>NZ_JAACKC010000009.1 GCF_009939195.1 Acinetobacter kanungonis | reverse complement strand
TAATAATCAAATTGCGTCATAGGAACATCATGCAAATCAAGATTGACGAACATTGTGCTAATTCTTGGAAAAATGAATTAAAAGCATTGCCAGAATTTAATGAATGCCTTACATCATCAATTATCGAACACAGTGCGAGTTTGGCAAGAAAGTATCTCAATTTAAGAGATATTCATTTAAATGAACTCCGTATAGGTGGAGGTCTAATTGAGTTTTCAAATCTCCCCATTGATGATCAGTTGTGCCCACCACCGACAAGTGCCTCCAGACCCTACACAAAGGGATATATTTCAGAGCTCGTTCTTTTGGGTGTCACAAAGGCTTGTGGTTTGAATCCATTTGCCTTCAAAGAAGAAAAGCAAGGTGCTTTGGTCCATGAGATCACCCCTGTTGATCGTGCTGATAATAAAAGCATCTCAAGTGAAGGCGTGGCAGAGTTCGACTTTCATACCGATGGAGCCTATTTGTCGAGAAATATCAGACCACACACCCTGTCGTTGATGTGTCTAGTAGATGAAAAAAAGACTTCGACTAACTTGGTCAAGCTATCTGATGTTGTAAACAAGCTCAGCCAGAAATCCAGAGAAGTCTTGGTTGAACCTCGTTTTGTACATACAGCCCCTGAAACATTCAAAGTAAAGAACAGACGTATTCGAAGTTCTATCTTTGACTTGGTGGATGGGCATTACGAAATCAAGGCTGCTTTACATAACGTCAATGCGACTGATGAAGCAAGCGAGTGTGCTTTATTTGAATTAAAAACCGCTGTCTCTGAATGCCAAGTTCAAAAGTCTTGGGGTGCTGGGGATCTGATTATTTTTAATAATCTTCGTTGTTTACATGGGCGTGGTGAGATTACAGGGAAACGATGGCTGCAGAAATGTTATGGAACATACACATTCTCATCAGCCACAGTTTTGGATATTGAATAGTTGGTTTTAAGATGATTTTTGAAGTTGTATTAAGCGTTTTTTTATTAATCGCAATCTCTGTTGTTGGTTGGATAGTTGGTAAAAAGTTAAAATTGGACTCAAAAGATATTTCAACATTGCTTGTTTATATTATTTCTCCTTTTGTGATCTTTTATTCGATTGTGGAATCCCCTGCCAATTGGACATATCTGAAGTATTCTTTGGGTGCATTTTTACTGGCATCCTTCATGGCTATTGCTGGTCTAATGTTCGCAAGATGTTTCTGGAAAGATAGTCGTGTAAACCTATTTGGCTTTGCTGCTGGCACAGGGAACACTGGTTATTTTGCGCTTCCACTGGTACTCGCAATCTTTGACAAAACACAAATTGCGATCGCTATTTTTATCATTATCGGCATTAACCTCTATGAGTTTACAGTCGGCTATTTTCTTACCGCTAAGGGCTCATTAAATGTAAAAGAGAGTATTTTTAAAGTCGTTAAAATGCCGATCTTGTACGCAGCATTTATTGGTATCGTTTTTAAATATCTCGATATTCAATTTAACGATGTACTCCTTTCATTTCTGGCGAACTTTAAAGGTGCATATAGTGTTTTAGGCATGATGACTATCGGTATCACGATTGCAAAATTCTCTAAAATTGAAGTGGATTGGCTTTTCTCAGCCTTATCATTGACATGGAAGCATCTTATTTACCCAATTGTTGGCATATTGATCTTCATGTTTATTATTCCAGTAGATAAACAAATCTTGCAGATTATTGCTCTCATGGTTGCTACACCAATGGCTGGCAATGTTGTTGTAATCTCAAATACTTTGGGCTTACACCCCGAAAAAGCGGCTACGTCAGTCATGTTAAGTACAATGCTGGCTTTGGTTACGGTTCCTATCGCACTTTATTTTGTTATTAATTTCTAATCCTTAGTTAATGATAAAACGCCTTCAAATTGTAAGGCGTTTTATCTCTTAACAGGACTATAAGGCTGTTAATTGTTAATGGAGGCAAATTATATTTTAGAAAGAGCTTCAAGGTGCTCGGCAAAGTTACCTTCCTTGCCAGCTGCATTTACATGATCAAAGTAATCATACCAACCGCTTGCTTTAATGCCAGTAAGTAACGCATCACGAGCTTCTTCATTTGGGAAGTACCAGACACCTAAAAATTGATGTTCACTACTCTGATCAACTTGTGAGTCGATTTGAGTGAGTGTCAATGCTTTAACACCAAGTTCCGTTAACTGGCCCATCGCTGCACCAATATTATTTAAGTATTGAGTACGCTCATCTGAAGACAAGCCTTTCCAAGTTGAATTAGGTGTATAAAGTTCGATGAGATACTGATTCATAATTATTCCTTGTTATTGAGGTTATTCGAAACCTTTGCGAGTAATTGGGTGAATTGTTGTCGTTCTTGTGAAGTTAAATTCCCGAATATTTTGGCGATCCAACGGCTATGCTGCTCAAATACATTTTTAGCGATCGACTTACCTTTTGCTGTAAGTTGAATTTTTAAGGCTCGGCGGTCTTCAGGATCGGCATGTCTCTCTACTAAGCCCTCACGCTCCAAACCATCAACCAAGCCAGTCACCGTTGGTCGAGTAATGCCTACTTGTTCAGCTAAATCTTTTGGGGCAATCCCATCTTCGGCAGCATCAAGTAAGAACAAAAGAATAAATCTGCCTTCTGATAGTCCATGTACAGCCAGTTGTTCTGCACAATCAGCATCAATATGCGTAGCCAATGAAAGTGCCATGAAACACAGTTCTATACTCTCAATATCAGGCAGTTGGCGTTTGTTTGCTTCACTTAAAAGCACTTGATACTTTTTTTCGAGATTCATTTAATTAGCTACAATATAATAAGCCACCTAACTCTATTAACATCCGTATGTATTTGTCAATGACGACTGGCTTTGTTGCACAAAGATTTAAAAATTAAAGCTACTCTGAGCTACTCAATTTTAAGATACAACTCGGGTATGAGGTCGGCCTAATTCCGTAAATTCATTTAATACTGCCACACGTGCATGAATCTCATTGACTTGGCTTTGAAAGTTTCTCGCACTAAGTTTATCCCCCAATAATTTGATGCAATGCATCTTGGTTTCAACCAAACTGCGCCGATGCTAACCTGACCATTTTTTCCATATTGTTCTTACTAAATACTTAACTGTTCGAAGTAATTCATTTTGCTCCAGAGAATGAACTTTTGTATCTTTCCAAGGTCTCGCATTTTTCCTAGGTGGAATCACTGCATGTGCTTGCCGATCCGAAATTACTTGACGGCATTGTTTTGTGTCATAAGCCCCATCAGTATATACGGAGTCAATCTGCTCATCTTGTGGAATCTGATCAAGTAAATCACCAAGTACCTGCGAATCACTCACATTGTTAGTGCTGAGCTGAACTGCCCGTATTTGAAGGGTTTCAGCATCTATACCAATATGTAATTTACGCCATTGGCGGCGATATTCTGGCCTATGTTTCTTGCGTTTCCATTCGCCTTCTCCTAAAAATTTTAAGCCAGTAGAGTCGACAAGCAGATGTAGTCCATCACTTTTTTGATAACCAATTACAAGATCAATACGCCTTTATCTTCTGCAAATAGTGGAATAATCTGGCGCTGTCCAATCTAAACCACAAAGCTGAATGAGACTTTGAACAAAGCCAGTGACCATACGCAAAGATAACCGAAATAAAGATTTGATCATCAAACAACACTGAATAGCTACATCAGAATAGGTTTGATTTCGACCATGTTTACCTTTTGATTGAGCATACCATTGAGTTTTAGAATTCAACCAAATCGAGATGTTTCCTCGATTAATTAAGGCTTGATTGTATTTGAACCAGTTGGTTGTATGGTAGATTTTAGGTGCAGGCTTGTTCATCTGAGAATTATATTGCTGAATCAGACCTTACGAACAGCTTTGTGCAACAAAGCCATGAAGTTTTATCAAATTACATTTCGAAAGAAGCTGTATAGCAGAATAGAGGAATTACAAACTGATCTAGACGTTTGGCTAAAATTCTAAAATACTGAACAAACTCATCAAGGAAAAATGTGCTGTGGTCGCACGCCACTAGAGACACTATTTGTTTGGAAGCGAATTTGGGCTGAGAAGAATTTAGCTCAAATTTAACCTTACAGGTACCTAAAAAAATGGATAACGGCAAGATTGGGTTTGACCTAGTAAATTTAAATAAATCTAAAGATAGCATTTCCACTTTTAGATATAAATCTGTAAAATTAGCTCGCATTCGTTAAGCCGTTTTTTAATCAGCCCCAATTCTTTGACTGATTCTTTTTGCAAATCAATTTCTTCATTGCATTCTGCTTTTAATTCAATATTTTAGATGCATATCTGTCTGGTTTAGGCTGATAAGCTTCATTAGGTGCCCACATGGAAATTAAAGTCAATTATCTCGATAACCTTCGACTCGAAGCTAAATTTGATGACTTTACTGTAATTGCTGACCAACCAATTCGCTACAAAGGCGATGGTTCAGCACCAGGACCTTTCGACTATTTCTTAGCATCTTCAGCGATGTGTGCAGCATACTTTGTCAAGGTCTATTGCCTTGCGCGTAACATTCCAACCGATAACATTCGCTTATCGCAAAATAATATTGTCGACCCTGAAGATCGCTATAAACAAATTTTTAAAATCCAAGTTGAACTTCCTGCGGATATTTCAGAAAAAGACCGCCAAGGGATTTTACGTTCGATTGATCGCTGTACGGTTAAGAAAGTGATTCAAACCGGACCTGATTTTGTGATTGAAGAAGTTGAAAGTATTGATGCAGATGCGCAAGCACTTTTAATGCCGAATTTAGCTTCTGAACACCTCACCCATATCACAGGTAAGGATTTACCTTTAGAGGAAACCATTGCCAACATGTCAGGCTTATTGGCTGACTTGGGCATGAAAATTGAAATTGCCTCTTGGCGTAATATTGTGCCAAATGTGTGGTCATTGCATATTCGCGATGCACATTCGCCAATGTGTTTCTCGAACGGTAAAGGTGCGACTAAAGAAAGTGCTTTAGCATCAGCATTGGGCGAATTCATTGAACGTTTGAACTGCAACTTGTTCTACAACGATCAGTTCTGGGGTGAGGAGATTGCCAATGCCGAGTATGTGCATTATCCAGAAGAAAAATGGTTCCAGCCTGGACCAAATGGTGAATTGCCGCCAGAAATTTTAGACGAATATTGCAAAGCCATTTACGACCCTGAAAATGAACTTTTGGGTACTCATTTATACGACACCAACTCAGGCAATATTGAACGTGGTATTTGCTCACTGCCATACGTGCGTCAGTCCGATGGTGAGGTGGTGTACTTCCCAACCAATCTAATTGAAAACTTATATTTAAGTAACGGGATGAGCGCGGGCAATACCCTTGCTGAAGCACAAGTCCAATGTTTATCTGAGATTTTTGAACGTGCAGTAAAGCGTGAAATTATTGAAGGTGAAATTGCGCTGCCAGATGTTCCTGCTGACGTACTGGCGAAATATCCAAGTATTATTGAAGGCATTAAAGGTTTAGAAGAACAAGGCTTCCCTATTTTAGTCAAAGATGCATCTCTGGGCGGTCAGTTCCCTGTGATGTGTGTAACCTTAATGAATCCACGTACGGGTGGCGTATTTGCCTCTTTCGGTGCGCATCCAAATATGCAAGTGGCGATTGAACGCAGCCTGACCGAACTGATGCAAGGTCGTAGTTTTGAAGGCTTGAATGATTTACCACAACCCACCTTTAGCTCTCACGCTGTGACAGAGCCGAACAACTTTGTGGAACACTTCATTGACTCGAGTGGTCTGGTCTCTTGGCGTTTCTTCAGTGCAAAATCTGAGTATGACTTTGTCGAATGGGATTTTAGTGCTGAAGGACATGCGAAAAATGTTGATGAAGCCAAGACTTTATTTGATATCTTGAAAGACATGGGCAAAGAAGTGTATATGGCAGTTTATGAGCATTTAGGTGCGACAGCTTGCCGTATTTTAGTACCTGACTATTCAGAAGTGTATTTGGTTGAAGACTTAATCTGGGACAACACCAATAAAGCCTTGTTGTTCCGTGAAGATACGCTGAATTTACATCGTTTGGATGATGAACAGTTAGAAGCGTTAGTTGAACGTTTAGAAGAAAGCGAACTCGATGACTATACTGACATCAAGACCCTAATCGGGATCGAATTTGATGACAATACAGTGTGGGGGCAGCTCACCATTCTTGAACTCAAACTCATGATTTATCTTGCATTGCAGCAATTTGAAGAAGCCAAAGACTTGGTTGAAACCTTCTTGCAATACAACACCAACACCGTTGAACGTGGTTTATTCTACCAATGTTTAAATGTGGTGCTCGAAGTTGAAATTGATGATGAAATGGAACTTGAAGATTATGAAGTGAATTTCCGTCGTATGTTTGGTGATGAACGTATGGATGCCGCTGTCGGTTCAGTCAATGGCAGTGTTCGCTTCTACGGTTTAACGCCAACCAGCATGAAACTGGAAGGACTAGATCGTCATCAACGTTTGCTCGATAGCTACCAAAAATTGCATGCTGCACGAGCTAAATATTCGAGCATCTTTAAAGCGGAATCGCTAGTTAGTTCGATCTGATCCAGTTTCGAGTATAGAAAAGCTTTGGGTCATACTTCACTTTAAAGAAGTATGACCATTTTCTCTGTTCATCTAACGAGGAAAAGTTAACTTAGCTGAACACCATATTTTATGGTTGATCAACTTTGTTGCATAAATTGCCGATAATGTCTGAATATTTTTTTGTTTAAGTTCTTATCACATAAATTCGAAGAATTGAAAGTACAACTTTTACATAAGAAATTGAATTTATTAATCCTATATCTAATTTTCAAACCAATCACTATAGCTTGTATAAAAATATATATTAAACCTCTGCATTATCAACAAAATAGATTAACAAATAAGTACATCACTAAATCGCTTCTAAAGTTTTAAAACATTGCTTCACAGAAAATTGAGTTCTAAAGACTTACACTGATAAGTATCCTTCTAATGAAGTCCAGCTCATGCGTTTTGGTTTAATTTTAGGTGATCAATTAAATCACCAACTCGCCACTCTCAAGTATTTAAACCCCGCAGAAGATCTCATTCTTATGGCGGAAGTACTTGAAGAAACAACGTATGTTGCACATCATCCACAAAAAATAGCACTGATCTTTAGTGCCATGCGTCATTTTGCTAAAGAGCTAAAAGCTGCAGGTTGGAAAATTCGTTATCACACCTTCAAACGGGGTAGCGAGATAAAAAAACTGCTTGATTTCATTCAGCGTCAGCAACAGTTATTCCCTGCAAGCTCACTTGTGATCACGCAATGTGGTGAATATCGTTTACAGCATGAAATTGAAACTGCATGGGGCAACGCCCTGCAACTCCCCATTGTTTGTTTGGAGGATGATCGCTTCTTTTGCGGTATAGAACAATTTAATCAATGGGCTAAAAAATACAAAACCCTGCGCATGGAATATTTCTATCGAGAAATGCGCAAGCAAACTCAATATTTAATGCATGAACAGCAACCTATAGGTGGGCAATGGAATTTTGATCAAGCCAATCGTAAAGCATGGTCAGGCAATCCACCGCTGACCAGCCCATTAGTATTTGAACGTGATCAAATTGATCAAGATGTAATTGAGCTAGTCAAAAAAGAGTTTTCTCAACATATCGGTAGTATAGAACCATTTCACTGGGCAACCACGCGTCAGAATGCATTGCTTGCACTCCATCATTTTATTACGCAGTGTTTGCCCTACTTTGGTGATTATCAAGATGCCATGATTCATGGCTCAGATTTTATGTTTCACAGCCTGCTTTCACCTTACTTAAATTGTGGCTTACTCTTGCCCAAAGAAGTCTGTGATGCTGCGCAAATGGCTTATTACAATGGTCAAGCACCCTTGAATGCCGTCGAAGGTTTTATTCGACAGATTTTAGGCTGGCGAGAATATGTCCGCGGAATTTACTGGTTATACATGCCTGAATATCGTGACCAAAATGCACTCCAGCATACAACGCCTTTACCCCAATATTACTGGACAGGCGATACTAAAATGGCATGTATGGCTGAATGTTTCCGTAATACATTTCAACATGCTTATGCCCATCATATTCAGCGCTTAATGATTACGGGGAACTTTGCACTTTTGACTGGTGTCCATCCACAAGAAATTTGCGAATGGTATTTAGCTGTCTATGCCGATGCTTATGAATGGGTCGAATTACCCAATACCATAGGCATGGTGATGCATGCCGATGGTGGTTTAATGGCAACTAAGCCTTATGCAGCATCAGGCAATTACATTCATAAAATGTCAGATTATTGCCAGCACTGTACGTATAACGTCAAGACCAAAACGGAAGCAGACAGCTGCCCATTTAATAGCCTGTATTGGTATTTTATGCTTCGGCATGAGGCTTTACTTCGACACAACCCACGAATGTCTATGGTCTATAAAACTCTTGATCGACTGCAAGACAAAGCAAAGATTATGGCTCATGCCCAGTCACTATTGAAACAACTTGATCAATTGTAAAACTATGAAAAAACAACATTTACCCGAAAAGATATGTGCCTATTGCCAACGCCCTTTTCTTTGGCGGAAAAAGTGGCAACGTTGCTGGGATGAGGTGAAGTATTGCTCCGAAAGATGTAAACGCCATGCCCGTACAAAAAGTAAATCTGCCACCTCATAATTACAATCAAAGCTGTCATGATCTTGAATATCTACGATATATTTAAATTATTTCCACTTAACTTAAGCCTGTTTATACTGACGTGAACAGTAAGCTCGGCTAATTTCAGGTGATCGTAACTGTTGATGCTTGCTTTTACGCCCTGCCATACGTTTGCGCCATAATTTAAAACTGCCCGCTTTTAAATTCTGCCGCATCAAACGTACAACTGCAGCTTCATTTAAACCATACTCACGCGCTATCGCTTCAAAAGGCGTCCGATCTTCCCACGCCATTTCAATAATTCTAGACAAATCTTGTTCCACAAACATATTCACACCATCCCCTTTTTTAAATGCCAAATGTTTAACCTAGACCGTTTCACAATCACTTGATTCAGCCTACATCACATCTATGCTCTAGGGTGAATCATAGAAAATTGAACATGAATTTTTTGTGATGATTTCTTTTTGAAATTTATTTTAGCGACAAAATTTTTCACGTTCACTTCACATCACTTTACTTACATTAAATAAAAACAATGGAAGAGTGTGATGAAAATTTTTACAACACTAATGACCACTGTGGTGACTGTGCTGGGACTCTCTGCCTGCAAAAGTCTTCCGAGTTATAGCCAAGACTACACTCAAGCAGATCAGAATATCCAAGGGATTAACTTAAATGATGAACAAGCTCACGAGATAGGCTCCCGTTTTGTCGCGGCCTTCAATACATTGGGAACGCCAACTTTTGTGAATCAAGCGAGTAGTCTCTATGCAGATCAGTTATATATTAATGATACGTTGTCTCAATTTTCTAACAAACAAGACCTGATTCAGCATTTTGAAGGCATGAATAACCGCGTCAGCAATGTCAGCGTAAAATTAATCAGTGCAACACATCATGAAGATTCAGCCTATATTCATTGGTATATGGCTTATGATTTCAAGATGTTTGGACGTAGTAAAACTATGGCATCTTATGGCATTAGTGAAATCAAGATTAATGCAAAGCAACAAATCATTTTCCAGCAAGATTACTGGGATCCTGCCAATGGTCTGTATCGTTCATTACCTATTTTTGGAGGGGCTTACAAATGGGTCTTACCATTCAAAAAATCTTGATGAGCTTGGTCGGCGCGACAACATTCATGGTCAGTCTATCGACTAATGCGACCAGTCTAGATAAATGCAACAGCGCCCCGCTGATTGTGACCAAAAAAAATGTCGGTAGGGTGAGCTATTTCGCAACCAATTGTCAAAAATCTTGGGAAAAACAGACCATACGCCTAGATTTTAACTATAACCACGACATTCCAGAATGGGCATTTAAGCAGGCTGCATCCTATTTCTTAAAGAAAAATGTGGCCGGCTTTAATGAAAACTCACAGTTAAACCATATTACTCAACTCTATCAGCCAGTGAAACAGGGCGATTTGTACAGCCTCTACTATCAACATGAAAATCAGATACTTGAATTAAAATTGAATCAAAAAAAGTTAGGCGCAATACGTGATCCGAATGCCAACCAATATTTTAAAATCTGGTTTGGCACTGCCCCTTTTAATGCTAAATTAAAGCAACAATTATTAAATTAATCGGCAATTTTTTAGCATATGAGTAATCACTTTATCCTCATGGTGGAGGATCATTTCGAACTTGCGGCAACAGTATGCGAGTTTTTAGAAGCACATGGCTATGTGATTGATCATGCACGCAACCTAGATGCAGCTAAAACATTGCTCAAATCACAGCACTACAACTTATTACTATTGGATATTAATTTACCCGATGGTTCAGGATATGACCTATGCGAGTGGATTCGCAACCAGCAAAATTTAGATATTCCTGTATTGATGCTCACAGCGCGTGACACACTAGATGACAAACTCAAAGGCTTTGCAGCAGGCACAGATGATTATCTGGTTAAACCCTTCGATTTTAATGAACTGGTGATGCGTATTCGTGCGCTCATTAAACGCGCTTTGGGTGAGGTCGCCAATCATAAGTTGCAAATACATGATCTGGTGCTGGATAGTGCTACACAGACCGTCTCACGTGCGGGACAAAGCATAGAGCTGCCGCCCATTCAGTTCAAACTCCTGAAAATTTTGATGCGCAATTCACCCAAAGTAATTACCAAACAAGAGATCATGATTGAATTATGGGGCGATGAGGAACCCGAAAGTGATGCCCTACGCAGCCATATTTATAACCTGCGTAAAATGATCGACAAACCATTCTCACAGAAACTACTGCATACGGTTTCAGGGGTCGGTGTGAAAATTTCGATGGAGTCTGGAGAATATTAATAAAAATAAACCACCACAACCAAGCCTGTACTCACGGCTAAATTCAGTTCGGGATGCACAGACAAATAATATTCCCGATCAAACAATTCCACACACCAACCGAGCTGTTTACACAGTTTCTCGACCAGTTGTAAGCCAATACCATGCCCTTTAATTTCAAAATCGAGTTGAGAACTATTTAGTTCCTGTACTTTGCCATCATTCGGCAGATTAATTCCAATACCATTGTCCGCAATTAAGAGGCTATGCTTCTGCTGAATGATATGAATGTCTGATCCTTGCGAATAATTCAGTGCATTTCTGAGAATATTACTCAGCACCATTTTGGTCATGGAAGGATAAAGATTCCGAAGCTGCTCAGATGTATCCTGTTGCACATAAATGCGGATACCCTTGCTTTGACTTACCGCTTGTAATGAATCGACTAAATCTTCAATAATTTCAGACAATAGCATCTGTTCTGATGCCAAATGTTGCGTTGTATTTCGGGCAATCGCCAATAAAGTGTCGACCAAAAGCTGCATATCATCAATGGTGTTATTTAAGCGGGTAAAAACCTTATCTTGCCCATATCGCGCCTGACAGAGCTGCACATTGCCTTTTAAAATAGTGAGTGGTGTGCGCAATTCATGACTGACATCACCTGTGAACTCGCGTTCGCGTTGAATAAACTCACTCAGCACTTGATGATATTTTTCGAGTGCCTGCTTCAGATATTCCGCTTCCATATTGCCATTGGTATTAATATCTTGAAATGGAGAGGCTTGCTTATTGTGATGTGCCCAATCAATATGTTCCAAGGCATTTGCGAGTCGAGTGATTGGCGAAAAATAGCGTTTGGCACGGCGATTTGACCACCATAGAAAACTGTAAAGAATAAATAGGCTGAACATGAGTGGTGCTAGACCAAACAACCAGACCAGCTTATTGACATTACTTTCACCAAAGACCAGTAAGACATGCTGTCCATTTTGCTCACCATATACGGTCATACGTTCTTTACCATCCACCCAGATCCGATGCACACCTAAATTTAAAGAAAGATTCTGAAACTGTTCAGGTGGAGTACTGCTGGTCCAGCGATAACCGTAAAGATTTTTGGTATCAGGCAAATCGGCTTTTGGATCACGCTCTACCCGTGACCAGTAATGTGCCATCTCTTGTTCTAATGCGGTCTTTAATAATGAACCTTTAATCACCCAAGCACTACAGCCAATTCCAATAATAATCGACAGCGCAATCAACCCAATTTGCAACCAGTAATAACGATTGAAAATTTCAGTTAAAGCATGTTTTTGAAAGTGTGCTTGGGATTTCTGCATATAATTTCCCTAAATCAATAACCCTTCTTCAAGTGGTCTTTTTGTGAAATAAGAAATGACTAATGACCCATTCTTGACCCTGCTCAAAACCAAATAATTCAGCACAGGCCATGAAAAAGATTCGCCAGCGTTGCCACCAAGCATCAGCCTCTTTGCCATAGGTTTGCTCAAAAATAGGTTTAAGCGCTATTGCATGTGCATCCATATTTTCTAACCAAGCATTGGCTGTTCTTTCATAATGTTGACCCGACCACTGCCAATGCTGTTCCAGTTCTAAATGTTCTTGGAAATGTAAAAAGGTGGATACTGAAGGCATAAGCCCACCAGTAAAGAAATATTTAGACATCCAGTCATATTCAGACTTAATTTCAAACGGATAGTGCAAGAAACGGTGACAAAAGATATGACACCACAATAAACCATCTGGCTTGAGCCACCCATTAATTTTTTCAAACAGTCGCTTATAATTTCGAACGTGCTCAAACATTTCGACCGAAACGACCCGATCAAAATAATGATGACTCAGCTCCAACACATTCACATCACACGTGAGTACCTCAATATTTAAAAGCCCACGAATTCTTGCCTGCTTTAAAATATGTTCACGCTGCGTTTTGGAGTTAGAAACTGCGGTAATACGTGCATCCGGGTAACGCTCGGCCATCCATAAAGTGAATGATCCCCAACCACAGCCGAGTTCCAGAATATCTTGGCCGTCTTGCAACTTGGCGCGTTCACTATAAAGTTGCAAGGCAAACTCTTCCGCCTGATCCAATGTGGTTGTGTCATGGGGAAAATAACAGGCACTGTATTTTAGGCGTCTACCCAACACTGCCTGAAAAAATTGTGTCGGCAATTCATAATGTTGTTCATTTGCCTTCTCTGTTTCTATCGCAATTTCACTCTGCTTGAGCATATTCAGCACATCCATATAACGCTGTGCTGCCTGCTCAGGATCATAACGCCCCTCTTGAATCAGACGTTTTTTACTTAGGCCACGAATGGCTGCGCGAATGGCTTGATCTGGAATAAAACCACTTTCCACCAGCTTTAATGATTTTTGAATTATATAATCCATGTGCGTACCTACTTTTTGGGTTTCCACGGAATGAACATTGATGTTCGTTGTTGGTAATCGAGATAATTCTGTCCCCGATTTTTAAGTGCTTGTTGTTCGCTAAACGGAATACCCGTGATGTAATACAAAAACAACCACATCAACACGGGATAGATCCATAATAAATAGAGCCCTGCTGCCAACCCCAAAATGGGATAAACAAACCAATGCATCCATTCAAAAAAATAGTTGGGATGCCGCGAGTAACGCCACAGCCCTTGATCCATAGTTAGTCCACGATGTTGCGGTTGCTGTTTAAAGCGATAGAGCTGCTGATCCGCAATGCTTTCCCCTGCAAAAGCCAGAATTAAGATGATTGCAGCAACGGCCAAATACACAGGATAAGCCGAACTCCAATCTTGTTGTGGTGTGGTCAAGAGGGCCCACATTGGCACGTAGAATAAGAGGGCTAGACCAGCCTGAAAAATAAAAAACTGCAGAAATCCAAAATGCTGAAATTTACCCATGGCACGGCGCATATTGGCATAACGTGTATCTTCGTGCTGTTCGGCAAGATAACGTCTTAACAAATGGGCACACAATCGGATAAACCACAGGCCACTGAAAATGCCAATGAACAGGCGGATCGGTATGGGAGCAACTTCAACCCAAATCGCGGTCAGGATAATATTTAAAGCTAGACAGCCACTCCAAGCGACATCCACGATACCGACACGTCGATTCAAGGTTGCCCAGAGCCAGCAACACAACATAATCACAAGGTTCAGGATCGCGAGTTGAACAAACATCATCTTCCCCTATCTTGATCTGCCGAATTAGTAACTACTGGCTTCAAACAACATATGTACATCGCTAATCACGCCTTCTTTAAAGCCGCCTTCGCAATAACATAAATAGAAGTCCCACATGCGAATAAAGTGTTCATCAAAACCGAGCTGTAAAACCTGTTGTTTCGCATTCAAGAAACGCTCACGCCAATGATGAATGGTCTGCGCATAACTCAGTCCAATATCATCCAACTGTTTCAACCTTAACTTTTGTTCTGAGGCACTTTGGGTGAGCACGCTAATACAAGGGATAAAACTACCTGGGAAAATATAGCGTTTGATGAAATCAACCGTTTTGAGTGCTTTTTCATAGCGTGCATCTTCGATGGTAATGGCTTGAATCAGTGCTAGACCCTGTGGTTTAAGTAACTCGCGACACTTTTTAAAATAAGTCGGAAGATACTGCTCACCCACCGCTTCAATCATTTCAATCGAAACTAATTTGTCGTATTTACCTTCCAGTAAACGGTAATCTTTAAGCTGAACATCAACACGGTGGCTTAAACCCGCTGCCTGTACGCGAGCCACCGCCTCATCGTATTGAGCCTGAGAAATGGTGATGGTGGTGACTTTACAGCCATAATGCTGAGCCGCATAGATGGCAAAACCGCCCCATCCGCTGCCAATTTCCACCAGATGATCGAGAGGTTTGAGTTGTAGTTTTTGACAGATCAACTCTTTCTTTAATTCCGATGCCGCTTCAAGTGACATGTCGGCCTGATGATACACCGCACTGGAGTACATCATGGATTCATCAAGAAAAAGTTTAAAAAAGTCATTACTTAAGTCATAGTGTTCCGCAATGTTTTTACGGCTGCCACTGAGCGTATTTCTGCGGCTTTTGTACCAGTTTTTCAGCACAAACTGACTCAACTGTGCCACGGCATTTTGATTGATTTTATCTAGAACATCGCGATTACGTGCCAAAATCTGAATCAGCTCGACCAGATCATCACTTTTCCAGTCACCACGGATATAACCTTCTGCAGCGCCTAACACACCTTGTTTGAAGATGAGCTGCATGACTTCTGGATTATGCACCTCAACCACCGCATGCAAATCTGAAACTTCTCCGACTGTACCATTCCACACGCCACGAAAACTAATTTGTCCATGACGTAATTTCAGTAAACTTCTGAGTAAAAATGGCAGTGAAGCTTGCTCACCATAAAGAAATGCTTTCATCATGACATGTTAATCCTTATTTTTCTTCGGATGCCGATAAAACGGCACCTTTTTCCACCATAACTGCAAGGCTTGTACATAGATTGAAGCCATCATTTTTAAAGGTTCTAAACTATATCTAAGAGCATAATAATGTTGCTGTGAAGGAAATGTGATGGGACACAAACGAAAACGCATAGTGGCATCAAATATCTGTTTTTGTTGTTCAAACAGTTGCATGTGAATCACATTCAGTGAGTCTGAAAAGTTAAACCGCCAGCGATAATCCAACTCCATGGGCATAAACGGCGAGACATGAAATGATTTCTCAAAACAAAACTCGTAGCCCTTAAAATCCCCATGTGCTTGCAGCGGCTGTCGACAATCATGCAGATAGACTTTACGTTCATTCCAAGGCGTGTTGGTGATTTCACTCAAAATAAAAATAGGCTGCTCATGTTGCGAATCAAAAATGAAATAAAACACCACTGAATTGAAGCGAAAGCCCAGACAGCGCGGTAAAGCCAGAATACGAATCTGCCGGTCCGTCAATAACTCGACCTCGGATTGCTGAGCCAGCACCTGCTCGACTTTTTGTCTGAGACTGCCCTGATAGTATGTTAAGAAATCCGTACTATATAAATTTAAGATATTCCAGTGTTTGTCAGACCATAAGGGGGACTGAGCTGTAATGCGTTCAAGTTGATCGGGATCAAACCACAAGTAATTCAACTTAGCTTCAAATGCATGAGCCTTCGGCATATAACGCCGATGACGGATGCTGGCCTCGGCAATTGCAAGCGGCGTGTTCAACATCTATCAGCTCCATGATTCATATCAAGATAATTTCGCTAAATAATCAACAACACGTGCCGCACTGCGAGCACCATCTTCATGAAAGCCCCAGCCCCAATAAGCACCACAATAAGCAGTACGATTCAGCCCCTGCAACTCTTGCCAACGTGCTTGAGCTTGAATTGCTTTTTGGTCAAACACAGGATGACGATAATGTCGTTGTACCAAAATTTTGGCTGGGTCAATTTTCATATTCGGATTTAAAGTAGCAAAAATTTGAGTTTTACATTGCAGATTCTGCAAATTATTCATCCAGTAGCTAAAACTATATTGTATGACCGCTAAATCTACACCTGCTTCTTCATCTGCTGTGACATGGACATGCCAACTCGCCCATTGCGAACGTTGCCGCGGCATAATCGAGCTATCATGGTGAACGACCATGTGATTATTTTGATAATCAAAGTTTTGTAGAATCTCTCGTTCTAAATCCGTCGCATCTTCCAATAATTGCAACGTATCATCGGCATGACTGGCAAAAACAACCCAATCAAAGGTATGTAAACCTGCATCTGTTTGCACTTCGACACGATCGGAATATCGGCTGACGCTGTGTACTTCCAGATGTTCCCACTGAATGCTCGGGCATTGCTGCCGTATTGCACGAATATAACTATTTGAGCCATTTTTAACTGTTTGCCATTGTGGTCTTGCCTTTAACTGCAACATGCGATGATGCTGGAAGAAACTCACCACAAACTTATAAGGAATTTGTCCAACTTGGTCGACTGGGGTTGACCACAAGGCACCACACATGGGATAGAGATGTTCATGCCGAAACTCTTCTGAGTAATGATGTTGGTTTAAATAACTTTCGATGGTCAGTTCAGCATCACAATCAATTACGGATTGATCTTTATTCTCTTGATAGAAGCGATATAAGTCTAACAACATGCGCCGAAACTTTTGATTTAAAAAGTTTTGTGGACGCTTAAGTAACGACCATTTTTTTGAAGGATTATATTGGAGTCCCGTCACAATATTATTGACTGAAAAACTCATATCGCTGCTTTGTTTCTCTACCCCAAGTTGTGCCAGCATTTCACTAAACAATGGGTAGTTCAAATCATTAAAAACAATAAAGCCACTGTCTACAGCAAGAGTCTGACCTTCAATCTGAAAATGATGCGTATCGGTATGCCCACCAAAATAACTATTTTTTTCAAAGATTGTGACTTGATGCTGTACAGATAATTTCCATGCCGCATAGAGTCCAGAAATACCCGAGCCAATAATCGCAATCTTCATGAAAAATCTTCCTTTTTAAATTTTTTTGGATGGATATAAATGGATGATGCCTTTCGATGACTGGCTGCGTAGACTCGAGCAGGAATAGGCTTTAAGCCCCAAACCAAACCCATCCAAGACATCACTTTTAAGAGGTAATAAGTCACATCGATTTGCCACCAATAGAACCCTTGGCGGGTACTCCCCGCATAGTAATGATGGTTGTTATGCCAACCTTCACCGAGAGTAATAATCGACAGGAGAAAGTTATTACGGCTCTGATCTTTAGTATCAAAATCGCGCGAGCCATATACATGTGCGAGGGAGTTAATACAGAGCGTGGCATGAATCAACAACACGGTTGAAATGATAAAACCCCAAACCAGTAATTGCGGTCCAGAAGTTGAGAATTGCGGATAGGCTACAGCCAGCCATTCGCCTAAGCCATAAATAGCCGCTGCAGTGACTAAAACCACGGGAAGGCTAAAACGGTCCAACCAAATCAACTCTGGATACTTCAACCAATCTTTCACCACTTCTTTTCGGATGGTGAAGTTCTGATCATTCAAAAACCAACCGACATGGCTATACCAAAATCCATGGGTAGAAGAATGCGGATCCTGTTCGGTATCGGTAAATCGATGGTGGTAACGATGATGTGCTGCCCACCATAGAGGACCGCGCTGTGCACTCATGGTGCCAATTAAAGTAAACACAAACTGGACAGCACGCGAAGTTTGAAATGTTTTGTGGGATAAATAGCGATGAAAAAATGCCGTGATGGCGAACATTCGGATCAGATAAAATCCCAACATAAACATCACTGCAAATTTAGACACCCCCACCCAGAACACCGCAAAACAGGCAAGATGCAATACAATGAATGGCAAAATACGCAACCATTGGATGTTTAAGTCTTTTGGACTGTCTGGCTGCACTGTTTGAGTTTTGACATCACCCGACCAGCTGTCCATCCAGCGTAGAAAAAATTTGAACATTGTTTCTTCCGCATTTTGAGTTTTTATATTTGCCTTTCATTTTATGTAGCAGCATATGAAATTTATGTGAAGTTCACCGTCATGTTTGTTTGCGCACCAGAAAAATCACCCATGAATTTCACGCGTTATTCTGGATGAGTTGTTCTTAGCAATTTAGTCACATCATAACCATATTGACGTGCCGTTTGTAAGTAAGATTGGTAGGTCGCTTCGTCAATTTGTGGGCTGCGCGATAAGATCCATAAATACTTATGGCTAGATCCCCCGACCAGTGCAACCTTATATTCAGGATCGACTCTTAAAATCCAATAATCCCCTTTGGTAAAAGGAATCCATCTTAAGCCAGCAGGTAAAAAACTGACCTTTAACTGACTCATACCAGAATTTTGTGGATAAGCGACTCCCTGCGATGAAATCGTCTCACCTGTTTTGGTACGACAGCTATTCAAGACACCGACTGTCTTATCTGAGTTAAGCGTATAATTTGCTGTGGTGTTACTGACACAATTGCGTTGAAAGTACATGGGCAAATGCGCGATTTCGTACCACTGCCCAACATATTGATCAATCTCAATTTGGCTGACGGCGTGCGGCTTTGACGTTTCAGCTTGGGTCGTCAATGATGCGAATAAACCAAAACAGGCGACTACTGTACAGCTTAGGGATGTTTTAAAGAAATTTTGCATTACTCAACCTATTCATCATATTTTTTTCAAAATACACGACTCCCTTGTGAACAAAGCGTGAATTATTCAATGTATTCATCACCATAGCTCAACACTTAAGCAATGAAGTATTTTTAACTTCATTCAACACAGGCTGTATAGATTTAGGCTTGCCCTGATAATTTCAGGAATCCGTGTAAAAACATCTATTTCAATTTAATATTTCTAATCATCGATTTATATACTTGATAAGGAAAAACTCCCATCTCGCTAAAAATATTTTTTGAGCCGCTTCTACAGAAAAATAATCAAACTTTATGCTTAAATTCACTGATTTTTGTAATCACTCTGAATTTTCCCATCCACCAGATTAATGGTTCGGTCGCAGGTTGCAGACAAACGTGGATCATGCGTGACCAACAACACGGCACAATCATGTTCACGATGTACTTTTCGAAATAATTCAAACATTTCAGCAGCCGTTTGAGTATCCAGATTGCCAGTCGGCTCATCCGCCAACAATAACGCAGGTTGAGTAATGAGTGCACGAGCGATCGCTACACGCTGCTGCTGCCCCCCTGAAAGCTCATTTGGTTTACGATCCGCAAACTTTTCTAAACCTACTGCGGCTAATAATTCATGTGCATAATCCAACGCAGATTTATCTGGCTTGCCCTGCTTCAACATTAATGGCATGAGCACATTATTTAAGGCAGTAAATGCTTGTATAAGATGATGGAACTGAAACACAAAACCAATACTGTTGCCTCTTAATGCAGTCCGTTCCGCATCCTCCATTCGACTTGTGGCTTGACCCAACAAATACAGCTCGCCACTACTAGGCTGATCTAATAAGCCTAGAATATTCAATAAGGTACTTTTGCCTGAACCTGATGGACCAATCAATGCGGCGAAGTCGTTACGTTCAATACACAGATCTATCCCGTGCAACACCTCAACCTCATTCGGTTGTCCGACATTATAAGATTTTCGTAATGCCGCTAAGCGCAGTACTTCCTGAGAATGATCAGACATGGCGTATTGCCTCCACAGGATCTAATGCAGCCGCCCGACGTGATGGTACTGCAGCAGCCAATACTCCCGTCAATGTCGCCAATAATAAAGCCGATATGATGAGCTTGATTGAAATTGAAATATAAAACAAACCAGGACCAAACTGATTAAATCCCCATATCAAACCATAACTCACCACACTACCCAGCACCGAACCGAGCAAGCCAAATATTGCCCCCTGAAATAAGAAAACCCTTAAAATTTGTGATTGCGTCGCCCCTGTCGCACGCAAAATACCAATTTCCCGAGTACGTTGTACCACACTCACAGACATGACACTGGCAATGCCAAAAGCGACTGAAATCGCAACGAAAACGATAATCATATTGGTCGAAAGGCTCTGTGCTGTAATCGCATTCATCAACTGTGCATTGGTTTCAATCCAGCTTTCTGCTTTTAATGACGTCAGGCGTCCGACTTGAGCGGCTATTTGATCGGCCTGAAAAATATCATGAATTGTGAGATCAATGACAGTGACCCCACCTGGCAAATTAAGTAAAGATTGCGCTTGCTTCAAATCCAGATACACATAGCGCGCATCCAATTCACGCACGCCCAATTCAAAGATTCCTGAGATATTAACCACGGCATTCTTTTGTTGCCCAGTATCTAGCCTTAATTTACTCCCAACTTGCACACCTAAATCTTTGGCCAATTGGCGTCCAATTAATACATTATCTGCGCTCACCTGTAATTGACCACTTACGATATATTGCTTTAACGGAATAATTTTTTGATAACGTTCAAGATTAATACCAACTAAGGCAACGGATTCAACTGCTTCTCCACGCTGTACGAATGCGGGTCCTGAGACCACTGGAGAAACCGCAGTCAATATGGGTAAACGATCTAGCGTTTCCGTAATTTGTTGCCAGTTATTAATTGAACGCAAGCGCTGCGCCCGCTTATCTTCCTGTAATAACTGTAGCGTTCCAGCTTGTGGCGGTACAATGTGGTTCACCTCATCGGGTGAGAGCAAGCGAATATGTGCCTGTGTTCCTAAAGTACGTTCTACAATATTGGATTGTAAGCCCTGAATTAAGGCACTAATAAACACAATCACCGCTACACCAACGGCGACGCCAATAGTAATCATAATTGACTGGGTTCGACCTTCTCGCAAAAAACTGATTGCGATGGTCCACTCGGTCCAAAGTCGCCCTAAAAAGTTTTTCAATCGAATTTCACCGGTAATTCATTTTTGCTATCTGTTTGATCTGCTTGATTATGCAATATGCTTTGGGTTTGCTCTATGCGGACACGTGTTCCATCCTTAAGCTGTGATTCTGCATCAGCAAGGACTTGATCGCCTTCTTTTAATCCAGCAACAACTTCCGACATGACCAAACCACGTAAACCTAATGTAATTTGGTGACGTTGTATTTTTCCTTCCCTCACCCCAATAACCGTGGCCTTTTTTCCACTGATTGCGCTTAAAGCATCATTTGGAATGACCAAGGTCCGCTGGCGCTTGTTGGTTTCAATATTTACAGATAGGGTCATGTCTTGACGTAAAATATCAGGGACTGGATCAACCGTCAGTCGGACGTCTACTGTGCCACGCTGAGCATCAATACTTGGAGCAATAAAATTAATCTGCGCAGGAAATGGTCGATCTGGATAAGCATCCGCAACAACCACGGCTTTTTGTTGTAAGGCGAGCAAGGGTAAATTGCGTTCATCAAAGGGAACTCGAATTTCAGTTGCACCCTCCAGTGCAATGGTGAAGAGTGTCTGGCTGGGTTGTACCAAATCCCCTGGCTCTACATTACGGGTTAAAACGGTACCATCGACTTCAGCACGAATTTTGGTCTTGGCGAGTTGAGCCTGTAACGCGGCCAGTCGTTCACGCAACATGGTCTCTTCAACATTACCTTTGGCTAAAGCCGCGGCTTTTATTCGAGCTGATTCCAAATTATTACGTGCGACTCTTTCTGCCTCGAGTGATTTCTCGCGTTCCTCAGCCGACAATATACCTAATTCTGTGCCTTTTCTCCGCGCTGCTTCTCGTTGGGCTTGTTCTAACTGCACTTTGGCATTCGCCAAATCGACTTCAGCTTGCGGACGTCTCGTCGTTGCGAGTTCCTTTAATTCGGCTTCTGCCTGCCGCACCTGCGCTGAGATTTCATCCGATTTCAATACTAAAAGGACATCTCCACGGGAAACCCGATCTCCCTCTTGAACCCATCGTTCAAGGACAACGCCTGTAATTTCACTTCCAATCTGTGCTCGAGATACCGTCTCTACTCGTCCTGATGCGACCACTGTCTGAACGAGGGGGCTAGAGATTACTTGATAGCTCGGTAACAGTGGCCCCTGCCACCAGCGATAGGTAACAAAACCTATTACTAAAATAAGTAATATAATTATCAGAGACTTATAATGAGCTACACGCAATACTCTTCTCCAAATTCATTTCATCAATCAATATAAATCAAACCACATTAACTTTTGAGTTTTTAAGTATCTGAATTTTTGGCAACAATTAATCTTTTCAATGAAATAGCTGTATTATTTTTTATATTCTAAATCTCTAAATCAATTAATTTAGTCCCTTTTATTGTGTAATTAGCTTAACTTATATTGCCGCCATCATGTAGGTAAAAAAAATCGTATCAATAGCCGTTATGAAGCTTTAAGGCTCTTATTGTTAAGCTTTACATATAAATTCAGCCTGTGACAATTACCAAGGATGGGTCACAGTAGCTAGCCTCGTTTCCGCTACAAAATTTGAAAGGCGCTCATCTTCAGATAAGCGCCACTCCTATTGGTATTACTCAGACCTTCGAATCATCTAGTATCTTGAAATCAGATTACTCAGTAAAACCTCATCTTAAAGATCCTTGTTGAACAAAGCTGGCTTTTTCCATTACATATACTTAGAAGGTATAGTGATTGATAAAGCTAACAATGATTTCCACTCGTAATTCCTAATTACTACAATAAATACAATAACTGTTAGAATTGCTTACGAATACTTAACCAATATTGGTAATCATCAGTATTTCTTAATTGCTCAGACTCGCCTCCAAATGGGAAAGCAATATCAGCATTAGCTTGTATATTCCAAGCACTTATCCAATTTAGCCCAAAACCTGCACTACTCATCTGAACTTGATTATCACCACTATTTCCAAGCCATTTATCTGCATTGAGTATGATTTCAGCCGTATCGACAAACACTTTTCCATTAATCTGGTTCCTAGCTGTAGCAAATAAGCGTTGTCTTAACTCTAACGTAGCCAAGTAACCACTTGAACCTGCTAACTGGCTCGATTCATATCCACGTACGTTGAATGGTCCACCACCCAAATACTGCTCAGCACTGTCTAAATTATATGGGCTGTACTGTCCATATATTCCCACATAAGCTTGAGTACCTTTTGTACCCAAATTTTGCAATCGGGAAAGATTTAAACTGGTAAGGTAATAATCTCCAGCTGTATTAGCAGTTTGAGTATCTAAAATTTCAGCAACCTCATTTTTGAATTTGACACGCCCAAAACTGGTTGATGCTCCATATTGCGTTAGCCCACCACCAAGAAATTGATCAAACTGCGAACCATCAACACGGGCTGTCAACACATCGAGATTACGATGCTTGTAATATTGACTTAGATTAATGTCATCTTCTAACTGCTCATGATCATATTGTAAGGTTAATAAAACTTCTGCATTGTTGGTTAATAATGCTGGCTGACTAATAAATACACTCGTTTGTGCTGCACTACCTTCAGCCCCTAAGTCTTTCAGATTCTTACCTAATTCATATGATAAGTATGAATAACTAGCACCTACACGTGTCCCCATACCAGTGAAAGTAAAGGCATACCCCACCTTACCATAGTTCATACGCGAACCAGATGTCATGAAGTCAAAGCTTAACTCATCCCCCAAACCTGCTAAGTTGTATGCGGAAATTCCTGCTGTTGCTCTGGCTCGATTTGTATATTCATTACCAAAGTTATCCACTCCAATATAACCTCCTAACATTGATGTATTTTGAACATCAACATTCAGTTGGCTACTGCCTAATAACTCTCCTGAGGACAAAACATTTCGAGTTGAAACACCATCCAGACGATTAATTAATTTAAGCTGTTGCTGCAACTGATTGCTATTAATGCGCTCACCTTGCTTTAATGGCTCAACCATCTGTTCTAATAACCAATTTTGTGTACGGCTTTGGTTATTAATTACGGTTTTATCATAGTAGGCTTCGAGTATCTTTATTTGCACTACTCCATGACTTAAATTCTGTTGTGGAAGGTAGGCACGACTATATGGATAACCATGCTCTTGATAATATTGAGTTATTTTTTGTGCAAGCTGCCACAGTTGGTTGAATGTTAATGCCTTTCCTTCAGCTGCCGAAACTAAAGGATGTAATTGTTCATCAGTAAATAAACTATTCCCAGAAATTTCAATTTTTTGTACTGGAATTTTTACGTCAGCCGAATAAGGTAGAGAAGAGTCAGTGGCACTCTCCACCGTAACCGCTGGCTGAGGTAATTTATTCTGATCAGTTTTTTGCTGCTCTTGCAACAATTGTCCAGCATTTGGCGCATTCACTACGATTGCTGCATAGCTTGAATTTGCCCATAAAATAAAACAAGCACCTACTGATGTCGCTAATAAGTTACGTTTAAGTGTCATCAATTAGTGCTCCCCTGATAAAGTTTTAATGCCTGTAGTGTTGATTACCCCTTGTTCTGTTTGAATATTTACATTATTCAATACATTAAGGGTATCTGGTAAATAACGCGGTCGTTTTAATTGTGTTGCCTGTAAATATGCATCTGGAAATTGCATATATACATCTGCATTGGTGGATGATGTGGTATTCAACAGACTATAGTTTTGAGCATCCTTACCACCCAAACTTAGGCCTAAAATTGAGACAGTCTTCGTATTACCTGTACTTGAACTATCAAATTGTCCAATCGCGCTTGCAACCGTCAGCTCATCTCCAGCAAACATACCGTTAAACTGTGCTTTACTAGTATTTAAACTCACTAGGGTCTGTCCATCATAAGCGCGACTGTTCGCAATGATTCCCAGAATTTCACTGATGTTCGCTTTGGAAATATCTGCTGTGGTGCTGGCCGTTGTATTTTGCAGTGTGTAGTTACCTGCATCTGTACCACCTAAACTTAAACCACTAATCGCTACAGTTTTACCCTCTGCTGCATTTTTATCGCTAAAGCTCCCTGTCGCTGTCGATACAGTTAATTCATCTCCACTCACCATTCCCGTGAAACCAACTGAACCTGTGTTTAAGGTCGCAGCTGTTGTGCCATCATAGGTTTTATTATTGGCAGTAATGCCTGTGATCGCATTAATCACTGCTTTGGAAATACTCGCTGTTGTGCTGGCTGTTGTATTTTGCAGTGTGTAGTTACCTGCATCTGTACCACCCAAACTTAAACCACTAATAGCTACAGTTTTACCCTCTGCTGCATTTTTATCAGCAAATTTGGCAGTTCCCGTTTGTGCAATAAGTACCTGATCAGCACCATAAATAATGCCATCAATGCTAGCTTGACTATAATCTAGTACAGCATTAGAAGTTCCATCATAAGTCTTATTATTGGCAGTAATGCCTGTAATGGTATTGATCACTGCTTTGGAAATATCTGCTGTCGTGCTGGCTGTTGTATTTTGCAGGGTGTAGTTACCTGCATCTGTACCACCTAAACTTAAACCACTAATCGCTACAGTTTTACCCTCTGCTGCATTTTTATCGCTAAAGCTCCCTGTCGCTGTCGATACAGTTAATTCATCTCCACTCACCATTCCCGTGAAACCAACTGAACCTGTGTTTAAGGTCGCAGCTGTTGTGCCATCATAGGTTTTATTATTGGCAGTAATGCCTGTGATCGCATTAATCACTGCTTTGGAAATACTCGCTGTTGTGCTGGCTGTTGTATTTTGCAGTGTGTAGTTACCTGCATCTGTACCACCCAAACTTAAACCACTAATAGCTACAGTTTTACCCTCTGCTGCATTTTTATCAGCAAATTTGGCAGTTCCCGTTTGTGCAATAAGTACCTGATCAGCACCATAAATAATGCCATCAATGCTAGCTTGACTATAATCTAGTACAGCATTAGAAGTTCCATCATAAGTCTTATTATTGGCAGTAATGCCTGTAATGGCATTCAGTACCGCTTTATTAATTGTCAATTTTCCAGTGCTGCTTCCGCTTTGTACAATTAGATCATAACCTTGCTGAACCGAATATAAGTCCTTCGTTAGATCTATTTCAACTGCTGTAGGGGTGGCATTTTTTTGTTGTGACAAAATTAATGACGAATCATAAATAGTTCCTGCTGGTACAACTTGATAACCGCCACCTTGGTTTTTCCCATTATAAGTTGTCGTTGTATCCGCATTAGTAATGGTCAAAGAGGTTAAGAAATTTCTTAATAATGGCGCGGTAAGCCCATTATATATACGCCAAACTTTTCCAGTGCCACCTACATCATCAATGCCCCAACCTGCATTTACAAATGTATCTAAATCCTGCATTTGTGCAGTAGTTTTACCTGTACCACCAGCACTAGTAGCACGACCTGAAGTCGTCGTATTCCAGAAACTATTAGTTACGACGCCCAACGAACTTGCATTGTTACCGACCAAACCACCGATTTGGCTGATACCTCCAGTGACTTTACCCGAGGAATAACTATTAATAATTTTTGGTGCAGATTCAGCAAAACGCCCTACTAACCCGCCAATTGCTTGGCTAGTCGCTGCTCCTGAGACATCGGCAGCAGAGTAGCTATTTTTAATTGTTCCTGAATTACCTAAATAGCCAACTAAACCACCTATTCCTTGGCCTGTTCCATAAATACTCCCTGTGGTAAAGCTATTTTCTATTGTGCCTTGTCGTAAAGCTCCAACTAGACCACCAACTGAGGTTGAACCATTTACATTAGCATTGATTAAACCAATATTACGAATCACAACACTTGCATTATCAACGCCACCAATAAGTGCTGCATTCCACATTTCGCCAGTATTGATATAGAGGTCATTAACTGTGTGTCCTAAACCATCCAACTTACCGCTGAAGTTAGCCAACGCATCTATGCCTATAGGTCTAAAACCTGCCCCACTATTCCAATTTTTGGTATCTGAAGCATCAATATCATTACCAAGTAGATATTTTCCACTTAGGTTTTGATTCATGTTTTGTAATTGGGTTGCATTTAAAATAGCTGTATATAGCGCTGGCCTATTGGTTGAAGTGATTGTTCCTGTCGGTAAATCATTCTTATTAAAAACTTGGTTATTGGCAAGATTCAGTAAGTATGGCGTAGTTTGATTATCACCATTTCCCCAAACAGTATTAAAATCAAACCCTGTTAAATACGATTTATCAAACATCTGAGCTGTGGTTAAACCTATAACATTTGTTAATGTTCCAGAATTACTTCCTACAGCTTGAATTTGTCCTACTGTTTCAATATTAAAAAAACTATTATTTATCTTTAAATTAGTCAAATTAGCATTAGAAGCTCCCCCCACAATGGCTCCAACAGTGCTATTCCCCTTAATACTACCCACTACATATGAGTTTTTTATATTAATCAAATTATTATTCCAGCTACCACCTAGAATACCACCTACAATACTATTTCCATTTTCAATAGTACCAGCATAGTAAGAATCGCTAACCGTAGTATTTGAATTAGTTGTTCCTATCAAACCACCAATATAACTTGTTGTACCATTTCCCTGAATTAATGCTGTAGAGTATGAGTTTGATAACTCTGCGATTCCACCTTCGAATGCACCCAATATCCCCCCAACATGTTGGGATGATGCAGCAGAAACGGCACCTGCTGTATAACTGTTTAAAATGCTCGTATTTCCGCGCAAATAGCCAGCTAGCACACCAGTAATACGACCACCTATAATATTCGCATTTAATAAACCTATATTGGAAATATGAATATTACTACCCCAGCCTATCAGCCCTACACCCTCTAAAGTAGGTCTATTGATTGTTAAACCATTAATTGTATGATCTAAGCCATCAAATACACCTGTAAAATAAGTTGAACCATTTCCAATCGGATTAAATCCAGCTCCACTATTCCAATTGACAGTTCCACTAGCATCAATATCATTCGCTAAAGTAAAGTTACCATTTAACTTGGTTCCCATGCCTTGTACACCAAAAATATCGGTCAATTGCCAAGGGCTATCTGATGTACCGTTACCGCTTAATGCGCGAACAAAACTGCCACCACTTAAACGAAAATCCCTAGCATAAAAACTTGGTAAAATTGCTGTATTTTGCAGCCAATTCCCCTTAGTTAAAGTAAAGGTTCCAACATTTATTGCTTCGGTTGCTGAAATATTATTAGCCGCATTTAAAGTTAGACCACCATTAGTAGCAGTAATTTTTTTATTTAATTGAATGTCTTTATCTGCTTGTAAAGTCAATGTAGAGTTACTTGTCCAAGTCAAATCGGCATCTACAGTGATATTGCCTTCTTGAGTACCTACTGCTGTCCCACCTGTAGAAACAGTGACCCCTGTCGTCGCTAACGCATTCTTTAATGTCGTAGCATTAATCACCGTGTCGTCTTGACTCGCAGTAAAACCTGCTCCTGTATCTGTTGAATTTGAAATCACCACATTGTATGGATCGATTAACCATTCACCTGTACTACCACCTTCAGATAAGGTGGAAATTTTAATATTTTTATCAATACTTACTTTTGCTGCACTAGTTTCAATAAAGCCACCATCTTGACCATTTTTTCCCTCAGCCTTTAAAGTTCCACTAACATTTGTTTCACCAGACTGCATGTCTCCGAGTAAAATAATTTCCCCTTTGGCATTTTGAGTCAAACGATTCGCTTCAATAATTCCAGTATGATTTACAACAGCCTTACTTAAACTGTCTTTGGCTTTAGCAGTTAAATACACAGCACCATTATCCGCAATGATTGCACCACCGTTTTCCACTAGACCCTTAAATACACCTTGATCTACTTGATACTGGGTCAATGAACCATCTTGTAATGCTAATGTAACTTGGCTTGCTGCTGTCAGATGAGTAACTCCCTTAGGAGTGCTAATTGTGCCCGTATTTTTAACATTCGGCGCGATTAACGCAATTGTTCCACCCTGTAAGGTTTGAATCAAACCTTGATTTTCTACTGTTGCTGTACTATTAACATCACCTTTTAATGTGTATTTTCCGTTTTGTATGTCAGCATCATTTAAGCTTAATGTTGATGCAACTAAACCACCGACATTCACTTGCGCTGTTTTTGAAAAAACTACACCATTCGGGTTAAGTAAAAACACCTGACCATTAGCGTTTAAACGTCCCATAATTTGTGATGCATTACTGTCAATTACATGGTTAATTGCAACGGATGACTGATTAGGTTGTAAAAAATTAACCGTCGAATCTTGCCCAATATTAAAAGTATTCCAATTCGCACTTAAATTTTGGCTATTTTGCTGAATATTAAGGGTATTACCAGCTTGTATAATACTGGCAGAACCCGAATTAATTTGTGCACCTGTTGGCAATTCAGTATTCGAGATAGCAGCATGCACAGAAAGCGGTAATACAGCTAAACCAAAGAAAATCAATCTCAATCCTTTTGAAATAACCCCTTTAATTGGGTTAACTACGGTAGCCGAACTACTTGATGAAATATGGTTTTTTGCTAATTCTGAAACAGCTTGCCAACTTTCTAGTTGCTTATTCCATATCAGTTTATAGATTTTATTCATGCTGCTCCTCAATTTAATTTTAAATCGTCGATTAGATCAAACTTTTCGAAGCCAAGATATACCAAGAAATGGTTATATTTCAATAAGTCAATTAACTTTTTATTTCCAATTTGTTCACTTACAGTATAAAAATTGTTTTCACCTTCAAAGATCAGTACTTAACTGGACTGCCACAGGTCAAAACAATACAATGAGAATACATCTCAATATTGAAGCCCTTTTTTAGAAAGAATTATATGAAATAAGATAAATATTTTTAAAATAACTAATAAATCAATGAATTAGAATTGATCCATTGAGTAATAAATGAAAAATAATAAAACTAAAGATATGCAATGAATTACAGAAAGTAATCTAAGCCAAGGAACCTTTTATTCTAAGCAAATGCATCTATAATCTATCTTTTTAACATTGCCCTAGATCCCCATAATAGCAATAGGAAGCAGTTCTAAATATTTGAAAAAGAAAAATAATTTATTCTAATTATTTGAATATATTAATATTAAAAAAAAGCATAGTTATAACAAGCTATGCTCTTAGCTAAATTATATAAACACCATAAGTGAGATACCTATATACTTAAAATTCTAATGATGATCAGTTAAACAACTTCCGTCTGCCCCACCTGATGATAAGCACGATTAAAATAAACCAAACTCTGATCTTGCTCACTTTGTTGAATCGCAACAACACGGCAGATAAAAATGGTATGTGTACCCACTTCTTGAATTTGATCAATCTCACAATCAAAATTCACCAAAGCATCTTTTAATACAGGTGCACCTGTTTCAAGCTCTGTCCAGATACCATGTTGAAAGCGTTCTTCAGAACTCAGTTTGGATGCAAACACGTTAGAAATATGCTCATGCTGTGCACCTAAAACATTCACGGTTAAAATCTTATTTTCAACAAAATGCGCATGTGACCGAGAAGCTTTATTCATACAGACCAACAAAGTCGGTGGTGTATCCGTAACACTACACACCGCAGATGCAGTGAAACCATGACGATCAGACATGCCTGCCGTAGTCACAACACTCACTGCGCTGGTTAACGAAGACATTGCATTTCGAAAGTCTGTTGCTTCAATCATCATTTTGTTCCTAAATTGAACCGTGTATTTTGTTTAGATTGGGCTATATCACGCGATTCGCATCATATAACCACTGGCTTAAAATGTGTACTTAATAAAACAGATACATGTTTTGAACATGAAATTGAGCTACCCAATTCATCTCATGGGTAGCTCTTTCACCTTACGCGATAGATGCGTATGACGTCGCAAGTTCTTTACGAATAATTTCAGCACCTGCACTTAAGGCATTCAGTTTGCCACGCGCCACTTCACGTGCCAGAGGTGCCATACCGCAGTTAGTTGAAGGATACAGTTTATCTGCATCAACAAACTGAAGTGCTTTACGCAATGTATTTGCCACTTCTTCAGGTGTTTCAATGCTGTTGGTTGCAACATCAATCGCACCGACCATGACTTTTTTACCGCGAATCAATTCAATCAGATCCATCGGCACACGTGAGTTCTGGCATTCAAGTGAAATAATATCAAGCTTAGATTTTTGCAGTTTAGGGAATGATTCTTCATATTGACGCCATTCATTGCCTAAAGTTTGTTTCCAATCAGTATTGGCTTTAATACCATAACCGTAGCAAATGTGTACCGCAGTTTCACATTTCAAACCTTCAAGTGCACGTTCTAAAGTTGCAATACCCCAGTCATTCACTTCATCAAAGAATACATTAAATGCGGGTTCATCAAACTGGATAATGTCCACACCAGCAGCTTCTAACTCTAAAGCTTCTTGGTTGAGGATTTTAGCAAATTCCCAAGCCAGTTTTTCACGGCTTTTGTAGTGACCATCGTACAGGGTATCGATCATGGTCATTGGACCAGGAAGCGCCCATTTAATTGGTTGTGTAGTTTGGCTGCGTAAAAACTTGGCATCATCAACAAATACAGGTTGCTTACGAGATACTTCACCCACAACAGATGGCACACTTGCATCGTAACGATTACGAATTCGCATTGTTTCACGTTTTTCGAAATCGACACCCTCAAGATGTTCAATAAACGTGGTTACAAAGTGCTGACGCGTTTGCTCACCATCAGAAACAATATCAATACCTGCTTGCAACTGTTCATGTAACGATAAGCTTAAAGCATCGCGCTTGGCTTGAAGCAGTTCTTCGCCTTCAAGTTTCCATGCGGACCACAGTTTCTCAGGTTCTGCAAGCCAAGAGGGTTTCGGTAAGCTGCCAGCCGTTGATGTTGGTAATAAAATTGCCATTTTAAATCTTCTATCTCTAAATTCTGTTTTGGGTTAATTAAGCAGCGTTACGCTCTACGTTGTAGCTTTCAGCCCATTGCTCAAGAATGTCTTGATATGGCTTAATAAAATTCTCTTCCGTCCATTTACCTTGTTTGACTGCAAGCTGACCACGCTCAACACGGTCATAGACAATACGAGTCAATGAGTAATCTGGATACTCTAAACTTGCCTGATACACTTGCGCTGCTGATGAATTTGCATTGTAAATTTCAGGGCGATAAATCTTTTGGAAAGTTTCCATGGTGCTAATCGCGCTGATCAATTCAAAATCTGTGTAATCACGCAGTAAGTCACCCGCAAAATAGAATGCTAAAGGTGCAACACTGCCTTTTGGCATAAAGAAGCGAACCTGTAAGCCCATTTTATGGAAATACTCATCGGTACGTGAGTACTGATCTTGTTTATACTCAACCCCCAAAATAGGATGCTCATTGGTGGTACGGTAATATTTACGTGCGGTTGAAACACTCAAACAAATCACAGGTTGTTGATTAAACTCAGCTTTAAATGTCTCTGAATTCACTAAATATTGATAAAGCTTGCCGTGTAAATCACCAAAACCTTCAGGTGCATAAGAGGTTGAGTTCTCTTTATTATGTTCTTTCAGTACCACGCTAAAATCGTAGTCACGCACATAAGATGAGAAGCTGTTGCCAATCATGCCTTCAATGCGTTGATTGGTATGATGATCGGTAATGGTGCTTTTCAGCATTTCGATAATCGGGAAAGTTTTACCATTGCCTTCAATGTCTAAATCCGCAGAAATAATATCTATTTCCAATGAATAACGATCACCATTCGGATTGTCTGCTTGCGCTAAAGCATTGAAACGATTATTGATCATTCGAAGTGTGTTACGTAGATTCTGCTCACGGCTTTCACCACGCGCTAAGTTAGCAAAGTTAGTTGTTAAACGTGTGCTATCTGCGGGTTGATAGTTTTCATCAAAACGAATGCGTTTGATTGAACATGCAAACTCTTTACTCATGGTGATTGTCATCCTAATTTTTGAGATTAAATCTAAATTGCTTGAATGGTGTAATTTATACCGCAACCACTACATGAATAAAAATGATTTAGTCTCAGCCCAAAGTGAGTAAAATTCATGTTTAAAATTACAACCCATTTCGATTGGATAGAGTTTGCATGAAAGAGCTTATTATATTAATAATTGCTTAATTTATATAAAACAACAATTTATATTATTAAATAATTAATTATGGAATATAAAATGAATAAAAATCAACTAAAAAAAGCGACTAAAAATTACTGCTTCAGATGTAAATTTCATCTCCTTCAAACCAAGGAGATGAATGAAATGATTTATTTTTATTACACGATTTAAGCAATTTTCACATCATGCTTAAGACTTTGTCACTTATTGATAGTTCATAACTTTTAGAAACCCAGCTTTAATTGAATGCAAAAACGTGTGTCTGATCTTGGTAAACACCCATGAGTTTAGAGTGTGATACGAAATGAAAACTCATGATCGATGTAATAGCATTTGGGCGAACCGACTTGATTTCATTACACTCGTTAAATCATCCATGGTCATGATAAATGCAGAATTATACTGGATCAGCCAAATAAGCCGCTATTTCATCTGCCGTTTGTCTAGCCGTTCGGGATACGCCAATTAAAGTCGCAGATGCCATTCCTGTCCATTCTCCATAACCGACTAACCACAAGTTAGGAACTTTCATCGAGCGACCATTTTCAACTGCAACCGTCTGACTGGGTTCTACAATACCTAGACTCTTCAGATGGTTGAGTGCGGGCTTAAACCCCGTACACCAGATCACGGCGTCAACGGCTTGCTTCGAAGTATCTGACCACATCACGCCATTTTGCTCAAAGGACAAAAAGGGTTCCCTACTGTGTAATACGCCCCGTGCTCGTGCATCTTTAACCGTATCAATCATGACAATATCCCCCAAACCTCCAACAGGCTGATCAATACTGCGACCTTCTTGTTGTGCTTTTAAACGTTCGGTTGCGCGGAGGAACAACACCCGACCATCGACATCGTCTGCAAGAAACTGCGGAGGTGTCATAGTGACCCAAGTGGTTTCCGCGACTTTAGAAACTTCGGCAAGAATTTGCGCACCTGAATTTCCACCACCGACCAATAAAACACGTTTATTTTTAAAGGGTTCCGCATTCACATAATCAGCAGAATGTAATTGTAGCCCTTCAAAATTTTCAACACCCTGATACTTAGGAATATAGGGCTGTCCCCATGTCCCCGTTGCACTCACGACCGCCTTGGCTGTCCAATAGCGATCACCCGCATAAACATTCAAGTCACCCTGCTGCTGTTCAATATGATCGACTTGTACTGGGCGTACAACAGGAAATTGATAGCGTTGCTCATATGCACTCAAATAGGCAATCACTTCATCACGGGTTGGGTAAGTGTCTGCTGTTGTGGGCATCATCCAACCCGACAATGAACTCCATGTATTCGGGGAAAATAAACGAAGTGACTGCCAAGCATGCAACCATGCCCCACCTGCACGTTGCTGATTATCTAAAATAATGAATGAAATCTTTTTGCGTTTTAAGAAGTAAGCTGTTGATAGTGCTGCTTGTCCACCGCCAATAATGACGACATCAACCTCAGCCTGTAGTTGCGCCAAAACCTTTCTCCTTAAAACATGTCAATTTATCATTCAATGCACGATCTTTTTCTTCGACTTTGCCCTTGGGATTATAAGCGATTCAATGCCAACACATCTCCATTGATTCCCCGTACAAAGCATCACCTATGTTAAATAGAAAAATAGAAATCAGGCAAATAAAGTCACCTGCTGTCCTGCAACCCCATTCTGAATACAGGTTTGCATATACTCAGCATAGACCGATAATTTTTCATAAATATGCTCGGCATAAAACATATCTTCGACCAGTTGCTTGGCTTGCGTTAGGCTATAACGACCACTGACAAATAGCAACTGTGCATTAAGTCTGGAGAACTTTTCACACAATTCGATATAGTCTTGATCTTTGCGCTTAAATAGTAACTGACGCATGTTTAATTCCGAACTGTCTATAATTTTGTCCAATTGATCGGTCTGAATAAGATGGATTTTGATCTTAAAAAACTGTTCAACCACCGCTAACTTTTCAGCATCTAGCTTCAAGTGAGTAATGAAATAAATCTGGGTGACATCTGCTCGGCACAAGGCATTCAGCAAGGCATAATAGAAAAAATCCACCTCATCCAAGTCTGTATCATGCAGGTCTAGATAAATATTCAGGGCTTGTAGTACATCATCCACTTTCAAGTGCAGCTTTTTCTCCACCTGATAATAGCGGTTTAATAAAATCAGTACTGGTACAGTTGCTTGAGTATGATAGATGGTGCTTTGATTTAAATTTCCCAGAATAAAAGGCGCAAATAAGTAAGCCAAGCTTGCCTGCTCAGGCTGAATGGCCGACTGCACAATATAATCAACTTTGGCCTTGGAAAGTTCACGGAGTACTTTCGCACGCAGCAGCGTTGCTTCTAGATTCACAAATTTCTGTGTCAGCTTCTTTTTCAACTTTGCTGAAAAAGCTTCTTGTTCAACGATCTCAGGAATTCTATTCAAGCTCTCTGTAACAAACATTTCATCACCATCCAGATTGATTCATGTTTGTTATTTTGATTGTTTTTCAAATCAGCAGTAGCTACAGAATCGTACTGTCTGAATATAACAGAGTATTTTTATCGACTTTCTCTGTTATATTTTTTATGTCATGTTCTTGTACCTACATCTTGAATGGTACGTCCTGCAAAATCTGGATAATTATTCAAAGTAGGTAGTTTTGATGAAACGATCTATCAGTTGTTATCAGCATGCAAATGCAGGTCATGGTCTAGCGAGTCTCAGACGTCCATGTTGGAAATGGGGGTTCCTATGAGCCTCGGTTTAACCGCACTCGAACTTGCGCGAATTCAATTTGCCTTTACCGTTTCTTTTCACATTATCTTCCCCGCGACTTCAATTGGCTTGGCCTGCTTTCTGGCACTACTGGAATGGAAATGGCTGCGTACGCAAAACCCGATTTATAAAGATCTGTTTAAATACTGGATCAAAATTTTTGCAGTCGCCTTTGCCATGGGTGTGGTCTCAGGCATTGTCATGGCCTATCAGTTCGGTACCAACTGGAGTGAATTTTCTCGTATTGCCGGTTCGGTCACGGGTCCATTGCTAACTTATGAAGTGTTGAGTGCCTTTTTCCTCGAAGCAGGTTTTCTTGGCATCATGCTCTTTGGCTGGGGACGTGTCGGTCCGAAGGCCCACTTTTTTGCGACCTTGATGGTTGCCATTGGAACCTGTATTTCCATGTTCTGGATTTTGTCATCCAATAGTTGGATGCAAACCCCGCAAGGTTTTTCCATTGAAAATGGCATTATTGTTCCGTCTGACTGGTGGGCAATTGTATTTAACCCATCGTTCCCTTATCGCTTTGCGCATATGGCAACCGCAGCGTTTCTCGTTTCTTCCTTATTGGTGGTCGGAACTGCTGCATGGCACTTATTCAAAGGCCGTCGCGATGAGCTGGTCAAAAAATCCTTCTCGATGGGACTGTGGATGGTGCTCGTGACATCTTGCCTGCAAGTGGTCATTGGCGATCAGCATGGTCTGAATACCTTGGAACATCAGCCCACTAAATTGGCTGCGATTGAAGGTCATTGGGACACCAATCATGACCATGGCATGCCGTTACTGCTATTTGCTTTGCCTGATATGGAAAATGAACGCAATCACCTAGAGGTGGGCATTCCGAATTTAGGCAGCCTCATTTTAACTCACTCCATGGATGGCAAAGTCACAGGCTTAAAAGACTTCGCTCCTGAAGATCGTCCCCCTGTACCCGTAGTGTTTTGGAGTTTCCGCATCATGGTGGGACTCGGCATGCTGATGGTGTTGATGTCTCTGACTGCATTATGGTTGCGTAAGCAAAACCGTTTATATGAAAGTCGCTGGTTCCATCGCTTTGCAACATTTATGGGTGCTACAGGTTACATAGCCTTGCTTGCAGGTTGGGTCACTACGGAGGTCGGCAGACAGCCTTGGGTGGTCTATGGCGTAATTCGTACCCAACATGGTCTTTCGCATACCGTCACCGCAGATCAAGTCGGTCTCAGTCTGATTATTTTTGTACTGGTCTATACCGTGGTTTTCGGTACAGGCATCTACTACATGTTGAAATTAATCAAGTCAGGTCCCGAGCATATCGATAGTGTCGATTCACAGCTTGCAGGTCCAGGACACTTTAAAACTCCCATGCGTCCCTTAAGTGCTGTCGAAGAATCCGTCGATCATTCAACAAGCCAAACACCTTCGAATCAGGAGAAACATCATGATTGATCTTGCATTAATCTGGGTCGGAATTATTGGCTTGGGCGTCTTAATTTACGTGGTCATGGATGGCTTTGATCTTGGGGTTGGTATCTTGTTTCCGTTTATTTCAGGGCAGCCAGAACGGGATGTGATGATGAATACCGTTGCTCCTGTCTGGGATGGCAATGAAACGTGGATGGTGTTAGGTGGCGCAGGTCTATTTGCTGCCTTTCCACTGGTCTATTCCACCGTGTTATCCGCCTTGTATTTACCGATCATATTTATGGTAATTGCCTTAATTTTCCGAGGCGTGGCTTTTGAATTTCGCTTTAAAGCTCATCGTAGTAAACCCTTATGGGATCAAGCCTTTATTTGGGGTTCATTCTTCTCCAGCTTTTTCCAAGGGGTTATTCTGGGCGCCTATATTCAAGGGATTAAAACCCAAAATGGCATTTACAGTGGTGGCCCACTCGATTGGCTAACTCCATTCTCTTTGTTCGTAGGCTTGGGAGTGGTCATCATGTACAGCGCCTTAGGCTGTGCATGGCTCATCATGAAAACCGAGTCTGATTTACAAGCGAAGATGTACAGACTAATGCCGAAGCTGATCATCACGCTACTCATCGTATTTGGTGCAGTCAGTATTTATACCCCCATCAGCCATCCTGAAATTGCACAACGCTGGTTTAGCTTGCCAAATCTGCTCTATTTCAGCCCTGTGCCTGTTTTGGTGCTGATCTGCTCTGGATTTATTTTGAAAGCATGTACACAGCACAAAGATAAGCAACCCTTTGTCTTAACGCTGGGTTTGGTATTTCTGGCCTTTACAGGATTTGTAATTAGTTTATGGCCCAACATCATTCCGCCTTCGGTTTCCATCTGGCAAGCAGCAGCACCTGAATCCAGCATGAAGTTTGCATTGGTCGGTGCCGTGATTCTGATTCCAATTATCCTGATTTACACCTTTATGTCCTACTGGGTATTCCGCGACAAAGTGCGTATTGGTGATGAAGGCTATCATTAAGCAAGGTGAAGCTGATGAAAAAAATGCAAAATCGTTTGAGCCCCACAGCATGGTTCATATTATTATGGTGTTTTGGATTCTTGTCCCTAGGCCTCATTGCTGGCTTTTTTAAACTGCTGCTGAGCCTAGCCTATTAAAAACGTACTGAATAAAACTTTGGATAGCGGTGCAATCACGGCTATCCCTTTCTCATATGAGCATGACACTTTATGTATAAATCAGAACAACTTGCCTTAAGCCTCAAACATCTGATTGAAACAGGAACGTGGCAGGCTCATGAGAAACTGCCCTCTTTAAGGCAACAAGTCGAAATTTCAGGCTTTAGCTTAATTACCGTGATGAATGCCTATCAAGAACTGGAAGCACAAGGGCTGATCTATTCCAAAGAAAAACTAGGTTACTTTATTGCTGAAAATCCAGTGCAAGCGGCTCTAGCTAAAAAAGTCATTGTGAATGACAAAATTGAAATTAACTCACTGGTGTTTCGTTATTTAAAATCGATTCAATTGGAGAAAATCGTGCCTTTGGGCAGTGCCTTCCCGAATAGCCAACTGCTCTATTCTCCCAAACTGATGCAGACCTTGGCACAACAGGCAAAATACCGCATCGGTTATGAGCAAATGCCAAGCCTACCGCCGGGTAACTACGAGCTACGCAAACTGATTGCGCAGCGTTACTGCATGCAAGGCATTCCCACCGATCCTTCGGATATTGTGATTACCTCAGGTGGACTGGATGCGTTAAATCTATCCTTAAGAGCCATGACCCAAGCAGGGGATTATATTCTGCTACAAGAAACCGTGTTTTACGGTGCATGGCAAGCCGCGGAAAATCTGGGCTTAAAGGTTATTACCATTCCAGAACATCCTGAACATGGCTTAGATCTGGACGCCTTTCAAAAAGCCATTAGCACTTATCCCATCAAAGTTTGTTTGCTGATGCTGAACAGCCAGAACCCGATTGGATTTACGGTCAGTGATGAAATCAAATTTGAACTTGCGAAACTGCTGCATCAACATGAAATTTATCTGATTGAAGATGATGTCTATGAAGAGCTTTATTATGATCAGAAAAAACCACTGTCGATGAAATATTATGACCAGCAGAATTTGGTGTTGCACTGCTCTTCCTTTTCCAAAACCTTGGGTGCGGGCTTTCGTATTGGTTGGGTCTATGCAGGGAGGTTTTCGGAACATGTCCAGCATTTGCAATTGATGAGCACCATTTCAGTCAACTCCTTCATTCAAAATGCACTGGTGGATTATCTCTCGCATCGTCATTATGAAAAACATTTAAAAGGGCTACGCACAACCTTAAAACGCCTCAAAAATCAATATTATCAATATCTCAGCAAGCACTTACCTGAAAATTGCACCGTGCATTATTATCCTTCAGGTTATTTTCTATGGGTGACACTGCCTGAAGAAGTAGACAGCAGCCGCATTTATGAAAAAATGATTCAGAACGATGTTGGTATAGCCCCAAGTATTCTGTTTTATCGCAAAAATAAAAAGCAGAATCACATTCGTATCAACTGTTCCTTTGAAATGAATGAAACCATCATTCAAGCACTCGAGCTCTTAATTGAACAGATTTCAGAGATGCAGTCCTGAACTGCGTCCTTGAATCAATCACAATTTAGGGAATCACTAAAGTTCAGCTAGGCGGACTCTTTTACGGCAAAGTAATTTCCAAAAGCAACTTCCAATTGCAACGAACTTTATTGGGCTGCATCCTATGGATTCTTAAGCCTTCGGGTTTACTGTAAAACGTATTCCCAAATCACATAGCCAATAAAAAAACCCAGAAATGAATATATGGTGATGATAAAAAATACAAACCATGCTTTATTTTTTTTAAATAAAAAATCCATTGATGCTTGCTCATAACTCATATTTAACATTATTTTAAGCATCAGATTGAGGAAGTGTAGGTACAGTTTCGGAAGAAAAAATATAACAGATGCTACCAAACGATATGTTTGCTGATTCAGTTTTTATAAACTCGCCAATAGCACAACTGCATTGATCTATTCTAAAAAATCACACAGCAATATGCTATTTGAGCAAATAACACCTTCCCTTCCCCTAAATAAAAAGACCGCTTAAGCTGAACACTCAAGCAGTCTGAGTAAACCTAAAAATCTAGATCTAGAAATTCACAGTCCATGAAAATTGTGCTGAACGCGGTGCACCGAGGAATAAATAATCATCTCCAGCGAAGCTACCTGCATCACGCCAGTATTTTTTATTGAACAAATTATCCACATTTAGACGCAAGGTATTGTCATAACCATAGGCACGGAAGTTATAAGCCGAACCCACATCGAATACGGTATAACTTGGAACTTTGACCGTTCCCGCCTTGTTGGCATATTTGCTGCTGCTGTACTGCATACCCGCCAATAGGCGTAAACCTTCGACTTGTGGCAAGCTATAGGATAGATGGCTTGCGAAACGGACAGTCGGTACATTCTGAGTTTGATGCCCTTGATATTCTGCAACATCAATTCCAGTTAAACGTGAACGAGTCAAAGCCAAAGTTGACGTCATATCTAAATTTTGCGCCAAACGACCTTGCAAACCTAATTCCAAACCTAAATTATGTTGTTCACCTTCGGTTTGATAATAATTATCTGAATTAACATATTGATTATCTTGTTTCAAATCAAACACGACTGCGGTAAACAACAACGCCTGCCATTGTTGTTTGATTCCCAATTCATATTGGGTTGAATGCACTGGGGCTAGAGTCTCACCTGCATTACCTACGATACCTTTAGCCTCATTACCAAACGCTGTCCACGGTGCCTGCCCACCATCACTTAAGCCTTTGGCATAAGATGCATAAACATGGGTACGTTCCCACGGTTGATACATCACTGCCATTTGCGGCAAGAAACGGTTAAAGTTGGTGTCACGAATTTGACTGCCATCCGCTGCATAGGCTTGCTCATCTAAATGTAGCAACTTACCGCCTAACAGCACTGACCATTGCGTATTAAAGTCAATTTGATCCAACAGGTTTAAAGCAGTTTGTTCACTATTTAATGATTTGTAATGATTGCCTAAGATTTTTTTACTCGGAATATATTCAATAGGGTCACTATTAATATTTCCAGTGGCTTCAAAATCTTCACTTACACGATCAAAAATCGCATCATATTGGGCACGGCGTTTATAGGTTTGAGACAGTTCTAAACTCAGATGATGTAGCCAAGTTCCCGTATTAAACTGCCCGTTTAGACCTGTTTTCACTTGATTGGTCAAATAGGTGTCATTAGGACTCTGGAAATCATAAATATCGTAATTGCCATTTTGGTCAAAGGTATTGCCTAAACCTGTAAATTGGCAAATATCACTGTAGCATCCCCACGGAAATGCTGAGTAGTCATCCACCACCACACGGCTATGTGATGCTGCTAAATTTGCTGCCCAGTTATCATTCAACTGGTAGCTGTATTTTAAGCCTGTATTGAAGCTTTCATTGGTGACTGGTTTGCCCCAGCTTTGATAACCCAGCAAACGGTCCGAGTCCACACCCGTCGGCACTGTCGTACCATCAAGTAACTGATAACCTGGTACAGAGCGTTGACGCTGACGTTGTGATTCAATATCAAATTCAAGTTTTGAACGCTCTGAAACTTTCCAGTCCAACGCTAAAGAGCCAAACAGTCGCTGACCATCAGCATGGTCTACATAAGGATGGATTTCTTCTTTTGCGACATTGAGTCGATAACCGAACTGTTGTTTTTCTCCGAATAAACCACCTAGATCAGTGGCAACACGATTGCCGCCATGACTATCCCCTTCTACGGTAATAGAGCGAATATCTTGAGGACGTTTGGTAACGTAGTTGACGACCCCTGCTGGCGTCGACATGCCACTTTGCATCGCACTGATGCCCTTTAAAATTTCAACCTGCGCTTTGTTTTCAAGGGCAACGTTTTGCTCACCGCGCAACAAGTTACCATTCATGAGATAACTTGAGCCTGCATTTAAGGAAAAACCACGCATCACGAAGTTCTGATAATAACCAATCGGTGCATAACCATCGCCAACCGCAGCATCATTCTTCACCACATCCGCTAAGGTTTTAGCGTGCTGATCTGCGATACGCTCTGCGGTCACACTGCTAATCGATGCTGGAATTTCTGCAATGGTTTGCTGGGTAAAACCTGATAAATTCACCTTCGGTTGAAAATATGCCGTCTGTGCACTTTCCGCAGTCACGGTAATAGTTGCCAGTTGCTGTGTATCATTTTCATCTGCTGCATGTGTAACTGCTGAACTGAGTCCCAAACATGAAAATGAACCTACAGCCAGCAATGCTTTTTGTAATCGAGAAAATGAAAATGGATACGTATTCACAGTAGATGCCTAACCCCAAAAGATAATCGTACAGTCAAAATTTGCGGGCATGAGTATTCACAATTTTTAAGCATTGAACAATGCTTTTCTGCGACATAATCTAAGCTTTTTGAGAAATATCTAGACGCAGCTGTTTCTTCAAGCTTCCTATGCTAAGTTTTTTTCTACAGCATGCAAAGTTAATTCACGCTCACCAACATTGCTAATTTGACTTAATCCATAACCTTGAATCACCTAACTTTTGAAAAATAGGGTGAACAAACAAATAGAATAATTATGATCATAAAACAAGCTCCTCACCTATTTATAGGTGGGGAGCTTTATCGATGAACAAGATATGAGTTTATTAACTTTATCAGCATGCTTTTATAAAAGTCTCTGATTGAAGTTCAAAATAGACTCTTCAGCCCACCTGATATAAAACCCAATCCAATCATTACTCAGCGCTTTCAAATGAAGACTTCTTCACTTGCAAACGCGCACGATGTAACAATGGTTCAGTATAACCTGCGGGTTGTTCTGTTCCTTTAAAGATCAGGTCTGATGCAGCTTTAAACGCAATACTGGTTGCAAAATTAGCCGACATTGGACGATAGAGTGGATCATCCGCATTTTGCTCATCCACAATTTTCGCCATACGTCGTAATACTTGCTCGACTTCATCATGTGTGACAACACCATGACGTAACCAGTTCGCTACATGTTGAGAAGAAATGCGTAAAGTCGCACGATCTTCCATTAACCCAACATTATGAATATCCAACACTTTAGAACAGCCAATACCTAAATCAACCCAGCGCACCACATAACCCAAAATACCCTGACAGTTGTTTTCCAGTTCTTTGGTGATTTCTTCCTTTGTCCAATTCGTATGCTGAGCCAAAGCTGGGGTTAATAGATCATCTAAACTCAAGGCTTCAGTGTTCAATAACGCTTGTTGACGATTGGCTACATTCATTTGATGGTAGTGAAGTGCGTGAATCACCGCGCCTATTGGTGAAGGCACCCATGCACAGCTTGCTCCAGCTTCAGGATGTTCAGCTTTGCTTTGATACATCGCGCCCAACAAATCTGTTTTTGCCCACATGCCTTTACCAATTTGTGCTTTGCCTTGTAAACCTGCTTGCAAACCAATCATGACATTGCGATTTTCATAGGCATCAAACCATGTTTGGTTCTTAATTTCAGCTTTTGGTACAAATGGTCCAGCTTCCATAAGGGTATGAATTTCATCTCCCGTGCGATCCATAAAGCCAGTATTAATAAAAATCACACGATCTTTGGCTTCCGCAATACAGTTTTTTAGGTTTAAGGATGTACGACGCTCTTCATCCATAATCCCAATTTTTAAAGTTTTGCGCGGCAAACCTAAAGCTTGTTCTACGCGTTCAAATAACTCAACGGTGAATGCCACTTCTTCAGGACCATGCATTTTCGGTTTTACGATATACATAGAACCTGTCCGTGAGTTTGGCAAAGGATTTTCACCATGTAAGTCATTCCAAGACAATAATGGTGTGATTAAGGCATCCATAATGCCTTCATAAATTTCCTCACCATCAACCAAAATAACAGGATTCGTCATTAGGTGTCCGACATTACGCAATAGCATCAGTGAACGACCATGTAAACGCTGTTTTTCACCTTGAAGATTGTTAAAGTGCAGATCCTGATTCAGTTTACGGGTAACCGTCTTTCCATTCTTTTCAATTTCTTCGACTAAGGTGCCACGCATGAGACCCAGCCAATTACGATAGGCTTCGACTTTATCTTGTGCATCAACAGCAGAGACAGAATCCTCTAAATCCTGAATCGTGGTCACTGCTGCTTCTATCATAATGTCTTTAATACCAGCAGCATCTTGCTGACCAATCACATGCGTAGGATCAAATTGAACAATCACATGTAAGCCATTATTTTTTAATATCACTTCACTTGGCTGAGTGACTACTCCATTAAAGCCAACACATTGGCTAGCCTCTTTTAAGGTGGTGACTGCGCCATTCTGAAGCTGAATCACCAGTATCCCATCTTCAATATGCCATTGGGTCACATCATGATAAGAGCCCTGTAGTAAAGGGAAAGTTTGATCTAAAAAGTCTTTAGCAAAGGCAATCACTTTTGCACCACGCACAGGATTATAGCCTTTGGTTTTCTCTGCCCCTTCAGTTTCAGGAATCACGTCCGTGCCATATAAAGCATCATACAATGAACCCCAACGTGCATTGGCAGCATTTAAGCTATAACGCGCATTGCGAACTGGTACTACCAATTGTGGACCTGCGAGCAGTGCAATTTCTTCATCAACATTTTCAGTACTGACTTTAAAATCTTCGACTTCAGGTAGCAAATAGCCAATTTCTGTTAAGAACGTTTTATAGGCATTTAATTCGAAAGGATGGTTACGATGCCATTGATCAATTTGTTGCTGTAAATCTTCACGCTTTTGCAATAATGCCTTATTTTTTGGCGTTAAATCTAACACCACCTTTTCAAAATTTTTCCAATAAGTATCACTGTTTATTCCTGTCCCGACCAATGCTTCATTTTCAATAAAGTCATAAAGTTCAGTGGAAATAGCTAAATGTCCATATGTAGTAAATAATTGCATTTTGAATGTATCCTATTTTTTAATGCGCTCTAGATGTTTACGACATCTTTTTGAATAAATTGAGCGACTGTATTTGTTTCTATAATAGGCCGTAGTGTATTTTTGGCGTAGCGATCCAATCCTGTGCTAGTACTTTGCCAAGCATCATCAGTATTTTAAAAACACTAAACCCAATATCAAACAGCCAAATTTTTAATTACTGTGCTGAAATTTAAAGACAAAATTTCTCATTTCATCTTCCAAGCAGCCTTATGCGGCTAAAGCACTTTGAATTTCCTGGCTGATCATGACTGCCGTCGCAGCAGATAAAGTGAAACCGAGATGGCCATGACCTGTGTTGTAAAACACGCGCGCTTGTTTGCTACGTTTTACTCTTGGCATCATGTCTGGCATCATCGGTCTGAGACCAGCCCAAGACACCACACTATCGGTGGCAATATCGAAGTTTTTATTGACCCAATCAATCAGTGGCTGAATTCGGTCATTACGAATATCTTTGTTATAACCATTAAACTCTGCTGTACCTGCAACTCGGAAACGATCTGAGCCTAAGCGAGAGGTCACAATTTTTGCACTTTCATCGAGTAAGCTCACCCATGGTGCATTTTTTACACTGTGCTCATCTTTTAGATTCACGGTAATTGAATAACCCTTCACTGGGTAAATATTAATTTTATCCCCAAGTTGTTCACCTAAATGATAGCTATTCACACCACCACAAATCACAATGCCATCAAAAACAGCCATCTTTGCTGCTTGTTCTTTCAACTGCTGTGGCTGCTGTTGATGATATAAAATTTCTACACGATCCAGCGCTGGAGTGATTTTTTGTACATCAGAACCAAAACAGAATTTAACGCCTCGTTTTTCACAAACTGTCGCCAAACCACGCGTAAATTTGTGAATGTCTCCCGTCGCATCATCTGGGGTAAAGAAACCACCAAAATAATTGCCTGTTAATGTCGGCTCAATTGCTTTAATTTCTTCTGGTGTCACTGCGTAGCGCTCTAAGCCACCGCGTTTTAGTAAAGCATTCACATCTTTAGCAACTTCAAAATCTTTCACCGTATGGTAAAAATGCAGAATACCTTTTTTTTCTAAATTGAAATCAAAGCCTTCTTGGTCTGCAATTGCAAACATATGCTTGCGTGAATCTAAAGCTAGACGCACAGTTTGAATGGTATTGTTTTCATAATTTTTAATGTTATTTAAAAATGAAACCAACCATGTGTATTTCTGCATGTTAAAAGATGGATTAAGTAATAACGGCGCATCCTTTTGTGACATCCATTTAATGCCTTTGGCAATTGTGGATTTTTGATTCCATACTTCTGCATTACATGCAGAAAGCTGTCCACCATTGGCAAAAGAAGTCTCCATTGCAGGATATAAATTTTTTTCAAAAACAGTGACGTTAAAACCTTGTTTTATTAATTCGTATGCAGTGGTCACGCCAGTGATCCCTGCACCGATAATTGCAATATGTGGCATATAATTCTCGCAAATTTTAGTTATGCCCCATCTGTATGTGGTACCTGAGATCTTCAATTTTTTGTAAACTTCCATTTCCACAAAAAATTTTCTTCCTTCGGTGAACGATTGTCTATGACGCTCGTTGCTCTCCAGATTTTTGAATTATTATACAGTCCTTTTGCCTGAGAGTTTCCGGGGTCGTTGCTCCTTCGGCGAATCAATGCTGATTTCTCTCCTGTGACACCTAAGCTACTGCAAAGCAAGACAACCCGTCAACCTCTAAATCATTTATAAAAAATTTATTTTGCAGGTAATTGCGGCTTGGTTCACTGTTACTCTTAGGTAGGTTTTTTATGGTTCAGTTTAAGTCTATGCCCTAGATAACTGGTGAGCTAGATTGATGGTATAAGCTGGATATGATTTATTTATAAATCCAGTATTCTTTTTTGCATTGACTGATTTATGAAAGAAAAAGTAACCGAATACGAATAAATAAAATCACAGATAGTGCACTTGCTAGCGTAAATGCTTACATAATGGAAAATCGAAATTCTTGAATTGGCTTATAGCCATCAACTAACACAGTTCCGATTATTAGGAGGATTGGCGCTCATTTCTAGAGGTTTATGAACTCATCATTAAAAATAAATGTTCACCTACCTCTAAGCAGATTTTTATCTCCCATGAGCGTCAATTGAGTTTAATAATGACAGCTGATGCTTAGGCTATATTTGACCTACACACCTTAAAATTTAGCCTTGAGCATATCGTTTAGAATGCTTTAGTGACCGATAACACCACACGTGAATCCATCGAATCCACTGCCGAATTGACGGTAGAATTATCAGCATAGTAAAGCTCAGAGTACAAACCCAATAAATTTGAACTTACGCCCAATTTCCAGTCGTAATAATGGTCTTTTTGATTGTTGCCCCAAACTCTTGCAAACGCTTGCTCATCTTCTAACTGCATCAGCCCCCAAGCGCCAAAAACACCAAAGTTGGGTAGCACGTTATAACTATAACGTGCATCTAAACGTAGCATATTACCCGACTCAAAATAGTAGTCATTTGAGTACGCAACTGATGCTGTAAAAGCATCCTGACTATTGATCACACCAAAATTGCTATAAGCCAATGAAAATTCTGAAAAGTCAGGTTCATACGCTGTTTTCGCCCCTGGATAATTCACATCAAGGTACTGAACTGTCAGGGTTGACGTATCATTAATTGCATATCGGTAGCCCAGCATAAAATCGGCTTCAATACTTGCGCCATTCAATACATCAGTGCTGGAAGCCCAAACTCCTGCATAGGCACCACTCTTATGACAAAGCGTTAGCCCCCCTTGAACTGCGGGCTCATTTTGCGACAAAGATATCCCACGCCAATGGTAATCGGAAGCCAATGTCATAATTCCAGCGACACTCAAATCAGATGGGCTTGCTGCATCTTCTGCGTGAGCAATGTTTAAACATGCCGCAGTAAAGATCATTGCTTTAATGATATTTTTTTTCATAAATCATTTTCTTTGAGATGTGACTTTCTACATCACTATTTTTCAAGCAATGTAGAAAGTTTTAGAACGAAGTGAGTTAAATCAGTACTAACCGAAATATTCAGTCAATTGATGATTATGCAGTTTCGGGTTGCTCTTGCTTATAGCCAAAATATTCAGCCAATTGATCTATACGTTGCTTCTGGAAGTTCTTGAATGCTTCATTTTGTTGTTGCAAGGTAATGAATTCTTTACAGTCATCTTCAACGGCTGTTTTGATACCCGTTAATTCTTCAATGACAGCAAGTCCGCAGAACGGCACATAAGATTCTGAATACCCCCCTTCATGTACCAGCACCAGTTTTCCATCACAAACTTTTTCAGCCATTTGCTTAGTCAATTTGGTCATTTCGCGGAAACTATCACTATGCAGCATCATACGTGCTAATGGATCTAAATCATTGGCATCGTAACCGCATGCTACAACAATCATTTCTGGCTCAAATTGCTCAATTGCAGGCAGAATGATTTTCTTAAATGCATGCAGATATTCTTCATGTCCTGCACCAGCATACATTGGAATATTGATGTTATAACCTTCACCTGCACCTTCACCGCGGTCTTCATCGCCGCTATAACCTGGTGGGAAACATTTATCTTGGTGAATCGAAATGGTGAGTACATCGTCACGATTATAATAGATATGCTGTGTACCATTGCCGTGATGTACATCCCAATCCAGTACAACAACCTTACCTAAACCAAATTTAGCTTTGGCACGTTCAATTGCCACAGGAATGTTAGCAAGGAAACAGAAGCCCATAGACTCATCTGGTAAACAATGGTGACCTGGTGGACGCGATAATGCGTAGGCATTTTGAAATTCGCCTGTATATACTTTTTCGACTGCCGCACAAGCTAAGCCAGCAGAAAGTTTAGCAATTTCATAGCTACCCGGTCCAATGGGTGCTTCATAGCCCAATTCACCGCCACCCGCATCGCTCACTTGTTTAAACTTGTCTAAGTAATGCTGAGGATGAATGCGCAGTAAATCTTCATCCGATGCAGGTTCAGCAGACAATGAGCTCATTTGCTTTAATAAACCTGTAATATCCAATAAGTTTCTTAAGCGACGCTTAGTTTCTGGCGATTCTGCATGTCCTGTACTACTTGGTACTTGTACCCAACCACCGACACGGAAAATACCAGAATACATTCCTCCACTGTGCCAATAACACCATTCATCATTAAAAAAGGCTGTTTTCATCTGTGTATGTTCCCTCTGTTGATAGCTTTATCTAACTGAATACATTTTGTACAAATAAATACACATGTATACAATTTTGTGTATCTAAAAACTAAAGAAGTATGATGCAAAAAAAATCATCCAAAAGGATGATTATATTGAGTTTTAAAAAATCAAAGATGTAACAAAAAATTAATAAAATAAATATTATGATACACTTTTCACATTATTAAATTTTTATTGAGATATTTTAAATCACATTAATTTCTATCAACTTTAGCATCTAAACATAGAAGACCCATACAGATCTCCTATTGTTTTAAAACTATATTTTAAAATCTATAATTCAAACTTAAAGTTGCATTACGTGGTTCGCCCCAAATCATTCCATCAGTAGCAATACCTTCATAGTACTTTTTATCAAATAAGTTATTTACATTCACTTGAGCACTAAAGTTCTGGTCAAACTTATAACCAAGCATTGCATTAGCAAGATATAAGTCACCACGGTCAATACGTGTAGCGCCAGTTCCTCTATAAATTTTACTGAAGTAGTTTAAGCCTGCACCTGCATACCATGCTTCATTTTTATATTTTACAAATAAGTCTGCTGTGGTACGTGAACTGGTCGGATTATAATCATCACCTTTGGCATCTTTGGCATCAAAATTGGCTACACCAAAGCTTAACCCCCAATTTTCATTAATTTCACCGTCAACGTTTAGCTCAACCCCTTTACTGGTGACACCTTCAGCAGCATAGTAAGCATTTTCTGTGGTATTCACACCATTCAGATCTTTAACTTTGACTGCATTTCCCTGCGAATCGAATAATTGTGCAGCTACATTATCTTGCTCAATGCGGAAGATTGATAAAGCTGCATTTAGTTTTCCATCAAAATATTCCCCCTTCAAACCAATTTCATAGCTTTTACCATCAATTGGATCAAGGTAATTTCCACTGACATCCTTTCGGCTTTGTGGCTTAAAAATACTGGTATAACTAGCATAGGCTGAATAATCTCGCGACAAATCATAGATAAGACCGAAATATGGTGTGATTTCATTCTCAAATTCACGATTGGCTTTACTATTCGTAGGAACTTCATATTTCCAATTAGAAACTCGAACACCAACAACTGCTTTTAAAGGGTCAAGAATGTGGAATTTGCCTGAAATATAACCTGCCGTTTGTACAGTATTATTCAGTGCACCTTTTTGATTTCTTTCTACTGGCACGACAATTTCTGTAGCAATATTATTAAAATCTAATGCATCAACATTCAGTACATTTTGCCCTGTGTAATACGAACCACCAAAATCATTTTTCTTTAATTCTGATTTATTCCATGAACCACCAAATATAATTTCTTGTTCACGACCTACAAGTGTAAATGGAACCGAAATATAAGCATCAATATTATTTTCATCAGTGCGCTGATCATCTGTATATACAGACACGTTAGGTATTACAGCTAATGTATTTGTCGCTTTATCTACTTTTCCTGTTGTATATAACAAATTCGAAGCAGAATCTTCTCTTCTATAGAAATAAGAGACATTTAAACTTACATCGTTATATAAATAATGTTTCAAGTCCGCAAAAAGCATTGTGGTTTTAGCATCCCAATAGGTCCAATCTGAACTCACAGTGAGTGATCGGTCAAAATTGGTTCTGGAACCATCCGTATAGAATGCAGGCAAACCACCCCAACGCACACCATCTCGATTTAATTCTTGATAAGATGCAGCAAAGGATAATAGGGTTTTATCACTTAAATCGTAGTCGATCGCACCATAAACAATATTGCGCTCTTTCTCATAAAAATCCATAAATGAATCTTCATCAGAATGCTTCACAAAGACACGACCACGTAATGAGCCATCATTATTTAATGGTGCAGATAAGTCCGCAGAACTTGCATAACTATTCCATGACCCAGCAGAAGCATTGACAGAGCCAGTAAATTCTTTTGCATTTGCATGTTTACGAATCAGGTTAATCCCCATTGCAGGATTACCTGCCCCAGTCATTAAACCGTTCGCCCCTTTCACCACTTCTACACGGTCATATAGACTTAAATCCAAGTCTCCAGCAACCAAATTTGCTGTTGTCGGTTTTCCATCAATTAAAAAGTAATCAACGTCAAAACCACGGGCATATGGGCGTTGTCTTTCATCAGTTCTTGGAGTAGACACGCCCGTAATATTATTCATTAAATCTTGGAAAGATTCGATATTTCGGTCATCCAAATATTCACGGGTATACACTTTTACGGTTTGTGGAGTTTCACGTAAGGAAAGATTTAATTTAGTCGCTGTATTGGTACTGCCTGTGGTGTAGCTTCCAGTATTCTCCGTTACAGCTGTTTTATCCTCTGCCTTTAGCGTAATGGTTTCTAATTGTGATACAGGTGCATTGGTAGCCTCTTCTTCACTGGTTTCCGCATGCGCAAAGCTTATCGCGCTGGAAGATAAAAAGATGATTTGCATAGCAAGATACAAGGGCTTGGGTGCAGACACAGAAAATTTATACATATCAGGATATTCACGAGAAAAATAAATGAAGTTATAAGAGGACTGATCTTCTAGCACTTAAGCCCATTTGCTCGAGATGACAACATCTTCACAGGCTTAACAATTTTAAAAATGATTCAAGACATCCCCCTTCCAAAACCCTTTTAAAGTTTGAATAAGTGCTGAACAATCCATTGAAATAAAATACTAAAGCAATTTAAAATATAATGATACTGATTATCATTCATATATTCATTATTAGTCCTTATTTTAAAAATGAGTAAATCAAATAAGGACATACACCGCATCTGCCCAATATCCGTTATAAAAACCGCCTAAGAGCGTGAGCTTTTGCAGTGGCATCCAGCAAATTTATGACGAAATAGATGGTGATTGGCTAGAAATTTAAGGCTTACAAAGATATGATGTCATACATCTTATTTTATTCATTTCTTGATTATGTCTGCAATAAAAGTAACCTGTGTTGAAAAATACGTCTTAATTGATCAGCAGTTTCAATTTAACTTCCCTGTGGAATACACCGAGTTTCAGCAACTGGATCAAGAACAATTTCAAACACAAGTCCATGATCAAGATGTCATCATTCTGAGTGACTTAAATATCAATGAACAGGTCTTAGCCAATAATCCCAACCTGAAATTGTTGGCGATCTGCTCTACAGGATTTGACCATGTCAATCTGCCTCTGCTCAAACAACATGGCGTACAGGTCTGCAATATTCGTGGTCAAGCCAGTGATGCCGTTTCAGAACATGCCTTTGCCCTGATGATGAATCTGATTAAAAACTTTAATCAGCAAACGGAAGGCGTGAAACAAGGTCGCTGGTCTAACGGTGGCAGCTCATTTCTACTTGCAGCCCCAATGGGTGAACTGAAGAATAAAACCTTGACCATTATGGGCAAAGGAAGCATTGGTTTATCCCTTGCGCAGAAAGCAGAAGCCTTTGGTATGAAAGTCATTTTTAGTGAACGTAAAAATGCTGTCGAATGCCGTGAAGGTTATGTCCCATTTGAGCAAGCTGTACAGCAAGCGGATATTTTGTCTTTACACTGTGCATTGAATACGGAAACCCAACACTTGATGGATGCATCTGTCTTTAGCTTAATGAAGGACAACAGCATCCTGATTAATGTCGGACGCGGCGCTTTGGTACATGATGCTGACCTTGTTGCAGCCATTGAAAGCAAGAAAATTGCGGGCTTTGGTACCGATGTCCTGAATCAGGAACCCCCTGCCGATGATCACCCGTTAATTCAGTTACAACGCCAACACGACAATGTCTTGATTACAGGACATATCGCTTGGGGAACAAATGAAGCACAGCAACGTTTGTTTGATATTTTAGAAAGTAATATCAATCAAAACATGCAAGGCCATCCACAAAACCTGATCTAAGAAAAAGCAGAGCCATCACTTGGATGGCTCTGCTTTTTAAATCACAACAAAAATTGATGAAATTAAAACAGAATTTTATTGCTTAAATTTCTTAATACTTTTCGATAAATGTGCACGCATCATTTGACGCGCCAATAATCCATCTTGATCGACAATCGCATTAAAAATATTCACATGATCATGATGCACAGTTTTTAAGTAATCTTCACGATTCACAGGACTTTGTTCAATCGATTTTACCCGTGCACGTGGAATGATTTTTTCGCCTAAGTATTTAAGGAAATCAACAAAATATTGATTTTCCGAAGCCTCGGCAATTGCGATATGAAAATCATAATCGGCTTTCACTGTGCCGTCATTTTCCCCGGATGAAATGTGTTTTTCAAAATCATCCAATGCGGCTTTCATTTTATCAATATGCACTTGTTTACGACGTTCCGAAGCCAGAAATACCGCCTCAGACTCCAAACTAATCCGCAATTCCAATAAAGCCACTATATCGTTAATGGTTTCTAGACTGGCATTCGACAGCAAGAAGTTTTGCTCTGTGGTCTGCTCTTTAACAAAAGTTCCAATGCCGTGACGCGTTTCGACAAACCCTAAAGAACGCAACTCTGTAATCGCTTCACGGATCACGGAACGACTGACTTCAAACTGTTCAATCAGTTCTAGTTCTGTCGGAATTTTTTCTCCAACCTTGAAATCCCCTGACTGAATTTTTTCGATCAATTGTTCTACAATGATTTGGCTTAATTTTTTTGCAGATCTAGATTTAATCGCACTAGACATAATAAAGGAGACTCACCAAATGATGGAAAATTAGGGACTTAGTTTACTATAACCGCGACCAAGAATCCTATATTCAGTGTATTGGATTTCAGTACGGATCAAACTCACGATTATAAAATAATCACGCTTGAAATGGATGTATCCAAACTACCATTGTTTACTTAAAAATGAAATGTAATGGCGACATTCACTCCCTCTCACCGATGCAAAATGTCGCGACACAGTCACTATTTTATTCAAGCCATTCAGCAATCAATTACAAAGATGGCTCGCGAGCTTGGGGAAATTTCGCGTCGAATTCTGCCTTTTTATAGGCTTCATAAGAGGCTTTACTAATCATCACTGCGGACTCTCGCCCCTTACGGGTAATTTCGACAGGATAACCCGCCAGCGCCTTATCCATAATCATCGACAATACCGCTTTGGCATTGCTGCAATTAAAACTTTCCATAAAATATTGTCCTAAAAAAGCCACGCCATGATCAATCATAGCGTGGCTCATGTTTATTCAATTCAATTACAGTGCCGCTTTGGTTAATTCACCATTAATCAGACGATTAATCTGTAATGGATTTTCATCTTTCAGCGCATCAGGCAATAAAACTTGCGGGGTATTTTGATAACACACTGGACGCATGAAACGTTCAATCGCCCCTGTACCTACCGATGTCCCACGTGCATCACTGGTCGCTGGGAATGGACCACCATGTACCATGGCATCACAGACTTCTACCCCTGTTGGGAAGCCGTTAAACAACACGCGACCCGCCTTACGAGTAAACAACGCCAACAATTGCTGTGCTGTCGCCAATTCAGCATCTTCACCAATAATGGTTGCCGTCAATTGACCTGCCAATTGCTCCAAACCTTGTAACAAGGTTGCTTCATCATCAACCGCAATCACAATCGACATTGGACCAAACACTTCGTGTTGTAATTTCGCATTACCCGACAACAACACGCTTTGGTCTGCTTGGAACAAGTTTGCTGATGCTTGTGAAATCAGCGTTGCTTCTTGTCCTTGAGCAATCAGCTCAAAGCCAGCTTCAGTCTTTAATTCAGCCACACCTTGTTGGTAGCTTTTTAAAGTGCCTGGGTTCAACATCACTTGCGGAACCGCTTGTTGAGTATGTGCAATCAAACCTTGTACAAACTGGTCAAACTCAGGGCTTTTCACGCCTAAAATCAAACCTGGTTTAGTACAGAATTGACCGCAACCCATGTTAAATGATGCAACCGTATCTTGTGCAATTTGCGCACCACGAACAGCCAAGGCTTGAGGCATCACCACTACAGGGTTCACACTCGACATTTCTGCAAACACAGGAATCGGTTGAGGACGGTTTTGCGCAATGTTATACAGCGCCATACCACCTTCCAAAGACCCTGTGAAACCAACAGCTTGAATCAGTGGATGTGCCACCAAATCTGCACCGATACGACCACCAAAAATCATGTTGAACGTGCCAGCAGGCATACCACAGTTTACAATCGCTTTTTCAATCGCTTCACCGACCAGTTCCGCAGTCGCCATGTGACCTGAGTGTGCTTTAAACACGACTGGACAGCCCGCAGCCAATGCCGCAACGGTGTCACCGCCAGCAGTAGAAAACGCTAACGGGAAGTTACTAGCACCAAACACCGCCACGGGACCTAAAGCCACTTTGTATTGACGAATGTCTACGCGAGGCATTGGTTTACGTTCTGGCAAAGCTGGATCAATACGTGCAGCATAGAAATCACCACGACGTAACAACTGAGCGAATAAACGCAATTGACCTGTTACACGACCTGTTTCACCTTGCAAACGTGCCAAAGGCAAGCCAGTTTCCAAAGATGCGACCTCTTGTAGCTTTGCACCCAAAGCTTCAATTTGTACGGCAATTTCTTCCAAAAACTCAGCGCGTTGTCCTTGTGAAGTTTGGCTATACACTGCAAATGCAGCATCCGCAGCTTTTGCAGCAGCATCCACTTCTTCTAGCGTCGCTTGACTGTAGACATAACCTGTCAGTTGGTAGTCGGTTGCGTTAATACTTTCAATTGCAGGTGCATGAGTTGCGACACGCTGACCATTGATAAATTGTTTACCATTATTAATTGCCATGAATTAACTCCAATGCCTGAATATATAAACTTATTGCGGACCTAAAGTTGCAATTAATGCAGCTAAATCTTCGTAGTCTTTTGGTGTTAAGTCACTTAATGGTGGACGTACAGGACCTGCATCGTAACCTACAATCTTCGCACCCGCTTTAATCATACTTACGCCATAACCTGCTTTACGGTCACGAATTTGGATTAAAGGCAGGAAGAAGTCTTTGATTAAACGATCTGTTGTAGCAGTATCATTGGCACGAATCGCGTTGTAGAACTCCATTGCAGTTTTTGGAATGAAGTTAAATACTGCAGATGAATACACTGGGCAACCAAGCGCTTTATAAGGTGCTGCAAAGACTTCAGCTGTTGGTAAACCACCTAAGTAAGATAAACGGTCACCGACAGTTTGAGTAATGCCTGTCATCATATCAATTTGACCAGAACTGTCTTTGAAACCAATCAGGTTTGGACATGCTTCTGTCAATTCTTGTAATGATTTAAGATTTAAAAGCGATACGCTACGGTTATAGAAAATTACGCCAAAATCAACTGAGTTACACACTTGTTTTACGTGTTCAATCAAACCTTCTTGGCTTGCTTCAGTTAAGTAGTGCGGCATTAAAAGAATACCTTGCGCACCCAAACGTTCTGCTTCTTGAGCTTGCGCAATCGCTTGACGCGTTGGACCACCCGCACCTGCAATAATTGGCACGCTGCCTTTACAGGTATCAACCGCAGTTTTGATGACTTCTGAATATTCATTGCCAGTTAATGAGAAAAACTCACCTGTACCACCTGCAGCGAATAATGCACTTGCACCGTAAGGTGCTAACCACTCTAAACGCTTTTGATAGGTTGCTTTGTTAAAATCGCCATTTTTGTCAAAGTCTGTTACTGGGAAAGATAGTAAACCATCAGAAATAATGCTCTTTAACTCAACTGCTTCCATTGTAACTCTCCATAGTCATCTATAAGTTGTCTGACATCCTACAACATAATTTATGAAAGTCCAATATTTTTTCCGAAAAAGAAGTAAAATTTGCTGATTTGTTAAGATCTAGACAATAAAAACCACCTTATTTCAACTAATTGCTGATTCTATTTTTTAAAAAAAATTAATAAAATATCCAATCAGCTCGTTAAAAATACGTGCTTTCTATCTAAGACACAAAGACATCATATCTCTCAATTCATTTAATTCCTTTATTTTCAATATCTTAATAAAAATACACAGCAACTTCAAAAAAACAAATTGCAAACAATTCCAAAATAATCATAAGATGTCATACATCTTTAAAGACTTGCTTTAAGCATTTTGGAAGAAATAGTGTATTTACTCATGATGAAAGAATACCTATTTCGTTAAATAGACATGAAGTCTCTCTAATTTGATTGCGCACAAATTAGGTTACGGATAGAAGAGTTTGTGTATGGAAAACTTACAGACGCAAAAAGCCGCAGTTTCTGCTGTAACGGCAAATCACCAGAAGACTCGCTATTTCATCTTAGCGATGATCTTTCTTATCACCGCATTGAATTACGGTGATCGTGCAACACTTTCTATGGCTGCATCACCAATGACACAAGAGTTAGGTATTGACTCTGTGGTAATGGGCTATATCTTCTCCGCGTTTGCATGGGCATACGTAATTGGACAAATCCCTGGGGGATGGTTACTTGATAAATACGGCGCTCGAAAAGTATATTTCGCCAGTATTTTCTTATGGTCACTATTCACCGTTCTGATTGGTTTTTCAGATATTTTCGGAAGCACTGGCGCAATTATTAGTGTTCTGTTTTTATTACGTTTCCTAGTTGGTCTAGCTGAAAGTCCTGCTTTCCCAGGGAATAGTCAGGTTGTAGCTGCTTGGTTCCCAACTAAAGAACGTGGTACTGCTGCTGCAATTTTTAACTCTGCACAATATTTTGCAACCGTAATTTTCGCTCCATTTATGGGCTGGCTGGTTGCACAAGTCCACTGGCAATCCATTTTCTGGATTATGGGTGGTCTTGGAATTGTCATGTCTTTTGTATGGCTAAAAGTCATTTATAGCCCTGTTAATCATCCAAAAATCAATCCTGCTGAACTTGAATACATCAAACAAGGTGGCGGTTTGGTACACATGGGTGAAGATAAACTAAATTCTAGCGAAAAGAGAAAGACATCTTTTGCAGATATCAAACAGTTACTTTCTTCACGTATGTTATTGGGTATTTTTATTGCGCAATATTGTATTAACTGTTTAACCTATTTCTTCTTAACTTGGTTCCCTGTGTACCTTGTGAAAGAACGCCATATGACCATTTTACAGGCAGGCTTCGCAGCAGTTGCACCCGCTTTATGTGGTTTTATCGGTGGTATTTTGGGTGGTTTGGTTTCAGATAAATTGATCAAAATGAATCATTCAGTAACTTTTGCTCGTAAGTTACCAATTATACTGGGTCTGTTTTTATCAACCAGCATCGTGATTTGTAACTATGTTGAGTCACATACAGCTATTATCTTCTTTATGTCTCTCGCTTTCTTTGGCAAAGGCTTTGGTTCATTAGGTTGGGCGGTGATGTCTGACGTTGCACCAAAAGAAATGATTGGTTTATCAGGTGGTTTATTCAATACCTTTGGTAATACCGCAGGTATCGTGATTCCAATCGTAATTGGCTACATCATTAGCTCTACAGGCTCATTCAATAACGCTTTGGTATTTGTGGGTATTCATGCTGTGATCGCGTTACTTTGCTACTTACTCATGGTTGGCAAGATTGAACGCTTCCAATTGAAAACCTCTGCAAACTAATATCCCACCCCATTCAACAATTTAGAGCCAGTTCACTCCAATGATTGGCTCTAATGTAAAAAATTTTACAAGGAAAGATCATGCAACAAAGACCACTACTCATCAAAATTAATCCGCTAGACAACGTCGCTATCGTGGTGAACGATGGTGGTCTTGCCCCAAGTACTTATGTAGAAGCACAAGACATTACTTTGGTCGAAGCTGTCCCTCAAGGACACAAAGTTCTATTAACCGAATTAAAAGAAAACGATCCAATTGTTCGCTATGGTGAAATTATTGGATATGCAAATAAAGATTTAAGTGCAGGTTCATGGGTCAATGAAGCGGTCACACGTATGCCTGAGGCCCCGACTTTAGACTCACTGGACATGGCAACCCGCCCAGCGCCGAGCTTAGAACCACTGACTGGTTATACTTTTAAAGGTTATAAAAACAAAGATGGCTCAGTCGGAACCAAAAATCTATTAGCAATCACCACCAGCGTAAACTGCGTTGAAGGGATTGTGGATCACGTGGTTAAAATTGTAGAACGTGAATTACTACATAAATACCCGAATGTCGATGGTATTGTCGGTCTAAACCATTTATATGGCTGTGGTGTTGCAATTGATGCCCCTGCTGCGATTGTGCCTATTCGTACGATTCACAACTTGGCACTGAATCCAAACTTCGGTGGTGAAGTGATGGTAGTCAGCCTAGGTTGTGAAAAAATGCAACCGGAACGTTTACTGAATATCCCAGCTGAGAACAAACGCATTCCAGTTGAAGACCAAGACATCATCCAACTGCAAGACGAACGTCATAATGGCTTCCAAAGCATGATCGATCATATTTTGGCAGTCGCAGAACACCATTTAGAAAAGCTCAATCAACGCCAACGCGAAGAAGTTTGTGCATCTAACTTGGTAGTCGGTATGCAATGTGGTGGTAGTGATGCGTTTTCGGGTGTAACCTCTAACCCTGCTGTTGGATTTGCTTCTGACCTAATTGTGCGTTGTGGCGGCACAGTGATGTTCTCTGAAGTGACTGAAGTCCGCGATGGTATTCACTTACTCACGCCACGTGCAGCAGATGAACAAGTTGCAAAAGACCTGATTCGTGAAATGCAATGGTATGATGACTACTTGGCAGCAGGCAAAGTAGATCGTAGTGCCAACACCACGCCGGGGAATAAAAAAGGCGGCTTGAACAATATTGTTGAAAAAGCCATGGGCTCGATTGCGAAATCAGGCAGCTCATCCATTGTTGAAGTCTTAGCGCCTGGGCAAAAACCAACCAAGAAAGGTCTGATTTTTGCAGCAACACCATCAAGCGACTTCATTTGTGGTACGCAGCAAATGGCTTCAGGTATTACTGTACAAGTCTTCACCACGGGTCGTGGAACACCGTATGGTTTAGCCGCTGTGCCTGTGATTAAAATGGCAAGTCGTAATACTATTGCTAATCGTTGGTATGACCTGATTGATATTAGTGCGGGTGATATTGCGATTGGTAAACGTAGCATTGAACAAGTGGGTTGGGAACTGTTTGAACTCATTCTTCAAGTGGCGAGTGGTGAGAAGAAAACTTGGTCAGATCACTGGGGCATTCACAACTCGCTCGCGGTGTTCAACCCTGCGCCTGTGACCTAAACTTTATGGGGTTAAAAGCATCTCTTGCTGAGATCCTGCTTTTAACCCATCCACCTCAGAAATAGGATCGATCTGTTTATGTTGCAAAACACGCTGAGTAGAACAAATGCAGTGGGGAAAGCATTGCTCTGTCTCATGACCTCGGCTTTGCTGTTTTCCATTATGGGGGTATGCATTCGTTTTGCCTCAGAAACGGTCGATAACCCAACGGTGGTGTTCTTTAGAAATGCCGTTGGACTATTTATATTTATACCCATGCTGTTGAAGCATGGGTTTAGTTTTATTAAAACCGATAAATTATGGATGCATACTTGGCGCAGTATCGTCGGGCTGGCAGCCATGTATGGCTTTTTTTATGCGATTGCCCATCTTAAACTATCGAATGCGATGGTATTTAGTTATTCTTCTCCTATTTTCATTCCCTTAATCGCTTATTTCTTTCTAAAAGAACGCATTAGCAAAGGCATGATTATCGCTGCGGTGGTTGGCTTAATGGGGGTTCTGATGGTGGCGAAACCCGATCAAGGGGTATTCAATGCCATCTCATTTATTGGTTTAGGCGCCTGTTTCCTCTCTGCAATGGCATTTGTGACCGTACGCGCTTTAACCAATACTGAACCTCCTGAACGGATCGTGTTTTATTTCTGTATTTTCGGCACACTAATTTCATCGATTCCAATGTACTGGCACTGGCGTGTATTCACCATTAAAGAACTGGCGCTACTGATTACAGCTGGGCTGTTAGCCAATATTAGCCAACTTTTTATGTCCTATGCCTATAGCCTTGCACCTGCTGGGCAAATTGGACCCATGAATTACATCGCAATTATTTTTGCAGGCATTTGGGGCTTTGTTTTCTGGCACGAAATTCCAGACCTGTACAGTATTTTAGGCATTTCGATTATTTTAATGGCCATTTTAGGTTGCAATCCAACCATCACCGCTAAAGTGAAACAGCTCATCAAATCCTAAACCATCTATTGAATCACACGATGATTACCTTGCACTATAATAATCAAAAAAAACTAGACTCAGCTTAATGGGCCAAGTCTAGTTTTTTTATAGGATGCATGCTTACCCTGCGGTATCGATATAAAGCTAAAACTTAGTAACCACGTACAACATCCACTTCATTCAATAATTGCTTACCCGCCATGACATGCTGATCGTTTTGAACAATCTGCTGCACCACCACATTTAAGTCGGCATGTGAAGCAATATGTGGCGTCACCACAATATTGGGATGATGCCACAATGGATTCTCTGGACTTAAGGGTTCCTGTTCAAATACATCCAAAATTGCACCACTCAAATGACCCGAATCCAGCGCTGCTATTAAATCTGCCGCATTTAAATGTCCACCCCGCCCTGTATTGATGATTGCAGCACCTTGAGGCAGTAACTCAAACGTTTTAGCCGAAAGGATGTTTTTGGTTTCCGCAGTGAGCGGCAGCAAATTGATGAGCACCTGAGGATGCTGAATAAACGCTGCAAATTCATCTTTACCTGCAAACGTCTGTATACCTTCCAAATTCTTGGCAGAATTTGACCACCCCACCACGGGATAACCCATATCGCTGAGTTTTAAAGCAATATGATGACCCAGTTCCCCTAACCCCATAATCCCCACACAGAACTGCGATGAAGGTCGCTGCGGAAGTTGTTGCCAAATCGCTTGTTGATTGTTTTTCAAATAGCGATCAAAATGGCGCTGGAAATACAAAATCCCCCAAAGCAAATAGTTCAGCATGGCTGACTTGTGGCTACTGTCGACAATACGGCAGACTTTATATTTGCCATGCAGTGCCTGAATGTTCAAATGCTCAACCCCTGCTGCCATGGAATGCACTAATTCCAAATTAGGTAAATCCAATAATTTATCAACATTCGGAAACCAGCACGCTGCTGTAGTTGCATCCTGTGCCCTGATATCATCCATGCCGCAATAACTATCTGGTGGTGCATATTTTTTAAATGCATCCCATACAATATTCTCAATAGCGGGGATATCCGTCGCGATGACAATCATTCACTTTCTCCTTGTGAGTTTAAGTTCTATCTAAACTTATTCTTTTGCTTCAAACCGTTACTTTAAAATTCAAGCTAGATACACCAGATCAGGCATGAGCAATCCTTCGGCAGTATCTAGCCAGACAAAGAATTTCGTTCTTAAACCGCATTTGGTTATATACAAATGCAATATTATTAAACTAGTAAGCATAAATAGCTTAGGCTATTTACAAACAGATAAATACTGTTGCATCTAGTCTTTACATCATCCCAGCCTTCTTGCGACAGTCATTGTATGACATCTAAAATGCAGGATTTGTGCATAGCAGACATTTCTCGTGTCCTTATGGTTTTCGTTATAAAGCTTGATTTTTTCTATTTATTCAAATCACCACGGCACAGCTTCGAGGCTTAAAAATACAATTCATACTCACATTGCACATACCATTTATTTAGATTTAACGATCTGGATGAAACCTTAGAATGCTATTCAAGATTAATCACGTAATTTATCAAATTCTATATCAAGTGTCTTTGTTCTAAGACTGATCATCCTATTTGTTCAGACGTTGCATAAATCACTGGAGAGTTATCATAATTGCTTGCAATTTGGGCATTACTTTAACTTTACAAAGCCTTTTAAAATCATTATTTTGACCGAGTTATAGATGGGTATCGAAATTTAGATATCTCTCCCAAGGCTTTAGCAATCTTGTTTTACTGATGATTAAACTGGATTATTTGTTGTTTTTATCGGCACATCTTCTACAATAGTTTAATTCTGTTAAAGAAAAAATTGCTATAGTCTTCTCACAAGTTCTTTTATAGTGATCTTATACGGAACATATGCATGAATTCAGAACGCCAACAAAATTTTCTTTTACGTAAAGAAAAAATCTTAGCAATGGCCGAGAAACTATTACTTGATAATAATCAAGATATTACTCTCGAAGAGCTTGCATCAGAGCTAGATATTGCGAAAGGCACGATTTACAAGCATTTCGACAGTAAAAATCAACTGTATTTAGAACTCATCATTCTAAACGAACAACGCTTGCTTGATATTTCTCATAAATTCAATACCGACATTCATACTTACGTTTCTGAATACATGCTCTACAATATGCTCAATTCGAACCGTACGATTTTGTTGCATGTAATTGAAGAACGTCTGACCAACAATGAACGTAAACTCAATAACTTATTTGAAGAGCTTTATAAAATTCGTGAAGCCCGCATTTTAAGTATTAAAGAAATTACTGAAAAATATTTAAAAGAAAGCAACAGTGCGATGTCGATCCGTGACTATCAATCTTATGTTTGGACGGTTACTTACGGTGCGTGCTTACTGCTGAATTCGACCCATTACCAAAAATCGATTGGTTCCCGTGATCGTTTGATTCAACTGTATATTAATCAGGTGCTGATGACCCCTGACAAAACGGGTAAATAATAAAAAAGGAGATCCAAATTGATCTCCTTTTTATTTGTGCTCAACTCAACCGTGCGAAGCATGAAGTAAAACAAGAATATTTCCCTATCCCGACTTTATGACAAATTTGTTTTCCCAGTATGGAACCTTTCTCCCAGAAAATAGCTCGAGAATTGGCTTTACTTGCGGAATATATTCATCCAGAAACAGGTATGATTTTGAAAATCCTGAGACCCGAGAAGCTGAAAGCATCTATTGATTCAACATCATTGAAAATGCGTCAGTAAACATGACCATATATAAAACACGCCTCGAATAATTTGCTATTGCCAATATTCGTAGCAAACTATTTCAGGTCAGTACTACACTGCTTTCAGTACCCAATTATGCGCCAATTTAGAATATAAGCCGCGATATGTTCAGGACTTATCATTACTTAGATGTAAAGTTTCCAATAAGGTTGGCTGGACTGGGGTTCCCGCTTGATCATGCAGGTAAACTTGTACAACTTTAAATACAATCACCACGGCTAAGCAGGTCGCGATACAAAAGATCCAGAACCCAAATGGACTACGAATATTATGGGAGCCGCAATTCGGACACTCTTTCACATCTGAATCGACCACTAAGTCGCAGCAAGCGCAATGGTATTGGTACAGCATAGGTATTCTCCTATTTGACTGTAGTCGTTGTTTTTATTTTCACACTCCCTAGCATAAGGAAATGTAATCTTCCTTCATGTTATGTGACTATTTGTAAATGTACAAGCAAAGTCATGCAGAAAAGTCGACTGTAACGTTCAAATTTGACAAAGCCGCCACTAGCCTTCTGTTTTACTTTTCCTTTTATTTAAACGTGATGATTTTGAAGATGTAACGAGGTTTATAAGCTTGGATCAAATGTCACTATGCCAATTATTCGAGTAAACTACAGGCAAATTCATTTGAGGACTTATCGATGGTACAACTCATCAAAAAAGGAGGACTCCGCGAGCGTGCAAACCGCAGTCGTAAATTTCAGGGTTCCGAAAACACCGAAACAACGCTCAAACCAAACAGTTATGCAGATGCTGCAAAGAAAACTGAAACCGACAACACGGCTTCAGCTCCACTTGCAACATCAGATCACGTGACTCCTAAAACATCTGAATAGCGTCGTACCATAACCAAATGGCAAACACCAGAAATAATGCACCTGACAATATGTCGATATAGTGCCCTGCACGTTGATATAAGGCTTTGATTTTTGGTGTCGACATGATGAACATGAAGAGACTAAACACCAAAAAGGTTTGAATCGGAATAATGACAGCCAATTGGGATTTTAAATTGGCATTCGCAGATGAACCCAAAGCCAAAGAAAATACGCTACTAAAATAAATCAGCGTCTTTGGATTGGATAAATTGGTGAACAAGCCCAAAAGAAAATACTTCTGCTTCCCTTCTGGCATGCTTAATGTTCCCTCTAACTGAGGACTCTGCGCAGTGTTGAGACCTTCCTTCAGCATTCCCCATCCCATACGGGCAAGAAAAAATCCCCCTATCAGCATCAAAACTTGCTGAATCCACGGGAACTGTTCAATCAGCACGGTAAAGCCCAACAAGGTCAGTACCACCCAAACCACAATCCCCGCGGAAATGCCAAGAATGATTTTCAAGGTATTTAACCGTGTTGTGGAAGCCGAACTTTTGGCAATCAGTAGTACATCGGGACCAGGGGTCAATTGAGCAACAAAGTGCAAAGCGCAGATGGTAAGAAGTAAAGACATATTGTTATAAAGCAGTTAAATTGCATGAGTGCCTGATTATAACGCTTGTTCAATTTTTTACTGTATTTATCACATATAAAAAACCGAAGGATCTTCGCAGACGCTTCGGTTTAATGATTGCTTGAATGAATTTGATTATTTATTAATATCTTTCATTTCAATTTTCTTTGCTTCTGGTGTCACTTCACGAGCTTCACCATCAATCACGCTAGAATCACGATATTGGCCACCAGCCTGCTGATTTTGCATGTCTTGCATTTGGCGCATCAAATCAGCAAAAGGGTTTTGTCCTTGCGCTCCGCCCATGCCACCATTCATATCTCCCATCATACCGCCCATCATTTTATCCATCATGGCTTGCTGACGTTTCATCATGGTTTTCATGAACGCTGCTTGTAATGCGGTTTGTACTGCGGGAATAAGCAGTAATACAGCCAGTACATCACTGATTAAACCAGGAATTAACAATAGAAAACCCGCAAAGATCTTCGGTAAGTTGCTGGTAAAGGCAGGATCACCACTCATTTGTCCAGTTTGCATTTGTTGCATTTGCGGCATAATCCCAGCCGAATATTTACGGACAATATTTAGTCCGATAAAGAAGGCAGCGACAAACCAGAAAAATACGTACCACATACTGCCGACGAGATCACCTACGCCGATCCAGACGAATACTTCCAGAATTAAGCCAGCAAGAACAATCAGAAATAATTTCATGAAAACTAATCAAATCTCTAAAATAAAAATAAAGGTCATCATCCCAAAGCTTATAAGACTTCATTTTTTGATGACTAAGAATATCTATAAGGGCTTTTTTGATTTTTTAAAGTGCTGACTCAAAAAATTGTATAAACAATCTAAACCTATTGCCCCTATTTCATACTCACTTTTTATGAAACATACCTTGTTTATCGTATTGATACGCTATTTTTCCAATACCCCAACAGGAAGATAACTCTTCAAGATACATAATGAACGTAAATAAGCTATTAGAATTACTCATTTTTATTATTTAAATTTCAAATGAAAATTGCACTAGCATTCCAATCATAAAAATATAAAATGTTATAACATTACATTAATACTGTTTTTATACGCATGAATCATCCTTTTTACATCTTTTATTCTAGCCTTGGCTTGTCTCTCCTCGCCCCCCTGACTTGGGCAGAAGCACCCCCTGAATTACTCAAGACTATTCAACTACAAGCCGAATCAGAATCTGAAAGCCAGAAACAAACTACGGCGTTAACCAAATTTTCCCACGATATTCTTGATGTGCCTTTCAATCGGAGTCTCGTATCCCAAGCGCAAATTCAGCAACAAGATGTGCAACGTATCGATGATGCATTATCTCAGGTGAGCGGCGTCTACCATCAAACCAATTATGGGGGTGGTTTTTGGGACAACTATTCCTTCCGCGGTTTTAGTACCGATCCAAATATCGGCGCACAAATCATCCGCAATGGACTGAGCGTCAATCGTGGCTTAAGTGCCCCACGCGATATGGTGAATATTGAATCACTCGACTTTTTAAAAGGGCCTATGGCAGCACTTTATGGACGTGGTGAAGCGGGTGGACTATTAAATATCAACACTAAACAGCCCAAATGGGAAAGCCAAAGTGAAGTGAATTTACGTACCAATACCCTAGAAAAATATCGTGCGAGTTTTGAACATACTGCGCCAGTGAATGACGAACTTGCATATCGAATTGCAATTGCTCATGAAGATAATCAAAGTTTTCGTGACCATGTCAGCAGTAGTCGCTGGTTTTTCTCCCCGCAATTGACTTGGAAAATATCGGATCAAACTCAATTCGATTTCGACAGTGAATTTACCCAGCAGCGTGGCACTTTTGACCGCGGTGTGAGCAGTTATCAAAAACAGTTCCTTATGAGTCCAGAAACGTTTACGGGTGAACCTGACGATGGAGATCATATTCAAAAAGACTATTTCTATCAGTTTCGTCTCGCACACGAATTGAATGACTCTTGGAAAATGACCAATGCCCTGAGCTTTAAAGATGCTCAGTTAAAAGGTTTTTCCAGTGAGCCTCGTAAAATTCAAAGTGATGCTCAAACCTTAGAGCGTCAGCGTCGTTATCGTGACAATAAAAGTGATGATGCTTTATTTCAAACGGAATTTCTCGGCACTGTGCTGCAAGACTGGGCAAAACATGAAATCCTAGTAAGTTCTGAAGTTGGACGTTTAGATTATAGGCAGCTTCAACTTCGTCTTAATCACAGTAGCAGCGTTCCAAATACGATCGACATCTACACCCCTGTATATGGACAATCTCTTCCTGCTCTTCCCTTATTCATTAATACCGAGGAAAAACAAGGTTATTTTGCATTGAATCTTCAAGATCAGATTTTCCTGAATGATCAATGGAGTGTGCTGATGGGTGCTCGCTTTGACCATGTCACACAAGATTTTCAAAACAAATTAACCCATACCACCAGTAAAAGAGACTTCAACCAGACCAGTCCACGCTTGGGGTTAAATTATCGCATCAATGATGTTTGGTCATGGTATGCAAATTATGGACATTCCTTCGCACTTAATAGCGGTATGGATCGTTATGGTAAAGTCTTCGATCCTGAAAAAGGCAAAAGTTATGAAATTGGAAGCAAATATCAGATTAACCCACAAAGCCTCTTGAGTATCGCCCTTTTTAAAATGCTCAAAGAGAATGTATTGACGACAGATCCGACAGACAGCAACTATCAAGTTACAGCGGGTGAAGTTTCAAGCAAAGGTATTGAGATTGATTTAGCATCTCAACTCAACGATCAATTTTCCTTACGTGCCAATTATAGCTATACCGATGCTCATGTTGAAAAAGACCAAACTCTAAGCAAAGGTGCTCGCCTAAGTAATGTGCCAAAACACAGTGGTTCGATCAGTGGCAATTACGAATGGGTATTGGAAAATGCAAACAAAATGGGGCTTGGCGCAACTGCAATTTATGTTGGAGAACGTAGCGGGCACAGTACCGACAATGGATTTAATCTCCCTGAATACACTTTAGTGAATTTAAACGCCTATTATGCGCCATCGGAACAATTACGTTATCAATTGAATATCAACAACCTACTGGACAAAACCTACTACATTGCAAGTTATAACGAACTTTGGATTCAGCCTGGTGATCCTTTAAATGCTTCGTTGGCTTTACAGTGGAAATTCTAAATTCATTTACAGCCCGTGAATGATTCAATTCACGGGTTTCATCTGCATCATGCTCATCAATTCCTTTTAAAAATAAAATCCAAGAAGATGTGATTGAGAAAAATATAGGCGAATAGTCAGCTCTATCTATGATTCAAACGAAATAGCTGTTCTTCGTTGTGCTGATAAACATATAATTCCAACATCACGTGCAAAACTGCATCAATATTTCAAATTTTATTAAGCGAAGTTATGTCACTAATCATTGGGATTGACCCCGGTTCACGCCTCACTGGCTACGGAATTATAGAAAAAGACGGTCAAAAATTACGCTTTGTGGATGCTGGCACGATTCGCACCGAAAGTCAGGATATGCCTGAGCGTTTGAAACGTATCTTCGCGGGTGTTGAGCGCATTGTAAAATTCCACGGACCGACTGAAGCCGCAGTTGAACAGGTCTTTATGGCGCAAAACCCTGACTCTGCACTCAAACTCGGGCAAGCACGTGGTGCCGCTATTGCTGCTTTGGTGAATTTAGACCTTCAAGTCGCAGAATATACGGCACGTCAGATCAAACAATCCGTTGTGGGATATGGTGCGGCGGATAAAGAACAAGTCCAAATGATGGTGGTCAAACTGCTCAATCTGAGTGTGACCCCACAAGCCGATGCTGCCGATGCACTGGCCGCTGCCATTTGTCATGCACATGCGTCAGGCAGTATGAGTAAATTGGCTGTACTCAATGCGCTAGGAGGCATGGCACGTGGACGCAGTCGCTCCAGCAGCCGAAGACGATAACTTAAGAAGATCTAAGCGAGTGGTCTAAGACTGATTTACTTCAAGATCTGAAAATCATTCGCTGACGTAATGCTTTCCACTTCAATCCAGACCACTTCGCTTACCTGTGCCAGCGGTGGTCCTTGGTAAGCACGTTCAATCATAACTTCAAGTGTTTCTGAGTCTGAGATAACTAGGGCTTCAACTTCTCCTGTGGCTAAATTTCTGACCCAGCCTTGGACTTGCAATTGTAGAGCTTGACGCTGAAACCAGCGACGATAGCCCACACCCTGTACTTTGCCTGAAATGGTGAGTTTATAGCTCTTGTTCATCGCTGGTTTCCATTTACCACTTGATAGATAGCCTCACCCATCGCATGTGCCTGTAAACCACGCATTCCTTGCTGTGCTAACAGATCACCCGCTTGGGCATGCAAAGTTACAATTTCATGCAAGGTAATATCTTCATGGAATTGCGCCTTTAAACTCGCCACCATGCCTGCCAATACATCGCCCATGCCTCCTGTACCCATACCCGCATTACCTTGGGTACAAATATACAGCTCATCCTCTAACTCTAAGATTAAACTGCCAGCACCTTTCAGCACCCATTGTCCGGCAAAGGTCTCTTTGAGGCGATGTATCGCAGCAATCCGATCTTGTTCAATTTCCGCTGCCGTGCAGCCCAATAAAGTCGCTGCTTCACCCGAATGCGGCGTTGCATAAATATGACCATTCAGTTTTTGCTTGTCTTTCGCCAAGAACCAGAGACCATCTGCATCTAAGACAACTTCTAAATGTGCATTTTGGTTAAGTAGTTCGAACCACAACTGAAAGATCTGTGCTGCCCACTCATCCCGCCCGAGTCCCATGCCAAAACAGACGGCATCAATATGTGAAAGTAGCTGTTGTATGTCCTCTTTATCGAAAGCATTGATATCACGTACCATAATATTCGGTGCACGCGACAAAATCGCTTGATGATGCTTGGCATGACAAACCACACTGACTTTGCCCGCACCTGCATGAAAGGCGGCTTCTGCTGCCATCATCACGGCACCGCCCATATCGGCATGACCACCGACCACCAAAACATGCCCATAACTGCCTTTATGCCCAAAAGCTTGTCGTTGCGGCAACATAATATACTTTGGTGATAACTGAGCGATGGGACGTAATTTTTCATCACGAGGAATAAGGCTGAGTAAATGCAGTTGCCCCACAAACTCCTTTCCCTGACCTGTAAATAAGCCTGCTTTATAGCCCAGCAAGGTAAATGTGTGATTCGCCTGAATGGCACAAGGCAAAGCTTGACCTGTATTTGCCTGTAAACCGCTTGGAATATCCACCGCGATTTTCAATCCCGCTTGTGCATTGAACACATGAATAATCTTTTGCCAAGTTGGATTCAGCTCACGATTCAATCCGATACCAAATAAAGCATCAACATGGCATTCAAATTGCGCTAATTGTTGTTGTGATCCTGAATCTAAAATTAGTGTTTCAAGAGCCTTAAAAGCAACATGCTGTGACTGGGCAAATAAGTAAGCCTGATGTAAATCGGCAGAAGGACCGCGTTCTGTGGTGAAAACCGTGACGTGCAAACCTACCTGCTTTAAATAACCTGCAATAAAGTAACCATCCCCTGCATTGTTGCCCTGCCCACACCATACTGCTATTTTTTTAATCTGTTTTTGTTCAAATTTTGGCAACAACTGTTGCACAATTGTCCAAGCCGCTTGCTGCATTAAGCCCAATGATGAATTTTGCTGAGCAAACCAACGTTGCTCCCATGCTTGAATTTCGCTGCTATGGTAAACTGAACGTTGCATGTTTTCCCCTATTATTGGTTTATGGCTTCGACCTCTTCTTCCTCAAAAATCTCACTGCAACAGCTTGATCCTCAAGAACTCAAAGCATGGATCAAAGCTCAGGCTTTAGACTTGGGTTTTGCTGATTGTGTCATTGCCAAACCAGATGCTCAAGCAGAATTAGAACGTTTTAAAGAATATTTAAAACGCGGTTATCATGCAGATATGACCTATCTTGAGGAAAACTTGGACAAGCGTGCCGATCCGACCCTACTGGTTCCAGGGACACGCAGCATTATCTGTGTACGGATGAACTATTTGGTGGAAACACCAAAGCCGCGCTATGTTCCCAACGAACCCAATGCCGCAATTATTGCGCGTTATGCACGGGGACGTGACTATCACAAAATCATGCGTGGACGTCTTAAAACTTTAGCAACTCGTATTCGGGAACGTGTAGGTGATTTTGAATCGCGCCCTTTTGCCGATTCAGCCCCCATTTTCGAGAAGTCTTTGGCTGAAAATGCAGGCATGGGCTGGACAGGTAAACATACCTTATTGATTCATAAAAAATCAGGGTCATTCTTTGTCTTAGGGGAATTATTTACTTCGCTCGATTTACCCTTTGATGAACCGACCACCAAGCATTGTGGTTCATGTACAGCCTGTATCGATATTTGCCCGACGCAGGCCATTGTCGAACCCTATATGCTTGATGCTCGTAAATGTATTGCTTATTTGACCATTGAATACAAAGGCATTATTCCTGAAGAACTCAGACGCGGCATTGGCAATCGGGTGTTTGGCTGTGATGACTGCCAACTGATCTGCCCTTGGAACAGTTTTGCGCAAAAAGCCAGTATTGAAGATTTCAACCCACGCCATGACCTAGATCGGGTCACTTTACTCGATTTATGGCATTGGGATGAAGCTACATTTTTAGCCAATACCGAAGGCAGTCCAATACGGCGCACAGGCTATCAAAGCTTTATGCGAAATATCGCAATTGGTTTAGGAAATGCCCCATTTTCTAGCTTAATTCTACAAACTTTGCATGAAACGCGTCACTTGCATGATGATATTGTGCAAGTCCATATCGACTGGGCAATTCAAGAGCAGCTGATTAAATCTCAAACAGTTTAAAACTAAGATTCTATTGTGAATTTATAGTGCGAGCTTTTACAGATCTTTGCAAAGTTATTGTTTTATAAAAAGGATAGTTACGTGTTTGCCACAATATTTATTGCTGTAATTAAAAACTTTGCATGGAATATTCAGTAAAAATAGCTGACTTTGTGACTAAGTCTTATATCTAATCACTCATTCTTTCTACCAAAATTAATCGTCAGATACCATAAGTTTTGGTTTTTTTTGCCTTTGGTTTTGGCACGAAATCTGTATTATTAAAGCCAATAAAGAATACAGATGATGGACTTCCTAGAATGACTGTACGTAATGATTGGACGCGTGAAGAAATTCAAGCTTTATATGAACAACCTTTTTTAGACTTGGTTTTCCAAGCTCAAAAAGTTCATCGTGAGCATTTCGATGCCAATACCATTCAAGTCAGCACTTTATTATCTATTAAAACAGGTAAATGCCCTGAAGATTGCAAATACTGCTCTCAGTCTGCACGCTACGATTCAAAGCTAGAAGCAGAAAAACGCATTGCCGTAGAAAAAGTGATTAGCGAAGCAAAAGAAGCATTAGAGTCTGGTTCATCTCGCTTCTGTATGGGTGCTGCATGGCGTAACCCACATGAGCGCGATATGCCTTATGTCCTTGAAATGGTTCGTGAAGTAAAAGCTTTAGGTTTAGAAACTTGCATGACCTTGGGTATGTTAAACCAGTCTCAAGCTGAACGTTTAAAAGATGCTGGTCTAGATTACTACAACCACAACCTCGATACTTCACGCGAATACTATTCAAACATCATCAGTACGCGTACTTTTGATGATCGCTTAAATACACTCGAGTATGTACGCGGTGCAGGCATGAAAGTATGTAGTGGCGGTATTGTTGGTCTTGGTGAAGACACCGCGGATCGTATTGGTCTATTGCTTGAACTTGCAACCTTACCAATTCACCCTGAGTCTGTGCCAATCAACATGCTCGTTCCAATTGAAGGTACACCTTTGGCAGATGTTGAAAAACTAGAAGTCACTGAGTGGATTCGTACCATCGCGGTTGCGCGTATCATTATGCCTGAAAGCTATATTCGCCTTTCTGCGGGTCGTGAGTCTCTTTCTGATTCAGACCAAGCACTCGCGTTCATGGCTGGTGCAAACTCGCTGTTCTCAGGTGAGAAATTGCTGACGACTCCAAACGCAGGTGAAGGTCGCGACAAAAAACTCTTCAATAAATTAGGTTTAGTTGCTGAAAAAGCAAAACCGACTGTTGCTGAACTTTCAGTAGATGCAATGGCAGGCTAATAGAACTTCTAGTTCTTAAGCGCAATAAAAAAGCCAGTTCTATGAATTGGCTTTTTTATTTGTATTTAATTTAAGATTTTTATATTCACTGAATCAATCAGCAGCTTAACCCGCAAAATTATGAGCGGTAATCAAAATGCCGTATTGAGCATTCAGATAATCCCCTTTTCGAATAATATCCGCACCATTGGCATGATAAACCGTTAATTGCTCCGCGATGGCATCATACTCAAAACGTTCATAGCAATCTTGATGCTGACACAGCCATGTCAGTGTATCCGCAAGCTGATCATCCACAATATAAGTTTCTTTTTTAAAATCTTTAGACATTTTGAATCGATAAAAACAGGGTGAAATCATTGTAACGGCTTTAGCGAATCAGATAACCAACTTGATGAAAAATAAACTCATCGTTTTTCACAGATGCTAAATGTACAAAATCCGAAATGATTGACTCACTTCGGATTTAGCTAGAACAATTCAACAACTACGTCGCTTTATTATCCCCGCATTTCCTGCATTCCAGATGTTCACCTATTTCCTGCATTTGCTCATATTCATAAATGTGGAAACAAAGTAACTTTCTGAGTAATTGAAGCATCTTAAACTCCTTGTTTAATTTTTTTGTCGCTTACCAGTTTCTGTCCTGAAACCTCTATGTATCCAAACTATCAGATACATTACGTTATAATTATCACATTTTTATCAAATGGAAAATAAAATTTAAGCGCTTCAACTGCATTTCATCGGAAAGTCATGAAGGGCTTTAGACTTGAGTCTTAAGCCACATTTACATCGAATAAAGAACCAATTGCACTGGTGATTAACATTGCAAAACAACCCCAGAATAATACTCTGAGTGCCCCTTTCCAGACTGGCGAGCCTGCGGTATAGCTTGCCAGTGCGCCAAGTCCTAATAATGCAAAAACTGAAACAATCACGATTGAATTCGCGAGATAGTGTGCGGGAGCAAATAGCACGGCCAACAAGGGAATCACCGCACCTACTGAAAACGACAAGGCAGATGACAAGGCTGCCTGTATAGGCTTGGCAACCGTCATTTCATTAATACCAATTTCATCACGTGCATGTGCAGCCAAAGAATCATGTGCTGTTAATTGGACTGCAACTTCATGTGCCAACTGTTCATCCAATCCTCGATGAATATAAATTTGGGTTAACTCTTTTAATTCCTGTTCTGGATTAATTTCCAGTTCTCGGCGTTCTAGAGCCAAATCGGCCTCTTCAATATCAGCCTGAGACTTGACCGAGATATATTCCCCGGCAGCCATTGAGATTGCACCAGAAATCAAACCCGCTAGGCAGGTAATAAAAATCGTCTGCTGCCCCGCACCACTGGCAACTACCCCAATCACCAGACTGGTGACAGAGATAATGCCATCATTTGCCCCCAATACTGCTGCACGCAACCAACCTGTTTTTTCTAAATTATGCTTCTCTTTATGAATCGATCTTCTCATCTATATGCTCGTCTAAATTTATTGTTACTGTTCATCATCCATTCTATTTTAAGCCAATACCTGCACACTTCCCAAATTTGTATAGACATAATTCTAAAGTTTTCATGGCTTCAGCATATTTTCAAGCTGAAATAACAAAGGGCTTTGCTGCATCACAGTAAAGCCCTTGTCTCGAATCATCTTCTAAGTTTAATGCCAAATCAGCGATTTAATATCCGCTGCCAGAATTGACCCCTTCCTCATTCACTTGACGGACTTTACCAGTTTCAGTGTTCAGCACTTCAAACTCAATACGGCGGTTTTTAAATTGACCTTCTGGTGTCCCATTCTCGGCAATCGGTTGCTCAGCTCCGAGACCTACAGCCTGGAGTTTGGCAGGATCAACCCCTTGTTTAACCAAATACGCCATCACTGCTTGCGCTCTTTTTACTGAAAGCTCTTTGTTTTCTTGGGCTGTACCGACATTGTCTGTATGCCCCTCAATCACCAGTTCCACTTGCGGAGCACGTTTAATCAATGCCGCTGCCTGATCCAGAATAGACTTATTGATTTCAGGAATATCACTCGAATAGGGTTCAAAATTAATAATCTGTAAATTCAGTGCCGTTGCGACATCCAATGCTCTAATATGCTCTGGATTCAAGCTGGAAAGGGCTTTTTCCGCATCACTAACACTAGTATTTACTGCTTTACCCACATCTAATGGTTGCTGGGTCACAATGTGCATATTCGGTACTAAAGGTTGCATTTTCTGAGCCAAATCATTCGCAACCGTATTACTTTCAGCCTGAATAGCCAATTGATCCCCCATCCACGTGATGGATACATTTGGAGCACCTTTTATGATTTTCAATACACTCGGAATGGCATCCTGATCAATAAATGCCGTATGTAAATTAATATTATCATCCGCTCCACACCCCAAAGGATGGGCAAATATCTGTTTCACTTCGTTTTGCAAAATATCAATATAGGATTTGTTTGCAGTCAAAATTTGACAGGTCACAAGTAAGCCATCTTGCCCCGTTGTCAGCTGAAATTTAGCAGGTATGCTCGAAACATTGGTATTCGCTACAGTACTCGGCTGTTCTTCGCGACTACACATTTTGAATAGCAATGCACAAATTAACCCCAGTATCACGATAAATAATACTGGTACCCACCAGCGCGTAGATTTCTCAGCCCCAATATAAGATGTTGAACTTGGACTTTGATGTACGGTTTGTCCAACCAAAGTATTCACCCCTAATGCCGCCAATAAGGGTTTAGCCCACAAAGGTAAGGCTACTGCAATATCAGTGGCATGCTGCTGTAAAAAATGCTCAATGCTATGCTGATTACTTGAGCCAGCTTGCGTTTCCAGTACCCCTATGGTCGGAGCAATGGCATGATTCAGAGCTTCTTCTATTTCTGATGGTGGTGCGGTTGCCCCAATCGCTTCTATGAATTTTTCTTTGAGCGAGGTATGTGAGGTAAAAATATCAGTTAAGCGCGGGTTTAAATGGTTTTGTAACTCTGAAATATACTCTGGTTTGTCTTTCAACAAACTTAACAGAATAGGATAAAAATTATCTAGCGCATGTTTCTTTTCAAGTAAATGTTCAGTCTCCGACTGTAAAACCATGGGTGTTACTTGTTGCTGCAGTAATTCAATAATATTTGTCAGCATTTTCTGCCCTCTTATTCTTTTGAAGCATTATTGAAATAGTGTATATGCTCATTTTTTAAACAGTGTAAATTATTGTATTTTCAGAACCTCTTCTACCATTACTCAAAAGCAAGTTATAAAAAAAGCCAGCAATTGCTGGCTTTTTTCTATCAAAAATTAAGCATGAAAAGTTTGTAATACTTTCCCTGTCAACGTCTGATTAATTAACGGTGTATTTTTACCTTGGGACAAAATGCTTTCCTTGGTTAAGGTCCACTCCAAATCAGGATCTACCAATACCCATCCAGCTTCTTGCACCCAACGGTCTTGCATATTGGCAACTTTCGCTGGTGCCAAAGTTACTTTCTCCACCCATTCCAATGGGGTAAATAGACCTTCTTTGACCAATTGCACACCTAAAGACACATAAGTATCAAATGCCGTGAAACCTGGCTCTGTTTCAGCAAATGGTGCCATTTTCGCCGAGCTGCTTAATGGTTCATGATGAGTACAGATCGCATCAATCACGCCATCTTTGACCCCTTGGCGTAAACGCTCTTGGTCTTTTTCAGAACGAAGTGGTGGACGCACATGCGCCAAAGCATTGAAACCATCAATCAGACTATCAGTTAAGTGCAGTTGATGCATTGCCACATCTGCCGTTACAGGCAAACCTTTCTCTTTAGCAATCTTGATTAGCTCTACCGAAGCCCCACAGGATAACAAGCTAAAATGCGCATGTACGCCAGTTGCTTCAATCATGAGTAAATATTTAGCAATCGCTACCGTTTCAGCCAAAGCTGGAATCATTGGCAAACCTTGACGGGATGCAATGAAACCTTCGTGCACACAGCCATCTTTGGCAATTTGCGGTTCTTCAGCATAGAATACCACTGTAAGACCCAAACCTGCTGCATATTCCAAAGTACGAATCACCACATCATCATTGGCAAAAGGCGCATTGGCATTTGAAACAGCGGTACAACCGCCTTTTTTCAAGCCTGCCATGTTCGCAGGTTGTTGCCCTTTTAGACCTTGGGTTTGCGCACCAATGACTTGTAGATAAATGCCACCATCCAACATCGCCTTTTCGACTAGACCGTGGATTAAAGCGCCATTGTCTTGCACAATTGGTTTTGAATCTGGTGGGGTAAATACGTGCAAAATACCATTCTCACGTGCAGCCTTACCTTCTGACTTCAACGTACCATGTTGTTGCTGACCTGGTTCACGTAAGCGTGCACATAAATCGACCATGGTTGGCATTAACCATTTGCCTTGACCATCCAGTGTCGTTTCTACTGCATCTGTGGCAGCAACCAATTTACCCTGTTCTAAATAAACAGTTTGCACCGAATCTGTTTGCTGAATTGGATCTAAGACACGGACATTTTCAATTTTTACAATACTCATGACTTTCCCTTATCCCGCAATCGCTTCTAATAGACCTTGTTCTTGTAATTGACCTTGCATTGATAAGGCTAAGACAGCCATACGCACTGCAATACCATTGGTGACTTGATTTAAAATCACTGATTGCGGACCATCTGCAATACTTGAGTCAATTTCAACCCCACGGTTCATTGGACCTGGATGCATCACGATACAATCTGGCTTAGCCAAGGCTAAACGTTCTTTGTTTAAACCAAACATTTTGTAGAATTCAGATTGTGAAGACAGTGCTGGCGAATCAATACGTTCATTTTGAATACGCAAAGTAATGATTACATCACAGTCTTTGACACCTTCATCCATTTTGTTAAATAGACGCACACCTGAGCCATATTCTTCAAAACCATGTGGCAATAACGTATTCGGTGCAATGACACGAATATCTTGACAGCCTAAAGTCTGTAAAGCAGCAACATCTGAACGTGCAACACGTGAGTGCTTAATATCACCAATAATGGCGACACTCAGCTCTTCAAAGGGTTTCTTGGTTTCACGGCGAATGGTGAGCATGTCTAACATGGCTTGGGTTGGATGCGCGTGGCGACCATCACCCGCATTGATGATTGCGACATGCGGACAAACCGTCTGAGCAATAAAATGCGCTGCACCTGAAGATGAATGACGCACCACAAAGATATCTGCCGCCATCGCTTCTAAATTCCACAGCGTGTCACGTAGGGTTTCACCTTTGGAAGTACTTGAGCGTGCAATATCAATATTCAACACATTCGCAGATAAACGTTTCGCCGCCGCTTCAAAAGTGGTACGGGTACGGGTTGAATTTTCAAAGAAAAGATTCATGACCGTACGACCTTCAAGCAGATTATTGTTAATCAGCTGATTTTGGTCATTAAAAAAGGACTGCGCAGTGTCCAATATTTTCGTGAGTGTGGCTTTCGATAGCCCTTCGATGGTCAGGAAATGCTTTAAATTTCCATCTTTATTGAGTTGAATCTGACTCGGAGTATGCAATGCCGCCAAGTGCATGAGAGATTCCTTATACGTTAAGTTAACGTATTATACAGAGATTCCCCAGATTTGGCAGTTGAAGTTTTCGGCACTCAAAAGAAAATAGGACGATATTTAAAATGATTTCTTATTTTCCTATGCGTTATTTCAATAAGATAATTTAAACAAAATTTATCATTCAATGCGAAGTCTACCAATCACCGTAAATTTGAGATTTAGGATGATTGGTTTAAATAAAGTGATAAGTCAACCAATATGCAACAAGATTTAGCGCAATGCACCAATATAGTGATGGTGTACCTGCGCACGATAAATTTCTTCTTCGGTCACTTCATCTTCACGATAACGAGTCGGTTCAACTACGGTTTCCGCCACCACCTCGGGTTCAATTACTGCATCTAAATCCATAAAACTGCGTAAACGTTCCGCCTGACGAACCAACTCGGCATCTCCAGTGGCCAAAGCCAAATCCACGACATGTCGGGCATAGGCCTTATTTTCAGCAAGGTACATCGCATCAATGACACGCCCAGAGACACGGCGCAAACGTGTATAAATCAAAGTTGCAGCAGAAAAAGCCTCAGGATGAGCAACAAATCCGTGATTAGACATCTCTTTCAATCCCCCAGTTTTATTGAATTTAATACGAATAATGATTTACGCAAATTGTGCAAACGAAGTGGAGCTTCAACGCACATTGCCATTTAATGCTGTTGAGTTAGCAAAATGCATACCAGTTTCTGAGAACCATGTAGTTAAAAGTGTATTTTTTTATGATCTGCGTATGCAAACTCGCAATTAAAAAAGCTTTCAAAGCCAAAATCAGTTAAACTTTGCCAAGTATTTTTTTAAATCTTGGTCTATCTAATTTATGAATAGCTCTTCACGTTTAAGCAACTATTGGGTCACATGTGCAGATGGGCTAGAAACCTTACTCCAAGAAGAATTACAAGGTCTAGGCATCGAACAAATTGAACGCTTTCCAGGGCGTTTAGTTTTTAAAGGCACACTAGAACAGGCCTATCGTATTTGCATGTGGTCACGTTTGGCTTCACGTGTTCTACTGCCTATTCATACCCATGAACTTGAACGCAGCCATGATGCACGTGACGTTGCGGAAGAACTGTATGAAGGTGCAATCAGCTTTGACTGGTCACTTATTTTTGCACCACAAAGTACATTTGCCATTCGTTTGCACGTTGAACGTGAAATTATGGTGAACAGCCAATTCGCAACCTTACGTGTTAAAGATGGTGTGGTGGACTCGTTCATGGAAGCGGTGGGTCGTCGTCCAAGTATCGATACCAAGCAGCCTGAAATTACCCTGTACGTGCTTGCGGGTAAAACTGAGCACACTTACTGCTTAGACTTATCTGGCGATTCTTTGCATAAACGTGGTTATCGTCGTTATATGACCGATGCCCCAATCAAAGAAAACCTTGCAGCTGCAATTTTGCAAAAAGCCAACCTGCAACAATTACGTCCAGACATTATCTTGGATCCAATGTGTGGTTCGGGTACTTTCATTATTGAATCGCTCATGTTGTTGACCGATCGTGCCCCTGGTTTGGTGCGTCGTTTTGGTTTCAATGGCTGGAATGGTCACAACAATGAATTGTGGATGTCAATTAAAGCCGAAGCCGCTGAACGTCATCAACAAGCATTGGCTCAGCCATTACCGAAGTTTTATGCCTTTGATGCGGATTGGGAAGCAGTCAAAGCAACCAAACAGAATATTATGGCTGCAGGTTTTGAAAGCTTGCTTGACCAGATTCAGATTGAAGAACGTACGCTTTCTGACTGGCCTGATTTTGAAGTCGGCAACAAAACTGCCTTTATTGTCACCAACCCACCATATGGTGAGCGTTTAGGTGATAAAGCTTCTAACCGTGCCTTGTATTTGGGCTTATCTGCGCTCTTACAAAAGAACTTCCCAAATCAAACAGCCGCCGTTATCGCTGCAGCGGTTGAGCAAGCCGATGTGATGGCGTTTAGTGATCCACAAACCATGCGTTTAATGAATGGTAAATTGCCTATCTACATCCGCTTAGGCAAGATCAAACCAGCTACCGTGGTGAAGCCCTTCCTTGAAACTTGGCAACCCCTGCAATTCGAGCCGATTAAAGGTGCAGAAGACTTTACCAATCGGTTGCAGAAAAACATGCAGACCTTGAAAAAATGGGCAGTCAAAGAAGGCGTTTTCTGTTTACGTTTATATGATGCCGACTTACCTGATTTTAATGTAGCCGTTGACTTATATGGTGATCGTCTGCACGTGCAAGAATACGCACCACCAAAAAGTATTGATCCTGAAAAAGCCAAAAAGCGTTTTAACTTGGCTTTAGCTGCGATTCGTGCCGTAACGGGTTTGGGACGCGATGCAATCTTCATCAAGACCCGTGCGCGTCAGGAAGGCAAAAATCAGTACACCAAACAAAGTACTGCTTCTAAACGCTTTATCGTACAAGAAGGCCAAGCCAAAATTTTGGTGAATATGACCGACTATTTGGATACTGGTCTATTCCTCGATCACCGTCAAATTCGTTTGCGTATTGCCAAAGAAGCACGCGGCAAGCATTTCTTAAACTTGTACAGCTACACCTCAACAGCAAGCTTACATGCGGCTTTAGGTGGCGCGGCAAGTACCACCAGTGTAGATTTGTCCAATACTTACCTGAACTGGTCTAAAGAAAACTTCGTCTTGAATGGTTTAACGGTTGATCATGCTGACGAACAGCATCAATTCTTTGCTAGCGACTGTTTTGAATGGCTGAAAGAAGGTCATGAGCAATATGACCTGATTTTTATCGATCCACCAACCTTCTCGAACTCTAAAAAGTTCTACGGCACTTTCGATGTACAACGCGACCATGTTTCTCTATTGAAACGTGCGATGAACCGTTTGACCACTGAAGGTACGCTTTACTTCTCTAACAACTACCGTGGTTTTGAGTTAGATGAAGAAATTGAAGCGATGTTTGATGTGCAAGAAATCACCCAAGAAACTATTGGGCCAGACTTCAAGCGTAATCAAAAAATTCACCGCGCGTGGAAAATTCAACACCACCCTATTTAATTCAGACATAAAAAAGACCGCTTCTGCGGTCTTTTTTATAAGTTGCATGTCAATTAGAACGCTTATTCCGTGAGAAATTTCTTCTCACCATATTTATATTCCATCGACATTTTCATCACATCCCCATCGCGTTTCAGCTGACCTGACTGTTGCATACTACTTAATATACTTTCTAGCTCTTGATCAGACATCGACTGCTGCTTCTGACCTGGTAAACTCTTCATGATGGATGCGATCATGTTTTTATCAAACTGCATGTCGGCTTTATATTCCACCAAACTCGGCACCATACTCACCATGCTTTTTAAAGTTTTTTGATGACTAGGCATAAAACGACCCGTCATACTAGCTTTTGCTTCACCTGTACCGACTTTAAGCTGATTATCCTTGGACTCAAATTTAAATCCTTCATTGATGACAGCAAGTAAGGCAGGCTCAAGATCTTCCAGCAATTTCTCTTTCGCTAAACAGCTATTTTCACTCTTTTCTACAACATCAAAGAAGGCTTGAAGTTTGGCACGATTCACATCCTGTAAATTGAAATTGAACTGAATGTTTTGCATAACAGGTGAATATGGCACTTTCATTTCATCCGCTTGAATCGAAAACTTGGTATTCAACACCCGTTCCGTCAAGTCGCTTTCTGCTTCAATACGGTAATTCTTTAACTCTGCACTCATCGGATTATTCAAACTACGATCCGACATTTTCAGCAAATCCATATGGATTTTGGTTTTTCCAGCTTCCAGATAATTGCCACTTAAACCTTGATTGGTTTCCAAAGTTAAGCCTGTCATTTGGAAATGTGTTTCCGCATCTGTTACCGTTAAATTTGGAATTTTTAAGGTTAAATCCTGCACCTGAAGCTGATCATCCACTGACTTGGTTCGATATTCTAAAGTTACAGGGTCTAAACGCGTCTGCATTTTTGCTTCATTACGCACAATTTCTGGCGTGGTCAGGGTCGATTTCATTGCTCCCAACCAATTGACACGCGTTTGAAGCTTTAAAGGTTGATTCAACAAAGGTTTGAATGCACTATCTGTTTGAACAATTTTAATGTCCGATTGAATTTGATAGCCATTCCAACTGCGCTGAATATGGTCGCGCCCAGCCAATTTAATCACATCTTTCGGCTTGCATGGATCAAGAATCAGCTCAGCTGTCCAGTCGGCACTGCCTTGCAAAGCGCCCATCTGAAAGTTTTGATAGTTCAAGCTTAGATTTTTGCTGGGTTGTTTCGCTTCTTGTTGATAGTAAGTTTGCAGACTTTTATCTGCATATAAATTTCCACCAACAGCCAATGTGGCAACCGCAACAAGCCCTCCAACACCCCATTTTATTTTTGACATTTATATGACTCATATTGTGTGCTTATTATGTGCATGCAGTATAATCAAAAAGCAAAAATAAAGATAATTGTTTTACATATAAATAGCTTATGAGTGATTTATATCACAAGTTTTAGCTTATTTCTGTCACTTTCTGACTCAGAATATAAATTTCATTCCCAAGCTTGTCACATAAAAAAACCAGCCGAAGCTGGTTTTTTTTAGGAAGAAGGTCTTAACTCAATTTCATTTTATCAAAGACCAGATGACCCTGATCCGCTTTGATTAAAATGGTATCGCCAGGCTGGAATTCACCCGCAAGGATTTTTTGAGCTAATGGGTTTTCGACCTGTTGTTGAATGGCACGTTTTAAAGGACGCGCACCATAAATTGGGTCAAAACCAGCATCAATCAATAAATCAAATGCAGTGTCTTCTACAGACAAGCTCAAATCACGCTCAACTAAACGACTGCGTAAACGATCCAATTGAATATCGGCAATGCCACGAATTTGGGCTTTCTTCAATGAATGGAAAATCACCAACTCATCGATACGGTTAATGAACTCTGGACGGAAGTGTTGCGTTACCGCACTCATCACCAATGCACGAACTTCATCCTCCGTAGCTCCCTCACCCAATTCACGCACATCTTGTGAACCAAGGTTGGACGTCATCACAATCACGGTATTCTTGAAGTCCACTACACGACCTTGTGAATCGGTAAGACGACCATCATCCAAGACTTGTAGCAAAATATTGAATACGTCTGGATGTGCCTTCTCAACTTCATCAAACAGCACCACACTATACGGCTTACGACGTACAGCTTCAGTCAACACACCGCCTTCTTCATAACCTACATAACCCGGAGGTGCACCAACCAAACGACTCACAGAGTGTTTCTCCATGAATTCACTCATATCGATACGAATCATGGCATCATCGCTGTCGAACAGGAAGTTTGCCAAGGCTTTGGTCAATTCAGTTTTACCCACACCTGTTGGACCAAGGAACAAGAATGAACCACTTGGACGGTTTGGATCAGACAGTCCCGCACGCGAACGACGCACCGCATTCGACACCGCCACTACAGCTTCATCTTGTCCAACCACACGGTTATGCAAGAAATCTTCCATCTGCAGCAGTTTTTCACGCTCACCTTGCAGCATTTTCGCTACTGGAATGCCTGTAGCCGCACTGACCACTTCTGCAATTTCATTGTCTGTGACTTTGTTACGCAATAGTTTTGGTGCTTCATTTTCTTCGGCAACTTCAATACGTTCCAATTGCTTTTGCAATTCTGGAATCACGCCATATTGCAAACGCCCAGCTTCAGCCAAATCACCTTCACGCTGTGCTTTTTCTAAAGCAATCCGCGCTTGATCCAGCTTCACTTGAATATCTTTGTTGCCTTCGACCAAAGCTTTATCGGCACGCCAGATTTCTTCTAGATCGTTATATTCTTTCTCAACCGTTGCAATCTGCTCTTCTAGATGTTTGATCTCGCCTTTAGCACCTGCATCTTCATCTTTCTTGACCGCTTCAAGCTGCATCTTCAACTGAATCAAGCGACGATCTAGCTTATCCAGTGCTTCAGGTTTCGAATCCAACTCCATTTTGATGCGCGATGCCGCTTCATCAATCAGGTCAATCGCTTTGTCTGGCAATTGACGATCGGTAATGTAACGATGCGACATTTTCGCAGCCGCAATAATTGCTGAATCCAGAATTTGTACGCCATGGTGAGTTGCATACTTCTCTTTGAGTCCACGTAGAATGGCAATGGTGTCTTCTACACTCGGTTCATCCACCAACACTTTTTGGAAACGGCGTTCTAAGGCTGCATCTTTCTCAATGTATTGACGATATTCGTCTAGGGTCGTTGCACCAACACAACGTAATTCACCACGTGCGAGAGCAGGTTTAAGCATATTGCCTGCATCCATTGCGCCATCACCCTTACCTGCACCTACTAGCGTATGCAGCTCATCGATGAACAGAATGATTTCGCCTTCATGTTTGGCTAAATCTTTCAGCACCGCTTTTAGGCGCTCTTCAAATTCACCGCGATATTTCGCCCCCGCAAGCAATGAACCCAAATCTAAAGATAGGACACGTTTGCCTTTTAAGCTTTCAGGCACTTCACCATTCACGATTCGTTGTGCCAAGCCTTCAACAATCGCGGTTTTACCCACCCCAGGTTCACCAATCAGTACAGGGTTATTTTTGGTACGGCGCGAGAGTACTTGAATTGTGCGGCGGATTTCATCATCACGCCCAATTACAGGGTCAAGCTTGCCCGCCAAGGCACGCTCAGTCAGGTCTATCGTATATTTATTCAGTGAATCACGTTGATCTTCATGATTATTACTCATGACCTTCTCATCCCCTCGAATTTTATCAATTACTTTACGTAAACTGTCGTTAGTGACACCTACGCTATTTAATAAAGACTTGGTTGCCCCAACTTCAGCAAGCGCTAACAGCACCCAATCCGTAGAAAGGAACTCATCTCCTGCTTTTTGTGCATAGCTATCTGCCAGATTCAGCGCTTTAACCGCTTCTGGGCTGAGATTGATATCTCCTGTCGGATTCGCCAGTGTCGGCGCATCTTTCAATGCCTGCTGCAATTTGTTCTGCAAATCACGTAAATTGGCACCAGCCTGTTGCAACAGACTGATATTGGAAGCCTCTTCCAGTAGAGTAGAAAGCACATGAATTGGCTCAATCGAGGTATGATCTTTACCCATTGCCAAAGATTGTGCATCGGAGAGCGCTTGCTGTAGGCGGTTTGTAAATTTCTCAAAACGCATTCTTGTTATTCCTCACAACAAATTTTTAACTTGTAAGATATATGGGAACTTATTTTTCGATTTCAAATTATTTTTCACATATTTTTCAATATCTTAAATTAATAAATATGTGAAATCTCAGTTATAATATTGGTCTGGCTATTTTTATTTTCAAGAGTGTCGATGTAATTTTTTCTAGCCGTCGCGCAGATTGATTGGTTTGCTCGTTTTGAACCATACTTCAAGCAGTTTTTCTTCCGTTTATAGTCAATAACACCATAATAAAATTTGAGTACTGAATACAAAAAAGGCTGGTTCATTACCAGCCTTTTTTTCACGCTTATTCAGCTTCGATAATTTCAAAATCATGAGTGATTTCGACACCACCATCAGACAACATTTTGCTTGCTGAACAATACTTCTCTGCAGACAGTTCAACCGCTTTTGCAACCTGTTTTTCCTTCACAGCTTTACCCGTTACCACGAAGTGTAGGTGGATTTTAGTGAACACTGCTGGAATGCTATCAGCACGATCTGCTTTGAGCTGACAGACAACATTTGTCACATCTTGACGAGATTTCTTTAAAATTGTCACAATATCGAAGGATGCACACCCACCAAGTCCCATTAATATAAGTTCCATGGGACGTGGTCCACGGTTTTCACCACCATACTCTGGGGAACCATCCATCACTACACTATGGCCACTTTCTGATTTCGCTTCAAAAGCAACATTCTCTAGCCAATGTACACTTGTTTGCATTGCAACTACCTAAAAAAAGCTATAAATTTACCGTGTACCTGTACACTAACATAATTTGAGTTGATAAGGAATTTCACCTCTTCTGTGTGACAAGTTCATTTTAGGTCTTGTGCGATCTATTATTTATCCATTTTCGGAAACCAAAAGCATGACTTCAAACTTTTCACAGCTGAGTACTGATGCGCTATCGCCAGGTCAATTACCTGAATCAGTTAAGGCACTATTAAAACGAGCATATATAAACCGTTACCCAAAACGCACAACTATTGTCGATGCGGGTACAGAATCAAAATCACTTTATTTGATTTTAAAAGGGTCAGTTTCTATTATTTTACGTGAAGATGATGAACGTGAAATTGTAGTGGCATATTTAAATCCAGGCGACTTCTTTGGGGAAATGGGTCTGTTTGAAGCAAACCCTCAACGTACTGCCGAAGTTCGTACACGTGACGTTTGTGAAATCGCTGAAGTAACTTATGAAAACTTCCATGAATTAAGCAAACAATACCCAGACTTAAGTTACGCAGTTTTTGCACAACTGGTTCGTCGTTTAAAAAATACCACACGCAAAGTGACTGACCTTGCCTTCATTGATGTGTCTGGTCGTATTGCACGCTGCTTGATTGATCTTTCTGCTCAACCCGAAGCAATGATTCTACCAAACGGTCGTCAAATCCGTATCACCCGTCAAGAAATTGGTCGTATCGTGGGTTGCTCACGTGAAATGGTTGGTCGTGTACTGAAAACACTTGAAGACCAAGGCATGATTCAAACTGATGGTAAAGCCATTCTTATTTTTGATGCTTCTTTGGAACAGTCAAATACTGAGGATGACTATGAAGATGACGAAGAATAAATCTTCAACTCGCATTCAGAAAAAGCAAATCTTTCGATTTGCTTTTTTTATGCTAAATAATTCATTTTTTTCACAAAACTATACACAACTATTCGTTAACAAAGCAGCATATTTACGATAGCCTGAATCCATTATTAGTTTCAGGATAGATGTTATGCAATTCAAACCATTAGGTAACAGCGGTATTCTCGTTCCAGAAATTTGCTTAGGCACCATGACTTTTGGCGAACAAAACACGCAGCAAGAAGCATTTGATCAATTAAATTATGCCTTGGAACGCGGTCTCAACTTTTGGGATACCGCAGAAATGTACCCTGTCCCACCTAAGCCTGAAACTCAAGGTCGCACGGAAAGCATTATTGGTAACTGGATTGCACAACATGGCGGTCGTGATCAATTATTTATTGCCTCCAAGATTGCTGGTCCTTCTCAGGGAGGCAGTCACATTCGTGATGGACAAACCCGCTTTACCGCTGCTGAAATCTCCTCAGCCCTAGACGATTCTCTTAAACGCTTGCAAACAGATTATATTGATCTTTATCAACTTCACTGGCCACAACGGAATACCAATTTCTTTGGAAAACTTGGCTATGGCAATAACGAAGCCTTAGATGAAAAACCTGTGACCGCTCTTGCTGAAACCTTAGTCGCTCTTGCCGAGGAAGTTGAAAAAGGACGCATCCGCCATATTGGACTATCCAACGAAACACCATGGGGAACCATGAAGTTTTTACAACTTGCAGAACAATTGGGTATAGATAAAATTGTCAGTGTTCAGAACCCGTATAACTTACTCAATCGCAGTTATGAAATTGGCATGGCTGAAATCGCAAAATATGAAGGCGTCGGGCTACTGGCTTATTCACCCCTTGCCTTTGGTTACCTAACGGGTAAATTCCGTCACGGCGCACGTCCTGCCAATGCACGTATTACCCTATTCTCGCGTTTTAGTCGTTACAGCAACCCTGAAAGTGAATGGGCAACTGAACAATATGCGCAACTGGCAGAGCAACATGACTTAAGCCTGACTCAAATGGCACTCGCCTATATTAAGCAACAGTTCTTCGTGACCAGTACCATCATTGGAGCGACCAATCTCGATCAACTGAAAGAGAATATTGATGCCTTTGACCTCACGCTATCCACCGAAGTGCTTCAAGGCATAGAAGCGATTCACCGTCAGCAACCGAATCCCGCACCATAAATCTTTCTCAGTTATACATTAAGTCAAAGCACTGCTTTGCCTGTCAAAAATTATTGATCTATGAAAATAAAAAAAGGATGCTGCAGCATCCTTTTTTTGATTCAAACGATATGATTATCGTTTGTTATACACTGCTTGTGCAGCAGGTAAGTTTTTACGCATAGCTTCAATACGCTGACTGTTCGATGGATGCGTAGACAGGAACGATGAACCACCTGCACCATCCAACTTATTCATTTTTTCCCACAGTGTAATAGCAGCTTGCGGGTTATAGCCTGCTTTTGCCATCAACAGTAAACCACCTTGGTCAGCACGGCTTTCTAAACTACGTGAATATGGCAAGCCAACACCAACTTGTGTACCCAATTGTGCAGCGGCTGCACCCATCTGTCCTACGCTATCACCTGCGTAGCTCAAACCAATACCCAAAGCCAAATCAGTTAGAGCTTGGGCACCAATTTTGTTTTTCGCATGCTCTTCTAAAGCATGGATCATCTCATGTCCCATTACGGCTGCAATTTCAGCATCGGTTAGGTTTAGTTTATTTACAATACCCGTATAGAACACCACTTTACCACCAGGTGCCACATAGGCATTCACTTGATCAGATTTCAATACCGCCAACTGCCAATCAAACTTAGTCCCCGTCTGGTTCATTTGATCTGCATACGGTTTCAAGCGATTAAAGACAGCATAAATGCGTTTATAGGTTGAAGAAGACGTATCAAGCGTATTGTTACCACGAGCTTCCTGAACGGTTTTATTAAAACCTTGAGTTGCCGCAACATTTAAAGATGCCGTATCTGCACCCGCCATGTCAGCAACTGTGGTACAACCAGAAATAGTGACAGCTCCTGCCACACACAAACTTAACATCAGTTTGTTCTTCATTATTTTAATCTCCACCATTCTTGGATCACATCAATATATGCGCATTATATGCAATCAATGTGGAGCTTTGAATGAATAACAGCTTCATAAACATAGTATTTATGTAATTGACCTAGTGCATAAACTGGTAACTTAACCAATAAATCAAACACAGAATATTCAACACCATATAAACTTGACCAACAGGTTTGATTTTTTCTTCTAATTTTTCATCATTACGCTTCAACCATAAATAGGCATTTTGAATCAAAATGATGGGCACTAAAATACAGGCAAGAATGACGCTAAGCCCTACGAAAGCGGAAAATACAATATTCGGGTCTTGGGTTTGTGCCTGAATAATGAGAATGGCAATTGTGGGGGCACCACCCATAGCAAAAATTAATGAATGTAAAATGGTGCTAGAAATATTTTTTTGCATCCTGCCAAAATCCAGATTTACTGTTAAGTTATTGTAACAAGGCTATTTTGAAAAAGCGTACAAGCAAATGCAACTTTAGTCTGGATTTCACTGATATCCAATTTAGCTTTGCAAATACGTAAAAAAGCCCCGCTATTGCGAGGCTTTTTTAGCACATAACTATTGATTAAGCATCAAATGGATGGCGTAATACGATAGTTTCTGCACGATCTGGACCCGTTGAAATAATATCAATTGGGCACTCAATTAACTGCTCAATACGCTTGATGTAGTTCATCGCAGCTTCTGGGAGTTGCTCTACACTTGTCGCACCAACAGTAGACTCTGTCCAACCTGGCATGGTTTCATAGATCGGCTTTAAGTTTTCATATGCAAGCGCATCAGAAGAACCGACACAACCTGAATCCGTGTTTTCGTAACCAACACAGATTTTTACTTCTTCTAAACCATCTAAAACGTCAAGTTTAGTTAAGCAAATACCAGAAAGCGAGTTTACATCAACAGAGCGACGTAAAATTTCTGCATCGAACCAACCACAACGGCGCTGACGACCTGTAGACGCACCAAATTCGTGACCCACAGTACCTAAATGACGACCGATCGCATCACCTGTATCTGTCGCTGCATCATAATGCAATTCAGTTGGGAATGGACCAGCACCTACACGTGTTGTATATGCTTTAGTAATACCCAAAACATAATCTAAATGTAATGGACCCAAACCAGAACCTGAGCTTACGCCACCCGCAGTCGTGTTTGAAGATGTTACAAACGGATAGGTACCATGGTCAACGTCAAGTAATGAACCTTGAGCACCTTCAAACATGATGTTGTCACCGTTTTTACGGTAGTTGTGCAATTCAGTTGTTACATCAACCACTAACGGAGCAACCACTTCACGCCATTGGTCGCAAAGTGCAAGTACGTCTTCTAACTTAACCGCTTCAACACCGTAGTATTGAGTAAGCTGGAAGTTATGGTAATCCAACACTTCAGCCAATTGTGCTTTTAACGCTTCGCCGCCACGAACCAAGTCCGCAACACGTACTGCACGACGCGCAACTTTGTCTTCATACGCAGGACCGATACCACGACCCGTTGTACCAATTTTTGCATTGCCACGCTTTTTCTCACGTGCTTGGTCAAGTGCAATATGGTTCGGAAGAATCAATGGACAGTTTGGAGAAATACGTAAACGCTCTTTAACAGGTACGCCTTGCTCTTCAAGAATAGTCATCTCTTTGATTAACGCTTCTGGTGAAAGCACAACACCGTTACCAATTAAGCACAGTACGTTTTCACGTAAAATACCAGATGGAATGAGGTGTAATACAGTTTTCTTACCACCAACCACGAGAGTATGACCTGCGTTGTGTCCGCCTTGATAACGAACTACCGCAGCCGCTTGATCTGTGAGCAGGTCGACGATCTTACCTTTACCTTCGTCGCCCCATTGGGTACCAAGTACCACAACATTCTTGCCCATAATAGCCTCATTACATCATGCTGTTAAAATTAAAACTCCGAGTAGTGACATGAACACCACTCGCAGTGATTAAATTGGTTTAACTTGCCACTCACCAGCAACATCAACAAGTTGATGTGTCGCATTTGGAATAGAGTTTAAATCATCATTACCCAATAACTGAATTACACTTAAGCCTTGTGCTCGAACGGCAGCAATCGCTTGAAGTAAGTCAGCATTTATGCCCTTAGGTGCAACAACTACAGAGGCAGCTTTAAACTGACCTGCACTTAATGCATATAAGTCACAACTAAAACCTGTCGCAGGACGCGCACGACCAAAATGCTCGCCAATACCGTCATAACGACCACCCTGCGCTAAAGAGGCAGCACGGTTCGGTGCATAAACGGCGTACATTAAACCTGTGTGATAGTGGTATGAACGTAATTCAACGACATCAACACCAATAAATAAGTTTGGCCAACGTGCCTGAATCGCAGACTGTGTGGTTTTTAACTCATCCAAAGCATGTTTGAATGCTTCATCTGCCAGAATTTCTGCACTGAGGTGTGTTTGCAAGGCATCTAAGTCACTTGCATAACGACCCAATGCATAGAAGTCGGCACCGAAGTTCAAATCTTGCGTAAATTCAGCCAGTTCAGGCAATGCTTTACGTTGATAGAGATCTGATAGTTCACGTTCAGTATTTTTATTCAGTGCCGCACGCTTCACCAAGCTACGGAACAAACCGACATGCCCTAAATCCAGATGGATCCCGTCTACCAATCCTGCTTTCTCAATCAGACCGAGCATGACATCGACCATTTCGACGTCAGCATCAATACTGTCCGAACCGAACAACTCCGCACCCAATTGTAATGGCGCTCGCGTGGTATTAAAGCCTTGCGGCTTGGTATGCAGTACGGTGCCTGCATAGCAATAACGTGCCACACCATCTACAGGATGAACATGTGCATCAATACGCGCCACTTGTGGCGTCATATCCGCACGCACCCCGAGTAAACGACCTGATAACTGGTCGATGACTTTAAATGTCGCAAGGTCTAAATCGTGATTCGATTCGGATAAAGAAGAAAGGGATTCTATGTATTCAATAAACGGCGTGTACACCAATTGATAACCTCGAGATGTGAGGAAATCCAAGGCGTCACGGCGCAAGTTTTCAATTACTTGCGCTTGCTCTGGTAATACATCAGCTACACCATCAGGTAATAACCATGTCTCTGAAATGGGCATGTTGTAAACCTAAATTCTTGTCAGCGCGGAAGTAATCCGCATAAAAAAATCGGGAGCACACCCGATTTCTCCTAGTTTAGCACGATAGTTCACACCATGCACTGAGATTTTTACATTTAATACCAATCTTGCCACAATTATATTGCTGAGATTTATCGCACTAAGTTAAAGATTGTTATCAATAATTTATCTTTTCATACAGCACGTGCTTTTATAAAGGTAGTTCAGTTGTCTGCTTAATACTCTGTAAGGGAATTTCAGTTTTTACATTCTGAATGCCGGTAATTTTATTTAAATGCTGAATTTGAAATTTACGATAAGCATCCAGATCGGTCACCACAATCCTTAAAAAGAAGTCACAATCCCCTGCCATCAGTTGGCATTCCACAATCTCAGGAATCTCCCTAACGGAATCTATGAAGTGATTGACCGTTTTCGCATCTTGCCCTTTCAGCCAAATGCGTGCAAATACCGTCAGACCCAAATTGACTTTTTGTGGATTCACCAAAGCCACATACTTTTCAATAATGCCAGTTTCTTCAAGCTGTTTTACACGACGCAAACACGGCGACGCCGATAGACCAACACGCTGAGCCAATTCATTGTTCGCCAGTTTTCCATCTTGCTGTAGTGTCTGCAAGATTCGTCTATCAATTTTATCCATACTCAGCCTCTTAGCATTAAATACTCTTTATTTTAATTTTAGAGCAATTTTATGCCTATTCCACTGCAAATACTGCCTATTTTAGCGTCAAATATCAGCACAAAGTTTTTACAATGACTACCCACTTTGTGAGGTATCTCCCATGTCCACATTAAAAAGCAGCTCTACACTTTCATTGATCTTGAAAAGTCAGGATCAAGCTGAATTTTTACGTGGCATTAAAACCACACTCCCAATGCTGCTGGGTTTTGTCCCGCTGGCATTGGTACTAGGCACTCAAGCCTCTCAAAAGGGTTTTTCTATTGTCGAAGTTTCGCTGTTAACTGGATTGAACTTTGCAGGTGGCTCGGAATTTGCCATTTTGGAAATGTGGACCAATCCACCGCAGTTCCTTTTACTCATGTTTATTACCTTTTTAATCAATAGTCGACATCTATTGATGGGGGCAAGTTTAGTGCCTTATTTAAGACACTTGCCCGACCGCCAAGTGTACCCTGCACTATTTTTCCTCTGTGATGAAAGTTGGGCATTAGGATTATCCAATGCACAAAAGCGGATTCATCAAGTTGGCTTAAGACATGCCTTCAACATGCCTTATTACGCAGGGGTCTGTTTAGCCTTATATATCATGTGGGTCTCTGTTACGACCTTAGGTTCTGTGCTGGGTCCCGTCTTGGGCGATATTCGTCCCTATGGTTTTGACATGGCTTTTCCCGCCATTATTTTGGTGCTATTACGCGGAATGTGGACTGGATTTGTTGCGGCACGTCCATGGTTAGTAAGCTTGGTGGTCGCTGCGCTTGCTTATTTATACTTGCCTGCGGGCTGGCATGTACCTTTGGGTGCGCTCACAGGAATTGTTTCTGCATTTTTCCTCATTGGAGATGACGAATGATTCATAGCAGCACTTTGATTGCCATTCTTTTGGTCGCCATCACCACCTATCTAACTCGCTTATTGGGCTATGTCTTATTAAAGAATAAAACCTTGTCCAATAAGCACAGAAAAATCTTAGAAGTTGTGCCAGGTTGTGTACTTATTTCAGTGATTGCGCCTTATTTTGTTAAGGATCATCCAGCAGACTTAATCGCAATTGGCATTACCTTATTGGCAGCATCAAGACTGCCGCTCCTCTCAACAGTAATCATTAGCATGCTCAGTGCAGCGGTACTGCGCCAAATCCTAATTTAAAATTTGGCGCAAAAGGTTAAAACGGACGATCCGTTTGCCCAACCGACTTGCTGAGCAAGCTGACCAATTCCGCATTCTGCAATTCCAATTGATGCGTTCTTTTCACGGTTTTATCAATGGCTTCCTGCTGCACATGCATTTTCTTGGCAAGATCTTGCATGATTTCCAGTGTTTTCTTTAAATTTTCTTCAAGATGCGCAACTTTTTGTTCTAAATGCTGCTGATACTCAACATCCTGATTGCCGCCTTCTCCCTGTTGCTTAAACTGAAACCACACCAGAAAAATCACAGCAACCGCCAACAGCAAAATAAATCCCCAAATTAACATCATCATCTCGTTCTCGTTCTCGTTGTCATTCTGTACTTGTTCTATCATATGCCAAGAAGGTGCGCCTTGATGCTTAAAATTAAAGAAAAAACTCAATATTTTTCAATCATTCACAATTCTTAAGCTTTCACGCTATAGTCTTAACACATCAAACTACAAGGAATGATAATTTGATACATGTTTTGGGTTTCAGAAACTCTTCTCTGGCTTTATAGTCAATTCGCATAACAACTATTCAACTTAAAAGAATCATTTGGATCATCATTATGGAACTACATAGCAATTTGTACTATCACCACCCTGATACCTCCGTTATGGAACGTATTGATCAACTATTCCAGCAGCATCAGGACAATCCTGTGACTTTTCTGCAATTAGCAGGCGCAATAAACGCTGAATATGGGATTGAACTTGCCCAAGAACTGTTAGATCAGGTCGATCAAATGGAATACGATTTGGCTCCAGAAACCGCCTATCGACTTGCGGGCTATAGCATTCTACACTTTGTACACGGCTCGTCAGGCGATGACATTATGGAAGCCATCATGTTTTTCCTTAAAAGTCTTAGCCCTGAACTGCAAGTGCAGGCTTGGGGCTGCGGAGATGATGACCCTTGGGAATTCTGGCTAAAATTTGAAGGTGATGAGCTGATTCGTGAAGATGACGAACCATTCAATGACCCAGACGAAGATCTCAACATTAAGGCTGAAATCTACACTTGGTGGCATGAAGGTCTACCCACAGAAATTAAAGAAGGCTTTTTAAACGAAGCGGAAGCAGACGAATAACAATTACAGCACCTTATTTTTGATTCAGTAAGGTGCTGTATACATTAAACAAAGGATTCGCACAGATCCAATAAACGGTTCGCATAGCCCCATTCATTATCATACCAAGCGAAGACTTTGGCCTGATGTCCCACCACCATGGTCTGACTTAAATCAACAATTAATGAATATGGGGAATGATTGAAGTCACTAGACACCAAAGCCTCATCCGTGACCTGCATAATTTCGGCATAATCACTTTCTGCAGCGCGAATCAACACTTCATTAATTTTATGTGCAGTGATCGGAGACTGTGACAAAAAGGTCAAATCAATCGCGGCAACATTAATGGTGGGTACACGAATGGAATAGCCATCAATACGTCCATCCATTTTCGGCATGACCTGTTTTAATGCCCCAAGCGCTGAAGATGTGGTTGGAATAATGTTTTGTCCCGATGCACGTGCGCGTCGCAAGTCTCGATGTGCATGATCCAACACTGACTGATCGGCAGTAACTGCATGAATTTCGGTCATCAATGCAGTTTGAATTCCAAAGGCATCATCAATAATTTTGACCAATGGCACCAACGCCTGCGTAGTACACGACACACTGGAAATAATTTGATCCGCTGCTTTCACCTCATGGTGATTAACACCATACACAATCGCAGCATCTACGGTATCAAATGGCGCAGCACCAATAATCACGCGCTTTGCCCCAGCCTGAACATGACGCATTGCAGCTTCATGCGAACGGAACAAGCCAGTACATTCCAGCACCACATCAACATTTAATTGTTGCCATGGCAATTGCGCAGGCTCAGCTTGACACAAGACTTGCACTCTTAAACTGGCAAGCCCTGCATGGACATGCATATAAATCTGATCATCTTCATGTTCAAGCTCAACCTTGCCCTTGAAACGTCCATGGGTACTATCGTACTTAAACAGATGAATTAAGGTTTCTACATCTGCAATATCGTTGATTGCCACGATCTCAAAATGGAAATCTTTAGGATTTTCGAACCAAGCGCGTAAAACATTACGACCAATTCGACCAAATCCATTAATCGCCACCTTTTGCATGACTTTTCCTTTATATGAAACCTTAATTTAAGCCGCCTTATGTTAATGGATTTTGCACTTTATCCAAGCTGTTTTCGTACAAAAGTACGAGAAAATTCATTCTGTGACAACAATTTTAAAAAATATGCAGCAAAATCAGCTTTACACTACTGGTTTCTCATGCAGAGATTTGTTGAAGCAATTCTGCAGAAGTTTATTTACTGAAAATAAATACATACTAAAGGATGACTTACAATTCCATAGTTTTGTCATTAATTCATAGTAAAGTGATTGGTGCATGGGGCTTTTTCCGTTATAATTTGGCGTTTTAAAAAATTAAGCCTGTATTTTTGTAGGGTGTATAGAAACACCGATAAACAATACATTTAGCCAAATTCGAGATTTATGGAGTGACTTGGTTGTGAGTACTCGTTTTATGACATCCGCTGAAATTCGCGAAGCTTTTTTAAGCTATTTTGAATCGCAAGGGCATACACGTGTCGCGTCGAGTTCTCTGGTTCCAGCCAACGACCCAACATTATTATTTACAAATGCTGGTATGAACCAGTTTAAAGACTGTTTCTTAGGTCTAGAAAAGCGCGATTATGTACGTGCGACAACGTCACAAAAATGTGTCCGTGCTGGCGGTAAACACAATGACTTAGATAACGTCGGTTATACCGCGCGTCACCATACCTTCTTTGAAATGTTAGGTAACTTCTCTTTTGGTGACTACTTCAAACGTGATGCGATCAAATTCGCTTGGGAATTCCTGACTGGCGACAACTGGTTAGCACTGCCTAAAGACAAATTGTATGCAACGGTTTACCACACCGATGATGAAGCATTTGACATCTGGAACAAAGAAATTGGTCTAGATGCCAGCCGTATCATCCGTATTGGTGACAACAAAGGCGGTCAATACGCGTCTGACAACTTCTGGGCAATGGGTGACACAGGTCCTTGTGGTCCATGTTCAGAAATCTTCTTTGACCATGGCGACCACATTTGGGGTGGTTTACCGGGTACACCTGAAGAAGATGGCGACCGTTTCATTGAAATCTGGAACAACGTTTTCATGCAGTTTAACCGCACTGCAGATGGCGTACTCCACCCTCTTCCAGCACCTTCTGTTGATACAGGCATGGGCTTGGAACGTATTTCAGCAGTTCTACAACACGTGAACTCAAACTACGAAATCGATTTATTCCAGCACCTATTAAAAGCAGCCGCTGAAATTGTTGGTTTAGATACCACTGCGCTTGAAGCTGAAGCCAAAGAAAAAGGTACGCCTGTTCAGTACCCTGCTTCACTTAAAGTTGTTGCAGACCATGCGCGTTCTTGCTGCTTCCTGATTGCTGATGGTGTAAACCCTTCAAATGAAGGTCGTGGTTATGTACTGCGTCGTATCATTCGTCGTGCGGTACGTCATGGTAACAAACTCGGTGCAACAGGCTCGTTCTTCCACAAAATGTTACAGCCTTTAATTGAAGTGATGGGTGCTGCATATCCAGAACTTGAAGCACAAAAGGCACGTATTGAGGCGCAACTGCTTAAAGAAGAAGAGCAATTTGCCAAAACTTTAGAGCAAGGCTTGAAATTGCTTGAAGGTGAATTAGCTCAACTGAAAGGCTCTGTAATTCCGGGTGAAGTGGTCTTCAAACTTTATGACACTTACGGCTTCCCAACTGACTTAACTGCTGACATCGCACGTGAACGTGATTTAACCATTGATGAAGCAGGCTTTGAAGTTGAAATGGCTGCACAACGCCAACGTGCGCGTGATGCAGGTAAATTCGCAATTGACTACAACAGCGTTGTGAAAGTTGAAGGCGAAACTCAATTTGACGGTTACGATGCGACTGCAGGTCAAGGTCAAATTATTGCCCTGTATAAAGATGGCGAGCAAGTTGACGAAGTGGTTGAAGGCGATGAAGCCCTGATCGTACTGAATCAAACACCTTTCTATGCAGAAAGCGGCGGTCAGATTGGTGACACCGGTATCTTCAAAAATGAAACTGGTATTTTTGAAGTTCAAGACACCAAAAAGTCAGGCGGTGCATTTGTCCATCAAGGGATTGTGACTGTTGGTAGCCTTAAAGCGACGCAAACTGTAGAAGCGATTGTTAAAGCAGACATTCGTGCAGCGACTGCGCGTAACCACTCTGCAACTCACCTTTTACATGCTGCATTACGCCAAATTTTAGGCTCACATGTACAGCAAAAAGGCTCTTTGGTTGCAAGTGACATCTTACGTTTCGACTTTGCCAATGACCAACCTGTTTCATTCGAGCAGTTGCAACAGATTGAACGTTTAGTCAATGCTGAGGTTCTTGCGAATACTGCTGTAACTACAGAGTTATTAGACATCGAATCTGCAAAAGCCAAAGGTGCAATGATGCTGTTTGGCGAAAAGTATGGCGACGAAGTTCGCGTACTGTCTATGGGTTCAATTATTGAAGAGAAAAACTTCTCGATTGAGCTTTGTGGTGGTATTCACGTGCAACGTACAGGCGACATCGGCTTATTCAAAATCACGTCTGAAGGTGGTGTAGCCGCAGGTGTGCGTCGTATCGAAGCGGTAACGGGCACTAAAGCTTTAGAAGTTGTACAAAAAGCGGAAGCAGATATTGTGCATATCAATGGTTTATTGAAAGCACAGAAAGATCAAACTGTAGAGAAAGTTGAAGCGATTGTTGAAACTTCATCTGCATTGCAAAAACAGATTGAACAACTCAATCAAAAATTAGCAAGCTTACAAGCTGCTGAACTTTTAAGCCAAGTTCAAACGCTTGCAGGTCGCACAACTTTAATCACAACTGTTCAGGGCATGGATGCAAAAGCACTTCGCAACCTACATGACGGTGTGAAATCAAAATTAGAAAATGCAGTAATCGTTCTTGCAGGTGTAGAGGGTGACAAGGTTAGCTTGATCGCATCTGTAGCTAAAGACTTTACTGCTTCTGTAAAGGCAGGTGACATCATTAAACACTTAGCAAATGAGCTTGGTGGTAAAGGTGGTGGTAAACCTGACTTGGCACAAGGTGGCGCGCCACTAAACGAGAAGTTTGCACAAGTGATGGCAGATTTAACTGCTTGGCTTAAAGCAAAATAAAACTTCACCTATTGTGTAACTGACCCTGATTGGCACTTCAGGGGCATGGCTTATATGGAACAACTATGGCATTAATCGTTCAAAAGGATTAGTGCCATTAAGACATACCAAGACAATAATTACAATAAAATCCTTATTTTTCAGTATTTCCCGCATTTTCAATATAAACACACTAAGACACAATGAGCTACATCATTTATGTACACATGCGTGTACATATTCGAGATTTCTTTTTGACGCTCTGAAATTATGTACACAGGTGATCTATGGCGCTCTCTGAATTGTGGCTGAAAACCAATAATGGCAAGGCTCGTGATAAAGTCGAAGAAGTTGCAGACCGTGATTCAATGAGTGTTCGAATCTCACCTAAAGGCAAAATCGTTTTTCAATTACGCTACCGATTTGCTGGCAAGGCAGAGCGCTTAGACCTTGGCACCTACCCTCACCTATCTCTTAAAGATGCGCGACTTAAAGCGACTGAAATGCGTGCATTATTGGATCAGGGACAAAACCCAAAAGTTGAGGTGCGTGTACAGCAGCAAAAGTACATTGATGCCAGTACGCTAAGTGAAGTATTCAATGACTGGTATGAAGGGTATTGTGTTAAGAAAAAGAAGTCAGCTGCGGATATCAAAAGTTCATTTGAGATTCATGTACTGCCCGAGATCGGCGATTTACCCATTGATCGAATCACACTGCAGCAATGGTTGGCTATCTTGGAAGATCTCACAGAAAACGTACCCTCTATTGCTGAACGTGTACTAACCAATGCAAAACAGGTTTTGAAGTGGGCGAAGAAGCGCGAATTGATTGAAGTAAACCCACTTTCTGATATTTACGCCAAAGAAGATCTCGGCATTGAAAAGAACCGGGTTAAGCGCGTTCTGAACGATGAAGAGATTGCTATGGTATGGATGGCCATAGATGAGTCCAAGACTACACCAAAAAATAAAATCTTCATGAAGCTGTGCCTCATGTTCGGCTGTCGTAATGGTGAGTTGCGTAGCGCGAAGAAAAAAGACTTTGATTTGAAGAAAAAAGTTTGGGTGGCACCAGTCGGTAACAACAAGGTCGGCAAGAAAACAGGACGTGAAATAATTCGTCCGATTCTTCCCGAAATGGAAGAATTGATTGTTGAAGCCATGCATCACAATAACTCAGAATACTTCCTAACGAATGATAATGATGTAACGCCTATGGGTAATGGTGCTTCAATCGCATTGCCAGCAAATATTATGGAAAGACTGCGCAGACACCATGACTACAACATGCCCCACTGGACACTTCACGATCTGCGTAGAACGGCGCGTACAAATTTCAGTGCCTTCACTTCACGTGATGTAGCTGAGTTGATGATTGGTCATGTCATGCCTGGTGAACAAAGCACGTATGATTATTATGAGTACATTCCCCAGCAGACAGAAGCCTATGCCAAGTGGATTGAGAAGTTAAATGAAATTACAGCAATGCGGAATAAGGTGTAGAAATTCATTTTTATTAATCAAGAATACAACCATAAAAATGGGAGCCATAAGCTCCCATTTTTACTTCATAAAGCACACTCAAAAGAAAACACTATGCACAATATGGATTTTAAGGATTTATTCTATCTAGAGTAACAGCACTCTCACCTTCGCCCTGCACGGTCAGTAAATTATTATTGATGCTATAGGCAAAAGAAGGAGTTTCACCTGTTGTATCATATAAACCCGCACACAAGTTAGTATCAAATAGAGGGGTTTCAGGATAAATTCTTCCACTATTTAAAAGATATTTACCATATTCGATTCCTGGTTGACCGCACTCAGAATCACCAACAGGATCAATCATGAAATAGTATTCATTGTCGAAGAAGGCAAATATTTGACCTTCAGAGTACTTCCACCCGCCTGTTAACGCTCCATCAACTTTTGATACTCGTTTTAGTGCATAGGTTTCGTTAACACCTGGTTCAAATAATGATAAAACTGTGCCATCAAAACTTAATGTATAAGGTTTCGATTCAGCTGGATGTGAAAGCCCCCACTCTCCATTGGTATCTCGCGTAAAGGTAGGTTTTATATTTCCTGTCAACGCATCCCAATTCAATGCACCAGTTTCAAGACCAGCTGTACCAGCATCATCAGTTTCGTCTGCCTCACCTAATGCAAAGTTACCTTGTTCGTCAATATATACCAAGACTGCATGTTCATTGGTACGATTAAATTCCCATACACCTGCAATGTCTTTATATAAAGCTTTTTGAAAGTTTTCTTTGGCTTGTTCAGGCGAGACAATAGTTGTACCCAACTGAGCCGCTAGTTGTTTAAACTCTGAATCTTGAATTAATTCACTTGCTGGTCGATTAATGTTTATATTACTGTTTTCTAAAAGCTTAAGTGCTGCTTCATTAATTTGAATACCATCATCATGATCACTATTGCTATCTAGCGATTGCAAGAAAACCATTAAACTTTCACGATAATTTGTATCTGATGTAAGTTCTAGTGGTGTAATACGAGATTGTGCTGGTATTGTTTCGCCTAATTGTACACCCCCAATATTAAATGTAACTTGGTCGTTATCATTGTAGGTAAATTCGCCATTTTCATTTGTAGTGCCTGTCACACCACTGCTGGTTGTAAAGGTTACACCCGAAATTACACCATCTGTAAGAATACCTGTGTTTTCACCTGAAATTGATGTTGAAGGCGAGCTTGTTTGTTCTGAGTCATCGTCATCCCCTCCTCCACACGCTGTAAGTGCTACACTAATAAAAGCTGTTAACAAAAATTTTTTCATATTATATTTCCTTGACTCACGGTTCCTTAGAGAAATTACCCTTTTGTAACTTATAGTACGTGATACAACAAACCAACAAATATCCCCATATAGGGATATTGATTGTAAATTTAGATTTAATTCAAGCACACCTTTCAGTGGGAAATATGGGTGTTGGTTGATAAAACTATTTAATAAAGAGACTCAGTGGTCATTGACCACTATTGAAGAATAATTATGTGGTTTTAAGTGGGGTGCGAAGCTAATGTTTGGTCACGTTATGCCTGATGAACAAGACACCTATGATTATTATGAGTACATACCTCAGCAGACAAAAGCCTATGCCAAGTGGATTAAAAAATTAAAGACAATTACTAAAAATAGTGTTTCCTATCATGAAAAATGGCTCTGCTTATGCTTTTAATTTGATAAACACTATTTCAATGTGCAACTTTTGCAGCTTTCGGCTTAAAGATAACAAGGCAGATAATGATAAATGCGAGTAAGACAAATGACGCACCAAATCTACTCAACTCCAGACCGCCATGACTAATAGGTTTGTCTAGAAAATCCCCAAGAACAGCCCCTAAAGGTCGCGTAAGTACAAATGCTCCCCAGAATAAAAATGTTTTTGACACCTCAGTCCACACATGTAAAAAGGTTAACAACAATAATAGACCACCAAAAATCATTGCTGCACTGGTATATCCTAGCCCTTGAGTATTAGCAGTCCAGTCACCGAGCGCAGTACCAAGTGTTTGCGAGAACATAATCGTTAACCAATAAAAGGCTTCTCTTTTTGCTGATTGAATGTTGTTAACTGAAATTGATCCACTTCTGCGATACCAGGTAAATAGGGAGGCTAGCAGCAAACCTAAAAGAATAAGGCTCCCACCTAGATAACCAACACCTAACGTTCGATCAACATAATCCGCAATGTTTGTACCGAGTGTCGTAGTTGCAATGATGGTTACCCAGTATAAAAATGGACTATATTGTTTTGACTTAATCTGTGCAGCAAAAATAACTGCAAAGATACCCGTGCTAACCGCATATCCAAGGTTTAAGGACATCGATAATGCATCACCAGCAGTTTCACCTAGCGTTGTAGCAGCAATTTTAATAATCTAGAATAGCTGGGTAACTTCTGGCACCTTGCTAAGTACCTCATCAAAAGTTTTATTTGTTATCATAGCTTTTACCAATCTTTTTATCAATATTAATCTTATGGTAATCAGATGAACCGAATCTAAAAATTCGATATGTTCCTGCTTTCTACCTATGGATTTTCTTATGAACAGTTCAATATCATTTGAGTCCAGTTTTACGAAACTGGCTCAATGAAATGCCTGTATGCCTTTTAAAATACCGACATAAATATGATGGGTCATTAAAGTTCATTGCATCAGCAATAACTTCTATAGGTTCTTTTGTTTGTATGAGTTTCTTTTTAATTTCTAAAATCACTTGGCGATCAATCAAGGTTTTCGGACTATCATTAAACAAATCTTGAGTGAGTTGTGATAAGTAATATGGTGTAATTGATAAAAGGTTGGCATAAAAAGCAACAGCTCTTTCTCGATAACAGTGATGCTGAATTAATTCCCAAAACTGCCAACAAATCATCTCTTTTCGGCTATGTTTAGTAGCATTTTTTATATTTAGATCATCGGCTTGCTCGACCATGATGAGAAAAAAATTCTGTAAATGATTACGCAATGTAGTCCAAGCAAAATTTCCACTGTTTTTGAGTAAGAAATTCATTTGCGCTATCCAATCCCATATAAAAATTAAATAGTCATCAGATGGCTCTGAATGTGGGTAATCACGTAAATAGGAAAATAAATCTGTGGGTAAAACATAAGCAACTTCCGAAGCAAATGATCGGGCCATTAAACAATAGAAAATAGAAAAATCTGCAGAGGATTCGTGGATAGTCACAATAGAGTCATCTGAAATAAAAAATATATCTCCTTGTTTATAATTATATTTTTTAAAATTCACACAAATCTGAGCATGACCTGATTGGCAAATTAAGAGATTGGCATATGGTAATTGCAAAGGAACCTTATCAAGCTGATGAATGGTACCGGTTCCGACCCAATAATCCTGTTGTGATTGTTCTGTAATATTGAATCGTTGAAACATAGCTATTTCTATAATGAAATTTTTCAAGATTATTTATTATTGAATGAATCTATTTAATTGTCAAAAGTACCGATAAAGCGAAAGTAATGCCCTTATCTAGGTAATGTGTTTTCTTCAAACTAAAGCTTATTCATTAAGTAAATCGTCAGAAGGAAAGAGAATGACTATAACAACCAAACGTATGGTGTTAAGACCATGGAAAGAATCCGATGCAGAGTCTTTGTATGAATATGCAAAGGATGACAGAGTTGGTCCAATTGCTGGCTGGCCAGTTCACCAAAGCATTGACGAAAGCTTACAGGTGATACGGGACGTATTTATGCGACCTCATATTTTTGCAATCACATTGAAAGGTGAAGACAAGGCAATTGGCTTAATTGGGTATCTAGTAGGGAAAGATGCAAATTTTGCTATTGGTGATAATGATGGCGAAATTTCATATTGGATCGGTGTTCCATATTGGGGGCAAGGCTTAGTGCCAGAAGCTACAAAATCAATCATCGATTACGGCTTCAAAGATATGGCATTAGATAATTTATGGTGCGGCTATTATGCTGACAATGAACAATCCCATAAAGCACAAGCAAAATGCGGTTTCCAATATCACTCCACAGAGGAAAATATTCATAATCCTGTGATGAATGTTTACCGAACAAAATATATTACACGCTTAACAAAGGATGAATACTTTGCTAAGGCCGGTTAATCATTCCTTCGGCATAACAAGTTTTACAATTCTGTTAAGAAACTAACCCGTTTATAAAAGCCCTTACTTGAGGGCATCCATATTTTACTTCTTAAATTAATTTCAGGTCGAATCAATGTGGCGCATCAAGAAGATAGGATATACATTGCAAGTCAGACCATCACTAATGAGGATGACTACTGGGAACCTTCCGAGGTTGATGCTCAATTAACGACACGTTTTGAATGGATCAACGATAGCGATAATGTTATGAACTTTATGGGTCGTGTGAATGCTAATGTTATTTAGCAAGACAGCGCGGGAAATTTTAGTGGGATGCTGAGGTTGTAGAAGAATAAAGTTTAAATCCCTTATTCCGTTTAGCCTAAATAACCAATTTTAGGGATATTTAGTTATTAAAACATCATTTAGAATAATAATTATACATATCAAGAAATGATTCATTTCTCATATATTTGGAGGGATGTAGATGTTTTCTCATGATGGATTTACCATAATTGAGTTGCTAATCGTTGTGGCGATAATAGGTATCTTAGCTGCAATAGCAATTCCAGCGTATCAAAATTATACAGCTCGATCACAAGTATCTGAAGCATTGGTTTTTGCAGATGGCTTTAAAAGTAAAGTTATTGAAGGGATAACAGATAACATTTGCTATAATGATTCCACAGATAGCCAATATGGCAGCATCCAAGCTGGAGGGGTAGCACCAAATTGCACCATTACCTACACATTTAACAATACCAAAGCTACAAGTGTCTTGACATCAAAAACTATTGTTTTTGATGTATCACCAAAAGGGGAATTTACAGTAAATTCCACCTCAACAATAGATAATAAATATTTGCCAAATTCTATTAAATAAATCTAAGTTGGTTTTGTAGATTACTTGAGGGCTTTCACAATAGCACCATGCTTCGCCTTACAGTGATTGTATTTGGCAACCACATCAATAGACCAGACCAAAGCCACTTTACCCTGTCCAGACTCTAACTTTTGCAGATCCGCTCAAGACTCAAGGAGGTTCGCTGGTATCGTCGGTAATAAGTGAGTTGATGAGCTGCACGCCTGTGTCATCAAAACAATGCTGCTGATACACAGGACGATCAATGATCTTTTGCACTTCACGTGTAACCGTTTCGACTTTGACCCGCTGTTTTGATTTTTCGGCCTCATAATCTGAGCTCGCTTTATTGATTTGATCTTGCTTGGCTGCCAAGGCTTTCAAGTGCTTCTGTTCGATCTCTTGGATTTTGACGAAGCACTTGGAATCGGCTTCTTTAAGCTGGCCAGTTTTGCTGTTCAACAACAGACAGATCAGTAACAAAAAGCGAGAAATACAATTATGCATTCTCGCCAAAACTTTGCCGCTAGAATGATATAAGTCATGACATCCAGCCTTTAATTTTCGTTAGATTAGCTTTTCGGTCATTCAAACCATTTGTGCCACCATTAATATTTTTGGTGATCGAAAGCGCATCACCTTTATCCGCGAGTTCATTCAAGGCATTACTTGTCCAGAGCTTGCAAACAACAAGTAATCCGATACTTGGCATTGCAACAATTTCTGGATGCGATTCAAAATCAATTCCAAGTGCTCGACCATACTTTTTGTAGTTCGCACGACTGGTAAGTTGAATTGGTCCGCGACCTTTATAGCGAACACCATCACCAGCCATTACGTTGCCAAGGTCTTTGCGCCCCTCATATGCAGTACCGGATGCGATTTCTTGCATGTATTTAAAGTTGCCCGTCTCATGTGCGAGTTGCGCCATAAAGTGAGCAAAACGCAATTAGTTGTAAAGGATTGTAGAATCTTTTAAATGCACATTTGCTGCCAATCCAAGCTCTTCAGCCCAACTCTGATTTGCTCCAAGTTTCTTAAATAGCGCTGTTAATGTATTAACGCCAATATTTCCATCAACAACTACACCTAAAGTTTTTTGCAGGTTTTTAAAGTTCATTTCACTTTCCTATATGCAATAAAAAACCGCCTTTCGGCGGCATTGATTGAATTGATATTATTTCGTCAGATTGTCTTTGGATTTCTTCAGCTCTTTCATGACTTCAATTATGGTTTTCCCTTCTTGTTTGTCGATGTAGTTAAAAATCCAGCGTACTATCGCCCAACCTGGTAATCCACATACAACGAAGAAGCCACCGAGCGTAATCATTCCCCAAATGTCAGCCACCCATGAATACAGGGCAAATTTAACAATGATGAATGATCCACCTGCCAGACTAGATACCACTGTGCAGATTAATCCCACTGCCCACTCTTGAGGTGATCGCGGCATACGTGTCATCAGGACGACTGCAGCAACCAAGGCCACCGCCAACATCACCATAATTGCTGTACCATAAAATTTCATAAGTGCACTTAAACCAAAACTACTTGTAAAGACAGGCTCCATATATATTTCCCCAAATTTTTGACATAAAAAAAACAGCTTAACGCGGCACTCACTTCTTCTCACTTAAACTTCAATATTCATGACTTCTCCTGCAGGTGCACCCCTTACGATCAATTGCCCCCGAACAAACACTCGACTACCCATTTGAAATACCGTGGAAGCAGTACAGGCGACTAAGCCAAATCCATCAATGACCAATACCTTATAATTGGGATACTCAGCACTTTGAACCGTACCTACAGACTCAGGCTCTTTCGGGATGAGATCCAACAAGCGCTTAAATGCATTACTCATGATTGACTCGCTCCACAGTTACGGTCTGTGTGACTTTGCTATAGGAGAATGAGTAGCTCACTGAATCTACAACTCCCCACCACTCTGCATTAAATGCCAGGACATCTGCAGGTTTGTATTGACCAATTTCTTGGGTTAATGGCATAGTAAATATATGCGTCTCTGCCATTCCTGCTTTGTCCAACGCGGACTTGCCATAAGCCCCCATAACTGATGCGGAGGAGAATAGCTTATTGTTGACCGTCTCTAGCAATACATCACCATTGGTGCCTGTGCGTTTCACCAGCCCTGTAGCGCCTGTCTTGTCATTGGTCAGGCTGATGCCGTTATAGTCTGGATAGGTTTCATAATCTGTAGATTGGTTGGTGATGATCGACTCAGGCAACAAAATGTCATAGTCATTAGTACTCATCGAATCCCAGAAGGTTTTCTTATACAGTGGCTTGATCGCAATCGCCTGAACCACTTGCCTGATCCATCTAACCAATCAATATCTGCCAAGAAGTTGCAATCTTTTGCAGTGCATTTGAAATCGTTGTTGGAAACTGATTGTAGGTCTCTTGAATTGCACCAGCTTAGGACTGAATCGCCTTGATGACTCGCTCTGAAGAAAGCTCACCATTTTCAACCATCTTACGGAGTTCACCCGTGGTTACACCTAAGCCTTTCGCCACTGCTTCGGCAAGACCATAGCCGTTTTCCATGATAGAGTTAAACTCTTCTCCACGGAGCACACCACCCTGCATAGCTTGAATGAATTGCTGTACAGCCGCTTCACTTGCTTGAGCTGATCCACCACCAATTTGAATTGCCTGGGTAACAGTCTTGGTTAAATCCAAAGCTTGTTGCTGAGACATCCCCATGTCTTTACCAATCGTACTGATACGAGTGAATAGACTGCCTGTAGCCTCGAGACTTGAATTGGTCATCAAAGCAACTTGATGGACACCAGCCATTGCCTGATTAAAATTTCCATCCTCTTGAGTGGCGATATTGATTCGTGTTGAAAGGTTTGTGTAGCTATCAGCCGCTTGAACTAATTCATTAATCCCTAAACCAACACCTAGAGCAGCCATCGCACCAACAAGTGCATTTACAGCGAATTTTGCCCCATTCATTCCTTGATTGAAGCCTGTGGTATTAGCCAATAGGTTCAAGTTGAAATCTAAACTACCAGCCATTTAAATTGCTCCAGACAATAAAAAACCGACTCGTTTGAGTCGGTTGTTAGACATGTGAGAATTAAATCATTGTGAGTTCCGAATTACTGACAATATTATTACCAACACTGGAATATTTTTAAAATTCTAATTCCAAACTCAGGCTAAATAATGTTGGAGTTGGATATATCTAGTTAAGTAATTTCTGCTTCCATTATTTTCTTTTCTAGAAAATAACTACAAACCAAAATCAAAGCAGTCAACGACAATACGGCAATTTTGTCTTCAGTCGGCACAAAATCATTCACCCCAAAAAGAAATAAATAGACCACAAAAACAATAATATAATATTTTGATCTTAGCGGCTTATCTCTCTTCATAAGACGACCAATCACCGCAACAATTATAACAATAATTGGCAAAACCAGTTGCTCAATTAAATACATAAATCCCCCTTAAATAGTTCATTTTTATAGAAATAGAGCATAACAACAAAAGTTTAGATGGGAACTTTAATCTTGCATCGAAGTTAATAAGCCATTGGTAAAGTACAAATAGCGGCTTTACCCCCTATACATTCGGCAAACCCACTGCTCACTCACACCGTAAACATTTGTGGTTTTGTTAACCTTGTCTGGATACCCCCAAGTAGACTTTTCTGCTTGTTGAGCAGACATTCCAATTCTAGGTTCAACTCTTGCAGCTCATTCTGCTTTCTGGCGCTCATAGGCTTGTTGCCTTGAAGACTCTTGAGCTTTGGCATTATTAACCTTATCCCTCAGCTCTTTGCTTCCAGCACAAGGCTTTCCTTGGTACACAGTCTTGCCACCAACATTACATGTGTAAATCTCAGCAGCAGTAGCACCATGTAGGACTGATAGAAAAGCTAAGCCCAATAAATATCTCCGCTTCATACCCCACCCTTAAGCATTCTACCATTCAATTTTGACAATCTTTCCGCGGCATAACATTACTTTGTATACCTGCATATCAACACGATACACATACTCAGTTGCTGCACAGTAAAATTGCCCATCATCAAGTACATAATGTTTTGGTTTAGGCTTCCCCATTTTCTCAATAAGCGCAGCTTCGGTTTGACCAACAGAAACCAGATCACCTGAATTGGTTCTAAAGTTATTTGTCGTACGCTCAGCTGCAAAAACAGTGGTCGAAATAACAGTTAAAGCTAAAATTATTAGTTTTTTCATGAATTCCCCTTTATTCTGCGACCTAGTCTATTTTTATTCTTTTAATTCATCAATAAAACTTTTTCATTTAACATGACCACAAAATCACTTATTATAAAAAATGACCATATTGAGTAAGTTAAATGTTGTCGCGTAGCAGAATAAACGAGCTATACTTCACGCGCTTTAATTACTTTATATTTAATAATGAAAAAACTACTACTTCTTACTATTACATCAACCTTGAGTGTCGGTACTTGGGCAGCTAATGTACCTTATAAATCAATATCTATATGTCAGTTTGATTTTGATGATTTTGACTATTGTTCAAAAGCAAATATTGCCAAATACAAAAATGCTATAAAAACACAAAAACCTAATTTCAATGAAAAATACATTCTGCTTAATATGAGTTCATCTTCTAAATCCTTTAGATTTGTCGCATTAGACACAAAGAATGGCATAGCCTTTCCATTAAGCGATGAAATTCTAGGTTTTAAAGATGACACCGGCGGTTTAACAGGTAAACCTCCTATAATTCAATACTCACTGAATAACTTAAACTTATGCACTATAGGAAGCATCTCTGCGTATCGTAATTCTTATGATAATGTGAAAACATGCTATTCAATTCAAGATGATGAATATTCTAAATACGGAAAAGATTTTATGAGACTCAATACTCCTCAAGAGATCAATTAAGCAGGTAGCACTTTTTTAATGTAAGTTTTGTCATGAATCGCTCAGTTCATCAACAAAACCTTTAAATTGCTTCGCTGCTGCATGATGAGCCATACGAATAATATTGGACTGAGTAGCAATGTTCTGCTTTTCACGTTTAACCACTGCTTCTGTATAAAGCTTAAATGCTCCATAAGTCATATTCAGGATGCTTTCATGGCTATGACCATTCGATATCAGCAACTGGAATGAATCAAACCAAGTTGAACCATTATCATTTGTTTCACCACGCTTCTTACGGCGTTTTGATTTTGGCTCTCGTTTGCTCCCCTGCGTTTGACCACGCCAATGAACTCTTCTACATCATGAGCAGCCAAGTGATTTTTAGGCAATCCAGTATGGTCACTATACATAATGTCACCAACTTCATCACGCTCAACACCAATGTGATAAAGTTCATGCTCGATTAATGCACAGAAGTCGTGGTCATTAGAGTTTTCACAAAAGCTTGCATCAATAGTGATGAGGTAGACTGGCACATAGCCAAACCAATCCCGCAACCGTTGTTCCTGGCGTGCTTTCTTCCAACCACCTTGGTTGAACATCACCTTTTCGCACTAACCAAGCACCATGCGTTTCTTCGCCATGCATGCTGATGATGCCCAAGCAAATGCCAAGAATGTTTCGTCATCGTGAAGTAACTCAGCAATGTGGTCATGATCTGGATTATGAAGTTCACTGCCGAGCGTTAAGAAGTTTTTAATCACCCATTCTTTTAATTCCACGGCGGGTGCAAGGCGAATAGCGTCTTCTTCCTCTGCCTGATCAATGAGATCCGTCGGCGGGAATAGTCTGATCTGGTCCATTAAACAAATGCCTCTTTAAATTTTTAAGCCACTGGCTCGCATGAATCACATCAATTTGTAGTGGTCCATTTTCATCAAGCTTGTAGCGTGGACAAGATTCTAAGCGTACAACCGTAAAACCCATTTCAACGGCATGATCATATCGATCTAAACTCAATGCCTTGTTCTTAAGCCTGCCAGATCTACCACCAGACCAAGGACCACCCGAAATCTCAACTAATATTCGATGTTCAATGAGGTGAAAATCAAAACGCCAATGCTTGGTAGATTTGAAGTGAAATTTTTTCTCGTACTTGATACCCAATACATCTAAAGCTTACTGAAAATCCTCTTCAGCTTCTAAATATTTCAGTTTTGCCTTAGGCAATGGTTTAGATCGCGGCTGCGTTTTAGGTGGGCGCTTTTTGGTTTTCCAAAAGTAGTCCTCAGCGTTCATATTTGTCGCCCATTAAAAACCCACTCTTGTGAGTGGGTACGATTAAAATTTGGCTTTAGGTGAATTATTCGTCGAACGTCTGGAATCTAACAGGAGCAAATAAAGCCGTATTATCCTTTAAACAAATTCGTTTTATTCTTGAACCAAACTCTATAGCAGCCATTTGCTTTTCACTTTCATCTAGATATATCGGTAGCTCATAAGCCAAACCAGTTACATGGCTGAAAAAGTTATTGGTATAATAATTATCGAATGCATTTACTGTATCACCATCCAAAGGTTTAAGTAGAGATTCAAGCAAATCGAGAAGCTTCGTTCCCGACTGTCTTTCTAACATAATTTGATAAGCAGAGTTCTTAAGATTTTCACAGGTTTTTGATTCGTTTTCTTCTGCAAACACATTGCTAAAAACGAACAAGAAAACAATTAAAAATGCTGGTTTCATATTTTTACTGCTTTAATTTTTTTACAATATACATCAAAGAGATAAACAATAAAAACCACCCGAAGGTGGCTGTATTTACCAAGAAACTTTGATGTAAGTTCTCGGCTTTGATGGATACTTTGAAATTAGCACTTCAAAATCTCTATTCTTTAACTCGATTTCAATTCTATCTATAATTTCAGCTGTAACATCTTCATCATCGACACCAACAGTAGCTTAATCAAATTTCATCTTGGATGCTGCTTCAGCGCTTTTTAAAACTTTTTATAATAATGACTCATTCATAAGTATAAGGACCAACATATGAGTTTTCTTTTGCTTTCTTTGCGTTAAATTCGCTAGTCATATCTTCTTCTCTAGAAGTAATAATTGAGAAATAAATCATATATAAAAAGCCAGCCGCAAATTCTTAATCCGCTCTTTCAACTTAATCATAATGCCGTCGATCGCCAGCAACTCATTATGCGTCAAACCTGATCGACTTAAGTTTTGGTACTTAGATAGCTCAGTACTGCAAAATTCTAAGTCTTGTTTAGCATGTACTTTGTCTGCCATAAACACCACATTTAAGAAATGAAAAACCCATTCAACACCTAGTATTCGAAGGGGTTTTATGTGCAGTAATACGTTCGGCAAATGCCACCGAAGTGGCGTGGTTAATCATTGTCTTTAACAGGTGAAATAAGGCTTCATTTCTCTGTACAATATTTACCATATCATAAATATTAATTACAAATCACCATGCTTTATATTTTTGCAATTCTGTTCCTTCTTTATATTACGTACTATTACAGACTTGATCAAGCATCTGGAATTGGTCAATTCCTCTTATACCTTGTCATTATGTTAATAGTAATTTGTACAAGAAGTGCTTTGCGTGTTCTCACATAATCTTCTTAGAGAGTTTTAATTCTCTTTATCAGTAAATTGATTAACACAGTATTTGTAATTTTCTTCTTTGCTCACGTGCCCGCCCATTCGAACACATGAACAAAAGTATCTCGTTTTATTTGCTTTGATAGAGTTAGGAACATCTATGCCATAACACTCAGACTCAAGCACTGATGGCTTTCTTATAAAAATAGAATTTCCAGTAAGAGAGTAGAGAACTCCCCCAATTACTGTAATTAGCAAAATTAAAATCGGTGAATTATTTTTTAACAAGGTTATAGATCATTTATTAACTTGAGCAAGTATCTTATCAATGAAGATGAAAATTCACAAAACCTTGTAATTTAACTTTTGATCAAAAATATACGTAAAAAAAGCCTGCCCTAGGGTTAGAAACAGGCCGAACTCTGGATAACTACCAGCGCGAGAGATATGTCACATATACTGCATTAATGTGATAATTCATGCAAGTTAAATATTTGTTACTTAACCCGAATCA
>NZ_JAACKC010000008.1 GCF_009939195.1 Acinetobacter kanungonis | reverse complement strand
TAATGGTTAGGGGGTGTTTTTTATTGCGGGAAATTTATTGGAAATGATCTATAATTAAAAATATCGAATAATAATTCTGGTATTACTCAATAAATTAAATATTTTTGTCGTTGCATTGCACATGGAGGGCAAAGAGCTATGGCGAAATATCGTAATAGTCTGCCTCAATTGAGCAATCGTTTATTTTTGACAGATGGTGGACTTGAAACTACTTTAATTTTTCACGAAGGTATAGATCTTCCTTATTTTGCTGCATTCAATTTATTGAATACCGAAGCAGGAAGTGCCCTTTTATATCAATATTTCATCTCATATGCTGAGTTAGCAAAACGTGTTGAGCTAGGACTGATTCTTGAAAGTCCAACTTGGAGGGCGAGTAAAGACTGGGCTATTTTACTCGATTATAGTAAGAGTGAATTGTCTGCTGTTAATAGAAAAGCGATTGAGTTACTTGAAAGAATTAGAAAAAAATATGACTCATTAAAAACTCCAATAATTTTAAGTGGTTGTATTGGTCCTCGAGATGATGGTTATATTCCGAATCAAATCATGTCGGAAAATGAAGCGGAAAATTATCATCACGAACAAATGAAAGTATTTTCTACTACAACCGCAGATATGCTTAGTGCTCTGACTCTGAATTATTCTGAAGAGGCGATAGGCATAACGAGAGCTGCTTATAAAGTTGGAATGCCCGTCGTCATATCTTTTACGGTTGAAATCGATGGATGTCTTCCAACGGGTCAGTCTTTAAAAGATGCTATTCAGCAAGTTGATATAGCTACTTCGGCCTATCCCATTTATTACATGATTAATTGTGCACACCCGAGCCATTTTTTACAGACGGTGTCTCATCATGAGGTATGGACTACCCGGATTCGAGGTGTTCGAGCTAATGCTTCTAAAAAGAGCCATGCTGAATTAAATGAAGCATCTGAATTAGATGCTGGAGATCCAAAGGAACTTGGAAAAGATTACATACAATTAAAAAAATACTTGGATAACCTGAATATTCTAGGAGGATGTTGTGGGACAGATACACGTCACATTGAGCAGATAGCCTTGTCTTGCTTGCCACTATTTATGGATGCGAAAGGTTCCAAGACATTTCTGTAAGTATTCACTGTTTTAGAATAGAGGTGTGCATGTGTTGTTTATGTTTATCATCAGTTTTATATGAATCATTTGTATATACCACTGTAATTTCACGGCATGATTTAAATCAGTCGTGAGGAAAAGTGAACCTTTTGATGAGGAGGTCTCATCAATGAAATCAGATGTCAACGATGTCATTCAGACGCATTATACTCGTATGAACCTAGGTGAGACTATATTAGCTGCACTAGAAAAAGCAGGTAAAGATATTCACTGTCTGACACCTGAAGATTTAGCACCGATTGATGAATTTCATATTCGTGGAAGAGTTGCAACACTCGAATTGGCACGAGCAGTCGGGCTTGAAAAAAGCATGCATGTCCTTGATGTGGGGAGTGGTATTGGCGGAACTTCTCGTTGTTTAGCTGAAGCTTTTGGCTGTCATGTCACAGGTATCGATTTGACAGAAGAATATTGTCAGGCTGCCGAGATGCTTTCTGCTCGAACAAATCTTAAGCATCTTGTTGATTTTCATCAAGGTGATGCAACTAAACTTCCTCTTGATGATCAGAGCTTTGATGTTATTTGGACAGAACATGTTGCAATGAATATTCCAGAAAAGCTACAGCTCTATAAAGAAATGTACAGGGTACTCAAGTCTGGTGGCACACTTGCGATTTATGATGTTCTTGCTGGCCCATCTGGGGATGTACTTTTTCCAGTACCTTGGGCAAGAACGCAAGAGAGTAGTTTTTTGGTTGAGCCTGCTGAACTTCGTAAACTCTTGGTTAATGCTGGATTTACGATTCAAGATTGGTCGGATACCACAGATGCAGCACGAACATGGTTTGTAACACTTGCCGACAAGATTAAAAAAGAGGGTTTTCCAGCTCTTGGATTTCATCTTTTACTTGGGGCAGATTTTCAAATGATGGCGCAAAATCAGCGGCGAAATCTTGAAGAGGGAAGAGTTGTTCTTGCACAAGTGATTGCAAAGAAATAGACACAGCCGAATAGAAATTTAGAGTTGTTAGGCATATTGCCGTTGTGCTTATTTTCATTCTTAGATGTTGAAAAAATTTATATGTAGAACAGTCATGAAATTTAGGTTTTAATTGTGGTTTGAGAGTGAAAACAAAAATGGTTATATCATATGAAACTTAACTCTTTCTCACCGATCCCCGAAGAGGATGAAGAACTGCATCTCCCAGAGCTGGTGTATTGGTCATCTTTAGGTGATGCCGATCAAGTGCAACAATTATTACTCGATGGGGCTGACCCGAATCAAGCTGATGAAGAAGGCTATAGTGCACTACAAGCTGCAGCGGAGAATGATCATTTAGATGTCGTGAAATTATTGGTCAGCAAAGGGGCGAGAATCGACTACCGATCTGAATATACTGCACTTGAGCTTGCAGAAATGGCTGGAAATAAAGCCGTGATTGAGTATTTAAAAAGTCTATAAATCAAGAGTTTTGAAAATAAGCCCAATTTGAAACTGGGCTTTTAATCATGAATAAAGATTAAATTTATAACGAGCCTTTTAATTTTTCTTCGTGTTGTTTGACTTGTTTTGCATATTTTTTACCTTGGCGTCGCATTTTCCAGCTGGACTCATAGCCTGTAGGGCCGACATTATAGTAGGCGAGGGCTTTTTTCCAGCTGCCTGCAGACTGATTATATTTCGCTAAAATGTAGGTGCCACAATTAATATTGCTAGCTTCTTCAAATAAATCACCTGGGCAGGTTTGTTGCCAATAGGACGGCATTACTTGTGTCAGACCCACTGCGCCAGCTGGCGAAACAACATAGTTTCGATAACTGGATTCTTGATGAATCATCGCTGCAATCAGCAAAGGGTCAACTTGATATTGTTCGGCACTCTGTACAATCATCGGTGCAACCCGATTGGCTGTAGTTGAGTCAACGGCATAAGCTTTTTGAATACCTGTAGAGAGTTTGGTTGCACGTTTTTCTAAAGAACCACCACCTATACTGGAACAGCCCGAAAGGATAAGCAAGCCTAACGCAGTCATCCCCATTTTGATTCGTGTCGATTGTTTTAAGTTGAGTACGTGATGTTGTGGTTGTGAGTGCAACAAAATGAGATTCCAAATTAGATTTAAGCGTCTTCGATGTTAGGTAGCCCAATATAGTGAGTCAATATGAATTACTTTAATGAATAGCAGTATTCTGTAATCTTAAGCATCTAAAATATTGGCAATTTTTAGTATCAAAAAATACAAAGAAAAGCCCCATCATCCTGACGGGGCTTTTCTATATGGGGTATTCTGTAATCAACTCCTGTCAATTACGACGCTTCCTGCGATCTTTTTTGTTATTTAAGAAACTTCCTGTCTCTGTATGGCTTTATATTAATCAGATCAATAGCGTAGGTATAGGCGCAATTAGCGCTGTTTAATGTACGATAAATCTTACATGGCGCACTAAGTAAAAAGAGTTAGTATGTTGAATCAAAATCATCCATGGTGTATTCGGTCAGAGCAACCTGAGGATGCTGACTGTATCGACCAAATTATAACTTCTGCATTTGCATCGGTTGCTTATAGTAATCATTGTGAGCAATTTATTGTGCGTGCATTACGTCAAACTGGCCAACTCTGTATTTCTTTAGTCGCTGAATTAGAGAATAAATTGATCGGGCATGTTGCGATTTCGCCGGTACAAATTTCAACAGGTGTAAGTGGTTGGTATGGCTTAGGTCCAGTTTCAGTATTACCTGAATTTCAGGGGCGAGGTATTGGTGCTGATTTAATTCAAATGGCATTGATGCAGTTACAAGCACAGCATGCGCAAGGCTGTGTGGTTTTAGGTGAGCCGAGTTATTATGCGCGTTTTGGTTTTCAGGCAGATGCTCAGTTAATACTTGAAGGTGTGCCAGCAGAATATTTTCAGGTTGTTGCTTTTGATTCTGTGATTCCACGAGGGACAGTACATTACCATGACAGTTTTAATGCGATCTCTTGACTGGATTGACTGATAAATAAAAAAAGCTGAATGTCCAACATTCAGCTTTTTTGCAGGATGTATCGCTTAGAAATGGGCATCTAAACCAATATACGGACCTTTAAATTCAAGTTTAATGTCACTACGATTGTAGTCATCTAAATCAACTGTGAAAATACGATAACCGGCTTTCAAACCGACATCGACCAGCATGTTGTCGATAAAGTTATACTGAATTTCTGCCAAAGCATCCGTTAATTGTGCATCATCAAAGTTGCTATACGTCATTTCCGCTTTTGCACTTAGACCTGTCAAAGGTAGTTTGCCACCAACGGTACCGTAAATGATAGGGTAAGTTTCATCGATATCAGTACGTCGATCTAAACTATTGATATGACCATTTAGAGTTGTTGCACCCGCACCGATATCTAGATCAACCACATTGTCTAAAATTTCATAATAGAGAATGAAGTCAGCATGATCGAGGTTAACATCATATGCAGAGCGTTTGGTTTGGGTGTCTAAATTGACATAGCGAATTTTGGCATTGGGAATAATGGGTACAGGATGTTCTAAAGCAACCGATAATTGAACTGCACCATCATTGTCCAGTTTTTCTTTTGTACCTGGAAGTGTATTGGTCATTTCAGCATGACCATCATATGCCCAATAACTGATATCACCTTTGAGTGCAACCAAATCTGCTTGAGCTAAACCACTCAAAGCTACACCTAATGTCAGTAATCCTGCTTGTGCTACTTTCATACTTTTATCCTAAATTGTGTTGTGTATTGGTGTTAAAAAAGTTGAAAAAAAATTATTCAGTTGTATTTGACAGCATGATATAGCGATGTGAACAAAGATGCAGTAGTCAAAGTGCTTTTTTACATAAAAGTCTAGACCGGTGGTGATAGTGCTTGAGTTGCATTTCATCTTTATGGTTAAAAGCTTTAGTTAGATCACAGCCTAAATTGTCTGTGTGGAAAGTTCAGCTTTTGAGTGAAGGATGGATGAACAAAAAAGTGACTGAAGCCATGTGAAATGCTGCGGGCGTTTGTTCCTTTTAAGGCTTTTATATCCGATCTACTCAGCTTAGCTGCTATGGATGGAGTTTTGCTTAAAATATAGACCCAATAGGGCTATAAATTAGAATAATTTTCCAGTATTTGATAGTTCTTGCTTTTTTGGCTTTGTTAATCTATTTTTAAAAATATCGTAAATAACGAGTTATATTTTGATCAATTGATTAAAAATAGAATACAAAAGGATGAAGTTTCATCCAGAAATTACAGCAAAAAATAACAAAAGTGAGTATTGTTCAATTATTAAGAGGTGAAAACAATCCGAAAGACTTTAACCAAGATTTTGTGTGCATTTCATCTGTTTGCAATTTAGAACGAGACACCCAAAAGGTGGAAGCTAAATCAAACAACAAAAAGATTTTTGAATGGTATCTTTTTTGCTAGCCATATTAATCCGTATAACAAGCAGCATAAAAGTTACCCCAAGGTTTAGGTGTGTTTCATGGCAGATTCTCGTGAAAACTGGACGTCACGATCTGGTTTTATTATTGCAGCCGTAGGTTCGGCTGTAGGTTTAGGTAATATTTGGCGCTTTCCCTACGTTGCTTATGAAAATGGTGGCGGCGCATTCCTTATTCCATATTTACTTGCATTGATTACTGCAGGTCTACCACTGTTATTCTTGGATTATGCAGTCGGGCATCGTAGCAACAACTCTCCACCCAAAGCGTATCGTGCTTTATTTAAAGGCGGTGAAACCTTAGGTTGGTGGCAAGTTTGTGTCTGTATCATCATTGGCTTGTACTATGCCAGCGTACTGACGTGGGCAGGCAGTTATGTTTACTTCTCCATTGGTCAAGCATGGGGCAGTGATCCAGAAAGTTTCTTCTTCAATACTTATTTACAAACCACTAAGGCATCGGGCTTAGATTTACAATTTGTCAGTCATTTGTTCTGGCCAATTGTTGGGATCTGGGCTCTTACCCTCATCATTTTGTTTGGTGGTGTGAAAAAAGGGGTGGAACTGTCTAACAAAATCTTTATGCCTTTGTTATTCGTTCTGTTCACATTCCTTGTGGTTCAAGCATTACGTTTACCTGGTGCGGCTCAAGGCTTAAATGCCTTCTTTACGCCAAACTGGTCTGCAATGATGGATTATAAGGTCTGGCTCGCAGCATATGGTCATACCTTCTTTTCATTGTCTGTTGGCTTCGGGATCATGGTGACCTATTCATCATATTTAAAACCAAAAACTAACTTAACTGGTTCAGGTCTGATCGTTGGTTTTGCTAATGCATCAACTGAAATCTTGGCGGGGATTGGTATCTTCGCTGCATTGGGCTTTATGGCACATGCTGCGGGTACAGACGTTAAAGATGTGGTAAGTGGTGGTATTGGTCTTGCATTTATTGCCTTCCCGAAAATTATTTCGAGCTTGGGTGCGGGTGCAGACTTATTTGGTCTTTTATTCTTCTCATCGTTGTTTGTCGCGGGTATTTCTTCGATGGTCAGTATTTTGGAAGTACCAATTGCTGCCATGCAAGACAAGTTGAAATGGAGCCGTTCTAAAGCTGTAATGATTGTGGGTGGCGGTAGTGCGCTGGTTTCTATCTTCTTATTCTCGAGTGTTAATGCGATTAAACTGGTTGATATCATTGACCACTTTATCAACAACATCGGGATTATCGGTGGTGCATTATTATCGATCATCAGTGTTGCTTGGTTTAAGCGTTCTGCATTGATTGAGCTGCGTGATCATGTGAACCGTATTTCAACCATTCAATTGGGTAAAGGTTGGGCATTTACATTAACTGTCATTACGACCTTTATTTTAATCACTACACTAGGAATGACCCTGTTCAACTTAGTGAAGAATGGTTATGACACTTACAGCATGAGCCTGCAAGGTGTGTTTGGATGGGGCAGCGTGATTTTCTGTGCTGTGGTTGCAATCGTACTCAGCAAGATGAAAGATCGCTAAGGAGACACAGAATGAATACTTCAGCTATCATAATGATGATTATCTCCATGGTATTTCTCTGGGGTGGATTGGCGTTGTCGATTCTCCATTTGATGAAAAACCCTGAAGAACTAGATGAAGTGCTGGAAGAAGTGAAAGACCAGCACACATTGTAAATAAATTGTTTCAGTAAATACTGAGCATATGCAAATGAAAGCCATTATCATTTAAGATAATGGCTTTCTTATTTTAAGAGCATGACGGTATGGATCCTCTATTGCCGCATCAAGTTTGGGTCGCATTTGGCGTGACTTTTCTCGCAGGACTGGCAACGGTTGTGGGCGGTGCTTTGGTCTTGTTCTTTAAAAAGCCCAGTTATCGCGTACTCTCCTTTGGTTTGGCGTTTTCTGCAGGGGCGATGATCTATGTCTCTTTGACCGAAATCTTGAATAAATCCATTCATTCCTTTAGCCAAGCCTTTAATGATAAAACGGGTTATGCCCTAGGTACTTTCTCTTTATTGCTCGGGGTGATTCTGGTGTTGATTCTGGATCGCTGTATACCGAATCCGCATGAAACCATCGAAGAACAAAGTGCACATGGCATCAATCAATCACAATTATTACGCACAGGTTTGTTGACGCTATTTGCCATTACCGCACACAATTTTCCCGAAGGTTTGGCAACGTTTTTTGCGACTTTGGAAAGTCCAGCACTGGGTGCACCGTTGGCTGTGGCGATCGGTATTCATAATATTCCTGAAGGGATTGCCATCGCATTACCGGTGTATATGGCAACGCAGAAAAAAAGCTCGGCTTTAATTGCCAGTTTTGTTTCGGGGCTGGCTGAACCTTTGGGGGCGATGATTGGTTATTTTATTTTGGCACCATACTTGAGTTTTAGTGTCTATGGGGCAGTGTTTGGCATTATCGGTGGGGTGATGGTGTATTTGGCATTGGATGAACTGCTGCCAACCGCCAAGAAATATGCACAGGGACATGAAACGGTCTATGGTTTGGTCACAGGCATGGCATGTTTAGCGCTGAGTCTGGTGATGTTTAAATATGTGAGTTAAGTAGAGGAAACAGAACAGCGTGTTTCTGTCTCCTCATCAGGATTAGGCTGTTTTTTGAATCAAGCAATAATAAAAACCGTCACCTCGACCTACGGCTGGCAGAAGTTGGCGGCCATGAATTTGCTCAATGCCCCAATCGGCATCAATTTTAATTTCTTTGGCATTTGTATGCTGGGCAAAAAAGTCGACCATTTGCTGTTCATTTTCTGCTTTTAAAATCGAGCAAGTGATGTACAGCAATGTGCCACCGACTTTAAGTTGCTGCCACATATTTGCCAAAATTTGCTTTTGCAGCTCAACTGTTTTGGCAATATCACCTGACTGGCGCAGTAAGCGAATATCGGGATGACGACGCATCACGCCAATCGCTGAACAAGGGGCATCGAGGACGATACAGTCTGCAAGTTCAGGCGAGGTCCATTTCACCGCATCGGCTGTGATAATTTCTACGTACTTTTCATTTAAAGCCAAACGCTCTAAGTTTTCCGAAACACGTTTTAAGCGTTTTTCATCTTGATCTAGCGCGATCAATTTTTTTGGCTGATATTTTTCTAAAATATGTGCGGTTTTGCCCCCAGGTGCTGCACAGGCATCAATCACGAATTTGCCATTTAAATCGGGCAATAATGTGGCACAGAGTTGCGCATGTTCATCTTGGACTGAAAAACCACCTGCTTCAAAACCCGGCAGACTTGGAATATGCAGGCTTTCATCCAATACGATCCCTACATTGGACAGTTCACACGCGTGAGCGTTAATACCTTCTTCTTCTAAAATTTCAAGATATTCATCACGGCTGACTTGTAAGGTGTTGACCCGTAAAGTTAAAGGCGCAACTTGTTTCAGTTCATAGCTGATTTCAGCCAGTTGCTCACCCCAGTCCTTTTTCAAACGTTTTGCTAACCAACTTGGTAAATTCGAGGCTTGGTCGAGTACATCGTAGAACTGTTCCGTTTCTCGGGTGGCACGGCGTAAAATCGCGTTCACTACACCGCTTAAACTTTCCATGGCCAATTGTTTGGTGGCATCTACTGTTTCAGAAATTGCGGCATGGGCTGCAACGCGGGTACATAACAATTGATATAAACCCACATATAAACAGGTTTCAACGACTTGGTTGTCTAGTGGTTTAGACAATAAGGGTAAAGTCACTTGTTTCAGTGCGTGCCATTGGCGCAAACAACCCAGCACCAATTCATGGTACAAGGCGCGGTCTTTATCCGACACGATCGCCATTTGTTGCGGGAGTACCGATGCCAGTGATTGACCGTTTTGGACAGCCAATAACGTTTTAACCACCTGAGCACGTAAGTTTAAGTTCTTACCAGAGGCGTTGGGAGATTGTTTCATTATAAAATTTGTCCAATAGTCAATTTTTGAGTTTGTGCAATCTGCACTGGATTTAAAGGCTTACCACCCGGCCATTGTAATTGGGTCAGGCAAACAGCCTGTTGATTGCCACACGCCACATGTACCCCTTGTTTATCCATCGCCAAAATTGTGCCCGCAGCTTGATCAGCGACAGCGTGCTCAGAAAGGCATGAACCCCAAACCCGCAGATTATTGTTTTCATCCAACACAATATAAGCCACTGGCCAAGGGTTGAAGGCACGAATATTACGGTCAATGCTGACCGCATCTTGCGACCAGTCAATCTGCGCTTCTGCTTTGCTCAGCTTATGTGCATATACCGTTAAGGCTTCATCTTGCACTTCGCGCTCGGCTAAATAGTGTTGTAACTTTTGTTCAGTTTCTAAGACTGCAACAATGGCTTCTGCACCTTGTAGCGCCAGTTTGTCATGTAGTGTTGCAGAGGTATCGGTGGCTTCGATTGGGCAGTAGGTTTTGTACATCATGTCGCCGGTATCTAAGCCAGCCGCCATTTTCATGATGGTCACGCCCGTTTCGGCATCGCCTGTGGCAATTGCACGCTGAATCGGTGCGGCACCGCGCCAGCGAGGTAACAGTGAACCATGAATATTCAGGCAGCCATATTTCGGCGTATCGAGCACCACTTGTGGCAAGATCAGACCATAAGCCGCGACGACCATCACATCTGCATTTAATTCTTTTAATTGTTGTTGAGCCGCTAAGCCTTCTTCAGTGGATGATTTGAAGTGCAAAGGTTGATAGACAGGTAAATCATGTTCCAGCGCCAACTGTTTCACCGCAGATGCTGTGAGCTTTTGTCCACGACCTGCTTTACGGTCGGGTTGGGTGTATACCGCAACAATTTCATGTTCTGTTCTCAGTAATGCAGCCAAAGCACAAGCAGCAAATTCAGGTGTACCTGCAAAGATGATTTTCACACATCAAATTCCATAGAAACTTGCGGCTATTATATGCCAAAACCAGCGCCAAGCCGAATCTATGGCTGTTGTACTGATATTCAGGCCGATGTGAGTGAGATCAGACTGATGCTGTCGCGTTGGATGGATTATTTATTAACTTTTAGTTATGCAAAATTAAAAAAATATTCATGAAAGTTTTGTATTTAATCGGCTGTGTTCGGTTTATAGTAGCTTTATTCAAATTTTCTTTAAGATCATGTGTCGGAATATAGCCTGCGTTGTTGGAATGCAGGAAAGTTGAATGCTGGTTGTCTGTTAAACACTTCGCTGTAGTATGATGTTGCCTATATTTCGACTGATTCAAGATGATCTATCAGTCTTATTTAGCCAGAGTGAATCGCAGATTCATATCAAGCACAAACTTTGTTGGAAGCACACATGCCTGATTATCGTTCAAAAACATCAACACATGGAAGAAATATGGCTGGCGCACGTGGTTTATGGCGTGCAACCGGTATGAAAGATGAAGATTTTGGCAAGCCGATTATTGCGGTGGTCAACTCGTTTACCCAGTTTGTTCCGGGCCATGTGCATCTTAAAGATTTAGGGCAACTGGTTGCGCGCGAAATTGAAGTTGCTGGTGGTGTAGCCAAAGAATTCAATACCATTGCCGTGGATGACGGGATTGCGATGGGGCATGACGGCATGCTGTATTCATTGCCATCACGTGATTTGATTGCGGACTCTGTGGAATACATGGTCAATGCACACTGTGCCGATGCCATGGTCTGTATTTCAAACTGTGACAAAATTACCCCGGGGATGTTGATGGCGTCTATGCGCTTGAATATTCCAGTGGTGTTTGTGTCTGGTGGACCGATGGAAGCGGGTAAAGTGAAAATCCGTGGCAATGAACATGCGATTGATTTGGTTGATGCCATGATCGTAGCGGCAGATGACAGCTTCACTGATGAAGAAGTGGCTGCATACGAACGTTCAGCATGTCCGACCTGTGGTTCATGTTCAGGCATGTTCACGGCAAACTCAATGAACTGTTTAACCGAAGCGTTGGGGCTATCCCTTCCAGGTAATGGTTCAACTTTGGCGACCCATGCGAATCGTAAAAAATTATTCGAAAAAGCAGGTCAATTGATCGTTGAAATTACCAAGCGCCATTACGAACAAAACGATTACAGCTTGTTACCACGTTCAATTGCCACGAAAGCAGCCTTTGAAAATGCCATGACCCTTGATATTTCCATGGGTGGTTCAACCAATACCGTTTTACATTTGTTGGCAGCAGCAAATGAAGCTGAAGTTGACTTTACCATGACCGATATCGATCGTTTGTCTCGTAAAGTGCCTGTGTTGTGTAAAGTTGCCCCAGCCAAACAAGACGTGCATATGGAAGATGTTCACCGTGCGGGTGGCATCATGTCAATCTTGGGCGAATTGGATCGTGCAGGTTTGTTAGACACGTCTGTACCGACCGTACATGAAAAAACATTAAAAGATGCCTTGGACAAATGGGACATCATCCGTACTGAAGACGAAGAGGTGTATCAGTTCTTCCGTTCAGCACCGGGTGGCGTACCGACTCAAACTGCATTCTCGCAAGATCGTTATTACTCACGTTTGGATGGCGACCGTAACAATGGTGTGATTCGTAATGTTGAACATGCTTTCTCTCAAGATGGTGGTTTAGCTGTGCTTTACGGCAACATCGCACTGGATGGTTGTATTGTGAAAACGGCAGGGGTGGATGATTCCATCTTGAAATTCAACGGCACAGCCCGTGTGTTTGAAAGCCAAGATGCTGCGGTAGACGCAATTTTGGGTGGCAAAATTACCGCTGGCGATGTGGTGGTGATTCGTTACGAAGGTCCACGTGGTGGTCCAGGCATGCAAGAAATGTTGTATCCAACCAGTTATTTAAAATCGAAAGGTTTGGGTAAAGATTGTGCCTTGCTCACCGATGGTCGTTTCTCTGGTGGATCATCTGGTCTTTCGATTGGTCACGTTTCGCCTGAAGCAGCGGAAGGTGGTGCGATTGGTTTGGTAGAAGATGGCGATCGTATCGAAATTGATATTCCAAACCGGACTATTCACTTAGCCGTGGATGAAGCGACGATGGCAGCACGCCGTGAAGCTCAAGAAGCCAAAGGCTGGCAGCCTGCTGAACCACGTGCACGTAAAGTATCGAAAGCATTAAAGGCATATGCCATGCATACCACCAGTGCTTCTAAAGGTGCGGTACGTGAAATTTAATTTGTAATGCTATTACAGATTAAAAGAGCACTCCATTAGGGGTGCTTTTTTTATTTAAAGGTTCTCTATTCAGCACGATGCTGTCTTAAAGGCGTTGCTTAAATTACCATTTATCACCTTCGGTTCGACCTACTTTTGTTTCAGCAAAAGTAGGCAAAACCATTGGTCATCCGCAAAACCTGTTTATTTTCCGCAGCTAAAAGAGTGTATTGAGAAACATTCTATTTCATAGACTATGCAGGTTGTGGATGACGTTTTCGTGTATCCAACAACAGGATATATTCAGGATGAAAATGTTAAGACTATTAAGAGATTAGCGGTTATTGACTTGAAAGCCTCATTGTACTTTCATGTATCGCTTACTTTCTATACACTAAAAATAGAAAAAATTGCCAAGACTGTAGTGCAAAACACAGCGTGCCAAGGACAAATACAATGAGCAAAGACAATATCCGCGAACATTCAGCGCCCGTTTATGCAGGGATTGAAAATGCACCTGCACGTTCCATGATGCGTGCCACAGGCTTTCAGGATGCCGATTTTGAACGTCCCTTTGTCGGCATCGCATCCACTTGGGCCAATGTCACACCATGTAATATGCACATTGATGCTTTGGCAAGGGAAGTCGAATCTGGCGTGAATACCGCAGGCGGTAAAGGCATTATTTTTAATACCATCACCATTTCTGATGGCATTTCCAATGGTACGGAGGGCATGAAATACTCCCTGCTCTCACGGGAAATTATTGCGGATTCCATTGAAACGGTGATGGGCTGCCAAGCCTATGATGCGGTCATTGCGATTGGTGGTTGTGATAAAAACATGCCGGGCTGCATTATGGGCATGGCACGTTTAAACCGACCTGCGATCTTTATTTATGGTGGTACCATTCAACCCGGTGCAGGACATACCGATATGATCTCGGTGTTTGAGGCGGTGGGTCAGCATGCCAAAGGTGAAATCAATGCCATTCAGGTGAAACAGATTGAAGAGGTGGCATTGCCGGGACCGGGGTCTTGTGGCGGCATGTATACCGCCAATTCCATGGCATCGGCGATTGAAGCCTTGGGCATGAGTTTGCCGGGTTCATCGGCCCAAGAAGCAGTTTCCACTGACAAGCAGCAGGATTGTTTGCGTGCAGGCGAAGCCATCATGAATCTGCTCAGGCTGGACATTAAGCCGCGGGACATCATGACCAAAGCTGCGTTTGAAAATTCGATTAAGGTCTTGATTGCTTTGGGTGGTTCAACCAATGGCGTGCTGCATTTAATTGCCATGGCACATACCGCGGGTGTCGAGCTGAGTCTGGATGATTTTGTGCGGATTGGTGCAGAGATTCCTGTGGTGGCGGATGTCCGTCCTTCGGGTAAATACCTGATGTCTGAGCTGATCGCGATTGGCGGCATTCAACCACTGATGAAGCGAATGCTAGATGCTGGCATGCTGGATGGCAGCTGTTTAACCGTGACGGGTAAAACCTTGGCGGAAAATCTGGCGGAGGTTGAGGATTATCCAGCAGGTCAGCAGATCATTCTGCCTTTTGATGCCCCGATTAAAAATGACTCGCATTTGGTGATTCTGAAAGGCAATTTGTCGCCAACAGGTGCCGTTGCCAAAATTACCGGTAAAGAAGGGCTGTATTTTGAAGGTCCCGCACGGGTGTTTGAAGGTGAAATCAGTGCCATGCGTGGAATCTTGGAAGGGGAAGTCCAAGCGGGAGACGTGGTGGTGATTCGTGGGGTAGGCCCTAAAGGTGGACCGGGCATGCCCGAGATGCTAAAACCGACCTCAGCCATTATTGGCAAAGGCTTGGGCAGTTCAGTGGCATTGATTACCGATGGACGCTTTTCTGGGGGCAGTCATGGCTTCGTAATTGGTCATGTCACACCAGAAGCTTATGAGGGCGGCCCAATTGGTTTGGTGCAAAATGGAGACCGGATTTCAATTAATGCGGAAACCCGAGAGATGACTTGGCATGTTTCAGCGCAGGAAATTGCCGCACGGCAAAACCGTTGGGTCAAGCCAAAACCGAATTATACCCACGGTGCACTGGCGAAGTTTGCTAAACTCACCACTGGGGCGGAAAAGGGTGCAGTGACCGATTTAAATCTGGAACTGTAGTTGATCGGGAAGGGTTGAACATTTAGGCTTGAATTGTGCTACGTTTTGTCCGAGACTTATTGTATTTTAAGACTTTCTGTTCACCACACTGGTTATTTTTCTGCGAACTGGAAACACTTTCACTCGCTATTGCTAGATTAGAGGCAACTCATGTCACTGTTACGCCGTTGGTTCGATCCGATCCGATCGAGATGGTTTTATCAGAAACCAACTCGTCAAGAGGTATTGCCTACGGAGCATGGACTGAATATTCATCTACGTTTGGATGATGTCTACAGTTATCTGGCCGTGCAGCAGTTGCCGCAATTGGAAGAAATTCTGAGCGATGAACTCAAACCCTTAAAAGTCATTATTTCCAGTCAAACACCCGCACCGCCGAATCATATGTCTGCGCAGGAATGGCAACACTATTGCCTGAATGATGCACAAATTTTATCCAAGCAGCATCGTTTCAGTTTCCATGAAACGCCTGAACAGCCACCTCAAGACGCGATTGCACAGGCGGAAACCATTCTAAGAAATACCCCGCTGCAAGGGCAGGACTTCCTGTATCTGCTGGAAGATGTATTTCATATGCTGTGGCAGAAGCAGTATGGCAAATTGCGCACTTTATATGCCATGGCGAGCAAACATCATCAGGAACAGCACTTTCCAGAACGGGTGTTTAATGATGATGCGGTGCTGGCGAGTTATTTTGAATTTTCTGACCGTAAATATCATGCGGTGGATGATCTGTTACGCTTGACTCGCCGTTTAAAGCGACAAAAATTACTGACGGGCAATCCGATCTTCCTGATTAATCATATTGAATGGCGTGAGCATTTAATCAGTGATGCAGAAGAACTCAATGAAATTCAGGCGCTTGATCCAGAGCTGGATTTGTATATTGCGCTAGAAGACCCGATTTCATGGCTACTCTTGGCGTATATTAAAGAAGAATTGGCGGCTTATTATAATATTCAGTTAACGGTTTATCCGCTCAGTTATCATGGACGGGACTGGTTTGACTGGAGTCTGGCAACCCGTTTATCCAAACGTACCGAAGTGGTATTCACCCCATTCTGTCGTCCAACCAAAGAAGCCACCTATGCCATGGCACAGCTGTATTATAGTGTGCCCGAAGAGCAGCGTATTGAAGCGATGCACCGCATTTTGCAGGCAGTGTGGACCCAAGGCAAGGATCTGTCCTTTAAGGCGCACTATCAGGAGTTACAACGCGAGTTGAGCTTAGAACTGCAAGAGGTGAAGCAAGAAGACATTCAGGCTCAGCTCAAAGAAAATGATGTGCTGTGTGAAATGAAGTCACAACCGGACTTTCCTGTACTGGAATTACGCATCGATGGTCAAAGCTACACATTTAATAGCTTATATCGGGTCTGGATGATTGAAAGTATTTTCAGTAATGTGTTAGAAGAAAAATATAAAATCGAAAACGAAGCGGATTACTCCCGCTCAATACCAGAAGATAAAACCAATGCAGAAAGAGAAATGTGAGTCACTCGAGCAAGTTCGAGACAAAATTGATGTGATTGATCAGCACCTGATTGAGTTAATTACTACTCGCCAGTTTTATGTCGATCAGGCGGTGCGTTTTAAGCGCACTGAACATGAAGTGCAATCCCCAGAACGGGTAGAACAGGTGATTGCCAAAGTTCGGCAACAAGCCACACAGAAAGGGACCGATCCTGATTTAATTGAACAGATTTATCGGGAAATGATTCAGCACTTTATTCGCCGTGAACTGAAAGAAATTCGCCCATAATTCGTACTTTTATTTTACTGATCTTCAAGTTTCAGCGTGCGTAAGAGCATGCTTGGGTTTCTTTTGGGCTTAAAAGTGCATACTATATGTAATATTATAACATATCCAAATATTTATCATGTCTGCACTTTCTCAACGCCTACAGGCGATTGATGCACTACGTGGGCTGGTCATTCTCATTATGATGGTCGACCATGTCCGTGAAACCTTTTACCTGCATCATCAAGTTCCCGATCCGATGAACATTGAACAGACGGAAGCCAGCCTGTTCTTTAGTCGCATTTTGGCACATCTCTGCGCACCAATTTTTGTGGTGTTGACGGGCTTATCAGCATATTTATATCAAGCCAAGCACAACAGTTTGCGCATGACCCGTGAGTTTTTGCTCAAGCGCGGGCTGTTTCTGGTGGTATTGGAATTGTTGGTGATCAATTTTGCATGGACAGGGCAGTTCCCACCGCAGGTGATTTATCTGCAAGTGATTTGGGCAATTGGCATCAGCATGATGGCCTTGGCACTACTGATTGGTCTGCCTCAGAAAATTCTATGGTTGATGGCTGTATTGATTATTTTTGGGCATAACTGGCTTGATCAACTGTCTTCAGAACAGTTCGCAGGATTCGCGCCGCTCTGGCTGATTTTGCATGAGCGCGGCTGGATCGAGATTGGCGAGTTTCTAAAACTGCGAACTTCTTATCCAGTTTTGCCTTGGATTGGCGTCATTGTATTGGGTTATGCATTTGGCAGCTATTTATTTCAGCCGAGCATCACCGTTCAGCAGCGAAACAAACGCATACTGGGATTTGCTTGCGGTAGCCTGCTGTTGTTTTTCATATTACGCAGCATCAATTTCTACGGCGATCTTCCTTGGCAGATCTTCCCAACTTCACTGCAAACCTTGATGAGCTTCTTTAATCTCACCAAATATCCACCATCTTTATCGTTTATTTTATGGAATCTTGGTGTGGGGCTGTTGTTGTTGCTGGCCTTAGAAAAAGTGCAGCATCGGGCGTGGGTACGACCCTTAATTATCTTTGGCTCAGTACCGATGTTCTTTTATATTGTGCATTTAATGTTGTTAAAGCTGCTGTATCTGTTTGCTGTCGCCGTATGGGGGCAGAATCACGGTGACTATTTTGGCGTGAGTCAGGTTGCTAGCCTTTGGTGGATTGCAATCGCTTTGAGTATCGTGCTTTATCCATTGATGTACTGGTTTTCCAAATTCAAACATCAAAACAAGCAGATTACGCTGTTAAAATATTTCTGATTTCGGTGGATCACCCATAAAAAAACCCTTCATTTGCGAAGGGTTTTTTATTGCTGTAGATGCCAGCTTTTACATGAATTTCACGCCTTGCTGACCCGCAGGGGTAACTTTGAAGATTTCCACTTCAAAGGTAATGTTTTTACCCGCCAATGGATGGTTAAAGTCCACTTCGGTAATGTCATCACCCACGGTTTTCACCACGCCATACAGGCTTTGTTTGGCTTTGTCTTCAAATTCGATCATGTGACCTTCAACAGGACGCTGTTCAAACTTCACCGTGTCAAACTTTTGGACATTTTCAGGATTCCATGGTCCAAACGCATCTTCAGGTGGCAGACTCACGGTACGACGGTCGCCCGCACGTAAACCGAACAGGGCTTTTTCAAAACCAGGTAACAAACTGCCATCGCCCATGACCAAGCTGACAGGTTCAGCGCGGCTACGGGTATTGTCAATTTCTACACCATTTTCAATGGCAACGGAAAAATGCAGATCAACCTTTGAACCTTGTTCAATACGGGTTTCTTCATTCGGATTAATAAATTCATTCATGGTGTTGCGCATCCGCACGTTTAATTCGATGTTTTTCTAGGAAAAACGTATCTATAAGCAGCAAAATGGTGCCCAAGGTAATCGCGCTGTCAGCAAGGTTAAATGCTGGAAAATGGTGGTCTTGGTAGTAGACGTGAATAAAATCGACCACATAACCTAAGGTCACGCGATCAATTAAATTGCCTACAGCACCCCCTAAAATCAGGGCAATTGCCATTGGTAAAATGGTGACATGTTTTGGCATTCGCATCAGCCAAAATACGAAAATCACTGAAACCAAAGCTGCAAGTGAAGTAAAGAAATAACGTTGCCAGCCGCCTGCATCGGACAAGAAACTAAAGGCTGCACCATAGTTATGTAGCAAAGTCCAATTTAAAAAAGGCAGCACAGGTACCGGATCTGCATAATTCAGATGGGTTGAGGCAATCCACTTGGTCCATTGATCTAACACAATGGCCAAAATCGATAACCCCACCCACAGCAAATTGTGTGGGTAGAATTGAAACAGGCCCGCTTTCTGTTGTGGATTAGGCATATTTTCTCTCTTCGCCTTGACCAGTAGGGAGGTTAATAATACAACGTGCGCATAGACCTGGATGTTCGTGATGTGTATTCACATCAGGCAGCACATGCCAGCAACGTGCACATTTTTCACCTTCCGCAGCAGAGACTTTCACGCGTAAACCGTCTAGATCAGATTCCTGACCTTGAGCCGCATCAAAAGCAGATACCTGTACTTGTGAGGTAATCAGAACAAAGCGCAATTCGTCGCCTAAACGATCTAGTACCGCTTTCAATTCTTCATTTGCCCAAAGTTCGACTTTGGCAGACAAGTTAGAGCCCACCAGTTTTTCGTTACGCGCAACTTCAATGTGCTTGTTCACCGCAGATTTCACCGCGATCAGGGTTTGCCAATCGGATTCAGACAACAAGTTTGCCGTTGATGCCACTGGAATGTCGTACCACTCTGAAGTGAACACGTATTTCTCAGTTTGTTCTGGAATCAGTGGCCATGCTTCTTGCGCAGTAAAGCTCAAGATCGGCGACATCCAGCGCACAAAGGCTTGAACCAAGTGGTACAGCGCAGTTTGCGCAGAATGACGGGCTTGCGAATCCGCTTTGGTGGTGTACTGACGGTCTTTGATGATGTCGAGGTAGAAACCACCCAAGTCATTAATACAGAAGTTGGTCAAGGCATTGGTGACAATATGGAAGTTCATATCTTCATAAGCTTGTTGAATGGTTTTCTGTACATCCGCCGCACGTTGCAAGATGTATTGATCCAGTGCGATCAATTGATCGACAGGCAGGGCATCCGTCGATGGTTTGAAACCATTCAAGTTTGCCAATAAGAAACGCAAGGTATTACGAATACGACGGTAGCCGTCCGATGCACGGCTAAAGATTTCTTTACCTGCGGTCATTTCATAACGGTAATCGGCAGAGGCAATCCAGAAACGTAAACCGTCTGCACCCATGTCTTTAATGATGTCTTGCGGGGTGATGATGTTGCCCAAAGATTTTGACATCTTACGGCCTTTTTCATCCACCACGAAGCCATGTGTTAACAAGCCTTTATATGGGGCACGTTGATTGATGGCCACAGAGGTCAACAATGAAGACTGGAACCAACCACGGTGCTGGTCTGAACCTTCAAGGTACAAATCGGCTGGGTCGGTCAGTTCTTCACGCTCACGCAGGACCGCATAGTGCGTTGTGCCTGAGTCGAACCACACGTCTAAGGTATCACGTACGCAGTTATAGTGCTCTGCTTCATCCCCGATAAAGTCTTTGGCATCACGGTTATACCATGCGTCAATGCCTTCTTGTTCGATCAGTAACGCAACTTCTTCAATTAATTCCGCCGTGCGTGGGTGGAGTTCATTGGTGTCTTTATGCACGAAGAACGGGATTGGCACGCCCCAGGTACGTTGACGTGAGATACACCAGTCCGGACGACCTTCGATCATGGCTTGAATACGGTTTTTACCCCAATCAGGCACGAAGCTGATTTTATTTTCAATGGCATTCAATGCGCCTTGGCGTAAGCCTTTGGCATCCATGCTGATAAACCATTGTGGTGTAGCACGGAAGATAATTGGGGTTTTGTGGCGCCAGCAGTGTGGATAGCTATGCTTAATTGGCTTATGCGCCCATAGTTTGCCTGCCTCGCTTAAAGCGGCAATGATTTGAGGGTTGGCTTTGTAAATATGCTCGCCCGCAAAAATTGGAGAAGTTGGTAGGTAGACACCGTTGCCGCCAACTGGATTGTCAACTTTTAAGTTATAGAGTAAGCCGACTTTATAGTCGTCCACACCATGACCTGGGGCAGTATGCACCGCACCCGTACCGCTGTCTGCAGTCACGTGTTCGCCTAAAATTACAGGGACTTGACGCTCTGTGATCAGTGGGTGTTGCAGACTGACATGCTCAAGTTTATTGCCTGTGAATTCAGCCAAGACTTCAACGCTGTTAAAACCATAACGTTCAGTTGCAGATTCAACTAAGTTTTTCGCCAAGATGAAGTTTTGTGGCTCTTTCTCCTCACCACGGGCTTTGACCAACTGATATTCAAGTTCAGCATGGAAGGCAACTGCTTGGTTGGCAGGTAAAGTCCAAGGTGTCGTCGTCCAGATCACGATGTCGGTGCGGTCAGCAACTTCTACACCTAAACGTGCAGACAGGTCTGCCAAGTCCACTACGCTGAAACCGACATCAATTGCGTCTGATTTTTTGTCTTCGTATTCAACTTCTGCTTCAGCCAGTGCTGAACCACAGTCCAAACACCAGTTCACAGGTTTAAGACCCGGCTCGATATGACCAGCCTTGGCAATGGCGCCCACTGAACGCACGATATCCGCTTCTTGTTTGAAGTTCATGGTCAAGTAAGGATTGTCCCAATCGCCAAACACACCCATACGTACGAAGTCTTTTTTCTGTAATTCGACTTGGGTATAAGCATATTCGCGGCAGGCTTTACGGAAAGTTGATGCATCCACTTTGACACCGACTTTACCGACTTTTTCTTCAACTTTGAGTTCGATCGGCAGACCGTGACAGTCCCAGCCTGGTACATAAGGGGCATCGAAACCGTCGAGTACGCGGCTTTTAATAATAATGTCTTTCAGGACTTTGTTGACCGCATGGCCCAAGTGAATCTGACCATTGGCATACGGTGGGCCATCATGCAGCACATATTTTTTCTTGCCAATACGCGATGCGCGAATCTGCTGATAAATGTTGTCGGCATACCACTCTTCTAACCATTTTGCTTCACGTACTGCGAGATTTGCTTTCATTGCAAATTCAGTACCTGGGAGGTTTAGTGTGGCTTTATAATCCACTGCATTTTCAGGAGTTTGCTTATCGCTCATGCAAGATGTCTTCCAATTTAATCAGCTTTAAGACTGACGCGTTCTACATTAAATTTTTCGGTGTTTAAAAGGGAAAAGTTGGGTTGTTGTGACGAAACTCAAGCAGTTTCTCCACATCATCATCAATTCCCGCTTTTAGTGCTTCCAGCGAAGGGTAGTTCTTTTCACCATGTAAATAGTTCAAGAAAGTGACCCGCATTAACAAGCCATACAGATTAGCAGAAACATTGGGGAAATGTACTTCTAATCGCCATTCTGGATGTTCTTGTTGGATGGCAGGTCGGGTACCGACATGCCCTGCACCATACAAAGCCGTTGCTTGATAGCCCAAAACTCCTTTTTGTTCGGGGCTGTCCTGCACGACTTTGTCTTGTAAAGACGTGGTTTCACAAATGACATCCACACCATAAATACCGTTTAAACATGGCTTATGACGGTTTAAACGCACATTAATGGTTGGAAAATCGAGGGTACGTCCAATTTGGTCGCCATATTGGACACGACCGGTAATACTGTAAGGGCGTCCCAGCAGTTGAGCTGCTAGAGCCAAATCGCCAGCTTGCAGGGTCTGGCGAATGCGGGTTGAACTGACACGTTCACCATGCAAGGAAATGGTGGTCAAGTTGGTGACTTGGAAGCCATAGTTGCGTAGATATTCGCTATTGCCTTGGCGATTTTTGCCAAAATGGAAGTCATCCCCCAACACCAAATGCGCGGCATTGAGTTGCTGCTTGAGGATATTGGCAAAGGCTTCGGCACTTAAACCACGAAAGGACTGATCAAATTTGGCTACGGCAATATAGTCCACGCCCAGTTCAGTTAAATATTCGACTTTTTCACGCAGCGAACTAATGCGTGGCGGCGCTTCATAGCCTTGGAAAAATTCCAGTGGTTGCGGCTCAAAGATCATGACCAAGGTTTTGAGTTGTTGTTGTGCAGCAACCTGTTTTAGTTGCTGGATCATGGCCTGATGCCCCAAATGCACACCGTCAAAATTACCAATAGTCACAGCGGTTTTGGCTAATTGAAAGTCTGGCGCTAAAGCATTCAGGCGGAGCAGCTTCATGGGCTAATCAATAAATGAAAAATAATCAGGCTTATATATTGCCATATTCTGTTCGTTTCGTCTTGTTGTTGTGTTTTTACCCAGAAAAATTTATGAAAGCATTGCTTTAATATCAATAAAAATGATTTTAAAAATTTAAAATAATCAATTTTTCTTATTTTAAATGCGCAGTATGATCAAAGGAACTTCTCAAGTGGGTCGTCGTCCAATGAAAAAGCCCTTCTATCAATTACCGCAATGGCATGATCTGATCCGTCAGTTTACCCCAAACTGGTTTACGGTGTGCATGGGCACAGGGATTGTTTCGATGGTTCTTGCAGAGTTGCAGGGGCTACATGCTTGGTTTTGGCAGTTGGGCGCAGGGCTGTGGCAGTTGAATCTGATCCTGTTTGCATTGTTCAGTACTTTATATGGCTTGCGCTGGGTGCTGTATCCACAAGAAGCCAAACATATTTTTCAACATCCGAGCATGAGTCTGTTTCTCGGCACCATTCCCATGGCGTTGGCCACTCTGATCAATGGCAGCTTGAAATTTGGGCTGGTGTTATATGGCACAGCTGTTGTCGGCATTACTGAATGGCTGTGGTATTTCGACGTAGGCTTGGCGCTACTGGTTGCGTTTGTGGTGCCCTTTTGCATGTTCAGTTGCCAGCGCCATCAATTACAGAATATGACCGCCGTTTGGCTGTTACCGATAGTGGCGTGTGAAGTCGCAGCAGCTTCTGGTGCAGTGTTGTTAGCGCATCTGCCAGCAAGTCCGCATGCCGTGAACATTTTATTTGGTAGTTATCTGTTGTGGGGTGTTTCGGTTTTTCCTGCCGTGTTGATTTTAGGCATTCTCTTCTTACGGTTGGCATTGCATCAATTACCGAGTCAGGAATTGGCAATGACAGGCTGGTTAGCGGTTGGACCGATTGGTACGGGCGCATTGGCTTTATTGCTGTTGGGACAGCAAGCTCCTCATGTGTTACAAGCGCTGCATTTTTCAGGTTTGGGTGAGTTTCTGCATCAAGCGGGTTTAGTGGGCAGTTTGTTATTGTTGGGTTTTGGAATGTGGTGGCTCGGCATGGCAATGCTGATGACTCTGAAGCATGTCGGTGCTCAGTTGAGCTTTAATTTGGGATGGTGGGGCATGACTTTCCCATTGGGCGTCTTCTGTTTAGCCACGTTACAACTTGCACAGCAATTACAACTGAATGGCTTGCAAAATATTGGTTATGGCTTAGCGGCTTTATTGCTGCTGTTATGGGGCTTGGTGATGAGCAAAACCGTGGCAGGGTTTTATGCGGGACGATTATTTTTCTCTCCATGTTTGAATCTATATTTGCAACAGAAATAGCGCTTACACACGGGGTCAAATGACCGAGCTTGTCAGAAAGTGAGGCATCATTTGCACCCAGTGTGTTTTTGATTTTTAATAGCACAGTTTTGTTTTGAGTAGCTGCGATGAAATCTTCTTTGGCGCTGATTATGGCTTTACCGAATGAGTCAAAAGGCTTGTTTGAACAGGCTCAGATTGATGTGCATTATAGTGGTATTGGTAAAGTCAATGCGGCATTTAAAGCCTTTGAAGTGATTCATGCAACAGGCTGTAAAACCCTGTTAAATTTGGGCAGCGCAGGCAGTTCCCATTTTGATCGTCACGCCTTGGTCGAAGTCATCAGCTTTGTACAACGCGATATGGATGTATCTCCGCTCGGCTTTGAGGTTGGGGTAACGCCAATGGATCAGGACCATCCTGCAGCCATTGATTTAGAACCTTATTTTGCTCATTTACCAAAAGGCGTGTGTGGTACAGGGGATAGCTTTGAAATTGGTCAGCCGAAAGTACCGTGTAATCTGGTCGATATGGAAGGCTATGCCATGGCCAAAGTCTGTAAAAAACTCGGGGTGCGTTTAATTTCGGTGAAATATATTACCGATGGTGCAGACGATGCAGCACATCTGGATTGGGAAGAGAATTTGATGCTGGGGGCGCAAAAGTTATTGTCGCTCTATCAGTCTTTAGAGGCTTAACTGGCTCGGCGACCATAGTGATCTATGGTCGTATGCCAAAATATGAAGGGTTAGGTGTTTTGTTCGCGCGGTAAAATGCCGTAGAGCATCATATGCACGGTATGTTGAATCACCCGTTGTTGCATACTGCGGTTGCGTAAGGTTTTACCTGTGACCATTTCCATCTGCGTTGAAAAATCCGCATAGTTTTGCGTCACTGCCCAGATGTTCAGAATCAGCAATTCAGGATCGATGTCTGCAGAAATTTTGCCTTGCTCTTGCCACATGCTAATCACTTTGGCTTTGCGCTTCACCAGTTTTTTCAGTGGTCCTTTCAGGATTTCTAAGATATGTGGTGCACCTTGAATAATTTCTAAGGCAAATAAACGCGACGCTTTCGGTTGAGTGCGTGACAGCTCAATTTTTTGCATTAAATAATTGGTGATCGCTTCCGTCGGCTCTAATTCTGCTTCCAGCATTTGTAGAGGTGCTAACCATTTTTGTAGAACCGTTGTTAGCACTTCAACATATAAGGCTTCTTTATTTTCATAGTAATAGAAAATGTTCGACTTATGCATTTCTGCCAGTTGAGCGATTTCATCTAAACTAGCCCCGTTAAATCCATATAAGGAAAAAACATCAAGTGCGGCATTCAGCAATTGATGGCGCTTTTGAGTACTCTTTTTTTGTTCCATTCGTCGCTTAAAAAAATTCAGGGAAGGGTAAATTGTACGGCAAATCAGCAGATTTGTGCATCAAGAAATCGGGTAATTTGATGAAATAGCATATTTTCTGGATGAAAAAACAGTGTGCTATTTCACATTCACACTCTTGAAAAAATTAAATGGACAGATGTATAGCAAAACGCATCAATTTGGGTCGTTTTCCTTGCTAAATATGACAGTTTTATGACAACGCTAGGGTCGCTGGTGCTGGCTGAGGATGGCGCGTTTGGCTCCAAGTTTGCATTGGAGCCAAGGTCTGCTCAGGTTGCCAAAACTGCATTGAGGACGTGTTGTTCGAGTTCAGCAAACTGAATGTTTTTTTCACGTGGGCGGGGCAGATCCACCTGAAATTGGCGTGCGATATGGCCCCGATCCAGCAAGATAATACGATCTGCCAGTTGCACCGCTTCACTGACATCATGGGTGACCAGAATCGCGGTAAAGCCTTGTTCCCGCCATAGTTGTTCAATCAGGTTTTGCATTTCCAAACGAGTTAAGGCATCCAGTGCACCAAGCGGTTCATCCAGCAAGAGCACCCGTGGTTGATGGGAGAGGGCACGCGCCAGTGCAGTACGTTGGCGTTGCCCCCCCGAAAGCTGTGTAGGCCAAAGTGCCGCTTTTTCTTTTAAGCCCACTTTTTCCAGCAATGCTGTGGCATGTGGGTGTGCGGTTTTCTCCAGTCCAAGGTGCACATTTTGTTCAATACTGCGCCAAGGGAGCAAGCGCGGGTCTTGGAACATCACGCGGATATCATCACTGGTAATGCCTTCACGTAAATGGCGTGCCGATTTAAATTTGATTTCGCCATAACTGGGTTGTTCCAGATCGGCAATCAATCTTAATAGGGTACTTTTGCCGCAGCCGCTGCGCCCGACAATCGCTAAAAATTCACCTGGTTGGATGTGCAAGTCTAAATCTTCCAAGACTTTGACATCGCCATAAAACTTGTGCAGTTGCTCAATCAAAATTTCTGCGCCCAGCACGGCATTGGGTTGAATATCCGTATGCGGGTTTTTCGCGGGCTGAATCTGTTCGGCAACATGTTGGCCGATACTGAGATCTGTCATGTTCTGCTCCTTATTTTTGATAGCCAGGGTGCCAGCGTAATAAGTATTTTTCTAAGCTCACTGCAAGGACATCTGCCAGTTTACCCAATAGGGCGTAGAGTAAGATGCCGACCAGAACCACATCGGTCTGTAAAAACTCGCGGGCATTCATGGTCATGTAGCCAATGCCAGCTTGGGCAGAAATGGTTTCGGCCACAATCAACAGTACCCAAACCAAGCCCAGTGCAAAACGTAAGCCGACCAAAATAGAGGGCATTGCCCCAGGTAAAATAATATTTTTATACAGCTCCCAACGACTGAGTCCGTAACTTTTGCCCATTTCAATCAGTTGCGGATCGACCGAACGAATGCCGTGGTAGGTGTTGATATAAATCGGGAAAAATACTCCAACCGCCACCAAAAACAGCTTTGCCGTTTCATCAATCCCGAACCAGAGAATCACCAGTGGAATCAGCGCCAAGGCAGGAATATTTCGAATCATTTGCAAGGTGGTATCCAGCAGGGTCGATGCTGTTTTGGATGAGCCATTCAGCAGTCCTAACAACAAACCTAGACCGCCACCAATCGCCAGACCGAGTAAGGCACGTCCTGCGCTAACTTTGACATGGTGCCAAAGTTCACCACTGATTAGTAAATGCCAGAATGCGCTGACCACGGCTGTGGGAGCAGGTAAAATTCGACTTTGTAGCAGACCTGTACTGGAAGCAATTTGCCAGATCAAAATTAGTAAAAATGGGAACAACCAAGGCAGCAAACGCTGCCCAAGTTTTGTTCCACGTGAAACTTTCCGTTGAGAGAAAGTTTCAGCCGCAGTAATTTTGGACATTAAGCAGACTCCTGAATAGGGCGCGAAGCCGTAGTCTGATTCGGGACATAATTGTTCGCGACAATTTCGCCAAAGGGTCCCGTTAAATTCGGTTGCGACAATTTATTGCGGGTGGCTAAAGGCAAGAGCGGGAACACCAGTTCGGCGAAGCGAATGGATTCTTCCAAATGTGGATAGCCAGAAAAGATAAAGGTGCTAATGCCTAAATCGGCATATTCCTGAATCCGATCGGCTACGGTTTGCGCATCACCCACCAACGCCGTTCCTGCACCGCCACGCACCAGTCCAACCCCAGCCCATAGGTTTGGAGAGACTTCGAGTTTAGTACGATCGCCATTATGTAGTTCGGCCATGCGTCGTTGACCTACAGAGTCCATTTGCTTGAACTTTTGCTGTGCTGCGGCAATGGTTGCATCATCGACATACTGAATCAGCTCATTGGCGGCTTTCCATGCTTCCTCATTGGTTTCACGCACAATCACATGCAGACGAATACCGTAATTGAGTTGGCGTCCTTTTACGGCTGCTTTCGCACGGACAGTTGCAATTTTTTCTTTGACAGCTGCAGGGGGTTCACCCCACGTTAAATAGGTATCGACTTGTTCGGTGGCCAGCTCAATCGCAGCATCCGAAGAACCGCCAAACCATAAAGGTGGATAAGGTTGTTGCACAGGCGGATAAAGCAGTTTGGCATCATCCACTTTTAAGTGTTCGCCATGAAAACTGAAGGATTCTCCGGTGTGCGAACGGGTTAGAATTTCACGCCAGATTTTGGTGTATTCACTGGCAGTTTCATAACGGGAGGCATGGTCTTCATAAATACCATCGCCTTTGAGTTCTTGTTCATCGCCACCTGTGACCAGATTGAGCAACACACGACCATTGGATAAACGGTCAAAGGTTGCTGCCATACGCGCAGCCAAGGCAGGCGTGGTCACCCCTGGGCGTAATGCCACTAAAAACTTCAAATTCTGGGTGGCATCAATTAAACTGGCGGCAGTAATCCATGGATCTTCACATGAACGTCCTGTTGGGATCAGCACACCTTCATAACCTAAATTGTCTACCGCCACTGCTATTTGCTTCATATAAGCATGATCGACTTGGCGCGCGCCTTTGCTGGTTCCTAAATAACGACTGTCACCATGGGTGGGAATAAACCAGAAAATTTTCATTATCAATATCCTTACAATTTTTACAGATTAGTGAGTTTTTGGTGCTGCCCAAACCGTGGTTTGAACTTGAATATTTTTCGGAATCAATTGAACCTGCTGGAACAAATCTGCAATTTGCTGCTGTGCCTGTACCACTTCAGGGCTTAAGGTCTGAATCGGAGATGGCTTCAGACGTTTATCAATCACGCGTTGGGCAATAGATGGCTGTAAACCTGTGCTTTGGGTGTATACGCTTAAGGCTTGTGGCTGATTGTTTAAGACCCATTGATCCGCCTGATTCAAGCCATGTAAAAACTGCGTTGTGGCTTGTGGATGTGCCGCGATAAATTTCGGATTACCGATATAGAACGAATAGGTTTTTGGGAAAGCCGTCCCATCAATCAGCACTTGGGCATGCGCATCTTGTTCGGCAGCACTGAGGTAGGGTTCCCAAATTGCCCAAGCATCCACCGACTGTTTGTCAAAGGCCGCACGCGCATCTGCTGGAGGGAGCCAAATGGGTTGAATGTCCTGCCAGCTGAGACCCGCTTTCTGCAAAATTTTTGCCAGTAATTCATGTGCACTCGAGCCTTTTTGTACCGCAATGCGTTTGCCTTTTAACTCCTGAATAGACTGAATGGCACTGCCTTTTGGAATCAGCAGGGCTTGGGAATTGGCAGGCACCAACTCATAACCGACATAACTCAAATCTTTGCCTGCGGCTTGGGCAAAGATCGGCGGAGTGTTGCCTACGGCACCAAAATCAATCGCACCCACTGCTAAGGCTTCCAGCATTTGTGGACCTGCAGGGAACTCTTTCCATTCAATTTTGGCGTGCGGAAATTCCTGTTCAAACAGCTTCTGCTGGCGCGCAACCAGCAAATTCAGGGAAGATTTTTGGTAACCAATCGAGAGGGTATCCACGGCTTCAGCCGTATTTTGGTCAGCTACTTGACTTTGGCTTGATTCAGATTTTTGGCAAGCACTGAGCGCAAGGCTGAGTGCGGTAATGCCAGCGAAAGTTATTGTTTTCAGTGTATTCATGTTGCTGTTCCTGATTATTATGGCGTCGTTTTTAAAATGGCGGTTTGAATGTCAATTTTGTTGGGAATCAGCTTTTGTTGATAAAAGGCATCCGCGACAAATTGCTGTTGCTGGGCGACCTCAGTGGAGATCGGCTGCACCCCAAATCCCATCCGCGAGATGGAACGGCTTAAGACTTCGATGGGTAAACCCGTCGGCTGTTGTAATAGTTGCGCTGCTTGTGCTTGATGTTGAGCAACCCAAGTGGTGGTCTGATTGAGTTCATTCACCACGGTTTTTAAAATGTCAGGATGTTGCTGCGCAAATTTGCGATCTGCCAAATAAAACTGATGGTTACTGACCAACTTGTCCCCTGTAGCAAGTACTCGTGCGCCTAACTTTTGTTCGGCAGCCGCAAAGAACGGGTCCCAAATCACCCAAGCATCAACTGCGCCACGTTCAAAAGCTGCACGTGCATCCGCAGGAGGCAGATAGACCACTTGAATATCGGAGAGTTTAAGTTGATTGGCTTCAAGCACTTTAAGCAACAAATAATGCACATTGGAGCCTTTGTTCAGCACCACGCGTTTGCCTTTCAAATCCTGAATGGTCTTTAAGTTTGAATTTTTCGGCACAATCAGTGCTTCAGCTCGTGGCGCGGGTGGTTGATTGGCAACATAAACCAAATTGGAATTGGCGGCTTGGGCAAAAATTGGAGGGGCTTCACCTGCTTCACCCAACGCCACACTGCCGACATTTAAGCCTTCTAATAATTGTGGGCCTGCAGGAAATTCGACCCACTTCACTAGCACGCCTTGCGCTGCCAAGGCTTTTTCTAAAGTGCCACGCTCCTTCACAATTGGTAAGATGCCGTACTTTTGAAAACCAATGTTTAAGGTGGTGCTTTCTGCTTTTTGTGGGCTACAAGCCGCCATGAACATGCTGCCCGCCACAACAGTCAAAACAATCCATGGACGTGTTGTAGTAGAAAGAGACTTGCTCATGATGGTGTTATTCCGCAAAAGATAAGGATGGATATAAGCTTGTGCAGATACGCTATAGCGCTTTCTTATGCGAAAAAAATAAAAAAATAGGGATTGGTCATGAAAAAAAAAGATAAATCAAAAGCTGCAAAACTTAGTGCAAAAACTGATTTAGCAAAAAGATAAAATATAAATTTATATTTATTTAATTATATGAAAATATTGGATTTATTTTTTATTGAACACGTTTGGATAAGCTTATATCATGAATATATATAGCATCAGCTGCTTTTCAGCAGCTTGCCAGATATACAAAGCATAAATCCTGCTAAATCAGTGATTGGATCAACTCAGAAAATTAACCCTATTGAACGGAAGTCGCATTAGGGCTTTACCAAAATCATGGCGATCTGGGTAAAGCATTTTTATGTGTGGATAGGGGATTCGTGTAATGCGCTGTGCATTTAAATCCGCTTTTTAAATACCAAGGAATTGCGTTGATAGTTATACAGAGCTTGGCGTGCATTCGGGAGTTCATCGACATTGGCTGTTTCAAAGCCATGTTCTAGGAACCAGTGTGCGGTACGCGTAGTGAGTACAAATAATTGCTGTATGCCCAGACTGCGCGCTTTATCTTCCAGATAATGCAGGATTTGGCTGCCCCGATTGGATTTACGGTAGCTTGGATGCACCGCGACACAGGCAATTTCGGCAGAGCGTAATTCGTTCTCCTGAGCAGGAATCGGATACAGGGCTGCACAGGCGAGAATCATACCGTCGCGTTCAATCACGGCAAACTGCTCGATTTCCGTTTCCAGTCGTTCCCGCGAGCGATACACCAAAATCCCGTCCTCTTCCAGCGGGCGCAGTAAATTGATCAGTCCACCGACATCTTGAATATTTGCAATGCGCACATCTTCATAATGCGCATCCGTCACCAGCGTGCCTGAACCATCACGGGTAAACAGTTCTTCCAGTAAAGCACCATCATAAGTATAGGAAATCAGATGCACGCGATGCACGCCTTTGAGAGAGGCGATTTGTGCATTGCGTAACTGTTGCGCCAATTCAGGATTGGTATCTTGCGATTGTGCAATATATTGATCCAGCCGTTGTGGGGTAATTTCACGCTGTAATTGACCTTGAGCATTCTGCAAACCGTGTTGCTTGCCCAGAAAAATCAATTTATCAGCTTTTAAGCTGATGGCAGTTTTGGTCGCAACTTCTTCAGCAGGTAAGTTGAAGACTTCACCTGTGGTGGAATAACCCACGGGTCCGAGCATCACAATATTGTGTTGTTGCAGATGTTTCTGAATCGCATCGGTATCGACACTGCGTACTTCACCCGTGAGCTGAAAATCAATGCCATCGCGAATCCCATAGGGTTTGGCGGTAATAAAATTACCCGAAACCACATCAATGCGTGCACCATACATGGGGGAGTTGGCAAGTCCCATGGACAGTAGAGCTTCGATTTGCAGGCGAATGGAGCCGACGGCATTCATGACACAGCCCAGCGACTCACGCGTGGTGATGCGACGGTGTTGATGGAATGGGGTGCTTAGTCCGCTGCTGTTTAAATTCTGGTTGATTTGTTGACGCGCGCCATGCACCAGAATCAGTCGAATGCCGAGGGAATTGAGCAGGGCAATATCATGGATAATATGTTGAAAATTTTCATGCTGTACCGCTTCACCATCAAACATGATCACGAAGGTTTTGTTGCGGTGGGCATTGATGTAGGGTGCAGAATGTCGAAACCAGTGCACATATTGTAAGGTTGTGCTTTGTGATACGTCGTTCGAATTCGCTTGCATGCCTATCTCAAAAAAATTGAATCAATAGTCGATTTTAATCAAAAAAATGGTAGGCGAACAATCTTAGATAAAAAAACACCTTAACTTGCGTTAAGGTGCCGAGGGAAGGGAATTCACACGAGAAGAAAAGATTAGCCAATAATATGCAGGATGCGGTTGTTGCGCTCGTTGACTAAGACGTAATCGCCGTTAATTTTGTACCATTGCTGATTACGCGCAGGTTTGTGTAAGCGCTTTGCATCACGATAATCTACCGCATAGCGGGAAGAGTCATAACCGCGTGGTAGGGTTTGACCGACGCGCCAATCACGGCTTGGGTTAATACGTTGATAGCGCTTGTCATTCCAGCGACCATCTTCTTTTTTCCAGTCACGGTCATGCTGTTCAGCATAGTGGCGTTCATCATAACGATGCTCATAAGTTGGCGCTGCAATTGCAGATGCGGTCACCGCGGTACCCAAGGTAAAAATAACAGCAGAAACGAATTTATTCATGATGTACCTCAATGTTTGTTGATGTGTTCCGATGAGATAAAGGTAGCGAACAACAGCAGAGAAATAATGAGAGCACTATTATGCAAATGTGAATTTGATGGAGAAAAAACGAAGATTGTAAATGCTTGCCATATAAGGGATACAAGCAAAACAGGCTCGACCAAGGAGAGCGATGGATCGCCTAAGGGTAGACATAAAAAAAGCCAGTCTAGAGATGAGCCAGACTGGCGAAAAAGGTAAAGGAAATTGCTAGCTGCTTAATCGTTCACAATGCGCAAAATACCATTGCTGCCAGAATCAATTAAAATGTAGTCATTGTTGATTTTGTACCATTGTTGATTGCGTCCAGGTTTAGGCAAGTTATGTTCTTTGTATTCGACTTTATAGCCATTGCCACGATAATGCTGCGGCATGACATAACCTGTTTGCCATTGATGCTGCTGTAGACGTTTCACCCCGCGTTCTTCACGCATGCGGCGTTTGTCTTGAATACGTTCATCACCTTGATCAAAATCACGAAAGTCGCGCCCCTTACCTTGATTATTGCGGGGATGGTCATCACCACGATTATCAAAGTGGGGTGCAGCAGAACTCAGGCTGCTTGCCATCAATGCACTGAAAGAAATGGTCAATATTGCCATCGTCTTCTTCATGTTGACCCCTCGTTATCGATGTGTTCATTTCACAGTTCTTAATGTACGAAAAAAATGCAGAGAAACTGTGAAGGAATTGGATTAATTCTTTAAAAAAATAGATAAATTAAGAATATTATCCATGAAATCATCCAGTTTGGAAATCTTTCTAAAGCGGTAAGTTGTGCTGTTCAGTACCTTCAACGCGGTCAAAGCGTGCAAAGATTCAGCGCTGGCATTCGATTTCATGAGGGTTCACGAAGGCAAAAAAACAGTTAATTCCACTGTTCAACCAGATGCTGCAAGCCATCTACAGCTTCAATCACAGCACGGGCCTGCTGCGCGTCATCTAGGGCGTGTACCAGTGTTTCAGGCAGTTGCAGGGATTGAATCGAACGAATTAGTTCAACTTTGTGCTGTAAATCAGTCATGAAAAAATTCCCCTTAAATGTGCTGCTGAGTAGGTCTACACAGTTTAAGGAGGATGATTTGATTTATAAAACCGAATATATTTATGAAATTAATAAAATAAAACGATTATAAGGCGGTAAAAAAATCCTTTGTAGGTCACAAAGGATTTTTTATTCACCTAGCTCAAGTCGAAAACACATCAATCCTGAGCATCAATGCTTTGTCCACTCATATGTAGGCTGTCATCGCCCATCAAATACAGATAGGCTGGCATGATTGATTCTGGTGTTGCCAAGGTTTTCGGATCTTCATCTGGATAGGCTTTGGCACGCATGGCAGTACGAGTTGCACCTGGATTCAGGCAATTGAAACGGACATTCGGATGTTGATTTTCTTTGGCGAATAATAGGCTCACGGCTTCAATGGCAATTTTAGACACTGAATATGCACCCCATCTTTCCCGTACCTGACGACCAACGCCAGAACTGGCAAAAACGACCGAAGCATGCTCTGACTTTTGCAGCAGCGGCAGCAGTTCCTGCGTCAAAATGAAAGGCGCACGCAAGTTCACGGCCATGACATCATCCCAAACATCAATGGGGTAATTCTCCAGTTCGGTACGCTCACCCAAGATACCCGCATTATGCAAAATGCCATCGAGACGACCGAATTGCTTATCTAGAGTGTCATACAGCAGTTCATAGTCGCGCGGTGAAGCACTGGACAATTGCAGCGGCAAAATCGCAGGTTGCGGTGCACCCAAACTTTCAATCTCATCGTAAAGGACTTCCAGTTTGTTCAAGGTACGACCGTGTAACACCACAGTCGCACCATGCAGTGCATAGCTGAGTGCGGCAGCACGACCAATGCCATCGCTAGCCCCTGTAATTAAAATGATGCGATCTTTAAGTAGATCTGGGCGAGGCTGATATTCGGAATATTTCATGGTCACCTCCTTCTTATTTTTACTTCATCAAGTTTATGTATTTATCGCATTGTTGAGCGTAAGTTTTTGTTGAATCGCGTGTTGTAATTCGGTCACGGTGTTCACAATACAGTTCGCCTGCCACGCGGCGAGGTCATCTTTGTGCGCCAGCGGTAAATAGCCATACGCTGCCAAAATCGTGTACATCTGGGCATGGCGACCTGCATCAATATCACGTGGATGATCACCCACATAAATACATTGTTCCGCAGGCAGTTGCAATTGCTTTGCCGCTAAATACATTGGCTCAGGATCAGGCTTGGTTTTGCTGACATCTTCAGGACATACCAATACCGCACAACGTTCAGTCAGATTCAGTGCAGCCAGTAAAGATTCGCTCAGTCCACGCGGTTTGTTGGTGACAATGCCCCAAGGAATATTCTGCTGTTCCAGTTCTTCCAAAAGCGGAGTCATTCCTGCGAACAGGTCGGTATCTACCGCAATATCTGCGCCGTACAAATCCAGAAAGCGTTGGCGATGCGCCAGAAACACTGGATCATCTACCGCAAGTTCAGGATAAACCAGTTTAACCATGGCACGCGCACCTTCAGAGACTTGGGTGCGAATCAGTTCGGCATCGACCACTTCACGTCCTTCATCACGGCACATGCCTTGAATAATGCGAATGAAGTCCGCGGCGGTATCAATGAGGGTGCCATCGAGATCGAACAGAACGGCTTTCATTCTGCACCTGCTTTGACAGTATAAACCATGTAGTTGACATCGACATTCGGTGCCAACCAGTAGCGTTTGGTCAATGGGTTGTAATGCAGTCCTGTCATATCTTTTAGGTTTAAGCCCGCTTGACGAATATCATGCGCCAACTCAGATGGCTTAATAAACTTATGATAATCATGTGTGCCTTTGGCCAACATTCTTAAAATATATTCTGCCCCAATGATCGCGAATAAATAGGCTTTTGGATTGCGGTTAATGGTCGAGAAAAACACATGTCCACCGGGTTTAACCAGAGTTTGGCAGGCTTGAATAATCGAGGCAGGATCTGGGACATGTTCCAGCATTTCCATACAAGTCACGACATCGTATTGTCCTGCTTGTTCTAGCGCCAATTCTTCGACAGGCACTTGGCGATATTCGATGTTCTGTACGCCTTCTTGTTCTGCATGAATACGTGCCACATTCAGGGGAGCAACACCCATATCAATCCCAAGCACTTGCGCACCACGACGCGCCATGCTTTCTGCCAAAATGCCGCCACCGCAGCCTACATCGAGGACTTTCTTTCCTGCGAGACCATTGACTCGTTCATCAATCCAGTTGAGGCGCAGCGGGTTAATTTGGTGTAAAGGTCGGAATTCAGAATGCTGATCCCACCATATAGCAGCGAAGGCTTCAAATTTGGCAATTTCTTGCGGATCAACATTTAATTGCGACATTGGTGCTACCTCAACCCAGTTGTTTTCATATAAAGATCAATACGGCTAGTGTAGCGTTAATTCTAAAAAAAGCGATAAAAGCAGTAAAAAAGTTCACAGAAGGAAAACGAAATCGACTAAATTGTTTTATAGTTTTCGCATAAGCTCATCATAATGATTTAGAGGACAACAAACGCAATGAAAAAATTCCTTTTGGGTAGCCTTGCAACGGCCGTATTTGCATTTTCTGGTAGTGTTATGGCCGCGGATTTTGTAGCAGGGAAAGACTACACTGTAGTTGCAAACCCAGGCAAAGTTGAGGTGCCAGGAAAAATCGAAGTGCGTGAATTCTTTTGGTATGGTTGCCCGCATTGCTTTAAATTAGAACCGCATATGCAAACATGGTTGAAGAACATTCCAAAAGATGTGCGTTTTGTACGTACCCCGGCAGCCATGAACCCGATCTGGGAGCAGGGTGCACGTGGTTACTATGTCTCTGAAGCATTGGGCGTGCGTAAAAATACGCATTTGCCTTTGTTCCATGCCATTCATGTCAATGGTCAACAGATTTTTGATCAGCAGTCGCAAGCAAAATTCTTTAGCAAATATGGTGTGCCTGAAGCTAAATTTAACAGCATGTTCAACTCTTTCCCAATCACGTCTAAAGTCGCACAATCTCAGCAACTGGCGCGACAGTACCAGTTAACAGGTGTGCCTGCGGTGGTGGTGAATGGTAAGTATGTGGTGCAAGGTGAAGATGCCAAAGTCACGCAAGTGGTGAGCTACTTGGTCGAGAAAGAGCGTAAAGCCAAATAAGAGCAAAAACGTGAAAAAAACCTGCATTGTTGCAGGTTTTTTTATGCCTCATGGTCCAGTATTTCTACTACGCATGCGGGTTCAACATGGGCAATGCCACCAAATAAAAGCTGAATTTGACGTTGGGTTTGCTGTTTAAAGTGTAGTTGTTGAATTGAATCGGTGTTGGACTTGCCCTGAAGAGTCAGGTTGATCCATGACATCGCCCAATTCAAAGACTGGTTGATCAAAATATTGGCCAAACTCTGTAAATCTTGCGTCGAATACAGATGTTGGGGCTGTTTTACCTGACTTAAATCATGACTCAGGTCATCAATCAGCGAATCAATTTCACGCGCAATTGCCTGTCGTAATAAGGCAGAGCCACCCCAACGTTCAGCACTGAAAAAAATCCACCATTCAGGGTGTTGCTGCACTGCGTTGAGGAATTGATGCAAATGCAGATCAATGTCTGCATCGGGCTGAAACAGTGTGGCAAGTTTAAGCTGATGTAAAACCCGTTTCAGCTGCAAGGCAACCCGATCAACCAGTTCTAAGCCCAATTCATCTTTATCTTGGAAATGCCGATAAAAAGCGGCAGGTACTAATCCCACAGAACGAGTAATTTCTCTCAGACTCATGCTGCTAAAGGAAAGTCCAGACGAACTTAAACTTAAAGCCGCATCCAAGAGGGCTTGGCGGCTTTGTTGTTTGCGTTCATCTCTTATCGACATAGTCACACTCAGCAGGGTTTGACTGAGTTTAACAAATTTATTGCTGATTAAAACAGCATCTTGCTCCGCCTGAATCCAGCGATTTGACGTCTATCTCAGAGTTTTTTAGCGACTGTTTCACGGATATGCCATTTGCTGAGAGCGCATCTGCTATACTTGGGCGCAACGAATTTCAGTCAATCTAAAAGGCGAATTATGCGTATCGACCAACGTACTCTAGATCAATTACGTGATGTAAAAATTACACGCAATTACACACGTTATGCCGAAGGTTCTGTGCTGGTCGAATTTGGCCATACCAAAGTGTTGTGTACGGCTAGTATTGATAATTCTGTACCTCGTTTCCTGAAAGGCAAAGGACAAGGTTGGGTCACCGCGGAATATGGCATGTTGCCACGTTCAACCCATACTCGGAGTGACCGTGAAGCGGCACGTGGCAAACAGTCAGGTCGTACCCAAGAAATCCAGCGTTTGATTGGGCGTAGTTTACGTGCCATGGTGGATTTAAAGAAACTGGGTGAAAACACCATCACCATCGACTGTGATGTGATTCAGGCTGATGGCGGTACACGTACTGCGGCAATTACCGGCGCAGCAGTTGCTCTGGTTGATGCCATGAATGTTTTGCTGGAACAAAAGAAAATTAAGCATGATCCACTCAAAGGTTTGGTGGCTGCGATTTCTGTCGGTATCTTTAAAGACGAAGTCTTATTGGACTTGTGCTACGAAGAAGATTCAAACTGTCAAACGGATTTGAATGTGGTGATGACCCAAGCAGGTGAATTCATTGAAATTCAAGGTACGGCAGAAGACAAGCCATTCACCCGCGCTCAAGCCAATGCGATGCTAGAAATGGCAGAACAGGGGATTCAAGCGCTCATTCAGAAACAGCAAGATGCACTAGGCTGGTAATTTGCTTGATTAATTAAGCATAAAAAATGCACCTTACAAGGTGCATTTTTTTTACAAAAGTGAATCAAATCAAACTCAATTGATAACAGGCACTTAATGATATCGTCATGATCACAGCGTAGACTGCATGCCATCAATTTGATTGGAGCAGGCTGCTATGGCTCAATTTTTTATCCTCTTCTGTGCAGTGGTGACCTTTGCCATTATGGCATGTGATCCACGTCCTGTTGAATTCTCCCAAACTGCTTCGGCGTGGGATAAATCAGAAAATATTAAGGCGATAGACCAACCCATCTTAAAAGAGACATCGAAGTTATAAAGTTTTATCCTACTTTTTTGCTAAAAGCTGATAGGTATAATTTTTGCCATTTAACACATCCATATTTAAATCTTTATATTGATTCAACAGTTGCGGATGCGGGTATTTACATTCAGGATTTAGTTCAACTCCTGTTGAGTGAATTGCACTGTAGCAAGAATTCACTTCCTGAATAAATTGATAATAAGGCGGAAGTGGTAGTTGTGCAGCGGTGAGGACTTTCGGTGCCAGAAAATGTGCGGCAATATTTTTTTGCTGGAAAAGACTGCGATTGATTGGGTAGTTGCTCCAAACAGCCAATGGCGTACTGAAAAATTTCACATCTTTCTTTTCTGCTTTTTCTTGCTCTGAAGCAAAGAAATGCAAGTCATCATAGACCTGTCCTAAATTCGGCAAATGATCCCCAAAGAAAATCACAATGGTTGGACGTTCTAGTTGTTTTAAATCTTGCAGTAATTTTTCAACATGTTGGTCAGCGCGCTGTAAGCCAGTGAGATAAGTATTCAGTTGGCGTTTTGAGCGGTCACTGAGTCCTTGTTGCTCAATGTTGAAATGATCTTTGCCGTAACGATCATCATTGTAGTTAAAGTGATTTTCTACCGTAATCGCATAAATGAACTGGGGTTGTTCGGTATGTTTGAGTTGTGTGCGGATTGATTGATAGAGCAAATCATCGGTTGCCCAGCCGGCTTGATTGATATATTTGGCACGATCTTGTGCGCTGGTCATATTTTCCAAAGAAGTAAAACGATTAAAGCCCAAGTTTTGATAGACACTATTGCGGTTATAAAAAAACTTGCCGCTGTTATGCATGGCTGTGGTGTCATAGCCCAGACTATTCAGATAGGTGGCTAGAGAATAGGTGGGACGCTTGAGTTTGGATACATACATCAGCTCATTATGGTTGAGGTAAATATTCAAGCTGGTCAGTACTTCAAATTCGACATTGGCCGTACCGCCACCAAAAGCTGGAGAAAGCAACTGTGAAGTTTGATAGCGATCTAACGTTGGCGTGATGTTTTGCGGAATGCTTTTGCCTAACTGACGGGCATCCCAATGTGCCTCACTCATGATCATCACAATATTGGGCTGTTGTTCAGCATGTGTGGCAGTCGTTGTAGTTTGGCTAAAAGGGGTATACAGCGCTTTGATGGTTGGCTCTGGGATATTCTCTGTAAATAGTTGAGTATTTAAGCTATCTACGGATTTAGAAAAGAAAAAGGGGATAAAGCCAATTTTCTGAATGGTGAGATGGTCGCCAACCCAATCGCCTCGGGTGTTGGGAAAATCTTGACGATATTCGCAGAGCCAGCCTAATTGGTTCTGTTTACATAATTGGTTAAAATTATTGCTAAAGTTGGCACTGATCAGAAAGCCTAAACCTAGAAGTGATAAGAAGGCATTAGAAAAGAAGAGCCGTTTTTTCTCAAGGCGCTCTTTACTGTAAAGAAACACCATCAGTGCAATACATAAGACAATGCCTGTAAGTACCGAAAATTTGAGTAACCAAGGAGCGACGATAAAGGTTTCTTTAATGAGTAGGAAATCACTGGGAACGAGGCTAGCAGATAAATATTTTTCTTTTTGTGTGTTGATAAAAATCAGTAATAAGAAAATAAATTGGCTAAAAAAAATGGTAATAATTGTTTTTCTAAACAATAAGTAAATAAAAGAAATTAATGCATAATTGATCAGGACAGAGACAAAATGCCGAGCGCCATTATATTGAAAATAGATTTCTGGATTTTTCAGAATTCGTGGCAGGGCTGGATAGAGACAAAAAAAAGCCACAGACACGAGTGCTATCAGCAAAAATAAGGTTTGCTGTTTCCAAATATTCATAACAGTTGCTATGGGGGAGAAAAGATAGCTCGCGATTATAAAACTTTCGAGATTAATTTCAATCGGCTTTATGTGTTTAAAAGATAGGCGATCAATTTAATCGATGATCGCCATAGTTTAGCCAAGATTTAACCATTAAAACGCATGGATAAATCAATCGCTTTGACATCTTTGGTGAGTACACCCATCGAAATATAGTCAACACCGGTGGTAGCCACTTGGCGTAAATTGTCGATGGTAATGTTGCCAGAGGCTTCCAGTTTGCAACGTCCTGCCACATGTTGAACTGCATCAATCATTTGTTGTTGACTAAAATTATCCAACATCACGATATCTGCTTGAGCTTCAAGCGCTTGGTTCAATTCATCCCAAGTTTCCACTTCAACTTCTACAGGTTTGCCTGGTGCAATTTGATGGGCTTTGGCAATCGCTTCAGCAATGCCACCCGCAGCCATAATGTGATTTTCTTTAATTAAGAAAGCATCAAACAGACCTAAGCGGTGATTTTGTCCACCACCGACTGCAACCGCATATTTCTGTGCAATACGTAAACCAGGGATGGTTTTGCGCGTGTCTAGAAGTTTGGTATTTAAACCAGCCAGTTGTTTGACATAATCCGCAGTTTTTGTCGCCACGGCTGATAGCGTCTGAATAAAGTTCAGAGCAGGGCGTTCAACTGTCAATAAACTGCGTGCCGAGCCAGCAAGTTTTAAAAAAGCTTCATTGGCACGCACTTGATCACCATCTTGTTTTAACCAAGTCACCTGAACCGAAGCATCAAAAGCTTGAATTAAGGCATTGACCCACGGTTGACCCGCTAAAATCATGTCTTCGCGGCTAATAATGGTTGCCGTTGCCTGCTCATCTTCAGGGGTCAATAAAGCCGTAATATCCCCATCCCCAATATCTTCTTGGAGTGCTTGTTGAATATTGATTTGAATTGATTGTTCAAGCAACGCTGGAGAAATGCTCATAGTCTTTCCGTGTCTTTTTTAACCCATGAAAATTGCGCGTTATCTTAACACTGTTCTGATGCAAATAGATTTGTTCTGTGCAGTTTATTCTGTAGATTTGAGATTTCATGATGAAAGTTTTAGCATGGTGCAAATACCGATTAACCCTCCATATAATTAGGAATGGATTATGCAGCAGGCTCCATCTTTTCAGGTTGTCGATGGTCAACTCATCGGTGCGAAGCAAATTCCATCGCCCAATTTTAATCAGCGACCTGAGTCAGCCCAAATTGAATTGGTGGTGATTCATAATATCAGTTTGCCACCATCGCAGTTTGGGGGAGGCTATATCCAGCAATTTTTCCAAAACCAGCTGGATCCGAGCGAGCATCCTTATTTTGAAAGCATTCAAGAACTCAAGGTTTCGGCACATCTGCTGATCCTGCGTACGGGTGAAGTACTGCAATTTGTGAATTTAGCGCAACGTGCTTGGCATGCGGGACGTTCAGCTTATTTGGGGCAGCAGGAATGTAATGATTATTCCATTGGCATTGAGCTTGAAGGCAGTGATGATACGGCTTTTGAAGAACAGCAATATCAGGTTTTAGCGCAAGTAATTGTGAGCTTGCAGCAAGCTTATCCTGCCATTCAACAGCATCTGGCAGGGCACTCCGATATTGCGCCAGGGCGTAAAACGGATCCAGGTCCGTTCTTTGACTGGGTCAAGTTACGGACCTTGATCCAACAGATCAAGAATGCAAAATAAAAAGACATTTCCGTTGAGATTAATCATTTAACAACGATTTTCTTTCACAAGTTTCATTACAATAGCGACTAATTTTTTTACTGGGTGGTTACGATGGCGCTTTGGCGATCGACCTTTATTGTCAGTGCAATGACCATGTTGTCTCGGGTACTTGGTTTAGTCCGCGATATCGTCTTGCTCAATGTGTTTGGTGCAGGTAAGGATTTCGATACATTTGTCGTCGCTTTCCGTATCCCCAATTTTTTTCGGCGTTTATTTGCGGAAGGGGCGTTTTCACAGGCTTTTATTCCTGTTTTAACCGAGTATAAAACCAGTAAGACACACGCAGAAGTCCAGATTCTGATTAGTCGGGTGTTTGGTGGTTTGCTCACCGTGATGACCTTGCTGACCTTTATTGCGATGGTCGCTGCGCCTGCTGTTTTGTATATTTATGCGCCTGGTTTCCATTCAGATCCAGAAAAATTTGATCTGGCGGTCAGCATGTTCCGCCTCACCATTCCCTACTTGATGTTCATGTCACTGACAGCTTTTGCCAGTAGCATCCTGAACAGTTATGGGTCTTTTTCGACGCCTGCCTTTGCGCCTGTTTTACTCAATGTAGCGATGATTGCAGGGGCATGGTGGCTTACGCCGTATATGGCTCAGCCGATCATGGCGTTGGGTTGGTCGGTGGTTGCGGCTGGTGTGTTGCAGCTGGCGATCCAGATCCCAGAGTTGTGGCGCAAGAATTTATTGATTCCGCCGAAGGTCGACTTTAAGCATGAAGGGGTTGATCGCATCATGAAGTTGATGTTGCCGGCCTTGTTCGGTGTTTCAGTGACCCAAATCAATTTATTGCTGAATACGATCTGGGCATCGTTTATGCAGGACGGATCGGTGTCATGGCTCTATAGTGCGGAACGTATGACCGAATTGCCATTAGGATTGATTGGTGTGGCGATTGGTACGGTGATTTTACCGTCTCTGTCGGCACGTCATGCAGAGCAGGATCAACATAAATTCCGTGGCATGATGGACTGGGCTGCCAAGGTGATTGTACTGGTTGGACTGCCTGCAAGTATTGCGCTCTTTATGCTCTCGACCCCAATTATTCAAGCCTTGTTCCAGCGTGGTGAATTCACTGTAGAAGATACCCAAATGACGGCACTGGCTTTGCAGTGTATGAGTGCTGGGGTGATTGCCTTTATGTTGATTAAAGTCTTTGCCCCGGGTTTCTATGCTCAGCAAGATACCAAAACCCCAGTTCGTGTCGGTTTAATGGCCGTTGCAGCCAATGCCATTTTAAACGTGGTGTTTATTGGTTTCTTTAAACTCATTGATTGGCATGCTGAACACATGGCATTGGCACTCGCATCTTCAGGTTCAGCGCTGGTGAATGCGGGCATGCTGTATTTCTATTTGCATAAACGTCATATTTTCCGTTTTGGTCCACATTGGAAAAAACTGTTTTTACAATATGGAGTGGCCAATATCGTGATGATTGCAGCTTTGGCTTATGGTTTAACTTGGTATGATGGTGCAGTGTCACAATGGATGCGTGTGGCTGAAGTGATTGGCTTGTGTGTCCTTGGGGTGGTGGCTTACCTGATCGGATTAATTTTAATGGGTTTCCGCCCGCGAGATCTTCGACCATGATCGATGGATCATCTTCAAAACAACGAGTTTAGAGTTAAAAAAGGGACTGATTGCAGTCCCTTCTATTTTAAGGCAATACTTGCAACAATTCGACATCGAAAATCAAGGTGCTGTTTGGCTCGATAATATCGCCAGAACCAATCTGACCATAGGCAAGATTGGATGGGATAAAGAAGCGGTATTTTGCGCCCTCTTTCATCAATTGTAAGCCTTCCGTCCAACCTTGAATGACTTGATTGACTTGGAATTCGGCAGGATGCTGACGAGCGATCGAGCTATCAAAAACTGTCCCATCAATTAAACGCCCTTCATAGTCGACTTTGACTTTAGAACTCACTTTCGGGGTTTTACCTGTACCAGTTTTTAGTACTTGATATTGCAGACCTGAAGCAGTGGTTTGTACGCCTGACTTTTTGGCATTTTCAGCCAGAAAAGCATTGCCAATTTTACTGTTTGTTTCAGCTTGCTTTTTTAACTCTAACAGCTGTTGCGCTTCAGCCTGCTTTTTATATTGAGTTAAAATACGTGCCATTTCCTCATCAGTGAGAGAGGCATCTTTTCCCTGAGCTGCTTCACGAAGCCCTTGAATAAAAGCTTCTAGATTTAAATCTTTCATTGACTCAGCATTGGTACGACCCATCAAATAGCCAAAGCTATAACCGACTTGTTCTGAAGGAGAGCTACTGGTGGTAATGGGCTTGGCGAAAGCGGTGGCACTCAATAGCAGGGTAGATGCCAACAGTATGTGTATTTTCATTCAATCTTCCTAAGGAGTTTTCATGTCGCCATATTCGAAAATATCAGGAATATGGTCGACAATATTTTTTATTTTGTAGTGTCTTCAGATTCAGTCAGTCTAGGACTTTATCGCCCATAAAACGGTTCTAGTTGATTAAAATCCCATTTTGTATAAAACCGACGATCTAAAGCGAAAGAAGGAGAGCTAAGCTCTCCTCAATTTCTTATTTTACTTTAATCAATTCAACATCAAAGATCAGTGTGCTGTTAGCAGGAATAGTGCCTGGAACACCTTGTTCGCCGTAGCCCAATTTTGCAGGAATAAACAAAGTCGCTTTGCCACCTTCCTTCATCAGTTGTAGGCCTTCGGTCCAACCCGGAATCACTTGATTGAGTGGGAACTCAATTGGCTCACCACGTTGAATTGAACTATCAAAAACTTTGCCGTCAACCAGTTTACCTGTGTAGTGTACAGTAACCACAGAGTCGGCAGCAGGCTGTTTGCCAGTCCCTTCTTGAGTAATAATATATTGCAGACCAGAAGCAGTCGTTTTAACGCCTGGTTTTTTGGCATTTTCTGTCAGGAAGCTATCGCTTGCACTTTGCGCATTTTTGGCTTGATCAGCTTGTTTCTGCTGCATTTCTTGTTGGAATTGCTGATAAGCTTGTTGTAGTTCTTGCTCGGTATATGCTGGCTGTGTGCGTGCATGCCCTTCACGAACGCCTGTCACAAAGCTGTTAATGTCGAGTTCAGGTGGTGTTTGGTGTGCAACTTCATAACCTAATGCATAGCTAATTTTTTCAACAGCAGAAGCATTTTTAGAGGCTTTTGATGTGATGGCTTCAGGGTGTTTGGTTGCATAATAAACTGGAACAAGTGCAGCACCGCCTAAAATTACAGCAACAGCGATGGGTAAGGCTTTACTCATGAGATATCCTAGAATGAGGTGTTCTAATAAAACATATTTTTGATCTTAGCATGTCTAGATTTATGCGTAGAATGTTTAATTAAGAAAAAAAGTAGATTTTTGTATAAGGATCAGATGCTTTCAATCCTTTAGAGAAATACCAAAAAGACAGGACGTATCATACGTCCTGTCTTTGCTTAATGATGATGAATAAGTTTAGTTTTGATAATTTTTACTTTGATATGCAGGAATCTGATCGAAGATGATGCCATCGATGGTATGTCCAGCATTTTCAAATTGTGATTTGGCGAGTTCAATCTCTTTCAACTGGGTTTTCGCATATTGGACTAATGCTAGGTTAAAGCCAGAATATTGAGCTAAGTTCAAGCTATCTGCATTTGCCAAGATCGGTGCTGCACTTAAAATAACATAGTCATACTGCTCTTTGGCCTGCTGTAATAACTGCGCCAATCTTGTTGGATACATAGCTAAAGAAGTTTCATGATTATTAATACCGCAGGTAATTATACTAAGATTGGCATACGTAGTATTTTGGATTATCTGATTGAATTCAGCTTGTCCACGTAAGTATTCCGATAATCCTACCTGTGCAGTAGCATTCAAGCTTTGAGCAAGTTGCCCCTGCTTGAGATCATTGTCCACCAATAAGACTTTTTGTCCTGTTTGGCTCATAAGAATGGCTAATTGTTGAGCAATAGCGGTTTGGTTTTGGTCAGGTACAATGCTGCTAAGTAACGCGACATTATGTTGTTTTTTCTGTAATTGATAGCGTAAGGTCGGAATCAGTGTTGAAAGAGATTGTATAGAAGAGCCAGTACTTTTACGGTTTTGTACTAATTCAGCATAAGTTTTAAGCCCTGTTGCTTGTTCAATGTCTTCACGATGTTTCACCCCTGTTTTTGAAATGTTACGTAGTAACGCAAACAATACCCCAATAAAACCACCAACAAAGATTGAAAGGATTAAAACAATTAGCTTACGAGGTTTAATAGGTTTAACGGGTTCTACAGCATAGTCTACAATACTAACCTTGCCTAATTCTCCAGCCTTGGCAACATTCAAGCTTTGGTAAGTACCCAGTAGGCTAGTATAGAGCTGAGTTTTGATTTCAACATCACGATAATATTGCAAGTATTGACGTTGAATTTCAGGGAGTTGTTTAAGTTTTGAATTTAGTTCATTAATCTTACTATTAATTGTTTCTAATTGAGCATTAATCGCAGCCATAGCTGGGTGCTCATTGGTATATTGTGCACTGAGTTCGGCTTGCTTTTGTTGAAGTTCAATTCGACTAGTTTCTAGTAGCATTGTTTGCTTTAAATAAAGCTCGGACTCTTCTTTTACATCAATTGTGCCATATTTCTCTCTAAATTGATTAAATTGGCTTTCTGAAGCGTTTAAGTCTGTCTTGAGTTCAGGAAGTTGTTTTTCTAAAAATTTGACTTGTTGGTCTTTGTCAGTAGCGCTACGAGCAATGTCTTGTTGTTTGTAAATATTAAGTACCGTGTTAAGGATCTCAGGAATATTGGTTTTATTTTCACCTTGATAGGTAAGCTCTACAATACCAGTACCTTTACCTTTTTCTTGGGCACTGAAGTTCTTTAATATATTTGACATAGCAGCTGCTAAGGAGTTTTTCTGAACTAAAAACTCTTGTTGTAGCTGAGTTGGTCCAGTAATATGAATTTTCCAACCATTTTTACTGAAAAATTGGTTCAATTGTCCTTGAACTAAAAGCTGTTCTGTTTTTTTGTCATAGATTTTATATTGACCCTGCTTTAATACTAAGTTTAAGGGCTTGTTTTCGTAAGCTTGAGGAACTTCCAATTTTGAGAAATAAATGCTTTGTGTTTTAGTGGTGAGTAAAACACCCTGAGTAGAATATGTATTGAGATAATTTTCAGTTGAAAGTAGATTTGAAAAGAATCCCTGTTGAGCTTGAATTTGTAAATCCAGATGTAAGTTTTGGATAGCTTGTCCTAAAATTGTACGAGACTTTAACAACTCAATTTCAGCTTGCGTGTTGGCACCTCCACCAGCTCCTGATATACCTGCTAGACTAGCCATAGCCATCATTTCAGAGCTCAACCCAGCTAGAGAATTTCCTTTGGTTGATTTAATTTGTATCAGTGCATCTGTTTGATATTGTTTATTTGCACTCTGTAAATATAACAGTGCGCATACTAAACTAAAAAAAATGCAAAGAACAATAATTTTCCATTGCTCTATTAGTGAAAAAAATAACTCTTTTAAATCAATCTGATCATCTGAATTTGGTTGTGTTACTTGACTCATTATGATGCCTTAAATTTGTCTCAATTTTTTTATGCAATTAATAACTATTTATTTCAGTTTATTTAATTACATGGTCTATTCATCCTGAAATGGGATCATTAAATTCTTATATATTTCAAAAATTTATCGTGTTAGTTGTTTCCAAGCATTTGGAATGAATAGATTGCACTAGCAAATGGTACGATCTGACCAATCACACGTTGCCAACGAGTTAATCCAGTTGCATCAATGTACACAATATCATTTTTTTGCATTTGAAATTGATTGGCTAGAGCTAGATTGCCGAGACTTTTTAAATCTAGATGGTACATGGTTGAAGATTTGGTTTGTAAGTTGGTTCGCATGACATAAATACGCGCTGCACTTGCAGAATAAGGATTAACCCCTTCACTTTCACCTAATACGTCACTCAATGTCATGTCTTGATCACGTAGTTCAAGGGCCTGACTTTTATTCGACTCCCCCATCACGTAGACTTTTCTATTTTGTTTATTATTAATGTAGATCGTGTCATTTGGCTGGATCAGTAAATTGTGTAAAGAATAGCCTTGCTTCTCTAAATTTAACACATTTAAATCAAAAATCTTTCCATTCCGAATTAATTGGATAGACGAGTTATCTCCTGTTTCAGCGTTGACTCCTCCTGCCATTCCGAGAGCGGTATAGATACTAATCGGTTGATCTGTTAAGGGATATTCGCCACTCTTCATAACCTGACCATTGACAAAATAACGTTTACCTTCATATGAAAGGACACGAACGATAACATCTGGTTTTTTTAAAAAGTGTGAGAATTGTACATTTAAAATTTGATTAAGTTCAGAAACCGTTCTTCCTGAAGCCTGAATCTTTCCTACCAGAGGGAGGAAAATATTACCATTGGTGTCGATAACATAACCGACGGCCTTAGCACTATTAACATCTTGAACAGAAGGTGTAATTTCTGGATATGCCCAAAGCCTTACAGTAAGGATATCGCCTGGACTCAAACGATATAAATTATGTTTAGCATGGAAGAGGGAAGCGAGATTTGAATCTACATTTTTATTAGTTGTTGAGCCTATAGATGATAGATTATTTTGTGTTAACTGAATGACAGAGATGTTTGCGCCTTGGTCTGTTGTAAATTGTCCTTGGTCGGGAATATCATAAGTTTGAAGACCTGTTTGAAGTCCAGAAGTAATAGCACATCCAGAAATATTTAAAATACATATACTTAGTAGTAGTGAGGTGCTCTTAAACTTCACAGCTAAACCCTTTGTTTGTAATTCATTGTTAATTAGAATCAAAATTCTAACAGGATTGTAGATCATAATTAAAATTTGATGTAGGTTTTTAGCCGTTAAATTGTATAATTCAAAGATACATCATGTAGGATCTGCTATATTTCATATCTTACAAAGGCGTATTTTGTTATATTTCCTTCATAGATTAATTGATCATTATCAGGGCTCATATGTTTCAACTCGAACAACTCCACATTGCAATCGTTGGGCTAGGTTATGTTGGGTTACCGCTTGCGGTTGAGTTTGGAAAGCATGCACCGACGATCGGTTTTGATATCCGCCTGCAACGGATTGAAGATCTGGTAGCTGGATTTGATCATACTCTAGAAATTTCATCAGAAGAATTAAAACAAACAGTATTTTTGAGTTACACGGCCAAGATAGAAGATTTAGCTGAAGCCAACTTTTATATCATTACGGTTCCTACGCCAATTGATGATTTCAAACAGCCAGATTTATCGCCTTTAATCAAATCATCTGAAACCATTGGTACAGTGTTAAAAAAAGGCGATATCGTTGTTTATGAGTCTACGGTTTATCCTGGTGCGACAGAGGAAGTTTGTATTCCTGTCTTAGAGAAAATTTCTGGCTTAAAATTTAATCAGGATTTTTTTGTTGGTTATAGCCCTGAGCGTATCAATCCAGGCGATAAACAAAAACGTGTGACCAATATTTTAAAAATTACTTCAGGCTCTACGACAGAGGTTGCTGATTATATCGATCAAGTTTATCAATTGATTATACAAGCTGGAACTTATAAAGCTCCTAGTATTAAGGTCGCTGAAGCAGCAAAAGTAATTGAAAACACTCAAAGAGATGTCAATATTGCTTTAATAAATGAATTAGCTCTTATTTTTAATAAATTAGAAATTGATACTGAAGAAGTACTTAAGGCCGCAGGTACCAAATGGAATTTTTTACCTTTTCGTCCAGGATTAGTGGGTGGTCATTGTATTGGGGTGGATCCATATTATTTAACCCATAAAGCCCAGTCTATAGGGTTGCATCCTGAAATTATATTAGCTGCGCGACGTTTGAATGATCGAATGGGTGAATACGTTGCAACCCAGTTAATTAAAGAGATGGTGAAAAAGCGGATTCAGGTGGTTGGTGCGCGTATTTTAGTGATGGGGTTAACCTTTAAGGAAAATTGTCCAGATATCCGCAATACTAAAATTGTTGATATGGTAAAAGCATTAAAAGAATATGATCTAGCTTTAGATATCTATGACCCATGGGTAAATTCAAGTGAAGTTGAACAAGAATATGGTCTAGCTCCTATTCAAAATTTAGAGCATGGTTTATATGATGCAATTGTTTTGGCAGTTTCACATGATGAATTTAAAACCATGACTGCAAGTCAATTCAATGCATTGGGTAAAGAAAGACATGTGTTGTATGATTTAAAATATGTTTTAAATAAAACACAAAGTGATATCAGATTGTAAGTAATGAATTTAAGAAAAAAATTAAATAATAAAGTATTTAAAAATTCGATTTGGATGATGTCTGAAAAAGTTGTTTCTATTTTTGGATTAATATTTGTTACCTCTTTTGTTGCAAAATATATAGGTCCAGAAAATTTTGGAAAACTGACTTTTGCAACTGCAATCTTTGCAATTATTCAAACAGCAGCGATGTTTGGATCAGAGAATATTCTTTTTAAAAAATCTAGTCAAAATAGAGTGATAGGTGAAAAAATAATTAAAGCAACCATCCCTATTAGAAATGCAATATATATATTTTTTTCAAGCAGTCTTTTGGTATTTATTTTTCTATATACAGATAGATTAACATTTATATTCTCTATTGCTTCATTTGTTGCAATTTATTTTTCTTTGCATGATGTATATAGTATTTATTTTAATGCAATCTTAAATTCAAAAATAAATACATTATGCAATATTTTTGCTCTGCTTTTATCGTTGTTTATTCGTTATATTATAGCAAAATTTCAGTTGGCGATTGAGTGGCTATGCCTCCCTATTATTTTATTATCGCTGATACCGTTTTTATTGCGTAGAAGAATTTATTCTAAAATAAGAAAATCAAATAAAAAAACAATAAATTTTAAAATTAATAGATATAGACAATACATGGTAAAAGTAGGCGGAAAATTGGTATTATATACACTCTCAGTAGCAATTTTCACTAAATCTGCTCAGATGTTTTTAGGGATGAAATCACAGTATGAGTTAGGGATTTATACTGTAGCTGTAACATTGGGTACAAGTTTTTATTTTGTTTTAACAGCATTGATATCTTCTTATATGACGCAAATATATATTGAGCCAAATTTTGAAATAAGTCAAAAGATGGTGGCTAAACTAAATTTAATGATAATTATAATATCTGTTTTTGCATTTATTTTTTTTGCAATATTTGGGGGGGCGATAGTTTATTATCTTTATGGTAGTGAATTTAAGGAGGTTAATGATATATTATTGCTGATGGTTATAGTGTGCTTTTTTTCTGGAATTTCAACTGTTTCTGAAAAATATTTGATTAAATTTAAGGCTTTTGATTATCTTAAAGTTAAAACAAATTTTTTAGTAGTATTTAATATTGGTTTAACTTGTTTTTTAATATTTTTTTATGGATTGTATGGAGCAGTTTATTCTATATTAATAACAGAAATTCTATCAGCTACACTTTTTAATTATTTTTATCAAAAAGGTCTTATTTTAGATACTCATAAAAGAGTTTTTAGTTTGTCAACTTATTCAATGTATTAATGGTTAGATCTGTATATGAAGCTAAGTATTATTATACCTGTTTATGGTGTAGAGGCTTACATTGAGGAATTTTTAAATGAATTAATTCCTCAGCTGATAGAAGATGTTGAGCTAATATTCATCAATGATGGAACAAAAGACAAATCAATTGATATAGTTAAATGTTATAAAGATAAATTGGCAACTAATTTATGTAATAATTTATTGATTTTTCATCAAGAAAATCAAGGGCAAAGCATTGCAAGAAATTTTGGTATAAATAAAGCACAAGGTGAATATATAGGCTTTTTAGATCCGGATGATTACGTCCAAAAGGACTATATTGAAACGGTGCTTAAAATGTTGAAAAATAATCCTGATATTTTAAATTTCGGAGCACGAGCCTTTTTAGATAGGTCTAATATTTTTGTACGTGAAATATATACAACTTTAACAGAAGGGCTTTATAAAGCTACTCAAGAAAATCTAATAGAAATTTATTCAGAATGTGCTTGGATGCCTTGGTTAAGAATAATCAAGCGTGAAGTGATTATTTATGAATTTTTTCCTGAAAAATTACTATTAGAAGATGTCTATTTATTTACGATGTTATACTTAAAAGTAGATACAATTTATCATTGTAATAAAATATTGGTTAATTATCGTATTCGTGAAGGTAGTAGTATAGGTCAAAAAAGTTCATACTTTTTTAATAGTTATTGTAATGTTATTAAATACTTGGTTGAAAAAAGAGAAGTAAATCCTTTGTTAATTGATATGACATTAAATCAATTGTCGAAAAATCTTTTCCAAGAGTCTATTAATAGTAGAGGGTTTAAATTTGCTATATCATTTTATCAACTCTATCCCAAAAGTATGGAATTTTTAAATTTTATTCTTTATAGAAGTTTGGTTTATTTTTTTAAAAAAATTATGGGTGTAAAAATATGATTCCTAAAATTGTACATTTTTGTTGGTTCGGTGGGAAAGAATATCCTCCGTTAATAAAGGAATGTATGGAGACATGGCATGTCTATTTAACTGACTGGGAATTTAAATTGTGGAATGAAGAAAACTCACCAATGGATCACCCAATGGTTAAAAAAGCAATGGATGAAAAGAAATATGCATTTGTAGCAGATTATGTCAGAATTTTTGCTTTATACACTGAAGGCGGTATTTACTTAGACACTGATATCGAAGTTGTGAAGGATTTCGAACCATTATTATATAATAAGTTTTTTGCGGCATATGAAGATATCGAAAAGAATGCTCCTAATAGTGCAGTTTTGGGTTCAGTTAAGAAACATTCAATATTGAGAGCTATGTTGGAATATTATGATAATTCTACCTATTTTATGACTATTCCATTTGTTTTAGCAACGGTTCTAAAGAATAATAATTTCAATAAAGATGAGTATATTATTTTTGATCGAGAATATTTTTACCCATATCATATTATTGAGAGCTACCCTATTAATCAACTAATGTTTAAGCATATTACTTCAAATACTTACGCAATTCATCATTGGAAAAAATCATGGACTTTAGAAAAAGAGAACATATTAATAAGAGTATACCGCTATATTTTAAGAAGATTTGGTAAATATTAAATGAAAAATATTTGTTTTTTGATAGGAAATGTTAACCATTCTGGAGGAACAGAAAGGGTGACATCATTAATCGCGAATAAATTATCTAATAAGCATCGAATTCATATTCTATCGCTAAATGAAGGGCATTCTCCTTTTTTTGAATTGAATCAGTGTATTATTATTGACTCCTTGTTTGATAAGTACGTTTCACAGCGGAGTCATTTTTTTAGCACGATAATTAAAATAAGAAAGTATATAATAGCTCATAATATAGATACGTTAGTAGTAGTAGATAGTATAAGTTGTGTTTTTACTGTTTCTGCTTGCTTCGGACTTAAAGTTAACCATATCTGCTGGGAACATTTTAATATTAAAGTTAACCTTGGTTCCTATTTTCGTGATTTAGGGCGATGGATGGCATCTAAATGGTGCACAAAAATAGTGACTTTAACGTCACGTGATAAGCAATTTTGGGAAGCCAAATTTGGTTTATCTAATACGGATAAGGTTGTAGCAATTTCAAATCCTAGTCCATTTCAATACCAGAGTCATGTACCCTCTCTCGAATTTAAAAATATTCTGAGTATAGGTCGTTTAACTCATCAAAAAGGTTTTGATCATTTAATTGGTGCTTGGGCAAAAATTTCAAAACAACTACCAGAATGGAGAATCACTATAGTTGGAAGTGGTGAGGATGATGGTTTCTTAAGGCAGATGGCAAAAGAAAATAATGTTGAAAACTCAATAGATTTTGTTGGGCAACAAAAAAATGTAGATAAATTTTATAGAAAAGCATCATTTTTTTGTCTGAGTTCTCGTTTTGAAGGGCTTCCAATGGTTCTTTTAGAGGCTCAAAGTTATGGTTTACCAATAGTTGCATATGATTGTGATACAGGTCCTGCAGAGCTTGTAACAAATCAAAATGGTTATTTAGTAGAAAAGCAAAACATTGATGAGTTAGCTTCAGCATTAATGAGTATGGCAAAGCTAAATGAATATGAGTTTAGTGCCTTGGTTAATGAAAATTTAAAGATGAAAGATAACTTTGGAATAGACCGTATTATTATTTTTTGGGAAAATATTGTATGAAATCAATAAAAACGTCTCATAAAAAATTTTTTTTATTATTGGTTTATTTATTAATAGGGTTGCTTTATGTAAACTTTTTATCTTTATTGCCTAATGAATTATTTCGTGATCGAGAAAACTATTTAGTATATGCCTCTACGTCTGAAAGCATTATATCTACATACCCTGGAATAATTTTGTTTTTTAATGAACCATTTTTTTTATATTTTAATTTCTTCTTAAATAATTATATAGATTTTCAATTAATACCACATTTATTTGTTTACATTATTACAACTGTATATTTTTATGTAATTGCAGTTGAATCTAAAAACCCCTTAACTTTTATATTGGGTTTGTTGTTATCTGTTACAATTCCTTATATTTTACAAAATGAGCTTGTAGCTTTACGTCAGGGCTTAGCAACAGCATTTTTTATAATTGCCTTTTTTTACTTAAAAGATGAAAAGAAAGTTATTTTAACATTATTTATTTGTTCGTTATTTCATTCAATTTTTTTTATTTTTTTATTTTTTTATTTTTTAAACTTTATATTTCTAAAAAATGTTAGCTTAAATAAAAAGGCTATTATAAACTTTATATGGATGTTTGTTTTTTCGCTAATAGCGATTTTAGTAGCGAAATTTTTTGGTTTACGGCAAGGGGATGAGTATACAGGAAGTAGTCAAATTGGTGGTAGTGGTGGTGCATTTGTAGTATTTTTGCTAACATTAATTTATATATACTTATGGGGAGATAAAAGTAACAAAAAATTATACGAATTTTCAATTCTTGGAGCGATCATATTTTTGACATCATATTTTTTAACACCAATCGCCGGTCGAATGTTTAATAGTATAATGCCATTTATCTTGATTTTATTAGTAAAAGAATCAAGATACAAGGATGTTATATTTTTATTAATGTTGAATATAATATTTGCTATATTATTTTTCTGTGGTTCTTACTCTAGTTTACTAAATGTTTCTGATATTCAAGCAATTGAAATTTTAAACCAGTATGTTAAAGGTTTTTTTGTCTTATGAGGATTTTATACGTTATTACCGGTTTGGGTAGTGGTGGGGCAGAAAGAGTGGTAGTAGATTTAGCTGATGAAATGTTTGAAAGAGGATATCAGGTTAAAATTGCTTTATTGAAGGGGCCGATTATAGTTCGGCCTAGAAATAGTGATATAGAAATTGTAAATCTTGGACTTGATTCTATAAAAAACATAAAATTTTCATATAATAATTATAATTTATTAATCCAAAATTATAAACCTGATATTGTACATGCACACATGGTTCATGCTAATATTTTTGCACGTATTTCCCGAATTTTTGCACCTGTACCGAAGCTTATTTGTACTGCTCATAGTAACAATGAAGGTGGACGTGGCCGAATGCTTGCTTATAGATTGACACATCACATGTCGGATCTTACTACTAATGTTAGTCAGTCTGCATCACAGAATTTTATGAATTTAGGTGCGGTACCTAACAATGGGATTAAAACTATTTATAATGGTATTAATTTGGATCGTTTTAAAAAATGTAGAATTACAGATAATATTTTACGTTTGTCACTGGGATTATCTGACGATGATCTTATGTTATTGGCTGTAGGTCGCTTACATGAAGCTAAAGATTATCCAAATTTGTTTAATGCATTTAAAATTTTATTAAATAATCGTCAAAACAAAAGAAAAATGCATTTATTTGTTGTGGGAGATGGTGAACTTAGAAAAACTCTAGAGCAAGAGTTAATAGAGAGTAAATTAACTCGTCAAATCCATTTTTTGGGACATAGAACTGATATACCACAGCTAATGTCTGCAGCAGATTTATTTATTTTATCTTCAAAATATGAGGGTTTTGGTCTTGTTGTGGCTGAGGCAATGGCATGTGAGACATTTGTTGTTGCTACAGATTGTGGCGGTGTAAAAGAGGTTATGGGTGGATTTGGTACACTAGTTCCAAAAGGAAATTCTAAATTACTCGCTGAGGGAATAGATAAGTCAATATCTTTAAGTGTAGATGAAATTAAAAGAAATAATATAGGTGCCTTGGAGTTTATAAAAAAAAATCTTGCACTCAATAGTATTGTTGAACAATGGATTAATTTATATGAAGAATAAAAAAGTAATAGCATTAATTGGTACAACTGGTGCTAGTTTTTATGGTTTTAGAGCTGATTTAATTAAGCAACTAATATCTGAGGGGCATAATGTATATGCATTTACATCTGAGTATACAGAGCAGTGTTTAGATAAAATTAAAGCCCTTGGTGCTATACCTGTGACCTATGAGTTAAGCCGTGGTAGTTTGAATCCTTTTTTAGATATTTCATCTTATTTTCAATTGAAACGTAAATTATATAAACTCAAACCTGATATTGTATTTTCATATTTTGCGAAGCCTGTAATTTATGGAAGTATAGCGGCTAAATTTGCTAAAGTACCATTAATCATTGGAATGTTGGAAGGTTTGGGTTATACCTTTACTGATCAACCTGATGGGATTGCAAAAAAAACTAAATTAATTAAAACTATACAAGTGTATTTATATAAATTAGCTTTTCCTTGTTTAAATAAAATTATTTTTCTTAACTCTGATGATAAACATGACTTGATAGATAAATATAGTATAAAAGTACCAGAGGTACATATTTTGGGTGGAATAGGATTACATCTTGAGCAATATCCTTATTCTATAGCTTCATTTGATCCAGTTAACTTTTTATTTATTGGGAGGCTATTAAAAGAAAAAGGAGTGTTTGAATTTATTCAAGCTATACGTATTGTAAAATTAAAATATCCAAATGCTCATTTTACTATATTGGGAGAAATTGATCATCAAAATATGGGTGCCTTAAAGCAAGAGCAGTTGGATCAGCTAATTGAAGAAAAATTATTCGAGTATCCAGGCTATGTTACAAATGTTAAAGATTGGATTATGAAAACAAGTGTCTTTGTTCTACCATCGTATCGTGAAGGTGTACCACGTAGTACGCAAGAGGCAATGGCAATTGGCCGCCCCGTAATTTCAACTAATGTTCCTGGCTGTAGAGAAACTGTTGTTAATGGTTTAAATGGTTTTCTTGTACCTAAGTGGAATCCAGAAGCTTTAGCAGAAAAAATGTGTTATTTTATTGAAAATCCCCAAATGATAAATGTTATGGGTTTAGAGAGTTATAAAATAGCACAGAAAAACTTTGATGCTTACAAAGTCAATAAAAAGCTATTTGAAATTATGGGTTTAGATAATATAGATGAAACGATTTGTTGATATTGTTATTGCAGCAATAGCACTTATATTACTGTCGCCAATTTTTCTTTTGGTTACTTACAAAGTACGTAAAAATTTGGGGTCTCCAATATTCTATTGCCAAGAGCGTCCTGGGAAAAATGGCAAACTTTTTAAAATGATAAAATTTCGTTCGATGAAAGATGCTTTTGATCAAGACGGTAATCCTTTACCTGATGAAAAGCGAATTACACCATTTGGGCAAAAATTACGCTCTACTTCTTTGGATGAAATGCCGCAACTCATTAATGTGTTAAAGGGCGATATGAGTGTTGTTGGTCCACGGCCAATGCTGAAGGACTTTGTAGAGCTTTATTCTCCAGAGCAAGCACGACGTCTAGAAGTTCGACCTGGAATGACGGGACTTGCGCAAGTCAGTGGTCGAAATGAACTAGATTATGAAGAACGCTTTAAGTGTGATGTCTGGTATGTAGACAACCACAATACCTTGGTCGATTTTAAAATTATGTTTAGAACGGTTGCAGTAATGGCAAAACGTGAAGGAATTAATGCCCCTGGTCATGTTGGTCCATCCCTGTTTCAAGGCAACGCAACAAAAAAATCTGAAGATCAAGTTAAGTCTTAAATTTAATAATTTTTTGAGTTTAGTGTCATGATTAAAAAAGCCATCTTACCTGTTGCTGGTTTAGGTACACGGTTTTTACCTGCAAGTAAATCTATTCCAAAAGAAATGGTTACAGTCGTCGATCGTCCTGCAATCGAGTATGTTGTACGTGAGGCGGTTCAGGCTGGAATTGAACAAATTATTTTAGTTACACACTCATCGAAAGCTTCTATTGAAAATTATTTTGATCGAAATTTTGAACTCGAAACAACCTTAGCACAGAAAAATAAAACTGATCTTTTGAAAGAAATTACTAAGATCTTACCTTCACACGTTAGTGTAGTGAGTATTCGCCAGCCACAGCCCTTAGGGCTCGGTCACGCTGTTTTGTGCGCCAAAAGTATTATTGGAACCGATGATTTTGCTGTACTACTTCCAGATGTATTAGTAAAAGCCAAATCAGACCAAAATGATCTTGCCTGTATGATTCAGCGTTATGAGACTGCACAAGCAGCACAAATTATGGTTGAAGCTGTTCCTGAACATTTAGTTGATCAATATGGTATTGTTGATGTTGCTAGTTCGCCTTTAGAAGGGGAAAGCATCGCTATGCAGGGTATTGTAGAAAAACCAGCTGTGGGGACAGCTCCTTCAAATTTATCTGTCGTTGGGCGTTATATTCTACCAGCTAAAATTATGCAGTTATTGGAACAAACTCCTAAGGGCACAGGGAATGAAATCCAGTTGACCGATGCAATTGCAATGTTGCAGCGTACTGATTCAGTTGAAGCATATCGTATGAAAGGCGAGACCTTTGATTGTGGCAGTAAACTCGGCTATTTGAAGGCTGTTTTGCATTATGGTATTGCACACCCTCAATTAGGGCATAAATTCAAGCAGTTAATCGCCGAATTGAATGTCGAATAAAAATAAGTGTGGTGGGTGAATCATGAAAGTTGCAATATTAGGTGCGACACTGAATGCTGGCGTCATGGCTGTATTGCTATCTGAATATGGCAATCAAGTGTATTGGTGCAGTCATCAAAATAATGAGCATTCCCCTCAAAAACGGGTTCAATATTTAGATGAAGCTGTAAATTTTCGTCTTAATCGACAACTTAAATTGGGACAGCTTCTTTATTGTTCTGTAGCTGAACTTCCTTTAGATGTAGATGTTTATTTCTTTTGTTATAGCCCCACAGAGATTGAACTGGCGGTTCAGACCCTTAAGACATTGGCTTTGAAACCGATTATTCATCCGAGATTGATGATCAATGCTGCAACTTTTGGATTAAATGGTACAAACAAGCTTAGCGAGATTTCGCCGCAAGATTACTGGGTCTACTTACCTGATGTGATTCAGGAGGGTAATGCCATTAATAGTGTACTGCATTTAAAGCAGATTATTGTTGGGGTAGAGGAAGCTCCTGCTAGAATCATGATTGAAGAGCTGTTACGACCTATCTTTAGTACAACGAACCAATATTTATTCATGCCGATTCTAGATGCTGAATTTACGAAGCTAAGTATCTCTGGAATGCTGGCGACTCGAATTAGTTATATCAATGACCTTGCTCTGGTGGCTGAAAAATTGGGCATTGATATTGCGCATGTGACGCAGGGAATGGGTGCTGATTCGCGAATCGGTTCAACTTATTTATCACCTGGGGTAGGTTTTGGTGGTGAAAACTTTTCGCATGATATTTTGACGCTATCCAGTGAAGTTTCTAAAAGTGGTGCGAAAAGCCGCCTGTTGCAGCAAGTTTTGGATATTAATGAGCAGCAAAAAGAAATTTTATTTCGTAAACTCTGGACCTATTACCATTCGGATTTGAAAAATAAAGTGGTTGCAATTTGGGGCGCGTCATTCAAAGAAAATACCTCAAGTATTCAAAATTCCCCAATTCATGCCATGCTGAGTGCACTCTGGGCCCAAGGTGCGAAGGTTAAACTTCATGATCCGCAAGCGCTGAAAGAAATATATCAACAATATGGTCATCGTGAAAATTTGATTTTGTGCACAGATGCTTATGATGCAGTTCAGGATGCTGATGCCTTATGTGTAATCACCGCATGGAAACAATACTCTAGCCCTGATTATAAAAAACTTCAGCAATTGATGCGTCATCCGCTTATTCTAGATGGACGTAATATTTATGATCCTCTATATGTCAAAGTGCAGGGTTTTGCATATGAGGGAGTCGGTCGAGTATGAGAGAAAATATCGAAAATTTTCCTAAGCAAGCATTTCTTTCTACTGAGCAAAAATTACAGCAGTTAGCGGAAGAAATGCAGTCGGTTCATTTGAACCAGCTTTTTGCCGAACAAGCACAACGTTTTGAAAACTTCAGTTTGCGTTATGACGATCTGCTTTTTGATTTTAGTAAGCACCGTGTCAATTTGCCTGTCACCAAGGCATTACTATCGTTAGCAGAAGCAAAACAATTAAAAGTCTGGATCAGTCGGCTATTCTCCATTGAGACCATTAATTACACAGAGCAACGTGCAGCAATGCATTGGGCTTTACGCTTACCGCAAGATCCCGATGTTTTCCCTGAGTTATCGCAGCAAGTGCATGAACAGTTAAACCGAATGTTTGATTTGGTCGAAAAAATACATATGGGGCAATATCGTGGTGTGACAGGCGAAGTCATTCAAGATGTAGTAAACATTGGGGTAGGTGGCTCAGATTTGGGTCCTTTAATGGTTTCTCATGCCTTATCGGATTTTAAAGTTCAAACAGCGAAACCCTTAAATGTACATTTTGTTTCGACTATGGATGGCAGCCAGCTTTCAGAGCTCTTGCATCAGTTAAGACCTGAAACTACTTTGTTTATTATTTCTTCCAAATCATTTGGAACGATTGATACCTTATCGAATGCGGAAACGGTGCGCCAATGGCTGGAGAAAAGCTTAGGGCAACGCGATTGTGTTCTCAAAAGTCATTTTATTGGTGTGTCGACTAAACCTGAAAAAATGACAGCTTGGGGAATTCATCCTGATCATCAATTCTTACTCTGGGACTGGGTAGGAGGGCGTTATTCTCTTTGGTCTTGTATTGGATTACCCATTGCTTTGCAAATTGGGGTTGATGGATTTAAAGCCCTGCTTTCGGGTGCACATTTGGTAGATCAGCATTTTCAAAATACACCGTTTGAGCAAAATATTCCTGTGCTGATGGGCTTATTAGGGGTGTGGAATACCAACTATCTGAATATGCAGACCCATGCTGTTCTGCCTTATGATGGTCGTTTGAAATATTTTGCTGCGTATTTACAGCAACTTGAAATGGAATCCAACGGTAAATCTTTACAACGTGATCATCAAAAAGTTGAATCTGCAACTTGCCCGATTATTTGGGGAGAGGTGGGTCCAAATGCACAGCATGCGTTCTATCAGTTGCTACATCAGGGGACACATGCAGTGAGTTGCGATTTTATCGCACCAGTACATCGTTATAATGCAAAACAATTTACGTATGTGGAAAATGCCGAGGCACTCATTGAGCAACATCATTTAGCGCTTTCTAACTGTTTGGCACAATCAAGGTTACTGGCGTTTGGTAATCAAGCATTATGCGCGAATGAAGTGGAAAATTTGCCTGAATATAAAAAATATCAGGGAAATCAGCCTAGTACAACGATATTGATTAATGAGTTAAATCCAAAAACATTAGGTATGCTTATCGCACTCTATGAGCATAAAGTGTTTGTACAGTCAGTAATTTGGAATATTAATCCCTTTGATCAATGGGGTGTAGAAAAAGGCAAAGAAATAGCCAATCAGTTATTGCCTGTACTGAGTGGCCAGCAAACTGATATTACTCAGTTTGATGCGTCGACCCAAGGTTTGTTGAAAATTTTATTAGGAAATACACATGGCTAAAATTTTAGTCACAGGTGGCGCAGGTTATATTGGCTCACATACCTGTGTTGAGTTATTAACTGCTGGTCATGATGTGGTCGTGTTAGATAATCTCTCGAATAGTTCGGTAGAATCCTTGGTTCGAGTGCAAGCCCTGACAGGAAAATCTCTTGATTTTATTGAGGGAGATATTCGAGATGGTGAAACACTAGATCATCTTTTTTCGCAGCATACCATTGATGCTGTAATTCATTTCGCTGGTTTGAAAGCGGTGGGAGAAAGCCAACAGATTCCTTTGACTTATTTTGATAATAACATTGCAGGGAGTCTTAATTTAGTCAAAGCCATGGAGCGAGCTGGTGTATTTAAGCTGGTGTTCAGTTCTTCAGCGACCGTCTATGATGAAGCGAATGTTTCTCCACTCCATGAAGAGATGCCGACGGGCATGCCATCGAATAATTACGGTTATACCAAATTGATTGTTGAGCAGATGCTGCAAAAACTCAGTCTTGCAGATGCGCGTTGGTCAATTGCTTTGTTACGTTATTTTAATCCTGTTGGTGCGCATAAAAGTGGTCGAATTGGTGAAGATCCACAAGGAATTCCAAATAACTTAATGCCCTATGTGACGCAAGTTGCTGTAGGGCGTCGTGAAAAACTGGCTATTTTTGGTCAAGATTACGATACTGTTGATGGTACAGGTGTTCGTGACTATATTCATGTGGTGGATTTAGCCAATGCGCATTTATGTGCTTTGAATAACCGTTTAGGTGCTACGGGTTGTCGAGCGTGGAATATTGGTACGGGGCAAGGTGCCTCAGTTTTGCAAATTAAAAATACCTTTGAGCAAGTCAATGGGATTCCGATTGCTTTTGAATTTGCACCACGTCGTGCAGGTGATGTAGCAACATCATTTGCAGACAATACCCGAGCGGTGACAGAATTGAACTGGCAACCACAATATGGTCTGGAAGATATGCTGGCTGACAGTTGGAACTGGCAGAAGCAGAACCCGCAGGGCTATGCCAATTAAATCTAGAGTTTAAAAAAGGGAGCATACTGCTCCCATTTTTATTTTAATTTTGAATCAACTGGGTCAATTGATTTACGTATGTGTGCATCGGCTCAGGATTCTGATCCAAACGGCTTTCAATATTTAAGCGCAGTAAAGGTTCAGTGTTAGATGCACGGACGTTAAAACGCCAAGTTCCAAAATCTAAACTCACCCCATCGGTACGGTCAATCTCGGGATTTTGATCTGCGAAATGGTCAAAGAGCTTTTGAATTGTGGCTTGGGTATCCGCAACTTTAAAATTGATTTCACCACTACATGGGAACTTGGTGATCATATCTTCAACCAAGCTAGATAGAGATTGCCTAGTTTCAGAAAGTACGCTAATCGCAAGCAACCATGGAATCATGCCGCTATCACAATAGGCAAAATCACGGAAATAGTGGTGTGCACTCATTTCTCCGCCATAGACCGCATTATGCTCGCGCATAACATCTTTAATAAAGGCATGACCTGATTTAGATTGTACGGTAATCCCTTGATACTGATCGACAATATCTAAAGTGTTCCAGACCAAACGTGGGTCATGTACAATTTTTTCATTGGCTTGCTTTAACAAAAAGGCTTGTGCCAGTAAACCGACAATATAATAGCCTTCAATGAATTGTCCTTTTTCATCAAACAGGAAACAGCGGTCAAAATCACCATCCCAAGCAATACCCATATCTGCTTGATGTTGTAGTACTGCATTACGGGTGCTGTCACGGTTTTCGATCAAGATGGGATTAGGAATACCATTCGGGAATGTCCCATCGGCTTCATGGTGAATTTTAATAAATTCGACTGGAATTTGCAGTTGAGTAAATTTCTGTTCCAGAGCATCAATTACATGTCCTGCTGCACCATTACCTGCATTAACCACCAGTTTCAAAGGGCGAATTTTTTCAGGTCGAATATAGGTCAGGAGATGATCGACAAATTCAGGCAAAATATCATAGCCTTGTATGGTGCCTTTATGTTCAACCGCCTGAAATGTACCAGATTCAGCCAGCGCTTGAATCACTTTTAAACCCGTGTCAGCACTAATTGGGCGTGCATTTTCACGCACAAGTTTCATGCCGTTGTAATCCATTGGGTTGTGGCTGGCCGTAATTTCAATCCCTCCTTGTACATCAAGATGGAAGGCACCGAAATAGACCTCTTCTGTACCCGTCATACCTAAATCCAGTACATTAACCCCTGCATCGGTGAGTCCTTGGATGGTGGCTTGTTTTAGGCCTTCACTGCTCAGACGGATATCACAACCAATTACTACGGTTTCCGGTTGATAGATTTGTCCATAGGCACGGCCAATCTTATAGGCAATCTCTTCGTTTAATTCTGTGCCGAGTTTGCCACGTATGTCGTAAGCTTTAAAACAGGTCAGAGAGGTCATATCTTTCACTCATAATCATTTTATAAAAAAGGCTCGATGTTCGAGCCTTTGGTATTATTCGACGGTTACACTTTTGGCCAAGTTTCTCGGCTGGTCTACATCGGTGCCGCGTAAGACAGCAACATGGTAAGACAGTAATTGTACAGGTACGCTATATACGATCGGTGCCAAAGTCGAAATGATGCTTGGTACACTCACCACATGTTGACGCTCTTTGCTTTGAATGCCGCTATGTTCATCGGCAAACACAAACAGCTCACCACCACGCGCCTGAACTTCTTCCATATTGGATTTAAGTTTATCCAGCATGTCATCTTGCGGAGCCAGAATCACCACAGGCATGTCATTATCAACCAAGGCCAATGGACCATGCTTGAGTTCACCCGCAGCATAACCTTCTGCATGAATGTAGGAAATTTCCTTAAGTTTGAGTGCACCTTCCAGAGCAATCGGGAAGTGCGTACCACGACCCAAGAACAAGCAGTGCTGCTTTTCTACAAACAATTCAGACAGGCGCAGAATTGCCGCATTGTTTTGTAGCGTATCCAAAATCACTTTAGGTAGATGCCATAATTCTGCAGCAATGCTTTGAATTTGGTGATCTGAAATAGTCTGCTTAATTTGACCAATTTTCAGAATCAGTAGCATCAAGGCCGCGAGTTGTGTGGTAAAGGCTTTGGTTGACGCCACACCAATTTCAGGTCCTGCCAAGGTCAGTAAGCTATGACTGGTTTCACGGATCATTGAGGATGTTGCGACATTACAAATCGCCATTGTCACAATATTGATATTCTTGGCCGCAGCACGTTTTTGGGTGTCACGCAGTGCCGCTAAAGTATCTGCAGTTTCACCAGATTGTGAAATGCACAAGTACAGCGTGTTATTGACAATGACAGGGGTGCGATAGCGGAACTCACTGGCAATTTCGACCTGACACGGCACATCAATCAGTTGTTCAAACCAGTATTTGGCAATCATGCCGGCATGGTAACTGGTACCACAAGCCAGAATTTGCACCTGCTGGATATTGGCAAAATCCACTTCGGCGTGTTGCAGGAAATCTGCACGTAAAGCGTTGCCATCCAGTGCTTGCGAAATGGTTTGTTGTAATGCTTCAGGTTGCTCATAAATTTCTTTCAGCATGTAATGCTTGAATTCGCCTTTAGAGGCGTTGCTGACGGTTGCATCCAGTTCTTTGACTGGGCGCTGTACCAACTGCCCATTGACAAACACTTCAATTTTGTCACGGGTCAAGCGAGCAATATCACCTTCTTCTAGGTAGATAAAGCGATTGGTGATCGGCAGTAATGCTAATTGATCCGAGCTAATGAAATTCTCACCAATCCCGACACCAATCACCAGAGGCGAGCCTTCACGCACAGTGATTAACTCATTTGGATAGTCCGTGTGAATAATCCCGAGGGCATACGCACCTTTCAGTTGCGGCACCACGCTTTGTACTGCTTCCAACAAACTCGAGGTGGATTTCAACGCATCATGGATCAGATGTGCAACCACTTCAGTATCGGTTTGCGACGTGAATACATAACCAAGTGCTTCGAGGTCATCTTTCAGTTCTTGGTAGTTTTCGATAATACCGTTATGTACCACGGCAACATCACCAGAAACATGCGGATGGGCATTATTTTCAGTCGGTTTGCCATGGGTTGCCCAACGGGTATGCGCGATCCCTAAGTTGCCAACAATTTGTGATTCACTTACGGCTTGTTCTAGATTAGCCACTTTACCGACACGACGTTCACGTAAAATCTGGTCATGGTTGACCAAGGCTAAACCTGCTGAGTCATAGCCACGATATTCAAGTCGTTTGAGACCTTCAATGAGAATATTGGTAATACTACGTTCTGCAACGCCACCGACAATACCACACATAGGATGATCCTCTTATTTCTTCAATTTTTGTGGACGTTGAAAATTCTCTTTGATGAATTGTTTAGAGCGTTCAATGGCTAAACAATTATCTTCCACATCGCGGGTAATCACGGAACCTGCACCAACAGTTGCGCCGTTACCAATGCGGACAGGGGCAACCAGTGAGCTGTTGGACCCAATAAATGCTGCATCACCAATGATGGTTTTGAATTTGTTGGCACCATCATAGTTACAGGTAATGGTGCCTGCGCCAATATTTGAACCTGCACCAATTTCGGCATCGCCTAAGTAGGTAAAATGGTTGGCTTTCGAGCCTAAACCGACACTCGAGTTTTTGACTTCGACAAAGTTGCCGATATGCACTTCATTGGCGAGTTTCGCCCCTGGGCGTAAGCGTGCAAAAGGTCCAATTTGGGTATCTTCACCGACAATGGCTTGATCAAATAAACTGTAAGGTTGAACTTTAGTACCCGCCGCAATTTTGGTGTTCTTAATCACACAGCCTGCACCAATTTCAACAGCATCACCAAACTCACAGTCGCCTTCAATGATGACGTTAATATCGATACGTACATCTTGTCCAGCTTTGAGTGTGCCACGTAGATCAAAACGACTTGGATCAATTAAATGCACACCTTGTTGCATCAATTGTTTGGCTTGGAAGTTTTGAAATTGACGTTCAAGCGCTGCAAGTTGCATACGATCATTCACGCCTTCAACTTCAAATGCCATCTCAGGTTCAACCGAAGCCACTTCAAGACCATCAGCCAGTGCCATTGCGACAATATCAGTCAGGTAGTATTCGCCTTGGGCGTTATTGTTGTTGAGTTTTGGTAGCCATTGATGCAATTTGGTATTGCTGACACAGTAAATACCCGTGTTGATTTCTTGAATTTGGCGTTGTTGTTCGTTGGCATCTTTATGCTCAACAATCGCCTGAATTTGCCCATTTTCACGCACAATGCGTCCATAACCAGTGGCATCTTCGAGAGTCAAAGTCACCAAGCCAATGCCTGTTCCACGTGAAGCATCCAGTAATTTTTGTAATGTCGCTGGTGTGATACATGGTACATCTCCCGATAAAATCAGAGAAATACCGTCTTGTGGCAGCACAGGTAGGGTCATTTGTACCGCATGACCCGTGCCGAGTTGCTCGGCTTGTTCAACCCATTGCACGTGTTCATGCTTAAAATGTTGTTGTACTTGTTCACCGCCATGTCCATAGATGGTAATGATATGGTCAGCATTCAGTTGTTTGGCTGTGTCAATCACATGACCAAGTAAGGGGCGTCCTGCTAAGGGTTGTAAGACTTTGGGTAGCTGGGAACGCATACGAGTTCCTTTACCTGCAGCAAGAATAATCACAGAAGTTGTCATAACACACCTTACAAGCTGGCCTTAAGCCAGAGAAATATTGAGGTATATAAAAATACAGAGCGCTGCCCATAGCCCTGCAATAATGTCATCCAGCATGATGCCGAAGCCGCCATGCACTTGGCGATCAATCACGCGAATTGGCCATGGTTTCCACACATCAAACAGACGGAACAGTAAAAAACCGATCAATGCAGAGATGAGACTCATTTTTCCGAAGTAGATCAACGGTAATAATGTTATTGATTGACCCGCGAACTCGTCCCAGACAATGCGTCCATCGTCATGTACACCCATCACTTTGGCGGTTTGACCGCAAATATAGATGCCAATGAGTGACATCAGAATGATGGCGTATATGGAGTTGAGGAAGCCTAAATTCAACCACAGCGGAATAAAAAGCAGCGCAAATGCTGAACCAAAAGTACCTGGGGCTTTGGGTAATAAACCAGAGCCAAAACCGACGCCGCAAAATACAATACAGCGGTTCGACCAAGACATGTGGTTAAACTGAATTGGAGGTTTATGCAAAGTGTTGATACCCTTGAAATTGAAGCAGATGATCTTTGCCATCTTTTTCAAATGTAAGCCCAGTTGAATTTGTAATTGTTCCAATCACCGTAATTTTTACATCTAATTGTTGTTGCAAAAGCTGTTGGTAATTTTGCGGGCTTATTGTAAAGCATAACTCATAGTCATCGCCACCTGCGAGCGCGTATTGCCATTGTTGTGCTTGTGTTAATTGCTGCAAAGCGGGGGCAATCGGCAGTTGTTCTAGCTGTAAGCGCGCACCGATCTGTGACGCTTTAAGAATGTGTCCTAAATCTTGAGCCAGACCATCCGAGACATCAATCATGGCGGAAGCGAGACCTTTCAGCTGTTGTCCCAGCTGGCAGCGCGGGGTTGGATAGTCCAAACGTTGCTTTAAAGGGTGATCTGGATGTTGAAGCCCAAAAGATGCATCACCGACTTGACCGCTGACACAGATATAGTCGCCTACTTGTGCACCTGAGCGCTTTACGGCTTGATTGGTATCAATCCAGCCGAGAGCGGTCACAGAAATGGTGAGATGCGGGCTTTGGGTGGTGTCTCCACCAATTAAGCTCACACCAAATTGATCACAGCAATCATACAGTCCCTGACTAAAGTCTTTCAGCCAGTCATGATCAATTTGGGGTAGGCTCAATGCCAATAAGATACTCTGCGGTTTGGCACCCATTGCAGCAATATCGGAAAGATTGACGGCAACAGATTTCCAGCCAATGGCATGGGCAGGGGTATCGAGAGGAAAATGTCGTCCCGCAATCAAGGTATCGGTACAGATCACCAATTGTTGCTGCGGAGGTGGGGTAAGCACGGCTGAGTCGTCTCCGACACCTAAATCGACCGAATGCTGCTGCGCTCGATTAAAATAGGTCTCAATAATTGAAAACTCAGCCATACTACTTACTACACGTCTTATTGTGCTTGTTGCTTTTCTGCGGCACGAAGGCTGTTGGCTAAACGGTCCAATACACCATTGATGTATTTGTGACTGTCTGCACCGCCAAAGTGTTTTGCAAGCTCAATCGCTTCATCTAAAACCACGCGATACGGGATTTCAAGATGTTCTTTCAATTCGTAAGCACCCAAACGCAGTGTTGCAAGTTCAACACCGTCTAAGGCTTCGATTTGGCGATCCAGCACAGGAATAAGAAGCGCATCCAAAGCTTCATGATTGGCAACCACTTGAGTCAGCAATTCATGATAGTAGCTGAGGTCCACTTTATGCATGGCATTTTCAACACGCGTACGTGCTTCAATTTCATGCACTGGGTTGCGGCTCATTTGCCATTCATAAATGCCTTGTACAGCAAAACGACGTGCTTTACGTTTTGCAGCATAAGCGGCTTGGAGTGTTTGCGACATGCTTTAAATAGCCTTTAACAAGTTAACCATTTCAATTGCAGTAAGAGCAGCTTCGCTACCTTTATTACCTGCTTTTGTTCCAGAGCGTTCAATCGCTTGTTCAATGCTGTCCGTAGTCAATACACCATTAATGACTGGTAAACCCGTGTCTAAGCCTACAACGCCTAAACCTTTGGCACATTCACCTGCAACAAAGTCGAAGTGAGGCGTGCTACCACGAATCACAGCGCCTAGCGCGATGATGGCATCAAAACGATCAGAAGCAGCCAGTTTTTTCGCAACCACTGGAAGTTCCCATGCGCCTGGTGCATGAACAACAGTGATATTATCCTCTGATACACCATGACGTTTCAATGTATCAATTGCACCTTCGAGTAGATGTTCCACTACAAAGCTATTGAAACGACCAACTAAAATCGCGTAACGGCCTTCGCTCGCGAGATGTAATAAACCTTCAATTCGGCGAATCGCCATAGCAACCTCGATTATTTCGTTAATGTTTGTTGAGCGGTGACATATTCCACCACTTCAAGATTAAAACCTGATAATGCGTTGAAACGGAGCGGCGAACTGAGCAGCTTCATTTTTTCAACACCTAAATCACGTAAAATTTGTGCGCCGACACCAATGGTTTGGTATTGCTGTGACAATGCTGCACTAGATTTGGTTTTCTTCGGTGCAGTCAGACTGTCGAGGGCAGGACCCAAATCTTGCAAATGACGTTGACCAATCCACACCAGTACACCGCGATCACTTTGCGCGATTTCTTTTAACGCACGATCCAAGTTCCACGCAGGTTCACCATCTTGCTTGTTCAGTTTCAGCAAGTCGCGCGTCGGATTAAAACCGTGGACGCGCACTGTGGTAATACCATCTTTCGGCTCACCTTTGACCAAAGCCAAATGAATATCTGGGTTACCAATTTCACGGTAACGATACAGCTCAAATGTACCGTATTCGGTGTCGATGCTTTCCTGACCAAGACGCTCGACCGTTTGTTCATTGGTCATGCGGTAATGGATTAAATCAGCAATGGTCCCCATTTTAAGACCATGCTTTTCGGCAAAAATTTCTAAATCTGGTCGACGCGCCATGGTGCCGTCTTCTTTAATGATTTCACAAATCACAGAAGCGGGTTCTAAACCAGCAATACGGGCAAGGTCACAGCCTGCTTCGGTATGTCCCGCACGGTGCAATACACCACCCGGTTGTGCCATCAAGGGGAAGATATGTCCTGGCTGTACAATATCGCTGGGCTTGGCATGTGCAGCGACCGCAGTTTGAATGGTATGCGCACGTTCTGCCGCAGAAATACCTGTGGTAATGCCTTCTGCTGCTTCAATCGAGAGGGTGAAGTTGGTGGCATGTTGCGCACCATTGGCATCGACCATTAATGGTAAATTCAATTGCTGACAACGCTCACGACTTAAAGTGAGGCATACTAAACCGCGGGCATGCGTAATCATGAAGTTAATGTCTTCTGGACGGACATGCGTTGCTGCAATGACCAAGTCACCTTCATTTTCACGGTCTTCATCATCCATCAGGATGACCATTTTCCCTGCACGGATATCTGCTACAAGCTCTTCAACAGTATTGAGCGGCATCAATCTTCACCTTTCTATTCGTCTGCAAATCACTCAGGAATTTGCATTTTTGATTGTGGCATAGTCTAACGCTTTTTTAGACAGTTTGCCTATGCTTTTACTTTTCTGTACGTGAATTGTTATACACAGCCACGCACGACTTTAAAAGAGTTGAGCCACTTAAAAATGATCAAACGGTTAAACTCGCGGGGTCAAAATGGGCTGATATTGGAAAAGCTTTCACACATAACTCAGCTTTTCATCAGTTTTACACTTCTGGATCCACGGGTGCATCGTGTTGACCCATGCCATGGGTGATTAGGCTTTATAGGTCGAGAGCAAGATACTGGTTTCAGTATTGTAAATGCCTGAAATGGTTCGAATCCGTTCAAGGGTTTTATCAAAACTTTCTAAGCTGTCCGACTTCAACTCCACCAGCAAATCCCACTTGCCATTGGTGGTATGCAAAGTATGTACTGCAGGATCAATGCGGAGTTCTTTCACCACCGCACTGGTTTTGGTGCCTTCCACCATAATGTTCATCCATGCGCGAATAGTGTTTTTTTCACTGCCGGGTTTGAGGCGGACGGTATAACCGGTAATGATGCCGCTGGATTCTAAATATTCGATGCGTTTTTGCACTGTATTACGGGAAACACGCACCTTATTGGCGATATCGGTAATCGACATGCGGGCGTTATCCCGCAGTAAACCGAGAATTTGACTGTCCGTATCATTCACTTTGATTTTTCCTTTAAGCGTTTTGCTAAAATTTATTGCATTTTAATCAAAATTACAACTTTTTGGATTCGTTTTGATTTTTCATACTATGCGTACTGGGTAACACTCCAGTTGGAACTACACCGAGCTGAGGCGGTGTCCAATAGATGGAGTGTTTCCTACTTTTAATGGATTGGATCAACCAAATTCTCAGAGGATAAATCAATGTCTTTGTCGTATGAAATGGAAAACAGTGGCGCATGGCAAACCTACCTTGCTCAGATTAATCGTGTCGCACCTTACCTTGAAGAAGACTTAATCCCTTTTATCAATACATTAAAGCGTCCAAAGCGTGCGCTCATTGTTGATGTGCCTATCGTGATGGACGATGGTTCTATTCAGCATTTCGAAGGTTACCGTGTTCAGCACAACTTGTCGCGCGGACCAGGCAAGGGTGGTATTCGTTACCATCCAGATGTTGAACTGAATGAAGTGATGGCGCTCTCAGCGTGGATGACCATCAAAACTGCAGTATTAAACTTACCTTATGGCGGTGCCAAAGGTGGTATTCGTGTTGACCCGCGTAAATTGTCTCCGCGTGAGTTGGAGCGTTTAACCCGTCGTTTTACCAGCGAAATTAGCCCGATCATCGGTCCACAAAATGATATTCCTGCACCAGACGTAGGCACCAATGCCGACATTATGGGCTGGATGATGGATACCTATTCAAGCATCAAAGGTCATACCGTAACAGGTGTGGTGACTGGTAAGCCAGTTCATTTAGGTGGCTCTTTGGGTCGTGTCCGTGCAACCGGTCGTGGTGTATTTGTGACGGGTCTAGAAGTTGCCAAGAAAATCAACTTGCCACTTGAAGGCAGCCGTGTCGCAGTTCAAGGTTTTGGTAACGTGGGTAGCGAAGCCGCTTACTTGTTCCAAAAAGCCAATTCGAAAGTGGTGTGTGTACAAGACCATACTGGCACCATCTTTAACGAAAACGGTATCGATATTAAAGCATTACAAGATTACGTTGCGATTCACAAAGGGATTGCGGGTTATCCAGAAGCAAGCTTGATTGAAGATGACGCATTCTGGGCAGTAGAAATGGATATTTTAATCCCTGCTGCATTGGAAGGTCAGATCACCGTTGAACGTGCGCAAAAATTGACTGCGAAATTGATTTTGGAAGGTGCAAACGGTCCAACCTATCCAGAAGCAGAAGACATTCTTTTACAACGTCAAATCATGATCGTGCCAGACGTACTGTGTAACGCTGGTGGTGTAACCGTAAGTTACTTCGAATGGGTTCAGGACATGGCGAGCTATTTCTGGACTGAAGAAGAAATTAACGAGCGTTTAGACAAGCTCATGATCAAAGCGGTTGAAGACGTTTGGTATAAAGCCGACGAAAAAGACTGCAGCTTGCGTACCGCAGCGTACATCTTGGCGTGTGAGCGCATTTTGAAAGCACGTAAAGAGCGCGGAATTTTCCCGGGTTAAGGGGAAATTTCACGCTGCTGAAGTGTGAACTGAAGAAACATTAACGTCAGATTTATTAAGGAAGAACATACCATGAACCAGAATAACCAACCAAGTCGCCAAGATTTTAATCAGTATATGGTGCCTGTTTTTGCACCCGCTCAATTTATTCCTGTGCGCGGTGAAGGTTCTCGTTTATGGGATCAGCAAGGTAAAGAATATATCGATTTTGCAGGTGGCATTGCGGTAAATGCGCTTGGGCATGCACATCCAGTTGCGGTCAAAGCCTTGATCGAACAGGGTCAGAAGTTATGGCATATCGGTAACGGCTATACCAATGAACCTGTACTGAACCTTGCAAAACAATTGGTTGACAGTACCTTTGCCGATAAAGTGTTCTTCTGTAACTCTGGTGCAGAAGCCAATGAAGCGGCTTTGAAACTTGCGCGCAAAGTGGGCCTACTTTCAGGCTCTGCGCGCAAGAACAAGATTATTGCATTTAAAAATGCCTTCCACGGTCGTACCTTATTTACGGTATCGGCAGGTGGTCAACCGAAATATTCACAAGACTTTGCACCACTGCCAGAAGGCATTCAACATCTTCCATTCAATGATTTGGACGCAGCACGTGCAGCCATTGATGCGGACACTTGCGCGGTAATTGTTGAGCCGATTCAAGGTGAAGGTGGTGTGATCACAGCAAAACCTGAATTCCTAAAAGGCTTGCGTGAATTGTGTGATCAACACGGCGCAGTGCTGATTTTTGATGAAGTGCAAACTGGTGTGGGTCGTACAGGGGCGCTATATGCCTACATGAACACTGAAGTGACACCTGACATTTTAACCACAGCCAAAGCATTGGGTGGTGGTTTCCCAATCGGTGCCATGATTACCACGGATAAATACGCCAATATGTATGCGGTGGGTGATCACGGTACAACTTATGGCGGTAACCCATTGGCCTCTGCTGTCGCGAATGCCGTGTTTGGTTTCATCAATACGCCTGAAGTGTTGAATGGTGTACGTACCCGTGCGCAAATTTTTGCAGATGGCTTAAAGCGTTTAAATGAACGTTTTGGCCTGTTTGAAGAAGTTCGTGGTCAAGGTTTATTGATTGGTTGCGTACTCAAAGCGGAATATGCAGGTAAAGCCAAAGACATCGTGACCCTTGCAGGTGAAGAAGGTCTATTGGCACTGGTTGCAGGTCCAAATGTGGTTCGTTTCACCCCATCTTTAATTATTCCTGAAGCAGATATCGAAGCAGGTCTACAACGTTTCGAGCGTGCACTCGCACGTTTTGTTGGCGCGTGATAGGCGGCCACTGCTGATGATGATTGTTAGACATGCAGAGCTTCGAGATCTAGATGATATCTTCATTCTGGCAGGGAAGTCGGGCGTTGGCTTGACTTCTTTACCGCAGAATAAAGAGATCTTATCGGCTCGAATTGCACGCACACAAAAGACTTTACAAGGTCAAGCTGCGCCAAGTGAGCAAGGTTATTTATTTGTTTTGGAAGATACGCAAGAGCAGCGTGTAGTGGGCGTGAGTGCCATTGAAGTTGCTGTGGGTCTGACGGAACCATTTTATAACTTCCATGTGGGCAAGCAAGTCCATGCCTCACAGGCTCTGAATGTTTATAAAGCTTTAGATACGCTGTTTTTAAGTAATGACCTGACGGGTTGTAGCGAACTCTGCACGCTGTTTTTAGATCCAGATTACCGCAAAGACCAGAACGGAAAATTACTGTCCAAAATTCGTTTTCTGTTTATCGCAGCTTTCCAGCAGGCGTTTCAAAACACCCTGATTGCGGAAATGCGCGGTTATTCAGATGAAATGGGTCGATCACCGTTTTGGGATGCGTTGGGCAATCACTTCTTCAATATGGACTTTTCCACTGCGGACTATCTCAGTGGTATTGGGCAAAAAGTCTTTATTGCGGAATTGATGCCACGCTTCCCTGTTTATACCGATTTACTGCCTTTGGCAGCACAGCAAGTGATTGCGCAACTTCATCCACATACCGTTCCAGCCGCTCGCGTTTTGGAGTCGGAAGGTCTGCGCTATCAAGGTTATGTCGATATTTTTGATGCAGGTCCAACGCTAGAAGCCGAAGTGAAAAACTTACGTGCAGTGAAAGATAGCCGTACCTGTGCCGTGAAAATCGTGCCGAACTTGCCAGAAGCGACAGGTCGCTATTTGGTGGCGAATGATCGTTATCTCGATTATCGCGCCATCTTAATCCAACATGCTGCTGAAGCAGACAGTTTAAGTTTAACGGCTGAACAAGCCTATGCCCTTGGCGTACAAGCCGGGCAAAGTATTCGTATGTTGCCTTTAGACAAAGCGGAGCAAAAATAATGTCACAAGGAAATTTATATATTAATGGGACATGGTCTCCAGCGCAGGGTGCAGCATGGAACAAACTCGATCCTGTTTCTCAAGAAGTGATTTGGCAAGGTGCTGAAGCGACTGCGGCTCAAGTTGAGCAAGCCTGTCAGTCCGCGCGTGCAGCCTTTGCTGCATGGGCGCGTCGTCCACTTGCAGAGCGCATTGAAGTGATTCACCGCTTTGCCAGCTTGTTAGAACAAAATAAACAACAGTTAGCAACGATCATCAGTCGTGAAACCAGTAAACCAATCTGGGAAACCCTGACTGAAGTGCAGTCGATGATTGCCAAAGTCGCAATTTCAATTCGTGCTTACCATGAGCGTACGGGCGAAAGCATCACCGAAATGGCGGATGGTGCTGCATCTTTACGTCACCGTCCACATGGGGTGTTGGCTGTATTTGGTCCCTATAACTTCCCGGGTCACTTGCCGAATGGTCATATTGTACCAGCGCTGATTGCGGGCAATAGCATTGTATTCAAACCTAGTGAACTAACGCCGTGGACTGCGGAAGAAACCGTGAAGTTATGGCATGAAGCAGGTTTGCCAGCAGGTGTCTTGAACTTGGTACAAGGCGGTCGCAGTACCGGTGAAGCACTGGCGCAATCACATGAGATTGACGGCTTGCTATTCACGGGTAGCGCGAATACTGGTTACCACTTGCATAAGCAATTGGCAGGTGCGCCAGAAAAAATTCTTGCGTTAGAAATGGGCGGCAACAATGCATTAATTATCGATGAAATTACCGATATTGATGCGGTGGTGAACTTAACCATTCAATCTGCCTTTATTTCGGCAGGTCAGCGTTGTACTTGTGCACGCCGTTTGATTATCAAAAATGGTGCTGCAGGCGATGCTTTCATTCAGCGTCTGGTTGAAGTGAGCCGCAACTTGGTGGTGGGTCAGTGGGATGCACAGCCACAACCGTTCATGGGTGGTGTGATTTCATTACAGGCTGCACAGCAGATTTTACAGGCACAGCAACGTTTAGTGGATTTGGGCGCTGAGGTGTTATTGCCTGTGACGCAAGCCGATCCAAACAGCAGCTTGTTAAGCCCAGGTCTTTTAGAAGTGACCAAGGTCAACAATGTACCAGACGAAGAATATTTTGGTCCATTGAGCTGTATCTATCGTTATGACCATTTTGATGAAGCTTTAGCGCTTGCGAATGCAACACGTTTTGGCTTGTCAGTAGGTTTAGTTTCACCAGATCGTGAACTGTTCGAGCGTTTATTGATTGAAGCGCGTGCAGGCATCGTGAACTGGAACAAACCATTAACAGGTGCTTCGAGTGCCGCGCCGTTTGGTGGTGTGGGTGCGTCGGGTAACCATCGTGCCAGCGCGTTCTATGCGGCAGATTATTGCGCATGGCCAATGGCATCACTGGAAAGTCAGCAGGTAAGTCTACCTGAAAAATTATCGCCAGGCATTGTGCTGTAGTCGACGGATAGGGAGTTTAGAAATGTCAGGCTATGAAATTAATTTTGATGGTTTAGTTGGTCCAACGCATCACTATGCAGGATTGTCATTCGGGAACGAAGCATCGACTAAAAACCGTAATAACGTATCGAATCCGAAGTTGGCAGCCAAACAAGGCCTGTTAAAGATGAAAGCTTTGGCAGACATGGGCTTAAAGCAAGGTGTATTTGCACCGCAAGAACGCCCGCATGTGCCAACTTTACGTAAATTGGGCTTCCGTGGTGATGATCACAGCGTCATTGAACAAGCGATGCGTACTTCGCCAGAGTTGTTGTCTGCGCTAAGTTCAGCTTCATGCATGTGGACGGCCAATGCAGCAACGGTATCACCGTCAGCAGACAGTGCAGATGGTCGCGTGCATTTTACTGCGGCAAACTTGAACAACAAATTCCACCGTTCAATTGAGCATGAAACCACATCACGCGTGATGGCTGCGATGTTTAATGATGAGCGTCACTTTGCACATCACGAAGCTTTACCACCAGTGGCATTGTTCGGTGATGAAGGCGCGGCGAACCATAACCGTTTAGGCGGTGCTTATGATCAAGCCAGCGTACAAGTGTTTGTCTATGGTCAGCAGTTCATGGGTGGTGGTGTAGGTCCAAAACGCTATCCTGCTCGTCAATCGCTTGAGGCGAGTGAAGCAGTGGCGCGTTTACATCAGTTGAAAGCCGAACAAACTGTGTTTGTACAACAGCATCCAGATGTGATTGACCAAGGGGTCTTCCACAACGATGTGATTGCGGTGAGTAACCAAAATGTCTTGTTTCATCATCAACATGCCTTCTTGAACCAAACGGAAGCTTTGGCCGAAATTCGTGAAAAAATGGCGCGTTTGGGTCAAGAGTTTGTGTCCATTGAAGTACCTGATCAGCGTGTTTCAGTGAAAGATGCGGTGAATACTTATTTATTCAATAGTCAATTGCTCACGCGTGCCGATGGCGGTATGAGCATTGTGGTGCCTGAAGAATCCCGTCAAAACCAAGCGGTATGGAGCTACTTGAACGACATGATTCAAATGGGTACCCCAATTGATGACATTAAAGTCTTCGACCTACGTGAAAGTATGCGTAACGGTGGCGGTCCTGCATGTTTACGTTTACGTGTTGCAGTGAACGAAGCAGAGCTGAAGGCGATTAATCCGAATCTGTTCATGAATGATGCTTTGTTTACTCGCTTAAATGCATGGGTAGATCAGCATTACCGTGATGAATTAGCGCAACAAGATTTGGCAGATCCGCACCTATTGATCGAAAGCCGTACAGCCTTAGATGAATTGACGCAAATCTTGGGCTTAGGCTCGGTGTATCACTTCCAACGTTAATCAGCAGGCAGGGACAGCAGATGATGGATTTTTTAAAAAGTGTTTTAGAGCAAAAAGTACCGACCTCAACTCGAGGGGTACAGGATGACTTTAGCTGGGAATGGCTGGCTGAAGGCGTACTATCTTTTACGCCAAAACAGGATTATGAAAAAGCCATCGTGTTGTCTGCAGGTGTGCATGGCAATGAAACTGCGCCGATCGAGTTATTGGCGCAGATCAGTCAGGATATTTTTACAGGTGCATTACCACTCAAGGTCAAATTGTTATTGATCTTGGGTAATCCTGTCGCGATTCGTTCAGGTCAACGTTATGTTGAAAATGACATGAATCGCATGTTCTGCGGGGCACATCAGCAATTTGCAGAGACTTTTGAAGCGCAGCGTGTGGCAGAGCTGGAACAATTAGTGGCTGATTTTTATCGATCTAGCCCTGAACAGGTCAAGCGCTATCACTATGATTTACATACGGCTATTCGTCCGTCTTTGCTTCCGACTTTCGCTTTATTCCCTTATCAAACCCATCGTTATGATGCGGTGATGTTGGACTGCTTAAGTGCAGCGGAACTGGATGCCTTGGTGTATCACAATGCCGCAGGGCGAACCTTTACCCACTATACCAGCTCAAGATTTCAGGCAGCGAGTTCAACCCTTGAACTCGGTCATGCCAAACCTTTTGGTCAAAATGATTTATCGGCTTTTACAGCGATTGATCAAGTGTTGCGCGCGGTCGTGACAGAGCAGGCATTACCTGTACGTCAAAAGCAAGCAATCAAAAACTTTCGTGTCGTCGATTCGATTATCAAAACTGAAGATGACTTTCAGCTCAATCTTGCTGATTCTGCCCCAAATTTTTCAACGTTCCAATCTGATGCGGTTATTGCACTACAACAGGGCAAACCCTATGTAATTGCACCAGAACAGGTCTGGATTTTATTTCCAAATACCCAAGTGAAAAAGGGCTTAAGAGCAGGTTTGATATTAACTGAGCTTCGTGCGTGATTATTCGTGTCGATTTATTAAATATGATGATGGTGGTTTATCGAACTTAAATCGTTAAATTAATTTTCAATGGAATTGAATATATGGATATTGTAAAAAATATTAATTCAATATTGACATCCAGTGATTATAAGTCCGCTTGTAGTCACTGGATAAACTCGTTTCGAGTTTTTGTTAAGCTATTGTATTTCAATATAAAATTAATTAAATTGGCATAGCTTTTGCAATCTGTGTTGTGGTTATTTGGTTGCTGTGATTGAAGTGTAAGAACAGGGCTAAATAATAAAATTAATGTTATTGAAAGATAATATGTAGCTTAATTTTGGACTGTAATGAAATAACGGACTTATTTTATTTTAGTCCCATATTTACACCCGATTTGGGCTGTAAATTGGAGTAAAAAACATGATGAATGGAAAAAAACTCACTCAGTCAAATGAACCGTTAGAGGGCGATTTACTGGGCGGACATCATTACGACGCAGCTGGAGAAGAACAACTCGATCGTTCTCTCAGTAATCGCCATATTCAAATGATTGCGATTGGCGGAGCCATCGGAACAGGTCTATTTATGGGTTCGGGGCAAACCATTGCCAATTCTGGAACCTCAGTCATTTTGACTTATATGATCGTTGGCTTTGTCTTGTTTTTTGTCATGCGTGCCATGGGCGAGTTGCTGCTTTCCAACACCAACTATAAGTCATTTGTGGATTTTGCTACGGATTATCTCGGTCCTTGGGCAGGCTACTTTTTGGGCTGGACCTACTGGCTTAGTTGGGTCATTACTGCCATTGCCGATATTATCGCGATTGGTGGTTACATGCAGTTCTGGTATCCCGACTTACCTGTGTGGATTCCTGCTTTGGCTACTATCACCATTTTGACCGTGCTGAACTTACTGACGGTAAAAATGTTTGGTGAAACCGAGTTTTGGTTTGCCATGATTAAGATTGTGGCGATTGTGGCCTTTTTAATCTTGGGTATTAGCTTGGTGGTGATGGGCTTTGTATCTCCAAATGGGGTCAAGGCATCTTTCTCGCATATCACTGATCCTGATGCGTTTTTACCGCATGGTGTGACAGGTTTCTTGGCGGGATTCCAGATGGCAGTGTTTGCTTTCTTGGGTATTGAATTGGTCGGTACCACTGCAGCAGAAACCAAAAACCCAGAAAAATCATTACCTAAAGCCATTAATTCAATTCCTTGGCGCATTCTGTTGTTCTATGTGGGTGCTTTATTGGTCATCATTTCCGTGACTTCATGGCATCAAGTTGATCCAGGTAAAAGTCCATTTGTGGCCATGTTCCAATTGGTCGGGCTTACAGCGGCTGCTGCTGTGGTGAACTTTGTGGTGGTGACGTCGGCGATGTCTTCGGCAAACAGTGGTATCTTTGCCACCAGTCGTATGTTGTATGGCTTGGCGGTTGAGAAAGATGCACCGCAACGCTTTAGAACCTTGTCTAAAGGTAAAGTGCCTGTACAAGCGCTGTTGTGCTCGATGATTTGTGTCTTTATCGGTACGCTAATTCTGTTTGTTACGCCAAACGTCATGTCTGCCTTTAATATTGTGACGGCATTGACCTCAATTTTGACTGTATTTGCTTTTGGTATGATCCTCGCATCGTATCTGGCTTATCGTAAAAAGCGTCCTGATTTGCATGCGCAGTCTGTTTATAAAATGCCTGCGGGTATTTTTATGAGCTGGTTTGGTATCGCATTTATGGTGTTTGTGGTTGCGATTTTATGTCTCGATCATGATACGCGTATTTCACTGTTTGTTTCACCACTTTGGTTTATCGGTTTATGGATTGCTTACAAGCGTCGTAAACGTCAAGACAGCGAACGCACTTGGATTTTAGAGCATGGTCGTCGCATTGATCATGATGAAGTATCTGAAAATAATTAATGATGCATGAGAGAGGGAATTTCCCCTCTCTTTTTTTATAACGACGAAGAGGGATTTGTCTTGAAAAAAGTAACATTATTGGCATGTATGTTGGGGGCGGGACTGCTAAATATGAGCAGTACCATGGCTGCACCAATGTTGACATCACATATTTCTTCGACACAAGCAACAGCTCCACAAGCCAATGCTTGGGTGGAAATTAATGTGCAGGCCTTTGAGCAAAACATTCAAACTTTGCAGCAGCAATTGCAGGATAAAAGCCAAATTTGTGCCGTGATGAAAGCCGATGCCTATGGACATGGTATTCAGTTGCTAATGCCAAGCATTATCAAGCTGAATGTGCCCTGTGTGGGCATCACCAGTAATGCGGAAGCAGCGATGGTACGCCAATCAGGTTATCAAGGTCGCATTTTAAGATTGCGTGCAGCAACCGATCAGGAAATTCAAAATGCAGCTTCACTCAAGATGGAAGAATTGTTCGGCAACTACGAGCAGGCACAGCGCATTTCCGCTTGGGCAAAACAGCAAGGCATAACGGTTGCTTACCATCTAGGCTTGAATGCTGGCGGTATGGATCGTAATGGTTTGGAGCTGAACACCGAGCAAGGCAAGCAGCAAGCGTTCAACATGACCAAATTACCGAACCTGAAACTGGTGGGCATCATGACGCACTATGCAGTGGAAGATGAAAAATATGTGCGTGAGCATTTGGCGATTTTTAATCAGCAAACCGATTGGTTGATTAAAAAAGCCAAACTCAAGCGTGAAGCCTTGACCTTGCATACTGCCAATTCATTTGCCACATTAACCGTACCAGAGTCGCATTTAGATATGGTGCGTGCGGGCGGTGTGATTTATGGCGACAGTATTCCGGATCGTGTCGAATATAAAAAGTTGATGACCTTTAAAACCCAAGTCGCAACAGTGAATGCCTATTTAAAAGGTACCACGGTTGGCTATGACCAGACCTATACCTTAAAGCGTGATTCGTTGTTGGCGAACTTGCCGATGGGCTATTCGGATGGCTACCGCCGTGCATTTAGTAATAAAGCCTATGTGCTGATTCGTGGACATAAAGTCCCTGTTGTGGGGCGTACTTCCATGAATACCACCATGGTGGATGTCACCGATTTCCCTGATATTCGTGCCAGCGATGAAGTGGTCTTGTTTGGTCAGCAGGGCAATGAAACTGTAAAACAAAGTGATTTGGAAGACTACAATGGTGCGCTGCTTGCAGACGTATATACCATGTGGGGCAATTCTAATCCTAAAATTGCCGTGCGATAAATTGGCTAAAACCCGTTAAAAATCATTACCCCATGCTTGAGTCATCAGGCAAGGGGTATTTTTATATGCACATCTAGAGGGTCAGTTGATGATCCATCAAAGCTTAATATTGATAGTTGATGGTCAGTTGATAGGCCTCACCTTCAGGGCGGTTTTTCACATCAAATTCATAGATCCCGCGTAGTGATGCAGAAAGTCCTGTGCTTTGGCTGAGTTTTTTGTCGTAGGTCAAAATTGGACCAGCACCTAAAGCACGACCTTGGAAGCCATTCAGGCGGTCTGCCAGACGACCATCATCATCAGTGGTTTGTTCAATCCAGCCAAACACTGCACCCACGCCTAAACCATCACTTCCCAAATCACCAAAGCGTTTTAAACCGAGGACGTCAAGGCGGAAAATATCGCCACTGGTATAATCGGTGGCATCATTTTTGGTGTACATCTCGTAGGCCATATTGCTGCTGAATTCTGCATTGATGCTAGGGAAAATGTGAGTGTAGGCAAAGTTAGGAATAAAGGTCCAAGTATTTTGCCCTGCATTGCTGAGCCGATCCGTATCATAGCTGCCTGTCGGTGCATAAATGGAAACACCAAACAGGGCGTGCGTAGTTGGGCTAAAGTGATAGTTCATCATTAGTGGTGAAAATATGGCATCCCCGATTTTGGTCGAGTCATCACTACGGTTTAAATTATTCACATAGGCATTGATATCGGTATATTGCACAGGAATGCCGACTGTGGTTGCTAAGCTCCATTTGTCATGGGTATTCCACACAAAAATCCCGTTAATGAGATTGTAAGAGACTTTATAGTCTAGCCCAGCGGTAATTTGCCCTGAGATCGGGGCATTGCGCGAGGCTTCAATATTGCCATCATAGTAAATGCTGGAAACGGTGAGTACGCCGCCTTCTTGAATCGGTAAAATACCATTCATGGGTTGTACTTGCATGCCTGTAATCGGACGTCCAATACCGCCTTCAGTCGCGAAAACCTGTTGTGTAGAGCATAGTGTGAGGAGAATACCGAGCGCGTGTTTGTAGTTCATGTGATGGGGTCCTTATTCGTAAGTTAGCTGGACTGTTTTATCGTTATGGCTATTTTTTAAACTTATTGTGACATGTATACATTAGAATGCTTTGCTCGTCCAACCCACATTTCAATTTACGATTGAAGTAAGATTGTGATGACAGTTGAGAATTCAGAAAAGATTGAAGTGAGATCCATCATCCAGAATTTCTAAACGGGAATAACTTTATGGAAAGTGGGCTGTTTTAAGCGTTGCAGGGGGGGGGTGAAATTTTTATTGTATAAATAAAAAAGCCCTAATCTTTCGACTAGGGCTTTTTTGAATCTGGAGCGGGAAACGAGACTCGAACTCGCGACCCCAACCTTGGCAAGGTTGTGCTCTACCAACTGAGCTATTCCCGCATATTGAGCAGTTTTTTCTAAAACTTACACTAAAAAATTTGGAGCGGGAAACGAGACTCGAACTCGCGACCCCAACCTTGGCAAGGTTGTGCTCTACCAACTGAGCTATTCCCGCATGCCGTGTATAATACAGTATGAAAAATCATGGTCAATATGTTTCTGAAAAAACTTGTATCAATTGCATAAAATAAAAGCATTTTATGTCATATTTTTTAAAAATTTGCGCTTGTAGTCACAAAAAATGCGTGTTGATACAAAACCGACAGGTAGAACCGCTATACTGTAAGCAACTGAAAAGATAAAGGCAGAGTACCATGAGCTTAGAATTACAACTGCGCGACCGTTTACAGCAATTAGCTCCGACTTATTTAGAAATTGTGAATGAGTCTTCGGGACATGGTGGTTATTTCCCTGGTAAAGAATCGCATTTTAAGGTGGTGATTGTCAGCGAAGCCTTCGATGGCTTACGTTTAGTTCAACGTCATCAGAAAATTTATGCGGCTGTGGGAGATTTATTGGCACCGAGTCGCATTCATGCCTTAGCCATTCATGCCTTTGTGGAATCGGAATGGCAAGGACAAGACACCTCAAGCCCTGAATGTGCGCATGCACCTAAGAACTAAGGATATTGAGTCTTTATGGATGCACAAATGTTATTAACGCTGCATTGGGTAGCGGTGATACTGGCAGGTGTGGCAATTTTGAGCCGCGCATGGAGTTTATTTTCGGGAACTGAAGGCAATATGCCGAATCCAGCGGCACGTAAAGTTTTTGTCGCGGTGCAGCACAGTGCCATGACCCTGTTGATTCTGACGGGTGTTGCCTTGCTGGTCATGAAAGGTTTTGAGGTACAGTCTTGGTTTTATGCCAAAATCATTCTGTTTGTAGTGCTGTTGTCTTCTTTAAGCAAAGCCTATAAAAAACAGGATCAGGTTCTGTTGGCGCAGCGCCGTGCAGGCTTGTTTTTGGCTGTGGTGGCGTTTATTTCCATCTTGGGTTTGGTGATGATTCAGCCAAATTTCGGCTGATTGTCGGACATAATCTTAAACGATAAAAATATGATCGATTACACTGCTGAACGATCACAAATAAAAATTGAGGGAGGGGGCATATGCGGACACGTGTGGTATTTAATCAGAAAGGCGGGGTAGGCAAGTCAAGTATTACAGTCAATCTGGCTGCCATTAGTGCTCATCAGGGGCTAAAAACACTGGTGATTGATTTGGATCCGCAAGCCAACTCCAGTCAGTATTTATTGGGAGATGATGCGACCTATTCGGTGGATAAGCCTGCATTAGAACCCAATGTTGAAAACTACTTTGAAGAAGTGTTGGGCACAACCCAAACCAAAGCAGGCTTATTGGGCAATGCGATTGGCTCTTTACTGAAGAATCGCCCCAAAGGGCTGGAAAGTTATGTGCATCAGACCCCGTTTAAACTATTGGATGTGATTCCTGCGAGTCCGAGTCTGGGTACGTTGGCCTATGCTTTAGAAGCCAAACACAAAATTTATAAATTACGCGATGCCTTGAAGTTACTGGAAGGCAAATATGACCGTGTTTATATTGATACGCCGCCAGCGTTTAACTTTTTTACCTTGTCTGCTCTGATTGCTGCCGATCGCGTGTTGATTCCTTTTGATTGTGATGTGTTCTCGAAGCGGGCCTTACAAAGCCTCATTGAAAATGTGATTGAAACCCAAGATGATCATAATGACCAGTTGGAAATTGAAGGCATTGTGGTGAATCAGTATCAAGCACAAGCCAAGTTGCCGCGTGAAGTGGTGCAGCAACTGAAAGATGAAGGCTTACCAGTATTGGAAAATATGTTGCCACCTTCGGTGCTGATGAAAGAATCCCATCATCAAAACCTGCCATTAATTCATTTGGCTAAAGATCATAAATTGACGCAGGCCTATCTTTCATTGTTCAATGAAATTGAGCAAAAATAAGATTGAGAAAACAGATGAAAAAAATAGCTTTATCTATCCTTGCTGCCAGTAGCCTATTGCTGACCGCGTGTGCCACTACGGTAAAACCGACTTATGTTTCTCCAACGCAATATCAGTCATTGAACTGTCAACAATTACAGGCAGAGTATGACCGTATTCAACAATATTTAGACCAAGGTGTATCAACTGCGAAACGGACTGGTGTCGGGGTAGATGTTGGCTTGGGCGGTGGCTGGAGCCATGGTGGAGGCTGGGGCTTTGGTCCAAGTGTTTCATTAAATATGGGGCAGTCTTCAAACACCAAAAAGACCGAAATCTCGCGTTTAATGGGTCAGCAAGATGCCATTGTTCAGGCAGCTCAGTTTAAAAACTGTCCAATTCAAGTGGTGCCAAGAACTTCATAAGGGTCGTTTTCACCCTCTGTCGACGAGTCAAGAAAATGATCGAGGGTGAAAGTTTTTCAAAATATTTCAGATATAAATATAATATAAATAAAAACTTAGCGTAAATTTTGGGGTTGAATGAAACCCAGAGGTTCTCAATTTAGACTGAGCTTGGCTTGTTCTTCAGGGCAGCTTTCAGATAAGGTGTGCAACACTTTGAACTTGAGTGATAGGTTTTTATGATTGAGAGTTGGCTATTTGTATTTGCAATGATTGCGGTGTTTCTGATTCCAGGACCGACCAATGCATTACTGGCAAGCTCTGCGCATCAACAAGGCGTTTTAAAAACCAGTTTACTCATTCCCGCTGAACTGTTGGGCTATGTTTATGCTATCAGCTTATGGTCCTTGTTCATTCATCTGACCGATCCTGTTTGGCCGCATTTAATTACCTTATTGCATGTGCTCAGTGCGCTATATGTCTTCTGGATGGCTTTTCATTTGTGGAAGTCTGCACATTTACAATTGCTTAATCAAAAGCATCCCTGTATCCGTCCACATCAATTATTTTTTTCCACCCTGAAAAATCCGAAAGCGCTGCTGTTTGCCGCGGGAATTTTACCGCCAGAAATGTGGAATAGCAGTTTAAGTGCAGGACTGGTATTTCTGGCTTTTTCCTTGATTCTGATTCCTGTGGCGATGTTCTGGATGGTCTTTGGCAAGGCACTTTTGGCGGGAAATTTAAAGCAAATAAAAGCCGATCACTTGTATAAAGGATCGGCCATGTTATTGATTGTCTGTATGTTGCCAGTGGTGATTCGCTTCTTTTAAATGCTTATGCTTTGTTTTTTCCCAGCTTCTGACGAATAAAACCAATAATGCCCGGTAAGATACTGATAATAATAATGCCGAAGATTAAATGGGTGAAATTGTCTTTGACGATTGGCATGTTGCCAAACAAATAACCCAGAGTAATAAACGAAGCAATCCAGCAAAATGCGCCAATCACATTATAAGTGAGGAAAAACTTATAGTTCATTTGTCCTGCACCTGCCACAAAGGGTGCAAAGGTACGTGCAAACGGAACAAAACGGGCAAAAATAATAGTTTTACCGCCATGTTTTTCAAAGAATTTCTGGGTATTAATCAGGTGTTGTTTATTAATAAAGCGTGAATCCAGTTCAAATACCCGTGGTCCAATATATTTACCAATATGGTAATTCAGGGTGTCACCCAAGACTGCAGCAATAAACAGTAAAACACCCAACGCCCAAGGGTCCATTGCCCCTGTAGAGGCTGCCAAAGCACCCGCAGCAAATAACAAACTGTCGCCAGGTAAAAATGGCATGACCACCAAACCTGTTTCGACAAAAATAATTAGAAATAAAATAGCGTAAATCCACACCCCATAATTTGTAATAAATTCGAGTAAATGGTCATCTACGTGTAAAATAAAATCAATGAGTTCCATGGGGTACAGCATCGCGAAAATGTAGCCAAATGCTAGCAGCCCATATATGGAAAGTCAGTACTAAAAGGTAACTAATTTGCCAAATTGTCGTTTCATATATAAAACGATAAGTCTGAAAAATGCATATTTATTCTATTATCAACAAAAACTAAGCTGTGCCTATCCACAAAATTAAGAAAAGGTTCAATTATGTTTAATCCCAATGTTGTTGTGAAAAATATCGTCACCCAACCTGCACTCGACACTACCGTTAGTTTGATTGGCCGTGTCCTTTTGGCGTATATCTTTCTGGTTGCAGGCTGGGGCAAATTGACGGCCTATAGCGCTACCGTTGGCTATATGGAAGCTATGGGGGTGCCAGGTGCATTACTACCTTTAACCATCTTGGTTGAATTTGGCGGTGGCTTAGCACTGTTATTTGGTTTCCAAGCGCGCTTTGCTGCCTTGGGTCTAGGTATATTTAGCATTATTACTGCATTTATTTTTCATGGTGGTGCAGAGGATGCGATTAACTTTATGAAAAACTTTGCCATAGCGGGTGGTTTATTTTTCTTGATGCTGCATGGTGCAGGCAAGTTCAGTCTCGATGCGCTGATTGAAAAATCAGAGGTTTAGTTTCTAGGTGGTAGGATTGCAGAATTTTGTTACCAACCCCAAGCACCGACAAGTTCGGTGCTTTTTATTTAACTCTATGTTTTATTTGAATATTTATTGATTGCCCAAATAGTGTGCTTAATAACTGGAAAAATGTTAGAATATGGCGCTTATATTCGTTTGCCTATCATAGTTGTTTGTCATGACTACCAATTCTCAAATTACTGAAGATCGTATCCTTATTTTGGATTTCGGCTCTCAATATAGTCAGCTTATTGCACGTCGCGTACGCGAGGCGGGTGTATATTCTGAAATGTATGCCTACGATATGTCTGAAGAAGATATTCGTGCGTTTAATCCAAACGGTATTATTTTATCGGGTGGACCTGAAAGTGTTCATGTTGAAGGGAGCCCACGCGCACCGCAAGTGGTTTTTGAGTTAGGCGTGCCAGTATTGGGAATCTGTTATGGTTTCCAAACCATGTCTGAACAGCTAGGCGGTAAGGTTGAAGCGGGTACAGTACACGAATTTGGCTATGCTGAAGTTGATATTCAGCAGCGCGACCATTTAATTGGTCAGCTTCAAGACCGTGAAAACCAATTACACGTGTGGATGAGCCACGGTGACAAAGTGAGCCGTCTTCCAGAAGGTTTCTCTACAACTGCAAGCACACCAAGCTGCCCATTTGCTGCGGCATCTGATGAAAGCCGTCGTTTCTATGGCGTGCAGTTCCACCCAGAAGTGACGCACACTGCAAAAGGTGCAGAGTTATTGTCTAACTTTGTTCACAAGATTTGTGGTTGTGGCGGTTTATGGACACCAGAACACATTATCGATCTTCGTGTAGAACAATTACGTGCACAGATTGGTGATGAAAAAGTACTTCTTGGCTTGTCTGGTGGCGTAGATTCATCGGTTGTAGCGGCGTTATTACACAAGGCGATTGGTGACCAATTGACTTGCGTATTTGTAGACAATGGTTTACTTCGTTTAAACGAAGGCGATCAAGTGATGCAAATGTTCGCTGACAACATGGGTATTCGTGTAATTCGTGCGGATGCTGAAGAGCGTTTCTTGACAGCGTTGGCGGGTGAAGTTGATCCTGAGAAAAAACGTAAGATCATCGGTCGCGAGTTCATTGAAGTATTTGCAGAAGAAGCACGTAAACTTGATGGCGTGAAATTCTTGGCACAAGGCACAATTTACCCAGACGTGATTGAATCTGCTGCAAGCAAGCAAGGTAAAGCACACGTGATTAAATCACACCATAACGTGGGTGGTTTACCAGAAGATTTAGCATTTGACCTTGTTGAACCATTACGTGACTTGTTTAAAGACGAAGTGCGTAAATTGGGGACAACTTTAGGCTTGCCACACAGCATGATCTATCGTCATCCATTCCCAGGTCCAGGTTTGGGCGTGCGTATTTTGGGTGAAGTGAAAAAAGAATATGCAGATATTCTTCGTCTTGCAGACGACATCTTCATGCAAGAGCTTCGTGCAAGCGGTTGGTATGACAAAACTGCGCAAGCATTTGCAGTATTCCAACCTGTGAAATCTGTGGGTGTAGTTGGTGATGGTCGCCGTTATGCATGGGTTGTTGCACTTCGTGCCGTTGAAACTGTGGACTTCATGACTGCGCGTTTCGCTCACTTGCCGTATGAATTGGTCGACAAGATTTCTACACGTATCATGAATGAAATTAAAGATGTATCACGCGTAGTATATGACGTGTCATCTAAGCCACCAGCAACAATTGAGTGGGAGTAATTTTTCCAGATAGTTGTTAAAAGAAGGACGCGTAAGCGTCCTTTTTTATTATGTTTGATTGTCTGGATACAGAGAGTCATTTTTAATCTCTATATCTATACTTTCTAATAAGGCATTGTATTGGACTATATCTTCTTGTTGCACTTTTCTAATGATAGCTTTAGCTGATTTTTGCATTTCAGGTTGTTCAGAAATGGTTTCACCACGTTCAAGTACACCTGTCATATGAGAATATTCATTATGAATTCTATCAGTCAAAGTTTTATGGATTTGTTCTCCCCAAAAAACCTTTAATTGAGCATCGAGTTGATATGTAGGAGATGGGAACTTATAAAAAGTATAAATTTCTAAAAACTTTCGTGCATTATTGCCGAAATTGTAGAAAAGATGAAAGTTTGAATCATCAATTTGATTTACTGTTGCGCACTTATAAATTTGATCAAATAAGAAGTTAAATTCTGTTAAGAATTTACTTAAATAAAGAGGCATTTGTCTAATAGTTGAAAAGTTATCATGTCTTTGAATTAAAAAATAACTAGCTTTTCTTTTTGGCTCTCCAATTTGTCCAATCGAATTGTCAGTTTCCACACCTTTAATACGGCGTAAATATTTTAGGAATTCTACATTGTGAGTGGAGATAAAAAGCTGTAAAAATTTCTGATCGCTACAGATTTTTTCCTCAATTATTGAATATATGAAGAAAATATGATTGCTATCGAGACTAGAGATCGGATCATCAATCCAAAGAATTGGTTCTTTATTTTGATCCAAATCATCTTGAATTTTTGCTAAGAAATAGCAGAAGGCAATCAAACTTTGTTCACCTTCACTTAAGTTGTGAGCTTTAGTTTTATTACGTTGAATTTCAAATTTAATCTCTTTCCCATTTGTAGTGTTGACTTCGATTGGTTCTAAGCTTAAGGCTTGGTGTCCGAAATCATGCTGTAAAATAGAATTAATGCGTTTACAAGCTTCACCTTCGGATTTTAATTTAGCTTCTTCCTCTTTAATCTGGCTTTCAATCAGGCTCTTTCTAGTATTTAGTACTTCGAGCTGATGCTCTAAAGGTTCAATTGCTTGAAAAGCTGTGTCTATATCTGCTTTTAATTTGGTGTAATTAATGTTTTGTATAAATTGATAAACATGATTGAGGCGTAGTTCATTCTTAGCCTCTTTTTGTTTGGTAGTCAGTTCGCTGTTAAGTTGAATACACTTCAATCTAATTTGGGAAATTTTGTTGAGGACAGTTATAATTTCATCTGAGTGATCATCAGGATATTCCGCTTCTAGCTCAGTAAATAGCTTTCCATTTTTTTGTTCTAATAAAATTTTAAGTTGTTCAATAGACGATTTTTGCTTACCTAGGGCTGCTTGCAGATCTATATTAAGTTTAAAAAGATTGGTGTGATATTGTTGATAATAATGATTAACATCAAAGCTGATTTTAAAATTTTCACCATTTAATAAGCTAGTTAAATGTTCAATACCCTTTGAAATACGATTGCGAAGGTTTTGAGTTTCTAGGTCAAAATGATTTCTTAATTCTTCGCGTCTGTTCTCTGATATTTCATTACTACAAAATGCACAAGTAGTTCGATCACTATGTAGCTGATGACCCGTTTGTACCTATATATTTAAAGCACTATTATTTACTAATTCTTCAATCTTTTTAGAATCACCAACTATTGTTTTTAAAATTTCAGCTATCGACTGAATAAGAGAAGTAAAGTTTAGAGTATATGCTGAAACTTCGGGAGGATTATCTAATTCTTTTTGAGTTATTATGGTTTTATTTTCTGCTATTTGATCATCAGTTAATGCGTTAAAGGTACTTTCTTGAACTGAGGCTATGTCCTGATAGAGCTTAGTGATAGTGTAATTAATCTCACCAAATATAGAGTATTGGTTCTTTATAGAGTCAGAATTTTTTGTTGCTTTATCATTTAGTAGTTTGTCGAGGTCACGCTTTTTAGTCCCATGTTCTACTGTAGCATTTTTTAACTCATTTTTCGTATTTTGAATATCTAGAAAAGTACCCGTTTTAGTATTTTCTGTATTTGTTCCAAGTTCATGCTTTAATTCTTGAATACGATCTAGAATTGGCTGATTCTCATCACCTAAAGTTACTGAAAAAGATTCAATACTTTCATCTTCATTATGAAGAAATTTTAGATTTTCTTTTACAAAATCAGAATTATAAACATGAATTGGATGTGCAAACTTAGAGAGAGTAGATTGGGTAATTAGACTTTCATCATTTAACTCAATTGTAAAATCAGGATTTTCATATTTTGAAGGTAAAACCTGTTTCTCTAAAGATCGAATGATTTTCGATAGACTGGTTTTTCCTGAGTAATTACGACCATAAAAGATATTGATATCTTTAAAATTATAGATTTCAGTGTTGTTTTTATGTTGGTAACTTAGACTGGAATCCCAATCAAAATTTTTAAAAATACCGAAATTATCAATCTTTGCAATTTTCGTTATTTTCGACATCTTATTTCCTATTATAGTGTTCTGTATCTTATGAATTTTATATAAAAAATACTTCAAAATTAGTAAAAGTTAAAAATAAGCCAGAATCTATAGTTCTATCTTTACTTGATTTAAGATATATAAAGATATATCTTAATGGGTATAAATTCATTACTAAAGAGAGCAATCATCATGAAACATGGTTCTCATCATGACTATGAGTCGTACTCCCATCATCCAGAACGCCCACATGGTGGGCGTCGTGGTCGTTTATTTGAAGCAGGGCGCATGAAGCTACTGGTTCTCTATCTAATTGCCCAAGCGCCCAAACATGGCTATGAGCTAATTAAAGACATCAGTGAATTGGTGGGCGGTGGTTATAGCCCAAGTGCAGGAACTATCTATCCAACTTTAACCTATCTGGAAGATATGGGCTTTGTGCAGGTTCAACTGACCGAGGGTGATCGTAAACAGTTTTATATTACAGAAGTCGGACAAGCCCATTTAAAAGAACAACAAACGGTGATTCAGCAATTATTAGAAAAGTTGGAAACCAAACGTGATATTCAAAGTAAAGATGAGCTGATGGATATTCATCGTGCCATGGAAAACTTAAAAACCTCGCTACGCTTAAAGCTAAATGCTAAATCGGTTGATGCTGAAACTGTACGTCAGATTGCTGCACAAATTGATGCCGCCGCTGTAGCCATTAGCCGACTTTAAGGATCTTGAGCCTAGATATGCAAAGTCAGGAATTATTGAAACAAGCCCATTTAAAAGTTTCATTAGCCCGTACATCCGTCTTGCAGCAATTATTGGATGCCAAGGTGGCGTGCAGTGCCGAGCAGGTGTATTTACAGCTACAACAGCAACAAAGCGGCTTGAGTTTAGCCACGATCTATCGCGTACTGACAGAGCTGGAACAGGCAAAATTGATTGAACGGCAATACCATCAGCGCGCCAAAGCCAGTTTTGTAATACGGCAACAACGAACGCAGTTTCAAATTTTGCATGTGCAAAATGGGCAAGTCGAGGCATTTGAACATCCAGATTTATCCAATTATTTGAACCAGTTGGCTGAAGCCATGCAACAGCAATTGGTCAAAGTTGAACTCACTTTACATGTACAACCCAAAGCTGAGTTTTAAATTCATCCGTTTAAAGGACAATACAATGAAACAACATCAATATCATATTACTGTAGAACATCTTTGTGATGCCAAAGGTCAGCCTTCAACTTATACCGAGAAACTCGCCTTTGATGTTGGTAATCATGATGATATCTTGGCAATCGTCGCGCGAATGCAGCAGGCAAAACTCTTTGATGCAGATGCGACGGCTGCCTTTGCGGTGGGTTTAAAGTTGTTTGGTGAAACCTTATTGGAAAACCGCCAACATCCCTTATTTCAGCAACTTCTGCCGCAGTTTGGTCAGTTTATGAAGCATTTGAAACAAACATTGGCAGAGCAGAGAGTTGAACAGTAATAGTATTGCCAGATGTATTTCAGGGGTGCCCTAGACTTCATTCGGTAAAGGATCGTAAGAGACCACTTGATTACGTCCATTTTGTTTGGCGCGGTACAGCGCCACATCAGCTTCTTTAATTAGTAGATGTAAATCCACCTCATCAGGATCAAGTTGTGAAACTCCAATGGAAATGGTGAAGTTGAGCTTGATCGTGTTGCTGATACAGACTGTGGTCGATTCGATTTTTTGACGCAACCTTCCCGCAATCATCATGGCATCATCAATGGAAGTTTCAGGCAGTAGTGCAACAAACTCTTCGCCGCCAAAGCGTGCCAAAACGTCATCTCGACGCATTTCTTTACGTGCAATCTCGGCAATTTTTTGTAAGACCTGATCGCCAATATCGTGTCCATAATTGTCGTTGATGCGTTTGAAAAAATCGACATCGAACATCAGTAAGCAAATTGACTTATATTGCGGCCATTGATGAATTTTCTGTTCCGCAATCAGTTCAAATTGACGTCGATTATTGAGTTGAGTCAATTCATCGGTATGTGCCAGTTCACGCAACATATGTCGATCCCATTCATCGAGCATGGAGCGTAAAAAGGTTCGCCGTGCATTTAAGGTATTGTTCCAACTGATATACAGGCTGAAAATCAGAATCGGGACATAAACCAGTAAAAAGATGATGGTTTGTTGCGCGCTGTTCATTTGGACGACACCTGCAATAATCACCACACTGATCAACAGTGCGGTAAGAATTGAGGGGCGAAAGCGCACCTGAATAGACAAACAGCCCAACAAGATAAAAATCACCGATGCATATTGATAATAATAGACGCTCGGACTACTGGATTGATGCAGTAGCCAAAACCAGACACTGGCGGCAAAAGCACTGGAAAGGGGGAGTAATAAGTCTAAGGTTAAAATATTTTTGCAATATTTAAACATTGCCCAGTTCAGCAACATAATACTCAAAACAGCACTGACACGGGTCACTCCTGAAATATAGGCAATATCGGGCAATAAGAACCAGTCGGCGAAAAAATAGGACAGAAAGGACAGTTGCGCCAAAAAGTTAATTTGCCGCAGGTAGCGCCGTTGATGTGCATTCTGATAACTGTAATAGCATTCCAAAAACTGTTTTGGAATTAAAGCATTATGATCTTGTAGTGCATTGATGATGGCAGTGCGATTTTCAGGTTCACATAATTGGGAGGGTAAAATATAGGTACTTTCATGAGCATGCTGAATATTTTGGTTGTCTTGAAGTTCAGTCGTGTGCTTATGACCCAAATCAGTCTGTCCATGTCCTCCTTTAATCATAGGCTGCTCCATTGTATCTACAATGTATTCTTTTGAAATAATAAACATTTATCACGTTTTTGTATATAAAATGCGCATTTTTCATTGGAATGGATATGTAAATATACGTTCTTTATTCTTGTCGATGTTTGTGCCTATTCTATGGGATAAATGCCATTCAGCATATAGACAGTCGTATTTTATTGTATTGAATTTTTAACCTTTAATTGAAGATTTGCATCCAAATTTGAATTTGAGCTAGTCCTTTGCAGATGTTGTGGTTATGCTGATGGAATTGGTAAAACAAAATTCAGGATAACAACATGACCAATAGTAATTATATTGAACTTTCAGATTCTGATGACTGCGAAAAATATATTAACCAATTTATTCAAGAGTTTCCGTTACGTTCAGCCGAAATTGGGCAGGGCACCATCATCAAGCGCGCATTGCCAAGTCGGCATAAACGCATGATCGGAGCTTGGTGTTTTTTGGATCATGCTGGTCCTGTGAGTTTTCCGCAAGGAGATGGATTGGATGTTGGTCCACATCCGCATATTGGTTTGCAAACCTTTACGTGGATGATTGAAGGCACCATGATGCATACTGATAGCTTGGGCTCCAAACAGTTGATTCGTCCAAAACAGGTCAATTTAATGACGGCAGGTTATGGCATTTCACATACTGAAGTTGCTCCTGCAACCGAAACCCATATGCATGCCGCGCAACTCTGGATTGCTTTGCCAGATGATAAGCAAAATATGGCACCGCGTTTTGATCATTACCCAGCACTGCCAAGTTTCGCGCAAGATCAAATCGAATTTACGGTTTTGGTGGGTGAATTCTTGCAGACCGCTTCCCCAGTGAAAGTGCATACCGAACTGTTGGGGGTGGACATGAAGGCTTTGGTCTCGACTACAACACGTTTGCCACTCAATCCTAAATTTGAATATGGCTTTTTAGCCTTAGAAGGCACGGCTGTGGTCAATGGTCATGAATTAAATGATGATAATATGTTGGCACTGGAGCCTGGCGTCAAAGAAATCAGCATCGAAATGCATCAGGGCGCGCGTATTCTGCTACTGGGTGGAGAACCGTTTGAATCGGCCATTTTGCTGTGGTGGAATTTTGTCGGACGTACACAAGAAGAATTACAGTTGGCGCGTGAGCAGTGGATGAATCAAGATGAGCGCTTTGGCAGCATCCCAGATTATGATGGACCACGCTTGGAAGCCCCTGTTTTTCCAGAAAAAATGAAAGCATCAAAATAAGCAAGGAACAGCAAGATGAGTATTATTGCACAAGCGCAGGTGCGGACTCGGGCAGAACACTGGTTAGGTGAGATCTCGAGTGGCACCCATCATTTTTTGACGGATAAACCTGCTGCATTTGGTGGAGAGGATCAAGGCCCAGCACCTTACGATTTCCTTTGTTCGGCTTTGGTGTCCTGCACCATGATTACTTTGCGCATGTATGCGCAGCATAAGCAAATTGAGTTGGGTGCTTTTAGTGTAGACGTTGATTTTCATAGCAATAAAGAAGGGCAGGAGTGGATTGAACGACGCTTGTCCTTTCAGCAGCCCTTGTCGGCAGAGTTGCAGCAGAAAGTGCTGGAGATTAGCGAGAAAACGCCCGTCACCAAGACCTTATTACGCAGTGTAGAAATACGCACCCGCCTGATTTAATCAGGCATTTGACGAGACAGATAATTGCCACTTGGCTGATTCTGAAATTACTTTTTAATTGAGGCAAGGGCATGATTACCTTACATCATTTGGAGCAATCACGCTCTTTTCGTATTTTATGGGCTTTAGAAGAGTTAAATCTCGATTATCAAATCAAGTTTTATCGTCGCTTGGCAACACTGGCTGCGCCACCAGAACTGAAACAGATTCACCCTTTGGGTAAGGCGCCCGTATTAACCGATCAGGATCAGAATATTGCCGAATCTGCGGTCATTTTGGAATATCTGCAAGAACAGTATGATCCACAACAACAGTTCAAGCCGCAGGAACGAGCCGATTTGCAGCAATATCGCTACTGGATGCATTATGCCGAAGGTTCATTGATGCCGTTGTTGGTGATGCAATTGGTAATGAACAATGTGCCGCAGCATGTTCCCTTTCTGGTCAAACCTGTGGCAAAGAAAATTACCGCAGGTGTAAAAGCCGCATTTATTCAGCCACGCTTAAAAGACCATATTCAGTTTTTAGAAATGTATTTGGCCAGCCATGATTATTTTGCAGGGACATTTTCCTTTGCAGATATCCAAATGAGTTTTCCTTTGCAGGCACTCATGACTCGCGCGCATGGCAATTACCCCAATATTCAAGCTTTTCTGCAACGTATTGCACAGCGTCCCGCCTATACGCGAGCGCTCAGCAAAGAGCAGGCGTTATAGACATTTAAGACATAAAAAAAGATGCCGAGGCATCTTTTTTTATGTTGTTTTAGCGTTTGACCACAATCGAATCAATCCCGCTATGCTGTAAGGTTTGTTGGGCAATTACGGCTGCCTCTTGTGTGTCGTAGGGTCCAGATACCACGCGATACCAAGTTTTACCCCCTTCAACAGTTTTGACTACGTCGGCAGATAAACCATTCAAGATGATTTCGGCACGACGGGCATCGGCACTGTCAGGGTCTGGATAGCTACGCACTTGGAGTATATAGCTTGGCGTACGTTCTGCAGGCAGGGCATTGATTTGTGCCTCTATTGCATCGGGCGCAGCGCTACTGGCTGCAGTTTCGGTGCGAGGTGCTTCCACAATCACAACAGTACTTTGATCTTTGCTTTCAGGAATGGCTTGTTCAGGAATCGGGGTCACTTGCTGCTGCGGCAGCAAATCGTAAAAACGATAATCCTTGTTGGTTTCTTCCTGATAATGCTCAGAAGTCACTTTGTTTTTCGGTTGAACAGGCGCCCACGGTTTCCATAGCATCAAAGCCACGGCAAAACTCAATACGATCAGAATCACCACAAGCGTACCTAACCACGCTGGAATGAGGGGTTTCTTCGGTTTATTTGGTCGTTCTGAAACACCGCGTTGCGTTTTTCCAAACACGTGGAAATTCCTCTCTTCTTATCTTTTTACAAGGCGACTCAGGGCAAAGCCCCGAGCAAATTCGCCATGTAAAATGAATTTACATGGCTACCTCAAGCGTAACTTTCGGTCATGCGACGATGCACAAAGTATTGCTTTGTTAATTACATCGTCTCAGGTGCTGATACACCTAATAATTCTAAACCATTGCGTAATACTTGTTGTACGTTTACTGAAAGTAAGAGGCGTGCTTGTGTAAGTTCCGCATCATCATTCAGTACTTTGTGCTCATTATACCAGCCATGGAATAAAGCAGCCAATTCTTTCAAGTAGTTACCAACCTGATGTGGCTCATAAGCATTCGCAGCACGTGCAACTACTTCTGGGTAAGCCGCCAGTTTGGCAAGAATTTCAGTTTCTGCTTCCAACTCAAGTTTGTTGGCAAATTCACGCGCAGTTTGAGCACTGAAGTTCACGTTAGTTGTTGTTGCTTTTTCAAGCATACGGCAAATACGGGCATGCGCATATTGGATGTAGTACACCGCATTGTCTTTGCTTTGTGAAACTGCAAGGTCCAAGTCAAAGTCAATGTGTTGTTCAGATTTACGCATAACATAGTAGAAACGCGCAGCATCATTCCCCACTTCTTTACGCAGGTCACGTAAGGTGACGAATTGACCTGAACGAGAAGACATTTGCACCATCTCGCCACTACGCCATAAGCTCACGAACTGCACCAATAATACGGTCAGTTTTTTCGAGTCATAGCCCATTGCATCAATCGCTGCTTTCACGCGTGAAATATAACCGTGGTGGTCAGAACCCCAGATGTCGATTAAATCGGTGTAGCCACGTTGTAATTTATTTAAGTGATAAGCAATGTCAGACGCGAAATAGGTGGTTTGTCCATTACGACGTTTGACTACGCGGTCTTTTTCATCGCCAAATTCAGTTGATTTAAACCAGATGTTGCCATCTTTCTCATAAAGGAAGCCACGTTGATCCAGCGTTTGTAGCGCTTCATCAATTTTTTCAGTCAAAGAGGCTTCGCTGAACCATTGATTGAAAGTTACGCCGAATTCACCGAGGTCATCTTTAATATCATCCAAAATGGCTTTCAGTGCCGCTTGATGGAAAACGCGATAACCTTCGCCAGTCAACTGTTGTGAATTGAAAATTAAGCCATCGATATGCTTTTCTTTATCACCAGAAAGCACGACTTTATTGCCTTCCGCATCTAACTCTTCTGCATATTGCACATCTTCAGGCACATCTTTATACACGTCAGCCACTGGATGTACATAAGCGTTGCCATCTTGGTCAATAATGCCTTGTGCGATTTCTTTGACGTAGTCACCTTGGTAAGCATTTTTCGGGAAAACCAGTTCCTGACCTGTCAGCTCGAGGTAACGTAAATAGGTGGAAGTCGCTAAAATGTCCATCTGACGACCAGCATCATTCACATAATATTCACGATCTACTTTAGCACCAGTCGCTTCAAGCAGGTTGGCTACTGTCATCCCATAAGCCGCGCCACGACCATGTCCCACATGCAGACTAGAGGTCGGATTCGCAGACACAAATTCTACTTGGATGCGTTTTTCTGCATTGACTTGCGTACGACCAAATTCAGCACTTTGCGCTTGAATTTGATCCAGTACAGCAAAACGCTGGTCTGCATTTAAAAAGAAGTTGATAAAGCCTGGACCTGCGATTTCTGCTTTGCTGATGTCAGTGACTTCAGGCAGGGCTGCGAGAATTTTTTCGGCCAAATCACGTGGCTTGATACCTGCAGCTTTAGCACCAATCATGGCGATATTCGATGCGAAATCCCCGTGGCTTCGGTCTTTGGTACGCGTCAAATTGCTGTTGTTGTTCCAGTCAGATGGGAGTACGCCTTCCGCTTGAAGGGATTGCACTGCATGATCGAGCGCTGCTTGGATTGCCGTGTTCATATGAGTCGAAAATAAATGTCGCAGAAAAACAGCAAATATAGCAAATTTCAGACTGTTTAGGTGAGTCCTTTCTAGAGAATGTTTTTTATTCAGTTTAGGTTTGATGCGCTGGTTTTGTGGAGAATCATCACATCCATGCAGCGAAATTGTGGCATAGTCAATCATTACAACATTTTGGATGCCAAGAATGAGCAATCAACGTCCGAAAATTATCGGTAATATTCCCAAACTCCCGACTAAATTTGTAGGCTGGGTCATGCCCTTTTTTCTCTCCTGTTTAATGAGTGGCATTATTTCCTTTATTAATATGTTAAGGAACTTGGGCTGGAGTGATGCATTCCTGTCACTTTGGTTTTCGGCGTGGATGATGTCTTGGGCAATTGCTTATCCTGTGGTCTTGGTGATGTTGCCACTGGTACGCAAGTTGACGGGACTGATTGTCGAGATGCCTCCAAATCAAACACCGAAGTAGGCGTAAAATGGCTGAATAAATTAGCTAAAAGTCTTAATCTTTTATAAGTATATGTTTTGTAATTATTTTTAATAAATTTTAACTTGGCTGTTCATCATATAGAAAAATACATACTGATTAACATGGATTAAGTGTGTAAAATTATAATAATAGAAATTATCTATTTTTATATTTGTGGGATTTAAATGTTAATGTACTAAATTTGCTTTAAATGGTGAATATATCTGCAATATTTTTTGAGAATCTCGATTTAATAAATAGATAAAAACGATGAATAAATCTTCATTTAATTGCGAAATTAACTCTATACCATTATCACGTATCTAAATATACGTTACTGAAAAAATAGGTCTAAGCTATACACCGAATCGAAGAGAATTTGATGACGTAATGTAATCCTGCTGAGAGGATTGCGCGCACTGAGACTGGTTATGACAACTGTACATTTGAAGACAAAACACCCTTTATATATCCCGTATGCTGGAAACACTCTATTAGAACTACCCCTATTAAACAAAGGCTCTGCTTTTACAGAAGAAGAACGCACTCGCTTTAATCTACATGGCTTGGTTCCGCATGTAATTGAATCGATTGAAGAGCAAAGCCAACGTTCTTATCAACAATACTGTGCTTTCAATGATGAGATTAATAAGCATATTTACCTGCGTAATATTCAAGACACCAATGAAACTCTGTTCTATCACCTGATTGAAAATCATTTAAGCGAGATGATGCCGATTATTTACACTCCAACTGTGGGTGAGGCCTGTCAGCGTTTCTCGGACATTTACCGCCGTCACCGCGGGATTTTTATTTCCTATCCTGATCGTGCACACATCGATGACATTTTGCATAACGTGAATAAAAAGAATGTCAAAGTGATTGTGATTACTGATGGTGAACGTATTTTAGGCTTGGGTGACCAAGGGATTGGCGGCATGGGCATTCCAATTGGCAAACTCTCGCTGTATACCGCATGTGGTGGGATTAGCCCAGCCTATACTTTGCCAATTACGCTGGATGTCGGTACCAATAATCAGCAATTGCTGAATGATCCGATTTATATGGGCTGGAGTCAGCCGCGCATCAGTGGTGAAGAATACTATAACTTTGTGGATGAGGTGATGGCGGCAATTAAGCGTCGCTGGCCAAAAGCACTGATCCAGTTTGAAGATTTTGCACAAAATAATGCCATGCCGCTGTTAAACAAATACCGTGATCATGTGTGCTGCTTTAATGATGATATTCAGGGGACAGCCGCAGTTTCGGTGGGCAGTTTAATTGCAGCATCACGTGCGGCTGGCAAGCAACTCAAAGACCAGATTATTACCTTTTTGGGTGCGGGTTCGGCAGGTTGTGGTATTGCAGAGCAAATCGTTGCGCAAATGGTGGCGGAAGGTTTAACTGAAGCACAAGCGCGTGGACGTGTATTCATGGTCGATCGTTTTGGTTTGATCACTGAAAATCAGCCAAACTTGCTGGACTTCCAACGTAAATTGGCACAGCAACCTGAAGCCATTGCTGCTTGGGGGAATGTGGAAGAACACATTTCTTTATTGGATGTGGTGAAACATGCTAAGCCAACGGTGTTGATTGGTGTTTCAGGTCAACCGGGCTTATTTACTGAAGAAGTGATTAAGACTTTGGCAAGCAATTGCGAATCACCAATTGTATTACCGTTATCGAATCCAACTTCTCGTGTAGAAGCGGTGCCTGCTGATATCGTGCAATGGACCGAAGGTCGTGCATTGATTGCGACGGGTAGCCCATTTGCACCTGTAAATTATCAAGGCAAAATTTACCAGATTTCACAATGCAATAACTCGTATATCTTCCCAGGTATTGGTTTAGGTGTAGTGGCTTCGGGTGCAACCCGTGTGACGGACAGTATGCTGATGGCATCGAGTAATGCTTTGGCAGATTGCTCGCCAAAACTGAGTAATCCTGATGCGGACTTGCTGCCAGATATTAATGACATTCAGCAAGTTTCTAAAATCATTGCTTTCAAAGTGGCGAAAGCCGCGATGGAGGCAGGCGTTGCACCAATGGTCAGCGATGAATTATTGCATGAAGCGATTGAGGCCAATTTTTGGAAACCTGAATATCGTCAGTACCGTCGCATTACGTTCTAAGTGATTATATTGATTGATATAAAAAAGGGGCTTTAGCCCCTTTTTTATTGGCGATATTTATAAAATAAGCACGCGATGATAGTGTCATGATCTGTGTTGCGAATAAAAATACGACAAAAAACACTAGACCTTTATTTGAACGATTCATTAGAATGTCGCGCTTAATCGACGTATAACTTTAATAACGAATTACAACTATGTTGAATCATATCCAAAGTGTTTTAGACCAGCTTGGTTTAACTACACTGAAAAGGGCTATTCATGTTCATTTTTCGAATGTGGAACTCAATGCGCAGGTGTTTTTACAGCGGATTGAAGGAAAACATGTATTAAATGGTCTGTTGAATGTCCGTTTAACCTGCTTATCTACAACGGTACAGCTGCCATTGAAGCAGTTTATCGGTTGTCAGGTGGCTATCGATCAAGTGACGGATATGGGGCAATACACCCGTCTCACCGGCATTATTACCCAAGCCAGTCAAATATATAGTGATGGCGCATTTACCCTCTATCAGCTGACCTTACAAGACCCAACTTCACTGTGGCATAAACGACGAAATAGTCGGGTGTTTATGAATAAGACTGTGCCAGAAATTAGTGAAATTTTGTTTAAAGAATGGCAGCAAAAAAGTCCCTTATTCAGTCAATCATTGACCTTGGATTTGTCTAAATTATCAGAAAGTTATGATATTCGACCTTTTGTCATGCAGTCGAATGAGTCGGATTATGAATTTCTTACGCGGCTATGGCGAAGTGAAGGCATTAACTGGTGGGTGGATGAGCAGCATTTGATTGTGTCACAAGTGTTGCAAATGATTGAGCCGCAAATTTTGCGGTTGGTGGATAATAATCAGCACTTTTCTGCCCTACAGCGCGGGTCAATTCGATTTCATCGCAGTCATGCAACCGAACGCTTTGACAGCATGATGAGCTTTACCGCACATCGGCAGTTACAGTCGACCGCAAGCTATGTACAACGTTGGCAAGCAGACAGTTTGACTCAGGATGATGGTGCAGGGTCGGTACTCAGTTCGCATCAGCATAGCCAACTTTTTGAAAATGAAAGCTTGAGTCTAGAGCAGGCATGGTCTGTCAGTCCTGCATGGGTAGCGGACTTAAACGGAGATGATCAGGCGACCACTTCAAGTTCTCAGCAATTAGATAAACTCAGTTCGAACTTAGCTGCCTATCAGGCGTTACAGGCAAAGTATTTTAAGGCACAAACGACAGTGCGTGATGCACATGTCGGATATTGGTTCAGCTTACAAAATCATCCCGAGCTTGATTTACATGCAGAAGGAGATCGGCAGTTTCTGATTTGTGAAAAGCATTTTTATAACCAGAATAATTTGCCTATTGAACTCAATCAGCGTTTGGCTCATTTATTCGATCAGGCAAATTTAGATGACTTAAAACAGGATGAACGACAATTCAGTGAACTTGTGTTGATTCGTCGACAGATTAAATTGGTGCCAGAGTTTGATTTGTTGAAGCATCGTCCTGCTGCTCATCCTCAACATGCGCGTGTAGTTGGACCTGAAGGTGAGGAAATTCATGTCGATGAATGGGGGCGGATTAAAGTTCGCTTTCTTTTCACGCGGGAACAGGATCATCAACATCATGATGGTGCGGGTAGTAATGAGAATGATGCTGATTCGGCATGGGTGGATGTACTGACCCCGTGGGCGGGTGAAGGTTATGGTGCCCGCTTCTTGCCTCGTATTGGGGAGTTGGTGGTCATTGATTTCTTTGATGGATGTATTGATCGACCTTTTGTGCTGGGGCGAATTCATGAAGCTCATCGCTCTCCAACCAAGTTTGATGTAAAAGGACAATTGCCAGCCACCAAAAAATTGAGTGGCATCCGCTCTCAAGAAGTAGATGGAAGCGGTTTTAATCAGTTACGTTTTGATGATACGACGGGTCAGATCAGTGCCCAGTTGCAAAGCAGCCATGGAGTAAGCCAACTGAATTTGGGTAATCTCAGTCATCCTAAAGAAGCTGAGCAAAGCAGTGGTCGAGGGGAGGGGTTTGAGCTCAGAACCGATGCTTGGGGCGCCGTACGAGCGGGCAAAGGTATGCTGATTAGTACGTATGCCCAAGAACAGGCCATTGCAGACCATTTGGAAGCTGCTCAAGCACAATCTTTACTGTCACAGGGTTATGACAGCATGAAAATGCTGAGCGAAGTTGCTACAAAGCAACAGGCAGATGCGCTCAATGTGATTAACCGTCTACCCAAGTTCATTCAGTCACTAGAACTCAAAACTACAGGGCAAGCATTTGAGAGCACCTTGAATCTATTTAAAGAAGGGATGAGTAAAGATCCGATTCATGCCTTAAAAGATTGTGGTGGCTTTATTGAGGATATTGGTGCATTAGGCGGTGATGCTAAAGGCGCAGTGGATGAGTTCAATGCATTCTTTAGTGATGCTAAAGATGCGGTAGAAAATCTAAAAGAATTTATCGAAAACGTAGAGGAGCATGGAGCTGATATTGTCAAAGGCAAACTTGCCAGTATCAAAGATCGGATTCAGCAGAATCCATTTGAGAGTATTAAAGAAGTTGGGAAAGTCTTAGCCAATGTCCATATTCAAGATTTTGACTTGATGAGTGCCTGTGGAACTTTTCAAAAAGGCAATAAATTGGAAGTTACACCATCCAAAGCTTTGGATTCATTGCAAGGCTTTATGGAGGGATATACCCAAGGTCTAGAAAGTAGTTCTGATGCAAAGCAGCAAGAACAAGGCAAGATTTTTAGACAGGCATTGATGTTGTTGGCTTCACCTAACGGGATTGCTTTAACAACACCTGAAAACATTATTTTGCAAGCTTCGCAGGATATTGCGGAGAGTGCCAGTGGTTCAATTAACCTGAGCGCGCAGAAGAATATTATTGGGCATGCACAGGATAAGATCAGTTTGTTTGCCGCACAAAAGGGCTTTCGTGCTTATGCAGCAAAAGGAAAATTGGAGTTGCAGGCGCAGGATGATGCGATTGAAGCGATTGCCAAGAAGGTAATTAAACTGATTTCCACTGAAGACAAGATTGAAATCACCAGCCCCAAAGAGATTGTACTAACAGCGGGCGGATCTCAGCTCAAAATTAATGCAGATGGCGTATTTTCAACAACAGGTGGTAAGTTTGAGAGTAAGGCTGGTCAGCATTTGTTTGTGAGTGGCGCAACCGTAAATGCTGAACTGCCTAAAATGCCAGAAAGTGGAATTTTTAGCCGTCGATTTGATTTTAGTGAGTTGGTTAATGCTGATTTATTGAAAGATGGATTTAAATATAAAGTTATTAATCACGCTAAGAAAACAGAATACATCGGTTTTCTTGATCAGTTTGCAAGAACGGGGCGGATCTTTAGTGATAACCCAGATAGCGTCGAAATTCTTTTACTTGGTAAGAATGATGACAGTTCAGATAAGCTACAACTGGTTGAAGAAGTGATCACGGAAGGGCAAGGTCATGGCTCAGATGAGGCCTGTTGCGGTGGTGATGATGACCATGGCCACGATAGTGATGAATATATTGAAGATACAGATTTAAAAGCAGATTTTGAAAGTTTTGGACTTAAGGATTAATTTAATAATGAATACTGTAAAGATAATGATTGGTGCATGTATTTTGCTAAATAGTATAAATTTACACGCAGAAAGTGCCAAAGAATGTATGAAATATTGGGAAGAAAAGTCAGTTGTACCTATTAAAAAATTGGGTGAAGTAGAATGTGAACATATATGGGATTATGGAAAGAGTAATACTAGTCAAAATCGCTTAAAACTATTAAGTCAATTAAATCTAAAACCAAAAAACAATCAATGGATGTCAACAGGGAGTTGTATCAAGGTTTTATATAATAAGAATAACTATTATATCTATCGAGCTTATTATAAAGAAGATAGAGATGAAATATGGATTGCATATAATGATAAAAATGCATTTTCATATTTTAGAAAAGTAACTGCTCCACAGAAAGAAGAGGAGAGTTCTCGGGTAAAGCTAAGTTGTGCAAGAAATGGAGATTATGGAGAAGCCAAAACTGTATTGAATAGTTATTTAAAGAATAATACTGAAGTTAGTATGAATTTTTATAAAGTGGGTGATTGGTATAAAGAGAATTGATTATGAAAAAGACAATTAACTTCAAAAAATCAAGTAAAAGTTTTGAGACTAATTTAGCTGGTTTTATTGAGGCTGTTAGCTTTAAGGAGTCTTCATCAAATTTACAATTACCTCTAAACCATCCAGTTAATATAGAATCAGCTAGTATTGTAAACGAAAGTGGTTTTCTGGGGTTGTTTCAATGGGGAGAAGAGGCATTATATGATTTAGGTTATTACTTAGGGGATCAAGGTATTTCTTATGCTGACATTAAGAATACAGATAAAAACTCGTCTTTACGCACAAATTGGAAAAAACAATTTGATTCTAATAACTGGGTAGGTAAGTGGTCTGGTAAAAGGAATATCTATTCAAAAAAAGACTTCCTGAAAAGGCCGGAAACCCAATATGAAATTATTAAGGAGTGGATCAAATATTTATGTAATCAACTTAGAAATAATAATTTTAATGAGCATTTCGGTAGAACAATTCAGGGTGTAGAAATTACAGAATCTGGTGCAATTGCAGGAATGCATCTTGTTGGAATAGGGGGGTTAGGTGCTTTTTTAGGAATTCCAAAATTTAAGGGCCAAAAGCAAATAGATGGTAATAAAACCCATATTAAAAAGTATATTGAGGATTTTGGTGGATTTGATTTAGAACAGTGTTGTAATAGGAAAATTTATATTAGTTTAAAAGATGTGGATAAAAATATCTTGAAGAATAAAGAGGTTGTGGTTGTTTCTAATTATATTGGAAAGAGTTTCTCGGGTGAGACAAAAATAAAGGTTAAGAGTGATGAGAGTGGTAACCTTCCTGTTATTGTTCGACATCCAAATACAGAAATAAAAATTGTGGCTGATGGCAAAGAGTCAAATAGTATTATTCAAAAAGCAAATGAAAAACAAAAAGCAATTTTAAGTGATTTCAAAGTTACAAGTCATTCAGCAACTTTAGAGACGGATAGTGCACCTCAACCGAGACCACAGGTTAATAAAACACCTCAAGAAGTAAGAAATGAGCAGGTACAATCTTCGACATCTCAAGAGGTAGAGGCAACTCCTGCATCTAAAGAAGTAAAATTTAATATTGAAATAGTCGAAAGTGATTCTGGAAAGGCAATTTCCAATATGAACTTTTTTCTTACCTATAAAGGTAATATTAAAAAGCATACAGCTGATAGTCGTGGGATTAAGCAAGGGGTTACTGCAGAGGAAGGGCAAGATATTGAGGTGTCAGTAGAAGGTGATGGGCAGAAGCAGGTAATTCATCATTTTCAAGTTAGCACTGCATTGAAAAATAAGACAGTTAAAGTGAAGCTTCCTGTGCATTCTTTTAATATTTCAGTAACTCAAGATGGTCAACTTGTCCCAAATACATTGTTTAGTCTCTTTTATCGAGGTCGAGAAATACCGAAAAGAACAAATAATCGAGGTGTAATGAATGTACGTATGTTAACGGGTTTTGTTTATGGCTTTGGTATAAAAAGTAAAAGTCTAGTTTTAAGTCGTGTTGAAAAATCTAAACCTATACAGCCCTTCAAAGTAAATGACAGTACTATTATCGCATCTAAATTATATGAAGTTGCAGATGCAAAACGTAAACAGGCCGAAGATTTAAAAAAGCAACAACAGCAGAAAGAAGTTCAGGAACAGAAAGCAAAAGAAGAAGCAGAAAAAGCAAAAACTGAGACAGATAAGAAAACTCAAACGAAGCAAAATAATACGTATACTGAAAATGGGGGGAAGCCATTAACAACGGTAAGTAATCAAGCTGCAGCTGCGAGTGATACAACAAATTATGTAATTTATCCTAATGGAACCATTGATCGCATTAATAAGACTGCCTCGGGTTTTGCTGCATATTATTACGTAATAAATAATCAACCTGTTTTGATAGGCAAGAGTAAAATTTATAAAGTTGATAGATGGTCAAAGAAAGGCAAGAAGGGCTCAGGAAAAAGCTATCTAGTTAGTATAAGAGAAATTTTTGGTGATATAGCTTCAAAACCCATAAATAGATGGGAGAGAAAAATAGGTAATTTAAATATATCGATTCATAATGATTCTCAACAGCAGCATCGATATTGGTTATCGACTGAAGCATTTGCTGCATATATTGGAGCTGTTTGTAAGTTTGGTGAAAAGGTTCGTTTTAGTGGATTTAGTGATAGCAATGGTTCTCCTGGAGGGAGTAGTTCTCATATTAATGGAGAAGTTGGAGATATAGGTTATGTTAGAACAGATAGAAATAATGGAGTAGGGGTTAATTTTGAAATGTCAGAATATGATCATGAGGCTTCATTGAGATTTATTAATATTTTGATTTCATTTGGCTGGGGAAAGAAAAAGAATATGTTGAGTGAATACTACCCTAATCACTTGGTCAAAAAATATAAACTGAGTAAAGGTTATATACTCCCTAGGTGTAGTGAATGGACTAATCCAAGACATAATAATCATCTTCATTTACAAGGTTTATCATTAACATTTAATAAGGATGAATGATATGAGATTTATATTTATTTTATTTTTAATAGCTTTGAGCGCGTGTGGCTATTCCAAAGCCATTTCTAATAAAAAAAATTACTTGGATTTAAACTCAATAAATTTTGAAGGAAAGTCTTATATTCTTGGTAATGAATATTCAGGTTTTAATTTTTCCTCAAAGGGCATTGAAAAAAATGAAATAGGAAACTGTACAACTTTTTCGGATATTGATAATGGTATTTCATATACTTTTAATAAACAGAAGCTGGTTGAAATATTAATTAAAAACGAAAATAAAAGTATATATACATCAAAAAAAATTCGTAATGGTATGAATGTGAAGGAAATATATAAGAGTTATGAGGGATATGAAATTAAAAAAATGAAAAGTGAGGGTGTAGGGGATTCTCAAGATGATTTTACCTACACGGTTACTGATAATTTGCAGAAAAATAATATTTTAATTTTTGATGTTGTGCATGGAGAAATTCAAGGAATGCATGCGGGAAAAAGAGGATTTGATTTATCTGATTGTGAAGAGTGATGCTTTAAATTGTACTAGCTCAAGCCGACTTCTGTCGGCTTGATTCTTTTTATTTTATAGAACCTCTTCCAACAACTCTTCACTCGGAGCAAAGAAGTAAGCACCATCTACGGCGGTCACGAAATGCAGTAAGCGGTCATGAATGCCATCACCTGTGGTGCCAAACATGTGCTCTAACATGTCATCAATAATGGCTAGATTCTTGGTATACGCAATAAAGAACAGTCCTTGCTCACCTTTACCATCGCCATAGGGTAAAGAATGACGCAGAATTTCCATTTCTTCACCTTCATCATCTTCAATCACAACACGTGCAATATGGGCATTCTCTGGTTTTATATCATCATCCATTTCAATGCTTTCAAGCTTTGATCGTCCCATAACACTTTCTTGTGCATCTACTTTTAGGCGTTTCCATTTTTCTAAATCATGCACATAACGTTGCGCAAAAATAAATGAACCATCTTTAAAAATGCCTGCATCAGCACCGAGTAGCGCAGTTTCGGCACGGTCATCTGGGAATTGCGGGTTCTCAGTACCATCAATAAAACCCGTTAAATCACGACCATCAAAATAACGGAAGCACACACGTTCATCCAAAACCTCAACTTTATCTTGAATATCATCAAAGAAAGCTTGGCTAAGGGTGAAGCAGATATCACTGCGTTGCGAGGCAATATGAATCAGCACATCTGCGGGTACGGCTGGCATTTCAAAAGCACCCTGAATGGGGTCAAGTTGTTTGAATCCTTCAGGAGATTGCGGATAGAGTTGTGCCCAAAGTTCAGGACCGAAGGCCACCGCAGTTTTGATTTCTGCATTGGGGTGTTGAGTCATTAAACGATCACGTGTATTCAGTAAATCTTCAATCTTTTCTTTCAGTTCTGGCAGGCTTAAATCTTTTAAACGCAATACGATGAAACGGGCATGATCTGAAGGTAAGGGTAAAATTACTGATTGTGCGGTCATTTATAGCTCCTTTGATTTTTATTCAATGCGTGGCTGGGTTTATTGTGCCTGAACGATGCGGGGCTGAATAGCCCAATCTACATTATTCTTGGGTGAGAATTTCTCCGCACATTTAACGTGTGAAAAGTCATATAATGACCTGTCTTTCAGAGGTGGTGCGGTGATGTCTTTTCAAGTTTGGGTAGCATTTATGTTGGCATGCTGGGTCATTAGCATTTCGCCTGGTGCAGGTGCAATTGCATCCATGTCGAGTGGCTTAAACTATGGATTTCGTCGTGGCTACTGGAATGCACTCGGTTTGCAGCTGGCATTACTGCTGCAAATTGGCATTGTGGCAGCAGGGGTGGGAGTACTTTTTGCAACCACGCCGTGGGCATTTCTCGTGGTGAAATGGTTTGGTGTCGGCTATTTATTGTATTTGGCTTATCTGCAATGGAAAGCGCCGGTACAGTCCATCGAGATTCAACAAGAACAGCAAGCCACTAAATCAATTCCGAAACTCATCGCGTATGGCTTTTTGGTCAATATGAGTAATCCGAAGGCAATCGTATTTTTATTAGCGGTCCTGCCACAATTTTTAGATTTATCTCAACCACAATGGATTCAGTATGGGGTGATGGCGATGACCATGATCAGTATTGATTTGATGGTGATGGCGGGATATACGGGTTTGGCAGCAAAAGTGTTGAAACTGCTGAAATCGCCGAAACAGCAAAAATACATGAACCGTACTTTTGCTGTGTTGTTTAGTTGTGCTGCAGGGTTGCTGAGTTTGGTGCATCAATAAGCCCACTTCTGTTGAAAGCATGTGGATGCTGCTGAATTAAGCCAGTTTTCTGACTTTTTGTACCCCGAAAATGACAGCAAATACCAGTGCCATGCACAGGACAATGCTTAAACCTGTTGGGGTATTCAGTGCGGCACTTGACCATAAACCGACACTGACACCAAATTGTGCTGCGATAAATGCCCAAATCACCATTTGTTTGGGTGAGTGTGCGAGTAAGCGAGCGGTTAACGCAGGAATCACCAACAGTGCACCCATCAACAATGAACCGACTGCGCGTAAGGCCAATACGGTAAACACGGCCAAAAGCAACATAAATACCAGACGTTGCCATTTGGCATTCACGCCCTCACTAATGGCAATATCAGGGTCAATCGCAATTTGAATCTGGGCTTTCCAGTATTTAAATAAGACCGCCAGTGCAAGCGCAATCACAATGGCAAAGATTGGGAGATCAGCCCAAGCAATGGTGAGTAAGTCGCCAAATAAATAGCTGAGGAGTTCTGGTCGTAGTGCGGGTAAATGTTGAATCAGCATCAAACCTGCGCAGAGCAGAGTGGCAGAGCAGAGCGCCAGCAAGGCATCGTTGGGTAAGCGTGGATCATGCAGCACCCATAAAATGGCGACCAGCATAAATGCCAGCAAGGTAACGCCCATCCAGAACGGTAAGCTGAGAGCACCCGCCATTGCTACGCCCAACAAAGTGCCGTGTGCCATGGTATCGGCAAAGAATGACATGCGACGCCAAAGCATCAGACAGCCCAAAGGGGCGGTTAAAAATACCAATAAGGTTCCCATGATCCAAGCAGGTAATAGCAGATCTAACCATTCCAACATCTATTAGGCTTCCGGTTCAGGGTGAATGTGTGGGCGAGGATCATGTTGGCAAGCGGTGGCACTATCCCCATGCGCACAATGATCATGATGATGTTGATAAAATACGCGGTTAGTGCCAAAAATCGCTTGGTATTCTGGATGCTGTTGAATATTTTCAGGCAAGCCGCTACAACAAATATGTTTATTCAGGCAGACCACGCGTTGCGTACCTTGCATCACCCATTGTAGGTCATGTGACACCATCAGTACCGCACAGTGATATTTTTCCGGCAGGCTGCGCACATAGTCATACAACTCAGCCTCGGACTGGATGTCGAGACCTTGCATCGGTTCATCCAGTACTAAAATATCAGGTTGACGCAGTAGGGCACGTGCTAGCAAGACGCGTTGGCGCTCGCCACCTGAAAGTTGTTGTACTTTCGAGTCTTGCAGTTTGGCAATGCCTGTATCTTGAATGATTTCTTGTTTGATGTGTGTAGGGCAGGGCTCAAGTTCAAGCAGGTCTTTCACGCGTAAAGGTAAACTGTGTGAAGGGTTGAACTTCTGCGGCACATAAGAGAACTTGAGTTTGCGCGCAGAGAAGACTCGACCTGCGTTGGGTTTGAGAATCCCAAGCAGCACTTTAATCAGCGTAGATTTTCCTGCACCGTTTGGTCCAATTAAAGTGACAATTTCACGTTCATGTAGGGCAAAATCGATCTGCTTTAAAATATCGCGTTCATCGATCCGGACACTAATTTGCTCAAGGCGAATCAGTGTTGGGGTGTTTAGTTCGCTTGGCTGCAATTCTGACATTTTCCAGAAATCTCAATAATGCTGTGTTGGGCGGTAAAATGGTCGGAAGCAGCAAGGGCATCGAGTTGTTGTAATAGTCCTTCCGAAGAAGCTTCTTTGACGACATGACATTCGGTACAGATTAAAAATGCCGCTTGATGACCTTCACGCGGATGACAACATGGAATATAGGCATTAATCGAGGTCAGGCGATGAATGAGTCCCTTTTCTAATAAAAAGTCGAGCGTGCGATATACGGTTGGCGGGGCGGCAGGGCGGTCAGATGCACTTTTAATTTTTGCCAATAAATCATAGGCCCCCATTGGGCCATGCGCCGTCAAAATCAGTTCGAGCACTTCTTTACGGAGCGGGGTTAAGCGTGCTCCTGTGGCTGCACAGAGACTTTCTGCTTCAGCAAGGCGTGTTGCGACATTATGATGATCATGTACGCCATGTAATGCATTGTGGTGTTCATGCGAACATAAGCTCATAGCAACCTCAGTACGGGCTTGGAATAGAATAAACGACATTAAATTTTAACATGAACCGCTTTAAGTTACGATTAGACGTAGGTATTTTTGTTGAGTTGTTATATTATAACACTTGATGAAATTTAGTGTTGTTCAATCATGTCCCGTATCTTCGCTTTTTGTTTACTGTCTATTTTAAGTACTGTTGGTTGGACACAGAGTCTGGTGGTGTCTACCCATCCTTTATATTTGATTGCACAGGAAGTGACGAAGGGCGTTGAGCAACCCGTCTTGTTGCTGGAAAACCAGACGGGACATGATGTGTCATTGACACCAGCGCATCGTAAAGCCATTCAAGATGCAGGCTTGGTCATTTGGCTGGGGAAAGCACACGAAGCACCACTGGATAAGTTGTTGCACAATAACCCGAAAGCAGTCTCCATTTTATCTTCTGGCTTGGTTAAAACTTTGCCGCAACGCAGTACGCGAGGTGCACCTTTAGCCAATACGGTAGATACCCATGTGTGGCTGGACCCGAATAATGCCGTACGGATTGGCTTCTTTATTGCGGCACTCCGTTCACAGCAACAACCGCAGTATCGTGATAAGTACTGGCACAATGCGCAGACGTTTGCCAAGCAGATGTTTGCGACCGCGCAAAAGTTTCAAACCCAAACTGCCGCACAACCTTATTGGTCGTATCACGATGCCTATCAGTATTTGGAACGCCCGTTACATTTAAAGCTGGCAGGATCAATGACTGATGATCCACATATTGCGCCGACACTCGCACAAATCAAATATCTGAATGATCATCGTGGACAGAAGAAAATGTGCTTATTGGCAGAAGGGCATGCCAGTGCCAATCAGTATCAAAAACTACAGCCTATTGTGTTTCAGGCCGTTGATGAAAGCTTAAATGCGGAAAATAACTTTGTCTCGGCATGGTCCGATTTGGCGCAACAAGTCAAAAACTGTGTATTAACTGCACGCCAATGAAGCGAAAATAATCAATATTTAATCAACTGCTAGACATTTATTGTATTGAAAAAAACTCGACTTAGGTCGGGAAATGATTGCATGTTCAGGGGTGTAACTCTATAATGCCTGCGATTAAAAACGATCATCAGCTAAACTTGTCAAGCATTTATGCTGTGAGTGGATAAATAATGAGCCGAACTAGTCGCTTGATTGACCGACGATTAGCGAAAGCATTAGTCATCTTGCAAGCATTTATGATTCCTGTGTCAGCCTTGTTGGCGTGGCTTGTGAAGGATGCAACGGCAGCTTTAAGTGCCGCACTTGGTGCAGGCGTATGTTGGCTCGCCAGTTGTTATTTTTCGTGGCAGTCGTTTCGAGCTGCAGGAGCGAGAGCATCTAAGCAGGTACTTTCAAATATGTACCGCGGGATGATGGGCAAGTTTGCGATTGTGATCGTCGGATTTATTTTAATTTTAAGCAATGTCAAACCGTTATCTCCGGCGGCGTTGTTTTGTGGTTTTATCCTCGTTCAAACCATGTCGTGGGTCGCTCCTTTTTGGGTGTCACGTCTACAAAAACGAGTTTAAGCGCAGCTAAATTGAAAAGTTTTTTTGGAGATAAGCGAGATATCACGCAGCATGCGATATTCGCTTACTCTATTTGTATTTGACATTGACCAGGTGTGATTTATGGCTGCTGAAGAACATGCCCTTACTTCGACCGAGTATATCAAGCATCACTTGACCAATATGACCTATGGCAAAATGCCAGACGGTACGTGGAAATTGGCTGAGAACGGTGCTGAAGCTCAACAGATGGGGTTCACTGCTATTCACTTGGATTCAATGGGTTGGTCAATCGGCCTTGGTGTTATTTTCTGCTTGTTATTCTGGATCGTAGCGAAAGCTGCAAACTCTGGTGTTCCTACCAAGTTCCAGTCTGCAATCGAAATGATCATTGAGTTTGTTGACTCAAGTGTCCGTGACACTTTCCATGGCAAATCACGCTTAATCGCTCCGCTAGCTTTAACCATCTTCGTGTGGATTTTCCTCATGAACTTGATGGATTTGATTCCTGTTGACTGGATTCCTTATGTAGCTCAGCACGTTGGCGCAAGCGTATTTGGTATGGACCCACACCACGTTTACTTCAAGATCGTTCCATCTACAGATCCTAACATTACCCTTGGTATGTCTTTATCTGTATTTGTCCTTATCTTGTTCTACAGCATCCGTGAAAAAGGTGTTGGCGGTTTCGTTGGTGAATTGGCACTTAACCCATTTAACCCAAGTAATCCAGTTGCAAAAGCGTTGCTTATTCCTGTGAACTTAATTCTGGAATTAGTAACTTTCCTTGCACGACCAATTTCATTGGCTCTACGACTATTCGGTAACATGTATGCGGGTGAGTTAATCTTCATCTTGATCGCGTTACTACCGTTCTGGATCCAGTGGGCGTTGTCTGTGCCTTGGGCGATCTTCCACATTCTTGTTATTACGCTACAAGCATTCATTTTCATGATGCTGACTATCGTATACTTGAGCATGGCAAGCGAAAAACATTAATGGTATTGCCTAACTATCACCGGATGGTTGGGCTTAAAATTTTTTACTTTAATTTGGTATAAACCTAACCTCTGAGGAATTATCATGGAACTCACTTTAGGTCTAGTTGCAATTGCATCTGCTATCTTGATCGCTTTCGGTGCTTTAGGTACTGCGATTGGTTTTGGTCTTTTAGGCGGTCGCTTCCTTGAAGCTGTTGCTCGTCAACCAGAATTGGCTCCACAACTTCAAACTCGTATGTTCTTAATCGCGGGTCTTCTTGATGCTGTGCCTATGATCGGTGTTGGTATTGGCTTGTTCTTCATCTTCGCTAATCCATTTGTAGGTTAATCAGCTTAATTCCTAAATTAAACTATTGAGGAATAGCAATGAATATCAACCTCACATTGATTGGCCAAGCGATTGCATTTGCGATTTTCGTCGCATTCTGCATGAAGTTTGTATGGCCACCACTAATCAATGCGATTAGTGAGCGTCAGCGTAAAATCGCTGATGGCTTAAATGCTGCTGAAAAAGCTAAAGCTGACCTTGCTGATGCGCAAGCACAAGTTAAGGCAGAATTAGACGCAGCTAAAGCACAAGCGGCTCAATTGATCGAACAAGCGAACCGCCGCGGTGCGCAATTGGTAGAAGAAGCTCGTACTCAAGCTGCTGCTGAAGGTGAGCGTATTCGTCAACAAGCGAAAGAAGCTGTTGATACAGAAATCAATTCTGCTCGCGAAGAATTACGTCAACAAGTTGCTGCCTTGGCAGTTACTGGTGCGGAGAAAATCCTTAACCAGCAAGTTGATGCAGAAGCTCACAATGCCATGCTTACTCAGCTGGCTGCTAAACTTTAAGCGAGGCGGAATATGGCTGAACTCTTGACGTTGGCTCGCCCATACGCAAAAGCAGCATTTGCTTACGCATCTGAGCAAAATGCAACTGACAACTGGTCAACTGCATTACAAGTGCTTAGTGCTGCGGTACAAGACGAAGCATTTTCAGCTTATTTAAATCGCCCTGAGCTTACTCCTGCTGAGCAGGTCAGTATTTTCGCAAAAGTATTAGGCGAAGACCAAACTGCAGCAGTGTCAAACTTTTTGACATTGCTTGCTGAAAACGATCGTTTGGTTCTTCTTCCTGAGATTGCTGCAGAATACGAACAGCTCAAATCACAGAATAACAACACTGTGGATGTAGTGATTGAATCTGCATTCCCAATGTCTTCTGTTCAAGAACAATTACTTGCACATGCATTAGAGAAAAAATTCGAAGCAGCAGTAAATGTAACTGTAGAAGTTAAACCAGAGCTTATTGCTGGTGTGGTTATTCGTGCAGGCGACCAAGTGATAGATGATTCTGCGCTTAACAAGCTTGAAAAAATGCGGACTCGTCTTCTTGCTTAACCGCAAAAAGACTGAACTATTAAAAGATTGAGGTATAGCGCAATGCAACAACTGAATCCATCCGAGATCAGTGCGCTCATTAAACAGCGTATCGGCGATCTGGACACCAGCGCGACCGCTAAAAACGAAGGTACCATTGTTATGGTATCCGACGGTATTGTGCGCATTCACGGCCTTGCTGATGCAATGTACGGTGAAATGATCGAATTCGACGGCGGCTTATTTGGTATGGCACTGAACCTAGAACAGGATTCAGTGGGTGCCGTTGTTTTAGGTAACTACTTAAGCCTTCAAGAAGGTCAAAAAGCTCGTTGTACAGGTCGTGTATTAGAAGTTCCAGTTGGTCCTGAACTTCTTGGCCGTGTCGTAGACGCTTTGGGTAACCCAATTGATGGTAAAGGCCCTATTGATGCAAAACTTACTGATGCTGTTGAAAAAGTAGCACCAGGCGTAATTTGGCGTCAATCAGTAGACCAACCTGTACAAACTGGTTATAAATCAGTTGATACAATGATTCCTGTTGGTCGTGGTCAACGTGAGTTGATCATTGGTGACCGCCAAACTGGTAAAACAGCTATGGCGATCGATGCGATCATCGCTCAGAAAAACTCTGGCATTAAATGTGTATACGTAGCTATTGGTCAAAAACAATCGACTATCGCTAACGTTGTGCGCAAGCTAGAAGAAACTGGCGCTATGGCGTATACAACTGTTGTTGCTGCTGCTGCTGCTGATCCAGCTGCGATGCAGTACTTAGCTCCGTACTCGGGCTGTACAATGGGTGAATACTTCCGTGATCGCGGTGAAGATGCACTGATCATTTATGATGATTTGTCTAAGCAAGCTGTTGCTTACCGTCAAATCTCATTATTGTTACGTCGTCCACCAGGTCGTGAAGCGTATCCAGGTGACGTATTCTATCTTCACTCTCGTCTTCTTGAGCGTGCTTCGCGCGTTTCTGCTGACTACGTTGAGCAATTCACTAAAGGTGAAGTTAAAGGCCAAACTGGTTCATTAACTGCATTACCGATTATTGAAACTCAAGCGGGTGACGTATCTGCATTCGTACCAACCAACGTAATTTCGATTACTGACGGTCAGATCTTCTTAGAAACTTCATTATTCAACTCTGGTATCCGTCCTGCTGTAAACGCAGGTATTTCGGTATCTCGTGTTGGTGGTGCTGCGCAAACTAAGATCATCAAAAAATTGTCAGGTGGTATCCGTACCGCTCTTGCACAATACCGTGAATTGGCTGCGTTTGCTCAGTTTGCTTCTGACCTTGACGAAGCAACGCGTAAACAACTTGAACACGGTCAACGTGTAACTGAGTTAATGAAGCAAAAACAATATGCTCCTTACTCAATTGCTGACCAAGCTGTTTCAGTTTATGCATCTAACGAAGGTTACATGACTGACGTTGAAGTGAAGAAAATCGTAGACTTTGATACTGCGTTAATTGCTTACTTCCGTTCTGAACATGCTGCGTTAATGCAAAACATCGATGCTACTGGTGATTTCAACAAAGACATCGAAGCTGAATTTAAAGCAGGTATTGAGAAATTCAAAGCGACTCAAACTTACTAATTCAGCATTAGCTGTTTAGTCTAAAGTTTGGTTCACGGATCAACCTTCGAAAGCTCGAAAGGGCTTTCGAATACTAGGTTAAGCGTATGGCAAATTTAAAAGAAATTCGCGCCAAAGTAGCTAGTATCAAGTCGACGCAGAAAATTACGCGTGCGATGCAGATGGTAGCTGCTTCGAAAATGCGTCGTGCGCAAGAGCGCATGGCTGCAGGCCGTCCGTATGCCGAAAATATGCACCGTGTAATTGCTCATTTAGTTCAAGCGAATCCTGAATATAAACACCGTTATATGGTTGAACGCCCTGTAAAGCGCGTTGGCTATATCGTGATTTCTTCAGATCGTGGTCTTGCTGGTGGTTTGAACATTAACTTGTTCAAAAAAGTTGCTAAGCATGTACAGGAACAGCAAGAGCAGTCAATTGAAGTTCAATTTGCTTTAATTGGTCAAAAAGCGGTTTCGTTTTTTAAAAACTACGGCGGTAAAGTGCTTGGAGCAACAACTCAGATCGGTGATGCACCGACTCTTGAACAGTTGACAGGTTCTGTGCAAGTTATGCTTGACGCATTTGACAAGGGCGAACTCGATCGCATCTATTTAGTGTCAAATGGTTTCGTTAACGCAATGACGCAGAAGCCTCAAGTTGAACAACTTGTTCCACTTGCTCCAGCGCAAGAAAGCGACAGCCTCAATCGTCAATACGGTTGGGACTATATCTATGAACCTGAAGCAGAAGAATTGCTAAACGGTTTATTGGTTCGCTATATCGAGTCTATGGTTTATCAAGGCGTGATTGAAAACATCGCGTGTGAGCAATCTGCTCGTATGGTTGCAATGAAAGCTGCAACTGACAACGCAGGCGACTTGATCAAAAGCCTACAACTCATTTACAACAAGCTGCGTCAAGCCGCGATTACTCAGGAAATTTCCGAGATCGTTGGCGGTGCCGCTGCCGTTTAACATTATTAGTTTGAATTGAGGAGACAGCAATGAGTAGCGGTCGTATCATTCAGATCATCGGCGCGGTAATCGACGTCGAGTTTGAACGTAACAGCGTTCCTAAGATCTATGACGCTCTCCATGTTGATGGCACTGAAACTACTTTAGAAGTTCAGCAACAACTTGGTGACGGTGTTGTACGTACAATTGCGATGGGATCTACTGAAGGTCTTAAACGTGGTTTGAACGTAACTAACACAAATGCACCGATTTCTGTTCCAGTAGGTACGGGCACGCTTGGCCGTATCATGGACGTTCTTGGTCGCCCTATCGATGAAGCTGGCCCAGTAGCAACTGATACTACTTGGGCAATTCACCGTGCAGCGCCTTCGTATGCTGAACAAGCTGGTTCTACTGACCTTCTAGAAACTGGTATTAAAGTCATTGACTTACTATGCCCGTTCGCGAAAGGTGGTAAAGTTGGTCTGTTCGGTGGTGCGGGTGTTGGTAAAACCGTTAACATGATGGAGTTGATCAACAACATCGCTAAAGCGCACTCAGGTTTATCTGTATTCGCTGGTGTTGGTGAGCGTACTCGTGAAGGTAACGACTTCTACCACGAGATGAAAGATTCTAACGTTCTTGACAAAGTAGCAATGGTTTACGGTCAGATGAACGAGCCACCAGGTAACCGTTTACGCGTAGCGTTGACTGGTTTGACCATGGCTGAATACTTCCGTGACGAGAAAGACGAAAACGGTAAAGGCCGTGACGTATTATTGTTCGTAGACAACATCTACCGTTATACACTAGCAGGTACTGAAGTATCAGCACTTCTAGGTCGTATGCCATCTGCAGTAGGTTACCAACCGACACTTGCAGAAGAGATGGGTGTTCTTCAAGAACGTATTACATCGACTAAGTCTGGTTCGATTACGTCTATCCAAGCGGTATACGTACCTGCCGATGACTTAACAGATCCATCGCCTGCGACAACGTTTGCTCACTTAGATGCAACTGTTGTATTAAGCCGTGACATCGCTTCTCAAGGTATTTACCCTGCGATCGACCCACTTGACTCTACTTCACGTCAGTTAGACCCATTAGTAGTTGGTCAAGAGCACTACGGTATTGCTCGTTCAGTTCAAAACGTTCTTCAACGTTATAAAGAATTGAAAGACATTATCGCGATCTTGGGTATGGACGAATTGTCTGAAGAAGATAAGTTAACTGTTTACCGTGCGCGTAAAATCCAACGTTTCTTCTCTCAACCGTTCCACGTAGCTGAAGTATTTACTGGTGCTCCTGGTAAATATGTACCTCTTAAAGAAACGATTCGTGGCTTTAAAGGTATCTTGGCTGGTGAATACGACCACCTTCCAGAACAAGCGTTCTACATGGTTGGCGGTATTGACGAAGCGATTGCTAAAGCTGAGAAACTCTAATTTAAGGAGATCATCTCATGTCGACTATGCAATGTGATGTGGTAAGTGTTAAAGAGTCAATTTACTCTGGCACGATCAGCATGCTAATCGCTAAAGGTGCAGGTGGTGAGTTGGGTATTATGCCTGGTCACGCGCCACTTGTAACTTTACTCCAACCTGGCGCGATTCGCGTGATTTTGGAAAACGGTACAGAAGAGATCGTCTATGTATCTGGTGGTGTGTTAGAAGTTCAACCGCACGTTGTTACGGTACTTGCAGATACTGCAATCCGTGCTGACAACTTAGATGAAGCTGCAATTTTGGAAGCGCGTAAACACGCTGAACAATTGTTAGCAAATCAAAAGAGCGATTTGGACTCGGCTGCTGCGTTAGCTGCTTTGGCAGAAACTGCGGCTCAGCTCGAAACTATCCGCAAAATCAAAAACCGCGCAATGTAATTGACGGTTTGAGATTGAAAAAGCCACCGAAAGGTGGCTTTTTTTATGCTATAAAATTGTATTGCTTAAACTCGAGTCGATCTCATGCAGCTCATAGAACATGCTCCACATTTTTGGGAACTCTATCAGGATGATCAGCAGCTCTATCTCGCCATAGCTGTTGATATGAGTTCGGTGGTGTCGTGTTGGGAGTTGGTACTGACACAGCAGCAAATCCAGAATTATTGGCAACAAGGTTGTGACAGTATTCATCATCTGACCAAGAGCATTATTGATGCGGTGTATCGTGGTGATTTCAGTTATCTAGAACAGCATCAGGTTTCTGAAGAGGTGAAAGCAGCGATGCAAAATGCTTTCTTGCATTGGCGTGCACAAAACCACTGATTAATGGATTTCTGAACTGTGTGCTCGTTCAATCATGCGTTGGTGGGTGCAGACTGATTTGTAGCAACAATCCGATCAAAAAACATACCAAACAATTACCTTTCATCTTCAGTTTCTATGTTACTCATAAATGAGGGTACGACATCAGAACTTGACTCAATTTGAGTACATGGAGAATGAAAATGGCAAATACAATGAAAGCCGCAGTCGTCACTGCATTCAATCAACCCTTACAAATTCAACAAGTCGAAATTCCTAAAATCAGTGCGGGTAAAGTGCTGGTGAAAATGATTGCAACGGGCGTGTGTCATACTGATTTGCATGCCATGCATGGTGACTGGCCGATTAAGCCGAGCTTGCCTTTTATCCCAGGTCATGAAGGGGTGGGTGAAGTTGTAGAAATTGGGGAAGGTATTGATCACCTGCATGTGGGTGATCTAGTGGGAATTCCTTGGCTATATTCCGCCTGTGGACATTGCGATCATTGTTATGCAGGCTGGGAAACGCTGTGTAAGCAACAACAAAATTCTGGCTATTCCGTGAATGGTAGCTTCGCAGAATATTGTCTAGCCGATGGCGATTATGTCGGCGTGATTCCTGCGGGTGCAGACCTGTTGGAAATCGCCCCGATTTTATGTGCAGGGGTGACGGTCTATAAAGGCTTAAAAATGACCGAAGCCAAAACAGGGGATTGGGTCGCCATCTCAGGTATTGGTGGCTTAGGGCATGTCGCCATTCAATATGCGAAAACCATGGGGTTTAATGTGGTTGCCATTGATGTGGACGATACAAAGTTAGATTTGGCAAAACAGCTGGGTGCCGATGTGGGCATTAATGCCCTAAAAGTGAATGTGAAAGATGAAGTGCTGAAAGCCACTGGAGATGGCTGTCATGGTGTGCTGGTCACCGCTGTTTCTCCGAAAGCATTTGAACAAGCGGTGTCTATTATACGACGAGGCGGAACCATGGTTCTCAATGGTCTGCCTCCAGGAAAATTCGATCTTTCGATTTTTGATATGGTGCTGGATGGTATTACCGTCCGTGGATCAATTGTCGGGACACGCTTGGATTTGAAGGAAGCACTGGATATTGCTGCGCGTGGCAAAGTGAAAGCCCATATTCATGTTGAGCCTTTGGAAAATATTAATGATATTTTCGAACGCATGGAGCAGGGCAAAATTGATGGGCGAATTGTGATTGATTTTAAACTTTGACAACTATCGCGGATCAATTCTGTTGAAGTCATCAGAATTGATCCTCTTATATTAACTTTAGTTTTGACTTGCCGCTGCATCTGGTTTTAACAATAGCATTTTCGCAAGGGTCAGCATCTCGGATTGTAGTAACGAAATCTGTTGTTCAATTTTCGCTAAATCGACGGTTTGAAGGTCGACCTTGCCATTCAAATAGGGTAAATCTAGCACTTGTTGATTGGTGCTCATGATTTTTTCTCGAATCGATTCAATTTCCTGACTTTTTAAATCCAAACTGCTTAATGCACGGTTAAAGTCGGTGAGTTGCTGATGTAAGGCATTCACAGAGCTTTGTAGCGCCTGCTGATCTTTATCTGCCAGAGCTTGTTCTAATGCTGTTTGTGTATCTTTAAGCTGCTGCACATAGTTACCCGCTTTCAATTGCATGTCTGCAACATCACTGACCACATACAACATATTGCCACTTTTTAATTCTTTGTCTGCTTGATCTGCACTTGATGCAAATACTTCTTCAGCATCTGCAGTGTTTGCTACGGCTTCTGTATGTTCTGTAGCCTGATCGCAGCCAATTAAACTTAATCCCGCAGCGAAAATGGCAAATGGAAGTAAGGCACCTTGCAGAATTTTTTTCATAATCTTGAACAATCTCAATCTAGCGTTATATCAGGGTAAAAGGATTATAGAACGCACCTTTTACTTTCTAAAGTCAGGCTGCAAAGTAACAACAAAAAGATCGCTTGCATAAAAAAAAGAGTGCAAAACGCACTCTTTTTCATTCAAGGCGCTTACATGCCTGGAACGATTTTAATGATGTTATGGTTTAACACGTTGGTTAATACATAGTCACCATTTACTTTGATCCATTGCTCATTTTTACCTGGCTTGTTTAACTTTTTATATTTGGTGTGGTCAACTTGATAGCTTTTACCACGGTATTGTGTTGGAACTGGGTTACCTGGTTTCCAAGCAGCTGATGGGCGAGTTGATTTGTTGTTGCTCGCTTTGTTATTTGAAGCTTTGTGTTGATCTTGTGCATGATGACTTGAAGCGTCGTTATGCATGTCTTTATGGTTCGCATCATTGTGGTTTTGAGTTGCATGTTGTTTATGATCTTGCGAGTTTTGTGGTGCAGCGAAAGCTGGTGCTGCCACTAATGCTGTTGATAATGAGAAAACCACAGCTTGTACTAAACGATTCATAATCTACCTTCAATGCGATCTAACTTGTTCTGATGCTGTTATTAAAACAGTAAGTGACTGAGTTAGTTTGAATTTAATGTTGTAATAATATTAAAACTATGGAGGGATTAAGTAGATTGACTAAACAATATCAGAAAGCAAGATTCTCACTTTCTGATAATGTATTTGTAACCTTATTTCTGCAATTCTGCTTGAATCGCATCGACAAGGCGTGGATCTTCTGCGGTAATGTCAGGTGCAAAACGTGCCACGATTTGTCCTTGTTTATTCACCAAAAATTTCTCAAAGTTCCACAGAACTTCAGGTGGTTCATTCGGGGTTAAGCCATAATCGACTAAATCTTTCCACCAAGGACCTTCACCAATACGTTCAGGAATCGCGTTGATTAAGGTTTGGTATAAAGGGTGTTTATCTTCACCCACCACCGAGATTTTCGAAAAGAGCGGGAAATCAATCTTGTAGTTGACGGAACAGAATTCTTGAATTTCACTGTCGCTGCCTGGTTCTTGTGCCAAGAAATTATTGGCAGGGAAGCCCAAGATTTCTAAACCTTGATCTTTCTGTTGCTGATACAGTTTTTCTAAACCTTCATATTGTGGGGTTAAACCGCATTTTGATGCCACATTCACTATCAGCAGCACTTTGCCTTGATATTGATTCAAGGTCACGTCTTGACCTTGGATGGTTTTTACAGGAATGTCGTAAACAGACTGGCTCATATACAGATCCATTGATTTTTTATTGGGTTTCCATGTTGTAACGAGAATTGGCTGGAACTGCAAGTTGAATCCTGTAGTTGAACCGAAAAAGATACAGTTGTAGGCTTAGGCTTCACGGATTTGAGCAGGGGTTTGTCCTGTATAACGTTTGAAGAACTCAATAAAACTGGAACTGTGTTGATAGCCCAGATCATAAGCCAGCTTTTTCACGGTCGATCCTGCGTGGAGTTGTTCCATGGCATACAAAATTTTGGCGCGATTGCGCCATTCTGCCAAACTCAGTTGCAGCTCTTGTTGGCTCAAACGTAACAAATGTCTTTCGCTCAAGTGAATGTTATGGAGTAGCTGTTGCATGCTCAGGGCAAAATGTTCTGGATTGCACAATTGCTGCAAGATCGGTTTTAACACGGCATGTTGCGTTTGCGGCAGGTAGTGTTCATAGGCTGGCGCTGTACGAAGCTGGTCTAGGAGTACATAGAGTAAATGTTGGTATTCCTCGGAGGGCTTTGAACTTTGTTGGCGTAGGACTTCTTTAATGAAATGGCGTAGAAAAGAACTAATTTCTACGGTTTTGGTTTGGCCAGGAAACAGCTTGCACAGTTCAGGATGCAAATGGATACAAATATAGTGGGTGGTTTTTAATTCACGGGCAATACAGGCATGTGCGGTGTGTGCGGGAATCCACAGCCCATAGTTGGGCGGCGATAAATAATGTATTCCTTCAATTTCATAATCCAAAATGCCATTTAGGCTAAAATTGAAATCGCCCCAAATACAGGAGTGCGCAGCAATTTCATCATTGTGTTCATAAAAATATTCATGCACTTCGATCCATTCGGATAGGGGAGGTTGATGCTTCTGCATGGCTGATTTTTACCGTATCAATGTCTGAAAAACCGTATTTTTATTATTTCAGACTTTTAGCACAATAGCAGTATCTGATGGGTGAAGATGAGTAAGCAAATGCAGCAAAATAGATGGGTGAAATTGGCGGTACTGTTACCCTTGATTGCAGTTTTCATTTGGTCATTGAATATTGCAGTCACACGCTATGTTGCGGATTATATTTCGCCTGTGAGTATCAGCTTTTATCGCTGGCTGGTGGCATTTATAGTGTTGACCCCTGTAATGCTGCCTAAAGTCTGGCAACAGCGTCAATTGGTGATACAGCATTGGCAACAGTTTGCGGTCTTAAGCGCCTTTGGTATGCTGCTTTATCAGGGGCTGGCGTATAGTGCAGCACATTACACCACCGCCACTAATATGGGTATTATCAATGCCTTTATTCCAATCTTTACCATTTTCGTGTCCATCGTCATCCTCAAGGAAATTCCGAATCGATTTGCCATTTTAGGTAGTCTGGTTTCGTTTTTGGGTTTGATGTATGTGATTGCACAAGGCAACCTTGCGACATTGCTCCATTTAGGTGGGCATTGGGGCGATCTGTTGATGGTGATCGCAGTATTCTTTTATGCCTTTTATGGCGTGTTCCTGAAAAAATGGCAACTTAAAGTCCCGCTGATGATTAGCCTTTATGTGCAGATCGGATTTTCCCTCATTTATCATTTGCCTTTTGTGTTGTGGTTGGGTATTGACCGCTTAGATATGCAGAATAGTGCCAGCGTGTTCTATGCGGGTTTATTTGCTTCTTTAATTGCTCCTTGGGTGTGGATGTTGGCGGTACAGCGTTTAGGTCCCAATCGCACCAGTATTTTTATGAACTTGATGCCGATTTTTACTGCGATTTTGGCTTATTTTTGGTTGCATGAGGCTTGGACCATTCACCATAGCATTGGTGGAATCATCATTATTGCAGGTATTGCGATGGCACAGATGAAATCAAAAAAGCAGGAGCTAAGCGTTGATGAATCGCTAAATGCGATTAATAAATAGACAAACAGGTCTCGAAGTGAAAATATTTTTTTTGGACTAAACCACCAGTTATAAGTGTAAAAAAGTATACTGTCAAATGATTATTTATTTAAAAATATTTTAAAAATAGGAGGATAGTTTGACTTTTTGAATAAATTTCACATTTTAATCATGGATTTAAGCAAAAGTATGCATTAAATAATGTATTTGTGTTTTTATTTGGAATGTTAGATAATGTTCACATCAAGAATGATCAGTTAAGTATTTCTTAACAATGCTTTAATTCTGACATTCAGCAAGATTTTCGAACCCTCTGGATGTGATTAACACACATCCTTTTTATGCTCAATCAACCTATTTGATTGAGCTTTTTTTTGTCTAAAATTTCCCTCAGAAGAGGTTCATTAGGCACGAATGACCAGTCCTGTTTCAGCATCAAGAATACGACTCGGTTCTTGGCTTAAGCCTAGATCACCATTTAAATAATCTGGTTGCTGACTAAAATACTTGCTGGCATCTTGAAGGGAGCGGGCAGGTTCGAGTCCAGCAGGATTGGCACTGGTCGAAACGATAAAGCCATTAAACGCATTGCATAGTGCGACACATAAAGGGTGGGTAGTAACACGGATGGCCACTTTCGGGTGATTGCCCTTAATCCAGACAGGAATGTCGTCGCTGGCGGGAAGCAACCATGTGGTCGCGCGTTCAGTGGGGCTGCGATTACTCCAAGAGGCGATTACGGTATCACGCATTGCTGGCGTCAGTCCTGCCAGTAAATGCTCTACCTGACTAATATGTCCAGCCAATAGAATGACGCCTTTTTCAATCGGGCGTTGCTTGAGCTTTAAAATTTCATTAAATGCCGCTTCATTATGAGGATCACAACCTAAACCCCAAACAGCCTCTGTCGGGTATGCCAAGACATGTCCGCGTTTTAAACTTTCGGCAGCTTCAGCAACAGAGGTGGTAATCATGTTCGTGTCCTATTTTGAGCAAAGGCTTATTCTGAACCTTATTGGATAGGACGACAACGCAAATACACCCCAGATTGTTGCATACATAAACCTAAAAGCTCTAATTCCATCAACTGTACGGTCAATGTTGCGGCATCTTGCTGCAAGTGGATGGCCAAATGATCTAAAGCAGCGCCTGTCCAGTCCAATTGATTATACAGCGGCATCAAATGTTCAGGGATTTCAGGTTTTGCGCTGAGGGAGGATGTAGCTGACTCATCAAGGGATTGCTGCTGTGCTTGCCACTGGGTTGGCAAGGCAAGGTCTTCTAACACTTGTTCAGGATGATCAACCAGAATGGCTCCTTCGCGAATCAATTGATGGCAGCCCTGATGAAACTCGCTATAAATATGTCCAGGGATGGCAAACACTAATTTACCCTGTTCAGCTGCCAGTTTGGCTGTAATGATCGAGCCACTGTTCAGACTGGCTTCCGCGACAATCACACCTAAAGAAAGGGCGCTGACAATTCGATTACGTCGCGGAAAGTGATGCTGAAGGGGTGGTGTGTGGGGGAGAAATTCAGTAATGATTGTGCCTGATTGCTGCACAATCTGCTGTCGCAGTTGTTGGTGTTGTGAGGGATAAGTTTGATCTAATCCAGTGCCCATGACCGCCAGTGTCCGTTGATGCGGTAAAGCCCCTTGATGGGCGGCCTCATCAATGCCTTGTGCCAAACCGCTGCTGATGACAAAACCTTTTTCACTTAAATAATAAGAAAAATCATAGGCAATTTGTCGACCATGTGGGCTAGGTTTACGGCTGCCAACGATGGCAATTTGTGGTTGCATCAATTGAGCCAATTGACCTTGTCCAAACAAGATGGGCGGTTTATCGCTGTAGGGAAGCAATTGTCGCGGATATTCTGGATCGTGATAACTTAAGACAAAATCCGAATGTTGCTGAATCTCTGCAAGGATACTTTGGAATTTGTGTTGTTCGGCAGGTGTGTAAAATTGCTGTGCGCGTTGAAGATGGTTTTTATGTAAACCGAGGCCTGACCAAAGCGGCAAGCTTTCAGGCTGAACAGCTTTGTGAATGCTGCCAAAGTACTGTTCGAGTTTATAGAAACTGCTTAGAGAGTGCTGAACCAAATACCACAAGGTAATGGTGTCCATTTGCACTTGTGATAATGGTTTCAGCATGTGGCGCTCCGAATTAATCGTCCATTAGTGGCGGTTGAATGTAAGCACCGATTTTGATTGGTAATGAGCTATCGAGCACATAAGCATAACTAAAATGATCAAAAGTCTTGAACACCATCAAGTTACCAATTTTTTGCCCTGGCAATTGCACCATCTCTTTGGTTTTCGGGTCTCGCACCTGTTCACCTTTTTGGTTGATGCTAAACACGTGACCGACTTGAACACCTTCAAGATTGCCACGGTCAATGGTGACCACGCTGTTTTTAGCTGCCGTGCCAATTGAACCCATCACACGCACAATTTGTCCACCTGCGGCAACATCTTCAGCCATAGTTGGGTAGAACAGAGTCGGGAGCATTGGGTCATAGACAGGCAAGACACGATCACCACGACGGACTTCTGCGTTAAAGCTGTCGGTTAACTCAATAGTGGTAATGTCGTTTTCACTTGCCACAGCAACACCCGTAGCAACTTGATTTAGCTCAAGCCCTGCATCGTATTTTTTGCCTTTGGCATTCAACATGGTGTACGGGTCGCCTTCACGATAGACGGCATATTGTTGACCCACTTCTAAACCATTGCCACGGGCATAAATGGTTTGTCCTTTACCTGCAAGTACGCGTTGATCTGCTGTACCCAGAACATAAGGCGTATTGGCAATCGATTCAGGTGCAATAATGGTGGAGTGTTCTAACCACTGCTTAATATTGTCTAATGGAATCACAGGAATCGCGTTATTTAAGGATTCGACGCGGACCTGTGGTTGTAATTTGGTGCCGCCAGCATATCGACGGATAATGCCGTCACAGCCGTCACCTTCGTCTTTACCAATCAATGGCTTGCCTTGGTAGCTACAAAGCAGCAGCTTGTCACCTGGGAAAATCCAATGTGGATTTTTCACGTGACGGTTGCTGGCCCAAATTTCAGGCCAGCGCCAAGGTTTGTCTAAGAATTTTCCAGAAATATCCCAAAGGGTATCGCCCTTTTTCACCACATAAACCTGTGGAGCACCCGCTTTTAAAGAGGGAGGATTGATGTTGCGTGCTGGTGCAGCTTCGACCACTGCGATAGAACCAACACTGATTGCCAAACCGACAGTCAGCGCCAGCAATTGCTGTTTAAACCCCAAGGCACTAAAAGATGGTATGCCCTTCAAAACCTTTTTCATTATCATAATTCCTAAAATTATGTATGTAATTTACGTTATAATAACGATATTACACACATTTTTTTGATGAAGCATTCCTTCATTTGGTTTTTTGATCAATGGCATAAGTGAGGACGTTTATGGCCTTATTACCTATTTTAAGTTTCCCCGATCCCCGTCTTCGTACCATTGCACAACCAGTCGAAGAAGTTACTGATGAAATTCGTCAGTTAGCTGCAGATATGTTTGAAACCATGTATGAAGCGCCAGGCATTGGTTTAGCCGCTACCCAAGTCGACCGTCATATTCAGTTAATCGTAATGGATCTTTCTGAACATAAAGATCAGCCTATGGTGTTCATTAACCCCAAAATTACCCCATTGACTGAAGAAACCCAGCCCTATGAAGAAGGCTGTTTATCAGTGCCTCAAATATACGACAAAGTTGAGCGTCCGTCACGTGTAAAAATTGAGGCAATTAACCTTGAAGGTCAATCCTTTACAATGGAAGCAGACGAACTTCTCGCTGTTTGTATTCAGCATGAAATGGATCACTTAAACGGCAAGTTATTTGTCGATTATTTATCGCCACTCAAGCGCCAACGTGCACGCGAAAAAGTGGAAAAAGTGACGCGTCAACGCCAAAAAGAGAAAGTGGCCGTCAAGCGCGGATAATTTTCCATTTAAAATCATCATTAAGTATGAACCCAATTTCGATTGGGTTTTGTTATACTGGCACCGCACAAATTGCAGGATGATTTTTTTGCTTTTCCGTGGTGGTTTGCTGCTGGCATATGTCGCAGTTTTTTTACAGATTGCTGTTTTTTTACAGCCTTTGCTACCTAAGCAATACCAAGTTGCTCCGGTCTGTGAAACCATTACGCGTGCATTATTACTCTCTTCTCCAACGGCACACGCCGTGCATACTTCAGTTGCACAACATGAGCAGCATTCGCATATGCGCATGCAGCATCAAGAGCAACCTGCGCATAATCATCATGATGCTCATCATCAATGTCAGTACTGTACCGTATATGGCAATTTGGTCTTGCCGCCTGAACTTGATGTAAAGCCTATACTTGATCGTATTCAGGTGCGTTTAATCGCTTGTCAGAAAGCCTTTGCGCATGTCTGGTTTGTTCTACAGCAACTGTTTCTAATTCCGCAAGGACGGGCACCGCCTCTCTGGACATAAATCCGCTTTATTTCGCTTGGGTCGTAGGGACTTGAGCACAGTGTTATTTATGTTTTATGAGAGATTGATATGGCTCAGCCAAAATTCTTTTTACAGCCTTTATCGGCTGCGATTTGTGTCGCGTGTTATTCAGCTACAGCGCTAAGTTCAGAAGTAGAAACGACTCAATTTTTGGCACCGATTGTGGTGACGGCTCAGCAAGGTAATGATGCCAATGGTTTGATCGTACATGCCGATCCGAAACAGCCGACGCAGCCGATTCCTGCAGTAGATGGTGCTGCCTATTTACAAAGTATTGTCGGGTTCAATCAAATTAAAAATGGGGGAGCCAACGGAGATGTGACTTTCCGTGGCATGTTTGGTTCACGGATTAAAATTTTGACCGATGGCACAGAAAATCTGGGCGCATGCCCAAGTCGTATGGATAATCCAGCGTCTTACATTTCACCAGAAAGCTATGACAAGATTACCGTGGTGAAAGGACCGCAAACGGTACAATATGCACATACAGGTTCTGCTGCGACCGTGCTTTTTGAGCGTGAGCCTGAGCAATTGAGCAGTGCAAAACCTTATCGTGGACAAGCCAGTGTGATGCTGGGTTCCTATGGACGTTTAGATCAGAATATTGAAACGGCTGTGGGGGATGAAAGCAAATACGCGCGTCTAAATGCCAATCGTTCTGTTTCAGATAGTTATCAGGATGGAGCCGGTAATACGGTTCCATCGGATTGGGAGAAATGGAATGCTGATTTGGCTTTAGGTTGGACACCGAATAAAGACACTTGGGTGGAACTGAAGGGGGGTAAGAGTGATGGAGAGGCAGTCTATGCTGGGCGAAGTATGGATGGTTCTAAGTTTGCGCGAGAAAGCCTAGGTTTACATGTTGAAAAGAAAAATATCAGCGATGTGATCAAGCAAGTCGAAGCACAAGTGGACTATAGCTATAATGATCATGTGATGGATAATTTCCGTTTAAGAACGCCACCAACAACAACCATGACCATGCATGGTATGAGTATGACTGTGCCGAATAAGATGGAAATGGAAGTGACCCGTCGCACTTTAAATGCCCGTGCAGCGATGACTTCCGAATGGGATAAATTCAGCTTAATTACAGGCATTGATTCTCAGCAAAATAAGCATGGCGGCAATATGATTATGTATGCCATGCCGAGTATGAATTCGCCTTTTGCAACCAATATGAAATTTGAATCTTATGGTGCTTTTGGTGAATTAAGCTATCAATTCAGTGATCAGAATAAGTTGGTCACGGGGGCACGTATTGATCAAACTCAAATTGATAATCTGAAGACGGATACGGAACGTAAAGAAACGCTACCGAGTGGATTTATCCGCCTTGAAAGTAAATTTGCAGACCAACTGAAAACCTATGCAGGTTTGGGTTATGTTGAGCGTGTGCCAGATTACTGGGAGTTATTCAGTACCCAATACTATCAAACAGGGTCAACCTTCGATCATTTAAACAATGAAAAAACCACACAGTTTGATGCAGGCTATCAATATGAACAGGGTGCATTTAAATCATGGGCTTCGGTTTATGCAGGGCTGATTCAAGATTACATCTTGGTGGCATACACACCGACGGGTTCTATGGGGAAACTAGAAGCCAAAAGCCGTAATGTCGATGCGACCATTGCAGGGGCAGAAGCAGGAATTGGCTATCAGTTGACGGATCAGATTCAAGCCGATGTTAGTGCCATGTATGCGTGGGGTGAAAACACCACAGATCATCGTGCATTACCGCAAATTGCGCCGTTAGAAGGGCGTTTCAATTTACGTTATGTTCAAGACAAATATAATCTTGGTTTATTGTGGCGTGTGGTCGCAGCGCAAGATCGGACCAGTTATCGCGAAGGTAATATTATTGGCTATGATGTGGAAGACAGCAAAGGCTTCGGCACATTGTCCTTAAATGGAACCTATAACCTGCAAAAAGGCGTTGATCTTTCTGTTGGTGTAGATAATGTCTTCGACAAAAATTATGCCGAACATTTGAATAAATTAGGAAGTTCAGGCTTTGGTTATGCCGCAACTGAGCAATTTAACAATATTGGGCGTAACTATTGGGCGCGAATCAGTATGAAATTCTAAAGAAGACTAAGGGGTAGTGAAAGGCAGAGCTTAGGCTCTGCCTTTTTAATTGAGTTAGATCACTTTTAACGATATCTATGTAAAGGCAGTAAGCATCAACACGATGACTGTTTCGATTCAACTCGAGTAAATGAAATTTGAAATTGATTATTCCTAAAATTAGATTGAGTTGTTCTTCTAACGAATAAACAAAGCACAGCAATAATTTTAAAAGATGAGAACTTTAAAGGATTCAGACTCAGTTCAAAGTGACTCAGTGCAGTGTAGAGTGAGTTTAAGATTTGCTTTTTTGATTTTTAAATGGATTGAACAGAAGAAGAGACTATAGAAGATTGGCTATATCCTTTAAATGAGACAATACTTCTGGCAGTTTTTAGGTGAATCTGAAGATGTTGCTGATAGATTCAGAGAAGATTTACCGTGATCAGGTTTTTATTCGGTTAAGTACTGATGTTAATTTAAGCAGAAAAGTGGTTTTTACAGTAAAAAAAGCCATTTTTGCTGATTAAATGAGCGGGCGAACACTTTTTTTGAAAATAACCGAAAATAGGGGTTGTAAGAGATC
>NZ_JAACKC010000007.1 GCF_009939195.1 Acinetobacter kanungonis | reverse complement strand
GCTGAATGAAGCTTTTGCTGCACAAGCACTTGCAGTCACCCGTGATCTTGGTCTGGCAGATGACACGACTCAAGTCAATCCGAATGGTGGTGCGATTGCGATTGGTCATCCACTCGGTGCTTCAGGTGCACGTTTGGTGACAACTGCACTGAATCAATTGGAACAAACCGGTGGTACTTATGCCCTGTGTTCAATGTGTATTGGTGTGGGGCAAGGCATTGCGCTGATTATTCAGCGCGTTTAATTGGATGAGCAAAGCGGATTAGGGAAAGACAAACATGAGCCAGTTATATGCCAGCTTATTTTACCAAAATGAAGTGACTGAAATTTTCAGTGATCGCGCTTTGGTCTCTTACATGATTCAAACTGAAGTCGCGTTGGCGCAAGCTCAGGCTCAAGTGGGTGTCATTCCAGAATCTGCTGCAACAGCAATTTCGAACATTGCAGCAACTGCACTCGATCAGATTGATTTTGATGCTTTGACTGTGGCAACAGGCTTGGCGGGCAATATTGCGATTCCATTTGTAAAGCAATTGACCGCAATTGTGAAACAAAGCGATGAAGATGCTGCGCGCTATGTGCACTGGGGTGCAACCAGTCAGGACATTTTAGATACCGCATGTATTTTGCAATGCCGTGCAGCAATGGCGCAGGTTGAAACCTTAATTCAGCAATGTTATCGCACTGCTTTGGCTCAAGCACAGCAGTATCGTGCACAAGTCATGATTGGTCGTACTTGGTTGCAGCAAGGCCTGCCAATTACCTTGGGTCATAAATTAGCGCGTTGGGCTTCGGCATTTCATCGTGATTTAGCCCGTATCGAAGCCATGAAAACGCGTGTGTTTACTGCTCAATTGGGTGGTGCTGTGGGTTCATTGGCATCTTTGCAGCATCAAGGTACAGCAGTCGTTCAAGCCTTTGCAGCGCAGTTACAACTTTCAGTTCCAAGCTGTACGTGGCATGGCGAGCGTGACCGTATTGTCGAAGTCGCAAGTGTTGTTGCGATGGTCACAGGCAGCTTGGGCAAAATGGCACGTGACTGGTCGTTGATGATGCAAACAGAAATTGCAGAAATCTTTGAGCCTACTGCAAAAGGTCGTGGTGGTTCATCCACCATGCCACACAAGCGTAATCCAGTTGCGGCGGCATCTGTATTGGCAGCGGCGAACCGTGTACCTGCATTGATGTCGAGCTTGTACCAAAGCATGGTGCAGGAACACGAGCGTAGCTTAGGTGCTTGGCATGCAGAATGGCTGGCGATCCCAGAAATCTTCCAACTTTGTGCCGGTGCTTTAGCGCGCACATTGGATGTACTGCAGGGGATGCAAGTCAATGCCGAGAACATGCAGCGTAATTTGGAATGTACCCAAGGCTTAATTATGGCAGAAGCCGTGATGATGGCTTTGGCACCACATATGGGACGTTTACAGGCGCATCATGTAGTGGAAGCTGCCTGTAAAACAGCTGTTGCCGAAGGTGTGCATTTAAAAGATGTGATTGCGGAACTGGATCAAGTCAAAGACTTGTTTAGCGCAGCGCAGATTTCAGAAATTTTTAAACCCGAATCATATCTTGGCAATATTCAAGACCAGATTGATGCGGTGTTGCAGGAAGCAAAAGGAGAGGCAAAGTGAATATTACAATGACTAATCGTCAGGGCAAATGTTTGGCTGTGCAAATTAGCGGTCAAGAAAATGCCCCTGTAATTGTATTTTCAAATTCACTCGGCACAGACAAGGGCATGTGGCAACCTCAAGTTGCGGCATTTGAACAGCATTTTAAAGTCGTGACCTATGACACTCGTGGTCATGGGCATAGCGATGTGATTGAGCATACGACTGTACAAAATCTTGCTGAAGATGTGATTGATATCCTCAATGGTTTGAATATTGAAAAAGCCCATTTTTGCGGGATTTCCATGGGCGGTATGACCGCGTTATGGTTAGGTATTCATCATTCAGCGCGTTTTCATAGCATTACTGTAGCGAACTCGGCAGCCAAAATCTGGACTGCGGAAGGTTGGAATGCACGTGCAGATGCAGTGACTGAAAACGGTGTTGCGGACTTGGTTAAGACGACGCATACCCGTTGGTTCAGCGAACAGTTTGATTATCAACATGATGCTTTGGCACAACGTACCATTCAGTCTTTAGCAACGACCCCAGCATTGGGATATGCAGAATCTTGCCGTGCATTGGCACAAGCCGATTTAAGCAATGAAATTCAAAACATTCATATCCCAACTTTAGTGATTGCAGGGGCATTCGATCCTGTGACCACGGTTGCTGACGGCATTTTCATGCAACAACAGATTCAAAATAGTGAACTCGCGGTGATTGACGCATCGCATCTTTCCAATATCGAACAACCTGAGCTGTTTAATCAAACCCTCAGTCAATTCATTGGTTCGATTCAATAGTTTAAGGATTTAAAAAGGACTTTCAGCCTAAGGAGGCAGGTATGGCGTCTCAGGAATACGCTACTCAAAAAACGAGTATAGACGCACAGGCACTGATCAATGATGCACCACTTAGCAAGTATCAGTGGCTTATCGCAATTGTATGTTTTTTCATTGTTTTTGTTGATGGTATTGATACTGCAGCAATGGGTTTTATTGCGCCAGCCTTAGCACAAGACTGGGGCGTAGACCGTTCACAATTGGGTCCAGTGATGAGTGCGGCATTAGGCGGCATGATCATTGGGGCTTTGGTGTCTGGTCCTACGGCTGACCGTTTTGGTCGTAAGGTGGTATTAAGCGTTTCCATGTTGATTTTTGGTGGCTTTACGTTGGCATCAGCTTATGCACCTGATTTAGATACGTTGGTGGTACTGCGCTTTTTAACGGGTATTGGCTTGGGTGCGGCAATGCCGAACGCAACCACATTATTCTCTGAATATTGTCCAAAACGTTCACGTTCTTTACTCGTCACCTGCATGTTCTGTGGTTACAACTTGGGTATGGCAACAGGCGGATTTATTAGTAGTTGGCTTATTCCAGCATTTGGATGGCACAGCCTATTCTTGCTAGGTGGTTGGTCTCCGCTGATTTTAATGCTTTTGGTGATTTTCTTCTTACCTGAATCGTACCGTTTCTTGATTGTGAAAGGTGGTGATAACGCCAAAGTTCATCAAATTCTGTCACGTATTGCACCTGCTCAAGTACAGGGTGTGACTGAATTTCATGTACCCGAAGAAAAAATTGATGGTGCAGAGAAGAAAGGCGTATTTGGCATGTTGTTCTCTAAGCAATATGTCAAAGGGACGGTTTTACTTTGGCTTACCTATTTCATGGGTTTGGTGATGATCTATCTACTCACCAGTTGGTTACCAACCTTAATGCGTGAAACAGGCGCAACCATGGAGCGTGCAGCATTTATTGGTGGTTTATTCCAGTTTGGTGGTGTACTCAGCGCTTTATTTATTGGCTGGGCAATGGACCGTTTCAATCCAAACCGAATTATCGCTGGCTTCTACATGGTGGCGGGTTTATTTGCTGTTGCCGTGGGTCAGAGCTTAGCGAATCCAACCTTACTTGCAATTTTAGTGCTCTGTGCAGGTATCGCAATTAATGGTGCACAGTCTTCAATGCCAGCTTTAAGTGCTCGTTTTTATCCAACCCAATGTCGTGCAACGGGTGTGGCTTGGATGTCAGGGATTGGTCGTTTCGGTGCGGTGTTTGGTGCTTGGATTGGTGCGGTTTTACTCGGCAATGACTGGTCATTTACCGCAATTTTAAGCTTGCTGATGATTCCTGCAACCGCAGCAGCTGTCGCAATTTTTGTTAAATCACTTGTTGCTCACACTGATGCAACTTAATTGAGGGTTCTCCCATGAATGATGAACAACGCTATGAACAAGGGATCAAAGTTAGAACTGAAGTGCTGGGTGAAAAGCATGTGAATCGTTCGATCGAGAACCTGAATGACTTTAACGCAGATTTTCAAAACTTTATCAGCCGTTTTGCTTGGGGTGAAGTTTGGTCTAGACCAGGTTTACCGCGTCATACCCGTAGTTTAGTGACCATCGCGATTTTATTGTCGCTCGGTCGTGAAGACGAATTGCGTATGCATTTACGTGCTTGCTTTAACAACGGTGTGACCAAGGACGATTTAAAAGAGTTGATTCTGCATTGTTCATTGTATGCAGGTCTACCAGCAGCAAACGCAGCCATGCATATGGCAGAAGAGGTTTTTGCGGATTTGGGTATTGCACCCCAAAAACTGAATGAAAAGCAGTTAAACCAAGAACAAACCAACCAAGAGTAAATGGAACAAGTTTAAGAGGGACTTCACATGTCGCAACTTATTTTAGGTGCATACGCACAACGCAATACCGATGATCATCCGCCAGCATATACACCTGGCTATAAAACCAGTGTATTGCGTTCGCCTAAAAATGCATTGATCTCAATTGCAGAAACTTTAACTGAAGTCACAGCACCACATTTTAGTGCAGAGCAGTTTGGTCCAAAAGACAACGATTTGATTTTGAACTATGCCAAAGAAGGTTTACCAATTGGTGAGCGCATTATTGTGCATGGTTATGTACGTGACCAGTTTGGTCGTCCAGTGAAAAATGCCTTGCTCGAAGTTTGGCAAGCCAATGCTTCAGGTCGTTACCGTCATCCAAATGATCAATATATTGGGGCAATGGATCCGAACTTTGGTGGTTGTGGTCGCATGATGACAGATGCTAATGGTTATTTTGTATTTCGTACCATTAAACCAGGTCCTTACCCTTGGCGTAACCGTATTAATGAATGGCGTCCTGCGCACATCCATTTCTCTTTGATCGCTGATGGTTGGGCGCAGCGTCTTATTTCGCAGTTCTACTTTGAAGGCGATACCTTAATTGATTCGTGTCCAATTATTAAAACCATTCCTTCGGAAGAACAACGTCGTGCACTAATTGCTTTAGAAGACAAGAGCAATTTCATTGAAGCAGACAGCCGTTGTTACCGCTTTGACATCACTTTACGTGGTCGTCGTGCGACTTATTTCGAAAATGATTTGACTTAATTCAGGGAGAACAACATGAACAATTGGAATTTTCAAGAATTACATGAAACGCCATCTCAAACAGGTGGACCATACGTACACATTGGTTTATTACCAAAACAAGCCAATATTGAAGTCTTTGAAAATAACTTTAACAACCAGTTAGTTAAAGAAAATACTTTAGGCGAACGTATTCGTTTAGAAGGTCAAGTCTTTGATGGTTTAGGTTTGCCATTACGTGACGTTCTCATCGAGATCTGGCAAGCAGATGCCAATGGTGTATACCCAAGTGCTGCAGATAGCCAAGGCAAACCAGCAGATCCTAATTTCCTCGGCTGGGGACGTACAGGTGCAGACTTTGACACAGGTTTCTGGAGTTTCGACACCATTAAGCCGGGTGCAGTACCTGGGCGTAAAGGCACAACTCAAGCACCACATATCGCCCTGATCATTTTTGCACGCGGTATCAACATTGGTTTGAACACACGTGTTTATTTCGATGATGAAGCAGAAGCCAATGCGCAAGACCCAGTGCTGAAAAGCATTGAGTGGGCACCACGTCGTCAGACTTTAATTGCCAAGCGCGAAGAGCGTGATGGTGAAGTAGTTTATCGTTTCGATATTCGCATTCAAGGCGAAGATGAAACGGTGTTTTTAGATATCTAAACTCCCGAAAGCTTGTTGTAAGTCATCTTGCACGAGCCGAATAGATAGAAGTTTATACGTGGTGATTCCATGTCCCATTGCATGAATCCCACGTATGTTTGCGGCTGATGACTGAAGTCAGGCGATAGTTTGAAAATACAAGGAACTGTAATGATTACCATCAAAAAATTAGCAATTCAATTATGCTTAAGCAGCGCTGTTCTTGCAGTAATGCCAACGACCTTTGCAGCTGAAGTGGCTCAATCAAACGCACAACACTATATGGTGAAAAACGTCAATATTGGCGACTTACCTGTTAAAACCATCGTACCCATTACCGCAAAAACGGCTGAACAAGCGATTGCACAAGCCAAAGTGATTGCCAGCAATCCTGATGTCGATTTGGCTGAATTCCGTATCGATTTACTCGAATTTTCTGCTGACACGAAAAAAGTCATTGCACTTGGTCAGCAACTCAATCAAATTTTAAAAGACAAACCGCTGATTGCCACCATTCGTACCCATAACGAAGGCGGAAAAATGACGGTGTCTGACCAGGACTATGAAAAGATTTATCGTGAATATTTGAAAAAGCCATTCATGCAATTGCTCGATATCGAGATGTTCCGTGATGCAGGCAGTGTCGCAAAATTGACCAAATTGGCGCATGATAAACATGTGTTAGTGATCATGTCGAATCACGATTTTAATAAAACTCCTGAACAACAAGAAATTGAAAACCGTTTGCTGAAACAAGACCAAATGGGCGCAGATATTTTGAAAATTGCGGTGATGCCGAAATCTAAACAAGATGTCTTTACCCTGATGAATGCAACGCTTGCTGTAAGCCAAAAAAGTCAAAAACCATTATTGACCATGTCGATGGGGCAATTGGGCACGATCTCGCGTGTCGCTACTGCCAACATGGGGGGCAGCCTCAGTTTCGGCATGATTGGTGAGGCTTCAGCACCAGGTCAAATTGATGTGACTCAACTTAAACAGTTCCTTAAAACTGTGCAGCCTACACCTTAAGACTTGAAGATATAAAAAAGGATTTGAACATGAAATTATCAGCTTTACGTTTAAGCACACTGGTTTTAAGTTTGGCGGCTTCTGGTCTTGCCAGTGCAGAAACTTATATTGTTGACCGCTATCAGGACGATAGTGCCAAAGGTTCATTACGCTGGGCAATTGAACAATCCAATGCCAATGCTGCACAAGAAAATGAAATTCAAATTCAGGCAGTGGGCAAAGCGCCTTATGTCATTAAGCTGAATCAAGCTTTACCACCCATCAAATCTTCCGTGAAAATTATTGGAACGCAGTGGGATAAAACTGGTGAGTTTATTGCCATTGATGGTTCCAATTACATCAAAGGTGAAGGTGCCAAAGCTTGCCCGGGTGCAAATCCTGAACAGTATGGCACCAACGTCCGTACCATGACTCTACCGGGTCTGGTGCTGCAAGATGTGAATGGTGTGACTTTAAAAGGTCTGGATATTCACCGTTTCTGTATTGGTGTCTTAGTTAACCGTTCAAGCAACAACTTGATTCAGCACAACCGTATTAGCAATAACTACGGTGGTTCAGGCGTGATGTTGACGGGTGATGATGGTAAAGGCAACCCAACCTCAACCACCACCAATAACAACAAAGTCTTGAATAACTTGTTTGTAGACAATGGCGATGGTTTAGAACTGACGCGTGGTGCAGCATTTAACCTTGTGGCTAATAACCTGTTCACTTCAACCAAAGCCAACCCAGAGCCATCTCAGGGCATTGAAATTCTTTGGGGCAATGACAACGCTGTGGTCGGCAACAAGTTTGAAAACTATTCTGATGGTTTGCAAATTAACTGGGGTAAACGTAACTACGTTGCTTATAACGAACTGACCAATAACTCGATAGGTTTTAACCTCACGGGTGATGGCAACATCTTTGACAGCAACAAAGTGCATGGTAACCGTTTAGGGATAGCTATACGTTCAGAAAAAGATGCCAATGCACGCACTACCTTAACCAAGAACTCGATTTGGGATAACGGTAAAGATATTAAGCGTTGTGAAGCAGGCGGTTCATGTGTACCCAACCAACGTTTAGGTGCCATTGTATTTGCTGTACCAGCACTTGAGCATGCAGGTTTTGTCGGTTCTCGTGGTGGTGGTGTGGTGATTGAAGATGCAAAACTTCAAAAAACTTGCACACAGCCAAACCAAGAAGGCTGTAATGCGATGCCTAACCAAAACATCCAAGCACCGCGTTTAAGCTATAGCAAAGGACAAATTACCGCGACAGTTCAAGGGCAACCAAATCAGCGTTATCAGGTTGAATTCTTTGCCAACCGTCAAGCGAATAGTCAAGAAGCTGAACAGTACTTAGGTGCTCAAGTGCTCACAACCAATGCACAAGGTCAAGGTCAAGCCACTTGGAAAGCACTGAGTGGTGCTGCAAGTGTGACAGCCAATGTAACCGACCATTTGGGCGCAACTTCTGAACTCAGCCCAGCCGTTCGCATTAAATAATAAAAACCGCATGGAAAGCTCACTTGAGTTGAGCTTTCCTCACAAAAAAGGATGTTTGGTATGCAACAACTATTAAAACTTGGCACATTATCTTTGGCACTTCTGACTTGCCAACTGGCTTCTGCAAATGAATTTTATTCGGCTGATCGTCAATGGTTATTTGGGGATTGGAACGGTGAGCGGAAGCAGCTGGAAGATCAAGGTTATAAATTTACAGCAGCTATTATGAGTCAGGCGGCAACCAATCTGGATGGTGGTTATAACGATGACAATACTTTGGAAAATGCTGGACAACTGACCTTAGGTGCTAATTTTGATTTGAACAAAATTGCGGGTTGGGAAAATACCACAGCAGGTTTAATGATCACCAAACGTGATGGTAATTCTTTAACGCTAGAGCGTATTAAAGATCCGCGTGCTAGCACATTAGGCAATACCCAAGAAATTTACGGACGCGGAAAAATCTGGCGCCTTACTCAAGCATGGATCAAAACTGGATTTGATGACAATAAAGTCCAATTCAAGATTGGTCGTATGGGCATGTCGGATGACTTTAACAGCTCACAATGTGAATTCCAAAACTTGCTGCTATGCGGCGGTCAGTTAGGTAAATCGATTGGTTCAATCTGGTACAACTGGCCGGTCGGGGTTTGGGGTACTAACCTGAAGTATCAATTTGCCCCTGCATGGTCACTCGGCTTGGGTGTGTATGAAGTCAATCCTGACAATGTCAAAACACAATCCAACAGCGATGGCTTTAACCTCGATATGGATAATGTTGAGGGTGCCACCATTCCTTTAGAGTTGGCTTGGAAACCCAAATTAGCGGCATTCAACAGCTTGCCGGGGGAATATAAAGTGGGTGCTTTGTACTCTACTGCGGAAGCGAAAGATATTCGCAGTGGTGAAATGCAAGATAGCAAATACAGTTTCTGGCTGAATGCCCAACAACAATTGACACAACACGGCACCGATCCAAAACGTGGTTTATACATTAGCTTTAATGGCGTCGTGAACGATAAAGCCACGACAACAGTGGAAAGTACACAACAATTGGCACTTTGGTACAAAGGTCCATTTGATAGCCGTCCGAACGACTCGATTGGTCTGGGCTTTGCAAATTATGTGGTCAATGATCGCGTTACAGATAAACAAATTGCCACCAATGAAGGTCGTGGTTACTACAGTTACGATGCCATTGCCAGCGACTACGTTCCGATTCAGCGTGACGAGCTGAATGTCGAGCTGAACTATACCTACCAATGGTCACCAGCGGTCATGCTTAGACCGAACCTGCAATACATCTACCAACCAACAGGGGTTAAAGAAGTAGAGGATGCTTGGGTTGCGGGTTTAAGTATGAAAGTTAATTTTTAACAGCACTTAGATTGGAAAAATGATTAAAATATAAACAGTAGTGCTGTTTTGTTTAAACACTTAAGTCATGGCTTTCGTAACCCAGTTGCGAAAGCACAAGAATTTATTCGTGAAGATAAATGATACTCAAAGGAGAGAGGGAGTGATCATTTAAACGCACGGCACTTGGAGTAAGATGTATGTCTGAAGCTCAATCAAAGCCAGGACTCATATTTAAAATATGGTGCTTTGTCCTTGGCTTAGCCTTATTGTTAACAGGCCTATTTTATTTAATTGGTGGCGGAAAGCTCATCAGTTTAGGTGGCTCTTGGTACTTCTTTATTGCAGGCTTAGTGACCATCGTTTCAGCGATTTTCATTTTTAGAAAAAAAGCCCTTGGGGTTGGATTATTCAGTTTAGTCTTTATTGGCACTGTCATTTGGGCATTGATTGATACTGGCTTTGAATTCTGGCCACTGCATTCTCGCCTGATGTTCCCAGCAGGACTCTTTGCTGCAGTACTGTTTACGCTGCCTTCTATCCGTAAATACCAGCAACAAGATGCAATGAACGCACCGGCTTATGTCGTCGGTGGATTAACCGTTCTGGGTATGATCGGCGGTTTATATGGCATGTTTATTCCACATCCAACCGTTGAAGCATCGGGTCAGGAATTGCCGCTTGTACCTGTAGAACCCAGTAAACAGCAAGTGAATTGGGATCATTACGGCAGTGATGCAGGCGGTAGCCGTTTCGCTGCGCTTGATCAAATTAACCGTAATAACGTGTCTAAGCTTAAAGAAGCTTGGCGTTTCCAAACGGGTGATATGACCACAGGGTCGGGTAATGGTGCAGAAGATCAAATGACCCCATTGCAGGTGGGCAACAAAGTCTTGTTGTGTACCCCGCATAACAACATCATTGCTTTGGATGCGGACACAGGTAAGCAAATCTGGAAAGCCGAGGTCAACTCTAAAGCGGATGCGTGGGAACGTTGCCGTGGTGTAGCTTATTTTGATTCGACTCAAACATTGGTTCAGCCAACTTTAGCAGGGGCAACTGCCGTGACTGCTGTCGCGACCAATACGGCATGTCCACGTCGTGTCTATACCAATACCCCTGATGGCCGTTTAATTGCAGTGAATGCAGATACAGGTGAACGCTGTAAAGACTTCGGTGTCGATGGTACGGTAAATCTGCTTGAAGGCTTAGGTGATGGCACCAAAGCGCCACGCTTTGAAGTCACTTCAGCACCGACCATTGCAGGAACCTCCATTGTCATTGGTAGCCGTATTGCCGATAACGTGGGTGCAGACATGCCGGGTGGTGTGATTCGTGCATACGATGTCATTACAGGTCAGTTGCGTTGGGCATTCGATCCGCGTAATCCAGATCCGAACTATGTGTTAAAACCAGGTGAAACTTATAAACGTAGTTCAGCCAACTCATGGGCTGCTATGTCTTATGACCCGCAAATGAATACCGTGTTCTTACCGATGGGCAGTTCTTCGGTTGACCTTTGGGGTGCAAACCGTCAGCCGCTGGATCATAAATACAATACGTCGGTATTGGCTTTAGATGCGACCACAGGTAAAGAGAAGTGGGTCTATCAAACCGTTCATAATGATTTATGGGACTTTGATTTACCAATGCAACCAAGTTTGGTGGATTTCCCGCTAAAAGACGGTTCGACTAAACCTGCTGTGGTGATTGGTACTAAGTCTGGTCAGTTCTTTGTGCTTGACCGTGTGACAGGTAAACCATTAACCAAAGTCGTTGAACAGCCTGTCAAAGCCGCGGACATTCCAAACGAACAATACAGTTTGACCCAGCCACGTTCAGTTGAAATGCCACAAATTGGCAATGCGACTTTAACTGAATCTGACATGTGGGGCGCAACGCCATTCGATCAATTGATGTGTCGTATCAATTTTAAATCGATGCGTTATGAAGGTCTATTTACTGCACCAGGCACTGATGTGTCATTAAGCTTCCCAGGTTCGTTGGGTGGTATGAACTGGGGTTCTATCGCATTCGATCCAACCCATCGCTATATGTTTGTAAATGACATGCGTCTAGGACTTTGGATTCAGTTGATCAAACAAACCCCTGAAGACTTGGCGATTCAAGCCAATGGCGGTGAGAAAGTGAATACGGGTATGGGTGCAGTGCCAATGAAAGGTACACCATACAAAGTCAACAAAAACCGTTTCTGGTCAGCATTAAGTATCCCTTGTCAGAAACCACCATTTGGTACCATGACTGCAATTGACATGAAAACACGTCAAATTGCATGGCAGGTTCCGTTGGGTACTGTAGAAGATACAGGTCCTATGGGCATCAAAATGGGCTTAAAAGCACCGATTGGTATGCCAACCATTGGCGGTCCAATGGCGACACAAGGTGGTTTGGTGTTCTTCGCTGCAACACAGGATTACTACTTACGCGCTTTCAACTCTTCAAATGGTAAAGAGGTATGGAAAGCACGTTTACCAGTGGGTAGCCAAGGTACGCCAATGAGCTATATTTCACCAAAAACGGGTAAACAATATGTGGTTGTTTCCGCAGGCGGCGCACGTCAGTCACCTGATCATGGCGATTATGTGATTGCCTATAGCTTAGGCGAATAATCAACAAGAAGACACGGAAAGCCCTTCTGTACTAGAGGGGCTTTTTACACTCTACCAGATGATAAGAAAAGGATATCTTGTGAGATTACTTAATATGACTCCATTTCCCTTTCAATATGCATTATTGACTGCTGTGATCTTGCAGTCGATGGCACTGCATGCCCAAGATTCTTCCGAATACCAGCAACTTCCAGTGATTAAAGTGCAAGCGGTGCGTACGGATAGTGAATTGTTGCAGACCTCAGCCTCAGTGCAGAAAATTCAAGCGCCAAAGACGCAAGAAAATACCAATGTCAATCTATCTGAAGTACTGCAGGGTGTCGCGGGCTTACAAATCAATAATCGTGAAAACTACGCGCAAGATTTGCAAATTTCCATGCGCGGCTTTGGCGCACGTTCCACCTTTGGGGTGCGGGGTATTCGCCTGTATGTGGATGGTATTCCTGCCACCATGCCAGATGGGCAAGGGCAAAGCTCGAATATTGATTTAGACAGCTTAGACAATATTGAAGTTCTGACAGGTCCATTTTCTGCCATTTACGGGAATTCTTCGGGCGGCACCATTTTGACTCAGACCAAAGAAGGTCAGGGGAAAGATTCTATTCAGGTGGGTTTCATTGCAGGCAGTCACCATAAGCAGCAGGCCAATATTCAACTGCAAGGCGGTTCAGAGCAAGCCAATCAGCCTGCTTATGTGATTAGTTCTTCTTATTTCGATACAGACGGTTTCCGTGATCATAGTGCTGCGAACAAAGTATTGAATAATGCCAAGCTCACTTGGAATCTGGAGGATGGCAGTAAAATTAATTGGCTGATGAACCGTACGAAAATAGAGGCCGATGATCCTCAAGGTTTAAATCGAACACAATGGCAAGCCAATCCGAAACAGGTCAATGACAGTCAGAATGTTTATGATGTACGTAAAAGTATTGATCAGACCCAGACAGGGCTGACATGGAGCAAACCGCTGAATGATCAGAACGAACTCTATGCCATGTTCTATTTGGGTAATCGCCAAGTGGTGCAATATCAGTCGATTCCGAGCAGTGCACAAAAAAATCCGCGTCATGCGGGTGGTGTGATCGATTTTGATCGGGACTACTACGGTGCAGATTTACGTTGGACAGGCAAAGACTTGTTACCGAACACCACTTTCATTGCAGGCTTGGCATTCGACCAAATGCGGGAAGATCGTCAAGGCTATGAGAACTTCGATTCGGCAGGGCGTTATGGTGTGAAAGGCGCGCTACGTCGAGATGAAGTCAATACCTTATGGAATCTTGATCCCTACATCCAAGCCTCATGGCAGTTTTTACCGCAATGGCATCTAGATGCGGGTCTGCGCTATAGCAATGTCAATTATGAATCAGACGATCATTACATCACCACAAGCAATGGCGATGACAGTGGCAGTACCGACTATCAGAAATTACTTCCGACTGTTGCCTTGGGCTGGGATATATTGCCTGAGCTCTATGCCTATGCCAGTTATGGCAAAGGGTTTGAAACGCCGACCTTTACCGAAATGGCGTATCCTACGGTGGGAACGTCAGGGATTAACTTTGATTTAAAACCAGCAACCAGCGACACGACCGAACTCGGTTTAAAATCACAAAATCCATCTGGGCTGTTTACTTTTGCGGTGTTTCATACCGAAACCAAAGATGATATTGTGCCTGATGACGCCAATGGCGGGCGGAGTACCTTCCGTAATGCAGAAAAAACCTTACGTGAAGGGCTGGAGTTGTCGTGGCAAAAGCAACTCTGGCAAGACCTGAATATTCGAACCAGTTATAGTTATTTGGATGCAACCTTTGACGCAGATATTCCTGCAACCACAACTAAACCACTCATTCAGAAAGGAACGTATATTCCGGGGATTGCTAAGAATCAGGCTTTTGCAGGTTTGGCGTGGCAACCTGAACAGGGCTTTCAGGCAGGTTTGGAAGCGCGTTATATGGATAAAATCTATGTCGATGATATCAACTCGGATACTGCACCAAGTTATACTGTTGTGGCGGCAAACGTGGGTTATTTATGGGTGAATCAAGACTGGAAAATCAATACCTACGCGCGCATCGATAATTTGTTTGACCGTAACTATGTCGGTTCTGTCATCGTAAATGACAGTAATGGGCGCTATTTTGAACCTGCGGATGGACGTAATTTTAGTCTAGGAATGAGTGTAAACAAGACCTTTTAATTGAAACTGAGGCAGAATACAAAAGGGGCTAAATTGCCCCTTTGTTATGGTTGAAAATCTTTCATGGCGGAGGTGCTCGTTTTTTTATTACAAATTTGCTTAAATACGCCTCGAAAAATAACAAACAGACATTAGGCTTTATATGAATAAATTTGCCAATACTTTGGTTTTTGCAACATTGTGTAGCAGTATGCTTTTAACAGGGTGTGATTTCTTTAAAGGAAAGAAAGACAGCGCTGAAGCAGAACAAGCAGTACCCGCAGTCAATGAATGGGACTGTAGCAATGAAGCAAAATTAAAAGAGATAAAGGCTGCGCTACAGCAAGACTATCTAAAAAAACTGGATAAAGCTTTACGTGACTCTAGTTACTATCAGGCAGATAAAAACCTGACCGATACCATCACCCAAAACATTCATTTTGAAGTGAAAAGCATTACTACAGTGACTGAACAACCAGATACATCTAAACAATTAGAATGCCGTAGCGAGCTGATTGTGAAAATGCCGAAAGGGTTACAGCAACGTGCTGAAAATGGTTATGAAGCAGAAAGTTGTGATGATTGTGATCGCTATGACACCTTGAATGATTTACTGGAAAGTGAATCGTATGGTTTGAGCTTGCAGAAAGATCAGTTGAAAGGATCATTTAATTATCAGTTGATTAAAACCGATAAAGAAGGTATTCAACTTCAGTTACCCAAAGAAAATACAGTGTTAGATGGTTTGGTCTATATCACTGAAAAAGCAGTACAACTTGCCGCTTATGAAGAAGAAAATAAAGCCAATGCAGATAGCCATGAGGCTTACATGCAAAAGGAAGCCGAGCAACAGGAATTGGCTCAAAAGGCGATGGATATCCGACAAAAAGAACTCAATGATGACCAGTCGAAAGTGGTAGAGCGCTTAAATCAGACTTGGGATAATTTTACCAGTGAGCAAAAAGAACAGTTGCAACAAGACCAGTCTGATTGGTTTGAAAAGCGGGATGTAGACTGTAAAGTGCTTGCACAAACGAGTGTTTATAATATTCCCGAAAAAGATCGTGAAACCTATCAGCAGCATCACGATTATTGGGATGAGCAAATGAAAGCACAAAATCAGGATATGCAATACACCAAATGCTTTAACAAAAAAACAACTGAACGTATTGTTTATCTGAACAATGTCTTTAGTTAATACAAAAGCTGTTTGAAATAAAAAGGACGAATTGATTCGTCCTTTTTTTATTGGCATGCTTAGCACAGAAATTGAGAGAAATAGCAGACATGCGAATTAGTTTTATTGGTGCGGGACGCGTTGCTCACCATTTGGCATCAGCTTTAAAGTCACAGCATCAAATTGTGCAAATTTATAGTCGGACTTGGGAAAAGACACAGCAATTCGCAGCGCAGGTGGCGGCACAGCCTTGTCGATCGCTCACTGCATTAAATTCTGACATTGATCTGTTGATACTTGCTGTGAGTGATCAATCTATAGCCACGATTATTGCTGAAGTAGCACCATTATTGCCGAATGTGCTGATTGTGCATACTTCTGGTAGTACTGATTTACAGCGATTGCAGCAACATCACCCACGTTCAGGTGTGTTTTATCCTTTACAGACTTTTAGCTTGGAACGCGAGATTGACTGGAAGCAAACCCCGCTCTTTGTTGAAGCAGCAGTTGAAGAAGATCAACAGTGTTTATTGCAACTGGCACAACAGCTTAGTGACCGTGTCTATGCTTATAGTTCGCAGCAACGTTTAAGTCTGCATTTGGCAGCCGTGTTCGCCTGTAATTTTGCCAACTCCTGTTATGACATGAGCAAGCAAATAGTCGATCAGACACAGGTAGATTTTAGCTTACTCTATCCATTGATTTTGGAAACAGCCGCCAAAGCCACGCAGAATGATCCTAAAACCATGCAAACAGGGCCTGCAGTACGCGGGGATGTGAATATTTTACAGATGCATCAGTCGATCTTAACGGATTTACAACGACCAGATTTGGCTGAAGTATATGCCTTAATGAGTCAGCAGATTATGCAACGTCATCAAGCTGAATAAATGATTTGATCTTGAGAGGGGGAATCTCAAGCATGCATTGGATCATGCTTGAGAAAAATTTTACCGAGATGGATTACTTAATTTTCTTGAAAATAAAGTCATTAATTTTGTGACCAGCTTCCAAACCACGACGTTCAAATTTGGTTTGTGGACGCCATTCAGGACGCGGGTAGCTATTGCCTTTACCTGCCAGATTTTCAAGATTTGGACGGTTGTCTAATACATCCAGCATCCATTCTGCATACGGTTCCCAGTCAGTTGCGGCATGGAATGTTCCACCCATTTCCAACTTCTGCTCAACCAGTGGCATACGGTCATGTGAAACGAAACGACGTTTAAAGTGACGTTTTTTCTGCCATGGGTCTGGGAAATACAATTGTACGCAGTTGATGCTGTTGTCTGGCATTTCACGTAGCACTTGAATCGCATCGGCATCTAAAACACGTAAGTTTTTCAGTTCGGCCATGCCTGCTTCATATACGCATTGTGCGATACCAGGAATGTGAACTTCAATCCCGACAAAGTTGCGCTCTGGATTGGCTTTAGCCATTAGCACCAGTGAGCGACCCATACCAAAACCGATTTCAACGGTCAAAGGACGTTCAGGGTGTTCAAAATGCTGACGCAAATCACCTACTGGATATTCCAAAATCAAGTGACCATATTGTTCAAGCGCAGTACGTTGAGAAGTATTCAGCGGAGCAGAGCGACGCATATACGTCACAATTTCACGATGCTCATTTAAGTTGTCTAGCTCGACGACTTGCGGTTCTAATAGATCGGTTGACATAACTTTGGCAAATGTAAAAATTCGAAAGCGGTATTTTAAATCCTGAGACCGGCAAGTCAAATTTTTTACCGTTATTTCGGCAATTAAATTGTTTTTGATTTTGTCAGGGTAAATTTCAGGTCTAGGAAATTCGCGTTGCGCATGATTTTCGATGATTAATTTACGCAATAAAAAAAAGAGCTGAATCACCAGCTCTTTCCTCATACATCGCAAGTTTTACAGCGGATTGTAGCGATCAATCAGTGTGCTGCTGGCTTCATTTAAACCGACCACTTCAATCTCGATGCCCTGATCTCGAAATTTTTGCACGACAGTATTCAACATATTCACCGAAGTAATATCCCAGACATGCGCATGGGTTAAATCCAGAATGACACGTTTCGCAACAGTTGAAAAATCAAAGAATTGATAGAATTTTTCTGAACTGCTAAAGAAGATCTGTCCTGAAATTTGGTATTGCAGCGTTTCAGTATTCAATTGCTGAGCTTGCACTTTCACTTCACTTTCCAACTTGTTCACAAGGAACAGGGCAGATAGACAGACCCCGACAAATACACCGAGTGCCAAATTGTGCGTTGCCAATACAATCACCACTACACTTAACATGACGATGTTACTTTGTTTAGGATGTTTACTAAACTGCTTGACCGAATCCCAGTTAAAGGTGGTAAACGACACCATAATCATAATCGCAACCAGCGCAGCCATTGGAATGTACGCCAGCCAGTCTTTTAAAAACACCACCAGACACAGCAAGAACACACCTGCGACTAGGGTCGAAAGTCGTGTGCGTGCGCCAGAACTCACGTTAATAATCGATTGACCAATCATGGCACAACCTGCCATACCGCCCATAAAACCACTGACAATATTGGCATAACCTTGACCACGACATTCTTTATGGCGGTCACCTTCAGTACCCGTGACTTCATTGACAATGGTGGTGGTCATCATGGTTTCCAGTAAGCCAACAGTTGCTAAAGTCATGGCATAAGGGAAGATGATTTTTAAGGTTTCCAGATTCAGAGGAATATCTGGAATTAAAAAGACAGGTAGCGTGTCTGGGAACTGTCCTAAATCACTGACGGTGCGCATGTCTGCGCCAAAAACCAGTGCCACTAAGCTCAGTAAAATAATACAAACCAGTGGAGCAGGCAGCAATTTGCCAATTTTAGGGATATAAGGGAATAGATAGACAATCACCAAGCCTAAAGCGACAAAGCCATAGCCGATATAGTCCATTTTTTGTATTTCAGGGATTTGTGCCACAAAAATCAAAATAGCTAAGGCATTCACAAAGCCATAGACGACCGACTGCGAAACAAAGCGCATCAGTTTCGCGACTTTAAAATAGCCTGCAATAATCTGAATCAGACCAGTCAAAATGGTGGTTGCAAACAGGTACTGTAATCCGTGATCTTTCACAAGGGTAATCATCAGCAATGCCATGGCACCTGTAGCCGCAGAAATCATGGCAGGGCGTCCACCAAAAAAGGCAATACTAACGGCTATACAGAAGGAGGCATATAAACCCACTTGAGGGTCAACACCCGCAATGGCGGAGAAAGCGATAGATTCGGGAATAAGGGCTAAACCAACAACAATACCCGCAAGTACATCAGTACGAATATTTGATAACCATTCTGATCTTTTAAGGCTAATCACTACGACATTTCATTAAATTTAAAGAATGTGTATGTTAAAACATCTAACAATAAAAAAGCACACGAGATTGTCTTGAAAAATTGTAAAAATTGAACAATATTCAAGAAGTACTATTTATAAGTCGTTACGCTTTTTTGCAATTTACAGGTCTGAACGCTTGAAAGTTTGTCTGAAGGCATTTAAAAAATTAAAGAGTTAGATAACAAGGATTATATATGAAGCTTTATTATTCCCCAGGCGCTTCTTCATTGGCATCACATATTATTCTAAATGAAATTAATGTCGATTTTGATCTGGTTCGTGTAGACCTTAAGACCCATAAAACAGAAAAAGGCGAAGATTATTATGCCATTAACCCAAAAGGTTATGTGCCAGCGCTGGAAATTAATCCAGGGTTAATTCTTACTGAAAATGTTGCAATTTTACCGTTTCTGGCACAGCACGATCCAAAGCAAGACTTGATTCCACCATCAGGTTTAGGTCGTGCCAAAGTACTGGAATGGTTGGGTTATTTGAATTCTGAACTGCATGATGCCTATGCGGTGTTCTTCTGTGGGGCGTTGTCAGAAGAAGCTAAAACCAAAGCTTATGCTGAAATTGACCGTTTATTAACACATATCGATCAAGCCATTGCGGAATCGGATCACGATTATTTGGTAGATGATAATTTTGGACCTGCAGATGCTTACTTATTCGTGCTAACCAACTGGTCAAACTACATTCATCATGATTTAACGCCGTATACGAATATTATCGCAATTCGCAATAAAGTGGCTGAACGCCAGTCTGTACAAATGGCGATGCGCGATGAAGGCTTAATTCCTTAATCAATGAAATCTAGGTCTTAAGACTACAGTTAAAAGATGCCTCACGAAGAGGCATTTTTTATTGGTATTCCGTATATTCACTGAAATCGATATCTTGCAGTGTCAGTGGGTACTTATTTTTTAGTGTACTCCACTGAACCTTTATGGGTTGTGACGCATCTGCAAATTCATTTTTCCCTGTCGTGGTTTTGACTTTACTGGTAGAAAAATTGATGCTTCTCTCGGTGATGTCGCCCGAAGCACGATGAAAATCATTGCTATCGAAACCAATCAAGCTTAAGTTGTTATTTTGATAGCGGAAAGTATAGCTGTTATTGGTAACGTACCATGAGCCACAACTTAACCAATAATGCAGGTTTATCTTGAGTAATCCTTTGGTTATGGACATACCTCCATCTTCCAGTGGGTCAGCAAGGCAAGGGGATTCTTCGTCATTCTCAGTGGGAAGCGAGTCGTTTTCAGTAATCAGTTGATAACCTTGCGCTGTTTGAAAGAGGATTAATAGTTTTCTCGGATTCAGATTTAAGCGATCACTGCCTAAACCTTCATGGCTTTTGATATTGTTTGGGTTATTTTGCTGAATAATAAGCGCAGCATCTATTTTGCCATCACGGTTTAAATCGCCAGTGGCTGTTTCTAAAACGGTCCAGCCTTGGGGAACAAACTTTGCATAAGCTGATTTGTCTGAAGCTGCTAAGGTGACTGTGCTGAAACTGATTAAAGTTAGTGGAAGTATTGTTTTTAGCATATGATTCATAGCTTTATTATAAGAAAAGTTTAAAAGAAAAAATGGATTCCGAAGAATCCATTTTAGTCATTCATTATTTAAAGAAATAACCCGTTTCAGGCGAGCTGGCATTTGCCATACGCTTGCGTGGCATACGTCCTGCAAGGAAAGCTTCACGTCCTGCTTCAACCGCTTTTTTCATGGCAGATGCCATTAAAATCGGATTTTGTGCAGCAGCAATTGCCGTATTCATCAGCACGCCGTCACAACCAAGTTCCATTGCAATCGCAGCATCACTGGCAGTACCTACGCCAGCATCGACCAACACTGGAACTTTGGCATTTTCTTTAATAATTGAAATGGTGTGTGGATTTAAAATACCTAAACCTGAACCAATCAAACTCCCTAAAGGCATAATTGCGACACAGCCCATGCTTTCCAGCTCTTGCGCCACAATTGGGTCATCCGAGGTGTAAACCATAATCTCGAAACCATCATCAATCAGGGTGCGTGCAGCTTTCAAGGTTTCGGTAATATTTGGATAAAGTGTTTTCTCATCACCCAATACTTCCAGTTTCACCAGATTGTGACCATCTAAGAGTTCACGTGCCAACATACAGGTACGGATTGCACTGTTTGCATCAAAGCAGCCTGCTGTATTCGGTAAAATGGTGTATTTTTCTGGTGGAATCACAGAAAGCAAATTCGGCTGATCGGGGTGTTGCCCGATATTCACACGACGAATGGCCACCGTGACGATTTCAGCACCACTGGCTTGAATGGCTAAGTCAGTTTCGTTTAAATCTTTATATTTCCCCGTGCCCACTAACAGACGTGAGTGAAATGTTCTTGAACCTACAATAAGAGGGGTATCTTCCATGGGAGCTCCGAATTAGCCGCCACCAACGGCATGAATAATTTCAATGCGATCTTGATCACAAATGGGGGTTTGCTCGAGTTTAGATTTAGAAATAATCATTTCATTTTGTTCGACAGCAAAGCGTTTGCCTTCCAGTTCTAATTCTTGAACCAGTTGTAAAAGATTCAGGCAAGAAGTTTCTTGTGCTTCGCCATTTAGAAAAATTTGCATGTTTTAATTCCCAACAATCTGCGACTTTATTTGGCGTATTTATAAGCATTCCAAGCCAGAATCAGCCATCCAGCAATCATCAATGCACCGCCAATTGGTGTAATGGCACCCAAGCCGCGAGGTAAACCCAAAGCCATGACATACAAAGAACCGCAAAAGAAGAAAATTCCAATTTGAATGAGGGCGAAACTCACTTTAATTGGAAGTTGTGGAACTACTTTTGCCAAAATGGCGAGCGCCAATAAGCCCAATGCATGGTAGAAAAAATAATCTGTTGCAGTCTGCCACCAAGCCAATTGAGCTTCGGTTGCACGGGCTTTTAAACCATGAGCACCAAAAGCGCCTAACATGACAGCAATTGCTAAATTAAGTGCAGAGATTGCGATCCACATAAGCCATGATGACCTGAACAAATTTGCGCATAACCTTAGCATATTCTGCGTAGGGTAAAAAAGCGAAATGTGACATTGTTCAAAGCGTTCATACAAAAAGGGCACAACATGCAAGTTGTGCCCTTTAAGGATAGAAAGAATTAGTTGGATGACATCGCAACTTTAATTTTTTCCATCGCATTTTTCTCTAACTGACGAATACGCTCAGCCGAAACATTATATTCTGCGGCCAGTTCATGCAGAGTCGATTTATCATCATCTAACCAGCGGCGCTGCAAGATATTACGCGAACGATCATCGAGCTGTTCCATGGCTTCATGTAAAGCCGAGGTGCTTTGTTCTTCGTAGTCTTCACTTTCAACCAAGCGGGCAGGGTCGTAGCGATTATCTTCTAAATACAAGGCAGGCGCGACATGAGTTGAACCCTCATCGTCATCATCACCTTGTGCTTCAAAAGCTGCATCATAAGCGGTTAAGCGACCTTCCATTTCCAGCACTTGTTCTGGGGTCACATTCAAATCATTGGCAATTGATTGAGCTTCTTCGAGCGTCAATTTTTTGCTGGATTTTTTCAGGCTACGCAAATTAAAGAACAATTTGCGTTGTGCTTTGGTGGTCGCAATTTTGACAATACGCCAGTTACGAATTACGTATTCATGAATTTCTGCTTTAATCCAATGCACAGCAAAGGAAACCAAACGCACGCCCATGTTCGGGTCAAAGCGTTTAACGGCTTTCATTAAGCCAAGGTTACCTTCCTGAATAAGATCACCTTGCGGTAAACCATAACCTGCATAACTGCGTGCAATATGTACCACAAATCGTAAATGCGACATGACCAGCATTTTTGCAGCATCAAGGTCTTGGTCGTAGTAGTAACGTTCAGCCAACTCTTTTTCTTGTTCGGCTGTTAAAATTGGAATCTGATTGACAGTACTAATATATGCCCCAAGGTTTACACCTGGTGCAGATAATGACAGGGGCATCAATTGATTGCTGCTGTCACTCATAGGTACTCCTTAATAAAATTGGACATTGATGTTCCACTACCTTTTATCTTAATGCCTATAGGCTCACACATTAAGGAAATTTGGGTAGTGTTATGTAATTTTTTATGCCAAATTGAAACCATTTAGTCTAATTGAAAATAATTAAGATTCAATTAAGTAATGGTATTCATGCTCTGAAATTTTTTGCACAACACAAGCCATTTGATGCATTTGACAATATCGAGTGACATCAATTTGACTATGCGGATCGGAAGATTTAAGCAAGACCCGACCAGGCGGAGAATTTTTTAAAGCGCGCTTCAACATGAGTAAGGGCATAGGGCAAGGCTTACCCATTGCATCAATGATGAGGTCGCCTTCGCGTTGATTCGACATATGTAGTGAGTAGTCTCAGAAAACACCGCCAAATCTTAGCAAATTTGATGCCAAATCCCAACTTAAAACACAGTAAAACTATATTTATGTTTATCTTGGTGTTAAATAAGTATCGAAAAAAAATTACTTAATTTGATGTGGAATAAGTAAAAAAAATTCTATTAATTGTCATAAACCCATGTTAAGCTCGATGCCGTATTGAGGATTTATCACAACTATAAATTGTTTTAAACCCATGCTCTACAATTGGATGTAACCGGGATTTTGTTAATAGTTATACAGAATGATTACAAGCTTAGAAATAATAAATGTTTTTAAACCTTGTTTGCTCTGCTGTTTGCAACACCGGGTGGTCCTTCTTTTAAATACAATGAGGATTAACTTATGACAGCTCGTGAACAAGGCGTAGTTAAATGGTTCAACGACACTAAAGGTTTTGGTTTTATTCAACGCAATGGCGGTGACGATGTATTCGTTCACTTCCGTGCTATTCAAGGCGAAGGCCACCGTTCACTTCGTGACGGCCAACGTGTTGAATTCAGCGTTGTAAAAGGTCAAAAAGGCTTCCAAGCTGAAGAAGTTCAACCTTTAGACTAATACGCTAAAGATTCTTCGAAACGCCTCAATGTATATTGGGGCGTTTTTTGTTTATAATGACCATGTTTTTCTATATTCATTAGTTTGAGCAAGTATTTATGTCATCTGGTTTTGAAACCCTAAATTTACATCCTCAACTTAAACAAGCGATTGATGCTTTAGGGTTTAAGGAAATGACGCCAATCCAGCAAAAGGTGCTCAAATTTACTTTGGCTGGGCATGATGCAATTGGTCGTGCACAAACGGGAACGGGAAAAACAGCTGCCTTTCTAGTCAGTGTGATTAATGACTTGTTGAATAATCCAATTCAAGAACAGCGCTTCCGTGGTGAGCCGCGTGCCTTAATTTTGGCGCCAACACGTGAATTGGCTTTGCAGATTGAAAGTGATGCAAAACATCTAACCAAATTTTCAGACTTGCATTTGGTGACGTTATTGGGTGGGGTGGACTTTGATAAGCAAAAAGCACAACTCGATAAAAAACCAGTTGATATTATTGTCGCGACACCAGGGCGATTAATTGATTTTGTGGAACAAAAAGAAGTTTGGTTAGACCAGATTGAATTTTTGGTGATTGATGAAGCTGACCGTTTATTGGATATGGGCTTTATTCCATCGGTTAAACGCATCGTGCGTTATTCACCACGTAAAGAACAACGTCAAACCTTGATGTTCTCTGCAACCTTTAGCTACGATGTTTTGAATTTGGCACAACAATGGTTATTTGAACCTGTGACTGTTGAAATTGAGCCAGAAAAGAAAACCAATGCAGATGTAGAACAGCGTGTGTATATGGTGGCGAAGTCGGACAAATATAAATTGCTGCAAGATATTCTGCATGATGAGCCGATTGAAAAAGTCATGATTTTTGCCAATCGCCGTGATCAAGTACGAAAGTTATATGACAGCTTGAAGCGTGATGGTTATAAAGTGGTGATGCTTTCGGGTGAAATCGCGCAAGATAAGCGTCTGAAAATGTTGGACCAATTTAAGAATGGTAAACATAACATCATGATCGCAACCGATGTGGCAGGACGCGGCATTCATGTGGATGGCGTTTCACATGTTGTGAATTTCACGCTACCTGAACAGTCAGATGATTATGTACACCGTATTGGGCGTACAGGTCGTGCGGGTACACGTGGTGTCAGTATCAGTTTCCTTTCGGAAGATGATGCATTCCACTTGCCAGAAATTGAAAAGGCGATTGGTCAGAAATTGCCACTCACTCGTTTGGAAGGTTATTGCTAATTTCATCCTGAGCGTGAAAAAAAGGTTAGTTTAAACACTAACCTTTTTTTATTGCTTATACATTCTGCTGACTAGACTTAACTTTTACAGTAAAACGTCACCACGGTTTGATAATCGGTATCTTTGGCAATACTGGTATTGGTGCCTGCAATACTGCCAATCACATCTGCGGCAGATTGAATCATTTGCCCAGTTTGATCATCGACCATGCCTTTGAGTGCACCATTGTATTCAGTTTTGTCACTCACAATGATCGGAGTTGAGTTTTTACAGGTTTTATTCGCAGCCTCTATCGCATTGTTTTTAGAGATAATGCTGGTTTTACCCAAGCCTGTAACTTCAAATTGATTATTCTCTTTCTGAATTACTGTCGAAGAGGTTGGTGTAGATGCACAGGCAGATAGTAAAAGTGTGAATAATGCTGTGGTGCCTAAAGTTAAAATTTTATTCATTTTTTCCCCATTCATTAGAACTAAGTACTGCCAAATAGTGTTGATGATTAATCATCAAGGTGTTGTATAAAAAATGCAGTTTTATTTTATTGCTCTGTGAAAATAACCGTTGAAATGACTATTTATTCAGTGGGCTAGAGCATTCGGAAAATATTGTGATACTCTTGCTGAAGTATTTATGTATAGATCTAAAAGTCAATGACGGATTTAACAGCAGACCTTATTCATCAAAATATTCATCAACGTCAGTCGATTGGACATCTGGTTGAACCTGCACCCAATGCAGCACAATTAGAGTTGGCATTTCAGGCAGCCTTGACGGCACCGGATCATCATCGTTTAAAGCCTACAAAATTTGTGGTGATTGAGTCGGAACAGCGTGAAGCATTTGGTCAGCTATTATCACAAGCACTTGCCGATTTGGGTGAGCAAGATCAGGTGCAGTTAGATCGTGTTAAGCAACACCCATTTCGTGCACCGTTGTTAGTTCTTGCGTTAACAAAGTTTCAAGAGCATGCCAAAGTGCCTAATTTTGAGCAGACCTTAAGTACGGGTGCGGCTATTCAGAATTTTCTGTTGTCTTTGCAGGCACAAGGTTTTTCGACCATGTGGCGCAGTGGTGCAGTGGTTGAATCCAAATTATTAAAGCAGGCTTTGGGGTTGACAGAGCAAGATCTGATTTCTGGCATAATCTATGTTGGTACAGCAGCAAAAGCCATTCCGCCTCGTGCAGAGATCAATACTGCTGACTATGTAAGTACTTGGAATAAATAAGTTGAATCCATGCTTTGGGATATAAAAATAAATGTCTGAATTAAATTTTAGTGATTTCGTTGACCCTGTGATCATTGATCGCAAAACTGCTTTACGTGTAACGGTGTTGGGTGGGGGGAGTTTTGGCACTGCCATGGCGAATACCGCTGTCCGCAATGGCTGCGATACCAAGATTTGGATTCGTGACGAAGCAGTAGCTGAAGAAATTAACCGTACCCATGTCAATCAGCGTTATTTGCCAGATTTTCAACTTGAGACTGGCTTGGTTGCAGTATCGGATGTAGAACAAGCAGTACGTGATCGCGATATTATTTTGGTGGCAATCCCGAGTCATTCATTTCGTGATGTGCTGAAGCAGATTCGTCCATTTATCAGTTCGCAAGCGGTGGTTTCGCTAACCAAAGGTATTGAAGCGAATACCTTTTGCTTTATGAGCGACATTATTCAGCAAGAATTGCTTGAAGTACCTTTTGGTGTGCTGTCTGGTCCTAACTTGGCAAAAGAAATCGTTGCAGGTCAACCTGCGGGTACGGTCATTGCCAGCGATTCGGAATTGGTGCGCTATGCCGTACAGCAAGCCTTGCATAGTGCTTTATTCCGTGTCTTTGCCAGTGATGATGTACACGGAGTCGAGTTGGGAGGTGCGCTTAAAAATATTTATGCGGTCGCTATGGGAATGGCGGCTGCCTATAATGTGGGTGAAAATACCAAGAGTATGCTTTTAACCCGAGCTTTGGCTGAAATGAGCCGTTTCGCCGTGAAGTTGGGGGCAAATCCTTTAACTTTCTTGGGCTTGTCGGGTGTGGGTGATTTATTTGCTACCTGTAACAGTCCACTCAGTCGAAACTATCAGATTGGTTTTGCTTTGGGTAAAGGAAAAACTTTGGAGCAAGCCACCAAAGAGTTGGGGCAAACTGCGGAAGGGATTAATACCGTGGTTCAGGTGCGGGCGCGAGCAGAAGAGCTGGATGTGTATATGCCAATTACCTGCGCACTCTACGATGTGATTTTTGAAGGTGCACCGCCTTTATCGATTGCGGTTTCCTTAATGAAAAATGGTCATCGTAGCGATGTGGAATTTGTTTTGCCGCATCATGAAGTCTAAGTTTAATTTATTGAATGCATTAGAATTGTCATAAATATTGTATATACTTCAAAATTGAGCACCTGCTGATTTTAATTTTACAATACAGTGGTGTGCTCTGAAATAATAAGGAAATTTTATGCAACTTACTTTGGTTCGTCATGGTGAAGCTTCGCCAGCACTGGATGGAAATGATATCAAGCGCCCGTTAACAGCACGTGGTCATTTGCAAGCGCAAGAAACAGCAAATTATTTAAAAGATTTGGTTCAGCCTGATATTTTTATTGTGAGTCCATTATTAAGAGCCCAAGAGACACTCGCGCATATTCAAACCCATTTTAAAGGCGTGCCTGTTTTATTGTGTAATGCGATTAAACCTGATGATGATGCGCGCGTTGCAGTGGAATGGTTATCGCATCTGCCTTATGAGTCGATAGTAGTCGTTTGTCATATGAATGTTGTGGCGCATATTGAAGAACTACTTACCAATGAACCATTTCATCCCTTTGCGCTAGCTGAAGCACGTTGTTACGCGCAAACAGTGATTGCTGCGGGTTTATCAACAGTACAGAAGCGTTTTATTCCTCAGGCTTAAATGATACCGAACGGCAGATAAAAATAAATGTTGTATATATGGATGCCAGAAGCGAATGAGGCGTGGCAGTGGTCGCAAGGGGAATCTTGGCAAGCTGCTGTAAGTCTTGAACAATTGATTCAGGACTTACAGCCTTTTGCACAGCAAGAAGCGACGGTTTTTTTCCCGAGTCGCCATGTGCAAATGCTGCAACAGACGTTGAGCAAAATGCAATATAAGCAGTTGGGGCAAGAAGGCATTAAATATCTGTTGGAGGAATATATCGTATTTCCAATCGACAGTATGAAAGTCTTGCATCACTTTCAAAATCCAGATCAGTTGACCTTATTGGGTATTTCACAGCATCTGGTTGAAACATGGCAGCATTCACTTTCATTATTGCCAATCAAGATTGCAGCCCTTATTCCAGATTTTTACGCAGCACCGCAGCCTGTGAATGAGGATCAAACCGTTCTACTTCATTTGCATGGTCGTTTACTGGCACGTGAAAGCGAGTGGATGGGCTGCTCTATAGATGACTTGCCGCTGTATTTGGACTATCAGCTTGCTACGCATCATTATCAAGTGTCGAATATCAGTGATATAGAGTTGAATAGTTTGCAAGCTCGATTGACTCAAGATCAAATTACGAGTTTTCAATACACTTTTGAACCATTAAAGAAGACCAAACAACACCCTTTTAATGTATTGCCAAAATTGAAGTCCGATACTCAGCTTTCGGGATATTGGAAGGCTTGTACCGCTGTATTTTTGACAATTTTAGTGGTTCAGTTTGGTTATGATGCCAGTCGTTGGTATAAGAATAAAAAAGTCGCTGATGAAACGGCTATTCAGGCTGTATCTCAATTTAAATACTGGTTTGGACAAAATTACCCAGTGACGGAACAGACCTTGAAAAGTCAGTTTGAATTTCAGATGCGCAGTAATCAAATGGGGCAAAATGCAGGACTGCAATTGCTGAGTCGGGTTGGTCCTGTATTAATGCAGAATAAAATTACTGCGGATCGTGTTTCTTACGATGCTAATGTGCTGAATTTAGATCTCAAGGCAAATTCATCGGCTGTTTTGCAAAATCTGACACAACAACTGACTCAACAAGGGTTTAAGGTAGAGTTGGGGAATATTCAGCCGAATGGTTCGGGGGTCATTGGTTTGGTGAAAATACAATAATGAAAGCATTAGAAAAAATTCAAAGCTCTTTCGATTCATATGCAGAGCAAATTGCACAATATTTAGAGCGCTTGTCACTTCGTGAACGCATTATGGTGATCTTTACCGTCATCTTTGTATTGATTGCAGCTGTCGGCTCAGCATTGTGGTACATGCATAAGGCTGCAGAGTATCAGCAACAGCGGGTTAGTGAGCTAAAAGATTTGGTGGTATGGATGCAAAGTAATGCCGTGACCATGAAACCAGCAGGGGATGTCCAGTTAAGTGCGGCAGACAAAGTACAGCGTGCTGCACAGCAGCAAGGTTTGGGTGTGGCTTCGCAACAAATGGGTGAACAAATTCAAGTGGTTGTAAGTCATGCCAATTACGCCATTCTTGCAAATTTTCTCACGCAATTGGCACAGATGGGCTTAAGCATTGAAAAAATGGAATTTCAGTCCAATGCAGGACAGATTAAATTAACAGCGACACTACAATAATAGGTCAAAATAAACAGTTGCCAAGCATGGCGTTTTTGGTGGGCTACGCCTATAATATATCGACTTAAAAAGCCGTAGACTTTTCTAGATATGTTGTATTCTCTAGCCCGCCCTTTGTTGTTTTCTTTAGCACCAGAGCGTGCACATGAGCTAACATTATCCTTACTGAAATCAGCCCATGCGATGGGAATGATGCGTCAGCATGTTGCAGCAAAACCTGTGACCTGTATGGGTATTGAATTTCCAAATCCTGTAGGATTGGCTGCTGGTTTAGATAAAAATGGTGCTTATATTGATGCCTTAGCTGCACTTGGCTTTGGCTTTATTGAAATTGGAACCATTACCCCACGCCCACAAGCGGGCAATCCACAACCTCGTCTTTTCCGTTTGCCACAAGCAAAAGCCATTATTAACCGTATGGGCTTTAATAATGATGGTGTGGATCAACTGATTGAAAATGTCAAAGCGGCAAAATTCAAAGGTGTACTTGGGATTAATATTGGTAAAAATGCCGATACTCCTGTAGAAAATGCGGTAGATGATTATCTAATTTGTTTAGAAAAAGTCTATAACTATGCTTCATACATTACCGTCAATATTTCTTCTCCAAACACAAAAAATCTACGTAGCTTGCAAAGTGGTGATGCACTGACTGAATTGTTAGTCACCTTAAAGAAGCGTCAGCTTGAATTGGCGGATGAACACCAGCACTATGTACCTTTAGTGCTTAAAGTAGCTCCAGATTTAACTCCAGAAGATATTGCTTTTATTTCGCAGCAACTGATTGCCAATAAAATTGATGGTCTGATTGTGACCAATACTACTTTGTCACGCGAAGGCGTAGAAAATCTACCACAAGGTGATGAAGCGGGTGGTTTATCTGGTGCGCCAGTCTTCGAGAAAAGTACGGCTTGTTTATCTGCTTTTGCTCAAGCATTAAATGGTCAAGTCCCACTGATTGGTGTTGGTGGAATTTTGGCGGGTGAACAAGCACTGATTAAACAAAATGCAGGGGCAGCACTTGTACAAGTCTACAGTGGCCTCATATATACAGGACCTAAACTGATTAAAGATTGTGTCGATGCTATGCTTGCAAAATGAATACCATTGATATCTTCATACTGATCATTTTGCTCATTGGAGGGCTAAACGGTTTGCGACAAGGATTTGTTAAAGCCTTTGCGAACTTGGTGGGTTGGATTTTTGCACTGATTGTCGGTGCTAAATATGCCGCACTCATTGCTCCTTCAATGGGGGTGCTCAGTCAAGATCCAGTGGTTCAGAAAATAGCGGCATTTGCATTCATTGTCTTGGTCATCATCGTATTTACTTGGTTAGCCACAGCATTGTTAAATGGTGTATTAAGCACCTTGAAGTTGGGTCCGCTCAATCGCCTTGCGGGTGGCGCGTTTGGAACACTGAAAGGGTTGATGGTGGTTTTAATTACCATGCAGGGCTTAAGTCCATGGGTGGAAAGTTCTCCACACTGGAAGCAGTCCAAAGTCGTTCAATCCTTATTGCCTTATGCGCCATGGGCTGCCCAGTTATCGAAAGACGCAGCGCACGAAGCGCTTGAACATATTCAGTCGGAAGGTACACAGCAATCTTCCCACTCCTTGTCTGAACCAACGCCAAAAGATCATTCGCGTTCAGGCAATTCAACAAATAATCCTTTTTATTAATCCTAGCTTGTCTGCGAGGTTGCTATGTGTGGAGTTGTTGGTATAGCTGGTAAATCACCCGTTAACCAAATGTTGTTTGATGCATTAACGATGTTACAACATCGTGGACAAGATGCAGCTGGGATCGTAACTTGCCACGAAGGACGTTTATTTCTTCGCAAAGACAATGGCATGGTGCGTGATGTTTTCCATACTCGTCACATGCGTGCCTTACTGGGTAACTATGGTATTGGTCATGTGCGTTACCCGACAGCAGGTTCTTCGAGCAGTGCTGAAGCGCAACCATTTTACGTAAACTCACCTTACGGTATTACTTTGGCACACAATGGTAACTTGACCAATGCTGAAGAAATTCATGATGACCTGTTTAAAACAGATTTACGTCACATGAATACCGATTCGGATTCAGAAGTATTACTTAACGTTTTTGCGCATGAGCTGCAAAAGCGTAGCAAATTAGTGCCTACTCCTGAAGATATTTTCCATGTAGTTTCGCGTGTACATGAGCGTTGTAAAGGTGCTTATGGCGTGGTTGCGATGATTACGGGTCAAGGTCTGGTTGGTTTCCGTGATCCAAATGGTATTCGTCCACTCATTTACGGTTCTCGTGTAACAGAAACGGGTGAGATGGAATATATCATTGCATCAGAATCTGTTGCGATTACGGCACTTGGCTTTAAAGTTGAGCGTGATATTGCACCAGGTGAAGCGATTTTCATCAACGCAGATGGTGAAATGTTCACGCAGCAATGTGCTGAAAATCCACAATACCGTCCATGTATTTTTGAATATGTGTACTTCGCGCGTCCAGATGCAACGATTGATGGTATTTCCGTGTATAAAGCCCGCTTGAAAATGGGTGAGAAACTTGCACATAAAATTCTGAATGAATGGGGTCAGGAACACGACATTGATGTGGTTATTCCTATTCCTGATACTTCACGTACTTCAGCATTAGAGCTGGCTAATACGTTGGGTGTGAAATTCCGTGAAGGGTTTATGAAAAACCGTTATATCGGTCGTACCTTCATTATGCCAGGTCAACAGCAACGTAAAAAATCTGTTCGCCAAAAGCTCAACCCTGTAGAGCTTGAGTTTAAAGGTAAAAATGTGTTGCTGGTGGATGACTCGATTGTACGTGGTACGACGTGTAATGAAATCATTCAAATGGCACGTGATGCTGGTGCGAAAAAAGTATTCTTCGCTTCGGCAGCGCCAATGGTGAAATATCCAAACGTTTACGGTATTGATATGCCTGCGAAGAAAGAGCTGATTGCTTCTGAACGTAGCGTTGAAGAAATCCGTGAAATTATTGAAGCAGATCGCTTAATTTTCCAAGACTTGGAAGACCTTAAAGCGGCAATCCGCACCAGCAAAGTACCAGATTTACAAGAATTTGACTGTTCTGTATTTGATGGTGTTTACGTGGCGGGTGGTATTGATACTGCGTATCTAGATGAGTTGGAACAAAAGCGTAGTGACACCGCAAAAAAATCGAAAGATGGCTATATTGATGTCAACATCGATGCGGCTTCAGTAGATTTGACAGGTGTGACCGAGCAATAATTTTCAAAGATTTTGCGTGAAAAAGGTGGGTAATTCCCGCCTTTTTCATTTATGATGTGGCTGAATTACAATGTAATAAAGGAACTTTACATTGAAAGAAATGGGTGGCTTTTTGATCAAAAATAAAAATATGATGTGGTCTGCCAGTATCTGTGCATTGGCTGTTCTTTTGACCATGTTTATCCTTAATACAGTGTTGGGGTTGTTGGTCTATTATTTTGATCAAAGCCAATCTATTTTTTGGCATCAACTCAGCCCCTATGTCATCGCTTTATTGTTGCTGATCATCGGCTCTTCCATTCTGTATGAATTCTATGTCTTTCGTTCTGGTGGCCACTCGTTAGCGAAACAATTGCGTGCAAGACGTTTAAGCCTAATTGAAAGCACACCTGAAGAATTTGCAGCGCTCAAAATCACCGAACAACTCTCTGAGCGTTTTCTCATTGATACACCTGCCGTTTATGTACTGCCTGATGAAGTAGGGGTGAATGCACTAACTGCGGGCTTCTTACCACGTGATATTGCAATTATTCTGACTTGGGGGGCATTACAAAATTTGGATGAATCTGAATTGTTCGGCTTGTTAAGTCATGAGTTTAATCAGATTTTATCAGGCGAAACAGCGGACAATACCCGATTGAAAATTTTGTATAGCGGTCTCACAACGTTCAGCCAATGGGGCAGTAAAGTTGCGAAATTAGGCTTTAGTCGTCAGGGTTATGATCAACCGCAAAAATTTGAAACCATATTAGTGGCTTTGGGTGGTATGATTTGGTTGGTTGGGAGTATGGGGGTATTAATGACACGTTTCATTAAATACCTGACGCTAGGCAGCCGTACCTTCAGAAATGATTTAAAGACCAAACGTCTGATTCAGAATGATGCCAATATCCAAACCTTGTTGCGTATTTATGTGCATCATGCGGGTTCACAAATTCACAGTGAATACTCAGAATCGATTTCACATATGTGTTTTGCTAACTCATTGAGTCCACAAAGCTGGATGAATATTCATCCTGATATTGAGCAACGAATTTATGAGTTGAATCCTGGTTTGGTGCAAGACCTGCAATTGGAAAATCTAAAAAGATTAAGAAATCAGCCATTATTTAGTCTGTTTCGTTCTTTGGAAGAAACCAATGCAGAATATTACACCCCGTGGAGTTCACCACAACCCTTACCTTTATTGCGTTTATCTCCAATAAGCTTTGCAATTAAGGATGCGATTAAGCCCTTAAATCCAGAAGTGCGCAGCACCATGCAGCGCCCGGAGTTGATTGAGCGTGCCTTACAAACTGCCACGGGTTCGCGCGAGGTGATGGTAGCGATTTTGATGATTCGTCAATATCGCGAGTTTATTCCTGCTGAAGCTGAAGTTAGTCGTGCCATAATTGATGCATTGCTACATTTAGATGGCCGAGTACATTTATCTATTTTCCATGAAGCATGTGCCAACATTGGCGGTATGCCAGCAACCATTGCACGACAATTTGTGACTAAGCTGGCGCGCATTATTCAGGAAGATGGTGAAATTGGCTTATTGGATGCGTTGTTGTTGGAGCGGGTTAAATTTGAATTGAACCTGTTACCAGTACATACCCCAACGGCCTTGGATGAAGTAAAACCGCAAATTGTACGTTTGATTGATGCCTTACTGCATGTCCAGCAGATTAATAGCGATAACCAACTTACGGTGCGTGAGCGCATATTAAAAAAGATTCTGACCATAGATGAGTTGGATATTTACGAAGAAATATCTGATGAGCCAATTGATCTTGCTGAAATCGTGCATGATATTTCGGGATTGCTGTTGCGCGATCGTCTCATTATTTTGGGCATTGCAGAGTTGTGTTTATGGAATGACCGTATCATTACTCAAGATGAATTGGATGTTTTGGAGTTGTTGTATTGGCGATTCGGCTTTGAAACTTCAGAAATTGTCGAGCAGATGCAGAAGAAAAATAGTTTAATGATTATGTGATTAAGATATAAATATAGAGTTTAAAGGTATCAATAAGTGTTTTAATAAAGCACAGCAAAATAAAGCGAATGTCGTTAAAATAGCGACAAAGATTGAGATGTTGAACATAAAGATGATGGGGCACCAGCGAGATATATTAGCAACAATGGGAATCGATATTTGGATTCCTAGAACTCTCGCGCGTGTACAACACTCTCAGCTATCTGGTTTATGGCGCGATCAAGCGCAACCCGAAATTATTACTGAGTTAGCCCTAAGTCAAGTTGAGCTTCCTGTCTCTGGTGAATCTGATATTCCTGAAATAGATGATGCTTTAACTCAGTTTGTTGAAATTGAAAAGGAAAATGCTCAACAAACGCCTAAGCCAGTCACTCCAGTCGCAGCCGAATTACAATCACAACCAGCTATTCAAATTGAAGCTTTTGAATTACAGGCAGTAAGTCTTGCTACCTGTCTCATTGTGTTGGATGCTTCTCAGTTAACTGAAGCTCAGGCAGAACTTTGGGTTAACATTCAGCAGGCTATACCCGCAGAATATCATGAATTAAAGTGGCCATTTCCTTTGCGTGAAATGCAAGATGGACGAGGCGCTGGCAGTTATGTGCAGGGCTTTATCGATGCAATTGGTGTAGACAAAGATCTGATTGCGTTGGGGGATATCCCTCATTTACAACAGGTGGAGCTACACCGTTTGGCGAGCTTGCAGGAAATGCTGGAGCAGCCCATTTTAAAAAAACGCTTGTGGCAGTTTATGCAAAAATCACTCAATACACGGATGAATGATGAATAAAAAAGTTGTTGTTTTTAGCCAAATTGACCCTGAAATTTTAACCCGCTTACAAGCTCAATATGATGTGGTGGTGATTGATCCGAAGCAAAGTGACGTCAATCAGCAGATTCAAGACCATGTTCAAAATGCGGATGGCATGATCGGGGCTGGGCGTTTGCTCAATGAAAGTAATCTCGCTGGCGCACAACATCTTAAAATCATCTCGAGTGTCAGTGTAGGTTATGACAACTATGATGTGGGTTATTTAAGTCAAAACCAGATTTGGTTAAGCCATACCCCGCATGTTTTAACGGAAACCACGGCAGATTTGGCGTTTACATTATTGATGAGTGCGGCGCGTAAAGTGCCATATTTAGATCAATGGACCAAAACAGGTGAGTGGAAGCGTACCGTTTCTCAAGCTCAGTTTGGACAAGATATCTACGGGAAAACACTGGGAATTATAGGTCTAGGCAATATTGGTGCTGCGATAGCACGTCGCGGCTTATACGGTTTTAATATGAATATTTTATATCATAACCGTCGTGAAAAATTAGAAATGGCGCAGCCGTTGAATGCGCAATACCGTACCTTAGATGAATTATTGCAACAGTCAGACTTTGTCGTGGTTGCGGTAGATTTGAATGCAGAATCAAAAGCATTAATTTCTACTGAGCAGTTTGATTTAATGCAGCCACATGCGGTGTTGGTGAATATAGCCCGTGGTTCTGTTATTGATGAGCAAGCCTTAATTCAGGCACTGAAAGAACGCAAAATCTTTGCTGCAGGATTAGATGTATACGAAAAAGAACCACTACAAGATTCAGAGTTATTCCAACTAGATAATGTGGTGACCTTGCCACATGTGGGTTCTGCAACTGCGGAGACGCGTAAAAAGATGGCGGAACTGGCTTATCGTAATTTGGTTGATGCTTTGGAAGGACGTCAGCCACCTTATTTGGTCAATTCTGACTTTTAAAATATTGATAACACATCATTGCAAATCCCTTGCTGTTTCAATGTTATAGTCTGCTCAGAACGAATAAGATTTTGAGATGTGGCATTGAAACGGTTTTTCGTCATTGGTAGTTTGTGTGCAATGGCTCATATCGCATGGGCGGATGCAACACATTTTTCATCTACTCCTCAGTTTAATGTTCCCGAAATTGGCAGTGGAATAGGCTTAATTGATCGTCAAAATGAAAAAATGATTGGCGAAAAAGTCTATCGTGAAGTGCAGCATCAGTTACCGATTGCACATAATGCTTGGCTGGAAGATCAGCTCTTATTGGTATTTTCAAATATTCTCAGCCAGACCCAGCTCGGGCAGCCGATTGGTTTGGTATTGGTCAATGATGCTCAAATTAACGCTTTTGCTGTGCCTGGTGGTTTGTTTGCATTAAATACAGGCATGATTACTTCTGCACGTAATATGGATGAGGTTGCAGGGGTGATGGCGCATGAGATTGCTCATGTGACCCAGCGACATTACAGTCGCTCGCAGGAAGCATTTAAGGGGCAAAGTCTGTTGGCCTTGGCAGGTATTATTGTGGGGGCTTTGGTCGCCTCACAAGCCGATGGTAATGCGGGTGCTGCAGTGATGATGGGATCGCAAGCTGCATTGCTAGATAATCAGTTAAGCTATAGCCGTAATCAAGAGCGCGAAGCTGATCGTATAGGTATGCAGTATATGTACGCGGCGGGTTATAACCCACAAAGTATGGCAGATTATTTCGAAGTGATGCACCGTGCCACCAGTCGAGTTAGCTTTCTGCCTGATTTTTGGCTGACACACCCTCTTACTACCGAACGAATGAGTGAGGCGCGTTTAAGGGCGAATCAGTTGCCGCAAGTGAAAAGCAGTATGCGGGATGAAAATTTTGAAATATTAAAGTTGTACACCTTGGTGGTGTCAAATCAGGCGACAGAACAGCAATTACAAAACTTGGCGAAGCGTGGGGATTTTGCAGGACAATTGGCTTTGGCCGCATTTTATAGTCAGCAAGGTGATTTTGTATTGGCGCAAGCGCAATTGGATCAACTTAAAAAACAAAATAAGTTACACAATTTGCTCACTTTAATTCAAACAGATATTTATCTTGGGCAAAATAAATTAGATGATGCTTATCAGATCATTGCTTCGCCTGCACGGATTATGCCTGAGAACCGTGCTTTAGCCTATAAACTGGCGGAAGTACTGATTCGTCAAAAGCAACCCGTACAAGCCAGTGCACTGGTACAAAACTTTGTGAACCAAAATCCACGAGATATCACGGGATGGCGCTTGCTGCAACAATCGGCGAATATTGATGTGGCTTCACCTTTACGTGCAGTGAATGTATTGCGTTATCGTGCAGAGGTAGAGTACTGGAGTGGGTTAGAAGAAGGTGCTATAAAATCATTATTGCATGCGCAGCGTTTAGCGAAGGACAATACGGCAATGTCTGAACTGCTCAAACAGCGAATTGATCAGATGCAAAAGGAACGTCAGTTAAAGATTTAAGCATTAAATAGACATCATCCTTGTATAACATAACAACAAGAGGGGGAGATAAAATGATCGAAGGACAGTGTTTATGTGGTACGGTCAGTTACCGTTATCATGGGGAAATTGAAAAAACAATTCTATGTTATTGTCAGCATTGCCAGCGAGCGCAAGGTGGTTTTGCAGGGTGGAATAGTCCATTGCAAAAGTCACTGTTTGAAATTGTGCGTGGTGTAAAAGTGCTGAAAGAGTATTTTCATAGTCCGAATAAGGCACGTGTTTTTTGTCAGGAGTGCGGCAGTCCTATTTTTTCCTATCGTGTAGACTTGCCTGATGTGATTCGATTACGCTTGGGCACAGTAACTCTGGGGCAGATTCCTGCGCCCACTGAAGAGGCATATAAGCAATATAAGCCTGAATTTATTCAAATAAAATAATCTGCGCTAGTTTTGCATGAGTCCGCGCTGTATCATGATGTTCAATCATTTTTTTGATTTTAATGGTTCTAATGAAGAATAAAGTCCAGTTTCTAGCAGCACTTTGGCTTGCTGTTTCTTGTGGTTCAGCTTTTGCAAGTGTCGAAGATTATGTGGTTGCAGTTGATAAAATTAATCGCACATACAAGGCGGATGTTCGTCAGTTTTTTGGCCAACTTAATCCGCAGCAAACCAGTTTTACCGCAGAGCAGCAAACACGTTATTGTGGCATTGTGGGGCGTTATGTTGATCAGCTTTATACTGCGGCTGATAAAAATAGAAGTTCTTTAGACGCGCAATATCGTAATTTGACTAAGCGAGATGTAATTCAACAGGTTATGTCATCAAAAGAAATGATGATTTTAAAGAAGTATAATGTGCAGTGTAATTTGACTTAAAGGCTGTTATCTATGAACTGTCTTGTTTACGTAAAGGCAGTTCAACGATAAAGAAAGAGAGTTTTGAAAGATTAAGCGAGTTTTGCTTTGATTTTAGAAGAAACTAAAGCAGGATCGGCGCGCCCGGCTATGAGCGGACGCAGAGAGTTCATCACCTTACCCATATCTTTCATGCTAGTAGCTTCTTGAGCAGTAATTGTTTGCTCAATGATAGAATCAAGCTCTTCCTCAGTCATAGCTTCTGGTAGAAATTGAGATAAAACATCAATTTCGGCTTGTTCCTTACTAGCTAAATCATCACGACCAGCGCCTTCAAAGGCTTTGATCGATTCTTTACGTTGTTTGATTTGCTTTTCAATGACCGCAAGAGTTTGAGCATCGTCAAGCTCTTTGCGCTCATCGACTTCGATTTGCTTGATTGCTGCCTGTAGACTACGAATGACCGTTAACTTATCCATTTCTTTAGCACGCATAGTTGCTTTTAAAACTTCTGTTATTTGGCTTTTTAAGGTAGTCATTTATTTTTCCAGGTTGTCAATCAATCACAAATTAATCTTAGTAAAGGCGTGTAGTACGAACTGATTCGCGCGCCAATTTCTTTTGGTAACGCTTAACAGCAGCAGCTTTTTTGCGCTTACGTTCTTGAGTTGGTTTCTCATAGAATTCACGCTTACGAACGTCAGCTAAAACACCTGCTTTTTCGCAAGAACGTTTGAAACGACGGATAGCTACGTCTACTGGTTCGCCTTCTTTCAATTTAACTTGTGGCATGAAGAATCCTCATTAAGTTATGGATAAGATCGCGGCATGATTGCCTTGATCACAAGTGAAGGTCAGTATTTTACTCATTTACATCTCATACCACAAGTCTATAATAGGTTTCGCTTTGGATTTGATATAGGTTGTAGGCAGTTTAATGATCGTTTTAGGCTTAGAAACATCGTGTGATGAAACTGGTTTGGCACTGTATGACAGTGAAAACGGCTTACGCGGGCAAGTTTTATATAGTCAAATTAAGCTGCATGCCGAATATGGTGGTGTGGTGCCAGAACTGGCTTCGCGTGACCATGTACGTAAACTTATTCCCTTATTAAATCAATTATTGGCTGACAGTGGCGTAAAAAAATCTGAAATTGATGCAGTTGCCTATACGCGCGGACCAGGTTTAATGGGTGCGCTCATGACGGGTGCTTTGTTTGGTCGAACTTTGGCTTTTGCACTGAATAAACCTGCCATTGGCGTACATCATATGGAAGGACATATGCTGGCGCCGTTATTGTCTGCTACACCGCCAAAGTTTCCATTCGTTGCACTTTTGGTTTCAGGTGGACATTCTCAATTGATGGCAGCCTATGGTATTGGTCAATATGAGTTACTCGGTGAGTCTATTGACGATGCTGCGGGAGAAGCTTTTGATAAGGTTGCGAAAATGATGGGCTTGCCGTATCCAGGTGGTCCAAATATTTCTAAACTGGCAGAGCAGGGCGATCCAAACGCGTTTGCTTTCCCGCGTCCGATGTTACATCAAGGCTTGGAGTTTTCATTTAGCGGTCTAAAAACAGCCATATCTGTACAAATGAAAAAATTAGGTGATGAAAACCGCGACGCGGATATTGCTGCGAGTTTCCAAGAAGCGATTGTGGATACTTTGGTTAAAAAATCGATTAAAGCCTTAAAGCAAACGGGTTTAAAGCGTTTGGTTATTGCCGGTGGTGTTAGTGCAAATAAGCGTTTACGTGAACGTCTGGAAGCAGACTTAGCTAAAATTCGTGGGCAGGTTTATTATGCAGAACCTGCTTTGTGTACTGATAATGGCGCCATGATTGCATTTGCAGGCTACCAACGTTTAAAAGCGGGTCAGCATGATGGCTTGTCTGTAACAACTACACCTCGTTGGCCGATGACAGAATTAACTCAGCCTACAGAAATTTAAAAAATAAATTTTTTGCTTGAAGCATGCAAAATAAAAAAGCCCGACATCCTGTCGGGCTTTTTCGTATGGGTTGCTAGGTATAACTCCTGTCGTACCTCACGTCCTGGTGCTGAACTTATAATTATTGTTTTATGTTTTGGAACATCCTGTTCTCTATGACTTCATCATATGAAACTTCTCTAGGATGGAATAGAAGTGATCTGCCTGAATTGGTGTAAGCCGAGGCTTACAGAGTTGTAATGCACTTACCCCTAGGGTTATCCACAGAAATTGCGGATAAAATTAAGGGTACTATGTATTGATTTATTTGAATTTAATTAATTTTAGAGTGTTTTTTGTTCTATTTTATCTTTTAAAAGTTTCAAATCTGTTTAATGGTGGGTTCAGGGATTACTTAATGTTTAATCGTTTTATTTAAAGTAATGATTTATATTAGGGTATAGTAAAAATCTCAGATATTCATCATGCTGTTAAATGGATAGAGTTAAAACCTTTTATCTCCCCGTAATTCAATCTCAGCCTTTGCTCCAACTCTGAATTTCATTGTGTATATGGGCCAAATATATCTGGGCGCGTGCTTTTGAAAAATAATCGATAACCAATCCCGAAAAGCAAAATAAGAGAATGACCACGCACAGATAGTGAATCGATACGTTCTCAACAAATATCCATGTGAACAGTGCAAGTGCAGCAATGATGATTAATGCCCATGCTGTTTTCGGATACCAACGCATAAATTCATCAGTACGATTCTTTTCACTTTTTATAAACTCGATAGGATTTTCTAAAAATGACTGTTGGTACACTTTTATGCGCTGAGGATTTTTAAAAATGAGTGAACCTCCAACCATAAGAAAAATCAAAGCACTCAGTAACAAAGGAATGATCAAAAACTTAGAGTTGGATAGATGTGTCATAGGGAGGATAAAAATACTCAAAATCATTAATGTTAGTGCGTAGATCACGATGATTTTGCCTTCGAGAATTTCGCCCTGACACCAAGCAATTGTATGTTCTATAAAGCTCATTAAATTCACTCCAATATCAAGAATACTGGTGTCTATAGGTATTTGGTGTTGCTCCAGTCCAGTGCTTAAAAGCTCTAGAAAAAGAGTTCACTTCCTGAAAACCTAGTAAGAATGAGATCTCACTCGTACTAATCGAGGATTGTTTTAAATAATATTCAGCCAATGCCTTACGGGTATCATCCAGTATGGTTTTGAAATTGGTATTTTCGTCTTCAAGTAACCTTTGTAATGTGCGTTTACTTAGAGCCAGTCTTTTTGCTACTTCATCAATATTGCCCAATCCAGCAGGTAAACTTTCCAAGAGGATCGCTTTGACCTTTTCTTTGGTTGCAACACTGTGATCAAGTTCTGCTAGGCTTTGTTTTAAGTTGGGTTCAAAAAAAGACCACATTGTTGAGTTGGATGTTAAAAAAGCGCGCTCACTGTCTGTTTTTGAAAACTGAATGGATATACCGTGACTTTCTTGCGGAGCTACTCCAAAAAATTCCTGATATTTTTCAATCTCATTTGGTAATTCTGGCAAATAAATGGCTTTAGGAATGATTTGAGCACGAGTACAAATCCGTGCAAGTTGTGTAAAAAATATCAGTTCCGTCAGTATTAAACTCTTTGGAATTTCTGTATCTACTTCATAAAACTCAATATCTAAACTCAGCACATTTTCATCGACTTTGGGGTGCAATGCGATTGGACCAATTAAGCGTTTAAAGTGTGATAAGCGTTGCAGTGCAATCGTGAGATTAGGACTACAGATGCAAGCAAATATTGCAGGATCAAATAATTCTACTGTAATCATTTGTCCTATCTTTAAGGGAAGATTTTCGACGCCAGATACAGTCTCTATCGCGTTCCAGAAGTCAAAATATTGCGTGGCTGTCACATAAAACTCTTTACGATTAAAGGCATCGAGAGGTAAAGAGGCTAAGCGCAAAACATCTTCTGGTTGTACACCTAAGTCGATTAGAAAGAGTTTCCAACTCGGTTGTAGCATAAACTTTGAAGCATATTTCATGGTAATCCTCCTTTCCTCGCATGACTTTATTTTGATTTTTAGGAAATTACTTAACGACAGACATGACCATTTTGTCGAAGATGCGATCACCAAACCACTTTCTAACAAAAATCATGAGTTTAGCGTATTTTCCACCAACATAACGTGTTTTGGGAGTGTTGGCATGTACCGCTTGCATTAGCATATCTACCACCACTTGCACATTGGATAAATCGCCTTTCTGGACGGATTCCTGTGTAGCATTAGCGACAGCATTTGCCATGTTACTGTAAGGTCCTGTCCCTGATCGTTGTACTAATGGCTTGACCATGACATCGGCAAATTCGGTTGCAATCGCACCTGGTTCAATCACCACGACATCAATGTTAAAAGGTTTAAGTTCTAAACGAAGGCAATCTGACCAACCTTCTACCGCATGTTTACTGGCATGGTACCAACTGCCCATTGGGGTATAAATTTTCCCGCCCATTGAGGAAATATTAATAATGCGACCTTTATTTTTTTGGCGCATCGAAGGCAGCACTTTTTGAGTCAAATATGCCATGCCGAATAAGTTCACTTCAAATTGATAACGAGCATCTTCAATCGAAGTATCTTCCATTGCACCATATAGACCAAAACCAGCACAGTTAATCAGAATATCCACGCCTTTACTGTGTTTTTCAATGTGCTGAATGACTTCATCTACTTCGTGTTGCTGAGTAATATCCATCTTTAAAGTACGTGCACCAAGTGCTTTTAAATCCTCCATTGCATCAATACGACGCGCTACGGAATAAACAATCAAACCTTGCTTCAGAAGCGCTTTGGTAAAAGCTTTCCCCATACCAGAGGAAGCGCCTGTAACGAGTACAACTTGATCTTGAACTTTCTTCATTTTGATTACCTTTATTGATTATGCTCAACACTCATTAAAGGCATTTTAGAAATTATACGCTTTCAACAGTAAATCGGATCGTGCCAAATGATATGCAAATCACGACAAATAGCTAAATAGTGGCTATTTGATGAGAACCTTATTAACTTTTTTTAGAGTTTGCTTTTTAAATTAATATAATACGGTTTATACGAAATGATTATTTTATCTCAATATAAATCAGATATTTATCATATTAATTTTAGCCCAATCCTCAAGGATCGAGCTTTTTTATAATAAAAATTTAAACAATGTTCAAAGCGATTGCTGAAAAACTTACTTTATGAAAAATTAAAGTTCGTTTAGCTGTTGCGTACCGACCCAGTGCTTAGAAAACTGATAAGCAGCACGCCCTGAACGTTGTCCACGTGACTGACACCATCTGAGGGCTTCGGCACGCGCTGCACCGGTCATGGGCATATTTGACTTAGCCAAATAGTGCTCGACAATTTCTAAGTAAAGCGCCTGATCCATAGGATAGAAGGATAACCACAAGCCAAAACGGTCAGACAGAGAAATCTTTTCTTCAATCGCTTCTTGTGGATGTAGCTCTGTGTATTGCGGCACATCGACTCGCGTTACAGGCGTATTTTCATGCATGAACTCAGGTAGCAAATGGCGACGGTTACTGGTGGCATAAATAATAAAATTACTTGAGCCAGACTGTAATGAACCATCTAGCACACTTTTTAAGCTGCGGTAGTTTTCATCTTCCGCGTTAAAGGCCAAATCATCACAATAGACAATAAACTTTTCAGGACGGTTTTGAATAATTTTCTGAATTTCGGGTAAATCAGACAAATCATCACGTTCAATCTCAATTAAACGTAAGCCTTGTGCTTCGTATTGGCTTAAAAGCGCACGAACAATTGAAGATTTACCAGTACCGCGTGAACCTGTGAGCAAGACATCGTTGGCAGGTAGGCCTTTAAGGAACTGCAGGGTATTTTGAATGACTTTGGCTTTTTGGCGTTCAATCCCTTTCAAATCATCCAGTTCAATTTTCTTGGGATGAAAAATTGGAAGGAGTTGCTTATTTTGCCACTTAAATGCTGGGGCAGAGAAATCAGGTTCTTGCTTGAGTGTCGGGAGTGTCTGTTGTAATTGCGCCAGAACTTGAGTGAGGGATTGTAAAATGGTGTCAGGTAATTCGATAGTTGCCATAGTCATTCAGCTTATAATTACGATAAAGTAGCAAATAAGACCAACATCAGCCTTGGTTTTAGACTGTATAGTATAATGACTATGATTGCTAATCGAATCGTAATTCGCTTAAGCCAAATTTTAAAATTGAAAATGAAGAAGTTAAGTTAATGTATTTAAGCGCAGGTGTCTGAGGGAAGCTATGTTATTTCAAGAATTCATACAGGACATGAATCCGCATCAAGCCTATCGTATAAAAAAACTAAAACGACAATTAGAGCAAGCGGAAAGCTATGCCGAGTGGAAGAGTATTGCGCTCAAGATTGACCAAGAGTCAGGAGCGCAAGAATGGAAATATGACAATTGTTCTCCTTACTTTGATGCGGAAATGATTTCGTATCGTCTCAAATTACTCAAGCGCTATCGTTATCAGCACCGTACCCGTGACTTAATGTATTTGTTGCGTGAGGGTTTAACCTACGATATTGCCAATATTGCACACCCGATGCTGTTTGCAGCAACTTTGGTTGGTACTAAAACCATCATTGAAGATTATGTAGAAGAAGTGAGCGCGAGTTTAGCGTTCATTGCTTCGGATTCCTGTGAATGTCTTGCCTATGCGGAAAAACTGGACTTTTTCAAGCATTGTGAACGGGCATATGGTCAGCCTGCATTGATGTTTTCAGGAGGAGCAACCTTAGGGCTTTTTCATACAGGTGTATGTAAAGCACTACTTGAGCAGGATTTGATGCCAAAAGTGCTTTCAGGCTCCAGCTCTGGTGCGATTATGACTGCCATGCTGGGTGTCTCTGAGCCTAGCAATGTTTCGGGCATATTGAATGGTGAGAATTTCTTTAGCGAGGCTTTTCACTTTCGAAAATTGCGAGATTTATTAAAAGGCAATGGTGGTGTTGCAGACGTTAAATACTTAAAGAACTTCCTTGTCGAAAATTTAGGTAATTACACTTTTGAGGAAGCCTTCAAGAAATCAGGGCTGTATATCAATGTTGCAGTCGCTCCTTATGATGCGGTGCAAGATGCCCGCATTATGAATACTTATACATCACCTGATTTATTGGTGTGGAGCGCAGTGCTTGCTTCATGTGCAGTACCTATCCTGTTTCCGCCTGTAAAGCTCACCAGTAAGCGTTACGATGGCGAGCATACACCGTATATGGCAACGACCCGCTGGGTGGATGGTAGTGTGCGTAGCGACTTCCCACAGCAGAAAATGGCACGCTTGTATAATTTGAACTACAGCATTGCCAGTCAGGTCAATCCTCATATTGTACCGTTCATGCAGGATGATATTTCGCGTTTTCGACGTGATATGTTGAGCTGGCCAGAGCGTATTATTCGCCGCCAAGGAAAGGTTCTTGCCAAAGGGGTGATGGATTTCACTCGTGAACGGGCAGGAAAAATACCGTCAGTACGCCGTTTACTCGATCATGGTTATGGCGTGGTCGATCAGCGCTACTATGGGGATGTCAATATTATTGGCAGCTATAGCATGCGCCATTACAGTTATATGTTACAAAACCCGCGTCCACACCTGTTTAAGTTGTTACAGCGAGAAGGTGAGCGTGCAACGTGGCCCAAAATTTCCAGTATTGAAACCCATGCGCGAATTGGTAAAACCATTCAACACGCACTCGAACTCCTTAACTATCAGCAATTGCATCCACAGCCACATGTCCAAGCTCATACTGCCTGATTTTAAATACATAGAAGGCTTAGTCCTAAAAAGCAAACCGAATAGCCTGCGATATGGACGCAGGCTTTATTCTTTTCAGTGTCAAAGAAAAGCGTACTGGTTAAAAATACAGTTGCAGCAGGGGCATCCTAGTTATCTCAAGGGATTTCAGCACGAGTTAGCGTTTTATCAGCAATGTCTAGGGTCTGAAGTGCTATCTAAGATCACATTGCCCCCTAAAATCGTGTCTAAGGCGTTTTTAGGCGAAATAGGGCTAGAAGTCGAACAGGAGCAATCCTTAACACATACGTTGCTTCTACCAGAAGCTATGCCGTATTTTGCAGTTAGCCCACAGTCATGGTCTGTGCAGATGATTCAGTATCATTTGCTACGTGCTTTAGATGTACTTGATGATTTAAATGAAGCGGGGTGGTTGCATGCCGACTTAAAACAGGAACATTTTGTTGAATATGATGGGCAGTTAAAGTTAATCGACTTCGAGCAGGTCCTGTCGATAGGGCAGTCTGCACAAACTGAAATGAATGCAACCCCGCGTTATATGGCACCCGAACTTTTTCATGGCGAAGCCAAAACAGTATCAACAGATATTTATGCTCTGGGTATTATTTTCTATGAATGGCTGTCTGGACAGCGATTAAAGGCAGAAAATTATACAGATTGGGCGTATTTACATTGTCAGCGCCTAAATATTGAGCTTCATGAGAAATTTTTAGTATTTCAACCGCTTTTGTCGAAGATGTTGGCAAAGCATAAAGCGCATAGATTTGATAATTTTTATGCAATAAAACGTGCCTTAGTGACTGAAATTGCTTAATAAAAGTACATAATCGCAGTTTTTGTTTTATATTTAATCAAACAAGAGATTTTTTCATAAAAAGGGCTTGCCAGAGGGGAGTGATCTCTATAATATACACAGCCATCGGGGGCGTGGCGAAATTGGTAGACGCACTGGATTTAGGTTCCAGCGCCGCAAGGTGTAAGAGTTCGAGTCTCTTCGCCCCCACCACTTAATCATCAGTTGATGATGTTTAGGTAACAGAGGATTGGTGTAATGGTAGCATGACGGTCTCCAAAACCGTTCGTCAAGGTTCGAGTCCTTGATCCTCTGCCAAATTTTTCACTTAGTGTGAAACCCAGTATGGGGGCGTGGCGAAATTGGTAGACGCACTGGATTTAGGTTCCAGCGCCGCGAGGTGTAAGAGTTCGAGTCTCTTCGCCCCCACCACTTAATGAACTGGGAAGATTAAAGCAAGGTTAACACCTTGTTTTTTTTCGTCTAGAGAAAAGTGAAATTCAAAAATGCCTGTCAATATGAAACATCATCTAGATGCTTTTGATGATCTTGTTGTGCTTGTTAAAAGGTAAGGGGTTGGCTGAGTTATTCGTGGTCTTTGTTGACTAAAGATTTTGATGAAGCTGATAAAACTAGATTTCTCATCGATCAACAATAAAAAAAGCCCCGAAGGGCTTAAAATATAGGAATAGCGACTCGATGAACTGTGAATACGTGTACAAGCTATTGAATTGCTTTTATTGTTAAGCTTTTAAGTGATCTTCAAACTCTTCGCCAAGCTGCATAGCCAACGAATTACCTGCTAAATCACAAGTAACTAAACCATATTCTTTTTTAAAACTAAAAGTAAAACCACGATCATCAGCGAGAGTTTTGACTGAGTAACCTAATTTTTCTAACCAAATACGAAATGCGATTAAATTTTTTGCTTTTACAACCTTCTTCACGAGACAACTCCTGTAAACATATAAATATTTAATAGGGATAGGCTAAATTTTTTAAAGGGCAAAAACCTATTTTTTTATTTATATGCTTTTTTTTGCCTAATTTCTATGCTGATCTGTAAATCGCTCTGAGTTGTGGAATGGGGCTGAAGGTTAGTAGTTTGACGTGCTTTTGAGTGATTGTATTGCGCTAAATATTGGATTTATAATCAATTTTTATCTCGTGTCACCAATGATGTGTAACTTGATTATTTCTCAAGGTTTAGCATGCTTGAAATATTTTGTTATGAGAAATAATTTTCAAGTAGCAATAAAAAAGCTCACAGAAGTGAGCTTTTTTACACAGGGAGGATTAGAGACCAGCAGAAGACTTAAGCGCTTCAACTTTGTCTGTTTTTTCCCAAGTAAATGCAGTATCAGAACCTTGACGACCAAAGTGACCATATGCAGCAGTTTGCTTGTACATAGGTTGAATCAGGTCGAGCATACGAGTAATGCCGTATGGACGTAAGTCAAAGTGTTCACGAACCAATTGAATAATCAATTCATCAGCCACTTTGCCTGTGTTGAAAGTGTTGATAGAAATAGAAGTAGGTTCTGCAACACCAATCGCATAAGACACTTGAATTTCACACTTGTCTGCTAAGCCAGCAGCAACAATGTTTTTCGCAACATAGCGACCAGCATAAGCAGCAGAGCGGTCAACTTTAGATGGGTCTTTACCAGAGAAAGCACCACCACCGTGACGCGCCATACCACCGTAAGTATCTACAATGATTTTACGACCAGTTAAACCGCAGTCACCTACAGGACCGCCAATCACAAACATACCTGTTGGGTTGATGTGGAATTTGGTGTCCGCATGGAACATTTCAGCAGGAATAATTTTCTTCACGATTTCTTCAATCACAGCTTCTTTTAAGTTGGATTGAGAAATTTCAGGATCGTGTTGAGTAGACAATACAACAGCATCTAAACGTACTGGTTTGCCATTTTCATAAGCAAAAGTAACCTGACTTTTTGCATCTGGGCGTAACCACGGTAATGAGCCATTACGACGCAATTCAGCTTGCTTTTCCATTAAGCGATGCGCATATGAAATTGGTGCAGGCATAAGTACGTCGGTTTCACGGCTCGCATAACCAAACATTAAGCCTTGGTCACCCGCACCTTGATCTTCAGGCTTTTGGCGGTCAACACCTTGAGCAATTTCAGGTGACTGTTTACCAATCATGTTGATCACGGCACAAGTCGAACCATCAAAACCTAAGTCAGAGTGGTGGTAGCCAATACCATTAACAGTTTGGCGTACAACCGCTTCAACGTCGATATTAGCAGTTGTTGTGATTTCGCCAGCAAGTACGACAGCACCCGTTTTTACAAGCGTTTCACAAGCAACCCGCGCATATGGGTCTTCTTTTAAGATTGCATCCAAGATAGCATCACTGATTTGATCAGCCATTTTATCTGGATGGCCTTCGCTTACAGATTCCGAAGTAAATACAGCGTACTCGCGCATAAGTCCTATCACAGTTAATTTTAAAGACGCAATATGTTACATCGAGTTAGACTTTAGGACTAGCTCATCTTGTATAAAAAAGGATGAATTTATTTCAATTCAATGACTTTTTATTTGATATAACCATCTATAAAACTGATAAAGAAGGAATAAATATAAATATACTCAATATTTAGAGTAGATAAATTACACAATTAGATGCAATTATTTAAGATACAAATCATGGTCTATTTACTCCAAACCAGTCAAATGACTAACCTTAAGTTCAGTTATAGCAACTTAATCTTTCATTTATATTTAAAAATAGAACAGTTTGAATGTGTTTGGCGTTTGCACGGAGTTCTTCTTCAGGGTTAAGGGATTTTTACTGCAATGCTGTAATCGAGGTATAAGTTCTATTCAAGGGTTGGTTATGCGCTTTCTTTACCAACCATTTAGATCCTTCACAATATGCAGCTAAAGGATGACTAAAAGATAGAAGTTTATAAGGCACATAAAAGACTGAGATGTTATATGCAACAAATCAGTCAGATTATGCGGGTTAGTGAAGCGGCATGCTTAAGCCTACTTTGAATTAGTTAAACTGATAGGTGTACGATAAAATTAAGCGTTCATCAGGATTGTTTAAATAGGTATTGTTATCCATCATGAAAGCCATGGCGTTAAATGAATGACGCTTCTGGACCAAATAACCCAGACCTAAACCAGCAAAGTAACCTTTATAGTTTTCACCCGCATCATTTTCTGAGCCGTAGCTACCCACGGCAAAGCCCATCATTGTGAGTTCTGGAGTAAATGGTTTTAAGGCAAATGCACCTAAATAGCCGCTACTACCAGAAACTTCCACCATGCTAAAGCCACTTTCTGCATTGGGCATGCTGGCTAAATCTGATAAATTGGCACACTCACCATTCGGGTTGGTACAGCGTGGGGATTCACCATCATTATAGGTATAACCGGCTGTAGGAAATATTTGAATTCCTGCAGGCTCAAAGCCAAAATAGCTTAAGGGCATAAACGTACCAATACTGTAATTGGTCTGGTTCGCGCCATTGATATATTCACTTTTACCAAAGTTAAAATTCACAATACCAATCGGAAAGAGCCACGAGCCACCGATGCGCCATTCACTGGCATCGCTATTGATACGAGCATTGAGTTTTTTTGCCTGACCGATGGCATAAGAGCCAGAAAAAGAATAGTTGTCATCATTAAAATCGAAATTATTAGCATAGGAGACACCAAGTTTGGTGGTCACTTTGGTGGGATCGTCCGCTAGTTTTTCAGTATTGCTATTTACAGTGGTTTCTTCTGCTGCCATCACACTGCCTGCGAACATGAATATGGCGATGGCATAAAGGGGAGTTAATCTCATAAAAAACCTCTAGTGTTATATCGTTATCGGGCTATTTATTCTCATACAGAATGAGAGTGTCATTTTTTATACTTAATGGAAATATACTACAGAATCTGGTTGTTGATGAATTCATTACACTGCAAATTGCTAAAAACATTTTGATCCTTAAAAAATCAAAAGACGCTGGATTACTTGCGCTTACGATTAGGGATTTTGGATTATGTAGCACTTTATGCGAGTGATTTTATTTAAAGCTAGTGGTTGCCTGCACTTGAATGGATGCTTATTGAAACGCTCATTAAAACATGGTTTAAAATTTTATTTTGTAGTTATGCGCTGAGCTACATTCAATTCAAGATATTGATGTAGAAGCAGTGATTTAGCTTTTCGTGGGTCAGACACAATGGATGTTGTGTTGAGTTGGATGATTTATCAAGAAAGATAGGCGTGTCCTCATAAATCAAAACTTAAAATATCCCTGCCTACAAGTCCACATAAGTAGCAATTAGTCGGGAAAAATTGTGTATAAGGCTTTACCCATCCCGCTTTTTTTAAGACAATAGTGCCTAGTTTTGAATGTGATATTCATCTTCTTTAAATTGTTTTAATTGGACTCTGATCTATGACAACCCCTTTGAACGAACGTCGTGTTGCAAATGCAATTCGTGTATTGGCTATGGATGCTGTGCAAAAAGCCAACTCAGGACATCCAGGTGCACCAATGGGGATGGCAGATATTGCAGACGTCGTTTGGCGCGAATTCCTAAACCATAACCCGACGAATCCACAATGGGCAAACCGTGACCGTTTTGTATTGTCGAATGGTCATGGTTCAATGCTTCAGTATGCATTGTTACATTTAACGGGTTATGAGCTTTCAATTGAAGATTTAAAAGTATTCCGTCAACTTCATTCTAAAACTCCAGGTCACCCTGAATTAGGCTATGCACCTGGTATTGAAACCACAACTGGTCCATTGGGTCAGGGGATTGCAAATGCTGTAGGCTTTGCATTGGCTGAAAAAACTTTAGCGGCGCAGTTCAACAAAGAAGACTTAACTGTTGTTGACCACTTCACTTACTGTTTCTTGGGTGATGGCTGTTTAATGGAAGGTGTTTCACACGAAGTGTGTTCACTTGCAGGTACTTTGGGTCTAGGTAAATTAATTGCTTACTATGACGACAACGGCATTTCAATTGACGGTGAAGTAGAAGGCTGGTTCTCTGACGACACAGAACAACGTTTCAAATCTTACGGTTGGCAAGTGCTTCGCGTAGATGGTCATGATAACGATGCGATTCGCGCTGCAACTTTAGAAGCGAAAGCGGAAACTCAAAAACCGACCATCATTATTTGTAAAACAATTATTGGTTTAGGTTCGCCTAACAAGCAAGGTAAAGAAGACTGCCACGGTGCACCACTGGGTAATGATGAAATTGCATTAACACGTGAAGCATTAGGCTGGACGGAAGGTCCATTTGAAATTCCTGCTGATGTTTATGCAGCTTGGGATGCGAAGGCGAAAGGTGCTGAATCTGAAGCGGCTTGGGATGCGTTGTTTGCTCAATATGCAGCTAAATATCCGACTGAAGCAGCGGAGTTAAAACGTCGCCTTTCAGGTGAATTACCAGCTGAATTCCTTGCGCAAGCAGATGCGTTTATTGCAGATACCAATGCTAAAGCAGAAACAATTGCGACGCGTAAAGCAAGCCAAAATACTTTACAAGCATTTGGTCCATTATTGCCTGAACTATTGGGTGGTTCTGCTGACTTGGCGGGTTCTAACTTAACACTTTGGAAAGGTTGCCAAGGTGTTCAAGATAACCCTGCTGGTAACTATGTGCACTATGGCGTACGTGAATTCGGTATGACTGCAATGGCGAATGGTGTTGCATTACATGGTGGTTTCATTCCTTACGTTGCTACATTCCTTATGTTTATGGAATACGCACGTAATGCAGTTCGTATGTCTGCACTTATGAAACAACGCGTAATTCACGTGTATACGCATGACTCAATTGGTTTAGGTGAAGATGGTCCAACGCACCAACCTGTTGAACAAATTGCATCTTTACGTGGTACACCAAACCTAAATACATGGCGTCCAGCAGACACCGTTGAAACTGCGGTTTCTTGGAAGTCTGCGCTGTCTCGTCAAGAAGGTCCTTCTGCGTTAATCTTCTCTCGTCAAAACTTACCATTCCAAACACGTACTCAAGCGCAAATTGAGAACGTGGCAAAAGGTGGTTATGTATTGGCTGAAGAAAAAGGCGAATTAAAAGCAATTATTATTGCAACGGGTTCTGAAGTATCGTTAGCAATGGAAGCTTATGCACAATTAGAAGGTGTGCGTGTTGTTTCTATGCCATGTGCTGAAGAGTTCATGAAGCAAGATGCTGCGTACCGTGAAGCTGTTTTACCTGCTCATATCCGTGCACGTGTAGCGGTAGAAGCAGCGCATGTTGACTACTGGTGGAAGTTTGTTGGTTTAGACGGCAAAGTGATCGGTATGACAACATATGGTGAATCTGCACCAGCAAAAGACTTGTTCCAATTCTTTGGTATTACCACTGAAGCGGTTGTGAACGCGGTTAAAGAATTGACTGCTTAATCAGTTATTTCTAAATAATAAAACGCCTCACTATGAGGCGTTTTTTATGCGCTTAAAGTTCATAAATCATAACAATAAGAACAGATAAAACTTTATTAGAGATGGCATGCAAGCGATTCATTTACTGTGTAATCTGTCACAATCGTTCTACTAAAATTCAGAATCATATTAATTCGTTAAACTGTTCTAAATTTGAAACATATCGTCTTATACATAACAGTGAATTATAATTTCAAAGGTATACACTAATAATCATTCTGAAACGAGATACAATCACATGAACTTCAAAACATTAACTTTGGGTTTGGCAGTTGCTTCAGTTGCAACATTCTCTATGGCAAAACCTGTTGCATATCAAATTGATCCAACACACACGGCAACGGTGTTCTCTTGGAGTCACTTTGGTTTTTCTACGCCATCTGCGAACTTTAGCGATATTCAAGGCACAATTAACGTTGACAATGACAAGCCTGCGAATTCTTCTGTAAATGTGACGATTCCATTGGCAAGCTTAAATACCAATGTAAAAGCATTAGATGAGCATTTGAAAAAAGCTGAATTCTTTGATGCCATCAATTATCCAAACATTACCTTCAAAAGTACGAAAGTAGAATCTTTAGGTAATAATCAATATAAAATTACTGGTAACTTAACGGTTAAAGATGTGACTAAACCTGTTGTGCTTGATGCGGTGATGAACAAGCAAGGTGAGCATCCGATGACTAAACTTCAGTCAATTGGCTTCAATGCGACGACTTCGTTTGACCGTTCAGCATTTGGTGTTGGTGCTTATGTGCCAAATGTAGGTGACAAGATTACAGTTAACATTACGACTGAAGCGTCAGTTCCTGCGAAGAAATAATCTCCCCACGATTTCTTCGGGAAAGTAAAAGGCACTCATTGAGAGTGCCTTTTTTATGTCCGTTGCTTTTGGGGGGATATAGTGGATCGATCTGATTGAGCGGTCTTATTCAATGTGTTGCATGAAAAACTGTAAGACTTGAGGAGAATGTTGTTCTAAGGTTGTTGCAAAGCGTTGGTTATCTGCACGTAGGCTTGGAATATCAATCTTGGCGTGGCGAAGTTCACTGGTATGACCAATCAACCATTTTTCCATTGCGTCTGCGGTAACCTCAATATGAAATTGTAGCGCCAAAATATTATTACCGACTTTAAATGCTTGATTTGGATAGAGTGTAGAGCTTGCCAAAAGTTCAGCCTGTTCGGGTAAATCAAAGGTATCGCCGTGCCAGTGTAAAACTGGAGTATCCTGAAGTGATGCAAGCGGGTTCTGGGCGACAGGTTTAATCTCCAAACTGCTCCAGCCAATTTCCTTTTGTGCGCCTGCATAGACTTTGGCACCGAGCGCATGAGCAATCAATTGTGCGCCTAAACAAATCCCGAGCGTCGGTAAATTACGTGCGAGGCGCTGCTTGAGTAGTTCAATCTCTTGGGTAAGAAATGGATAGTCTGCCGTTTCGTAGACCCCAATTGGACCACCTAAAATGACCGTAAGTCCTTCATGTTCTAGGGCTTTACGTAAATCATCAACACCTGCCTCTACGTAACGCACGCGAAAACCAAGCTGATAAAAAGTATCTTCTAGTGCACCTAAGTCTTCAAAAGCAAGATGCTGAATAGCATAAATCGTTTCAGGGAAATCGGGAGCAGTGGTTTTCATAGACTTTGAATTATGAAGAATGGACAAGTTAGTTTTGAATATATACCAAAAAACCTAAAACTCGAAAGGAGTTAAGCCTGAGCTCAAAGGTTTGCTTTTAAAAAAGTCTTGCTCGATTCAATGATTTGCTTTTGTAGGCTTTCATCAGTCATACCGCGTGCAAGGGTTATTGCACCTACCAGTTGGCAAAGTACGCCCCATGCTTTGATTTCACAGCCTAAATGCCGAGTAAAAAGTGCATGACCCCGTAATAACTCTTGCTGATAAAGCTGTTTGACATCGTCTTCTGAGCGGGCTACTTCACTGGCAAGTGCTGGTAATACACAGCCCCGGTCGGCATGCTGAACATGAGACATATTTAGATAGCGATTCAGTTCGAAATCAATCCAGTCCGCAGGATCATCATGCGGATTTTCTTGCCACATTGCCAAACTCTGTTGCAGTTCAGCTTCTACCAGTGCTTTTAACAGCGCATGCTTAGAAGAAAAATGCGAATAAAAGGCACCACTGGTCACGCCAGCTGCTTTCATAAAGCCATCAACGCCAGTCGCAGCAAAGCCTTGTTGTTTGGCAAGTTGACCACTAATCTGAAGTAGTTCTTTGCGCTTTTCTTGTTTGTAGCCTGGCTTGTATCGCATAACGAGGACTCATGAATGAGGTTTGACGATTTGAAAATTATAACATAGTATTCGTTATAGTAACGATCGTTATTTAAAAAGAGAACTACAATGAGTCAAGGAAATGAACAGATAAGCACACATAAAGGCATCGCTTTAATCATTGGTGCAGGTGATGCAACAGGCGGTGAAATTGCCAAACGCTTTGCACGTGGCGGCTATATCGCATGTATGACCAGACGTAATGCGGAAAAGTTGCAGCCGTTAATTGATGAAATTGAGCAAAATGGTGGTACAGCGTATGGTTTTGCTTCCGATGCACGCGAAGAAGAACAAGTGATCGCGCTGATTGAGCAGATTGAAAGTTGCATAGGACCCATTGAAGTGATGGTCTTCAATATTGGGGCAAATGTGCCGTGTAGTATCTTAGAGGAAACTGCACGTAAATATTTTAAAATTTGGGAAATGGCATGCTTTAGTGCTTTTCTGGTTGGACGTGAAGTTGCAAAAAGGATGGTACAACGTGAGCAAGGGACTATTATTTTTACAGGGGCTACGGCAGGCGTGCGCGGAGCTGCCAACTTTGCTGCGTTTGCAGGGGCGAAGCATGCTTTACGCGCATTGGCTCAAAGTATGGCGCGAGAATTAGGACCAAAGAATATTCATGTTGCACATGTGGTGGTGGATGGGGCAATTGATACTGATTTTATTGAAACGACTTTACCTGAAATCTATGCGCTGAAAGAGCAGGATGGAATCTTAAATCCAGCCCACATCGCTGAAAATTATTGGCATCTGGCGCATCAGCCGCGTGATGCATGGACACATGAGTTAGATTTAAGACCATGGATTGAGCGTTGGTAATATTCGATTTTCAAAATGATAAAGAGGGAGTTTTTAATGCAAAGTATTGAGTTTTATTTTGATTTAGGCAGTCCATACAGTTATATGGGTTTTCATCGAATTCAGAAAATCACAGCTGAAAAGCATGCCAAAATTATCTGGAAACCGATGCTTTTGGGTGGCGTATTTAAAGCAACAGGGAATAGTAGTCCAATGACGGTGCCTGCCAAGGCGCAGTATGCCATGAATGATTTAAAGCGATGGTCAAAGTTATGGCAGATTCCGATGCAGATGAATCCTTATTTTCCAATTAATACCTTGCAACTGATGCGTTTGGTGACGGCTGTACAGCGCTATCAACCAGATCAATTTCTGGTTGTACTGACTGGCGTGTTTAATGCCATGTTTGGCGAACCTCGTAATCTGAATGATCCGCAAGAATTTAAACAACTGATGTCAGATTTGGGTTTGGATCTTCTGCAAGTACAAGACTGGCTAGATGATGAACAAGTGAAGCAGCAATTAAAGTCTGTCACAGAAGAAGCCGTGCAACGTGGGGTGTTTGGTGCGCCAACGTGGTTTAACCAAAATGAAATTTACTGGGGAATCGATCATCTGCACTTTTTAGAGCATGCCTTAACTTCAGCTTAAATGATATTCAAATTTTAAAAACAATCTCTTGTATGAAAGTACGGGAGATTTTTTCTTATTTTTTTCCTTCATATCGAGCTCTTTAGCACAGTAATACCTTTCTAGCACATAAATTTTCGATTGCAATTTCATACTCATTTTTATAAATTAGGTAGATCGGTATACCTATAAAGATGATTGGCATGAGTAATAAATCCGCAAAGGAAAAAATTTTAGATGCAGCAACCACTTTGTTTTATAACGATGGAATTGCCAATACAGGGATCAATGCAATTACTGATCGGGCAGGTGTGGCTAAAATGTCGCTCTACAATAACTTCCCGACCAAATCTGATTTGATTGCTACTTACATCCAAGTCAGACATCAGGAATGGCTCGATTTGTATGCCAAGCGCTTAGCAAATTGCAATTCTGCCTATGAAAAAATTTTGGCAGTGTTTGATGCCTATCAAGACCATGCTGAATATGCCTACGAAAAAGGGTTTAGAGGCTGTGGTTTATTGAATGCAGCGGCAGAATTTCCTGCTGCAAGTCCAGAAAGACTGGCGGTAAAGCAACATAAAGATGAAGTTGAGCAGATTTTGGTAGAGCATTTGAATGCAATATTTCAGGATCATAATAAAGCCCAAGAATTGGCATTGTTCATTTCCTTTGTTTTGGAAGGCTCGATTGCTCGCGCGGGGCTGGAAGGTAATGGCACGAAGGTACATGCCGCGAAACAAATGATAGAGCGCCTGTTACAGCAGGAGTTAAATGCGTGAGCCAGAAATTTGATTTAAGTGCGCATTATGGTTTCATTGCGGTACTGGTTGCTTCAGTATTATGGGGAACCACGGGTACAGCGGCATCCTTTGCACCCAATTTAAGTCCATTGGCCATTGGGGCGCTGGCAATGGGTGGTGGCGGGCTATTACAAGCACTGTTAGCCAGAAAGAAAATTGCGAAGCATTTGAATGATATTCCACGCAACAAAGGCATCTTGTTACTCGGTGCGCTTTCAGTTGCCATTTATCCCTTAGCATTTTATAGCTCCATGCATTTGGCAGGTATTACCATCGGTACAGTCGTGTCTATTGGTACAGCGCCGTTATTTACCGCATTACTGGAGCGTTTCTTGGATCAGAAGCAACTATCTAAGCGTTGGTTTTTAAGTTGTTGCTTCGGTGTTTTAGGCGTGTTGTTACTCTCGCTAGGTGAGTCACATGCGACCAGTCAGCTACAACAGTATTCAACTGATCAGAAAGTTTTAGGTGTCATTCTGGGCTTGGTTGCTGGACTAACCTATTCACTGTATTCATGGGCTGCCAAAAAGACGATTGACCGTGGGGTGGATGCTAAAGCCTCAATTGGTCTGATTTTTGGATTTGGGGCTATGTTATTGTTACCGACTGCGTTGTATACGGGTAGTAATCTTTTTGATGAAGCCATCCATGTCTATGTGGTGGGCTATATGATGCTCATCCCCATGTTTTTGGGCTATTTATTGTTTGGCTATGGACTTAGAACTGTGCCTGCGAGTCGTGCGGTGACTTTAACCTTGTTTGAGCCGTTTATGGCGGCTGTTTTTGCCATGCTGATAGTTGGAGAGCAATTGGATGGATTGGGCTGGTTGGGCATGGGACTTATTTTTGTGTGTTTGATAATTCTGTTTAAAGTTGAAGATCAACCTGAGACTGAGTCTAAAATGCTTTCAAGCATTGAAATTTAAAAAGCGGATCGCAAAAATACTTCGTCAAAATAAATAAAATATGAAAAGGAAAACAGCGAACCGATGTTCGCTGTTTTCAGTTTTCTTGCAAAGGAAACAAGTTTCAAGAGAGGGAATTAGAAGAAACCTGCTGGTTTAGTTGAGTAGCTCACTAACAAGTTTTTGGTTTGTTGGTAGTGATCAAGCATCATTTTGTGGTTCTCACGTCCGATACCTGATTTCTTGTAGCCACCGAATGCCGCATGTGCCGGGTAAATATGATAACAGTTGGTCCAGACACGACCTGCTTCAATGGCACGACCTGCACTGTAAGACGTATGTGCTGAACGAGACCAAACACCAGCACCTAGACCATAAATGGTGTCATTGGCAATTTTGATTGCTTCATCAAAGTCTTTGAACGTTGTTACAGACAAGACTGGTCCAAAAATTTCTTCTTGGAAAATTTTCATGTCGTTGTTGCCTTTGAAGACAGTCGGTTCAATATAGAAACCGCTACCCACTTCTTGACGAGCACCACCGCCCATAAGTACTTCAGCACCTTCGCCACGACCTGTAGCAATACAGCTCAAGATTTTGTCTTGTTGCTCTTGCGAAGCTTGCGCACCAATCATGGTTTCTGTGTCTAATGGGTGACCTGTCTTAATGCGTTTAACACGCTCAATCGCTTTTTCAAGGAATTTGTCTGCAATGCTTTCTTGAACAAGAGCACGTGAAGGGCAAGTACATACTTCACCTTGGTTCAAGGCAAACATGGCAAAACCTTCAAGCGCTTTTTCAAGGTAGTCATCTTCACGATCCATCACATCTTCAAAGAAAATGTTCGGAGATTTACCACCAAGTTCTAGCGTTACAGGAATAATGTTTTCAGTAGCATATTGCATAATCAATTGACCCACTTGCGTAGAGCCTGTGAATGCAATTTTTGCAATACGTGGACTAGTTGCCAGGGGACGACCCACTTCAGCACCAAAACCGTTTACGATGTTCAAGATGCCTTCTGGCAGTAAGTCTTGAATGAGTTCAACTAATACGAGAATGCTGACAGGCGTTTGTTCAGCTGGTTTAAGCACGATACAGTTACCCGCAGCTAATGCTGGAGCAAGTTTCCATGCCGCCATAAGAATTGGGAAGTTCCATGGGATAATTTGACCCACAACACCCAATGGCTCATGGAAATGGTAAGCAATTGTGTCTTCGTCAATCTCAGAAATGCCACCTTCTTGTGCACGGATACAGCCTGCGAAATAACGGAAGTGATCGATTGCGAGTGGGATATCTGCTGCAAGTGTTTCACGGATCGGTTTACCGTTGTCCCAAGTTTCTGCAACTGCGAGTAATTCAAGGTTTTGTTCTAAACGATCTGCAATTTTAAGGAGCAGGTTTGAACGCGTAGTAGGAGAGGATTTGTTCCATTGAGCCTTAGCTTTGTGCGCTGCATCAAGCGCAAGTTCGATATCTTCAACCGTTGAGCGAGGAACTTTAGTGAATACTTTGCCATCGACAGGCGATAGGTTTTCAAAGTATTCTCCTTTAACAGGTGCTACCCATTGGCCACCGATAAAGTTTTCGTATTGAGCTTTAAATTGAACCTTAGAACCAGGTTGATTAGGATCGACGTAACGCATATATAATTTCCTTTGCTTGTTGTTTGTCTAAGCATCTACAGCTTTGGTATAAGGTACATGAGTACATTATTTGTTTAGCATAGCTAGCATAAGGTTGGAGAAAGGTTGGAATGTAGAAGGTTTACAACAGGACGACAAATGCTTACAAAAACAGTTAAGTACAGGACGTCAGATCATTAGTTTTGAGAGAAAGCAATGATGAATAAGCAGGCATTATTAGAAAAAAGACAAAGGATTGATCAGTTCCGCCAAAGTAGTAGTCTTTCGCCTTTACATGCAGAACAATTAGGGCAAAGTATTGCAAGCTCATGGCAACGTTCAGCTTCGGCAGCCATTCCTAAAGACCGTATGGCAGCGCCCATCAATCATCAGCATCGCCGTGGTCAAAACAGTGCATTAGAGCATGCCTTACAGCTCTGCACGGAAGATCTTAAACACATTGCCCAGCAATCCTCTATGGTGGTTGCGGTTGGTGATATCGGCAGTACCATCGTTTGGTCGGCATCGAGTCATCAAATGCAAAGTGCTGCGGAAAGTGTACATTTTGTTGCAGGTGGGCAGTGGCGTGAAGAGTTGGTTGGAACCAACGCGCTGGCATTGTCCTTAAAGACCCAGCAATCGAGCTGCGTGTTCTCCAATGAGCATTATATGACCTCGATTCAGGATTGGGTCTGTTATGCGGCTCCGATTATTGATCCATATTCAAAACAAGTCTTAGGGGTGATTGATCTCTCGACCACGTGGAAAAATCACAACAGTTTGGGCTTATTGGCGGCAGAGCGCTGTTCTTCCATTATTCAAACCGCTTTATTAGAGCATCAGAAACAGCAGTTGTTTATTCGTGCTTTTGCCATTCCGCAAATTTTGTTTAATGGCAAAGTATTGGTGCTGACACCGCGTCAAATCGAAATTCTGGCGATCTTGGCACTCTGCCCGCAAGGTTTGACCTTAGATACCTTGCATCAAGCCTTATATGGTGAGCGTAAAGTCAGTATTGGGACTTTAAAAGCAGAAATGTCGCAGTTGCGTGATATTTTGGGTGGTATGCTCGGTTCACGACCATATCGTTTATTGGTCAATGTGGATGCGGATTTCTTGCAAGCCGAACAGGCATTGGATGCAGGCTATTTGGAAACTGCATTAAAGCTGTATACGGGTGTGTTTCTTGCCAAGACCGAAAGTCCGTTCTTGTGTGCATGGCGAGACTGCTTGGAATCACGCTTAAGTGACGCGATTTTCAAAGCCAACGAAACCGATGTATTGCTCAAGCATGTGGCTCATTTCCCTGAAGCCATCGATGCTGTTGAGCGTTTGATTGAACTGATGCCGAAATCACACCCTGTTCATCAAACGCTACTGAAACTGAAAGACAGAGAGGATCTTTAATCAGATCCCTTTCTCTTTAATCCATGCGAACAGGGCATGATAAACCTGTTCGCGGGTTTTCTTGTTGGATAACACCAGATCATGCAAACCGTTTTCAAAACTTCGAATTCGGACATCACCGTGTATTTTCTCAGCATTTTTCTGAATGTCATCCACGTTTAAAATGACGTCACTGGTTTGTGCTTCAATTCCCCATTTTTTCGGGTTGGTAGTTTGATGGGAATGCATCACCAGCGTCGGTACCGTCACGGTTACACCAGCGTGGATTTCTTTTTGTGCCTCATGAATTGCCCGTATAAAACTCAGTTTCACCATTGAGTATTTCGGTAATTTCCATTCAAGATTAAAGTTCCATTCGCCAGAGTAGTGACAGTGGATGCTCGGCACGTACCATGGGTTGAGACCACTTGGCACGGGAAGATTGGGCAATAGGCGTCCGAGCTTGCTCAGTTGCGGAAGGGCTTTATTTTTCTCAAATTCACTCATGTTGAAATCGTAAAAAGGACTATTCAGCCATAAACCCTTAATCAGCGGATGCTGCGGATAATGCGCAGCGTATAGGGTGCAAATCAGTCCACCTGTAGAATGACCACTCAATAATACCGCTTCATGTCCTTCTGCTTGAATGACCTCTAAGGCTTTGCTGATTTCGGCATCATATTCACGTAAGTCACGAACGTTATACAGTTGTTGATGCCCCAATCGTGAGCGTCCGTATTTACGTAAATCGAGTGCATAAAAGTCGAAACCATGCTGATTGAACTGGTCTGCCATTTCCGTCTGAAAGAAGTAATCAATAAAACCATGGATATATAAAACGGCTTTGGTACTGGTTTGCGCTGCTTTTTTGCGGACTAATGTGGCAATGACCTTACCTTCATAGTCATCAGGAAATTCGAGTACAAGTTGCTGATAATCTGGACCCAATATATCGGCTTGATAGGTGTTTGGAATTTTAAGCGATGTCATTGTTATACTCATCAAGATTTATTATCGGTTTAATCCTTGATGAAGTTAGGGTATTTGTCAAACTGAATTAAAAAATAGGCAAAAAAAATGCAACCCAGTGCCTTCTTCTGTAGAGAATCTAGTGTGCAGTCGCTGGTTAGTCAACAGTGACTGCACTCCATGCCTGATTCAGCCAGAACTGGGTTGCCAAAAGCAAAAAGTAAGAGATTGGAGAGACTTACACCGCTGCTTTAAAATCTACGACTGAGGCACCGCTTTTCAACGCTGCTTTGAAGATGTCGACCACTTGTGCATGAGTCGCTTTACGTGGGTTCGTCAACATGCAGGCATCTTTTTGTGCATTCTCAGACATAATACCGAGGTCTTGTTCCTTCACACCCAACTCAGCAAGGCTAGATGGAATACCAATTGACGCTGATAATTCACGAATCGCATCAATAGCAGCATAAGCAGCTTCAGTGACTGTTAAACCGTTGGTGTTCACACCCATTAACTCTGCAATGCGTGCATAGCGGTCAGGGCATGCAATTAAGTTGAACTCACACACGTGTGGTAGTAAGACTGCGTTACATACGCCGTGTGGAAGGTTGTAGAAACCACCAAGTTGATGTGCCATTGCATGCACATAACCTAAAGATGCATTGTTAAATGCCATACCAGCAAGGTACTGTGCATAGCTCATGGCATCACGTGCTTCTAGGTTTTCACCGTTTGCTACTGCAGGGCTTAACCATTGGCTGATCATGGAAATTGCTTTTTCTGCACAGGCATCTGTGATTGGGTTTGCTGCTGTAGAAACATAAGCCTCAACTGCATGCGTTAATGCATCCATACCTGTTGCAGCAGTTAAGCTTGCAGGTTTAGCAATCATCAGTTTAGGATCATCAATTGCAATGAGTGGAGTACAACGCCAGTCTACAATTGCCATTTTCACGTGAGTGTCTGTATTGGTAATAATACAGAAGCGCGTCATTTCAGAGGCAGTCCCCGCAGTTGTGTTCACTGCAATAAGTGGTGTCATTGGTACAGAGCTTTTGTCGATCCCTTCGTAATCACGAATATGACCACCGCCCGCAGTTACCAGACCAATACCTTTGGCACAGTCATGAGATGAACCACCACCAAGTGATACAATGAAGTCACAGCCTTCATCGTTGTAGGCTTGTACACCATTATGTACGTTAACATCTGTTGGGTTTGGTTCTGCACCTGGGAAGATGTGGCTATCAACACCTGCATCTTTAAGATAGCTTGCGATGGTGTCAGCTACGCCAAATTTGAATAAACCTGCATCGGTGACAATCAGTGCTTTCTTAGCACCTAAATTTTGAGCTTTGGTTCCAATTTCTTTGGCACAGCCTGGTCCAAAAAGTGAAACACATGGAATATAAAAACCGTTGGTTTGATCTGCAATATTTTTAAAAGCCATGGTGCGATTCCTTCTACCATTGTTATGTTCTGAGCGGTGACCCTCACCGTGGTTTGAGTATTGTATGAAGACAAAATTAAGCCTACCTACCAAATACCTACCATAGAATTGAAGCCATACTTTTTTTAAGACTTTTGATGGCAAGATAGCGGTTATAGTTTTTGGTATCTATAAGATAAATAAAAATAAAATGAAGCAAACGGCAAAAGGTGATTTTTTTAAAAATTTGATTAAAATAATGAGTAGCATTATACAAAAGTAGAATGAGGGGCGTGTATGGAACAAGAACGTTTAATACCGCAACATCGTCAAATTGCTCAAATGATGTTGAGTTTTTCTCCTGACCTGACTGCCATGCAACAGCAACAATGGCAGATTTTGGGGAATTTGAATGCGCAAAATATGTTTCGCATCGATCAAGAAAAACATACGATTTTTATTATGAATGAGATGTTTTATCTCAGCTTTAATTTGGTTCAAAACAACAATACGCCACTATTACAGCATGATTTTAACTATCAAGGGCAACATGCCGAATTACTTGAAGATTTCTTTTTGCATGATGTCGGTTTTCTGACCGATCATTTGAATGAACAGCACTCACTTTTTTTAAAAAATAAAGTGCAACAATTACGTGAAATTATTGCAAAGCAAGTTTATCAATGGGTGGGTGGGCCAGCGCGTGTACTGACTTTTTTGAATCAAATGACCTTGGCGCAAGCAGAATTATTAGATCGGCGTTTGATTGCGCTCGGGATGCTGAAATATGCCTGTTTTGTAGAAGCGCTACAAACGGGAGCGGCTTTAGATCCCGCCTTAAAACAACATTTTAGTCAACTTTGTGCCTTGCATATCGTCAATGGAGAAGACTTTTTACCCCTACAAGGGCTGATGGATAGCTATGATGAGCTTTGCCATAGCGCAGCGCAATTTTTACCGAGCGCTTTGTATCGCATTGCGACCTTAACTTTTGAGCAAAAATTTAATTTGGATGAATTGCTGGATCATCAAGCAGATTTTGCTTTGTTACAGCCCTATGCCATACAACAAAGTCATGTTTTGTCCTTTGTTAGGTTGATGAACCGCGAGCTGTGGCATAAAGATGATTTATTGGCCAAGCAAAACTTTTTACAAGCGCATAGTCAGATCTGGCAAAAAAAAGTCGCCCGATTGCCGATATTTGATTACTCGCGTACGGTGAACTGGTTATTTAAGCAAGATGCGATGGTACTGGATTGGTTGAGTAGCCATATTCAACATAGCCATGTGCGTGTCGCGGTGACTGCCTTGAGCTTTGTCGATACCAGTCAAATTCACCCCAGTATCATTTTACTGACCTTGCAGTATTTTCAGCATACTTGTGCGCGTATGTTTATTCAGAGCTGCGATATACACGCCACAGCAGAACAATGGTTTGAGCATCAAAATAATCAAACTGTGGTACTCAAAGGTCAACAACAGACTGCGGAGGATCAACGGATTGCCATCAGTCCTTCCATTTTGTATTTAGATGAATGGATGAATTTGCTGCGTAATGTCTCTAGCAAGAACGAAGCGACAGTCAAGCAGGTGTATAAAAAAATCAGTCGGGTGATGCAGGCGTACATGCTGCACTTGCATCATATAGTGCAAGATCTGCCGCAAGAACTGTTGAGTTATGTCCATCCAAGTACCCATCAGAATCGTGGTTTTTATCGAACCTTGCGCCGTCATCATGTGCCTGTGAATGAGTTTCGTGCCTTGTTCTATTTGCGTTATCAGAATTTAAGGGTATCTGTATTTGATGCCTATGTACGGGATTACTTAATTTATTGTTTTAATGAAAATCGTGATATTGCGAAAAACACCACTTGGTTGGGCTTATTTCATCATGCAGTGGAATGGCATCGACAATTGCATAAAGATGAAATTTTGGCGCGGCTGAAACAGAGTTTTGCGGTCAATACTTGGAATGCCGTTTCTCCAGAGACGATTTTGCAATATTCAGGCTGGACCTTTGAAGAATTGCATCATATTGAACGTATCATTGAAGAGTCGAATATCTTTCACCATTGTCTTGCGGTGAGTTATGCAGAACGGATTATGCAGGGTGAATATGTCGCTTTTCATATGTCTGCTCCACATTACACGCAGTCACTCACTTTGGGGTGTCATATTCAGGCAGGCAAGTTGCTGTTTGATCAATTGGAATATCCGAATAATCAAAAAGCGGAACAGCTCTTGGTCACAATCGCAGAACAATTTATTCAATGGTTCAATGAAAAGTATTCACCTTAATTAAAAATAGATAGGATTTTTGCTTGACCGATACAACTTAAAAGTTTTGAAGTACTATTATTTTTTATGTTTTAAATTTTGCTAGAAATATATAATACATATTTTTGATATTTATCATTTTTTATCAAAGATCAGTCGTAGTAAAATGACGAGATTTTGGGTCTGTGCTTAACTTTTAAGGCAAAAATCGTTAGGCTATAGCCGTTCTTTAATGGTTATAGGTCTTATGAAACAAGAAACTGCACTCAAGCTGCTCAAAGCGGGCGAAAATGTCTTCCTTACAGGTTCGGCTGGTGCAGGAAAAACCTATACCTTAAATCAGTACATCAATTACTTAAAAGCACGTAAAGTGCCTGTTGCCATTACCGCGTCAACAGGTATTGCTGCAACTCATATGAACGGCATGACCATTCATACTTGGGCGGGCATCGGTATTAAAGATAGCCTAAGCGATGATGATCTGAAGCGCATGAAAGAACGCAAATATCTGAAAGAGCATCTGGAAAATGCGCAGGTATTGATCATAGATGAAATTTCAATGTTACATGCCAAGCAGCTGAATTTGGTTAATCAGGTGCTGAAATACTTTAAAGAAAGTGATGATGCTTTTGGTGGTATTCAGGTGATTGTGGCGGGGGATTTTTTCCAGTTACCGCCAGTCGGGAAAAAAGAAGAACAGAATCGGGATAAATTCTGCTTTATGTCAGAGGCATGGGTCGAAGCCAAGTTTCGTGTTTGCTATCTGACTGAACAACATCGTCAGGGCAATGATTATCTGAATGATATTTTGAATGCGATTCGTAGCCAAAGCATTACTCAAGAACATTTACATGCTTTAGAGCAGACCCGTACCCAAGACATCGGTGAAACCTTCACACGTTTGTATACCCATAATATGGATGTTGATTCGATTAATTACCAACATTTAAATGCCATTGAGCAGCAAGGTCATGAATTTATGGCAGTCTGTGATGGTAATGATAAATTAATTGAAACCTTAAAATCGTCGGTACGTGCGCCCGAAGCTTTAACCCTCAAGAAAAATGCCAAAGTCATGTTTGTCAAAAATAACTTTGATATGGGATATATCAATGGCAGCTTGGGTGAAGTCATTGGTTTTGAAGAAGATGATGATCATGGCATTCTGCCAAAAGTGAAACTCACTGATGGTTCGGTGTTGTTGGTTGAGCCTGAAACTTGGTCTGTCGATAATGAAGCGGGTAAGAGTATTGCCAGTTTACAGCAGATTCCATTACGTTTGGCATGGGCAATCACCATTCATAAATCACAAGGCATGACCTTGGCTGCGGCAGAAATCAACTTAAGCCACACCTTTGAAAAAGGGCAAGGTTATGTGGCTTTGTCACGGTTAAAATCCTTACAGGGTTTAAAGCTGCTAGGTTTTAATATGCAAGCTTTGGAACTGGATAGTTTGGCCATTAAGGCCGATCGACGTTTTCAAGAGTTGTCACAAGAAGCCGAGCACAATTTTGAAGATCAAGATTTAACAGTTCAACACAAAGCCTTTATTCGTCATTGTGGTGGAACGTTAAATGAAGTTGAAATTGAACGCAATGAAAAGAAAATTGCGCGTAATGCAGGCAAGCAAAACTATGCCTCTGCGACCCTAGATGAAACCCGTGAACTCTTTGAGTCAGGCTATGAGATTGAAGATATTGCAACTGAACGAGGTTTAACACCCGCTACGATCATTAATCATCTTGGGCGTTTGCATAAAGAGCAAGGTTTGGATATTTCAGTCGCTCATCCTGGGGATGAAGTGGTCGAAGAAGTGCGTAAAATTTATAAACGTTTGCAAAAGCGTCAAAATTCAGATCATTTTGCAGATGATGGCGCCATAAAACTGCGTCCAATTGTGGAAGCCACCAACCCAAGAATGGGATATGATCAAGTGCGTTTAGCATTGCTTTACATCGAATAAAACTGTTGTAAAAGAGAAGCGTAGGCAAGTGCAATTCTTGCTTACTTTCTTAAAAACTTGCGCTACACTGCGATTTATCGGATAAGAATAAATTAGAAAAGCAATGAAATTTACGGCATGGTATACACTGCGCAAGTTTGTCTACAATAATTTGCACAATGAAGATTATGAATCTCGATTTAGTCGTGGGTTGAATATTTTTCTGATCGCATTGATTATGAGTAATGCGGCAGCAGTCTTAATTGAATCCATTCAAAAATACTATGTGCAGTACCACGATTTTTTTTACTATTTTGAGCTGTTCTCAATCTTTGTATTTTCCTTAGAGTACATATTGCGCTTTTGGTCAATTGCGGAAGCGGATAGCTTTGAATCACCGTGGACAAACCGCCTGAAGTGGGTGACCAGTGGTGGTGCGATTATTGATTTGCTTGCGATTTTACCTGCGTATCTGAATTTCTTTGTCCATTTCGACCTGCGTTTCCTCAGAATTGTACGATTACTCCGATTATTAAAACTGACCCGTTATTTTGTCTCGCTGCAAATTCTGTTGCGTGTGATTGAGCGTGAAAAAGGCTCGTTCCAAGCCGTGATTTTTATCTTGGTGATTATGATCATCATGGCTGCGGCAGGTGTATATCTGATTGAAAGTCGGGTACAACCTGAGGTCTTTAGTTCTATTCCTGCCTCCATGTGGTGGGCAGTGGTGACGCTGACCACGGTCGGTTATGGAGATGTGACGCCTGTAACCCCATTGGGACGTTTCCTTGGCGCCTTAATTACTATTTTGGGCGTGGGATTGGCTGCTTTACCTGCGGGTATTTTGGCAAATGGTTTGGCGAATGAACTTGAATTACGTAAGCAAGAGCTTGAACTCAGATTTCGCGAATTGATTCAAAATAGCGAGATCGATTTTGTTTTAGAAAAAGAGAAGATTGAGGAAATCCGTAAAGAAGTTGGGCTGACCAATGAACAAACCCAAGATATTATTCTGCAATTGATTCGAGAGCAAAAGGAAGAATCGCTGAAACAGGAACGGGATCAATATGCCTATTGCCCACATTGCGGTAAAAAGTTACCTGAATAAAGATTTAAAAGCATGAAGCAAAAGCCCTGAGCATTATTGTATTCTCAGGGCTTTTATTTGAAATGGATTAAAAATACTTAACTTGTTTCCTGACAGGTTTGAGTATCCTGTTGCTGATTCTTTTCATGCTGAAAGGCGACTAAAAGAATGATTAATCCACCAAGACTTAAGATCACACCTACCCAAATTGGCGCTAACCAGCCCATGCCATGACTGATCAACCATCCACCCAGAAAAGCACCAAGTGCATTGGCAATATTAAAAGCAGAATGATTTAGCGAAGCCGCCAAACTTTGCGCATCGCCAGCGACATCCATCAGGCGAGTTTGCAGTAATGGCCCTAAACCAGCAATACTAAAACTGACCAAGAATAATGCAGAAAAAGCGGTGTATAGATTCCCAATAAAAAATGCACAAATCACATAAGAACAGGCATTGGACAGCAAGACCCAAATAATGGCTTTATTTAGATTTTTATCGGCAAAATGTCCTGCAACCAAGCCCCCAATGACCAATCCAAGACCAATACTGGCAAGCGCAAAAGGCACAACCTGAATGCTGGCATGGGTGTATTCGGTCAGGATTGGGGAAACATAACTATAGACTGAAAACAGTCCACCGAAACCTATGGCTCCCACTGCAAGAGTAAGCCACATTTGGGTGTTCTTTAAGCCACGTAATTCATTTTGAATACTGGCCGTTTGCTTTTGCTGTATTTGCGGTACAAAAAAGAAAATTGCGATAACGGTTAAAAATGCGATAGATGCAGAGAATTCAAAGCCCGCACGCCAGCCATAGTTTTGTCCTAGCCATGTTGCAAAAGGCACGCCTATCACGGTTGCGACATTTAAACCCATCATTAATTTTGCCACAGCAGAAGCACGCTTTTGTTTCCCTGCAAATTCAGCAACCACTAAGGCGGCAATACCGAAATAGGCGCCGTGTGGTAATCCTGCAATAAAGCGTGAAATCAACATACTCTCATAAGTATGGGCGAGAGCTGTTACACCGTTGGCTATGCCATAAAAAAGCATCAGCCCAATCAGCAGCGTTTTACGCGGTACTTTCGCTGCAAGGATGGCAATAATCGGTGCGCCAATAGTGACACCTAATGCGTAGGCACTAATGAAATGCCCAGCCACAGGAATACTGACATGAAGATTATGAGAAATTTCCTGAATCAGTCCCATAGCGACAAATTCAGTCGTACCAATACAAAAGCCTCCTACCGCGAGGGCTAAAATCACCCAAAATAAGGAATAAGTAGGCTTTGCATCGATAGAATCATTGGAATTCATAGATGTCATTGTAATAGAGATAAGTTGGTGTGGGAGAGCTAGTTATTATAAGTGAAAGATCTAAAATTAAGCAGAGCAAATCACTCTGGATTGGACTTTTTTGTAAATTAATATGGGAATGATCACATAATTTATGACTTGTGAATATGGAGGAAATTCATACTCAATGTGAATTATTCACCAGATCGGGAGGGTGAAGCTAGTGTAATGGTCAACTAACTTCACAGTCAGTTGCTGCTAAAGCGGTGATGCAGTCATCATACCCATGCCAGCAATCCATTCCTGAATCGGTTCATAATATTGAATTTCTGCATCATATTCGCCAAAAGCAGAAAGTGCAGCAAAAGCAGCCATCCATGCACGAATTTCCTGACCGCCACGTCCTCCGTCACGACGTATTTCTTCACTGCTCATTGCAGCTAAATAATCAAAATCTGCATGTTTAAAGCGCTGGAGTAAATCTTTGTCCCATTCAGGATTTAAGGGTAATGCTGCACTCATATCGCCATTGGCAAGACGTTGACCAACCGCAATCACTTTAGACTGACGGATATTTCGCGCTTCAACCGTAGGATTACGTCCTGCAATCAAGAATTCCTGCACTTCGGCTGGTGCAGTTTGAATTTGCGGGGTTGGAGGATCATGTGATAATCCACCAGAACCGATAATCAGAATACGTTCATCCAAGGTTTTGAGATATTCACCAATGACTTTCCCCATTTGAATGACGCGTTTAGTGCGCGGCATTGGGCTGGCAGCGCCATTAATAAAAATTGGGATCACAGGGTAACGGTCCAATTGACCATCGCAAAATAAATCGAGCGGTTGGGTAATTCCGTGGTCGGCTTGCATACGGTAGGAGTAGGAAAGATCAATATCATGCTCTAAGCAATATTCAATCAGTCCAAGTGCTTTTTCTTCAGGCACATTCAGTGGTGCAGGTCCATAGTTCCAGTCACCAGCAGCAGTTGCGCGGACACCCACACAAAAGCTTGGCATCAAGTCATAAAAAAAACCATTAAAGTGGTCAGGACCAAAGGAAATAATCAGAGTCGGGTCATACGCTTTGACTTGCTGCGCAAGTTGGGCAAACGCTGCGCGGGCAGAAGCTTCAATTTCTGGTGGTGGGGAGGCAAAATCCAAAAGCGGGGTGTGTGAAACACAAATTAATTTAACGGGCATGTTTACACTCAAAGTCCAGTTTGATGATCTGAGCATAAAATGAAGTCATTCTAAGAATACAATATTTATCTGCAATGGAATGATAGTTGAAAGATTATGGTGAATTATAAGTAAATTACTATGCATTATTTAATTGAATAAAATTAGTGGCTTATCGTTTTTCGTAAACTTTGAAATTTTACTGGGAAGAAATTTCCGCTGATCAAGTGAATATATTATTCAGCAAACTCGACCAAAGTTCGAAATGGTTATTGGCTAAATATATGTTTGGATGAAGCCTTTAAATGCTCAGAATGAATGTTTCACATACTTGATATGACATTTCACTAATTCTATCAGTGTTTTTTTGTTTCGATCTAGTGATGTGTTTTGACCACCATTTGGGTCGAATGATAAACATATAGCAATAAGAGTCTATAATTTTTCTCGCTTTGTATAAATTCTTAGTCATTGATCCTGAAAAGATACTAATGATCAGTATTTAAGATGACTACTCAGATGAATGCTCTTCAGCTCAATGAGGATTTAAATCAATCATCAGTGAAAAAAATCAGAAGCTTATTAGATCAGAGAAGAGAATTTTTTGCTTCTGCCATGAATTAGAGTTCAACTTCAGTAGAAGTCGATGGAATATTTAAACGGTATATTTCAAAGCTAATCTTTTGATTGTTGAATTATATTCACTTAAATAGAAAAGACTGAAATAAAACTAAAAATGAAACTCACTAATGAATTTAATGATAGAATGAGTAGGTTTCATTTTGTGGGTTGAAGTCAATTCACATAAATCATCTTTGATATTGCCCGTACAGATTTAATGATATTGAGATTTTCTCCAGATCTCGGGTTAAGTGCTTAGTCGCTTGAAAACCTCAAATTCTGATGGGCTATAAGGTTTGACCTTTGCGGACTCATAATAAATATGCTTGAAATTAGACACTTAAAAACATTACTTGCGCTACGTGAACATGGCTCTTTAGTTGCTGCTGCCAATGACCTCTGTTTAACCCCTTCAGCGATTTCACATCAGTTGAAAGAATTAGATCATTGGTATGGGGTAGAGGTGGTAAATCGCCGTAGCCGTCCTGTGACATTTTCGAATGTGGGGCAGCGCTTACTCAAACTCGCGGATGATGTATTGCCACAAATTCAAATTGCGCAAACAGATATCACACGCATTGTGCATGGGCAGACAGGAAGAATTATTTTTTCTTCTGAATGCCACAGTTGCTTTGATTGGTTGATGCCGCTTTTAAATCAATATCGTCAGCAGTATCCAGATGTCGATTTAGACTTTGCTTCTGGCTTCGAGTCTAATCCGCATGAATTATTGCAAAATGCTGAGTTTGATTTACTAATTACCGCAGATCCAATTGCTTTAAAGGGCATTGATTACTTTCCAATTTTTGAATATGAATCCCGTTTAGTGCTGTCAAATACACATCCTTTGGTGCGTGCCGAGCGTATTACCGTACAAGAATTGGCCGAAGAAACCTTAATTACCTATCCAGTTGATAAACACCGTTTAGATATTATGTCGAAGTTGTTTATTCCTGCGAATATTCAACCTAAGCAAATCCGAACAACGGATTTAACCCAAATGTTAATTCAGTTAGTGGCAAGTGGTCGTGGTATTGCTGCTTTACCAGACTGGGTGGTGAATGAATATGAACAAAAGGGCTGGGTCACTTCACGCCGTTTAGATTGTGTGTCTGAAAAAGGCTTACGTCGTACTTTATATGCGGGTTATCGGACTGAAGAAAAAGAGAAGAACTATTTTGAAGGTTTCCTCAAACAATTGGAAAAGTTCTCGCAAAAACGTCATCAATATTATTTGTCATAAGATTGTTTAAGCGTAAAATCGTGATGATGTGGTTCATTTGCTGCATCATCACAATTCGTTTCTGTAACTTGAACTAAGATTGTCCAATAAATAAAGAAAGAACGCCCGCAGCAATCAGTGGGCCGACAGGCACACCGCGTAAGAGTGCAACGCCAGCAACCGTTCCAATTAATAATCCAGCCACGACATTTGGTTGATGCGTCATTAATTTGACGCCACGGCCACCTAGCCAAGCCACAAACAAGCCGATAGCAATCGCCAATAATGATTTCCAGCTTAAAAAAGATTTAAGGATGGCTTCCCCTGGAATCTTGCCACTGGCAATCGGAGTGAGTACTCCGATGGTTAAAATCACGATACCCACATTTAAGCCGTGTTGCTGTAAGAGTGGGAAAAACTCACTTAAAGGGGTAATTTTAAAAACGATCAATACCCCAGCCGCAATGGTAACAGCAGTGTTATGGCTGAAAATACCGCAGGCCAATAAAACCAGCAGGGCAATCAGATTTAGATCTAGATTAGACATAAGATATAGGGAGAATGTGTGAAAATGCAACTATTGTAGCGATTTTTGACGCATAACAGCGAGAAAATCAGCGTGTAATTGGAAAATTGTTTAAAATGCAGCAGTCTGATGATGGGTCACTAATTATGTTCTTGGAAAAAATATTGCAGTCTCAAGGTTTTGGTTCGCGTAAGCATTGCCAGCAATTAATTAAATCAGGCGCTGTCAGTATAGACCAAGACATCATGAAAAATCCAAAGCAGAAATTAAACTTAGAAAATTTGGTTTTTGAAGTGTATGGGCAAAGTTATCAATATCGGGAAAACATCTACATTGCTTTAAATAAGCCTGCTGGATATGAGTGCTCCCATCAGGCAACTCATCATTTTAGTGTGTTTGATTTATTTGATGATGTGCTCTTGAATCGTGGCTTACAATGTGTAGGTCGCTTAGATCAAGACACTACGGGCTTATTAATGCTTACCGATGATGGTCAATTTTTACAGGCTTTGACCCATCCCAAAAAGCACGTGGCTAAAGTCTATCGTATGCAAACCGCCGACCCTATTTCTCCTGAGCAGATTCAGCAACTTGAAACTGGTGTTGAATTACGTAATGAACAGGGCATATTTGCAGCAACGGATGTTCAACAGTTAGCAGAATGCGAATTGCAAATGACAATTCATCAAGGTGTTTACCATCAGGTGAAAAGAATGCTGGCTGCGGTGGGCAATAAAGTTGAGCAATTGCATCGCGTGCAAATTGGGGCTTTACAATGTCCAGACTTAAAAGAAGGTGAATGGATTTATTTAACGCCTGAGCAAATTGAACTGGCGCGCACCCGAGAATCTATTTAAGAAAGCAGTGGTACGTCCTAAATTCGCTATCTGGAATAAAGCCCATCATTTCATAAAGTCGATGTGATTCATGATTAGTCTTTTGCGTTTCAAGACTAATCCGCAGTGCATTTTCATGTCGAGCAAATAAAATTGCGGTATCGATCAGTTGCTTCGCAGAGCCTTGTCGGCGAAATTGCGGAGTGACATAGACATCATCTAAAATATAATAGGTCGAACAAGCGACAGAAGAAAAACCCAAATAAAGTAAAATAAAACCTGTCAATACATCGTCTTTGACATGAACAAAAATGACACTTTCTTGATTTTCAAAGCGTTGTTTTAAGAATTGTTGGGATAAATTTAAATTAGAAGAAGCACCATAAAACTGACGGTATTCATCAAATAAAACAGCAAGTTGATTCAGATCCTCAAGAGAGGCTTTTCTTACAATCATCAATTGCTCCATGCATTTGTATTGTCCTTGCATGAAGCATACCTAAGTTTTTAAATGAAAAAATTTAAATTATGTATAAAAATGCAACAGGACTAATTTTTGTCGCTTTCACCCAAAATAGCATTCAATTCTTCAAATAAATCTAGATGATCATCATCCATAAGAAACTCATCATTGTGCTGAGTGCTAGTCGCAGTGTCATCACTTTCTAGCGTAGCTGTCGCGGTTTTCTGCTCTTGTTTCAGACGTCTCAATTTAATCAATTGCTCTAAATTGATATTCTGATTTTCGATAGAGAAGGGGATGGACTTTGTTAGTACAACTTGTTTAAAAAAGAGGCGTACCGCTTGGGCTGGTGTAATTCCCAATTGCTTAAAGACAGCAAAAGCCTGTTTCTTTTCCTGTGAATCGAGACGAATTTGATAAACTTCGGTTTTTCTCATGATTTTTATAAATTTGAAGATTAAACTTTTAGCCTTCATTTTAAACAATTTCATTGTAATTTCAATATTGTTCAACTGAAAACTTAAGTTTTATGTAATGACAATAGTATTACAGTGTCAATTCAAAATTAGATGATAAATCCATAGACTCCCCTGTAACAGGGTCTTGAAATTGAATCCGCTTCGCTAATAACTGTAATGGATTGGAAAAATCATCATCAGTTTTATGTTGCACATTGGGATAGAACGGATCATTTTTAATCGCAATCCCTAAATAATTCAGGTGTACCCGTAATTGATGCTGTTTGCCTGTTTCTGGTTTGAGTAGATATTTAGCCCAATCTGCGTTGTGTTCTAAAATTTCAATGTGTGTTTCGCTGTTCGGTTCACCTTCCATAATTTGCATGGTGTAAAACGGCTGACCTTTATCCATCCTCAAGCGAAGTATTTGTGGCAGTTGGAGTGAAGGTTGGTAGGCAGCAATTGCGTGATAGGTTTTATGGACTTCTCGTTTGGCAAACATTTGCTGATAAATCCCACGAGTTTCTGGACGCTTGGAAAATAAAACCAAACCTGCTGTTTCGCGGTCTAAACGATGGATCGGGGTCAAATTAGCATTTCCCGTTTGGTTTTTTAATCGAACCAAGAGTGTTTCTTGCACGTATTGACCTGTTGGACTCATGGTCAGGAAATGTGGTTTATCAACAATGTATAAATCATCTGTTTCATGCAGAATTTGATGTTGAAACGGCACATGAATTTCGTGTGCTAAAAAACGGTAGTAATAAATATGTTGATTGGCAAGATAAGCACTATCTACATTTAAAATCGTACCGTCTGCCGCATAAATCAGTTGGTCTTGAAAACGTTGTTGCCACTCTTGTGCTGAGATGTGGTCAAATTGCTGACACAGATAATCATATAAGCGCTGTGGTGCAGGCCGTAACGTGGGTAAGAACAGTTTGCTGGCGGTAACACCACGAATCATTGGTGGAACAAAATTATTCGCAGTCATAAGATATCAATCACAACAGGTTGGCAGAACACAAGTGCTGTATTAAAAATGCACATTTCGTATGCGTGGCATAGGTATTAAAAGCGTTGCGATGCTATCATAATTCTACTTTTGAATCATGTTGTGAGTCATATGTCGTATTCATTTCATTTGCCCCTAAACTCTGAAGCAGATACCCAGCAACTTTCGCAAGTGATTGCTCAATATTTTACTGAGGGTGTGATTTATTTAATTGGAGATTTGGGTGCGGGAAAAACGACATTTACCCGTTTTTTAATCCAGCAGTTAGGGCATCAAGGTTCGGTGAAAAGTCCGACCTATACCTTGGTTGAGCCGTATAACATTCAAGATAAAGCAGTCTTTCACTTTGATCTCTATCGTCTGAATGATCCTTATGAGCTTGAGTTAATGGGCATTCGTGACTATCTGGATACACCACATGCATTATTCTTGTTTGAATGGCCAAGTAAAGGTGGTGAAGAAATTCCAACAGCGGACTTAACTATTGAAATTTTAAAATCTGAAGATGAGTTATCTCGTCAAGCGACTTTAAGTTTTCAATCTGAAGCGTTGTTAAAAGCGCTCGAACAGGCATTTCAACATGCATGAAGACTTTTCTACACGTCGTATTCATACTCTAGATCCAGCACTCGCCAACCAGATTGCAGCGGGTGAGGTCATTGAACGCCCAGCATCTGTCGTCAAAGAGCTGTTGGAAAACTCGATTGATGCTGGTGCTACAGAGTTGATTATTCGTGTAGAGCAAGGTGGCAGCACGCTGATTGAAATTATTGATAATGGTCGTGGGATTCATCCCGATGATTTGTCTTTGGCAGTCATGCGGCATGCCACCAGTAAAATTCAGACCGCTGAAGATTTACACGCGATTGTGAGTTTGGGTTTCCGTGGTGAAGCATTGGCATCCATTGCAGCGGTTTCGCGCCTCACTTTAACCAGTAGCCAAGTTGATGATGGTGTAGGTTATCAGGTTGAAGTGAATGGCACTGCTTTTCAACATCAAGAAATCCAAGCGGTTGCAGCATCACGTGGTACCCATATTCGGGTACAGGATTTATTTTTTAATGTACCTGCCCGCCGCAAATTTTTGAAAAAGCCAGGCACAGAATTTGGTCATATTGAAGAAATTGTACGTCGTTTAGCCTTAACACATTTTGATATTCGTTTTGTGCTAGAACATAACAACAATATTCGTTTGAATTTACCTGTTGCAGATAGTGGTGCTTTGCGTTTTCAGCGTGTGCAGCAATTATTAGGGCGTCAATTTACAGAGAATGCTTATTGGATCGATGCGGATAGCGTCAATATGCGTTTAAGTGGCTGGTTAGGGCATCCTTCAGATGCACGAGCACAAGCCGATTTGCAGTATGTTTATGTGAATGGGCGTATTGTCAAAGACAAGACCATTTCGCATGCCTTACGCATGGCTTATGACGGTATTTTGCATGGACATCAGCATTCGGCATATTTGCTGTTTTTAGAGGTTGATCCAGAAAATATCGACGTCAATGTCCATCCGACCAAGCATGAAATCCGCTTTTTAAATCAACGTGAAGTACATGAATTTGTGCGTCATTTTGCCAAAGATACTTTGGCGCAATTTCAAACTGCGAGTGCAGATTTGGCACAAGCCTTGAAAGTTGAACAAACCAGCCCAAATAATGTACAACAACCCCGCTATCAAGAGCAGTTTCAATTACATCGTGCTGTCGAGCAGACCGCTGTAGATGAACCGCAAGCAGTGCTGACTAATTTTGAATCATCACAGCCGCATACCGTGCAATATGTTGCGCAAGAATCGCGAAATTATCAGGTTAATTCGGCTCAACCTACCAATGCAGCTCTACAGAGTTATTTGGCACCGTTAAGAGTGCAGAGTCAGGTTGCTGCGGATACAATTGAAGATTTTGTAGCCACTAAAGTGGATGAACATCCACTTGGAATCGCGATTGCGCAATTACACGGGATTTATATCTTGGCGCAAAATACTGAAGGCTTAATTATTGTTGATATGCACGCAGCACATGAGCGAATTTTACTGCAACAGATGAAATCTGCTTGGGAAACCCCTGAGTTTTGGATTTCTCAGCAGTTGTTGATTCCTAAAGTGGTCAGTGTGAATCGTATGCAGGCGCTTCGAGTGGAAGATTTAAAAAATCCATTAGCACGATTAGGCTTGGAAATTGACCAGTATGGCGATGAACAAGTTATCGTTCGCGGTGTGCCAGCCATTCTACATAAAGCTGATTTCTCAGCACTGATTCCCGAATTATTGAATGATTTGGATCCAACTGATGAAGTACGCGGGCTTATGCAGAAGCGCGATCAAATCTTGGCGGGAATGGCTTGCCATGGCGCGGTACGTGCGCATCGCCTATTAAGTCTTTCTGAAATGAATGCTTTGCTTCGTCAAATGGAGCAGACCGAATTTGCGAGTCAATGTAATCATGGGCGTCCTACATGGCGTGCATTTCCATTGGCTCAGCTTGATAAACTTTTTGCTCGAGGAGAGTAAACCTAAATGTCGAATCAATTGCCTGTCATTAATTTGATGGGACCTACAGCCAGCGGTAAAACGGCTTTAGCATGTGAGTTATATGAACAGGGCAATTTCGAATTGATTTCTGTAGACTCGGCATTGGTTTATCAAGATATGGATATAGGCACTGCAAAGCCGAGTAAAGCAGAGCAGGCGCAGTATCCGCATCATCTAATCGACATCATTAGTCCATTGGAGGTCTATTCTGCCGCGCAGTTTGTAGAAGATGCCTCACGTTTAATTGATGAGATTCATGCGAAGGGTAAAACCCCAATTTTGGTTGGTGGCACCATGCTTTATTTCAAAGCTTTGCTTGAAGGATTGTCGAGTAACTTACCGAGTGCGGATTATGCGATTCGAGCAGAAATTGAAGCACAAGGTGAGCGTGAAGGCTGGGAAGCGGTATACGCATCGCTGTGCGAAGTGGATCCATTGGCAGGAGAAAAATTCAAGGTCAGTGACAAGCAGCGTATTATTCGTGCGCTAGAGGTGTTTCGGATCACAGGGCAGCCAATTACCAAACTACAGGCAGAACAGCCAAAAAATGTACCATATCGTTACACTTTTCATAATTATGCTTTGTTGCCAGATCGGTTAGAATTACATCAGCGAATTGAAAAACGCTTGGAAATTATGTGGGAAATCGGTTTTTTAAATGAGGTGGAATCACTAATTGAAAAATACGATCTAACTGATGATTTGCCTTCAATGAGATCAGTGGGTTACCGACAAGCCTTGGATTTTTTATTAAAAAGCGACAAAAGTCTCGAAAATAAGAAAGAAATGGAGGATAAAGCCCTTTTTGCGACACGACAACTTGCCAAACGTCAATATACATGGTTAAGATCTTTGCAACAGTCGCATAAATTTAAAACATATTTAACAATAAAGCAGGCTCAAGAAGACTTGCGAAACTGTTACGGATAAAGCAAAATTTACACACTGTCTTTTTTATAATTTTTAATTGAAAAATAAAGATAGTTTTTTGCGCTGATTTTTAATATTTTTTGGAGTTGTATAACATGTCTAAAGGTCAAACTTTGCAAGATCCGTTCTTGAATTCTCTCCGTAAAGAACGTATTCCTGTATCTATCTTCCTTGTTAATGGTATTAAGTTACAAGGTCATATTGAATCTTTTGACCAATATGTTGTTTTATTAAAAAATACTGTAAGCCAAATGGTTTACAAACACGCTATTTCTACGGTTGTTCCTGCTCGTAACCCACGTCCTGCTGGTGCCCCAGCTGGTGCGCAAGGTACAGGCTTTGGTGGTCAAGGTGGTGGCTTTGGTGGTGGTCAAGGCGGTGGCTTTGGCGGCGGTCAAGGTGGCGGCTTCGGTGGTCAAGGTGGCTTCGGTGGTCAAGGTGGCGGCTTCGGCGGTCAAGGTGGCTTCGGTGGTCAAGGTGGCGGCTTCGGCGGTCAAGGTGGCTTCGGCGGTCAAGGTGGCGGCTTCGGCGGTCAAGGCGGCTTCGGTGGTCAAGGTAGCTTTGATGGCGAAACTAAATTTGATGACTCTCAAGAAGACGACAACAATCGTTAATTGATATTCATGATAAAAGCCTCTCTGTTGAGAGGCTTTTTTTTGCCTAAAAGCATGAAAGAGTAATTAGGGCTTTTGAGCTTAATTGCTGATAGCGGTTAAGATGAGAATGTAAGATCGATGATTGTATTGCATGTTGCACATAAAAAAGCCAGTCATTTTGGACTGGCTTTTTGTGATAGATCTTTAAGAGGTTTTGTTGTTCTTGCGATCTAAGCTAGGATCTTTAATCTCAACAAAGGCATTGTTGCGAATTTCACGTAACCAGCTATCAAGTTCCGTATCAAATTGGCGTTCGCCCAAGATTTGACGCGCCATGCGCTCTTGATATTCCTGTGTCATATCCTGTTGACGAGTCTCGGTAACTTGCAGAACATGCCAGCCAAACTGGGTTTGGAAGGGTTCACTGATTTGTCCTACAGGTGTGCTTTTCATTTTTTCTTCAAACTGTGGAACCATCACGCCAGGGCTGACCCAACCTAAACTACCGCCATCACGTGCAGAACCTGAATCATTTGAGAAGGTTGCCGCAAGAACAGCAAAATCTTCGCCTGCTTTTAAGCGATTGTAAATGCTGTCAATCATTTGCTTGGCATTTTCAGGGCTAACCACTTCTGAGGGTTGAATCAAAATATGTCGCGTTTTGTATTGCGGGATAATCGCTTTTTGCTCAGATCCTTTACGCTCTAACAGTTTGATAATATGCACACCATCACGAGCGGCAATTAACTCGCTGGTTTGACCCACTTGTAATGGAGTCACGCGCGCTGCAAGCTCTGTTGGAATTTCTGAAAGATTTCTAAAGCCCATGTCTGCACCTTCGACTTTAGCGTCATTGGTGCTGTATTGCTTGCTAATAGCAGCAATATCATTGCTATTGTCTAAAGCGGTGCGGACTAGTTTGGCAACAGCCTCAACATTGTTTTCTCCTGATACACGGGCATGAATCACATGAACCTGACTACCTAAAGCTGCTTGGCCTTGTGGCGTTTTCAAGAAATTTGCAACATCTTGGTCACTAATTTTAATGCGTGACATGACGATCTGTTGGCGTAAACGGTTGATGGCTAAATCTTCAGCAATACGTTTGCGTAATGATTCGTATGTACCGGGCGCCATTTTATCCAATTTTTGTTGGAAAGCTTCTAAAGAGTTGCTTCCAGATTGGTTGGCAACTTTTAAGACTGCTTCATTTAAGCTCTTTTCATCTGCTTTAATGTTATAGCGTTTTACTTGCTCTAATTGAGTTTGACGTAATATCAGTTGTTCTAGTGCTTGTTGCTCAAGATACTGATCGGGCGGAACTTGGCGCTTTTGAGCTTCTAATTGGTGTTTGGTTTCAGCAACGCTTTGTTCTAAATCACTTCGTAAAATGACACTGTTGTCGACAACTGCGACAACTTCATCGGAAGTCTGTGCAAATGTCGGCATTGATGAAGAAAGGGCAATAGCGAGTGCAGTTGCCTTAAAGAATTGTTTTAACTGTTTTGTCTTCATTAACATCGTGTCCAAATTAATTAATACGATCGTAACCTAAAATTCGATTTTCAAGCATGGATGCCAGTTTGTTGTTAAAACCAGCTAAACCTTTCAGGTTGATTTCAGCCATGAAAGCTTTTTTAGGTTTAACGCTAGAATCACTTACATCATCTAAGTCGTTGTAGTAAGAACGTCCGTATAGGGAAATTCCCCAGCAGCACGATTCGTAATTCACGCCAAGCAAGTATTCACGCGCAACGTTGTTATCCATGTCATATTGAGCGTGCCCCATAATACGCCAGTTGTTATGTACTGGTTGTATAAATGATGCAACAAATTGGTCATATTTATCTTGACGATTGGTGATTTCTTTACGATAGAAATATCCGGCACTGTAGACATTGCCTTGATCACCCATATAGTAGAGTTGAACGTCACGTTGTGCATTATCTCCATTCGCCATCCATGCAGAGTTTGCGCTAAGTCGATAATGTTCAGACAATTGACTTGATAGGCTAACAATTGGACCTGTGTGTGATTCGGTGTTCAATTCATCTGTTGTGCCATCTAAGGTGACACGGCGATCATCAAAATAGAAGCTTTGACCCACGCTGGCTTTTAAACGCTCTAAACCAATATCATCAAACAGGCTATAACTTACCCCTAAAGATAAGAAATTGTTATCTTCTAAGCGGTCATGACCATAGAAGCGTTTTGAGCTGAACAGTTGGTCATAGTTAATTGAAGCACTAATGGTATCGAAGTTTGGATAATCTGATTGATTTTCATACGGTGCATAAGCATAAAACGCACGTGGAGTGATGGTTTGCAGATATTTACCATCTTTCTCGAAGGTCAAGCCGGTATCTAAGCTAAACTGCGGTACAACCACAGATTTGTTCTGGTCTGAGCTGACACTTGTGGTCTGGCTTTGTTGCGCAGTGATTGTATCTTGGTCGTAGAAGGTATTAATGCTGCGTACCGATACTTCTGGAATAACAAATGACCAAGGGTTGCGGTAATTATAACGGACAGCGAAGTCATTATAGATACGTGTGCCACTTGGTTCTGAGGTTGCTGAAGTGGTGCTGCCAATATTCTTTTTGAAATAAGCAGTATCGTTATTAAACTCGTACTGGAAACCTTGTGGATTTCCACCTTTATAGGTTAATAAAAACTGCGGTAAGCGAGCATACGGACGATCTTCATCAGAAACGGTTTTATCCAAAGTCTGGAAGTCTTCAACCTTTAACTGTGCAGTTAGTCCCGGTACACCATTTTTATAATTGAGTTCCCAAGCACGACGCAGGTTCAAGTCTGTTTTTGTATTAGGGTTGTTGTTTAAATCGGTAAAATAATCTTTATCCGATGCATAGTTATATTCTAGATTGGTTGAAAAACTGTCGTTAATTTGCCATTTGTGTAATACATGTAAATCTTTACGATCTTGATTTTCATAGCTTTCATCTGAAGGTAGGTAGCCTCCCCAGATTTTCCCTTCGCCAAAGTTTTCGGTGAGATAGCGGAACTCAGCGTCAATCATGGCACCACGATCACTCATATAGCGTGGTGTGAGTGTGGCATCATAATTCGGGGCAAGATTCAAATAGACAGGTACAGAAAACTCAATACCACCGTCATTGGTATAACCAAAACCAGGTGTTAAAATGCCTGTGGTTCTACGATCATCAATTGGAAAGTTAAAGTAGGGTACAGCCAAAACGGGTACATCTTTAACATACAATTTGGTGCCTTTGGTGACACCGCGTCCTGTTTCTTGATTTAGTTCAATGCTGTTAGCCTGAATCTTCCAAGTTGGTTTTTGTTCAGGAGGGCAGGTGCTGTAGGTCGCATTGCTTAACATCACCACATTTTCTGAGGTGCGTGCAATCTTTTCCGCATGCCCGTGAGCATGTTGTTCTTCAGCAATGTAGTAACTATTGTTTAAGTCACCTTGCTGGGTTTTTAGGTTGTAATTAATTTGATCGCTTTGTGCCAAGAGACCCGCTTGTGCCATTTGCACACGACCTTGCGCATTGGCATAAGTCTGCGTTTTATCAATGGTGATTTTATCTGCACGAATTTGTCGACCTTGTTGGTCGATCATGACATTCCCTTCAAGTACAGAGTCACCATTTGGGTCATAATGACCATAGTCAGCAGTCACAACGGAAGTTGCATTGCTTGGGTCGACAGTCGCCTGACTAGAAGCAATAGGTGTTACCCATGCACCTTGGCAATACGCACCACTCAGAGACTTGCCCTGACGTTGTTGAGCTTCTGGTGCAGATTTGTCTACATAGTATTGTTCAAAAAAGTGTTGCCCTGCATAGGCTTCTTTTATGCTTGCTTTAAGTTGGTCGTTGGTTAGGGATGAAACAGTATTAGATGTATCTGCGTATGCCGTAATCGAGCTTCCGCATAAGAGGCTGAAAATAGCAGTCGCTAAAGGATTGAATTTAAACTGATGCTTCATTTGTATCATTAACCAAGTATGCTTAATCGCAATTAATTATTGTCGCATCATAGAGAAAAAGTTGATAAGTGGCTACACTTAGCACTTTAAAAACTCAGCCTGTATTAGAATTTATCGCAAATGAATACACAACGTGAACAATTGATACAAACATGGATTACATCTGTACTTGGTTCAGATCAATTTGAAATTAATTTTTTAGCAGGCGATGCTAGCTTCCGTCGTTATGCACGAATCAATTTGAATAATAAAACATTTATGTTGATGGATGCACCTCCTGAGAAAGAAGATTGTGTACCTTTTGTGTCGATTGATGAATTTTTTGATGCACATGGCGTGCGAGTACCGCATATTGTGGCGAAGGATTTAGAGCACGGCCTGTTGTTGCTAGAAGATTTTGGCGATGTGTTGCTCTCTACACAGTTAGATGACCATACGGTTGATACGCATTATGAGCAAAGCTTTAAACAGTTGATTCAATTGCAGACGATTAATGGTGAAGGTCATTTCCCAGCATATTCTTATGAAAAGTTAATGACTGAAATGTCATTGCTCACCGATTGGTTGCTGCCAAGTTTGCAGATTCAACCGACGGATGAAGAATCTGCATTGATTAAACGGACATTTGCGATTTTAGCCAATGCTGCGTTGGCTCAACCACAAGTAATTGTGCATCGTGATTTTCATAGTCGTAATTTAATGCTTTTAGCTGGTGAGCAAGAGCAGGGTGTGATCGACTTTCAGGATGCGGTGATTGGCGCAGATACCTATGATCTGATTTCAATTACCCGTGATGCCTACGTGCAGTGGGATCCTGTACGCGTGTATGGCTGGTTTAAAGTGTTTTATGAGTTGTTGCCTGCTTCAGCAAAAGAAGGGCGCGACTTTGAACAGTTTAAGCAAGATGCAGATTTAATGGCTATTCAACGCCATATTAAAATTTTAGGCATTTTTGTGCGCTTGTTTGAGCGTGATGGTAAATCTGGCTATCTTAAAGACTTGCCACGTGTCATGTGGTATTTGTTAGAAGAAAGCAAGCCATATGCAGAATTACAACCATTTATGCAGTTTATTCAGGTTAAAGTAATGCCGAAATTTGAACAAAAATATGGCAAATACGAGGTTGTTGCTGCATGAAAGCCATGATTTTAGCTGCAGGTTTAGGGAATCGGATGCGTCCCTTAACCCTTTATAAGCCTAAGCCTTTGCTCGAAGTTGGTGGTAAGTCACTGATTGTTTGGCACATCGAAAAACTCAAAGAGATTGGCGTCACTGAAATTGTGATTAATTCTGCATGGTTGGCAGATGTGCTGATTGGTGCTTTGGGTGATGGTTCGCAGTTTGGTGTTAATATTTTGTGGACGCGCGAAGAAGAAGGTTTGGAAACCGCTGGTGGCATTATTAATGCTTTACCATTATTGGGTACAGAGCCTTTCATTTTGGTTAATGGTGATGTCTGGACGACTTTCGATTTTGCCTCATTGCTCGATGTCGAACTCAATCAGGATCTGGCACATTTGGTCTTCGTTAAGAATCCACCACAACATTTACAAGGTGATTTCACGCTGGTGAATGGACGTGCTTATACTTTTGAACAAGCGCAACAAGGCGAAGATTTGACCTATAGTGGTGTCGCGGTATTACATCCACAAATGTTTGCTGGTCTGGAAAATGGCAAGCGTCCGTTAGCACCATTGTTAAAACAGGCCATGCTGGATGGTCGTGTTGCGGCAGAAAAAATGCAGGCTTCTTGGGTCGATGTGGGTACGCCAGAGCGTTTATCTGCCCTAGATTTGCAGATTCGGCAAGGCATGTATGCTTAAGTGCATATTCACTAAGCATAAGCCACTATGACTTCATGTATAAATCGGTATACTTCACCTAACATTTTCGAGACGTTAATTGTATATGCACACGTTTTTTCAAGAACTAAAGCAGGGTAGTCAAGCTTTAGGTTTAGAGCTCAGCGAAGAGACTTTAAATTTATTACTCAAATACCAAGACGCTTTAGTTCTTTGGAATAAGGCGTATAACTTAACTGCAATCCGTGATCCTAAAGAAATGCTGGTCAAGCATTTGCTTGATAGCTTGAGTATTTTGAAGGATTTGCCTCAAGGGCGTTTGCTTGATATTGGTACAGGTGGCGGTATGCCGGGCATGATCATTGCATTATGTCAGCCTGAACGTGATTGCGTACTGTTGGATTCTAATGGTAAAAAGATTCGTTTCTTAAAACAGTTTATTGCAGACTTAAAATTAAAAAATGTGATTGCTGTGCAAACACGTGTTGAAGATGAAGATAGTATTCGTGATTTAGGACAGTTTGATGTCATTACCAGTCGAGCGTTTGCTTCACTGACTGACTTTGTAACTGCTTCCAAGCCCTATATGCATGACAAGAGCATCATTGCCTCTATGAAAGGCTTGATTCCTGAAGATGAAATTATCGCATTAAAAGATGAATACAGTTGTGAAATTATCGAGTTGAAAGTACCTCGATTAGATGAGCAACGCCATTTATTATTATTGAAACAGATTTAATTATTTCGAAGGACTGGGGTCATGGCTCAAATTATTGCGATTGCGAACCAAAAGGGTGGCGTAGGAAAGACCACAACCGCAGTTAATTTGGCAGCATCATTAGCCGTGCTGAAAAAAAGGGTTTTACTTGTGGATATGGATTCACAAGGTAATGCCACGATGGGGTCGGGCATTCAAAAGAATGACCTATTATATTCAGTTACCGATGTCCTCTTGGGTGAAGTGCCAATTGAAACAGCAATTAGCAAAGCAGAAGTGGGTTATAAAGTCCTTGGTGCAAACCGTGACTTGGCGGGTGTAGAACTTGCGATTGCCGAGCAGGAAGGTCGTGAGTTTATTTTGCGTGATGCATTGCAAAGTATCGATCATGCTTTTGATTATATTATTGTGGACTGTGCACCAAGCTTGAGTTTAATCACGGTAAATGCCTTAGCAGCGGTGCAAGGTGTGATTATTCCAATGCAGTGCGAATATTATGCACTCGAAGGTTTGGCGGACTTAACCCAAACTATCGACCGTATTCAACAGGCATTGAACCCTGACTTAGAAGTTGTGGGTGTATTGCGTACCATGTATGACGGTCGTAATGCCTTGACCCGTGATGTGTCTGCAGAACTAGAACAGTACTTTGGGAAAAAACTGTATGACTCAGTGATTCCGCGTAATGTACGTTTGGCTGAAGCACCAGCACACGGTTTACCGATTATTTATTTTGAAAAAAGTTCAAAGGGTGCAGTTGCTTACTTAAATTTAGCAGCTGAGATTTTAAAGAAAAGCAAAGTGAAGAAAGGAAGTAAAGCATGACCTTAAAAAAACGCGGACTTGCCAAAGGTCGTGGTCTGGATGCCTTGCTTGGGTCAATCCAAAAAGAAAAATTACAACTTGAAGTTCAAGCATTGGATCATGGTCAGCTGAAACAAATTGATGTCAATTTGCTTAAACGTGGTGAATATCAACCGCGTCGTTTTATTCATGAAAATGATTTACAGGAATTAGCGGCATCCATTAAAAAACATGGCGTGATGCAGCCGATTGTGATTCGTCCAATTGCGGATGAAGCATATCCTTATGAAATTATTGCGGGTGAGCGTCGCTGGCGTGCGGCTCAATTGGCGGGATTGACTGAAATTCCAGCTTTGGTGCGCGATCTGAATGATCAAGTTGCGATTGCATTGGCATTGATTGAAAACATTCAGCGTCAAGATTTAAATCCAATTGACCAAGCCTTGGCGCTACAACGCTTCCATGATGAATTTGGATTAAGCCATCAAGAAATTGCTGACACTGTGGGTAAAGCCCGCACGACTGTTAGTAATTTACTGCGTTTATTGACTTTGGCAGAGCCTGTGAAAGACATGATGCAGCAAGGCGAACTTGATATGGGGCATGCGCGTGCAATTCTAACTTTGAAAGCGAAAGAACAAATAAAAGTTGCTGAGTTAGTGATTGCAAAAAGCCTGTCTGTACGTCAAACAGAACAATTGGTGCGTGAGCTGACTGCGCCAAAAACTGAAAAAGCGAAAACGGAAGTAGCACCAGATTTACAGCAACTCACGCAGCGTTTGGCTGAGCGTTTTAGTGCTGATGTAAAAATTGACCATAATAAGCAGGGTAAAGGCAAACTGGTGATTCATTATCATTCACTCGATGAGCTGGATGGTATTTTGAATATTTGTTTAGCTGATTAATTTTTAAAATTCTTGGGGAAGAATAATGTGGGAATTAGTAAAAGCTGGTGGGTGGTTAATGATTCCACTGGTTTTATGCTCCATCTTTACAGTTGCGATTGCGATTGAACGTTTTATTCGTTTAAAGCGTTCAATGGTGTTGCCAAAAGAGCTACTGTTAAGTGGAGGACAGGATGTACAGCAGGTCGTACAACAATTACAAAATAGTCAAAACCTACAGTCGAGTAGCCTAGGGCGTATCTTAGTCTCAGGTTTGCAAAGCAGAAAACACACCGAGCAATATGCGCGCGCACAAATGGAAGCAACCGCATCTCAAGAAATTGGTTATTTGGAAAAAAATATCAATTTCTTGGGGACGTTAAGTGCGGTAGCACCGTTGTTGGGATTGTTGGGTACTGTAGTCGGGATTATTGAGTCTTTCTTGGTGATTGATATTGGTACTAATAGCAACCCAACCATGATGATTCCAGGGATTTCGAAAGCCTTAATTACTACTGCAGCGGGTATGCTGATTGCCATTCCTGCTTTATTTGCCTATCGCTATTTTCAACGTTTGGTGCAGGAATATGTTGCTGAGCTAGAACAGCAATCAACTTTATTCCATGCAGCACTTTTCTATCAAAATTCTGCTGTTGAAGAGCAAGAACTCCGTAAAGCAGGCTAAGGTGGAATATGAAATTCAAGCGTAGGCAAGTTGAAGATATTCATATTAATTTGACACCAATGATTGACTGCTTGTTGTTTATCTTGGTGTTTTTGCTGTTATCAACCACATTTAATCAATTCAGTCGCATGAATTTGACTTTGCCTGATGCGCAAGGCGTACCTCCGAAGCAATACAATCAAAAAATTGAAGTGATTGTAGACTCTTCGGGTCACTATGCTGTCAATGGGCAAGCTTTGTCGAGTAAAGAAGTTGCGGATTTAAGTACTGCAATTAAACAGATTTCTAACGAGCGACGTGATTTAATGTTTGTGATTGCTGCAGATGCCAAAGCCACTCATCAGGACGTTATTCGGGTGATGGATGTTGCAGGGCAGCTCGGTTTTGTGAATGTGAATATCAGTACCAAAGTACCATCTCGAGGTTATTAGTGAATCAGGATTTCAAGGTCTATCTACGTCTTTTAGGCTATCTAAAGCGGTTTTGGGGCGTAGCGATTTTAATCGTCATTGGTTTTGCTATTAACGCAGCAACCGAAGTGTCTATTGCAAAGTTGCTGGAAAAAATTATTACCGCCATTCAACATCGGGATCAGGGTTTTACCAATCTTATCCCATTTTTGGTGGTGTTGTTGATGTTCTTTCGTGGTGTGGGCTCATTCATTGGTGGCTATTTTACAGCGGTCATTTCGCGAAACTTGGTGTTCGATATTCGTCAGGAAGTCTTTGCTAAGCTGTTGCGATTGCCTTCGCAGTATTATCTAGACAATACCAGTGGCCACATCACTGCAAAAATTATGTATAACGTGGAACAGCTTACGGCTGCTTCCTCTGAATCTTTGAAAACGATTGTGCAGCAAGGTTTAATTACCTTGGGCTTGTTGGGTTATTTGATTTATACCAACTGGCGCCTGACCCTCATTATTCTGATTTTTGCACCTCTGATTGGTTTATTGATTCGTAAAGCCTCGAAGCGCATGCGTAAATTGTCATTACAAGTGCAAGACACCATGGGGGATGTGAATCATGTGGTGCAAGAAACGGTGAATGGTAATGTGGTGGTCAAAGGTTTTGGTGGGCAAGCTTATGAGCAAGAGCGTTTTAAAGCGACGTCTATTGAAAACCTTAAACGTGGTTTGAAAATGGTGGTGGTGCAGCAGTTGAACAGCCCTGTGGTACAGTTCATCATGTCCATCGCCATGAGTATTATCATGTGGATTGCCTTGCGCCCTGAAATTTTACGTGATACCACTGCTGGTGAATTTGTTGCTTATATTACAGCAGCAGGGATGTTGAGTAAGCCGATCAAAGCCTTGACCGATGTGAATGAGAAATTACAACGCGGTATGGCGGCTGCGCACTCAGTATTTGAATTGATTGATCTGCCTGAAGAGAAAAATACAGGGACTTTAACTCCTGTCTTAAAAGGTGATATTCAGTTTAAAGATGTAAATTTGGTTTATGCTGATGGTCATCATGCGATCCGTGATTTTAATTTGCAGGTCAAAGCGGGTGAAACGGTTGCCTTGGTTGGTCGATCAGGTGCGGGTAAAACCTCTTTGGTGAATTTGTTGCCACGTTTCCATGAGCTCAATTCAGGTCAGTTGTTACTAGATCAATATTCAATTGATGAGATTGAAGTGAACAGTTTACGTGCTCAAATAGCGATGGTGAATCAGCAGGTCGTGTTATTTAACCGTACAGTACGTGAAAATATTGCCTATGGTTTATTGCAAGATTCTACAGATGAGCAAGTGATCGCAGCGGCTAGGGCAGCTTATGCACATGACTTTATTATGGCTTTACCGCAAGGCTATGACACTCAATTGGGTGCGCAAGGCTTGAATTTATCAGGTGGTCAGCGTCAACGTATTGCGATTGCGCGTGCAATCTTAAAAAATGCGCCGATTTTAATTTTAGATGAAGCCACCAGTGCTTTAGATAATGAGTCTGAATATTTTATTCAGCGTGCATTTGATTCGGCAATGCAGGATCGAACCACCATTGTGATTGCACATCGTCTGTCGACCATTGAAAATGCAGACCGTATTGTGGTGATGGATCAAGGACGTATTGTTGAGCATGGTTCTCATGCAGAATTGATTGAAAAACGTGGCGCCTATTTCCAGTTACATCAGCGTAATTTTGAGGAAAACTAAGCAATGTCAGTTGCACAATTTATTCAGAATGCTTGGAATCGACAAGCAAAGTGGTTGATTGTGCTGCGTCCTTTGTCTTGTCTTTATCATTTTGGATTTTGGCTCAATAAAAAGCTCTATGAAAAAGGGTTAAAATCTGTATATACCGCACCAGTTCCTGTGATGATTATTGGCAACATAACCGTCGGAGGCAGTGGTAAGACTCCGTTGCTGATTCATCTGGTGAATTATTTACAAGCTGAAAATGTCAGAGTAGGTATTATTAGTCGCGGTTATGGGGGGAAGGGTCCATTTCCTGCTTATGTGGGACTGGAAGCTACCCCGGATCAAGTGGGTGATGAGCCATGTCTGATTGTGCAATCTACAGGTGCTCCCATGGTGGTTGGGTCCAATCGCCAGCATAGCATTGAATTGCTTTTAGCAAAGCATGCGTTGGATCTCATTATCAGTGATGATGGTTTGCAACATCATGCGCTTGCACGCCAGCTGGAATGGATTGTACTGGATCGTAATCGTGGTTTGGGGAATGAAAAACTCTTACCAGAAGGTTATTTGCGAGAACCGAAAAGTCGATTAGATTCGGGAACGGTCATTGAACATGCGGCTCAACCAGAATCAGAGTTGAATATGCATTTAGAGGTGGCACAGCCATACTTGCTGAATGCATTAGAAGCTAGCCCTTTCGAGCCTGAACAAGATTTTTATGCCGTTGTTGGCATCGGTTTTCCACAACGTTTTTACCGCACGCTGGAATCTATTGGCATCAAGCAATTTCAGTGTCACGAATTTCCTGATCATCATGATTATGAATTAACAGATTTGCAGTTTGAGGATACCAATCCCATTATTACCACGGAGAAAGATGCCGTTAAACTGCTGCCTATATTAAAACAACATCCAGATTTTAATCGTGAAATTTGGGTGGTTCCAGTTGAAGCTGTACTTTCAAGTGCATGTTATCGAGTGCTCAATCAGCAGTTAGCTGATTTAGGCATTCATATTGAATAAGAGTGAATTATGAAACATATCGTCATTCCTGCGCGTTTTGCCAGCTCAAGATTACCTGGTAAACCATTGTTAGAAGTTCATGGTCGCCCAATGATATTGCGTGTCGTTGATCAAGCAAAAAAAGTACAAGGCTTTGATGATTTATGTGTGGCGACGGACGATGCACGCATCGCTGAAATTTGCTGTGCTGAAGGTGTGGATGTGGTGCTCACCAGTGCAGATCATCCATCAGGTACGGATCGTTTAAGCGAAGTTGCACGCCTTAAAGGTTGGGATAAAGATGATATTATTGTCAATGTTCAGGGGGATGAGCCTTTATTGCCAGCAACTTTGGTGAAGCAAGTAGCGGAGCTTTTGGTCGCGCAGTCTGACTGCTCAATGTCGACACTGTGCGAACCGATTCATAGCATGGAAGAATTCCAGCGTGACAGCATTGTGAAGGTGGTGAAGTCGAAGTTTAATCAAGCCCTTTATTTTAGTCGTGCGACCATTCCTTATGACCGTGATGGTGCCAAACTTGCCAATCCAGCACTACATAATCAAGCTTATCGTCATTTGGGTTTATACGCTTACCGCGTCAGCTTATTACAAGAATATGTGACTTGGGAGATGGGTGTGTTGGAAAAGCTTGAAAGTCTTGAGCAGTTGCGTGTACTAGAAAATGGACATCGTATTGCAATTGCGGTTGCTGAAGCTAATTTGCCACCTGGGGTGGATACTCAGGAAGATCTTGATCGCTTAAATGCCATGGATGTTGCGCATTTTGAATAAGATAGATTGATGATGCAGACAGAACTTCAACCACAAATTTTTCCATGGCAGCAAAATGTATGGGACACCTTAACAGGGCGTTTCCCACAGATGGGGCATGGTTTATTGTTTTATGGCAAAAAGGGCTGTGGTAAAGAAGCCTTTACCCAGTATTTTTTGGCATGGATTTTGTGCCAACAACGCCATTTACGTAATGCGCCCTGTGGAGAATGCGGGAGTTGTCAGTGGTTGAAATCTGATACGCATCCGAATTATGTGTATATCTCGACAGATGAAGACAATAAAAAGCAAAACGCCAAAATCAAAATTGAAAAAATTCGTGATTTATTGCCTTTTGTGCAGCAAACAGTCGATGGTTGGCGGGTGATTGTGATTGAGCCAGCAGAAGCGTTAAATACGGCTTCTGCAAACGCATTGCTGAAGACGCTCGAAGAACCAGGTGATCGAGTAGTGATTATTCTTCTGGCAGAACACTATCTTAAATTACCAGCCACTATACGTAGTCGATTACAACATTTTGCACTTGATCGAATCAGTGCTGAACAGACTCAGAATTATTTATCAGCGCATATGGCTGCTGAGCTCACGTCAACACAATTTCAGTTGTTGCTGAATTTATCTAATGATATGCCGCTTCAAGCACTCGAACTTGCGCAGAATGATTGGCTGAATTTACGTCAAGACTTTTTAAATGATTGGCAAAAATTGGTCACAGATAAAAATATGCCAATCGCAATTGCGACTAAATGGCAGAAGGCGTTGGCATTTGATGATTTTAGTCGTATGTATGAGTACTTGTTGGCTGACCTGATTTGTGTCAAGCTGAACCAGCCCATTAAAAATATTGATTTGCAGTTGGCTCAGCTGGCAGAGCACTATTCTTTAGAAAAGCTTTTTGATTTATATTCAGATTTACAACAGTCCAAACAGTTTATCGAGCAAAACGTACAAACAAATCTAGTACTTGATCAACTGTGTATAAAACTAATGAATGTTTAAAGGGGAAATACAATGCAACCACGTATGGGCGGTATTATTCATGCAAATATCTCGGATAAGGAAACACTGTACAAATCGTACATGCCTTATGTTGCAGGTGGTGGTTTATTTATTCCTTCAAAGCAAGCAGTCAAGTTGGGTGATGAGGTTTTTGTATTGACCACATTGCCTGATCAGTCTCAAAAAATTCCCTTAACTGGTAAAGTGATCTGGATTTCACAAAAGCAGAATGGTATTAAGCCACAAGGTTTCGGTATACAGCTTGTGGGGGAGAAAGGGGTTTACTTTAAATCTGAGGCAGAAAAACTTCTCGCAGGCTTTAAAGCCGAAGGTCGTTATAGTTACACCATGTAATTGGATTGGAAATAGGAAAAAAATGTGTTTGTAGATACTCATTGTCATTTAACCATGCTGGATCTGACTCCTTATGGGGGAAATTTAGATTTGGCTTTGGCGCAAGCGCGAGAAGCTGGCGTTACAAAATTCATGAGTATCTCGGTCGATCTGGATGATCATATTGCTTTGGCTGAAATTGCTGTGCGCCATGCAGATGTGGGGTATACCGTTGGTGTGCATCCTTGTGAGGATGCCGCTACCATGGCAAGAGCAACAACAGAGTATTTGGTAGAGCTGGCTCAGGCAGATAAGGTTTGGGCATTGGGTGAAACTGGTCTAGATTACTTCCACAGTACTGATTTTATTCAGGAGCAAAAAGCATGTTTTGCTCGACATATTCACGCTTCGCAAATCGTGAAAAAACCTGTTGTGGTACATACCCGTTCAGCTAAGCATGATACGGTAGATATCATTCGTGCAGAAAAATCAACGCATGGGATTTTGCATTGTTTTACTGAAGACTGGGAAACAGCCAAAGCTGTGTTAGATTGCGGTTATTATGTATCGTTCTCGGGCATTGTGTCGTTTAAAAATGCACAAGATTTAAGAGATGTGGCCAAGCAGGTGCCATTAGATCGAGTATTGATTGAAACAGATAGTCCGTATCTTGCGCCAGTGCCATATCGCGGTAAAACAAATGAGCCAAAATACGTGCCATATGTAGCCAAAGCTTTGGCTGATGTATATGATAAGTCGCTGGAAGAAATGGCATTAATCACAACACAGAATTTTGAAAACTTGCTGCAATTAAAGTAATAGACTGTGTGGTTTTAGACTGAATATAAGAATTGAAGAGAGTGTAGAGTGAAGATGGATCGTCAAGCTCAGTTTCGAGCAAGAGAAACCCTAATTTTTCAAGTGGCTGAGCAATTGTTGCTAGAAAATGGCGAATCAGGTATGACACTCGATGCTCTGGCGGCAGAGCTGGACTTGGCGAAGGGTACTCTCTATAAGCACTTTCAAAGTAAAGATGAACTCTACATGCTGTTGATTATTCGTAATGAACGTATGTTGCTTGAAATGATTATGGATTCAGAGAAGGCTTTTCCAGAACATTTGGCTTTCTTTATGTTACATCATCTGCATCATCCTGAGCGGACGGTGCTGTTCCATCAAATTGAAGAGCGTCTGTCCATTACAGGTCAGGGCATCCAGCATTTATTCAGTGAGTTGTATAAAGTCAGACGTCACCGTTTACGCCTTATTATCAACATGACTGAAACATATCTGGCTTCAATTCATAGCTCAATGTCGGTACGTGATTATTTGGCTTCAATTTGGTCATTAACTCATGGTGCAGCGGCAATCTTAAATTCAAGTTTCTATCAGCGTTATTTAGGTTCGCGAGATACATTGCGTGTGGCGTATATCGACCAAGCACTTGCTTTGCCTAAGCAAGTAACTGCTTAAAATAAAGATCAAGCTATGATTATCCATCATCAAGCTTCAAATCGCGGTTTTACTCTGATTGAAGTGATGGTAGTCATTGTGGTCATTGCGATTGTGACCTCATTAATTATGATGAACTTTGGCGGGATTGATCAGCGTAAAGCAATGCAAGCCCGCGAAATATTCTTAATGAATCTACAGCGTATTTCCCATGAAGCAAACGATCAATCACGGGTTTTGGCTTTAAATATACAGCCAGCAACAGATGTCAGTCCTTTTCGATATGCAGTTGTAGAATATCAACAAAACTATTCAAATCAACAGATTGGTACTGAGCGAACTCCTTCATCCAATCAGTCTACATGGGCTGAGTATTCAGGATTTAAAGTCCAGCCTTTACCCGATGATGTGAGTTTTCAAATTCAGTCGACTGATTATCAATATGATAATGCCCAAAATTCAGCTTTATTGAACAGTCAAGCTCCGCAGTTAATTTGGTTGGGCAATGGTGAAGTTAAGCCGGTGCGAATTCAGTTCTATTTCTCCCAGCAGCCGCTTGGAGCTGAAATCGAAATTGACCATTTAGGTAAAATAAATGAAATCTAAAGGGTTTACATTGTTGGAAGTCATGGTTGCGCTGGCAATATTTGCAACCGCTGCAATGGCTTTAACCAAAGTGGCGATGCAATATTCACAGGCAACTGCTCAGGCAATTTTACGTACCAAAGCACAATTTGTGGCACAAAATGAAATCGCCAAAATGCAAATTAAAGGTGAATGGCTGGAAGGAACGCAATCTGAACAGTTGTCGCAACAAGGTGAGCACTGGCAGGTTGAAAAAAGTGCGCAATCGACCATGAGTCCAAATGTACAACGGGTCGAAATACAGGTGCGTTTATTTAATACAGAAACGGGTAAGGCTGTATCAGGTGTTACGCATTTGGTCTTTTTTAATAATAGAACATGATTATGCCTAAACGCGCAGGTTTTACTTTGGTGGAGCTTTTGGTGGCGATTGCAATTTTTGCAGTATTGTCTGCTTTGGGCTGGAAAGTTTTCGATTACCTGATCAAAGTTAAAGATCGGAATGCACAACATGAACAGAAATTGGCAAGTTTACAGCAAGCCTATCAACAGATATTAAAAGATACCATTCAGATTGCCCCTTTAACCTCAAATCTCAATGGTGAGGTTCAGCCTGCTTTAATCTTACAGAATGGTCGATTTACTTTTAATAAGGTAGGGGTGACAGATCCTTTATTGCAGGGGATTCCTTCTGAAGAGCGTGTTGAATATCAATATCAAGCGGATACACAGACCTTATATCGTTTACGTACGCGTGGTTTAAATACTGCCTCACAGACGCAGCCAGAATCTAGTGTTCTACTGGAAAATGTAGAGCAATTTCAGGTGGTCGTGCTGAATCCAAACGAAGCTTCCGCTTGGCCTGAGGCGTCGGGACAATCTGATGAGGCTTTGATAAAGAAACGTTTGCCTAAGGGAATAAAAATTAATTTAATGGTGAATGGTGTGGCCTATGAATGGATTTTTAGCTTGCTGAATACAGATTATTTAGACAAAAAACAAAATAGTTAAGCACTTCAGGTGTAGGTTGCAGTTCATGATGAGATGCTAAATGAAGAAACAAAAGGGTATCGCATTAATTACAATTTTGGTCATGGTGGCTTTGGCAACCATTCTTGCTGCAACAATTGCACAGCGCCAAAAGTTTACAGCGGAAAATACTGCATATTTGATGCGCCAAAATCAGTCGTTATGGTATGCCAAAAGTGCTGAAACATTTTTTTCTGAGTTGTTGGTGGAAGATGCAGAAAATGCAGGTGATGTCGATTATCTACAAGAAAACTGGGCGAAGCCTATGCCTGCATTCCCTGTTGAAGATGGTTATGTTACAGGTCAACTTTATGATGAATCAGGCAAGTTTAATCTAAACAGTCTTGTGGATGATTCAGGGCAAGTGAATGTCGCTGCGAAGGAGTGGTTTGAACGATTACTGACGAATGTCGGATTAAATGCACAATTGAGCGAAGCAGTGATTGATTGGCAGGATGCAGACAACGAAACCTTAGGTCCAATGGGCGCAGAAGAGAGTTATTATCAAGGCTTGAGAAATGCCTATTTGCCAGCAAATAGTAAATTTCATGCACTTGAAGAGCTTAAGATGGTACGTGGCTTTGAGGGTGAAAAATATTTACTGATTGCGCCTTATGTGAGTGCTATTGCAGTTCAAGATGCTAAAGTGAATATTAATACAGCGCCTGCAATTGTATTGGCGAGTTTAGCTGAAAGTTTGGATGTCGAAACAGTAGAGGCTGTATTGGAGCAAAGACAGCAGAATATGGAACATTTTTCCAATGTCGATGAATTGTGGAGTCTGGAGCCATTCTCTCAAGCCAAAAATGAAAATCAAACCGCTTTAAATGCATTACTGGGTGTGAAATCTATTTACTTTCAGGCCAAAATTGAGGTCATGTTGAGTGAAAGAAAGCGTCAATTTCAGACCTATTTGCTCAGAGAAGATAAAAAAGTGCATGTGCTTTATCGTTCGCTTGCACCTGAATAAGGCAATCAGAAAAGACCGATCGTGATAAATGGTAAATTTAATGCGCTTTAGTTCACTTTTGTTCTATAATTAGCATTATTTTATTGACGATTCATACCATTCAGACACATGTTAATTCGTAAGTTGTTTAAGTTCGAAAATGCGCATATTGTGCGAAACTGCACATCGGATCGCTGTAAGCGTTCGATTCATGGGCATAGTTATAAAGTTGAATTATTACTTAAAGCTTCGAAGTTGGATCATGGTCAAATGGTGTATGACTTTGGTTTGCTAAAAGGGCTTATCAAAGATATTTTTGACAGTTTTGATCATGCCATCTGTTTTTGGCAGCATGATGATCCTGAATATATTCAAGCGTGTCAAAAATTCAGTGCACGTTGGGTGGCATTACCTGTTTCACCGTCTGCAGAACAATTCTCGCGAATCTTTTTCTTCTTGGCTCAGCAAATACTCGCATCGACCGAAACACAAAATGGTGAAGGTGATGTAGAGGTCTATTCTGTGATTGTGCATGAAACAGACACAGGTTATGCACAAAGCTTTTTAGAAGATATTGAAAATGAGCAGATGGGTATTTTGTCTTTGGATGAGATTGTATTCTCAGAGCAGGTACAGTCGGAATGGACAGATCCACAGATGTATCAAAAGCTGAAGCAAGGTTTTAAATTCCAAAATCCAAGCGTGGATTTACAAGTAAAAATTTAATTTACAAATTAAGAAAGAATTTTAAGGGATTAGGAAATAAGCATGTCTTATACCGATCAACAACTACACAAGTTGGATAAAGTTCAGCTTGATGCCAGTTGGAAATATGGACTCAGTGATTTCTTGCTCAGCCCGCAAATGGATGAGTTAAGAGATTTTTTGGTGTCGGAAAAGCAAGCGCAGAAAGAAATCTATCCACCGAGCAGTCTGATTTTTAATGCGTTTAATACCACACCTTTAGAGCAAGTAAAGGTTGTGATTTTGGGTCAAGACCCGTATCACGGACCCAATCAGGCGCATGGTTTGAGTTTCTCTGTGCAAAAAGGGATTGCCTTGCCACCCTCCTTACGTAATATTTTTCATGAATTACATGCGGATATGGGTGTGGAGATTCCTCGACATGGTGACTTGACCCATTGGGCTGAACAAGGGGTGTTGTTATTAAACAGTGTGTTGACTGTAGAAGCGGGGCAACCGACTTCGCATCAAAAACGTGGTTGGGAAAATTTTACCGATCATGTGATTGATGTATTGAATGAACAGCGAGAACACATTGTATTTATTCTCTGGGGCGCCTATGCTCAACGTAAAGGACAAAGAATAGATCCAAACAGACACCTCATCTTAAAAGCAGCACATCCATCTCCTTTGGCTGCGAACCGTGGTGGTTTTTTTGGATGTAAGGTTTTTTCTAAAACAAATAATTATCTCAAACATAATGGCATTGAGCCGATAGATTGGCAGCTGGACGCATGACAAACTCTCCCGTATTAAAAAATTATCACCCAGACGTTCTTGTAGAAGAAGCGATTAATGGTTGGCGTATTGTCCGTTTAAATCGCCCTAAGTCGTTGCACGCTTTAGATGAATCGATTGTTACAGCCTTATTGGAAGTATTTCAGGACTTTCACCACGATGATCGTGTTAAGGCAATTTGGCTAGATTCAACCACACCAAAAGCTTTTTGTGCGGGTGGTGATGTACGTAAATTACGTCAATTGGTGATTAATTCTGAAGTTGATGCGGCAAATAAATTCTTTGAGCAAGAATATGCCTTAGATCTACTTTTACATAACTACGCTAAACCTGTATTGGTTTGGGGAGAGGGTTATGTGATGGGTGGTGGTCTAGGTTTGTTTATGGCAGCACCATTTCGTATGGTGACACCATACTCACGTTTGGCAATGCCGGAAATCAATATTGGTTTATATCCAGATGTGGGTGCAACCCGTTTCTTGGCTGATCGTGGTGCGATTGGCTTGTTTACAGGTTTGACTGGTTCAATCATGACAGCGGCAGGTGCTTATAGCATTGGTTGGGCAACGCATATCTGTGATGCGCATCGCGATAAAGTGTTGGATAAGCTGATTAATATTGATTGGGGGCATTACCCAGCGGGCGATTTCCGCGCGATTGATGACACTTTAAATAGTCTGCATCGTCCTGTAGGGCCTGGTCCATTACAAAATTCATTAGATGTCATTCAAAGTGTTTGCCGTGGTGTGAATTTCGAGCATGACTATGAGTCGATTATTGGCTTACGTGATGCGCGTAGTGATTGGTTGCGTCAAGCCAGCGAAAACTTGCAAAAAGGCTCTCCAGCAACGGCAGCATTAACTTGGTTGCTGTGGCAATGGGGTAAGCAGATCCATTCTTGGAATGAAGTGTTTGAGTTGGAAACACAAATTTCGGACTGGAAAATCCGTCATGCTGATTTTGTTGAAGGTGTGCGTGCACGTCTGGTGGATAAAGATTTGGCACCAGAATGGAGTGCGGGAACGGATATGTCTTTAAAAGGAATCTTATCTGCTAATCCACCTATAACAACCATTGAAAGCTGGAATCAGCTTCTAAAACAGTATGGTGTGATTGCCTAAAGCAATGTCCGAATTTGAAATTTATTCAGATGAATACTGGATGCAGCTTGCTTTTGAGCAGGCTGCATTGGCTGCTGCTGAACAGGAAATTCCTGTCGGTGCGGTATTGGTGAGTCAAAATCAAATTTTGGGTGTTGGGCATAATGCGCCCATTTCTCTGATGGACCCGACAGCACATGCTGAAATTCAGGCGATCCGTCAAGCCTGTCAAAACCTTCAAAACTATCGGCTTCCTGCCGATGCCGTTTTATATGTCACTTTAGAACCTTGTACCATGTGTGTAGGTGCTTTAATTCATGCACGTATTGCGCGTGTGGTCTTTGCAGCGACTGAGCCTAAGGCGGGTTCGTTGGTTAGTGCTCGAAAGTTATTAGAAACAGGTTACTACAATCATCAATTTGAAGTGCTTGGTGGGTGTCTAGAAGCACAGTGTTCTCAGCAATTGAGTGATTTCTTTAAAATGCGACGACTGCAAAAGAAAGAACAGAAAATACAACAAAAACTTGACGGTTTAAAATAATTGATCAAATTTCATGTAGAATTTGATGACAATAATAATTGTCAAATTGAGATGAATATATGAATTCGATTCAAGTACAAAAGAAATTTAATGCGCCTGTGCAGCAAGTCTTTGATTTATTAGCAAAGCACACAACTTATAATGTGGCATTTGCACCCATTCAGGTGGAGAGAGTGGTTGATTCGGCAGATCCTCAGCGTCCAGATGGTTTGGGTTCAGTCAGACGATTGGGTTTGGGACCTGTAAAGCCATTGAAGGAACAAATTACGCTAATGCAGGAAAATCAAAGAATTGAATATAAAATTATTCAAAACCCATTGATTAAACACCATCTTGGCATAATCGAATTTGAGGCATTAAATCCTGAGTCAACATTGGTGACTTATACGATTGAATTGCAGGCACGTGTTCCATTTGTCAATAAATTAATCCTTGCACAGCTTAAATCAGCGATTAAACTAGGCTTTTCTAAACTCGCAAAATCTGTATAAGGTAAAACGGAATAGCAATGACAGTAAATATTATTACCATCGATGGGCCAAGTGGTTCAGGTAAGGGCACTCTTGCGGCAAAGCTGGCAGGACATTACCAGTTCCATTTATTGGACTCAGGTGCTTTATACCGTTTATTGGGTTTGTCGTTGCATAAGCAAAACTTATTAGATGTGCTGGATCAGCAATTAGATCGTTGTGCTGAAATTGCAACAAATTTAGACATAAAATTCGTAACCACTCCAAATGAAACACAAATTTTATTAGAGGGTGAAGATGTCACTCAAACCATTCGAACAGAACGTGTAGGAGAATTCGCATCAAAAGTTGCAGCAATTCCTGTGCTTAGAACGGCATTGTTTGACCGTCAGCGTGCATTTGCACAAGCGCCAGGCTTGGTTGCGGATGGTCGAGATATGGCAACGGCGATTTTTCCAGAAGCGCAAGCGAAGATTTATTTAACTGCTTCAGCACAATCCCGAGCCGAGCGTCGGGTAAAACAGTTGCAGGGTATGGGGCTGGATGTTAAAATAAACGACATTTTAGCTAATATTGAAGCTCGCGACAAACGAGATATGGAACGCGAAGTCGCTCCACTCAAACCCGCAGCCGACGCTTTGATTATTGATAGCTCTGAATTAAACATTGATGAAGTGTTTAATCTGATGACTCAATATATCGATAAGCAATTAGCAAAGTAAAGAAATTTTTAGCGAAAGCATAGCTTGATCAGTTCATAACGGACTATGTAGACGCTTAACTAAAACGGCCTTGTCTGATCCAAGACCGCATACTTTATCGGGTATATCATGACCGAATCTTTTGCAGCCCTCTTTGAAGAAAGCGAATTAAACCTCAACGTTGAAAAGGGTGCTGTCATCCAAGGCGTTGTAGTAAGCATCGACTCTGACTGGGTAACTGTTGACACTGGCCTTAAATCTGAAGGTGTTGTTGACCGTGCTGAATTCTTAAACGAACAACGTGAACTTGAAGTTCAAGTTGGCGATACAGTTGATGTTGTTGTTGAAGCTCTTGACAACGGTATGGGCCAAACTGTTTTATCACGTGAAAAAGCGAAGCGTGCTGAAACTTGGACTAAACTTGAAAAAATCTTTGAAGATGGCGAAATCGTTACTGGTGTTATCTCTGGTAAAGTTAAAGGCGGTTTCACTGTTGACATCGGTCCAGTTCGTGCGTTCTTACCAGGTTCTTTGGTAGATACTCGTCCTATCCGTGACACGACTCACCTTGAAGGTAAAGAGTTAGAATTCAAAGTAATCAAACTTGATGCAAAACGTAACAACGTTGTTGTATCTCGTCGTGCTGTTATGGAAGCTGAATCTTCAGCTGACCGTGAAGCTCTTCTTGCTCAGCTTGAAGAAGGTCAAACAGTTACAGGTACTATCAAGAACCTTACTGACTACGGCGCATTCGTTGACCTTGGCGGTATCGATGGTCTTCTTCACATCACTGACATGGCTTGGAAACGCATCAAGCACCCATCAGAAGTTGTTGAAGTTGGTCAAGAAGTTACTGTTAAAGTACTTAAATTTGACAAAGAGCGTAACCGCGTATCTTTAGGTCTTAAGCAATTAGGCGAAGATCCATGGTTAGCGATCATGAGCCGTTACCCTAAAGGTTCTATCGTTAAAGCTCGCGTTACTAACTTAACTGACTACGGTTGCTTCGCTGAAATCGCTGAAGGCGTTGAAGGCTTAGTACACGTTTCAGAAATGGACCACACGAACAAAAACATCCACCCATCTAAAGTTGTTCAGATTGGTGATGAAGTTGACGTTATGGTTCTTGAAGTTGATGAAGAACGTCGTCGTATTTCTCTTGGTATCAAACAAACTCGTGCTAACCCATGGGAAGAGTTTGCTAAGAACCACGACAAAGGCGAGAAAGTTTCTGGTACGATCAAATCTATCACTGACTTCGGTATCTTCATTGGTTTACCAGGCGGTATCGATGGTCTAGTTCACTTGTCTGATATTTCTTGGAACGAACAAGGCGAAGAAGCTATCCGTCGTTACAAGAAAGGTGACACTGTTGAAGCGGTTATCTTGTCTGTAGACGCTGAAGGCAACCGTATCAGCCTTGGCATCAAGCAAATGAACAGCGATCCGTTCAACGATTTCTTAGCTGCTAACGAACGTGGTGCTTTGGTTAAAGGTACTGTAACTGCAGTTGACGCTAAAGGCGCTACTGTTAAGTTGGCTGACGAAGTAGAAGCTCAATTAAAAGCTTCTGAAATCAACCGTGACCGCGTTGAAGATGCAACTAAATTCTTAGAAGTTGGTCAAGAAGTAGAAGCAAAAATCATCAACGTTGATCGTAAATCTCGCTCTATCAACTTGTCGATCAAAGCGAAAGACGAAGCTGAAGAGAAAGAAGCTGTTGCTAACTTGAAGACTGCATCTGCATCTCAAGACAATGGTCCTAAGACTATTGGTGACTTGATCAAAGCTCAAATGAACCACTAAGTAGGTCGTATAAATTGTATTGTTAATGTAATTTAACTAATACTTTTTACACAAATACTGTAAACGGTAGCGTAGTATTTAATTATTGCGCTACCGTTTTGTATTTAAACAGGTTATTATCAGTTTAGGTACAAGTAGTACAAGTAGCTTGATAATTAAAGAGGTCGCAGATGACTACTGAAGCACTTAATAAGTCTGACTTAATTGAGCGTATTTCTCTAAAAAACCCGCATTTAGCGGAACCTTTAGTTGAAGAAGCAGTTAAGATCATGATTGATCAAATGATTGCAGCACTTTCGTCTGATAGTCGTATTGAAATTCGCGGGTTTGGTAGTTTTGCCTTACATCATCGTGAACCACGCATTGGTCGCAATCCTAAAACAGGAAAGTCTGTTGAAGTTGCTGCAAAGGCGGTTCCACATTTCAAACCTGGTAAAGCATTACGTGATGCGGTGAATGAAGCTATAAATCAATAATAATAAAAAGTGGGGTGTATATGCGTTATGTATTGGTCGCCATATTAATCATTCTATTTGGTTACTCGTTGGCTTTGGTTTTACAGAATGGTACTGAAGTCACGGTTGATTTGTTGTTTACACAAGTCCCTGCAATGCGTTTGGGTTTAGTTTTATTGCTGACTCTGGCATTGGGTGTGGTAGTAGGATTATTGCTTGGTGTGCAAGTATTCCGTGTGTTTCAAACAAGTTGGGAGATTAAGCGCTTACGTAAGGATATTGATCACCTACGCAAAGAACAAATTCAAGCTGCGCAATTGGCTGCTGCTGAGGCTGCTGCGAATGCAAGGCATGAAAAAACTGTATTTGATGTAACAAACGATAATAAAAGCCCATTATAATGGGCTTTCTTTTTGTCTGACTAAAGGTAAATTCTCTTGAGTATCATTGTTGCATTAGATGCTAAAAGCCAAATTGATGCGTTGCACATTGCAGAGCAGTTAGATCCTGCATTATGTCGAGTAAAAGTTGGTAAAGAGTTATTTACCCATGAAGGTCCAGCTGTTGTTAAAGCTTTGCATGCGGAAGGCTTTGAAGTTTTCTTGGATTTGAAATTTCATGACATTCCGAATACCACGGCTCAAGCAGTTTGCGCAGCAGCAGATTTGGGTGTATGGATGGTGAACGTGCATGCATCAGGTGGTCGTAAAATGATGGAAACCTGTGTAGCGCGTTTAAAAGCAGGTAATTATGCAACGCAACTGATCGCTGTGACTGTTTTAACCTCAATGGGTCGTGAAGACTTGCGTGATATTGGTTTAGATATTGAACCATTTGAACAGGTAAAACGTTTGGCACAGTTAACACAAGCGTCAGGTTTGGACGGTGTAGTGTGTTCTGCACAAGAAGCCAAGATGCTGCGTGATTTATTGGGACAAGATTTTGCGTTGGTAACTCCTGGCATTCGTCCAGAGGGTGCAAATGCAGATGATCAAAAACGTATTGTGACACCAAAACAAGCGATGTTAGATGGCTCTACACACCTGGTTATTGGGCGCCCAATCACGAAATCTGACAATCCACGCCAAACACTAAAAGATATATTGGCTACGCTTTGAGATGATGAATAATTGATTGAAAGCCTTTCGAATGAAGGGCTTTTTTTATGAATTGAATATTAAGAAGGTGAATAGGTGATAAATAAAAAATTATTTGAGCTTGATGGGGCTAGTGATGAAGAGCAGGTTGCTGAGTTGCAGAACACTTTAGAGGAAACGCTGTTAATTGAAGAAAAGAAAGAAGAGTCTTCTGCTGATTGGTCATCTGGAATTGATTTGTTGGATATTGGATCCGCTGTCATTGACGCAGTCGTAGATCTTGTTGGTCATATTGATATGGATTTGTAGTATGTCTGGCTCAATTTTATTTATTTCCCTTGGTATTAACTTATTAACATCAATACCAAGGGAGATTGTCTTGCTCTTAAAGTGCGGCAAGTACACTCACAGCGATGGGTGCCAGAATAGAGAGAATAAAACCACTCACCATTGCGTGTGGAATGAAGTCATTGCCACAAGCCTGTTTGACCATAGGTAATGATACATCCATGGCAGTTGCTGCGGCTGAGGCAATCGCAGAGCGGGGGTAACGCCAGCCAATACAATACATCAGAATAATCGCAATAATCTCTCGGAATAAATCATTAATTAACGCAATACTGCCAAGCGCAGGGCTTTTTAGTTCTGAAACTACAATGCCACTCATGGAATAGAACCCGTACCCTTGCGAGAGCATAATCAGGTCTTTGAGTTGAAGATGTTGAAGGAACATGCTGGCAATTAAAGCGCCGATAATTGAACCGATAATGCACCCAATTGGAACGAGCAGGATTTTCAAGTTTAACCAAGAACGATCTAAGGGGCTAAAGGCAAGATCCAGCCCAATTAAGAACATAAATGCGAGTAACAGATACCAAGTGTTTACTTGGATGGGTAAGCCATAGTTTTCGAAAAATTTGGCAAGTACGAAACCGACTGCTAAGGCTAAGCATGCATAGGAAATACTGATAAAAGATTTGAGTAAAAGGTCGAGCGAAATTTTACCTGAAGTGGGTTGAATCCCAATGAATTTATACAGTGCGAAACAGCATAAAAATGAACCTATAGTCGTCAGGAAAGCGAGTGTGGTTGCGCTGGTTAAAATCTGCGAAGAACCATGAATATCTTGTAATGCATGGGTGAATTCCATGCTAATGCCAATCAAGAGTAAGTAGGAAAAATAAGGTAAAACTTTAAAGCAAAACTGAACTAAGTAAATCGGTAGTTTTTTTGCGAATAGATAGCCTGCTGCGAGGCAAAGCAGGAGTTGTGAAATCAGGATCAGGGCTTGCATGGTAAGAATATTAATTTGCAGTTGCAGCATCATAACTTAACTGTGCCATCGTTGCAGCGACTTGTGCGTCAGATTGCATTTTTTGTTATGGAGAGATTAACTAGATTGGATACATATTTTTATACGATTGTAGTTTGATAGATTCGGCAATTTTCAAATGCACTAAATTGGGTTAAAAAATGGATTCACACCAATATTGTCACAAATATGAAAAGATCCATTCTCAGTCTTATGTATTTAATACAAGCGATGCGTAAAGCTGGGATTGATGTTGATCAGCAGTTACAAGGGATTGGCTTGAGTGTCGATGCGTTGGACCCTACCGCAATAATTCATCCGCGATTAGAACGTGATGTTTTAAAAGTATTGTCCGAGCAAGTTTCCACTGAGCAGGGTTTATATATTGGGCAGCATTATGCTTTGGCAGGATATGGTCCATTGTTGATGTTGTTGGTCACGAGCGACACGATTCGAACTGCTTTAGAACGAGTGATTGCATATCAGCCCTTAACCCATTTAACAGCAAAACTCAGTCTTAAGTTTCAAAATCATCAGGTTGCATTGTGTTATCAGGCAGATGATCTAGTAGATGAATTGAATATGTTTCGTGCGCAATCGGAATTGGCAGGGACTTATAAATTTATTCAAGAGCTATATAAAAAGATGAGGCTGATTGTGCCTCAGCTTAAGGTAGAGTTACCATTTGATCCACCTGAAGATCCTGACATTCTCGCAATGTATCAGGCCTACTATGGTTCGGATATTACGTTTTCACAACCTTATGCAGCGTTTTGGTTTGATGAGGCTGTACTGGATATTCATATTCTATCGGCAGATCAAATGACGTTTCGGATTTATGATTATAAGTGTCAAGCTGAAATGAAGCGTTTGGCACAGCAGTCTACCGTACCCGATTTGGTTGAGCGTGTTCAGGATTATCTGGATTTACAACAAGGTGCAATACCAACCATGGCGGAAACAGCACAAGCCTTGCATATTCCTGAGCGCACATTGAGGCATCAGTTACAACAGTTAAATAGCAGTTATAAGCAGATTAGAGAGCAATTGATTAAAGAAAAGGCATTGAGGTTGATTGAATATCAGGAGTACACCATTGAAATGATTGCTGAATTATTGGGTTATTCTGAACCAGCGGCATTTAACCATGCTTTTAAACGCTGGTTTGGACGTAGTCCTCGGCAATATTCCAAGTAGTACGGATACTCATGCCAAAGTTTTATTTATTGTTCCCTAATTTTCGTTATACTTTCGTCAGACCAAAATAGTAATCAAGATATGTCGGATTTAAATCTTCACAGCACTGCCTTTGCACCATTATCACCAGCTGAACGTTATGCGCAAGCCTTGGCTTCTGGGCAATTTATGCCTGATGAAGCGCAAGCACAAGCTGTACATGAGTTAGATCGCGTCTGGCAAGAACTGATTCAGCGCTACAAGGCATCAAAAAAAGCATTTCGTCGCTTTCGTCGTCAGACTTCTCCACAGGGTGTCTATATGTGGGGCGGTGTTGGTCGCGGTAAAACATGGTTGATGGATCAGTTTTATGACTCGATTCCATTCCGTCGTAAAACACGTATGCATTTCCATCACTTTATGCAATATGTGCATCGTGAGCTGAATAAATTATCTGGTCAGCGTAATCCTTTGGATGCAGTTGCGGATCAAATTTATAAAGAGTCTGTGATTATCTGTTTTGATGAGTTCTTTGTGACCAATGTTACCGATGCAATGATTCTGAGTGATTTATTCCAGAAATTGTTTAGTCGAGGTGTAACGCTGGTTGCGACATCAAACATTGCTCCAGATGGTTTATATAAGAATGGTATTCACCGTGACCGTTTTATCCCAACCATTGAGATGGTGAAGAAAAACTGTGTCATTTTGAATGTGGATGCAGGTGTGGATTACCGTTTGCGTGTATTAAAGCAAGCACAATTGTTTAAGCACCCATTAACGCATGATCATAAAGTTTGGATTGCTCAGCGTTTTACAGCATTAACACAAACACAGCATCAGTCACAAGAGCCGATTGTGATTAACAGTCGTTTGGTAGAAACCATTGGTCATACTGAAGATGTATTGTGGTGTGAATTTTCTGAGTTGTGTTTAAAGCCGCGTAGCCCTGCTGACTTTATTGAAATTGCGAATATCTATAATACAGTTTTGGTTAGTAATGTTCCGCATTTGACAGATTATCTCTCTGAGGGAACGCGTCGATTCATTTATTTGGTCGATGAGTTTTATGACCGTGGAGTCAAATTATTGCTGACTTCGGAAGATACGATCATTGATATTTATCAAGGTGAAAAGTTGGCATTTGAAATTGAGCGTACACGTTCACGCTTACTGGAAATGCAATCTGATGATTATTTGCATTCTGAACACCGACTGATTGAGAAATCTGCCAAAGATTTTAACGAATAAGCAAAGAAACGCCATTAAATGGCGTTTTTTTATGGGTGAAAGTATTGTATGTTAAATCAACATTTTTGCTTGTATATGGAAAATGCGTCAGATCAAACAAGAAATGAAAATAAGTAATTGGGATGAGTTTGATAGATGTTCTGAACTTAAGTCTAATTTCGACATTTCTAAAACTTAATAAACTGTAAATAGAGTATTCATGGAAGTAATAATACAAACTTATCAGCATTTTATTTGATGATGTCAATATTTATTTTCAAGAAAATGCTTACTATTTAGGAGTGTGATATTACTATTCAGCAAAGTATAAATCGGTATACTAGAATCTCTTGTTATAAAAAGTAGCAATATCAGGAAAGACAATGACTGTACGTATTCAAAAAGGTAAGTTAGCGATTGCTAAAGAACTTTACGATTTCATCGAGAATGAAGCTTTACCAGGTTCTGGTTTGGACAGCGAAACATACTGGAAAAACTTTGAGCAAGTCGTTGTCGATCTTAGCCCAAAAAATAAAGCGCTTTTGGCAAAGCGTGAAGATCTTCAGGCTAAAATTGATGAATGGCACCGCAACAACACATTTGAATTAGAAGCTTACAAAGCTTTCCTAAAAGAAATTGGCTACTTGGTACCAGAAGTAGAAGATTTCCAGATCAGCACAGAAAATGTTGATGAAGAAATTGCATTATTGGCAGGACCACAATTGGTTGTACCTGTACGTAATGCACGTTATTGCTTAAATGCGGCAAACGCACGTTGGGGTTCACTCTACGATGCACTTTACGGTTTTGATGTGATCTCTGAAGAAGGTGGCGCAGAAAAAGGTAAAGGCTACAACCCAGTACGTGGCGACAAAGTAATTGCATTTGCAAAGAATTTCTTAAATGAAACTTTCCCACTTGCACAGGGTTCGCATGCTGATGCAACACGTTATGCAGTGGAAAATAACAAATTGGTTGTAACCCTTAAAGATGGTTCTACAACTGGTTTAGCACATGAAGCACAATTCGTTGGCTTTAATGGTGAAGAAGCAAACCCTTCTGAAGTTGTTCTATTGAACAATGGTTTACATGTCATTATTGAAGTTGATGCAAACAGCCCAGTGGGCAAAACCGATGCTGCTGGGGTAAAAGACTTAGTGCTTGAAGCTGCAATCACCACCATTCAGGATTTAGAAGATTCTGTTGCTGCAGTTGATGCAGAAGAGAAAGTTGAAGGCTACCGTAACTGGCTAGGCTTAATGAAAGGTGATTTGCAAGAGTCTATCGAGAAAAATGGTAAAACTGTTACTCGTACATTAAACAAAGACCGTACAATTAAGAACCTAATTGGTGGTACTACGACATTGCATGGTCGTTCATTGATGCTTCTTCGTAACGTGGGTCATTTAATGACGAACCCTGCGGTACTTGTAGATGGCGAAGAGATTTTTGAAGGCATCATGGATGCATTGGTAACACCATTGCTTACCATTGCTGATATTCGTGGTCAAAACGAGAACAAAAACTCTCGTAAAGGTTCAATGTATATCGTTAAGCCGAAGATGCATGGTCCAGAAGAAGTTGCATTTGCAGTTGAACTTTTTGAGCGTGCAGAACAAGCGCTTGGTCTACCTGCGAAGTCTGTAAAAATCGGGATTATGGATGAAGAGCGTCGCACATCTGTAAACTTGAAGAACTGTATTGCTGCTGCTAAAGACCGCACAATCTTTATTAACACGGGCTTTATGGACCGTACTGGTGATGAAATCCATACTTCTATGGAAGCTGCACCAGTTGTTCGTAAAGAAGCTGTTAAAACTCAAAAATGGATTGCTGCTTATGAAAACCGTAACGTGGCAATTGGTTTAGAGTGTGGTTTGCAAGGTAAGGCGCAAATTGGTAAAGGCATGTGGCCGAAGCCAGACAGCATGAAAGACATGTTGGCGACTAAAGCGGCTCATCTAAATGCGGGTGCATCATGTGCTTGGGTACCATCTCCAACAGGTGCTGCACTACATGCAATGCATTACCATCAAGTGAATGTGAAAACGCGTCAAGATCAGTTGAAAACTGAAGAAATGCTTTCATTAGACGACTTGTTAACACCTCCTTTTGCTCCAGATACAAACTGGTCAGCTGAAGAAATTAACAATGAGCTTGAAAATAACTGTCAAGGAATCTTGGGTTATGTGGTTCGTTGGGTAGATTTAGGTGTGGGTTGTTCGAAAGTTCCAGATATCAATAACGTTGGTTTGATGGAAGACCGTGCAACATTGCGTATTTCTTCTCAACACGTTGCGAACTGGTTGCGTCACGGTATTGTAACGCGTGAACAGGTTGAAGAAGTATTGAAGCGTATGGCGAAGATTGTTGACGGTCAAAATGCTGATGATCCATTGTATACACCAATGGCAACAGACTTTGATAACAACATCGCTTTCCAAGCAGCTTCTGATCTTATTTTCAAAGGTGGTGTACAGCCTTCAGGTTATACAGAGCCATTGTTGCACGCTGCGCGTTTAAAATTAAAAGGTTACACTGGCGACTAAGTTAGCTGCCTTTGTTAAAAAGCCTCCTTATGGAGGCTTTTTTATTTGCGAGTTTGTCTAAGAATTTTGAGCAAGAATCCGCAAATGAAAATTAAAAGTTGAGATTTAAATGTAGATGGTCTTTAGATGTAGAAATAAAAACAGGTCTTTCAGTATGAAAGACCTGTTTTAAAAAGCATAAATATTATCGGTTTAAGTTATTGAAAATATGCTTCAAACTATCCATCATTTTTTCAATTTGAAGAGGGGTTAGGCCTTCAAAAGATTGTTCTAGGACTGCGCTGGTTAAGTCATTAATCTTGTGCGCCATTTCGTGTCCTTTCTCTGTGAGAATTACACGGGTAATGCGTGCATCATCTTCACATGAGTAGGTGTCGACCAAACCTTCGTCTTTAAGGCGATATACAATTTTAGTGGTTGTCGACATTTTGGAAACCACCATATCTGAAAGATCAGATACGCTCGCATTGGGTTTGGATTTTAAGGCAAGTAAGATACGACGACGAGAATTATCCAAGCCATACTTTTTGAGGACTTGATCGACCTTTTGTACGTGCTGCGAATAAACCTGTGTCACCCAGAAAAAAGGAAAGTTATCTAGGCTGAAGTCATCTGTCGTAGGTAAAAATTTCGCATACTTTTTAGTCATATGTGATTCCCGTCATTTATTTTTATATTGCTTAATTTTATGAGAATTATCTCATGATAAGCAATATAACTGTGATGAAATAGTCAATTAGAAATCAACAAGATGTGTATTTCTATTTAAATTTGACTAAATCGTGTTCCTTTAAGTGCGAATTTAAAATTAAAATAAGCACTGCTATGAGTTAAGTGATTCTTTTTGTGTGGATTAGCTGATGTGCAATTGCTCTATACTGCTTGTAGCATCAGGATCCTACACATGAATTCGGTTGGGATAGGCAATTTAATTTACTTGATTTGTTTAAAAAACGACCTGCAAATCCGTTCGGGTGTACATTTTAGTGGAAAAAAATCATTTGAAAACTCTCTTTATTAACTAGGTGATACCGATACGTCTCACATCAAAAATAAAAATTGACAGATGAATTATTTAAATATTTTTATATAACAATGTCTTATTGTAATGAGATCCCTATTTAAAATAATTAAAAATCATTTATGACTGCTCGGTTTTCTTGTTTTGTTAAAATCAATTCGCTCAATGTATTTGAATTGTATCTAAAGATCATATTTTAATCTTTTCTTAAAATCAAATGTAAATTTCTGATTTTGTAAAAAAATTAAAAAAAGTAATTACAAAACGGGGAGAGTGTGCATAATAAAACAATCTATTGTTGAAAAGAGGTTATACATGGATCCGTCGCCGTGCAGGTCTAGCTTATTGAAATCAAGCCTTGAGTTAATCGAGGTGAATAAATAATGGAATTCTTATTAGATCCTGGAATTTGGGTTGGTTTGCTTACCCTAATTGTATTAGAAATTGTTTTAGGTATTGATAACCTAGTCTTTATTGCCATTTTGGCAGATAAACTTCCACCAGAACAACGTGATAAAGCACGTGTTATTGGTCTTTCTCTTGCATTAATCATGCGTTTAGGACTATTGTCCGTAATCTCTTGGTTGGTTACTTTGACCAAACCACTGATCCAAATTGCCGATTTATCCTTCTCGGGGCGTGATTTGATTCTGCTCTTTGGTGGACTGTTCCTTGTGTATAAGGCTGTCACTGAATTGCATGAGAAAATGGAAGGCAAGCCAGAGATTAAATCCACTTCATCTGTTGTATATGCGGGCTTCTGGGCTGTTGTTGCGCAGATTATTGTATTGGATGCAGTTTTCTCACTAGATTCTGTCATTACCGCAATTGGTATGGTGGACAATATTTATGTGATGATGGCTGCGGTAACTATCGCAGTTATTGTGATGTTATTTGCATCTAAGCCATTAACCAGTTTTGTAAACCGTCATCCTACAGTGGTAATTCTGTGTTTGAGCTTCCTGTTATTAATCGGGATTAGCTTGATTGCTGAAGGTTTTGGATTCCATATTCCGAAAGGTTATATCTACTCGGGTATTGGTGTGGCCATCCTGATTGAAGCATTTAATCAGTACTCAAAACGTAATGTAGCGAAACATGAATCTAAGATTCCTTTGCGTCATCGTACTGCGGATTCCATCTTAAAACTCATGGGTGGTAAAGTAGAGTCATCGCAATTGGGTGCTGAGCAAATTGAAGCACATGAGGCATTTGCCGACGAAGAACGCTACATGATTGGTGGTGTTTTGACACTGGCCGAGCGTTCGGTTGCATCTATTATGACGCCGCGCAATCAAATCTCTTGGATTGATTTAAACGATACACCTGAAAAAATCCGTGAGCAGGTACTTGCGGTGCCACATAGTTTATTTCCAGTCTGCCGCGGTAGTTTGGATAAGGTGATTAGTGTGGTGCGTGCCAAAGAATTATTAGATGTGCTTGATGATGGTGAAGAAGCACTCAAGGCATTAATTAAGCGTCAACGTCCAATTTTCATTTTTGAGAAGATGAAAGTGATTGATGCGATTAATACCTTAAGAACGTCTAAGGGTTCATTGGTTCTTGTGACAGATGAATTTGCCAATGTGAAAGGCTTAATTTCACCACTCGATGTTTTTGAAGCGATTGCGGGTGAATTCCCAGACGCAGATGAACAGTTAGATCTGGTTAAAATTAACGATGAAACTTGGAAAGCTTCTGGCATGCTAGATTTGTATCAGTTAGAACTAGAGCTAGGTATGCTGGATTTAGTTGAAGATGATGCAGGTTATATGAGTGTTGCGGGTTTGCTTTTAGATAAAACCCAAGGCGATGTTCAAGTCGGTACAAAGTTGGACTATCAAGGTGTCCACTTCGAAGTAACGGAGCTGGAAGATAATCGCATTAAATATGTCACGATTATGTATCGCCATTAATTAAGTTTGTTAAAAAAGCCCGAAAGTTCGGGCTTTTTTATTGAATAAAAAGTCCATCAAGCCAGATTGGAGTGTGGCACAGCTTGATGGAGAAACTAGTTTCGTAGTTGCTGTTCAATTACATCCCAAAGGTTGCGATGTGATTTTCGGAACATCTGCATGTGTCCAATACTTTTATGTTGAAACTGTTGAGGTTTTAGTTCAATCATGGATGTTTTGGCGTTGGGGTAAAGTTTGAGTAGTGCTTGTACATTGGGCTGGGTGGCAATTTCATCATCAGATGCCCAAATTGCTGTAATAGGGCAAGTAATTTGATTGTGATAGTTCGGTAGTTGTTCTTTTTTCACAGCATGCATGACATAACCTTGTGTCCCACAAAACTCAGCCCATTGTTTGGCAACTTTTTTAGGCAGGTTCTCCCCCATACCAATCATTTTGGTAGCACCAAATCCTTTTAGCTTGCTGGAGATTGGGAAGAGTAAGTGGAACATGATTGGGGCGAGGAATTTAGTCTTACCTTTTAAGCCATGTATATGCCCTGTGGAGCCCGATACAGCAATCACTTTGGCAACCTTGGGGTAGTTTGGGGAAATGCCAAGTAGCTGCCCACCTGCACTATGACCCAGAAGAATGACTTGGGATGCTTTGGTTTGGTCTAATAGACAATCGATTGCAGCGGTAATATCGAGTTGTCCCCAATCGACAATACTGGCTTCAGATTGGTGCAATGGACCATGTAACGAGGCACCAATGCCCCTAAAGTCAAAGCTCATGACGCTATAGCCTATGCTACTCAGCCACTCGGCGTAGGAGTGATAAAATTCCTTAACAATACCTGTGGCGGGACAGATTAAGATGGGTAAGGTTTTGTCGGAATTCACTTGGCTTGGATAAAGCTTTGCACTTAATTTATAACCATCCGCGCAATGTATGTATAAGGATTTAACTTGAGTATCCATGAGTGAAGTTTCAATTACTATTTCACAATACTTTAGCTAAGTTCTAAAAAGAAACCTGTAAAAAATATGACTTACAAGTCAGATAAGCGTAGAAAATTCTTAAATAGGGTTGTTGAATGGTTGTGTATTTTTCTGTTGCTGTGAAGCTGGCGATTATTTTTAGTGGCTTGTTTTTATGGGTGGGCATGTTCACAGGGGTTTGGAAATACTGGCAGATCAGGAAATCACCACAAGCACGAGCGCATTATTATGTGGATATTGCGCATCGAAGTAGCTTGTTATATGCACCTGCAAGTTTAATTTTGGCGGTCTTGGCTGCATTTTCAGTCTGGCCAGCGTTGTGGAATTTGGTCTTTGTTTTACTGAACTTATTCTTTTTTAGTGCTTCAATTTTAAGTTATGTTCTGCATGGCTTTTTTAAAGATACGAATAATCAATTTAAAGAGCCACATCGGCTAGGAAAACGAATTTTGCCAAAAACTGTGATGACCTTGAGTATGTTCTTATTGCTGTTGAGTGAGTTATTTGCGACAGGAATGTTAATCTTGGGAACAGCGTTATATCTTTTTTAATAATTATAATTTGGATTTGAAGATGGATGAATAATCATCCATCTGTTTAATCGGTGGTCTTAGATTTCTTTTGGGCGCGGACTTTTTGGTCTATGGCGGCCCAACCATAAAAGGCGGCAGAAACAAAAAGCGCGTAGGCAAAATATTCGGCTTTTAGATGTCCTTGAATTAATCCATGAAATAGCAAAGTAAGCATCAAGGCCACGGTGGTGCTTAAATAGGTGACCATGTTTTTATTTGCCTTCAGAGCGTTAATGAAGACTTGCTTATTGAAATGTAATGATAACATCTCCATCCCTCCTATGAATTTGACTAAAACCTAAGTGTTTTAGTCGGATTGGTTAGTAATGTTGTACTTCGAATTTAGGGGTATTTCAATAGCTAATACCTTTATTTTGTCGAAAAACTATTACTTATATAAAAATTTATATGGGAAATTGTTTATTTTGTGAATAGTTCATATTTTATTCGGTAATACTAGCTTGCACATTTGTTGGGATACAAATGTTGAAAATATGAACTTCATCGCCTAACACCTAGCCTAATTCGATCTACGAAAAAACTTAATAGTGCTTAAGTCGAATAAAGCAAAAAGCAGACCAAATTATGGGAAATTCAAACGAGAGCTGTTGGAAGAGAGGTGCATGCAGGGCATGTTATTGCATGTCTGCGAAAAGTAAACAATAAAGGTAGATTTGGGTAAAATCGACATTTATTGGTCACATATAAAATCGAATTTGGGTAAAATTGGATTTTAATTACAAATCGAAAGATTATTTTCTAAATTTGTCGCAGATCATTGCAATAACTAAGACCAATAAAGATGGAATTAACCATGCAAGGTTTTGTTCATTTAAGGGTAAATGTTGAACAAATTCTGGTAAAAAAGCATTCAATTCTGCTGCTTTAAGACCTTCTAAAATACCAAAAAGAAAAGATACTGCTGTGACTGGTGCAATAACGGCTGGAGGATTTTTCCAGAATTTTGCAAAGAAGCTCAGCATAATCACCACAATTGCAGGCGGATAGATCGCACACAATACAGGGACAGAAACTGCAATCAGTTTAGTCAAGCCTAAGTTGGAGATCAGTAGAGAAAATCCAATTAGAACAAAGACTAAAATTTTATATGGTATCTTAGTTAATTCTGAGAAGTATTCTGCGCAAGCACAAGTCAGACCAATTGCAGTTACCATGCAGGCAAGGAAAATCATACCAGTAAGGAAGATTGAACCTAGATCGCCGAATGCATGTTGTACATAAGCATGCAAAATAATCGCACCATTAGCTGCATTTGGAGCAACTTCATGGCTTCCAAGACCGAGTTTAAATAGGCTGAGATAAACCAGCGTTAAGCCGACACCTGAAATTAGACCCGCAATCACAGCGTACTTGGTCACTAACTTTTTGTCGGTTACACCACGTGAATGGATCGCATGAATAATCACAATACCGAAAACTAGTGCGCCGAGCGTATCCATGGTGAGATAGCCATTCACAAAGCCTTCAGAAACGGGGCTGGCGACATAATTATTAATTGCAGGAGGGATGTAACCTGCTGGGATTAAAAATGCAGCAATACCGAGCACAGCAAGAGAAATGATCTTAATTGGTGCAAGGAAATGTCCAACCGTATCCAAGAGTTTATTTGGATAGAGTGAAATGAGCGTCACAATAGCAAAATAGATAACACTGTAAATAAACAGGCTATTTGCTGAAGTGCCAAAATAAGATGAGAAACCAATCTCATAAGAAACTGTTGCAGTACGTGGCGTAGCAAAGAGGGGTCCTACAGCCAAATAACAGACAACGGTTAAGATTAAGCTTGCTACTTTACCGAGTGGAGAACTCAAGAGTTGAATTGAGCCTTCAACGCGTGAAAGGGCAATAATCGTGATTACAGGTAGACCCACGGCAGTAACAAGGAAGCCTGCAGCTGCAAGCCATACGTGTTCACCGGCTTGTTGGGCAACAATTGGTGGAAAGATAATATTGCCTGCTCCAATGAACAGAGCAAAGGTCATAAAACCCAAGGCAATAATATCTCGAGTACGAAGATTCGTCATATCAGGAGATGCATTGACTAAAAACAGGCGATTCTAGTAGAAAAATAAGGACTTGGGAAAATTTTTTATATGTAATATGAATTTTTTTTATACAATCTTTTCTGTGTTTTATTTAATGGTCGAATTATATTGCTGAAAATGGATGAAAAAATGCTAAACAGTATGTTTAGAGATTTGTAAAAAAAATCATCGTGTATTGGGCTAATCGTTTAGATGTTTTGCCTTCAGCTTGTCTGAAGATTGAAGTGCTTAGGCTGAGTGGGTGCGTTAAGCAACATTTTTAAATGAAAAGGATTATAATGCCTGCATCATTTAAGAGGGTGAGGATATGCTGGCTTCTTCAGTAGTGATTAAAACTGAGCAAGATATTGAAAAACTACGTGTGTCTGGGCGTTTGGCTGCACAAGTTTTGGCAATGATTGGCGAGCATGTTAAGCCTGGTGTAAGTACAGAATATCTAGATGATATTTGCCATGATTATATTGTGAATACCTTAAATGTGACTCCTGCCAATATTGGTTATTATGGCTATACCAAAACCACCTGTATTTCTCCGAATGAAGTGGTTTGTCACGGAATTCCATCTGCAACCCGTATTTTAGAAGATGGGGACATTATTAATATTGATGTTGCAATCATTAAGGATGGTTATTTTGGTGATACCAGCCGAATGTACTATGTGGGGAGTGTGAAGCCAGAAGCCAAAAAGCTGGTAGATACAACCTATGAAGCTATGCTCGCGGGTATTCAAGCGGTGAAGCCTGATGCTACATTAGGTGATATTGGTTTTGCGATACAGTCTGTCGCGCAGCGTGAAGGCTTTAGTATTGTAAAAGATTACTGCGGACACGGCATTGGTAAGGTTTACCATGAACAACCTAGCGTTTTGCACTACGGTCAACCTGGTCAGGGCTTGAAGCTGAAGAAAGGTATGGTGTTTACCATTGAGCCGATGGTGAATATTGGTCGTGGATCGGTGAAAGAGTTAAGAGATGGTTGGACTGTAGTGACCGTAGATAAGTCACTTTCTGCTCAATGGGAACACATGGTTGCAGTAACCGAGACCGGCTTTGAACTGTTAACCCCATGGCCAGAAGGAACAGGTGATTATCCTGAAATCAAATGACGGCTGAGTGAAAGCTGGATTTAGACTTAAGTCTAAATTTTTGCCTTTTATGGTTTATTGATAGCTAATTTCTATTGAGATTCGATTGAAGGCAAATATTTTCAAGGTCGAGTGAATATTGGTCAGAAGAATTAATCGTTTTTTTATATTTGATGAAATTTTGCGCGATTCATATAATGCACTCCAAGATTCTAGCTGTAGTTTCTTATTTTGATTTTCAAGCTTATCCTCCTCGGATAAGCTTTTTTTTTGAGTATTATTACTTGTGACTGAGATGTTCCACTAAATAGTCGATGAATACCCGCACAGCAGGAAGTTGTCCACGACGTGATGGATAGACAGCATGGAATATCCCGTGTGGTGCTTTCCAGTCAGGTAAGACGCGAACCAGTTCACCTGTTTTGATGTAATCTTGCGCAATTGAATCAGGTAATAAAGCAATACCACAGTTCTGTCGCGCCAGTTGCGCCAGCATCATTAAATCAGAACCCATAACAACAGGATTGACTTTAATTTTCTTTTGATGATTTTGATTGTCGTGCACAGTAATCTGTTGATCAAGATGTTCATCCACCATGCTCAGAATATGGTGCTTCGCCAAATCTTCAGGTTGCTTCAGTTCACCAAATTCATTTAGATAGGCTTGGCTGGCAAATAAGTGTTGTTCAATCAGTTCAAATTTTCTTAAGATCAGGCTTGGATCATCATCAAGATTGGAGCGAACACGCAAAGCGATATCGATGCCTTCATTAATGACATCGACACGTCGGTTACTGACCAAGAGCTGTACTTTAATTTCTGGATATTTTTTTAAAAAGCCGGGCAAAACTTTAGTGATTTCATTTTGGGCAATCGAGACGGGTAAGCTGACTTTAATAACACCGCGTGGTTCAACACTTAAATGGTCGACTAAGTCATGAGCCGCTTGTGCGGCATTCATCATGACTTGTGCGTGACGGTAGACGTTCATGCCAATTTCTGTGACAGCAAAATGGCGTGAACTTCGCTGAATCAGTCGTACGCCCAGACGCTCTTCTAAATTGTAGACGCGACGACTCAGTTTGGATTTGGGGATGTCGGTTGCCCGTTCTGCAGCACTAAAACCGCCGTGTTCCACCACTAAAGCAAAGCAATAAAAATCATCTAAATCAGATAACATTTATAATTCCATTTATGCAACGATTTTTAAAATTTAGTGTTAATGTTGCATATTGTCAATTTTAAAACGTAGGTATTTCATGTAAATTTTCGATGGAATCCTTTAGACTGCAAACAAGAGATTACAGTTGAAATAAGATGTACCAACAAATCATTGAAATAGATTCAGCCGAAAGCAATATCTGCTGTCCAATTTGTCAGCATGCCGTTGTGGATTGGTCGGAAGAGCAATATATTCAGCCGTGTGAGCATACATTGTTTATTGCAATGGATTTGGGTTTTGAATTTGTGTCAGACCGTTTTGAACAGAAAATGTCGCGTTCAGTTGATGAAATTCATGACGATGAAACTGCCAATGTCTATGCTGAAATCATGAAGGTTGATTTTGAGCAAGCCATTTTGGTGCGTTCGGAATTAGGTGTGGAAAATATGTATCGCTATACAGGTTTTGCAGTCTAATTGAATAAAAACAGCTCCATGAAAGGAGCTGTTTTTATATGCAGGCTTAGCCTTCAATTTCTTCTTCAATGTCGTCGTCAGCGGTATCCATACCAAGTTCTTTCAACTTGCGAGTTAGGGTGTTACGCCCCCAACCTAAAAGTTCAGCGGCATGACGTTTACGACCACGCGTTTGTTGTAGTGCAGCATTAATCAATGTGCGCTCAAACATTGGTGTCGCAATATCCAGAATCTTCATTTCGCCATTTTTGAGCTTTTGAATTGCCCATTGACCCAGTAACTCATCCCAATGATGTAGCGAGATACGGTCGAAATTGGAAGTGGTAGTTTGTTCTGATGATTTCTCAATCGGAATCTGTTTCAGTTCAGAAGGCAGATCTTCAGGATAAACCTCACGACCTGTGATCATCACCGTAAGCCAGCGGCATGTATTTTCCAATTGGCGAACATTACCTTGCCAAGGCAATTGCTGCATGTATTCTTGTGTTTCAGGGCGCAAGATTTTTGGGCTAACCCCGAGTTCTTTGCCTGCACGCGCCAAGAAATGCTGCGCGAGCATAGGAATATCTTCGCTACGATGCGCAAGTTTTGGAATGTGAATACGGATCACGTTGAGACGGTGATACAAGTCTTCACGGAAGCGACCTTCATTTACCAGCTTTTCTAAATCTTGGTGCGTTGCTGCAACAATGCGGACATCGACTTTGACTGGGATGTGACCACCAACGCGATAGAATTCACCATCTGCCAAGACACGTAATAAGCGAGTTTGTGTTTCAAACGGCATATCCCCAATTTCATCAAGGAACAGTGTGCCGCCGTTGGCTTGTTCGAAACGTCCTTGACGTTGCGTATTAGCGCCCGTAAATGCACCTTTTTCATGACCAAATAATTCGGTCTCGATCAAGTCTTTTGGAATGGCAGCCATGTTTAAAGCAATAAATGGTTTGCTGCTACGCGGCGAATGGCGGTGTAAGGCATGCGCAACCAATTCTTTACCTGTACCAGATTCACCATTAATCAGTACGGTAATGTGGGACTGAGAAAGGCGACCAATCGCTCGGAAGACTTCCTGCATGGCAGGTGATTCACCAATAATTTCTGTCGATTGAATTGGAGAAGCAGTTTTTGCAGATTCTTGTTGTTGTAGCTTGGTAATATGCAGGATGGCACGATTGACCAATGCCAATGCTTCATCAATATCAAATGGTTTAGGTAGATATTCAAAAGCACCAGTTTGATAGCTTGACACTGCGGATTCTAAATCAGAGTGCGCCGTCATAATAATGACAGGGAGGTCTGGGTAATTGCTTTTGACTTTGGCTAAGAAGGTTAAACCATCGATACCCGGCATACGGATGTCAGTCAGAATGACATCAGGTGCATCGGTAGCAAGCTGATCTAAAGCAGATTGTGCTTCTTCAAAGCTGGTGACATCAAAACCTTCTTCTTTAAATGTTTTTTCAAGCACCCATCGCATGGCGCGATCGTCATCAATTACCCATATTTTATTTCGCGACATGGTTAGACTCCCAAGGTAAATATAAGCTAAATACTGTTTTTCCCGGAACAGATTGGCATTCAATCATTCCGTTATGTTGATGCATAATGTTTTGTGCAATACTCAGACCGAGTCCTGTGCCTTTGGCACGCCCAGTCACAAGTGGATAGAACACGGATTCCAAGATCTCTTCAGGAACGCCTGGTCCATTGTCCTCAATATCAACGCGAACTGCAGAGCGATTCAGCACACCATTAATCGTGACCAAGCGTTGAATACGAGTTCTTAAAACCAGTTCAGGTTGATGTTCGGTAAAGAACTCTTTATTTTCCATCATGGCTTGAACGGCATTGACGCTGATGTTAAGCATGACCTGAATCAGTTGATCACGATCAGCATTTACGTCAGGTAATGAAAGGTCATAATCACGTGTGATCTTGATTTTCTTTTTGGTTTGATTGGCAATCAGTGAACGAACGCGTTCCAGAGGTTCGTGAACATTGACGGGTTCATAACTTGGTAATTGACGTGAACCGAGCATGGTATCTGCAAGATTACGTAGACGATCGACTTCACTAATAATAATGTCAGTGAATTCTGAATATTCTGGGTTGTTTAAACTACGTGCGAGCAGTTGTGTTGCACCGCGAATCCCGCCTAAAGGGTTCTTAATTTCGTGAGCTACCCCGCGAATGAGCTGGCGTGCAACCTGATGCTGCTGAATAAGATTTTCTTCTTTGGAAATTTTCAGCATACGGTCAATCGGATTCAGCTCAATTAACAGTAAAGGGTGATAAGGCTTACCGGCATTTAGTTGCGATACGGTGTAATCCACATGAATGTCTTTAAAGTTGACATTGATGGTGGCTTCACGACGTGTATAAGGTTGACCCGTAGCTAAAGTGTTAAATAATGCTTCTTGTGTATTGAATTCATCGTTAGGCATATGCAGCAAATTGAGGACGGGTTGTCCATTTGCTCGCAATAAACTCATATCAAACAATGACTCGCATGATGAGTTTAAATAAAAAATATTAAGTTTACTGTCGACAAGCAAAATCGCGGTGGTCAAATTGTCCACCAAAACGCGGTAGTCGATAGTATGTGGCTGATCCATTAGCGAGGGTATCCTGTGTTAAAATGGCGCAATGGCATCTTCAAAAAGCAATTAATAGTCCAATATTGGAACGCAATTGATGCAAATTAAGCAAAATGCACGCCAACTTTAAATCCAGCGTGTCAAAGTTGAGCCTTTATTAAGAAAATGCGCTGAAATTGGACTTTATTAAAATTGTAAGCCGAAGATTATGGGTAGATAACTTTTAAAATGTATCAAAATGGTGCAAATGTAAATATATAAAGCAAACAGTGGATTAATTTTGGTGCATTACAGAAAGAGTAGGCTTTCCACCTATTTTTATGAATAGAAAAGTCTTACAATACGCGGATTCTAGTGGAGCGCAGATTCATGAAGTCCCCCAAAGTCGGTTTTGTTTCTTTAGGTTGTCCTAAGGCATTGGTAGATTCTGAACGAATTTTAACTCAGTTAAAGACTGAAGGTTATGATGTGGCATCAGATTATGATGGTGCCGATTTGGTTGTTGTTAATACCTGTGGTTTTATTGAATCTGCAGTACAAGAATCATTGGATGCGATTGGTGAAGCTATGAGCGCCAATGGTAAAGTTATTGTGACAGGTTGTTTAGGTAAAGACGAAGATAAAATTCGTGAAATGCACCCAAATGTCCTTAAAGTCACAGGTGCGGCAGCCTATCAGGATGTCATGGAAGCGGTACATGAATATGTGCCTGCGCCACCAAAGCACAATCCATTTATTGATTTGGTACCAGAGCAAGGCATTCGCCTAACCCCGAAACATTATGCTTATTTAAAAATATCGGAAGGATGCAACCATCGTTGTACCTTCTGTATTATTCCAAGCATGCGTGGTGATTTAGTCTCACGTCCAGTTGGTTCTGTTCTGGATGAAGCGGCCGCATTAAAACGTGCAGGCGTAAAAGAAGTGCTGGTGATTTCTCAAGATACTTCGGCTTATGGTGTAGATACCAAATATAAGCTGGATTTCTGGAACGGTCAGCCTGTTAAAACTAAATTTTATGACATGTGTGAAGCCTTAGGTCAATTAGGGATCTGGGTACGTTTGCACTATGTCTATCCATATCCGCACGTAGATGCTGTTATCGATTTAATGGCACAAGGTAAAATCTTACCGTATTTAGACATTCCTTTTCAGCACGCCAGTCCGCGCATCTTAAAATTGATGAAGCGACCAGCCCACAGTGAAAACACTTTAGAGCGTCTTAAGTTGTGGCGTGAGAAGTGCCCTGAATTGGTGATTCGATCAACATTTGTGGTTGGTTTCCCTGGTGAAACTGAAGAAGATTTCCAAATGTTGCTAGATTGGTTGAAGGAAGCGCAGCTAGATCGAGTAGGCTGCTTTACTTACTCACCAGTTGAAGGTGCTACGGCAAATGATTTACCTGATCATGTGCCTGAAGAAATTAAACAAGAGCGTTATGAGCGTTTTATGGAAGTTCAGCAAGAGATTTCTGTTGCGAAACTTCAAAAGCGTATTGGTCAAGTCATGACAGTATTGGTTGATGATCTTGAAGAAGAGTTCCCTGTTGCAGTTGCACGTTCTTATGCTGATGCGCCTGAAATTGATGGTAATGTCTTTGTGGAAGATATCGACAAGGGTCTGATTAAAGCTGGTGATCTGCTTGAAGTTGAAATTACCGACGCAGATGAATACGACTTGTTTGCAAAGTTGATTCGAGTGAAATCGGCTTAAGTAAATCCATTTATAGAAAAATAGAAATTAAGTTAATTTGGAGTTTGGAATGTCAGATTCAAAGAATCCACGCTATTCTCGCATCTTGCTAAAACTTTCGGGTGAAGCGCTTGCGGGCAATAAAGACATGGGTATCGATGCACAAGTACTTGATCAAATGTCACTATCAATTGCACATTTGGTTGGTTTGGGTGTGCAGGTTGGTATTGTTGTTGGTGGTGGTAACTTATACCGTGGTAGCCAGTTACAAAAAGATGGTTTGGTTGGTCGTGTAACGGGTGATCAAATGGGTATGTTGGCAACGGTGATGAACGGTTTAGCCATGCGCGACGCATTGGTACGTCGTAACATTAAAACGCGTTTAATGTCAGCATTGCCAATTGGTACTGTGGTGGAGTCTTATTCTAGTCGTGATGCAATTCGTCATCTTACTCAAGGTGAAGTGTGCGTATTTGTTGCGGGTACAGGCAATCCATTCTTTACGACTGATACTGCGGCTTGCTTGCGTGGTATTGAAATTGAAGCGAGCCTCATCTTAAAAGCAACGAAAGTTGATGGTGTTTATAACAAAGACCCAAGCAAATTTGATGATGCAGTTAAATATGATCACTTAACATTCGACCAAGTGTTGGATGAGAAATTGGGTGTGATGGATTTAACAGCAATTTGCTTGTGCCGTGACCATAATGTTCCGCTTCAAGTGTTTGATATGAACAAGTCTGGCGCGTTGCTTTCTGTGGTTATGGGTGAAAAAGAAGGGACTCACGTTACGAATTAATGTACGTGAGCCTGAAAGCTCTTTATACTACTCGCTATTTTAGTAATTACATCTTTAAGAATTAAGTAAGGAAGATCATATGATTAACGATCTTAAAAAAGACGCAGAAGACCGTATGAACAAGTCGCTTGACTCGTTGGAACATGGTTTTGCAAAGGTTCGTACTGGACGAGCGCATCCATCCATTCTGAACGGTGTAATGGTTCCTTACTATGGCTCTGATGTTCCTTTAAATCAGGTTGCTAACGTTGGTGTAGAAGATTCTCGTACACTTTTAGTTCAGCCGTTTGAGCGTTCAATGGTTGCAGCAATAGATAAAGCGATTCGTGAATCAGATTTGGGTCTTAATCCAATTACTGCGGACGCGATTCGTGTACCAATGGCGGCTTTGACTGAAGAAACACGTCGTGACATGCAGAAAGTTGCACGTAACGAAGCTGAAAACGCAAAAGTTGCTATTCGTAACATTCGTCGTGATGTATTGGGTGATCTCAAAGCATTGTTGAAAGAAAAAGAAATTTCTGAAGATGATGAGCGCCGTGCAGGTGATGATATCCAAAAAATCACAGACAAATACGTTGCTGAAGTTGAAAAGCGTTTGGCTGCTAAAGAAGCTGAATTAATGAAGGTCTAAGATTAATGACCACATCTGAAGACGCTACACATCTTCCAAAACATGTTGCCATCATTATGGATGGCAACAATCGTTTTGCCAAAAAAATGCAAATGCAAAAGGGTGCGGGACACCGTGAGGGTAAAAATGTCCTTGATCCGATTGTTGAGCATTGTCGAAAAAGAAATATTCAAGCCTTAACCGTTTTCGCATTTTCAAGTGAGAACTGGAATAGACCTCAGTTTGAGGTGGATTTGCTGATGAATTTGTTGGAAGAAACAATTCATGAGCAAATCCCGCGCATGGAAAGATTTGAAATTGCTTTGCGATTTATTGGTGATCGTTCTCGCTTGTCTCCGCATTTACGTGAGTTAATGTTGCATGCCGAGCAAAGGACTGCTAAGTTCACTCAAATGACTTTAACCATCGCAGTAAGTTATGGTGGTATGTGGGACATGGCGCAAGCAGCTCAGCAAATTGCTCAAGAAGTAAAAGCTGGTAAGCTTGAGGTTGAACAGATTAATGCTGAGCTTATGGGGCAGCATATTAGTTTGTCTGATTTGCCTGCTGTAGATTTGCTGATTCGCACAGGTGGAGATTATCGACTGTCGAATTTCTTGCTTTGGCAAGCAGCTTATGCAGAGTTGTATTTTACTGAAACTTTATGGCCTGAATTCGGTGTGCAAGAATTTGATCATGCACTTGAAGTCTTCGCAGGGCGTGAGCGTCGTTTCGGTAAAACATCTGAGCAAATTCAACAAGATAAATTTGAGAATTAATAAATGTTAGAGCGGATTATTACCGCATTGGTATTGGTGGCAGTTGTACTGAGCTGTATGTTTGCCACTCAATCACAGTATCCGATGTTGATTCTGATGATTGTTGCCGCTGGGGTTGCTGGCTATGAGTGGTTTAAGCTCATGCCTAGAAAAACAAATCAAATCATCAAGCCTTTTGCATGGTGCTACGGTCTAGTGACTGCAGCATTAGCAACTTTGGCATTATATTTTAAAGACATTGCATTATTGTTGTGGTGTGCTTCTATTTTATCTTGGTTAGTCAGTGTTTATTGGGTAAAAAATTATCCAGAATATGATGGCTGGTATAACAATAGCCTGTATTTTTTGGGTTTTGTGTTGGTTGCTGCAGCCGTTACCGCTATTTTTGCGCTATGGTTTAGTTCGCCATGGTGGTTAATGTACCTGTTCTTGCTGGTTTGGGGAGCGGATAGTGGTGCGTATTTTGTTGGACGTAAGTTTGGTAAGAAGAAGCTTGCACCCGATGTTAGTCCGAATAAATCTGTAGAGGGTTTGTACGGTGGAATTTTAACTTCAATGATTATTGTGATTGCGGTTGAGATTCTGTATCTGGATTTAACCTTAGCACAACATATTTTGTTTTTGATTCTCTCTATAGTCACGGTGTTTAGTTCGGTACTGGGTGACTTGTTTGAGTCAATGATCAAACGTCGTGCAGGAATTAAAGATTCTGGTCGCATCTTACCTGGGCATGGTGGGGTTTTAGATCGTATAGATTCATTATTAGCTGCAGCACCAATTTTTGCTGCGGGTATGTATGTGTTAAAACTTATTGGCGTAGATTTGTAAATGTCACAAGCTGTTTGTATCTTAGGTGTAACGGGTTCTATTGGTCAAAGTACCTTAAAAATACTGCAACAGCATCCTGAAGACTATTCAGTCTTTGCGATTACGGCATTTAGTCGAATTCAGGAGCTGGTACACATCTGTAAGCAGTTCCGACCTAAAGTTGTGGTGATTCCATCTGTAAAAGAGCAGGAGTTGCGTCAACTTTTTTTACAGGAAGATCTTCAGGAGATTGAAGTCTTGTTTGATGAGGCTGGCTTAGAGGCCGTGGCTCGTCATCCTGAAGTTGATGTGGTGATGGCAGCGATCGTCGGGGCAGCAGGGCTATTGCCGACCTTGGCAGCAGTTAAAGCAGGCAAACGAGTGTTGCTTGCCAATAAAGAGGCGCTGGTGATGTCAGGCGATTTGATGATGCAAGCAGCGCGCGATCATCAAGCTTTATTATTGCCAGTCGACTCTGAACACAATGCGATTTTCCAGTGTTTACCCGAACAATATTTAAATGCAGAGCGTAATGGGCAGCCAAAACTGGGTGTGTCACGTATTTTGCTTACTGCATCAGGCGGTCCATTTCTTAACCATTCCTTAGATCAGTTGCATGGTGTTACGCCAGCACAAGCTTGTAAGCATCCGAATTGGTCTATGGGGCAAAAAATCTCGGTGGATTCAGCGACTTTAATGAATAAAGGGCTTGAACTCATCGAAGCGTGTCATCTCTTTGCAATTTCAGAACATTTTGTAACAATTGTGGTTCATCCACAGAGTATTATTCACTCCATGGTGCAATATGTTGATGGTTCAACGTTGGCGCAAATGGGGAATCCAGATATGTGTACTCCAATTGCGCATGCTTTGGCTTGGCCGAAACGTATTGATACTCATGTTCCAGCTTTGGATTTATTTGTAAATCATCGTCTTGATTTTCAGGAACCAGATACTACTCGTTTTCCTGCATTGAGTTTGGCGCGCCAAGCGATGCAAGCGGGTGGTTTGGCACCTGCAATATTAAATGCAGCCAATGAAGTTGCCGTGGCATCTTTCTTGCAAAAACAGATTCGTTTTACAGATATACCCGTAGTAGTTGAACATACATTGAATCAGGTTGAAAATGGTTCTGCGGATTCAATTGATTTAATCTTACAAGTCGATTCAACTGCGAGATCAATTGCTCAGCAGTTTGTAAGCAGTAAAGGAAGCTAACATGAATGCCTTGTTTATGATTATTGCAGCAATTTTATTGCTCGGGCCTCTCATTGCAATTCATGAGTTCGGACACTATTTTGTTGCACGTAAACTCGGCGTTAAAGTTTTAGTTTATTCAATTGGCTTTGGTCCAACTGTATTAAAGTGGACATCTAAAAAGTCGGGCATTCAATATCAATTGTCAGCCTTACCTTTGGGTGGTTATGTCAAAATGTTGGATGAACGTGAAGGTAATGTTGCAGAAGCTGATTTGCCTTATGCCTTTAACCGTCAGCATCCATGGAAACGTATTGCAATTGTAGCTGCTGGACCATTAATTAATCTTATTTTTGCAGTTTTATTGTTTTGGGTATTGTTTCTACCTGCGCAAGAACAGTTAAACACACGTGTGGGTAAAGTTTTGCTAAACACGCCAGCCGCTGCAGCACAAATGCAAGTTGGAGATAAGATTACAGCTGTAGATGGTACGAAGACGACAACTTGGGAACAACTTAATTTTGCTCTGGTTGATCGTGCAGGTGAAACGGGAGTGATTCATATCGATGCTGATCGAAATGGACAACTCCAGTCTTTTGAATTGCCAATTAAAAACTTCTTGAAAGATCAAAATCAATCGCCTTTAGATAGTCTGGGTTTTATCCCTTTCCGTCCACATATTCCCGCAGCGGTCATGAAATTAAGTGAAGATGGTGCGGCAATTCGTCAGGGCATGAAAGAGGGTGACCGCATTGTCGCGATTGATGGCGTGAAGATGAAAGACTGGTTTGATGTGGTTGAGGTGGTGCAAGCATCGCCCGAGAAACTACTTAAAATTGATGTCTTGCGTCAAAATCAGTTGGTGCATTTGGAAGTCATGCCGCAAGGCAAGCGAGATAACATGGGTAATGTGTCTGGCGCGCTTGGTGTGCAAAATAACCCAGGCAAGGTGGTTATTCCTGAAGAATACAAACAAACCATTCAATATGGTCCTGTAGAAGCTTTTGGTAAAGCGTTAGATAAGACAGGGCAAATTAGCACCATGATCTTGAATTCTATGGTAAAAATGGTGCGTGGTTTAATTGGGTTGGAAAACCTATCTGGTCCAATCACCATTGCCAAAGTTGCTGGTCAAAGCGCTGAAATGGGATGGCAAACTTTCATTTCATTCATGGCGTTGATGAGTGTAAGTTTGGGGATATTAAACTTGTTGCCGATTCCAATGCTGGATGGCGGACATTTAGTGTACTACTTTATTGAATTGATTCGTGGTAAACCTGTTTCTGAACAAATACAATTGGTTGGTTTAAAAATTGGTATGGTACTGCTGGGTAGCATGATGCTCCTCGCATTATTTAATGACTTTATGCGTTTATAACAACGTGCTTTGAAATTAACATCGGAAAAGACTGGCATGCAGCACACACATTTATTTATGCCTTTGGCACTGGTTAGTGCTATGGCAGCAGTACAACAAGTATATGCAGCGGATGAATTTATTGTTCGTGATATAAAAATTGATGGACTCGTTCGTTTAACTCCTGCCAATGTGTATACCATGTTGCCAGTGCATAGTGGTGATCGTGTTGATGATCAAGCGATTTCGAATTCAATTCGAGCCTTGTACGCATCGGGCATGTTTGATGACATTAAGGCATCAAAACAGGGTGATACACTTGTTTTTACAGTGGTTGAGCGCCCGCTGATTTCTAAAATTGAATTAAAAGGCAATAAACTCATTCCAAAAGAAGCTTTGGAAGAAGGTTTGAAAAAAATGGGCTTGGCTGAGGGGGAGGTGTTAAAGAAATCAACACTTCAAACGGTTGAGTCAGAGCTTGAGCAACAGTATGTGCAGCAAGGTCGCTATGATGCTGACGTTAAAGTGACGACTACTGCGAAGCCGAATAACCGTGTAGACTTATTGCTTGAGTTTAATGAAGGTAAAGCAGCAAAAGTTGTCGATATTAATGTTATTGGCAATACTGTATTCAGCGATAGTGATATTCAGCAAGCTTTTGCTGTTAAAGAAAGTGGTTGGAGCTCAATTGTTTCGCGTAATGACCGTTATGCACGTGAAAAAATGGCGGCAAGTTTAGAAGCATTACGAGCTTTATATTTGAATGCTGGCTATATCAACTTCGATATTACTAACTCTAGTCTGAATTTAAGTGAAGATAAAAAGCGTATTTTCATTGAAGTATCTGTGAATGAAGGTGAGCAATTTAAATTTGGTGAAACCAAATTCTTAGGTGACGCATTGTATAAGCCTGAAGAACTCAAGGCGATGCAAATTTATAAAGATGGCGCGACCTATTCACAAGAAAAAGTAAATGCGGTTAAGCAATTATTATTACGTAAATATGGTAATGCGGGTTATTACTATGCGGAAGTGAATGTGGTTCCGCAAATTAATAATGAAACGCGTGTGGTTGATCTTAATTATTACATCAATCCAGGTCAGCAAGTTACGGTGCGTCGTATTAACTTTACGGGCAATACCAAAACTTCAGATGAAGTATTGCGTCGTGAAATGCGCCAAATGGAAGGTGCTTTAGCAAGTAATGAAAAAATTGACTTGTCTAAAGTGCGTTTAGAGCGTACTGGTTACTTTAAGACAGTTGATATTAAACCGACACGTATTCCAAATATGCCTGATCAGGTTGACTTGAATGTGAATGTTGAAGAACAGCATTCTGGTACAAGTACACTTGCGGTAGGTTACTCACAAAGTGGTGGTGTAACATTCCAAGCCGGACTCAGTCAAACCAACTTTATGGGTACAGGTAACAGTGTTGCTATCGATCTATCACGTTCAGAAACGCAAGATTACTACAACCTCAGCGTAACTGATCCGTACTTTACTATTGATGGTGTGCGTCGTGGTTACAACATGTACTACCGTAAAACAAAGTTGGATAGTGACTACAACGTCAACAACTACGTAACGGATAGTATTGGTGGGGGGATTAACTTTGGTTATCCAATTGATGAAAATCAAAGTATTAGTGCGGGTCTGAATGTAGATCAAACAAAAGTTACGACAGGTCCTTATGTGTCTACTTATGTACGTGATTATTTACTTGCAAATGGTGGTAAGCCAACGAATACAGGTTCGTACTGTCCTGCGGATAGTTCAGGTAATTCTCAACTGACTGTACCTGTATATGATACAGATGGGACTACTGTATTATCTTATACTTGTGCTGTACCAGAAGTTACATATGATAATGCTTTTGAAGGTGAATTCTTAACCTATAATTTAACTTTGGGTTGGTCATACAACACACTGAATCGCCCTCAATTTCCAACTTCTGGTCAGTCACATCGTGTCAATGCTGAAATTGCACTACCTGGCAGTGATGTTGAATATCAAAAAATTACCTATGATGCACAAGCCTTCTTACCTTTAGGTAAGGACTTTGTGCTGCGTGGTTATGGTAAGTTGGGTTATGGTAACGACCTGCCATTTTATAAAAACTTCTATGCAGGTGGTTATGGTTCGGTACGTGGTTATGACAATAGTACCTTAGGTCCAAAATATGAAGGTGTATATTACGAGCAAACTAATCAGGATGATCCTTCTCCAGAGGAAGTGGGTGGTAATGCCTTAGTGCAATTTGGTACTGAATTAGTACTACCTTTGCCATTTAAAGGCGACTGGACGCGCCAAGTTCGTCCAGTATTGTTTGCTGAAGGTGCACAAGTGTTTGATACGCAATGTGACGTATTCACGACTGATGCTGCTAAACGGACATGTAAAGATGAATATGGCTTTGATTTAGGTAATATGCGTTATAGCGTGGGCGTAGGCTTTACCTGGATTACTATGATTGGTCCATTATCATTAAGCTATGCATTCCCGCTAAATGATAAAGAAGGCGATCAAACTAAAGAGATTCAATTTGAAATTGGTCGTACTTTCTAAGTACGATCCTTTCGAATTATACACAATATAGAATAAGGTTTAATAAATGCGTAAAATAATCAAAGCATTAGCTTTTGCTAGCATTTCACTCAGTTCAATGGTTCATGCTGCGGGCTATGGCGTGGTGGATTTAGAGCAAGTAGTGGAAAATAGCACTTACCTGAAAGCGCAGAATGCAACGCTACAACAATCAATCAAACCGCAAACCACTCGTTTAGAGCAGTTAGGTAAAGAGCTTGATGCGATGAAGCAAAAGGCTCAGGCAACTAAACTTTCTGAAGCTGAAATGCAGAAAATGAGTGCAGAGTATCAAACTAAGTTGAATGAATTAAATGGCATTCAGCAAGGTTTGCAATCTAAAGTACAAGCATCTTTGCAAGTTATGAATAAGACGCTTGATGCCCGAATCAAGCAAGTTGCTGAACAATTGCGTAAAGAAAATAGCTTAGATGTTGTTTTGAATAAAAACTCTGCGCTTGCTTATGACGCTAAGTATGATTTAACTGATAAAATGATTCAAAAGGTTAATGCAATCAAGTAATCCATGAATCTTAACAAAAAAAGTTTAAAAGACCTCGCTCACCTAGTTCAAGGTGAGTGTCTTGGTCAATCTGACCTAGTTATTCAGGGCTTAGCGAGTCTGGATACAGCATCTCCGCAGCATATCTCCTTTGTTACAGATGAGAAGTATCTGGAAAAGGCATTAGCATCCCGAGCTGGGGCTTTAATTGTCACCAAAGCGCTACAAGAAAAATTGCATAGCCATCAAAATTTTATCTTGGTTCCGAATCCATATCTGGCTTTCGCCATCTTGACTCATGTGTTTGAGAAAAAACATAGTGAAGTGGGGATTGAGAGCACAGCCAAAATTCATCCTTCTGCAATCGTGTCTGACAGTGCTTATATTGGTCATTATGTTGTGATTGGTGAAAATTGTGTGGTTGGTGATAACACCATTATTCAAGCACATGTGCGTATTGATGATGATGTCGAAATAGGCAAAGATGGTTTCATTGATTCGCATGTCACTTTAACGGGTGCGTGTAAAATTGGTGATCGAGTGCGTATTCATGCCAATACCGTGATTGGTAGCGAAGGATTTGGTTTTGCGCCATATCAAGGTAAATGGCATCGTATTGCACAATTGGGATCAGTAATTATTGGTCATGATGTACGTATTGGTTCGAATTGTAGTATTGATCGCGGTGCTTTGGATGATACTATTTTGGAACATGGTGTTAAGATTGATAACCTTGTGCAAATCGCCCATAACGTTAAGATCGGTGAAAACACTGCAATTGCAGCGAAGTGTGGGATTGCAGGTAGTACTACGATTGGCAAAAACTGTATCCTTGCAGGTGCTTGTGGTGTAGTAGGGCATATCACAATTGCTGATAATGTAACAATTACAGGAATGTCAATGGTCACAAATAATATTTACGAAGCTGGAAGTTATTCTGGTGGAACAGGATTATTTGCAACACCACAGTGGAAGCGGACAGTTGTGCGGTTCAGACAATTAGCAGATGTGCCATTGACCCAATTAGTCAAACGACTTGATCATATGCAGACTCAAATTGAGTCCCTTGAATCAACTTTTAAATTGCGTAAATAGAATTATGATGACTGAGTCGACTTTACTACCATTTACGAAACCAGAATTGCCAATGCATATTCAGCAAATTCGTGAATATTTACCACACCGTTATCCATTCTTATTGGTTGATCGTATTACTGATGTAACTGATAATGGGATTGTTGGTTATAAAAACGTTTCAATCAACGAAGAGTTCTTACAAGGACATTTCCCGAACTATCCAATTATGCCAGGTGTGCTGATTGTTGAAGCTTTGGCTCAAGTTTCGGGTATTCTTGGTTTTATTATGAACAATGAGAAGCCAAGTGAAGGTTCTTTGTTCCTTTTTGCGGGTGCAGAGAAGGTAAGATTTAAAAAACAGGTGGTTGCAGGCGACCAACTTGTATTAAAATCAGAACTGATTATGCAAAAACGTGGTATTTACAAATATAACTGTATTGCTACTGTAGATGGTGTTGTTGCTACAACCGCAGAAATCATGGTTTATCATCAGAAAGTATAGAGCAGGCATGAGCAATAACGAATTAATTCATCCAACCGCTATTATTGACTCATCAGCAGTAATTGCTCCAGATGTGCAAATTGGACCGTATTGTATTATTGGTCCGCAGGTCACAATTGGTGCAGGAACAAAACTTCATTCACATGTTGTGGTTGGGGGATACACGCGTATTGGAAAGAATAACGAAATTTTCCAGTTCGCGAGTATTGGTGAAGTATGCCAAGATTTAAAATACCGAGGTGAAGAAACTTGGTTGGAAATTGGTGATCACAACTCGATTCGTGAGCATTGCAGCTTGCATCGTGGTACTGTGCAAGATGAGTCTTTAACTAAGATTGGCAGTCATAACCTATTAATGGTGAATACCCATATTGCGCATGACTGTATGGTCGGTGATCATAATATCTTTGCCAATAACGTTGGTGTTGCAGGACACGTTCATATTGGTGATTACGTTATTGTTGGTGGAAACTCAGGTATTCATCAGTTCTGTAAGCTTGCTTCATACAGCATGGTGGGCGGGGCGTCTTTAATTGTTAAAGATGTGCCAGCTTATGTCATGGCTTCGGGTAATCCAGCACATGCATTTGCCATGAATGTTGAAGGTATGCGTCGTAAAGGTTGGTCTAAAGAAGTAATTCAAGGTCTACGTACAGCATTTAAACTCATTTATAAAGAGGGTTTGACTACGGTTGAGGCTGTTGAGCGAATTCGTCAGGAAATTTTACCGACAGTTGCTGAAGCTCAATTGTTACTTGACTCTCTTGAACAATCTGAACGCGGTATTGTGCGTTAAGTTTTGTATCATAAGAAAAGACACCATATGGTGTCTTTTTTTATTTCTTCAAATAGCCAGCTTCTTCACTTTTCGGATATTGTTTTAAGAGTTTGGCTTTGTATTGATTGGCTAAAGCTGTATTGCGGTCAACATCTTTTGCTATGCTATATAGTTGATATAGCGCACGAGATGCTTTGGATGACTGTGGATATTGATTCACGACGATATTGTAATTGCGCTTAGCTTCCGTGTAATTGGTTGGTTCGATGGCCAAATTAAATTCAGCTAGCCAAAAATATGCATTGCTGATGTAGATACTGTTTGGGTGGTTTTTAATAAAGTTTTGCATAGGTGCAATGGCTTTTTTGGCACCACCTTGTTTGTAGGCATCTAATGCGACAGTATAGGCTGCCTTCTCTAGCTCAGTTGCTTGCTGATTTGCCGCAGCAGGCCCAGTATTGCTTACTGTTGCGCTAGGCGTAACAGGTGGAATTGCTGTTGGGCTGCTGCTATTGACTGGATTTACTGCTGTAGTGGCGGGTGTGCTGGTACTGGGTGAACTATCCTGTTGATTATCCTCCGTTTGAGTAGCACTCTCAGGATCAACCTTTTGTTGTAAAAGTTCTAGGCGTTGATCTAGGTCGGTATAGCGGTTGTTGAGTTCATTTTTAAGCTGTTCAATCGTATTTTCTTGTTCTTCAATGCGCCCACGCAAGCTACGAATATCATTTTCAAGTTGCTGGTTTTTCTGCATCAGTTGCCAATTGATGTTGGTTGGTACACTGGTTTCTGCAACAGGGGTGTTGGTTGAAGTTGAGCCATAGTTAGAACCGGAGTCGCTTTGACTTAAACCGCGAGTTTCAATTGGGACGTTGGCAAAAATAGAACTGGTGCTGAGTAAAGTGAGTGCATAAAGTGCATGCTTAAATTGCATCATAAAACATATCCATTTTGTATTACTTGCTTAAAGCCTTGTGTTTATATGGCTTTATTCATTTCATCTTGAACACATTTAAAATGCTCAAGCACTGAAATGCAATAAGTGTTTTCAATCTTGTCGTATGTTTAAGGTAAACCCAAAAATAAATATGCATATAAATTGTGCTAAATACATGCTTTTGTATTTTAAATAGACAAATGAATGGCTTAGGTACATAAAACTAGGATAAGGGCTTGCAACTTGGTAAAAAATCTCTATACTCTGTTCTTGCAATGGTAGCCCTGCCGGTTACTTCGCAATTACACTCTGCGAACCCCGCCAGGACCGGAAGGTAGCAACGGTAGTAGAATTGTGATGTGCCGAAGCTTTGCTGGTAGGGTTGCCACCATTTCATAATTATAACCTCTAATTTTTATCTTTATTTATTCTTCACTTTCTTTTCTGCTAATTACTTTCATAATCGCATCCATATCAAATCCTCTGTACTGTAAGAAGCGAATTTGCTTTGCTTTTAGTTTTGGGTCTCTTTCAACGGTTATACCGAATTTTTTGATTTTAAGTTGATAGGCTTGTTCTGCCCAATCAATTTCTTTTAATTCTTCTTGAATTAATTCACTGTTTATTTTTTTGTTTTTTAATGCCAGCTTAATGCGCTGCGGACCTTTGCCTTTACGTTTTTGGCTGGAAAGTACAATTTCAGCAACACGTTGGTCACTTTGATAATTATTGTTTGAGAGTTCTTCAACAAGGTTGATCACTTCTTCTCGATTTGCCGCATAGGTCGCTAGTTTCTCTATCAACTCTGCTTTGGAGTATTCCTTGCGGGTTAGTACGGCAAATGCATAAGAGCGCAAACGCGAGCCTGTGAGTCCTGTATTTTGTGGGGACTCCGTCTCTATGTCTTCGTGAGCTGGCTGAGTTGTCAGTGATGCTTGCACTGGAGTCTGTTCAGTATCTGATGTTCCAAATTCTTGCTTGAGACTCTCATAGTTGAGTAGTTTAGGAAATTTAGATGGATTCATATTACTTCTAATCTTTGATTGAAAAACGCCCCGTAGGGCGTTTTGGTGCAATGGCGATATGTTGAGAACTTAAATGACTTATGCATCTAGCAAAAAGTTAGGCTCTTCTTCCTCTTTTTCTTCAACAACACCGCCAGTAGTTAGCAACTGTTCGCGAATGATGCGTTCAACTTCTTGTGCCAATTGCTGGTTTTCTTCAAGGTGACGAATCACATTGTTTTTACCTTGACCAATTTTGTCGCCTTGGTATGAATACCAAGCACCAGCTTTCTGGATGATGTCTTGCTGAACGGCAAGATCAACCAACTCACCGAGCTGATTTACACCTTTACCATAAAGAATCTGGAACAGGGCTTCTTTAAATGGAGGAGCCATTTTGTTTTTAACAACTTTGACTTTGGTTTCTGAACCAACGATTTCATCGCCTTCTTTTACTTGACCTACACGACGAATATCTAGACGTACAGATGCATAGAATTTCAATGCATTACCACCAGTTGTGGTTTCTGGACTACCGAACATCACACCAATCTTCATACGGATTTGGTTAATGAAGATCACCATACAGTTCGAGCGTTTCGCATTACCTGTGATTTTACGTAGCGCCTGACTCATTAGGCGAGCTTGTAAGCCCATGTGCGAGTCACCCATTTCGCCTTCAATTTCGGCACGTGGGGTAAGTGCGGCAACGGAGTCGACAACAATAAGGTCGATTGCGCCAGAGCGAACCAGCATGTCCGCAATTTCGAGTGCTTGTTCACCATTGTCTGGTTGAGAGACGAGTAGATTGTCGATATCAACGCCAAGCTTACGCGCATATTGTGGATCAAGCGCATGTTCAGCATCGATAAAGGCACACGTACCGCCAGCTTTTTGACATTGTGCAATCGCTTGTAATGTCATGGTCGTTTTACCTGAAGATTCAGGACCGTAAATTTCGACGATGCGACCTTTAGGTAAGCCACCAATACCGAGTGCGATATCTAATGTTAATGAACCTGTGGAAACCGCTTCAACGGCTTGCACGGTGTTATCGCCAAGACGCATTACTGTATTCTTACCAAATTGTTTTTCAATTTGGCTTAGGGCAGCATTCAGCGCCTTGCTTTTATTCTCATCCATCTCACGACCTCAAAACTATGTCACTTCATTTCTAACTAAAGTGGATGTATTGCATTACAAACGTTTTCCACTTCAGTATAGTGACAGAATTATTCCTGTTATTCTATGTCTGTTGTATCTAGTGCGACACAACATGACGCGACTGATTTAATCATCATTATATGACCAATACTGGTCAAATTGTTGATCATTTTCTTGTTTAAATTTACTGATTTGTCGGCGATCTTTTTTAGATGGACGATGATCAGGTCGAGCAAGATTATGCAACTTTCTTTGTGATGCAAGCAATTCTCTTTTTGCTAAACTGACTTCAGTTTCTTCATACAGCAGTTGAGCTACTGGCGAAGGACCACGCACTCCTGAAATGGCTTTGATGACCACAGTTTTTTTTTCAAAACCCTGTTGAATGGTGAGTTCCATTCCGACACGAACTTCTTTAGAGACTTTGACGCGTTCACCGTCAAAATGGACTTTGCCGCCCTCAATGGCAGATTTGGCGATGCTACGTGTTTTAAAAAAACGTGCAGCCCATAGCCATTTGTCGATACGCATGGTTTCAGCAGCTAAATGTTGCTCTGCTTTAGGCATATTGCTTGTGTTCCTCGGCTTGTTCCAGTAAAGGGATGAAATCCGTCAAATGTTTTAACATTGGAAAGGGGGATTCGTCACGGACTAATCCTATAGATGAGGGCTGTTGAATGCTAATTAAATGCTGTAAGCCGAATTTTTGTGCACCCAATAAAACTTTCTCTGTATCATCAATAAAATACGCCTGAGCAATATTAAATGGATGTTGTAGCTGCAGCTCTTCCCAGAAGGCAGGAAACTCTTTGGCATGACCAAGGGTTTCACTGCTGACAATCACATCGAAATATTCAGCAATGCCAGTTTGTTCTAATTTGAACTTTAAACTGGCGCAGTCGGCATTGGTGGCAAGCCAGCATGGATACTGGTTGGCTTTTAGATATTCGAGTAGCTCGATACAACCACTGCGTAGGCTGACTTTATGTTGATGTTCTTGCTGTAAAGCCAATACATCTACCCCGACTTTTGCTGACCAGAAACGTGAGGAATACCAATTTAAGGTGTGGCTATGTTCTTGGTAAAACTCAAATAAAGTCGCCTGACTTTGTTCAAGGGTACATTGATGTGTTTCGGCATAACGAATAGGCAGCAATTGGTTCCAGATCAAATCGTCATAGGCAAGATCGAGTAATGTGCCATCCATGTCGAAGATCACAATAGGTTTAACCATTTAACAGTCCTAACAGTCTTTGGGAGTAATGGAGAGTATCAGCTCTGCATAATGGGTGAGCTGAATGAAATCAGGCTTTACTATAACAGCAAAGTCATGAATAGAATAATGGATGCTTTACGTATTGAGATTTGAGAGTCAATTGATGCAGTCCATTGGTGGAATTGCCTAGTTTAGGGAAATGCGGCATAGTGATAAATTACCTTTTGGTAAAATAATTAAACTGATTATTAAGTATTTAAATCTATTTTAATGATAATTATAGGTAATATTGATCATGGTGGGATGTGTACGGCTGCTTTATGTAAGTAAATTTACTCAGAATGATGATGTATTTAAGCCTGAATTAATGAATATTTTAGCGACCTCTGTTGATCATAATGCTTCGCATGAAATTACTGGAGTGCTGTGTTATGGCAATGGATATTTTGTTCAATGTCTAGAGGGTGAGAAATCTAAAGTCAGTAATTTGTACTTTGACCGCATTTTAAAAGACCCACGGCATAAGGGGTGTCAGATTCTGTATTTTGAAGAGCAGGTTGAGCGCTTATTTCCTGAGTGGGCAATGAAGTTTGCGCCAATTAACCCGAGTATCAGGGCCTTCTTCCAACAGCAGTATGCCGAAGAATTTAATCCGACTTTATTGACTGCAAGAACCATAGGGCCTTTCATCAAGCTTTTGGCACAGCAGAATGCGTGGGAATATTATACTTAACAGGACTCTGTGTATTTTCACATTCCTGAGTAATACGATTGAGACTTAGGGTTGTGCAATTTAGCATTACAAAGCGTATGATGAAATATAGAAACGAATTGCAATGAAGTAACTCAGTGCAGGAAAGAAAATACTGTGCGACATGTAATAAATCAGCATTTCTTGAAGATGCTTATTAAAGGCGATTTATGTTTATAAAAACAGATGAACCGCAAGATGCAATGATCTTGCAACTGGTTCCAATGATGACGCAGGCATGTGAAATCCTGAATCAGGAATTTCAGCAATATTGTTCAGGTGAACATTTTAATATTGAACATAAGCATGATGCATCGCCTGTCACGCAAGCAGACTTTAGAGCCAATCAATTTATTACACAGGCTTTGGCGGACTATAGTCCTGATATTCCATTGTTGTCGGAAGAAGGTGAGTATAGTCTACGTCAGCAATGGCAACGTTTCTGGTTGCTTGATCCACTGGATGGCACCAAAGAATTTTTACATCAGCGACCTGAATTCACGATTAATTTAAGCTTGGTAGATGGTGCACAGACCGTATTTGCCATTCTAGCGATTCCTGGCGAGCAATCGATGTATATCTGTCCAATTCAAGGCATGCCGCTGAAATTGGATATAAAGACTCAACAATGGTTTATCTATAGTTCAGAACATCAACAAACAGATACGGTTAAGATAGGCCTTAGTCAAAGTTCACAGCAAAAAGGTCAATATCATGAGTATCTGCAAGTCTTAGAAAGCATCACGGAATACAGTGTGTTTAAGGCAGGAAGTGCTTACAAGTTCTGTATGATGCTGGAACATAAGATTGATATTTATCCGCGATTTCATCCCACCAGTGAGTGGGACACCAGTGCAGGGCAATGTTTGCTTGAGCGCATTGGTGGTGGACTCGTAGACTTTAAGGGACGTCCATTTTTATATAATCAGCGTGATAGTTTGCTGAATAAGGGTTTTATTGCCTACCGAACGGCTGAAATGCAGGTATTGGCTTTAGAAGTATTGGCAAGAATGTTGAGCAAGCATTAGGCAAACAGGTTAAAATGGTACAGTGTAAATACCCAAAAACTATGAAGATATCATGGCATTAGAAAGACTCCCGCGCAGTATGCTCAAAGCAATCGATTTATTGCCTGATACCAGCACGCCAGTTACATTGTTCACGCGACATTCTCTACGCGAGATGGTGAGTGGGCAGGGCTTAGCGGGTTATGATTTACAATTGACTTCTCAAGGTAGAGATTTGGCTCAGGCATGGGGAGCACATCTGATTGGTCAAACCGACCGTATTATTCAGCATTGTATTTCTAGTCCTATTCAACGCTGTGTCGATACCGCAGCCCTGATGATTCAGGGTGCAGATTCTATGAGTCAGCAAAGTAATACCCATCATATTGAGATTGTGCAACAAGGCTTGCTGGTTGAGCCTGGTAGTTTTGTTTTGGATATTAAGCAGGCAGGTCCTTATTTTCGTGAACAAGGTGCATTGGGCTTTATTAATAGCTTTGTGAATAATGCATTGCCTGGAATGAAGCATCCGATTCATGGGGTGGTAGATGTGCTGGAGCTGATTTATAACACCCATCCCCAGCAGCATAGCGGTTTAAGTTTGGCGGTAAGTCACGATACGATTATTGCGGCTATTCTTGCGGTGATTTCTGGTCGTAATGTGATTACACAAGAAGATTGGCCACAAATGATGGAAGGTTTATTTGTCTGGTTTGAAGGTGATGAATTTTTAGATTCGAAACTCAAATGGATTTGGCGTGGCGAATTGCATGAACTCAATATTCGGCAGTTTAAACAGCATCATTAAAATAATAACCAGCTAAGGTTTTATTTTTTATATTTGTGATAAGCAAGTATGTCCTTCATTATTCTTAATTTTTTGTATTATATAAAAATATAATATATCATAATTTAAATAACATCATGTTTTTAAATGATTTATTTTACATTTACCTATCTAAATTAATAACAATTGGGGATTTTTTTGAAAAGTGTGATGAATTACCCTTTGCACATTTTAAGTGTTTGTGTTGCTTCTATTTTATTAACAGCCTGCGGTGGCGGCGGTGGGGATTCTACTAGTGGAGGTACTTCAAATCCTGATTCATCTATAGATACCACGCCAAACCAGCCCTTGTACCCTGAACCAAGCAAAGATGTACTGGATGAGGAGACGCTGGGTTTTTATGATTATGATGCGAATTCTTCAACGCGTGTAATCCGTTCCGATTTAACGGGAACATTACAAGCTATGGTGCAATTTGCACAGGCACATGTGGTTGATCCTAGTGGAAATGAGGCGAAAAATATGCCTCGACTGACATCGGAGCGGGAAGCTTTACTATTAGTTACCCCGACGGCTGAAATGGGGGATGTGCAGCAGCTTGAGCTTGAGATCTATCAAGATGGATTATTGGTGCGCCGTGTAAAATTAAATGATCCATCGCAAATTCCACTTTCAGATCAAAGTAATCAAGACCAACGTCCGCAAGTCTTGTATAGCAAACGAGCTTGGTCGACTAAGCTAAATTGGGATGAAATTCAATCTGGGCTGAAGCTTAAATTGATTGATGGAAGTGGGCGTACAGGTGAATTATTAGAGTCACAAATTGATTTTGCACCGCCAGGTGAATTGGTTTTAAACAATATCCGACTTGGTTTACTAACTGATCCGCCTATTTCTACAGGACACTATATGTTGCTTGAGCCTGAAAAGGCAGGTACAGATTACTTCCAAACCATTCCTGCTGCGGAAATGACCGTCGCTAAATACGATGATATGAAACTTAGTCGAGTGATGGTCGCTAATGGTACGATTTATGACACCAATAGTGCTGTAGAGGGTGGTGTTTATTCGGGGGATATGCGAGAAAATGTAGCAAAATCTACTTTTAGTGTAGGTATTAATTTAGCCAATTGGGGTGTGACCAGTGCCTCCATGGCGAGTCAAGAGCAACCTCAGCTAACCGAAAGTGTGATTGTACATCATGCGCGTGGCAAATATAGCAATGGTGATCAAACCCATGGTTTAAGCGGTGGCAATGGCATGCTGACGCTAATTGATTCAGTTGGCAATGAGTTTAGTCATGAGATTGGACATCATTATGGCTTGGGGCATTATCCTGGTTCGGTATCGGTTGAAGGTCAGCCGACCAATTATTTCTGGTCAGCACATCATGCGGACAGTGGCTGGGGCTATATTTCATTTCGCGATAAAATGCGCGGTAATTTAAATTGGAAATCTACCAGTTTGGGTGATGGTGCGAATGGTGTGCCAAATTTTCTAAAACTTTATCCTTATGGTTGGGATGCTATGGCGGGCGGTGCAACGGCTAGCTCAATTTCACGTTATACCCATCATACGGGATATAGTACATCAACCAAGATACAACCACACTTTAACCGCTATATGTGGGATGCAAATTCGAGCACAGGTTATTTAAAATGGAATGCCACCACGCGAAAGATGGAAGTTGCACAACCTCGAGTGCCAAGTTCTAGTAAAGTTTGGTATAACCGAGCGGATGGGAATTATCTCAAGCCACGCTTATTTGGTGTGCCTGTATATACCATTTTGGGTGGATATGATCCCGTAAATCAGGTAGGTCTATTGTATCCTGCTGCGCGGAGTAACTGGGGCAATGTATTTACTCTACCTGAAGTCACTACGACTGCAACACAAGCCGCATGTTGGTTAAAGGTGGTTTCAGTAAATGGTAGTCAAACCATTGCATTGGCGCCAAATCGCATGGATGCCACGAACAGCCCTGCCAATAAATTGCATGTCAATCTTGCGATTTCAGATCAGCCTCAGCATGTTGATTTATATTGTAAAAAGACAAATGAAGCTGAAAAGTTGTTATCCAGTATCGATATCCCAACATATACCGATGCAATTCAGCCAGCAGTAAAAATTGGTCGTGAAAATGGTTATGCAGCTTTACGCAAAGTCGAGCTTCTAAGCCTAGAGCAGGCATTGCTTGCGCAAAGTGGGCAAGCAATCGTGGCTTTGTCTGCGAATGAGCAGCTCTTGTATGATGCATATCGAAACAATCGAGCAGAACTCTCTGTTCCCGCACAGCAAGTGCTTGCGCTGTACGAAAGCCAGCAGCAAAAAATTTATCGTTTAAATCGCTGGATGAATGTGTACGCTCAAGATTTGGTAGCCGAAAAGACGGATGCAGAAACAGCATTGGCGGCATTTATTCAGCAATTGGGTTTGGAAACGGATACTCTATTGAATCAGCAAAGTACCTTGTTGAATAAAACCAATTGCTTAAAAGTAGAGAAAACTGCAGCAGGTCAATATAACCCTTATATTAGTGGTCCAACAGCTTGTACAGGAGATGACTCCGAAAAATGGATTTTAGATGCTTTAGGGCGTATTCATAGTAAATGGGCTATGGATCAATGTTTAACCAGTAATGGTAGTGGCAATAAAATTACACTGGCGACGTGTTCAACGCAGTCAAGCAGTCAGATTTGGAGCATGATGGCCGATACCCAGTCGATTCGTCAGGGAAGTCAGTGTTTTGACTTGAATAAAGGCTATTTGGTGGATAATCGTGCTGATTTGATTCGTTACTCATGTACCAATGGAGCAAACCAAAAGTGGAGCATGCTGGTTCCAAATAACAATCTTATTTTATCTTATTTAAAACCAAAGAATTTGGCTGTACTGGCAAATTAAGCTGATGGCTCCTTCACAATGCTTGGTGGAGGGGCTTTAGTTGGTGAAATATTTGAATGGAACAGGTTGGAGATAAATCTACAGACGTAAAAAAAGCCCTGATGGGCTTTTTTCAATACAGCAAATTAGTTAGCTAAAGCTTTAACTTGTGCATTTAAACGGCTCTTATGACGAGCAGCTTTGTTCTTATGGATGATGCCTTTATCAGCCATACGGTCGATTACAGGAACAGCTTTTTTGTAAGCTTCTGTAGCAACAGTGTGGTCACCAGCAGCGATAGCAGCTACTGTGCGTTTGATGTAAGTACGAACCATAGAACGCAAGCTTGCGTTGTGTTTACGTGCTTTAACGTTTTGACGAGCACGTTTTTTTGCTTGAGCAGAGTTTGCCACTCGTGCACTCCTTGAATTAGATTGGTCTGGGCGGGCTGCAATTCAAACTGAAAACCAACATCAGCAGAACTATCACCAGCCCGTAAACAAGTGCCATATTTTGATTAAACACGACTACGAAGTCAAGTCTTGACATGCTTTGACAACATTTTAGATGCAGAAAAATGTTAAAGAAAACGTTAGATTACTAATAAATCATGGAGAATGATCAAAAAATGATAAATCCGATTCAAAAGGCAATAGTGATTGGCGCAACAGGTTTAGTTGGTCGAGCCTTAATAAAACAATTAAATGAATTAGCCAGTTGCGAACAAATTACGGCAGTCGTACGGCATTATGATGTGCAATTAAGTCAGAAGGAAAAAGTGCATCAATTTGTGCTTGAAGATTTTTTAATGCTCAATGATGAAGATATCCAAGGTCATACTCATGCGTTTAGCTGTTTAGGCTCAACGTTGAAAAAAGCAGGGTCTAAAGCACAGTTTTATAATATTGATTATGAAATTAATGCGCACTTTGCCGATTTGTTGGAAGAAAGAGAAATCCATTATCTGTTGGTGAGTGCACTGGGAGCCAATGCAAAATCGCCGATTTTCTATAATCGGGTGAAAGGTGAGCTTGAACAGCATATTCGAGAGTTGGCGTTGTACAAGACCTCTATACTGCAACCCTCACTCTTATTGGGTGAGCGATCTGAACAGCGCGTGTTAGAAGGTGCAACGCAACGTTTATATCAGAAGATGTCGCATTTAGTGCCTGATTCTTTTAAATATAAGCCAGTGACCGCAGAACAAGTGGCTCATACTATGGTCGTGGCAGCCCAATCTCAAACTGAAAAGTTTGAAATTTATGATAATTTACGCATACAAAAAGCCAAATAATGGAGAGAGAAGTGGCAACTGTACCTTTTGTAACTTGTGATTTACTGGATGATAATCCTGAAAAAGAACTTCAGGTGGTGACGCCATCAATGGATGGTAAATTCTTTAAAAGCTATGGCGCACGTAAAAGCTTTGGTGGTCAAGTGGTGACTGTAAAGTGTTTTGAAGATAACTCCCGTGTGAAAGAGTTATTGGCGACGGACGGTACAGGTAAAGTTCTTGTGGTCGATGGTGGTGCGTCAATGCGCTGTGCACTTATGGGAGACTTGATTGCTGAATCTGCTGTGAATCATCACTGGAATGGGGTGATTATTTATGGTTGTGTGCGTGATGTAGACGCAATTGCAGTACTAGATTTGGGTGTGCATGCATTGGCTGCAATTCCACAAAAAAGTAATCGTAAAGGCATAGGCGAAACAGATATTCCACTTTATTTTGGTGGTGTGACCATCCAATCTGGTGATTATATTTATGCCGACAACAACGGCATTGTGGTGGCTAAAGAACAATTGGTCGAATTATAAGACGAACGAGAAAAAGGACAATATATGGTGAACCATCAAATTAAAGTCATTCAAGCCTTGGCTTCTTCTTTGGCTGAAGGTGGTCGAGGTGTGTCGGGTACAGCCTTTCCCAAACAACCTGAGAAAGCATTAAAACTCTATGAATTTGAAGGTTCGCCATTTTGTCGCCGTGTGCGAGAAGTTTTAACTTTACTTAATTTGGATTATGAGGTTTATCCTTGTCCAAAAGGTGGAAACAAGTATCGTCAAATTGTAAAACAACAAGGTGGGAAAACGCAGTTTCCATTCTTGATTGATGAAAATACGTCGACGCACATGTATGAGTCACAGCAGATTATTCATCATCTGTTTAAACATTATGGGCGTACAGGCAAGACTCCAAAAAAATTTGCACATTATCCAAAGTTGCCTGTGGTGGCTTTGGCAGGAACGTTGATTAATGGCGCGCGGGGTGTTTGGATTGATAAAAGAATTATTGATCGTGCAGCACCTGAACAAATGCTTGAATTATGGGGCTTTGAAGCCAGTCCATTTACACGTGTGGTGCGTGGGGTACTGACTGAACTCGAATTGCCGTTTGTCTTTCATAATGTTGCCAAAGAGCGCTGGCAAGATATGGGACCTGCGGTATTACGCTTGAAACCCGGCAAATATATTCCAATTAAAGAAGGCAAGCGTGAAAAGGTGGTCGAACTGATGGGGCGTGATATTCAAGTTCCATATCTGGTCGATCCAAACACGCAAGTGAAGATGTTTGAATCGGCAAAAATTGTGAAATATCTGAAACAGCAATACGGTGCGTAGGATTGAAATAAAACGAGCCTCGGAATCATTTGGATGTATTTCGAGTGCTTATTTAAGCTGTTAACACATCAAATAATTGTTGCATGCCTTCTGTCGCCGTTTTTGCAATAAGTTGATACTGTGTGGGCATACTTGGTCGATGCGCTTTGGGGTCAATATAATATGCCTGACAGTACTGTGGAATTTCATGAATTAATCCTGCAACGGGATAAACTTCCAAGCTGGAACCAATCACAATAAAAATATCTGCTTGTTGCACAATTTCTTGTGCTTCTGCATAGGCGGGTACGGCCTCACCAAACCAGACCACATGTGGGCGGAGTGGATAGCCCTCGGGGCAAAGATTCTTTTCTAAATTAAGTTCCCAACCTTGTATTGGATAAAATTCTGTTGAATATTCAGCATTTGGTCCAGAACTTTTGGCAAGGCGAATATTGCCATGTAAATGCAAGACATTGTCACTCCCTGCACGCTCATGTAAATCATCGATGTTTTGCGTAATGACATTGATATGATAGTGCTGTTGTAATTGAGCAATTAGTTGATGTGCACGATTTGGCTGAGCTTGTAAAATATGCTTGCGACGTTGATTATAAAAGTCTTGAACCAATTGCGGATTTCTTGCCCATGCTTCAGGTGTGGCAACATCTTCAATATTATAATTTTCCCAAAGACCATCATGATCACGAAAGGTTTGAATGCCACTTTCAGCACTCATGCCTGCACCTGAAAATACCACTAAGTTTTGCATAGCATTCCCTCATCGTATTGCTTGAGCCGAATCGGCATTCATGACTGAAATTGACTTTACTTCATGTTGTATCCAATCAACAAATTTATTCAAAATTGGTGAAGGTTGCTGATTCGAATGAACTAAATAATAAGCACGATTGCTTGGTAATAGACTATTGCTGGCAATTGCAAGCGCTTGATGATGGAGTTCTTGTTCAATCAGCATTTGAGGAATTAACGCAACACCCATGGAATGCGATGCTGCAACAGCGAGCATGGAGAACAATTCATGGCGCTGACCTACATCGGCTTTCGCATGTTGGATGTGATGAGCTTCAAACCATTCCTGCCAGATCGTCGGGCGTGTGGTTTGCTGTAATAAGGGCAGTTGTGCAATTTGATCTGGAGTTAAATCATAATTGTGTGGACTTAGTTTTTGGGCATTAGGAAAGTATTTCTCAATCAGCGCTGGAGAACAAACTGCAACAACATCTTCCTGCATTAAAAAATGGGTTTGGATGCCAGGCCAATGATGAATTTGTTGCTCAGTACCTGCATATATGGCTGCATCAAACATTTGCTCATTAAACAAAAAAGGTTTGGTGCTGGTCTCTAAGTGAATGGTGATTTCGGGATAACGTGCATTAAAGACGTGTAATTTCGGGAGTAACCAACGTGTCGCAAAGGTCGGAACGACCCCGAGCTTGAGCGTACCACCTAAACCCTTATGCGACATAACTTCCTGTGTGGCTTTTTCTAAGCCAATTAAATAGGGCTTTATCACGTCATAGTATTGCGCTCCCGCAACAGTCAGTTCCATGCCATGTCGGGTACGGGTAAACAGTTGAATGTCTAAAAAATCTTCCAATTGCTGGATTTGACGCGAGATGGCACTTTGGGTCATCGATAGTTCTTGCGAGGCATGCGTGTAACTGGCATGTTTGGCCGCAGATTCGAAGCAGAGCAGGCTCTGCATGGATGGAATTTTTCTTCTCATACTCATGGCTGGATCATTAGGATATTTTAAAACAGCATAAAACACGCCGTTCAGATAATCTCAAAATAGCGCAGGAATATATTTTTTACCACTTTATAACCTTATAAATATGTGAACATGAAATAAGATATGTGATTTAAGCATATCTGCATGCGAATTCATCGTTTGAATTATTTGTTTTTCCAGCATAGCATCAATACAGATAACAAGACCTAGCAGAGGATGCAATGAACCAAATGGTGAATACAAAAGCGACACGTGTACAATTTGATTGGAAAGATCCATTTTTAATTGAACAGCAACTGACTGAAGAAGAACGCATGATTCGTGATGCGGCGAATGCGTATTGTCAGGAACAGTTGATGCCACGTGTATTGGAGCAGTTTCGTCATGAACGAACTGATCCTAGTATTTTCCGTGAGATGGGCGAGCTTGGCCTATTAGGCCCAACGATTCCAGAACAATATGGTGGCGCGGGTTTAAATTATGTGAGTTATGGCTTAATTGCGCGTGAAATTGAACGTGTGGATTCAGGCTACCGTTCTATGGCAAGCGTACAAAGTTCTTTGGTGATGGTGCCCATTTATGAATTTGGTACAGAGCAACAAAAACAGCAATATTTACCAAAACTAGCATCCGGTGAGTACATTGGTTGCTTCGGTTTGACTGAGCCTGATCATGGTTCAGACCCAGGAAGTATGATCACACGTGCTAAAAAAGTTGCAGGTGGTTATCGTTTATCGGGTGCCAAAATGTGGATTACCAATAGTCCAATCGCAGATGTGTTTGTAGTTTGGGCGAAAGAAGTGTCTGAAGAAGGCAATGTTGGTGACATTCGCGGCTTTATTTTAGAAAAAGGTTGGGAAGGGCTTTCAGCACCAGCAATTCATGGCAAAGTTGGTTTACGTGCATCAATCACGGGTGAAATTGTGATGGATAACGTATTCGTACCAGAAGAAAATGCTTTCCCTGAAATTCGTGGCTTAAAAGGTCCATTTACCTGCTTAAATAGCGCTCGTTACGGCATTGCTTGGGGTGCGATGGGCGCAGCAGAGTTCTGTTGGCATACCGCACGTCAATATACGATGGACCGTAAACAATTTGGTCGTCCTTTAGCGGCAACCCAACTTATTCAGAAAAAATTGGCGGATATGCAAACTGAAATTGCTTTAGGTTTACAAGTTGCATTACGTTTTGGACGTATGAAAGATGAAGGAATTGCTTCGGTTGAAGGAACTTCTCTCATCAAGCGTAATAACTGTGGTAAGGCTTTAGACATTGCTCGTTTAGCCCGGGACATGATGGGTGGTAACGGTATCAGTGATGAATTCGGTGTTGCTCGTCATCTGGTGAATTTAGAAGTCGTGAATACGTATGAAGGAACTCATGATGTGCACGCACTGATTCTTGGTCGTGCGCAGACAGGACTTGCGGCATTCTAATTTAAAAACTTCCTTTTGCTCAAAACAGGATGCTCGTAAGAGCATCTTGAGGGCAAGTTTGTCTTAAAAAATTAAAAGTAAATGAAGATGCAGGATTAAGGAGCACATAATGGGAGCGTTAAAGGGAATCCGTGTTTTGGATTTGAGTCGTGTCTTGGCGGGCCCATGGTGTGGGCAAATTCTGGCTGATTTGGGCGCTGAAGTGATTAAAATTGAGCGACCACAATGTGGTGATGACACACGTATGTGGGGACCGCCGTGGATGCGTGATGCTCAGGGTCAGCCTACTCGTGAGTCGGGTTATTACCAATCTGCAAATAGAAATAAATATTCGGTTGCGATTGATATTACACGTTCAGAGGGACAAGCCATTTTGCATGAAATGGTCAAAACGGCTGATGTAGTCATTGAAAACTATAAAGCGGGTTCGTTACAGAAATATGGATTGGATTATGAGACTTTGAGTGCGCTTAACCCAAATCTGGTGTATTGCTCGATCACAGGTTTTGGGCAAACAGGACCACGTGCGGCTGAACCGGGGTATGACTTTATCATTCAAGGCATGTCTGGATTGATGAGTATCACAGGTGAAGAAGAAAGTTCGGGGCGTGGTGCACAAAAGGTGGGTGTCGCTGTGGTGGATCTTCAAACGGGTTTATATGCCACGATTGCAATTCAGGCTGCACTATTGGCTCGTCACCAGATTGGACGAGGGCAGCACATTGATTTGTCATTGTTAGATGTTCAGGTCGCTGGTTTAGCCAATCAAGGCATGAATTATTTGACCACAGGTGTATCACCAAAGCGTATGGGCAATAGCCATCCGAATATTGTTCCATATCAAACTTTTTATGCAAAAGACCAAGAGTTTATTGTGGCGTGTGGTAACGATAAGCAATTTAAAGATTTTTGTATCGCAATTGGTTATACCTCATTACTAGAGGATGGGCGTTTTAATCGTAATCAAGATCGAGTTCGTCACCGTGAAGCGTTGATTGAATTATTATCCGCGCATTTTTTACAGCAAAATGCTGAGTCATGGGTAAGTGCGATTCATGCCTTTAAAGTGCCTGTTGGGTTAATCAATTCTGTTGCTGAAGCTTTACAAGAGCCGCAGATTCAACATCGGGAAATGGTGGTAAATATACAACATCCGCTTAATCCAGAGTTTCAGATGATTGGTTCACCGATTAAATTATCAGAAACACCTGTGGAATATCATCATGCACCGCCGCAATTGGGAGAACATACTTTGTCTGTATTGTCTCAATTTAAATCGGAACATGAATTACAGCGGTTAAAGGCAATTGGTGTGATTGAAGTTAAAATAGCCTAAGCATTAAAAAGCATTTGCTTCAACGGATTTCCGATTTTAGATAAAAAAGCCTCAGATTTGCTGAGGCTTTTTTATGTCAAGATTAAACAAGAAACTGTTGCAGGGCTTGATTAAACACTAGAGGCTGCTCCACATTAGAAATATGCGAAGCATCAATTTCTACCAATTGACTATTCGGAATCTGATTCTGCATAAACTGCGCATCTGCCACGGTAGTCACAGGGTCTTGCTGACCCACAACAATTAACACGGGCACAGTAATATGTTTCAGTTGCTCTCGCACATCCGCTTTAGCCAAAGCCGCACAACAGTTGGCATAACCTTCGGCGCTGCCAGCTGCCAAGTCGTTTTGAAGATGAGACACCACTGCAGCATGACTTTGGATAAAGGGAGCTGTGAACCATCGCGATGCTGCGGTATCTGCGATCGGTTGTAAACCTTGGGCTTGGACCAATGCCGCACGATCCAGCCACGCCTGTTCCTGACCAATTTTGGCTGCGGTATTGCACACCACCACATGGCTAAAACGCTCTGGATAATGAATTGCCAGCCATTGACCAGTTAAGCCACCCATAGAAATTCCACAGAAGGAGGCTTTTGCAATCTGTAAATGATCCAGCAACTGAATCACATCTTCGCCCAACTGCTGCAGGCTGTACGGACCTGTGGGCGTCGATGAAGCACCATGACCACGCGTGTCATAACACACCACAAAGAACTGATCCTTTAAAGCATTAAACTGCTGCTGCCACATGCCATAGTTGGTGCCTAATGAATTGGAAAATACCAGTGCAGGGTTGCTGGCATCGCCAAAGGTTTGATAATTGATGGTTGCATCATTTGAAATAAATGTTGGCATAAAATCCCTCCCGACCTCCCTTTAAAAAAGGGAGGGGAAATATCTTAAATAGTTATGATTTGTTAAACGCGCTGAATAATCAGCGCAATGCCTTGACCGACACCGATACACATTGAACACAGGGCATAAGTGCCACCGGTTTGTTCCAATTGATTCATTGCTGTCGTCACCAAACGCGCACCTGAAGCCCCGAGTGGATGACCAATCGCAATTGCACCACCATTTGGATTCACTTGCATGGTATCGTCGGCTAAACCGAGGTCACGCGTGACGGCAAGTGCCTGTGCAGCGAAAGCTTCATTCAGCTCAATCACATCCATTTGCTCAATCGTCAGATTGGCTTGTTTGAGGAGTTTCTTGATTGCAGGTGCTGGAGCAAAGCCCATGATGCGCGGTTCTACACCGACTGCCGTAGAAGCAATAATCTTGGCACGCGGTTTAAGTTGATACTGTTCAATTGCTGCTTCTGAAGCAATCAGTACAGCAGCCGCACCGTCATTGATGCCTGACGCGTTTCCCGCTGTGACGGTGCCTTCTGCTGTG
>NZ_JAACKC010000006.1 GCF_009939195.1 Acinetobacter kanungonis | reverse complement strand
AACCGCACCGGCTTTGAGTAATTTCGCCAGACCGTAATCGCCATTGCCTGCGTTGTTGCTGACAATCGTTAAGTCTTTAATGCCGAGTTGAATTAAGCCATCGATCAGTTCTGCAGGTTGTCCTGCTGTACCAAAACCACCAATCATGATGGTTGAGCCGTCGGTGATTTGGGATAAAACTTCGTGAATTGAAGTCGAGGATTTATTGATCATGTAAAGCACCCATACATGGATTTCGGATCTGCTTCATTCGTGCAAATATCAAAAGTCGAAAAGGGGAGTTGGAAATTAAAAAATTGCAGTGTTAATTGGAAACTGAATGGAATGAGCCAAGCATTCTCTTAGCTCATTCTGGTTTGAATCATTTAAGCGTTACGCTACTGCGCGACGACGATCTACTTCAGTTGAAGGTGCAGAAGCCGCATCTTTAACCAACTCAATATTGAACGTGATGTGTTTAAACGGTTTATCTAAACCACGACGTTGAATTTCAGCAGGATCCGTTACATCAACAGCAGTTGCCACTAAGCCATCACGGGTTGCGAAAGCAAAGTCATCCCAAAGGTATTTGTCACCTTCAATGTTGAATTGAGTCGTGAGCTTACGGAAACCTGGGGCAGAGACAAAGTAGTGCACATGCGAAGGACGGTTACCATGACGACCTAATTTATTTAGTACCGCTTGAGTGGTGCCTTCAGGAGGGCAGCCGTAACCGACTGGCATCGTGGTTAAAGCGGTATATTGACCTTCTGCATCGGTCAAAATGGTACGACGTAAATTAAACTCTGATTGAGACTTATCAAAGAAAGAATAGTTGCCCATGCTGTTGGCATGCCACATTTCGACTTTGGCATTTTCAATGATTTGACCATCCGCATCACGGACAATACCTTCAATGATTAAAGTATCGATTTTGTCTGATTCACTGCCATCATCCATACGAGCAAAGCCTACGGTTTCAGGTGCGCCTGCAACATATAATGGACCTTCAATGGTACGAGGTGTACCACCCGTCACGCCTGCTTTAGCATCAGCTTCGTCAGCACGTAAATCTAAATAATGCTCTAAACCTAAACCTGCGGCCAATAAGCCTAATTCGTTGGCTTGACCTGCATCAGTGAAATATTCCAAACCTTTCCAAACTTCTGAAGGTTGAATATCTAAATCTTCAATGGCTTGGAACAAGTCGCCAAGCAGACGAACAATAATTTGCTGAATGCGTGCATCAACAGGTCCTTGTGCCGTATCGACATTCATTTGCTTAACGAGAGCATCAATTTGTTGACGGTTCATACTATATCTCCTGAAGTATGTAGATTATGCGTGGCATTATTATTGGCTATTGTTTTAGCTGGTTTTTTTAATGCCACAGTCCTTGTTGCTATTGAAATTCGGTTTTATTGTGCTACAGCTTTAAGCTTTATGAATCATCCTCACGGATGGAAGATGGGTGACGATTTAACGGCATCACCTCAATGTTCATAAATGGATAAAGCGGCAATCCTTGTAAAATGTTGTGCAGCTCTTCATTACTTTCAACATCAAAAATGCTGATGTTGGAGTACTGACCTGTTATACGCCAGATGTGTCGCCATTTTCCAGCACGTTGCAATTCTTGCGAATATGCTTTTTCAATGGCTTTCACTTCATTGACTTTTTCAAGTGGCATATCAAGCGGAATATGCACATCCATGCGTACGTGAAATAACATTTACAGCTTCCTTATCTTTGCGTCGTAGTTGTTCAATTTTGTCTTCGTCAATTTCAATGCCTAAACCTGCACCCGTTGGCAGATGAAGTTCAAAGTTTTCATAACGAAGTGGCGTTTTTAAAATTTCTTCGGTTAACAGCAGTGGACCAAATAATTCGGTGCCAAATGCCAACGATTCAAAAGTCGAGAAGGCATGCGCAGAAGCGATACTGCCAATCGGACCTTCGAGCATGGTGCCGCCATATAAATCGATGCCAGCCAGTCCTGCAATTTTGGCCACTTCACAGGCTTCCAGCAGACCACCCGATTGTTCAATCTTGACTGCAAACACATCTGCACCATGACTTTTTGCAATGCGATAAGCACTGTCAGGTCCTGTTAATGCTTCATCGGCCATAATTGCCACATCAAAGCGTTGCGTTAAACGCGCCAGAGCATCCGTATTTTGAATCGCGCACGGTTGTTCAATCAGGTCGATACCACCATCCTGAAGTTGCTGAATACCACGAATACATTCCAGTTCAGACCAAGCACGATTGACATCAACTCGTACACTAATGTCTGCACCTAAAGCCTTTTTAATCGCAATGACATGGTCGACATCTTGCTGTAACGGACGTGCACCGATTTTGAGTTTGAACACCTTATGGCGCTTCAGCTCAATCATTTTTTTCGCTTCAGCAATATCTTTTTCAGTATCACCTGAAGCCAGTGTCCACAGTACAGGTAAGCTGTCACGTAAACGACCACCGAGTAATTCACTGATCGGTAAGCCTAAACGCTTGGCTTGAATATCCAGCAGTGCCGTTTGAATGGCGCATTTGGCAAAACGGTTACCATTAATATTTTTACGGATCAGTTTTAAGGTTTGAGCAACATTTAGCTCTTTTACTGAAGTCAGTAATGGTGCAAAGTAAGTATCAATATTGGCTTTGACACTTTCTGGGCTTTCTTCGCCATAGTTCAGCCCACCAATGGTGGTGGCTTCGCCCCAACCGATAAAACCATCCGTGGTTGTAATTTTTACCAGAACCAGTGTTTGTATACGCATCGTCGTCACAGACAGTTGATGCGGGCGGATCGTTGGGATATCCACGAGTATAGTTTCTATGCTTTTATACATGAAGTTTCAACTGTTTCGAACTTGTTTGTATACCATAGAAGAATGTAATCACCTAAAATAGATATGGAATGGTATTTAAAAATACTAAAAAGGTATGTTAATGGAATTAAGACACTTAAGATATTTCGTGACCGTAGTTGAGGAGAAAAGCATCACCAAAGCTGCGGAAAAGTTGTTTATCGCCCAGCCGCCATTAACGCGCCAAATTAAAAAATTAGAAGAAGAACTCGGGATTGATCTGTTTGAAAAAGGCTCTCGACCTTTAAAAGCCACTGAGGCAGGTTTATATTTTTATCAGCATGCGGTGCAGATTTTAACCCATGCGGCACAAGCCACCAGCATGATCAAGAAAATCAATGCGGTGAATACCAGTGTCAAAATTGGCTATGTGAGTTCATTGCTCTATGGTTTATTGCCGCAAATCATTTATTTATTCCGACAAAAAAATCCAGAGATTCAAGTCGAATTGATTGAATGTAGCACCCGAGATCAGGTCGAGGCGCTAAAGCTCGGTAAAATCGATATTGGTTTTGGTCGATTGCCGATCAGTGATCCTGCCATTAAAAGGCTATTGCTTCGCAAAGAAAAATTGAAACTGGCGATTTTTAAAAAGCATCCTTTGAATGATTTTCAGGATAAAGGGGTGTATTTATCACAAATTGTGAATGAAACTATTTTTTCTTATCCGAATACGCCAAAACCCAATTTCTCGACCACCATTCAAGCCATGTTTACCCAATTGGGCTTAATTCCAACCAAGTGGACAGAAGTACGTGAAATCCACATGGCTTTGGGGCTGGTGGCATCTGGAGAGGGTGTGTGTCTCATTCCTGAAAGTGCCTGCGAAATTGGCATGAAGAATGTGGAGTATCTGGATATTTTGGATTTGGAAGCCTATAGCCCGATTTCATTGTCGATGCGCAATATGGATCAGAGTACGTATATTCCTAAAATTTTGGATTGTATTGAAGAGATTTATCGTACCGAGAATATTTCTAAAAATTTGGATTAATCAAAAATGCCTCATCATGGATGAGGCATTCAAAAATTTGTTCGATGTGTCGGTTTTCTTTCTCCTGAAGGGAGAAAGAGGGCATAAGCAGACATGAAAAAATCATAAACCACGAGAACTAATCAGACAAATCTAGCTGTAGTTATTACCGTGCTGAAATCTGCTTCATCTTCTCGTTGGTTTTCCTTCACGATTTGAATTAAACGCGAGTAGTATTACTTTGTAAAAACTTTTCACTATACAGTCGATAATCTTGTAAGTCATGTTCATCCAGCCAGCTTTTCACCGCTTCAATCATCGGTGGTGGACCACATAAATACATGTCAAATGCTTGCTCCGCCAATTGATCCTGATTCAAATGTTCGTGAATAAAACCCGCTTTACCTTGCCACGTGTCTGAAGCTTTGGTCACAATTGGGTGATAGCTGAAATTAGGGAACTGTTCACCATAAGCATGTAGGCGTTGTTGCTCACATAAGTCAGATTCAGTATTCACACCGTAATACAGTTGAATCGGCGGGGTATTCGGTTGTTCAACCAAATTGTCGAGCATGCCTAAAAATGCCGACAAACCTGTACCACCTGCGACAAAGACCAGCGGACGTTGTACTTCTCGTAAATAGAAACTGCCTAAAGGCGCTTCAATCTGCAGGGTTTGACCAATCTGGCAACGCTCACGTAAGTAGTTGCTCATCACGCCATCGGGCAACAGTCGAATCAGAAACTGTAACTGGTTATTGGCATTGGGGCGGTTGGCAAAAGAATAGGAACGCCAATCTTCAGTCTCTGGAATTTGTAGTCGAGCATATTGCCCAGGTAGATATTGCAGTTGCGATTTAAAGCTGCTTGCATCCAAATGCAAAATGGCAGTGGTTTCCGAAACCAGTTCTACCGCAGTTACTGTGGTTGCAATACTGAGGCTTTCACCCGCATTACAAATACTCGAATCATGATCAAAATAAAATGCAGCATCCGATTGAACTCGGGTTTGGCATGCCAGCATTTTACGTTCTGCCAAATCACGTTCCGTTAAGGCATCTTCATCGACATAGTCTTGTGCATACATGCCAGTTTCGCATTGTCCCTGACAAGTTCCACAAACGCCTTCACGACAATCCAACGGCAATTTAATGCCTTGACGAACTGCTGCATCGAGCAGCAATTCATCTTGATTCACTGAAATAAAAAAGGTTTTGCCATCGGCAAAATTCAGTGCAACAGAATGTTCCATGCGCTACTCCTTAGATGTGGTAGAAGTCGAGAACGGAATCAATTTTGTCATTCAGCAAAATACTGTGCTGACGACGAATTTTGAAACTTTGTTCTGTTGGACGCAGCAGGTAAGTGGCATGCCCGTAAAAAGCACCTTCTAAACCTTGACGGTTATACAGGGTATGCCAAGCGACTTTGGCTTCAACCAAACCATCTTCACGGGTGTGCACTTGCACATTGTTAATGCTGTGAAAAGTCCGTGGTAATGGGCTGGCAGATGCGGCTTTTCCTGTACGAATGCGGAATACACGGTCTTCTAAACCTGAGCGATCTGGATAGTAAATATAGGACAAGCCTTGATTCGGATCTTGCACATAATTGTGGTCATCAATCCACTGCGGAATATGGTATTCACTGTCTTCATCATAAAGATCGAGATAGGCATCCCAGTCATATTTATCGCAAAATTCTGATTTTTTATATAAAAATTGAGAAACTGCAAATTGGAGTTCTTGTGACATGGTTACACCTCATCCATTTGGTTTTGATTCTGGAAGGTAATATCGAGCATTTTCAGCGACTTTTTCTTGAAGCCATCCAGCATCAGGTGTTGCCAGTGACCATGCTGATTAACATACAAACCTTCATGGGTAAATTCACGTCCAGTGATGACGGGTTCAATGCCTAAATCAATCGAGTTTTTGGTTGGACCGTATTCCCAAGCGTGATAACCACGTGAAATATCACTCCAGCGTTCAAGTCGTGCTTGGAATCCTTTTTGTTGTTCGCGGAATTCCACCAAGTCATCAGGTGTACCCAAACCAGAAACATTGAAGAAGTCTTCAAACTGGCGAATACGGTTGCGACGCGCTTGTTCAGATTCACCTTTCACGCCAATACATTGACTGATGACTTCGGTTTTGTTCCAAGCGACTGGGCGCACAATGCGGAGTTGCGAGCTGATTTGATCCATAAAGAACAAGCTCGGGTACAGGTTCAAGTTTCTTAAACGATGCATTGCCCATTCCGCGTATTTTTGCCCGTACTTTTCTTGCATATACGGCATTACCGTTTCATAACCAGGGCGTACAGCAGGGTTTGGCATATCACTGAATAACACCGTGTGACCGTTTTTAAAACTAAACCAACCATCGTCAGTTTCAGCATCACCAGCCCCTAATTTACTGTAATCAAGGGTATCCATTTCTCCGCCTTTGGCGGCATTGACCTGTTGACGGTGCTGTACAGTGGACACGTAGTTATAGTGAACGGTGCTGACATGGTAGCCATCCAAGCCATTTTCATTTTGCAATTTCCAGTTGCCTGCAAAGGTATAGGTTGATTTGCCTTGCAGGACTTCAAGTTCACCTGTTGGTGATTGGTTCACCATTAAATCGAGGAAGATTTTGGCATCGCCCAAGAAATCTTCTAAGCTATCCGTTGCTTGCGTATCTAGACTCACAAAGACAAAACCCCGGTAACTCGCAATGCGTCCTTGTTTTAGTCCACGGGTAGATTTATCAAAATCTTCACAATATTCATTCGGGGCTTTGACTTTGACCAAGCGCCCATCAGATTTATAGCACCATGCGTGGAACGGGCAGGTAAAGGTCGATTGATTGCCTTTGGCAACGCGGGTCAGAGTTGCACCACGGTGTTCGCAAGCATTGACCATGGCGTGTAATTCACCATTGCCATCACGGCTGACAATAATGGGTTGGCGACCAATTTGTACGGTTAAAAAATCATGTTTGTTGGGAATTTCACTTTCATGGCAGGCATAAATCCAGACCTTTTCAAAGATGAATTCCATTTCCAGATCGAACAGTTCTGGTTGGGTAAACATATCTCGTGCGACACGGAAAACACCGTCTTGTGGGCGGAAGTCGATGCATCCATCCACCAAGTCATTCCATTGTTGTAAATTCGATGAGGTCATGTGCTCAATCCTTCTGTCAATCAGCTTTAGCTTGATTGAAACGCGATTGAGCGCTTGCCTCTATCCACTTTTTCCAGATGTTTATCCAGTCTGTGCAGCTTTCATGCAGTGCTGAACATGCAAGATTGGACTGGGGGAAAGGCGGTGAGACGGATTAATGTGAAGGCATGATCAGGTTCAGTTGTTGCAGCATAATATGGACATATTTATGGACGTCATCTTTAAAAATCATATATTGCAGGGCTAAGCCATAACTTAAAGAAATAATTTCTAGGAGTTTGGCTTCACGTTGAACCGATTCTGCTGCTGAAAAATTAGGAATGAGTTGCAGTAAAACTTCTAGAATCTGCGATCGATGTTGCTGCCAGACCTGTTGGTATTCATTAGAAAATACTTGGTCACGTGCTGCATACAATTGCAATTCAATGGAAATTTTTAGCCATTCATCATTCTGAAAAAAATCAATTAACCACTGTTCAAGTGCCGCCATTAAACCCGCTTGCGGCAAATGTGCTTGCGTAATCATTTTCTGTAGTTGCTGGTTTTCTTGCTCAAACTGAATTTTCAGTAAGGTCAATAAGAAATCTTCTTTGTGCTCAAAATTAGAGTAAAAAGCACCTTGAGTATAGCCTGCATATTTTGAAATATTCCGAATAGAGACCGCACTATAGCCTTGTTCGGAAATAAGGTGAAAGCCTGCTTCAATCAACTGATTTCTGGTCTGAATCTGTTTTTCATCGCGCGAAATTTTTGCTGGTTTCATAAATTAATTTGTACTTCAGATATCACTTGATATCTTAAATTGGATGCGTTATTTTTGCTAGGTGTATTTCAGATAACAGGTGATATCTGAAAAAAGTGTTTGTACTCCCTTAGAGAAGAAGATGAATAAGCAGCTGAAAAGAAAAATCGTGGTGATTAACGCCCATCCATCATCAACCAGTTTTAATCATGCTTTAATGCAAGCCTATATTGAAGCCGTGCCTTCTGATGTTCAGGCTGAAGTCATTGAAATAGGGAAATTAAATTTTGAACCTAACTTAAAATTTGGTTATGAACAGCGGATGGAACTTGAACCTGATTTACAAGCCGCGTGGGAAAAAATCATCAGTGCGGATCATCTGGTTTGGATTTTTCCTGTGTGGTGGGGCGGCTTACCTGCAGTCAGTAAAGGGTTTATTGATCGTTTATTTCTTCCTAGCCAAGCCTTTAGCTATCTCGAAAACAGCAATCGAATTCGAGGACATTTAAAAGGTAAAACAGCCAGAATCATTACCACTTTAGATCAGGCGGGTTGGACCTATAAATGGTATTTTGGCGAACCGAGTACACGACAACTCAAAGACACTACATTGAAGTTTTGCGGTGTCGGATCGGTGAAGACGCATTATTTAGGTCCTGTACGGGATTCGAGTATAGCGCAGCGTCAAATCTGGCTGGCATTCATGCAGGAACTGGCTCAGCTTGATTATAACAACTTGCTCAAAAAGTCAGATCAAGGCGTAATGCAGCGACTGCGACTGTATTGGAGTAATTAAATACATTGCAAGAGTGGGGAAAGCATCGATTTCAGACAAACTTTAGTTCCGCTTCTCACTTTTACACCATCGAAAACCCTATCTGCAATTACCGTTATAAACCAAATTTTTTGCGGTAACGCCATAAACTGGTACGGCTAATGCCCAAGGCTTGAGCTGCCAAACCTAAATCATACTGATATTTTTTGAGGGTTTGTTGCAAGGTGTGGGCATCAATTTTGGTTGAATTGAGGAGAGCTGCTTGTTCAATTGCTTGCGGCTCAGATTCAGCATCTTGTAGTCCATGAATAATCTCATCGGGTAAGTCAGATACATCAATTTCGGATCGTCCATTTGCCATTGCCAGCGCATACAACAAGGTATTCTTCAGTTCACGCACATTTCCCGGCCAGTCATAGTCCATTAAAGTTTGCAGGGCTGTTCCAGAAAGACGCGGAACTTGCGTAGAGGTCCGATGTTCATTCAGTAGAAATTCAGCAATTAGAGGAATATCTTGTTTACGTTCTCGTAAGGGCGGTACGAAGATTGGAATGACCCTTAAGCGATACAGCAAGTCTTGTCGAAAGCGTCCTGATTTTGCTTCTTCACGCAGTGCACGATGGGTTGCGGCAATAATCCGGACATTGGCTTTTAGGGATTTCTCTCCACCTAATGGGGTAAATTCGCCTGTTTCCAGTACCCGTAATAATTTTGCTTGCAGTTCCAGTGGAATCTCGGCAATTTCATCCAGAAACAAAGTGCCGCCAGCAGCACGTTCAAACACGCCTTTGTGTTCACGAATGGCACCAGTAAAGGCACCTTTCACATGTCCAAATAGTTCACTTTCCAATAAACTGGCATTCAGTGCAGCACAGTTAATCGCGATAAACGGATGCTTTCTTCTTTGACTATAATCATGAATGGCTTGCGCCACGAGTTCTTTACCACTGCCAGATTCACCCCGAACCAACACAGGAAATTCGGTAATTGCTACCCGTTCAATAATCGAGAACATGTGTTGCATAGCGCTTGACTGGCTATGAAAGGTCTCTGCGAGAGATAACAGTTTTTCAGCTTTGGGTTTTACGCTATTTGAAGTAACAGGTTGGAATAGAAAAATTTCACCCGAAAATGCTTGGTCAAGCACTTCAAGTTTTTTTCGGGTCAACAAATAGTGTGAAGCGGATTCAGCGAGTTGAACCATTCCAGCCTGCTGTTCAGTATTCAGAATAGACGTTTTTAATGCAGCAATGGTTTTTTTATTCAGCTCAGAGGTGCCATATTCATAAATAAAGTCTTGGCTGTGCTGTTCCAGAATCAAGATTAAAATTTCATCAATAAGACTTTGTAATTGTTCTAAAAATAATTCTAGCTGAGTTTGTAAAGCAAAACTGAGGCTCGGCATGATGTTTCACTATTTGTTTCAGTTGTTTCTTATTGAAACATAATATGAAACAAGGATGAAATACGTAGAATGTTAGAAATCATAAATTAATTCTTAATATATTGTTTTTTATTAATATAATTAAAAAAGCTAAAAGTTGGCATCATGTTTGCAATTTATGAATAAAGAAACGTATTTATTAGGGTGCTGCAACATGATCTTTCATCAATTTTTTGAAGTAGAAAGCTCAACTTATACTTATCTCTTGGCTTCAGAACAGACTCGTGAAGCGGTACTGATTGACCCTGTTGCTTCTGAAATTGAAGTCTATAGCCAGTATTTAGAGGCGCATAACTTAAGCTTGGTGTACAGCTTGGATACGCATGTGCATGCCGATCATGTGACTGCTGCCAATCTATTACGTGAAAAGTTTGGCTGTAAAACCGTATTGCATCGGAACTCGGGGGTGAGCTGTGGTGACATTTTTATATCAGATCGAAGCGCGATTCGAATTGGCGAAATCGCCATTGAAGCCCGTTATACCCCGGGACACACCAATGCCTGTACCAGTTATGTTGCAGAGGGCATGGTATTTACAGGTGATGCTTTACTGATTGATGGTTGTGGACGGACTGATTTTCAGGAAGGAAATGCTGAAACCTTGTATGAGAGCATTCATACGCAAATTTTTACCTTGCCCGATGCAACCATCGTTTATCCGGGACATGATTATCAAGGACGCTTAGCATCGACAGTCGGACAAGAGCGTTTGCACAATTCACGGTTGGGCGCAGGCAAAAGCAAAGCTGAATTTGTCGAAATCATGAATAATTTAAATCTCCCTTATCCGAAAAAAATTGATATCGCATTACCTGCCAATAAAGCATGTGGTCAGTAAAGGAGAACCAAGATGCAATTGAAACAAGTCAATACCGAATTTTGGGTTGCCGATCAAATCACTGCACAAGATATTGAACTGATCGCAGCACGTGGTATCAAAACGGTTTTCTGTAATCGTCCAGATGGTGAAGGTCCTGATCAACCCAATGTAATTGAAATTGAACAAGCCTTGAAACCTTATGGCATTCAGATTCAGTACTTGCCCGTGGTGAGCGGTAAGGTCACGGATGAGCAGGCTGAAGCGTTTAAGCAGCTGTATCTACAGGCGGAAAAGCCGTTATTGGCCTATTGCCGATCAGGCACACGTTCCATCACCTTGTGGGCATTGTCTCAAGTGGCAGATCAGACTTTAGATCAAATGCTACTGACAGCCAAAACGTTAGGCTATGACTTACAAGGTGTGGTGCCGCGCATTTTAAAGCAATCGACACATGCACAAGAGCATACTCCGAAGTTTAGTGTGGTGATTGTCGGTGGTGGCGCTGCGGGAATTTCGGTGGCATCAAGCTTACTTTCACGCCAGCCGAATTTGGATATTGCGATTATTGATCCTGCAGAAATTCACTACTACCAACCGGGCTGGACCATGGTCGGTGGCGGGATTTTTAAGCCTGAAAAAACTGTACGTACCATGGCAAGTTTAATTCCCAAACAAGTGCAATGGATTAAAGCTGCGGTTGCCGCTTTTGATCCTGACAACAAGCAGGTGTTATTGGAAGGCTGTAAGCCGTTGAATTATGATGCTTTGGTGGTTTGTCCTGGATTAAAACTGAATTGGCATGGCATTGAGGGTTTGGTCGAAACACTGGGCAAGAATGGTGTGACTTCCAATTATCGTTATGACCTAGCCCCTTATACATGGCAGTTGGTTCGAGACATGCAACGCGGTAAGGCGGTTTTTACCCAACCACCGATGCCAATTAAATGCGCAGGTGCACCGCAGAAAGCCATGTATTTATCTGCGGATCATTGGCAAAAGCAGGGCGTACTCAAAGACATCCAGATTGATTTCTACAACACAGGTGCAGCGCTGTTTGGTGTAGCCGCTTATGTGCCTGCCTTGATGGAATATGTCAAACGTTATGATGCAAATTTGCATTTTAACTATCAATTAATCAAGGTCGATGGTTCGCAAAAACGTGCTTGGTTTAAGCAAATGCAAGCTGACAACAGCCAGATTATTGAAACCGATTTCGACATGATTCATGTGGTTCCACCGCAGCAAGCTCCAGATTTTATACGAGCGAGTAATCTGGTCGATCAGGCTGGTTGGGTCAGTGTCGATCAAAACACCTTACAGCATACCCAATACCCGCATATTTTTGCCTTGGGTGATGTCATGAATGCACCGAATGCCAAAACAGCAGCGGCAGCGCGCAAGCAGGCGCCGATTGTTGCCGTAAATGTGCTGGAGTATTTGCAAGGCGGTTCCAAGTTTGCACTATACGATGGTTATGGCTCATGTCCACTTACGGTAGAGCGTGGAAAAATTGTACTGGCTGAGTTCGGCTATGGCGGCAAGTTACTGCCAAGCTTTCCCAAATGGCTACTGGATGGTGAACAGCCAACCCGCATGGCATGGCTGTTAAAAGAGAAAATCCTACCACCAATGTATTGGGATGGCATGCTGAAAGGGCATGAATGGCTGGTTAAGCCGAAACGCTAATTTTTAACAGATTCCTTCAAACACGGGCACCTATCTGTCAATTTTCAGATAGGTCAGGGACGCTTTATCTCAATATTGGGTCCAGCAATGCTTAAATGAGGTTAAACAACATGTGGTTGTTAGTTTTAGAAGGCTTGGCAATAGGATGTTTGCTTGGTATGACCGGTGCTGGTGGTGGCATTTTGGCAGTGCCAGCGCTGATGGCGAGTCAGGGTTGGAGCGTGGCGCAGGCAGCACCTGTAGGCTTATTGGCGGTGACCTTGTCGGCTTTCGTGGGTACGATTCAGGGTTTATTGAAAAAAATCGTGCGTTATCGTGCAGCGATTTGGATTGCGGTCATCAGTATTCCCTCGGCACGTTATGGCGTACAACTATCCAATATTGTTTCTCCCGTCTGGTTGAGCATTGCTTTTAGTCTGGTGATGTTGGTGGTGGCGTATCGGGTCTTTTTTAATAAAGTCAATGATATGGCGAACCCGCCTTGTAAGGTGAACAAATCGACTGGACGACTCATCTGGAATGTGAAAACCGCTTCGGTATTGGGTTTTATCGGCGTGGTAGCAGGCTTGTTAACTGGGCTGCTTGGCGTCGGTGGCGGTTTTGTGATTGTACCTGCCTTGCGTAAAGCCACAGATTTAGACATGAACAGTATTGTTGCCACTTCACTGATGATCATCTTCTTGATTGGCGGTGTGAGTATTTCAATTCATGTCTTGGATGGTTTTCAGTATCCGATCAGCATTTCAGCCACTTTTGTAATTGCCTGTATCGTTGGGATGTTATTGGGACGTAAAGCCACTAACTTGGTACCCGCCAGCATTATTCAAAAGATTTTTGCCATTACCGTGATTGTGGTGGCGATTTCAATGTTGGTGAAAGCTTTGGTTTGATTAAGTCCTTCTGCTAATTTAAGACAACCAAGCAAAACCTGAAGATGAAAACTCAAATAGCACAGGATGAATGATCATCCTGTGCTGTTGCTTATTCAGATACTGCGGATTTTCGGATCTGGATCGCAAATTGAATCACGTGTGATAGACCATGATGAAGCTGTCCTTCAAAGCGCTCAACTTCACCGACAAAAAAGTGCTGAATATGATCGTGTTGAAAATGACTTAGAAATTCTATCGGGTCGTACAACATTGCTTTGACCCGCGGACCACCCGTTTGATAGGCAAGTTGTTCCGTCGAATAAACTTCACCGATAAACCATCCGCCATCGACCAAACTGTTACGAACACCTTGCAATAGCTGCTGGCGTGTTAGTGCATCAAAATGTCCAAATACACAGATGATGTTGTCATACTGATTTGCTTGCCAATTTGCCTGAGTTAAATCCACTATATGCGTATGGAGTGTGATGCCGCGTTCATCCGCATGGCGTTGTGCTTTATCTAGCGCAACCTGAGCATAGTCCCAGAGTTCAGCGCGAAAGGGGCGTTGTTGTTGTTTTGCCAAGTCAGCCAAATACAGCAGATTGCGACCTTCACCTTCGGCAAGCCCAAGTGTATTGCCTGAGATATCTATTGTTTGTACGATCTGCTGAATAAACACATTGGCGTCACGACCATAAAGATGATCTTGCTCGGCATAACGAGCATCCCATTCATTTTTTATAGGCGTCTCAGAATTATTCTGCATGAATAAACTCATTAAATGCAGTCACGGCATTGGCAGCATACATTAAGGATGGTCCGCCGCCCATATACACAGCGATACCCAGCACTTCATTCAATTCTTCAAAGCTCATGCCCATTTTGACCAAAGTACGCACATGAAAACCAATACAACCATCACAACGGTTGGCAACGCCAATAGCGAGTGCAATCAATTCTTTGGTTTTAGCATCCAAAATGCCATCTTTCATGGCAGCTTGCGAGAGCGCATTAAAACTCTTGATTAAATCGGGGGATTGCTCACGCATACTTTTGATATTGGCTGAAATCTCTTGTGTCAATTCGGTGTAGCTCATGGTAAATCACCTTATTTTTCGTATGGGTTTATTTTAAATTACCATGTTTTTCACTAATATATTATATTTTTATATAATGATTTCTGTGAATTGTTTTTAATGCTACAAGTCTATGTTTAATATCAAGAATATAAGTTAGATAAGGCGTATGCTATTACGAGAATTTAAGGTGATAGCATGACCGTGAGCATATGCCAGTTGGCACTGGTTTGAAACTAAATAAAGTACTGTAAATCACAAGTCATGGTTTTAATGGGCCAGTGCGGGTTTATGTTTCTCGCGCCATTCAGAGGGGCTCATACCAAACCAATGTTTAAAATTACGACTGAAAATTGACAGCTCTGCATAACCAAGCTGTAGCGCCAGATCGGTCAGACTGACATTGCCCGAATCGATCATGCGAACTGCTTCTTTTTTGCGAACATTTTCGAGCAAGTCCCGATAAGTTGTCCCTTGCATTTTCAACAGTCGCTGTAATTTTTTGGGATGCATCCCCATACATAAGGCTATATTTTCAATACTACAGTCACCTGTAGCCAAGAGCATACGCACCGAGCTTTCAATTAAAGCGCTATCATCATCACCTTTGGTGCTGCTTTGGGTTTCGAGTTGCTGCACAATCAGTTGATCGACCAAATCTTCATTAAAGGCATAAGGTTTATGCGTTAAAAAACTGGCGGGGAAATACAGTGCATCTTCATCCGTTTCGAACTGAACTTCACAACCAAAATGCACAGTAAATACTTTAGGCTGTTTGGGTGCATGTTGTTTCAGTCTAATTTTTTCAGCATGCCAGACAGGTCCAATTAAATCTTTCAGGATGTTTGCGACAAGGCAGATGGCCAGTTGGGATTTTTGCGGGACATCGGTATTGTATTCACTCAGGCGAACAAAGGTCAGTTTACACAGTTGAGCATTGACCTGTGACACATGAAAAACAATGCCTTCAGCATGCAGATAGACATATTTTTGCGCCACGCTTAAAGCATCCAGAATGGTCGCTTGTCGGGACATATACACGCCAATTAAACCAATCGTGCTAATATTTTGTGATGCACCCAGTTTTAAGCCAAAACATTCTTCTTGGCAGCGAATAGCGGCATTTTCTAATAAACTTAAATAATGGTCATAATGAATAAAAGAATCTGGATCGCGCAGCAAAGAAGGCAAAATCCCGACCTGTTTTAATATTTCGATAGGATTAATCCCATAGCTACGCACCAATTCTTCGAAACCACCGAGGCTGGCTGCACGAATATAACTCGCCATGACAAGATTCCTTTTGTCCTAAAAGATCAAGCCAGTGTCCTAAAAAGTCAAGCCGAATGCAAGCAATTTGATAAAGTAGGATAAGAGATTCCCTCCATCTAGGCATAAAAAAAATATTGAATTGCCATTTTAGCTGTTAAAAGGAAAGTCTATGCAACTTACAGTACAGTCTCATATCGAGCAAACCATGATCGAGCAGACCCTACAAGACTGCTTCCAATTGCAGCGCGCGAGTTTTCATCAGCAAGGAATTGAAAGCAATGCGCAAAGAAAGCAGCATTTACTCAATTTAAAAGCCATGATTAATAATCATCGTGAAGCCATTGTTGAAGCTTTAAATCGGGACTATGGCAATCGTTCGCGTCATGAAACCTTACTGGCAGAAATTATTACAGCGACAGATGACATTAATAGCAGCATCAAACATTTAAACCAATGGACCAAAGTACAAAAGCGTAAGGTCGATCACAGCATGTACTTCGGTGCCAAGAACCGTTTGATTCCACAACCGCTTGGTGTGATAGGCGTGATTGTACCGTGGAATTTCCCAATCAATTTGATGTTCTCGCAATTGTCCGCCGTGTTTGCTGCGGGTAACACAGCGATGGTGAAAATGTCGGAAAATTCAAGACATTTGGCAGAACTATTAATTGAAATTAGCCCTAAATATTTTGCCAAAGAGAAGCTGCAAATTTTTGATGAAACAGGTGAAGTTGGCATCGCATTTTCCAAATTACCCTTTGATCACTTGATGTTTACAGGTTCAGGGGCAACAGGGCGTAAGGTCATGGCAGCCGCAGCGCAGAACTTAACGCCAGTAACTTTGGAGCTGGGTGGGAAATCTCCAGCGGTGATTGACCCTGAATATCCAATGGAAAAAGCAGTGGAACGGATTATGTTTGTGAAGCAATTTAATGCTGGGCAAATCTGTACCAATGTCGATTATCTGTTTGTGCATGAATCGAAGTTAGAGGAATTAATTCAAACAGCCAAGGCTTGGGTGCAAGCACATGTGCCAGATATTCATAGTAAAGATTACACCTCGGTGATTGATGATCGTGCCTATCAGCGTTTGATGCATAGTCTTGCCGATGCTGAAGCCAAGGGGGCAACCTTAATTAATCTCAATCAACAAGACGCTGATGCTGCAACACGCAAGATTCCGTTGACTTTGGTACTCGACAGCAATGAAGAGATGGAAATTGATACGCGCGAAACCTTTGGTCCGATTCTGATGGTGAAAACCTATCAAACGCCTGAGCAGGTGGTGGATTACATTGTACAGCGGGATCGACCATTGGCTTTTTATCCATTTAGTCACAAAAAAAAATTGGTTGAGTTCTACATCAGCCGTGTCATGTCGGGTGGGGTCTCGGTGAATGATGCGTTATTCCACGTGGGACAACATGACTTACCCTTTGGTGGCGTGGGTGCCAGTGGCATGGGACATTATCATGGTTATGAAGGTTTTCTGACCTTCTCGAAAATGCGTCCAGTGTTTTATCAAGCAGGTTTTTCGAGTTTGAAATTTCTGGCACCACCGTATGGCAAGTTTGCGACTTGGGTACTGAATTTTTTAATTCGTATGAAATCTTAAATTTTAGGTTAAACACTTAAACCTGACTGCGAGCTTCAAACCTCATTTTTGAAGCTCAGGGGAAAGTCATGTTTAAAAAAGGAAAAAAGAGCTATTAAAGGAGTTAATAGAATGAGTAATCAACATTTTGACTTTGATCAGATTGTGATTGGTTCAGGGTTTGGTGGATCGGTCAGTGCGTTACGCCTAAGTGAAAAAGGCTATAAAGTCTTGATCTTGGAGAAAGGCTTACGCCGTGAAGACAAAGATTTTCCAACCACCAATTTAGATACCAAAAATTATTTATGGATGCCTGAACTCGGATTCAAAGGCACCATGCAATTTACCTTTACCAGCAAGACCACCATTTTGCATGGGGTTGGTGTAGGTGGCGGGTCGCAAATTTATGCCAATGTACATTTAATTCCACCCGATGCGGTTTTTGAGTCCGAGGCATGGAGCAAGATTCGTAAAGACTGGAAAGAAATCCTAAAGCCATTTTATGGTTTGGCACAGCGTATGTTGGGAACCGCCAATAATACCTATACCAATGTGGCTGACCATATCTTAAAAGCGGTCGCAGGCGAGATGGGTTATGCCAATTCTTTTAAAACAGTCACGACAGGGGTGTTTTTCCCGCAAGTCGATGGTCAGCAAAACAAGGCGGTGCAAGACCCATATTTTAATGGTGATGGACCAGAGCGCAAAACCTGCAATTATTGCGGAGCCTGCATGTTAGGTTGCCGCAATAACTCCAAAAATACCCTGATGAAGAACTATCTGTATTTTGCCGAGCGCAATGGAGTGGAGATTCGACCAAGTTCTGAAGTGATAAAAATTACCCCGCTGAATGAAGATGGCAGTGCAGGGTATGAAATTATTGTGAAAGAAACCGTAGGCAAACAAGTGCGTCAGTATAGTTTGCGCAGCCGAGGGGTGGTGTTGTCTGCGGGAGTCATGGGTACTGTACCCATGCTGCTTAAAATGCGAGATCGACACAAGACTTTACCGAATATCTCGAAACTCTTAGGGCAAGAGATTCGCACCAATTCTGAAACCCTCACCACAGCCAACAACACGCGTGAAAGACTGGATGATGGTGTGGCAATCAGTTCCTTTATTTCCGTGGATGCCGATACCAACATTGAAGTCACGCGTTTCCCTGAAGGGGCAGATGCATCTTGGATTTACATTCCTTATGTGCCAATGGTGACAGGACAAGGCTTCATTCGTTTTATGAAGTTTGTGTTCAATACTCTGCTACATCCATGGAAAACTTATAAAGTCCTACGCTATAAGGGTAAAGCCAAAAACTCGATTATTTTATTGGTGATGCAAAAGTCGGAGGCGTTCATTCATTTGGAATGGCGTCGTAAGTGGTATCGCTTGTTTAAAAACAGCATTACTGCGGTACAAAAACCTGAGGATACACCGCTCACGGTTTCATTTCCTGCGGCTGAAAAAGCCACCAAATTGATTGCAGAAAAGTTGGGGGGAGAACCGGGTTCGGCACTCACCGAAATTATATTGGGTACGCCAACCACAGCGCATATTATGAGTGGGGTGCCAATGGGCAGTGACAAATCTAATGGTGTCGTTGATTTTACGGGGCAAGTCTTCGGCTATAAAAATCTACGTGTCATTGATGGTTCAATTGTGCCGGGTAATTTGGGGGTCAATCCGTCCTTAACCATTACGGCATTGTCTGAATTTGCCATGAGCCAAATTCCAATCTTCAATGAAGAAAATGCTTCGAAGATTAAGCGCATTCAGTTTAGCCAGCCTTTGGATGGGCAGGTCTCGGAATTAAAAGGTACAGGTGATTTAGCCATTGCATTAGCGCAAGCTTAATCAACGCCATTCATAGACCCATAACGAGATGATCCGTTGTGGGTCTATATATTTTTATGGATCATTTTTTCAGTGCCTTTTCAGTGTTTTGGAATTGGAAAAGCTGGATCGCCATTTCGATCCATATCATTTATGTGAATAAAAATTAGCATGATTCAAGGTTTTAAATTTATATATTTTTATAAAATATGATTATTTTAAGTGAGTGTGTTTTATCTATCCTGTATTACATTTATCTATATTTAAGTATTGGTCGAATTGCAGAATAAATAGTGTAAAAGATAACAATTTTCAGTTAGATTCTTATATCTTATGTTTTAATATATTGTTTTGTATCTTAACTGTGATTCAAGTTGGAGTAATTTCTATAAGCTATTGATAATAAGAATTATAATTTAATAGTGTGACTGGTGTTGTCACGAAATTGTCATGAAGATTTAAGTATTTTTTAAGTTTCAAAACTTATTTTTAAATGAATCAATTTATGGCGAGATGACTATGACGACATTCATCTTTGGGAAAAATTTTTCAACTACATATGGTGGTCTGAATTATTATAAAAATCATAAAATTTATGAAAATTCTGTATTAAAACTAGAATATTTGAATGAATTACACGACCAGAAAACCTATCGAGTTGTGTCACATCAAAAAAATATGATGCTGCACATACATGCTGTGCAAGAAAATCAAGCCGAGCGCAAACAGGTGGAAAGCTTCATCAGTACCAAGTATCAGGAAATACATAAAGCCACCTTGTCACATTTCTCGTCCACTTTATTTGTGGGGGAATTTAAGCATCAAACCCAAGTGGCAATTGGCATTGAGCAGTTGAAATCGCATCAGGCATTTTTGGAACAATATCTGGTACAGCCAATTGAACAAACTTTGAAGAAAATGATTCAACGTGATGTTTCACGCGACAAGATTGTCGAAATTGGCAATTTGGCATCACAGAACATGGAATACGCCAAAATGATTGTGGCATTTTTGGTGTTTTACCTGACCGTAGCGGAAGTGGAGTGGGCGGTGTGTACGGGGACAATTGCCGTGCGCTATGTGTTACAGCAAATGGGTCTGCATTTTCAAATTCTAGAGAAAGCGAACCCTGAAGTATTGGGTGAAGCCCAAAAACAATGGGGAAATTACTACCAGCAAAAACCTTTGGTCTTGGCGATTAATGTTGCGGATGCTTTGGCTGTGACTCAACAACATTATGATTTTAAGATTAATCATTCTGCAATCAGTGGGTGAAGGGTATGAATCAACTTTTTGATGTTATTGCCGCATACGCGAAACAAAGCCCTAAACGTGAAGCGATTGTCACCGAAGCGCGCAGCGTGACCTATGCAGAGCTGGACCATGCGGTAGAACTGCTGAGCAAGGAACTTGTTCAGTTACAGACGCAGAAACTTGCGATCTGGGGCATGAACAGTATTGATTGGGTGCTGATTGATTTGGCCGCTAAAAAGGTTGGGATTACCGTGATCCCGATTCCGTTGTTTTTTAGTGCGCAACAGATTTTACATCTACTCCAAGACAGCGCGGTCGATACGATTTTTATGGCAGATGTCAATTTGACTATTTCAGCCTATCACCTTGATGGTGTTGCAAAAAACAATACATGGCTGCATAACTTGAGTGAGCAAGGTCGTATTCAGCAGTTGTTGGCTGCCGCACAGGCTGTAGGCACTTTTATTCGTTTAAATAATGCTGCTGCATCCGCGCTTACAGATTCCGTCGTTCCTGCAAAGATTACCTATACCTCAGGCAGTACGGGCACACCGAAAGGCGTGTGCCTAGCGGAAGAAACCATCCAGTCGATTACTGAATCTCTGAGTACAGCCTTACAATCGAGCCAGTTGGGACGCCATTTATGTCTAATTCCGTTTGCAACCTTGCTGGAAAATATTGCAGGTAGTTATGTTGCCTTGAATATGGGACGTTCAATTGTGGTTGGCAATGTCAGCCAGTTTGGACTGGTATCGAATCATGAGTTTAAGGTGGAAAACTTTGCAGCCACTGTGCAGCAGTATCAGATTCAGAGCGTGATCTTATTGCCACAAATGCTCAAGGCAATGGTGGAATATATTCAGCAGCATGGTGCACAGGCTTTTGCAAGTTTGAAATTTATTGCCGTCGGTGGTGGCAAGGTCTCGACCGATTTGCTGTTGCAGTCGCAACAGTTGAACTTACCTGTTTATGAAGGTTATGGGCTGTCAGAATGCGCTTCTGTGGTCAGTCTGAATTTGCCGAATGCCAGAAAAATTGGCAGCGTGGGCAAGCCTTTGGCCCATGTCGATGTGCAAATTGCAGACAATGGTGAAGTGGTTGTTCGTGGCAATGCCATGCAAGGCTATCTCAACGAAGAGGTTGTTGATCCGCTGATTCATACAGGTGATGCAGGCTTCTTTGATGAAGAAGGGTATCTGTTTATTACAGGGCGGATTAAGCAAATTATTGTCAGCAGTTTTGGGCGCAATATCTCCCCAGAATGGGTGGAATCCAATGGTTCTAGTGAGCCAGAAATCAACCAGATTGCGATTTTTGGTGAAGCACAGCCTTATCTTTCTGCCGTGATTTATGCCAAAGGCACTGTGTCGGATGGCATGTTGCAGCAAGCGGTACAAAAAGCCAATGATCGCATGCCTGACTATGCCCAAATTAAGCAGTGGTATCGATCCACCGAGCCATTTTCACTGAATAATCAGATGCTAACAGATAATGGAAAATTGAGACGCAACGAAATTAAAAAGCAATTTGGGCTGTATTTATCGCTTCATTAAGCTACCGTTCAGCTACGCAATCGATAGTCGTAACAAGACCTGAAGACTTAATTTCAAAGCATAAAATTTCACTAGATAGTGAGTAAAGATATGAATATTGAACAATCCGTATTTGACCTTGAGCAGAGTCGTAGTTACCCAGCTTCAAGTCATGCAGAAATCAAGCATAGCTTGCGTGAACAAGGCTGGATTCTACTCAGACATCAAGATTATGACGTGCAGCGTTTTAGTGAGTTGATGACAGCTTTATGCCAAAAGCTGACCTATGACCCTGCCCGTGAAAACATCACGCAACAATCTCAAAAAGTGGATGCAGGCACTCAGGCTGTGGGACTGCATATTGAAAATGGCACCACGCCTTTGCCGCCCGACATGATTGCCTTTTTTAGTGAAGTCAGCGCATCGCAAGGTTCACAAACGACTGTGTGTGATGGGCATGCGGTATATAACAGCTTATCTGAGCAGTTAAAACAAAAGTTTGCAGCACCGATGACCATTAGCCGCTATTTGCCGAAACAGATTTGGCAGAAATATGTGGCAACGGCTTTGAATATTGCCGAAGCGGATAACGTGACTTGGGAAGATTTGAACAAGTTTATTCAGATGATTCCGGGACAAGCCATAATTCCAGCACATGAGGGCGGGGTGGAATATCATCTGCAAATGAATATGATTCGCCATGATAATTTGAAAGGCGTACCTGCATTTGCCAATACCATTTTGGGACCATCCTACAATTATCAAAAACCCAAATTTACTTTTGCGGATGGTCGCGAGATCAGTCAGGAACTGATTGCAGAACTGGTGGAACTTTGTGAACAGCATACACAGGAAATTGACTGGCAAGATGGCGATGTGGCGATTATCGACAACAAACGCTTGATGCATGGTCGACGTGAAATTTTAGTGCCACTTGAGCAGCGTAAACTCTATATCAGTATGGGTTTAGGATTGAACCAAACATTTTAAGCGCGAAGTCTGAATAAAATGAGAGGGAATAGAATTATGTCAAATTTAACCGCAGTGATTGTTGGGGCAACAGGTGGTATAGGTAAAGCCATTGTTGAAAACTTATGTAAAAACAATGTGAATGTGGTACTGGTGGCACGTAATGCCGAAGCATTACAAAGCATGCAGGCTGAGCTGAAACGACAGTTTCCGCAGTTGCAACTGCAAAGCCTGTGCTGTGATTTGAGCGATGCAGAGAGTCGTGAGCAATTTATCCAAGCATTGACGCAGCAAAATATTTGCATCAATTATTATATTAACAATGCAGGGGTGAATGATTTTTCCTTGTTCAGTCATCAATCTAGTGAAGCCATTGAACAGATGATGCTGATTAACGTGGTCTATCCATTGCAATTGATTCAGCAGATTATTCCATTGATGTCGAAAACGGCACCGAGCCAAATCATTAATATGGGTTCGACTTTTGGCAGCATTGGTTACCCCGGTTATGTCAGTTACTGTGCCAGTAAGTTTGCCTTACGCGGTGCAACCGAAGCTTTGGCACGTGAATATTCCAATTCAAAGATTCAGTTTAAATACTTCTCGCCACGTGCAACCGACACGGCCATGAACAGTCCCGTAGTGGTTGAAATGAATGCCAAACTGGGTGTGAAAATGGACAGTCCTGCTTTTGTGGCTGAGGAGCTGTATCAATTTATTCAAAACGACAAGTTGTACTATCAAGTGGGCTATCCTGAAAAAATCTTTGTTAAAGTGAATCAGGTACTTCCGAATGTGGTATCGAATTCAATTCAAAAAGACATTGATAAAATTCAGCGTTTTGCAGAGTTGAATCACCCTAAAATCACTACGGTTTCATAAATAGTACTGTAGTAATAGGGTGCCTAATTTTCGTAAGTTATGGATTAAGGGGATTGTAACAACTGTTTGAGTTTATCTTGCTGACCAAAGACTTTGGCAAATTCTTCGGTAGTTAAAGCACCTTCTCGCTTGGCTGCTTGGTCACAATCGACTTTACTGAGTTGTTTGGCAATGCCCCATTCACCTTTTACAATCGCACCCATGAGTGCGGTATGTCCTTTGCTGTCGCGTAGGCAAGGATTGGATTGATGCGCCAATAAAGTGTCAATGACTTCGGCATGACCATAATAGGCCGCCATCATTAGGGCAGTAAATCCTGCTTGGTTTTTAACATCTACAGGAAAGCCATGGCTCAGAAATTCTTGAATGACTTCGCTATTCCCAGATTTAGCAGCAGCAAAATACAGATCAATCAATTCCTGCTGAGCAGAATCTGTTTGCGTGATTGGTGCTGCTGTGGGTTCTTGAGCATTGACACTTTCAATGCCAAGGGTCAGCAAGGTGATACTGCTGATGCTTAAGCAAGCCCACATGCTCATATTGAATAATGTTCTCATGTTCAAGACTCCTAACCGACAATAAAAATAGTGCCTGTAAAACTCACCCTAGGGTTGCAGGAAAGGTGTAGAGTTTTACAGGGCTTCTCGGTGGTGACGTCCAATTTTCCCTAGTCACACATCTGGTGGATGGTTGAAATTAGTCTTTCAACTGCGCGGCTTTGGCTTTCACGATTGCCAAATCGCCTTTCACGGCTTGAGTCAAACGCGTACCGTAGTCCACATCAGCTTTGTAGAAATACGACAGCATGATGTGTTTGGTTTCGGCATCTTTGACTGCACCCAAGTCCGCAGCCAAATTACGAATTAAGTCTTTTTTCTCGGTAGCTGAATAAGAGCGGTACAATTCACCCGCTTGTTTAAACGGCTGTTCTTTTTGAATGGCTTGTTGCATGACCGTGCCATTTAATGGCGTCATAACTGCCTTGGCGTTGGCTGTCGCAGGCTTAGGCTCCATACGACTCGGTTCGTAGTTCACATTCGACTCACGCTCAGAGATGTTCATGGCGCCATCCTGATTGTTATTGTTGACCTGAACGACAGGGCGGTTCACTGGAATCTGCTGATGATTTGCGCCTAAGCGATACATTTGCGTATCTGAATAAGAGAACACACGACCTTGCAACAAGCGGTCTTCAGAAGGCTCAATGCCCGGCACGATGTTGCCTGGTGCAAATGCCGATTGTTCGGTTTCATTAAAGAAATTCTTCGGCATGCGGTTTAAAGTCAAAGTGCCTACTTTCATTTCAGGAACCAAATTGGTCGGCCAGATCTTGGTGGCATCTAATGGGTTAAAATCAAACTTATTCAGATCTTTAGGATCAAGCACCTGAATATACAAATCCCATTTCGGGAAGTTGCCCGCATTAATGTTCTTGTACAAATCATTGGTCAAGTGGTTGAAGTCTTTGGCCTGCATTGCTTGAATTTGTTCAAGGTTAAGACCTTTGACGCCTTGCTTAGAACGGAAGTTAAACTTCACGTACTTGTATTCACCTTTATCGTTATACAGTTTGAATGCGTGCACGCCAAAACCATCTTGCTCACGATAACTGGTTGGAACACCGTTATTGGTGTAGACATAGGTCAACATATTGACTGCCCAAGGCTGACTTTGTAAAAAGTCGAAAATGCGGTTCGGGTCTTGAACGTTGTCAATCGGCGATGGTTTCATGGCATGAATGAAGTCTGGGAATTTAATCGCATCGCGAATAAAGAATACAGGGGTTTGGTTGCCTACCAAGTCCCAATTGCCTTCTTGAGTATAGAATTTAATGGCAAAACCATGCGGGTCACGTAAGGTTTCTGGTGAACCTTTAGAATGAATCACGGTAGAGAAGCGTAAAAAGACTGGTGTTTTCGTGCCCGCTTTGAATAAAGAGGCAACGGTCAGGTCAGATAAATCTTTGGTGGTTACGAACTCACCATAAGCACCTGTACCACGGGCATGCACGACGCGTTCAGGAATACGTTCGCGTCCAAAGCGTTGCAGTTTTTGTACCAATTGGACGTCTTGAAGTAGGGTAGAACCATGTTCACCCGTGGTAATTGAGTTTTGATTATCGCCAACTGGTGCGCCGTTGTCTTTAGTTAGTGGAGCTGCATAGTTACTGGTAGTTACTGCTGCGAGCATGGCAACAAGTAATGAACGTTTAAACATATTAAATCTCTCGACGATAGTTTTCCTTTCCTGTGAGAGTTAAGCTACTGAATTATAGAAACTTGGTAAAACCGTTTATTTTTATGTAATTTATCTGAAAAATAGATCGAATAAATCTTCGACATTTAAAATTGGGAGCATCTGCATTGATTAAACGCCATCAAATTATAGATATGAGGATTTCGGGCGTGTAAAAATCATCAACTGAATTTGAGAGTAACATCTTAAATAAGAATAAAGGAAGATCAATCAAGAACTGATTTTGTATCTGTATTTAATTTTATTTTTATTTAATAAAAACAATATCTTGTGTATTTGTTTTTTTAAATTAACGGGTATTTTGGCTGTGATTTATAAGGAAATCATTGAATTTTTATACTGTTTAAATCGACTCTATTTTTAATCGGTAATATCTCAACTACGCAAGAAATTCAGGTTGGATGAGCACTGGATGGAGGCGTATTGCATCTACGCTAAGATGCAATACAAATTGGAAAGATTGATACTCAAAAACGGTAAAATCAATACTATGCTTTTTCATGCGCTGAAAAGGCTTTCATGATTTTTATTAAGAAAGTTACAGACATTATCCCGAATCCCTAGATATGCGACCTTGTTAAGATTTAGGCTGTAGACTTTCAATGGTCGAAATAAAGTCAGTGAATTTCTGTCCTTGAATCACCACATGTGCTTTCAGTAAAGCCTCAGCTTGTTGCTCATTGCCCGCAAAAATGGCTTCCAGAATGTCGTTATGTTCCGTGAATGAATTGTTCATACGGTTATTCACACGCAGTTGCAAACGACGATACGGATGTAGACGCTTATGTAGCGTACAGGCTTGCTCGATTAAGAAAGCATTGTGACTGGCTTGGTAAATGGCAAAGTGAAAGAGTCGATTCGCTTCATAGTAATTTTCTGAATCATTCTGATTCAAATAGTCCTGACACAACTGATGCAAGCGTTGTAATTCGAGTTTTTCTTCAGGCTGAATGCGTCGCGCCGCCAAACGCCCACACATGGCTTCCAGTTCAGCCATCACTTCAAACATTTCACATAAAGTCAGTGGGTTAATGGTTGGAATAATCGCACCACGACGGGGGCGAATTTCAACTAAACCTTCAGCAGCCAACAGTTTTAATGCCTCACGAATTGGCGTGCGAGAAGCACCATAGCGTTCGCACAGCTCTTGTTCATCCAGTTTGGTTCCCGGTAAGTAGAAACCATAAATAATATCGTCCTCTAGTTTTTTACTAATTTGAATAGAAAGAGGGAGTTCCGCAATAGAGTTCATACATCACCAAAAAATTGTATACAATTTATGTTTATTTGAGTACAAAGCATTGTACACTGAATACAGATAGGCTATAACTATACCAAATTATTAGAAGTACAGCATGATCCAGGGAGGATTCAGCGATGATTATTTACGGAACAGCCATACTGGCAGTCTGCCATCTACTCGGTGTTTATCTAGGCAATATTCTAGGTATGGCACTTGGCGTTAAAGCCAATGTTGGTGGTGTCGCAATTGCCATGATTTTACTCATTATCTCAAAGGAGCTTTTAGCAAAACGTGGTCATCTGCCACAAACCACACAGTTCGGTGTGTTGTACTGGTCAGGGATGTACATTCCAATCGTAGTCGCTATGTCAGCAGGTCAAAACGTGGTTGCCGCATTATCTGGTGGAATGTTAGGACTGATCGTATCTGTAGCATCTCTCATTGCAACGGTTCTAGTGATTCGCTGGTTAAACAAATCTAGCGGTGATTATGAATCTTATGAATGGACAGTAGAAACTGCAGAAAAGGCAGTTTAACTGTAAGAGTTTCAAGTACACAGAATAAAAAACGGTTAGTCGGGTTACAAGGAAGAAACGTAATGGAAGAAATAGTCACGGTTTTAACAAAGAATGCATTAGTCACAGCCTTAGCCGTTACAGGCTTGATGATGTATATCTCCCATCTGCTGTCTAAATATCTTACTAAAGGTAAATTACAAAGTTCAGCATTTGCAATCACCATGGGTTTAGTATTGGCTTACTTTGCAGGTGTATATACCCAAGGTGAAAAGGGTATTTCAGATATCGAAATTTTTGGCGGTTTTGCTTTGCTCGGTGGTGCCATGCTGCGTGACTTAGCAATTGCTTCTACGGCATTTGAAGTCGATGTCAAAGAAGTCAAAAAAGCTGGCAAGGTCGGCATGATTGCATTGCTTTTAGGCTGCGTCATTCCATTTGTAGTTGGTGCAATGGTGGCTTGGGTCATGGGTTATAGAGACCCAGTTTCAATGACCACAATTGGTGCGGGCGCAATGACCTATATTGTGGGTCCAGTGACGGGTACTGCAATTGGTGCAACTTCAGAAGTGATTGCACTCTCAATTGCCATTGGTTTAATTAAAGCCGTGTTCTTTATGGTGGGAACACCTTTACTTGCAAAATTCATGTATTTGAAAAGTCCGCGTTCTGCCATGGTTTTTGGTGGCTTGGCGGGTACAACCAGTGGTACAGCAGCAGGTTTAGCAGGTACAGATGTGCGTCTAGTTCCTTATGGTGCACTTGTCGCTACATTCTACACAGGTTTGGGTTGTTTACTTGGACCATCGGTATTTTTCCTTACGGTCAATGCCATTTTCGGTTAATCAAAGTATAAAGGTGTCAACATGAACCAAATGGTTAAGAAGCGCTTATGGGATAAGCAGCGCACACGCAGACAACAGAAGCTTGATCTTGCACAACAAAAAGGTTTTAGCAAACAAGTTGAACATGCGCGTGCAATTGAACTTTTAGAAACGGTCATAGCCAGTGGCGATCGCGTCTGTTTAGAAGGCAATAACCAGAAACAAGCCGATTTCCTTTCAAAATGCTTAAGTCAATGTAATCCAGATGCGGTGAATGACTTACACATTGTGCAATCTGTTTTGGCATTGCCAAGTCATATTGATGTATTTGAGAAAGGTATTGCCTCTAAAGTAGATTTCTCTTTTGCAGGTCCACAAAGTTTACGCTTGGCACAGTTGGTTCAGCAGCAAAAAATTAGTATTGGCTCCATTCATACTTACTTAGAGTTGTATGGTCGCTACTTTATCGACCTGACACCAAATGTATGTTTGATTACTGCACATGCGGCAGACCGTGAAGGCAATTTATATACGGGTGCCAATACGGAAGATACGCCTGCGATTGTTGAAGCGACAGCCTTCAAGAGCGGCATTGTGATTGCGCAGGTCAATGAAATTGTCGATAAGCTGCCACGCGTGGATGTACCTGCGGATTGGGTTGACTTTTATATCGAAAGTCCCAAGCACAACTATATAGAACCGTTATTTACCCGTGATCCAGCACAAATTACTGAAGTGCAGATTTTAATGGCGATGATGGTCATTAAAGGCATTTATGCGCCGTATCAAGTTCAGCGCTTAAATCATGGGATTGGTTTTGACACCGCAGCCATTGAATTATTGCTCCCAACCTATGCGGCATCCTTAGGGCTAAAGGGGCAGATTTGTACCAATTGGGCATTGAACCCGCATCCAACCCTGATTCCAGCGATTGAAAGTGGCTTTGTCGATTCTGTACATAGCTTCGGTTCGGAAGTGGGGATGGAAGACTATATTAAAGAACGTCCAGATGTGTTCTTTACAGGCAGTGATGGCAGCATGCGTTCGAATCGTGCCTTTAGCCAAACTGCAGGTCTCTATGCGTGTGACTTGTTTATTGGTTCGACTTTACAGATTGATTTGCAAGGTAACAGTTCAACCGCAACGGTCGATCGTATTTCTGGTTTTGGTGGAGCGCCAAATATGGGGTCAGACCCGCATGGTCGCCGTCATGCCAGCTATGCTTATACCAAAGCAGGTCGTGAAGCGACGGATGGTAAGCTGATTAAAGGACGGAAATTGGTGGTACAAACGGTGGAAACTTACCGTGAACACATGCACCCAGTATTTGTCGAAGAGCTAGATGCTTGGCAACTCCAAGACAAAATGGACAGTGATCTGCCGCCAATCATGATTTATGGCGAAGATGTCACCCATATTGTGACGGAAGAAGGCATTGCCAATTTACTGCTTTGCCGTACCGATGAAGAACGTGAGCAAGCCATTCGTGGTGTAGCTGGTTATACCCCAGTTGGCTTGAAGCGTGATGCAGCCAAAGTCGAAGAATTACGCCAACGCGGCATTATTCAACGTCCAGAAGATTTAGGCATTGACCCGACTCAGGTGAGTCGTGATTTGCTTGCAGCCAAATCGGTCAAAGATTTAGTTAAATGGTCGGGCGGTTTATACAGTCCTCCAAGTCGCTTCAGAAATTGGTGATTTACATGGAAAAGTTAAAATTCGAAATACAGTCAGTGCCGTTAACGCTAGAAAAAGCTCCTGTGATTTGTGGTGTGGTCGGTTCTGGAAACTTAGAGGTTCTGGTTTCACAGCATGATCAAGCCGATGTATGCCAAGTGGAAGTGACTACATCTGCGGTAGGTTTCCAGCATGTATGGCAATCCGTTTTAAATGAATTTGCACAGCGTCATGCGGTGGCAGGGCTGAAACTTCAGTTGAATGATATGGGGGCGACTCCTGCAGTGGTGAATTTGCGCCTAAGCCAAGCCATTTCTATGTTTAAGGGAGAATAAAACATGGATTTAGTGATGTTGAAAAACAGTTTCTATGAAAAAACGGCACGTGCACGTATTCAAGCTGTGGTCGATGAAAACAGCTTTAAAGAAATTTTGAAGCCGACCGAAATTGAAGTTAGCCCGCACTTGTCTGCTTTGGATATTCCAGGCAGTTTTGATGATGGCGTGATTATTGGGACAGCAGCCATCAATCAAACCGCAATCCATATTATTGCCCAAGAAGGACAGTTCATGGGCGGTGCCGTGGGGGAAATCCACGGGGCAAAGATTGTCGGGCTGTTACATAAAGCCATTCAGGATCAATCGCAAGCCGTAGTGTTCTTTGTAGATTCAGGTGGTGTGCGTTTACATGAAGCCAATGCGGGTCTGATTGCAATTTCAGAAATTATGCGTGCCATGCTGCAAGTACGACATGCAGGTATTCCAATTATCACGGTAATTGGCGGGACCTGTGGCGCATTTGGTGGCATGGGTATCAGTGCTTGCTTAAGCAGTACCATCATTATGACTGAAGAAGGGCGTTTGGCTTTATCGGGTCCAGAAGTGATTGAAACGGTCAAAGGTGTTGAGGAATTTGACTCGAAAGACCGTGCTTTAGTCTGGCGCGTGACTGGCGGTAAGCATCGTTACTTGCTCAATCATGCCCAAGTTTTGGTTGAAGATGACATAACCGATATCCGCGATGCCATTTCGGCACAATTGAATCAAGTTGCTCCACGTCTGGATTTGGAACAATTGCTACAACAGCAACAACAACTGGAACAGCAACAGCAGCGCTGGTTTGGCAAAAATGATGGATTGCAAATCTGGCATGAAATGGGCATTGCTCATCCAGAACAAATCCCGATGCTCTCTGCGCATGAAGTGAAGTTGTTAAAGCAAGGATAAGCAGATGAATACAGAATTACTCTTAAAACAATTATTTCCAAAGCAGTTGGACTACCAGATTAATGGTTATGTGATTAAAGGCAATGCTGAAACAGAAGCGGGTCCTGTACGCATTTTAGGTACGGTCAATGCTGCACCAATTAATCAGGAAATTGCGATTGAGCTTGCAGGCGAAATTCTGCAATTGATCCAACAGCAAAACAAAACCCCAGTGGTGTTTATTGTCGATACCCAAGGACAAGACCTGTCACGTGCCGATGAACTGTTGTGCTTAAACCGTACCTTTGCGCATTTGGCATCTTGTGTAGATTTGCTGCGTCGTAGTGGACATGCCAATTTAGCCATTATTTTTGGACAAGCAGTCAGTGGTGGATTCCTGTCTTATGGATTAATGGCAAATGAAGTCTATGCACTCAGTGATTCACAAGTCAAAGTGATGGATCTGAATGCGATGGCGCGTGTCACTAAAATCCCTGTGGAGAAATTGAAAGACCTGTCACAAAGTTCAGCCATCTTTGCACCGGGTGTGGAGAATTTCTACAAAATGGGCGCGATTAATGCCATTTGGCCTGATTTAGAGTCCGACTGGATTAGCCAAGCCCTGTTAAATCAGCAGCAACAGCTCGAAAGTTATATTACTGACCAGCGCCGTGTTGTCGGTCAGCAACGCCAAGGTCGTCAGTTGTGTAACCCAGTGATCGAGAAAGTTGCCAACGCTTAAGGAGGAAGTATATGGATCGTCATGACTTGGCTTATTTGCATCCCGCAGCAGACCTACATTTTTTGGATAGTTCCTTACCTGAACCTGCTAGACAAAAAGTGTACCAGTTGCTGCAACAGTCCGTGCCGATGACCATTTGTCGGCAGGACAATGACGATGTAACTCAGGTTAAGCTGGCGATCAATTGCTTGGTTGATGGGTGTAAATATCGTGTGGCTTGCTTGGTCGAAGCGGATGAAATTCAGCTCATTACCCGACCACTTTCCTTACATACCTTATTAATTGAACGTCCTCGGACTTTTCAAGATGCAGCACTGCATGATTTTGCTAAAGCTTTAATCACACTCAACTGTGAAGTTTATGTTTATGGCTCCTATGCCTACGAATATCTGACCCAAGAAGCCTATGTACGTGCTACCTCGGATTTAGATTTGGTTTTATATCCGCAAGACATGTCAAGATTAGCAGACATTTTACAACTGATTCAAAAAACACAAACTTTAAGTGCAGTCCGTTTAGATGGTGAACTTAAAATCCATCCAGTCTGGCATGTTTCATTTAATGAATTGCTGATGATTTATCCTGACGTTAAGCAGAGCATTATCGGCAAAGGTTTGCAGCGTGTGGACATGCTGAAATTAGAACAACTATTAGAATGGAATCTTGAAGATGCAAACTGTACAGAAGCATGACCATCTATTCTTAGATATTTCGCAGCATGCGATGCGCTTAGATCTTCTGGCGCGAACAGCGCTTTATGATGAAGTAAGTTTGGCGCATAAACCCGGTTTGGTTTGCCCAACCACGCAAGGTAGCCATCAAGATATGGATTTTGCCTTGTTTGAGCGTAGCATCCAGTCCCTAACTTATTATTTTCAAGAACAATGTTTAAATGGCTATCATGAAATCAGTTTTGACAGCATTCGACAATGCGGGATTCAAGCTGAACAGGATATGATGGCAGCCACCAAGCAGGTGAATACCCATAAAGGGGCGATTTTTAATTTAGGTTTCGCCAGTGCAGCCGTAGGAAAATGTCTCGCCGCCGATACGCCTATACATGCAGATGCCGTTAGTAAAATGCTCAAGCAAACATGGCAAGACGAATTACTGCATCATTTAGAACGCAACCCGAATAGTCATGGGCAGCGTATGCGCAGTCAATATGGCATTACGGGGGCAATTGAAGAGGTGGCTTCTGGTTTTAAAACTGTTATGGATGTCGCGCTTCCACATTATTCAGCCATCTATGACAGAACTGCGGATCAAAACAAAGCCTCGATTCAAACTTTGTTTGCTTTAATGGCACATCTGCAAGACACTAATATCGTTTGGCGTGGTGGTTTATCCGCTTTATATATTGTGCAAGACATGGCAAAACAGTTTTTGGCGCGTGGTGGTGTATTACAACAACACTGGGTCGAAGATGTGCAGAAAATTGAAGATTATTTTGTGCAACATCGTCTAAGCCCAGGTGGTAGTGCCGACCTATTAGGCGTGACTTTATTTTTGCTGAAGGTGGAACATGAATTTCGCAATTATATTTAGTGGGCAAGGTTTACAGAATTTATCTCATGTACAGCAACTCAAAGACTTAGCCCTCGAGTTAAATGTTACTCAGCAACTGCAACAGTATTTACCGAAATTATTTGATCCAGATTTAAGCGAAGCGGATTTATATCCGAATGATTTTGCCCAGCCTTTTATTTTTGCACTGCAATGGTGTCGTTGGCAAAAGTTAAAACCGCTATTAGATGAAATTATCAGCTTTTCAGGTTATTCACTGGGAGAACTTAGTGCCCTAAGTTGTTCAACAGACATTAGTTTTGAGCAGGGGCTATATCTGGCACAGCAACGTGCATTATTGATGACGGCTGCTGCACAAAGTTCAAGTGGCTTAATGTCAGTGCAAGGAATTAACTTGAAAGCCCTTGAACCACTTTTAACAAAGACAGCTACCGAGGTTTCAATCAAAATCAGTGACAGCAGTTTTATTGTCGGTGGTGATGATGAAAACCTAAAACAATTGACGCTACAACTTGAACAGCAGGGCGTACGTTCGGTGAAACGACTGAATGTTACGATTCCTTCTCACACCCCCTTAATGAATAGCGCTGTAGCCCCGTATCAGCAAGTTTTGCAGCAACAGACGTTGAATCGCCTAAGTATTCCAATGATTAGTGGTTCAGGTGGACAAAAATACTTTAAATCCAGTGAAGCGGTCGATGCGCTCATTGAGCAAATGAACCATGCCATAGATTGGGATTCTTGCTTAACCGCCATTCAAGAAAATCAACCTGATATCGTCCTCGAGATTGGACCGGGCACTGCATTAAGCAAAATGTTATTGGAGCGACACCCAAGTTGTGCGGTCAGAGCAGTCGATGATTTTAAGACTATGCAAGGGCTAGAGCTTTGGATTGAAAAGCAGATCAATACCTATTCCTAAATAAAATCTTTAATGGCTTAGAAGGTTTTAGTCTTTATCAAGTCATGTTGCAGGTGCTTTGCAGAAATTCATTTAAGTCAAAAATATGATTTGGTTGGAACAATTGCTTATTTCAGCTGAAGTGAAAGATTGAGTATATTGATTGAACTGAAATCAACTTGGAGCATTAAGCTATGACCATTAAATCGATCCGTTACAACCGTGGAGAACTCGCTTGCTGAACCCTCCCATGTGCAGTGCAATGTGCAAAACACTTAGATCATATGAAATGGGGTGCAAAGGCATAAGGTCTAAATCCATCAACACGCAACATGATAAATTCAAACAGACAAAGACAATAAAATTATAAAGTCCCAATTGTTGGGACTTTTTTTTGCTATTTAATGTATGAAACAGCTATTTCAGTCACGCTGTTGTACAGCGCGTTCGACTTCTTCCGGTTCAATTTTCTGAATCTTATTACCAAAGCTGCGTAACCACCAAGTCAGTTGTGAGGTGAAAGGCACAGTAGCTGAAATTTGAACAAGATTGTCTGCTAAAGGCGTCACCACTTGATCTTTGCTCAGTTGGCTTTCTTCGAAATAGTGCGCTTCACATTCTGGAATCGTAAGTTTTAATGCAACATTATCGGTCGGTTTGGTGTAATCCACTCTAAAACCGAGTGCGCCAGATTCAATATATGCATCAATATCGAAGTTTACTGGATGCAGTGCGCGTGATTCGAGCACTTTGGCTGATTTAAAACGGTGCAGGGCAAAGGTCTGAATGTCAGTTTTATCAAAACGAGTGCAGATTAAATAAATCGTTGCACCTTTTTGCACCAAAGCCAATGGATTAAGCGTATAAACGCTTTCTTCCGCCTGTGGTCGTTTCTGATAAATACACTCTAATTGTTTGTCTTGTAATAAGCCTTCATAAATCGCTTGTTGAGCTGCACGATCTACGACAGGCGGAATTAATGGTTGATTGGCTGGCACAATACGAACCCGATTAATCCACTGACGTACGTTGTTTTGGGTCGATAAACTGCGTCGAGCCAAATCAAACCAAGGGTTCATTTCTTCGAGCAAACTTGGCGGTAACAGGTGCTTTAAATGTTCTTCGACCATCATAAAGGTAACCGCTTGTGAACTGGTCATATGCGGCAAACTTTGAATGGGTGCATCAGAGCGCCAACGCCAGCCTTGCGGTACAGTTTTGTTACTTTCGATAGGAAATCGCTGCGAAATTTGATTTAAATCACGCTGAATGGTGCGCAAACTGATATCAATGCCTTCTCTTTGTAAGAGTTCTTGTAATTCTCGCGTACCCATCCATTTACCCGTAGAAAGGCGAGACAGGATTTGCCATTGTCGATAAAGACTATTCGAAGTTTCTTTTTCTTGTGCAGACATAATTAAAAAATAGATCAGTTGGAATTTACAAGACTATGTCCAACACAATAAAAAAACCCGACCCGCTTGGCAAGTATTTCTCAAACAATAGGGCAAAGAAAGTCCAATAATTTTAGACACAACATCAAGCAGAAATGACATTGAGTGCAGCAGGAATACATGAATAAATAGCGTTACAGCAAAGGAGATGCAAGGAATGGCATCCTTATTGCTAGATATAAAAATGTAGTGCTATAAATATAAAGAGGGTCATATGCTTAAAGAGAATGAGATTGCAGAGATAAACGGTTTATCACGAGATGTGGATACTAAGCAATTGACAGGAAAAGTGGAGGGTATAGCAAAACAACAGGAGAAAACACAGTTACTTTTTGAGAGAACCAATTCCGTTTTTTTTAATGAAATGTTAGATGATCATACAGTTTCTGAAACTGCATGCGCAAAAATAGAACAATGGCTTTCACAATATACATTAGATGATTTACAAGCTTTAAATCAGCGTGCTAAAGAACATTTTTTATATGAGGGCATTACTTTTACCGTATATGGCGAAGCAGAGGGGACTGAGCGAACCATTCCTTATGATGTGATTCCACGTGTGATCGCAAGGAAACAGTGGAACAAAATATCACTCGGTTGTGGGCAACGTGCCAAAGCCTTAAACCTTTTTCTACATGATATTTATCATCAACAAGATATTCTCAAGGCTGGCATCGTACCTGAATTACAGGTACTGAAACATGAAGCCTATCAACCGCACATGTGCAATCACAGTTTAAAAGGCAAAATCTATAGCCAAATTAGCGGGATTGATATTGTCCGTGATCGTCATGGTGAGTTCTATGTATTGGAAGATAATTTAAGAACACCATCAGGCGTGTCATACATGCTTGAAAGTCGTAAAATCAGTCAAAAATTAATGCCAGAACTTTGTCAGCAAAATAACTTACAAGGCATTGAACATTACCCATTATTGCTTAAAGACATCTTGGCTGAAAATGCCTTAGTCGATAACCCCTTTATTGTCATTTTAACGCCAGGTCGTTTCAACAGTGCTTATTATGAACACTCCTTCTTGGCAAGGGAAATGGGTGTGCCTTTAGTAACATCGCGTGATCTTTACGTCGAAAACGATAAGGTTTATGTCAAAACCGTGCGGGGCAAACAACAGGTTGATGTAATTTATCGTCGTATTGATGATGATTATCTCGATCCATTGTGTTTTATGCCGGATAGTACGCTAGGGGTTGCGGGCTTAATGTCTGCCTATTTGCAAAAAAATGTGGTCATCGCAAATGCTCCGGGTACAGGTGTGGCGGATGACAAATCCATTTATCCTTATGTCGATAAAATGATTCAATTTTATTTGGGCGAACAGCCAGTTTTAAAGAATGTTCCTACCTATCAATGTCGTGAAAGTCATGATCTTGAATATGTGTTGGATAATCTATCTCAACTGGTTGTTAAAGAAGCTCAAGGTTCAGGTGGTTACGGCATGCTGATCGGACCACATGCTTCTGCACAACAAATTGCAACGTTCAAAGATAAAATTTTAGCGACACCACATCTATATATCGCACAGCCAACTTTGGATTTATCCGTCTGTCCAATGCTGACAGATACTGGTCTTTCAGAGCGTCATATCGATTTACGTCCATTCGTGCTGAGTTCACCTTACCGCACAGAAATTGTGCCTGGTGGTTTAACCCGTATGGCGATGCAGGAAGGCTCTTTGGTCGTGAATTCCTCACAGGGTGGTGGAATTAAAGACACTTGGGTTGTAGACCATCTCCATTCATAAACAATAACCACAAAGATTGAGGAGCAATTTCATGATTTTACTGAATACCAATGCACAACATATTTTTTGGTTAGGTCGCTATTTAACCCGTATTGAATATTTATGTACCCAATTTCCATTTACAGATGACCAAAAGGCAGTGACCTTTGCGCATGCTTTTTGTTTACCCGCGTTTGATGCCAGTTCACTAAATGAATTGGTGTTAGATCCTGAACAGCCTTATTCCTTTATCCAGCAGTTTCAATATGCAAAAGACAATATTCAGGAGTTAAGAGGGGTATTTTCAGCGAAAACCTATGCTGAATTGAACCAATACATTCGCAATGCCTGTGAAAACTCCACCTGCATTTGTGATGTAATTGCAGATTGTCGAGAAGTACTTGAAGCTGAACCTGAGGAAATCTTCTTGTTTTTCTCTTTGGGGCAAACGCTAGAACAATTGGATCGCCAGCTACGTTTAAAGCAGGATCAGACCCAAACCTTACAGCATATCGCTGGATTTATTGAAGTTCTAGAACAGATGGGATGGGAGAGTTTAGATGAGGCTTGGCAACAACTCAAAACTCAGCCAGATCAAATGAGTTTCTATAATTTTAGTGATCAGGTGCAATATCTGTTTGAGGTGAATGCATGAAACTCATGATTAATCATCAAACGCATTATCAATATACTGAACAAGCGTGTAATAGCATTCAGTATATTAAAATGACACCTTTTAATAATACACATCAAAAAGTGCATTACTGGGATGTCAGTGTGCCGGGTGAGCGTTGTGTGAAGCAGGATGCCTTTAAAAATATCTGGATTACCAGCTCACAACGTTTTGCCTATGAGCAGATGACCATTATGGCGCAGGGCATTATTGAATTGTCTCCTAAGCCTTTTGCTTTAAACATGACGGATCATCTGAATCCTTATCTTTTTTTGCAACCAACGCCGACCACGTTGTGTAATGCTGAAATGAAGGAGTTTGCACATCGTTTAGTGCCTGAAATTAACCGTCTCAATTTGATGAAACTTTCAGAAGCGATTTTGCAGCATATTCCGTATTTACCGAATCAAACCTCAGTCAAAACCTCATCCATTGACGCATTTCAAGATCGTCAAGGAGTTTGTCAGGACCATAGTCATGTATTTATTGCCATGTGCAAGGCTTTGGGCTTGCCAGCGCGCTATGTTTCGGGTTATTTATTTGTGCCAAATACATCACACCTTGCCAGTCACGCTTGGGCTGAGGTATTTCTAGATAACACATGGTATTGTTTTGATACCAGTAACCAGCTTTTCAGCCCTGAAGCGCATGTCTATGTTGCAGTGGGGCGTGATTACTGGGATGTTGCCCCAATTCGTGGAGTGCGCGAAAAGGGTGGTATTGAATCAATGCACTCAATTGTTCAGGTACTTGCATGTTAATGTGAGTGTATTAAGGGGAAGAGATGACTTATTGTTGTGCGCTACGATTAAAGGATGGACTTGTCTTTATTAGTGACACGCGAACCAATGCAGGCGTGGATCATATTTCTGTATTTCGAAAATTGTATACTTTCGGGATCGAGGGCGAACGTTTCATTACCATTCAAACATCGGGGAATTTAGCCACAACACAAGCTGTCATTGGCTATTTGCAGAATCAGATTGATTTAAAGCGTGAACCGAATTTACTCAGTGTCGATTCCATGTTTGAAGTTGCAGAATTGGTTGGGCATACTTTGCAGAAAGTGATCTCGGATGTCACTGAAAATACCCATGAGCAAAGTAATTACTATTGTAGCTTATTGGTCGGTGGGCAAATTGGTGAGAATGAAATGCAACTGTATAATATTTACCCGCAGGGTAATTTTATCTGTGCAACCAGTGATACGCCTTATTTCCAGATTGGTGAAAGCAAGTATGGCAAGCCGATTCTTGACCGCGCATTGACCTATGACATGCCATTAAGCGAGGCATTGCGTTGTAGCTTAATTTCATTTGATTCGACTTTACGTTCAAATGTTTCAGTGGGAATGCCTTTAGATGCGTTAATCTATACCAAGAACAGCTTGCACATCCCTGATGGTAAACGTATTACAGACGAAGACCCTTATTTCCAGCGGATCAGTAAGCAATGGTCAGATACCTTACGTAATGGCTTACAAGAACTGCCTAATCCTTCCGAAGACTATTTTAAATAAGATTTTTACTTAGAATCTTCTATGAATAGCGCGATTAATCGCGCTATTCTTTTATCAGTACAACATACCAATAACAACAAGCTCAGGATGAAAGATTATGTATCAACTCTGCTATGCGAGTCAGGCAAAATCCAATGCAGAACACTTATTGCAAGATTTACGCGATATTTTGTCAGAAGCGCGAGATTTTAATGTGCGCCATCAGATTAAAGGGGTGCTGTGCTATGCAGATGGTGTCTTTTTTCAGTGTTTAGAAGGTGAGCAGGATACTGTATTGGGCTTGTTGGATAAAATCAGATTTGACCAGCGTCATCATGCAGTCAATATATTGTCGACGCGAGAAACGGATTCAGATGCACATTTTCAAGATTGGAGTATGAAATATATTGGTCGGCATTCTGAAATTTATCAGTATTTCGAACAACTCGGATTACAGCAGTTTAATCCTCTCTTGCTGCAGCAGCAGTCACTCCAGAATTTTCTCGAATTACTTTATCATCTTCCAGAACAACCTTTATAAAGGCTGAATATCTTATAACTAGAACATAGATACTGCTTGTTCTCATAAGATAGCAGTATCTAGATCTAATGTGTCATAAGCTTCTATTTAAGCGTGCGCAGTGGTCGTTGGCTTAAGCGGCATAGAAGTTCATAGCCAATAGTGCCATTGGCATCTGCAACATCATCTACTAAGCGTTGTTTGCCCCATAGTTCAACTGGTGTACCAATGCTAATGTTGAGTCCTGTCACATCAATGGCAATCATGTCCATTGCCACGCGACCAACCACAGGCACGGTCTTGCCATGAATCACAACATAGTTTTGTTTGATGTAAGCACGTGGATAACCATCCCCATAGCCAATTGAAACAATGGCTAAATCCATATTCTGTTGTGCTGTAAAGGTTGAACCATAGCCGACTTGTTCACCCGCTTGAATGTGGTTGAGTGCAATTACTTCCGCACTAAAGGTCATCACGGGTTGTAAATCTAAAGCGTGAACATCACGATCTGAAAAAGGCGTAGCGCCATACAACATAATGCCTGGACGTACATAATCGAAATGCAGTTCAGGCCAACGATAGATGGCAGCAGAATTACAGCAAGATGCGAGAATAGGGGAGCAACTTTCTTTGACCTGCAAAAATTGTTGGATCTGTTGTTCGTTTAAAGGGTGATCAGCATCAGCATTGGCGAAATGCATAGCCAATACACAGCTAAAACCTTCAGCTTTGAGTAAATGAAGAACATCAATAATTTCAGTGACTTTAAAACCTAAGCGGTTCATACCACTGTTGAGTTTAACCCAGACTTTCAGCCCAAGTGCGTTGTACTGTTCTTTGTGTTCGAGTAACCAATCGACTTGTTGTTGATGATGCACAATACATTCTAATTTGTGCTCAATCACAGCCTGCATTTCATCTGCCGTAAAAATACCTTCAATCAAGGTGATTGGTTGTTGGTAGCCTAAAGCACGAATTTCAAGGGCTTCTTGTAAACAAGCGACACCAAAGGCATCTGTTTCTTTTAAGGCTGCGAGACAGTCTTTGACACCGTGTCCGTAGGCATTGGCTTTGACCATACTGACGATTTTTGCTGTTGGGGCAAGTTGTTTCACACGGTTTAAATTATATTGAAGTGCTGAATGATCAATACAAACTGTAGCTTGGCGCACCCGAATTACTCCTTGGGAACAGGGAATGGCTAGATTAAAACGATTGCTTTATTTCAAGTCATAGAATGAGAAGATGATGATTTTGTGCTGTTTATGAAGCAAAACCACAAAATACGCCCGTTATTGTAGACCTATAAAATACAAATACCCATCTAATTTCATGGCTTTATTCCATATAAATGTGAGGCTTGCAGGGATTGTTCGATTAAAGCGCGTATATTTTCGTTCTTATTGGAAATTTAAGATCTTTAAATGAAAAAAATGGGCATAAAGCCCATTTTCTTATTCTTCATCATCGTACTGAGCATAAAACTCAGGGGATAAGTTACTAAAACGCGTATATTGACCTTCAAAAGCCAGTCGAACAGTACCAATAGGACCGTTACGCTGTTTACCAATGATAATTTCAGCAGTACCCGCTTCTTTGGATTCTTTGTTATATACCTCATCTCGGTAAATAAACATAATTAAGTCGGCATCCTGCTCGATCGCACCCGATTCACGTAAGTCAGACATTACAGGACGCTTGTTTGGTCGGTTTTCGAGCGAGCGGTTAAGCTGAGATAAGGCAATCACAGGGCACTGCATTTCTTTTGCCAACGCTTTTAAGCTTCGTGAAATTTCACCAATCTCACCGACACGGTTATCGCCCATACCAGGTACTTTCATCAACTGTAAATAGTCGACCATGATACAGCCCAGCTTACCACCATGCTGTTTGGCAATTCGGCGCGCACGTGCACGAACTTCTGTTGGCGGTAGGGCTGAAGAATCATCAATATACAGGTGCTTTTCTTGAAGTTGTAGAATGGTACCTGTGACTTTAGACCATTCATCACCATCCAGTTTCCCCGAACGTAAATGTCCTTGATGCACTTTACCGTAGGCAGAAATTAAACGCATGGCGATCGAATCTGCTGGCATCTCCATGGAGAATACAAGTGCAGGCAAGTCACAGTTAAACAACACACTTTCCACCAAGTTCATGGCAAACGTGGTTTTACCCATGGATGGACGTGCCGCGACAATAATCATATCTCCAGCTTGCATACCTGAAGTTTTATTGTCTAACTCAAGAAAGCCTGTGGTTAAACCTGTAATGTTGCCATCTAACTGCGAAAGTTCGTTTAATTTATCGAAAACATCCGCAACAACAGTATTAATGGCTTTAGGACCTGCATTTTTCTTATTGTTATTGTGCTGTTCGGCAATCGAGAAAATGTTGGTTTCAGCCAAGTCTAGAATCTCACTCACGCTACGACCTTTGGTGTCATAAGCATTCTGTAAAATTTCAGAACTGACCTTGATCATATTACGTAAAGTCGAGAATTCTTTAATTTTATTGGCATAGGTTTCTAGGTTATAGAAACTTGATGGTGAATCCGCCATCAGCTGCATTAAATATTCTTCACCACCAATGGCTTCTAGTAGATTTTGCTTGATCAGCCAGTCGTTAACCAAGACGGCATCATAAGGGGAGTTATCTTGGGCGAGCTTTTCGATGGCACGGTAAATATACTTATGACGTGTCGCATAAAAATCTTGTTCATTTAGAACATCACTTACTTGTTCGAATGACTCAGCAACAGTCATCAGCGCAGCAAGTACGGCCTGTTCAAGGGCTAAATTATGTGGTGGTGTACGAAACTCTTTGAGTTGATTCGACTCATTGATTTTGTTGTCTGCTTTGGTTGAGTTTGCTGTAGCAGTGGCATTCGCCTGAGACATATATCAAAAACCTAAAGATAAAAGCATGAATGAATAATGCAGAGAGCAGTGCATAGCATCATGATGATTTCATCCATAATACGCACTCTGATATAGAATAGTATCAAAATTTAAGCCCATTTTGAGCTTGAATTTTACGAGATAGAAAATTTAGAGATAAAAAAAGAGCATGCGTGAGCATGCCCTTTTTCTTGCAAGAAATTACTCAGATACGATAGTAACGAGAACTTCAGCAACAACATCATGATGCAATTGGATTGCGATGTTGAATTCGCCAGTGTGACGAAGTGCACCGTTTGGTAAACGAACTTCTGCACGGTCAACAACAAGACCAGCATTCGTTAAAGCGTCAGCGATGTCACGAGTACCGATAGAACCGAAAAGTTTACCTTCGTCACCAGCTTTAGCAGTGATAACGATGTTAACTTCGTTCAATTGATCAGCACGTGCAGTAGCAGCACCTAATACTTCAGCTTCTTGTTTCTCAAGTTCAGCACGACGAGCTTCAAAAGCAGCAGTGTTTGCTTCAGTTGCAGCTACAGCTTTACCTTGAGGGATCAAGAAGTTACGACCATAACCAGCTTTAACTGATACTTTGTCGCCTAATTTACCAAGGTTTTTAATGCGTTGTAATAAGATAATATCCACAGCTCAACCTCACTTATGATTGTCAGTGTAAGGGATCAAAGACAAGTAGCGAGCTTGTTTAATAGCAAGCGCTAATTGACGTTGGTAACGAGCTTTAGTACCTGTAATACGGCTAGGAACAATCTTGCCGTTTTCAGTGATGTACTGTTTTAAAGTGTCGATATCTTTGTAGTCGATGTACGTAACGTTCTCAGCTGTAAAGCGGCAGAACTTGCGACGACGGTAAAAACGTGCCATTGATGTTCTCCTTATGCTTCAGCAGAGTCTTGAGCAGCAAGTTGTGCTTCTTCACGTTGTGCTTTACGCGCACGCTTTTCTTCAGCACTCTTAGCCAACAAAGACTCTTCAGTGATTGCGTTTTCACGACGGATGATTAAGTTACGAAGGATCGCGTCGTTGTAACGGAACAATTCTTCTAACTCATCAAGAGTAGTTTGACCACACTCAACATTCATAAGAATGTAGTGAGCTTTGTGGATCTTGTTGATTGGGTAAGCCAATTGACGACGACCCCAGTCTTCAAGACGGTGGATTTGACCTTCAGCTTCTTTGATGTGAGTTAGGTAACGTTCTACCATACCCACAACTTGATCGCTTTGATCTGGGTGTACCAGAAGTACGATTTCGTAGTGACGCATTGTCAGCTCCTTACGGATTATACAGCCCCTAACGTAATTATTAGAAGCAAGGAGTCACAACCAAGGTTGTGTCGCATTAGATGCGAGGGGTGAATTTTAGAAGGTTTAACAATAAAATTCAAGCAATATTAAATTTATGTTTTGAAAAAGAAAATAGGGGATTTATCTAAATGCGGAGGAGATAGAAGCTTACAAATAGTAATTATATGAAGGAAAGAGATTTAGACCAGCTCTAAAAGATAGAGAGGAGGTCTCTATCTTTTAAAACAGGGGTAAATGTGGGGCAGGGCTTACATAGCTAAAACTGAAGCTAAAACTTAATGCTGTAATCAGAATTACAGAATATAAGAAATAACGTTTAGCCCAAACTTGATCATTTTCAGCTTTAAAACCAATAATTGATAAATATACCCAATAGGCACATAAACCATTAAAAGTAATTAGGAAGAATAAGTTTGTGTAACCAAAACAATATAAACCGTTGAGTACTGCTGCAAACAAGATCACGTAAATCAGGCTTTCGACCTTGGTACGTAAAATTGAACGTGCAACAGGTAAAATTGGAATACCTGCATTTTTATAGTCATCGAAACGATAAATCGCAATTCCCCAAGAATGAGGCATTTGCCATAGTGCATATGCTAAGAAAATTAGTAATGCAGCTACATCGAATTCGTTAGAAACAGCCGTGTACCCAATCACAGGAGGGCTTGCTCCTGAAATACTGCCAATCACGGTTTGGTGAATGGTGGTACGTTTGCTCCAAAGACTATAAAACCCAACATAAACAACAAAACCAAGAACAGCAAAACCAAAAGCATAAGCGTTGACAAAAAACCATAACATGCCAAAACCTAAAAGACCCAAGACAGTTGCAAAGATCAGTGCAACAGTTGGACTAATGGTTTTTTTAACAAGTGCACGGTTTTGAGTACGTTGCATCTTCTGGTCAATGTCTTGATCGATGACATTGTTTACTACACATCCTGATGCAACAACCAAGGTTGTAGCCAGAAGGGTAATCAGAAGTAAAAGGAAATCTACAGAACCTTGGGCGGCTAAAAAGAAGCCGCCCAAAGTGGTAACGAAGTTACCAAAGAGAATTCCTGGCTTAGTCAGGAATAAATACTTTTTCAACATGACAACCAGTTTAGAGCATCATGTTGAAGTGGAGGTAATTCATAACCCAAACAGAACCGATCAAAAGAACGGCAATTGTAAGAATTGTATAAATGAATGCAATTACGTTCCAACGTTGCTCTGCAGAAGAGTTCATGTGCAAGAAGAAAATCAACTGTACAAGAACCTGAGCAACAGCAGTAATACCAATTACTGCAAGCGTTGCACCACGGCCAAAGTTCTCTGGGTTCATTGCCATATAGAATGGAACAATGGTTAACAACACAGAGACAATAAAACCGATGGTATATTGCTTCACGGTACCGTGAGCTGCATCAGATGCATGATTATCATGACCCATTAGAGAACTCCCCTCAAGTAAACTACGCTGAATACACAGATCCATACGATGTCAAGGAAGTGCCAGAACAAGCTCAAGCAAGCAAGACGACGTGTATTCGGTAATGTCAAACCATATTTCTTGATTTGAACCATTAACACGATCATCCATACCAAACCAGAAGTTACGTGAATACCGTGCGTACCAACCAAAGTAAAGAACGCAGATAAGAACGCACTTGTGCTTGGACCATGACCAGCGTGTACAAGATGATTAAACTCGTACAGTTCCATGCCAATGAACGATGCACCAAATACCCAAGTAATAGCTAACCACATTAAAACTTGGCTAACATTCTTTTTGTAAGATGCAAGTACAGCAAAACCAAATGTTACAGAAGAAATTAAGAGAGCAAAGGTTTCAACTAATACGAAACCTAAAGACTCACCGAAAAGATCTTTTGCACTTGGTGTGCCCGGTGGAACGTGACCACTTAATACAACGAAAGCAATGAAGAGTGTACCGAATAGGATCAAGTCACTCATCAAGTATGACCAGAAACCAAAGACAGTGATGTCAGTATCATCGTGGTGATGATGCTCATCGTGTCCGTGGTTGTCGTGATGAAGTACTTCAGCCATTGTCTTAGTCCTTCTTCAAGTGTTTTTCAAGAATCGCATAGCGTTCGTTTTCAATGCGCTCAACTTCAGCAGCAGGAACATAGTAATCAACTTTCTTAGTGAAAGAGCTTACGATGAAGCTGATGATTGCAGCAACAAAGGTAACGACAACTAACCACCAAATGTGCCAGATTAAACCGAAGCCCATAACTGTGATGAACATTGCGATTACAAAACCAGCAGCACGGTTTGTCGGCATATGAATATCTTCATAAGACGCTGGACGTGCATAAGCAACACCATTCTCTTTGTCATTCCAGAAAGTATCGATACCGCTGATTTTTGGAAGGTGAGCAAAGTTATAGAACGGAGCAGGTGAAGACGTAGACCATTCAAGTACACGACCATCCCATGGATCGCCTGTAAGGTCCATGTTGTCGTGGCGTTGTAAGAAACCAACGATGATTTGCATTAAGAAACATGCAATACCGATCGCAATTAATACAGCACCAAACAATGCGATTGTGATGTACGGATCCCATTCAGGGTTGTCATATGTATTCAAACGACGAGTCATACCCATGAAACCAAGGATATAAAGTGGCATGAATGCAAAGTAGAAACCGAAGAACCAGAACCAGAATGCTGCTTTACCCCAAGCTTCATTAAGCTTCCAACCAAACATTTTTGGCCAGTAGAAAATGATACCCGCAAACATTGCGAATACAACACCACCAATAATTACGTTATGGAAGTGAGCGATAAGGAATAAAGAGTTGTGTACTAGGAAGTCCGCAGGTGGAACAGCCATTAATACACCAGTCAAACCACCGATACCGAAAGTCACAAGGAAGCCAAGTGTCCATAGCATTGGAGTTGTGTACGTAATGCGACCTTTGTACATGGTGAATAACCAAGAGAAGATTTTCACACCAGTCGGGATCGCAATAACCATAGTCATGATACCGAAGAACGCGTTAACGTTGGCACCTGCACCCATGGTAAAGAAGTGGTGAAGCCATACAACGAATGACAATACTGTAATTGCGACTGTTGCATACACCATTGATTTGTAGCCGAACAACGTTTTGCGAGCAAAAGTTGATACAACTTCTGAGTAAATACCAAATGCTGGTAATACCAAGATATATACTTCTGGGTGACCCCAAGTCCAAATCAAGTTTACGTAAAGCATTGGGCTACCGCCAAGCTCATTGGTAAAGAAGTGGAAACCGAAGTAACGATCTAGAGATAACATTGCAATTGTTGCAGTTAACACTGGGAATGCAGCAATAATCAGAACTGCTGTACAAAGTGCAGTCCAAGTGAAAATTGGCATATCCATAAGTTTCATGCCAGGTGCACGCATCTTGATGATGGTAACAAAGAAGTTAACACCAGTTAAAAGCGTACCTAGACCAGAAACCTGTAGCGCCCAGATATAGTAGTCAACACCAACACCAGGAGAGTATTCAATGCCAGAAAGAGGAGGGTAAGCCATCCAACCAGTAGCAGCGAATTCACCTAAAGCAAGTGAAACCATCATTAAGCCTGCAGCACCAGCAAACAACCAGAAACTTACAGAGTTTAATAATGGGAAGGCAACGTCACGAGCACCAATCTGTAAAGGTACAGAGATGTTCATTAAGCCTACAACAAGACCCATCGCTACGAAGAAGATCATGATTACACCGTGAGCGGTGAAGATCTGGTCATAGTGTTCTGGGTGTAAATAACCTTCACCGCCACCACGAGCGAGGAAAAGTTGTAAACGCATCATGATCGCATCTGCGAAGCCACGAAGTAACATGACTACAGATACCAAAATATACATGATACCAATTTTTTTATGGTCTACAGATGTGAACCATTCAGTCCACAAGTAGTTCCATTTTTTGAAGTAGGTAATACCTGCAACTGCAGCAATACCACCTAAAACCATTAATGCAACCGTTACCAACACGATAGGATCATGTGGAATCGAGTCTGGACCTAACTTACCTAAGAAGCTCATGTCTTATTCCCCTACAGCCGATGAAGCAGGTTCAACTGCGGCATGTGCATCAGCAGCAGCCCCGTGAGCACCCGCAGTAGCTGAATGATCAGCACCGTGATAGTTACTCATGTATTTGTTGATCACTGATTCAAATAAGCCTTTCTCAACAGAAGAGTAGTAAGTCACTGGATGTGGCTTAGTTGGATAAGGCTTCATTGCTTCAGCAGCAGCCTTTTCTTCAGGAGTAGTCGCTTTAGCGATAAGAACTTCGATCTGATGATGCGAACGGTTGCCATCACGCAAGGTTGCGAATTCAGCTTGGTCTAAAATACCTTTCTGAATTGCTTCAGGGTTAATTGAAGTACCGTTGCCTGCTTTCACCGCTGCTACCCATTCAGCAAACTGAGCTTCAGTCACCGAATGCGCACGGAAACGCATTTGCGAGAAGCCGTAACCTGAGTAGTTAGAAGAGAAACCGCGGTAGCCTTCAGCTGGGCTAGTTTCATTTGCTAACAAGTGCAGGTGTGTTTGCATACCAGCCATAGTATAAATCTGGCCAGAAAGTGCAGGAATGAAGAACGAGTTCATTGTGAAGTTAGACGTTAAACGCAAGCTCACAGGAGTTTTCTCTGGGAAGCGAATTTCGTTAACTGTCGCAATTTCTTGTTCAGGATAGATAAATACCCATTTGAATTGTTCAGCAATAACCTGAACAGTTAAAGGAGCTTTATCTGAATCGATCGGACGGTATGGGTCATACTTGTGTGAACCCCACCAAGTTAACCAAGCTAAAATACCAATAATAATAACTGGAACACCCCAAACTACAATTTCAATAGCAGTTGAGTGTGCCCAAGTAGGTTTATAGTCTGCATCTTTATTAGACGAGCGATATTTCCAACCAAACCATAATGCCATTAAGATTGATGGAATTACCACCAATAGCATTAAATAGATCGCAGTCATCATCAAGTCACTTTGACCTTGAGCAACTGGACCTTTAGAGTTTAGAAGTACCATATCACCACCGCACCCAGTTAAGAGCGCAGCAATCGTTGATAAAGACAATACAGCTAAAATCGTTTGTCTCATTTTACAACCTCGGTGAAGAGTCCCATTCCCTAAATAATATGGGATAGCGATTAAAGTGTCGCATGATTGAGAATTTTGATTTTTTGCTTAAAAAAACTTCTCAATCATGTGGCACCGCTACGTTGTAGGGCATTATGCCTGATATCGCTCAACTAAGCTATATATAAAGTCGCTTTAAATGACTGTTATAAAACCTGATTTTTGGGGTCGGAATTAGCGCTTGGTTAATTTTTTTTATTGAAATATCAATCTAATGAATTAAAAAAGGGATGAACATGTCATCCCTTGGTTTTCTGGTCAGTTATTGTTTTATCACTATGGTTTTTGCTAGTTTATCGTGCAATGTCTGTCTATTTTTTCCTAAAGCGAATAAATAATCAGCAATGGTGATAAATGGCATAAACAACATGTTTAGGATGATAAATACGATACTGCGAAGCAGGAAAATTCGAGTTAAATTTACTTTTTCACCATTTTCTGCATCTACAATTTTAATGCGGGTCAATTTTTTACCAATACTCTGACCTGACTTGGCTAAAAAGAATGCCTGAATTGCAAGCATAATAATGATGTATGCAAACATGGTTTGCCAAGCTTCAACTGGAATGAGTGCGAAAAGCTGTTGCTGAAGGTGCATGGCTTGAGTCGATGTATCTGCGCTTTGCATCTTTTGTTGAATACTGGATAGTTCATTGACCTGATCGGCATTCAAGAAGAAAGAAGGAATGGCAGCAGCAGGGAGCCAAAGCAATAGATCAATAATTTTGGCTAAAGCACGAATATTAATTGAAGCAAGCTCTTGAGTCTGAGTTTTGTTTTCAACTTTAATTTGGCTAATGGTCGGATTTTGTAGAGGTGCATGTACGAGTGGTACATAACCTGTTGGTGTATAAACAAGTTTCCCTTGGGTTAATTCACCTAAAGCTTTCCATTCGGTCATACCTTCATGCCAAGCCAAATCAGTAAGGAGTACTTGTTGGCTGGCAAGCATTTGATTCAACTGTTCTAAAGTATATGGACCAGCTTGTTGATTATTACGTGCCAAGTAAATTTGCATAAAAATAAAATCTCAAAAATGAAAAGAGAAAAAAAGACCCACTAATGGGTCTTTTTTTAACATGTTTTTTTAAGCTTGTTGAGCTTTTTCTTCTGCAAGGAAGAACCAAGTGTCTAAAACTGAGTCTGGATTCAGGGAAACTGACTCAATTCCTTGTTCCATCAACCATTTTGCGAGGTCTGGATGGTCAGAAGGACCTTGACCACAAATACCGACATATTTGCCAGCTTTACGGCATGCATGAATAGCCATTGAAAGTAATGCTTTTACTGCTGCATCACGTTCGTCAAATAGGTGAGAAACAATACCTGAGTCACGGTCAAGACCAAGCGTCAACTGAGTTAAGTCATTTGAACCGATTGAGAAGCCATCAAAATGCTCAAGGAATTGTTCAGCCAATAATGCATTGGTTGGTAATTCACACATCATGATGACTTTAAGACCGTTCTCACCACGTTTAAGACCATTTTGTCCTAATAGTTCAATTACGCGTTTTGCTTCATGTACTGTACGTACAAAAGGAATCATGATTTGAACATTGGTTAAGCCCATTTCATCACGAACTTTTTTCAATGCGCGGCATTCTAATTCAAAGCAGTCACGGAAGTTTTCAGAAACGTAGCGGCTTGCACCACGGAAACCTAACATCGGGTTTTCTTCTTCTGGCTCGTAAAGTTTACCGCCAATCAAGTTTGCATATTCGTTTGATTTGAAGTCAGACATACGCACAATGACTGGTTTGTCAGCAAATGCAGCAGCAAGTGTTGAAATTCCTTCTACTAACTTTTCAACGTAGAACTCGATAGGAGAAGCGTAGCCAGAAGTACGAGCAAGAACAGCAGCACGTGTTTCACGCGGTAAGCTGTCAATGTTTAACAGTGCTTTAGGATGCACACCAATCATACGGTTGATGATGAATTCTAGACGAGCAAGACCAATACCTTCGTTTGGAATTTGAGCAAAGTCAAATGCGCGGTCAGGGTTACCTACGTTCATCATGATTTTGAACGGAAGTTTTGGCATTGAATTAATGGAGTTGCGTTGAATTTCGAAATCTAACGCACCTTCATAGATGAAGCCTGTATCACCTTCAGCACAAGAAACTGTTACTTCTTGACCATCAGTTAAAACTTCAGTTGCGTTACCACAGCCTACAATTGCTGGAACACCAAGTTCACGTGCGATAATTGCAGCGTGACATGTACGACCACCACGGTTCGTCACAATTGCCGCAGCACGTTTCATGACTGGTTCCCAGTCTGGGTCAGTCATGTCAGAAACAAGTACGTCACCTTCTTGAACTTTGTCCATTTCTTTAATGGAAGTGACAATACGCACTTTACCAGAACCGATACGTTGACCAATTGAACGACCTTCACAAACCACGGTACCTTTTTGTTTAAGCAGGTAGCGTTCCATGGTGCCGACATTTTCACGGCTTTTTACAGTTTCTGGACGGGCTTGCACGATGTAAATTAAACCGTCATCACCATCTTTCGCCCATTCAATGTCCATAGGCGCTTGATAATGTTCTTCAATAATCAATGCTTGTTTAGCAAGTTCTTGAAGCTCATGGTCATTCAGTGCAAATTGTTGGCGTTCAGTTTTTTCAACATCAACCACGACAACAGATTTACCCGCAGCACCTTCTTCACCATAAATCATTTTTTGGTGTTTAGAGCCAAGGTTACGACGCAAGATCGCGTGTTTTCCTGCTTTAAGTAATGGCTTAGAAATATAGAATTCGTCAGGGTTTACTGCACCTTGTACGACCATTTCACCCAAACCATAAGACGCAGTAATAAATACAGCGTCACGGAAGCCAGATTCTGTATCAAGTGTAAACATTACACCAGCAGCACCAGTTTCAGAACGAACCATACGTTGGATACCTGCAGAGAGGGCAACGATGTCGTGAGCGAAGTTTTGGTGAACACGGTAAGCAATAGCGCGGTCATTATAAAGTGAAGCAAATACTTCTTTGATTGCGATCAGAACGTTGTCGATACCACGAATGTTCAAGAAGGTTTCTTGTTGGCCTGCAAATGAAGCATCTGGTAAATCTTCTGCTGTCGCAGATGAGCGAACGGCAACCGCGATATCAGGGTTGCCGTTTGAAAGAGTAGCGAAAGCGTCGCGAACTTCCTTTTCTAATTCCGCTGTGAGCGGGGTATCTACAATCCATTTACGGATTTTTGCACCAGTTTCAGCAAGTGCAATTACATCATCAACATTTAATGCTGCAAGTTCCGCGTTAATTTTAGCGTTGAGTCCACTTTGCTCGAGAAATTCACGATACGCAGCAGCTGTAGTAGCAAAGCCCCCAGGTACTGATACACCTGCATTTGCTAGGTGGCTAATCATCTCGCCAAGAGATGAGTTTTTACCACCCACGAGCTCTACGTCGTGTTTCCCTAATTTTTCTAGACCAATTACGCGCGCTTCCAAAGTTGTTACTCCACTTTTGCAGTATTAATCACTATCTTGGCATGAATTTAAGACAAATCTGCTCAGCTTTTTAATTTTACTAAGCGACAGTCATGTAAGATCAGTTTACTATAATGATTATATAGTACTTAGACAAATATTTGAGGGGAATTTTAATGTCAGAAGGTAAACAAATAAAGCGAAGTGTGTTTTTTATCTCGGATGGAACTGCAATTACCGCAGAAACGCTTGGACACTCTTTGTTGGCACAGTTTCCAAATGTAGATTTTGACATTCATATTATCCCGTATATTTCTTCTGAAGAAGCTGCAATGAATGTAGTTTCTGAAATTAATCAACGAGCTGAACGCGATGGTCAACAGCCATTGGTGTTTGATACATTGGTCGATCCTTACGTGCGTGACATCATTAATACAGCCAATGCGGTGAACTTGGATGTGTTTGAGGGGTTGATTAGTAAGCTGTCAGAAGAGCTGGGCACACCGCCAACAACCCTTGTCGGTCAGACGCATGCGGTAACCGATTCTGAATCTTATAAAGCGCGTATTGATGCAGTTCATTTTGCACTGGACAATGACGATGGTGCGCGTACCCGACATTATGACAAAGCAGATTTAATCTTGATTGGTGTATCGCGTTCTGGAAAGACGCCAACGTCAATTTATTTGTCATTACAATTTGGAATTCGTGTTGCGAACTATCCATTGACTGAAGAAGATTTAGATGACAATCGTCTTCCTTCCGTGCTAAAAGCGCATAAGCATAAATTGTTCGGTTTGATGATTGATGCAGAACGTCTAGTCGCGATTCGTTCTGAACGTAAAGCCAATAGTCGTTATGCAAGTTTCAGTCAGTGTCAAATGGAACTGCGTGCGATTGAAGGCATTTATATCTCAGAAGGGATTAAATATCTGAATGTGTCAGAAATGTCGATTGAAGAGATTTCAACTCGTGTTTTACAAATGACAGGTTTAAAACGTCGCATTGGCTAAGCCATAAAGTATAAATGACTTAAATGTTCAAACTTAAAAAACCCAATCTGCAATTCGATTGGGTTTTTTAATGCTCAGTATTCTGACTATAAATAATGAATAATAGTGGAAAGTTTTTATTAAGTTGCGTGCATTGTTGTTGTGATGATCATGTCTACAGGGAAGATCGATCCATCCACACATTCGATAGTATCAGTAGTAATTCTCTTGATTGGCCATGTGATTAATTGGCAATTCGTTTGTTGCAAAGCATGATAGTAATCATCTGATTTTAGAAATACTTTGTTTTCCTGCGCAAGATTGGGTGTTAATTGTCGTTTGAGCCAGTGGTCCTGAATTTGATTGTCTAAGAATCTTAGTGCCAAGATGCTTTTAATACGAGTGTTGAGCAGACGTTTATTTTTCATTAATAGTGGATGTTGTACTGCACGACTATATTTAATTTCACTCTGTGGCAGGATAAACGCAGGTTGAATTTGAAAAACTTGAATAGATTTCGCCATTTTTCTCAGTTTTTCCAGAGAAGTGACAATTTTCTGGTCCATCCCAATAATTGCAATGTGTTTGTCCTGAATATGCTCAAAGCTGAATTGTATAGAGCTAAATAATTGCCCTGTAAAAGCTGCAAAATCTTGGGGGCGATGTTGGAAGATATGACTGGAAATATTGAGTTTGCTTTGCTGTTGCATGATTATTCCTTCATCATTTTTATTGTCAGGTTTTTTATTGATTGAAATTGAACAGCAATTCATGCACGGGGTAAAGCTGATTCAGCTACTCGGGAGTCATTTTCTTTCTCAGACATACTGAATCAAAAAAGCCCAAGAGTTATGCTTGGGCTTGAGTTAAACAAAAGACGAGTAAATTACTGTTAGCTATTTTTAAGCTCCATCAGATAGCTAAAGTTCTGTAAACGCTTTTCAGTATCGTAAATATCACAAGTGAAAATAAACTCATCTACTTCATAGGTTTTGAGTAAATCTTCAAGACCTTCTTTCACGGTTTGTACAGATCCAATTTGTGCCAAGGCAAAGAAATTATTCACCGACATTTTTTCAACAGGTGACCATAAGTCCTGCATGCTTTGTACAGGAGGTTTGAGTTTAAGACTGTGACCACGCATTAATGCCAGTACACGTTGAAACGCGCTCGTTGCCAGATATTGCGCTTCATCATCAGTCTCTGCAATTACAGTTGGCACACCCATCGACACATATGGCTGATCCAGATATGCAGAAGGCTGAAAGTTATCGCGGTAGAGTTGAATGGCTTGCCCGAGCATTCGAGGTGCAAAGTGCGAGGCAAAAGAGTAGGGAAGTCCCAAACGTGCGGCTAATTGAGCACTGAACAGACTAGAACCCAATAACCAAACTGGTACATGGGTAGATTGACCAGGCGTGGCAACGATTTTCTGATTATCTGTAGGGTCATTGAAGTATTGCAAAATTTCCGCGACATCTTGTGGGAATTGGTCTTCAGTTTCTTGACGTCCGCGACGTAACGCCCGCATGGTGACTTGGTCTGTACCAGGTGCACGCCCTAAGCCGAGTTCAATCCGATTTGGGTACAAGGTCGCTAAAGTGCCAAATTGCTCAGCTACCACAAGCGGCGCATGGTTAGGCAACATAATGCCGCCAGAACCAACTTTTAGGGATTGGGTATTGGCAAGAATATAGCCCAGTAATACTGCTGTTGCTGAGCTGGCAATACCATCCATATTATGATGTTCTGCCAACCAGAAACGTTCAAAACCCAGTTTTTCAGCATGTTGTGCCAGTTCTAGTGCATGATGTAAAGAAAAGGCAATCGACTTATCATCGCGGACGGGCGCAAGTTCTAGAATTGAAAATTTGGTGTTTTGAAGTGTTTGCATATCCAGACTCGAGAATTTCATATCGAAATAGTACGATATAAGTGTAGCTTTGTATATCGTTTGTTTTCGATATGAAGATTTGCGCCAAAAGAAAAGCATCCGAAGATGCTTTATATATAGCGCTAAGGATTAGTCATCCCAACGTTTTTTCTTGTAATGACCCAAATGGCGACCATTGTCATGGCGATAGTAGCGATCATTGTTATAGCGGTAATTACGGTCTGAACGGTAGCCACGATTGTCGTAACGGTCATCATCACGACGATCTTCCGATACTTTACGGCCCAAGGCAGAACCACCCGCAGCCCCTAATGCAGCACCCACATAGCCACCATTGGTACCAGCGACATTTTTACCGACGGTATAACCACCCGCACCACCTAGTCCACCACCGATGGCAGCAGAAGTACGGTTGCGACGATCACTTGCTACTGCAGCGCCACCTGCACCACCGAGTGCAGCACCAATGGTTGCACCAGTTGTACCACCGAGCTGCTTGCCAATCGCTGTGCCTGCAACACTGCCTAATGCAGACGTCGCTGCAACACGAGTACCATTGTCGGCATGAGCAGTACCAATCATGGTGGTTGCAATTAAAGAGGCATAGATTAAGTGATTAAGTTTCATTACAAACTCCATTTTTAATAGTGCTTTACGCTTAAGTCCAATTTAAAACAATGCTGATGGTTTAAAATGAAGGGCTTTGTATGTGTGAATGAGGGTTTTGTCATGACTCTGTGAGTTCTCTACACAACATATTCACAATTACACTTCTGCTGAGTCTGTCATTTCAAAAATCAAAAACTTGAGTATTGGCGCAAAACAAGCACCCGAAGGTGCTTGTTGGCTATGGCGTAATAAAATTAACGGTAGTGGCGGTGACGTTTTTTGTATTTACGTGATGATTTCGCTTTTTCTTCAGCCTTATCTTTCGAAATCTTATTACCTAACGCAGCACCACCTGCAGCACCTAAAGCTGAGCCGACATAACCACCGCTGGTGCCGCCCATGCTTTTACCAACGGTATAGCCTGTACCACCACCGATTGCACCACCAATTGCAGATTCAGTACGGTTACGACGGTCACTTGCTACAGCAGCACCACCAGCGCCACCGAGTGCAGCACCAATGGTTGCACCTGTATTGCCACCCATGCTTTTACCAACTGCTGTGCCAGCTACGCTACCGAGTGCACTTGCTGCGGCAACACGCGTTGTGCTGTCTGCATGAGCGTTGATTGTCATGAGTGAAGAAGCTGCCAATGCAGTACTTAATAAAACAACATTCAGTTTCATGGTGTTCTCCATGTCCAAACTACGGACGTAATATATTTTTGATGCGGCAAATGTAACAAAAGGCATCTGTGCAAATATGGAGAGCGGGGCTTAATGTTGTACTGTTAAGTGAGTGCTTTGTATAAGTTTGATTAAAATCGTCTATTTTATGGCTTGTTTTATGCTGATTGATTAAATTTAAATCAATTGATTGTGCTGAATTAAGTGCCTTTTAAATTCAATCTTCATAAAAAATAGAAACCCGATTTCACCACATATAAATATGTCAATTAAAGGGCAGAATCGGTAAACTATGCGCAATTTTGAAATTGTGCAGCTTGATTTGGGCTGCTTTGGCTATTGAGATCGATTAAACAATGAAAGAATCGTTACGTTTGCGATTGGATCAACTTTCTGACCGTCACGAAGAATTAACAGCATTATTAGCAGACGCTGAAGTTATTTCAGATAATAAGCGTTTTCGTCAATTATCGCGCGAACATAATGATTTAACGGAAATTACTGAAGTTTGGTCTAAGTACAGACAAGCAGAAAAAGACATTGAAACTGCTGAAACAATGTTGTCTGATCCAGACTTTAAAGAAATGGCTCAGGAAGAAATCAAGGAAAATAAAGCGATTATTGAACAGCTTGAAGCTGATTTAAATATCCTGATGATTCCAAAAGACCCAAATGATGCCAACTCCGCCTATCTAGAAATTCGTGCAGGGACAGGGGGTGATGAAGCTGCGATTTTCTCAGGCGATTTATTCCGTATGTATAGTAAATATGCTGAATCTCGTGGTTGGCGTATTGAAGTGCTTTCTGAAAATGAAGGTGAGCATGGCGGCTATAAAGAAGTTATCTGCTTAGTGAATGGTGAAGGCGTATATGGTCGCTTAAAGTTTGAAAGTGGCGCACATCGTGTACAACGTGTTCCTGCAACGGAGTCTCAAGGTCGAGTTCATACCTCAGCATGTACAGTCGCGATTTTGCCTGAAATTGATGTAGACACCACGGTAGACATTAACCCATCCGATTTACGTATTGATACTTACCGTGCATCAGGTGCGGGTGGTCAGCACGTCAATAAAACAGATTCAGCCGTGCGTATTACTCATATTCCAACAGGCACAGTCGTGGAATGTCAGGAAGAACGTTCGCAGCATAAGAATAAAGCCAAAGCGATGGCATTATTGGCTTCTCGCTTAGAAAATGCAAAGCGTGCAGCGGCTGATGCGGCGACTTCAGAAATGCGTCGTGATTTGGTTGGTTCAGGTGACCGCTCTGAACGTATTCGTACGTATAACTATCCGCAAGGTCGTATGACTGACCATCGCATTAACTTAACGTTGTATAAGTTGGATTCAGTGATGGAAGGTGATTTGAATGAATTGCTGGATAGCTTACATCGCGAATATCAAGCGGATCAATTGGCAATGCTTGCTCAGCAAAATGGTGGCTAATGAATATTGCGCAGGCTTTAGCCTTACGTGGAGAAGTGGAAAGTTATGAGCGTCAAGAAAATGCTTGGTTACTTGAGCATATTCTAAAAATTGATGCTTTTGATTTATCACTTAAATCTGCACAAGAACTTACAGCAGAGCAAGAACAGGCTTATGTAGATGGTTTGGCGCGTATTGCAGCAGGTGAACCTTTGGCTTATGTCACGGGCTCGCAACCTTTCTGGACACTAGATCTGACTGTAACTAAAGATACTTTAGTGCCACGTCCTGATACCGAAGTGCTAGTTGAAACTGTTTTGCGCCTTGATTTGCCTGAAGATACGCGTGTTGTGGATTTAGGCACAGGTACGGGTGCAATCGCCTTATCATTGGCGAGTGAGCGTCCAAACTGGTCAGTTGTTGCAACAGATATCTATGAACCAACTTTAGAAGTTGCTTTGCATAATGCAGAAAAGCATGATCTGACACAGGTGAAGTTCTTTTTGGGTAGTTGGTTTGCTGCGCTGAATCGTCAATATTTTGATGTGATTGTGTCGAATCCACCTTATATTGATGCGACTGATGAGCATATGTTGCATTTGGCTTCTGAGCCTGAACGGGCTTTAGTCGCAGACAAACAAGGTTTGGCTGATATCGAACATATTGTTCAGCAGGGTAAAAAGTGGTTAGCCGCGCAAGGTTGGATTGTACTTGAACATGGCTATGATCAAGGTGAGTCCGTACGGAATATCTTTAAGTCCGCAGGTTTTATCGAAGTAAAAACTGTTAAAGACTACGGTGGTAATGACCGTGTGACTTTAGGGCAACTACCATAATTATCTAGCGAGATACTCATTAAATGAAAAAGCACATCCAAAAGGTTGTGCTTTTTTATTCAAGATAAGGTCGATGTTAAAGAGTGCTGAATTGTCTAAAATCTACAACAACTAAGTTAAATTATTCTGAATAGCTTGAATGGCAGGAGGCAATTCGATATCAAGCGACTCAGACATTTCTCGCTCAATTAATCGTACAATCGAATTGAGGGGTAAATCATTGTCTTGCAGCCCAAAAGGTTCTTCAATTTGGGAGCTTAAAGCATCCAAACCCAAAAATAAGTAGGCAATTAAGCCGACCAAGATCGGGGTCCAAATCCCTAAACTTGCTTCAAGACTAAAGGGTAAAATAAAACAGAAGCAATAAACTGTACGGTGTAACAGCACCGAATAAGAAAAAGGTAAGGGTGTACTTAAAATACGATCACAGCCTGCCTGAATATTGCCTAGTTCGACAATGTGCTGGTTTAAACTATGATAAATAATGTCGGAAATTTCTCCGTGACGTAAAGCCTGTACCAAATCCTTTTGAATGGCTTCCAGTACAAACTGAGCGGCATTAATTTTTTTAGAAAGTTGTTGTAGTTGCAAGCTGCTAAACCCAACTTTATCGTGATAAAACTCGAAAGATTGTGGTTGCGCTCTTAAACGGTCACGCAGTAAATGGGTAAACAGCATGACACGGTACATGAGTATGTCGCGGTGTTCAGAATTGAGAACATGTGAATCACGCGAGATATGTCGTGAATTGGCAATAAGCGCACCCCAGAGTTTTCGACCTTCCCACCAGCGGTCATAACAGGCATTGTTTCGGAAACTTAAAAAGATCGAAAGGATGATACCAAAAATGGTAAAACCAATGGCTGGTACCGCAGGAATGTTAAAAAATTGATGGGAAGAAAGATAAACCAGAACGGCTGAAATAAAGACAACAATGAATAGTGCAGGGAGTACTTTAGGTAAAATTGTGCCAGACCAAGCAAAAAGTAATTTGAAACTATTATTTTTATCCCGAACAATCATCGATCTACACCATCTAAAGAACATTCACAGTGTTCCATAGACAAACCATGAAGCGCAAGTAACAGTACAGTCATTTAAAAAGAAAAGACGACAGTTGTGTCGTCTTTTCTTGATCGGGTAAGGAAAAAATTGCTTCGATTACACGAAATAGTCTGTAGAAATTTCAGAAATCTGAACTTGAGACAATGCATCAATTTCTTCTGCCAAGCACAATGCCACAATTTTTGAAGTATGCGTCAGTGCAGTACCTTGAGTCAGGTTTTCACCTGTTTGTAGGTTTTGAATCGCTTCATCACTTAGCTCAAGCGCTTTGGCTTTGGCGAGTGCATTATCTTGTGCAAAGAAATGAGCAACCACATTTTGTAGCTCAATTTCAGAAAGATCTAACAGGCTTTGACGAAATAAATCATCTAATTCAGTTGGGGAGTTTAGAGAATGGGTAAAATTCTGCACCAGAGTTTGATCTAGTACATCAATCATCTTAAACATATCGTATGCCTTTAAGTTAAGGTGATAAAACAGGAGGAGTACAGCCGAAATAAGCATTAAGCAATGCTTTAAAATTGAGTGAAAAATAAACTAAAAAGCAGTTCAATACAAATAAAATGGATGACTGATGAGTAATTTTTACGCCTGGATGAACGTCAATCTTTTGCCAGAGCTTTTATTCTTTGGATTGCCGATAAGCGCCTGGACTGACGCCTGTCCATTTTTTAAAGGCGCGGTGGAAAGCACTTGGGTCATGGAAATTCAGTTCATCACTAATTTCATGCAGGGCTTTGTCAGTTCTGCTCAAGAGTTCAATGGCGGTATCACGTCGAATATCATTTTTTAACTGTTGGTAGTTACAACCTTCACTATTAAGGCGACGTCTAACCGTGGCTTCCGACATATTGAGTTGCTGTGCCAATACATTCAGTTCGATCCATTCGGCAGGTGGAACTTGTAATAAATATTTGCGCACCTGCGTACTGAGTGCATTCGGATTTTTGAAACGAACCAGAAGGTTATGCGGCGTTTGTGAAATAAACTCATACCATGATTTTTTATCCTGCTTAATTTTAATGTTTAAAAAGTCACGATCAAACTCAACACTGTTTTGTGAAGCAAGATAGGAAATATTGGAACAGAAGCGAATACGGTAATCTTCATCTGCAATGGGTTTTTCACATTTGAGCTGGATTTGATTTAAAGGAATACGTTGGCTGGCTAACCAACACATTAAGGTATGGATCAACATCAGGTAAGTTGCATAACTAAACATGCGCTTAGGTTGCTTCTTGTCGTGAATGATAATTCGCGCGATATTTTGTTCTAGGACTAACTCACTTTGGAAATCATCCAGAATTAGGTTAAAGAATTTCAAAATATCTTTCAGTGCTTTTTCTAAGGTTTCAGCTTGAATGACGGCTTTGGAAATAAATTGATAACTACCACGCCGTAACGCATGCTGATCCATCCCGAAGAATTCATCATTCATGCGATTGGCAAGTTCAATCCAGAGCTGGGCGTATTGAGAAATGGATACGCGGGCTTTATTGGATTGCATAAATTCTGCTGGAATACCTGCGCTGTGCAGAATTTCCTGAATGTTGAGTCCTTGATGATGAGCAGAAAGGATTGCTTCCTGCACCAAATTCATCGAAATACTGCCTTTGTCATACGTTAATTGTTGTTCGTGCATGTATAAACCCAAATTTCATGACATTCCACTGTCCAAATCCATCATAAAGAATGCAATATTTGGAAATTGTACTCAAGCTTGACACTGTTTACTCTGCAGCTAAAGTCGAGTATGAACTTTCAAAAAGATAGGACAGGGAAAATGAAACTTCAGAATAAAGTATTTGTCGTTACAGGTGGTGCGTCAGGTTTAGGTGCAGCAACCGTTAAATTTTTAGTGCATGTGGGTGCTAAAGTTGCTTTTGTCGATATGAATCAGGAACTGGGTTACGCCTTAAAGCAGCATTTGGGAGATAACTCGAAATTTTATCCCTTAGATGTAACCAATGAACAAGCAGTCAAGTCTTTCTTTTTAAATGTTGAGCAGGATTTTGGTCAACTGAATGGTTTGGTGAATTGTGCAGGGATTGCACCATCTGCCAAAGTTCTCGGTCGTGAAGGTTTGCATGATCTTGCCATGTTCCAGAAAGTCTTGGATGTGAATGTCACAGGCAGTTTTAACATGATTCGTTTCGCTGCCGAATTGATGGCGAAATATGAATTGCAACAAGATGAAGAAGAGCGTGGGGTGATTATCAATACCGCTTCGGTGGCTGCCTATGATGGTCAGATTGGACAAGCAGCGTATTCGGCTTCAAAAGGTGCGATTGTGGCGATGACCTTACCCCTAGCGCGTGAACTGGCGCGCAATGCGATTCGCGTGATGACCATTGCACCGGGTATTATGGAAACACCCATGCTTAAAGGCATGCCGCAAAATGTACAGGATGCTTTGGGGCAAATGGTGCCGTTCCCACCGCGTTTAGCCAAGCCTGAAGAATTTGCAAGTCTAGTTGGACACATCATTGAAAATACTTATCTAAATGGTGAAGTGATTCGTTTAGATGGTGCAATTCGTATGGCGCCAAAATAAAACTAAATATTGTAATTGATGATGCAATTGCACAATTTGGAAGTGCAGATCGAAAAGCAAAGAATAAGTAAGAGGATCTAGATGATTTTAAATGATGAACAAAAAATGATTCAGGACATGTTGCGCGATTTTTCGCAGTCACAACTGAAACCGACGGCTGCTGAACGGGACAAGACTGGACAATTTCCTGCCGAAGAATTAAAGCAATTGGGTGAGCTGGGTGCCTTGGGTATGACCATTCCATTGGAATGGGGAGGTGCAGGACTCGATTATGTTTCCTTGGTTTTAGCGCTAGAAGAAATTGCCGCGGGAGATGGTGCAATCTCGACCATCGTCAGTGTTCAAAATTCATTGCCCTGCGGTATTACCTATAAATATGGTACAGAACAGCAAAAGCAAAAATATCTGGCGAAACTGGCAACAGGAGAGTGGTTAGGGTGTTTCTGTTTGACTGAACCGCAAGCAGGTTCAGATGCAGGAGCGCTACAATGTCGAGCAGAGCGTGACGGGGATACATGGGTACTCAATGGCACCAAGCAATTTATTACCACGGGCAAGCATGCACAGTTAGCCATCGTCTTTGCCGTGACGGATAAATCCGCAGGTAAAAAAGGCATTTCTTGTTTCCTAGTACCTACAGATACGCTGGGTTATATCGTGTCACGGATTGAGGAAAAAATGGGGCAGAACTGCTCGGACACGGCCACCATCGTGTTTGAGAATTGCCGAATTCCTGCTGAAAATATTTTGGGTGAAGAAGGGCAAGGCTACAAGATTGCATTATCCAATTTGGAATCAGGTCGTATTGGGATTGCTGCGCAATCGGTGGGTATGGCGCGTGCAGCTTTAGATGCTGCCATTGAATATGCCAATGAACGCAAAACCTTTGGGGTGGAGTTGGTACAGCATCAAGCAGTCGCATTTCGATTAGCTGACATGGCCACGCAAATTGAGGCAGCACGACAACTAATTTTTCATGCCGCAAGTCTTAAAGATGCAGGACAGCCTTGCTTGAAAGAAGCCTCCATGGCGAAATTGTTTGCATCAACCATGGCGGAACGCGTCTGTTCAGATGCCATACAGATTTATGGCGGCTATGGTTACGTCAATGATTTTCCTGTAGAGCGGATTTACCGTGATGTGCGGGTCAGTCAGATTTATGAGGGTGCCTCTGATATTCAAAGACTGCTGATCGCACGAGAAATTACCCAAGCTTAATAATAAGCACATTGAGACGGCATGCTCTCAATGTGCATAAAACAGCAAGATGATTGATGGATTTGGAAATTGTCGTAGCCATCAAGACATGATTATCTAAGTACAGATCACCCAATCATAGAATTGATTGTGGAAAACAATAAAGATGAAGAACAAGGCGTGATGCTTTGCACAAGGGAAAGAGGTTGTTGTCATGAAGACATTAGTAGAAGCCAATCAAGAATTTGATGTTGAACAAGCGATCCAGAATCATTTGGTGGGTACGCCTCAAGCCATAAATGCTTATGTTGAATGTTGCGAACGTTATTTGGGGCAAAACAAGACCGCTTTATTCTGGGAAGGTAAGCACGGTGAGTCGCAGTGCTGGAGCTTTGAGCAACTGGCTGAAGCTTCTGGGAAATTGGCAAACTATTTTATACAGCTCGGTATCAAGGAGGGTGATTGTGTCGCAGGTTTATTACCACGGACACCTGAATTACTGATTACTGTTCTCGCCACTTGGCGGATCGGTGCAATCTATCAGCCACTGTTTACCGCATTTGAATCGAAAGCGATAGAGCATCGTATTCAAGTTGCAAATACGCAATTGATTGTGACCAATGCAGAGCAACGCGTGAAGCTGAATCAAATTCAAATCTCGCACATCCTGACCGTGCATTCTGGTGAAAGCTGTGTAAAAACAGATCCAGACTTTTGGCAAGAACTTGATGAACACCAAACGGAATGTGCGCCAGTACTGCGTGATTTTGATGATGACTTTTTGATGATGTTTACTTCAGGTACAACAGGGCTAGCCAAGTCTGTACCTGTGCCATTACGTGCGATCTTGGCTTTTAAAGGTTATATGACGCATGCAGTCGATTTGCGTGATGAAGATTCTTTCTGGAATCTTGCCGACCCTGGTTGGGCGTATGGTTTGTATTATGGTATTACAGGTCCTCTCAGTTTAGGTCATAGCATCATCATGGATGAGCGTGCATTTAATGTAGACCAAGCCATTGCAGTCATTAAAAAACATAAAGTTTCAAATCTGACAGGTTCGCCAACCGCTTTTCGCATGTTCTTTGGCTTTAAAGAAAAATTTGATGCATCGATTAAACAGCATTTGCGTGCTGTGAGTAGTGCGGGTGAACCCTTAACACCTGAAGTGATTCATTGGTTTAATCACGATTTAGACGTTAATATTTACGACCAATATGGTCAAACAGAATTAGGGATGGTGATAGCCAATCATCATGCATTGGAGCACCCTAAAAAAGTCGGTTCTGCGGGCTTTGCTATCCCTGGGCATCGCTTCGCAGTCCTGAATGAACAACATCAGGAAGTAGCAACAGGAGAAGTCGGAACCTTAGCGATTGACTGTTCACAGTCGCCGTTGTTCTGGTTTAAAGGTTACGAAGGACATAACCGTAAATCATTTGTCGGGCAGTATTATTTAACGGGTGATACGGTTCAGCTCAATGAGTTGGGCGGTATAGACTTTGTAGGACGTGCAGACGATGTCATTACAACGTCAGGCTATCGTGTCGGACCTTTTGATGTGGAAAGTACATTGTTGGAGTGTGAAGAAGTACTGGAGTCTGCGGTGATTGGTAAGCCTGATCCAGAGCGTACAGAGATCGTAAAAGCTTTTGTGGTGTTGAAGCCACAATATCAGGCGAATGAAAATCTGAATCAGAAACTTCAGCAATATGTCCGTTCTAGACTTTCGAAACATGCTTATCCAAAAGAGATTGAATTTGTGGATTGTTTACCGAAAACTTCAAGCGGGAAAATTCAACGTAATCTTTTAAAACAACAGGAAATTGCTTTGCAGAAAATTCAGAAAGCGGGTTAAGCCTGTTTAAACTAAGTTTTGCTCTTACACCCTTCGGGGTGTTTTTTTATTGGGGGTAGAAATATTTTACCCCAAAAATTCTATTTTTCATGTGATTTAATTTTTTGTAAAAAGCCTTTACAGCGGAACTTTGAGCGATATAATGCGACACATTCGATATATAAATGTGTCATAAGTCACTTTTTTGGGGTTGTTTATGAAAAAAATCATTCTTTCTGCGATTATTGCTACTTCTGCACTTACTTCTGTTGCTAGCCATGCTGCTAACACACCTATTTCTGCTGACTTTAAAGTTAAAATTACAGTACTTGAGTCTTGTGAGTTTACTTCAACATCAGATGTGGAGTTCAATGCAGTCGATCGTTCGACCAAAGCTGGCAGCACTGCTAAAGGTCAATTGAATGTGACTTGTACTAAAAATACCCCATATCAAATTGCACTTGCTGGTTCAGGTGCGATGAGCAATACGAATCTCTCTTCTACAAGTAAAGTTCCATATAAACTATATCGAGATGCTGCTCGTACTGCAGAATGGAATGATACCAATTTGCTTAAAAAAACTGGTAATGGTAAAGATCAAGCCATTCCTGTTTATGCAAAATTAGATGGTAATACCAATGTTGAAGCGGGTAACTATGTAGATACAGTTACTGCAACAGTAACTTACTAAGTTTGTTAAAGAGACAGAGTGATGCAATGTATGAGCAAATTTATTCCAACTATTTGTGCAGCTATTGTGTCACTTTGCTCATTTAACCTTTCTGCCGCGAGCTTACAGGTTTCCCCAATTTCTCTCACTTTCGCTACGGGTGAAAAAGCCAAAGAAATTTGGTTAACCAATACCAGTGATGAGCCGATCCGTGCCCAAACTCGAGTGTTAAATTGGACTCAAGTTGAAGGCAAAGAACAACTGAATCCATCCCGAGATTTGGTTGCAAGTCCATCCATAACAGAAATCAAAGCTGGTGATCGTCAGTTGATTCGTGTGTTGCGCATGAATATGCAAAATGCAGGAACAGAGCAAACTTATCGTTTACTGGTGGATGAACTGCCTAAATCCAATCAAGCCAACCAACAAACGGGTTTACAGTTGCTGTTGCAATATTCAATTCCCGTATTTGTGCAAGCAAATGAAATCACGCCTGCTAAGAATGGTTTGACTTCATTGGCACAAGTGTCATTCCATTATCAAAATCAGCAATTGTTTGTGAAGAATAATGGAAGTCGTCACATTCGATTAAGTGAATTGACCTACGTCAATCCGAATGGTGAAAAGATCCCATTAATTAATGGACTGGTAGGTTATGTGCTGAATGGTCAAACCATGCAATGGCATGTTCCTGCAAATGCACAAATGCAGCCTAAAGGACAGTTCGAGGCGCGCATCAATTCAGATGGTCTAGCACAGACATTGTCTATTCAATAAGTTGCCATGAGCACTTCTGTTTATCGTGGCATCTGTTTTAAGTTGCTACTGAGTACCTATGCTTTACATACTCAGCTAGCGCTTGCCAGTGATGCAGTCATGCCGAGCTCGGATACTGTTGAGCACCAAGAACTCTTTTTAAGTGTGGTCGTGAATCAAGCCTCAAGCTCGGTCTATGGCTATTTCATTCAAACGCCACAGGATTTGTTAATTTCCCGAGAAACATTACAAGAATTACAACTCAAAGTTGATGCTACTGATGCGCCAAATCAAGCAGGTTTTATTCCGTTATCGCAGATAAAAGGACTCAGCTTTAACTTTAATGCGGCAGAGCAACATATAGACTTGTCAGTTCCTGTAGATGCCTTACAAGGACATACATCTTTTGGATATGTACAAATCCCGCCTGCAAAAGTAAATCCTGATCAGGTTAAGCCAGGTGCTTTATTCAATTATGATGTGTATTCCCAAGCAACAGAGGATGCATGGTCACTCAGTGCATGGAATGAGTTGCGATTTTTTGGCATGGGTACAGGCAATATTTTCAGTATCTCTGCCAATCATGCGTTCACTAAAACCCAAAGCACGGATGAATTTTCTAGCCAAATTCTAGATACCTATTGGCAAAAAGATTTTACTGACCAAGCCATTACTTTGACCGTGGGCGATAGCCAGTCGCGTGCTTTAGATTGGACGCGCTCAACGCGTATTTCAGGCATAAAAATCGCCAGAAATTTTAACTTACAGCCTTATCAAGTGACTTCGCCGCTGGAGTCCTTTAAAGGTTCGGTACTTGTACCTTCGACGGTAGATTTACTCATTAATGGCATTCAACAAAGCACCAGTGAAGTTTTACCTGGACAATTTGATATCCAAGCATCGCCCTCAATCACGGGTGCAGGTAATGCGCAGTTATTAATTACCGATTTAAATGGGCAGCAGCGGGTCGTAAATTTCTCGCTGTTTGGAACCACTCAATTACTGCAAAAAGGTTTGTCAGATTGGGAACTGAATCTTGGGGTAAATAAACTCGATTATGCAGTCAAATCATTCAGTTATGGCGATGATCCTGTAGCGAATGCAACGTTGAGGCATGGTCTAAGTAATGACACTACTTTAGAAAGTCATATTGAGTATTCAAAAGATGTTGCACTCACAGGATTAGGAGCTGTGCATCGCCTACCTAAGACTTGGGGAGTTCTAAACGGCTCTTATAGTTATAGTGAGTTGAATCAAAAAACTGGGCAATCTTATGCGCTCGGTTATGAGTGGAATAATCCTTATCTCAATCTTTCCTTGCATCATCAGCAAACAGAGGGCAATTTTGGGGATTTGGCGAGTGCGTTGGGTTATGACTATATTAAACAGTCGGACCATGTTTTTTTAGGGATTAATACCGATTTTGGTCAATTTGGTGGCAGTTATGTGGCACAAAAATATCAGAGCAGCGAGAATGAATATCTAGTCTTTAACTGGTCTTATTATTTTCCTTCACGTCAGTACTTAACCTTTAATATGACCCGTAATTTAAATGATCAAGAAAATACCTTCTTTCTGTCTTTAAATATCCCGTTGGATCGTCAGACCAATGCCACTGTCAGTGCTCAACAAGACACAGACAGCAATAAAATTTCAGCCAACATGCGTAAAACAGCCAAGCAAAATGAAGATGACTGGGGTTGGCAAACCAATCTTGAATATAGCGATAACCAGAACTATAGCGTACAAGGTCAGATTCAGCGTGAAACCCAAATCGGGGAATGGGATGTCGGTTTACAAAATGCGAAGATTAATGCGGAAGACTACACTACCGTGGTTGGTTCAGCACGTGGCAGTTTAGTGGTGATGGAAAACTCTGTTTTTCCAATGAAACAGTCCCTAAACTCCTTTGCCGTGGTTTCAACGCAAGGAGTATCGGATATTCCAGTTCGTTTAGAAAATCGAGTAGTCGGTAAAACTAATCGTAAAGGCTTGCTGCTGATCGATGCGTTGAATCCATATCAACATAATGATATTTCAATTGATACTTTGGATTTACCTTTAGAATATAAAATTGAAACCACACGTATAGATGCTGTGCCCTATAGTGCTAGTGGGGTGTCACTGCATTTTCCAATTTATAAAATGCGTTCTGTTCAATTGAGTGCGACAGATGCACAAGGTGTTCCATTAAAAATGGGCAGTCGTGTTTGGGTGCAAGAGACTACACCCGATATCAGCTCTACAGAACATACCATCGTCGGTCGTGATGGCATGATCTATATTGAAAATCCATTAACGCAGCAGCTTTTTGTTGAACATGAAGGTGTTGTTTGTAAGCTAGTATTGCCAGATTTTAGTCATCAATACGGTTTTCTTGATTTGGGGAGTGTGCAGTGTCGTTAGTCATATGTTTGAAAAAAAAATCTATGTATTTAGTGGTGCTGTATTTTATGGCAGCGCAAATCATCATTTTTAGTGCCTTATTTGGGAGTCAGGCAGCTCACGCATTGAAAAATGGGAGCTGTGCTTTATCGGGTCCAGATTTGAATTTTGGTTCAGTCTCGACTAAGGGTAAAACAAGTTATATTAATTGGCAGGTTACGTGTCATTTAAGCGGCATCAAGCAAACAGCGAATGTAGCCCTGTGTCCTTATGTGACAACAGGAAGTTTGGGAGATGTAAATAATCGCCGACGGATGATTAACGAATCAACTTGGCCTCCAAGCTACTTATCTTATAATTTATTTTACGATCCCGCTTTGACTCAGCGAATTGATACGAAGGCAGATATATCTTCGTTAAAGTGTACCTATGCCACAATTGAAGCCAAAGAAAATAAAAAAACCTTTAACCTTCCCATTTATGGCTTGGTCTATGCAGCCCAGAATGTAACAGCAGGTTTTTTTGATAATCGTGGTAATACACAAATTGTTTTACTTTATGCTTTCGATGATGAAAAAAAACCAACCGAAGAAGATGTACTCGCTTATTCTCAAAGTAATCCAGCGACAAATAGTTTCAGAGTAGTGAGTAATTACGAGAATAGCTGTAGTCTTGTTTCGACATCAGATATGAATTTTGGTCAAATCAATGACTTATCTAAGGCTGTTACCAGTTCTACGACAATTGGATTATCTTGTCCTTTAAATACTTCGTGGAAAGTCGGGTTGGATCAAGGTTTAAATTATGATGGCACCACACGCAGAATGCGAAATGGTACTGACTATATCGGATATGAGTTGTATCAAGATGCCAGCTATAACCAAACTTGGAGCAACACCAATCCGTCGCAGGGTACAGGTACAAATGGCACCCAAATGATCCAGATTTATGGCAAAGTCCCACAAAGTGCAACTGTGATCCCACCGGGGGAATATCAAGATACCATTACGGTGACATTAACCTATTAATAAGTAATAACGGCAGTGACTTTGTCACTATAAACACCTGCGGGAACATCTGTATCTGCACGCTCTACGGCACCCCAGACGGGTACCGATTGAACACGTCCAGTGCCCGTACCGTAATAACCATTTAGACTATCCGTTCCCCAAGAGGTTGTACGATTGGCATCCTGATAAAGGCTGTAGGGAATACTGGCGCTATTAGAGTCCACAGCAATCATTTTTCGCTGACTTTGTAGCGCAATATTATACGGTGTCCCTTGGGTGCAGGTGACAGCAAGCTGACTGTTCTGCAAGTTGGTTTTGGAGGCGCGATTGACTGTGCCAAAATCAAGGTCTGAACCTTGCATGGTGCTGACATTACACATCTCTTTAATGGTAATGCTCACATTAAAGGAAGTTGAATCTTGTTGCGCAGCATAAATATAGACAGATGCAGCGGCTAAAGTGCAGGCAACAAAAGCAGAATAATATAATTTCATGAAGTACGAAGTTTATACATTATTGGATTTTAATTCAGCATACCTGATTTAAGCAGATTCGTCCCGAGCTTTCGTTTTACAACTGTTCATATTCTATCTAAATGATGATGTCCCTATCATTTTAGGCGAAACTAAGTGATCTAAAACCTAACAGCTTTAGCATGCTTATCCTTTATAATGTGCAAGAGTCTCAAACAATACACAGTGGAAGTAGAGTGAACTTGATCTCTGAACATGATCTGGAATTAACAGATGAGGAAATGCATTTATATAGCCGTCAGATTTTATTAGATGGCTGGGATTTAGATGCACAAGAAAAACTGAAACTTGCTAATGTGCTGATTGTGGGGTGTGGGGGAATTGGGTGTACCACAGCTGAGTTATTGGCACGTGCTGGTGTCGGTAAAATCACCTTGATTGATCCAGATCATATCGAGATCAGTAATTTGCAGCGACAGATTGCCTTTACACAGACGGATATTGGTTTTTATAAGGCTGAAATTCTGGCCAAGCTCCTAGCTGAGATTAATCCGCATATTCGAGTTGAGTATCATGTTTCCAAATTAGATCAAAACAATGCCATGACCTTGATCAGCTCGCAAGACTTGGTGCTGGATGGATGTGATAACTTTAGTACGCGCTATTTAGTGAACCAGATTTGTAGACAGCAGAATATTGCCTTAATCAGTGCATCAGCCATCGGGTTTCAAGGTCAACTGTTTATGGTTGAGGGCGATTCAGCGTGCTATAACTGCCTATTTCCTAAAGAACAACATGCCAATGAGAGCCTACGTTGTGCAGATTCTGGAGTGCTTTCGACTACACCGAATGTTATGGCAAGTTTACAAGCACACCATGCATTGTTGTATCTTGGTTTAAATCGTATGCCACTCCTGCAAAAACTGATGTTATGGGATGGCTTGAGTATGAAACAACGTATTTTGGCATTTGAGAAAGACTTAAATTGTCCAGACTGTCAGGCAAGATCATCCTTAAACACTTAAATATTTGCTAAACTCTGCGTTATGCACTTTTAACCACATTTAAATATGATGAAAAATAATATCTGGCTCGATGGACTGCGTTCCGTTGCCCGTATGGGGGAAACCGCAGTTGTAGCGGCTAAAGCAGGCTTTAAATACGCGACTGAAAAGCCGAGTAATGCCAAGTTAATGCGTGAAACCTTTGAAGATTTAGGTTCAACTTATATCAAGTTAGGTCAGTTTATTGCCAGCACACCTTCATTATTTCCGCGAGAATTTGTTGAAGAATTTCAAGGCTGTTTAGATCAAACGCCGTCACTACCTTTTAGCTATGTGCAACAGGTTTTGGCATCTGAATTTGCTGGGCGTAACCTAGATAAAATTTTTGCGTCAATTGATGAAAAGCCACTCGCATCCGCTTCTATTGCGCAAGTACATGCAGCCAAACTGGTCACAGGCGAAGATGTGGTTCTCAAAATTCAAAAACCTGGCGTAGAAACCATTCTCTACACAGATTTGAATGTGTTGCATTGGGCAACCAAAATTCTAGAAAAAGCGGTACCTAAGGTAAAGTTTGCTTCATTGGCGGATATTGTTGATGAAATTAAAACTCGGATGGTGCGTGAAGTCGATTTTATCGAAGAAGCGCAAAATATTGATGATTTCGTCAATTATCTGAATGTCACAAATAACAAAGCCGCGACTGCTCCAAAGGTTTATCACCAGTATTCAACTCGCCGTGTCTTGACCATGCAGCGTTTATTTGGTGTGTCTTTGACTGACTTTGAAGTGGTCAAAAAATACGCCAAAGATCCTTCCCAAGTGCTCATTACCGCAATGAATACATGGTTTGGCAGTCTAATGATGTGTAACAGCTTCCATGCAGATTTACATGCAGGCAATTTAATGCTGCTGGAAGATGGGCGTATTGGTTTTATTGACTTCGGTATTGTGGGTCAATTAAAACCTGAAGTCTGGACAGCTTGTATGGCATTTATGGATGCATTACAGCGAACTGACTACAAGCTTATGGCTGAAAATATGCTGAAGATGGGCATGACTGATGTCGCCATCGATACCCAAGTGTTGGCGGCAGATTTAGAGCGCTTATTTAGTGGTGTGTTGTTGGCGGATCCGCAAGAAATCTTAAGCTCTAATCCAGCAGATTTAAATGACATCATGATGGATATGGTGGCTGTAGGTGAGCGTCATGGTATTCGCTTCCCGCGTGATTTCGCATTGCTGTTTAAACAAATGTTGTATTTCGATCGATTTATGCGCGTCCTAGCGCCGTATACCGATATTTATGCAGACCAGCGTTTGCAAATGGTGCAAACTACCGATCCAAGTTTGATGTTGAAACATTAAGATTCAAATTTCGATTAATCCATTCATGGCAGATGTGCGAAGCATTCGGTCATGGATGGTCTGCAATTTAAGGGTTAAATCATGGATGCGATTGTCATTGAAGGTCTTAAGGTCAATACCGTTGTCGGTTGTTTCAACTGGGAGCGACAAATTATTCAGCCTTTGATGTTAGATCTGACTATTCGTACCAGTTTAGAAGCCGCAGCAAGTTCAGACGAGTTAGAAGATACCTTGAACTACGCTGAAATTTGCAGCATATCTGCTGAAGTGATTCAAAAAGCCCAACCAAAATTGATCGAACATGCGGCAAAATTGGTACTGAATGCGCTTTTTACTACCTATCCTACGATAGAATCGATTAAAATTATTATTCGTAAGCCTGCCATTATTGCAGAAGCTAATTCTGTAGGAATTCGTATTGAACGCCACCGAAACGATTTTCGCCCTAGCTCTGGCGAGTAATTTTAATCCACAGCAACATTTTCGCTATGCACATCAACAGATTTGTGAGCTTGGTGCTGTAGAGTTCTCAAAAATTTATATTATTCCTTGCCGTGATGGCGTAGGGGCAGACTACTGGAATGCAGCCTGCTTATTGCATTCAACCTTAACGCCTGAGCAAATCATCATTCAATTAAAACAATGGGAAGCCAATTCAGGTCGTGTGCGTCCATCGCATCAGATTTCATTAGATGTTGACCTGATTGCATGGGGTGAGTCTTTGGCGCACATGCAATTTAATCCGAAAAAACTGCCACTCGCCTTGGATGTTCAAATTCCGATGGCAGATGTTTGGTCTCATCCTTTATTTACCGAGTCGCAACATCAATTTCCAACGGTGAAATGTTTAGAAGTTGTTAACATATATAAACGTGGCACATGGTCTTGCTGTTTTAAAATGAGGGCTAAAGCAGCCAATTAGAGACTTGCTATCATGAAAATACGTTTTTTTGTCTATGCATTATTCAGTAGTTTAGTGGTGGGGTGTAGTTCAAATGCACCCGTCGAAAATACTGAAACTATGCCACCTCCAACGTCATCGACTGATTTGGCTGGTGATGAAACCATGTTGCTTGCACTCAAACAAGCGGTCTATATGACGATTCATGAACAACCTTTATATCAATATGCATTTTATGATTTGAATCAAGATGGTGTTCAGGATGCTGTTGTGATGTTGAGAGGAACCAATTGGTGTGGTTCAGGTGGTTGTACTGTGCTGGTCTTTAAAGGCATAAGTCACGATCAGTTCCAACCGCTGAGTAAAATGACGGTTACCGATGTGCCAATCTATGCTTTAAATAGCAAAACACAAGGCTGGTCAGATTTGTCTGTGTATTCAAGAGGTATGGGACAAGTTGTTTTGAAGTTTAATGGTCAAAGTTATCCGAGCAATCCTTCTATGGAAGCCAAGTACACGGGCAACTTACAGGAAGCTGGAAATATGCTGCTACTGAAATAATCGAATTGATAAAAAAAGCAGTGCGATAGGGCACTGCTTTTTTTATGGATCAAGACGGTTGATCTGCTTAAATAAAATAGCTGGTCTTGGTCATTAACTTGGAAATTGCAGTCATGGTAATACGAACAGGGGCAGGTAGGTCTACACCGCCTGCATTAAGTGCCGTATCGCGATGATGCAGTTCATCTTCATTCATTTGCTCTAGAATTTTACGCGAGCGCGCGTCTTGTGCTGGGAGTTGGCTAATGTGATGTTGCAAATGTAAGCTGACTTGACGCTCGGTTTCAGCAACAAAGCCTAAACTGTATTTATCACCCGCAATACCAGCAATTGCCCCCATACCAAAAGACAGTCCATACCAAATTGGATTCAGTAAACTGGTATGGCTATCGAGTTCTTTCAGACGATCTTCACACCAAGCCAAATGGTCTTGTTCTTCAATAGCAGCTTGTTCCATTTCACGACGGACATTGGGAAGTTTAGCGGTCAGTGCCTGACCGTGGTACAGTGCTTGAGCACACACTTCACCACTGTGATTGACACGCATTAATCCTGCAACATGACGTGCTTCACTGACTGCCAAATGGGTTTCTTCAGGCGCAGCAGGATTCTCACGTTGTGCTGCAGTTGCTCCCGGTACTAAGCTACGCAAGGCTTGGTCAAAAGAGTGAATGAGCTTATCAATGCCCGTATAGTGACGCATAGGATTAATCCTCTAAAGAAACTTGAGCTGTATTCAATTGTGGCTTTAATCGAATCAACAGCCAAATACTGAAAATTGCACTGAGCACAGCAGTAATGCAGAACAGTATTTTAATATCAATTTTTAAGACACTTAAGATAATTATGGAAAAAATAGCAGAACTGACCATAAATACTGCATTCAGAATGTTATTCGCAGCCACTACTCGTGCCCGATGGGAACGTGGAGAGTATGCCTGCATCATGGCGTACAGTGGAACAATATAAAAACCTCCACTAATACCCAGCATGGTCACAGCCAGCATTACGTGGTAATAACTCCAACCTTGCTGGAACACATCTGCCAAATGTAACAGTTCACCCGTGCGTTCGGGAACAAAGGCCAAACTCGCCGCTAAATAAAGTGCGAATACCGTTAAGCCAATGGCACCAATCGGCACCATTCTCAGGTTGACTTCTGTGCCACCAATTCTGCGACATAGCAACGAACCAATACCAATCCCTACTGAGAAAAAGGTGAGCAGTAGACTCACGACATTTTCAGAGGCATGCAGGTTTTGCTGTGTCAGTTGCGGGATCTGGGTTAAATAGGTCGCACCATAAAACCAGTACCATGAGTTGCCTAATAACACTAAATAGATGAGTGGAATGCTCTTGGCATATTTGATGGTTTTAAAACTGGTGCGGAAAAAGTTCCAGTCGATCTCTAAATCTGGTGTAGTAACATTCTGTTTGAGAATGAAACGACTGGAGAAATATCCTAAAACTGCAATTGTAACAATGGTGAGACTGATCCAGAGTAAATTTCCATCTGAAGCAGAAATAACAGCACCACCCAAAATCATACCAATCAGAATTGCCATGGACGTACCCGATTGAAATAGGGCATTGCCTGACATCAATTCATTCGGTTTTAAAATTTCAGGCAAAATGGCATATTTAATGGGACCAAAAAAGGTCGAGTGTGTCCCCATCAGAAAGAGTGCTAGCAGTAATAGCCATAGATGACCCAGTAAAAAGCCAGCACTACCAATCAGCATGATAATAATTTCAAGGATTTTGATACCACGAACCAAACTTGCGCGCTCATATTTGTCAGCAATTTGACCAGCAGTCGCTGAAAAGATGAAATAAGGCAGAATGAACAGCAATGCTGCCAGATTATTTAGCGTACTCACACTGGCACTTTGTTGATTAATCCAGCCGTAAGTAATCACCAGTAATAAGGCTTGTTTATAGACATTGTCGTTCAATGCGCCTAAAAACTGCGTCACAAACATCGGTAAAAAACGACGAGTGCTTAAAAGATGTTCTTTTTTTTCCATGACAATGTGAACTTCATAAAGTTTTATTAAGAAATGTGAGCATCTGGTAAAATAGCAAAGAAAATCATGTATGATATTTTAATCCTATGCTGTGGTGAAAAAATCAATAAAATTGAGTTCTTTAGCCAGTATAAATTTTAAACTTTTCATTACAAATACGAAGGGCTGTTGATTAGACCCGTCATGAGTTTAGAGTATTCTATGCTTGTAAAAACGAATTTTAAAAAGTCGACTCTGACACTAAGTATGAACTCTATCTTGGAGTTGAATCATACCAATAAAAGTCTGTGTTTGAGTGCTTTTTTAATGTTTTTTGCCCAACATGGCTTCGCGCAAGAAGTGGGGACAGTCCAACCTGAAAATGCGGTTGTATCTAGCATTGAACAAGCGGCAAAAGATGAGTTAAATGCCCAGATTCAGGCAGAGGCGGATGCGCAAAACTTGAGTCGCTCGGAACAAGCAGAAAAAATTCAAAACTATCAAAATCAAGCGGGTACGCCAGATAGTTATACGATGTTACAGCATCAAATCCAGCATACCGACCAAATTGAAGCTTTTAAGCCAATTACCTTTGAAGACTTGGATGAGTTACCAGATACTCCAGTCGATCAGAGTATGGCAAATGAAATTTATAATGAAGCCAATGCAGCTAAAGCTGAAGCGGAAAGATATCGTGCAGGTCAGACTCAAGAGGTTGTGGTACGCAATCCAACCCCGCAAGAGCTAACCGAAATTAATCAGGCTCCTGTCAATGTTGATCAGTTGATGAATAGGATTCAGGCAGACAGCAAGATTGTTGTTGAAGCCAATGAGTCTGGAAAAACTTTAGCTGAACAAAGTTTTGAAGCACAGCCTGAAGTGGAAGAAAAGGGATTCTTTAAGCGCTGGTATCATAAAATTAGACCACCAAAAAATGAGTTGGTGAACTCAAAAGTTCCGCGTATTAAAGCGGATATTGTGATTGTAGATGCACAAAATACCAATCCAGATTTACCCGATAAAGAATATCAGCAAGCCATCTTAAACTTAAAAAACAACGTCAGTGGCAAACTTTCCAGCTTTACGCAAGAAGCATATGGAGACTTTAACGCTGCATTGCCGCAATTAAAAAGTTTATCCAATCTCGCTGCACAGGCGGTTGGTTTCTATCAGGCAGAATTTCGTTTTGAGAAAATCAGTGACAGTCGTGTCAAAGTGACCATTAAACCGAATGCTCCCGTATTGGTCGCTGATCAGCAGATTGAGTTTAGTGGTGCGGGTGCAGAACGTCCACAATTTCAGGTCATTAGTGTTTTGCCTGAACTGGATATTGGTGACGTGTTGAATCATGGTTTATATGAAGATACCAAAAAGCGGATTGTAGAAGCTGCGACCAATAACGGTTTTTTTGATGCCTATTGGCGCTTACATGATGTCAAAGTTGCTCAGCCGGAAAACACGGCCGATATTAATTTACGCTTTGAAACGGGTGAACGTTATAAGTTGGCGGGTGCAGAATTTCGCATGAGCGATCCATCCAAGCCTTTCCCATTAGACATGGACATCTTAAAAATGATGGTGCCATGGGAAGATGGCGCTGATTATGCTTTGTGGCGTGTGAATACCTTAGCCAATAATCTAACCAACTCGCGTTACTTCAATTTTACTTTGGTTGATGCGGTACGTCCCGATCCGCTGGCTGTGCCGTTAGAACTACCACCTGATTTACAAGCTTTGGTCGATCAGGAAAAAATTGCCAGCAGTGATCTTCAAGTTCAAGATCAGCAAGATATTAATTCTGCGAAAGAAGTCACTCAGTCTGTGGCTAATGAAGATCAGTTTGCAGGAACGGAAGATCAAGACAGTAATGAAAAGGTACAAGCACAACTTTCACAACAAGAGCTGCGTGAGCAAGAGGAAGAGCGTCTAAAAGTCCAAGCGCGTGATGAGAAAAAAGTCCCTGTCATTGTCACGATGAATGCTGACCGACTCAACAGTGCGGAAGTTGGTTTGGGCTGGGGGTCTGATACAGGTCCACGATTAAGAACCACATATAGACGCGCGATTGTAAACAGACGTGGTCACTCTTTTGATGCCAACTTAGAGGTGTCGCAAATTCGTCAGGCGATTGATACCCGCTATAATATTCCTTATAACCATCCATTAAATGATTACATTAGCTTGGTGGGTGGTTATGAACGTGAGGAGCGTGATGGTGTTGCTCAAGGCAATAACTTGACCATTGAATCAGCAGTTGTTGGTGCAGACCGAATTATTAAACGTTCTATGGGGAATTGGCAGCATACCTTTGGCGTACGTTACCGTTTAGACCGTTTAACCCAAAATGGTGTGGTTGATGAAAGCGAGATTCCAGATGCATTCTTAGCTAGCTCTGATACTGAACAACAATCGTTATTGGTTGGTTATGAGGCTTCACGTGTCGATTCTGATAAGCGTGTCAATCCAAGCAAAGGCTTTAGACAAATCTATAAAGTTGAAGTCGGCAGCGAGGCTTTAATCTCAGATGCAGATATGGCAATTTTAAATGCAGGTTGGCGTTTTATTTATTCATTGGGTGAAAACAATAACCATCAATTTGTCGGTCGTGGCGATTTAGGCTATATCCTGACGGAAGACTTTAATAAAATTCCATATAATTTGCGCTATTTTGCGGGTGGGGATCAGTCGATTCGCGGTTTTGATTATAAGGACTTATCGCCAGAGGTCGATGGCTATAAAATTGGGGGGCAAGCACTCGCTGTTGGTTCACTTGAATACAATTATCAATTTAAACAGGGATGGCGTGCAGCCCTGTTTAGTGATTTTGGTAATGCGTATGATAAAGATTTTAGTAACGATACAGAATATAGCGTTGGTTTAGGGGTACGTTGGGAATCTCCAATTGGACCATTACGTATTGATGTTGCATCGGGTATTTCCGATGAAAATCATCCAATTCGTGTGCATTTCTTTATTGGTTCACCACTTTAAAATTTTAACTTAATTTCAAACTTGAGAAGGTTATGGCTGAAGAAGAACAGCAAAATCAAGAATTACCCGAATCACCAGTGCCTAAAAAGCGTCGTGTTTTTAGGAGCGTATTATTAACGCTGCTTATTTTAGTAATCTTGCTTGTTTCAGCTTTTGCCATCATGTTTTCGACAGATAAAGGTAGCAAATTTTTACTTAACCGTGTGCTAGAACGCCAGCAAATTATTCATTATGAATATGAAGGTGGTAATCTGTTAAAAGGAATTATTTTAAAAAATGTGCTGGTGACCTTGTCTGCGGTGGATGTCAAAATTGATCGTGCAGAAGTCTCTTTGGGTTGGCGCGCTTTAGTACATAAAGAAATCCATTTATATAATGCCGATGTACGCAACCTACAAGTCATTACCAAATTACCGCCGAGTAGTGAACCCTTTAAGTTCAAAGACATTAAGCTGCCATTTACGTTGCGTTTGGATCATGCAGATGTTGACCATTTATTAATAAAAACGCATGCAGCATCCGTCAATTTTAATGATATTGAATTGAATGAAGCATTATGGTCAAACACCAAACTTGAGTTTCAAGACTCTCGGGTAAATATGGGTTACCTTTCTATTCGTAATGCCACAGGCGATATGGATTTTCATGGTAAATATCCTCTTAACGCGAAAGCGACAGTTAATATCCCTGCCTTAAACAACAGTCTGAATGTTCATGATATTCAGGTGGTTGCCAAAGGAAGTTTGGATACTATCGCTGCAGGTTTTGCAACCAACACCCCCGATTTGGTTTCAGGATGGGGGGTGGTACATCCCGTGCGTAATCATGTTCCGATGTTTGGTCAGTTAGAGTTTAAAAACTATCACTGGCCATTGCTGACTGCACAAAAACTCTTTACCCAAGCTGGGGTATTGCGTTATCAAGGCGATATTCAACGCCTGAATTTAGGTTTGTCGACGGATGTTTCTGGGCAAAATCTGCCAAAAGGAAAATATACCGCCGTCATGCATACCGACTTGGTGCATCAATTGAACATTGACCAATTTAAAGGTCAGGTGATGAATGGTACTGTAGATGCAAAAGGGTTGGTCAGTTGGGAAAAACATGTACATTGGGATGTTAAAGGTCGCTTAAACCAGATTAATCCTAAAGAAAAGATAATTCCGCAAGTGATTAGAGATTTCCTTCCACCGAGTCTAGATGCAAAAATTGCTTCCACAGGTCGTTTGGAAAAAGGCTTGCATCTTACAGGCATGTTGGACTTTGACCAATATGAAACTTGGAATTTAAAGCTTAATCAGAATCCAGCCCAAGCTAAACAAGCCAATCCGATGTTGCTTGATGTGGCGTGGAAGGATATTGACCGTGCGATGCCTTATATTGGCTGGTTAAAGAGTGAATCAGGTGATGTGCAGATTCGACTGATTGAAGGTCAGCAAAATATCACAGTGGCTTCAAATGTGGGGCAGCATGAAACTGCTTTATTGCCTGCAGGTCAGTATAAAGCTCAATTAGAACTGAAGAACAATGTATTGAAAGTTCCAAGTTTTAATTATGTTGCCAGTAAAGGTAGTTTGAGTGGACAAGCCAATGTGGTGTTGCCGACCGATAAGGCTCAATTGAAATGGGATGCGAGTGTTAAAGCTCAGGATTTTAATCCTCAAACTGTCATTGCCACTGCACCAGTCGATTTGGTTAATGGTCAAATACAGGCGAATGGTTATGCCAAACCAAATCAGCACATCATTGAGCTGAAAGGGATTAACCTGACTGGACATATGCCGCAGCAGGCGCAACAGGAAACGGTGCAATTAACAGGTAAAAGTACCATTGCAGTTTTATTCCATGATGTTAAAGCGGGTGGCGGCTTTAAAAGTTTTGCTGTGAATTACGATGGCGCTTTGAAGTCTAGCAAAGTCAAAGAAAGTAATGGTCTGTTAAAAGTCAAAATTTCGGGCACCCCAATTTTACTTAAAATTGATCAATTACAGCATGACGGTGCGGCAGGTAAAATTCTTGCACAAGGTAAGCTAGATTTAAGCAAAGGCATTGGTTGGAATATTAATGCGTCCCTGATTCGATTTAAGCCGCAATATTTTGTTTCTATGCTGCGTGGCGAATTGTCTGGAAATGTTCAAACTGAAGGGTTCTGGTCAGATGCATTAAAGCGAATCAATATTCAGAAATTGAATGTTGCAGGCTATATCAATAACAAACCTGTACGGGGTACAGGTAATCTGGCACTGGTGCTGAATAACAATCAAAAGGGCTTCCTGCCACAACAATTTGAAGCCAATAATTTATACATGTCTTATGCTAAGAACCAAATTCAGGCGACTGGTAATGCGCAGAAATTACGTCTGCAAATCAATGCGCCAGCCTTGTATGAGTTATACAGTGGTTTAAGAGGGCGTGCGTATGGTTATCTCAATATTCAGTCTCAGCCACGCTTACAAGCAACCGCCAATTTAGCTGTAGATGATTTCCGTTTTGGTAACTTGCTCAGTATGCGTAAATTGCGTATTCAAGGGCAATTACCAGCTTCTGAAACCATCCCAAGCTTGCTGAAAGCGGAAATGAATAATTTACGCAGCGGTAACAGTGAAATTCAAAATGGGGTTGTTACGCTCGCAGGTACACGTAAAGCGCATGTCTTAAAAGTACAAGGCAATAACCGATTTAGTAAATTCTATGTACAGCTGGCGGGTGGCTTTAATGGTCAAAACTCGTGGTTAGGTCAGATTCAAAAAGGCGACTTCGACTCAGTACGGGTACGTTTGGTACAACGTCAAAATGCTTCAGTGGTATACAACCAAAATACTGCGGAATTGTTTGTGGGCGCGCATTGCTGGGCAAGCCAACAAAGTGAATTGTGTTTTGATCAACCTGTTCGTATTAGCAAAGCCAAAGGGAATATTTCCTTTGTCACCAAAAACCTAGATTTGAATGACTTTGCTGCATTTATGCCGCAAGGACTGGCGATTACGGGTAAAGCCAATGGGTATGCCAAAGCATCTTGGGTGCAAGGCAGCAAACCGAAAATTGATGCACGAATGGTGTCGCGTCAGGGCGTAATTGGCATTGCAGCTGAAGATCAGCAAGATATGGGTTCTACACTGCGTTACGATGAAATTTCAGTCAATGCGAAAAGTGTGGCTCAAGGCTTGCAACTTCGTTTTGATATGAAAACACCTGAAATAGGTACGGGTTACGCCAATGTCATTATTGATCCATTCAAGCAAAACAAGCCTATTCAAGGTGAAATTGCATTTAACGAAGTGCAATTGAAAGTATTCAAACCGTTTATTCAGGATATTCGTACTTTAAGTGGCACTTTATCTTATGCAGGTAAGATTAGTGGTGAGTTGCTTGCACCTCGACTCTCGGGTGAAATGCGCTTGAAAGATGGCGCAATCAGTATGATTTCCTTGCCAATTAACCTCAACAATATACAAGTTTATTCGTCTATTCGTGGTGATCATGCCACCATTAATGGGGCATTCAACAGTGGGCAAGGGGTAGGAAAGTTAACAGGTAGTGTGGATTGGAAAAATGATCCAAGAATTCAGTTACACCTCAAAGGTGATAATTTGCTTATTCGTCAAGCACCGTTAATTACGGCACTGGTTACACCTGATTTTAGCCTTGATGTGATGCCTTTCCAGAAAAAACTGGTATTAAAAGGTGATGTGGATGTGCCACGTGCATTAATTTCCATGCCTGAAGCTTCTGCACCTGTGGTCGATGTCTCTTCGGATGTCCGAATTGTCCAACAAGGTCAAGATCAGTTGGCCATCTTGAAATCAGCACGCCCTTGGGATATTAAAGCGGATGTCATGATTAATCTGGGCAAGCAGGTGGTCTTCCAAGGTTTTAATAGTCGAATTCCATTGCTAGGGCGTTTGTATTTAACCCAACGTGGTGTTGAAACCGCCATGCGTGCCAATGGTGCAATCGGGGTAAGTCAAAAAGTTAAAATCGAAGCGTATGGTCAGAGTCTAGACTTAAACCGTGCTATTGCCCGTTTTAATGGTCCTTTGGCAAATCCAACTTTAGATGTCGATACCAACAAAATTATTCAAGGTACCATTGTTGGGGTTCGAGTGACTGGTACGGCAAGCAACCCGGATATTCAAGTGTATAATGATGGTGGCCTGACCGAACAAGAAGCCATGAATGCGTTAATTACAGGTCGCATTAATGAGGGTGCAAATAATATTAACCAGTCAGAAACATTCCGCTCTGACGTAAACAATACCATTGCTGCCGCTGGGATTAGTATGGGCTTGGGTGGTACACGTGCTTTCACCAATCAACTCGGTCAATCTTTTGGTTTAAGTGGCTTGGCTTTAGATGCGCAAGGTACAGGAGATGACACGCAAGTCAGTGTTACGGGGTACATTACCCCTGATCTATATATCCGTTACGGTGTGGGCGTGTTTACACCCGTCAACAAATTAACCTTGCGTTATCAAATGAACCAGAAGTTGTACATGGAGGCGAGCCAATCTGTCGATCGTGCGATAGACTTCTTCTATAATTGGCGTTTCTAGTATATTAATTTGAATAAAATATAGCCTCTATCTAGAGGCTATATTTTTGCAGATTTCATTCAAGTATTTTGATGTCGCATATTTAATTGATGTGTAGATCAAGAAAATCTATAAATAACAGGCACTAGATACCAAAAATCAATTAAGCCCTATTAAAAGTAGGTGTATAGTAAATGGACTAGCTAATTTTGAGCGATAATCACTATGCCAATTAAATTTGTAATGCGTTTTGCAGCGATTTTATTTTCTGTATTAATCTTGGCGGCAATAGTAATTCAATTCTTCTTTAATCCACACTACACCGTGATCTTCTGGATCTTCGCTGTACCATTTATTTTGGGGATTCCAATTATCTCTTCTGTGATATTGGCAAAAAATGAAGAATTAGATATTCACTCAGTCAATTAAAATTGGCATATTGAATAAACTGTAAATATAGAAGCTCATCATTGGATGGGCTTTTTTATTTAAACAAGCTTGTGATCTTCGTTTGTTCTTTTGTAACGCACATTTTTAGATGACGATATTTTCATGTAGCAAAATGCTTACACATAAAAGCACTGCAATATAGTTTAAACGGAGGGTAAGAAGTTTCATGCTTTCGTAGTAAGTGGGGAAATGATGATTTTTTTCACATTTAAGTCAGTAATGGTTCTTCATTTTGAAAAGTTTGACTATCATAGAGCGCAAATTGGAGAGTAAGCATGAAAAAAGTTTATTTGTTGGCTGTCATAGCCGCACTGGTAGGATGTTCTGAGAAGAAACCATTGACTCCTGAAGAGCAATGGCATGGATACTGTACCAGTATGGGTAATGCCGCACGTTCAATTATGCTAGATCGTCAAAGCGCTATTCAAAAAGAACAAGCCGTTGAACATGCCAATAAAATTGATGATGAATTTACCAAAACATTCATTTTAGACATTATTGATCAAGTTTATGCACTGCCTGAAGAGCAAATCAAAAAAGATAAAGATGCTGCACGTGACCAAATTAAAGCACAAATCACTGAAAAGTGTTTAGCCACTCCGCATGATAAATTGCCAGAGTATAAGCAATTCTAATGTTTCTAATTTTCTGAAAATTCAAGCTTTGAATTTAGGATCAGAGTAAAGCAAAAGCCTTGTGTGAAAGTTGCACAAGGCTTTTTTTATAATATGGAGAATTAGACTTCAAAAGGTCGTGAATAATTAAAAGAGCCTTTTGTAATCAATTAAATAATAGCCTAAGCATATTTCACTTCAACTTGTGCTAATTCCAGAACAAAAAATCTAACTTTTTTGAATAAAAGTTGAATCCAAGAATAACAATAAACAGGGTGGGTTATGGATCTCACAGCTTTCTTAAATCATGTTGATTTACAACTTTAAGATGGAAAACAGGTTCTATGGTAATTGGAGAGTGCCTTTAGGAATAAAGCTTGGGGGATACAGTTCGTATTCAATAGCTAACCGATCAGGCATCAAAAAATTTATGCTCTGAAAACCGCTTAAGCCAGTTCGTAATTCATGAAGTTGCACATATAGCAAATTTAGAACTCATTTGAAGATGATAAATCTGAACGTGCGGAACATTTAAAGGACACGAGTGTCCACTAAGGTGGTATGTTCATTTATGAGTAGATCGGGCAACATCAAGCTTGCCTTTTTTATGCCTGATTCAATTAAAACGTTTTTGGGGTACTGGATAACCATTTTGTTTATTTTTTATGTCATTTGAGCTTCATCATTTCGCCATAAAATAATGAGCATCACAAAGAAACACTTTACTTGCATTAACTTTTGACTGGATTTTTAGTAAAATTTTGCTGTCCATATTATCTGTGAAGCTTTGAATAAGCTGGAATTCATAGGTAATTTTTTAAAAAAGAGGAATAACACCGTGCTAGAAGCTTACCGCCAACACGTTGAAGAACGTGCCGCACTCGGAGTCCCACCGAAGCCACTTGATGATGCTCAAACAGCTGCATTAGTTGAATTATTAAAAAACCCACCAGCTGGTGAAGAGGCTTTTTTAGTAGACTTGCTAGAAAACCGTGTTCCAGCGGGTGTTGACCAAGCTGCATATGTAAAAGCTGCTTTCTTGGCTGCTCTTGCAAAAGGTGAAGCGACTTCTCCATTAGTTTCTAAAGAACGTGCGGTTTACTTACTAGGCACTATGCTTGGTGGTTATAACGTAGCACCTCTTGTTGAGCTTTTAGACAATGCTGAATTGGCTGGTTTAGCTGCTGAAGCATTAAAGAAAACTCTTCTTGTATTTGATGCATTCCATGACGTTGCTGACAAAGCGAAAGCGGGCAATGCAAATGCACAAGCAGTTCTTCAATCTTGGGCTGATGCTGAATGGTTCACTAGCCGTAAAGATGTTCCTGAAGAAATCAAACTTACAGTATTCAAAGTAACTGGCGAAACCAATACTGATGACTTGTCTCCAGCTCAAGACGCTTGGAGCCGTCCAGATATCCCATTACACGCGAATGCGATGTTGAAAAACGTACGTGATGGTATCAACCCAGAAGTTGCTGGTGAAGTTGGTCCACTTAACCAAATTAAAGAACTTATCGCGAAAGGCAACCAAGTTGCTTACGTAGGTGACGTTGTTGGTACAGGTTCTTCTCGTAAGTCTGCAACTAACTCTGTACTTTGGTTCTTCGGTGACGAAATCGCGCACATTCCGAACAAAAAAGACGGTGGTTACTGCTTAGGTTCTAAAATCGCTCCGATTTTCTTCAACACTATGGAAGACGCTGGTGCGTTACCTGTAGAGATTGACGTTGCGAACATGAACATGGGCGACGAAATCGTTCTTAAGATTGATCACGCTGCGGCTAAAGTAACTGCGTTCAAAAACGGCGAACAAATTGCTGAATCTGAACTTAAAACTCCAGTTCTTCTAGACGAAGTACGTGCTGGCGGCCGTATTAACTTGATCGTGGGTCGTGGTTTGACTGCTAAAGCGCGTGAAGCTTTAGGTCTTGCTCCATCTACGTTATTCCGTACTCCAGTACAACCTGCTGCAACTGGTAAAGGTTTCACTTTAGCTCAGAAGATGGTTGGTCGTGCATGTGGTCTTCCAGAAGGTCAAGGTGTAATTCCTGGTACTTACTGTGAACCTAAGATGACTACAGTGGGTTCTCAAGATACAACTGGTCCTATGACTCGTGACGAGTTAAAAGACTTAGCTTGCTTGGGCTTCTCTGCTGACCTAGTTATGCAGTCTTTCTGTCACACTGCTGCTTATCCAAAGCCAGTTGACGTACAAATGCAACACACGCTTCCTGACTTCATCATGAACCGTGGTGGTGTTTCTTTACGTCCAGGCGACGGTATTATCCACTCTTGGTTAAACCGTATGCTTCTTCCAGATACAGTAGGTACTGGTGGTGACTCGCATACTCGTTTCCCAATTGGTATTTCATTCCCAGCGGGTTCTGGTCTTGTAGCGTTCGCTGCAGCAACTGGTGTTATGCCACTTGACATGCCAGAGTCAGTTCTTGTGAAGTTCAAAGGTAAAATGCAGCCTGGTATCACTTTACGTGACCTTGTACATGCAATTCCTTACTATGCAATCAAGGAAGGTGATCTTACTGTTGAGAAAAAAGGTAAGAAAAACATCTTCTCTGGTCGTATCTTAGAAATCGACTTGTCAGAAATGGAAACTGATTTGACAGTTGAACAAGCTTTCGAACTTTCTGATGCTTCTGCTGAACGTTCTGCTGCTGGTTGTGCAATCACGCTTTCTGAAGAGAAAGTTGCTGAGTACCTACGTTCTAACATCACAATGCTTAAGTGGATGATTTCACAAGGCTATGGTGATGCTCGTACTATGGCTCGCCGTGTTGAAAACATGGAAAACTGGTTGGCTAACCCATCACTTCTTAAAGCTGATGCTGATGCTGAATATACGAAAGTGTATGAAATTGACCTTGCTGACATCAAAGAACCTATCCTTTGCTGCCCGAACGATCCAGATGATGCAAAACTTCTTTCTGACGTTCAAGGTGACAAAATTGATGAAGTGTTCATCGGTTCTTGTATGACTAACATCGGTCACTTCCGTGCAGCTGGTCAATTACTTGATAAAGTACCAAGCGGTTCATTGTCTACTCGTTTATGGTTGGCTCCACCAACGCGTATGGACGAGCACCAATTAATGGAAGAAGGCTTCTATAACATTTATGGTAAAGCTGGTGCTCGTACTGAAATGCCTGGTTGTTCATTGTGTATGGGTAACCAAGCACGTGTAGCACCAAACACGACTGTAGTGTCTACTTCTACTCGTAACTTCCCTAACCGTTTAGGTCAAGGTTCTAACGTTTACTTGGCTTCTGCTGAGCTTGCGTCTGTAGCTGCGGTTCTTGGTAAGTTACCAACTCCTGAAGAATACCAACAATATGCTGCGCAAATTGACAGTATGTCTTCAGATATCTACAAGTATTTAAACTTCGACCGTATTGGTGAATATACTGATGCTGCTGATCAAGTAGATACTAAGAAAATTGCTGCTGCTCAGTTAACTTAATTAATTGATAATTAAGTTTTAATGAGTTAAAAATAAGGGCTGATTAATCAGCCCTTATCTATATATGAAATTAACAAAATTTACTATTAAAAATTTTAGAAGTATTACTGAAGGTAGTGAAATTGATTTAACAGAATATTCGGTGTTGGTTGGTAGAAATAATGAAGGTAAAACGACAGTATTACTTGCTCTAAAAATGGCTATGGATGCTTTGATAAATCATGGGCGTAGTATAAGAAATCGTTCAAGTCGTAGTGTTAGATATGAATGGGATAGAGATTTTCCAATTTCATTGCAAAATAAACCAAGAGTCAAAAAAGAAACAGTTTTTAGATTGTATTTTGAGCTAGATGAAATTGAACAGCTTGAATTTAAAAAAGTAATTAAAAGTGTAACTAATGGCGATTTGTGTATTGAAATTACATTTGATGAGAAAAGTAATCCTGAGTTTTTAGTACCAAAGAGGGGCAGCAGTTCTTTAACTAAAAAATCTACAATTATTTCTAAATATATAGCTGAGCGAATTCAGTTTACATACATACCTGCTGTCCGTACAGAGCGCGAAGCGATTTCAGCAATTAATGAAATGATTGAAGAAGAATTAGCTAGGCTTGAAAATGAAATACCATATAAAGAGGCACTTAATGTAATTGAAGGCTTGCAACAACCTGTATTGGATAGAGTTTCGAGAACTATTGAAACTTCGTTACAAAAATTTTTACCTAATATTAAAGCTGTGAGCCTCGGAATTTCGGATTATGAGCGTAAATATCGTTTAAGAAAAGATTATTTTATTGAGATTGATGATGGAAATAAAACGAATATTCAATTTAAAGGTGATGGAGTTAAGAGTTTAGCAGCGGTTGGTCTTTTAAAGGATAGACAGAAGATTCATAACGGCGCTTCAATTATTGCGATTGAAGAACCTGAATCACATTTACATCCATCAGCAATGCATAGTTTAAAATGTGCTTTAGAGGAGCTCTCAACTGAAAATCAATTGATTATTTCAACTCATAACCCAATATTTGTTCATAGAGAAAAATTAACTAATAACATTCTTGTTTCTAATAATAAAGTAAAGTCTGTAAAAAAGATTCAGGAAATAAGAGAGTGTTTAGGGGTGAGAACTTCTGATAATTTGCTTCATTCAAGTAAAATAATATTGGTTGAAGGTGAAAGTGATAAAATATTTTTGACTAAGTTGATTCAAGAGAAAAGCTCTAAACTTGCAAGACTAGTTAAAGATGGAGATTTAGCAATTGTTTCAATTGATGGTGCGGGTAAGCTAGCATACAACCTTAAATGGTTTATAGATCAACTATGTTCCTGTTTTGTGGTGGTTGATAATGATTTAGCAGCAAAAGAAAGTATTACTAAATTATTGGCTAGTAAAGAGTTAGATCAAAAATCCTATTGTCATGTTGTAAGTCTAGGAATGATTGAATCAGAATTAGAAAATTTATTAAAGCTAGATTTTTATAGAGATATAATTTCTAATAAATTTGGAATAGATTTAATGACTACACAATTCTCAAAAAAGAAATGCAAATGGAGTGACGCATTAACAACTACATTGCAATCTATGGGCAAGACAATAAGTGTAAATGATTTGAATGATATAAAGAAAAATATTGCACAAAAAACAGTTAAATATAATCTTTATGAAAATATTTCTAATCATAATCAACCATTCGTTGATAATTTGGTTATTCAATTAGAACGGTATTTTATTAAATAAATTTAAGTGAACAAGGTGATAAGTTAATCCATATGCCCAAACAATCCCGATTCCTCTGCATAGGTGGTTTTCTTAATGGTTCTGCTGTTAAAGACCAAGGTGACAGTTTTGTATGTGTCGAAAATGGCAAACAAGTCACTTATCGAAAAATGGAAATTTTCCATCAAGACTCATGGGATCATGACTACTATGTTTGTGAAACAACGACAGACAAACAAGCTCGAGATTGGGTCTATGACATTAAGCCCGATTAATGAACCTTGTTGGTATATGTTAAATACATATAGATGTAGCTTAGTATCTTGAAGACATGGACGTTAAAAAAGCCCCTTGATGGGGCTTTTTAATACTGAATTATCTTACCAATAACCCAACATCTTCCACCAAATTCCACCTAAGACTATAAAAATAACCATATTAATAATGCTCATGGCAAAACCTGCTTTCCACCATTCACCAAGCGTTGTATAACCTGAACCATAAATAATAGGGGATGTGCCCGTCGCATAATGAGTCAGTGTCATCATAATGCTTGATGCTGCTGCCATTATCAGTGCAAAGAACATTGGAGGAGCACCTAATGCGATACCTGCAATGTAGAATGCTGAAAACATAGCGGTAATATGTGCAGTAGTACTGGCAAAAATGTAATGGGCGTACATATAAGCAAATAGTAAAAGCATGGAAGCAGGAACCCACGTTAAGCCAAGTTGTCCAATGCTCGTTTGTAAAACACCTGAAAACCAAGCGATTAAGCCGAGCTTATTTAAAAAGGTTGCCATCATCACCAATGCAGCAAACCAAGTTACAGTGTCCCATGCACTTTTTTGAGTTAAGACATCATCCCACGTTAAAACGCCAGTCAGTAATAAAAGAGATAAACCAATAAATGCAGTTGTAGTTGGATCTAATGTCCACATATCCCCCAACAGCATTGCAGGAATACCCGCCCAAAGTAACAGTAAAATTCCAAACACAGCCAGCATAATCATTTCTTGTAAGGTAATGGGTCCCATTTCCTTTAAACGCTCTTTGGCAAACTGAGCAGCATTCGGTGTTTTCTTAATTTCAGGTGGGTACATAAAGTAAAGTGCAATTGGCATTAACGCCAAAGCCACAATACCGGGTAATACCATCGCCAAAGCCCATGTGGTCCAACTCAGATGAATCTGACTATTGGTGGCTTTTGCGACCAGTTCAACTACTAAAGGATTTGGTGCGGTAGCGGTAATAAACATGGCAGAGGTAATGGGGTTAGAGTGGTAATTCACCAAAGCCAAATATTTACCAATTTTTCCTTCTGTGCCTTTTTCAGGATCGGAGTCAAAACTCGTTGCAATAGAGCGCACAATCGGATGGATAATTCCACCACCACGTGCTGTGTTACTTGGGGTAACGGGTGCAAGAATCAGTTCAGATAATGCGAGACTGTAGCCGATACCAATGGTTCTTTTGCCCCAAACTGCGATAAATAAATAGCCTAAGCGTGCACCTAATCCAGTCTTCTGTAAGCCTTTGGAAATCATGATAGATATACCTATCAACCAGATCAGGGGATTAGCAAAACCACTTAACGCATCTTTAATTGCATCACTTGGGTTATCGGCAGTAACACGAGTAATTGCGACAAGTGCAATGGCAATAATCGAAATTGCGCCAATCGTCATTGCTTTACCAATAATGGCAGATATCACCCCGATAAACATGGCAAACAGAAGCCAAGCATTTGCAGAAACATCTTGTGGGACTGGGATAAAGAACCAAATAATAAGGGTAAGCGATACTGAAATTATAGTTGGTATGAGTTTGAACCCCATTGAAGCGTACTCCAAAAATATAGTTATTATGTGATTTAATAATGAACAGTGATTATGTCGAAGTCTAGTGTGCTTAACATATTCTCAATAAAACAAAGATTTTAATCTAATTTAGTAAATGGTCGACTTAAATAACAATATAACACTGATCGGCATATTCATTCTTATGAGTGGTTATATACAGAGATTATGAATTTATGATTTCAATCAGACAATAAAAAGCCCCGCTTACGCAGGGCTAGTCGTATAGACATCGCTATACTCATATAAGGCTCATCTCATACTGCGCGTATTAAAACATAGATTTGTATAAATTGCAGTAAAAGAGTTTTTGATTATTCAATTAACATTAAATCTGATGTGGTTGCAGACTTGAGTGGGCGTAAGGCAAAAGTAGATCGTGTATGTCGAATCCCTTTAATAGAATATAACTTTTTTCTTAGAAAGCGTTCATAGTGCTCAGAGTTTTTCACTGCCACTTTAACCAAATAATCGTAGTCTCCAGTCACCAAATGCGCCTCAATCACTTCAGGGATGTCTGCCAAGGTTTGACTAAACTGCTCTAGAATTTCATCATCATGCCGTTCTAGAGTAATTTCAATGAAGAACAATTCATTAATACCAATCGCTTTAGGATTGATGTTGGCGGTATAGCCATCAATGATTTTTAAAGTTTCCAAGCGTTTCAGTCGTGTCCAACAGGGTGAGGATGAAAGTCCGACTTCTTCTGCCAATTGCGCAACGGTCAATCTGCCATTTTGACGTAGAGCAGATAAAATCTTTCGATCAATTTTATCGAGTATATATTCTGTGCTGTTCAAAATTCATTCCATGGAAGAATCTTCTTTAAAATGTAAATATACTTCATTCCTATGCTGATTTTATGAAAATAAAGCTCAAATACAGGAAACAATTGTTCAAGCTAATGATTACACTAAATATATAAGTTATCACCGAATGGGTTAAAGGTGATGATTGAGCCAATAGCATCTTTTGGGAAGGGTGACTTAAAGATGCTATTGGTTCGTTTTATGGTTTGGTTTTGCATGAGCTTGCATAATAATCAGAGAAATTGATCTAAAACCGATAAATGATTGATAAAAAGACTTAAATTTTTTAAGGGTTATTTTGTGTAAATATTAGGGATTGCTATTCATTAAATTAAAGTTGCATTTCACTTATATCTTATTGATTTTACTCAATACGTAAATCTGTAATATATTGATTTAAAAGATGAATAATCATCTTATTTAAAGATATTGTGTGCTGATTTACCTAATTTAGGGGATGTCAGCAATCAAAAAGTAGTATTACAATCATGTGGTCTATTCAACTCGGACGGAGTTATGAATATTTCAGAAGCTATTGTAGATTATAAGAAGTTAGCCCCTGAACATCAGAATCAATATTTAGAACAACTTTTAGATTTTGATCGCATCATTTTTCCTGAAACATGTAAGCAAGAACTCTTTGATTTTATGCATGATCCTGATGCGATATCAGTACAAGTTGTAGAATATTTCGATGGTGTAAAATTAATAGGGTATAACAGTATTTTAATTTTAAAATTAAATATTCGGGAAAAGAATATTTTTGTGGTGAACTCTCGCGGGTCATTCTTACCGAATTATCAACGAGGCAATAAAACTGTGAACTCAGTGATTAAAGTCGCTGTACAGCACAGTATTAAACATCCGCTGATTCCATTATGGTTTGTGATGACTATGATGCAGCCAAAAGCTTATGCCTTGCTTGCATCGTGTGCACATAATTTTTATCCAAGAACCGATGTCGAGACACCACAGGATTATCTGGACGTACTTAAATTGGTTGCCGTACGTAAACCAGATGTACAAAAACGTCGTGAAGATATTTATGTACATCCAAGAGTGATCCCTGAAACTACTCTAGATGAGTCAATTCATATGCATGATCAGGCGAATCAGCATATTGATTTCTTTATGCAGCACACACCAGATTTTTTTGATGGGATGGGGATGATGTGTGTCAGTAAATTGAATACTAAAATGTTAACCGAAGCCGCAATTTTAAATGCGATAGAACGCGCAGCGAGTTAATAGATGTGAGCATATTCTAGTTATGCTCACATCTGTTTTTTACCTGCGAATCATGCTGAAACTTGCATACTCACTGATTTGTTCAGCCGTAAGGCTATCCAGTACATCTAAAAATGCAACATTAAAAGCACCTACTGTTTTTGCAGTTTGATATGCCAATTGACCTGCAATGGCAAAATGCACATGTGCCGCCAATGTCGCAAGCGTGGTGGACGTAACTGCGCAATATGCAGCAATTAATGCCCCTAAGGCACAGCCAGTTGCCGTGACGCGTGGTTGTAAATGCGAACCACCATTCACCTGAATCACACAATCAAGTTCTTTAGACAGAATAAAATCTGACTCGCCCGAAATCGCAATACATTCGGCATGTTCGAGCAGGGACCATGCTTGAATATAGACTTCAGTACTATCTAGCGTACTATCGACCCCTTTGCTTTCCACTTGGTTGCCTGCTAAAGCACTCATTTCTGAAGCATTACCGCGAATGACCGTTGGACGGTACTGAAGGAGTTCATCGGTCATTTCACTACGCCAAGATAAAATCGCCCCATAACCGACTGGATCAAGTACCCAAGGTACTGAAGCTTGCTGTGCGGTCAAGGCAGAAATTTGCATGGCTTGCATCTGCTCAGTGGTTGGTGTACCCAAGTTAATGCTAAGTGCACTGCTAATGCGAGTAAAGCTTTCTGCTTCAAATGGGTTGTCGATCATGGCAGGTGAAGCACCAGATGCTAGCAAGACATTCGCAACATAATTGGCTGCCACGCTATTAGTGATACATTGCACCAGTGGCTGCGTCGCACGCAGTTGCGTATGGGCTTCAATGATTTTCTGAAGTAAAGGGTCGGTTTGATCCACTGAGTCATCCTGAAGGTCAAATGTGGAAGAGTTGGATTGTGTAGACATAATGTTCACCATTCACCGTGTGAAATAGTGGTCTTGATGCTTACATTTGCGACAGAATAGAGAAACGTATTCTTCAGCATCATAATCGACGGCCAAGTCGTTAGAACCACAATACATACAGCGTTTGACGGAATAGAAATTTAAACGCGGTTCAATTTTTTTCCATGAACGCCAAACAGGTTGGAAGAAGATACGCTCATCATAGCCCAGAAACTTGAAAAACAAGATCTCACTCATTTTACTCAGTGGCATGCCAGGTAAACGAGGAAGGGTAGAGGTTTCCCATTTTTCTGCCAGTGCGCGTTCACGGTACTGTTGCAGTGTTTTCTTGAGTAGATTGGTGTTAATAAAGTTTTCATTGCGCGGTTTTAGCGCTTTTTGTTCATACAGATATTCTAAAGCCGTTTGGATGAGGTAATAAATTTGACCCACGGCCAATGTGTCCATCAGGCGATAGCAAAAGGTCTGAAAGCTTTGATTGCCAGCAATTTGAATGCCCCAAGATTTGCAATAGAACTGCATGAATTGCACGATTTCTTGATAGAGCACCAAATACAAAGTATTTTTCACTTCTTCTGCGTCTTTAAATGGAACGCCTAAGCGTAGATTTTCAAAAAACCAATGTCTCAATTGTTGGGTAATACTAAACAAGCTCGGCTCTGAATAACCCTCTAAACGCACATTGACATAGTATTCATGTGCTTCTTCGGCAAAGTCTTTGGCAATGAGTATTTGGTCTTTTAGCAATTGCTTGAGCAAGGTGCTTTGAAAAAAATAATTGGGTGTAATCGGATGAAACTTAATGGCTTCCCAATGGATAAATTCATCGTGTACCGAATATTCCTGAACTTGATTGTCCAGCATGCTGAGTAAAAACAGTTTGTGTAAAAAGCTGAGTTGACTCAATTCAAGTTCAACCACTTCCTTATTTTTAGTTTTAAACTTGCGTTGCTCTTGCAGGCGTGTTTCTTGTAAAAGCTTTTTACGTTTGGCAGCACAACGCTCGCAATGACAGGTGTGTTTATCATCTTGAAAGACACGGTGCGCACAATGACTGCATTCATGAAATTGGACATCTTGGTCATATTGTTCTGCTTCAACCCAATACATTGCTGCCTGACATAGTGGACAGGTTGTGCTTTCATCTAGTTGTTTTTGCAGAATTTGAAGCAGCATAGTGGTGGTCGTCAATCCGAAAACAGAGTTATCGTTGTGATTATACACCCTTTAGATTCTGCACCGTGCCCAACTGTTGTGCAATTCTGCAAAGCTTTGTAGGTTTTTAAAATGGATGAAATAAAAAGAGCTACTTAACAGTAGCTCGATGTGGAAAGGTTCAAGTATCGCTTAGTATGCTGCTGGGCAAGGCAGGCTTTCATCTTCTTCACCAAGTTGTTTGGCCGTCAACAAGGCTTTGACTTTTTTGGATGGGAGTTTTTTGCTTCCTAAAGCATCATATTGATTTAAAATGGTACTTACTTCATGTGCTTGCACTTTTATACCTTCACAGCACATGAATGCAGCAATGACCTTGTGATCAATACCTGCCTGATCTAAGGTTTGCATGATTTTAATATTCGCAGCGCGGACCAGTTGTTCTTTGATGTTTATCTTACACCTCATTGTTATTTTGCTGATTGCACATATATCTATAAGCAAAAAGCATGCACAAATTCTAATCAATTTGTTAATTTGGTCGTAAATTGAGATTAAGTTAAAGATGAAAAAATGAAATATAAGTCTATTTAAGTGGCATGCGTCAAATACATTCGATGTTCTTTGGTATCAGGATCTGATTGAGCTTTTGTTTTTCTGCATTGGAAAGATAATCTTGATAGGCAGTGATTCGACCTGATGTTTTGGCGGTATAAGTCACACCGTAAATACGTGCACCTTGCAAGATGACTTCGTATTGTCCTGTTAGTTGTTTGCCATTGCGTTCATTAAAAAATAGATGTTGCTCAAAGGGACGACCTTCTGCCATTTCTACATATTCAGTTTTAACATGATGTAAACGGACGGGTTTTAAATAGGGATAGTACATCAATTGGATGATTCGAGAATCTCGCGTAGGGGCGACTAAAACAAAATTATGCTGAGTCTCAGACTTTAGACACTCCCAAGACTGAAGAGTTGGCGCGGCAATTGCAACCGATGCGAAACTTGAGAGTACGATAGCGCAAATCAGGTGTTGTATTTTCATCTTTAGCCAACATACTTATAGAGGAGGAATAAAAGCGTATAAATAAAATACATCCCCTAAAAATTATGCGCAAATATGATTGAAATGCAGAAAATAAACACCCATATTGAAATATAAATAAAAGCAAAGAAGCTGATTGCTGCCGATGTAAGCACGTTCTGGCAGTTGAAGTATTCATGCTGAAATGACAAATAGGAAATGATATGAACATTGCGGCAAATCCAGTGGTTGAAGCAGACCAGACAGTGTATTTAAAAGACTATCAAAAGCCCGTCTTTCTTGTAGATTCAATTAATTTGGATATTCAGGTGTATGCAGATCACACCAATGTGGTTGCCAATTTGGTCATGCAACGTCAGACTGAAGGTGAGTTAGTATTATTGGGTCGTGATCTTGAACTCAAATCTGTTCGTATGAATGGTCAATTGCTTGCTGAAACTGACTATACATTAGATGCAGAGCAATTAGTGATCCATAATGCACCAAATGAAGTCATTCTTGAGACTTCAGTGGTGATTCATCCAGAATCTAACACCATGCTGGAAGGTTTGTATCAAGCTGGGGATTTGTTCGTGACCCAAAATGAACCTGAAGGTTTCCGTAAAATTACCTTCTATCCAGACCGTCCTGATGTTTTGGCTGTGTTTACCACACGTGTCGAAGCTGATAAAAAATACCCTGTGCTGTTAGCCAATGGGAACTTGTTAGAAACTGGTGAAGTCGGTGCTGATCGTCACTTTGCGATTTGGCAAGACCCAACCAAAAAGCCAAGTTATTTATTTGCTTGTGTGATTGGTGATTTGGCTGTACTGAAAGACCGTTACACCACTTCAGAAGGTCGTGACGTTGCCTTAGAAATTTATGCAATCGAAAAAGATATTCCGAAATGCCATATCGCGATGGAAGCTTTAAAGCATTCGATGCGTTGGGATGAAGAGCATTATGGTCGTCCATACGATCTGGATAACTACATGATTGTGGCAGTCAGCCAGTTCAACATGGGTGCGATGGAAAATAAAGGCTTAAATATCTTTAATACGTCTTGTGTACTTGCAGATGAAGAATACACCACGGATGCCGCGATTATGCGTGTACAGTCGGTGATTGCACATGAGTATTTCCATAACTGGACGGGCAACCGTATTACTTGCCGTGACTGGTTCCAATTGTGCTTGAAGGAAGGTTTAACGGTATTCCGCGATCAATCCTTCTCTGAAGATTTACAGTCTGCCGCAGTACAGCGTATTGATGATGTTGCAGTATTAAAAGCACATCAATTTCCAGAAGATTCAGGCCCGTTGTCCCATCCGCCACGTCCTGATCATTTTGTCGAGATCAATAACTTTTACACAGCTACGGTGTATGAGAAAGGTGCGGAAATTAACCGCATGATGTCGACGCTATTGGGTAAAGAAAAATTCCGTAAAGGGACTGATGAATACTTCCGTCGTCATGATGGGCAAGCAGTCACTGTAGAAGATTGGGTTGCGGCATTGACTGCAGGCTCAGGCGTAGATTTGTCTAACTTCCTGAAGTGGTATAACCAACCAGGTACGCCAAAACTTGAAGCAACGGGTGAGTATGATGCTGCCGCACAGACTTATCGTTTGAGTTTCAAGCAAAGCCTGAAAGCGCATGCAAAATATCCAAACTTAAAGGCTGTACCAATTCCGGTGGCTTTGGCTTTGTTTAATGCAGAGACAGGCGAGCAATATACTTTGCAATCGGAAGCACTGTTTGAAAATGGTGTGAAAGATGGCGTGTATCTGTTTGACCAAGATCAAGCCAGTATCGTATTTACGGGTGTGACGGCTAAACCTGTGGTGTCATTGCTGCGTAATTTCTCGGCACCAGTAAACTTGGACTTTAATTATTCTGATGAAGAATTGGCTTTCTTAATTCAGTATGAAACCAATGGTTTCAACCAATGGCAGGCGACACAAACCTTATTAGAGCGTGTGTTGCTGAATGATCATGATGCTGCCATTTATGTCCAAGCCATCAAAAATACCTTGCCAGCTTTAGTGGAAAAAGATCCATTACTGGCATCACGTCTATTTGATGTACCAAGCGAAGGGTATTTGGGTAGCCGCATTGATGAAAACTATAATCCGGTAGTGATTCAAGAAAAGCGCAATGCCTTACTGAATACTTTGGCGCAAGCTTTGGGTTCGTTCTGTAAAGAGACTTACTTGGCATTAGATCCTGATTTGCAGAAAGAGTTTTCTCAAGCGATGGGTGTGCGTGCTCTAAAAAATATCATGCTGATGATGTTGGCACGTCAAAAAGATGCGGATGCGTATAGTTTGGCACATGCGCAATATATGACAACGGGTAATATGTCAGAGCGTTTAGGTGCTTTACGTGTATTGGTATGGAATGATGCACCACAGGCACAAGATGCTTTAGACGATTTTTATGATCGCTTTAAAGAAGAAGCGCTTTCTCTGGATCAGTGGTTTATGGTGCAAGCATCACATCCAAATGCGACGGCAGCCAGTATTCAAACTTTACTTAATCATCCTGACTATGATTTGGGGACGCCAAACCGTATTCGTGCCGTGAGTGGTGGCTTAAATAGCAACCCTGTGAATACGTGGAGTTTTGGGGTACAGCATTTTGTCGAGTTGGCGAAGTATTTAGACGAGAAAAATCCGATTTTGGGTTCACGTTTATTACAGGTATTGTCACGCTGGTATACCTTGGCAGAACCACAGCGCTCCAATGTTTTGGCATCTTTAGAAGCATTGAAACCACAAGTGAAATCTAAAAATGTGGTAGAAACTTTAAATAGTATGCTGAGTATTTAATTTTTTAATTTTTAATCTAAGTCAGGCTATTTCTCAGTAATGAGGAATAGCCTTTTTATTTGTATGTACAAAAATAATGAATGGAGAAGAGTAGAACTTGGGTTTTCTTGTTTGGATAGTTGAATTTGTAAGGCAATAAAAATCCCTCATACGTGAGGGATTTTATAATTTAGACTTTTACAATTAAGACAGGGATAGGGGATTGGGTCAGCACAGCTTGTGCAACACTCCCGAGCATCATCTTTTTAAAACCTGTACGACCGTGTGAACCCATGATAATCAGGTCTGCACTGACTTCATCGGCAATTTGAATAATGCCATCTGCTGCTGAAACACCGCGAATGACTTTAGTATCGACCTCAACTTCGTCACGAATAAAAGATTGTTTAATGTCGGCTAAACGCTTTTGTGCATTTTCTTCTGCCTGCATGAAATAATCAGTAATCGCAGGAGCCACTTTATAAAAATCCACACCAACAAAAGGGTCAACAGCGACCACGCACATCACAGTTACGCGGCAATTTAGTAATTTTGCTAAAGAAAGCGCTTGTTCAACAGCAGTATATGAAATTGGGGATTCATCGACAGGTACTAAAATATGTTGATAAGTCATGAATAAACACCTTCGATTATAAATATAAAACTTGGTTCGAAACGAATAAATAAATTATTAGGTCATAGACCTGAAGAAGCACCTACAACATAGCAGGTGCTTAGATTACTTTTTACTCTTTTACAATCAATACAGGTAACTGCGTAGCACGGAGTACATCTTGTGCAAAACTGCCCAGTAGGAATTTTTGGAAACCTTTACGACCATGTGAACCCATCACAATCAGGTCCGATTTTTTCTCTTCTGCAGTTTTCACCACGCCTTCGGCAGAAACTTGACCTTTAATAATTTGAGTAGTTGGTTCTACACCTTCAGCTTGGGCAATCACAAGCGCTTCTTTTAATGCTTTTTCAGCATTAGCATAAGCTTGTACAAAATATTCTTTCATAATTGCAGAAGAGTAATAGAAGTCGACCTCTGTAAACGGATCTTCTGCAACAAGGCTAATGAGTGTTAATTCGCTACCAAAAGCTTTCGCAATAATTGAGGCTTGTTTCACTGCTGAAAATGAAATTGCAGAGCCGTCTACTGGAACTAAAATATGTTGGTAAGACATCGGATTTACTCCTGTTGTTTATCATTATTGCTTCTTATTAATTGATAGCACATTGTCTGGTTTGGATCAATTTATATAATGCAAAAAACAACGTAAATTCATAAAATTAATTGCTATTTTATAGTTTTGTTCAATTGATCATCGAATGAAAAAACCGAGAGAAATCCTTGGAATTTCATAATGTATTTTTTCTCAGATGATCAAAAGTATTTTTTATAAATGATCTCACTCTTATTGGCGTAAGTATCTTAAACTAGACATGATTTATGCGTTTTATTCTTTCCTATAAAACAAAGAATTGATGGAAATTGTGATGATGAAGACAATTGTATGTATGGCTTTGTGTTGTGTCATGCTGTTTTTAGCCGCATGCCAAAATACGTACAAGAGCACAAAAGTGATTGCGAAAAGCTTTAATACAGCAACGCAAGCTCAGCAAAAATTATTAGATCGTCATGCACCTGCCAATATTCTGATTCATTCCAATATCCGCTATATGAATCATCCCAAACTGAGTTTGGATTTGTATCAACCTGAACATATTGCAGAACAGGGTTTACGCCCAACTATTATCTGGATTCATGGGGGTGGATGGGTTTCAGGTTCCAAGGAACATGCGCGAGGCTATTTCAAATTATTGGCGGCGCAAGGGTTGAATGTGGTCTCGGTCGAATATCAATTTGCGCCAGAGGTGATTTACCCGAATCAATTATTGCAAATTAATCAGGCACTCAAGTTTATCAATAAGCATGCTGAGGATTATCAGATAGATGCAAATCAACTCTATATGGCAGGAGATTCAGCAGGAGCTAATTTAGCCAGTCATTATGCTGCTTTGCTTACAAATCCTCAATTTGTACGCGAGTCAGACTTTGTACCTTCTATACAACCGCAACAGTTGAAAGGGTTGATTCTGCATTGTGGTATTTACGATATGGCATCCTTTGTGGCGACAGCACCAGATGAGAAAAAGATCATTGAATGGGGAATTTATAGTCTGGTACAAGCCTATACAGGAGAGCGTAAAAGTGATGTGGCATTTCTAAATGAAATTTCACCGATACAGCATCTGACACCTCAATATCCAGCAGTTTTTATTAGTGGTGGGAATAAGGATTTTTTGACGGATACTCAATCTGTGCCATTCGTCGCTGCGCTGAAGCAACATCAGATTGCTGTGACTGAGGTTTTCTATCCCGATAGTAATGAGCCGTTAATTCATGAATATCAGTTCTTGATGAAATTGAAAGCCAGTCAGCAAACATTTGACCAAACCATTGAGTTTATTCGGCATTACAGCGCATTGACAGATGAATAAATGAAAATTCATATATTTACTGGATGGGTGCTGTTAAGCTTCGCATAGAATTTTTGCAGGATGAAATCAAACATGAATCCACTACTCTTGGCTTATGCAATGCTGGCTTTGGCGATTATTTCTGAAGTGACAGGTTCAGCATTTTTAGTGAAATCGGAAGGTTTTACGAAATTAGGACCAAGCTTATTGGTTGTACTTTTTTATGTGATTTCGTTCTATTTATTGTCACAAGTGATTAAAACCATTCCGTTAGGAATCGCTTATGCGATTTGGGGTGGTGTTGGAATTATTTTAACCGCATTGGTCGGCTTCTTTGTTTTTAAGCAAGTCTTGGATTTACCTGCTTTAATCGGTATTGCCATGATTGTGGGTGGGGTCATTGTGATGAATGTATTTTCTAATTCCATTGGGCATTAAGCCAAAAGACCTCAAATAAAACAAGCATGCAGGTCGCATGCTTGTTTTATGGAATCATCTTTATTTTTTAATGCGCAATTTCATAATGAATGAAACGGCAAAACCAAAGAGTAGTCCCCAGAAGGCAGAACCGATGCCAAAAAACTGCACACCAGAAGCACTGAATAGGAAAGTCATTAATGCTGCTTCACGATCAGAAACCTCATGAAAAGCCAGTGCGATGTTGTGGCTGATGGTGCCGAATAAGGCAATGCCTGCCAAAGCCACAATGAAAATGTGTGGGAATGACATTAAAAGACTGGTCAACGTTGCGGCAAATAAGCCCATCAACACATAGAAGAACCCACAACTAATCCCAGCAATATAACGTTTGCTTGGATCAGGATGAACTTGATTATCTAGGCTGACCGCGGCACTAATCGCAGCAATATTCACGCTATAACAGCCAAATGGCGCGAGAAGCGTTTGAATGAGTCCCGTACCGCCTATCAATTTATTCACATCTGGTTGGTAGCCATAACTTTTAATCATGGCGATACCAGGTAAATACTGTGAAGCCATGTTGATGACAAATAAAGGCAGGGCTAAGCCCAGAATGGCAGACCAAGTAAAATCTGGGGTCATCCACACCGGTTGAGCCATGCTCCAAGTCACGGTAGGCGTATGGAAGTCTAAAAATACAGGGCAAAGTACGACAGCCGCGATTACGGTTAATACAATGCTATAACGTGGCGTTAGCTTTTTGGCAACAATATAGACTGCCAATAGAGACAGAATAAATCCCCAATCTGTTTTAAGACTGGCGAATAGCTCAATCCCAAATTTTAACAGTACGCCTGCGAGCATGGCACTGGTTAAACTTTGTGGGATCAGAGTCAGGACTCTTTCGAAAATTCCAAGATAACCCAATACCGCCGTAATTAAACCACAGACCAAGAATGCGCCAATCGCTTCGTTGAGGCTATAGCCACTGCCTGTGGCAATAATGAGTGCTAAACCTGCGGTTGACCAAGCGGTGGATACTGGGTATTTCAATTTCCATGATAAGAACATGCCCGCCAGACCAATGCCCAGTCCTAATGCCCAAAACCAAGAGGTAATTTGCGCTGTATTTGCACCTAGAATCTGGGCAGCTTGTATCACAAGGACTGCGGAAACACTGATACCAATAAGGAAGGTGATGAAACCTGCGAAGACTGCGGGAATAGAAAAATCTTGAATGAGTTTTTGCATGTATCCGTACTTATTCTATTTGACCAAAGGGTTAAGCTTAGGTTTAGCATCATACGCTTAACCCTTATTAGGGAGAAGTGAATATCTAAAAAATAAATGATATTTCACGTTTTTACAGTTTTCATTGAAATTTATTCAACTACAGCGTAGAAAAAGCCAATTTCATACCAAAAGCCAAAAATGCAAAGCCCACAACCGCGACAGCAACAGCAGTCAGACGGTAGCGTTGGTTAAAATAGGCAGCAAAACGTACCCCAGAGAAAATCAGAACGCTTAAGTACAGCATGCTAATGATCTGTAGAATGACAGACATTAAGGTAAAACTGATGGCTGGATAAGGATAAGCTGGGTCTACAAACTGCACAAAGAAGGAGAGATAAAATAAAATCGCTTTAGGATTCAAAATACTAATGGTTAAAGCGGTACGATAAGGCTGTGCATCTTTATAAGTTAATGTATCACCCGAACTTTCCAGTTCTTGCGCTGTAGTCCCACGCCAAGTCCGAACACTGGCAAGAATCAGTCGGCTACCCAAATAGGATAAATAGACTGCGCCAACTACTTTTAAAATGGTGAACAACCACGGAAAGCTGTGTAATAGCGATGCTGCACCAAAAATGGTACAAAGAATCAGAATTAGATCGCCAGTAAATACGCCTAAAGCCGCGAGATAGCCCACTCGTGTGCCAAAGCGAGAGGCAATGGACATAACATATAATGAGTTTGGACCAGGGAGAATGACGATTAAAATCGTTCCAATAATATAGGTACTGAGATCCGTAATACCAAACACAATATACTCGTTATAAAAAAGCCCATTTTGTTATTGTAACAAAACGGGCTTGAGATTTGCGCAGTAATGGTGCGTAAATTTAGGCTTGAATTTCAGCATCTAAGCCGAAAGATTGGCGTAATAATGTATTGAGTTGTTCACGCGCTTTAATAAAGCCATCAATACCGCCTTGTAACAATTGGAATGCCATCAAGTCATGTTCTAGACGGTCTTTAAATGTCGTTTTATCAATCGCTGTTGCAGGTTCTGAACTGATAGTGACTTGGCTCGGATCAAGCTGAAGCTGTACTTCTCGTGTATCAAGCTCTAATTCAGCCAATAAACTTGGAGATACTGTTAATAAATCACAACCGGCTAAGCCAAGCACTTGATCAATACTACGGAAGCTTGCTCCCATAATTTCAGTCTTAATCTGGTGCTGCTTGTAGTATTGATAAATTTGTTTCACAGAGACCACACCCGGATCTTTATCAATAGGATAGCTTTCTACATTTTCAGCTTTTTTGTACCAGTCCAGAATACGACCCACAAATGGTGAAATTAAGGTGACTTGGGCATCGGCACAAGCTTGCGCTTGATGTAAACCAAACAATAGGGTGAGGTTACAATGGATCCCTTCTGCTTCTAATACTTGAGCGGCTTGGATTCCTTCCCAAGTTGATGCAATCTTAATCAGAATGCGGTTTTGATCAATGCCATAAGCCTTATAAAGTGCTAGGAGTTCTTTGGCTTTTGCAATCGTGGCTGCGGTGTCATAAGACAAAGATGCATCAACTTCAGTCGAGACACGACCTTCAATCAGTTTTAAGATTTCGACCCCGAATTTGACAGTCAGAATATCAATCGTACGTTCAATCAATGCGTCAGCAGTATAGCCTTCCTGTTTTGCTTGTTCATATGCCGCTTCAATCAATTCTTTATTTTCAGGTTGATTGGCAGCAGCCGTGATTAAAGAAGGATTGGTCGTTGCATCCAGCGGACGAAATTTTTCAATTGCAGCTAAATCACTGCTATCCGCAACGATGGTTGTCATCTTTTTTAATTGGTTTAACGCATTTTGTGTCATTGAAATCTATTTCTTAAAAGTTGTACCCGTGATTTAGTTATACCACAATCTTTATCCAGCCCAAGTGCAATCAAGGGTTCGGGGCAATTTAATTCGCATTTTTTTTACTGTTTCGAATATGATCAATCAAAAAATGAGCAGCGGCACCGAGCTGGCTTTCACGACTCCAGACCAAATCGACGTAATATTCAAATTTCGGTGAGAAATCTTGAAAGTTGAGGATTTTTAATTGTTGCTGTAGTGATGGGTTTTCATTCAGCATTTCATAAGGCAGCACGCCCCAACCTAAGTTTTGCAGAATCATGGCACATGCCGAGTGGTGATTATCGGTACGCCAATAACTTTTGGAAAAGAGTAATTCAGGTTTTATGCTGCGATCACGACTCGCAACCACTATTTGGCGACTCTGTAAGACCTGTTCATAGCTGACTTTATCAAACTGGGCGAGCGCATAGTTTTTTGCTGCAACGGCAATCAGTACTTCGCGTTTTAACTCGACAAATTGCTCACCACTTTGTAAATGTTCGCGTTCGAACATCAGCGCTAACTGTGCCGACTGGTCCAGTAGCATTTGCTGTGCATCTTCCTGCGGCGCAGAAAAAATGTTGATTTGTAACTCAGGAAAGCGTTGTTCGAGTAGTAGAATATAATCCGTCCAATCGGTATGCAGTAACTCAGAAACCACCACAATATTTAAACTGGATTCCAGACCTTGTGCTAGGGCGTAGGCATGTTGTTTCCATTGGTTCATTTCAATTAGTAGTTGTTGGGTTTTTTCGTATAAGGTCAGGGCTTGGGCGGTAGGAATGGGTTCACGACCTTGGCGGGTAAATAGGGTTAAGTCCAAATCAATTTCAAGGTTGGCAATAGACATACTAATTGCAGAGGGGACTTTACCTAATTTTCGCGCAGCAGCAGAAAATGATCCTGTTTCCATTACAGTTTGAAAAATAATCAGCTGATCTTGGTTAATATTCATTGGTCTGGTTTTTGCTTTAGTTAATAAAAAAGTTCTAAGTACAACCTTTCAATAAAACTGAAAGAATCTAACTCGATTAATCAGTATTATAAAAATAAAATAGCAGCTATCCAAGACAAAGAGTAGTTTCAAATGTTGATTTCCAAGAGAAGGATTGTTCATGCGTTGAGCTATGAGATCATCCTGTTGGTCATCATTGCGATCGCATTAAGTTTTATTTTTAATATGCCAATGGAAGTCACGGGTAGCCTTGGTATTGCCATGGCTGTTACCTCCGTGATTTGGAATATGGTGTTTAATCACTTTTTTGAAAAGTTCGAACGCCGTCGTAAACTCAAACGTACTGTTCCAGTGCGTATTATGCATGCCATTGGCTTTGAAGGTGGTTTGATGTTGGCCACCATTCCTATGGTTGCCTATGCCATGCAGATGACTATTTGGCAGGCTGTTTTATTAGATTTCAGTTTGACCATGTGTATTTTGGTTTATACCTTTATCTTCCAATGGTGTTATGACCATATTGAAATGCGCCTAGGATATTCTCCAGCGCATCAGTCCTAAATAAAAAAGCCACATAACGTGGCTTTTTTTATGTGCAGGTGTGAATCGTTTTAAAGCAAATTCATCACAAAATAAAAAAATACGATGCGATTTTAATTGTCTGAAGATAAATAAAGTGATTGGAAGCAGTGTCATATAGTTGTAAGTTGAAGGAAACTGCAAAGTTGTATCATTTCAGTTTATTTTTAGACTTTAAGATGATCTGCAATATAATAGTTAAAAGAGAGATGGAAGCTCGGGATTTATCTTAGCTTTAAGTCTATGAATGAAGATGTCCTTATAACAACAAGCCGAGTACGCTGATGGATTGGACTTACTTATTACAGCATTATGGTTACGTTGCCGTCATCATCGGATCATTCTTTGAAGGGGAAACTATCCTGATGCTCGGTGCTTATGCCGTGCATCAACATGTGCTTAATTTCTGGTTGTTAATAGTTTCTGCCATGATTGGAGGTTTTATTGGCGATCAGTTGTATTACCAAATCGGGAAACGATATGGATATGACTTTATTGATCAGCACCCAAAATTAAAACTTAGATTTCAAAAAGCCAGTGTATTAATTGAAAACTATCCAACCTTAAGTATTTTGTTGATGCGTTTTGCTTGGGGACTACGAACAGTGATTCCCATGATTATTGGCATTAAGCAATATCCGACATTGCGTTATATGCTCATCAATCTATTGGCATGTTTTATTTGGGCATTCGTTGTGGTAAGTGTGGGTTTACAAGTCTCACATTGGTTGCATCAATTCTGGCAAGGGTTCATCCATGATAATGAATCCTCCGAACTAATTGTCGGTGCTGTGGTGATTTGTATTTTATCTGGGCGGTTTTTATTACCGATCATTTCTAAATCCAAAATAAAAAAATAAGGCTCTATCTTCTTAAAGACTTTAATTTTCAAGGAGTCGTTCATGAGTATTAAAGTAAAAAAGCACCTCCGGAAAAGTGCTTTTATATCAGGTTCAAGTCAATTATTTTTCAACAATTGCCGTTACGCCTTGTCCACCTGCAGCACAAATCGAGATCAGTACACGACCTGAACCTTTTTGGTTCAGTAGTTTTGCAGCAGTTGCAAGAATACGACCACCAGTTGCAGCAAATGGATGACCCGCAGCCAAAGAAGAACCTTTAACATTCAGTTTGCTACGATCAATAGAACCTAGTGGAGCAGCTAAACCTAAACGTTCTTTACAGAATTGTGGATCTTCCCAAGCTTTTAAGGTTGAAAGCACTTGTGATGCAAAGGCTTCATGGATTTCATAATAGTCAAAATCTTGCAGGGTAATGCCTGCACGTTCAAGCATACGAGGAACTGCATAAGCAGGTGCCATCAACAAACCTTCTTTCGGCCCATTTTTGCCAATGAAGTCTACAGCAGCAGTTTCAGTGAAGCTTAAATATGCCAATACTTCATGACCATTGGCTTTTGCCCATTCTTCAGAGGCAAGTAACACACAAGATGCACCATCAGTTAACGGTGTTGAGTTACCCGCAGTCATGGTGCGTGCATCACCTTTACCAAATACAGGTTTAAGTTTTGCCAGTTTTTCGGCAGTAGAATCTGCACGTAAGTTATTGTCACGGTCTAAACCTAAGAATGGCGTGATCAAGTCATCGAAGAAACCTTCTTCATAAGCTTGTGCCATTTTTTGATGTGAAGAGGCAGCAAGTTCATCCTGTGCTTCACGTGAAATACCCCATTCCAATGCGGTAATCGCCTGATGATCACCCATTGAAAGACCAGTACGTGGTTCACCATTTTTAGGTGCATCCATCAAATCTTTGAGGTTAATTTTGGTTAAGGCTTTTAAGCGGTCTTTACCTGTTTTAGCTATATTGAGCTCAAGGAGGGCTTTACGTAAACCATCACCGAAAGCAATTGGTGCATCTGAAGTGGTGTCTACACCACCCGCAATACCGACTTCAATTTGTCCCAAAGCAATTTTATTCGCCACTTGGAAAGCTGCTTGTAAGCCTGTTCCGCATGCTTGTTGTAAATCGTAGGCAGGAGTTTCAGGTGCTAATGCGGTATCTAACACACATTCACGAGTCATATTGAAGTCACGGCTATGTTTTAACACTGCACCAGCAACAACTTCGCCCAGACGTTGACCTTGTAAATTATAACGTTCTACAAGACCATTTAATGCTGCGGTAAACATATCCATGTTAGATGCAGTGAAGTAAGCACCATTTGAACGAGCGAATGGAATACGATTACCACCAATAATTGCAACGCGGCGAGGAGTGTTTTGACTCATAATTTTTTCCTGTTGGACAGAAGTTTGAGTTGTAGATTCAGTTTTAGTCGTACGAGGTGCTGCTTTTTTGCGAGGCGAAGAAGTTGCACGTGTACGAGTTGTTGTAGTCGTTGGAGTTGCAGACGTAGAAGCTGTGTCCGTTGTTTTGCGTGTACGAGTACGCGCTTTTGATGTATTTGACACAGTTTCAGCCACAGAATGTTCGACTGCTGGATTTTCTTGAGTTGTTTTGCTCATAAGGCTTTTCCAAGCATGTTAGAGTATTCTTGAGGTGTACATTAACACAATACAGCATAGCTCGAATTGACTACAATGACATTGCAGAATACATTCGGGTCAAGTCATCGCTGGATTAACTCAAGTATGATTCAACGGAAACTGATGGGTCTATTGAAATCTATGTCTTTGGCATGATATTGAAGTTAAACAGTAGTTTAAAAGCCATCAAATAAATTTAATTAGTTTTGAGAGATAATAAACATGACTGACCAATACCAAGCATTCGCAAAATCTCCAATTGGTAAATTTGTCATTAAAAATTTAGGTTTACCAGCCCCGACGTTTTTAGATCGTTTTGAGTCTGCAACACCAGTCATTAAGGGTGCTGTTTTAGTGGGTGCAGCACCAAACAGCACCTTGTCTGGGGCTATTTCTCAAGTACTTGCCAATATTCATGCCAACAGCTATGCAGGCAACAATGCAGAATTACAACAAGTTGCTGCGACTAAAGGTTTAAAACTGAGTGCCTTTAATGAGGGTGATCGTGAATCGAAATTTAAGGCGGTGGTGTTTGATGCTTCGGGTATCCAAAACTCTGAACAATTGAAAGAGCTGTATAACTTCTTTAACCCAATTTCACGTCAAATTCTTGCTTCAGGTCGTGTGATTGTCATTGGCACCACACCTGAATCTGCTAAAACCGTGAAACAAGCGATTGCACAACGTGCTTTAGAAGGCTTTGTAAAATCTGTCGGTAAAGAATTCAAAAAGGGGATTGCAGCACAATTGGTGTATGTCGATGAGGGTGCAGAGGCAAACCTAGAATCGACTTTACGTTTCGCATTATCTCCTCGTTCTGCTTATGTTTCAGGTCAAGTCATTCGAGTTTCTCAGGCAGATGTGGTTGATGTGGATTGGGTTAAACCGCTTGCAGGCAAAACTGCAGTCGTGACAGGTGCGAGCCGTGGAATTGGTGAAGCCATTGCACATGTACTCTCACGTGATGGTGCGCATGTCATTTGTTTAGACGTGCCACAGCAACAAGCCGATTTGGACCGTGTTGCGGGGGAAATTGGCGGTTCAACTTTAGCGATTGATATTACGGCTGCAGACGCAGGTGAAAAAATTAAAGCCGCTGCAGCAGCACGAGGTGGTGTCGATATTATTGTGCATAATGCAGGCATTACCCGTGACAAAACTTTGGCGAACATGAAGCCAGAGCTTTGGGACTTGGTCATTAACATTAACTTGTCCGCGATTGAACGTGTCAATGATTATTTGCTAGAACATGATGGTTTGAATGCCAATGGTCGCATTATTTGTGTCTCTTCAATTTCAGGTATTGCGGGTAATTTAGGCCAAACCAACTATGCAGCGTCAAAAGCAGGCGTGATTGGTGTGGTGAAATTTACAGCACCAATCTTAAATAATGGTATAACCATTAATGCCGTTGCTCCAGGTTTCATTGAAACGCAAATGACCGCAGCGATTCCTTTTGCTATTCGTGAAGCAGGTCGCCGTATGAACTCAATGAGCCAAGGTGGTTTACCTGTCGATGTCGCTGAAACGATTGCTTTGTTTGCTTCTGCCGCTTCAACAGGTTTAAACGGTAACGTTGTTCGCGTATGTGGACAAAGTTTATTAGGTGCTTAAATACTCTCTTGTATAAGATATGAAGTGAAATAACCTGTAGGGTGAGCGCTTCACCCTACTGGATACGTTACTCAAGTACAGTAATAACTTAAAAGTTAGATTTATAATTAAAAGGTTCAACATGAATACGCGCCATTTTTCTCAACTTCCGAAACCTTATTTGGCTTATCCAAAAATTGTGCAGGGACTCATTTTTAAAAAGCCGAAAGGCGAAAAAGTCCTGCCGCAAGTTGAATATGTGGTGGATTCTTTTAAAGTTGATCCAAAACATCTAAAAGCCTATAACGAAGTATGTGGTTTTAAAAATAATGGCTACATTCCTGCTATTTATTTGGCGGTATTATCGCAAAGCCTACAAATGCATATGATGACGCAAGAGGCATTTCCTTTTGCAATTTTAGGTCTGGTACATATCCGTAATCAGGTTTCGCAAAGTCGTAAGATCGGTGTCAATGAAAGTTTAAGCCTGTCATGTCAGTTTGGTGAATTGAAGCCGCACGATAAAGGTGTACAGTTTGATTTCATTACCACTGCAAAAGTGGGTAATGAAGTGGTCATGCAGGGCGTCACAACGTATCTTGCGCGTCAAAAGACAGATGCAAAAGCTGCAACGAATGCAAAAGAAGAAACTCGCCCAAATTATGCAGTACAAGCCGAATGGTCTGTGTCTGAAAATACAGGTCGCCGTTATGCCTTAACTTCAGGTGACTTTAATCTTATCCATATTCACGCACTGACTGCGAAAGCCTTTGGGTTTAAACAAGCGATTGCGCATGGGATGTGGAGTAAAGCCAAAGCCTTGGCCAATTTAAGTTTGCCAGACAGTTATGAGGCAGATGTGTGGTTTAAACTGCCAATGTATTTACCTTCTAAAGTTGAATTTTTAACTGCACAGGAAGGGAAAAATATCGATTTTCTTATTCAAAACAGTAAGAATAAAAAACCGCATGTAACTGGTCATATTACTGCACGCTAAACACTCACTAAATAAAGCCCAAGTTGTTAAAATTTGGGCTTTTTATTTAGAAAGGTATAAATAACAAGAAATAATAAGGAGATGACATGAAGGAACTTAAAGCATATTTATCCGCTCGACCAGATCGATATCAAGGTGATGTAACTTCAAGTTTTACAGATTTAGCAGAAATGTTTAGTCGTTTTCAGTATCCACGTATGCATCAGGGCGGTGCGGCACTTTGTGTCTATTTCCAAGGGCAAAAAGTGGTTGATATTTGTATGGGGAAAAAGTCGGCAACTGAAGATTGGGAACAAGACACATTATCGGTCTGTTATTCAACTGGTAAAGGTGTGTTGGCAACCTTGGCACATATTCTGGTGAGTCAGGGATTGCTGGATTATGACCAACCGATTGCAGCGTATTGGCCTGAATTTGCCCAAAATGGCAAAGCGAACATTAGCTTAGCCGATGTGCTAAGTCATCAAAGTGGTTTGTATGACATTCGCAATATCATTCAAGATGCATCGCAAATGGCAGATTGGGATGCAATGTTAGAGCATGTTGCGAAAGCTCAGCCGCGTTTTGCGGTTGGTGAAGATGCCGCATATCAGCCACTTACATTTGGTTGGTTGGTGGGTGCAACCTTAGAAAAAGCCACGGGGCGGAGCCTTTCAGGTCTGATGCAGCAATATTTGCTACAACCACTCGACATTGAAAATGCATATTTTGGTGTACCGTATCAAAGCCTTGGAAATGTTGCTAAACCTTTTGCAAGGTCAATTCCAGTTGACTCAAAACCCCAATCATCAAAAGTGAATAAGCAAGCGAAGCAGATGTCCTTGATGGATCGAGTGTCGCAATGGTCGGGTCAAAATCCACAAGATTTTCAGGATGCCATGATTCCCAAAGGCATGAAAAATTTTAGTTTCTTTAGTGAGCAAGGTTTGCAAGCCGTGATTCCTGCCGCCAATGGGGTTTTTTCGGCCGAAAGCCTAGCCAAAATTTATGCCATGTTGGCACAAGGGGGGCAATGGCAACAGCATCAATTGATAAAACCTGAAATTTTCCAGCGTATGTCACAGATTCAGTATCGTCATCGTGACCGCATCATGCCGCTTCCCATGCATTGGCGCTTAGGTTATCACCGTGTTTTGACTTTGGGGAAACAGGTGTCTAAAGGTTTTGGTCATATTGGTTTTAATGGGTCTGGTGCTTGGTGTGATCCAGAACGTCAATTAAGTTTTGCCTATACGCATAATTTCTCTACGGCATCTATCACAGGGGATTATCGTTTGTGGGGCTTAACACAGGAAACCTTACGTTGTGCTGATGCGATTCTGAAGGGACGTAAGGGCTGGTTTTAGGTGACTTGGTTTTCATTCCTTGGCCTAAACTGTGCTAAGGTGTGCGCGTTTTAAAAGTCTATAGATCGGGTCGATGAATAAACCTATTTTGATTCCTTTAATCGCAACCAGTCTTTTGGTGGGTTGTCAGAAGGAAGAGCAGTCTAAAAATCAATTGAATAAGGCTGAATTCGCTGAAACTGCAACACAAGCTCAAGCGATGCAATGGGTTGGTCATTACCAAGGTACAACGCCCTGCATGGGATGTATGTCTCGATGTGGAGAATGTCCAGGTATGGCAGTCGATTTGGTTCTGTATCCCAATATGACTTATGAATTGAAACGTGAGAGTCTAAGTACAGAGAGTGAAATTGAAACTTTCACAGGGCAACTGCGTTTTATCGATTATGCACAAACTAAAATTGAATTGATGAATGTAAAACAACGTAATTTAATTCAACTGGATGTAAATCATTTGGTGTTGGAAATTTTAGAAGATCGAACCGCAGAACATTATCAGGCATATCCAGATTTTACTTTGGATTTGACTAATCCAAAGGCTTAAGTCGCTACAACGTGTTTAATTTCCCCAATCATCCACTCCCTTTAAGATTGTTCATTCACTCTTGAGCAAAAAAACAGTATGCTTAGACCTGTGAAAAGGAGCATACATGTATCAAGTACTTGCGCGTAAATACCGTCCTCGTAATTTTAATGAATTGGTGGGTCAAAACCATGTGTCACGTGCACTGAGCAGTGCCTTAGAACGTGGTCGTTTACACCATGCTTATTTGTTTACGGGCACACGTGGCGTAGGGAAAACGACGATTGCACGTATTTTAGCCAAATGCTTAAACTGTGAAACTGGCGTAACCGCAACGCCGTGTGAAGTGTGTGCAACGTGTAAGGCGGTGAATGAAGGTCGCTTTATCGATTTAATCGAAATTGATGCGGCTTCGCGCACCAAAGTCGAAGATACACGTGAACTGCTAGATAACGTGCCTTATGCGCCGACTCAGGGTCGTTATAAAGTGTACCTGATTGATGAAGTACACATGCTCTCGACACACTCTTTTAATGCCTTGCTCAAAACCTTAGAAGAACCACCAGAGCATGTGAAGTTCTTATTCGCGACTACAGATCCGCAAAAACTACCAATTACAGTAATTTCCCGTTGTTTGCAATTTACATTGCGTCCTTTGGCGGTGGATGAAATTACGGAGCATTTGACCTGTATTTTAGAAAAAGAACAGATTCCTGCACAGCAAGATGCAATCTGGCAGATTGCTGAATCTGCGCAAGGCTCATTGCGTGATGCCTTGTCTTTAACTGATCAAGCAATTGCTTATGGTCAAGGTGCCATTCAACATCAAGATGTCAAAGAGATGTTAGGCTTGATTGACCGCACCATCATTTATGATTTGTTGTTGGCAATTCACCAAAATCAGAAAGCACGCGTCAGCCAACTCTTACTGCAATTTAGACAGCAAGCTTTAGATGTTTCTTTAGTTTTAGATCAGTTAATTTCGACACTGCATGAATTGGCATTGTTGCAATATTTACCTGATTTAAGCCTTAAATATAGTGCGGAAATTAATCAAAAAATTTCCCAGCTATCGCAGTTGATTGCCGATCAAGATTTACAGCTGTATTACCAAATTGCCTGTAAAGGTCGCGCAGACTTACAACTTGCGGTGACTCAAGAACAAGGGTTTGAAATGTGTGTGCTGCGTTTGTTGGCATTTAGACCATTACAACCGAATGAAGTCTTGGTCTCTGCACCTGCTACACAAATTCAATCTGCGCCTGTGTTGGTGACTGAACAAGCTGTAGCGCATAGCAATGTCGTAGTTGAAGCTCAGCAAGATCAAATCCAATCAATAGTGGAGGTTGCAGCACCTGTAGCAAACCTTGTTATTCAGGAAAATCTACAGGATGAATCGCTATTACCAGAAGCACCTGCACAGGCTGAAGAAACTGCCAATCTGAGTAGTAATCCAGATCAAATCGTGTTTGATCCTGCCAGTGATGATGTACTGTTTGATTTGGATGAGGAAGAAGATTCGACCCCAGTAGATTCATCAGAATCTAGCAGTGATGATTTCTTGTTTGAAGAAATTGCTCCGATTGAAGATCATGCAAAAGCAGAAGTATCGGTTGAAGATACCATTGCGGCGGATGTTCTTTCCCTTGAACCAAGTCTGACCAATTTAGAAGTTGAGCAAGATTCTCTCTTTAGTTTATCTGCTGAAGAGGTTGAACCTCAGCAAACTGTTCAAACTCCAATTGAGCAGCCACAAATTGAAATTGAGTCCCAACCTGAACAAGTGTCGTCAGATGCTCCAATATCAAACTTGATGCCGCAAGATATTTTGCGTGTGCAAGAACAGGTTTTGGAAGGCGAGTGGACCTTAGGTAAGTGGGAGTATTGGTTTAGACAGAGTGAGTTATCACCAGCTGTGCAAGAGTTGGCACAACATGGGGTCATGACGGGTCATATCGATGCAGAATCTGTTTTTCATATACCTGAGCAATATCAGCAGCTTTTAGGACAATCACAGCATTCTTTGGAACAAGCTCTGAAAAAACAGTGGCCGAATACCTTGTTTAAAATTGAATATGGTGCAGTCACTGAAACCACACCGTATATTTTGCAGCATCAACGTAAAGAGCAAGCCCATGGTCGAGCTTTAGAGCTATTACAGACCGAACCTGTGGTGCGTGACTTAATCCAAGGTTTTGATGCTGAATTACAAAATATTCAATTGAAATAAGGCTTAGACAAATTTTGTTTCAGGCTCGACTTGCATATAGGCTTGTAGAGCCTGACGCATGTGAGTCGGGATCGGAGTACTTTTACGTTGTTCCCGATCTACAAACACATGAATAAATTGCCCTTGCGCTGCTGCTGCCTCCTGATTGACTTTAAAAATTGCCAAATCGTATTCCAATGAACTGTTCCCCATGCGTTTAATTGCAACGCCGACTTCTATAATTTCGGGATAACTTAATTCTTGTAAAAACTGGCAAGATGAACTCACCACCAAGCCAATAATGGGTGAATGGTGAATGTCAAAATGGGCTTTTTGAATTAGCAGGGCATTGGCTGCGCTATCAAAATAACTGTAGTAATTAACATTATTCACATGCCCGTAAATATCATTGTCGGACCAACGTGTTTGTATGGGAAAAATAAAAGGGTAGTTTGCTCTGAGTTTGGCTTGAGGTTTCATTGGTGGGCATGTCCATTGCAAAGATTGAAGTTAAGCGTAAATGGCTTGGTAAATTTGTTCTGCATCACGCTGGGTAAGATCACGTGGATTGTTCTGTAACAGTCGCGTTTGCAGCATCGCATCCTGTGCCAGTTGGGCAATCGCATTTTCAGGTACATTCAGTGCATTGAGCTTCAAGGTTAAACCACTGCTGTCTAGATGATTTTGCATATGATCAATAAATAAATCACATAATCCATCAGTACAGCCCGTACTATAAGGATCCATCCAAGTCATGAGTTCCGCATATAAATGCTTGGCATGCGGTGCGTTGAATTTCAAGACTTCCGTCAATACCAAAGCATTGCTATGCCCATGCGAAATATGAAAATGCCCCCCCAAAGGATAAGCCAGTGCATGTACAGCACCAACAGGCGCGTTGGCAAAAGCTTGACCCGCAAACATGGAACCATTCAGCATATTCTGGCGGGTTTGCAGGTTCGAACCATCTTCCAGTACCAGTTTCAGGTTTTGATTTAACAGTCGCAGGGCTTGTTTAGCCAGCATATCGGCATACAGGTTTTTCTTGATTTTAGAGGTGTAGGCTTCGATGGCATGCACCATCGCGTCAATCCCTGTTGCCGCAGTGATATGTGTGGGAAGGTTTTGAGTGAAGGTGGCATCCAAAATGGCTGCGTCGGCATAGAGTACAGGGGCAACAATTCCCATTTTTGTGGTTTCACCAGTAGTCACAATCGAAATAGGCGTGACTTCAGAACCTGTGCCTGCAGTGGTCGGAACTAAAATTAAGGGTAATCGAGGTGGTTTGGCCTGATTGATCCCATACAAATCTGATAATTTTTGTTGTTGATCAGGATGAGCCAACACAGCAATCAGCTTCGCGACATCGAGGGAGCTGCCGCCACCAAAACCAATCACAGTATCAACCTGCTCCTGTATAGCAAATTCCACCGCTGCATGGACAATCTGTTCAGGTGGATCGGCAATCACATCGGCATATATCACATAGGGCAAATGAATATGTTCTAAAATTTCTAGAAGTGGAAGATGTAATTGCTGTTGCAGCATGCCATTGTCAGTAACCAGCAATACTTTTTGACAACGCTGTTCAGTTAAAATTGTGCGAAGTTTTTGAATTGAACCTAAGCCTGAAATAATTCGGGAAACTGTTTGAAACTGAAAGTCATACATGGGCAATTCCTTCTCGCTTTATCATCATTTACACGTTTTTGTTATACAGTTTTAGTGGGATTCATCCTCCAAATAACTTAACATAAGCTTTTGCAAAATAAACGATCTATTGAGGTGCTTATGTCATCGCAAACGCCCTACAAGGTGTTATGTGTCTGTCTTGGAAATATCTGCCGTTCTCCAACAGCAGAAGTAGTCTTTAGACATTATTGTGATGCGCATCAACTGAATATTGAGGTCGATTCTGCAGGAACCAGCAATTATCATCCGAATAAAGCACCTGATTTAAGAAGCCAGAGACATGCCAAAAAGCGTGGCTATGATTTGTCTGCTTTACGCGCACGCCAGCTTCATCTGCAAGACTTTGCCGAATTTGATCTGATCTTGGCGATGGATTATGAAAATTTAGAAGATATTCAGGCATTAATGCAGCAGTCTCAATCGGTACTAGGACAGCATATGCTTCGAGCAAAGATTGCCCTGATGAGTCAGCATGATCAAAAATTTCTTCAACAAGCTGTGCCAGACCCTTATTATGGTGGCGATGATGGATTTGAGCGTGTACTTGATCAATGTGAATCAAGTAGTTTGGCTTGGGTTCAGGTTCTTCAACAACAGCTGAAAGGCTAGTTCGGGTTTAAGCATGCATATTCAGAATAACGTTCAACTTCAGCCTTTTAACACCTTAAATTTGGGTTCAGTTGCATCTCATTATGTGAAAGTCGAAAATGAAAGCATGTTGCTGGAGGCGTTGTCTTATGCTGAACAACAGCAGCTCAATGTTTTAATTCTCTCGGGTGGGAGCAACATGCTTTTACCTGAACATATTCATGCTTTGGTCATTCACATGTATATTCAAGGCATTGAAACCTTCGCGGAAGACGATCAAACCAAGACCTTGTCTGTAGGCGCAGGGCAAGTCTGGCATGACTTTGTACTCTGGACCACTGAACAGCAGTTATATGGTTTGCAGAATTTAGCTTTGATTCCAGGCTTGGTGGGTGCATCTCCAGTCCAAAATATTGGGGCTTATGGGGTAGAAGTTGGTGAGTTTATCCGTTCGGTGCGTGTGTATGACCGTCAGTTAAAGCAGTTTACTGAAATTCTAAGTGCAGATTGTCAGTTTGCTTATCGACACAGTATTTTTAAAGATGATCCTGAACGATATGTTATTACTCAAGTGATTTTTAAGCTTATGAAACAAGCGGATTTGAAGTTGAGCTATGGTGATTTGAAGCAAGCCGTGGGTGAAGACTTAACGGCTGAAAATCTTCAAAAACAAGTCATTCAAATTCGTCAGAGTAAGTTGCCTGACCCTAAAGAATATCCGAACGTAGGCAGTTTTTTTAAAAATCCTGTGATCTCTGCACAGTGCTTTGACCAAATAAATACGAAATTCCCTCAATTGCCCCATTATCCTCAAGCGGGTGGTCAGATTAAAATTGCTGCAGGCTGGTTAATTGATCAAGCAGGCTGGAAAGGTAAGCGCTTAGGCATGGTTGGAATGTTCGCTAAACAAGCTTTAGTACTGGTGAACTACGAACAAGCGACTTTATCTGATGTGCAGGCAACCTATCGTGCGGTGCAGCAAGATGTGTTGACTAAGTTTGATATTGCATTGGAACCAGAACCAGTATTATTTAATTCTGTCGGTTTAATTCAATCACATACGGGATAATGAATGGCTAAAACACATTGGATGGTTCGTATAGTACAAATAGCAGCGTTGTTATTTGTACTTTTGGGCTGTCTGCTGGTTTTTATTTATTCACCTTTTTATTCCAAATTGGTGGTGAAAGCGCTCAACAGTTTTGTCCCTGTCGAAGTCAATGAAGTAGCTGCACAAAGTCAAAAAATGGCAGCCCTGAGTGAAGCGGAGAACTTAGAACCTGGTTCCAACTTGTGGATTGCACGCCAAGCCTATCTGAAGTTGATGGAACAGGAAATTCAGCAAAACAATTCTGAAAATTTGCCGCAAATTCAGGCACGCTATACTGCTTTGCAAGCATTAATTAATAAAGAGCAGCAAGAACAAGCCGAGGGAGAGGAACGTCCACAAGTTCCTCTTTTGGCAGATCCAGAGCAAGCCTCTTCAGAACCTGAAGATCCTACTCAGAATGTAAAAGAACTTTTGGAGTTGGACAGTAAAGAAAATAAGGCTTTAATGGAAAAGTATCTCGACTTTTTGCAAACGCATGAGGTCGAGCCTGTTGTTGAAACTGCAGATCCGCAACAAATTGAAAAAGATATTGCGCAAATCAAAGAGCAAAATGAAGCGCCTAAAGCGGCTTTATCGCAACCTTATGCCATTGTAGTTTTAGGGGGTGGATTAACTTTAGACAAAAATAGAAAAGATATTGTGGTCAATGACTATACAAAATTACGACTGGAGAAAACCTTAGAGGTCGAAAAGCAGTATAACTTACCGATCGTGCTCAGTGGTGTTGAAGCACCATATATGCAGACGTGGTTGAAAGAACGTGGTGTAGATGCCAAATTATTAGAAAATAGAAGTATGAATACTTGTGAAAACTCCCGTTTCAGCTCGCTATTATTACAAAAGAAAGGGGGAGCACCGACGGTGATTTTAATTACCGATCAATACCATATGCCAAGAACACGTCGTTTATTTGCTTTAAATGGCATAGAGACAGTACCTATAAAGGCACCAATGCCAACTCAATTAACAGCTTGGCAGCCAAGCCAGCAAAACTATGATCATAGTCGCCGTGCGAACTATGAAATGTTGGCGACTATTCGCGATATGTTATTTGGCTCAAGCGATTGCCGCGAGGTACCCTAATGCCTGAAATTCCATTTTTAAATCCCAATATCTTAAAACAACTGGATTTACCTGTACCGAATCGGGACACCACACCACAGGTTCTGAACCCGTTAAATCTGAATCATGCATTTTCTCCTTCAGTTGAATTACAAGCTTACCGAAAATTGTATGGTTTACACTTACTCAACTGCGAGCACTGGCAAGGGTTTGTGCAAATGCCACTGTTTAAGCTGCATGTGCAAGTGTTCCAGCCTAAAGCCAATGCAGAAGGACAAGTAGAAATTAAAGGGACTGTATGTCTCTTACATGGCTATTTAGAACACAGCGGGATCTACCAACCGATTATTCGTGAATTGTTAGAGCAAGGTTTTAGTGTGCTCACCTATGATTTACCAGGTCATGGGTTGAGTGATGGTTCGCCTGCCAGCATTCAGGATTTTGATCACTATCAGCGGGTACTACATGCGGTGTATCAGTATGTAAAAAATGCCTCTCAACTCCCAAAACCATGGTTAGGTATTGGGCAAAGTACAGGTGGTGCAATCTGGATGCATCATTTACTTGAATTTGCTGAACGTCGTGAAAATCCTTATGTGGAGAGGGTATTGTTGCTGTCTCCTTTGATCCGTCCTGCAAAGTCGGCTTGGTGGCATAATTCTGTAGGCTTAGGCATTATCCGTCGGATTAAGCGCCAAGTACCTCGCCATTTCCGTCGCAATAATCATAATCCCGAGTTTCTACGCTTTGTGCGTTTAAAAGATCCTTTACAGCCACGCATGATGGGCATGGACTGGATTTTGGCGATGTCAAAATGGATGCAGCAAATGGAAGAGCGACCATCTTGCCGAATTCCAGTATGGTTGGCGCAAGGGGCATTGGATCAGACTGTAGATTGGCGTTACAACATTGAGTTTATTCGTCAAAAGTTCCGATTACAGACCTTGTTGATGTTGGAAGAGGGTTCTCATCAGCTCATTAATGAGCGGGCAGATATTCGCGCTGCATTGACGGGTTTGATACCTGCGTTCCTGCATGCTCATAGTTCTGGTGAATATTACTAAGTTGATTTTATTAAAATTGATTTAGTGAAAACTGGGCTGAGATTACAGCCCAGTTTTTTGAGTTTACAACCAAAAAAACATAATTGAACTTACAATTATTGCAAAGCCAAAAAAAATTGATAACTTAATATAAAACCACAATTTTTTATGTTGCTCTATCACAGCCATTGCCAATCTAAAATCTAACCCATAGAATAGTTTTCTCTTTTCAAAGAAATTCTTCAAACTTTTCCCTGAAATGAAGAAAATGGTATTAACAAAAGTAACGCCTAAAATTATTGCTTCAATGTTAGTAACATCCATTGATTTATTCTTATACAAATTGCCATAAAATATACTCTTCAAAGCTTCATTACTATTCACATATCTTGCTGCTAATTGGTGGAGAATAGCCCATAACACAATAGATAATAATAAATAAATTACCAATAGATCTTTTAGCAACATAAAATCCCCAATTATTTAAGTCTTTCATAATTATATTCTGCGAATGCTGTACCTGTGACTCCGCCCGCGTACCCTCCATCTAAAGTAAATACAACACCAACTACTCCTAAAACGGAAAAAACAGGTAGTCCAACAGTTTCGTTTAAAACGGAAAAAACAGGTAGTCCAACAGTTTCGTTCAGAAATATTCCATTTTCGCCATATTCCACATACGGAAATAAAAGTTTTCTTCGTCTTTATTTTCGCAATTCAGTAGTTCGCCGTCTTTTAACCAAAAATGCAGTTGAGCATAGTTTTTAATTTCACGGTCATTCAAACGTTGCGCCAAATGGTGGGCTTTAATGTCTGAAGGATGGCGTAATCCTGCAGCAGCTATCATTTCAGATAAGGCATGCATAGTATTCTTGTGGAAGTGAAACACCCGTTCTGCTTTAGAGGATACATGTAGGGCTTTTTGGCGGTCTGGATCCTGAGTAGCGACACCAACAGGGCACTGATTGGTATGACAGCTTTGTGCCTGAATACAGCCAATCGCAAACATAAAGCCCCGTGCCGAATTGACCCAATCTGCTCCAATAGCCATAGTACTGGCAATGTCAAAAGCACTGATAATTTTACCGCTGGCACCAATCTTGATTTGCTTTCGAAGCCCAGCACCCACTAATGTGTTGTGTACGAAGAGTACACCTTCGCGCAGCGGTGTGCCCATATTGTTAATTAATTCAATTGGTGCTGCACCAGTACCACCTTCAGAACCATCAACCACAATAAAGTCAGGAACAATTTGTGTATGTAGCATTGCTTTGACAATCCCCATAAATTGCCAAGGCTGACCGATACAGAGTTTGAATCCGACAGGTTTACCCCCTGAAAGTTCACGTAAGGTTTGTATGAATTGCAGCATCTCAATCGGGGTATTGAACGCGGAATGCTTGGAAGGAGAAATACAATCCCGATCACGCGGAATACCACGGATTTGCGCAATCTCTGCTGAAATCTTATGTTTGGGTAAAATTCCGCCATGTCCTGGTTTAGCGCCTTGTGAGAGTTTAATCTCAATCATTTTAATTTGAGGCAATACCGCTTGCTGCACAAATTTGACTGGGTCAAATGTGCCATCTTCGGTACGGCAACCAAAATATCCGCTACCCAGTTCCCAAACAATATCACCGCCATATTCCAAATGGTAAGGGCTGAGGCTGCCTTCACCCGTGTCATGATAAAAGTTACCTAATTGTGCCCCCTTGTTCAATGCACGGATCGCATTGGCACTCAAGCTGCCAAAACTCATGGCAGAGATATTCATGATGGAGGCATTATAAGGTTGAGAGCATTGTGAACTGCCAATCTGAATCCGAAATGTGGATGGGTCAGCAGGTGGACAGGGTTGAATCGAATGTGTCATAAAACGATAGTCTTGTTCGTACACATCAATGATCGAGCCAAAAGGTTTGTCCGAGTTTTCGTTCTTTGAGCGTTGATAGACCAAGCTGCGTTGCATGCGTGAAAAAGGCAGAGCATCATCATCTGATTCAATAAAATACTGGCGAATTTCAGGTCGAAATTCTTCAAACAGAAAGCGGAAGTGTCCCATGATGGGATAATTTTTTAAGATGGAATGTTGGTTTTGTAGTAGATCATAGAGTCCGAGTAAGCTGAGTAGGGACGTAATTAACCAGAGCGAATTCAGTACCGTATCGGAAAGGAAATAATAAATATAATGTGGGGCATAGTTTAACCTGAACCAAGTAATGCTCAGGGCAATAAAGATGCAGGCGAACCAGACAGAATGTCGTGAAAAAAACGTATTTAATAATTTATGGCGAACAATTTGAGCAGGATTCGGCATTGTTGTAATTCATCCTTGTACCTGATGGATATTTGTTTTCACAATGCCAAGTTTGAGACCATAGTACAAGTCATAATTTGTGTGAGAAGTCCATTAATAAATCATGAGATAAGTCGATAGGCTTGCATAGGGTTAATGTTTACTTTCATTTAATTTGTGCGACAGTGCAGTTTTATTATGTAAATATTCAGCTATAAGTGTATCTTAAGCATATAAGAAGCATAAATCAGGGAGAGCGCTTCAAATTACCCAAATATAGGGATATGAGTCATCTTGAAAACCTGCGTATATTTCAAAGCAAGAGATGGGGTGTGACATGAATGATATTGAAACGGTTTTACCAGTACCTGTAATTATTCTTGAAGATGAACCAATTATACAAAAACGTCTTCAACGAGTTTTAACTGAACTGGGATATGAAAATGAGACATTACATTTTGTCTCCAACTTAAAACAAGCATTCGAAAAAATGGAGGAAATCCCAATTTCACTGGCTTTGGTTGATTTGGGATTGCCAGATGGAAATGGGGTTGAGTTCATAGAAAAATTAAGAGAGCGCGATGCAAGTGCTTTAATTTTGGTGATTTCCGCCTGGAGTACGCAAGCGAGCCTGTTTTCCGCCATCAAGGCGGGTGCAACAGGTTATGTGTTAAAAGAACGCGATGATTCGGAAGTCCTATTGGCCATACGCAGCATTTTGCGGGGTGGTGCGCCGATTGATCCTTTTATTGCTAGAGAAATTTTGGCACAAATTGCGGTGCAGGAAGATACTCATGATAAAAGTGAACATGACAATTTGCCATCTGATATGGAAGCTTTGACCAATCGTGAGAAGGAAATTCTAGACTTGGTGGCGCAAGGCTTGAGTAATCGGGAAATTTCGGAACAACTATTTGTTTCACGCTATACCGTAGAAAGTCATATTAAACATATTTATAGAAAATTGTCTGTTTCTAAACGGACCAAGGCAGTGAGTGCTGCCAGAACCTTAGGCATTATATGACCAAATTGATTCTGCGATGTTTCTGTATGCTTGCTTTGGCTTGCATTCATATGCAGGTCTTCGCAGCATCATATTTTTCAATTAATCCGCAATGTGCCATTCAGGTTCAACCAATTCAGTTTGTCAAAACAGATTCGATTCAACATGTGCCTAAAACTGGCTGGAAGACGGTCGATTTACCTGATAACTGGTCACAACATGAGCCGCAGTATAATGGCGGGGTTTGGTATAGAATTTTGTGGAAACCAGATTGTTCATCTGGAACTTTAAACCAGTCCTTTGCTTTCTCTATCGACTATATTAATTCTGCGGGAGCAGTGTATTTCAACCGTAATGTGCTCTGGAGAGACAAGAATTTAGTTGAACCCTTGTCCAAAAGCTGGAATATTCCGCGTTACTGGGTACTCACACCCTCGAGTTTAAAAGCGGATGAAAATGAATTTCTCATTTATGTGACGGGTTATGCCTTTCAGAATGCAGGTCTGGGCGCAGTCTCTTTTCACAATGTACAAGCGGCGTATGATCAGCAGCAACAACAGATATGGAATCGACGGACGTTATTTGAAATTAACATCATTATTTCCTTGGTTCTGGGTTTATTGTGTTTTTCAATCTGGATCTTCAGACGTTCTGAAACGACTTTTGCTTGGTTCGCTCTAAGTTGTCTCCTTTGGGTTTTATTTATCTCAAATATTCTCGTCACAGAAACCAAGCCATTTGCCAATAATATTCTTGCTGCTCAAGCCAATATCAGTTTTTTCGCGCTGTATATGGTGTGCTTTTGTACCTATTTACTCCGATTTATTCGAGTTGAACTGATCAAAGTTGAACGTGTTGTTTGGGCAATCACAGCAATTGTCTTACTTGTCATCTTCTTTACCCCAGTCCAATGGTTAACTGCTGTATTTATTAATATTTTCATGATGTATGTGGCACTCTTTCTGTTAACCTACATTTACTTGGGTTATGTGACCTATAGAACCAGAAAAAGAGAATATATATTTTTACTCATGTGCCTGACTGGGATTTTATTCTGTGCCCTTTTTGATACGGTACTGTTAGGTTCTGAATTACATAAAGATATTAAGCCACTCTCACCTTATACCTCACCTATTATCACGATATTTGTGGTGCTCATTTTGGGTGTGAAACTGGCACGTAACACACGTCGTATAGAAAAATTTAATCAGCGTTTAGAAGAAAAAGTACAACAGGTCAGCGATGATTTGTATTCCAGCATGAACGAAAAACATAAGCTTGAACTGGAAAATGTCAGACTTCAGGAACGGATTCATCTCTCACATGATTTACATGATGGTTTAGGTTCGTCCTTGGTCCGCTCCATGATTATTGTTGATCAAGCAGAGCAGAATATGTCGAATCAACAATTTTTGTCTATTTTGAAGTTATTGAGGGATGATCTAAGACAGATTATCGACAGTGGTTCGAGTTTGGAATCCCGTGTACCTGAAAATCCTATTTTATGGGTAGCGCCCGTTCGACATCGCTTTAGCCAATTGATGGAAGAGTTGGATATCGAATCGAAATGGTCCTTCCCGCAAAATTGGGGTTATGTACCGACAGCCTTACAATGTTTAACGCTTATTCGTGTGCTTGAAGAAAGTTTAACCAATGTGGTTAAACACAGTCAGGCAAAACACGTGTACGTTTCCATGGTATTTCCCTATGAACGGCAACTGATTTTAACCATAGAGGATGATGGTGTGGGTTTTGATGTGAAAAGTAATTTTCAGAATGGCATGAGTATTGGTATTCGTAGCATGAAGATGCGTTTGGAGCGTGTCGGTGCAGAATTACAAGTGACCTCTGAAAGAGGAAAGACCGTGGTGCAAGCCTTGTTGGAAATAAAATAAAGGATAAAAACAAAGGGTATTAAATCCAACTTTAATACCCTTAGCTTGAAGATTATTCTTCTTCTGCTGGTGGCAGAATCATCAGAATGGAATCATTCATCAGTTGAGCCAAATCTTCTAGAATTTCTTCATGATCAAAACTTTGATCAAAAGGAAGCGCTTGACCATCGGCAATCTGCTTTAACTGCGCGGTAAATTCTTCTGAAATACAAACTTGCTCACCATTTGCCCAGAACAATAATTCAGCATCTTGTTCTGAGTAGATTAGGCGAGAAGCCGGTTCAAGTAAAATTTCATATCCTGTATTTAAAATTTCACGTAAGTCATCCGCTTCAATTTCATCAGGCTCAGGGATGTTGTCTGGATATTTGGGTTCAGACATTAAACTCATGATGGCATCATCCAGTTCAGCTGAATTTTGTAGGCGTTGTAAGAGTTCCGCTTTTAAATAGTCCAGCTCTGCCTTTGAGATTTGTCCAATATCACTGCTGTGTTGGCGTTGAATATCAAGCATTGGGTTCTTTAAGAAGCCATTACTTGCAAATTTGTCACTGACACGATCCATCATGTCCGCCATGTTTGGCATGCGGAAACCAAAAGAGAAAGTCAGACAGTCATCTTCTGCAACACCATAGTGTGAAAGACCTGGTGGAACGTAAAGTAAATCACCTGGGGCAAGGACCTCGTCAAAATCAACCTGCATTTCAGGCAGAAGTTTTAAAGGTTGACCAGAAACAAATTCGGTATTGGCATCACACATTTGCCCAAGCTGCCAGCGACGATGTCCATAGCCTTGTACAAGGAACACATCGTAGAAGTCAAAATGTTTACCGACTGATCCGCCTTTTGGAGCATAAGACACCATAATGTCATCGCGGCGCCATTGTGGAATAAAGGGGAACTTTTTCCATAATTCAGCCAAATCAAAAGAGTAGTGATCGACTGCTTGAACCAATAGCGTCCAAAGTTTTGGCATTTTTTGGAAATCGCCTTTAATTAAAGGTGAGGATTTCACAGACCATTGATTTGGATCTTTATCTTTCTGCTTAATCAAGCGCGCCGTAACATGCTCTTCTAAAGCCAGTTCCATGACATCATTAGGTTCTAAGATATTTGCAATCTCAGGTAGTGCGTTACGGACAAGTAACGGTTTCTTTTGCCAGTATTCAGCAAGAAATTGTTCAGCGGTAATGCCGCCTAATACATCTAGAGGTTGAGACATAAAATACAGCCTAAATTAAGGAACTAAAATATTTAATTGACGGAGAATTTGGCAAAGCTGAATCATCGGCATGCCCATTAAAGTGGTTTGATCTTGACCAATCATTTGTTCGAATAAACTAATGCCCAAACTTTCACATTTGAAGCTGCCTGCGCAATGCAGTGGTTGCTCAACGGCAACATAACGCTCAATTTCGGCCATACTCAGTTTACGGAACTTGACTTTGTAGTGTTCGACCAGTGTTTGTTCAAAGCCTGTAGCGTATTGTTGGACACTCAACGCGGTACTGAAATAAACAATCTTGTCAGAGTTGGCTTGCAACTGGCGAATGGCTTTTTCGGAGGAGAGGGGTTTGCCAATAAAAATATCAGGCGCACCTTCACGCCATGCCACCTGATCAGAACCAATCACAATCGCGTCAGGGTGTTTTTGAGCAATGGTATTGGCTTTCTCAAAAGCCAAACGTCGAGCCAAATCATCGGCATGTAATTCACCACGCGGTGATTCATCAATATCAGGCACAACACATTCATACTGGATCTTAAGACGATCCATTAAGTCTTTGCGAGTCTGACTACTTGAAGCCAGAATGATTTGGGTATTCATCAGATGGCGTAATCCATTAATACATTCAGGGGAACATAAGAAAGAACGGCTTGATGGCAGGCGTGAATTTTAATCGGAGGTGCTTGACCCGCCTGATATGCTTCAACCCAACGAGTCACACAAATACACCAGAAATCTCCAGGTTGTAGACCCGGGAAACCCACTTCAGGTAAAGGTGTGATTAAGTCATTGCCCACTTTCTGTGAAAAATTAAGAAACTCTGAAGTCATTTGCGCACATACGGTGTGCTGCCCTAAATCAGTTGTAGCAGTATGGCAAAACCCATTGCGAAAATAGCCGGTAATTGGGTCGAAACAACAACTGGCTAAGGGTTCGCCAAATACGTTTAAGCGGTTAATTTGAGGATCTGGATGAAATGACATAACAGTGAATCAATTTGTGGCTTTTCAATATCATAATCAAAACTGACGCTTTCGGCAGCTTTTATACAAAAGAAGCTAACCTTTTTCTGCATAATCATTTAAAATCGTGCCGATTTTAAATATTCAGAGAGCTATACATGAATTTTCAGCGTATGACTGACCTTGATTTAACAGGTAAGCGAGTACTTATTCGTGAAGACTTAAATGTACCTGTTAAAAACGGTGTGATTACCAGTGATGCACGTTTACGTGCGGCATTACCGACAATCAAAGCTGCTTTAGAAAAAGGCGCAGCAGTCATGGTGTATTCACACCTTGGTCGTCCTGTTGAAGGTGAGCCAAAAGCTGAACAATCTTTAGCTCCTGTAGCTGCTTATTTAACAGAAGCATTGGGTCAAGACGTTCAGTTAGTGACTGATTATCTTGATGGCGTTGAAGTTCAAGCGGGTCAAGTGGTTCTTTTGGAAAACTGCCGTTTTAACCACGGTGAAAAGAAAAACAATCCTGAACTTGCACAAAAATATGCTGCACTTTGCGACGTATTCGTGATGGATGCATTTGGTACAGCACACCGTGCAGAAGCTTCAACTGAAGGTGTTGCACGTTTAGCACCAGTAGCAGCAGCAGGTCCACTTCTTGCAGCAGAACTTGATGCTTTAGGTCGTGCCTTACAAACTCCTGAAAAGCCAATGGTCGCAATTGTTGCGGGTTCTAAAGTTTCAACTAAACTTGATGTACTCACTTCACTTTCTGATATTTGTGATCAATTGATTGTCGGTGGTGGTATTGCCAATACATTCTTGGCTGCTGCGGGTTATAACGTGGGTAAATCATTATGCGAAAATGATTTAATCGACACTGCGAAAGCCATTGCTGCAAAAGTATCTGTTCCACTACCAACTGACGTTGTAGTTGCTGATGCTAGCGAAATCAACTTTGACGACTTCTTGGGTTCATTAGCGGCTGCGAAAGCAGTAGTGAAAAAAGTTGAAGATGTTGCTGACAACGATATGATTTTGGATGTAGGTCCAGAAACAGCTCAAGTGTTTGCAGAAATCTTGAAAACTTCAAAAACCATTCTTTGGAACGGTCCTGTAGGCGTATTCGAAGTTGATCAATTCGGTGAAGGAACTAAAACGCTTTCTTTAGCGATTGCTGAATCTGAAGGTTTCTCTATTGCAGGTGGTGGTGATACTTTAGCTGCAATCGACAAATACGAAGTTGCTGACAAAATTGGTTATATTTCAACGGGTGGTGGTGCGTTCCTTGAGTTTGTTGAAGGTAAAACACTTCCAGCTGTAGCTGTTCTTTTAGAGCGTGCTTAACAGTCTCATTCATCTGATCAGATGAAATAAAAGAAAAGGTTGACTATGGTCAGCCTTTTTTATTGCATTCATCTTTAGGTCATCAAACTGTCATATATCTGCAATAAAATCATGGGCATTAAATCACCTGTTGTAGGAATAATGTGATGAACCTAAAATTAACACTTGCTGCTTTATTAATCGCACCATTGGCTTTAACTGCATGTGCAAAAAAAGATGAAGCACCTAAAACAGACGCGGCAGTTGAAGAAAAAGTAACGCCAGAACAGCAAGCTGCAATTGATTCATTAGACAAGCCAGTCATGGATGAAAAGAACACTGACGTACCTGCCGAAGTTGCCAATGCAGACGCTGATTCTGCGACTCCAGCGACAGAAGCTGAAGCTTCACAGGCAGCTGCACAATAATTTGTGGTAATTTGTTTAAAAGTCCCTGCAAAAGCAGGGATTTTTTTTTAAATAGTGTGTTTAGTTGCTGAATTGAAAGTAATGACCATGTAGAATATGGCGCATTACCTGGGAGGACACTATGGCACTTATTTCTATGCGCCAGCTGTTGGACCACGCTGCAGAGCATGGCTACGGCGTACCAGCATTTAACGTAAACAACTTAGAACAAATGCGCGCAATCATGTTAGCTGCTGATGCAACTAACTCACCTGTAATCGTTCAGGCTTCTGCAGGTGCACGCAAATATGCAGGCGCTCCTTTCTTACGCCATCTTATTTTGGCTGCAATTGAAGAATGGCCGCACATTCCAGTGGTTATGCACCAAGACCATGGTACAAGCCCAGACGTATGCCAACGTTCAATCCAGTTAGGCTTCTCGTCAGTGATGATGGATGGTTCTTTGGGTGAAGATGGTAAAACACCAACGTCTTACGAATACAACGTAGATGTGACTCGTCGCACTGTTGCGATGGCGCATGCGTGTGGCGTATCTGTTGAAGGTGAAATTGGTTGCTTAGGTAGCCTTGAAACTGGTATGGCGGGTGAAGAAGATGGTGTAGGCGCTGAAGGCGTTCTTGACCACTCTCAACTCCTGACGTCTGTTGAAGAAGCGCGTAGCTTCGTTGCAGATACCAATGTAGATGCTTTGGCAATTGCAGTAGGTACTTCGCACGGTGCGTACAAGTTTACACGTCCACCTACAGGTGACATTTTGGCCATTGACCGCATTAAAGAAATTCATGCGGCACTTCCAAATACGCATCTTGTAATGCACGGTTCAAGCTCTGTACCACAAGAATGGTTAGCCGTGATTAATCAATACGGCGGTGACATCAAAGAGACTTATGGTGTTCCTGTTGAGCAATTGGTTGAAGCGATCAAACATGGTGTGCGTAAAATCAACATCGATACTGACTTGCGTTTAGCCTCTACTGGTGCAATGCGTCGTATGATGGCAGAACAGCCAAGTGAATTCGATCCACGTAAATTCTTTGCAAAAACTGTTGATGCAATGAAACAAATCTGTGTTGATCGTTACGAAGCATTTGGTACTGCGGGCAATGCTGACAAGATTCGTCCAATTTCTTTAGAGAAAATGGTCGATCGTTATAAATAATCGCTCCACAAATTATTTATAAATTGAAGCCCACATAGTTTATGTGGGCTTTTTTATGTGACTAATCATAAAATGGGGAAGGTGTTGAATGGAACTGATCCTTGCGGCAGCCGTTTGCAGCGTGTTGGTGTCGATTTTACTGAAAATCTGTAAAGCCAAAGGTTTAAATCCGATGCAGATGATTTGCTGGAATTACGCCATTGCCAGTCTGTTATGTTTCTTTTGGTTCAAGCCTGATTTAAGTCATATTTCTCCCAGCAATACACCATGGTGGCTCATACTCAGTTTAGGGGCACTGTTACCGAGTGTATTCCTGTGTTTGTCTAAATCATTGCAAAGTGCTGGCATTGTTAAAACGGAAGTTGCACAGCGTCTTTCAGTGGTATTGTCGCTAGGTGCTGCCTATTTCATTTTTAATGAGCATTTTGGCACGCTCAAACTCATTGGAATTGGGTTAGGTATTGCAGCAGTCCTATGCATCATCTACTCACATCGTAGCAGCCATGCCCAAACCAGTTACAGTTCTTCAGGCATGATGTATCTGGCAAGTGTATGGGTGGGCTATGCCTTGGTTGATATTCTGCTGAAATACACTACAGGTTTAGGTGTGCAATTTGCTGTAGCTCTGAATTTAATGTTTATTTGTGCCTTCATCTTTTCATTTTTATATATCGTGCTCACTACAAAGCAAATTGGATCTGCGACCACAATATTGTTTGGTTTAGTTTTGGGATTATTGAATTTTGCCAATATCGCATTGTATGTGAAAGCACACATGCTGCTGAAAGATACCCCTGCAATCGTATTTGCAGGGATGAATATTCTGGTGGTGGTGTTAGGTGTATTCAGCGGTCTGCTTTTCTTTAAAGAGAAGCTTAAGACCAGTACCAGCCTCGGCTTGGGTTTAGGGATTATGAGTGTGCTTTGTTTAGCTTATGCCATGACTGTTTCATAACTTTGCTTATCCATAAGATGGGATAGCGGAGTAAGTCCGTTTTTTCAGCTACACCCATTAACAGCCCTGTGTGTTGGCAATCTGGGCAGTGTGGCTGATGTAATGCAGATTGTGCATAGTTATGGAAGTAAATTTGTTGGCAGTGCTTACATTCAAATTTGATAGGTAGCTGGAGCAATATAGACATAACCGACCTCTGCTTAGACTGAGTATAGATTTAAATAAGCAAGATTTGGACCTGAATAAAAAAGGGACAATTAAATTGTCCCTTATATTTTCAATGCAAAGCGTTACAGCTTGGTGAAAATTTGTTCTTTGTTCAGGCGCGACTTTGGCAGTTTGGCATTAAAGTCAGTTTCACTACGATAACCCAATGTGAGTAGTACTGATGGCACAAGCCCTTTTTCAGTGAGTTGTAATTCTTCGGTTAATAAGTCTTCATTAAAGCCGCCAATCGGCGTGGCATCAATGTTTTCGATTCCTGCAGCAAGTAGGATTTGTCCCAACGCGATAAAGGTCTGATTTTCTGCCCAACGTTGAATATCACCTTTTTCATTGCGGTAATAATCGACATAACCTGTGCGACTGTCTTTTTGTCCTTGTTTCGCAGTGGCATCTTTAAAACGTCCACTTAAGTCATCTTGATTTAATAAATTATCTAAATGCTGTTCAGTAATATCGGCTTTGGTGCAAAACAAGATGGTATGTGATGAATCTAACACCTTTGGTGCATTGTAGGCGTATTTTCCAACCAAGGCTTTCGCTATGCGTTCTTTGGCAGCATCATTATCGGCAATAAAAAAGTGCCATGGCTGGATGTTAATAGAAGACGGGGTTAAACGTAAAATTTCCAGTAAGCGTTCAAACTGTTCTTGTGGGATTTTCTTGGAAGGATCGTAAGCCTTAGTGGTATAACGAGTTTTTGAAATATTCAAAAGATCCATGAAAATAACTCCGAGTTCAAGAAATGCTGTTTTTAGCGGAATATTCACATTAATCGTTTCATGGGGCAGATTCAAGCATCGTTGATAGCTGTTCTATCAAAGCTTGTTCGATCATCAGATAAGAAGGAGCTGATGCAGGATTAAGTGTTGAATACGATCATAAGATCGAAAATCAATATTGGTCTTTCGCGGGTAATGAGGGTTTACTGCATGTAAGCAATGCAGTAGAAATACCTTTAGCAATGAGCAATACAATCAATCATTTTAAGCAAAAATTGAAAACCCAGCAGCAAATAGGTCTCTGGGTGGGTTTGGCAGATGCCTATGCTACTGAAATTGTGGCAAATGCAGGTTATGACTGGTTGTTGATTGATGGCGAACATGCACCGAGTGATTTAAGAACCACATTGCTTCAACTACAAAGTATGGCGGCTTATCCTTCACAGGCAGTCGTGCGTCCGCCTATAGGTAGTGTGCAATTAATCAAACAATTGTTAGATATTGGTGCACAAACTTTACTGATTCCAATGGTGGAAACGGTAGAGCAGGCGAAACTCATGGTGAAAGCGGTGCGTTATCCACCAGAGGGAATCCGCGGCGTAGGTGCTGCATTGGCGCGTGCAACACGTTGGAATAGCATTCCTGACTATTATGCGCAAGCGCATGAGCAGATATGCTTATTGATTCAAATTGAGTCAGTCCAAGGTTTATCAAATTTGGATGAAATACTACAAATTGAAGGTATTGATGGGGTCTTTATTGGTGCGGTCGATTTATCTGCAACCATGGGCTATCAAGGCGATCCGAATCATCCAGAAGTTCAAAAAACAGTAATTGCAGCCATAAAGAAAATACGTGCAGCAGGAAAAGCAGCAGGGATTCTGTCGACTACAGATGAAGTTACGCAAAAGTATGTTGAGTTAGGAACCGAGTTTGTTGCTGTGGGCGTGGATACCAGCGTGTTAATGAATGGTTTAAGAAGCTTATTGTCAAAGTACAAACAGTCAAATGAAGTTGTACAGGCGCAGGGCGGTTATTAATTCGGAACAGATTTTAAAAAACGTTAATGATGGAAAACTCTAAAGGTGAGAACTTTGAGCTTTAATAGTCAAAGGTACTTAACTTTAGATCCAAATTGGGTTGTGTCGGATCAATAACCAAGATTTGAGCTGAGTCTTCTTTCCAGTCACCCAAGACAATACGCTTTTTGCCTTGTAGCTCATGAATGGCGGCACGATGGGTGTGCCCATGAATCAGGATATCGACATCTGCCAGTACTTGCTCGACAGCGTGCTGGTTCACATCCATCACTTCATAGCTTTTAAACTGCTGTGCAGCGTGACTTTTTTTACGAAAACCGTTGGCGAGCTTGGTGCGGAAACTTAAAGGGGTTTTACGCAGGAATCCAAGGATGAGCGGATTGCGGATAATTTTTTTAAAGCGTTGATAACCGACATCATCGGTACAAAGCGCATCACCATGTTCAAGGCGAAACGTGTGTTGATTGATGTTTAGGACATAGTCATCAGGCAATAAAATGCCATGAAACTGATCCAGAAATTTTTGACCTAAGGCAAAATCACGATTGCCGACCTGAAAATAGACCTGATTTCCAGCATTGTGGAACTGCTGCAATGCAGAAACAATTTCGTCTAGCCACGGTGTAGTATAGTCATCGCCAATCCAAGCATTAAACCAGTCACCTAAGATATAGAGCTGGGTCTGCTGGTGTTGATATTCTTTCAGCAATGCGAAAAACCCTCGAACAAGTCGAGGGTGATCAGGTGACAAATGTAAATCTGATATAAACAGATAGGTCACGCTTTTATCCTTTTTTAATCTCCCTAAATCCCTCTTTAAAAAGAGGGACTTTCCTCCCTTTATAAAGGGAGGTTAGGAGGGATTATTACTCAGAAATGATTTTTGCAGATTCGATGACAACGTTCTCTAAAGGAACATCAGCGTGGTAACCACGGTTACCAGTACGAACGCCTTTGATTGCATCTACAACGTCAAGACCTTCAGTTACTTTACCAAATACTGCATAGCCCCAACCTTGAGCTGTTTTACCAGTGTGGTTAAGGAAAGAGTTGTTTTTCACGTTAATAAAGAACTGTGCAGATGCAGAGTGAGGAGCTTGAGTACGCGCCATTGCAATCGTACCAACATCGTTGCTCAAACCGTTATCAGCTTCGTTTTCGATTGAGTCACGTGTTGCTTTTTCTTTGAAGTTTTCATCCATGCCGCCACCTTGGATCATGAAACCATCAATCACGCGGTGGAAAATTACGCCGTCATAGAAACCGTCACGAACATATTCTAAAAAGTTAGCCACTGTTTTAGGGGCTTTTTCAGCGTTAAGCTCAAGAACAATACGACCTTTATTGGTGTTTAATTCGACTTGAGGAAAACTCATTGTGTAATCTCCTTAACATGGACATAAAAGCCATGGGTTTTTGGTTGAGAGAAGCATAAGCAAACTGTAAACTACAAGGCAAGTAAAAACGTACATTTCTTTGTTAAAAATACTGAAATTGCGTTTAAAATATCCTGTTTTTTATTTTTAGAAGTGATCTATCTACTATGAAGCCAAATGATGTTGTTGCATCTCTGCCAAATAACCCGACACCAAGTAATCATGCCTCTGTCGATGCTGCGCAGCAAGAACAACAGCCTGGCTTGGATTTTGTACGTCAAGTCATTACGGATGATTTAGCATCAGGACGTACGCAAACGGTAGTAACGCGTTTCCCGCCAGAGCCGAATGGTTATTTACATATTGGCCATGTCAAAGCAATTTGCTTGAATTTCGGTGTTGCAGAAGAATTTGATGGTTATTGCAACCTGCGTTTTGACGACACCAATCCAGATGCCGAAGAACAAGAATATGTAGACGGTATTGCTAACGATGTGAAATGGTTAGGCTTTAACTGGAAAGATGAACCCCGTTATGCATCAGGCTATTTCGACCAATTGTATGCATGGGCAGTACAGTTGATTGAACAGGGTGATGCTTATGTGGATTTGCAGTCACCAGAAGAAATTAAATTAAACCGTGGTAACTTTGTTGAGCCTGGTAAAAACTCGCCTTACCGTGATGCAAGCGTTTCGGAAAACCTAGAGCGCTTTGAAAAAATGCGTAATGGTGAAACCAAAGAAGGCGAAGCGGTTTTACGTGCCAAAATTGACATGGCATCTCCAAATGTACATATGCGTGATCCAATTCTTTACCGCGTTTTACATTCTGAGCACCATCAAACAGGTGACAAATGGAAAATGTATCCAATGTATGACTATGCTCATCCATTGTCTGATGCAATTGAAGGCATTACGCACTCTCTATGTACTCTGGAATTCCAAGACCACCGTCCATTCTATGACTGGGTCATTGAGAAAGTTCATTCAGCAGCAGTACCACGTCAGTACGAATCTAGCCGTTTAAACATTGACTACACCATTACCTCAAAACGTAAATTACGTAAATTGGTTGAAGGTGGTCATGTTCAGGGGTGGGATGATCCGCGTATGCCAACAGTTGTCGGTATGCGCCGTCGTGGTTTTACACCTGAAGGTTTACGTGATTTCTGTAAGCGTGTGGGCGTGTCTAAGACAGATGGTATTGTGGATGTCGCAATGCTTGAGTTCTGTATCCGTCAATCGCTAGAAAATGCGGCTGGTCGTGGTATGGCAGTTTTGAATCCACTAAAAGTCACGTTAACCAACTTACCTGAAGCTTTGGACCTGGTGCATGCGCGTCATCCAAACGTAGATATGGGCGAGCGTGTTATTCCTTTAACGTCTGAAATCTATATTGACCGTAAAGATTTTGAAGAAATTCCACCGAAAGGCTTCAAGCGTTTGGTGCCTGAAGGTGAAGTACGTTTACGTCATGCTTATGTGATCAAGTGTGATGAAATCATTAAGGATGAAAACGGTGAAGTGGTTGAGCTGAAATGTTCGATCGATCCAGAAACTTTAGGTAAGAACCCTGAAGGTCGTAAAGTGAAAGGCGTGATTCACTGGGTATCTGCAAGCAAAGGTATTCCTGCTGAAGTACGTATCTATGACCGTTTATTCACTGAATCTGCACCAGATGCAACCGATGATTTCTTGGCAACGTTAAATCCAGAATCGTTAACAGTGGTACAAGCGGTGATTGAGCCTGCATTGGCACAAGCAGAGCCAGAACAACGTTTCCAATTTGAACGTGAAGGTTATTTTGTAGCAGATCGTTATGACCATACTGCAGAAAAACCTGTGTTTAACCGTATTTTGGATTTAAAAGACAGTTTTAAACCAGGTAAATAAAACCTGATTTGAAATGCAAAAGCCTCTTAACGTCAAGTTAAGGGGCTTTTTTAATGTCTATCCATATTTATGCTTCTAGACATTGAGATTATTCAAGAATCAAATATATTTGAGGGGGAATAAAGCGACAAAACAGAGTTTACTCAGAATCAGCTTAACGATTTTTATGTTCCTGATCTTTGAAGAACAAATAGGTTTGTCTCTGCATTTTGGCTTTATCACGAAGTTTCTTTTTAATGTATAGCGCAAGCGCAAAGCAGGTGGTGGTAATGGTGAGCAGCATACTGTTCATATAGCTCATAATCGAGCTGACATAACCAATAGTCGTCAAACGATTCATCATACGAACCACTTGAGGGCTACTCTCTACGCCCGTTATTGCCCAAGTACATAGATGTTCACAATTATTAATAATCAGATGATAGTGGTTTTCTTTCATGCGTGAACGCATGCGACGTACGACTTTACGCCCATAATATTTGGGATGCTGATATTCAATGACCTTAATTTTTTTGCCATGACAGAATTCTGCCAGTGTGGTGATTTCGATCGGTCTTTTTTTGAAGAAGTGCGCAAAGCCTGAATAATGGATAACACGACCACGCCCGATATAAATCCCATGATGGGAGTAGGCGAAGTGTTTGACAACCAGATGAGCCCCAATCGGGAAGCGTTTTTTCTGTTGATGCATCGCTATGCTAAACGAATAAACTACAGCTGTATATTAGCATGTAGTGTACTTGGAATTATGGAGATAGGCGATTAGTTGCATGCGAATGCTACAAAAAGCCATAAAATAGAAGCTAAGTGGTTAAAGTGTGATGGTGCACATGGACATAAGATTAAGGTGCATGCTGCAATTGATTGTTATGCTGATGAGTCTTGTGTCTATACATTTATGGGCACAAGTCACAAGCTATACTCGGCAATACAATGGGGTTAACTATGCCGTAGTTGAAGTGCATGATTTAACCAAGCTCCGTTTATTGTTAAATGAGCGGGGGAGTTTAACGCCGCTGAATTACTTCAGTCAAATTCCGATGCAATTAAAAACATGCGAGCGGATGACATTCGCAATGAATGCAGGCATGTTTCACTACACTTATCATCCTGTCGGTTTATATATTGAAAGGACAAAAAAGCTATTTCCACTGAATCGTTTGCGTGGTTGGGGGAATTTCTATTTAGAACCGAATGGGGTGTTGGCTTGGAATGCTAAACAGGCAGCCATAGTCAGTACTGCTGAATATGCGAAACGTAAATTCAAGGCAGATTATGCAACGCAGTCGGGCCCAATGTTAGTGCGTAATCGGCAAATCAATCCCATTTTCATGGCGGAAAGCACATCTTTGAAAATACGGAACGCCGTAGGGATAAAAGATCAAGTGCTGTATTTTGTTATCACTGAGCAAGTTGTAAATTTTTATGATTTGGCGAATTTTATGCAAGCTGATTTAGGTGTAGAGCAGGCTTTATATTTGGATGGTTCTATTTCAGCGATTTTTCTAGCAGAAAAGACGATCAATACCCAAAGCAGTCCTTTTGGGCCGATGCTGGCGTATATTGAAGATCAGAACTGTGATTAAAAACAAAAATACACGGCAATAAAAAAGCACTGGTTGTCCCAATGCTTTTTAAAGTTGAAATCGCCATCACTGTAATGGTGAGCGAGTGATTTCATTCAGCTCTTTACGACTATAACCTCTAGAGGCTAAAACACGTTTAATACCTATGATGACATCGTCATCTGTGGCTTGAGCAAGAGCCTTTAACAGTTGTTCATCTGTTTTACACGAGCAATCATTTTCGACGCATGCGATTTGATTCTTGTGTTCATTCAACTGCTGAGGAGCAGTAAACAATTTTTGCCAAAAACTCATAGAGCCTTCATTTACGAATAATATAGAACGAAATATAGCCAATTTTATAAATAATGCAAGGTACTACCAGTGATAAAAACAGCAGTTGAACACGCAAAATTTCAATCATAATGGCAAGTTTTAACGGTTTTATGACAGCATAAAATTAATGGTGAAATTAACTGTTTTATTTCAAATAAAAATCCCCAAGTTATTGTTTTAAATAGCTTGAGGATGAAAATTAGACGAATAAATAATTCTTACAATTTTTCCAGTAACACACCAGATTCAACATGGTGGGTATATGGGAACTGATCGAATAAAGCAAAACGTGTGACTTTGTGGGTTTGCGTGAGCAGTTTCAAATTGTCATGTAAGGTATCTGGATTACATGAAATATAGATGATGCGTTCAAAGCGTTGTAATAGCTTCAGCGTTTCATCATCAATACCCGCTCGCGGTGGATCGACGAAGACTGTGTCAAAATCATAACTGCTGATCTTAATCTGTGCTTCTTGTAAGCGTCTGAATTCACGTTCACCGTTATAGGCTTGAGTAAATTCTTCCGCTGAAAGTCGAGCCACTTGAATGTTATCAATGTTATTTTGCTCAATATTCCACTGTGCGGCATAGACAGATGATTTGGCTAATTCTGTCGCCAATACACGATTGAAGCGGGTAGACAATGGCAGGGTAAAGTTACCATTACCGCAATACAATTCTAATAAGTCTTTTGAAGATTGCTCAGCCACATCGCACGCCCATTCCAACATCTTTTGGCAGACTTGTGCGTTGGGTTGGGTAAAGCTGCTTTCAATTTGTTTGTACTGATATTTGCGCTCAAAAACTTGCAGTTCTTCAACGACAAACTCATCAGAGAGTACAACTTTTTGACCGCGACTACGACCAATAATTTTTATCTTGAGTTTGTCAGCCAACTGTTTGGCTAAGGCTTGCCATTGGTCATCAAGAGGACAGCGATAAATGAGTGAAACAAGCATTTCACCTTTTAAGGTCGCCAAAAAGTGAACTTCAAATAAGCGTTTCGATAAAGCTTCATCACTTTTCAGTTCTGCCAAGAGTACAGGCATGAGTTGATTAATGCTGGCATCAGCAATTGGGAACTCATCAATACGAATCACTTGTTTTTGTTGTTGTTCGTCACGTTCAAACATGGCATAGAACATATCGTCATCAGTATGCCAAATACGGAATTCTGCACGCATACGAAAATGTTGTTCTGGAGATGCGAACACCGCAAGAGATGGGGGATTGAATTCGGCAAATTGCGCAGAAATACGTTCAACTTTGGCATCAAGTTGTTGCTGATAAGATGAAGTCATATGCAGTCAAAAATAATAAAACGAAGAAAACAGGGATGGTAGCAAAGTTTGCCTAATAAGACTAAGTGAATTCAGCAACTCTGCATGAAAATATAGACAGGTAATACTCTATATAAAGAAATAGGGAAGTATTTATCTTCCCTATAAAAAGAAACCAAGCCATTAGACGGGTAATGGCTTGGTTAGGGAAACTTATGTTCCTAACAGGACACTTTAAACCTTAGTTCAAAGTCATCAAGCTCGCGTTACCACCTGCAGCAGCAGTGTTGATACTGATTGCACGTTCAATGACAAGGCGCTCAACAGGAATTGCCTGTTCAGCAGGTTGTAAATGCGTAATACCAACAATAGCACCGGCACGTTGTGCAATTGTAGTTTGCAATTCAAGTACTTGAGCCGTTGTACCGTGGTGAATCACTGCATCAAAGTCACCAGTCGCAACGCTTTCGATCACTTTGAACTGTTGCGCAACTGCTTTTGGCATAGAAGATATGTGTTTCAATGCAAATACGTTGTCAGCAAGTACAGCAGCTTTGCTACCAACAGCAAAAATTGCGTTCAATTGAACCAATTGGTCTTGTTCTTGCTCTGCAAGAGACAATACGCAGTGACGTGCCACAATTGTATATTGGTTGCTTTCACCAGTAGGACCATTTAATTCATACACTTGACCAGAAGCAAGCGCAGGAACTTGAGGCAATTTCACTTGTGGGAACTGCTTTTTCACCCAAGCACTGAACTGTTCGTACACTTCATTTTTCGGAGCAGCTTGTAATACTTTACCTGTCGCAAAAGGAGTACTTAACTGTTTTGCGCTGCATTCTTGCATTAAGCGGTAAAGGTATAACGGACCGCCTGCTTTCGGACCAGTACCAGACAAGCCTTCACCACCGAAAGGTTGTACGCCAACCACAGCACCCACAATGTTGCGGTTGATGTATAAGTTACCAACTTCAGAAGTGTTCATTACAGTGTTGATGGTTTCATCAATACGTGTATGTAGACCCATGGTTAAGCCGTAGCCTTTCGCATTGATTTGATCCACTACAGATTTCACATTACCTTGTGGGTAACGGATGATGTGTAATACAGGACCAAAGACTTCACGCTCAAGGTCGTTTAAGTTTGGTAATTCAATCAATGTTGGTGGAATGAATGTACCTTGAGTCAAGCTTGTATCAGCAGCATTGTTACGCATGAACTGGTGCACTGCATAGCCTTTACCACGCATTTTTTGAATGTGGTTTTGGATATTGGTTTGTGCTTCAGCATCAATTACAGGACCGATGTCAGTTTTTAACAATGCAGGGTTACCTACATTTAACTGTTGCATCGCACCTTTCAACATGCGGATCACGCTTTCAGCATTGTCTTCTTGTACGCAAAGGATACGAAGTGCAGAACAACGTTGACCAGCACTGTCATAAGCCGAGTTCACAACATCTAGAATAACTTGTTCAGTTAATGCAGATGAGTCCACGATCATGGCATTTTGACCACCTGTTTCCGCAATTAACGGAATAGGTTGACCATTTGTGCCTAAGCGTTTCGCAACAGTTTTCTGAAGAATTTTCGCAACTTCAGTAGAACCTGTGAACATAATACCTTGGATACGTGGGTCAGCACTTAATTGCGCACCAACAGTTTCACCACGACCAGGAATTAACTGTACAACTGCTTCTGGTACACCTGCTTCCCAAAGCATTTGGATCGCTAAATATGCAATAAGCGGCGTTTGTTCAGCAGGTTTTGCAATAACGGTGTTACCTGCAACAAGTGCAGCAGAAATCTGACCGCTGAAGATTGCCAATGGGAAGTTCCATGGGCTAATACACAATACTGTACCTAATGACTCAATTTGAGCATTAGTCGCTAAGTTTGTGCATTGTGCAGCGTAGTAACGAAGGAAATCTACTGCTTCACGTACTTCTGCAATGGCATTGGCATAAGTCTTACCACTTTCACGGCATAACAACACCATCAACTCTTGGATACGGCTTTCCATAATGTCGGCAGCACGGTTTAAACATGCAGCACGTTCATTTTTAGGTGTATTTACCCAAGCAGCTTGTGCATTTGCAGCATTTGTTAATGCTAGATTTACGTGTTCAGCAGAAGCTTCTTTAACAGAACCAACTTTGTCGCTATGTACAGCAGGGTTGATAACAGCAACTTCAGCTGCAGCAGTTATTTCAGCTAAACCAGGACCCATTGATTCAGCAGCCCATTGTTGCGACATCAGGCTTTGAACTTTTTTGTCCAAGCTTAACAGTTCGCTGTCATTTGCTAAATCTACGCCAGATGAGTTTTGACGTAATGCGCCATATAAATTCTGTGGTAATGGAATAGCAGGGTGTTTTAAACCAACCGCTTTTTCTTGTTTCGCAGAAGTTAGGATCGATTCACGTGGATTTTCGATCAGGTCTTGAATCTTCAAACTCTTATCAGCAATACGGTTTACAAATGATGTGTTTGCACCATTTTCAAGTAAACGACGTACTAAGTATGCCAATAAAGTTTCATGCGTACCTACTGGTGCATAAATACGGCAAGGGATGTCCAGTTTGTTTTCAGATTTTGGACCAACCACTTGTTCGTATAAAGGTTCACCCATGCCGTGTAAGCATTGGAATTCGTATTGACCAACGTAATATTTCGCAGGATCTGCCAATTCGTAAATTGTTGCTACAGTTTGAGCATTATGTGTCGCAAACTGAGGATAAATTTGCTCTGGAGCAGCCAATAATTTTCGTGCACATGCGATATAAGACAAGTCTGTATGTACTTTACGAGTAAATACAGGATAGTCCGTCATACCTTCAATTTGTGCTTTCTTGATTTCGCTATCCCAGTATGCACCTTTCACCAAACGGATCATTAGGCGCTTGTTACTGCGTTTCGCTAAATCAACAATATAATCTACAACGTAGAAACAACGTTTTTGGTACGCTTGAATAACAAAGCCGATACCTTTCCAGTCAGCCAATTCAGGTTCAAAGCAAAGACGCTCTAAAAGCTCTAGAGAAAGCTCTAAACGCTCGGATTCTTCCGCATCAATGTTTAAACCAATGTTATAGCCTTTTGCCAAACGCGCGAGTTCAAGAACTTTGCCATAAAGTTCGTTGTGTACACGTTCAGTTTGAGAACGTTGGTAACGCGGGTGTAACGCAGAAAGTTTGATAGAGATACCAGGACCGCTATAAACGTCTTTATCTTTAGATGCTTGACCAATCGCATGAATGGCATTGGTGTAATCATCATAATAACGCTCAGCATCATGATCAGTTAACGCTGCTTCACCCAACATATCGTATGAATAGCGGAAACCTTTTGCTTCAAGACGTTCAGCATTGCTTAATGCTTCTTTAATGGTTTCACCAGTAACGAACTGTTCACCCATCATACGCATTGCAACGTCAACGGCTTTACGGATTACGCCACGACCACTACGTGCGATTAAACCAGTTAACATGCTAGAAAGGCTTGCTTGCTTTGGTGTATCCATGAGCATGCCTGTTAACATTAAGCCCCACGCAGCGGCATTAACGAACATCAGGTTGCTTTGACCAACGTGGTCTTTCCAGTTACCTTGGTTAATTTTGTCACGGATTAATAAATCACGTGTGGCAGTATCAGGAATACGTAATAACGCTTCAGCAAGGCACATCAGCGCAATACCTTCTTGAGAAGATAAAGAGAACTCTTGTAATAAGCCTTGTACGATACCTGCTTTACCTGCAGAACTTTTACGCTCACGTAAAGTATGTGCAAGGTTAAACGCTAGATCTTGAATACGCGTATTCAATTCATCTGAAATTTTGCTATGCTCAAGTAGATTTTCAACACATTCAGATTCGGCACGGCGCCAAGCGGTGTTGATCTCTGTTTCGTAAGCGGTCTTTTCTTTGAAAAGTGTAATATAGTCTTGATGAGGTTTATTTTCATCAATAGAGGAGATGATCGTATTCATGCCAACTTCCTGTGACTGAAAAGATTGAGTTAAGCAAATTGCCGTATATAATTAATCATCACAGAAATAAACCCGAATAACTCACTATACTTTCCCTTATTTTTAGAGATTAATTCAGATGTCTAGCCAAATTTTATCGCTTGATCGAACGGATATTAAAATTTTAGATATTCTGCAGAACGATGGACGAATATCGAATATTAAATTGGCTGAAGAGGTGAATCTATCTCCTACGGCTGTGCTTGCAAGGGTACAGAAGTTAAGCAAAGATGGATTTATTCTTGGTTACGAGGCCAAATTGAATGCAGCGATGCTGAATTCAAATTTTGTGGTCTTTGTAGAGATTTTACTCGATAAAACGACGCCAAATGTATTAGATGAGTTCTGCGAGGCAGTCATGCAGTATCCAGAAATTGTTGAATGTCATATGACCAGCGGTGGTTTTGATTTCGTGGTGAAGATTCGCTGCGCGAATATGGAAGAGTTTCGTAAAATTTCGGGGCAGGTACTGTGGCAGTTACCGGGTATTAAAGAAACCCGAAGCTATCCGGTGATGGAAGTCATTAAAGAAAGCGCTAAGCTAAATTTGAAAATTAAAAAGGGTAGATAACAATAAAGGGGCACAAAGCCCCTTTATTGATTCAAGCAAAGCCCAATTATTTGTTCTTTAACTCAGCCATTTCACTCTTATAGAAAGCATCAGCTTTTTCAAAACGCTCTACGACATCTTTCTCTGGTTCTTTGCCAAGTAAGCTCACCACGATAATGCTGATGAATGACAAGATGAAGCCAGGGATAATTTCGTATACGCCAGTGTAGCCCATGATGTTTTTCCATGCGATTACAGTTACTGCACCAACCAGAATACCTACAATTGCACCGTTGAGCGTCATACGCTTCCAGAACAAAGACAAGATAATTAATGGACCAAATGCAGCACCAAAACCAGCCCAAGCATATGCAACTAAGCCTAATACTTTACTGTCTGGGTTTTGTGCAATCGTAATTGCAAGAATAGCAATAGACAAAACCATCAAACGACCGATCCAAACCAACTCTTTTTGAGATGCATTTTTACGGATGAATGATTTATACAAATCTTCAGTAAGCGTACTTGAACATACCAAAAGCTGGCAGCTTAACGTACTCATTACCGCTGAAAGAATTGCTGCAAGAATGATACCTGCGACCCATGGGTTAAATAAGATTTTATTTAATTCCATGAAAATAGTTTCAGGGTTTTTAGTCACAACAGCCGCAAATTCTGGATGTTGTTGGAAGTAAGCGATACCGACAAAACCTGCACCAACTGCACCACCTAAACATAAAATCATCCAAGCCATACCAATACGGCGTGCAGCAGGGATAGTTCTTACAGAATCAGCCGCCATGAAGCGCACTAAAATATGTGGTTGACCGAAATAGCCTAAGCCCCATGCCATTGAAGATAAAATAGCAACAGTACTTAAACCTTCAAGCATGTTCATTGCTTGTGGGCGAGCCGCTTCGAGCAATACACCAAACTGTTGGCTATGGTCATCAATTGCAAGGTAAGTGATCACTGGCATTAACAATAAGGCAAAAATCATTAAGCCTGCTTGGAAAGTGTCAGTCCAACTTACTGCAAGGAAGCCACCGATACATACATAAGAAATTGTTGCAAGAGCGCCAATCCAAAGTGCAGTAGAGTAGTCCCATCCAAATAAGCTTTCGAATAAACGAGCGCCAGCCACCATGCCTGATGCACAGTAAATAGCAAAGAAGATAAGAATTACGAATGCGGAGATGATTCGTAAAATACGTTTTTTATCGCCAAAACGACCAGTGAAATAATCTGGTAATGTGAGCGCGTTATTTTGGAATTCAGTATGAACACGTAAACGTCCTGCAACTAAAAGCCAGTTTAACCATGCGCCGATAATTAGACCAATGGCAATCCATGCTTCAGAGAGACCAGAGAGATAAATTGCTCCTGGTAAACCCATAAGCAACCAGCCACTCATATCAGATGCACCTGCTGAAAGAGCAGTTACAACGCTTCCAAGACTACGTCCACCCAAAATGTAGTCAGAGAAATCTGAAGTTGCCTTATAGGCATATAGGCCAATACCGACCATTGCGATAATGTAAAAAATAAAGGTGATTAATGTAGGGTTCACTTGACTCATATGCCCATCCTTTGTCCTAAAACCATCTATCCATCTATCTGAGATGATTTTTTGAGCTGCAATAGCGAGGAGCTGATTCAAACATAAAAGCAAAATTACTTACTGTTACATTTCTAGGGTGTTTGTAGTGATCTTGTGTAGCGAAATGTAATTTTGTTTACAAAACTAAAAATGACAAAAGAGATAAGTCAGTTTAAGTAATGTACGAAGTTTGCCTATATATTTCCATTTATAATGTGAACTTTCTATCAAAATGAATAAAAAATACTCAAATTAATAGTTGATTCCAAAACTTTAAATTATTGTTTACATAAGCTAACAATTTAAAGCTCAGGTAAATTAAAATAAATCTATATATTTCAATTTGATGTGGGTGGGAGGTCTCCGGAAAAAAGAAGTTATTAAAAAATCAGTTCAAAAGTCACCTATTTACTGGATATTAAGGTGTTTGTTTTAATTGCTGGATTATTACTCTAAATTTGGCTGCCAAAGTCTCAATTCTCCTTTTTTTATTGTATTGATAGATCAAGAATATCTTGGAGTGATGAATTTACTTTCTTAATTATGCGCGCAATATAAGTCAGTGCTATATACATTTTATGTAAATGACTACGCCTAGAATCAAAGAATAAAGAAATGGCGTACTGAATACTCACTCAATAAATCTGCCAGAACAGCTAATTTTCAATTGACACATAAGTAGACAGGTTTGTGCTGATTACATTATATAATGCTGCTTTAATTCTTTAGGAAAGCCTGCTGATGCTGAATAAGCTTAAAAATGTATTTAAAAGCTCTAAAGCGAAAGAGGAAGAAGCTTATTTGCTGGAGCATGCGATCCAGTTTGATCCAGAGCAGGGCTATATTGTCGATGGTGTAATTCTGAATCAGGAGCTTTCCGAACGTTTGGAGTTTTATTCTAATCGACGCTTAAAGAAGTTTGATGATCTACAAGCACTTTACTATGCCGCCATGCTGATCAATGAAAAAATAGATTTGGAAATTGCTCAGCAGAAATTTGTTGCACGTTTAGGCAATACCGAAGAGAACCTTGTGCAGTTTAAGCGAATTGTCCAAAAGCTGAATGACTATTACCGTAACTTTATTCGAGAAAAATAGGGTTAACTATATATAGCTATTTATAGTGTGCTCATCTGCAATAATTTTAGTAATCGATTAAAAAGACTTTCACTTATTCTTGGTTGAGCAACGGTATAAAAATTTTCTTGGCTTTTAGCCTCATGATAAGATTGTAAGCAAGTGACTTATCTCTAAAAGCGATCTACATGTTCCAACAAGAAATTGCTCAACTTAATCTGTCTAAATTGAAAGCAGGTGACAAACGCTGGATCGGACAATTACAAGGTTCAGCTGCTGCACTATTATTTAAAGAAATCTCAAAACAACATCAACAACTATTTATATTGGTTGCTCGCAATAGTCAGCATTTGGCTCAATTAGAAAGTGAGCTGGAATTTTATGGCGTAAAACCGACTATTTTCCCGGATTGGGAAATCTTACCTTATGATCGCTTATCACCTCATCAAGATATTGTCTCAGAGCGTTTAGCAATTTTATCCAATATGCCGCGGCAAGGTGTATTGCTGGTTTCAGCTTCTACTTTGGCACAACGTGTTGCACCAACTTCGTGGGTACTTGGCGAGCATTTTGATATTCACGTCGGACAAAAATTTGATATTGAGAAGCAAAAACTGCGACTGATTCAGGCAGGCTATCATTTAGTCGATACAGTTTATGATCATGGTGAGTTTGCTGTTCGCGGCAGCATCATGGATATTTTTGCTTCAGGACAAAATGCACCAATACGAATTGACCTTTTCGATGATGAAATTGAAAGCCTGAAATTCTTTGATCCAGAAACGCAGCGTACGACACAAAACCTAGAAAAATTTAGTGTACTTCCTGCAAAAGAGTTCCCATTAAAAGAGGGGCGCTCTGTATTTAGAGATCGCTACGCAGAAAGTTTTCTAACCGCCAATCCGAAAAAGAATCCAATTTATCAAGATGTATTAGAAGGGATTGCTTCGCCAGGGATTGAGTTCTATTTGCCTTTGTTTTTTGAAAAAGCACTGATGCAAAGCCAAAGTACCTTGATGGCGTATTTACCAGGGAATGGCATTGTCATTACAGATAATGGACTGGATGAAGGGTTAGCAAACTTCTGGAAAGAAGTAATGCGTCGTTATGAAGACCGTCGCCATAATGTAGATCATCCAATTTTGCCGCCCGATGAGTTGTTCCTCGCGCCAAATTTAGTATTGGAACAGCTTAATAAGTTTGCCCGTGTGATTGCTTCATCCGAAGCAGCCGAAGAGCGTGCGGGTGCCATAAATCTAGATACCGAAATTCCTCCGCGTTTGGCGGTCGATCCTAAGCAAGAAAAGCCTTTTGCAGCTGTTAAAAAGTATTTGGATGAGGTCAATCATCCAGTATTGCTGGTTGCTGAAAGTGCAGGTCGACGCGAAACCTTAAAAGATGCTTTACGCCCATTTTTAGGTGATATTCCAAGCGTAGAAAGCTTTGCTGATTTCCAGCAGTCTTTGCAGGCTATTGCCATTACCAATGCACCACTTGACCGTGGCTTGGTTATCCGTGGTCAATTGAGTGTAATTTCAGAAAATCAGTTGTATGAACATCGTGTGGTGCAGCGACGTCGCAAACGCCAGCAGGAAGTTTCAGAAGAATTTCTTATTAAGAGTTTGACTGAACTGAGTATCGGTGCACCTGTGGTACATATTGATCACGGTGTTGGGCGCTATGCAGGATTAATCACGCTCAGTATTGATGATCAAGAGCATGAGTTTTTGCAATTGGACTATGCAGATGCAGCCAAAGTGTATGTCCCGGTAACAAATCTGCATTTGATCAGTCGCTACAGCGGTGGTGATCCAGATCTTGCGCCATTACACAAACTGGGTACCGATGCTTGGAATAAAGCTAAACGTAAAGCTTTGGAACAAATTCATGATGTCGCGGCGGAGTTGTTGCATATACAGGCACGACGCCAATCTAAACCCGGCATCAGTTTTGAATTGGATCATAGCTTATATATGGAGTTTGCCAGTGGCTTTGCTTATGAGGAAACGCTGGATCAAGCCAATGCGATTGAAGCGACTTTGCATGATATGCAATTGGCAAAACCTATGGATCGTCTAGTCTGTGGTGACGTAGGCTTTGGTAAAACTGAAGTGGCGATGCGTGCCGCTTTTGTTACCGTACAAAATAACAAGCAAGTAGCTGTCTTGGTGCCAACCACGTTATTGGCGCAACAGCATTATGAATCATTCAAAGACCGTTTTGCCGATTGGCCTGTTCGAATCGAAGTTTTATCACGCTTTGGTTCAAGTAAAGCCCATCTTAAAACCATCGAAGATTTGGCTGATGGAAAGGTCGACATCGTGGTGGGTACGCATAAGATTTTGCAAGAAAACGTGCAATTCAAAAATCTGGGTTTAATGATTGTAGATGAAGAACATCGTTTTGGTGTGCGCGACAAAGAGCGTATTAAGGCAATGCGTGCTGATGTAGATATGCTGACACTCACTGCGACGCCAATTCCACGCACTCTAAACATGGCATTTAGTGGTATGCGTGATCTTTCGATTATCGCGACACCGCCTGCACGTCGTTTAGCAGTGAAAACCTTTGTCCAAGAACATACAGCAGAGTCGGTTAAAGAGGCGATTCTACGTGAGTTACTACGTGGCGGACAGGTTTACTTCCTGCACAATGAAGTCGAAACCATTGAAAGAGCTGCTGAAAGTCTTCGTGAACTGGTGCCAGAAGCACGTGTCGCGGTTGCACATGGGCAAATGCGTGAACGTGAACTGGAACAGGTCATGCAGCAGTTCTACCATAAGGAATACAACGTCTTGGTATGTTCAACCATTATTGAAACTGGTATTGACGTACCAAACGCCAATACCATTTTAATTGAACGTGCGGATAAACTGGGTTTAGCACAACTGCATCAATTACGTGGACGTGTAGGACGTTCGCATCATCAAGCCTATGCTTATTTATTGGTGCCTTCACTAAAAGGGTTGAAAGGTGATGCAGAAAAACGACTCGATGCGATTCAGCGTGCTGCGACTTTAGGTGCAGGCTTTATGTTGGCAACCGAAGATTTAGAGATTCGCGGAGCAGGTGAATTGTTGGGTGAACAGCAAAGCGGTTCCATGCAAGCGATTGGTTATAGTTTGTATATGGAGATGCTTGAAAAAGCCACCAAAGCCATTCAAAAAGGCAAAACGCCAAACTTCGATGCACCACTGTCCTTAACGGCCGAAATTAACTTGCACATGCCAGCGTTAATTCCAGATGAATATTTGGGGGATGTGCATCAACGTTTGTTATTCTATAAACGTATCAGTAATACCGATACTCAAGAGAAGCTAGACAATATTCGCATGGAATTGATTGATCGTTTTGGTATTCCACCGCAACCAGTGAAGCAATTATTTGCAGTGCATCAGTTACGCCTGAAGGCAGAGATGTTGGGAATTATCAAAATTGATATTAATACCAATGGCGGCTATATCGAATTTTCACAAGATACGCCTGTGCAAGCCATGAGCATCATTAACATGATGCAAAAGCATCCGACCTTCTTCCGTATGGAAGGTGGGCAGCGTTTGAAAGTCATGGTCATGTTAGAAGATTTTCAAAAAAGAATACAATTTATCAATGATTTACTGGAAAATTTGATCAAAGAGTTGAATTAGGCCAGTAAAGTCACTTCTTTGGCTTGACTTTCCAAAAGTTAGATTGGAATGATAGCCAAAGAAGCAGTTGATTTATTTAGAAAAATTATTAAAGTGATAAATGTGATCGAGTTCAAGTCAAATAGTATTTTATTTGTAATGAAACACCTTTTAGAGAATACTCAGCTCTAGTTTGATGTGATAGTATTAACCATCATTCTAATTTTGCATCATTTATAAAGATATGTTTAGTTTGCATCCACAACTTGCTCAAGATACGTTTTTTGTAGGCGATTTTCCGCTTTCTACATGTCGTTTAATGAATGATATGCAGTTTCCTTGGCTCATTCTTATTCCACGTGTTCCAGGTGTGACTGAATTATATGAATTAAGTCAGGCAGATCAGGAACAGTTTTTACGTGAATCAAGTTGGTTGTCTAGCCAGTTGGCGCGTGTATTCCGTGCGGACAAAATGAATGTTGCTGCTCTAGGTAATATGGTACCTCAGTTACATTTTCATCATGTAGTTCGTTATCAAAACGATGTGGCATGGCCTAAACCAGTTTGGGGCACACCAGCAGTTCCATATACCAATGAAGTTCTAGCGCATATGCGTCAGACATTAATGCTTGCTTTACGTGGTCAAGGTGATATGCCATTTGACTGGCGCATGGATTAATCCCAGTAAATCATTTGTTTATGGATGAATTGTGATTAGATTCGGGTTCTGGAGTAGGTAGTGCTTTCATTAAGCAATTGGATAGATAGAGACCCTAAGCATTTTGAATATCTTCATCGAATGATGGGATATGCAATGCTATCTTTACTTTTAGTTGTTTATCACTACACATCGCCAGAAACCAAGTATCAGATTTATGTTCCAATATTATTGGCGAGTGTGGCATTAATTTTGCCAAAGCTCTCTGGTTGGTTGGAATTTAAGTTTGGTTATCACGCAAAGCGGAATACATTATTTGCAATAGATGTCATCGTCATTGCAGTAATGTTATCGGCAGTGCATTTGAGTCTTGTGCTGACCTTTACAGCAATATTTGCAATACTTTTTTCCTCAATCAACACCAAAGTTTCATTTTTCTCAGCCATGCTCACCTGTGTGTTTGGGGTTGCTGTTTTCTATTTCAGCAATATTTTCATTTTTGGTTTTGGTGAGTATTTTGAACATACCTCAGCAGAGCTGACGGTACTTTCTTTTTTGTGCTTAATTACCTATTTTGGTGTGGGCATTATTTATCAAAGTCGCCGAATCCGTTATATCCATTCCAAGCGCGAATATTATTATAATCAGATGAATCGCTATATGGAGTTTGCTAATCAGCTTAGTCGTTATGCGCCTTTGCAGCTTTGGCAGTCAATCATGAAGGGTGAGTCTGAAGCCAAGATTGAATATAAACGTAAAAAAATGACCGTTTTTTTCTCTGATATTCAGGGTTTTACTGAACTGTCTGAAACACTGATTCCTGATGATCTTGCTTATTTACTGAATGACTATTTAAGTCATATGACCGAAATTGCCAAACAATATGAAGGTACAGTTGATAAGTTCATGGGGGATGCTATCCTGATTTTCTTTGGTGATCCAAATACTCAGGGTGTAGAGCAAGATGCAAAAACCTGTGTAGAAATGGCGATGGTCATGCGCCAGCAAATGAAATTGTTACGTGAACGCTGGATTAAAATGGGTTATCCGCCTTTACATATTCGTATGGGAATCAGTACAGGGTATTGCCACGTTGGAAACTATGGCGCAGCACACCGAATGGCATATACCATCGTAGGGCGCGATGCGAATTTAGCAGCACGCTTACAAAGTGCGGCAGCGGTAGACGAAATTTTAATTTCTGACGACACCTATAATTTAATTAAAAGCGATTATTTGTGTGCACCAAAATCTCCAATTTATCTTAAAGGGATTCAAGGTCCTGTAAGAACTTGGCAGGTGATGGAGAAATATACGTCTCAGAAAACAGATTATCAGCGTTGGTTTGATTACGAATACAAAGGTTTTCATCTATTGTTAAATCTGGATGAAGTGCAAAACTTTGAATATCCAGAACTCATTACTGTACTAGACAAGATGATTAAGCGGATTCAAACCCAGCAGAAATTAACTAACTCACAGGGTATTGTAAAGCTTAAACTGGAAGATGAAGTTATTCAGTCTGTTGAAAATACCCATACGCATTAAATTGGATAATACAAAAACTGATGGTTAATCGCTGAGCTAATTTTAGTTGTAAAAAAACCACGCCATTGCGTGGTTTTTTATAGTCTCTGCTTAGTGGCTTTCTGAAGCATGGTTGATGGTGTATTTCGGAATCTCGATTTCAAGATCTTCATCTACAATTGCAACTTGGCATGAAAGGCGTGAGTCAGGTTCTAGACCCCAAGCACGATCTAACAAATCAGCTTCAACATCGTTCATTTCTTCAAGGCTGTCAAAACCTTTGCGTACGATCACGTGACAAGTTGTACATGCACATGACATATCACAAGCATGTTCAATTTTGATTTTGTTTTTCAATAAGCTTTCACATAAGTTTGCATTTTTCTCAACTTCAAACTCAGCACCTTCTGGGCAGAATTGCGCATGTGGAAGTACTTTAATACGTGGCATAATCTTTACCTTAATTAGTTTGAGTTTGACCAGTCTTCGAGTTTAGTGCCTTTTAATGCAGCATCAATATGTTGATTCATACGTAATGCAGCAAAATTATCACTGTGTATTTTAAGCTGTTCTACGGCTTGTTCAATAGCTTTCAGATCTTCACCTTGCAGTTGAGTCTCAAGATGAGCTTTGGCTGTATTCAGCTGATCCTGTTGCTCAGTGCTGAGAAGGTGAGTATCAATCTTCAAAGCTTGAACCAAAGCTTCGAGTTCGCGCTGCGCTTCTACTTTTGTTTCTTGTAGGTGACGAAGGTTTTTGTCTTCTTCAGCATATTTAAAACCATCAAGAAGCAGGCGTTCGGTATCTGATTCAGATAAACCATAAGATGGTTTAATGTCAATTTGCGCATGCACACCAGAAGTAGTTTCTTTGGCAGCAACAGTCAGCAAGCCATCTGCATCGACTTGGAACGTGACTTCAATACGTGCCTGACCAGCCGTCATTGGCGGAATGCCATGTAGGACAAAACGACCTAAGCTGCGACAATGTTCAACCAAATCACGTTCACCTTGAACCACATGAATCAGCATCGCTGTCTGACCATCTTGATAGGTGGTAAATTCTTGGCGGCGTGCTACAGGGATTGCGGTATTACGAGAAATCAGACGTTCAACCAAGCCCCCCATGGTTTCAAGACCAAGTGAAAGTGGTGTCACATCAAGAAGCAAAGAACCATCTTTGGAGTTGCCAATCAGTTGGTTCGCAGTAATCGATGCACCAATTGCAACAACTTCGTCTGGGTTGATGGTACACAATGGCTCTTGATTGAATACCGTTTGTACTGCCTTTTGTACCGCATACGAACGGGTAGAACCGCCAACCAACACCACATTTTGAATGTCATCAAGTTCGAGTTTTGCATCGCGCATGACACGTTTACAAACACTAATCGTTTTATCGAGTGCTACTTGGATAATAGATTCAAAAGTCGGGCGATCAAGTTGAATGGATTGATCAAGTAGTTTGAGTTCGACTTCAGTTTGATCTGTTAATGCTTCTTTTGCTTTACGTGCTGTAACAACAAAATGTGCATATTCTGCATCATTAAGATGTTCAATGTTGAGTTGTTTTTTTGCCCATTTTACAATGAGTCGATCAAGATCATCACCACCGAGTGCGGTATGACCACCTGTTGCAAGAACTTCGAATACGCCTTGCGAGAAACGAAGAATAGAAACGTCAAAAGTACCGCCACCTAAATCGTAAATGACATAGTTGCGATCAGTCTCTAAATTGGTTTCTTGGTCTAAGCCATAAGCCACGGCTGCTGCTGTTGGCTCATTCAATAAGCGAAGCACATTTAACCCCGCAAGTTGAGCGGCATCACGCGTTGCTTGGCGTTGAGCTTCATCAAAATATGCAGGTACAGTAATGACTGCGCCATTGACTGGATTTTTTAGACTTTCTTCAGCACGATCTTTTAGATGTTTTAAAATTTCTGCAGAGATTTCAACAGGCGTTTTACGACCTTGAGCTGTTTCAAATGCAGGCATTTGATGATCTTCACCCACAAGTGTGTAGGGGTGTTGGAATTTGATGTCAGCCTTGGAGCGTCCCATGAATCGTTTTACAGAAACAATCGTATTTTTAGGATCGGCTGTAATAAATGGTTTTGCATCATCACCATAGTGGGTCTGATTGCTGGTGTAATGAACGATAGAAGGAAGTAACACTCGACCTTGTTCATCGTTAAGAACTTTGGCTTTCCCTGAAAGCACAGTTGCGACTAAAGAGTGGGTTGTGCCTAAGTCAATTCCAATCGCGATACGGTGTTCATGAGGTGCACTTGATTGCCCCGGTTCTGCAATTTGCAAAAGTGCCATGCGTTACATCCTTTGAGCAGCAAAATTTAAAAAATTAGAAATCATCATCAAGATCGAAGCTGTCGTCATCTAGGAAACGATCTTCGGCCTTATCAATATCGAGCATGACTTTTTGGAAGAAACGTAATTTTCTTACGGTGTCACGTGCTTCAGACCAATCTTCGTCAGCATAATCAATCTTGAATTCACGAACTAAGCCATCAATCCATTGCGACACTTCTTTTTTGAGTGAAACAAGATCATCTGTTGAAGCTGCATCATCGAGTTGTTCGCGTATTTCGAGTGCAGATTGTAGAAACTCAAAATCACTAATCGACTGGTCTAAATGGTGATCTTGCTTTTTGAGTGCTAACAAGTACCCAGCACGGCTATCCACATGCGATAAAACTTTGAATGCTTGATTAATTTCACTGGACTTAATCAGTGCTTGGTCTTTATCTTCGGCTTTATCAGGGTGATATTGTTGCTGCAGTTTTAAAAATTCATTTTTTAAACTTGCTAAATCAATATCGAGCGCTACTGGAAGGTTAAACAACTCAAAATGATTCATGGAAGATGGGATCCGCAATTATTTCATGTAAATATATAGAATTAAAACAGTGTAAAGACACTGTTTTAATAGATGCAGGCAATGGGAGGATTAAACAGTGAAAGATTCACCGCAACCACATTCGCCTTTTTTGTTTGGGTTGTTAAACTCGAAGCCTTCATTCAAGCCATTTTTAACATAGTCCATTTCCATACCATCGAGATAGACTAAGCTTTTCGGGTCAACAAAGACTTTAACACCGAACTGTTCAAACATTTGGTCATGGGTATCAACTTCATCAACGAATTCGAGTACATATGCCAAGCCTGAACAGCCAGAAGTTTTCACACCAACGCGAATACCTTCACCCTTACCGCGATTCTTTAAGTAATTGCTGATATGAGTTGCAGCATTTTCAGTTAAATTGATCATGAAAACTCCGTTATTCCTTCACTAATCTTGAAACAATTAAGCTTTAGTTTGCTTGTTGCGATAGTCTTCAACAGCAGCTTTAATTGCATCTTCTGCAAGTACAGAGCAGTGAACTTTTACAGGTGGAAGTGCAAGTTCAGTTGCAATATCAATGTTTTTAATCGCTTGAGCTTGGTCTAAAGTTTTACCTTTTAACCACTCAGTTACTAAAGAGCTTGATGCAATTGCAGAACCGCAACCATAAGTTTTGAAGCGAGCTTCTTCAATTACACCTTCGTCGTTAACTTGGATCTGGAGGCGCATTACATCGCCACAAGCTGGCGCGCCAACCATACCAGTACCAACATTTTCAGCGTTTTTATCTAAAACACCTACATTACGAGGGTTTTCGTAATGATCAATTACTTTTTCACTATATGCCATGATGCTTCTCCAAACCTCGGGGTCAGCGTTAATATTAATATGGGGTTAAATTCGGTTTTATCAATGAGATCACTGGTCATGATCTCATTGAAAGAAAAGAATTAGTGTTCAGCCCATTCGACTGTAGAAAGGTCGATACCTTCTTTATACATATCCCAAAGCGGAGAAAGTTCACGTAACTTATCAACGGCAGCTCGGGTCACGCTTAACACATGATCAATATCTTCTTCAGTGGTGTATTTACCAAAGCTGAAACGGATTGAACTGTGTGCCAATTCGTCAGAAAGACCTAATGCACGAAGTACATAAGATGGTTCTAACGTTGCAGATGTACATGCAGAACCTGAAGATACAGCTGCATCTTTAAGCGACATCATTAATGATTCACCTTCAACAAAGTTGAAGCTGACATTCAGGTAGTTGGCAACGTTTTGAGTTGGGTGACCGTTAAGGAATACCTGCTCAAGATCTTGTAAACCGTTCCAAAGTTTGTCACGTAGTCCGCGTAAGCGAGTTTGTTCAGCAACCAGGTTTTTGCCTGCAAGTTCAAATGCTTCACCCATACCTACGATTTGATGCGTTGGTAAAGTGCCAGAACGCATGCCACGCTCATGACCACCACCGTGCATTTGTGCTTTTAAGCGCACACGTGGGCTACGACGTACAAACAACGCGCCAATGCCTTTAGGACCATAGATTTTGTGAGCAGAGAAACTCATTAAGTCTACTTTTAAAGTCGAAAGATCAATTTCAACTTTACCCGCAGCTTGCGCAGCATCTACATGGAAGAAAATTTTGTTTGCACGCGTGATTTCGCCAATTGCAGCAACATCAGTCACTGTACCAATTTCATTGTTTACCATCATGAGGGAAACAAGAATAGTGTCAGGACGAATGGCAGCTTGAACCATTTCAGGTGTGATTAAACCTGTTTGCGGTAAAGGCTCAAGGTAAGTAATTTCAAAACCTTCCGACTCTAATTCGCGGCAAGTATCTAAAATTGCTTTATGTTCGATTTTACTGGTGATGATATGCTTACCTTTAGAAGCATAAAATTGAGCTACACCTTTTAATGCTAGGTTGTCAGACTCAGTTGCACCAGAAGTCCACACGATTTCGCGCGGGTCTGCTTTAATTAAATTCGCAACTTGTTCGCGTGCGTATTCAACTTTCTCTTCAGCTTGCCAACCATATGCATGCGAGCGAGAAGCTGGGTTACCAAAAGTACCTTCGAAAGTTAAACATTCCATCATGCGTTCTGCAACTTGAGGGTCTACAGGGGTGGTTGCTGCATAATCAAGATAAATCGGACGTTTCATTTCAAATACTACCTGTAACCGATAAAAGGGCTGAATCAAATGATGCTGTGTTTTGACGAATGGCAACGGTTTGTACGTTGTCGCGAGCTACAAGATCAGCAAGAGTGATTTTAGCGAGATAATCGGCAATGTGGTGAGAGAGTTCTTGCCATAAATCATGAGTGAGACACATTGCACCATTTTGACAGTTGCCTTTATGGTCACAACGAGTTGCATCTACAGTTTCATTTACAGCTTCAATAATTTCTAACACAGTGATGTCTTCAGCATTGCGCGCAAGGTGATAACCACCATTCGCACCGCGAACACTAGAAACTAGACCATGACGTTTGAGCTTGGCAAAAAGTTGCTCAAGATACGCAACGGAAATAGTTTGGCGAGCTGCAATTTCGGCTAGTGTGATCGTTTGTTCAGTAGGCTGCAAAGCTAGATCAAGTAGAGCAGTCACCGCGTAGCGACCGCGAGTTGTTAAGCGCATGATTCGATACACATGTTTAGACTAGATGTGTAGATTCTATGAATCCTGACTAAAATAGTCAAGTTTTTTTAAGACCATTTATTTTGTTTTAATTAATAATAAAAATAGTGATTTATGAAAGCCAAACATTATACACAAATAAAGCAATAAGAAGTACTGTGGTTACAAAAAAGGCAGCATTAATGCGCTTTTGCTTTTGTTCTAGGCGGCGAATGCGATTTTTATATTGTTTTACCTCAACTTGAAGCGAATTAATTTTAGAGCGTTGTTGGTCAATCTTCTCTAAAAGCGGCGCGACACGTTTATTAGAAGAGGTGATGTTCTGCTCATCATCGGCAGGTTGTAAGAACCACTGTTTCCAATCGGCAAGGATTTTCGGAGCGCTAAATAGCAACACTAAATCACGCAATTCATCTTTTAGAACAATATCGCCATCGATACGCATGGTTTTAATGCTGCGTCGATTCGCAAATACGAAAATTTTGACCAAATCCATAAGTGTAGTTCTGACATCCAGATCTACAGGTTTTTCGGGGGCTTTGGTGTCAAATAATACGCCATGTTCATTAAACTGCACATAAAAGTCGAAATAGGGAACATAGCTATTAATTTTAATTGCAATTTTTTGTTCAATAAATTTTTTGGCTTGTAGTGCAACAACGGGATCGCGTTTAACAATAAAAGTAAAAATCGTTTCTAAAACAATCATGGATGTTGTCAGCAACAAATGTGTTTGATTTTGTCTTTGTTGCGAATCGCTCATAAAACCTAATCCTTGCGGTAAACAAACTGTCCTATCTCATTGTATGTGTTTGAGGACTGAAATAAATTGCGTATTAAACCTGCTTTGTAGAACAGTTTTGCAAATCGATCAAGTGTTAAGTTTGCTATTATGAGTTTATTTATACGGTTGTTGCATGAATGGGACAGAAAATAAGCTGGAGTAGCTCAAATGAATAAAACGACAAAAACAGAGCATAATGATGATGAATTGTCTGTGTTGGATGATGAGCAAAAGGTTCGTATCCGTCATCGATCAAAATCAGGGTTAGATTTTAGAAAATACACCAAGCAAATTTGGCTTGCAGGTTTGGGTGCTTTTTCGCGTGCGGAAGAAGAAGGTAATAAATTATTTGACTCTTTGGTTAAAGTAGGTGAAGAACTTGAATCAAAAACTACAGAAATTGCAGACCAAACGGTCGAAAAAGTTTCAGAAAAAGCCAAAGAGTCGGTCGTCGATACTAAAGACAAGGTGGAGAAGCTGATTGATCACAGTGTGCATCACTCTTTAAATCGCATTGGTCTGGTGACAGCAAAAGATATTCAACATTTGGAAAGCTTGATTTTACAACTACATAGTAAGGTGGATGCTTTGATCATAGAAAATGATCAACTGAAAGCAAAAATTGATAAAAAATGACAGTTTTCGGAACTTTGCTATTTTTTCCGCGTTAATTTGCGATTAAATTTGTAGAAAAGCTCAAGAGGAGTATTGCGTTCTCCCCTAAAGCATTGCTATAAAGGCGTTATGGTAATTTAAACTATATCCTTGAACCTTAAATAAACGATATTAGAGGACTTCATCTTCATGAATAAATCAGAATTAATTGATGCAATTGCAGAAAAAGGGGGATTGTCTAAGACTGACGCAGGTAAAGCCTTAGACGCGACAATTGCTTCAATCACTGAAGCGCTTAAATCAGGTGATACAGTTACACTTGTTGGCTTCGGTACTTTCAATGTGAAAGAACGTGCTGCTCGTACTGGTCGTAACCCACAAACTGGTGCGACTCTTGAAATTAAAGCAAGCAAAGTTCCTAGCTTTAAAGCAGGTAAAGGTTTAAAAGATTCTGTAGCTTAATCTTTTAATGATTTACCAAACGCGCCTTTTCGGCGCGTTTTTTATTAATAATGCTGATTTGATGTCTATACGCATTCATTCATATCAGCTTTTCGGGTAAAATGCGGCACAAATAAAATATTGGAATACTTATGGAATCTTTTCGTAAAGTTATTAAGGGCTGGTTGGGCAAAGTTTTGCTCATTTTGTTTTTGACCCCTTTAGCACTTGTAGGTATTGAAGGATATTTTAGTAGTGGTAAATCAAAAGATGCTGCCAAGACAGTAAACGGGCAAGAAATCAGCAATAAAGAACTGGATAATGCGACTAAATCTTATAGCCAGCAATATTTATCTTATGTGAATGGTGATGAAACATTATTGAATCAATCGTTCATTAAGGAAAAGGCTTTAGAGTCGCTCATTGCTCGTAACTTATTATTACAACAAGCAGAAAAGTTGGGTATTTCATTGAGCGATGCTCAAATTGAGCAAATGATTGCACAACAACCGAGCTTGCAAGAAAATGGTAAATTTTCTGAAGCGCTTTATGCGAATTATTTAAAATCGGTGGGTTTAACCAGCCAGGCTTTAATTGAAAACTTACGCCAAGATCATGCATTAAAAATGATGACATCCACGTTCATGGATTATGCATTGGTCAGCAAAGTCGATATTCAGCAAATTGCCAATCTACAAACGGAACAGCGTACAATTCATTTGGCAAGTATTAAGTTGGATGATTATAAGAAAGGTATTCAGGTCAGCCAGCAAGAAATTACTGATTACTATAACAAGCACAAAAATCAATTTAGACAAGTTGCCAGCGTGGATGTTGATTTTGTGGTCCTTAGCCCATCCAATCTTCCTGCTGCAAATGTACAGATTTCAGATGCTGAATTACAACAGGCTTATGCTAAGTTTGTAGAAGCTGAAAAAGCAAAAGTTCAACCTCAGGTTAAACATATTTTGATTGCTACGGATTCGCGTTCAGATGCTGAAGCTAAGAAATTGGCTGATGAAGTGTCGGCAAAAATCAAAGCAGGTATGAGTTTTGCTGAAGCGGCGCAGAAATATTCAGATGATACTGCCTCTAAAGGTAATGGTGGTGTTATTGCAGCCTATGAAAAAGGCTTTTTTGGTAATGCATTCGACTCAGCTGTAGCGGCGTTAAAATCGGGTCAGATTTCTGTACCAGTAAAAACGCAATATGGTTATCACATCATTTCAGCAGAAGCGCCAGCAGTTAAATTGCCAGCTTTTGAGATGGAAAAGCCACGTCTTATTGCTGAAGTGCAAAAAGCTAAATCTGCGAATGCATTTTCAGATACTGTTAACAACTTGAATGAAATGGTTGTTGGTAGTGATGCATTGGATACAGTTGCACAGGAAGTGAAAGGTGTTCAGGTTCAATCTGTTAAAGGTTTAACGTTGGGCATGCAGCATCCTGTTTTAAGTGAAGCAAATGTTAAGGCTAAACTGTTTAATGAGGATGTGAAGAATGGTGATCGTAATGCTTCAAGCAACATTCAACTGGCAAATGGTGATGTAGTTTGGGTGAAAGTACGTGATTACCATGCTGCGGGTGAGCAATCTTTAGCAGAAGCCAATGCACGTGTGAAAGCAAAAATTATTGAAGTTAAAGCTGCGGCTGCGGCTAAAGCGAAAATTCAAAAAGCATTGGATGAGTTTAAGACTCAACCAGCGGCAACAGTTGTTGCTAAAAATCAATTAAGTTTTGAAGATGCGGGTGTATTTACACGTTCACAAGGTTTAAAACGTCAGATTGAGCGAGCAGCTTTCAGTGTTCCTGCACCTAAAGCAGGCATGTGGTCTGTTTCGACTGCGTCTTTACCAAATGAATTTGTTGTGGTTGCAATTTCGAATGTAAATAAAACTGCTGCAAATGCATTGACGCCTGAACAATTGACAGAGTTGACTAAACTTTATCAGCAACTTCGTGGTCAGCAAGAGCTTGATGACTATACGCAATACTTGAAAAGTCAGGCAAAAATCAAATAAATAATCGTTATAAAAAACCAGCCTAGGCTGGTTTTTTTATGCTTATAACATGATGAAATTATTCAGCGCGTAGAATAATTTCATAACCAGTGTATTTGCGAATGTTAATTACACCTGTATCAAGCAGTAAGTATTGACCTTTAATGCCTTGTAATTTACCGCGAATAGTGGGGGTCTTATCTAAGTTGTGTGACTTAATTTTTTCCGGATAATGCTCTACAGGATAAATAAACTCACGTGGTAGTTCATCTTCCAGTAGCTCAACCGTTTCATTGAATTCTAGGTTTTGACTAAACTCATCGCGAATGGTTTGAATTTTTGGCGCAAATTCTTCAATCAGCTGTTCGCGTACTTCTAGTAAATCTAAGGGTTCAGCTTCACCTTTTAGAAGTTTGCGCCAGTCGGTTTTATCTGCTACTTGAGTGCCAAACATGATTTCTAGTTGCCCTGAAAGACGTCGAGAACCCACTTTCATAATAGGCAGGGCTTGAGTTGCACCTTGATCTAACCATCGAGTCGGCATTTGACCTAGGCGAGTAATACCGACTTTTAAAGCACTGGAATTGGCTAAGTAAACAATGTGAGGCTGGAAGCAAACCTCATGTGCGAAACTATCTTCACGGCAAGTTCCGAGATGATAATGACAAGTTTCAGGTTTCATAATGCACATGTCGCAAGAAGCTTTGGTTTTAAAACATTTAAAACAATGCCCTTGTGAATAAGACTTGGGGGTTTTACTGCCGCAAGATACACAGTAGATGTTACCCGTCCATTCTAACTCGATTTCTTGACCTAGACTGAATGGAAGCTCAATTTCTGCGCGATCTAGGATAAATTTGTATTCAACATTTGCCTTGCGAGTCTGTTGATCAGTTACACTAAGGTCCTTGAGACCTGCATGCATTTTATGACAAATGCCTTGTAGTTCCATGAAAAGCTCACTCAAATAATAAGGATGCAGTTATGGCTGAACAGAATGTCATCACTTCTATGCTAGACGATTTATCTCAGGAACAGCCTATTCAAACTGCATTGTGTATTGGTCAAAATTTAGAACAATATGACCAGAATCAATCAATTCGTTGGACTTATTTTAACGTAACTGAGTTTTTAAGTCTGCCTTTTACGCAGCGATATGATTTGGGCTTTGTATTATTGGATAACCCTGAAATGCATAGCCTATCCGATGTAGTGAAATCACAGTTCTTGGTCAAGTTGCGTGATCTAATGGCCAAAAAACTGGTCGTGGTGACAGGTGAACAGGATGTAAAGCTGATGCGTGCACTGGGGTTCACTCAGCTGATTGAAAAAACAGAGCAGTGTGGTGGTTTGGCGATCTGGCAATTTAATATTTTGAACTATAAGCATGTACCAGATTGGTTTAATTCCAAATATTGGGCGAATCCTGAAAACTGGAACAAATTCCGCTGGTAATTATTTGATAGCCAAATAGTTTCTTTTGAGTGCTTTGTAGAATTCAATTTTTATAAGGCACTTATTTATTTTGCATATGAGCATTTTCATCTTTTATAATAAAGCGATTATTTTTGACTTTTGTCACTGATCTTCCTGATATTATGCCTCTACATCCTGATTCTTTCTCGTATCAGCCTTTTTCTATTTTTCTAGAATTCTTGCCGACCAAACATGTACAGCCTGTGCCATCACATATAGCAGGTTATCCTGTCATGATGACCATCGCTGATCGCGTACGAACTGATGATGATCCTGAACCATTAGCGATAGCACAGAATTATGCTGCCGAAATTCCTAAAATTTTGCATTTTTCGGGCAAAGGGCGGGATATCAAAGATTTCGACTGCTTTATTCAAGCAGCTCAAAATCAGGGGTATTCAAATGTTTTGTTGTTGACAGGGGATAAGTTAAAGCAGCATCAGAATGGTCAAGCTAATACAACACGTACACGCTATTTAGAATCAGTCAATGCTGTAATGCAGTCGAAAAAGCTGGCACCAGAAATAAAAGTGGGTGTGGCGCTTAATCCTTTTAAATATGCCCATGCTGAGCATGCTGCCCAATACTATAAATTAGATAAGAAAGTCCATGCAGGGGCTGATTATGTCATTACCCAGCTTGGATTTGATTTGGATGCTTTAAAGCAGGCTAAACAGTATTTAGCTGATCATCATATTGGTGTTGATCTGTATGCTTGTGTGATGCCCTTAACCTTGGCACGTGCAGAATTTATGCATAAGCATAAAGTTGCGGGCATTGTTTTAACACAACACCTGCTTGAATTGCTTAAGCAAGAACAAGAGTCAAATCTTACTCTTGCAGAACAAAATGTTTATGCACGCTGTGCCTTACAGATTTTGATTTGCCGTCATTGGGGTTATGCAGGTGTACATTTGTCTGCTTGTCATAAGATTGAGGAACAAAGAAAGCTAGAAGGTGCTTTAGAACGATTTAAAAATTTTAGTCTGGAACAGTGTTTACATGAATGGAAGATATTAAATTGCTTAATAACTGGGGATGAGCTGAAGCCTAAGGTCGAAGGATTTAAAAAATCAGTGTCCTCCGAACAACTATTGAAGTTTAAAACCATGCAGTTAATGCATGATTCAATGTTTGATTCCAAGATCGCACGAAATGTTGGACGTAAATTTTTTAATGCCAAGCTTTGGTCGGGCCATTTTGCAAATCAATTGCTGATTAAGTCTGAATATTTCTCTAAACATGGGGTAGTCGGCTGTGAGAGCTGTGGTCAGTGTCGCCTTGCAGATACATTGTATATTTGCCCAGAAACGTGTCCAAAAGGTTTAGCAAATGGTCCTTGTGGTGGTACCACGTTGGATCGGTGTGAATTTGGTGATCGCGAATGTATTCATTCAGTCAAAGCGCGTTTAGCGGAACAGACACGTCAAACTGGTATTTTAAAAGATCGTCTGATTGATACCGTGCCAATAGAATCACGTGGTACAAGCTCTTGGGTAAATTGGTTTAAGCCTAAATAAAAAAACACGCCGAAGCGTGTTTTTTGAACAAGGTTGGATTAGAAGTTGTATTCCATACCAGTACCAATTACAGTGCGCTTGTCATCATCATTTAACCAATCACGTTTTTGTTGAGCTACGATGCCGTAGAAACGTGCTTGTTTATTAATTTTGTAGTCTAAACCAATACCGTATTGGTCAATCGTACGATCATCATAACCATCACGTGCAGTTTTTGCTGATTGGTATTGTCCTTTTACAGCAAAAGGCGTATTGCCGATTTTGTAAGTAACTGCTGCAATCCAAGAGTCTTCTTCTAAGCCTTTGTAGTTTGCGGTGATAGCATTACCAGTCGTAGCATCTGTTTTACCAGTGTTATAAGCTGTTAAGTCATCAGTAGGTTCAGCGTGCTGCCATAAGCCACCAAGTACTAAACCTTTAAGGCCGATTGTACCGAAATCATAAGACCCAGTTACACGGTAAGCGTCAGAATAAATATCTTTTAAGCTATACGCGTTGTATTTACCTTGGATACCTGAGTTACCAGCTACGGCAAGCGCAAGACCTAAATCTTTATTGTCATAGTTAACAGAAGCTGAAACAGCATCACCAAAGTTATTACGAGTATCGTCGTTACCTGTTGCACCTTTGGCCGGATCCGTTGTGCTTTCACCTTGCTGGAACATTACATTGAATGATAAGCCTGCAAGAAGTTTAGGGTCTGATTCAAAGCCAAGTACGTTGTTTGAACGCTCTTCACCATACATCATATTGGTGATATCAAGTATAGTGTGGTCGTTGAAGATATCTTGATTATTGCCTGCAGCAGTTTTGAAATATGAGTCAAACTTACCAACTTTTAGTGAGCCGATGCCATCGCTTTTTAAACCAATGAAGCGGTTACGCGCACTTAAGTCTGTATCTGAACCAGAACCATCAGTAGCAATTGCCCATTCAGCTAAATAAATAGCAGATAATTTCTCTGTTAACTTTTCTTCGCCTTTAATACCGAAGCGTGAAGAGTTAGAGTTGATTTCAGTAACATCACTGTTGCCATCAAAACTTTTGTTATCAACATTGTCGATCGAAACATTAAGTTTACCGTACAATGTTGGCGCTGCCTGTGCTGCGTTTAAGCTTAAAGTTGTCACTGCTGCAGCAAGTAGCAATTTTTTCATTGAGATTTCTCCAAAACACGATTTTTATGGCAAGTGCCTACAAACTCTTATTTTTAGTTCGCTTCTGTACAATTCGTTACATAGCTCACCAACTTGCTATGCAGTATCTGCAAACTATGTGACAGCAAGGTGAAAGCTAAATGACAGTTTGATGACGATGCGTGTTTGGATAACTATCGGATTTATTGTGTTTTACTTTTTAGGCGGTTAAAAAAATGGAGCCTTATGGCTCCATTTTAATGTTCGAATCAATACATTATGCTTCTAATGCTGCTCTAATCTTTTCGGCTTGCGCCTTAATCTTTTCTTGATCACCCATTTGTGCAGCATGTTTTCCAAGCTGATGCACATTGGTAGGAATAAGATGGAAGTGGACATGTGGGACGGTTTGTCCCGCTGGAGCGCCACTAAGTTGCATTAAAATAATGCCATCTACACCTAAGGCTTTTTCCATTGCACGTGCCACTTTTTGTGTCACTTGAATAGTATAAGCGGCTGCCTCAGCAGGAAGATCTAATAGGCTGATCGAGGGTGTTTTTGGAATGACTAAGGTGTGACCATCTGCTTGTGGCATGATATCCATAAATGCAAGAACTTGATCATCTTCATAGACCTTAATTGCTGGAAGTTCACCGCGCAAAATTCTTGCAAAAATATTTTGATCGTCGTAAGCCATTATTATTCCTTTAAATGGTCTCCTTAAAATAAGGAGACTGAGTGATTATTTACAATTCAGCTCTTTCTGACGCGCTTTGATTTCATCAAGGCGTTGTTGTTCTTTGTCAGAAAACTTTGGTTTGGTTGTATAGCAGTTGTCATTACCAAACTTTGCTTTTGCTTCAGGGTCTTTGAAACAGAAACCTTTAGATGCATAAATGACATCATGATCATTTTTCAGTTTTTGGCACTCTTGTTCTGGTGTTGCAGCGAACGTATTGGCACCAATAAAAGTTGATAGACCTGCAAGACAAGCAATAAGCAACTTACTCATAAGAGTTTCCTCATGGTTTGTAACAGTATGTTTTAAACACCTTATTACAATATTGGGTTTAATTTGTCATCTTCAATGGCAATTTATTACTCTAGGGTAATTTTACTCCAAGACTCATATAATTTAACGGCAGAAGAAAAATCACTTTCGGCTGGCGAAAGATCACTTGCGGCTTGAATGAGGCTTTGGGTAAGAGCAATGACTGGCGCGGAAAGTTTGGCATCTCGAACTAAATCTAATGCGATACCAGTGTCTTTCGCTAATAAAGGTAACGCAAAGGTCAGTGGAAAGCTACGATTTAATACGCGCTGAGGTAAAACTGTTTCAGTGACGCCACTTTTACCACTCGATGCATTGATACAATCCAATGCTTCGCCAAGATTGACACCATGTGCTTTTAATGTAGTAAATCCTTCCGCAACTGAGCATAGGTTCACAGCAAGCAGCATATTGTTTACCGCTTTAACGGCAAATCCCGCGCCAGAATCTCCTACATGTTTAATCAGCTTGCCAACCGCCTGTAAGGCTGGTAACGCTTTTTCAAATGCTTCAGCTTGACCACCAACCATTACGGTTAAAGTTGCATTTTCTGCACCAATCGTTTGACCACTTACAGGTGCATCTAAGAAAGAAACCTGTTTTATGTTTAAAGCTTCTGCCAGATTTTTAGCAGACTCTGGTACACCACTCGTGCAATCAATCCAAATACTACCAGCTTTTAGTTCTAGACCTGAAATTAATGCTTCAACGTCTTGGCTAGTGGGTAAGCAAGAAAAAATGATGTCTGCCTGAACTGCATCCTGTAAAGGTACTGCGAGGGTGCCGTATTCAGTTGCATGTTGTTCTGCCTTAGCGAAATTTCGATTCCACACAAAAACGGTTTCAAAATGCTTAGGGAGATGAGCCGCCATACGATAGCCCATCGCGCCTAAGCCAATAAATGCAACTGAATGAATCATGGTCTTTCCTTTATTTCTTTGTCGATCTTTGTTCTAGCCATGAGGTTAATTCGGGCCAAAATTGTTCAGCACTGGCTTTGCTTGACATTAAACCCAAATGTCCTCCAGGGATAAGAGTAAACGTGACATCTTGGCTATTTGTCAATTCAGTTAATGGTTTTATTGCATCTGCTGTAACCAGCTGATCGCTTTGACCTGCGCCAATCAACAGCGATGAGGTGATTGAATTTAAATTGATTTGCTTATCTTCGAGTTGAATAACACCATGTTTTAGTTCATTTTTAAGCCAGACCTTAAAAATCATGTCTTGGTTGATACCACCAGGGTAATCAATCATATTATTCAGAAAGTGTCCAATGGTCGCATTTTCTTGAACAGTTTCGAGGTCACCCAAATTACTGAATAATGTTTTATAGCTCGCATACCATCCTTTAGGGTCCAGTATTTTGAAGCCAATCGAATTTAAGCGACCTGGTGTATGGGTATATCTTTTAGGTATTTGCTTGGAGAATAAGAGTTGATTCAACGTTTGATGACGTTGAATGAATTGGTACATGCCTTGATTTAGCTTACCAATGATTCCTGAGGCATAGCTGTCGATGGGGCTGCCTAAAACAATTAAATTTTTTACAAAGTTAGGTTGTTTCAAGGCACTATAAAGTAAGACAAATATACCCGCCATGCTCCAACCATGCAGTGAGATTTGCTCGGAACCCGCATGTTGACGTATTTTCTGTATGCAGTCTGGCAAGGCATAGTCAATGATGGTTAAAAAATGAATATGGTGGTCGCGAGAGCGAAAATGTTTCCATTCCACCAAATACACATCGAAACCCTGATTCTGAAAATGTTTCACTAAAGATCGGTAAGGAAATAAGTCATAGATTGCCATATTAATTGCAAATGGGGCGACTAGAACGAGAGGTTCAACGAAGTGTCTCACAGGTGCTGGATAATAACGGACTTTGGCATAATCGTTATATGCCACAATTTCATAAGGCGTACTTTCGGAAAGAATAAGCGAATGTTGCTTAAAGAATCGGGTGGATAAGTTGTTAAGCTGAACTTTATGACGACTGATCTTGTGTTTTAGTTTTGTTGTTATGGGCATTTTATTGACCTACCAAAAGATTTGCTCGAAGTCTAAACGATAATTTTATATTTTACCTTGACCTGAAATGCCGTAGGCGCTCAAAATGTTGGCAATTATTCACAAAGGCAGTTCTGAGAACTGAATCGTAGAAATGAGCCAATACGACGACATCGAATATCAATTAGACACTTTAGCGATTCGTACCGGACACACACGTACTTTTGAAGGTGAGCATAGTGAGCCTATTTTCTTAACATCTTCTTTCGTTTGCGAAAATGCAGCAGATGCAGCAGCTAAATTTTCAGGACAAATTGAAGGTAATACTTACTCACGTTATACCAATCCAACTGTACAAGCATTTGAAAAACGTTTAGCCGTATTAGATGGTGCTGAACGTGCAGTTGCGACCAGTTCAGGTATGGCAGCAGTGCATGCTGTGACTTTGGCTTACTTAAAAGCGGGCGATCATGTGGTGTGTTCACGCGCTGTATTTGGTTCGATCATTTCGCTGTTTGAGAAATATGTTATCAAGTTTGGTGTCGATGTTACGTTTGTAGACTTGGAAGATTTAGACGCTTGGAAAGCGGCAATTCGTCCAAATACACGTCTTTTATTTATTGAAACCCCGTCGAACCCATTGGCTCAAGTGGGAGATATGCAAGCGATTGCTGATATTGCGCATGCACATGACGCTTTATTCGCTGTTGATAATACTTTCTGTACCCCAATCTTACAGCAACCAATTAAGTTTGGTGCTGACCTGATTATCTATTCTTCAACGAAATATATTGATGGTCAAGGTCGTGCTTTAGGTGGTGCGGTTGTAGGTAAAGATAAATTGGTTGAAGAAATTAACGGTGTTATTCGTACACTCGGTAATTCAATGAGCCCATTTAATGCGTGGATCTTCTTAAAGGGTTTAGAGACGTTAAGTTTACGTATGAAAGCACATTGTGCCAGTGCGCAAAAATTAGCAGAATGGCTCGATGCGCATCCTAAAGTCGAAAAAGTGTATTACGCGGGTCTGCCAAACCACGAAGGACATGCGTTGGCGAAGAAACAACAATCAGGTTTTGGTGGCGTGGTTTCATTTGTGGTGCAAGGCGAGCGTGCAGGGGCTTGGACGGTCATCGACAACACGCGCTTCTTATCGATTACCAGTAACTTGGGCGATGTGAAGTCAACGATTACCCATCCTGCGACGACATCACATGGCAGAATGTCAGCTGAAGCAAAACAAGCAGCGGGGATTAGCGAAGGTTTAATTCGCGTTTCTGTTGGTTTAGAAGATATTGATGATATTATTCGTGATATCGCACGCGGTTTAGATTTAATTTAATTTTTAATTTTATGTTCGGAGATTTTTATGAACATTAATATGCTGATGCAGCAAGCACAACGCATGCAAAAAGATATGGAAGCTAATCTTAAAAAAGCCAAAGAAGAGCTTGCTCAAACTGAAGTTCACGCAGAAGCGGGTGGTGGCTTAGTTAAAGTTACCATGACTTGCCGTAATGTGGTAAAGCGTATCGAGATTAATCCTGAATTATTACAAGATGATCCAGACATGATTGAAGACTTAATCGCTGCTGCAATGAATGATGCTGCACGTCAAGCTGAAGTCATTTCTGAAGAGCGCTTGAAAGGTGCAAGTTCAGGTATGGGCTTGCCACCAGGCCTTGCTGGCATGTTCTAATCCCTAGTGGTGTCTTACCTCCCTTATTAGGGAGGTATTTTTATTGAGAAAATTAAGTGTTTAGTGATCGATTTGAACAGTTGGTTCAAGCTTTAAGAATTTTACCGAGTGTGGGTCCGAAATCTGCACAGCGTATGGCACTGCATCTGATTATGAAAAATCGGGAAGGTGCGGTGGGTTTGGCACACGCCTTGAATGAAGCAACCAATCATATTCACGAATGTTGTGTCTGCCATTCGTTAACTGAAGATGAAGTTTGCGATATTTGTCTTTCTACAGAGCGTGATGACCAGCTTTTATGTGTAGTTGAGTCACCAGCCGATGTAATGGCAATTGAGCAGAGTGGCAGTTTCCGTGGTAAATATCATGTACTTGGTGGGCATCTGTCACCACTTGATGGGATTGGACCTGATGAAATCGGAATTCCACATTTGGTACAACGCTTAACGGATGGGAAGATTAACGAAGTCATTCTGGCGACCAATGCAACTGTAGAAGGTCAAGCTACCGCGCATTATCTGGTCGAAGCATGTAAACACTTGCCTGTACATATGACCAGAATTGCTCAAGGTGTACCACAAGGCGGTGAGTTGGAATATGTTGATAGCCATACGCTGAGTCAGGCTGTACATAACCGTATGCGCATGAAATAAGTTTCGGCTTGTTTCATGTAGATTTAATCACGATAGAATGGGTCATTTTTTAAGTTTTATTTTAACGATTGGTATATTTTTAAAAAATCCATAATATAAAAAATGTATAAATAAACAGATAAATAGAGCTTATATACTAAAAACTAAGTAATTCTTTAGTCTAAATTGAAAATTTTTATAGCTAATTGTTATATATCAGGTAAGATAGCTTTTTAGAGAATCTAATCCTAGACTCGGCAGTATGTTTCAGTTTATTCAGCATCAGACAGATTTAGAAAACTTTTTGTCCATCATGGACCAAAACTCCATTTATGGACTTGATACAGAGTTTATTAAAGTGGATACCTTATGGCCTAAACTAGGGGTATTTCAAATAAATGTTGCGGATCAAGTTTATTTGCTGGATGGCACTACCCTAGATTTAACGCTGTTCTGGAAAAAGATTTTTGCTGCGCAATTGAATGTCTTTCATGCTTGCGGGGAAGATATCGATCTGATTTATCATTATGCTCAAGATAAGTCACTGAATAATGTATTTGATACGCAAATCGGGATGTCATTTTTAGGACATGGTTTGCAGGTCAGTTATCAAAATGCGCTAAAAAACATGTTGAATGTGGATATTGATAAAGATCAGACACGTTCAGACTGGTTGGCGCGCCCACTGTCTTCTGAACAATTGAATTATGCAGCCAATGATGTGCTGTACATTATGGCTTTGGCAGAAAAAGTCAGATCAGAGCTGAATCAAAAGCAGTTATTGGATTTTGCACAGGAAGACTGCCGTAATCTGACTTATGAAATTGGTCAAGAAACGCCTTTGACGATGCTATATCAAGATATTGGCAATTACCGTCATTCACGCCGCCAGCTAATGCAAATTCAGCAATTGGCCGTTTGGCGTGAACAAATGGTGAAAGCACTGAATCAGCCGCGCAGCTTTATTCTTAGAAACTCGTCCATTATTGATTTGGTTGAGAAAAATCCTAAAAACCATTTTCAGTTGAGCAGTATCAAGGATATTCGTCAGAATGTACTGCGTGAGCATGGCAAAACCATTTTGGATTTATTGAAATTTATACCTGCTCAGGAAGAGTGGCCATTACGCTTAGCACGTCCAATTCGTCATTCATCTAAAGAAATAGGTCATAAAGTTGATGCTGTGATTCAAAGCGTAGTCAATGAAACGGCAGTACCAAAAGAAGTCTTGCTGCGGAAAAAATGGCTCAATGCGCTATATCAACATATTGTGTCAGGCACTGATGAGCAGGATTTGCCGAATTATTTACTGGGCTGGCGCTATGAGCTTTTGACCAAACCGCTCATTCAAGTCCTGCACGAAGATCAGCAATATTTGTCAACACAAATGCAAGTTGCGCAATAGTCGGAGCTATTTGTCTAAAGAATTGACACTTAGACAAATTGACGACTGATGCGTTAATAATCACTACTGAATCAGATTATTTTTTGTTGTATGCTTGACGCTGTATTTTCTAAGTGAAGTAATGTTCTAAGCATGCATTGTTCTATCTATAAATCGAGCAAAAAAGATGAGATGTATCTCTATGTTGCTCGTCCTGCTGAAAATGATGCAGAAGCATCAAATCCATTAGAAGTTGTTCCAGAAGTATTACGTAATGCTTTTGGTCATGCAACTTTTGTGATGCACATTGAGTTAACTGAAACGCGTAAGTTAGCACGTGCCAATGTAATGCATGTAATGGATTCGATTGAAACCAAAGGTTTCTTTATTCAAATGCCACCAGAAGGGTTAATTAATCCGAATGCAGTAGCCCCAGAAGGCTTGCGTGGCGCTTAATCATTTTCAGGAGTTGTACTATGGATAATCTTCTTTCAATTTTAGACACAATTCCTGAAGATACGATTGCAATCAGTGTGTATTTGCTTGGCAGCATCATCATTTTATGGTGCTGGTATGCAATCGCAAAGCGTTTACCTAAACCGTTCGGTGGCATCAGTTGGGTGTTTGTTTTTGCCGTCATGCTTACCCCAACGGTTTCTGAAGGGACAAATGCTTCAATTGCACCAGCTTTCTTTGGGTTAATGTTTGGTGTTCTCACCAAAGAGCATTCACTGATCTGGTTTAATTTATCTGCAATTCTATGTGTTCTTGGTTTGGGTTTGATCGTGGGATATTGCTGGTCTAAATATAGCGATAAACGCGAAATTTCTGTAATTAACGAGAAAAGTTCACCACTTTAAATAAAAAATAAGGTCATCTCATGTCTGTTGATACTCAACAATTTACTGGTACAAGCCAGTACATCGCGACTGATAGTTTAAAACTGGCAGTAAAAGCTGCACGTGCTTTACAAAAACCACTTCTGGTCAAAGGTGAGCCTGGAACAGGTAAAACCTTATTGGCAGAGCAGGTTGCGCAAAGTTTGGGTTTAAAACTGATCACATGGCACATCAAATCGACAACCAAAGCTCAGCAAGGGTTGTATGAATATGATGCCGTTTCACGCTTACGTGATAGCCAGTTGGGTGATGACCGTGTCTACGACATTAAGAACTATATTAAACCGGGTAAGTTGTGGGAAGCATTTACCAGTGAAGAGCGTTGTGTGTTGTTGATTGATGAAATTGACAAGGCAGATATTGAGTTTCCTAACGATTTATTACACGAACTCGATAAAATGTCATTCTTTGTGTATGAAACAGGTGAAACGATTACGGCTACACAGCGCCCAATCGTAATCATTACCTCAAATAATGAAAAAGAGCTGCCAGATGCCTTTTTGCGTCGCTGTTTCTTCCATTATATTGAGTTTCCAGATGAAGCGACCATGCGCGAAATTATTGATGTACATTTTCCGCAAGTTTCAACTGCGCTGGTGAACGAAGCACTACAAGTATTCTTTAAATTGCGTCTGGTACCGGGTCTTAAAAAACCACCTTCAACTTCAGAATTGATTGATTGGCTGAGTTTATTGATGGCAGATGATATGCCTGATGATGTTTTACGCAATCATGATAAATCTAAAGCCATTCCACCACTTTATGGCGCTTTAATCAAAAATGAGCAAGATGTACAGTTGCTTGAACGTTTAGCCTTTATGTCACGTCGCTAAAGGAGAAACACGCATGTTCGTGCGCTTGTTTTATACCTTACGCAAATACGGTGTGCCTGTCTCTACGCGTGAGCTTATAGATCTGAATGAGGCGGTCGCGTCAGGCTTGGTTTTTGCCGATCAGGAAGAGTTCTATCAGCTTGCCAAAATCATTATGGTCAAAGACGAGCGTTTCTTTGATAAATTTGACCGTGGCATGAAATACTATTTTGATGGCATTTCGACCTTCAATTTGGACGAGTTGTTAAACCAAGTCCAGCAATTGCCGAAAGAGTGGTTTGATCTGGAACTTTTAGAGAAGCATCTCACCCCAGAACAACGAGAAGAACTGAAAAAAGCAGGTTCTCTTGAAGAGCTGATGAAAATGTTGGAAGAGCGGTTGCGCGAACAACATAAAAAGCATCAGGGTGGCAATCGTATGATTGGCACAGGCGGAACTTCGCCCTTCGGTGCTTTTGGTGATCATCCTGAAGGTGTGCGCATTGGCGGTCCTGGACGAAAACGTTCCGCAGTCAAAGTCTGGGAACAGCGTAAATACCGTAATCTGGATGATGAGCAGATTCTGGGCACGCGTCAAATGCAAATGGCATTACGCCGTTTACGTAAGTTTGCGCGACAAGGTGCTGCTGAAGAGCTAGATATTGATGGCACCATTAAAGAAACTGCAAAACAAGGCATTTTGGATGTGCAATTGGTGCCAGAGCGCCGAAACCGCGTCAAAGTATTAATGTTGTTTGATGTGGGAGGTTCAATGGACTCTCATATTGCGCAATGTGAAAAATTATTCAGTGCTGCAAAAACAGAATTCAAAACGCTGGAATATTTCTATTTTCATAATTGTTTATATGATTATGTCTGGAAGGACAATGTCCGTCGCTCAAACACACGTATGAATACGTGGGATCTATTTCATACCTATGGCCGCGACTATCGTGTCATTGTCGTAGGGGATGCCAGTATGGCACCTTATGAACTGAATTCTGTGGGTGGCTCAGTGGAATATATGAATGATGAGTCTGGTCAGGTTTGGTTACATCGCCTACGTCAGCATTTTGATAAAACCGCTTGGCTGAATCCAGAACAAGAAAGTTACTGGCATTACACGCAAACCATTGGTTCCATTAAGCAGATTTTTGATCAGCATATGTATCCAATGACTTTGAAAGGCGTAGAAGATTTAACAAAATATTTGGCACGCTAAGTTCATGGGGCCAACTCAGTGAATTTGTGCTGTTAAGAGTAAGTCATAATAAATGTAGAGAAAGGGGGGAGTAAGAGATGAATCACCAAATTAACGGGATTGATTTACCAAACACAGAAGGCTTTTTTGGACCCTATGGTGGTCAATATATTCCCCCACACTTGAAAGAAGCCATGGATGAAATTAATGTGGCATATGAAGAAATTCGTCATACGCCCGAATTTCAAAATGAGCTTGCCGATTTATTTGCAAACTATGTCGGACGTCCAAGCCCGTTATTCCATGCCAAGCGTTTATCTGAGCAATTGGGTGGCGCACAGATTTATTTAAAGCGTGAAGACCTGAATCATACTGGCGCACATAAGATCAATCACTGTTTAGGCGAAGCTTTGCTTGCGAAGTATATGGGTAAAAGCAAAGTTATTGCTGAAACAGGCGCAGGGCAACATGGCGTAGCATTGGCAACAGCGTGTGCATTGGTGGGAATTCCATGTGAAATTCATATGGGGCAAGTGGATATCGAGAAAGAGCATCCCAATGTCGTCAAAATGAAGATTCTCGGTGCCAAATTAATTTCTGTGACTCGTGGCACAGCAACTTTAAAAGATGCGGTGGATAGTGCTTTTGAAGAATATCTGAAAGATCCGAAGAATTATATCTATGCGATTGGTTCAGTGGTTGGTCCACATCCATTCCCGAAAATGGTACGGGACTTCCAAAGCATTATCGGCAAGGAAATAAAAGTACAAACTCATGACCGCTTTGGTCAAAACCCTGATTATGTGGTTGCATGTGTCGGTGGGGGGTCTAATGCGATTGGTGCCTTTACAGCATTCTTGAATGATGCAGATGTGAAATTAGTGGGTGTGGAGCCTGCTGGACATGGTTTAGATACCAAAATGCATTCGGCAACCTTAACTTTAGGTAAGCCAAGCCAAATTCACGGTATGGCGTGTTATGTGTTGGAAGATGAGCAAGGAGAGCCATTGCCGGTTCATTCCATCGCATCAGGACTGGATTACCCAGGTGTTGGTCCTCAACACAGTTTCCTGAAAGATTTAGGTCGCGTTGAATATACAACAGCAACCGATCAAGAGTGTTTGGATGCGTTCATGACCTTATCTCGTGTGGAGGGGATTGTACCTGCCTTAGAAAGTTCACACGCTGTGGCATGGGCTTTACGTGAAGCGCCAAAACTAGCCAAAGATGTGAAAATCGTGGTGAACTTGTCGGGTCGTGGTGACAAAGACTCAGACTATGTCGCAGATAAGCTCGGTTTGAATTAAGTTATGAATGTAAAAAGGTCAGTAATCAGCTGACCTTTTTATGCATCAATTTCGGGTTTAACCCGAAATATACTGCTGTAACTGATCGATTAAGTTTTTTTGATCTGCCATGGCTGCTTTAACTAAGTCGCCAATTGAAATTAAGCCAATCAGTCGCTCATTTTCAACCACAGGCAAGTGGCGGAGGTGGCGAACCGTCATTAACTCTAGACAATCTTCTACACTGGTGCCTGTTGTAACAGTGAGAACAGTCGCTGTCATAATTTCACTGACATTGGTGGTAAATGAAGTACGTTCCATTAAGGCGACTTTACGCGTGTAATCACGTTCAGAGACAATGCCGACTACGCGTTCATCTTCTGTGACCACTAAAGCACCAATGCCCTTATCTGCCATAAGCGTAATTGCTTCAAATACGGTTGAATCTGGACGAATTGTGAAAATGGTCTGTTCTGATTTATCTTGAAGGACTTGTGCTACTTTGGTCATATTGTACATCTCTATTGTTGTTTATTGTTTGACTTTTAACTTAACTTGAAATATGCAAAATGCAAATACCTAGGCAGTCATAAATTGCATAAAATTGAAAAAATTAGGTGTTTAGAGTAAACACCTAATTTAATTTGCTTTAAGCAGGCTGCAATTGCACATCAGCAAAGAAAAAGTGACGCATTTGCTGAGTGGTCAATTTGAATTTCTGACTAGATGAATTGCAGAGTGCTGGAATGACTTTTAAGCGAGTCAGGGTTGGCAAAAGAGACTTCTGAAAATCAGCGGGTGTGATTTTACGTGGGGTATAACTTGGCCAATGTAGTTTTGCATATTTATGCGCTTGTACACTGTTCATCCAGAACGGAAAAATAAAATCATCTTGGTCGGACATGATCGCCCAACCTTGATCGTAGAGTCCCCATAACACACCGCAGTACATCATGGATTTCAGAATAGTAATTTTAAAAAACAAGTCTTTTGCTATCGGTTGTAATTGACTAATTTGTTTCATATTGGACAGACATTGTGAAGTCATGAGTTATTGTAAAAAAAATAGATTAAATTTCAGTGTAAGCTTTGCGATAAATCGTAAATAAATATGTTCGTAATATTTAAGCCAAAAAAAACGCCACCTAAGTGACGTTTCATTATGCTTGCATTGTGGCCATTTTCTGCCAGTATTGTGCTTTTAACGAATCACGTTCTACACGGAAACCTTGAAAATAAAGTTCAGCTAAGAACATTGCCGCTTTGCCATGGCCTGCACGTGCCACTTCTTCCAATTGTTGAACAGCATCTACAAAGTTTTTTTGCGATTGAATTGTGTTTACTGCATTTGCGTACACATGTTCTAACTCATGATGAGAAATTTGTTGAATCATAGATAACTCCTTATTGTAATTATGATTGCACAGCTCGACTTTTTTAGTCTTCATACTAATTTAACTAAGTATTATTAAACTAATATTACAGATTAGGTGAAAAGTCAAATAAGATATGGGGTGCATATATATAATTTCAAGTTACATGATTAAACAATAGTCAAAAAGTTTTTTTATTAAGATGGAAATACAGGATACTGTAATTAAAAGGAGAATAATATGACAAATACAATAGATGGCTTCGCTTTTGAATTACCGCTCAATGCCGAGAAAATCATTGAATTGGCACACTATCATAGACAACAACTTGATGAAGCTGTTTTTCACAATGAAATTCATTTAGGGGACTATTGTTTGGCACAGCGTAAACGTGTTTATGACTTTACACGTACACTTGAGCCACAACAGCGCATTGAGTTTTACAAAATGTATGATGGGGAATTACGCCGTATTGCTGATGATGAAGATTTGCATCCAGCAGATGCTGAACACGGGGTGGGGGTGTTCGCGATTGTTTTGGCATTGGCTTTAATCGCATTTATTCTATATTTTGCAGTTGTTCGTAATATCACCAGTGGATAACACGGATTGCCCATTTTTAACCATCTGTGGTTGAGAATGGGTAAATAACCTTGAGATTCTAATAGAGCCAACCTACACTACCAGTTCATTCGAGGTAGTGTATGCATAGCGCAAAGCAAAAAATTATTCAATTTTATCGTTATTTCAAATTAGAGAATTTTTATTATTTCTTGGTCTTACTTATTATTGTTGCAATTCTTTTTTTAGCAACTTTCGCACTTTTTCGTCCAGTGACGCCTGATCAATACTTACAAGTTCGTCAACTCGCACAGCAAGCCTATTATCCTTCCACACAAGATATGGCGTCACAATTAATTCAGAAAAAAAAGATGACTAGAGGTCATTATCTGAAATTAATGCGAGCGTATCATGTTGAAAAGAATCAGGCAAAGGAGCTTCCTCCTTTGGCAGATGATACGGTTCGTTAGCATTTGAAGGTGTTGATGTTTTAGATCTTTCTGTATTTTTATATATGTTGAGATTGTCTTGTAAAATTTGATTTAACGCTGCTTTATCTAATTTTTCACTAAAAATAATGATAGTGAGTCGATCTGGATGTAAATGCTTATGAATAGCATTTTGCACTTGTGCTGTGGTCAACTGGTTCAGTTCATCGCTATAACGATTCAAATAATCTGTGGGCAAACCATAAAACCCTATAGAACCCAGTTGAGCATTGATTGCCGCATTGCTACTGTAGTTATTTGGAAAAGCCCTTAACATGCCTAGCTTGGTTTGTTCTAGTAGCTTTTCATCAATTGGTTCGCGGATAAAATTGACCAAAGCACGATGTGCAATTTGAATGCTTTCGAGCAGATTATCTTGCTCTGTGGAATAGCCTAAGCTAAATGGACCAGCTGCTTGCATAAAACTAAAACTACTATAAGCCCCATAAGTTAATCCCCGTTTTACACGCAGTTCTTGGCTTAAAATAGAATTGAATCCGCCTGTGCCAAAAATACGATTAGCAACTTGTAATGCTAAATAGTCAGGATCATCACGGGTTGTTACTATTTCTCCCATAATGATATGTGCTTGGCTCGATTTATAAGGGATGTGCCGAATATTGAAATCTGAGCGTAATGCTGGAGCAGGTAATGGTGTTGCTTTTTCACCATCGGGTAGATGTTTTGCTATTTTTTCAGCTAATTTAAGTGCTTCTTTCTCTTTTAGTTGCCCTGTAATCGCAATATTTAAATTTTGATGAACAAGATACTTTTGTCGAAATTGTACTAAGTTCTCTGGGTTAATTCGTTTAATGCTGGCTTGCGTGCCAGTAATCGGTTCTGCATAAGGATGCTTACCATATAAAGTACGATAAAACACAATATTTTTCATTCGGCTGGGGTTTTCTTTTAATTGTTTCTGTCCGACAGCGGTATTACTCAAAACAAGATCGATACTCGAATTTTTGAAGGTAGAATGATTAAGCACTTCAAGGAGCATATCTAATGCTGGTTCTAGTTTTGATGGATCGGATAAAGTTCTGAGTTTGACAATAAACATATCCCTGTGTGCTGAGACACTGAACTTCGCACCTACACTTTCAAAAGTAGTAATAATTTCCTGAGCTGAGTAGTGATTAGTGCCTTCATCTAAAAGTTGAGCAGCCATATTGGATAGACCATAAAGATGAGTACCGATGCTTTGATCACGCGCAGAACCCGCATTAAAAGTAAGTTGAATATCTACCATTGGGAGTGAGGGAGATTCTACAAAGAGTGATCGCACATGAAATCTATTTTTCAGTTCATACACATGAGGTACTGTCAGTTTAGAGTTTTCTTGAATATTTTGAAGGCTATCTAGTTGGTTAAGCGAGCTAAACTGTTCAATTGAAGCGGTTTTAGTTTTATCGATAAGTTCGGCATAACTCGTTGGAATAAATAAAAGTGCTGTGATGAGGCATAGTGGTATGTTTTGCATAACCTTATCCATTATTTTTCTTGTTCTGGCAGTATGTACATGCTGCTGTTATTGTTATGATTAAAGTAGGTATTTGCGACGCGTTGAATATCTTCGGGTGTGACCGCCGCATAATGTTGTGGGAGTTGATCAAGAATACGATGGCTCAATCCATTGATTTCCAATGTTCCAATAATTCTGGCTTGCCCAGCAATATCGTCCTGACTATAAATTAAATCTGCAACATAACGAGTAATCACGCGATTGATTTCATCAGTAGAGACAGGGGTGCTTTTTAATTGCTCTAGTTCATTGAGTATCGCATTTTCAATATCTTGCAATGGCACATCATTCGCAGGTAAGGCTGAAATACTAAATAAACTGTCTCCTCGATTGTAGGGATCGTAGGAAACACTGACAGATGTGGCAAGCTTCTGCTCACGAACCAAATTGTTTTGTAGTCGAGAAGTGATACCACTATCTAAAATATTCTTAATGATGACCAGTGTGTAAGCATCTTGTGGATTTGTTGCTGTAGCGAGAGAGTGAACATTCCAAGCCAAATAGAGATTAGGCACTTGAACAGGTAACTCGACCTCGAGTTGTCGATAGCCCAAATTGGTTACTTCAAGTACATCATTTCTTGATGGTGTTTTTTGAGCTGGAATCGAAGCAAAATACCGTTTAACGAGTTCAAGTGTGGCAGTGGCTTCTACATCACCCACAATTACTAAAATTGCATTATTGGGGGTATACCAGTCTTGATACCATTTTTTCAAATGTTCTAGAGCCAGCATTTTTAAATTTTTCATATAGCCAATGACTGGTTGTCGATAATGGCTGGTGGGGTAGGCAATCCATTTAAAGCGCTCAAATGCAAGTGTACGAGGATTATCATCTATTCTTTGCCGACGTTCCTCCATGACGACTTTCATTTCTGTTTCAAAATCTTGTTGCCTTAAGACTAAGTTGCTCATACGATCTGATTCAAGCTCTAACGCGAGTGCTAAATAATCCTTTTGGTAAAGTTGATAATAGTTGGTGTAGTTAGTAAAAGTAGCTGCATTGACGCTGCCGCCATATAAGCGACTGAGGCGGGTAAATTCATCATTCGGGACTTTGGTAGTTCCCTTAAACATCATATGTTCTAAAGCGTGAGAAATACCTGAAAGATTATCAGGTTCATCGCTACTACCTACGGCATACCAGATTTGAGTCATTACCATCGGGGAACGATGATCTTCACGAATGATGACTTTTAGTCCATTGTCGAGAGTTGTTTCTGTTGTTGGGTTCGAGAGATGTTGTTGAGGTTTAGCATAGACTGGAGTGCAAAACATAAGACATGTGAAGCTCAATATACTGAGATGTATATGGAATAATTCTTGGTATTTATTCTTATTTTGTCCAAACACTTGAGTGGCTCACAAAGCTTGGTCTTTAAATTTATTTTTAAGAAATTCACCCATAAATGCAAGGTTGAGCTGTTGATTTTTGTAGCTGCTACACACAATCAGGCAAGATAAAGAAAATCCTTATCTTTTATGCTAAAATCATTGTCTTTTAACACGCTGCTTTTCAAAGGATTCGGCATGCAACAACAATCTACTGGGCAAAATAAATTTTTGATTGATGCTGATATTGGGGATGATGACGTAACTTTACCAAGCTTACCTGCGGTAAATGTTCCTATTATCGAGACTCCAAAGGCTGAAGAAATCGTTGCTTCAGTTTCAGAAACCTCCGATGAGCAAACTGAAGAAAAATCTAAAGGCGGCTTCTTTAGCCGTATGAAAGAGGGTTTAACCAAAACCCGTAAAAACTTTGCTGATGGAATGGTAAATATCCTGATCGGTGGCAAAGAAATTGATGATGAATTACTTGAAGAAGTTGAAGAACAACTTTTAGTCGCAGATATTGGTGTTGATGCGACTAAAGCGATTATCGCAAATTTAACTGAGCGTACTGCACGTGGTGATCTGATTTACTCACATTCTTTGTATAAAGCATTACAAGAAGAGTTGGTGAATTTATTGGCTCCACGTGTAAAGCCATTACATATTGACCCAAATAAGAATCCATTTGTAATTTTGGTGGTGGGTGTTAACGGTGTTGGTAAAACCACAACCATTGGTAAACTTGCGAAACGTTTACAAGGTGAAGGCAAAAAAGTGATGCTTGCCGCTGGCGATACTTTCCGTGCCGCAGCAACAGAACAATTGCAAATTTGGGGCGAGCGCAACAATATTGCTGTTGTTTCACAAGGTCATGGTGCAGATAGTGCTTCTGTCATTTTTGATGCTTTTGAAAGTGCACGTGCAAAAGGTGTGGATGTCCTGATTGCGGATACTGCTGGACGATTACATAACAAAAGTAACTTGATGCAAGAGCTCACGAAAGTTAAGCGTGTCATGCAAAAAATTGATGCTACAGCACCACATGAAATTATGTTGGTGGTAGATGCGGGCACAGGGCAAAATGCGATTAACCAAGTTGAACTATTTGATGAGGCAGTTGGTCTTACGGGTATCACGATTACGAAATTAGATGGAACGGCTAAAGGTGGCGTTCTATTTAATATTGCAAGTCGCACCCATGTGCCAATTCGATTCATTGGGGTGGGTGAGAAAATTGATGATTTACGTCCTTTCTCTGCTAAATCATTTGTCGCAGCATTGTTTGAAACTGAAAAGTAAAAAGTAATATATTTCACATAAACTCCGCAAAATGCGGAGTTTATCTTTTTTGGCTTAATTGTTTGATTTAAAATACAACAGTAGACTTTAAATATCTCGTTATTTCTGTCTAATAAAAGAATAAAATAAAACACTTAAAAAAAATATGTGTATTACGCATTCTCGGGGAAATTGATGGCACTATTCGATAAGCTTAGCCAAGTGCTAACCACTGAAATTACACCAGACCTAATTTTTAATAGAAAAAATGAAAATGCATCAACTGAGATATTGTATTTAGAACAATTAAAACAACGTCATTCTATGCAAAAATTAGGAAAACGCATTCACTATGATCAATCGTATTTAGCTGAGTTAATCCATACCGCTGTATTGAGTTGCCCATCTGCTTTGAATTTACAGACAACCCGTATTGTTGTCTTATTTTCTAAGGCACATACCTACTTTTGGAATTTAGTTTATGAGATTCTGGAAAAACAAACACCAGAACATCTTTTTCCAGCTACCGCAATAAAAATCAAGCAATCATTGGCATCGTATGGAACGGTTTTATTTTTTGAAGATCAAGAGCAGATTAGAAAAATACAAAAGGATGTACCTTTAGACTCCGTGGAAATTCCTTTTTGGTCTGAACAAGCTTCGGGGATGGCTCAATATGCAGTTTGGATGGCTTTAACAGAAGTCGGTTTGGGTGCGAACTTAAACTATTACAATCCCGTGATTGATTACAAGACTGCACAGTATTTGAAAGTAAGCTCGGAATGGAAACTGCAAACTCAGCTTGTATTTGGTTCAATTGAGCAAGATGATGTAAAGAGTGATTCAAATAAGAATCAAGCCGAATTCATGGTTTTAAAATGAAATCTAACTTAAGTTTAAAGCATGTATGATTAATAAGAGAACGTTCTAAATATAAAACAGACTGTCACAATGATAGGGCTTTATATAGTTTACAAAGTGCTTAAGATAGAACCATGAAAATTGAGATATAACTCTCTATATAAACAAACAAAATGTTGAGGAAATGAAAATGGCATTCTTAGATCATATGAAAAAACGTCGTACAATTTATGCAATTGGTAAAAATATAAATCTTGAGCAAGCCCAAGTCGAACAGATAATTAAAAATGCTGTGCGAGAAAGTCCATCAGCTTTCAATTCACAGACTTCAAGAGTGGTTTCATTGTTTGGCCAGGCTCATCATAACTTCTGGGAAATCGTTCGCGAAACATTACGTAAAATGGTTCCAGCAGAAGCATTCGAAAATACCAGCAAAAAATTAGATGGTTTTGCAGCAGGTTATGCGACAGTACTTTTCTATGAAGATCAAGAAGTCGTGAAATCATTGCAAGAACAATTTGTTCTCTATGCGGACAATTTCCCAGTTTGGTCTGAACATTCATCAGCTATTGCTCAATATGCAGTATGGACAGCATTGGCTGAGCAGAATATTGGGGCATCATTACAACATTATAATCCTGTCATTGATGCTGAGGTTGCAGCTACATATTCAATTCCAGATCATTGGAAATTGCGTGCACAATTAGTTATAGGCTCGATTGAAGCACCTGCGGGTGAAAAGACTTATATGGATGATAGTGTACGTTTCAAAACATTTAATTAAAAATATGTCCACAGTCATTTATTAGAAGATGGCTGTGGACAAGTTCTATAAAAAATCATCGCATTTTCTTTTGTATCGACCAAATGACTATTCCAACTGGTATAAAAAGCTTATAAAAATAAAATCCGAAAAAAGGGTTGTCTTTCAAAAATGACTTTGTCATAAAATTGTCATTTATAACTTGCATAGTGCAACTAAAATTTAACAATGAATGAAGAGAAAGCAAAATGGCTTTACGTTTAACCTTTGCTGCAGCGGCATTGATGGTAAGTGGTTCGGTATTTTCAGCAGTAACAGTTACAGCGCCAGAAGAAATCAAAATTCTTGCTGTGAATGATCAAGAGGTAAATACTGGTTTATTTCGCTCTGAAAACAATGCCTATAAATTGGATGCAGGTAGTTCAAGCATAAGCCTTCGTTACATTCAATATTTTGAACATATGTCTGGCGAACATGACATTGTTAAATCAGGTGTAGTGACATTGAAAACACCAAATTTACAAGATAATCAAACTTACCAACTAGCATTGGTTAATGCTCCAAAAACTTTTGAAGATGCAAAGAAATATGCTGAACAGCCAACAGTTGCGCTTTATGATCAGAAACAGCAAATACTTGTAAAACAGACTGGTGCAAATACAGAGCAGAAACCTTGGTTGAGCCGTAGCATGTTTGGTGGTGCAGTCGACTTAACTCAAAAAAATGTTAAGGCACCTGTAAATCAACCACCAGCAGTCTATGCAGCGCCACAAGTAACAGCCCAAACGGCTCAATTAAGCACTCAAGTAAGTGCAGTTGATAAGCAATTAATTGAGTTATGGAAAAAAGCAGATAAAACGGAGCGTCAAAAATTTATGAGCTGGGTCGCAGAACAAGCAAATTAAGTTGTCTTTAATAGTAAAAAGCTCGGTAAATGAAAATTTACCGAGCTTTTTACTATGTAGCAATGTGTAAAAAAAGTCTGTGAAATAAAAAAATAGTGCTATAAATATTCGATTAGATTAAATATTGATCGCTTGAAGGTGTATTTTATAATTAATTATAAAATACGCTTGCGCTTGAATTAAAACTGTATAGAATACGCAGCATACCGACGAGATAGACGGAAACGAACGAAGCACGAAGTGTTGAGTTGTTTCAAATATCGAGTCCAGCATCTAATACTGACGAGGTATTAGAT
>NZ_JAACKC010000005.1 GCF_009939195.1 Acinetobacter kanungonis | reverse complement strand
ATTGAAGATACATTCCAAGCATCAATAAGATTCCATATTGCTGCATCTATTTTTTCCAATTTTTTAATTCACTGCGGTCAAAAAACCAATAAACTTTTACCCCAGCATAAATATGCTCCCAAGATCGAACTACAATTTTATTGTTCTTTTTAAATCTATAGATGCTCTTATTTTTATAAAGTAACTCGCTAGTTGTGTTTGTGTGTTCTATGTAAAGTAGAGCAAGCCCTGCATACTTGTGCTTGCTATCTATGGGTGTCTGACCTCTAAAGTGATAAAATATAGTGAGTTTTTCAAAGTATACCTATTATCTCCTAATCAAGCATTGCAGGTACAAAGGGCTACAACTTTGAGAAACATTAAACTATTGTAAATACTAGAGAAAACCACCTGATGCTAACCTTTCCAATGACAACTAAACTCGGTGGTTTCTACTTGTTTTACTATTGTATTGTTGGAACCTTCATGCCGTTTTGGAGCCTGTATCTTGAAGATCAAGGCTTCAGTTATCAAGAAATTGGTATTTTATCTTCAATAGCCATTGTTACCCGTTTTTTCGCACCGTTTATTTGGGGGTGGATTGCAGATAAGTCGGGCAAGCGGATGCAATTGGTTCGTATCGCGACATGGATGGAAGCATGTATCTGGTTTTTGATCTTTGTCATACCGAATAGTTTTCAGTCCGTTGCTTTATTAATGCTCATTTTTAGTTTTTTCCAGAACGCAATCCTTGCTCAATTTGAAGGTGTTACGCTTTTCTGGCTCGGAGAGAAACGAGCTGAATTATATGGCAAAGTCCGAAAATGGGGCTCTGTTGGTTTTATCATTGGTGTATTTTGTATCGGTGCATTGTTAGAAATTATCCCAATTTCGATGCTCCCAATCATGCTGCTTTGTATATCATTTTTGGCTTTCATTTGGTCATTTACGATTAAAGAGCCGACGAGCGCGCCCAAATCACAAAAACAACTTGATCCTTTGTGGCCCATTATAAAAAGACCTGTGGTGGCTGCATTTTTTGCTATTGAATTCATTATGTTGTTTTCACATGCCCCTTTTTATAGTTTTTATAGTAACTATTTGCAGCAATCAGGTTATTCCACTACGGCAATTGGACTACTCTGGTCCGTTGGTGTAATCGCAGAAATCATTATGTTTGCGTTTGCCAATCTTTTTCTACAACGATTTTCTTGGCGCTTACTGGTTAGTATCTGTTTAATTATGACCAGCTTGCGATGGTTCGCCGTGGGATTATTTCCGCATAGTTTTACCTTACAATTTCTTGCGCAAACCATACATGCATTTAGTTTCGGGCTTTTTCATATGATTGCGATGCGCATCATTTTTGATAATTTTATGCTGACTCAGCAGGGCCGTGGTCAGGCGCTGTATAGCACAATGTGGGGGCTAGGTGTGGCAGCGGGTAGTCTATTGGCTGGAAAATATTGGACTGACATTTCAGGTGAGTCTGTATTCATGATTGCAGGACTTGCTGTACTTATGGGTTTGTTCTTTGTGACAGCACTGCCGAATCAAGTACAGAAGTCCATTTAAATCAAGCTAGAGTTTAATCTCGTTGTACTTTTGCATCCATGGTTGAGTCTGTTCTAATTGATGTGCAAGTTGTAATAGCCGATCTTCACATCCAAATGGTGCCACAAACTGAGAGCCTAAAGGGAGCTGATTCTTGTTCCAATACAACGGAACGGACATGGCTGGTAATCCTGTAATGTTGGCCAATTGAGTAAAAGGAACCCACTTTAAGTTCTCTTTGACAATTTTTTCAATAAGCTTTCCTTCTGCGAGTCTATGGGCTTGTCCTATTTTGAGTAGTCCCTTAAGCAATTGTTTTTGCCATACAGGTGTTTTAACTTCACCATTTTTCGGTGCAATCGATGCGGTAGAGGGGATGAGGTAAAGATCATATTGCTCAAAGAATTGGTTCATTTGACTGGCATAATGTCCCCAATTATTCAGGTTATGAATATATTGTAAGGTTGTTGTTTTTTCACCAAAGGCAGCGAGTGCAAGAGAGTCCAGTTCAAAGTCGTCATCACCTGCATTTAGAAGGTTTCGTGACTCTTGTAATGTATAGGCAAATTGACTAAACCATGTCGTAATAAAGTCTTTGGCTAAATTCATTCCATCAATTGCAGGTTCAGCTTCAAACACTAGATGCCCCAAAGATTCCAAAAGTTTGGCTGTATGTAAGATGGCAGCTTCCGCTTCGGCAGAAACCTTGGTTCCAATGGGAGATTTGGTGCTATAGGAAATTTTGAGCTGCTTGGGCGGGCGTTGTATGATTTCCAAGTAGCTGTGTTCGGGCGCTTTGATGGAAAATAAGGAGTGAGTTTCAGGACCCTGCGTGGCATCGAGCATTGCAGCACTATCCCGTACAGACTTGGTCAACACATGTTGCATGGCTGCACCATGCATGGCTTCACTGAGGTGAGGTCCCCAAGGCGTTCTGCCGCGACTGGGTTTTAATCCAAATAGCCCACAATATGAGGCTGGAATTCGTATTGAACCACCACCATCACCTGCACCTGCAAGAGGGACAATCCCTGCTGCAACGGCAGAGGCTGAACCTCCTGAAGAACCACCACTATTATGATTTATATTCCACGGGTTGCGACATGTACCCCAAGCTTCAGGTTCTGTGACACCTTTAATGCCAAATTCGGGAGTATTGGTGCGACCAAAGGTCACAATTCCAGCTTTCTCCCAGCGATTGACGATTTCCGAGTTGGTTTGCGCTATATAGTTGGCACGTTTATATGCTTGGCTGCCAAAGGTACTGGGATAGCCTTTGATTTCCTGAAACAAATCTTTAACTAGAAATGGAACACCTGCAAAAGCACCTTCAAGTGAAAGCTGTGAGCGTTGCTGTGCATAGTCATGCATAGGGATGGTGATTGCATTCAGTTTGGGATTTACCTCAGCAGCTCTTAATAGTGCTGTCAGTAAAAGCTCATGCGGATGTACATCTTTATTAGCAACAAGTTTGGCAAGTCCCAAGCCATCATATTGTTGATATTCGGAAAACTTCATTTTTGTTTTTCTCCAGTTTCTAAATTATATATATCATTCATTATGTTGAAAGAATAATTTGATTTCTACCTTGTGCTTTGGCGTTATACAGTGCCTGATCTGCACGAACAATCATTTGTTGTAATGTACCCGATAATGGCAAAGTTTGATGCGCAATTCCGATGCTTATCGTAATTTTAATCTGTAAGTGATCTTCAATATTTAAAGTCGCCGTTTCGATAGCTTGGTGAATACGCTCAGCCAGTTCAAAGGTTTGTGTTAAGGAAGCATTGAGTGTGAGTACGGTAAACTCCTCACCACCTACGCGAGAGAATAAATCATGGGGACCGATTTTTTGTTTGACGATTCTTGCAAATTGCTGCAAAACCAAATCACCGACATGATGACCATATTTGTCATTCATTTGCTTGAAATGATCGAGATCGATCATCAAAATAGATACAGTTTTATGCTGTGGTTGTTGAATGAGCAGTTGGCTTTGTTCTAAAAAATAACGTCTATTGAGGGTGTTGGTCAAACTATCGTGATTTGCATAGTCTAGCACTTGGTGAAACAATTTCTGGCGATTTTGGCTAATCGCGCAAAGTACCAGAGGTGCAATACCCAGCATACATAATCCAATACGAATGGAAATGGTGGTACTTAGAAAAGCATTGGATGAAGATGATAGGTAAAAATAGGTCAAGCTGTGATAAGTCACCATACAGACAATGCTATTGATTAATGCCACACTGAATAATCGATAACTTAGTGCTGCCCAAACCAATGCAGCGAGTGGATAGAGTAAGGCACCAGGTCCGAAAAAAATATGTGTAAATGCGACCGATACAATAATGGTGATAAAGGGCAGAATATCACTGGTTTTTAGTGGTTGAGTGAAAAGTTCGAAAATCCACTTCTGATGTTCATCTTTTTTCGGGAAGGTCAAAATAAGCGGTAAGAAGGTAATAAAGTTGACAATTTCACCCGTCCACCACATGCCAAATTCTGTCCAGATTCGTTCAGAGGACATAAAGCTATTCGGCACATGGGTAATACTCTGTACGGCAAAAATTGCACTCAGCATGCACCCAGCGACACACATAGCAAATAGGTACAGAAAACTAAAGCCCTGATTGTAGTTGCGATAATCGAGCTTGGTTAGATAGATTAAAATGAGAGGAACTGAAACACTAATCAGGTTTGATAGTGTTAAATACAAGGTCACTTCATATGAATTACCTGTAATTAGGTCTGCAATTACATATGCGGTGATAGCACCTAGCCAACCGCCAATATTATTCAGTTTTGGAAATCTTAAAAATAACCCTAATAGCATTGGATTGGCTGGCCAAAGCAGTGCTAGAAAGGTAATGGGACGTGTGAAAATACCGATTAAACAGCAGCTGAAAATCACAATCGCTAAGAGCATAAATGCATAGGATTGTTGTTTAAATGAAGGAATAAACAGGTGTCGGATTTGCTTTTGCAAATGATCGTCCTTAATCAAAACGAGCTGATTTTCTATGATTTTAAGAAGTTAGATAGATTTTAAACGACTGCTTCTATTCAAAAGGCGTTTTCAATGCATATTATAGATTGCGCGAGCTAAAGTGCTAGAGCTTGAAGAGGAAAGTTCAGTTTTTTAAGCAAATAGATTGTAGTGAAATGGTTATAAGTGATGGTTTTGCATAAAAATATGGTAACTTATTTGCAGGGATGCAATGGCTGATTAACTATATGAAAAAAGCATATCTTACAGTGGTGTTGATGTTATGTTCAGCAATGAGCATGGCAAATGAAAGTACTGCTGCAAATCAAAATGCTCAAGAAACGGCAGATCGAAGTGAAAATACAGTTCGTATTATGACGCGACCTGAAATTGTAGGTTTATGGGGAATGGAAATTCCAAATAATAAAAAATGTATTGAATACTATAATTTTAAAAGCAATAACGACGTATTTATTAAAAGTGGACAAGAATGGTCTACTGGAGTCTATGACTATCAAGCTTCAAAAGATGCGGCTGTCCAGTTACCTGTTTTAATGTTACAAGTGAAATATGATAACAATGAAACAGACTGCTCTGGTTATAAGCAAGACCAGTCAGGGGAGATCTCTCAATATTTCGTACAGTGGAAAAACCCAACCACTATTAATTTCTGCAACAACGAAAAAGCAGGTAAATGCTTTGCGACTTTACGTCGAGTGTTGCCTTAATTTATATAAGTATCGGATAAACGAATTCATCTGATCATCCAATCAGTGAACAAAAAAAGCCAGTCAATTGACTGGCTTTTTCTTGGAATAAACAACAATCACTTAAGATGCTGCTTTTTCCGCTTGACCTTCAAGTTGTTTCAACAAATGCTTTTCAAGATAGTGAATATCCATCGCATGTTTGCAGAAGTTTTTGTCTTGTAAGATCAAATCTTTATGCAAAGGAATATTGGTTTTGATGCCAGTCAGGATCATCTCGTCTAAAGCTTGACGCATACGAGCAATACAAGTCTCACGATCTTTACCATGTGCAATGAGTTTTGCAATCATTGAGTCGTAGTAAGGCGGAATGCTGTAACCCTGATAGATATGAGAGTCTAAGCGAATACCTGCACCACCTGGTGCGTAGAAATGCTCGATTTTGCCTGGAGATGGCATAAATGTAGAAGGATCTTCTGCATTGATACGACATTCCATCGCGTGACCTTTACACTCTACATCTTCTTGAGCAATTTCAAGTCCAAGACCTGCCGCAATACGTAATTGCTGCTCAATAATGTCGATGCCTGTCACCATTTCTGTTACAGGGTGTTCAACCTGAACACGGGTGTTCATTTCAATGAAGAAGAACTCACCATCTTCAAACAAGAATTCGAATGTACCTGCACCACGGTATTGCATCATCTTACATGCATTCACGCATGCTTCTAAGATGTCTGCACGTGCTTGCTCAGGTAAGTTTGGTGCTGGCGCTTCTTCCAATACTTTTTGGTGACGACGTTGTAAAGAACAGTCACGGTCGAACAAGTGAATTGCATGACCATTACCATCACCCAAAACTTGGATTTCTACGTGACGTGGTTTTTGTAGGAAGCGTTCCATATAAACCGTGTCATCACCAAACCACATTTCTGCGTCACGTTGAGCTGCTTGTACAGACTCAAGTAGGGTGTCTACACGTTCTACGATACGCATACCACGACCACCACCACCAGAAGCTGCTTTCACAATCAATGGAAAGCCAATTTCTTTTGCTTCAGCAAGGGCGTTTTGCGGTGTAACTGCATTTGCAGAACCAGGAACTGTTGGTACACCAGCTTTACGCATCGCCGTAATCGCAGAAACTTTATTCCCCATGAGGCGAATATGTTCAGGGCGTGGACCAATAAAGATGAAACCAGAGGTTTCTACAATTTCAGCAAACTCAGCATTTTCAGATAAGAAGCCATAACCAGGGTGAATGGCATCTGCACCTGTAATTTCTGCAGCAGTAATAATTGCAGGAATATTTAAATAGCTTTCGCTACTCGCTCCTGGGCCAATGCAGACCGCTTCATCACAAAAACGTAAATGCATTAGGTCTTTGTCGGCATCTGAATAGATACCAACGGTTTTGATTCCTAAGGTTTTGCAAGCACGGGTGATACGTAAAGCGATTTCACCTCGGTTTGCAATTAGAACTTTTTGCAACATTGTAAGTCCCCGTGGTGTTATGCGCGATAGCGGAATAATGGTTGACCGAATTGGATCACTTCACCGTTTTTCACAAGAATTTCTTCAATCACGCCGCTTTGAGTTGCCTCAATCGGGTTCATGATTTTCATTGCTTCGATGATGCCGAGTGTTTCACCAGCAGTTACAGTTTGACCTACTTTAATGAATGGTGCTTCGCCTGGGCTTGGAGCAGCATAGAACACACCAACCATTGGTGAAGTTTCAACAGCACCACGTGGAGAAGATTTTGGTGCAGATGGAATTTCTGCTGATGGAGCTGGCATTGCCGCAATTCCTGCAGCAACAACTGGACTACGACGAGTCAATGCAATCGATTGATCACCTTCTTTAACTTCGATCGCTTGTAAGTCAGATTCAATCATCAAATCGATGAGTTTCTTGATTTTACGAATATCCATGAGACAGTATTCCTGATTATGATTACTTAGATGGTTGAATTTTTTCGAGGGCATAATCGAGTGCAGCGGCATAGCCTTTTGCACCCAAACCGCAAATTACACCCACGGCTTTATCGGAAAGATAAGAGTGATGTCTAAATGCTTCACGGGCATGAACATTCGACAAATGCACTTCAATAAATGGTATTGCTACGCCAAGAAGGGCATCACGCACTGCAACGGAAGTATGTGTCAAAGCTGCAGGGTTGATGATAATGAACTGTACGCCTTCTTGTTGCGCTTGATGAATTCGGTCGACAATTGCACCTTCCCAATTACTTTGGAATGTATCGAGAGTTGTTGATGCTTTTTGCGCTTGAGAGATGAGCTGCTGATTGATATCCTCTAGGGTGAGGTAGCCATATACTTCAGGTTCTCGCTTGCCTAGTAAATTTAAATTCGGTCCATGAATGACCAAAATGGTCGAACTCATTCAGCGTGCTCCAATTTTAAGTTTGCAATAATGCTTTGCAAGATGTCTGCAAAGTTTGCTTATTATGGCATAATTTCCTACAAGTCTTTTGTTTTTTTCTTTGAATTGTTGTAGAAAGCAAGTACCAGAACTTGGGTCATATATTGCGAACTTTGCTGATAATTGGCAATGTTAAAAAATGACAAAATTTACGATATAACAGTTATTTTCTTTTAAAGCTCAAATTGACCAAAAAGCGTCATTTGCAAGGTTTTTGGCTGAATAGAGAATCATCAATGCTCAACATTTCATTCCAACATGTCGTGTAACGTGGCGAACGATGTAGCTGTTTCATCTTCCATGCCGTGCTGCTGGAATGATAACCAATCTGGATGCAATCGGAACCATAACGATGTTTCATTTTGTACAAAGTTTTCATCAGTTCTTCGCGTTGTTGAATCAAGTGGATGGGTTGCCATAAGTCATCGATATGCTGGCTTTTCTGATGTAGCGCAGAGAGCATGATAGCAACTTTCACATATTTCTTATTTTCTTCAAATAAAACATCAATTTGCTGTTGAGCAGCCTTGTTTAAAACCAATAAATCATCACTGGCATACTCTAAACCTATGGCGTGCGAGTAACTTTTTTTATGCGGTGAATTAGGCACTTTTTCATAGAGTGAAACATGAATACAGGCGCAGAGTTGCTGTTGTTCGGTCAGTCGTTTATGTGCACGATTGACATGAAAAATCATCGCTTGTTTTATGATCTCTTTTTGAGTCAGTGCCTTGGCAAAACTGCGCGATGAAAGGATGTTTTTTGCAGGTAGTTTGGGATCATCTAAGGCAATACAGGATTGACCTTTTAGCTCACGGATTGTGCGTGCAATGAGCACGGAAAACTCTTTACTCAAGTAATGTTCATTGGCAAAAGTTAAGTCAAAGCAATTGTGAATTGCATAATGCTGTAGTTTTTTACTAATTTTTCGTCCAATGCCCCAAACCTCCTCTACAGGCGTCTCAAGCAATAGTCCTTCCAAGCTGCATAAGTCCAACGTGGGTAGAAAACAGACTTGATTAAAACTTTGCCTTTTCTTGGCAAAATGATTCGCCAGTTTGGCTTGGGTTTTGGAATATCCGATTCCAATACAGCAGGGTAAGCCGAGCCATTGTGCAATTTTCTGTACCAGTTCACGACAATATTTCTCTAAATCGAACAGATGCGAATAGCTGCTAAGTCGAATGAAACATTCATCAATGGAGTAGGGTTCCAGATCTTGGTCATTAAAGTGTTCACCTAAAATCTCAAAAAAGCGGCGTGACATATCTGCATAAAGTGGATAGTTACTTGAAAGAACTTGTACACCTGCTTTTACAGCATCCCGTTCAATTTCATACCACGGTACCGCCATGGAAATATTCAGGGCTTTGGCTTCATTGCTGCGTGAAATGACACAGCCATCATTGTTACTGAGGACAACGACGGGTTTATCATTCAATTTCGGATTAAAAACTCGCTCACAACTGACATAACAGTTGTTGATGTCAATCAATGCAAACAGTTCTTGATGATAAAGCTTATCCATCGCAATCACTTATTTTAGCTTTTTCAAAATACAAGTGACGACACCCCAAATGGCAACATTTTCGTCACTACGCGGATAGATGTCAGGGTAGTCAGGGTTCTCTGCTTTTAACCAGAACTTAAAACCATTGTCTGCATGCTTATCTTGCATAAAGCGTTTAACCGTAAATTCGTTGTTAATGAGTGCTAATACAATATCGCCATGTTCTGCAGATAAACGACGGTCAATCAAAAGCTGGTCGCCTGCATCAATCCCTGCATTTTTCATCGATAAAGAATCGACGCGTAACACAAAAGTGCTGGCTGGGTTTTTAACCAAATACTTGTTGAGGTCGATATAATCTTCTATGTAGTCTTGGGCGGGAGAAGGAAACCCAGCCGCGACAGATTCGAGTGGAGATGGAATTGCCAATTCAGTTTGTAAATGAATGGGGTTTAGTTGAATATTGTTTTGACGGTCATCTTCAGGTACAGGTTTTAGCCATTCTTTAATCGTAGTGACTTTTGACTCGGGAACGCGCATGACGACCGTTTTTTCAGTGTACTGAGATTTACGTCCAGCATTCGCACGTTTGCCACCATGAGAGGCTTTGTTTGATTCGCTCATAATTCACCTTGATAAAGTTACATAATCAAGATTAGCAGAAAAATACATGCTGCGACAGTATATTTTATGTAGGGATGACTTGAGACAAATGGCACTTGGTTCTAAACTGCGGAACATCAATCATTACATTTGGTATCCACTATGGATATGGATTTAATCACTGAACAAAAACTAGTATGTGAAGAATATGGCTCAAAGTATATTGCAGTACATGAAAATGATGTGATTGCCGTTGCGGTCGCGTCTTTAAATCAAGAACCAATTGTGGGCATTCGTAACAAGCCAGAAGCAGGTGAAGAGGTTACATGGTTTATTTATGCGGGTGAGCATGACGACAGTGAAGATTTCTTCCAAACTGTATCTGTTAAAGAGCTAGATAAACTTTTGCCAGAAGTCCTGCCATATTTGGCGTTGGAGCATGGCTACCGCTTTATGATTGATCGTGAAGAATACGAAGATGTCTGGAAAGAAGGTGATGAAGTTTAAGTGAATGACTTCAGTTGACTGGAAATGACATAAAAATGACGGGAAATGATAAGTTGAAAGCCATCACAATAGCAACGTTAAACGGGTGAAGATCCATTTAATCAGTCAACTTCTTCCCTAGTTGCTGTGTTACTCCTTAATAGCCATGTGAAAACATGGCTTTTTTTATGGCTGATTGGTTTCTCAGACTGAAGATGGCGCGGAGATGTTGTCAAAAGCAAAGCAATCCGATAATTTGAGGAAAGAATAGCTTGAATGACGATGCATATGAAATGGGATGAGATAGGCGAGCAGCCATGTTCAATCGCACGCGCTTTATCGATTGTAGGGGACCGTTGGACTTTACTGGTATTGCGTAATGCATTTATGGGAATGCGCCGTTTTGATGACTTTCAACAGCAATTGGGTGTGACCCGACATGTTTTGGCAGATCGTTTGAAACGTCTGGTCGAACATGAAATTTTAGAAAAAAGACCGTATATCGAGCGTCAGCAGCGCTTTGAATATTGCTTAACCGAGAAAGGTTTAGAGCTTTATCCTGTGTTAATGAGCATGGTGACGTGGGCAGATAAATGGATGGATGATGGTACGGGTAAACCCATGCAGTTGATGCATAAGCAATGCGGGAAGGTTTTTACTGCAATTACCGTGTGTTCGGAGTGCGGAGAACCTCTGCATGCGCGCCAGGTCAAACCTTTGTTTCGGCAGCATCCATTTCATGCCGAAGCTCAACCTGCTGCACAGATACAACAGGCTTAAGCCTTCGTTCTTATAGGCAATTGGCTGGTTTAGGAACGCCAGCCAGTCGGCTTAAGTGTCGAGCAACCAGACCTGTATTAAATTTCTCTTGCAGCATGGCATTGTTAATTTCAGGACTCACGCTTTTCATTAAAAACTTAATCAGTGGGCGTGTTGCAGGTGAATGTCCAAACTGCTGATAAAACTGGCGTACTGCCTGTAATACAGTAAGATGCCAGTCGGTTAATTCAAGCTCAAGACTATTGGCAAGTTCTTGAGCCACTTCAGGCGTCCAAATAGTGTAATCGACCAAGTGACCATCTTGATCGAGTTCTAGATTCATCATTGTCTTTTCAAACCTATTATTTAATGGTCATACAGCGTGTATGTGCCAAGCAGATGTCGGCAAATTGAGAATAAGAAATCACGTTTAATTGTGCTGGCTTCGGACTACTTAATAAAGCAGCGTCAGTATCCAGCACATAGAGTTGTTCAAGCGATGTTAAGGCTACATGATGAGCATGAAGTACCGCATCGCCCATAAGCACCACACAATCACCGCGATGTAACATGGATTGTAATTGAGTGAGTTTAGCCTCTGCGGATGAATAGTCTGATTGAATCAAATAAAGTGTAGCTGTCAGCATAAAAAATATTCATCCGTTACCAATATAAAACGTGATCGAAGGCATGTAAAAACTCAGTATTTAGCTCGATAAATTCGATTTCTTGTTGGGCTTGAACCACAAAAGGATGGTTTTGATTCACATTTTCCACTAAAACTGGGGTTAAGTCGTAAAATTCAAAGCTATCGACCATATTCGAAGCCAGTTTGAACGCATGCTTAACTGCGTCAAACTGTTGCTCTGCCTGTAATAAACTGAGCGCAGCGTTCACAAGTAAAACCTTGACTTCACACCCGAATGTCGCTAAAACCATTGTCGCAGCAAGGCTTTCATGCACTTGTAAGCTGGTAAGGTTGGCTTGGGTTAATATCACGAGTACAGTTTTCACACAATTTACCTTTTAAATGCAACAAATTCGCCAAAAATAACCACTTAAAATTGAATTAGACGTTCAGTGGATTGTACGGCATCGGCAAGTTCACCCAAACCGACCAATTCAAAGCCATTCGCTAAGTTATGTTGGTCAATATTGTGTCTTTTTGCATTTTCTTCATCTGTGATACCCCTTGCCAAGGCTGCACTTACACAAACAGGTAGGCGAATATCGAGCTTCTGCCACTCAGTCGTGAGATTACGTTGGTCATCAGGCACCCATTGCAGGGCGTTGGCTACCGTAACCCCATCTTGATAAAAGAAAACCCGAAAAGCTTTCTGTTGTGTATGTAACGCTTGTGCAAGCCCGAGTGCATGCCAAGCATGAATGGAAGTAGGAGCAGAGGTAATTAACAGTAATGTACTCATGGAATTCACTTAAAGGCTGTACCAATCGAAACTTGGAACGTCCAGACTTCATAAGAAAAAGGTAGTATACAATGATTTTAGTAACTGGTGGATTAGGCTTTATAGGCTCTCATGTCGCTCTTAGCTTAATGGCTCAGGGGCAAGAAGTCATTATTGTAGATAATTTGTCCAACGCCAATCTACAGACCTTAGAACGTTTGGAATACATCTCTGGGATGTATGTGCCATTTGCCAAGCTGGATATCCGGAATACGCCCGCTTTGAATAAGGTCTTCGAGCAATACACAGTGAATGCTGTAGTACACGCGGCTGGGTTCAAATCTTTGCAAGAGTCTGTGTTAAAGCCACTTGAGTATTACAATGACAACGTTAGCTGTATCATGAGTTTATTGCGCGCGATGCAACGAACGGGTGTGCGACATTTTGTGCATTTGTCAAGTTTGGCTGTATATGGTGAGTCCAGCTTAGAACTGAGCGAAGAGATGCCATTTAACTATGCTTATCCGAACCCGTATATCAAGTCTCAACAAATGATTGAGGAAATTATACGCGACACCTTTAAAACCGATGAAGAATGGAATATTGCCATTCTAAGGTTAGGTAACGTAGTCGGTGCCTTTGAGCATGGGGTTTTGGGCGAATTTGTTCAGCCATTGCCAAAAAATATTGTGCCATTGGCAATGCAAGTAGCCGCAAGACAACGTGAATATATTGATTTACACAAGAAAGCACAAACCACAGATGGTACGGTAGAACGCAGTTTTGTTCATGTGCTCGACAGTTGTGATGCCGTAATTTCCGCTTTGAAGTGGTTATATACTCAACAACACACCTGTGAAGCGTTTAATATTGCAGGTGAAGCGTATTCGATTCAAAGCTTATTGCAGCAGATTTCTAAAGTCACAGGAACGGAAATCAAGACGGTAGATACCGATTATTTCATCGCTCAGGAGCTTGATCAGGTGGGTGCCAATGCTGAAAAAGCAGAACAGTTGCTGGGATGGAAAGCCAAACGCAGTCTGACCCAAATGTTAGAAGATGAATGGCGATTCTATCAACAAACATTAAGAGCATAATCCAATCACAAAGCGAGTAAACGATAATTATTATCGTTTACTCGTGCGTCAGAATGAAATAGAATAAAAAGATTATTCAATACTTGAATAAGTACAAGATTATAGACAGATAAAGAAAGAGGTAGACATGCATACACGTATTGAACATGACACCATGGGTGAAGTTGAAGTTCCTGCAGAAGCCATGTGGGGGGCACAAACACAGCGTAGTTTGCAAAATTTCAAAATCGGTGGAGAACGTTTACCTCGTCCTATGATCCGTGCCATGGGGCTAGTGAAAAAAGCAGCCGCACTCACCAATGCAGATTTGAATCAAATCCCTCAAGAATTAGCCCACTATATTGTCAATGCCGCAGAAGAAGTGATTCAGGGGCAGTGGGATAGCCAGTTCCCATTAGTGGTGTGGCAAACAGGCTCAGGCACGCAAAGTAACATGAACTGTAATGAAGTAATTGCGAATATTGCCAATCAGAAATTGGGTAATCCTTTAGGTGCGCAAAAACCAGTCCATCCGAATGACCACGTCAACCGTGCACAATCGACCAATGATTCCTTTCCGACAGCCATTCATGTGGCAGCAAGTCTACAAATCAATGAATTACTGATTCCTGCGGTTACGCAACTGCGTAATACCTTAGATGCAAAAGCACAAGAATTTAATGATATTGTGAAAATTGGGCGTACCCATTTGCAAGATGCAACACCGTTGACGTTGGGGCAGGAGTTTAGTGGTTATGTTTCGCAGTTGGATCATGGCTTAAAACGCTTACATCAAGCGTTATCTGGACTTTATGAGCTTCCACTCGGTGGTACTGCAGTCGGTACGGGTTTAAATGCTCATCCTGATTATGCGGTAAAAGTTGCCGAGCAACTATCTCAATTGACTGGATTGCCTTTTGTCACAGCACCCAATAAATTTGAGGCATTGGCAGGTCGTGATGCTGCGGTATTTGCTTCAGGTGCATTGAAAACACTGGCGGCAAGCTTAAATAAAATTGCCAATGATATTCGTTGGTTGGCGAGTGGTCCGCGTTGTGGTTTTGGTGAAATTCGTATTCCTGAAAATGAACCAGGTTCGAGCATTATGCCGGGCAAAGTGAATCCAACCCAAAGTGAAGCCATGACTATGGTGGTGGCGCAGGTATTAGGTAATGACACGACCATTAATGTTGCTGGCGCTTCGGGTAATTTTGAGTTGAACGTGTTTATGCCTGTGATTGCATATAACTTATTGCAGTCTATTCAGTTATTGGGGGATGCATGTAATAGCTTTAATGAGCATTGTGCAGTTGGTATTGAGCCAAACCGAGAAAAAATCGATTACTTCCTGCATAACTCGTTAATGTTGGTAACAGCATTGAATCCTGTAATTGGTTATGAGAATGCCGCAAAAGTGGCTAAAACCGCTTATAAGGAAGGCAAAACCCTTAAACAAGTGGCAGTCGAGCTGCAATTGGTGACAGAAGAACAATTTGATGCGGTGGTTCGACCAGAAAACATGGTTTCTCCGAACGTTAAATAAGCTTCTGCAAAACGAAACAAGATCAGCGGTTTTTATCTGCTGCATAAGTGCGTACAATATGCATTAGATTTTTACCGCTGATGATGACCTATGCTAGACATATATTTGACAGATGTTCAGAAACGTATTCAATTTAAGGATTACCCAGGTGAGCATCCTGTTAAATTTATTCTAAATTTTAAAAAGATTTTCCCAAGTGTGATGGAACTGCTACTTCCTGTATTGCCTGAAAATGAAAATTTAGAGGAAATGACATGGGAGTCAAACACTGAAGATTTTGAATTGTTTAAATTGCTTTTAAGTGGTTGGGGTGTGATTGAACTACGTTTGACAGCCTTGGCGAAATTTAAAGACAAGAAATTTGCAGATGAGCTGGTGAAGCGTGCACAACAAAAGCGCAAGGCTGAGGCTCAAAAGCATGCAAAACTTAAAACAGTTGAGCTAGATTATCTATTTATGCACGAAATTCATGCATTGATTGATGCTGAATTGGTTGAATTGGGCGAGAAGTTCTACTTACCAACATTAAGAGAAATCTGGAAGGCTCATCTTCCAAATAATGTGCTGCAAGCTAACCTAGCTTAAGGTTTGTTTGAAAAACTTCTGATTTAAAACAAGAAACCATTTGGTCTATGAAACTAAATGGTTTTTTTTATGATCTGAATGATCGATTGCTTCAAAAATTTTAGGCTTATGCTTAATAGTGTATAAGTGCCAATTAAAGCTATTTTTTTACCAAATATAAAAAATATAGATATGAATCTTATTAACTTTTATAAGCAAGTTGGAATTGATTTTGCATAATACTGAGTAGCATTGTATGACTGGATAATTTGTATTTTTCCAGCAGAACATTCCACTTCAGCAGGAGCTATGACATGGCAAATGAATTTCTAAACTTAATTGAGCAACGCCGTACAATTTACGCATTAGGTAAAAATGTAGCGCAAACGCCCGAACACTTGACAGATCTGATCCAAAGAACGATTCGAGAAAGCCCATCTTCGTTTAATTCACAGTCATCGCGCGCCGTTATTTTATTTAATACAGAACATGAAAAGTTTTGGAACTTCGTTAAACAAGAATTACAGGCTTACGCAACTGATGAAGCTGAGGCAGCTAAAACGGCAACAAAAATGGACAGTTTCGCAGCTGGGTTGGGCACAATTCTATTTTTTGAAGATATGAGTGTGGTTGAAGACTTACAAAATCGTTTTGCTTTATATGCAGAGAACTTCCCAATTTGGGCTGAGCATTCAACCGCAATGGCTCAATTTGCAACATGGACAGCCTTACATACAGAAGGGCTAGGGGCTTCTTTACAGCATTACAATCCAATTGTGGATGCACAAGTGCATGCAGAATGGGACATTCCAAAGAACTGGAAATTGCGTGCTCAACTGGTGTTTGGTTCGATCGAAGCAGCAGCCAAAGAAAAAACATATATTGAAAATACTGAGCGCTTTAAAGTTTTTCAATAAATTGAAGGGCGATACTAAGTTTGAAAAGTCGTATCCAGTCTCTTAATTCAAGACGAAATACGTGTTTCTGCCAGTAAAAGTTTGTCGATTCCTTGAATATAAGTGATCTGATCAATAGATGAGCTGAGTTTGGCTCTGATCAACAATGGCTTTTACAATAAAAAAGAGGTTTGCATTGCAAACCTCTTTTTTTATTTAGAGCGACGTAAATTTTTATAGTCAAATAGCCTAAGTATGATTAGATCTATATTAATAAATAGCCTAAGCAAAAATTTGCTTGATTTGCTCACGCAAAAAAATATGCCTTAAATTTTCATTTAAATCTATATGCCAAAACATCCCCATTTTCATATTAGGTAAATCAGCGGGGACAGGAAAAATATTCAAAGCTGAACCGACTTGCAGGTGCGAAAGAATCGTTTCTGGCAAAGTTAAAATCGCTTGAGCATTTTGTTCTAATATTTGCAAAGCAGTTGAGTAATGCTGACAGCGCAATAAAATATTTCGATTCAACTGCTGGCGTTGCAAATACATATCTTCCAGTAATAGACCTGTACGGCGCGATGATACCCCAATGTGGGGAGATGAAAAATACTGTATTTCATTCATCTGTTTTTGCTGAGTACATGCCACAAAACGGTCATGCACCAGTGCTTGAAATTGAACTTTATCTCCAAAATTCTGTTCCAAATCCATCACAAAATCAATTTGTTGTGCAGCCAAATCGGCAACAACTGTTTTACGATCTAACTTAATACTCGTAAATTGAATATCTAGGTTAAGCTGTTGGAAGTGTTGAAAAATTCGGGGGAAAATGATCGGTTCAATTTCATCATGAACTGCAATTTTAAGTGTTTTGACCATACTTGGTTCAAAACTTTGTTTTTGCAATGAGATAGATTGGATAGCTAGAAGCGCTGTTTTAATAGTCGGATAACTTTGTTCTGCAAACGGCGTAGGCAACATCTGATTGCCTGCACGAATAAACAAGTCATCTTGCAATTGCTGGCGAAGTCGCTGTAAAGCATGACTCGCAGCAGATTGTGTGATGCTAAGCATGTGCGCAGCTTTAGAAATACTTTTCAGCTCAAAAATAGCAATAAACAATGGATAGAGATTGATATCAATTCGGTAGAACGTTGCTAAATCCATATTTGCATTATTATGAGTATTTTTCATAGTTAAAGATTAAATAAAATCATTTCATTCATAATAATTTTCAAGCTAATGTACTGTAAAGCGAAAATATACAATATTCACAGGATGAACCTATGTTTGAACTCTCAGCACGTGCCAAAGACTATATAGAACGTACCAAAGCATTTATTAAAAATGAAATTGAGCCAATAGAAACTGAATTTTGGAATGAAGTACATCACTTAAATCCCAATGGAGATTGGACTCAATGGCAATGGCCAGCACATTTAGAACAATTAAAAGCAAAAGCTCAAGCTGCGGGTTTATGGAATATGTTTTTGCCCGATCCAGTATTGGGTGCAGGGCTTTCTGTTCAAGAATATGCGCATATTGCAGAGTTAACAGGTCGTAGTTTAATTGCACCAACTGTATTTAACTGTAATGCGCCAGATAGTGGCAACATGGAAGTACTTTGGCGCTATGGCAGTGAACAACAAAAACAACAATGGTTAACTCCACTATTAGAAGGAAAAATCCGCTCGGTCTTTTGTATGACTGAACCTGCAGTGGCATCAAGTGATGCAACCAACATGCAGGCAACAGCCTTGGTTGAGGGTGATGAAATTGTCTTGAATGGACGTAAATGGTGGTCATCAGGTTTAGGTGATCCAAACGCCAAAATCATTATCTTTATGGCACATACACCAGATGAAACCAAAGATCGTCATCATCAACATTCGATGGTACTGGTTCCAATCGATGCTGAAGGTGTAACCATTGAAAGAATGTTACCCGTCTTTGGCGATTATGATGCTCCACATGGTCACGGCGAAATCAGCTTTAATAATGTGCGAGTACCAGTGTCCAACTTTATTGGCGGTGCAGGTCAAGGTTTCGAGATTGCACAAGGGCGTTTAGGACCTGGTCGTATTCACCATTGTATGCGTTGTATCGGTGCTGCGGAAAAATCACTGGAACTGATGATTGACCGTGGGATGAACCGAACTGCATTTGGAAAAGAAATTCTAAAATTGGGCGGTAACTTGGAACGTGTTGCAGAAGCTCGTGTTGCCATTGATCAGGCACGCTTATTGACTTTATATGCTGCTTATAAAATGGATACTTTGGGTAATATGGCAGCATTAACTGAAATTTCTGCCATTAAAGTAGTTGCACCAAGTGTGTTGGAAAAAGTGGTGGATATGGCAATTCAAATTCATGGTGGTGCGGGTGTTTCTCGTGATACGCCATTAACTGGATTTTTTGCTCAAGCACGTAGTCTGCGATTAGCAGATGGTCCAGATGAAGTGCATAAAGGCATGATTGCTAAACTTGAACTGAAAAAACGTGGATATGGCGCGCGGAAGAAATAAAGCTGTGGTAAAAGTAAGTAAAGCATTCATATTCTAAGAATCAGGGATAACAAGTATGTCGGCAATTGATGTTGGTGGCAGTGTACGAGAAGGTGAAGAGCTGGATGTACAAGCTGTAGAAGAATGGCTCAAGTCACAAGGCGTTATGTTAGAGGGACAAGTTGAAATCACACAATATTCTGGTGGGGCTTCAAATTGGACATATCGACTCAAATATGACAACACGGATCTAATTCTACGTCGTCCACCGAAAGGTACTAAGGCAAAATCTGCACATGATATGGCGCGTGAATATACGGTGCAGAAAAATTTAGCGCCTTTTTATCCTGTATTACCTGAGATGATTGGTCTTTGTCAGGATGAGTCAGTCTTGGGCTGTGACTTTTATGTCATGAAACGCATTGCAGGGATTATTCCACGTGCGAAACTTCCACCAGAATTACATTTTACAGAAGCACAAGTGCATCAGTTATGTGTCAATGTGATTGATAAGCTGATTGAATTGCACCAAGTCCCATTTCAAGGCACAGAGCTAGAAAAACTGGGTAAAGGTGAGGGGTATTGCCGCAGACAGGTGGAAGGCTGGGATCAGCGTTTTGAAAAAGCACATACGCTCAATGTGCCGACCTTCAAATTTGTGCGTAAATGGCTTATGGAAAATATCCCAGAAGATTCGGCAACCTGTTTGATTCATAACGATTGGCGTTTTGATAATGTCATTTTAGATCCACAAGACCCGACGCAAGTGATTGGGGTTTTGGATTGGGAAATGGCAACCCTAGGTGATCCACTGATGGATTTGGGTTCAGCATTGGCGTACTGGGTCGAAGAAACCGACAGTAAAATCTTTAAAGCCACGCGACGCCAACCCACCAACATGAAAGGTATGTTTACCCGAAAGGAGGTGGTGGACTATTACTTGGAAAAGATGGGCTTACAGCCTGAAAACTGGACCTTTTATGAAGTGTTTGGAATTTTCCGTTTGGCGGTGATTGCGCAGCAAATTTACTATCGCTATTTCCATAAACAAACCAACAATCCTGCCTTTAAGGATTTTTGGGTCATTATTCATGCCTTGCATATTCGCGCTTTAAAACTGATTGGCATTCAAAAGTTGGAAGCCAATGAAATTGCACATAAATATATGGAAAAATTTAAGGAAATTTTAGAAAAATGACCACCATTTATTTGATTCGTCATGGGCAAGCGTCTTTTGGTGCCGAGAGTTATGACAAACTTTCGGATAAAGGTGAATTACAAGCGCAACGACTGGGTCAATATTTCAAGCATATTTTAAAAGAATCTCCTTATGTGGTGGCAGGTTCCATGCATCGCCATCAACAAACGGCGCAACTGGCTTTAGCAGAATGCTTTCCGCATAGTCCAGTGGTCACAGATTCACAGTGGAATGAGTTCAACCACCAGCAAGTGTTTGCGCAATATGAACCCAGATTCAAAGAGCCACATTTATTAAAATCTGATGTCGCGCAACATGTAAATCCGCGTGCATATTTGGCAAAAATTTTTGAAGGTGCAATTGAACGTTGGACAGGCGGTGAATATCACCATGAATATGAAGAGTCATGGCCAATATTCAAAGCACGTGTTGAAACGGCATTGCAAGATTTATGTGATGAGCTTGCACAGACTAAACCTCGTTATGCGGTCGTGTTTACTTCGGGTGGCGTGATTTCTGTCGCGGCAGGAAAAATTCTGGAACTGAATCCAAATCGGACCTTTGCATTGAACTGGGCAATCACCAATACCAGCATGACCACCTTGCGTTTAGTCGGCAATGAACCGCAATTACTCAGTTTAAATGAGCATCATTTTATTAAAGCCGATGACTCAGAACTTTTAACATGGATATAACAAGGATTTGACCCATGGCAAAAACCATTTTAATTACAGGGGCAAGCTCAGGTTTGGGCGCGGGTATGGCACGTGAATTTGCGCAAAAAGGTTATAACCTTGCGATTTGTGCACGTCGTATGGAGCGTTTAGAGGCACTTAAACAAGAGCTTGAAAGTCAGTACGGGATTCAAGTTATTGCTAAAACCCTAGATGTCACCAATTACGATCAAGTGTTTGAAGTATTTAAGGCATTCCAACAAGACTTTGGCAAGCTGGATCGTATTATTGTGAATGCAGGTGTCGGACAAGGTCGTCGTATTGGTAAAGGTAATTTTGAAATTAACCGTGCAACAGCCGAAACCAATTTTATTTCAGCCTTGGCACAATGCGAAGCGGCTGTAGAAATTTTCCGAGCACAAAACTCAGGGCATTTAGTGGTAATTTCTTCCATGAGTGCTATGCGTGGCTTACCAAAACATCTTTCAACTTATGCCGCCAGTAAAGCTGCTGTTGCTCACTTGGCAGAAGGGATTCGTGCCGAACTGATTGATACGCCAATTAAAGTATCGACCATTTTCCCAGGTTATATTCGGACTGAATTGAATGAAGGTGCGAAAAAACTGCCATTTGAAGTCGATGAGAAAACAGGTTCGCATTTACTTGCAGAAGCGATTGAGAAGGCGCCAGTCAAAGCCTATGTGCCAAAGTGGCCGTGGTTGCCAATGGGCTTGGCCATGAAAGTATTGCCTTTACGTATTGTGAATAAATTAGGGTAAACCTCTTCAGACCATAAGGATATAAAGTCTTTATGGTCTACAACTAAAATTATAATAATTGATAACTTATTCATCCAATGAAGAAAAGGTATCCAAAATCTTAAAATTCCAACAATATTAGGATAATAAAATGAATAGAGAACTTCATTTTGAGATAAAGCAAGGAGTTGCTTATTTACGTTTAAATCGCCCTGAACAGGGCAATGCAATTAATTTAGCTTTAGCAAACCAGTTATTACAAGCAGCCATGCGATGTCACCATGATCCAGAAATTCGCTGTGTGGTATTAACGGGTACTGGACGATTTTTCTGTGTGGGTGGTGATGTTGCTGATTTTGCACAAGCTGATCAAAATATTTCAATATTGATTAATGAATTGGCAAGTACTTTACATTTGGCAATGTCAAGTTTAATGCGTATGAGTAAACCATTGCTGGTTATGGTCAATGGTATTACTGCTGGTGCAGGGATGGGATTATCTCTCATTGGTGATTTGGTAATTGTCGATGAAAAAGCAAAATTTACCCCCGCATATAGTGCAATTGGCTTAAGTCCAGATGCAGGTTTAACTTGGCAATTACCCAAATTGGTTGGAATGAGAAAAGCTCAGGAAATCCTGTTGTTGAATCAGACCCTGTCTGCCATAAGCGCGTTGGAATATGGACTAATTACAGAAGTTATCAGTTCTAATCAATTAGAAACTCGTGTACAAGATTTGGTTAATCAACTGATGACCAGTGCTTTGCCTGCATTGGGGCAGACTAAACAATTATTATGGGCAAGCCATCAAAATAGTTGGACTTCACATCTTGAATATGAAGCAGAAGCTATCGCGAATTTAAGTTCAGAAGTGACTGTCCAAGAACGAATTCATGCATTTTTAGATAAAAAACGTGCATAAATTTAATCTATAGATTTTTTTAACTCACATTATAAAAAAGGGAGAATTGAGCAAGTTAATAAAACGCTTCAACAAGGTTTGTAAGCTATAAAATTTAAAAATATTTGCGAATAATGATCAAATTTGACAATGGAGCACAGCATTAGAACTGGTAGGATGTGAAATATAGAGTTTTCAATAATAAGATAAAAAACTTCTATACCATTGTATTTTAAATACAAAATATAAGATCAGGAAATATAAAAAGAGGAAAAAAAGGAATGATTAAGGATATTCAGCGTGCACGACAATTGCATATTGCAGACATTATCGGAAGAAGTGCAAAGCGCCATGGAGATAAAATCGCATTAATTGACGGTGAGACAAAAATTAGCTTTAAAGATCTAGATCGACTAGTCAGTAAAATCACGGCTCATTTATATGCAGCAGGATTGAGAAAAGGCGATAAGCTGGTTTTGATGTCGCATAATTGTTGGCAATTTCCTGCAATTTTACATGCTGCTGCACGTTTAGGTGTCATCGGTGTACCCATTAATTTCATGCTGAATGCCAATGAAGTTAATTATTTACTGGAGCACTCTCAACCTAAAATGATTGTAGCTGAAGATGAATTGTGCCATGTCATCGATGAAGCAACAAGGAAGCTGACTTTTCCTCAGCCACAGAAAATTGTTTTAAATCTTAATGAAATACATGTAACTAGCGTATGGCAAAACTTTGAATATTTTTTGAAAAGTATTTCGGTTGATGTGCCAGAAATTGAGCTGAATACACATGACCCGATTCGAATGATGTATACCAGTGGAACAGAATCGTTGCCCAAAGGTGTATTATTAAATAGTGAAAGCCTTATTCTGCAATATACGACCTGTATTATTGAAGGTGAAATGAGCGCAAATGACAAAGAAATTCATGCCTTTCCGCTGTATCACTGTGCTCAGCTCGATGCCTTTCTCAATGTCGATTTATTTTTAGGGGCGACAAGTTACATTTTCAGACGTTTCGATCCTGAATTAGTATTAAGAACCATTGCCCAAGAAAAGATCACAAAGCTATTTTGCCCACCGACTGCTTGGATTGCTTTATTAAACAATGACGTCATTTCACAAGTTGACTTAGGTTCACTGGCTAAAGCTTACTATGGTGCTTCTACTATGCCTCGCACGGTCATTGAACAATTAAGACAATTACTTCCTCATATTCGCTTTTGGCAATTCTACGGTCAAACCGAAATGGCACCTGTAGCGAGTGTATTAAGTCCTGACGATCATGAACATTTTATTGAATCTGTTGGAAAGCCTGCACTCCATGTACAAACCGAAATTATGGATGAGAACGGAACTATATTACCGGTGGGGCATATTGGTGAAATTGTCCATCGCAGTTGTCACTTAACATTAGGTTATGATCAAAATATTGAAAAAACCAATGAAAGCTTTAGCAATGGCTGGTTTCATAGTGGTGATTTAGGATATTTCAATGAACATGGCTATTTATATGTTGTTGATCGTATAAAAGATATGGTTAAAACTGGCGGTGAAAATGTTTCTACACGTGAAGTAGAAGAGGTGATTTACACGTTAGAGGGAATTAAAGAGGTTGCTGTGATTGGTCTACCTCATGACCATTGGATTGAAGAGGTGGTTGCCGTGATAATTAAACATGACCATGCTGAATTAGATGAAAACAAAATCTTGCAGCACTGTCGTACTCGGTTATCAAGCTATAAAGCCCCGAAAAAAGTCTTTTTCAGGACTGAATTACCTAAAAATGCGAGTGGAAAAATACTCAAGCGGGAACTCAAAAATTATTATAAAAATATGCAAAATGCGATCGCATAAGGTTTAAATCAACCAATTAATGCAAGATGAGCCAACTTCACACATGGGGTTGGCTTTATCTAGATCAATTCCAAAATTGGTAGCGAGTCAAAATACGAAAAGTACTTATAAAATTAAGGTAAAATATTGCACAATAAGGAAAGTTAATGCTTTTGGTAATCAAGAAGTTCTAAGCTTCATAGTCTAAATATTTACTTTTTTGATTCTTACCATGTCTGTAATAGAAACCCATCCGCTTGAACCATTTTTACCAGCAGAAGCAAAGTTGTTAATGTTGGGTAGTTTCCCGCCACCGAAGACACGCTGGAAAATGGATTTCTATTATCCGAATTATCAAAATGACATGTGGCGCATCTTTGGACTGATATTTTTTCAAGATAAAGACCATTTCCTTGATCTGAAAAATAAGAATTTTTATGAACAGAATATTCGTGATTTTCTCATCGGAAAAGGCATTGCGATTTTTGATACAGCGTACCAAGTTGTCCGTTTAAAAGAAAATGCCTCTGATAAATTTTTACACATCGAAACACCGACAGATTTAACCGCTCTGTTGGCTCAAATTCCACAATGTCAAAGCATTGTCACTACGGGTGACAAAGCCACGGATACACTGATGCTTTCAATGCCTGAAGGCACTGAAAAACCAATCATAGGCAAAAGTTCTGAAACTGTTTTTGCTGCGCGAGAGCTTAGCTTATTTAGAATGCCATCTTCTTCACGTGCCTATCCATTGGCTTTAGAGAGAAAAGCTGAAGCATATCAACAGCTTTTTGCGAAGATTGGTTTGCTTGATTAATTTGAAGCTTTGCCTTTTGCAAAACTTAGGCATATTTTTTGGCATAAAATACGCAAATAATCACCGCAAAACACACCACAATCATGGCGAAGTCGATTGCTTCATGTAGGAACACAGCGCAAAGTATTAGCCCAAGGAAAGGTTGCAACAGTTGGATTTGTCCAACGCGTGCAACGCCACCCATTGCCAAGCCTTTGTACCAAAAGACGAAACCAATCAGCATGCTAAACAAGGAAACATAGAATAATCCCGCATATGCTGTCACTGGAATAGCATCCCAATCTTGCGGAAAATAGACTCCGAATAAAAGTAGCATTAAGGGCAAGGCAATAATCAGTGCCCAGCAAATCACTTGCCAACCTCCCAGTTGTTTAGACAATTGTCCACCTTCGGCATATCCTAAACCACAAGCCAATACCGCAATTAACATGTATAAATCACTACGGAAATGGAAGGCTTGCTGGTCTTGAAACCACATAAATAGCGCGACAAAGCTACTTCCTAAGATTGCAGATAACCAGAACTGAATAGAGGGTTTTTCACCTGCACGCTGTACAGCGAAGATTGCCGTTGCGAGCGGCAGCAAAGCGACAAAAACAAGGGCACGAGCCGCCGTTATGTTTTCTAGGGCAAGTGCAGTAAAAAAAGGAAAACCAAAGACTACACCTAAAGCAATCAGGACTAAGGATCTAATTTGCTTAATATTTGGAATAGGCTGTTTAAAAACATACAAACAGAGAATGGCAAATATTGCAGCGATTACAGCGCGTGCGCCAGTTAGGAATTCGGGACTAAAACCTGAAACGGCAAGTCGTGTAGCAGGCATAGAACCCGCAAAAATAATGACGCCCAATAGCCCATGTATCCATCCAAGATTACTTTGTTTCATGCCTTAAACGCTCTAATATTTATGCTTCCATTACAAAGCAATCCAGCGGTTTGAGACAGATACAATCCAGTACAATTTAAAGAAACTGTATTGGTATACAATAGCGACTGTCTTGAAATAAGTATTGATAACCAGCCTATGGATACGCAAAGCAAAATTGAGATCGTGATGACGCAGATTAAATCACATATTGCGAATCAACGTTTTGTTGCTGGGTCACGCTTACCTTCGGTACGGCGTTTAGCTCAGGAAATGCAATTTTCAATTTCTACTGTGGTAGAAGCTTATGCGCGCTTGGTTACCGAGGGTGTGCTTGAAGCAAGGGCAGGATCTGGGTTTTATGTGAAGGGTCAGGCACAAGCTCAAAAAGTAATGGCTACTCATTTTCAATATGACCGAGAAATTAATCCGCTATGGATTTCACGGCAATCTTTAGATGCTAATGATGAAATGCTGAAACCAGGTTGCGGCTGGTTACCTCCTGAATGGATGCCTGAAAGTAGTTTGCGTAAAGCACTTAAACAAGCTGCAAAATCCTCAATCAAAATGTTAGTTGAATATCCAATCCCGCATGGTCATGTGGGTTTAAGGCAGTGGATTGCACGTAGAAATGCGCAATATGAAATACAGGTTGATCCTTCGCAAATTTTAATTACGGATTCAGGGACTCAAGCGATTGATTTGATTTTCCGGGTACATTTACAGGCTGGCGATGTGATTCTGGTAGATGATCCATGCTATTTCAATTTCCAAGCCTTAATTCAAGCCCACCATTTGCAGGCCATCGCGATTCCATTTACAGCCCAAGGTCCAGATATAGAGGAGTTTGAAAGGGCATTACAATATCAACCCAAACTCTACTTAACCAATTCAGGTATTCATAATCCTACTGGGGCAACACTATCCATTCAAAGAGCATATCAAGTTGCAAAATTGGCAGAGCAGGCAAACCTGCTCATTGTGGAAGATGATATTTTTTCAGAATTTGAGTATCTGCCCGCACCACGCTATTCCACGCTGATGGGATTTGATTTGGTTATTCAAATTGGGAGTTTTTCCAAAACCTTAACTGCATCACTCCGCTGCGGCTATATTGTTTCTAATCCTCAAGATATCGAAAAATATATTGATCTGAAAATTGCGACGAATTTTAGTAGTGGGCATTTAAATGCGGAAATCATCTATTCAGCACTAATGGACAGCCAATACATCAAACATATTGAGTCATTAAAGAAGAAGCTCAATAGTAGTATGAGCACCTGCATTCAACGGTTAAGACAACTCAATATTGAGCCAGTTCTGATTCCGAAAGCTGGCATTTTCCTTTGGTGTCGTTTGCCTGAAATGATGGATGCGGCTGAATTGTCACGGCGGTGTTTACAGCACGGTTTAATCTTGGCACCCGGGCATGCTTTTAGCCAATCTGCCCATGCCAAACATTTGATGCGGTTTAATGTCGCGCAGTGTATGAATCCGAAAGTATTCGATATTCTAGCTGAGGTCATGCATAGCTTTAATCGTGATTCAACATAGTGTTTAGGCCATACAATCCCACGCAATCCAATAAATAACAATAGCTTAAAGATAAAAATAGATGTAATGACAAAAGCATTACATCATCCATTCAATTGGCAAATATGACAAACTTTTAAAGGCAAAGCGCTGGAATTTGGTCGTGTGCGGGTCTACATCATAGGTTGTCGTTTTCCCATTTGCATGATGTTCAATCCAAATGATTTCACCTTCAGTATTCAATTTTAACTCGTAGGCAATCTCTGGCAAGTAGCGATCCAGCGCATGCGTGACCCGATTTTGTAAAGGATCAGATTCCACCATTAAACCTACTTCTGTATTTAAGTTGACAGAACGCGGGTCAAAGTTAAACGAACCAATAAAGACTTTCCCATCAACGTCAAAAAATTTGGCATGTAAGCGTGATGAACTTTTCCCTTTGGCAGGAATGACATTTCCAGTTAATACTTCATACCAAGTTCGCTGTTTACGCTCGATATCAGGCTTAAACTCATAAAGCTGAACGCCATTTCTTAAAAGGTCTTTACGATATTTTTGATAAAAGGCATGCACTAATGCGACATCATTGGCTAAGTAAGCATTGGTTAAGACGCGTATTTTTATATTTTGATGAGATAAATCTTTCAGAAAAGCGGTTCCATCTTTGGTAGGAACAAAATAAGCGGAAACCAATTCTAAATGTTGTTCTGGTGTACCCATGGCCTGTTTTAATTGTGAATAGAGCAGCTTATCGTGTTCTATATTGCCCAAAGTTTTTTCAGGGTAGTCGCCCATAAACTGTGCTTTTACCCATTCCACTTTACGTTCACGTAACTGGGACATAATTTGCTTTTGCGCAAAATCAAGTCGGGTTTTGAATTGATCTTTTTCCAGATCATTCATTGCATGACCTTTACGCAGTTCATCGAGTTCCGCAGTCGTACCAACGCCAATCAATTGTTGCACTGAATAGCTTAAATCATTGTTCCAAAAATTAATAAAAATCTGATTGGCTGATTTTACCGCATTGCCAAAGAACAAGATGTCCATATCGGTAAACTGGAATTCATCACCTGCATCAAAATATTCACGACTGATATTACGTCCACCAGTGACCGCTATAGCACCATCAGCAATAATCAGCTTGTTATGCATACGATGATTAATTTGCTTCAATCGCAAGGCATAATCCATCACTCGGAAATTCCGATATTTGTAGGGATTATAAAGTTTGATCTCGAAATTTGGATGTGCGACCAGTTTTTCTAATATTGGATCTAATTTGGTCCCGTTTTGGTCATCAATCATCAGACGTACTTTCACGCCACGATCGGCTGCTTTTAACAGTTCCGATAGCATCATGTGACCGAGGGAATCATCCTCCCAAATATAATATTGCAAATCGAGCGTATATTTTGCTTCACGAATTAAATGAATACGTGAAGCAATGCTCATAAAGGCATCATCCAGTGCTAAATAGGCAGTCAGACCCTGTTGCAGTTGAGCATCAACATTTTGGCGTTGTACCCAATGCTCCGTATGGTAGCCTGAGGCAGACTCTTTCTTGGCCTGATTGGGTGGGAGACTACATGCGGTGAGTGACCCCATGCCTGCACATAATAATAAGGAAAAGTATCGGTTATTTTTTTGCATGTTGTTCTAATTCATTATTACCAATATAAGCACATATTATCATGCTGTTATGGTTGAATTAAGGTTTTAAAAGCGGCAACTGTAGTGCAACTGTTAAATAGAGATCAGCAAGATTGCATATGGCAGGAAATTTAGTGCTTGTAACGCTTAGATCAGCATGCTTACTTTCAACGATTAAAATTGAAGTTATAACGCCCTTAATACTAAGAAATGAAGTATCGATTTAAATGATTCATACCATTGTAGGCTGGCTACCATTATTTATAGAAGTCATCTTAAATGTATTTTCTCTGCAGTATCGGCAAATTTAGGCAGGGTATTAGAAAAATGAATAAAGCTTTTGATTAGAGATACAGGTCCATCAGTCCTTTCAATTTTAGGTTTCCAACAAGTTCTCACGTCAATTTTCAAACATCAGCAACTTCTTGTTTTTCATATCTCGTAAATAAAGGACATGAATTCGATTGGCAAAAACTAACATATTGTTAGACAGAAAATGATAATAAATGCCAAATGATATGTTTTGTCCTCATCTGACATAGAGCAGGAAATCAGTTAAATTTATTGTTGAATCAGAAATAAAAGACAGTTGTATAAAAATATAGACTGATTCAGATGAGTACAATTATGGGAAATCATGTGAAATATAAACCTGAATGGGTACGTGAAGATTTCGTAGATTTTGTCGCGGAAAAACTTCATTCCACTTGGGCTTGGAAAAAAGTCAAAGCTCAGCTCATTGCGCGCAAAGCAATAAGTGATGATTTTTTTCAATTACAGCTAAGACCAAATCAGAACTTTAGACATGAGCAAGCTCAGGCAGGGCAAAGCCTACTGCTCACGGTTGTGATCGCAGGTGTTCGGCAGCAGCGTAGCTATTCCCTGGTCGAAATCCTCGACAATGGAGATTTACTAATTGCGGTTAAGCAACAAGGATTAGTATCCAATACAGTGACTCAGCTTGCTTTGGGCGCAGTCGTCGAAATTTCACAAGCTCAAGGTAAGTTTGTGTTGAAACAGCACTCAGGAACAGCAACGCTTTTCCTTGCCTCTGGTAGTGGGATTACAGCGATTTATGCTTTGCTAAAACAGGCTTTGACTTCGACAAATGCTCCTGTCGATTTGCTGTATTTTAATCGTGACAATGCTTACCATACAGAACTAGAAGCTTTAACTGCGCAATATCCACAGTTTAAATACCATCCTTTCAATACCTTGCAAAATTCACAGCACTTAACCGAGACATTACTACAGCAATTCGTACCAGACTATCAGCATCGTGAGTGTTATGCATGTGGTGCACACAAAATGATGCAAAGTGTGCAACAGCTTTATGCAGATCACAGTATTTCGCATTTGCTCAAGACAGAATTTTTTCAAATTAAGATTGATGAAACCCTTGAAGCACAGCCCGTAACATTTTTACGTGCCCAGCAAGAGTTTTTCGCTGATACCAATTTGCTCGAAAGTGCAGAAAAAGCTGGGCTTAAACCTGCCCACGGTTGTCGCATGGGTATTTGCAATACGTGCTCGTGCACCAAAGTTCAGGGTGAGGTACGCAATGTGCTTACGGGGGAAGTGGATGAGCAGAGCAATACTCAAATCAAACTCTGCATTTCACAGGCAATTAGCCCTGTAGTCATTAATTTATAAGTGTTAAATAGGGACAAATAAAATGAATAAACCCGTAAATTTTCAAAGCAGCAGTAAATCACGCTATTTAAGTGATGAAGAAATTCAATCCTTTGGCGTCAAGGTCGAAGCCATTCGCCGCGAAACAATGCAAAGTTTGGGCGAACAAGATGCTGCGTATATCTACAAAATCCGAAATTTTGTCCGTTATAGTGAAATTGCTTCTCGCGGCATGTTGATGTTTGCAGGTTGGCTGCCGCCTGTGTGGCTAATGGGGACAGGATTATTAGGCATCTCCAAAATTGTCGAAAACATGGAGTTGGGGCATAACGTCATGCATGGTCAATTTGACTGGTTGAACGACCCGAGCCTAAACGGTGCAAACTATGACTGGGACACCATTGCCACAGGTGATGACTGGAAATATACCCACAATTATGTACACCATACTTATACCAATATTGTTGGTAAGGACCATGATGTGGGCTATGGTTTGATTCGTGTCAGTGAAAGTCAGCTGTGGGAACCCCGATTTTTATTCAATATTCCACTTGCCATCCAGTTAATGGTTTTCTTTGAGTGGTATGTGGGCGTACAGAATTTACATCTGGAAGATGTGTTGGTGTATAAAACCAAAACATGGGGTCAAGTTTGGCAGGATGCAGTCAAATTACGAAAGAAAGTGAAGCGACAGGTGGTTAAAGATTATGTGTTCTTTCCCTTAATTGCAGGACCGAATGCCATTCCAGCTTTTGCTGGAAATGCAGTCGCCAATATTATCCGGAGCTTATGGGCTTCAGCTGTGATTTTTAATGGGCATTTCACTGAAGATGCGGAAACCTTTGAGCTAGACAATACCGAAAATGAAACCCGTGCAGAGTGGTATTTACGCCAAATTCGAGGTTCGAGCAATTTCACTGGCACACAGTGGTTGCATATTCTCAGTGGAAATTTAAGCCATCAAATTGAACACCATTTGTTCCCAGACATGCCAGCCAACCGTTATGCAGAAGTCGCACCCAAAATTAAAGCGTTATGTGCAGAGTATGGCATCCATTACAACGAAGCCAGTTTTACGCGACAATTTGCCAGTGTATGGGTTCGACTTGCCAAATGTTCTTTACCCAATGACTGGAAAGCCGAATTGAAAAAAAGCTGGAAAAAGTTTGCGCAGCGCTGGGTTTAAGCTGTAGATCACATAGTTGATTGATAAGTAAAAGTTACTTTAGGCATAACTATTTTTCGTAAAATAAAGGTTGTCAAACGTGGGAATAAAGCGTATTTTTATTTTCAGATACTTTTTTGATGAAACAAAGATGTTAAAGCAACCTTTAATCACAAACGCTTATTTTTATTTCTGGCAGTTTAGATAATTGCCTGAACGCGTTTGGGCAAAATAAAGGTTGCCCACCAGTTAATACCTGATCGGCAACCCCGGTCAGGTTTTTTTATGCTTTGTTTTTTATAATTTTTTTAGGAGATTCTCATGTACGCATTTAACACTTCATATTTTAGCAACGGTTATTGGTTTTACTTTAGTCAGTTTATGACTCAATCCTTATCGTCCCGTAGACCCAAAACGCACAAATAAAAGATCGGACTGATTCAACAGTCCAAAGGAAAAAACCGATGAACGCTCTAAATACTGCACTACAACATCAACCGACTTCACAAGAAACACTATTGAGTTTGCCTCAGCAACTCAAAGCACAACTTCCTCTTTCTGCGTCACTTGCGGCTCAGATTGCCGAACATCGTCAAACTATTCAAAACATTCTGGCTGGTACAGATCAACGTCTTTTGGTCATTACTGGACCTTGCTCTATTCATGATCCTGTTGCTGCTTTGGAATACGCGCAAAAATTACAACACTTACAAGCGCAAGTTTCTGATCAAATTTTTTTGGTAATGCGTGCTTATATTGAAAAGCCACGTACAACAGTAGGCTGGAAAGGCTTTATGTATGATCCTGATCTAGATGGATCATCAGATTTACAAGCGGGCTTAGAACAGTCACGCCAACTGTATCTTCATATTATTGAAATGGGTTTGCCGATTGCGAGCGAGATTTTAAGTCCAATGGCAACGGCTTACTTTGATGATTTACTGGCTTGGGGAGCAATTGGTGCACGTACCAGCGAATCACAAATTCATCGTGAAATTGCAAGCCAAATGCCGTACAGCATTGGTTTTAAAAATGGGACAGATGGTTCAATCCAAATTGCACTGGATGCCATTCAATCTGCGTCAAATGTGCATCAATTCTTGGGCATGAGCCAATCGGGTCTACCTTGCGTGTTGCAATCACATGGCAATCCACTGGCACATTTGATTTTACGTGGTTCAAATACAGGTCCGAACTATCAGGCTGAAGAAATCAGCAAAATCAAAGCAAAAGTAAAAGGGGATTTGCCTGCGCTTGTGATTGATTGTAGCCATGGCAATAGCAGCAAGAATCCTGCATTACAGCCAGCGGTGCTACGCCAAATTGTGAAGGAACGTGCAGAAACTCAAGTACGTGGTGTCATGCTGGAAAGTCATTTGGTTGAAGGCAATCAAAAGATTTCTTGTGACATTATCTACGGACAATCTGTAACTGATGGTTGTATTGGTTGGGAAAAAACAGAACAACTCTTGTTGGAAGCGGCTGCGCAGTTGAAAGCACAGCAACACTAAAATGTAATTGTGAAATTGCTCGTTCTAAGCCCCTGAAAAGGGGCTTTATTTTTATCTTACTTTTGGTGATGCGCTTACACAAAATTTATAAAAGATAAGGCTCAGCAATACAATCACGGCACATAGGATATAAGACACGCTATAGCCTTGTGCGGTAATTAAAATACCTAAGAGAATTGAACCTAAAGCAATTCCTAAATCGTAAAAGGTGAAAAAGGTTGAGGTTGCATGACCAATACGCTGTGGTTCTGCGCGTTGAATGGCAAGTGTTTGTAAACACGGTTGTACCGACCCAAATCCCATCCCAATCAGAACTGCTGCAAACATAAATCCGATTAAACTATCAATTTGGCTAAGGATAATTAAACCCAGTGAAAATAAAGCCAAGGCGGGATAAATCACATAACAAGGACCTTTGCGGTCATAAATTTTGCCTGTGAAGGGGCGTAGGCTCATCATCGAAATAGCAAATACGATAAAGAACAGACTGGCATATGCCAATAAGTTTTTTGAGGATGCATAAGTCGAGATAAAGGACATAATGCTGGCATAAGCAAAAGACACCAGCATCGCCATGACTGAAACAGGCAAGGCTTTTTTCTCGATAAAATCATGCACGGTTAAGCGTTTCTTTGCTTGAGTATCTTTCGGTGTAACTGCCGTACGAATCGGAATTAAGAAACAAAACACAAAACCAAGGCAGACAATAGCGGCTAGAATCGTCGCGACCAGCGCATAAGAGAGAGGCTGAATTAAAGACAGTCCAATTAAGGGCCCCAAGACAATACCCAAATTGACTGACATTACAAAATAACCCATGCCTTCGCCACGACGAGAATCTGGAATAAATTCATTAGCAATAGGAACGGTCACGGTGGTTAAAATACTGAACCAGATGCCGTGCAAAAACCTTAACCAGAGCAAGACTTGTAAGTTATCAGCAAAGATATAGGCAACTGAAAATAGACAAAATAAAAACTCGGAAACAAAAAGAGTTTTCTTTCGACCAAATTTTTCTATGATGAGCCCACTAAACGGACGCACTGCAATAGATGATGCCATGAATAAGGTCATGGCAAGCCCTGCTTGAGCCAGACTGCCGTGCAAGTCTTTTAAAATATAGATGGGTAAGATGGTGGTTTGGGCAAAATAAAAGACGAATAAAAATAAATTATTGGCCAAACATAGAATAAAAGACTTATTCCATAGTTGAACAGAAGTTGATTGCGACATAGTTAACCTAGAACGAAAAAGGGAATCATGACAATGCTGTTATCACTTTTTATGTATTCCCTGTGGGTATCAAGGTCATGAAGATGTGCTCATATCATAAACAATTACAGTGGATAAATAAAGTAAACTGATATTTTGTAAAAATTACATTAGCAAAAATGCAGTTTTAAAACCTTTATTCTCACATTTTGATCATTATATAAATTTAAAGCATGAAAAAAATCAGCCTTAAGGCTGATTTTTTTCTGTTTAGGAACGTATAAAGGGCTTATAGACCCGCTTCATAGTCCGCACTTGATAATAATGCATTCACATCATCAAGATTATTTGGCTTGATTTTATAGATCCAGCCTTTGCCGTATGGCTCATCATTAACAAAGTCAGGGTCATCTTCAAGTGCAGTGTTTACTTCAACCACTACACCTGAAACAGGAGCATGAATATCAGAAGCAGTTTTCACTGATTCAACCACGCCAGCCTGTTCGCCAGCTGTAATTTGCTGACCTACTTCTGGCATTTCTACATAAACTAAATCGCCTAAGGCATCCTGCGCATGGTCTGAAATCCCAGTTACAACAAGATCACCTTCAATTTTCACCCATTCATGCGTGCTCGCATACTTCAAATCTGAAGGATGATTCATGATGACTCCTCAAAGTATTCATTTATTTTTGTCATGCTTTATACAGGTTTTTACAGCAAAACAAAAGGCTTATAGGTACGGATCTTTACGCCAATTACTTGGACTGCGTCCACTCCAGCGTTTAAACGCACGACTGAAATTCGCTACATCACTATAGCCTAATTCATCTGCAATTTGTTCAAGCGTGTAATCGGTTCGAGAGAGTAATGAGGTTGCATGCCGATAACGGACTTCATCGACAATAGTTGAAAAGGAAGTGCCTTCGGTCGCAAGCTGGCGCTTTAAGGTTCGGTCTGACATATGCAGACGATAGGCAACATGCTCGATGCTTAAATAATGCTGCTCCGAGTGGGTCAAAATGTCTCGAACTGCCATAGAAAGCCGTCTGCGCTCACCTAAAGCTGAAAGTTCAGCTTCACATTGATTAATGGCAATTTGGCTGGCAATCGGGTCGGCATTGACCATTTTCAGCGCCAAATATTTCTTATCAAAACTCATTAACAAGTGCGGTTGGTCAAAGCGAAATTGATGATTCGGGAACTTGGTAATATAGCGTTCAAAGCCTTCAGGTTGCGGAAAATCAAAGTCTATCTCACCACCTAAATCCGTTACACCCGTAATGGCTTTCGCCATGGAAATAATACCAATGGTCAAAGCAATACAAATTTCTGAACGCAAGGGTTCTATGGTGACATCACTTCGGAGCTGCAAAGTGGCTTTTTCAGCAAAGGTAGAAAAGTAGATTTGTAAGAAAGGTAATCGCAATTGCACAAAACGGTTTGCCAGTACCAAAGCATCGCTAATGTCATGCGCCGTCATAATGGCATAACCGATAAAGCCATGAATGGAGATACGCATTTGCGTACCTAAATGATAGCCCAGCGTCGATTCACCCGTTAAGCTTTTGGCATGTTGAATTAAAGCATTGGCTACGGGAGTAGAAATTCTAAAATCGGGTTCAGCTAATTTTTCACTATCTAGCTGAAATGGAGCAAATAAGGTATCAGCTGTATATCCCCACCGAGATACGACATCTAAAAGTAACAGACCATAGACCCCTGGAATTCCTTGGTCTTGTCTAGACGAAATAGTATTCATGCGCGATCCATTGCACGTTTAATGTTGTTATATCAAGTCAGTTTTTTATATTGGCATGAAACAGAAGCACGTGCCTGATAAATTGTTCGACAAACCGAACAAAGGTGATTCTAAAACCACGCATGGTTTTAGAATCCTGAAAGATTATATTTAGGGTTGATAACTTTTACTAAACACCAGAATTTTGGTATTCCCAAGCAGCACTACTTCACCATGTTGATTTAAGGTTTCAGTTGTATAAGTCACAATTGCTCGATCGGGTTTGGATTTGGAGGGTTTAATCTCGGTAATTTCAACTTCAACATGAATTTGATCGCCGACACGGGTAGGTCTAGGCCAACGGACTTGGGCTTCTGAGCCAATTAAACCATATGCAACAGGAAAACATTCTGTCCATAAGCGCATGGTTACGGCTGAAGTATGCCATCCGCTAGCAGCCATGCCCTTAAAAATAGGGTGTTGAGCAGCTTTAACTTCATCGGTATGAAAAGGCTGCGGGTCAAATTGCTGTGCGAATTGCTTGATTTCATCTAAAGTCATTTCATAAGCACGGCTTACAAAACGGTCTCCGACCTGTAGATCTTCCAAATACAACATTAAGCACTATCCTTTTTGTTTATTTGCTGTTGTTCAATTAAAAAACCACCTGTTTGGCGTTGCCATAACTGAGCGTAAATACCATTTAAGGCGACCAGTTTATCGTGTGTGCCTTGTTCCGCAATTCGTCCTTGATCGAGCACAATTAAACGATCCATTTGCGCAATGGTCGAAAGTCGATGTGCAATCGCAATGACAGTTTTATCTTGCATTAAATCATCTAGACTTGATTGAATTGCCGCTTCAACCTCAGAGTCTAAGGCGCTGGTCGCTTCATCTAAAATAAGAATAGGTGCATCTTTTAAGAAGACACGAGCAATCGCGATACGTTGTCGTTGTCCACCTGAAAGCTTAACGCCACGTTCACCGACATAGGCTTCGTAGCCTTTACGACCACGTAGGTCTGAGAGTTGCGGAATAAAGTCTTCAGCTTTGGCTTTACGCACGGCTTCAAACATTTCTGCATCGCTGGCATCGGGACGTCCGTACTTAATATTTTCCGCAACGGTACGATGCAGCAGTGATGTATCTTGGGTAACAAGGGCAATGCTTTTACGCAAACTGTCTTGGGTGACATCTTGTATATCTTGCCCATCAATTAAAATACGACCTTGGTTAATGCTGTAAAAGTGCAATAACAGCTGAATCAGGGTCGATTTACCTGCACCTGAACGTCCCACAATTCCAATTTTTTCACCTGGGCGAATGGTTAAGTTAAAGTGATCGATGACATTTTTTTCATTGTAAGCAAAGCAGACATCTTCAAACTTAATCTCGCCATGTTTCACTTCCAAAGTGGTGGCATTGGGCTTGTCTTGAATGCTGATTGGGCGCCCTAAAGTTTTCATGCCATCCTGAATGGTGCCGACATTTTCAAATAAAGCAGACGTTTGCCACATCATAAATTCTGCAATACTGTTGAGTTTTAAAATCATTGCGGTGGTTGCCGCAATGATGCCCAGTTCTGCACGACCTTCAATCCAAAGCCATAATGCCGTACCCAGCACGCCAGCATAAAGTACAATACTGAGTGAATTAATGCTCATTTCATAGCCTGAACCCAAACGCATTTGCTTATACACCGTACGCATAAACTCTTGCATGGATGATTTGGCGTACTGACTTTCGCGACCAGCATGGGCAAACAGCTTTACGGTTTGAATATTGGTATAGGCATCGGTCACACGACCCGTCATTACCGCACGAGCATCTGCCTGTTCATTTGAAATTTTGCTGAGTCGTGGAATGAAAAACCATGCCGCAAGTAAAAATAGAGCAAGCCACACCAATAAAGGAATGATTAGAAATGGCGAAATTGAGCCGAGTACAATACTGACCGTAAAAAAGTAAATCAGCACATAAGCTAACATGTCACCCAGAATCATCCAGAATTCACGCACGGCAAGCGCAGTTTGCATCACTTTGGCAGATAGTCGTCCTGCGAAATCATTATGGAAAAAATCTAGGCTTTGCTGGAGCAAAAGATTGTGAAACTTCCAGCGTAATCGCATTGGGAAGCTACTAAACAAAATTTGATGTTTAATGATGGACTGAAAGTTCGCAAAAAAGATATTTGCCAGTAAGATCATGCTCAGCAAGATTAAATTTTGGCGATGTTCAGCCAAAAAAGTATCAGGGTGGCTTTTACTAAGCCAGTTGACCAAATCTCCAATTTTGGCGTAGAGCAATGCTTCAAAACTGGCTGCACCAGCAGTACATAGCACCAAAATTAGTAAATACGGCCGAACGCCTTTAGATGCACGCCAAACAAATGCAAAGAAAGTTGTTGGCAGTGGATCATTCAAACCTTTGCTGGGATAAGGATCTACACGCTTTTCAAACCATCTAAGCATTTGATATTCACCTCTTGGTAAAGTTGCTATATTTTAAAGTATTAGAATTACAATAAGATATATGAAATATTTAAATAAAAAAGCATGAAACTGTATCTTGGTCAGCATCGTACGCAAAGATGAAAATCATGCACAATTTTCTCAGATGACAAGTTTAACATGTGAAACTCTCATCTACTGATTCTCAAAAAGTTTTTCATATTTTGGATTTAAACGACCTGCTTAAGTTTGTTAAGGATTTTTGATCAAACACCGGTACGCTTAATCCTTTTTTTACAACATAAACATGGTTTCTAAAAAAACTTCATACACTTGTCACATTTCTAAATTATAAAAAAAGTAAGCCAAATCTGAGACTTTAAAAGCATATGAACGATTTATCAGTTAAGAAAATAAATAAGTTGATTGAAGAATTTATCCAAAGTGGAAAAATACCAAGCTGTCTAATTTTTGGTTATAAAACTTATGCCATGTTGATGCAAGATGACAAATTTGCCGATCAAATTATTAAAGGCAAAGATGAGCCACTGAGCAGATATTATAAAAAGCTTAAAATTACCTTGGTGACAGATAAGCACTATTTCCAAGTGGGATGAGTGATCAACATTGACTACAAATAGGGTGAAAAAGGCATACTGCTCTTTGACAGTCATGCCTTGAACAGGAATAGTTGTTTAAAAGAATAAAAAATGTGATATCGGTTATAAAAAAATCGTGTTTTTTCTAAAAAAAATGATAATATTTTTATCGATACAGGCAAGTTTAAGTTGTTAAGAACCTGTAATTGTTAACTTAAATAATTGAATGAATAATAAAGGTGACAATATGCGCGGATGTGTAGAACGGTACGATTCCCAAACTCAATTGGGTATGATTCGAGATGAATGTGGTGAGTGGTATTATTTTGCGGTGGAGCAGTGGAATGATCCGAGTAACTTACCAATTGACGGTTTAGTCGTTGATTTTGTCATAGATGGCGCTGATGTGACTTCAGTATGGGAAGTAAAAAATTCACATTAATATTTCCAAGCACTATTCCTATTAGATTTTCAAGAATCATCTATTAAGGTCTACTTTGGTAGACCTTAAACATTTCGGCATTTGCCATCGCCATAAATTTCTTGTCTTAAGAAAGATTTAAGCAACTTTGTAGTACTAAGCGCTTCATGAGCAGCACGACTGTCCCTAAAATCTTATTCAAGTCAGTTTTTAATCAATTTTTTTGTATATGAACTTTCTTGTATGGGTTGAAACATATTAATCTATTCAACATATGTTTTCTTCAAGAAAATGAGTCAGCCATGCTCGAAATACTTATACCTTATACCATCGCGATCATTATTTTGACCATTACACCTGGTCTTGATACCACGCTGATTATCCGCACGGCAACGGTTGAGAATCGTCAAAAGGCTTTTCAAACGGCTTTGGGGATTAACTTTGGCTGCATTATTTGGGGGGTAATTGTTGCTTGTGGTTTAGGCGCGCTTCTTGCGACATCCGAACTTGCCTTTAATTTATTAAAGTGGGTGGGTGCCGCTTATTTGGCATGGCTCGGTTTACAATTGTTAATTAAACCGCGCAGCAGTTTAGATAATAAAATTGATGTTCAAAGTACAACCAATTGGTTTTTAAAGGGGTTTTTCTGCAATATCTTGAATCCTAAAGTTGGTTTGTTTTATGTGACCTTCTTGCCGCAGTTCATTCCAAGTGCTGTAAACCCATTCTTGTGGATTATGGGGCTGGTTGCCATTCACGTTGTATTAGGATTCCTGTGGTCTACAGTCCTGATTTTTATGATGCAACCTATCTCTAAGTTTTTAAAACAGCCTAGAATCGTCAAACGCTTAGACCAAATTACAGGTGCAATTTTCTTGTTATTTGCACTGAAGCTGGTTTTAAGTAAACGCTAAGTCTTGTTTGTACTAAAGTGGTGATGATTAAAAAAGGGCTCATTTTCAAGTTGAGTCCAACAAGAAATTACAACAGCTTCGCATTTTGGCGCTTAAAATAGACCTAAAGCATATAAAACAGGTGCATTATGAAAAAAATTATAATGTGTTGCTGCTTTTTGTATTCTGGAACCTTATGTGCCTCTATGCAGGACAATATCAGCCTATGCGAAGCCATTGCAATTGTCGCAGGCAATGTAATGCAAGAACGACAGGATGAAGTGCCACTGCTTGCTCAAAAACAAATTGCACTTGAATACGATGATGGAGCACGGGACTTATATGAAGCCATCGTAGAGGATGCTTACGATCTACCGATACTTCCAAATGACATTCAAAAGCAACAAGCCGTACAAAGCTTTAAATTAGAGTATTTTGATTATTGTGAGCATGCAGCGGTTAGTGAATGAATGGTGTCATCGCTTAACGAAGATAGAAATATTTGTGACAATACTTAGATATAAAAATCCCCTCAAAGCGAGGGGATTTTTTAATTTAACTATGCGAGGTGGAGCGTTCTACATGATAGTCATGCGTAGCCTGCGCTGTATGCTGTGCCAGTATTTTCATGTCTGAACCAGAAGGGGCTTGATAAATTCTCAAACCAAATTCAGGTAAAATCGCAATCAGATGATCAAAAATATCCGCTTGAATGGCTTCATAGTCTTTCCAGACAGTTGTGTTCGCGAAGCAATAAATTTCCAGTGGTAGACCTTCGCTGGTTGGTTGAAGCTGGCGCACCATAATGGTTTGATGTTGAGAAATACCATGATGTTGCTTTAGATAGAACTCGACATAGGCGCGAAAAGTACCCAAGTTGGTTAAGCGGCGCTGGTTATAAATCGCTTGATTCGAGAGTTGTAAATTAAACTCTTCCAGTTCTTCTTGTTTGGTATCTAAATACTGATCTAAAAGTAAAAAATCTTTTAATTTCTTCTGTTCATCATTACTCATGAAATGAACACTACTTTGATCAATAAAGATGGAACGTTTAATGCGACGTACACCTGCCTGAGCCATACCACGCCAGTTTCTGAAGGTATCGGTCACCAGCTTGTTGGTTGGAATGGTGGTGAAGGTTTTATCGAAGTTCTGAACAGTCACGGTGTGTAGCGACATATCAATTACATCACCATCGGCATTCAAAGACGGCATCTCGATCCAATCGCCAATGCGTACCATGTCATAAGATGAAATCTGAACCGAAGCTACTAAGGACAAAATGGTATTTTGGAACACCAACATGAGGACCGCAGCCATGGCACCAAAACCTGCCAATAGGGTAAACACATCTTTTTTTAAGAATGTGCCTAAGATCATCAGTCCGCAGACAACAAAAATCACCAACTTAACTAGCTGTAAATAACCCTTAATCGGTTTGTTTCTAGACTTTGGATTGCGCTGATATAAGGCATTGAAGATATTAAGACTTTCACCAATTGCAAGGGCAATGGTAAGAAAGATAAAGGCCTGTGATGCCATCTGTACCAAGTTAACAATTTTAACTGAAAGGTGAGGCACAGTCACAATACCGTTCATGATAACGACTGCAGGTACAATATTGGCAATACGGCGAATGACATGGTGTTGAGCAAAAATATCACTATTGGCTGAATTTATTTTTGTAATCAGCTTACGGATACCCCGCACAACAATTTTTTTGGCAATAAAATTAGTTAGAAATGCAATAGCAAGCAAAAGTAAGATCGAAAGAACCATATCCAGCCATGGGAATTGATCTGACCAATCGAGAATATGTTGAAGATAAGCGAGTCGCTCCAAAACCTACCTCAGAGTATAAAAAATAATATAGATATTTTATAAAATATCAGAGTCGACTACTTTTTGAGTAACATTTTCGCAACATTTTAAAGAGTGTATCGCTAACGAATTTAGAAAGGACATAAACTATCAAGGTGATTCTACAGCCCTTAAGGGAAGTGGCTTTTAAAGGCTTGGAGTTCGATGTGAGGGGACAAATCATGGAGCTTTCCATCACGATGTTAACTTCAAATTCAACTTGAATAATATCTTCAATACGACTTACTACACTGCAAGCATAAGTAATTTAACCGTTTCACAAGGGAATGTACGTCAAGCAGTGCTAAAAGCGACCTTGCAGATCTAAATATAATTTTTAGAAAGTAAAAAAAAGGCGTCATAAAGACGCCATTTTTGATTACCACATTAAATCATCTGGAATGACATAAGCTGCATATGGATCTTCCTCATCAGTGACCTGTTCATTCTTTTCAGAATTGTTGACAATGATGAAGCCTGTCATTTTTTCATTAATACGATCTGCTAGCGCTTTTGGCAAATAGGCATAACTTTCTTGATCTTTGGCAATCACTAAACTACCAGACACCAGTGCATTGTAGACTTGCTGTTGTAAATAGACTTTTTTGATTTTGGATTCATCAATAAATTGATAGGCAACATCACCCGCAGCATCTTTAATCTTGTGCTGTTGAATCATTTGTACGATGGCCGCTTTGAGCTCTTTTTCTTGCAAGATGGCTTTCTTTTCTTGCTCTAGCGTATGGTCTTTTTCCATCTTCGCTTGTTGATCTTTGGCAATTTTAGCTTTGATCTCGGCATCGTCATTTCGCCCTGTACGTTGCTCATGCACTGCCTGTTTTGACAGTTTTTTCGCTTTTTTGTTGTCTACCAGACCCGCTTTGAGCAACTGAGCCTGCAATGCATTTTTAACCATAGTAAATTCCGAAAGGGTTAATGATGACGATATTGAAAGTAAATGATCCAGTACACCAGACTTAAGCAGCAACTTAAACCAACAGGAATCAGATAGGCATCTAATTTTAAATAAGGATAAATCAGGCTTGCAACCAATCCACCAATTAGAAAGCCAAATAAAATGAGTAAATGTAAAATTATTCGTTTTTGTCCGACTTTTAAGCCACGCAGTCGATAGCCTAAAGCCAGTCCTAAGTCAGTTAACACACCTGAAAGGTGCGTGGTTCGAATAATGGTGCCTTTGTAGTGACTGACCATGGCATTTTGAATACCCATAGCAGCACATGCCCATAACAACGCATAACGTGGCAAATAAGGCAAAAGCAACCAACAGATAAAAATGAAAAAGGCGACTAGACTCAGTGGAACACCATAGCGGCGTCCCAGTTGGAAATTGCTATTTCCAAGAATCAGTCCGCTATAGCACGACCCAGCCACGTAACACAGGATCACTAGAACTAGATAGAGAATTGTTGCAGGTTGCCATTGCACTAGCGCCATCGACAACATACTCACATTCCCAGTCATATGAGAAACGGACTGGTGCAATACAGTCACCAGTCCGAGTACGTTAATCATGCCCGCATTAATGGCAAGAAAGAATGCCCCGAGTTGCATCCAAAACGGTAAAGTTTGAAATGGCATATCGTGATACAACCATCCAAGAAATGTCTAAATTATTATTTATAAAATAATATTATCGCGACGCGCGATCAACTGCTGCTGTAAATAAAACGTCAGTAGATGAGTTTAAAGCTGTTTCAGTCGAGTCTTGCAATACGCTGATGACCATACCAATGGCAACCACTTGCATCGCGATATCCGAAGAAATACCAAATAAACCACATGCCACAGGAATTAACAGTAAAGAACCACCAGCAACACCAGATGCACCACATGCTGAAACGGATGCCACTACAGATAAAATCACCATCGTAGTAAAATCAACTGAAATACCTAGAGTATGCACAGCAGCTAAGGTAAGCACAGTAATTGTCACTGAGGCACCCGCCATGTTCACAGTTGCACCTAAAGGAATAGCAACACTCGCAGTTGCTTCATTTACGCCTAAGCGTTTAGCCAAGTCTAAATTAACTGGAATGTTGGCAGCAGAACTACGGGTAAAGAAAGCAGTGATCCCACTTTCGCGTAAACATTGTAGTACTAATGGGTACGGATTTTGGCGCGTAGTAAATGCAACTAAAATCGGGTTAATCACCAGTGCAACAAACACCATGGTACCGAGTAATACTGCCAAAAGCTGAGCATAAGCTGAAAGTGTTTTTAAGCCAGCGTCTGCAAATGTCACAGCGACTAAGCCAAAAATACCTACTGGAGCGAAGTTAATTACAATACGAATAACTTGATTCACCGCATTAGCAGCATCTGCAATAAAGACTTTGGTGCTGTCATGTGCATGACGGAAAGCTAAACCAAGTGCAATTGCCCATGCCAAGATACCAATAAAGTTTCCATCGCTAATCGCTGTAACTGGGTTTGCAATAAAACTTAAAAGTAAATTCTTTAAAATCTCTGCCAGATTACCTGGTGGCTGTAAATCAGCTTGTGCAGGAACATCTAAGAATAAGGTACTTGGGAAAGCCAAACTTGCAGCAACTGCACTGAATGCAGCAAGTAACATACCTACAGCATACAAAATCATAATTGGACGAAGGTTTGCACTATGACCAACTTTAAAATTGGAGATGGATGCCATAACCAATACAAAAACTAAAATTGGTGCAACGGACTTAAGTGCCTTAATGAATAAGTCACCTAAAAGGCTTAAATAAGGTGCTGCATTCGGGAAAGTGAAGGCAACAGCCATCCCCAGAATGATGGCAATGAGAATTCGCGTAACTAAACTTAAACGCGCAAAAGCTGAAAACATAGGCTAGCCTTGTCAGTACTACGAGGGCAGAGGTTAAAATTAAGTGTGCAATTCTATACCTAAAATTTACAATGATTAAAAAATATTTTGCTATAAAAACTAAATTATTCATTTTAAAGTTGATATTTTCTGTTTTAAATCGAGAAAAAACCGAATTTTATTGCAAAAAACGGCTTTTCGAGAGATTTATATAAAAATAATAGCTTTGTAATTATTTACTTAGCTTTTCAAGCTGGGCTTAAAAATTCAGGATCTAAGGCTTGTATCGCTTGATAATGGGTGAGGTGAATACGTCCATCTAAACGTTCAAATAATTTGGAATGGATCAGTTTATCCATCACAGGGCCTTTGACCTCAGAGAAGTGCAATTCAACATTTTGTTTTTGCAATTCCGCATCTAGTTCTTCCAGCATTTCCAAAGCGCTGTAATCAATCCGGCTGACACCCGAACAATTCAACACGACATATTTAACGTTTTTCTTTTCACTTAGAGCATTAATAAAGAAGTCTTTGAAACTATTGGCATTCAAAAAATTCAGACTTTCGTCAATGCGCAGTGAGAGAATGGAATCTACCGTTTTTACTGGATAACGTTGCTGGTTGCGGAAATGTTGTGTGCCTTCCACCAATCCAATTACCACCATATGTGGGCGGCTGATGCGCCAAAGCATAAGCAGAAAGGTTGAAATGACGCCTAAAATCAGACCTGTGGAAATATCAATAAAAATAACACCAAAGAAGGTGATCCACATGGCAATACCATCGGCTTTGGAATAGTGCCATGTTTCAAAGAATGGTTTGAAATCTACCAATTTCCAGATTGAAACAATAATGGTGGCAGCAAGTATGGCGAGGGGTAAATTTTGGAAAAAACCAGTAAAAAATAAACTCACGACCACAATAAAACAGGAAGATAGAATACCTGCCATTGGTGTTTTTGCACCTGCATCGGCATTTACAACTGTGCGAGACAGACTGCCTGTGACGGGAAATGCCGAACTGAGACCCGCACTTAAATTTGAAAGTCCTAGGGCAATTAATTCCTGATTACTATGTAATGCACTACGTTGTTGTAAGGCAGTCGCTTGAGCAATAGACAGTGATTCCACAAAACTGATCATCGCGATCATGCTTGCACCAGGCAAGAGTTGAAGTACAAGTGTCCAATTCCATTGCGGTAAGCTCAATGGTGGAAAGCCAGATGGAATTTCCCCTACGGTTTTAATCCCAACACCATCTAACTGAAACAATGAAACCAAAGCAATTGAACAAACAACCAAAATTAAGGGAACGGCTTTAACCAAGAAGCCGGCAAAGCGAAAACGTTGTTGAATATGGCTTAAACCCAATAATTTAGGCAAGTAAACTAAAAACAGGATGGAAGCCAGACCAAACAGTAACGTGCCCCAATGTGTTTGATTTACATAGTGATAAAAGCTAACAATTAGTTCAGGAATGTTATTTGATTGAAGGGGAATATCCAGTAAAAATTTGATTTGCCCTAAAGCAATCAAAAGCGCTGAGGCAATAATAAAACTATGAATCACAGGATGGCTAATCAATTGGATGAGAAAACCAAATTTGAACAGTCCCAGTAAAAAAGAAATGATCCCGACCATGACTGCAAGCAAGCATGCTGCCTGAATATAAGCTTCAGAGCCTGCTGCATAAAATGGTGTGAGTGTAGCAAAGGTCATCATGGAGATAATGGCTACAGGACCAATCGACAGCGTTGGACTACTGCCGAACAGTGCATAGACAATCATCGGCAGAATACTGGCATACAGTCCAGTAATAGGCGGTAATCCAGCCAGCATGGCATACGCCATACCTTGCGGAACCAGCATGGCAATCACAATCAGTGCGGAAAGAAGATCCGATTTGAATTTACTGGCAGTGTAGCCAGTCAACCATGCCGATGCAGGCAAATATTTTAAGACGCTATTTTTTGAATGAGCCATGAGCCGATCTAAATCGCAACTTTAACTCTATTATGCACAAAATTTATGCGGCATAGCTAAAAGTAGGCGAATGATTTTATTTAATTAAATGCAGGCTTGGTGCAGTAAAGTTCATAGAGGGTTTGGAGGACTTGAACTAATTTTTCATCTTTAATGGAGTAAAAAATTTGCTTGCCATCTCGGCGGGTGCTGACGACATCGCTTTTGCGTAGCATCATTAATTGTTGAGAAAGTGTTGGTTGGGTAATATGCGTGATATGTTCAATTTGTGATACGTTCAGTTCTTCTTTCGCTAAATGACATAAAATCAGTAAACGATCTGTATTCGCCAGTGATTTTAAAATACTCACGACATCCTCTGCTGAATTTCGCATAGATGTAATTTCAAAATCATTTTCCATTAGAGCGCCTCACTAAATCAGCGTATTATTATAATAGTAGAAAATGCAGATTACATGTATCAGAGTTTTCATTCTCAATGGTTTTTAATGAAAACAAATATCAGATTTATTTATAAGTAATACTTCACACAGTATGGAAATTGATTTCAATGGACACACTGTGTGAAGAGCTTATGTTAATTCTTTTTCGGCTTTACACTTTCGTAAAAATGTTTCAATTCTTTATCATTAAATTGCATGGCTTTGTTAAATGTTTCTTCATGATCTTGTACATACCAAGCCAGACGACGTTGCATTTGTGGCGCATAGTCTGGTGCTAGTAGCAGGTGCTCACGGGTAACTTCAGCTAAGCCCAATTTTTTCAGTGTTGTTAAATAGCCTTTTAAGGTAGCACTATCAAAATAGTAGCCGTGGGTGATCACTTGATTGTGACTCAATTGTTGTAAAACAGCCTTCGCCATTTTCTCAAAGGCTTTTTCTGAGAATGTTTGGGTATGGGCATATTGAGAGAACAGGCCTTGCATGACCACAAAGTTATTAAGACTACGTTCCGACAATGCTGCAAGGGTTTCTAAGCCAGTAGGGTTGTCTGTGAGTTGTGTGATTCGGTTGTCATGTTGCTCGATCCATTGATCATGCTCGAAACGCTCTAAAATACGCACAACTTGAGCTTCTACTTCATCAGTTTGCCATTTCAAGAAGAATTCTTCTTGAATGAATGGATATAAAGATTGCACTAAGCCAATCAGTTCAGACGTTTCAATTTCTCCAAAGTGTTGAATAATACGGGCAACCAAAGCAGGCAAAATAAAGCAATGCAGAATGTTATTGCTGAAATAGCTCAATAAGATTTTTTGACTTTCTGCAACACGTACCCATGTGACCTGTTCTTGCGTATGAAGCTCGACCTGCTTTAACTTCAAGGCATATTGAATGATTTCAGCACTGGAAAGTTCAGAAATAATCATTCGATCATCATAACGATTTTGCGCAAGCAGTGTTCGATACTGATCAAGGGTGGTCGTTAGCTCGTCTTCCGAGAGTTGATGTTGCGGTGCATTTAACAAAATTAAAGAAATGATGGAAATTGGATTAATCACCACGGCTTTATTGATGTTTTCTAAAATTGATTGTGCCGTTTGATCCACCGTATTTACAACGGTAGGAGGCAATTTGTCATTAAAATTCAGGCTCAGATGTTCAGCATTTTGCTGTTTTAATACATCGTCCAGAAAAACAGGCTCACCAAAGTTGACATAGACTTGACCAAAGACTTTCTCAATTTTGCGTGCTGAACTTAAGATACCCCACAGTGATTCGGCTTCTTTCGGTTTGCCACTCAGCTCATTTAAATAGGAAGTACCTTCCAATAATTTTTCATAGCCAAAGTAGGTTGGAATAAAGGCAATTGGTTTGGAGTTTCCTCTAAGATGGCTTTGAATGGTCATCGATAACATGCCTTTTTTTGCAGGCAGTAATAAACCCGTGCGCGAACGTCCACCTTCAATAAAGTATTCTAAAGGTGTATTACGCATCAGCAGACTGTGTAAATACTCTTTAAATACCGAAGTATAAAGCTCGTTGCCATTAAAACTACGACGGATAAAATAAGCCCCAGCACCACGGAACAATTGACCAACCACTGGAAGGTTGAGGTTAATCCCTGCAGCAATATGCGGCACCATCAAACCACGGTTAAAAATCACATAAGACAATAGTAGGTAATCGATATGACTACGGTGACATGGGGTGTACACAATTTCATAGTCTTGGGCCAGCTCGCGTACCGTATCGAAGTTATGCACCTCAATCCCATCATAGAGTTGTGTCCATAATTTGGTTAAGGCCAGATAACCGAAGCGCAAAGTAGAATATGAAAAATCAGAGGCAATTTCTGTGAGATAGTGACGCGCGCGATTTTCAGCTTCAAACATACTGATATTTTCAGCAATACTTTCTTTACGAATCGCTTGTTTGATGACATCACTGATCATCAAATTGTTAATGACGTTACGACGGTCGGATAAATCGGGGCCTAAAATGGCTTCTTTATATTTGTTAAAGTTGGCATTCAACTGCTTCATGACATAATGCGCAGGCGAGAAGTTAGGACTTAACTCTTTGGCTTCAGTCATGAGCTTACGCAAAGACAGCGGCTTGTGAAATTCAAGGTAATTTTCGCGACCATACAGGGAAATATTCATCGCTTGCTTTAACGGAGAAGGGGTTGACCACGCATCGGCAAACAACGCCTTATACCAAGAATCTTCATATTCAGGCGCACGTCCCCACAACATAGTGACTGGAACCAAATCTAAATCGAATTCTGGATGCTTTTCCAGTAGTTCAATCAAGCGAATGAGTTTGGCTGGATAATGCAATCCCTGTTTCAAATGATTCTTTTCATTCAAAACCAAAATAGAATCTTCTTCTTGTGCCGTGCCTAGCTGTAAGGGTTGATAGACCGAAGGCAATTGTCTTTTTTGGGCTTCATGATCAATCAGCACGGTATTGCTGAGGGACGCATCTTGCAAAACATAGCAAATAGGATTGCCGTTGGCCGAAGCTGAATATTGTTGTTCAAGTTCAGAGGTCGTGCCTAATACTTGTGGACTCACGACTTTATTTAGAATTTTCTGCGTGAGTTGACGATAAAATTGGCGATAACCTTTATTGGACATTGTTATTCCTATGAACCATGTTTCGGAGATTATTTTGTTCAATCTTGCCTAAGAATACAAATGCTTTTGCTGCTAATTAGAACATAAAGCATGTAACAGATCGTATCTGAATCCTACATGGTCATTCGACATCAACCTTGCCGAAACTGACTGAATAAAACCAAGGAAAAGGGAATGGGCATATTTTTTGCTGAATTCAAGCCAATACTTTCCCTATTCAAGGTACATCATCATGCAGTATCAGGTTTTTCCTTCACAAAAATTACACGCTGAATATGTAGTTCTATCTTCAGGTTTAGGCGGACACGGACAATTTTGGACGCCGCAAATTGAAGCGTTACAGCAACATTTTCATGTGGTGATTTATGACCAAGAAGGTTGTCATAAAAATGCGGCAATCCTTGATGAAAACTACACGATGACCCATTTAGCTAATCAGGTCGTAGACTTATTAGCCATATTAAACATCCATGAATTTCATTTTATCGGGCATGCTTTGGGTGGTTTCATTGGTGCAGAACTGGCTGTTTTGCTGGAAAAAACAGAGAAAACCATGTTGTCCTTAACCATCATTAATGGTTGGGCGCATTTAGATGCGCATACAGAGAAATGTTTCAAGACCCGTATCTCATTATTGCAATATGCAGGTGTCGAAGCCTATGTTCGAGCGCAAGCCTTGTTCTTATATCCACCAGCATGGATTTCAGTAAAAATTTCGACTTTATATTTACAGGAAAATCAACAGATTGAAAAGTTTCCACCTTTACTGAATGTCTTCACTCGACTCAAAGCTTTAATGAATTATGAACTGAAGGCTGAAACAATTTCCAGTCTGCATAAGATTCCACTGTATTTAATCGCGACTGAAGATGATTTTCTGGTGCCGTATCAACAAAGTTCTCAATTAAAACAGGTCTTTCCACATGCTGAATTAGATATTCTAGCGCATGGTGCACATGCGGTAACGGTCACACAAGCTGAAACATTCAATGCATTACTCTTGGAAAAACTATTGAAGAAACCTGTTGAAAATTTAGCGGCGAGTTAACAAACCAGATTCATCCATAGCATCAGAAAAATTTATATCAAGATTAAAAAAGGCACGGTTTAGTTAGTGCCTTTTTTATTTTATTTATTTTTCCATTTGGTAAAAAAGTGCACAAATTTAGATCATGGCTCACAAAAAAAGTGCAGATGGAAAATAATAAATTTACCATTAGGTAAAATACATAAATTTTATAATGATTTTAAGCTGTTGATATTATTAATTTATATTAAGTTGGCACACTCCATGCAATCATAAAATCAAGAATTAATGAATTTATTTTCTAAAAATTAGTCGGAAATAAATTTTGAGTTGTTGAATGATTGAATGAGGATGCAATACATGAAAATAGGTGTTTTTTGCCCAATCGGGAACAATGGCTGGTTACTCTCTGAGAATGCACCGCAGTACATGCCGAGCTTTGAACTGAACAAGAAAATTGTACAACGTGCCGAGCATTATGGTTTTGATTTTGCCTTGTCCATGATCAAGCTACGTGGCTTTGGTGGCAAAACTGAATTTTGGGATCATAACCTAGAAACGTTCACACTCATGGCCGGTTTAGCTGCGGTTACCAGCAAAATTAAAATTTATGCGACTGCCGCAACTTTGGTTATGCCGCCAGCAATTGTGGCGCGTATGGCATCGACCATCGATTCTATTTCCAATGGTCGTTTTGGTTTAAATGTCGTGACAGGCTGGCAAGCGCCTGAATATACACAAATGGGCATGTGGCCAGGGGATGAATACTTTGGCAAACGCTATGAGTATTTATCTGAATATGTACAAATTCTTCGTGAACTTTGGGCTACAGGCAAGTCAGATTTCAAAGGTGAGCACTTTGAAATGAATGATTGCCGTGTCAGCCCAACGCCACAAGCAGATATGAAAATTATCTGTGCGGGTCAATCGGATACAGGACTAGCGTTCTCTGCTGAATATGCAGATTACAACTTCGTTTTTGGTAAGGGACTCAATACCCCAACGGCATATGCTGAAATTAATGACCGCTTAAAAGCACATACCGATAAAACTGGACGTGATGTTCAAACATATGTGTTGTTTATGGTGATTGCCGCAGAAACCGATGAAGAAGCATTTGCAAAATGGCAGAGCTATAACGATGGTGCTGACATGGAGGCGATTAACTGGCTGATGAATCAGGGCGGAAAAGACACAACTTCAGGAACCGATACCAATATTCGTCAAATGGCTTCCAGCGTTTCTCCAGTCAATATCAACATGGGAACATTGGTGGGTTCTTATGAAAAAGTAGCCGCGATGCTGGATGAAATTGGTGAAATCAAAGGGACGGAAGGCATTTTATTAACTTTTGATGATTTTGTTCAGGGCGTAGAAGATTTTGGTCAAAAGATCCAACCGCTGATGCAATGTCGTCAGAACGTAGTGATGGATTTAGCGGAACAAGCACCAGTAACAGTTTTGGAGAAATCAGCATGAGCCAAATCAATACCCATACTGTGATTAGTGATTTTACCGAAGCTACAGGTCAAGGCAAAACCTTAAAGGCAGAGCCTGAAAACATTCAGTTTGCACCTGAACAAACTGCCTTAATTGTGATTGATATGCAAAATGCCTATACCTCGATTGGTGGCTATTTGGATTTAGCAGGTTTTGATGTTTCAACGACTCAACCTGTGGTGCAGAACATTAAAAAGGCTGTAGCAGCAGCACATGCAGCCAATATTCAAGTGATTTACTTTAAAAATGGCTGGGATGATCAATATGTCGAAGCAGGAGGACGTGGCTCACCGAATTTCCATAAATCCAATGCGCTCAAAACCATGCGTAAGCAGCCTGAACTTCAAGGCAAATTACTGGCCAAAGGCGGTTGGGACTTTGAGCTGATCGATGAATTACAACCTTTAGCGCAAGATATTGTGATTGAAAAACCTCGCTACAGCGGCTTCTTCAATACCGCGTTGGACAGCATGTTACGCGCCCGTGGTATCCGTAATCTGGTTTTCGTGGGTATTGCGACCAATGTTTGTGTGGAATCGACCTTAAGAGATGGATTTTTCCTCGAGTATTTTGGCGTGGCATTAAAAGATGCCTGTTATCAGGCGGGTCCAGCAGAAATGCAAGCGGCGAGTCTCTACAACATTAAAACCTTTTTTGGCTGGGTGTCAGATACACAAAGTTTTATCGATACCTTTGTTCCTAATACCGACCAACTTGCAAAATCTGCCTAATACGGAGCAATCATCATGCCTAAACAAGTCATTATTCCAGCAGGAACCTCAAAACCTTTAGCGCCGTATGTTCCTGCAACCAAGGCAGACAACATTGTATATGTCTCTGGCACATTGGCTTTTGATGAAAATAACAATGTCGTGCATGTTGGCGATGCCGCAGCACAGGCACGACATATTTTGGAAACCATTCAATCGGTTTTGAAAGAAGCGGGCGGCTGTATGGATGATGTGACTTTCAACCATATTTTTGTCAAAGATTGGAAGGATTATGCCGCGATTAATCAAGTCTATGCCGAGTATTTTCCAGGGGACAAACCTGCACGCTACTGTATACAGGCTGGTTTGGTAAAACCAGATGCCCTCGTTGAAATTGCCAGTGTTGCCCATGTCGCTACGGCTTAGGTCGTAGCGAGATTAGCCCCAACAGGAGAACAAACATGAATGCAGAATTACTGAAAAGTTTGATGAAAGAAGAATGTTTAGAACACATCTATAATACGCAAAAAACCACACATACAGACGTTGATCAAAAAGCGTTTCGCGAAGGCATGTCAAATCTGGGTGCTGCGGTGAATGTGATTACCACTTCTGGACCCGCAGGCGTTGCAGGTTTTACAGCCTCAGCTGTATGCAGTGTGACCGATACACCACCAACTTTGTTGGTCTGTCTGAATCGTTCAGCTTCGGTATTTGAAACCTTTAAAGAAAATAAAGTGTTGTGTGTGAATACCTTAGCTTCACATCAAATGGCACTTTCCAATGTGTTTGGTGGCAAAACACCTATGCCAGAACGCTTTGCTGCGGGGCAATGGGAAACGCTCGCCACGCAGGCACCTGTTTTGCAAGATGCCTTGATTAGTTTCGATTGTGAAATTGTACAAAGCATGAGTGTCGGAAGTCATGATGTTTTGTTCTGTCAGGTCAAAGCAATTCAACACAATCAAGGCTTAAATGCGTTGATGTATTTTAACCGTGCTTATTGTGAACCACACCGTATGTGCTAAAGAACAAATCCTATGAGAAGGAGGGGAAACCCATGCAAGAAAAACAATCGTGGTTTCCAAAATTTAAGCCTTACCAAGGCGACTTAGATACAACCCCTGTTCAAATTGACGAATATCTCCCAGTCGGACGCAGTATCGTGCTTGGCTTACAACATGCCTTCGCCATGTTTGGGGCAACGGTACTGGCTCCCTTGCTGATGGGTTTCGATCCTAACTTAACCATTTTCATTACGGGGATAGGCACCATTTTATTCTTCCTGATGACGGGTGGACGCATGCCGAGTTATCTCGGGTCGAGTTTCGCCTTTATTGGGGCAGTTGCTGCGGCAACAGGATATAGCGGTGTGGGCTCCAATCCCAACTTGGCGCTCGCGCTTGGTGGAACCATTGCCTGTGGTCTGGTGTATGCAGGAATTGGTCTTGTGGTCATGAAAACGGGAACAGGCTGGATTGAAAAGTTGATGCCACCGATTGTGACGGGCGCGATTGTGATGATCATTGGTTTGAACCTCGCACCCATTACCATTAAGAGTGTTTCTGCCAATACATTCGATACCTGGATGGCGGTGATTACCATTGTGTGTATTAGTGCGGTTGCCGTGTTTACTCGTGGCATGGTGCGACGTTTATTGTTGCTGCTTGGGCTTTGTTCTTCCTATTTCGTGTATTTCTTGCTTGCCAATGTGATGGGGTTCGGCAAACCAATTGATTTTTCAATCATTGGCAACGCTGCGTGGTTTGGCCTGCCAACCTTCCATGCACCTGTGTTTAATGCCAATGCTATGTTACTGATTGCACCTGTCGCGATTATTTTGGTTGCTGAAAACTTGGGGCATTTCAAAGCGGTTTCAGCCATGACAGGAAAAAACCTGTCGCCGTATATGGGGCGTGCCTTCTTCGCTGATGGTGTATGTACTTCTTTATCTGCATCGGTTGGTGGTACAGGCATGACCACTTATGCGGAAAATATTGGTGTGATGGCCGTTACTAAAGTGTATTCCACCACCATTTTTGTGGTTGCAGGGATCTTCGCTGTTTTACTGGGCTTGTCACCAAAATTCGGGGCGGTGATCAGCACGATTCCAGTGGCATTATTAGGCGGTGCATCCATTGTGGTCTTTGGTTTGATTACCGTGGCTGGGGCAAAAATCTGGGTGGATAACAAAGTTGATTTCACACAAAACAGCACCTTAATAATTGCAGCCGTAAGTTTAATTATGGGTGCAGGGAATTTCAGCTTACACATTGGTTCATTTGACTTGGGTGGCATTGGTACTGCAACACTGGCGGCAATTCTACTTAACCTGTTCCTGAACCGTGGTGAAGAAACGGTCACCAAGGTGCAAGGCGTAGACAGTGAAGTAAACAGCAGTGTGGCACAAGGCTCTTAATGCGCCTAAATGGAGAAAGAAATTGAGTCAAAGTATTGCTTTTATTGGATTAGGTGCGATGGGTTGGCATATGGCTTCCCATCTGCCAAAACTCGGTTTTCCAGTGTATGTCTGGAACAGAACGACTGAAAAAGCAGAACAGCATGCACAGCAATTTGGTACACACGCTGTGAGTTTAGAACAAGCCGTGCAAGCCGATTTTATATTTTCTTGCTTGCCAACCAGTGCCGATGTCGAACAGTTAATTGCACAATATCCGCCAAAAGCAGGCAGTATCTGGATTGACTGTACCAGTGGTGTGCCAGATTCAGCACGCAAGTTGTCTCAGCAATTAGGGGAAAATCAGGTTGCTTATTTAGATGCACCTGTGTCGGGTCAAACCTTCGGTGCGGAACGTGGCTCTTTAACAGTGATGTTGGGCGGTGATGAGCACGCCTACCAACGCGCATTGCCCATCATTTCAGCATTTTCAGGCGTGGTTGAATATGTCGGCTGTAGCGGTTCAGGCTTTGCGGTGAAAGCCGTGAATAATGTACTGATGGCAACCCATCTATGGGCTTTGGCGGAGGGCTTGACCATTCTGAAGCAACAACAGGTTGATGTTTCAGCGGCGTTGAATTGTATCAATCACTCGAGTGGTAAAAGTACCGTGTCTGATTCCATTATGGCGCAGAAGGTGTTGAACCGTAGTTTTCCCAAAACTTTTGCCTTGAATTTATTGCAAAAAGATATTGGGATTGGCTTGGATTTAGCACAACAACAGGATTCAAACGTGCCGATTTTTGAAAGTATTCAAGCCCTGTTTAAGGAAATCCCGAAAGCGCAAGCGGAGCAGATGGATTTTACTGCGGCGGTATCCGTGCTTGAACAATGGAACCAAACAGTTTTAGAAGCTTAAACTGCAAACGGCATAAGGAAATGCCGAAATCTAGATCTTCAGAGAGAAGGTTTTAAAACGAAATCTACAGAAAATGCTCAGTGCCATCTGTATTTCAGCAAAATTGGTTGTATCATGATTCAGTTATAAATAGTCAATAAACTTAGGGATATAACATGAGTACTGATTCAGCCTTTCCAACACCAAATAATTTAGGTATCGCGGTTTATAGCAATAATGCTGAAGCAATTGGTAACACGCCAATGGTTCGCATTAATCGTGTTATTTCAGGTGGCGCAAATGTGTTTGCCAAAGTTGAAAGCCGTAATCCAGCTTTTTCTGTGAAATGTCGTATTGGTGCAGCACTGATCGCTGATGCTGAAAAGCGTGGTGTATTAAAAGCGGGTATGCATATTGTCGAACCAACCAGTGGGAACACAGGAATTGCATTGGCCTTTGTTGCTGCGGCAAAAGGTTATGACATTACTTTAACCATGCCAGCCAGCATGAGTATCGAACGCCGTAAAGTACTTAAAGCATTGGGGGCAAACTTGGTGCTGACGGAAGCGGCAAAAGGCATGAAAGGCGCGGTTGATGAAGCGGTACGTTTAGCGACTGAACAACCAGAACTTTATTTCCTGCCTCAACAATTTGAAAACCCAGCCAACCCACAAATTCATGAAGACACCACAGGTCCTGAAATTTGGGCAGCTACCAATGGTCAAGTTGATATTTTAGTGGCAGGTGTAGGTACAGGTGGTACCATTTCTGGGATTTCTCGCTTCTTTGAAAAAGTAAAAAACCAGCCAATTTACTCGGTTGCTGTAGAGCCAGCAGAGTCTCCAATTATTAGTCAAACTAAACGTGGCGAAGCAATTACACCGGCACCACACAAAATTCAAGGAATTGGGGCAAACTTCATTCCAAAAAACTTGGATCTTGATTTAGTCGATGAAGTTGTGACGATTACGAGCCAAGATGCGATTGACTGGGCACGTAAAACTGCGACACAAGAAGGTATTTTAGTCGGTATTTCTTGTGGTGCAGCAATGGCAGCAGCGGCACAGTTGGCAGCTCGTCCTGAAAATGCAGGCAAGAATATTGTGGTGATTTTACCTGACAGCGGTGAACGCTATTTATCTTCTGTACTGTTTGAAGATATCTCTGCGGATTAAGCCAGATTTATTTGAATGAGAAAATCAGCCGCTCATTGAGCGGCTGATTTTGTTAGTGGTGGTTCCAGTTCAAGCACAGCGCGTCTGCAAATAAGCATTGGCATAGTTTGAAGGATTATTCCGCTCTAAACGCCGACTGATGTTTTGACTGGCTTGCATCAGGGCTTCAACATTAATGCCTGTCTCAAGGCCCATGCCATTCAGTAAATACAATAAATCTTCAGTACTGACATTTCCTGAAGCCCCTTTGGCATAAGGACATCCACCTAAACCTGCAATCGAAGAATCAAAAATCCGAATCCCTTGTTCAAGAGACTGGTAAATATTGGCAATCGCCATGCCATAGGTGTTATGGAAATGTCCTGCCATGAATTGGGCATCCAATTCACTTAAACAGGCATCCCACATGGTTTTGACTCGATTCGGAGTCGCTGTACCAATGGTTTCACCCAAAGAGACTTCATAACAGCCCATATCAAATAAACGCGTCACCACTTTGCTGACTTGCTTTGGATCAATTGCACCTTCATAGGGGCAATCGACCACACAAGACACATAGCCACGGACTTTGATGTCATGTTCTTTGGCAGTTTTGAGAATATCGGCAAATTTCTCAAAGCTTTCATCAATGGAACAGTTGATGTTCTTTTGCGTAAAGCTTTCAGAAGCTGCGGTAAAAACCGCAACCTCTTTACAGCCTACCGCCAGAGCAGATTCAAAGCCTTTCATGTTTGGGGTAAGCAAACTGAATTGAATATTCGGATCTTTAGGTAATTGTGCATAGAGTTCATCACTAAATGCCATTTGTGGCACCCATTTCGGTGACACGCAAGAACCGACTTCAATCGCTGTGAGACCCGTTTGCATCAAGTCCAGAATCAATTGTTTACGATCTTGAAGCGTAAGCGGAGTTTTCTCGTTTTGAAGCCCATCTCGCGGACCGACTTCAACGATTTTCACAAATTCAGTCATGCCACTTCCTCTGCTAAAGCCTGAAATTCCACCAGTTCATCACCCGCTTTAACTTGGTCGCCTGGTTGGAAATAGGCTGATGTAATCACACCATCGCGTGGCGCACGGATCGCATATTCAATCTTCATGGCTTCCAAAGTGAGCAGGATGTCATCTTTCTTCACTTGTGCATTGGCTTCAACCAACACTTGAGTAATCACACCCGGCATTGGCGCTTTTAAATTACCTTCATTTTGCTGTGCATCCTGATTACCATAAGTTGGACGTACATAGGCAAATTTATGCGTTTGACCATCTTTGAAAACTGTAAGGTGGTCGGTATCAGCACTAAATGCCACTTTGGATTGCTGACCATTCAGATTGAGCTGTGCTAAATGCGCATCCAGCAATTGACCCTGAAGTGGATAGTCCTGACCTTGATAGTGTGCAATAAAGCCGTGATCAATTGCGGTAAAGCGCACTTCGATGGCTTGTTGATTGAGCTGAAATTTTACACTGTATTGAGTCTTCACATTGACACGCCAAAAGGGTGCTGAAGACCAGACTGAATGCGATTTTTGCTGTTGGTGAAAGCGTTTTAATAATTCAAGCAATGCTGCAGAAACAATCGTTTCAGATGAAGCTGCTTCAGCATTCATGAGGAATGCATCTTCACGTTGAATCAGGTTGGTATCCAGTTTGGCATTTTTAAACGAATCACAACGGATAATACGATCCAAGAATGCAATGTTATTGCCTAAACCTTCCACATGAAATTGACCTAAAGCATGATGCATTTGAACTAATGCTGCTTCCCGGTTTTCACCCCAGACGATCAGCTTGGCAATCATCGGATCATAGAAAGTGGTAATTTCATCGCCTTCGACAATACCACTATCCACGCGGACATTTTGGTTTTGATTTGGGTAGTGCAGATAGCTAATTTGACCAATCGCAGGTAAGAAGCCTTTTTCAGGTTCTTCCGCATAAACACGCGCTTCAATGGCGTGACCTTGAATCTGTAATTCATGTTGCTGTTTTGGTAATGGTTCACCATAAGCCACACGTAATTGCCATTCAACCAAATCTTGTCCTGTAATCATTTCAGTGACAGGATGTTCCACTTGCAGACGGGTATTCATTTCCATGAAGTACGCCGTACCATCTTGCTCGACAATAAATTCAACCGTGCCCGCACCAACATAATGAACCGCCCGTGCCGCATCAATGGCAGCTTGACGCATCGCCTCTAGTTTATGCTGTGGCATCAGCGGTGCTGGTGCTTCTTCGAGTACTTTTTGATGGCGACGTTGTACCGAACAATCACGTTCGAACAGATGTACATAGTTGCCATGTGTATCACCAAAAACCTGAACTTCAATATGGCGTGGTTGTATCACATAGCGTTCAATTAACACGTCATCATTGGCAAAGCTGGATTTGGCCTCACTCTTACAAGATGCAAGGGAACTTAAAAAGTCAGCTTCACGTTCCACCAGACGCATGCCTTTACCACCGCCACCTGCGCTGGCTTTAATTAATACGGGATAGCCAATCTGGTCAGCTTGTTGTTTTAAGAAAGCTGCATCTTGATTGGTACCGTGATAACCCGGAGTGAGGGGAACACCCGCTTTTTCCATCAATGCTTTAGACGTGGCTTTTAAGCCCATCGCTAAAATGGCAGCAACAGGTGGACCAATAAAGGTAATGTTGTTTTTTTCACAGGCTTCAGCAAACTGGTCATTTTCAGATAAAAAACCATAACCAGGGTGAATGGCTTGGGCGCCTGTCGTTAGAGCCGCTTGAATAATACGCTCAATCTGTAAGTAACTTTGAGAAGCAGGGGACTCACCAATATAAATGGCTTCATCTGCCTGTTTAACATGCTGAGATTGAGCATCGGCATCTGAATAAACCGCAACCGTTGCAATTCCCAACTTTTTCGCAGTACGGATCACACGGCAGGCAATTTCACCACGGTTCGCAATTAGAATTTTTTCAAACATTGTTCTGTCCTTATTGTTGTTATGCCGTTGCCTTGATCCAAGCTGGGCTATGTTTGTTTAAAAAAGCATTCAGTCCATTTTTTGCTTCTTCGCCTTGGCGCACATGGGCAATATGTTGTGCCGTTTTCAACAGTAGACTTTCATCCACACTTTGCTGATTCACCATCTGAATCAATTGCTTTGATGCTGCTTGAGCTTCAGGTCCACCCAATAATAAGGCTTGTACAATTTCATCCACTTTGGCATCGAGTAATTCAGGCGTGGTGACTTCATGGGCTAAACCAATTTGTAGCGCTTGTTCAGCACTAATACGTTCAGCCGTGAGGAAATAACGTGAAGCCTGACGGGCACCGATGGCACGAATCACATAAGGACTAATGGTAGAAGGCGCTAAACCTAGACGCACTTCTGAGGTTGCAAACTTGGCATCCGTACTTGCGATACAAATATCACAAGCAGAAGCGAGACCCATACCACCGCCAAAGGCAATACCTTGAACACGGGCAATGGTCGGCTGCTTTAAAGTTGCCAAACTTTGCAGCATTTTCGCCAGTTTCAAGGCATCGGCTTCATTGTCTGCTTGAGAGGCTTGTCCAGCCTGTTTCATCCAGTTCAGATCAGCGCCAGCAGAGAAGCTTTTGCCACGACCCGCTAAAATCACCACGCGAATATCATCACGTCCATTTAGCTGTTGAAAGCAGTGGTGGAGTTCTTCAATCACGATAGTGTTGAAGGCATTATGCAGTTCGGCACGATTGATCCAGACGGTTGCCACTTGCTGTTGCTGTTCGAGTTGTAAAAATTGATAGTCCATTTTTCACCCCTTACATGCGGAACACGCCGAACTTGGTTGGTTGAATTGGTGCACTTAATGCTGCTGCCAAACTTAAACCCAGCACTTGACGAGATTGAGCAGGGTCAATGACACCGTCATCCCATAAACGTGCAGAGGCATAATACGGATGACCTTGACGTTCATATTGGTCACGAATGGGTTGCTTGAATTCATCTTCTGCATCGGCAGACCAAGATTCGCCTTTTTGTTCAATTTGATCGCGTTTAATGGTCGAAAGTACGCTTGCCGCTTGTTCGCCACCCATGACTGAAATGCGTGAATTTGGCCAAGTCCATAAGAAGCGCGGAGAATAGGCACGACCGCACATGCCATAGTTTCCTGCACCAAATGAACCACCAATAATCAAGGTCAGTTTAGGCACATTCGCAGTGGCAACCGCCATCACCAGTTTGGCACCGTGTTTGGCAATACCTTCATTTTCATACTGACGACCAACCATAAAACCCGTGATGTTTTGTAAGAACAACAAAGGAATATTGCGTTGTACACACAGTTCAATGAAGTGCGCGCCTTTTTGTGCAGATTCTGAAAAGAGAATACCGTTATTGGCAATAATTCCGACAGGCATTCCATAAATTTTGGCAAAGCCTGTAATTAAAGTGGTACCAAAACGTGCTTTAAATTCATCTAGGCGTGAACCATCGACAATACGGGCAATAATTTCACGCACATCAAATGGTTTACGGGTATCACTTGGCACAATGCCATACAGTTCTTCAGCAGGGAAAAGCGGTGCTTCAATCTCTTCAGCAGTTTTATTGGGTTTGATGTTTAAATTCGCCACGATATTGCGCGCAATTTGAATCGCATGCTCATCGTTTTCTGCCAAATGGTCTGCAACTCCTGAAAGACGAGTGTGCACATCACCTCCACCGAGGTCTTCACTGCTCACGACTTCACCTGTCGCTGCTTTTACTAATGGTGGACCACCCAAGAAAATGGTGCCTTGATTGCGCACAATAATGGTTTCATCCGACATCGCAGGGACATAAGCACCACCTGCAGTACAACTTCCCATCACCACTGCAATTTGGGCAATGCCTAAGCTCGACATACGGGCTTGGTTATAGAAAATACGCCCGAAATGATCGCGATCTGGGAACACTTCATCTTGCATAGGCAAGTACGCACCACCTGAATCGACCAAGTAAATGCAAGGCAAGTGGTTTTGTTCCGCAATTTCCTGCGCACGTAAGTGCTTTTTCACAGTCAGTGGGTAATAAGTACCGCCTTTGACCGTTGCATCATTGGCAACGATCATGCAAGTCACACCATTGACTTGCCCAATGCCTGCCACAACGCCCGCAGCAGGAACATCGTCGGCATAGACTTTATGTGCAGCCAATTGCCCAATTTCCAAGAAAGCTGTACCTGCATCAATCAACTGATCGATTCGGTCACGCGCCAACAATTTGCCACGAGCGATATGTTTTTGACGCGCGCTTTCACCGCCACCTAAGGCAATTTTCTGGCTGATTTGCTTTAAATCCTGCACCAGATTCAGCATAGTCGCCTGATTATTTTTAAACTCATCACTGCGGCTGTTAATTTTGCTTTTGAGCTGATTTAAGTCTGAGCCTTGGCTTGCAAACGTAATGTGCTGATGGGTCTGCTTTGGCATGTGCACCAGATTAAACTCATCGTGATCACTATGCATTTTGTTTTGTAATTGATTCATAGAAACTTCCTTGTATAAATTGGACAAAAGGGATTAAGCAGTTTCGTTAAATAATTCACGACCGATTAACATACGGCGGATTTCCGAAGTCCCTGCACCAATTTCATAAAGTTTCGCATCACGCCATAAACGTCCTGCTGAAAATTCATTGATATAACCATTTCCACCTAAGGCTTGAATGGTTTCACCCGCCATCCACGTGGCTTTTTCCGCAGCATAAAGAATGGCACTGGCAGCATCTTTACGTAGGCTACGGCTATGCTCCGCTTTGTCACATTCAGCGCCCACTGCATATACCAGTGCTTTACACGCCAACCAAGTTGAATACATGTCGGCAATTTTGCCTTGCATGAGCTGGAACTCACCGAGTGCCTGACCAAATTGTTTGCGATCGTGGATATAAGGAATCACGGTGTCCATACACGCATCCATAATGCCAAGTGGACCTGCACTGAGGACTGCACGTTCATAATCTAGACCGCTCATCAGCACTTTTACGCCATTACCCACACCACCCAGAATGTTTTCTTTAGGTACTTTCACGTTGTCGAAAAACAGGGGATAAGTATTTGAACCGCGCATACCCAATTTATCGAGATGGTTACCGTGGCTAAATCCAGGCATATCTTTTTCAATCAGGAAGGCAGTCATGCCTTTAGGACCTGCTTGTAAATCCGTTTTGGCATACACGACTAATACATCGGCATCACCACCGTTGGTGATCCACATTTTTGAGCCGTTTAATATGTAATGATCGCCTTGTTCTTCCGCTTTTAACTTCATGCTCACGACATCCGAGCCAGCATTGGGTTCAGACATGGCCAATGCACCGACAAAATCACCTGAAATAAGCTTAGGTAAGTAACGTTGTTTTTGTTCTTCGTTACCATTTCGCTTAATTTGGTTGATACATAGGTTAGAATGAGCCCCGTAAGACAATCCTATAGCGGCAGATGCACGTGAGATTTCTTGCATAACGATAATATGCGCTAAATAACCGAGGTTCGAACCACCATATTCTTCACTCACTGTTAGACCGTGTAAGCCCATATCACCCATTTTCTTCCAAAGGTGAGCAGGGAAGACATTGTCACGATCTACTTGTTGCGCAATCGGTGCAATTTCCTTTGCACAAAATGCAGCAACTGAATCACGCAGTGCGATCAATGTTTCGTCCAAACCGAAACTTAGGGTTTGTAGACTGAGTTGTAATGGAACGTGTGCGTTCATGCTGTTCATCCTGAGGTTATATTTGTTGTCCAATAAGCATTGTTGTTGTGCTTGTAGTTTTACAATACATCTATTTTTTAAAAAAGTGAACTAAAATTCACAAAATGATTTACAATTCATTTTATCTGGATGAGAATAAGATTATGAGTTATAAAAGATCGACATTGATGCAAGAGCGAATGGAACAAAATCGACAGTCGATTTTGCAATCTGCGCGAGAACTTATTGCTCAAGGGGGATTCAAGGATGCCCAAATTCAGGCGATTTCGGAACGTGCAGGCGTGTCCAGTGGCTTGGTTTACCGCTATTTTGACAATAAAAGTGAAGTCTTAATTGAAGTGTTGTCCGAAGCGATTCAGCATGAGATTCATATTCTGAATACCATTGCGAGTAGCGAAGGATTAACAGCACAGCAAAAATTACATAAGGCAGTCACCACCTTTGTTAAGCGGGCATTGAATAGTCCTCAACTGTCGTATTCACTCATGTTCGAACCTGTAGATCCAATTATTGAACATGAGCGTTTTCGCAGTAAACAATTGATCAAGCAAAGCATTAACGAGATTCTTGCCGAAGGGAAAGTCAATGGCGAGTTTGGTTTTGAAGATTTAAATACGGTGGCGTTATGCATTGTCGGAAGTATGACTTTCGTCGTAATTGAGCCTTTAAATCCATCTCGTAATGTGATGTTTGATCAAAACTACAAAGATTATTTTGTGAAGCAGGTTGCAGATTTTTGTGTACAAGCTGTGCAATTACAGGAGCGTAATTAAATAGTCTTATATGCAAAATAGGGAATCGCGTACAAAGTAATCCGTGTGATCAAAATAAAACAGTAAGAATCAGAATTACAAAGAATCAAGGAGAGTGATTCAAATGACACAGGTACGGTTAAGCTATGCGTATGGAACCAGCAGTCAACCTTTACTGGGCATGACCATTGGTGAAAAATTTGATCAGGCATGTGCACAATATGCAGATCAGGATGCAGTGGTCAGTGTGCATCAGAATGTACGCTTAAGCTACAAAGAGCTACAAGCTCAGGTAAATGCACTGGCTTGTAGCTTATTTAAGCTGGGATTTAAAAAAGGCGATCGCCTGGCCATTTGGTCACCCAATTGTGTGGAATGGACCATTACTCAATTTGCTGCATTTAAAGCAGGCATTATTTTGGTCAACCTAAATACTGCCTATAAAAGCAACGAGTTAGAGTACGTACTGAATAAAGTATCGTGTAAAGGTTTGGTCATTGCCTCGCAATTTAAAACCACAAATTATCAAGAGCTTTTGACTAAGATTGCGCCTGAGCTGCAAGAAGCTGAAGATAAAATCTTAAATGCACTACGCTTACCTCACTTAAAACACGTGATTAAAATTGATGATACTGCACACACAGGGATTCATCGTTTTCAAGATCTTTTGGGACAACCATCAGCCAAGCAACTCGACAGCTTAGAAGCCGTTGCGAGTGAATTGCAGTTTGATGAAACCATTAATATCCAGTTTACTTCAGGCACAACGGGCAACCCGAAAGGCACTATGCTGACTCACAATAATATTTTGAATAATGGTTATTTTGTTGGTGAAGCGATTCATTTAAGTCCGAAAGATCGCGTATGTATTTCAGTACCTTTATTCCATTGTTTTGGTATGGTCATGGGCAATTTGGCCTGCATCACGCATGGCTCAACCATGGTTTATCCATCAGCGGTGTTTAATCCTTTAGATACCTTAAAAGCCATTCAGCAAGAGAAATGTACCGCTGCTTATGGTGTGCCAACCATGTTCATTGCGACCTTAGAGCATGAACAGTTCAATGACTTTGACTTAAGCAGCTTACGCACAGGCATTATGGCGGGTAGTCCGTGTCCGCGTGAAATTATGCAACGCGTCATGGAACGTATGCATATGACAGAAATTACCATTTGCTATGGCATGACCGAAACTGCACCTGTAAGCGCACAAAGCTCGACCAGCGATACAGTTGAACAACGTGTCGGCACCGTAGGTCGCGTACATCCGCATTTAGAAATCAAGATTGTCGATGAAGCGGGTAAAGTCGTACCACGTGGCAAGCTGGGTGAACTCTGTGTACGTGGTTATTCAGTCATGTTGGGCTACTGGGAAGATGGTGAGAAAACCCAAGAAGTCATTGATAATGCACGCTGGATGCATACCGGTGACATCGCAGAAATGGACGATGAAGGTTTTGTAAAAATCAAAGGTCGCATTAAAGATGTGGTGATTCGCGGTGGTGAGAACCTGTTCCCGAAAGAAATTGAAGATTTCTTGTATACCCATCCAGATGTCAGCGATGTACAGGTGATTGGTCTGCCAGATGCACGTTATGGTGAAGAACTCTGTGCCTGCATTATTTTGCATGAACACCATGAAACCACGGAAGAAAGCATTCGTCGTTACTGCGCGGAGCATATTTCACATAACAAAGTGCCACGTTATGTCCGCTTCTTTACTGAGTTTCCAATGACTGCTTCAGGCAAGGCGCAAAAATTCAAATTACGTGAATTTATGCGTAATGAACTGAACTTAGTAGAAGATATTGCATAACGCAATCTTGGTATTGAGCACTTTCCTTTATTCGCCAGTCGGGTAAAGGAAAGAAACTGTCTGAACTACCCAAACAAAAATAAGGAAATCATGATGCAACTTCGTCACGATTGGACTCGCGCAGAAATACAAGACCTGTATCAGCAACCATTTTTAGATTTGGTTTTTCAGGCACAATACATTCATCGCCAAAATTTCAGTGCCAACCAGATTCAGGTCAGTACTTTGCTGTCGATTAAAACAGGAAAATGTCCTGAAGATTGCAAATATTGCTCTCAATCTGCACGTTATGATTCAAAGCTAGAAGCAGAAAAACGCATTGCGGTTGAAAAAGTCATTGAGGAAGCGAAACAAGCCAAAGCTTCGGGTTCTTCACGTTTTTGTATGGGTGCTGCATGGCGGAATCCGCATGAACGCGACATGCCTTATGTATTAGACATGGTGCGTGAAGTCAAAGCCTTAGGTTTAGAAACCTGTATGACACTGGGTATGCTGAATGCATCTCAGGCAGAGCGCTTACAACAGGCGGGATTGGATTATTACAATCACAACTTGGATACTTCCCGCGAACATTATCCCAATATTATCACGACCCGTAGTTTTGATGATCGTTTAGCGACCTTACAACATGTCCGTGATGCAGGGCTAAAAGTCTGTAGTGGCGGTATTGTTGGTTTGGGTGAACAGCGAGCAGATCGTATCGGTTTAATCTTTGAATTGGCGACTTTACCGATTCATCCAGAATCTGTACCAGTCAATATGTTGGTGCCGATTGAAGGTACACCCTTGGCGCAGGAAGACAAATTGGATGTTACCGAGTGGATTCGTACCATTGCGGTTGCACGTATTGTGATGCCTCAAAGTTATATCCGACTTTCAGCAGGACGTGAATCTTTAACCGATAGCGACCAAGCCTTGGCATTTATGGCAGGTGCGAATTCGATTTTCTCGGGTGAAAAACTGCTGACTACGCCAAATGTGGTACAGGGTAAAGATCAACAATTATTTCAAAAATTAGGTTTAACGGTAGAAAAACCCAAACCTTCAATTGCGGAACTGACACTGGATGCAATGTCAGTCGCTTAATTCAACCATAAAGCAGCACGGTACATAAACTTAACCCAGTTTCTTGTCGTATGCAGAACAATTAAAAATAGAGTGCAGCATGGCCAAAGACTTTAACAGCCCACAAGTGGTGGAGGGATATGATGAGCATATCCGTAAACTGATTCCAGGGTATGAATTAACGCATCAACAAGTGGATGCAATTTTGTCACATCATTATGGTGACCAAGAAAATGTGCAGATTTTGGTGGTCGGATGCGGTACTGGATATGAAATTCAGTATCTTGCGCAAAAGCATCCCACTTGGCAATTTACCGCGGTAGATCCATCACATGTGATGTTGTGCAAAGCCAAACAGCATTTGGAAAAACAAGGCGTTTTAGAGCGGATCCGATTTATCCACGGTGACACCAAAAGTCTTGGCGCGACTCAAAGCTTTGATGCAGTGTTGTCCATTTTGGTTGCGCACTTTATTCCTCTAGAATCGAAACAAAACTTTTTTAAAGACATTTTTAGTCAATTAAAACCGAATGGCATGCTGCTGACGTATGACTTGATGAAAGAAACCGAAGCACATGAAATTTTAGTGTTGAAACAGTTCTGTGAAAACAATGGCTTAACAGAGGGTCAGAGTGAAAAAATGGTGGAACGCTTACAACAGGATTTCTTTCTGGTTTCACCGCGAATGGGGCAGCAACTACTTTCAAATGTTGGCTTTAAAAAAGTTAAAACCTATAGCCAAATTATGAATTATTACGGTTTTTGTGCCGTGAAATAACCAACTACACATGGTCATGGACCGATAGAACACAATGTCATGCAACAACAGGATGTCACTATGCCAGCTTATTATCGTTTGATTCAGCGTGAAAATAATGCTGATGGCAGCGTAACTGCACACTATCAATCGAACTTACATGCTCAAGGGGCGTGGAATCCACATGAACAACATATGGCACCAGCATCAGGCGTCATGTGTGCGGAATTGGAACAGTTCTTACCGCGTGATGATATGCGTATCGGACGGATCAGTTTTGATATTTTCGGTCTGATTGCCTTTGGTGATTTTAGCATTACCACACGCATGATTCGGGGCGGTAAAACCATCGAATTGATTGAAAGCGAAATGCAGGCCAATGACAAAACCTGTATTGTGGCACGAGCATGGAAAATGTTGATGCAAGATACGCAGAGCATTGCCGGGCTTGAGGATGAAAAAGTTCAGCATCCAGAGCAATTACCTGTTTGGGAAGGGATGAAGTGTTGGTCAGGTGGATATATTCAAAGTATTGAAACCCGTGCAGAAGCGACACGACGTGCAGGCAAGGGCGTGGTTTGGTTGACCAATCACTGCAACATGGTTGAAGGCAAGACCACCAGTGACTTTGTCAAACTGATGGGCATGGTGGATACCGCAAATGGTGTTGTTCCGCGCCAAGACCCGCAGGCAGGTTGGGCATTTCCAAATTTGGATTTACAAATCCATCTTTATCGTATGCCACAAGGACAATGGCTCGGACTTGAAGTCGAGCAACAGTATGGTACAGATGGCATTGGACTGACCAGTACGGTGTTACATGACACGCATGGACCCTTCGGGCGCAGTGAGCAAATTTTGACTTTGAGAAAACTCTAATTCCAGCCATCACGCAATTAAAGCTGAATGATACATTGCTGACTTAACTGTTTAAGCTCAGCATCATTCATTTGTACCTTGCTCCATTTCTGCATTTGCTGAATTAACCATGCAAAGTCTTCAACTTTGGGGCTGGCACTGCCTTCAATAAAATTACGAATAATATGCTGGATTTTATGAAATTTTTGCACATGCACGCTATCTGAACATTCAAATTGAATCACATCATAGGCATGCAACAATTCCCAAATTTGATTAAAGTCGGACATGACTTTAATTTCAGCCTGCGCTTTTTCAATGGCTTGAGTCATGGCTTTGAGGGTATTGGGATTGGCTGTTGCCCAATCTTGTGTAACCGCTAGCACCTTGTCAGCAATCGCAGGAATCACATCTTCACTCGAAGCGACAATCTGACTAATGCCTAAAATTTCACCTTGGGTATTCCATGGTTCCCCGACACAAAAGCCATCAATCACCTGACTCTTTAACGCTTCCACCATATAAGGCGGCGGTAAAATTCTCAGTTTGATGGAATGTGCTAACTCAGGATTTGCTAGTGCTAACCATTCACGCAAACAGTAGTGATGAATCGAGTTAGCAAACACATGCGCCAGTTGAATATCTTGCCCTTGCTGAATCGCTTGGGTCACTTTTTCTGCAACGTCTTTAGGCGTATCTTCTGCTTGAACATCCAAAGCAAAACAGAGCTTTTGGCTTAAGCTGATATAGGCACGGTTTACACTCAGTACCAAAGGCGTTTGAAAGGGGATGCCAATTTGGTCGGTGCCGATGCTGGCAGCGGGTAAAATACCTGAAAGACAATGTGCTGCATCTAATACACCAAATGCCAGACGATCACGCAGACTCGCCCAAGAGGCTTCTTTAACCAAGGTCACATCGAGACCCAGTTCCTCAAAATAGCCACGATGCTTCGCCCAAAGTAGCGCGATACAATCTAATAAGGGAATATAGCCAAGTTGGATTTGAGTTTTTTCTAATGCAGACATGGCTTAATCCTTCAATTGAGTTTGGAGTAGTTCTTGCGCATCAAGTAGACGGCGCGCCATTTCTCCCATGGTGATACGATGGCTCATCGCATTTTTACGCAACAGTTGGAAGGCCTGATCTTCGGTCAGTTGATGCAGTTGCATTAGCAAGACTTTTGCTTTTTCCACATCTTTACGATCTGCCAATTTGCTTTTGGTTTCTTGTAAATCAGAAAGCAGCTTTTTATGCTTTTTATACTGCTCAATAGAAATTTCTAAAATACTGTCCAGTTTTGCAGGGTCAATACCATCGACGATATAAGCAGTAACCCCCGCATCAATCGCACTTTTAATCATCTCTTTTTGGCTATTTTGCGTGAACAGAACGGTCGGTAAATCAAACTGACTGACACAGCTTTCAATAATGTCTCGATGTGGATGATCCATATCTAATAAAATCACATCTGCCTGTAAGTGTTCTAGTTTGAACATATTCAGATGATCAATGGTCAAACAGGCGACCACATCAAAATCATGCGCGATAAGTGAATCTTGAATATAGTGCGCGCGATCTTGATCATCATCAATCAGGGCAATTTTAAGTTTAAGCTTTGGCATATTGAGCTATCGCTAATGAGATGAGTCTGAATAGACTCGATTTATACTTAAATTTTCTCTAGCAAAAAATATACCACCGACCATTTTTACGATGTATGAATACAAAAAATAACGTTACGCACATACAAGTCGAAGTTACTGCACCACAAGGAAGCAAAATGTGCAATTTGGATGCACTATGCAGATTCGTAACGCAGTCATTATAAAAAAATGACCTTGCTCAGCCTGTGGATGTAAAAAAATATATCCAAAAAGGGAGGAATAAAATATTTTTTAATATAAAAACAGATGTTTAATAATAAATATAAAATATTGGCATACCGTTTGCATTGTTTAATTCGAGTCAAAGACGACTCTAAAAATTTGCAAGACGGCCAACGACGTCCGTTCTGATCGAACTGTTAAACAGCACTCGCTGGATAACAGAACTTTAAATACGTTCAGTTCAGGAAGGAGATGGTTATGTCTTCAAATTTATATGAGAAAAAAGCCACAACAATAAGTCTTTTCAATTTTAAGACTTCAGCGATGCGGGCCTTCCACATGAGTTGGCTCGCCTTTTTTGTCTGCTTTTTTGCATGGTTTGCCTGTGCACCTTTAATGCCTGTGATTGCAGGTGAATTTCATCTCACTAAAAATCAGATTGCCAATATTAATATTGCAGCAGTCGCGATTACCATTCTGGTTCGCCTGATTGTTGGACCTCTGTGTGACAAATATGGTCCACGCAAAACCTATACCGCGTTATTACTCTTAGGCAGCATTCCTGTATTTGGTGTTGCAGCATCGAATAGCTACGAATCTTTTCTGTTCTTTAGACTGTTAATTGGTGCGATTGGCGCAAGTTTCGTCATCACCCAATACCACACCAGCATTATGTTTGCGCCGAATGTGGTGGGTACTGCAAATGCAACCACAGCAGGCTGGGGTAATGCAGGTGGCGGTGCAACACAAGCGCTGATGCCACTGTTACTGTCTGCGATGGTCATGTTTGGTGTAGAACAAGCCATGGGCTGGCGCATTGCATTGTTGGTGCCGGGCATCATGATGCTGATTGTGGGTGGCTTGTATTGGAAATACACCCAAGACTGTCCTCAAGGCAACTTTAAAGAATTACGTGCCCAAGGTGTGCATGTCGGTAGCGATAAGAAAGGTGGTTTGAACATTCTGCTTCATGCCGCACGTAACTACCGCGTTTGGATTCTATTTGCATCATATGCAGCATGTTTCGGTATTGAAATTTTCATTCATAACATTGTGGCAATGTACTACGTCGAAAACTTTGACTTCAGCTTAAAAGAAGCAGGTTTAGCTGCAGGCATCTTTGGTTTACTTGCACTATTTGCCCGTGCTTTGGGTGGCATCATTTCAGATAAAGTTGCTACGAAAAAAGGCTTGGATGGCCGTACCAAAGTTTTGTTCGGCATGATCTTGATGGAAGGTCTGTTCCTGATCTTATTCTCGCAAATGAATACTGCCATGTACGCCATTCTTAGCATGACCGTATTTGCCTTATTTACCCACATGGCATGTGGTGCAACTTATGCCTTAGTGCCGTTTATTGATCGTGATGCTTTGGGTGGCGTAGCAGGCATTATTGGCGCAGGCGGTAATGTCGGTGCCGTTGCAGCAGGCTTTCTCCTTAAAGGTGTCTTGGATATTCAAACCTGCCTCATGGTTTTAGGCGGACTGGTGGTGATTGCCGCAAGTTTTGTCCTCATGATTCGCTTTTCAGTCGAACACAAACAGAAAGAACAACGTCTATTTGAACAAGCCGTGCTTGATCGCAACAACATGGCATAAGTAAAAAAATTAAGGAGAATGAATATGAAACTACTTATGATTGGTCATGGTATGGTTGGGCACAAGTTTATTGAAAGTGTGCTTGAACATGCAGGAGATGAAGTAGAAATTACCATCCTTGCCGAAGAGCCACGACTTGCTTATGACCGCGTACATTTAACCGAATATTTCTCTGGCAAAAGTGCCAAAGACTTATCGCTTGCTCGCGCAGACTTTGCTGATGCCTATGGTATTGATTTACGTCTGAATACCAAAGCGACAGCGATTGATCCAGAAAATAAACTCGTGACCACCAATCATGATGAAACCCTTAGTTATGACAAATTGGTATTGGCAACAGGTTCTTATGCTTTCGTACCGCCAATTCCTGGCAATGACCGCAAGAATTGCTTTGTGTACCGTACCATTGAAGATCTAGATGCCATTAAAGCAGCCAGTTTAAATGCCAAAACAGGTGTGGTGATTGGTGGTGGATTATTGGGTCTAGAAGCAGCCAAAGCATTACGAGATTTAGCACTTGAAACCCATGTGGTTGAGTTTGCACCGCGCTTGATGGCGGTTCAGGTTGATGACTTGGGCGGTAAAGTATTACGCACCAAGATTGAAAATCTTGGGGTTAAAGTTCATACCCAAAAAGCTACCAAAGCCATTGAAGATGGTGAGTCCGCAGTGCATGTGATGAAATTTGGCGATGGTTCTGAACTTGAAACCGATATCGTCTTGTTTTCAGCAGGTATTCGCCCACGTGATGAACTGGCACGCAGTAGCGGTTTAGCGATTGGTGAGCGTGGCGGGATTGTGATTAATGATTACTGCCAAACCAGCCATGCAGATATTTATGCGATTGGTGAATGTGCGCTTTGGAACAATAAGATTTTTGGTTTGGTTGCACCAGGTTATGACATGGCGCGTATTGCAGCCAAACATATGATGCAGCAAGACAGCAATCTGTTTGCTGGTGCAGACATGAGCACCAAACTGAAATTGATGGGGGTAGATGTTGCCTCGGTCGGTGATGCGCATGCGATGACGCCTAATTCACTCAGCTATTTCTATGCCGATGAAGCAGCGCTGGTGTATAAAAAAATTGTGGTCAATGCGGAAAAAACCAAACTCCTCGGTGCAGTACTGGTTGGCGATGCCAAAGAATACAATGACCTACTGCAAATGATGCTAAATGGACTGGCTTTGCCAGAAGTACCAGAAAGCCTGATCATGCCGGGCTTTGCCGACTCAGGTGCCAAAGCAGGCGGTAGTGGTGTTGACTTACTCCCAGACAGTGCCACCATTTGTTCATGTAATAACGTCTCAAAAGCAGATATTTGCCAAGCCATTAGTGATGGTTCAACCTCTTTAGGTGCACTGAAAAAATGTACCAAAGCAGCGACGGCATGTGGCGGTTGTGCACCTTTGGTCACACAGGTTTTAAAATCTGAATTACAACGTCAAGGCGTGACCGTGAACAATCACATTTGTGAACACTTCCCGTACTCACGTCAAGAGTTGTATCACTTGGTCCGTGTCAATGAAATCAAGACTTTTGATGACTTGATTCATCAACATGGGCATGGTTTAGGTTGCGACATTTGTAAACCAACGGCCGCCAATATTCTTGCATCCTGCTGGAATGATTTTGTGCTTAAGCCGAGCCATGCGGGTCTACAAGACAGTAATGACTATTACTTGGGCAACATCCAAAAAGATGGCTCTTACTCGGTAGTGCCGCGTATGGCAGGTGGTGAAGTCACGCCAGACGGCTTAATTGCTGTAGGTCAAATTGCCAAAAAATATAACCTGTACACCAAAATTACAGGTGGTCAACGTGTCGACATGTTTGGGGCACAAATTCATCAATTACCGTTGATTTGGGAAGAACTTAATGCTGCGGGCTTTGAGTCTGGTCATGCTTATGGCAAATCATTACGTACCGTTAAATCCTGTGTCGGCAGTACATGGTGCCGTTATGGAGTGGATGATTCAGTCGGCTTGGCGATTTTCCTTGAAAACCGTTACAAGGGTTTACGCTCACCACATAAACTCAAAATGGCCGTGTCTGGCTGTACCCGTGAATGTGCAGAGGCACAAGGTAAAGATGTCGGGGTGATTGCCACAGAAAAAGGCTGGAACCTTTATGTTTGCGGTAATGGCGGCATGAAACCTCGTCATGCAGAACTGATAGCCTCTGACTTGGATACAGAAACTCTGATTCGCTATATCGACCGTTTCTTCATGTTCTATATTCAAACCGCAGATCGTTTACAACGGACCAGTGTATGGCGCGACAACATGGAAGGTGGTTTGGATTATTTAAAATCCGTCATTGTTGAAGATTCTCTTGGTCTAGCCGCTGAATTAGAGTGCCGTATGCAACACGTTGTTGGCACTTATCAAGATGAATGGCGTACTGCGGTGGAAGATCCTGAAATTCGCAAACGCTTCCAAACCTATATTAATGCAGATGCTGATCAGCAAGCCGATCCACACATTCAATTTACCCAAGTGCGCGATCAAATTCGCCCGCTAAATGATGCTGAACGTGCAGCAGAACGTATTCCAATGGTTGAAGCATAAGAAGGAGAATCAAGATGACCAGTTTAAACAACAAAAATATGCTTCCAGAACAAGAGTGGGTTGATGTCTGTAATTTGAATGACATCACACCCAATACAGGTGTGGGGGCCTTGGTGGGTGGACAAGCTGTTGCACTGTTTCGTGTTGGTACAGAAAAGCGTGTTTATGCACTCAGTAATAAAGATCCGTTCAGCCAAGCCAATGTCATGAGTCGCGGCATTATTGGTGATTTACAAGGTGAGCGCGTGATCGCCTCTCCAATTTATAAACAGCATTTTAGTTTGGCGACTGGGCGCTGTTTGGAGGACAAAGACCAAAAACTGTTAGTTTTCCCAACCAAAATTCTGAATGATCGCGTCATGGTCTGCCCGACAGCACAAAAAACCTATATCACCAACAATGGTATCAGTTCAGAAAAAATGAAACTGGTCTTGGTTGGCAATGGACTCGCAGGGATGCGCTGCCTAGAAGACTTATTGGATATGGCACCCGACCGTTATGAAATTACCGTGATTGGTGAAGAACCATGGGGCAACTACAACCGTATTATGTTGTCACCTGTACTTTCAGGCGATAAAACCATTGAAGATATCATGCTGCATTCACATGCGTGGTACAGCGAAAAAGGAATTCAGTTAATTGCGGATGATCCTGCAATCAAGATTGATCGTCCACGTAAGCAAGTGCATACCCAAAAAGGCATGGTGGTCAATTACGATCGTTTGATTTTAGCGACAGGTTCTAAACCCTTTATTCCACCGATTGCAGGGACGGACTTAAAAGGTGTGATGAGTTTCCGCGACATTTATGATGTCAATCAGATGCTCGAATACAGCAAAAATAAGAAGAATGCCGTGGTGATTGGTGGCGGCTTGCTTGGTCTTGAAGCGGCTTATGGTTTGAAACGCCGTGGTATGAATGTGACAGTGCTACATTTGATGGATCGAATCATGGACCGTCAACTGGACAATCGCGCCAGCCACATGTTACGCCATAGCATTGAAGAAAAAGGCATCAATATTATCACTGAAGCCAATACCGAAGCGTTGTTGGGTGCGGATGGTCATGTCAATCAAATTCGCCTGAAAGATGGAACGCTATTAGATGCGGATTTGGTGGTCTTTGCTGTCGGCATTCGACCAAATATCAGTTTGGCACAAAGCGCAGGCTTAAGAACCCAGCGTGGTGTGATGGTGAATGACACCATGCAAACTTATGACCCAAGTATCTATGCTGTCGGTGAATGTATCGAGCATCGCAGTCAAACCTTTGGTTTAGTTGAACCATTGTGGGGACAAGCGTTTATTTGTGCTTCGCATTTGGCAGAGCATGGCAGTTTAACCTTCAAAGCGCCGACCGTGCCAACGCAACTGAAAGTCAGCGGCGTCGATGTGTTTTCGGCAGGGAATTTCGAACCATCGGAAGATTTTGAAGACATCATCTTGAATGATGAAAAGCGTCAAATTTACAAGCGCATCATTATTCAGCATGACAAAGTCATTGGTGCTGTGTTGTTTGGCGATACCGAAGATGGAGCGTGGTATGCGGAGCTGATTGCAGATGAAACTCCAATCTCGAATATTCGCAATAAATTGCTTTTTGGTCGGGATTTTGCATTAAAAAAAGTAGGCTAATTTTAGGTACAACATTTTCGCTGCCATGGGTTCAAAAGTAATAAAAGGGAGCACCGTATGACCAGTATTCCATTTGTGGAACTTCAAAGCTCGACGACTCCAGTCACTGTGAGCACTAACACAACTTGTCCATACTGTGGGGTCGGTTGTGGCGTGGTTGCACATGTTAAACATACGGCGCAAGGTCAGATGGTCAGCGTAGAGGGGGATGCTTCACATCCCTCCAATTTCGGGAAATTGTGTATTAAAGGCAGTAATTTAGCCGACACCATTGGCTTAGAAACACGCTTATTACAGCCGATGTTAGGTCGAAATACACAGCGTAAAATGGCGACCTGGGATGCTGCCATCAGTCAGGTTGCACAGCAGTTTCAAAGCTGTATCGAGCAATATGGACCTGAAAGTGTTGCTTTTTATGTGTCAGGTCAATTGCTGACTGAAGACTATTATGTGGTGAATAAGTTTGTCAAAGGCTATTTAGGTACAGCAAATATCGATACCAATTCGCGTTTATGTATGTCATCTGCTGTAGCAGCGCATAAACGGGCTTTTGGTGAGGATATTGTTCCCGCCAGTTATCAAGATTTTGAACAGACCGATATGGTGGTATTGGTCGGATCCAATACCGCATGGTGTCATCCAGTTTTATATCAGCGCATTATGCAAGCCAAAGCAGAACGGGATATTTTCGTGGTTGTGGTCGATCCACGTTTTACCAGTACCTGCGAACAGGCAGATTTACATTTGCCAATTTTACCAGGGCAAGACATCGCGCTGTTTAATGGTTTATTGCAATATCTACATCAAAAAGGTTTTGCTGATCAGGCCTTTATTGATGCACATACCCAAGGTGTGGACGCGGCTTTACAAAGCAGCCAAGCTGAACAAGATCCTGAAGATGTCGCCAAGCAAACAGGGATTTCACTGGAAAAACTCCTGCAATTTTATGAGAAATTTGCGCAAACTGAACGGGTGATGACGCTGTTTTCGATGGGTGTCAATCAATCTTCGCAAGGCGTGAATAAAGCCAATGCGATTACCAATTGCCATCTATACAGCGGCAAAATTGGCAAAACGGGTGCAGCACCGTTCTCAATGACAGGTCAACCAAATGCCATGGGCGGACGCGAGGTCGGTGGCTTAGCCAATATGCTGGCGGCGCATTTAGATATTGATAATCCGAAGCATCAACAGTTGGTGCAAAACTTTTGGAAAAGTCCCGTTATTGCCAAATCTGCGGGTTTAAAAGCTGTCGATTTATTTGAGGCGGTGGAAAGCGGAAAAATCAAAGCACTTTGGATTATGGCGACCAATCCTGTGGTGAGCTTACCTAATGCAGATCAGGTCAAACGTGCCTTAGAAACATGTCCTTTTGTTGTCGTTTCGGATATTTGTCAAAATACCGACACCACTGCCTATGCTGATGTATTGCTTCCCGCACTGGGTTGGGGGGAAAAAGATGGCACAGTGACCAATTCAGAACGTCGCATTTCCAGACAACGTGCCTTTTTAGATGCACCCGGCATTGCCAAAGCAGATTGGTGGACGGTTTCACAAGTCGCAAAAAAAATGGGCTTTCTCGGTTTTAACTTCCAAAATGTCAGTGAAATTTTTACTGAACATGCTCAACTTTCAGCCCATGAAAATGTCTCTTTGGCACATCGTGATGAATCAGACACATTCCGCTATTTCAATCTGCAAGGTTTAACTGAACTCACAGCACAAGAGTATGAGGATTTAGCTCCAATTCATTGGCCAGTTTGGGATAAACAGCAGCCTGCTGAAAGCGTGCGACACATTTATGCCAATGGGCAATTTAGCCATGCCAATGGGAAAGCTAAATTTATTGCGGTGGAAAATGTCGCACCAGTGCATGCCTGCAACAGTGAATATCCGTTGGTGTTAAATACCGGTCGTATCCGCGATCAATGGCACACCATGAGTCGCACAGGATTGTCTGCGAACCTAAGTACGCATCGTGCAGAACCGTTTTGTGAGATTCATGCGCAAGATGCGTTGAAGTATGGATTAAAAGAAGGGGACTTGGTTGAGGTTTCATCCGCATGGGGACGTTGTGTACTTAAAACCACTATTTCTCAAGGAATACGCCGTGGTCAAATCTTTGCGCCAATTCATTGGAATGATCAAGTCGCTTCAGATGCACGCATAGGTAAGGTGGTGAATCCTGTGGTGGATGCCATTTCAGGAGAACCCGAATTTAAGCACACGCCTGTCATGCTGCAACCGTTCCATACCCAATGGCAAGGGGTATTTTATGTGCGGAATGAGTTTGCCGCGATGATCAAAGATTCGATTGAAGCTTGTGTTTGGTGGACCAAAGTCACTACCGCCAAAGCAGTGCGCTATGAACTGGCAGACCGTCGCAAATATGACGACATTACCGAACATTTAAAAGCCCTGTTGCCGTTCCAAGATGAAAGTTTTGAATGGCTCAATGTCGATGATCACACAGCTCAAATCAGTCATAGCATTGTGTTAAAAGATGGCATTTTGATTGCGAGCTTATATATCGCACCACGTGCCTTGTTGCCTGATCGTGACTGGGTGGCGGGTTTATTTAAACGTGAACGCTTAAGCGCTATGCATCGTAAAGCTTTGCTGGCAGGTCAGCCCATGTCAATGAGAAATAATGAAGGGCCATTGGTGTGTAGCTGTTTTAAAGTCGGTAAAAACCGCATTATCGAAACCATTAAAGAAAAGAAAATCACCAATGAAAAACAAGTGACAGCGTGTTTAAAAGCAGGTGGTAATTGTGGTTCTTGCTTACCTGAAATTCGCGGCTTAATTAAAGCGTGTCAAACGGAGGATGTGGAATGACGAAACCTTATCCTGAGACCGATCTTGTCATCCTCGCTGGAGGACAGGCTCGACGTATGAATGGGATGAATAAACTTTTACAAACCTTTGATGATCAAATGCAATTGTTAAAAATTCATCAAAGCCTGAAACATCAGGTGAATAGCATCTGGGTGAATAGTCATCGCGACTATTCACTGTACCGTAAAATGGTGCCAAGTATTGCCTATTATCAAGATGATGAGACTGGTTTTTTAGGTCCACTGATGGGAATGAAAAGCGCTTGGCAACATGTCACGGCAGACTATGTCCTGTTTATACCTTGTGATGTGACCTATATTCCATCGCGTGTGATTGAAAAGCTGCATACAACATTGGCCAAAAACATCCATGCGGAAGTGGCTTATGTAGAAATGAATGGTCGGGCACTGTATCCCTTCTGCCTGCTCAAACGTAGTGCATTGTTGCAGATAAATCAGCATATTGATCTAAAACAGTTCAGTTTAAAGCAGTGTTTTGCAGGAATGCACCCTCAAGTTGCACGCTTTAGTAATAAAAATCTATTTTTTCACAGTATTAACTCACTGGATGAACTCCAGCAGTATCAACAATTAAAACTTCTGGGCTAACTTCAGCTTAAGCACAAAGTTGGAACATTTATTGCAGGATAGTTTCTGCACATCGGCACAATTCAAGTGCAAGGTGTAAATCAGCACAGTGATTGTGCGCTAGGTCATTCCCAATCTGGAATCATAAGCATGACAGTATCTATGACAGAAAGCGCTGCTGCATTTACCGATCAATTTGGTCGCAGCAAGCGTAAACTTCGAATTTCAGTGACAGATCGCTGTAATTTTAAGTGTGTCTATTGCATGCCTGAACATCCTGAGTGGATGAAAAAACATCAAATTTTAAGTTTTGAAGCCTTGTTTCAGTTTTGCCAATTTATGGTGCAACGTGGCATTCAACATATTCGCATTACTGGTGGAGAACCATTAATGCGTCAGGGTGTTGTTCATTTTATTGCAGAATTACAACAACTGCGAAAGTTTGGACTTCAGCAAATTTCCATGACCACGAATGGTCACTACTTAAAAAAATATGCACAAGAACTCAAGCTTGCGGGATTAGACAATATCAATGTCAGTCTCGACAGCGTCGATGCAGCAGGGTTCTACCAACTCACCCAAAAACAGCTCTCGCCCGTGCTGGAGGGAATTCAAGCCGCTTTAGCTGTGGGGCTGCCATTAAAAATTAACAGTGTGCTCATTCAAGGACAAAATCACGAGCAAATCATTCCCTTGGTGCAATGGGCAAAAAACCTTGGTGTTCCGTTGCGTTTTATTGAATTTATGCCCTTAGACGGTGATCGTCATTGGACCACAGCACATGTGGTCAGTGAACAGCAGATACTGGATACGCTTGCATCGAAATTTAATGTTCAAGCCATCCAAGAGCAGTCCAGAAGTCCAGCAAGACAGTATTTGGTCGATGGTCATCCGATCGGCATTATTTCCACCATTACCCATGCCTTTTGTGGTGAATGTGACCGAGTTCGATTGACTGCGCAAGGTGAGTTTTATAACTGTTTATTTGCAACGCAAGGTTTGGCTTTAAAAACCGATATTGAACAGCTACAAACCCATATGGACGTATTGCCAAATGAGTTAGCGCAAAAGTTGGAAGCCTATATCTGGAACAAAAAAGCTGGATTTCATGCCATACAGGCGCAGCAGACACACAGAAAAATTAGTATGCATATGATCGGAGGTTAGTATGATGCAAGCCAGTTCAACCATCCAAATTCAAATTGAAGCCTACGGTGCTGTAGAAAAACTACTTCCTTCAAATTTGATGATTCAGACTCCTTTACACACCGATATTGGCGCTGCCTTAAGCCAACTTACGGCATTGTATCCTGAAGCCAAAACTCTGATTGAACGCTGTGCCTGCGCAATTGGTGAAGATATTGTACCGCGTCATACACCCATTCAGCAGGCAATGACTTTGGTGCTGCTATCACCTGTAGCGGGAGGTTAAGCAATGAGCTTAAAGAATTTTCCACGTGTGCAATCTACTGCACTCGACCAAGCCAATTTTGATGGCATTCAGCATTTCCCCGAGTGTGGTGGAATTGGCATCTTCATCGGCACGGTACGCAACCATCACGAAGGTAAAGCAGTCAAAGCCTTGAAATATACGGCTTATGCACCTGTTGCAGAAAAAATGATTCGAGCCATCGAGCAAGAAATCCAAGCCAAATATCAGGTTTCCTATGTCAGAGTGGTACACCGCATAGGTGCTTTAGAGATAGGCGATACCGCGATTATCGCCATGGCTTATGCAGCACATCGCAGAGAAGCTTTTCAAGCCTGTGAAGAAGCAGTTGAACGGGTTAAACATGAAGTGCCTGTATGGAAAGAAGAATTCTATGCAGATGGTAGCAGTCAATATGTAGAAGGCTGTTGTATTCGTAAAGACCATGATTGTGTGGCAAAAACATCTGAGCATTCACATCAGCATGATTGTCAGCATCACCATAATCATACGAAATCAGTAGCCGTATAAAAAATAGAGTTATAGGAATCAGCAATGAAAAATGTAGGCATGAAAGCCGAAAGTTATCGTACAGCCGTGGCAACAGGCATTTTACATGCACCTGCACATTGCATTGAATTACTGCGTAATGGCAATACCGAAAAGGGCGATGCACTGAAAACGGCGCGTATTGCGGGCATTTTGGCTGCGAAACGGACCGATGAACTGATTCCTTTGTGCCATCCTTTACCTATTTACCGTGCCGATGTGGAATATGAACTATTTGAACAACATGTGCTGATCACCGCCACTGTAGAAACCATTGGGCCTACAGGTGTAGAAATGGAGGCATTAACCGCAGTCAGTTTGGCAGGCTTAACTTTATATGACATGCTCAAGCCCCATTGCGAACCTGAAGATTTGTGCTTAGATCAATGTAAGTTGGCACAAAAGAAAGGCGGGAAATCACATTATACCCGTGCACTCAAAGAAGCCATTCCTGCATCTATCATTGTACTTTCCGATACAGTCGCTGCAGGTAAAAAGCCTGATACTGCGGGACTGAATGTACTCGATATTTTAAAAGAGGCAAACTTTAAAGAGATTGCTTATCAAGTCATTCCTGATAGTCCCGAACAGTTATTGGCGTTAATTGAACAACAGAAAAATCATTATCCACTGATTTTGACAGTGGGCGGAACGGGGCTTGGACCTAAAGATTTGACTGTAGAAACCTTACAACCCTTGATGAAACGTGAAATTCCAGGACTTATGGAAGCATCCAGAAGTTTCGGACAAAAACGTACACCCTATGCGGCATTGAGCCGTGGTGTTGCAGGTTATATTGATCAGAGTTTGGTGATTACTTTGCCGGGAAGCCGTCAAGGAGCAAAAGAGTCGCTAATTGCGATTCAACCTGCATTAATTCATCTTTTTGATGTACAGAAAAATATTCCACATGCTGGAGGATACCAATAATGTCAGGGTGTGGTGCAGAAAAAGGCTTAATCAGTGTTGACCAAGCCTTGGCGAAGATAATTGAAACTGTAAAGCCTTTAGCGGGTAAGAAAATTTCGCTACAACACGCACTGCATCACTATCTGGCAACTGACATTTATTCTGAAATCGATTTGCCGCTGTTTAGCCAAAGTGCGGTTGATGGTTATGCGTTATGTAGCCATGAAGCAATCTTAGCTGATGCTCAATTTGAATTGGTGGGTGAAATACGTGCAGGCCAAGACCAAAACCTACAACTAGGACAGGGGCAAGCATTGCGTATTTTTACGGGTGCCAAAATTCCTGAAGGGACAACCACTGTCGCGCGACAAGAAATCGTCAAGGTTTTAGGGTCAAATCAAATCCAGATCGAAACAAATCTGGCAATCCATGCCGATATTCGAGATGTAGGCGAAGAACTCAGTAATGGACAACTGCTGGCAAATCAAGGGCAACATTTAACTGTCGGTACAATTGCAGCACTCAGTATGGCAGGTGTTATAGAGGTTGAAGTTTACTGCTATCCACGTGTTGCTGTGGTGATTACTGGCGATGAAGTTGCTCATAATCTAGAGGATTTTGCAGCAGGCATGATTTTCGATGCCAATGCACCACTTATACAGGCATGGTTTGCAGAACGACAACAACAGGTTCAAATTTTCCATGTAGCAGACACTGAATCTGCTGTGGTGCAACTTATTCAACAATTAAAACATGAATATGATGTGATTCTTACAACGGGTGGAGTCTCGGTTGGGGATTATGACTTTGTTCGCCCCGTTGCTTTGGCTCAAGGCTTTCAGCAAATCTTCTGGAAGGTCAAACAGAAACCTGGCAAACCGATGTTATTTGCTGAATTTCAGCGTTCACCTGAAGAATCATGTTATCTGTTGGGACTTCCGGGTAATCCTGCCGCGGTATTTGTTGGCATGCAAGTTTATACCTCAACTTTGCTTCAGGCACTGCAAGGTCAGGCACAGTTACCGAATTGGTTTACAGCCACACTGACTCAGCCCATTAAAAGTGATGCCAGAGAGCGCTTTTTAAGAATGCATGCATGTTTTGAGCAAGGGCAGTTAAGTGTTAAAAATCTCTCGAAACAACAGTCGCATATGCTGAGTAATTTGATGCAAGCCAACTGTTTGGTGCGAGTACCTGATAATCAGGTGCTGTCAGAAGGCTCCGTAGTACAAGGAATGTTTATTTAGTCGTGTAATGTACATTTTATTAGGGCAAAGTGTGGTGGTGAAATGAAAGTCGTAAATGCAGTCATACTTGGAATCTCGACACTTTTGACAGCAACAGGGCATGCTGGAACGGTAAAAGTTTATGCGGCTGCAAGTTTGACCAATGCCTTAACGGATATTTTAAAACTCTACCAAACCCAATCTCCTGAAACTAAGATTGTTCCTGTATTTGCAGCCTCTTCTGCCTTGGCCAAACAGATTGAAGCAGGTGCCAGTAGCGATATCTATTTTTCTGCTGACCTTGACTGGATGGAGTATCTGGTACTAAAACAGAAAATTCAGCGTACACAGGTCCAACCCTTTTTATTGAATCAATTGGTACTGATTAGTCCGAAGCAATTGAACATTCCATTTCAAGCCAAGCCACAATTTAACTTTTCAGGTTCATTTCAAGGACATCTCTGTACAGGTCAGATGGAATCAGTTCCTGCAGGGAAATATGCCAAACAAAGTTTGATTAAACTGGGCTGGCTGGATGATTTAAAAGGCAGAATTGTTGGCACGGATGATGTCCGTGCAGCATTGGCATTTGTCGAGCGTGGCGAATGTTCCGTCGGAATTGTCTATAAGACCGATGCCTTAATCAGTCAAAAAGTCAAAATCATTGGAACTTTTCCCGCAAATACCCATCACCCCATTATTTATCCAATGGCTTTAACCCAACAAGGGATGCGCAATAAAGAGGCGATACAGTTTGAGCAATATATACGTACGAACAGCAAAGCCAAACAGGTTTTTCAACGCTACGGTTTTGTGTTGAAGTAACAGGACAATGTGATGTTAAGTGCAGAAGAGCTCAGTGCATTATACCTCTCGGCAAAAGTAGCACTGTTCGCCACAATCATTAGCTTGCCATTCGCAATTGCATTGGCGTGGGTACTGGCACGTTATGAGTTTCGACTTAAATTCTTAGTCGAAGCTGTTTTACAAATGCCAATGGTTTTACCCCCAGTCGTTTTGGGTTATTTGCTGTTGATAGTATTTGGTCAGCAGGGCTGGATAGGACGGTATTTAAATCAATTGGGTATTCAAGTTGCATTTAATTGGAAAGGGGCTGTGCTCGCATCCATCATTGTTGCCTTTCCGCTGATGGTGCAGCCGATCAGATTGTCCTTTCAACTGATTAATCAACAATTGGAACAAGTCGCAGCAACCTTGGGGGCAAACCCGCTTCATGTGTTTTGCAGTATCAGTTTACCATTGGCTATTCCCGGGATCATCATTGGAAGTATTTTGTGCTTTAGCAGAAGCTTGGGCGAGTTTGGTGCAACCATTACCTTTGTTGGCAATATTCCTGATGAAACCCGTACCATCCCCATCACCATTTATTCATTTCTTCAGCAACCCAATGGCGAAGAGATGGCAATGCGTCTGGTGATGTTATCGTTGTTGTTGGCGTTTAGTGCTTTAATCGCCAATTATGTCATTTTACAGAAATATCAAAAGCGAATTGGGGGTTAGGCTATGTTGAACTGTAACTTCCATTACCAGCGCGGCGAGTTTAATCTACATATTCAGCTCGAAATGCAGCAACAGATTTTAGGTGTAGTCGGTGCATCGGGGAGTGGCAAAACGACATTTCTAAAAAACCTTGCGGGTTTACTTAAACCGAAGTCAGGTAGTATTTGCCTTGATCAACAGTATTTATTTGATTCTACGCAAAATCTTGATCTTGCTCCCCATCAGCGGCATGTGGCATTGGTGTTTCAGCAAGCTTTATTATTTCCGCATCTCAATGTTCGGCAAAACTTGAAATATGCAGAAAAACTTAAAAATACATCGCAAATCAAGTTTCATTATGAGCAGATTATTCAACTCTTAGAATTAGAGAAACTGATTCAGCGCAAAGCACATCAGCTTTCAGGTGGGGAAGCACAGCGCGTCTGTTTAGGACGCGCATTATTATCTTCGCCAGATTTATTATTGCTGGATGAACCGCTTACAGGCTTGGACATTCAGCTGAAACAACAAATCTTACCCTTTTTAAAGCGCATTAAAGATGAGCTAAATTTGCCCATGATTTATGTCACTCATCATATTGAAGAATTAGAAAGTTTGGATGCGCAAATCTTAACAATGCAAGCGGGGCAATTAGTAGGCTAAAGCTTTAGAAAATACATACAATCACATAAAAAGGTAGAATTTGATATTGGAGATCTTATAAAAAAAAGCGATGATATAAGCCTATTTCAAAAAGAACAGGATTCCAAATTTAGTGTTTGAACTTGACTGTAAATTGCTCAGCATTTTTTTCTACGTGTATAAATTTAAAAGTGTTTCTGTCGCGGCAGAACAACTGTGCATGAGCCAACCTGCAGTGAGTAATAGCCTGAATAAAATCCGTCAGCATTATAACGATCCGCTGTTTTTACGTATTGGCAATGAAATGATGCCAACGGAACTCTCCAAACAGCTATTTCCATTGGTCAGTGAAGCGCTGAACCGTATTGAATTGATTAATAATTTCACCATCGATTTTGATGAAATGAACTCGCATCAGCAATTTAATATTGCGATGACCGATGTCTCGCACTTGGTGTTGTTGCCGAAGATTTCACAGTATTTGAAACAGCATGCACCGCATGTCCGATTGAATGTACGTCCCATTACCTCTGAAACCAGTTACCAAATGGCAAATGGTGAAATTGATCTTGCGATTGGTTTCTTGCCGCATATGGAAAATGGTTTCTATCAACAACTGTTATTTGAACAATATTATGTAGTGATTGCGGCAAAGAATCACCCGCGCTTAACCCCAAATCATTTGACCATCGAACAATATTTGGCAGAGTCACATATTGATATTGATGCGGGTATTGGTAATTATCATATTGAAAACGAACTGTTAAGACTAGACTTAAAACGTAATATTATCATGCGCTTACCTAGTTACTTAGGTGTAGGTTTGGTGGTGCAGGAATCAGATGCGATAGCCACAGTCCCTTATTACTTAAGTGAAGTGCTGTTATCTCGTGGCAATTTACAAATTTTTGATGCACCAATTTCTTTCCCAACCTATAGCGTCAAACAGTTCTGGCATATGTCTTGCCATCACAAGACCAGTCATCAATGGTTAAGACAAATGTGTCATGAAATTTTAGCGCGTTAACATATTTCTAAAGATAAAAAAGAGGTCTACACAGACCTCTTTTTATTTGAGTTTAACACGCAAAATTATTGCTGCGTATCACCTTCATTCAGAATTTGCCCTGTGTGCTTTGGTGTAATTAAAGGTGCAGTCGGACGCGGTCCTGTGTATTGCAAGCCGACACCCGCATAGACATCATCTGCTGCAACTTCGGTTTCAAAACGTTCTTTGTCTCGTTCTCGGATTTCTTGGCTAATTTCTTCAACATCACTCTGGTCAACACCCAATTCTTCTAAAATCGCACCGCCAAATAGCATGGCCGACTCGAAGGTTTCTCGAATCATGTAATCCACATTTTGTTTTGCTAAATGCAGCGCATGCTCACGGTCATAAGAGCGAACCAGTAACTTGGTCAAAGGAAATTCATGTTGCACCAACTCTACAATCTTATTCGTCGTTTCTTTGTGGTCGACGCAAACCACAATTGCTTCAGCCGTATCTGCTCCCGAGGCATGTAAAATATCTAAACGGGAACCATCACCATAATAAATTTTAAATCCAAATCTTTCAGCATTTTGAATCATGTCGATATCATTATCAATGATGGTCACGTCAATGCCTCGAGCAAGCAATAATTGACTTGAGACTTGTCCAAAACGACCGAAACCAATCATCAGGACTTTTCCAGAAAGTCCTTCGGCAATACGGATATTTTCCAAAGAAGTTTGTTCTGTAGTTTGGGTAAAACGTTTAAACAGAATGCCTATGATGGGGGTCAAAATCATCGACAAGACCACAATCGCAGTCAGGTTAGAGCGTTCAACAGCACTAATGACTTGAGCACTCATGGCGGCAGTAAAGAGGACAAAAGCAAACTCACCCCCTTGAGCCATCAGTAATGCGCGATCGAGTGCTTCGGAGTGTGAACTTTTGGTCAGACGTGCAATCAGGTAAATCATGGATGCTTTGACGAACATCAACAGAAGTACAGCACTTAAGATTAACGTCCAGTTATTTTTCACGACGTTAAGGTCTAATGACATGCCTACGCCCAGAAAAAATAACCCGAGCAATATGCCACGAAACGGTTCAATATCCGCTTCAATCTGATGACGAAAAGTGGATTCGGAGAGTAATACCCCTGCAAGGAATGCCCCCATTGCCATTGATAAGCCACTGACTTGCATCAGTAATGCTGCGCCGAGCACCACCAAGAGTGCTGCTGCAGTCATGACTTCACGGGCTTTGGCTGCGGCTAATAAGCGAAATAAAGGGTTAAGCAACCAATAGCCTGCAGCGATTAAACCTGCAATTGAAATTAAACCAATTCCGATGCTCTGCAAACGTGTAGAAGTACTTTCAACAACATGATTCGGTGCGATAAAAGCGACAATTGCCAATAACGGTACAATCAATAAGTCTTCAAACAGCAGGATCGAGACAATTTTTTGTCCTCGTGGTTGAGCAATGTCACCACGATCTCCCAAAAGTTGCATCACAATTGCAGTCGAGGTGAGTACAAAGCCCGCAGCACACACAAAACTCACTTGCCAAGAATAGCCATAAACCAAGCCTACAGCCGTTAACCCCAATGAACAGGCAATGATTTGTAATGTGCCTAATCCAAAAATTTCTTTTCTTAAACTCCATAAATGCGATGGTCGCATTTCTAGTCCAATCACAAACAGATACATCACAATACCAAGCTCAGCGATATGCAGAATAGACGCAGAATCGTAGAAAAATGCCAGACCAAATGGACCAATAATTAATCCTGCAATTAAATATCCCAATACCGAGCTTAGTCCTAGGCGCTTGATTAAGGGGACTGCGATCACTGCAGCCGTGAGCAATATGACAGGGGATAGAAGGCTGATAGATGTGGCTTCTGCACTCATATATTCCTCAGATTGGTATAATTATTTTAAAAAATATTAACTGATTCTGCAGGGCATAAACACCATAATTTTTAGATGGATTTAAGACAAGTTCTTAGACTTAACATTTTGCGTATCTTTATAATTTTTTTAATTTATTGCTACATGATCTTTTGCATCAGTCACCATGCTCAAGCTCTTGGTCACTGATGCAGCATTTTAACAGATCAATTTTTAAATTTGGTGTTTCAGTGGCTTAAGGCATAAAAGCAGAATCGGCATTTACCACAAAAATCACGCAGATACAGAAAAAAGCACAATATAAGAAAAACCAGAGAATCATACGTTTAAAGGCTTTGTCTGAAATGGAGCTGTCTGCATATTTTTCGGGTTTCTTTGCACCGTGATCATCGTTCATTACAAAACTCACTCTGTTAAGATCTGTCATGATTATGCGGTGATAAAAGCAATATCAGTAGATACACTTTTGCGCTAAAAAACTATAACAGTAGATTCATTTATGCACTGTCTGTTATGTTTTGAGGAGCGCTATTCTCGTGACAATTCTATAAGGTTCAACTTGATATTACTCAATCATACTTTTCGGCTTCTCAGGTGCCTGAGTCGACACTGGCCTCATTTTAAGCCATGTATTCCAAGGCAATAATGGCAGCATGATTAGGAAGATCCCCAATATTGTCAGTGAATCTGGCACTTCATTGAACCATATCACACCAATTAAATTGACAAATATAAGCCCTGAGTTCTCTGCTACAGCAATTGTACTCGCGGGTGCCCGCTGATACGCAGCCACAGCCAATCCATTGTAAATCAGTACTAAAGCTGCACTCGCTAAAATCAACAACAGCTGTATGGTGGAAAGAGGTGCCCAGTAGAATAACGCTAGGCTGGCTGATATAGGGAGTGAAAGTAACGATGTCCAAAAGAGCGTGCTGACAAGCGTTTGCTGCTCAGGTAATTTTCTTGCAGTAAGGTTAAATAGCGCTAAAGTTATAGTGGTCAAGAGCGCGAAGATGGCTGCCCACTGAAATTCTAATGGTCTCAACACAACGATAACCCCAATAAAACCTAACAGCGTTGCAGCACTCTGCCCAAGAGTTGGTCTCTCGCGGAGCAGTAGAATGGATAAGGGTAGCATCACCAGCGGTGCTGCATAAAAAACTGCATTAGCCGCTGCAAGCGTTAAGTGTGTTATGGCGACAACCATGCAACCGCTGCCGATGATAATCAGATGTGCTCTAAATAGATTGAGTTTAGGACTATACAGCTTTCGCTGCTGCTTAGACTGCTTCAGCCATAAAGGGCAAATAACCAAAGTAGAAAACAATTGGCGTATAAAAATGTATTGAAAGGTTGAGATTTCACCATTCAGCAACTTTACCGCAACATCAGAAAGTGAAGTGGCAAAGTTACCTATGATGAGAAGAAGTATCGCAATATGAGTTACAGATAAAGGCACGCTTATTTTTCCAACTTCATATCGATATGTGGAATGTCATCTTCCAAATACATCGCCGATGTCGGGATAAATCCATGCTGCTGATAGAATTCTGAAAGGTGCTCTTGAGCGCCAATCTCAATCGATTCTCTAGACCATAACACTCCACATGCATTCAAAGCCTCTTGTACCAGTTGATGCCCCAAGCCACCTCCGCGATGACCTTTTGCAATCGCCACACGACCAATACTGACTGAAGGGTAGCTCACTCCCTTTGGCAATAGGCGCGCGCAGGCAATGAGTTTGTCAGCTTGATAACCCAATAAGTGATGAACATCTTGTAAGTGATCTTTGCCATCCAATTCTGGATAAGGACATTTTTGCTCAACCACAAACACATCAACTCTCAGTTGAAGGAGTTGATAGAGTTGCATTGTGCTCAGTTGGGAAAACAATTTGAGTTGCCAAGTAATCATTCTATTGCTGTCATGCTATAGATGAAGTCTAAAATGTAACAAGGCTTGGTAATCCGAGCATTAACAATTGTTAATTTTAGCTACGCTTTTTGATACGACTTAGACTGATAGAAGTAATGCCAAGATAAGCCGCAATTTGATAATCGTTGAGGCGCTCTAGTAAGTGAGGATAATGTTGGCAGAACAGTTCATAGCGCTGTTCAGGGGTATAGAGCAACATAAAGCGCTCTTTGTTTTCCTTATACATGAGTTGCGTTTCCAGCAACTTCAGATAAATACTGTGCTTTTGCGCACGCCATGTTCTCAATGTTTCAATAGATAGCGACAGAATAGAGCACGGGGTAAGAGATTCGAGCTGATAGGGTGAAGGTTGTTGCTTGATTAGGCTTTCAAAACCAATAATCCAGTCATTTTCCCAATAAAACTGTTTGCTAAACTCTTTACCTTTGTCCGTCAGGTAATTGGCGTGACATATTCCATCTAAGAGAAAGAAAATCTCTTTAGCAACTTCACCTTGATGGAGCAAGATATGCCGCGTCGGTAATTCAATTCGTTTTGCTGAATGCCTTAGTTGCTCTATCTCTAGTTGAGTAAAATCATTTTGTTTTAATTGTTGCTGGAAAGCGTCAAACATGGTGCAAGGTATCTAAGTCAGTTTCTTTAGCTAGTCTATAATAAGATGTTGATAAAACATCTCATGAATGGATCTTTGAATCTACTCTATATACTTTGAGGTACTAAAAGTAGTAATCAATCACCGCCATTTATATCTATTTTGCTTTATCTTTCAATAGATTAAGATTTTTAAAATAACTCTATAATTCAAATTTATTTCCCTTTAAATACAGGTTTTCGTTTCTCAACCATCGCCATCACGCCTTCATGTGCATCTTCCGATTGAAATAATGCAGGCAAATATGAAGCTAAATTTTGCAATGCTTGAGCTGAACCTTTCAAATTCGCTTCTTGTGCAGATTGAATTAAAGCTTGAACTGCTAGTGGCGCTGACTTGCAAATCTCTTGGGCAATTTCTACAGCACGCGTGAACTGCTTACCACGAATGACACTTTCTGAAATCAGGTTTAAATCTAAAGCTGTGGCAGATGTAAAACTTTTCCCCGTTAATAAATAGGGCATGGTTTTTTGCCAGCCTGCGGCTTGAATAAAACGAACGGTTGCGCCACCAAATGGCATAATGCCACGTTGTACTTCCATTTGCGCAAATTTGCAGTCTTCACTGGCAATCACAACATCTGCATTCAACATTAATTCAATTCCTGCAGTAAAACAGGTTCCTTGAACTGCAACCACGACGGGTTTGGTTCTGGGCTTACCACTCACACCCCATGGATCAATTTGGTCTGCACTAAAGTTAAAAATTCCTTGTGCCAATTTATCTTGCAACTCAAGTAAATCTAGCCCTGCGGTAAAGTGTTCCCCATGGGCATAAATGACTGCACAACGTAAAGCTGGATCAGCTTCGTAATCGGTCAAGGCTTGCGATAACGCTAAAATCATATGGCTATCAAAGGCATTTCGTTTACTGACCCGATCTAAACCAATCAGTAAAAGATGGTCTTGGACTTCACGACTTACATTTCCGTTTACTTTATTCATTGTTGCACTCCTTATTATTATGCTGAGTGGGTGCTCTTATTATGGAATGACTCTTTTAAAAAATGAAAGCTTAGAACTGTAGCTAAATAATATAAGCCTCCTTCACTATAAAAAGTGTAAGCAGGCTTATGAATTAAAATAAAACTGTATTTTTTAGTGTGGGATCGATTGCTTTTGCGCTTCTACAACGGCTTTTAAACCCGCCAAAGAGAAGGTTTTAAAGTGTTGTGCCAATTGCTTGGCAGGAATGTAACGCATACTTTGTAATGGACCTGGGACAGCCAAACTGGTCATGATCAGCATTAGGCAAGGTGCAACAACACTAAATATGCAGGGCAATAGGGTCGGGTCATTTTCATCTAGACTGGTAATTTGGCTAATAATACGACGTATAATTTGAAACTTACGCATACCTTCAGTTTCAAAAAAATTTAATAAATGTGCGGAAGGTGAAAATATTTCACGTATAAAAACTTTGCCGTGCCAAACATCGTGTTCGACCAATTTAACCACCAAAGTTTCAAAAAATATGCCCAGTTTTTCTTCAGAATCACATTGCAAATCGGCAATAGCCTGAAGTTCTTGCTCATTCAGATAATGGGCGTGCGCTTCGCTCAGTACCGCTTGATACAAGCCATCACGTCCACCAAAGTGATAATTGATGGCCGCAAGATCAACCTCAGCCAGTTTAACAATTTCCTTGTTACTTGTTTGCGCCCAACCCAATTGGGCAATTAGCTGACCTGCGGCTTCAAGAATCTTCGTCTTTGTTACATCACCATCACTACGTCTTGCTCTGGACATCTTTTCACCCAAATGTATATTAAGATGAAGTATATCTTTGATCCTGCTCTTATGGTAATTTAAATTCAAATTGAATTTAAACTTTGTAGCATAAGCACAATTAGAAAAGGCTAGCACTGATGAAAAAGACAGCTATTGCAGTCATTATTTTAATAGCAGTAATCGTGGGGAGTGTTGGGGCTTGGTTTTATTTTAAACATCGTTCAAGCGAAAGTGACCTAACCCTCTACGGTAACGTAGATATTCGTCAGGTCTCCTTAGCCTTTGAAAATGCAGGTAGAATTAAAACTCTGAATGTGCAAGAAGGTGATCATGTTCAGTTAGGTCAAGTGCTGGCAGAGCTAGATACTTCTGCACTAGACATTCAAGAAAAGCAAGCCGAAGCACAATTAGACATTCAGCAACAGGCGATTTTGACCCAAGATGAAGGAGCGCGACCTGAAGAGATTGTGCAGGCACGTGCACAAATTGCTTCTGCACAAGCAGAGCTAGACAAAACCAGTAAGGCCTTGCAACGTCTGTTGGCTTTAAATTCTAGCAGTGCGGGTAAAGCCATTAGCCAACAAGAAATTGACGCTGCACAAAGCAATAAAAATGCGGCTCAAGCTGCTGTCAAAGAGCGTCAAGCCAATCTGGATTTATTACTGCAAGGCGCACGTAAAGAAGATCGTGAAGCCACCAAAGCCCAATACCAAGCGACAAAAGCCAATTTAGAATATATCCAATATCAACAAAAACAGGCGGTACTTATTGCCCCGAATGATGCGGTGGTGCGTACTCGTCTTCAAGAAGTCGGGGATATGACCAATGCACAAAAAGCAGTCTATACACTTGCACTGACCAATCCGAAATGGGTGCGGGTATATGCCAATGAAGCGCAATTGAATCAGATACATTTGGGAAACTTGGCGCAAATTTATCGGGATAGCTTGCCTGACCAACCGATTCAGGGAAAAGTTGGATATATCGCATCTGTGGCTGAATTCACCCCTAAAACAGTACAAACAAAAGATATTCGTACCAGCTTGGTTTATGAAGTACGTGTTTATGTCGAAGACCCAACCGATCAATTAAAAATGGGACAGCCTGTTACAGTAAAAATCGAGCCATCAGTAAATTCAGCGCAAGAGAAAAAATAACATGAGTGCGAGCTACATTCTTCAGGCGGTCGATTTGAAGCATGTGTTTAAGTCTCAACAAAAACACATTGAAGATACCTGCGCGCTGAATAATATCAATATGCAGATTAAAGCAGGCGAACTCACTGCTTTGGTTGGTCCAGATGGTGCAGGGAAAACCACCTTTCTTCGATTAATTGCAGGTTTATATCAGCCGACAGCAGGACAACTTGACGTATTGGGTTTGAATGTCGCTGAACATTCGCAAGCCATTCAAAACCAAATTAGCTATATGCCACAGCGCTTTGGACTGTATGAAGATTTAAGCATTATTGAAAACCTGAATTTGTATGCAGACTTGCATGGGGTTTCACAACACGTCCGTCAGCAACGTTTCGAACGTTTACTCCGCATTACCGATTTAGCTGCTTTTACCAAGCGATTGGCAGGTCAACTTTCAGGCGGAATGAAGCAGAAATTGGGATTGGCATGTACGCTGGTACGCTCGCCTGAACTTTTATTGCTTGATGAACCTAGTGTCGGTGTAGACCCACTTTCCCGTCGGGATCTTTGGGGCATCATCGAAAAATTAGTTCAGGAAGAAAAGCTGAATGTCATCATTAGCACGGCTTACATGGATGAAGCAGAACGTTGTGATCAAGTCTATGTGATGTATGAGGGACAGGTGATCCAGCAAGGTACACCAAGCCAATTGCGAGAATATGCACAAGGCAGAACATGGCAAGCCGTACCACCAAAACACATGAAAGCACGGGTGTTACAAGCAGCTTTATTAGACAATACGACGCTGTATTGCGATGCTGTACCCAAAGGTGAAGTGGTTCGTTTTATCACCCAAGAAGCTTATGCTGCTTTTCCAGAACAACTGTTGCCGCAAAATATACATGCTGAATCCAGACCCGCTGAATTAGAAGATGCTTTTATGCTGATTTTGCATCAAACACAGCAACAGTCAACACCCAAGGCATTGATTCAAAATAACAAGGAAGATGATCAAACTTCAGAAGCTTTAACATTTGATCAGCCCAATAATAGCGATGAAAAAGTCATCAGCGTGCAAAATCTCGTGCGCAAATTTGGTGATTTTACAGCGGTTGCCAGTACCTCTTTTGATGTGCATCGCGGGGAAATCTTCGGTTTACTGGGACCCAATGGTGCAGGTAAAACCACGACTTTCCGCATGTTATGCGGTTTATTACCTGCCAGTAGTGGGATGCTAGAAGTTGCAGGGGTAAATTTAAGAACTGCACGTGCTCATGCGCGCGCCAAAATTGGTTATGTATCGCAAAAATTTGCCCTATATGGAAATTTGAGTGTGCATGAAAATCTGAAATTCTTTGGCGGGGCTTATGGGCTTTCAGGTAAAAGGCTGAAGCAGCAAATTGAAAAAATGTTGCAGCAGTTCCATTTAAAACCTGAAGCCAAAAGCGGGGACTTGCCCGCGGGATTTAAGCAGCGACTTTCTATGGTGGCTGCACTGTTACATGAACCTGAAATTTTATTCTTGGATGAACCGACCAGCGGGATTGACCCACTGGCACGCCGTGAGTTTTGGCACACCATAGGCGAACTTGCAGACCGTGGTATTACCATTATTGTCACAACCCATTTTATGGAGGAAGCAGAGTACTGTGACCGTATTGCCATTCAAGATGCTGGAAAATTACTGGCACTTGGCTCTCCTCAGGAGGTAAGACAACAAGCAGGACTACATGCTGGCAAAGATATGAACAGTGCTTTTATTGCCATTGTTGAGCAGGCACGGCAGGTTCAGTCAATAGAAAAGGAGAGTGTCTAATGCAGTCTTCTTTCTTGATTCGTTTGATAGCCTTAACGCGTAAAGAGTCGATCCAACTGTTACGAGCCAAAAGTAGTCTCGCGATTGGATTATTATTACCGATTATTCTGATTCTGCTGTTTGGCTATGGCTTGTCTTTTGACTTAAGCAACGGGCGTGTTGCGGTCGTGGTTGAGCAACCCTCTCCTCAGACGCAGCAAATTGTGGCTGGAATTAACGGTAGTCCATATCTAACAGCACAGCAATTTCACAACATGCCTGAAGCCATTTCTGCAATTAAAAATGATGCAGTCGATGCCATTTTAGTGGTTCCTGCTAATTTTGAGGCAGCGCAATTACAAGGGGATGGCAAACTTCAATTACTGACCAATGGACGTTCTACCAGTATTGCTTCGAGCATGCAAAGTTATGTCTCAGGCGCCATTTCCAACAGTTTAAATTTACAAGCTGAACGACAGAATGCAACAGCTAACCAAGCGACGGTGAGCGTAGAACAACGGATGTGGTTTAATGAATCGGCAAACAGTACATGGTTCTTGGTTCCTGGCTTAATTGTTTTGGTGCTGACCTTAATCGGGGCATTTCTGACAGGTTTATTAATTGCCAGAGAGCGGGAACAAGGCACACTGGAAGCTTTGTTTGTCACGCCAGTACGCCCCTTAGAATTGGTGATTGCCAAGCTCATCCCATATTTAGTGGTTGGGTTGATTGATATTGTGATTTGTCTGATCGCATCTTCCGTCTTGTTTGACGTGCCGATGCGCAGTTCAATATTTGCAATTTTAACTGCCTGCTTTCTATATTTATTGGTCTCCTTATTATTGGGGCTAACCATTTCGGGCTTTTCTCAAAGTCAGTTTCAAGCCAGCCAGCTTACACTTTTAGCCAGTTTTATGCCTGCAATGATGCTGTCAGGCTTTGTATTTGATATTCGAAATTTACCTTTTGTGATTCAGATCATTAGCCAGATACTGCCTGCAACACACTTTATGTCACTGATTAAAACCCTATTTCTGGGGGGAGATGATTGGGGATTATGGTTCAAGGAATGCAGTATCCTTATACTTTATGTCGTTGCGCTAATGTTTGCGGCATGTAAATCACTTAAAAAACAGTTGAGATAAAGACATGATTCATCGCTTTTTAGCATGGTTTCAATATCTGGCTGTCTTGGTCAGAAAAGAGTTTCTGGTCATATTTAGTGATCCAGCCAATCGAACCGTATTGTTTGCACCAGTGCTGATTCAGTCTTTATTGTTTGGTTATGCTGCAACGTATGATGTTAATAATGTGGACTATGCCATTCTGGATTTAAGCCATAGCCGTACATCGACAGAACTCATCGCCAAGCTGGATGGTTCAGGCATCTTCCACCGTACAGCCACGCTTGAAAATAGTCAGCAAATTGCTCCGATCATTTATGAGCGTCAAGCTCTGGCCGTAATTACCATTCCCGAAGATTTTGAACAGAAATTGACGCAGCAACAAGCATCACCGATTCAAGTGATTGTCGATGGGCGGAATTCTTCCACCGCGGGAGCAGCAAGTGCCTATATTTCAACGATTGTACAGCAGTTTAATCAACAGTATTTACAAAACAGTCCCGCTTTAACAATAGAAACGCGAACTTGGTATAACCCTAATCATGAGTCACGCTGGGGGATCATGCCATCTTTGATTGCGGCTTTAAGTATGATGCAAACCTTACTGCTATCTTCTTTATCTGTGGCAAGGGAAAGGGAGCAAGGGACATTCGATCAACTTTTAGTGACCCCATATACCCCTGTACAAATTATGATTGGCAAAGCTTTGCCGCCGATCTTTGTTGGCTTAATCCAGTCTACGATTATTTTTCTAATTATCTTGTTTTGGTTTCAAATCCCGATGCAAGGCTCGATTGGCTTGCTGTATTTAGGTTTGGTTAGCTTTAATATTGCGGTTGTGGGGGTTGGGCTGTCTATTTCTGCAATTGCATTGAATATGCAACAAGCCATGTTTTTTACGTTCTTGCTGATTATGCCACTCATGTTGTTGTCTGGACTACTGACACCCGTACAGAATATGCCACAGTTTCTTGAGATTGCGACGTATATCAATCCTTTACGATTTGGCATTGACTTGGTGTTACGTGTGTATTTGGAAGGGGCTGAATTTGCCCAAGTAAAATATGATTTTATTCCAATGATTGTCCTGACCTGTATCACTTTGCCCTTGGCAGCTTGGTTATTTCGCAATCGATTGTCTTAAATGGCATAGAGATGTGCTCAGCCGAGTCTGAGCACATCTCTTTGACTTTAAAAATTAAAGGCGAAATTCAGGTAGAACAATTGCTTCCAGTCCGTATCTTTTGAATCTGCAAAAGCATTCATATCGCCACCAATAAATGCGTCATTCTTTGCCCACATATACTCGGCATTGACCCGCAATTGCTTATAGTCAAATGCCAGTCCCGCAATATTGCGATAGGAGTTTGGCAGGTTGTCTTTTTTCATAAGACCGCTGAGCACCACATAAGGACGGAAGCCAGTCAGGGTTTGAAATTGATCAGGAATTCGATAACCCAGATCCGCCACATAATAATAAGAATTATTAGCAAGGTTATATTCGGAATCAAAAGATCCGAAAGTGGAGTAATTTAAGTCATCTTGCGCATTATCAATCTGTTGATAACCGAAGGTTAAGGTCGAATCAAACCGATCTTTTGTGGTTTTAGCAAAAATATTGCCATTCAAGCGTGAACCTGTTTTATGCGTGTTTTGGTTGTCGAGTTGGGAATACCACAGAGAACTACCGACTTTATAATCTAAGTCTGCATGTTTGTGCTGATAACTGTATTTACCAAAGAGCATATGCTGTTCTTTAATGCGGGTTGTATCGAGTGAACTGCCTTTTACAAAATTAGCACTGTAGCGCGATGCATCTGGACTTGTACCAATATAGTTGCCACCATCGCTGGGGAAATAACCAATACTTAATGCATGTTGCTGAATTTGCTGATCATAACGAAAGCCTAAATTGTGCGTGTCTTGCATACCTAAGGTATACATCATACTTTCATAATAACTGCTGTCCCAATAAGTATCGGCACCAAAAGGAATAGGCTGTAATCCCACCGTGAGCAACTTACTCGGATCAAATTGATAAGAAAAATAGGCATCCGACAACACAGTAAAATCACATAATTCATCGAATTGGTAACAACGTGCGGTCACTGCGCCAGACCATTGATCCTTTTGATAGTTTAAATACAACGTCAGGTCATTAAATTTAGCTTTGCTTTTTTCAGTGGCAGCATATTCTTTATATTGATAGTTGCTATTGACCACCCCAGAAAATTGAAAATTTGCCTCATCAGCCAAGGCCAGTGGTGAATAAAAATAGAAAATAGGTAAACTCGTCAGAGCAGCATATTTTTTAAGCATGTAAGTTTCCTAAACAAGATTAAAAAAGAATAGATAGAGCAAGTGTTATAGAAATGAACTGATGCTGAAAATTCGTTATGGCTTTAAAACAGAAGGATGTAAAACTAGAAAAATTAGTCATTACATCGAAGATTTTAAAAATTAAAATCGAAGAGAAATAAAGAATTGAAAAACAAACGGCATACAGAAATGATCGTAAATGACACTCACAATAAACTAGCGAGTGGGTATGGTAATCAAAACATCATCAATTTTTCAAATTTACAGTCAAATTTAGGCTGTACAGTAACAAAAAAGGAACTTAATGACTAAGTTCCTTTCTCTAATTTTAAATGATTAAATCAGATGCTTAAGCAGACTGTTTAGGGTGCACCATGTTTTGTACAGAAAGAACTTCTGCTAAAACTTTATCTGAAAGCAAGTTTTCAGCTTTGATCAGCGCCAAAATACTTTGACCAGATTCGTTTGCTTCTTTAGCAATACGCGTTGTTGTTTCATAGCCAAGGTATGGGTTTAATACAGTAATGATACCGATTGAGTTGTCGACCAAGTGTTGGCAATGTTCTGCATTAGCTTGGATATTCTCGATACATTTTTGCTGGAACATACGCATAGCTTTACCTAACAAATCAATTGATTCAAAAAGTTTGAATGCAATTAACGGTTCCATGGCATTTAACTGCAACTGACCCGCTTCAGCAGAAAGGGTAATTGCCAAGTCATTTGCAATAATTTGGTAGCAAGCCAAGTTCATTGCTTCTGGAATTACAGGGTTCACTTTACCTGGCATGATTGAACTGCCTGGTTGACGAGGTTCTAAATGAATTTCATTTAAACCTGCACGTGGACCACTCGATAATAAACGAAGGTCATTGGCAATTTTCGCAAGTTTAGTCGCAGTACGTTTTAAGAAACCAGACAATAAAACGAAATCACCCATATCAGAAGTTGCTTCAATTAAGTCAGGCGAACTAGAGATATTCTTTTGTGTAATTTGTGCCAACGCTTCAATGGCATGTAAACGGTATTCAACTTCAGTGTTGATGCCTGTACCAATTGCAGTACCAGCCAAATTCACAACACCCAATGCATTCGGCATGATGCTGTAAAGCATATTCAAGTCATTTTGCAAAGTATTGGCAAATGCACCAAATTCTTGTCCTAAAGTCATAGGCACAGCGTCTTGTAACTGTGTACGACCCATTTTCAAAATATGTGCAAATTCTTCAGATTTTGCACGGAAACTATCAATTAAGTTTTGGAATGGGGTGTTAAGTTGATCTAAAGAAAATAATAGACCGACTTTAATGGCAGTAGGGTATACGTCATTGGTTGATTGTGACATATTAACGTCATTATTCGGGTGTAAATATTTATATTCACCTTTTAAATGACCCATATATTCCAAGCCAATATTTGCAATAACTTCGTTTGCATTCATATTGGTTGAAGTACCAGCACCACCTTGAATCATATCAATTGGGAATTGATCATGATATAAATCATTCATCAACTGTTGGCATGCGTATTGAATCGCATTGTATTTATTTTCTTCAAGTTTATTTAATTTAAAATTCGATACTGCACATGCAGATTTAACCATTGCCAGTGCTTTAATAAAAATAGGGAAATGGCTTAATTTATTAGGACTTAAATTGAAATTTTCTAAAGCTCTAAGCGTTTGTACACCATAGTAGCAATGGAAAGGGACTTCTTTAAAACCGAGTAAGTCTTTTTCAGTCCGTGATTTAATTTCAATATTCATTTAGAGAAGCTCTATATCGGGGTTAAATTTATCTTAGAGCCAGAACCCTCAGGCTGGCTAATGTAAAAAAATATTTATCCATGCAATTTTTGCATAACACTGTATAATTAATAGCACCGTTTAAATTATGGACAACGCAAATGTCATTGGAAATTCGCTGGATTGAAGATTTACTTGCTCTAGAACAAGAGAAGTCAATTTCAAAAGCGGCTGAACTCAGACATGTAACACAATCTGCTTTCACACGCAGAATTCAAGCCATAGAAGATGCACTTGGCTTTCAAATTTTAAAACGCTATAGCAAGAACGTAGACTTTACAGATGCAGGACAAATTTTATTATCTTCCGCAAAAAATATACAAAATCAACTAGATACAACAATTAAGTATTTAGAGAAAAACATCCGAAACAATGAACTTTCAATCAAGTTTGCGGTTTCTCATTCATTAATCACACAGTTTTTCCCAAACTTCATTCACAATTTATATACAGATATTAAAGATCTACAACTTGAAATTATTGCAGCAAACATGAAACAGGGCATGCGATTATTGAAAGAAGGTTCATGTGATTTCTTGATTTGCTATTGTGATGAAGAAACTTTAAAACAATTGGACCATGCAATTTTTGCATTTCATAAAATTGTGAAAATGGAAATATTACCTGTCGCATCTGCACGTGATAAATACGAAAAATACAGTTTAGATCAAAATTTCCCTTTATTATCGTACAGTAAACAAGCATATCTGAGAAAATGTGTTGATCGTGAAATTGAAGATAAACTTGATTATCGAATTTTATATGAAACAGATAATGCGGGTGATCTAAAAGCTTTGGTTTTACAAGGACTAGGCATCGCTTGGCTACCAAAACTTTTAATTGAAGAAGAGATTGCTGAAAATAAATTAAGAGTCTTAGATGATTATCATTTTTTCCAAGATGTTTATATTATTCGCAGTAAAGTAATCTACTCTCAGCGCATGGATTATATCTGGAATACCTTGATTCAATAATCAATTCAGGGATTGTATAAATCACCAATAAAAATCGCTTAAATAGATTTATACAATGCCTATAATATTTTTTATAAATCCCAATTCATTCTAATATATTTATTTTTCTGCTTATCCTAACACTTGATTATTGATCCATCTTATAAAGCTTTAGACAGATTATCAACTCATCTTTTATCAATTTGGTCTTAACAATGTTGGCGCTTGTTCAAGTTTCTGAGCGAGAAACTGGATTAAAACTTTCAGTTTAGGCGGTAAATGCTTCGTGGCTGGGTAAAGGAGCCATGCACCACCACTATAATAGGTTTTGAAATACCAGTCGGGCAGGACTTGAATCAATTGCTTATTTTGCAACGCCTGATTGGCAACAAAGTACGGCAAACTGGCAATACCAATGTGTTGTAAGGCAGCATCTAGCCGCACTCCAGTATGATTGGCTGCATAGCGACCTTTAACATGCACTGAAATATTTTTACTGCCTTGTTGAAATTTCCATTTTGAATCAATGGCTTGTTCGCCTAAATAAATGCAAGAATGCTCCTTTAAATCGTGTGGATGCTGTGGTGTTCCGTGCTCTGCTAAATATTCGGGAGACGCACAGATCACATGATCAATTTCAATCAGTTTTCGCCCCATTAAGCCATTATTCGGCTTTTCCGTAATACGAATTGCAAGGTCAACTTCATCCTCAATTAAATCTACATAGCGATCCTCTAAAAGTAGTTGAATGTCTATTTGGGGATACAGTCTTAAAAACTCAGGTAAATGTGGGTGAATTAAGTAATGCCCAACAGCTTTAGGCACACTCATGCGAATTTGTCCTTGTGGTTCTGCATGAAATTTCTCTGAACTCTCCATCACGGCTTGTGCAGCATTCACCATGTCGAGGCAACGTTCATAGACGGCTTGTCCACTCTCACTCAAACGTAGTTTTCGTGTGGTGCGTTGAATTAATCGCGTACCCAAAGCTTTTTCGAGCCTTGAAATGGCTCGGCTTATTGCAGAAGGAGTAGTCCCCATCTGCCGTGCCGTTTCAGAGAAACTATTGGTTTCTACCACTTTCACAAATGTCACCATTTCATTCAGTAAGTTTAGATTTTGATTTGTGCTCATAAGGCAAAAGTTATTTGATTTTTTAATAGATTATCACGATTAGAACAACGTTATACAATTTTTACATAAGCTGAAATGGATCGTGATTGATGGAAAAAAATCTTTATTTATATGGTATTACCGAACATGAAGTTGAAGTTTTATCATGTGAACAACTTGCGAATGAAAATTTAAAAGTCGTCTTAAATCAAACGCCCTTTCATCCGCAGGGTGGAGGACAGCCGAGTGATGTCGGGACAATTGCAGAGAGCGACGTCATTCATGTTGCATTTGAAAATGGCAACATTATTCATGAGTGCAAACAAGCTATTCCGCTAGGTCTAGCATTTGCAAAAGTAAATCAACAGCAGCAACATTTGCATAGCCGGTTACATAGTGCAGGGCATTTAATCGGACATATTGTAGAGACTCATGGTTGGCAGCCCACTAAAGCACAGCATTGGCCAGATGATGCCAAAGTACAATTTATAGCAACTGAAAACAATGAAGAAATAGATTCTCTGCATCTAAAACACCTTCTTAAACAGGCGATTGATGCTGATCTTCCTGCCAAAATCACGATCAATAATGCGGGCTTTCGTGAAATTGCTTTTGGTCATTTTAATGCCTATCCATGTGGCGGCACACATGTTCAATCACTTGCAGAAATAGGTGAAATTGAGATCCTGAAAATTGAAATGAAGAAAGGAAAACTCACTATACGTTATGGATTAGCTGTAGGCCATGCGGGATGAGTGTTTATAGCCATGAATTTTTAACATTAGCACTTATCCATTTTCTCGCGGTGATTATTCCTGGACCTGACTTTATTGTGACGGTTCGACAAAGCACGCTCTATGGTCATCGTATTGGATGTATAACAGCACTGGGCATAGGCTGTGGTATTTCAGTCCATGTGTTTTATACCCTCATTGGGGTAGGACTGATTCTGTCTCAGAATCAGAGTTTTATGAGCATTTTCCAAATGATAGGTGCCTCATATTTACTCTATTTAGGCTGGAATTGTATTCAAGGGGCATCCAAACCTATTCAGTTGAGCATGGATCAAGCATCCAACTTAGCTGCGATGACCACCCAGAAAGCATTTATGACGGGCTTTCTAACCAATGCTTTGAATCCGAAAGCAACCATTTTCTTTCTCGCAATTTTTACCAGTATTGTGGGTGTGACAACACCTCTAGGTATTCAGATCTTTTATGGAGGATGGATGTGTTTGGTGAATGCGCTATGGTTTGTAGGTGTCAGTTTGATCTTCACACGACCCAACATTCGATCAAGTTTTCTCAAATACAACGCTGTACTTGAAAAAATGCTGGGGGTGTTATTGGCTGGAATTGCATTGCGTTTAATTTGGAGTGTTGTTTTTCATTAAAACTAACGATTAAGCTGGTTGTCAGATCTGTCGCGTTGGATGGTGAATGGCTATACGCAACTGATGAGTAGTCCATACTTTCAACATCTAAATGCCTTCTCATTTTTAGAGAAGGCAAGGATGAGAGGGCTTTAAGGGAATATTTAAAAAGGACTTATGAGATAGTTTTACTTTCTCGCAGAGTTATTGTTCTTTATGAATAAATTGTCTTCAGCAATGGCATCACTGGAAAGAATCGCCTTATAAATAAAAACGGGAATACCATCTTCCACGTCTTGGACTTTAAGTTCTTTGGAACCATCCCGATATTCAAAGATTGCTATCGGGTAGCGGTCTTGATCTGCAATATAAAATCGACGATCTTTAATAATCAACAATTCATGTTGAAACTGATGCTGTAATAAACGCATGAATTTGCTTTCATTTGAAGAGAGTAAATTAAGCTCTCGAATACGATCTGCATCGCTGTAATGTTGAAGTTTGGCGCGTTGTCTTTCGTTATAACTCAGATAGACATTTCGTGTATTGGGTCTGGCTTTAGTATTTGGGGCATTTGTCTCTTTACGTGAATCACCAAATAAATAACCAATAATAAAACCGAGAATCAGACAGAAGATAGCAATACCCATAATCTGTTTAATCCAAATAGTCAGCAAAGTTATACGGCATGAGTTTCCCTCAATTATTATCAAGTCGATGCTTTGCATTCTAACATGAGCAGATCCTGTTAAAAGAATGTGGTTTATATCCATAAAAAATTAATAAAAGAAAGTAACTATGTTTTAGTTGGTAAGGAATAAACTGAAAAGAATCTCAGAAAATAAAGATATCTTATAGAGTTCGCAGCGACTGTATCTAGCTTACATAGTGCCATAGGCGTTAAGAAACGTGACTGAATGATAAAAAGTTAATAACCGTTTTACATTGATAATAATAATGATTACTATTTGCACCAATATTAATATTTACTACTTGGAAATAAAAATGCGCTTGTCACACTTTAGTCTTTGCCTACTTACAACAGCAATTTGCAGCCAACTTTATGCAGACGATTCCGTTGCAATAGGGACTGAAACACAAAATGCCGAAGCGAAGCTTCCTACTATTGTGATGACTGCGACACGTACACCGAAAAGTATTGCTGAAATTGCAGGAACAGTACAAACCATTTCGGCAGCCGAAATTGCTCAACAAGCAGCACCAGGGAAAAAAGTCGCAGATATTCTTGCTCAACTGGTGCCATCTTTAGCACCGAGTAGTGGAACCAGCAGTAATTACGGGCAAACCATGCGTGGACGTAATGTACTGGTGATGATTGATGGGGTTTCTCAAACTGGATCTCGAGATGTCGCACGTCAATTGAATAGTATTAGCCCGAATATGATTGATCATATTGAAGTGGTTTCGGGCGCGACCAGTATTTATGGTTCTGGGGCAACAGGCGGTATTATCAATATTATTACCAAACGTGCAGACAAATCGGAACCTGTCAGTTTCGAAACAAAATTAGGGGTGACATCGGCAGATAATTTTCGGGGTGACAGCTTAGCTTATCAAGTTGGACAAAGTGCTTCATTTTCCAATGATTCAGTCGATGGTTTTTTAGGTGTGGACTATACCAGTCGCGGTTCGCAGTTTGATGGTAATGGAGATCGTATTGCACTAAGCCCATGGCAAGGCAGTACCATGGATACGGATACCATAGATGTAAATGGACGCCTGAATTTTAATTTGACTGATAGCCAAAGTTTAAGTTTTGGTGCGCAATATTATAAAGATGAACAAGATACAGAATATGGTCCAGATTACTCTTATCTACAGACAAACGCAGAACCTTCCTTAAAAGCAGTAAAAGGCTGGAGCTTAGACAAACAGCCATTCACAGAGCGTTATGCCTTCAATACCCAGTATCAAAATCAGAGTTTCTTAGGGCAGGTTTTAAATGTTGAAGCCTATTATCGAAATGAAAAATCCCGTTTCGTTCCTTATGGTTATTCTGCGGACGGTGTAAATGTTAAACAAAGTCAGTCAGATGTGGACTTTGCTGGAATTCGAACAACCCTACAGTCGGACCTAAAAGTTGCCGAACGCGATTTAAAACTGACGTATGGTCTGGATTATGATTGGGAAAAAGACCATCAATGGGCTGAGTTTTATACGCCAAGCAACAATGGTTTGGTGTATACCGCAACGGGGGAAACTCAAGGCTTAGGTCCCGATACTGAAATTCAAAACATTGGAACATTTGTGCAAGGGGATTATGCCTTAACAGATCGGCTCAATGTACAGGCAGGAGTACGCTACCAGTATGTACAGGCAGATACAGACAGTTACTTAACAGCACGTAAGCCTTATACCTTAATGGCAGCCGATTCGACTGACTCGGATAAGTTTCTGTTTAACTTAGGCACAGTGTTTAAATTGACGGATGCACAACAAATCTATGCCAACTTCTCTCAGGGTTATAGCTACCCAGATGTACAGCGTGTATTAAGAGATGTGGCAGCGTATACACTGACCACGTCTGGCATAGAACCAATTACCGTAAACAGTTATGAACTGGGTTGGCGATTCAACCAAGATTCTGGTTTAAATTTGGGTTTAACAGGCTTCTACAATACCTCAGATAAAGTCGTTCAATTTAACTCAGACCGATCTGTGAATATAGTCGATACCGATCAACGTATTTATGGCGCAGAAGCCACTGTGAGTTATCCATTTATGGAGAACTATAAAGTAGGCGGAACTTTGGGTTATACCCGTGGTCAATACAAAGATGCAGCCGACCAATGGCATGAGTTAAATGCTTTCACAATCTCACCGATGAAAGGAACATTATTTGCGGAATGGAGCAATGCTGCGGGTTATGGTCTACGTGCGCAAATGTTGGCTATTCAAGGAACCAATAAAGCCTATAAAGATGACCTAGAGCTTGAAGCTGCTGGACTGAGCGATGGCAATAGTGCAGCAGAAATTAAAGGGTATACAATAATGGATGTATTGGCACACTTCCCACTAGCAAAAGGACGTGTGGACTTTGGAGTTTATAATGTTTGGGGTAAGCAATATAAAACTGTCTTTGCACAACAAGCTGCTGTGACTAATGCCAATTCACTCTTAGCAATTCCAGCAGAAGGACGAACTTTCGCTTTGAGTTACACCATAAAATACTAATTTATTTGAAAAAGTATCCATCATCATGATGGATACTTTTACCTGAATTAAATCGGCATCAATAGAATAGTTAGTTGCAAGGTGAATATACTTACTAAAATATAGTAACTATCTAATAGTTTGTTTTAATTCACTGCTGATGAGGGTTTTATAAAAACCAAAGATTCCGAGTACAGGTCCAATCAGTAGGATCCAAGTTGAATCTAAACCAATGCGATCAAACGCATGAGTGGTCAAAGCAATAGAGATGATGGTAATGGCAAAGCCAATCGAATTTTGCAAAGCAAGCCCTGCACCTAAATTCTCGGGCGGACAAGCAGCAGAGGACAGTGCAGAAAATTGTGGCGAATCGGCAATCACAGATGCGCTCCAAATAATTAGCACGAGCAATATCAACCACTCAGGCAAAGAACGCCAACCAATCGCAAAGATCAGACAGCTTAGACCTGATGTAAATAAAGCCCCAATCGCGACTTTGTCACTGCCATATTTTTTTGACCAATAACCACCTAACAGACAGCCTAAAGCCCCAAAAGCCATAACAAAAAAGGTGGTTAAGGCGAGGTTAGAAAAACGCAGTATGTTTAATACCCCAGAATGAGCAATGAGCAGAGGAAGTACTGTCCAGAAGGCATACAACTCCCACATGTGCCCAAAATATCCCAATGCAGAAGCTCTAAATTTTGGAATTTTAAATACCTGAAATGCTGAGGATTTGTTCACCTTTTTTATTGCTGATTTTGCATTTTGACTGTCACCTAACATGAAAATAAGTGATGCGGCTATTAATGCTAAAATTGAGGATAAGGTGATTACATAATGCCAGTTTAAATTGGCAGATAAGCCATTTAAGGCATGAGGCAGGGCGGAACCCAAGGTCAGCATGGCAACCAAAAGTGCTAAAACCTGCCCAGCTCTTTTAGGTGCCCATTGCACCACTAATTTCATTCCAATGGGGTAGATACCTGCCAGACAAACTCCCACACAAAAGCGATAAATCATGCCATCGACTAAACCGTGTGCAAACCAAGCAAAACACAGGTTAAAAAATGCGCCTAATAATGCTGCAACAGTAAAAATGGAACTCGCCTTGAAGCGATCGGCAAAACCTGTAAATGCAATAAAAAAGGTACCTATGATAAAACCCGCTTGCACTGCATTGGTCAGCCAGCCGATATCTGCGACCGTAATGTGCCATTCTCGGATTAAATCTAGCGCAGCACTATTGGCACTAAACCATAATGATGTACCAAAAAGTTGAGCAAAGGTAATAATTGCAATTGCATGTAATGAGAAGAAAGTAGGTGTATTGCGTTGAGTTTTGAAATCCATTGCCACCATCCCTAGTAAGCTTTTTAGTTTGTCGATTCAGTCTTTCCTGACTTCTATTTTATTGATGTTGCCAAAAGTTTTAATGTTCTTATTCAGTTTATGATGCTTAAGATGAATTAAAAGTTGATTTTTATCATAAAGAATATCAAAAATGCAGCTAAGAAAATACGCAATAATTTGTTAATGCTATCTGTGGAATAACTCTTTGTTTATTTTTATATTGGGTGAAATCAGCTTGATCTGAATGAATACAAATCAAGCTTCTTTTATTTTAAATTTAACCTGCACAGCCACAATCTAAGCTGGTGCCTGCTTGCGCATTTTCACCCGCTGTTTGGTAGCCATCTCGTTTCCACCAATCCAAACCGCCGATAAGCTCTTTGACTTGAAAGCCCAAAGTCGCCATTTTAAGAGCAGTCTTAGTCGAAGCATTACAACCAATTCCATCACAATAAGTAACATACAATACGGACTGATCTAAATGTGCTAAGGATTCAGCGGTAATTCCACGGTGTGGAATATTAATGGCATTGGGTATGTGCTCATGCGCGTATGCCGTTGTACTTCGACCATCGACTACCACTATATTCTGCCCCTGATTTATTGCTTCGAATAAATCCCAAGAGTCCATTTCATAATTCAGTTTGGCTTGATAAAACTCTAATTGTGTCATCATGGCTTCCTACTTTTCACTTATATTTTTTCCAAAAAATTCTATCACTATTTGTTCATTGAAGATTCTAAATTACCTATATGTTTTTAGTACCAAGCCGAATAAGTTTAACAATAGCTTATTCACGAAGATCAGAAGCAATAGCTTAAGTAACGTCTCAAATGCATGACAATATCTGATCAAATTGAAAAAAAACTTTTCAATTTGGAAAAAAATAGAAAAATGGAGTTCATCTTATAAATTTATTTACCCATTTTGATTCTCAATAATAGTGAAAAGTTCAATAGTTTAAGCATAAAAAGATGCACCTTAATGAAGATCTTTTAAGAAACAATGAACTTTTCCTTATAATTTTATTGAGTATTTTCTATGCAAACGACAGATACCGTTTTGATGGTAAGACCTGCGACTTTTTATGGTAATCCGCAAACGTTACAAACTAATTCTTTTCAAAAAAAATGTGAAAAAGATGCTTTGGTAACTCAACAAGCTCAACATGCATTTGATGAATATCACGATGTGCTGCTACGTGCAGGTGTTAATGTTTTAGTAATTCAGGATGCTGAAATTCATGAAACACCTGATTCTATTTTTCCTAATAACTGGATCAGCACCTCTACAGATGCCACGATATTTACTTTTCCAATGGAAGCTTTAAATCGTCGTCGTGAACGACGCCCTGAAATATTGAAGGCGTTACATCAGCAATTTATCTGTAATAAACACATAGACTTATCTCCATACGAAAATCAGGGAATGTATTTTGAAGGTACAGGTGTCTTAATTTTAGAACACGAATATCGTCAAGCTTTTGTTTGTCGCTCATCACGTAGTGCAACATTGGTGGGGGAGGAATTCGCAAAATTGGCAGGCTATGATCTGTTTTGGTTTGATGCGGTTGACCGTACTGGCAATGCCATTTATCACACAAATGTCATGATGAGTGTAGGCAAACGCTTTGCTGTTGTTTGCCTTGAATCTGTGAAAAATAATGAAGAACGCCACGATTTAATTAGCCATTTGGAACGCTGCGGCAAAATGATCATTGATGTTAGTTATAGCCAAATGGAAAATTTCACCTGTAATATCTTAGAGTTAAAGAACAAGAACAATCAACCTGTGTACGCAATGTCTCAACGCGCATGGCAAGCCTTTACACCAGAACAGCAACATCAATTATCCAATTATGCACATATTGCTTTAGCACCTATCGATGTCATTGAAGATTTAGGCGGAGGTGGAGCACGCTGCATGCTGGCTGAAATTTTCCTAACACATCAGACAGCCGATTAACCAAACACAAATTATTAAGATGGCAGCATTCAATACAGTGATTTTAGGAAGTAAATCATTGAGTACTTAATCGCATTTATTATTGGTAAGGGGATGAAATGGAAATCAAATCATCAGATATGACTGTAGTATCTACAGAACAAGAAGTTCATTTACAGAAGAAACTCGAAAACCGTCACATTCAATTAATTGCAATTGGTGGAGCGATTGGAACAGGCTTATTTATGGGATCGGGTAAGACCATTCATTTATCAGGCTCATCCATCATTCTCACCTATACGATAGTCGGCTTTTTTATGTTTATCGTCATGAGAGCCTTGGGAGAGTTACTACTTTCCAATACAAACTATCGTTCATTTGCAGATTTCACAGGTGAATATTTAGGGAATTGGACAGGTTTTTTTATTGGATGGACATATTGGCTCAGTTGGGTTGTTGCCTGTATTGGCGATGTCGTAGTGATAGGCGGATATTTTCAATTTTGGTTTCCAGACATTCCTTTATGGGTCCCCGCATTTTCAGCTTTAACCTTGTTGATTCTGCTCAATGCATTGTCCGTTAAAGCATTTGGCGAAGCCGAATTCTGGTTTGCAATCATTAAGGTTTGTGCCATTGTCCTATTAATTATGGTTGGCTTCTGGATGATTTTTACTGGCTTTAAATCTCCAAATGGCGTACAAGCATCCTTTCACCATGTGATTGAATCTGGAACTATTTTTCCAAATGGAGCACTGGGTTTTATTGCGGGTTTTCAAATTGCTATTTTTTCGTTTATCGGCATTGAGCTGGTCGGTGTAACCGCAGCAGAAACTAAAAATCCTGAACGGAATTTACCTCGAGCCATCAATTCGATTCCGATCCGCATTATGCTGTTTTACGTGCTGTCACTGGTTTGTATTATTTCCGTGACCTCTTGGCATTATATTGCGCCTGATAAAAGTCCATTTGTCGAACTCTTTACACTTTCAGGATTGCCCGCAGCTGCAGCAGTCATCAATTTTGTGGTATTAACTTCTGCATTTTCATCCGCGAATAGTGGTGTTTTCTCCACGAGCCGAATGTTATTTGGCTTAGCTTGGAAGAAACAAGCACCTCAAACTTTTAAAGTATTATCCAAAGCCAATATTCCATTAAGAGGATTGATTATTTCTGGATTTTGTATGTTTTCAGGAGCTGTACTTTTAATTTTTATTCCTAATGTTATGACTTTATTTACCTTATTATCGACACTGTCAGCAATCTTGCTCATTTTTATTTGGTCGTTAATTATTTTGGCGTACTTAGCATATCGCAAGAAACGTCCAGACTTACATTTAAGTTCAATATACAAAATGCCTGCAGGCAAGGTGCTTTCTTGGATGTGTCTGATTTTCTTTGGTTTTGTCTTAATTGCTATTTGTCTTAAACAAGATACGCGTGTCGGACTGTATCTCGCTCCATTTTGGTTTGCTTGGTTAGCGATTGCCTATTTCTATAAAGATAAAATGAATGACTATATTTCAAAAAAATGGTCATAAGTTTTTAAATTTAATGTAAGAATAAATGGGAGTATTCGAAAATTAACTTAGAACGCTTTTAACCTTTAATGCAAATTCTAGGTAGGAAGTATGAATATAACCTACCTAGAAAATATTTAGAAAATTATATGCTTATCATTAGCTTATAAAAATTGCTCACAAAAAAGCTATAACTAAGTCTTAAACGTTGACAGCAAAATACTGGTTTCGCTGTTATATATTCCTGAAATACAACGAATTCTCTCTAAAACCTTATCAAAGTTTTCCAGTGAATCTGCTTGAATCTCGACCAAAATATCCCATTTTCCATTGGTTTTATGCAACCGCTCAACTGCGGAATCTAGGCGTAATTCACTAATCACAGAACGGGCTTTTGTGCCTTCCACCATAATACTCATCCATGCACGGATAATATTTCGATCAACATCTGGACGATAGCGTACGGTATATCCCGTGATAATTCCCGCCGACTCCATATAATCAATTCGACTTTTAATGGTTGGTCGAGATACTCCAGCTTTTTCTGCCAAATCCGTGACAGACATTCGAGCATTTTCTTTAAGCAAACCTAGAATGATTTGATCAATTTCACTCATTTTGCATCCTGCAATTGTCAATTTGGAAAAAAATAATTCATTTTAAAAAAAAGTACAAATTTTTTTACTCATTTTGATTTTGAATAATATAGAAATGCGCTAGGCCTGCGGAAGACTCAGTTTATTTCAAAACTTAAATCCGCATGGGATTCATTCAAGATGAAGTTGATGATCATCTTTCTACGAAGATTCCTAACGCCATGGAAGCTCAAATTGTTAAGGGAAAAATCGATGACCTCAGCTTATAACCATCATGTACAAACGATGATTAAACATCATTTTGCCCTATCTTGGATTTTATTCGGTCTTACAGGATCCGAAACAAATTCTAGTTTTCTATAACAATCCAGCTTCACAGAATTTAGGTGCATTGCACAAAGATATTAGGACTTTTCTTTGGCGATTTTGACAACGCGTTAAAGATAAACAAATTTGGACATATTGAAGAGGAAGCAAAATGAATAACGTCACCGTGAATCGTGCAAATTTTAATGATTGGATGGTTCCAGTTTTTGCACCAGCAAATTTCATCTTGGTTCGTGGTCAAGGCTCTCAAGTTTGGGATCAAAATGACAAACAATATATCGATTTCGCAGGTGGTATTGCCGTAAATGCACTTGGTCACGCACACCCAGTGGCTGTGCAAGCGATGACTGAACAGGCAACTCAACTTTGGCACATTGGCAATGGTTATACCAATGAACCCGTTCTACGTTTAGCAAAACAGTTAGTTGAAAATACATTTGCAGACAAAGTCTTCTTTTGTAACTCAGGTGCAGAAGCCAATGAAGCGGCATTAAAACTTGCACGTAAGGTTGGTTTACTCAGTGGAAATCCGCAGAAAAACCAAATTGTTGCGTTTAAAAATGCCTTTCACGGTCGTACCTTGTTCACCGTAACTGCAGGTGGTCAGCCAAAGTACTCTCAAGATTTCGCACCATTACCAGAAGGTATTCAGCATACGGCGTTTAATGACTTAGAGCAGGCAAAAGCAGTCATCAATGAAAATACCTGTGCGGTGATTGTTGAGCCGATTCAAGGTGAAGGTGGTGTATTACCCGCTGACTTAGAGTTTTTAAAAGGCTTACGCCAACTCTGTGATGAACATGGCGCAGTGCTTATTTTTGATGAAGTACAAACGGGCGTGGGTCGTACAGGTTCATTGTATGCCTACATGAATACAGGGGTTACTCCTGACATTTTAACCACGGCTAAAGCATTGGGCGGTGGTTTCCCGATTGGTGCAATGATTACCACAGACAAATACGCAAACATGTATGCGGTAGGTGATCATGGGACAACATATGGCGGCAACCCATTGGCGTGTGCGGTAGCAAATGCGGTGTTTGAATTCATCAATACAGCAGAAGTTCTAGAAGGCGTTAAGCAACGTTTTGATCATTTTGTCAGTGGTCTCAACAAAATCAATGCCAAATTTAATGTATTTGAGCAAATCCGTGGTCAAGGCTTACTGATTGGCTGTGTGCTTAAAGCTGAACACGCAGGTCAAGCCAAAACCATTGTGAACTTGGCTGGTGAAGAAGGCTTACTAGCACTGGTTGCAGGTCCAAACGTCGTTCGTTTCACACCGTCACTGATTATTCCATTTGAAGATATCGATGAAGGGCTACGCCGTTTTGAACAAGCCCTAGAAAAATTTGCTCAAGAATTGAAGGAGTGTGCATAAATGATGATTATCCGTTATATCCGCGAAGACGATATCAATGATATTTACCAACTTGCTGAAAAAGCAGGCTATGGACTGACATCATTACAGCCAAACTTGGAAATTTTGGCGGCAAAATTGAAACGTGCTTGCGATACCGTGCGCGGTAAACTAAGCAAAGCAGATCAAGGTTATTTCTTTGTTCTGGAAGATACCAGTATTAACAAGGTGGTGGGACTTTGCGGTATTGAAGTTGCACTGGGCTTAAGTGAGCCTTGGTACAACTTCCATGTGGGTACTCAGGTTCATTCTTCAAAAAATTTAAATGTGTATAAAGCGCATCAAACTTTGTTTTTGAGTAATGACCATACCACGTGCAGTGAATTGTGTACCTTGTTCCTTGACCCAGATTATCGTAAAGATATGAACGGAAAATTCCTGTCAAAAATCCGTTTCTTGTTTATTGCGGCATTTAGACATCTTTTTGAAAAGCGCATCGTCGCAGAAATGCGTGGTTATTCAGATGATGTTGGCAATTCACCATTCTGGGATGCTGTCGGACATAAATTCTTCGACATGGAATTTAGAAAGGCAGATTATCTGAGTGGTACAGGGCAGAAGTCATTTATTGCTGAATTGATGCCACGTTATCCGATTTACGTCGATATGTTGCCTGCGGCAGCAAAAGAAGTGATTGGTAAAGTGCATCCAAATACCTTACCAGCCTATAAATTATTGTTGGGTGAAGGTTTACGTTTCCAAGGTTATGTCGACATTTTTGATGGTGGTGCAACCTTAGAAGCAGATGTTGAAAACTTACGTTCAATTAAAGAAAGCTTGGTTCTTCAAGTTGCGATTGTTGAAACAGCAACTTTGAATGAAGCAGAACCTTATCTCATTTCAAACGATCATTACCAAGAGTTCCGCGGAATTTTGGTTCAGCATGATCCAAAGCAAAAAACCATTCAGTTGACTCAAGCACAGGCTGCACAACTTAAAGTGGCGCAAGGTGATGTTGTCCGTGTTTTGTCTCTCAATCCAAAAGAGCACAAAGCATGATTCAGGGTAAGCAATTCATCAACGGGCAATGGTGTGATGGGGATGGTACAGACTGGATCAAAACCGATCCAGTCAGCAACCAAGCACTTTGGACGGCACATGAAGCCAATTCAGCCGATGTAGAAAAAGCCACGCTAGCAGCGCGTGGAGCTTTTCCTGCATGGGCGAAGCGTCCAATCGAACAGCGCATCGAGACAATTGAACGTTTTGCAGCATTGCTTGAGCAAAATAAAAAGCATCTGGCAGAAGTCATTAGCCAAGAAACCAGCAAACCACTTTGGGAAACACTCACGGAAGTACAGTCCATGATTGCCAAAGTGGCAATTTCTGTGCGTGCTTATCATCAAAGAACGGGTGCTAGCGAAACCGTGATGGCAGATGGTGTGGCATCTTTGCGCCATCGTCCACATGGCGTTTTGGCAATCTTTGGTCCGTATAATTTTCCAGGTCATTTACCGAATGGACATATCGTTCCTGCCTTAATTGCTGGAAATACCATTGTATTTAAGCCAAGTGAACTCACGCCGTGGACCGCAGAAGAAACGGTAAAACTATGGCAACAAGCGGGTTTACCTGAGGGTGTGTTGAATCTGGTACAAGGTGGACGTCAAACAGGTGAAGCACTGGCGGCTTCAGCTCAAATTGATGGGTTGCTTTTCACAGGCAGTGCCAATACAGGCTATCACTTGCATAAACAAATGGCGGGTAGTCCAGAGAAAATTCTCGCTTTAGAAATGGGTGGTAATAACGCACTCATTATTGATGAAGTGACTGACCTTGATGCCGTAGTGCATTTAGCGATTCAATCTGCCTTTGTTTCAGCAGGACAACGTTGTACCTGTGCACGACGCATTTTGGTAAAAGAAGGTGCCAATGGCGATGCCTTTGTTCAACGTTTCGTTGAAGCAGCGAGCAAGCTGGTGATTGGTACTTGGAATGCTGAACCTCAACCGTTTATGGGTGGGGTGATTTCATCTCATGCAGCAGATCAGATTCTTATGGCACAAGCTAATCTTGTTTCTTTGGGTGCAAAAACACTGTTAGCAATGACACGTCCACAGAAGGAAAGTTCATTGCTGACTGCTGGCATTCTGGATGTCACTAATGTTGATGTTCCTGATGAAGAATATTTCGGACCATTAACGACTATCTGCCGTTATAAAGACTTCGATGCAGCATTAAACATCGCAAACAATACCCGTTTTGGTTTATCGGTTGGTTTGGTTTCACCAGATCGGGATCTGTTTGAACGTCTGTTAATTGAGGCGCGTGCAGGAATCGTGAACTGGAACAAGCCTTTGACAGGTGCATCGAGTGCTGCACCATTTGGTGGTGTAGGGGCTTCAGGCAATCATCGTGCAAGTGCATTTTATGCAGCTGATTATTGTGCTTGGCCAATGGCTTCACTGGAAAGTGACAAGGTGGTTTTGCCTGAGAAACTTTCACCTGGTATTTGTTTATAAATATTTGAGCATTTGAATGCTCAAATATCTTCAGAATTGGATTGATGGCGATTATTTTAAAGCCATCAATTATTAAAATAAAACACACTAGACTAATGGATAATTGCAACCTTTTTCTGCATATTTTTTAGCTAAACGTTTATTTTAAGCTAAACAAGTGTTCTTAAATTAAGCAAAAATAAAATGCAATTAAACCTAAAAGTTTTAAGTGTGCTGTATGATCCACGCTTTTATTATTTCGGCTAAATATAGTACTGAAAAGCGACTGTTTGGATTAAATCTTTGGCATTCATTTCACCTTCTTATTGGAGTGATTATTGAGTTTTAAATAAAACTTATTTGAGCAATCCCTTTAATAAAGCAGTCAGGCAAGACTTAAAACAAACAATATAAATGGATTTTATTCAGACCTATTTAAATTAACGACGGTTATTAATTTAAATCATTGAGATTATTCATTATGTAAGTTGAGTCGGCATTAAAGGGCTTGTAACAAGTGTTTAAATTGGAGTAGACAACTACATGAGTACGGAAAAGGGAAAGCCATTTCTAGAGGGAGATCTTCTTGGTAGTCAGCATATGACTGAGCAAGAAGAAGAAAAATTGCAACGCTCATTAACCAATCGTCATATTCAGATGATTGCTATTGGCGGTGCAATTGGCACAGGTTTATTTATGGGGTCTGGTAAAACACTGAGTGTTTCTGGGACTTCAATTATCCTCACATATTTAATTATTGGTTTTTTCTTCTTCTTCGTCATGCGTGCGATGGGGGAATTGCTTCTTGCAAATACCAACTTTAAAACGTTTGCCGATTTTGCAACGGCTTATTTAGGTCCTTGGGCGGGATTCTTTCTAGGTTGGTCCTATTGGTGTAACTGGATTATTACGGCAATTGCTGACGTCATTGTTATTGGTGGATACATGCAATTCTGGTATCCAGACATGCCCGTATGGATTCCTGCATTTGCATCGCTCGCCATACTCACCATCTTGAACTTTGTCGCCGTCAGGATATTCGGTGAACTCGAGTTCTGGTTCTCCTTAATTAAAATTACCGCCATTATTCTATTTATTGTTGCAGGTCTTTATTTAATTAGTACCAGCTTTGTGTCGCCAAATGGTGTGACTGCATCTTTCTCACATGTTTTTGAAAGCGGCTCAATGTTCCCATATGGTTTAACTGGTTTCTTGGCAGGTTTCCAAATCGCAATTTTTGCCTTTGTTGGTATTGAATTGGTGGGTACAACTGCGGCAGAAACTAAAGATCCTCATAAATCACTACCGAAAGCCATCAACTCAATTCCATTACGTATTTTGTTGTTCTATGTAGGCTCTCTGATCTGTATTATTGCTGTGACTTCTTGGGCACAGGTTTCTCCAGAAAAGAGTCCATATGTAGAAATGTTTACCCATGTGGGATTACCAATTGCTGCGGGCTTAATTAACTTCGTTGTCGCCACTTCAGCATTATCCTCTGCGAACAGTGGTATTTTCGCGACCAGTCGTATGTTATACGGTTTGTCTTTAGAAAATGATGCACCGAAAAGTTTTAGTAAGTTATCAAAAAGTAAAGTTCCAATCCGTGGTTTAGTGTTTTCTATGGTGTGTGTAACACTTGGAACCTCAATTTTATTTATTGTTCCAAATGTCATGACAGCATTTACCATTATCTCTGCACTGACTTCAATTTTATGTATTTTTACCTTTATGTTAATTGTACTTTCTTACATTGCATATCGTAAAAAGGATCCTGAATTACATCAGCAATCTAACTATAAAATGCCGGGCGGATTATTTATGGCATGGTTCACCCTGTTATTCCTGGCATTCACTATTGTTATTTTAGCATTTGATCACGATACATTGGTGGCGCTGGTGCTTTCTCCAATTTGGTTTATTGGTCTATTTATTGGTTATCGTTATAAAAAGAAAAAATTATTACAACTTAGCCTATTAGATCAGAGTAAAGCAGATTACGTTTAATCCCTGTATTAAACTTAATTTTAAATAGCTAGGATGCATTCATTCTGGCTATTTTATTTTTATGTATTAGAAATATATTAAATAGTTGAAAAGTAAACATTCACACAAAAATAAGGATAAATTTCAATAAGATTTGTTTTATTTAAAATTATTTCAGCGCTTTTTTTTTCGGAAAAAAAAGCTTAGAGTATCTCTATAACAAAAATCTTCTCACGGATTAAGGGGAGTCATAAAATGAAAAATATGTATATAACAATCAGTGCTTTATGCTTCTTCAGTCTTACATCAGCTCTGACACAAGCTGCGACGCCATCCGAACTTGCAGAACTGAATAATATTTCGATAAATGCCAAGGACAGTGCATCAGAAAATTCAAAAGAACAATATCCGACCAATACCTCCATGCTGTCTAGTGCAGCTTTGTCTATAGCTTCAATTTCTGCATTAGCCCAATACGCAGATAGCTCGAATAAAAAGAATGAAAGCCTACAAATTCCACCAGAAATAAAAAATCTGGAAGAAACTAAAGCAAACTCTGCAACATCTGTATTCAAGCGTTATAACTATCAATTAACGGGGCGTTCTGCTGACTATAGTTCTAAAACCAACTATTGGTGGAATTCAAGCAATTCGAGTTGTATTGCAACGGTCACTTACAATGGTCGTATCAACACCATTAATAAAGTGAGTTCATCTGATTGTGAGTAATTTCATACCATTATAAAAGGATGTACCGAATGAATAAAAAGTTGAGTCGTACATGTCTGATCCTTTTGGCATTGTGTAGTTTCAATACGGCACATGCTATCGATGCTAAATACAGAACCAAGTTAGAGCAGTCGGGTTGTACCCAAATGTCTGAAATGATGGGCTGTGATATTAATAAAACGAAAGCTGAGAATGAAAAAGCTGGTTTTGGTGCAGATTCTTATCCTATGCATCATCATGCTTATGCAGGGCAATGGGTGGCAAAAAATGCCAGTACAGGACAAACCGTTGCCACCATACGGGTAGATAACGATGAAAATGTCTGGGTGAATGGCAAAAAAGTTACCGCCAAAAGAAGTGATGGTGGATTAGTCTTTAAGCAAGGGTTTATTCAATATCGGCTAGAAGGCAACTTAATGCATGGGAATGCAGGCTCTTGGTATGATTCTGATGCTCAAACCACAGGTCCAATTAAGTTGGAATAAAGACAGTATGTATTCATTTTTATTCAAAAAAAGAAAGCCAGATTCTTGAATCTGGCTTTCTTTATATCACTCGGCTTACTTTAATGCTTAATATTTCCAGAACATGTCCTGAATTTGCTTGGCATCATTGGTTTTAGTCAGTGCCAATGCCGTTAAAATTCGGGCTTTTTGTGGATTTAAGTCATGTGCTGCAATCCAGCCATATTTGTCATCTGGTTGTTCCGCATTACGAATCACAAAACCTTGAGCCACACGTGACGAACGTACAATCTGAATGCCTTGCTCATCATGCAGTTTTCTTACTTCAGGCACTAGGTAATTCGCCATAGAACCATTGCCTGTACCCGCATGAATAATCGCTTTTACACCAGCTTTGGCAAATGCTTGGTAAGCATCTGGCATCATATTGTCAGAACCATAAACAATCTGCACACTTGGTAACGCATCACCCTGAATTTTCTCAATATTAAATTCAGAGTTATTGGTGTTTTTCTTCACAGAACTTCTGAACCAATAAGGTTTTCCTTCAACTAAAGTCCCCAAAGCACCCCATTGGCTAACAAAAGCACTGGTATGAATATTAATCCCTTTGGTCACATCACGTGCCGCAAAAATAGAATCATTCATCAAGACCATAACGCCTCTATTTTTTGCCTCATCTGAAGAAGCAAGTGCAACCGCGCTATACAGGTTTAATGGACCATCCGCAGATAGGGCAGTTGAAGGGCGCATAGAGCCAACCAATACAATTGGCTTCTCTGTATGTACTACTAAATTCAGGAAAAATGCTGTCTCTTCCATGGTGTCTGTACCGTGGGTAATGACAACACCGTTTACAGAAGGTTTCTTCACTAAATCATTAACTTGACGCGCCAAAGACAACAACTCTTTGTCGGTAATGCTTTCAGATGCAACTTGAAGTGCCTGAATACCCGTCACATTTGCCAGCTCATTAACTTGTGGTACAGCCTTAATCAGTGCATCCACTGGAACTTTAGCTGCGCTATAGGTTGCACTGTTGGTCGAGCTTGCACCCGCGCCAGCAATCGTTCCACCTGTAGCAACCACAACCACATTATTTTTTGCATATAGCGCCATAGAAGATGCGAGGAGAGTAAGTGCCAAGCCGCATGTTTGGAGAGTTTTATTTATCATTAACCAGATCCTAGTTCTTTAAATTCCATAAACAACAATGTTTGATTCCTACAAACATTGGCAATATTTAAGAATCTTTGCAGCTAAGCGTCATTGGCATTTTGTATTAATTCTTAATAATCCCTATGCATTTTTTGCATGAAAAAATACTTTTTTGCATTGTTATTTTTTATAGATATTGGTTAGATTCTGCCAACACCCCTAGGTCAAATAGATATTTGGCGTAGAAGGAAGAAAATCAAAACATCTTATAAAATAATAAGATGTTTTTATGGATTTTAGGGTATTAAAAGGAAATTTTATATGGATCAGAAAAAACTATTAAAATTTATTCTCGTCGCCATGGTGTCTGGAATATTAATTGGTTGGCTTTTTCATAGTAATTTGAGTCCTACTCAAGCTGAAAATATCGCGTCATATTTCAAGATTCTTACAGATATATTCTTAAGATTAATTAAAATGATTATTGCGCCATTGGTATTCGCGACCATCGTTTCTGGTCTGATTTCCATGGGCAAATCATCATCTTTAGGTTCAATCACACTCAAGGCTATGAGTTGGTTTATTGGTGCTTCTCTCATCTCATTATTATTGGGTATGGGTATGGCCAATTTCTTCCAACCAGGCGTAGGAATGAATCTCCCAATTCCTACAGCACCTGTAGATGTAGGCGTAAGTGCGGCTAATCTCAGCATACAAACCTTTATTACGCATATCTTCCCAAAAAGCTTTGCTGAAGCGATGGCGAATAATGAAATCTTACAGATTCTTATTTTCTCGATCTTCTTTGGTTCTGCATTAGCATATGTTCATCATCAGCAAGATGAAGGCACTGTTATTGCTAAAATTATTGATGAATTGTGTCGTATCATGTTCCGTATTACGGACTATGTCATGACATTTTCACCAATTGCTGTATTTGCTGCAATTGCATCGGCAATTACCGTAAAAGGCCCACAAATCATTCTCGACTATAGTGTTTTTATTGGCGAGTTTTATGCAAGCTTGATCATTCTTTGGGTCATTATTATCAGTGTCGGTTATATCTTTCTTAAAAAGGATGTCTTCCGTTTACTTAAAACTGTACGTGAACCTGTCGCTTTAGGCTTTGCCACTGCAAGTAGTGAATCTGCGTATCCAAAGTTAATGGCAGCCTTAGAAAAGTTTGGTGTACCTAAACGCATTACCAGCTTTGTGTTACCTCTCGGTTATTCATTTAACTTAGACGGTTCAATGATTTACATGTCATTTGCAGTGCTGTTCATTGCACAGGCCTATAACATTGAACTGAGCGTTTCTCAACAAATCTTGATGTTATTGACCTTGATGATTACTAGTAAAGGTATTGCAGGGGTATCACGTGCATCATTGGTAGTGATTGCGGCAACATTGGCAATGTTCAAATTACCAGAAGCAGGTATTCTGTTGATTCTTGCAGTTGACCATTTCTTAGATATGGGACGCACAGCAACCAATATTATTGGTAACAGTATCGCAACGGCTGTCGTTGCAAAAACTGAAGGTCATAAAGTTGAGGCTGAAGAAGCTGAATCCGCTTTGGTTCAACCATTAATTCCAAATGACCAGACCACGTATCGTAATTGATCCAAGCTGAATTTCAATTAAAAAACACCGTGAAAGCGGTGTTTTTTTATTTTTGCTTTCTTGAATAAAACACAACAAGGCTCATTATTTCTTCTTGTTATAAAAAAACACCAGTAACACCAGAATGATCAGCAAGATCACAGTAATTATTATTGTTTCCATGGCATGACCTATCTAAAGTAGATTTACTCTAATTTTAACATAGGCTTATAACTTTGAAATGACTCTAGCTATCGGCTGGGGGTTTATTTATATGACTGCTGGATGCTGTTCCAGATGTAATTCGAATAAAAAATATAATCTATTGAATTATATTAAATTATAGATAAAAATAGCACACCCATCATATTGAAGGCTCAATCGCAAAAATTGCTATTATTCATACAATATAGGCTTCTTTTTTGCATGTAGAATTGGTAAATTGGGATAGTTAAGTTGATCACATAATAATCGCAGAGTGAGAGTTATCTTGATAAATATCACAAGGAATGGTGATGTCATGTTCAGTCAACTTAATGTCTAATGTAATTTCAACCGAACAGTAAAATTTTAGTCCATGACTTAGGATATTCCTTATGTCACAATTTCTCATCATAGCCAAAAAGTCTGGCGTAGATGTGTACTATGGCACACGTCATGGTAAGCGGACGATATTGGGTTCTCTACCAGAATGGTTAGAGCAGCTCAGTGCAGGGGATTGTTATTACACGGAACAACGGGCGAAAGAGCTGGTGGTATTACTCGAAGCACACTACAAAGACTCAGCGCTGATTACAGATATTTCAATTAAAGCGATTGAATTAGTTCTATAGCGAAAAACCCTTCTATTCTTCTTTTCAGTTTCTAATTCTCAGCTGATTTACTCTGGAGTTATCTTTTATATTTTTTAAATATTTTTCTCAAAAGTATTCTTTATGAGTCAGCTTAAACACAAAGAATGTCCAAGATCCGATCAATATTTCAGCACTAAAGATCTAAAATGCAATCGACTGGATTACATTTTAGATCAACCCAACAAAACTATTAGACTGTATATCGTTTACTTAAGCCCCAATCTGCCAAAATTCGACGATACATGGTAGAAGAACGGTCTGCTTCAAAATGGGCTTCCATAGTTAAATCCAACGGCAGCTCTTCAGGCTTTTGGGATTCCACCATGTCCTGATCTTCTGCAAAAATTTGTGCATTAAAATCATAGACCTCTTGTAAATCGCCTGTGGTATCGAAGTTACGCGTTAAGGGCACAAACAGTCGGGTTTTATTATGGGATACAGGACAGCAGGCATTTAAAATTTTCAGTAGACCTTGGTTTGGAAACTCAATGCTCAAAATAGCTGAGAATGGTGGATAGATATCAAAAACACGTTTCCATAAAAATCCTTCTGGCGCCAAATGTTGTAGCCCATGCGGATAATTGCTGACATCACTGATATATTCAGTTTGTAAACCATAATCGGTTTTTACTGTGCTGTATTTAGGCACGACAGGGTTTTCACGACTGGCAAATGCCTCATGATGTACCCATGCAAAATGTGCAACATCAATAAAGCCTTCCAGTTGACGACCACTAGAACCATTAATGTCGACATAAGGTGGCAAAATAGACTGATGTTCTGCGGTATCCCACGTATCCAGTACCGGAAAGTTGGCTGTATTCGGGTCGCGGTTTTGAATGCTGGTCCAGATTAAGCCATATTTTTCCACCACGGGGAATTTGGTCAGACTAAAGCGATCAGAAATTCTGGTTAATTCGGGTTGCGCAGGAATCTTGCTACATTTACCTTCCGCGTTATAGCGCAAGCCATGATAAGGACAAATAATCTCTTCACCCTCAACCCAACCTTTGGTTAATGGCACACCACGATGCGGGCAAATATCACGAACCAGATGAATTTGACCAGATTCGGTTTTGTACAATGCCATTTTAATGTCAAGTAAGGTCACTTGCTGCGGTTGCTGCGAGACGTCTTGAATCCGTGCAATCGGATACCAATGCTGTGAAAGAATGTCCCAATCCTGATCTTCAAACTGACTGAAACATGGTTTATTAACTAAATTGATCACGGGGATGGCATTCATGCTGATTTTTCCTAAAAGTTCTTAAATTTGAATTTCAATGTAATTACAATGCAATTTCTAAAACGGCAGATTTGGCTCGCGAACAACACAAAGCGACATATTGCTCGGCGGCATTTTTTTCATTTTCGGTTTGTACGGTATCCTGATGATCAACTTCCCCATGATAAACACGTGTTAAGCAAGCGCCACACATGCCCATTTCACAGGAAACGGGTACAGCAATATTTTGCTCTATCAAAGTTTGTGCAATGCTCTTGTTCGCGGGGACCTCAAAACTTTGTCCAGTCGATCGAAGAATGACCCTGAACTCTGCCGATGCTGGATTTGTCTCTAGAGATTTAGATTGGCTTGGAGCAAAAGCTTCCTGTTGTATCTGATCTGCTGACCAGCCCAATTGCATGGCTTGCAGCTGACAATGTTGCATGAAGGCTTCTGGACCACATAAATACAGTTGTGTATGGGGATTCGCTTGGTGACATATTTCAGGTAGACCATGACGAACACTTTGCTCACGATTACTGAATAAAAGATGGCATCGTCCATGTTTGAAACCTTTCTGCCAACGTTTTTTAAACGCGACATCTTCTAAATCTTTTACATAGTAAAAAAGCTCGAAAGGCGTTTGCTGCGCGTCTAACTGTTCTGCAAAAGCCAACAAAGGCGTAATACCAATGCCAGCAGCCAAAAGGATATAACGCTGTGCGGCAACCAAGGGAAAGGCATTCCGTGGCAATGAAATATTCAGGGTTTGCCCAACTCTTAATTGTTCATGTACATAACGTGAACCACCTCTGGACTGTTGTTCCTTCTTTACACAAATGAGATATTCATTTTGCTCATTGGGGCAACCCGTTAAAGAATATTGACGGATCAACTGATTTGGTAAGAACAGATCAATATGATCACCTGCTTGCCAAGCGGGAAGCGTTTCTTGACCCGCAGGAACAAGGGTCACGGCAAGATTGTTTTTTCCTTGCCGTGAAAGACCATCGACGACCACAGAAAGTTGTTTCATATCATTGTTCCATATACTTCAATTATTGTTGATTCACATTCACTGGCTGAAAAACAGATGGGTTTTAAACCAAGAAAAACTCACCAAAACCTGCTTTTTTCAAACTACGACGCAGCATGATGGAACTCCGATCGGCTGGAATATGCGCTTCAATTGTCAAATCTAAGGGCAGTCGTTCAGGCTTTTGTGTTTCCACCATCAAACGGTCTTCTTCAAAAATTTTTAAGTTGTATTCAATAATGTCTTCGACCTTGTCATTCAAATCGAAGTTTTTCACAATCGGTGCAAACAGACGGGTTTCTTTGGCTGAAACGGGTGAAGCAGCATTCATAATCACCATTTTTGCACCATTACGCAGGTGAATACTTAAGGTTGCAGTAAAGGGCACATGCACTTCAAAGTGACGTAGAATTTTAAAATCTGGCTCCTTTTTAAAGTCATCACTGGCTGGATAGTCACCAACCGTGCTCCAATAATCTGCTGTAAATCCATAATCGGTTTCTTGCGTTGCATAGTCTGGAACCAGTTGATTGTTCGGGTCTGCAAAAGTTCCTGTATGTACCCATGCAAAATGCGCGACATCAATAAATCCTTCCACCTGACGACCTGCAAAAGCGTGAATATCGACAGGTGGACATACGACTTGCTGTACATCTGTTTCATCCCAAAGTGGCATGTGCGGAATCGTTTCATGTTCTGGTGCTAAACACGTCCAGACCAAGCCATAACGAACTTCTGAAGGATAAGTAAAAAGATTTAACTTGGCTGGAATTGCTTGATTTGGACTGGAAGGAATGCGATTGCAGTGACCATGAGCACCAAAACGTAAGCCATGATATGGACACACAACACCTTCACCATCATGTCGCCCTAGAGAAAGTGGCACCCCACGATGTGGGCAAACATCTTTCGCAACCACAATTTGGTTATCTACCCGATAAATCACCAAAGGCTCATCCAACAATGTAGCTTTGACAGGCGCAGCCTGAATATCCTCTACACGCGCAACGGGATACCAATACTTTGCCAGTAACATCCAGTCTTGTGCTGTAAAAGAACAATGTTCAGGGAAATGTAAATTTAAGGTTGAAATAGGAGCATTCATGTTGTTTCAAGTCATAATCTATCTTTGTCTTTACTTTGATTTGCTTTTTGTGTTCTGTCTATTACAATGATTTGAAGACATCATTCTTTTTTTTAGAACACAAATGAGCGTACCCTTTTCAAGATTCAGTGAATATTTCCTTGTCGTGGCTAAATCAGGCAATCTGAGAAAAGCTGCCGACCAACTGTTTATTTCAGCTTCAGCAGTACATCGACAAATTGCACTGGCAGAAGAAGAGCTTGGCGTCTTGCTGTTTGAGCGTTTACCCAATGGACTGAAATTGACCCTTGCTGGAGAATTGCTTTATGCAGATTTACTGCGTTGGCAGAAAGAATTTAAACAGACCTGTGTACGTTTTGATGAAATACAGGGACTGAAACGAGGTTCGATTGAATTTGGACTGATTGCAGCGTTAAGCGAAGGGTTTGTGATTGATGCTTTGACCTCATTACAAACCGACTATCCTTGGCTGACTTTTAATATTCATACCAATGGCAGTGATGAGATTGTCGAAAAAATTATCAATACTGAAATTGATTTTGGACTCATTCTGGATCCGATTTTAAATGCTCAACTGGAAGTCTTATCCTTTATCGAAATTCCACTCGGTTTTGTGATGAGTCCAGAACATCCTCTCGCTAAAAATAAAAAGCTCAACCTATCAGACACCATCGAATACCGACATATCATTGCGGATCGACCACTCGTCATCCATGAACGGGTCATGGCAATTTATAAAAAACAGAGTTTTATCCCTGCTTTTGAGACATCAACCAACGATATCCATTTAATGATCTCAATGCTGAAACGCAACATGGGTATTTCAATCATGAGTTATCTTGATGTTTATTCTGCTGTGAAAAATCAAGATCTGGTTTTCATTCCAATTGTAGATCGAGCGGTACAGCCGCTAACCTTGGCACTTTGTGCAGGTTCACGCCGCCAACTTTCTAGAATATCCAAAGTCCTGATACAGAGCTTGATGCAAAACATGGAAAGTATAAAAGCAGATTTTTAATCATTTGCTCTGTAAAAGGGGATTACTCTAGTACTGAAGTAAGCAAGCGCTAAAAAAGTGCAGTAACGCTGTATGACAAAAACAATTGCTTCATTTTAAATGAATTGATTGGTGTAAACAGGAGCAAAATAATGCAACAAGGTGAGCCTTAAGTCTGCAATTTTAAAATCCAGTATGGCATCAATATTGCTTTAATCATAAAACATAGCAGTGGTATTACCAGTAATACCTCAAACATGATAAGTAATTTTACAAGCGCAATATCAGCATGCAAGTCGTGTATCGAGATTCGTTTCTAAAACATTGAGCCATATATGACACAGCCTAGCCATAACCAAATGTTATCCTTTTTAAGACTTTCCAATGAAGTCGCCAAAAGAGCGAAGTCCTTAGGACATCATCCTTTCGGTGCTGTACTGGTTGCACCAGATCACGAAACTGTTTTACTGACCCAATGTAATATTGATACGGTCAATCATGCCGAATCGACTTTGGCACGTATTGCAGCAAGCAATTACACGCCTGAATATCTTGCGGACTGTACGTTATATACTGCGGTAGAACCGTGTTGTATGTGCTCAGGAACCATTTATTGGGCAAACATTGGTCGAGTGGTTTATGCCATGACTGAAGAAAGATTATTGGCGTGTACTGGCAATCATGGTGAGAACCCGACCATGAGTGTCTCCGCAGAATATGTATTTTCCCATGGGCAGAAAAAAATTGAATTAATCGGTCCAGTGGTAGAATTGGAAGCAGAAACCGTAAAACTCCAACAAGATTTTTGGCACTCTAGATAATGAGTGCTTCGCTTATATTTTCAATTTTTATATTGAAGAATATTTATATTTTAAATAAAAAAATATCCATTTAACCCATCCAAGTAATAATAAGTTTAGAACCCTTGATAATAATTCCATAAATATAAATTTAATTTTAAACTTTTCCACTCTCATAAAAAATCTGAGCAAAATGTATTAAAAATTCCTCTTTATATCTTGACTCTAAACAAGGCATAGTCATTTTTTACGCACCAGATTTAAGCAAATCATCACTTTAAAATGCAGTATATCTACAATTCTTTCATATATTTATAGTTTAACTAAAGGTCAATTTTATAAAAATTAGCAGCACAAGCTACTATCAATCTAATAGTTTATCCAAACACATACATCTGACGCCATAAATCTAAGAATCACATTAATTCATGATTAGGCTTTAAAAATAATGATTTATATTGAACAAAAAAAATAATGAACAGCATGTTCTAAAAATTATTTAGAAAAATAAGCTTATTGTCATTTTTTTAGAAAAACATGGAATAGATGTTGCTAATTAACCTATGAAGAATAATGAGACCGCATTTTGAAGTGTACACATTTCAATGCCTAATCATTGAATACCTAAATTGATTTCATGGAGTGCCATATGGCAAAGCAACATAAAATGGGCAAAAAAACTGTTCTTTCTTTAATTTCATCGGCGCTAATTGGCTTGGTGCTTAGCAGCCAAAGCTTTGCCGCAGATAAAGCAGCTTTTGTTTACATTGGTCCGACCAGCGACCATGGTTGGACTTATTCGCATGATCAAGGTCGTATGAAAGCTGAAAAGGCTTTGGGCGGTAAATTCTCGACTTCGTATATTGAAAATGTCCCTGAAACTGCCGATGCTGAACGCGTCATTCGCAATTTGGCTCAGCAGGGTAATAAAGTCATTTTTGCGACCTCTTTTGGTTATATGAACCAAATGGAAAAAGTCGCTAAGCAGTTCCCCAATACTGTGTTTATGCACTCTACAGGCTATAAACAAGGTAAAAACCTTGGTGTATATGATGTGCGGACCTATGAAGGTGCCTATATGTTGGGTGTAGTTGCTGGTCAGACCACCAAAACCAATACCTTGGGTGTGGTCGCTTCTTTCCCGATTCCTGAAGTGGTACGTAACATTAATGCCTATACGCTGGGTGCACAAAGTGTAAATCCTAAAGTCAAAACCAAAGTGATTTGGGTGAACTCTTGGTTTAACCCAGGCAAAGAACGTGATGCTGCTTTAGCTTTAATTTCACAAAAAGCCGATGTGCTCATGCAAAACACAGATTCCCCAGCAGTGGTTCAAGCTGCACAACAAAAGGGCGTATATGCCTTTGGTTGGGATTCGGATATGACCAAATTTGGTCCTAAAGCGCACTTAGCAGCTTCAGTTTTACACTGGGAAAAAATCTATACGCCTGTGATGCAAAGCGTAGCCAATAAAACGTGGAAACCCTCAGCAATTTGGTACGGCGTACGTCAAGATGCTGTAAAAATTGAAAACTTTGGTCCTGCTGTACCAGCAAAAGTGAAACAGTCTGCCTTAAATGTCCAAAGTGCAATTCACAAGGGCACATTACATCCGTTCCAAGGTCCAATCTATAAACAAGATGGCAGTTTAGCGATTGCGAAAGGCAGCCAAATGAATGACCAAGCCCTTGCAAAAATGAACTTCTATGTAAAAGGGGTTGAAGGTTCATTACCTAAATAAACCGCAATTGGAATTACGTTAATTAAAAGCTGAAGCAAAAGTTAGAGTGTTTAAACGGTTCAGTGCATGAAGAACTCATGTACTGAGCCGTATACAAGTGGAGGGCATAGATGAATAGCCTGCCGAATATGTCGAGCGACATACCCAAAATATCAACGCAGGAACAGAAAAGCTTGCGTCTTGAATTAGTCAATATCAGCAAAAGCTACAATTCACTAAAAGCCAATGATGCCATCCATTTAAAAGTGCAGGCAGGGCAAATTCACGCCATTTTAGGGGAAAATGGTGCTGGAAAAAGCACATTAATGAAAATTATTTATGGTGCGACCAAAGCGGATACTGGGCAAATTGTCTGGAATGGCAAAGAAGTATTAATTGATAGCCCATCCGCAGCACGAAAGCTCGGCATCGGCATGGTGTATCAACACTTTTCGCTGTTTGAAACCATGACTGTTGCTGAAAATATTCTGCTGGGTCTGGACGAAAAAATAGATTTAAAAACCCTAAATGCCAAAATTGTCGCTGTTTCTGAGCAATATGGCTTACCTGTAGATCCACGCCGTGAAGTTTATTCACTTTCTGTAGGTGAACGGCAGCGGGTCGAAATTATTCGATGCTTATTACAAAATCCGTCATTGCTGATTTTAGATGAACCTACTTCTGTATTAACACCGCAGGCAGTTAAACAGTTATTTAAAACCTTGCGACTACTGGCATCACAAGGTGTTTCTATTCTTTATATCAGCCATAAATTGCATGAAATTAAAGAGCTGTGTGACGAAGCAACAATTTTACGTAATGGTAAAGTCACAGGGCAGGTATTACCTGCCGAAAAAAGTACGGCGGAATTGGCTAAATTAATGATTGGAAGGGAACTACCAAGTTATGAGCATCCCGAATATTTAGGCAGTACCGAAACGCTATTTCAAGTGAAGCAGTTAAATTATGTCACCGATGATCCTTTTGGCATTTCACTTTCCGAGATCAATTTATCGCTGAAAGCAGGTGAAATTCTTGGGATCGCGGGAATTTCAGGTAATGGTCAAGCAGAACTCTTGTCGCTACTTTCAGGTGAAGAAACCTGCAAAAAAAACCAGATTTTCATTTTAAATCAGGATATTTCTGAATTATCTGCAGGTAAACGACGTGACCTTGGTTTGGGTTTTGTCCCCGAAGAACGATTAGGTCGCGGTGCAGTGCCTAAGATGCCTCTGACACAAAACATGTTGTTGACCGCGTTCCGCCAAGGCTTAAACAAATGTGGATTTATTCAATTTAATAAAGTCATCCAGCTAACCCAGCAATGCATTGAAAAATTCGGGGTCAAGGCATCAGGTCCTCAAGCCGAAGCCCGTAGTTTATCTGGTGGCAATTTACAGAAATTTATTGTTGGGCGTGAAATTCTACAACAACCCAAAGTCCTGATTATTGCTCAACCCACATGGGGCGTTGATGTGGGTGCTTCAATGTTCATTCGACAAACTCTGATTGATTTATCCCGCCAAGGCGTTGCAATTTTGGTGATTTCGGAAGAACTCGAAGAGTTATTTGAAATTAGTGATCAAATTTGTGTTCTGGCTGCTGGAAAATTATCAGCACCCGTTGCAACGCAACAGACCAACGCCGAACAGATCGGGTTACTGATGTCTGGCATTCAAGTGCCACCGACTTCAGCACAAGCAACACATACTGCACACAATGCACAAGTCCAGTAAAGACGCGAATAAGGTAGAGAAATGTATTTATTAGAACCTAGAGAAAAGCCTTCTCAATTAATGAAGTGGTTATCACCCATTCTCGCACTATTGGCAATGCTTGTGGTTGGTAGTCTATTGTTTTTAATGCTAGGCGTGAATCCAGCCAAAGCGTTATATATCTTCTTTATTGAGCCATTAACCTCACTCTATAACTTAAGTGAATTACTGATTAAAGCCAGTCCATTGATCCTGATTGCCTTGGGTCTGGCAGTCGGCTTTCGCGCACAGTTATTCAACATTGGTGCAGAAGGTCAGTTGACCATGGGGGCGATCTTAGGCGGTGGTATTGCGATCTTGTTCCATGAACAAATGGGCTGGTGGATTCTACCGCTGATGATTGTGATGGGAGCAATTGGAGGCGCAATCTGGGGGCTAATTCCAGCCTTGCTGAAAACGCATTTCAATGCACAAGAAACGCTCACCACACTCATGATGAACTATGTTGCCTTTTTCTTACTGATGTATTTGGTGAATGGTCCATGGCGTGACCCTGATGGCATGAACTTCCCGCAATCTGTGATGTTTAGCGAAAGTGCGACTTTACCTTTGATTATTGAGGGGACTCGCGTCAATGCCTCTATTTTTATTAGCTTGGTTGCAGTGGGGCTGTTCTGGATTTTCATTCGTAAAACTATGTTGGCATATACACTTGAAGTGAGTGGACAAGCACCTCAAGCGGCTAAATACGCAGGATTTTCTGCCAGCAAAGCCATTTGGTTAAGCTTGGGTTTATCTGGGTTAATGGCTGGCATCGCGGGTATTTGTGAAGTCGCAGGACCCATTGGTCAATTGAACCCCAATATTTCGCCCGGTTACGGTTATGCGGCAATTATTGTGGCGTATTTAGGTCGCTTAAATCCCATTGGCATTGTCCTTTCAGGATTTCTGATGGCTCTCATTTACTTGGGGGGCGAACTCGCTCAAATGGAATTACAACTTCCTGTAGCCATTACAGGCGTATTTCAGGGTTTACTTTTATTCTTTTTATTGGCATCCGATGCGTTAATTGAAAACCGTTACCGCTTTTCTAAAAAGAAAAACAAAGCAACTGCCGTAACAACTCAAGTGGCTTCATCATAAGGAACATCATATGAGTATTGAATTAACTGCAATTCTGGCAGGCACAGTCGCTGCTGCAACTCCAATTATTTTTGCAGGTTTAGGGGAACTGGTTGCCGAACGTACAGGGGTGATTAATCTAGGTGTAGAAGGCATGATGCTGGTTGGGGCAATTGCAGGATTTGCTTTTGCAAGTCAGTACGATGCCAGCGTGGCAAGTGCGCTCCTGATTGGTGGTTTAGCGGGTGTATTTATGGCGCTGATTTTTGCCTTTTTTACCTTGTCGATGAGCACCAATCAGTCGGCTTGTGGGCTTGCACTGACCATCTTTGGTATTGGGATTTCTGCATTTATTGGTCAAAGTTATGTCAGTACAACTTTACCGGGTCTGACTAATTTAAATATTCCTGGGCTTTCAGAAATTCCTGTACTGGGTCCTGTGTTGTTCCAGCAAAATTATGTGGTTTATCTTTCAATCTTTGCCTTCATTACGGTCTGGTGGGTGTTAAGCAAAACCCGTTTGGGTCTGTTACTCAAAGCAGTCGGTGAATCACCAGAAAGTGCACATGCTATGGGCTATAACGTGCTGGCAATTCGTTATGGTGCTGTGTTATTTGGCGGCTTGATGGCAGGTATCGGTGGTGCATTTTTATCTACAGTTTACACCCCCATGTGGATTGAAAACATGGTGGCAGGGCGTGGCTGGATTGCAATTGCTTTAGTCGTTTTCGCTGCTTGGAAACCAACACGCCTGATGCTTGGAGCGTATCTGTTTGGTGGCGTGACCATTTTGCAGTTCCATGCTCAGGCTTTAGGTATCGAAATTCCGAATGAGTTTTTATCGGCACTGCCTTATCTCGCGACCATTGTTGTGCTGGTGCTTATTTCACGTGACAAGAAATTATTGAAACTGAATTTACCTGCATCATTGGGCAAAACTTTTAGTCCTTAAGCACTTCGACATGAGAAAAAGTATGAAAATTATCGCCGCAGATTATGTGATGACCATGAATTCAGCCTTGGAGTGTATCAAAGATGGCGCGATTTTAATTGATGGAGCCTATATCCAGCAGGTGGGGACTTTGCAGGAGATCCAGCAACAATATCCGCATGTTGAAGTGACACAATACACAAAGAGTTTACTGATGCCCGGACTGATCAATACACATTGTCATTCAGGCTTATTAAGAGGAACGGCTGAAGGTTTACCAGTTTGGGATTGGCTACAGCAGTTTATCGACCCCATGCACCGCGTACTCACTCCGCATGATGCCAAAATTGCCTCATACTTGTGCTATGCCGAGGCATTACTTTCAGGCACAACCACTGTCGTGGATATGTGGCGTTATATGGATGGTAGTGCTGAAGCTGCAGAAGAACTGGGTATTCGAGCCGTATTGGTGCCGTATGTCGCTGAACATCCTGATCATCACTATTTTGAAACGCTAAATAGTAATGAAAAACTGCTACAAAAATGGCATCAAGCCGCACAAGGGCGTATTCAGGTTTGGGTCGGACTAGAACATCTCTTTTATGCGGAAGAAAAAGCCCTCGCGCGTATTCAAAAACTCTGTAATGAGTATCAGACGGGTTTTCATACCCACAGTAATGAAAGTCAGTTTGATGTAGAGGAAAATATTCGCCGTTATGGCATGCGACCCATTCAGACTCTGGAACATCTTGGGATGTTTGATGTTCCCAAAGCTTTATTAGCACATTGTGTTTGGAGCAACGCTGCCGAAATAGAGATTTTAAAGCATTACAATGTTGGGGTCGCCCATAACCCGATTTCCAATATGAAACTGGCGTCAGGTGCTGCACCCATTATGCAAATGCTGCAACGGGGTATTGCGGTGGGTTTGGGGACAGATGGGGAAAAAGAAAACAATAATCTGGATATGTTTGAAGAAATGAAAACCGCCTCTTTATTGGCGAAGTTTTCTGGACTGGATGCCGCTGCACTTGATGCTTGGTCGGTCTGTCAAATGGCGACCAGTATGGGAGCCAAAGCACTCGGTATGCAACATCAAATTGGTTCACTCGAAGCTGGTAAGCTGGCGGATCTTATTGCTGTCGATATTGCAACACCGCGAATGACCCCGTTGATTGATCAAGGGCGTTTATTTAATGTGCACAGCAATTTAGTCCATGCCGTACAAGGGCAAGATGTGCATATGACCATGGTCAACGGGCAAACAGTGGTTGAAAATCGAAAACTGCTGAATGCCGATCTGCAAGCCTTAATCGAACAGGTCAATCTAGCAGCACCGCAATTATTTAAACGTAGAGATGAATGGATGGCTGAACAAGGTGGTGTGACCATCAATGAGTTACAGCGTTAATTTTGTTCAAGTTCAAAGGTTTTAGTCTTAAAGCCCATCCTATTGAAATGTTGGGCTTTAATCTTTAGAAAGCTAATCGTCTAAAGCTGTGCCTAAAAACTTGAATCACATGATGATTGTATATTTAAAAACGATTAAGCCTCCCAAATTGAGAGGCTTAATCAAAACTTAAGTTAGTTGATTTAGCATGTTAAGAAAGGAGTTTTAACAGGGCTTCTGCAACAGGCGCTGAACTTGCAGGATTTTGACCTGTAACCAACTTACCGTCAGTGACGACATTCGGCATCCAATTTTGTGCTTTCTGGTAGTTCGCACCTAGGCGAATAAACTCATCTTCAATCAAGAAAGGCACCACATCTGTGAGTTGCACATCGGCTTCTTCGCCATTGGTAAAGCCTGTGACATTTCGCCCTTTAATCAAAGCATCGCCAGTCGCTGCTTTCACATGACGCAAAACCCCGGGAGCATGACAAACAAAACCTGTCGGTTTATTCGCAGCAGTAAATGCTTCAATCAATTGAATAGAGTCTGCCAAGTTGGTCAAATCCCACAATGGACCATGACCACCTGGATAAAACACCGCATCAAAATCTTCTGCTTTCACAGTGTCCAATTTCACAGTATTGGCCAGTGCGTTTTGTGCTTCAACATCTTGGTTAAATCTATGTGTTAATTCAGTTTGAAAATCTTCAAGTGCACTTTTAGGATCAATTGGAGGTTGTCCACCTTGTGGCGATGCCAAAACAATCTCTGCACCTGCATCTTTAAAAGTATAGTAAGGTGCGGCAAACTCTTCTAACCAAAAGCCCGTTTTATGTCCTGTATTACCCAGTTCACTATGTGAAGTTAATACCATTAAAATCTTCATCAGTTACTCCTTGTCCCGTTCATCGGGTGGTATATCGTGGATCTGTTTTAATTGTGAAAAAGTGCAGTTAAAGTAGCTTGCTTTTGTTCATATGGAGCGCGTAAACGCAGGTTTGAAGCACCATCCATACTTTGTAACACAACCGCTTTGGCATGGGTAAAACGTCTAAATCCATGAATGCCGTGATATGCGCCCATACCTGAAGCGCCAACACCGCCAAAGGGTAATGTATCAATGGAGGCATGGGTCATAACATCATTGATCACGAGCGCACCCGATGTTGTATGCGTAGCAAAATGTTGCTGTTTTGCTTGATCTTGACCAAAATAATAGGCTGCTAAAGGTCGCGGATGAGCATTGATATAGTCAATTGTCTCTTCAAATTTTTGATAGGTTTTGACAGGCAATAGTGGACCAAATATTTCTTCCTGCATGATCAGCATCTCATCCGTCACATTCAGTATCAGATGTGGGGCAATTTTTCGGGTATTCGCATCAAAATCAGGTTCATCGGCAGGTGCTAAACTGATGATTTCAGCACCTTTACTTCGCGCATCTGATAATAAGGCTAGCAGTCGCTCATAGTGTCTTGAGCTAATAATCGAAGTATAGTCATCATTGTGTTGCACTTTCGGAAAGCTTTCGCTGATGAACTGTTGGGCAGCAGTAATAAAGCCATCTACTTGAGCATCTGGTATAAGCACATAATCGGGTGAAACACAGATTTGTCCTGCATTAAAGGTTTTCACTGTCATAATACGTTGTGCAGCTTGTTGAATATCTGCATCTGCCGCGATAACCACAGGCGATTTGCCACCTAACTCTAATGTGACAGGCACTAAGTTTTCTGCTGCAGCACGCATAATATGTTTACCCACTGTACTGCTCCCTGTGAACACCAAGTGATCGAAAGGTAAAGCACTGAATGCTTGACCAACCTCGGCATCTCCCAGAACCACCACCAATTCATGTGGTTCAAAATAACGCGCCACCAATTCTGCGAGCAGTTCAGAAGTATGTGGTGTCAACTCCGAGGGTTTCAGCATCGCGGTATTCCCCGCAGCGAATATGCCAGCCAGCGGCCCAAAGGCAAGGTTGAGTGGAAAATTCCATGGACTGATAATGCCAACGACGCCTAGAGGTTGCTGTTGAATCCAAGTTTGCATCCCCTCAGCAGGGGCATCTACAACTTCAGCTTGCATCCATTGTTCAACATGTTCTGCGGCAAATTTTAAAGCACCGATACTGCTCATCACATCTGCAAGCAGGGTTTGATAAGCACTCCGATGACCAAAATCTGCAGCAATTGCAGCGGTCAGTGCAATACGATTTTCACTCAGCAATTGAACCGCACGCAGTAAACGATCACGTCGCAAAGCCGCACTGGCTGGTCCATGTTTTAAGTGAGCACGTTTTAAGCTATTTAGTATGCTATATAATTCAGTTTTAGATTGTTGCAAATTCATTGTCATGTCCTTCAAACCTTAGATGGGGTAGTTAGTGCGGTTTAGATCACCAATAATTGGACGTCGATATTGCCGCGCGTAGCGTTTGAGTAAGGACAGACTTGATGTGCCGCAGCCACAAGCGCTTCAGCATCGGCTTTATCGACATTGGGCATTTCAATTTTTAATGTGATTGCCAACCCAAATCCTTGATTTTCTAAAGGACCAATCGCAACTTCTGCGGTGACTTTGGTGTCCTCAGGGACTTTGACAAATTGTGATTTTTGGCTTGCTACAACGGCTTTCATGGCACTTAAAAAGCATGCCGCATAACCTGTGGCAAACAGTTGTTCTGGATTATTGCCGAAATCACGGCCACCCAATGCTTTGGGTGTACCTAACCAGACATGCAGTGAACCATCTTCTGTACGTGCATAACCATCACGGCCACCTGTGGCAGTCGCAGAAGTACGATAAAGCTCTTTCGTCAACATAATAAATTCTCTCATTTTTGGCTGTAATTGATGTTGAGATAAGCTTACGACTTCTTGTTGTGTGAGTAATAATAATGCTATTTTGGTAGGGGTATAAATAAATTTATGGCTACGTATGTCTTTGGTTAGATTGAGAACTTTTATAGAAGTTTATCGGCAACGTTCCATTAGCAGTGCAGCACGTCAGTTAAACCTCACGCAGCCAGCAGTATCACAACATATTGCAGGGCTTGAAGTCGCAATCGGGCGTCCTCTCTTTGAGCGTCAAGTCAGTGGCGTTATCCCTACATCGGCAGCGGAAGAACTCGCAGCAGATATTGGAGATAAATTAGATGCAGCAGAGGCGGCATTGGCTTCTGCACGTGCACGTTCACGCGATGTTGCAGGGGCGCTGCAACTGATTGGTCATGCTGATTTTATGGCTGAAAAACTGGCGCCAGAGTTAGCGCCTTTATTGGAAGCGGGAATTCGAGTCCGAATGCATACGGGCGATGGACCCATGGTGACGCAGATGTTACTAGAAGGTCATTGTGATTTGGGAATCTCTGCCCATCCCGTTACTGATGATCGCCTAAAAAGCGAAACCATTTTAACGGACAAGGTGATTGCCGTCGCAGCCCCTAGCGTAGTTCAACGCATACAACACGCTGAGAATTTTGCGCAAGCGTTACTGCAAGAGCCATTGCTGGCATACAATCTCGAGTTATCACTGGTAGAACCTTGGCTACAACATAATCGGATTGCACTCGCAGAGTTGATGCCTGCCATGGTCGGACAGGATTTACGTGCGCATCGCAGTTTATTGGTAAAGGGAACTGGCTGGTCGGTGATGCCACAATTTCTATGCCAGCAGCAGTTGGACAATGGTGAATTGCAGATCATTCCTCCACCACGTGCGCATACTGAAATTCACTACTATCTGATCTGGATGCCAAGTGCATTACGTCAACCTCGGGTTGCACATGCGCGGCAAACATTGTTATGGCGTTTGCAGCATTCAGATCAGTCGACATAAAAACTTATTGTTCAGTTCGATATAGCTGGAATTCAAAAGATAATGAAGGAATTGACCATGTTTGTAGACTTAAATAGTGATTTGGGGGAAAGTTATGGCTCATGGAAGATGGGCAATGATGACCAAATCTTGCCGCTCGTGACCAGTGCCAATATTGCTTGTGGATTTCATGCAGGCGACCCGCTCGGAATTTTAAACACCGTGCGTAAAGCTGTTGAATTGGGAGTAATAATTGGTGCGCATGTTTCTTATCCAGACTTGGTGGGTTTTGGTCGCCGTAATATGCAACTGTCCCGTGATGAACTGATTGCCGATGTGCTCTACCAAATTTCAGCGCTGGATGGTCTGGCAAAAGTTGCAGGCTCTAAAGTGCACTATGTAAAACCCCATGGCGCACTCTATAACACCATCGCACAAGACGCAGTTCAGGCTGCCGCCGTGATTGATGCCATTAAAATGTACAATCCTGAATTGGTTTTAGTGGCGCTGGCGGGTTCCAACTTGGTAAATCAAGCACGTGAAGCAGGCTTAACTGTGGTGTCCGAAGCCTTTGCTGACCGTGCGTATAACAGTGATGGTTCCTTGGTATCGCGTCGTTTAGACGGTGCTGTGTTACATGATGCTGCAATGGTTGCTTGCCGTGTCGTCTCGATGTTAAAAAATGGTGGCGTAGACTCGATTGATGGTGTCTTTACCCCAATTCAAGCTGACACGATTTGTTTACATGGCGATACTGCTGAAGCGCTGGAAATGGCAATGGCGATTAAAACTGAACTGCAAAAGCATGACATCCAAGTTGGCTCATTTATACAAAAAACGACAGCAGCACATTAACTGAAGAAAGTGACTCAAAGGGCTATACCCATTTCAGACAATTCTCATTACGTGTAGATGGGCGAATTGCGACCCAAGTAGAATTTGAAAGGATACACAAATGCGGTTTTTATCGGTAAACGCAGATTGTTTTTTAATCGAGCTTGCCAGTCTCGAAGAAACTATGGCGTTGTACAATCAATTGCAGAGCAAGCAATTCCAAGGCATTAAAGACTTAATTCCTGCGGCGAAAACCATTTTAGTGTTTTTTAATGAACTGGAGACCAATTTCATAACGCTGATGGCTGGCATTCAGTCATTAACCGTCGATTCTAACTATGAGCTGCATAGCCAAGAGTTCATTATCCCGATTCGGTACACAGGCGAAGATCTTGCTCAAGTAGCTGAGTTACAGGGACTTTCAGTTGCTGAAGTCATTCAAAAACACCAGCAAAGTGTCTGGAATGTTGCCTTTATTGGGTTTGCCCCAGGCTTTGCCTATTTGACCAGTCCTGATCGACCCTTTAGTGATATACCTCGCTTATCGGTTCCGCGTAAAAAAATTCCTGCAGGCGCTTTAGGCTTGGCAGGGCAATACTCAGGTATTTATCCGAAAGACAGCCCCGGAGGCTGGCAACTAATTGGAACGACTTCGGAAAAAATGTGGGATTTGCAACGTCAAAATCCTGCGCTGCTGTTGCCGGGCATGACCGTACATTTTGAAGATGTCACGCATCAGCCAACCACCGTCAGTGTGCCTGAAAAAATTGTGCCAACAATCAAGCCCAAATCTGTTGATGCATTATTCACGGTGACTGCACCTAGCTTACAGATGCTAATCCAAGATGAAGGACGCCTCAACCAAAGCAAGATTGGTGTCGGCAGAGCAGGTGCAATGGATTTATCCTCCATGCATAGTGCCAACCGGATTGTGGGAAATCCGAGTCAAACTGCTGTCATTGAAGTTTTAAACGGTGGCTTAAAAGCCAAAGTGCATCGTGCAACGGTGATTGCCGTTACAGGGGCAATCTCAACCATCCTGATTAAATTTTCGGATGGGCAAACTGCAAACTTTCAAAGTTCTCAAGCCATCGCACTAGATGAAGGCGATGAATTTTTCATTCAAACACCGACCTCTGGATTGCGTAACTACCTTGCTGTTCGTGGCGGACTGGATCTAGAACCTGTACTTCAAAGTGTCTCTTTTGACAGCTTGGCGGTATTGGGACCTGAACCCTTAAAAGTCGGCGATACCCTTTATCAAGGTCAGGTCAAAACAACACACATTAGCGTAACTGAAGTGGCCAAGCTGAATTTGCCTAAAGTTGAGGATGTGGTTGAGCTGGACATTGTGATGGGACCGCGTACCGACTGGTTTGATCTGGACAGTATTGAACGTTTATGCCAGCAAACATGGTTGGTCACCCAAGAAAGCAATCGGGTCGGGCTGCGACTTTTGGGAGAACACCCCTTGGTGCGCAAAATTACCCGTGAACTCGAAAGTGAAGGAACCTGTATAGGTGCCTTACAAATTCCACCGAATGGGCAACCCGTTTTGTTTATGAATGATCACCCGCTTACTGGGGGATATCCCGTTATTGCCAGTGTGGCGAAACACCATTGGGACTTGGTGGCGCAGATTCCCGCAGGTTGCCAAATCAAATTTAGAAAAATTGCCGAATTTACAAATTTAGAGAACAAAGCATGAAGACTGAAAAACTTTTGATTGCCAATCGTGGTGAAATTGCTGTTCGTATTATTCATGCCTGCCGTGATCTGGGTATTACTTCAGTTGCAGTTTATGCAGATGATGATATTGGCAGTATGCATGTGGAACTGGCAGATGAGGCATGGGGTTTAGAAGGAGCCACTGCCACTGAAACTTATTTAAATATTCCTAAAATTTTGGAGATTGCTCAAAAATCCGCAGCAACCATGATTCACCCTGGTTATGGTTTTTTATCTGAACGTGCCGAATTTGCGCAAGCCGTGATTGATGCAGGCTTAAAGTGGGTAGGGCCATCGCCAAGCGCCATTGAAAAATTGGGTGATAAAATTGAAGCACGTAAGATAGCCGCTTCAGTGGGTGCACCTTTAGTGCAAGGTACACAAGACCCTCTAAATAATGCTGATGAAGCACTCGAGTTTGCAAAGCAGTTTGGTTTACCGATTGCCATTAAAGCTGCTTTTGGCGGTGGTGGTCGCGGCTTAAAAGTTGTTTGGAAACTTGACGAAGTAAAAGAGCTTTATGATTCCGCCGTTCGGGAAGCACAAGCAGCCTTTGGACGCGGTGAGTGTTTTGTTGAACAATATTTAGATCAACCCCGTCATGTAGAAGCACAAGTGATTGCCGATCAGCATGGCAACATTGTGGTACTGGGTACACGTGATTGCTCTTTACAACGCCGTAACCAAAAACTGGTTGAAGAGGCACCTGCACCCTTTATCAGTGATGAGATTTATCAGCAAATTCTCAGTTCAGCAAAAAATATCTGTCAGGCAGCCAGCTATATTGGTGCGGGGACAGTGGAATATTTACTAAGCCGAGATGGAAAGCTTTCCTTTTTGGAAGTCAATACCCGCTTGCAAGTCGAGCATCCTGTGACCGAAGAAACAGCTAAGGTCGATTTGGTGGTTGAGCAAATTCGCGTAGCGCAAGGGTATCCGCTCTCGATTACAGAAACACCAAAAGCTCAAGGGCATGCCATTGAGTTCCGTATTAATGCCGAAGACCCAGCACGTGGCTTTATTCCCGCATTTGGGACACTCAGCTTATTTGATGCACCATCTGGACTTGGTGTACGTATAGATACAGGGGTTCGTACAGGATCCTTGGTTTCCAGTCATTTTGACTCACTCATGGCGAAATTGATTGTGACAGGTCCTACACGCGAAGTTGCTATTGCTCGTGCTAAACGGGCGCTTAAACAATTTAAAATCGAAGGCATCGCCTCTGTTTTGGACTTCCATCGTGCGGTATTAAACGAACCTGATTTTACCGATGATTTTAAGGTGCATACCCGCTGGATTGAAAATGACTTTAAGCAAAAGTTAAAGCCATCTCAACGCAGTATTCCCAAGCATCAACAGCCATTGCTCCTGAGCTATATTGAAATTGATGGCAAACTCCATCGTTTAGGTCTACCTGCAAACATGTTTGCACAAAGCCCAGTCAACACGATGCAAACGATGACAACTACTGAACAACACGTACAACCTGAACATTTGCTTGCACCCATTAATGGAATAATTAGCGCATGGAAGGTCAAAAGTGGTGATCAAGTCGAGCAAGGACAAGTGGTCGCCATTATGGAAGCCATGAAAATGGAAGTTCCTGTGCAAGCGCATCAAACTGGAGTATTAGAAATATTGATACAACAGGGCATGAGTTGCCATGCGGAAGATATCATTGCGTCGATTCAGTAATTCTAGAGAGTAAAGCTCAAACCTTTTTCAAGACCTGATTCTGTATAAATTTGAATCAGGTCTTTTTGATATATCCAAATTTTCCAGCTCTAGAATTTGAAATTCGACCATCACATATAAGAGATCTATCGAGCGAATTCGGCTTAAGCGCTTCTGGTTATCAGCAATTTTAAGATATTGAAATCAGCTCAAAATCAATGCCCGCATAGTGCTCTAAACGCTCAATAAGGCGTTGGTCAAACATGGTTGCAGGCGTCCAAAATCCACCACTACGCCCAGTTTTTTGCCCATGCCGATGATGATCGAGCACCAAACTCAGTGCTGCCTGACCAAGCATTTTTCCAGTTGAACCATAGCCCGGATCACGATCTCCAGTCACTTTAATTTGCATGACTTTTCCATCCTTCGATTTACCCATAAAGCGGATATCAAAAAATCCTGAAAGTTGTTGTTCTGGTGTTGGACCTTCACCTGGTTTTGGAAGCATGTAGCGCTCCATAACTTTGCTAATCGGTTTGCTCACTGCACCTAGCATGAAAGCACCTAATCCCGCCACCAAAGAATACGCTTTGGCGCGGCCACGGAAACCCAGACCCATCAGCATCGCTTCATTATAAGAAAACTGATCACCATAGGCTTGATTGGCAAGTGCATTAGAGCGATGTATAACCCGCTCATTAATTGCAGACATCACAAAGGGGGCAATCCAAGCGTTAAAATCTGTATCAAATTCAGCAGTCTTCACATAATGTTGTTTCTTTTGGAAACCATGATTTTCTGGGGCAAGCAAATACGGATTGACTAATTGTTTACGCAGTACAGGATCGGCTGCCGCTTCCTGAATAATATTGATCATGCTGGCAATCGTACCGCCCGAAGCACCACCTTTAAGTGCCTTGACGCGCATTTTGACTTGTGTCGCAGGTGCGTGCCAGTGTTTTTGAGCCTGTTGTTGCAAGAAATAGACCCCCATATCGGATGGTACAGAATCAAAACCGCAGCAATTTACAATGCGTGCACCTGTTTGCTCAGCATGACTCTGGTAACGATCCAGCATTTTTTTAATCCACTGTGTTTCACCAGTCAGGTCACAATAGTCTGTTCCCGTTTCAACACAGGCTTTAACCATGGCTTCACCATACAGTGCATAAGGACCAACGGTAGACACCACCACACGTGTCTGTTCACACAGTGCTTTAATGGCATGGGCATCATTTACATCAGCAATGATGGTGGTTAAATCTTTGGCTGCATTCCCCAATGTTTGTTTTAAAGCATCCAGTTTGCTTTGTGAACGACCTGCAATTGCCCAATGAATTTGTTCACCTGATGCACCTTGCTCGGCAAAATACTGCGTCAGATAAGTTGTTAAAATTTGTCCCACAAAGCTGGTGGCACCAAATACAACCAAATCAAACTGTGCTGTTTCGGTAGCGGTCATTGATATTCTCCTGATAAGTCTTGTTTATTTTGTATGGAGCCTAGGTTTGAAAGGGATACTATAAGATTAAAGTAAACTTGAATGTCAATATGATTTTCAATTCGTCTCAGTCAACTTCAGAAATAGCATAGGGCTAAGCATTCATTTGAATCTTCATCTATGCCATTCATTTTTAATTGATGATGAGTGGATGTCATTCATTCCTATCAGTTTTTAACTTAAAAACATCCTAAATCTAGAAGGTTTTCATATGAAAACAATCCTAAATATCTAATTTACATTAATTTGCTTAATAAATAACAGCGATCCCACATCATTCTTTAAGTGAGTTATTCAGAACATAAAAGCAGAATTTTACCTTTTTGCACATGAATATTTAAAAACCACTTGACCTTAAAGTTTACTTTAAACTTAAAGTACACCTAAGATCAAAAGAGGTGATCAAAATGAGTATTTTCGACACGTTAACATTACCCAACGGAACCACTATTCATAATCGTCTTGCTAAAGCAGCAATGGAAGAAAACATGGCAGATGCTGAGCAAGCACCTTCAGCGGCTTTATTTCAGCTATATCGCGCTTGGGCACAGGGTGGTGTCGGACTGATTATTTCAGGCAATGTCATGGTAGATAGTCGCGCGATGACAGGTCCAGGTGGTGTCGTGCTTGAAGATAACGAACATCTTGCTTTATTTAAACAATGGGCTGAAATTGGTCGGGAAAAAGGTGCACAGTTTTGGTTGCAGATTAATCACCCTGGTCGTCAGATGCAATCGAATATGGGGCAAGACACTTGGGCACCGTCAGCCGTGGCATTAGATTTAGGCAAAATGTCTGATAAATTTGCTACCCCAATTGAAATGACACAAGCAATGATTGATGAAGTCATTCAACGTTTCGCGAATACCGCTATTCTGGCTGAACAAGCAGGTTTCACAGGTGTTGAAATTCATGCTGCACATGGCTATTTGCTCAGCCAATTCCTGTCGCCACTCAGCAACCAACGTATAGACCTATGGGGTGGATCACTCGAAAATCGGGCTCGAATTTTAATCGAAATTGTCAAAGCGGTACGTGCTGTCGTTTCAAAAAAATTTGCGGTGGCTGTAAAACTAAATTCAGCTGACTTTCAACGAGGCGGTTTTAGCGCAGACGATGCCAAACAAGTGGTCGAAATGTTGAATGATTTAGCGGTCGATCTGGTCGAACTTTCGGGTGGTAGTTATGAAGCACCTGCAATGCAAGGTCAGGCACGGGATGGAAGAACGCTTGCCCGTGAAGCATATTTCTTAGAGTTTGCTACCGAAATTCGCAAAATTGCAAAAATGCCTATTATGGTGACAGGCGGCATTCGTCGACAACACGTTGCAGAGCAGGTGGTGCAAAGTGGTGTGGAAATGGTGGGGATAGCAACTGCACTCGCAATTGAACCGAATTTACCTCATGCTTGGAAAGCAGGTAAACCGATTGCACCTGAACTTAAACCGATTCAATGGGACAATAAAGCACTTGCTTCAGTCGCGAATATGTCTACGGTCAAATATCAATTGCGTAAATTGAGTCAAGGAAAACTGACAAATCCGAAAATCTCTCCAGTACTGGCGTTGCTTTTACAGCAGTTTGCGATGGTAAAACGGACAAAACAGTATCGCAAACGTATGCAAAAACGTGCTCAAGCTGCTTAAGTTCATGTGATTGAAGCAAATCATAAAATATCGATTTAATCTTTCTTGAACGAGTGCCTCTATCGGCACTCTTTTTTATGTCGTAAATACGCTCAAATCACACGATCTTTGAAAGTATAGTTCGTTGTTAAAAAGTCAATATTTTATAGCTTGATCAAAGGGCGAAATTTTAGGATTTAGAATACTTTTTTATTCCAGCCTTTTCTGATTCCACGAATATTCAACGTGATAATCGAAATTATCACGTTGAATGTTTTACGATTAAGCGGAATAAAGCTCTCGATTATTCTGTAGAATTTTGCTTATTCCATGCATCAATTGGTTTCGGCATATGCAAAGCCAATTGTGCATCTTTTACCACATCCATTCTCAAAATTTTCTGTGCACCCAATTGGTCAAGCAGTTTACTCACAGGACCACCATTTCGGATTAACGTCACATCACGTGGGAAAAAGTCTTGATGAAAGGTTAAGTTGTTCGCTTGGACGTAGGAGCTGTACCAAATGCCATCCACCTGATTCAGCATGGTCTTTTTCTCAAGTCGCGATTGGTTTGAAACGGTCTTAAATTTTGGTGTTTTGGCGCTCAAGCTAACATCAATTTTACCCTGCGTATCGTACAAGTTGGCTTGAATACGATCCGTGATATTCAGGTCAATTGCGGTCAGCCATTTTGGTAAACTGTAGCCATATACACCACGTACTCGCGCAATTTCAGTATCGACAGGAAGGGCGAGCACATAACCATAATAATCTCGGCGCTTGATGGATTGTATTAACTCCTTGAGCTGAGAACCTGCGGCATCTGGACGACGTACAACCACTGCCACCGAAACTTCATCATAAGGATCGTTATCACAAACGTCATAGGCAAAGAAGGTGAGCGAAACCAGTCCATAACCAGGCAGTACACTTAACGGTTCAAGTTGATCTGGAATGTTGGCTTTCAATTTGTCGATGGGTGCGAGCATCAGTAATTGAACATTGCTACTGCGGTAGTAATAGTTCGGAGACCAGACTGTGCCAACACGAGTTTCAACCTGTTGTTTTGGAATATTTTTAAAGAAATCAATATTTCCAACTTCAGGGTCTTTCGCAACGTCATTTAAATCAGGATTCATTTGATAGCGATCATAGTAACCGCCTTTCGGGACTTGTACCTTATAAGGACCAAATTCCACTTCAGTAAACTCTTTTACCCATGGATACTGTGTCTGAGGTAAATCTGCTTTAACAATCGTCATGGTTTTATGCTCCAGAGTAGAAACGTTCATATTTTCTGTTTCTGCAAGTGCTGGGGTCGTCAAAGTACAACCGAGTACTAGACTTGAGAGGGTGTTTTTAAATTTTGTATCTTGCTGCATGAGCTTTGTCTCTGTATGTATATGGACATCTAGCTCATGCTATGTTTAAAGTTAACTTTAAGGTCAATACCTTTTTCTTGATAAAAATTCGAAACGGAAACTCATATATAATTTATGTTTATCAATTAAATAACTGAATTAATTTATATAGGTGCTCTTGTTTACGACTAACAGCTTAGCGGTGCCTGATTCACTTTATTTTCGGATACAACGATTCATAGATGAGCATGTTAAACATGAAACTTAGACGTTATTACTTCATATTTTCTAAAGTCTGAATCACTGCCAAAGCCGTTTTCTTGGCAGAAAAAGGATTCTGCCCCGTAATTAAAGTGCCATCAGCCACGACATGCGGAGCAAGAGGAATCAAACATTTAGAAAAATCAGCTCCATGCTGTTTTGCCATTTCTTCTGCATTGTAGGGAACTTCTTTGGCAACGCCTGCCAGAATTTCTTCTGTCCATGTAAAGCCTGTCATTTTGCGACCGTCAATCAAGTATTTTCCATTTGACAGCTTGACATTCAATAAGCCGCAGTAACCATGACACACTGCCGAGACGATACCGCCATCCTCGTAGATATTTTGGGTAATGCGTTGCAGGTCTTGATTGTCTAAAAAGTCAAACATCACACCATGACCACCTGTGTAGTAAATCGCATCATAGTCTTGCCAATGAATCTCTGTTGGCTTGAATGTATGTTCCAGTTTTTTCATAAACTCAGGATCATGTTTTCTTGCCATTACGGAGCGATCTGCAACAAAGCGACCTAAGGACTTAGGTTCAAGGGGAGATAAGCCACCTTTGGGACTAACGATATCCTGTAGATAGTTTTTCTTCTCAAATTCATCATAAGCATGCGTGAGTTCACCTAACCATAAGCCCGTAGCCCGCTGACTTCCTGCATATTTTTCAACATTGGTCACTACATGTAATATGCGTTTTCTCATTGTTCTTCTCCAGTCATTATTGTTATTTCGCTTCAAGATTTCTCTATGCTATCAGCTACATAACATCATGTATTTGAGTTTTGTGTATGATAGGTTTAAAGTAAACTTTAAGGTCAAGAGGATTGTTGGAATGAATATTAGTGAGCTATCAAAGTTAAGTGGTCTAAATACACCGACAATCCGTTATTACGAACAAATCAAGTTGTTGCCTAAAGCCAAACGACTTGCCAATGGCTATCGTAAATATTCTGAAAATGATCTCCAACAACTCTATTTAATTAAACAGGCACAACAAGTCGGTTTTTCTTTGGAAGAAATTAAGTCATTAATTCCCGCCAATATTTCAAATTGGAATCATGAAAAACTGGTTGAAACCTTAAATGAAAAAGTTAAAGAAATTACCAGAATGCAAAAAATGCTGAGCGAGAATAAAAAGAACTTACTTCAGCTAATCGAGTCGATTCAGAATAAACCAGATGACATGAGCTGCGAAGATAATGCTAAGCGTTTAATGGATATTTATTACACTGAATCCAACGATGTTACTCACAAGCCTTAGATGTATATCGGCTTGATGATTGAAGTTTTCAGTTAATTACTTTTGGTTAAGGATTTTTTGAGAAAGACATTCAGATAAATTCATTATAAAGACAGTGACCTAACGGCGTTAGGATCAACAGCAGTTTTCATCCCCATCTTTTCCTACGTATAATGCCTCGCACATTGACTCAACAGATGTCCTGTCGGGTAAAGATCAGCCGATGAGCAACTAAGAGGGCAGAATGCTGAAATCCTTGTTACGTCTAAGTCACAGTCAACCCGGACTTTTAATTGCCCCCTTTATTTTTATTGCTGCCTTAACAGGTTTACTTTACGCCCTAACACCACAAATTGAGCAGAGTATTTATCATCAGCAATTGTTTGCCGAACATGAGGTTGGAGCTTTGGCTCAGCCTTTAAGTTTACAGGTCAAAGCTGCTCAAGAAGTTTTGCCTAAAGAGACCCAAATCATTGCTGTACGTACTGCTCCGACAGAGAACAGTACCACCAGAATTCTGTATCAAGCCCCACAAGATTCCATGACAACCATGGCTATTTTTGTGAACCCTTATACGCTGGCAGTACAAGGGCAGCTTGCTGCGTATGGCACCAGTGGCGTATTGCCTGTACGTACTTTTCTAGATCAAGTTCATCGTAATTTACTGCTTGGAGAATGGGGACGTCTTTATAGCGAACTAGCCGCAAGTTGGTTGGGAATCTTTACACTCACAGGGCTGTTGCAATGGTGGCTTAAGCGGCAACAGATTAAAACTTCACCGCATCAGCGCAATCGTTTGATTCGCTGGCATTATCTGACGGCGTTGCTGATTTTACCGATGCTTCTATTCTTATCCATTACGGGCTTAACTTGGTCGAAATGGTCAGGCGCCAATATTGCAGAAATTCGGCATTGGTTAAATAGCGATACGCCAACCTTGAATAGACAAATTCAAATGACATCACATTCACAGCATGTCGACCCACATGCGGAGCATCATGCCATGATGAATATGGCTACGGATATGCCTGTGTTGAACTTAGATTATTTTGATCAGATGGTCACCATTGCCAGAGCCAACGGACTGATGGCAAAAGCCTTACAGATTAAACCAAGTTATCAGCACAATCAGGCATGGATGGTGGAGGAAATGAATCATCGTCATCCGATTCAAGTAGATGCTTTAGCGGTTGATATCACTCAACAAAAAGTGATTGATCAAGTACATTTTAAAGATTTCCCCATGTCTGCGAAATTGACGCGTTGGGGTGTCGATATGCATATTGGGGTTTTGTTTGGTTGGTGGAATCAACTTATTTTGGTACTGAGCACACTCGGGATATTAGTGATTACCGCTTTTGCGTATCGTGCATGGTGGAGCTATAGCCGTCCCGCGGAGTCCATTCAGCAATTGAATAAGAGTTTGCTTCAGCTTTGGCAGCAAGCTCATGTTCTACCTTTAAGCCTTCTTATTATTAGCTTAGTTTTACTCTATTTTTTAGTGCCTGTATGGGTCTTGAGCGTAGTGGTACTACATGCCATTTTTGCGATCGGTCAACTCTTAAAACGTATGAAACATTAAGTATAAAAGGGGAATCTTGGCGAGATTTAGACGTTTGCCAGTATTCTAAAGTTGAATTCTGCTCGCTGGAAAATATCTACAGAAAGCAATTCTAGCCGTTTATGATCAATAGATTGATCTAAAACCTTCCGTTGCTTTCATCATGATATCTATGCTAATTTCCCTGAGCTCAAGCTGAATGGACGAGTAGTGGATTGAGAACGGCTTTGGTTCTCGCATTAGTGGCGATGTTTTTACAAGTTGCTGTATTTTTACAGCCCCTGTTACCTGAGCAATTTCAGATTTCTCGGGTTTGCATCACGATTGCTGAATTATCTACAACGTCCAAATCAACGGTGCATAGCATGCATCAAATGCAAACTCATGATTTGCATCAGCAGAATATTCAGTCGCTTCAGACCTCCAGTTCCAAACATGATCATACACTCGATCATCACTGTATGTTCTGTACTGTCTATGGACATTTAATTGCAAACTTAAATCTTGAGATCAAAGAAGTTTTTGAACGCTTACAAATCCGTTTACTGACTTTTCAAAAAGCGTTTAAGCATGTCTTCTTTGTATTACAACGCTTATTTTTAAGTCCTCAAGGACGAGCCCCGCCTTTATTCGCCTAAAACTCCAGTAGCAAATCATCCATGTACGTTTTACAGCAAACGGCTTTAGCGTGATTTGTTCAACTTTGTGTTGTTCATACTTCGTGGTTTTACGTAGATCTCCTTGTTTTCATTTCAGATATTTTAATTTTTGCTAGGAAGCATGCTGAAGAAAAAATAGGGATCTCATCAAATGATCAAGATCTTGAGGCTTGTGTAAAGCGCTAAGCCAAATATCGGAATAATGATTTCGCTGCTTCTTCTCAGCGATCAGATCAAACTACCACGCCGTATTGAACAAAACCCATATTCAAGTTTTAAAAGATTTTAGGTTTTATTCATGGCGAAGTTTATCTTTCATCCACTGACTTTAAGTATTTTACTGGCTCAATTTTCAATGGGCACTGTTTCAGCTGCTGAAACAAATGAAAATAGCACGACACAACTCGCAACCATTACCTTAACTGCTGAGAAGCAGGATGAGCGCCATACCTCATCTCAGGCAATTACCCAGTTTAATCATGACTTGTTGGAAGTACCTTTTACCAAATCTCATGTCTCCAATGAAGATATACAAAATCATCATGTTCAACGTGTGAGTGATGCCTTGTCATTGGTCAATGGTGTGGTTTATCAAGACAGTTATGGGGGTGGTTTTTGGGATAACTATTCCTTCCGAGGCTTTAGTACCGACCCGAATATGGGAACAATCTACATGCGTAATGGGCTAAGTTCCGTGAGTGGTATTCATACGCCTAGAGATATGGTCAATATCCAAGCGATTGATTTCCTGAAAGGACCCATGGCGGCCATGTATGGACAGGGCGCGATTGGCGGCATTATGAACATTACCACCAAGCAGCCCGAATGGCAGAACAAGAACAGTTTAAGTCTGAGTGGCAGTAGCTTAGAAGAATACCGTGCTGCTTTGGACACTACAGGAGCAATCAATCAGGATGTAGCTTATCGTCTTGGATTGGCGTATGAAAATAATCAAAGTTTCCGTGATTATGTCGATAGTGAACATTATTATATTGCCCCACAACTGGCTTGGAAGCTTTCGGAGCAAACCCAGTTGAATCTGGATACTGAATTTGCCCAATCCAAAGGGGTATTTGATCGTGGTATTCCAATGGTCAATGGTCAATTTACTGTGAATAAAAAAACCTTTTTAGGTGAACCGAGCGATGGTGACATTGATATTAAAGATCAAATGTATCAATTACGCTTAAATCATGATTTTAATGACAATTGGAACAACACCACAGCAATTACCTATAGTCATGGCGAGCGCGGGGGGACGTCGACCGAAATTTCGTCTATTGCAGCAGATGGACAAACTGCCAATCGCTTTCGTCGCTCACGTCAGTTTGAAACTGATACTACCAATTTTCAGTCCATTTTACGCGGCAAGTTCGATACAGGAGCGATCCGACATGAACTGGTCAGCAATCTAGAAGCGGGTCACTATACCATTGATCAGATCCAACGCCGTAGTGCAGCGGGGACATTCAGTCAGATTGATATCTACCATCCTGTGTATGGACAGAATATTCTTCCATTAACTCGTATCACCAAAGATACGAAAGAAACGCAAGATATGTTGGGCGTAAATATTCAAGATCAGATTTTCCTTAATGATCAGTGGAATGTCTTGATTGGTGGTCGTTTCAATCGCTTAGAACAGCAAATTGATGATCATCGTACGGGAAATTCATCGGAGCAGGCATTTACACCATTTACCCCACGCGCAGGGATTAACTATCAACCCACCGAAAAACTTTCTTTTTATACCAACTGGGGCAAAGCATTTGAACTTAATACAGGTTTGAATAAAGACAATAAGCTGTATGACCCTGAAAAAACTGAAAGCTGGGAGGTTGGCGGCAAGTATCAGTTCTTGGCAAAAAGCTGGTTAGGCTTAACCTATTTCGATATGGATAAACAGCATTTACTTACGGAAGGTATTAGTGATAGCTATGTCGATAGTGGTCGAGTGCAAAGCCATGGTCTGGAGTTGGAGTTGCAACACCAGTTCACAGATCATTTGCGGGTTAATGCAAACTATACCTATACCGATGCTTCGATTGTAGAGAGTGAAGTTGAAGCAAAAGGGGCGAGACTTAAAAACATTCCAAAGCATAGTGCAAACTTAAGTGCCGACTATCAGTTTAATTTGGTCGGGCATAAAGCAGGTTTGATTGGCAATGTAAATTATTATGGCAAACGCAGTGCAAACTATATCGACAATGGCACCAGCTTACCTGAATTTACTGTGGTGAATCTTGGAGGATATGTTCAAGTACATCCAGATTTACGTGTCCAGTTGAATATAGAGAATTTATTCGATCGAGACTACTACGTATCTAGCTATACCAACAACTGGGTACAACCCGGTGAACCACTGAAGGCAACAGCAACCATTCACTGGGCATTCTAAGCTGGGATGAGTTAAGGTTTTATACAAAACGGCTCATTGTTATGACTTTCAAATCACTAGAATGAATGACTTGGAGTAATCTCATCAATTACTCCAAGTATCATGATTTTTGCGACTTTAATACGGCATTTTTCTATTGTTAATTTAAAACTTATCAATGAGGTAGCACTAAGGTTCTAGCGATCATTTTCAATAAAAAATCGTCAACTCCATTTCATCTAGGAATTACTATTCAAGACCAACTACTGTGGTGATATAACCCGTGGTGAATAGGATGGAAAGACCCAGAAGCATTTCCAAACAGATGGCATAACTTAATTGTTTCGCAAATTTTGGATCTTGCAAACGAGGAGTGAAGTACCATTTGTTAAAGGCCGCCAATAATAAAATACTGAGTACCAATAGGATTTTAATGATAAATCCCTGTCCATAAGCAGTGCTGAGGAGTGTATTGAAATCTTGCACAAGCAACAGCACGATACTGATTCCACATGTCGCTAATATCGCGACAATTACCGCGGCAATTTTACCAAACACGTGCATGCGCTCTTTTAATGGCAAACCATGAATTAAGGTGCTGGTTTTCCATAAAGGATAGAGTGATCCCATCCATAAAGACATCGCGAATACATGCAGTGATAACAACAAGTGACCGAACCAGTCTAAATGGGTGACATGTCCAAGTTGAGAAAAACTGAACAGAATGGGGAGAATCAATAAACCTATAACAATAGCTTCGACATTAGAAATAGGACGCGCTTTGCTTAGTTTAATGATCATCAACAGAAGGATGAGGGCAAAGCTGATAGACCGAATCATGTAAGCATGCCCGATCGGGATATTTATGAGCAAGGAGATGTAGTTGCTATCCCACATACCCGACAGACCACTATTTGAAAAACTGCCGATGAGAACAAAAAATCCTAGAACACTCGTCACTAAACCTAAGCCTGCGCCAAGCGTGATGTATTTAAGGAGCATATGCTGAAGATTGCTATAACGTTTAAGTAGATACGAGCAGAATAACCCACCTGTCACAAATGCAACGCCAAGATATAACATGCCTTTGACTAGCCATGATAAATAGTCCCAAGTTTCAGCAACCATATTCTTCGTCCTTGCAACAACATCATGTCAGCCAAAGATTGACATGATGCCCATTGAGATTTCTTATTTTGGTGATTTTATCGTGAAATTATATTCACCACTCATGTGATGACCATCCATGCCCATGGTGGTCCAGATCACGGTATATTTGCCTGATTTTAGTTTTGGCAGAGCGACTTCAAATGATTTTTTTAAGTCATGATTGACTTGGTAATTTAACGCGATCGTTTTACTTTGCGCATCCTTCAGCTTGACGTTCATTAGCATCACTTCGCTGCCAAAGTTTAGTCTTAAACTGTTAGGCTGGCTTGCAACAGTAGCATTGATGGCTGGATTTGCGCTTTCAAGACTCACATGGGCTAAAACACTTGAAGAGGCAACCACTAAACTTGCACCCAAAAGCATATTGCGTAGGGCACTTGTTGTACGTTGAGAGAAAATCATGTCCTCATCCTTTTAAAACTAATCAGGGGTTAAGCAATGGCTTAATCAAACTTCTCGGCTTGGTAAATTGCTCATCACCTTTTTCTCTATTATTCAGGATGTAATGAAACGCCTCGATGACTTCAAAATTACATTTTTGTCATTTTCGGTGGTGGACAGGGAACTGAGTACACTTTGCGGAACCATATAGACTTGTAGATCAAATAGATAAAATTCTGTTATTACAATACTTTTTAAAATGAGTGCGTAGAAAGTGTCTAAATTCTCTTGAGAGGGAACCTAACCATTCAGATTTATCAAGCCATTTCCTACATGATTGTGAAGAGCTTCTTCGGACATTCCTGTGAGAATCAGGAATGTCTAGAAAGCAAAAACAGAAACGCGTTAATTTTTAAAGGCGATTGTAAAAATAATATGTCCGTTTTGATAATCGGCTTGGATGGTTGCTCTATATACATCAAGAATAGATTTGGTAATAGCCAGTCCTAAGCCTGTCCCTTCTTCAACGCGCTGTCGAGATGCATCGGTGCGATAAAACCGATCGAATAGCCGACTCAACTGTTCTTGTGATAAAGGGGGGCATTCATTTTCAATTTTAAAAATTGTGGTCTCTGTGTTTTGCTCGCAGTTAATGTTAATGGTGGAATCCGGCTTACCATATTTAATCGCATTCGATAGCAAATTACTCAGTGCACGGCGCAGCATTAACGGATCACCCTGCACATTAGCCGAACCGCTTTGGCTTAAAGACATATTTTTTTCAGCAGCGATTGCATCATAAAAGTCAAATAAAGCGGCGACTTCTTGTTCCAAACTCACTTGTTGTAAATTGGGTAAATGTAATCCATGCTCTGCTTTAGCAAGAAAAAGCATATCCGAAATCATGCGAGCTAAACGTTCAAACTCTTCTAAATTTGAAAAAAGAACTTCCTGATAAGTCTGAATATCTCGGCTACGTGATAAACAAACTTGTGTTTGAGTCATCAAGTTGTTAATTGGCGTTCGAATTTCATGTGCAAGATCCGATGAAAAGTCGGACAGTTTTTCTACCGCTATTTCTAGTCGATCTAACATCTCGTTAAAAGCGATGGCGAGTGATTTCAATTCGGTCGGGGTATGGTCGACTTCTAGACGTTCAGACAGATGTTGGGCTGAAATACCTTCTGCAACTCTTGCCATGTTTTGAACAGGGCGAAGACCTCGCCATGCAGCAAGCCAACCAAAGAACATTAAACAGAGTGTACCGACTAAGCCTATATAAAGTAGCTGTTGTCTAAAATTATTTAAAAAATGTAGATGTTCAGAAGTATCTACCCCAACAATAATTTGAGCGGATGGAACCATAAGATTTTGCTCAAAAGATTTCTTATAGACCAGCCCACGATAGACTTTATTTTGATTCCGCCATTCTACCCATGTGTTTTGGGGTGACTTGGTGAGCACTTGAGAATCAATGACGGTCGGTGCCGAACTAAAGATAATTTCCCCAGAGGGGCGCTCAATCTGAACGATTAAATCATGATGACCAACTAAGGCATCTTTTAAATATAAATTGAGCTCTTGTGCACTAGAAGGATTTTGAGCCAATAAGTTTTCAACCAGTTGAATTTTACCCTCTAACTGCGTTCTGTCTTGCATTTCAAAATGATGCATTACAAGTTGATGAATGACCAACCCCATAATCATTAAGATAATAATGGTGGAAATGGAAAAGACGAGGGCAATACGAAAGCTGATCGCATTCAACAATTTATGAGTCATCTTCTATCTCTAGCACATAGCCCATACCACGTATGTTCTGAATCAGTTTAGGGCTAAAGTCACTATCAATTTTATTTCTTAAGCGTTTAATCGCGACTTCGACAACATTGGTATCGCTATCAAAGTTCATATCCCAGATTTGCGATGCAATCAGCGCTCTAGGCAGGATTTCTCCACGTCTACGCATAAATAATTCCATCAGTGCAAACTCTTTTGCCGTCAGGTCAATGCGTTGTCCCGCCCGTGTGACACGCCGTTTACGCAGATCAAGCTCAAGATCCGCAATGGTAATAATATTGCTGTCTTCTTTTTGTTGCCCACGGCGCAGTAAGCTTTTTATTCGAGCCAGTAATTCGGCAAAAGCAAAAGGTTTGACCAAGTAATCATCTGCGCCTAAATCCAAGCCTTTGACTCGATCTTCAATTTGATCCCGAGCGGATAGAAATAGAATCGGCATGGTTTTACCACTTTTTCGGATATCTTGAATGATGCTCCAACCATCCAGTTTAGGTAACATCACATCCAAAATAATCAGGTCATATTCTTCAGAAAGCGCTTGATGTTTGCCCGATAGTCCATCTGTGACCCAGTCGGTAATATAGCCTGCTTCAGTCAACCCTTGCTTCAGGTAATCCCCAGTTTTTTGTTCATCTTCAACCAATAAGATTCTCATAGACAAAATCCCATATCACACCTGACTATCATAATAGCGTGATAAATAGGTGATTTTACGTAGATTACAAAAATGTCATTTTCATGTCACTTAGATGTTTATCACTCAGGGATATGTTAGGGGAAGAAAGTTAATTTTTGGAGCAAAAAATGAAAATGATGTTTCGCCGTGGTTTAACCACTTTCATGTGTGTTGGTGCTTTAGTGATGGGTACCCAATCTTGGGCAGCGGAGGCTAAGCCTGCAGTAACTCAAACTCCAGCCAAGGCTAAAATGCAGGAGAAATGCCCAGAACCGTGTGATATGAAAACCATGGAGAAAATGCAACAAGAGCATAGCCAACATACCCAAATGGCAGAGATGTCTGAGATGGATCATTCAAAAATGATGAACATGGACCACTCAAAAATGGACCATTCTAATATGAATCAATCCGCTCCTAAAAAGTAAGGATTGAAACAATCCGTTTTGAAACAAAAAGAGCATCAAAGTTGATGCTCTTTTTACTTTAAGCTGGTCAAAGGCTTTTATTTATAGATTTAGATCATGCCCTTTGATCTCATAAAAATAAACTTCATTTCTAAGTGATGATAAAAATTCAACAAATCAAGAGCAATCTATACTCTCCATCCTTTTCAATAGGAGCTCTATGTACACAAGGCAGGACTTGCTGTGTTGGATGATCTACTGCCAAGCGCCAAAGATGTCCTATACCTAAATTTATAGGTATGGCATTGGGTTTAGGTTGATAATGTAAATCAAAGAAATACTCTTCTAGAAAAGCGTCAAACTCAGATTCAGGACCGTCGTATACTTCTTGGAGTTTTGCCCGAATTTCAGGAATCAAAATTTTCTGTTCAACTTGATCATTCGGCAGAATATCACTCGCAGCACCATGATACGTACATAAAAAAGTATCTGTGGCGATGGGAGAGCGATCAACATGATACGAATAAACATCGGTTGAAATGAAATCCAACTCGTCATCACGCTCGTAACATTTCAATAAATTCAGTGTCGGGGATGCACCAAAATCTGTTAGTAGCTGTATATCACTTAAAAGGACGTCTCTTGCTAAACTACCATTTTCAGAAAGTTGCAGCGCCAAAAGATCATCGACAGATACTTCGGTAATATTCTCTTTTAATTTAAGTTTAGCCACGATCTCTTGAAAATCGCCCATCAAATTCCGAGACCAGCAAAGCGCATTCATCGTCCCCTGAAAATACGAATTCACGAGTTCTTGAAAACTCGAAACTAATTTAACTTGCTTATTCTCAGTAAACGAATTCTTCATACTCGAAATAAATCAATAATCAGCCGTGCGACATCATATACCTGTACGCAGCATTTTAAAAATGGAAAGGATGTAATCATGCTTTTTTTATTTATCAAAACAATCCATTCGATAAAACCCTTGTTAATATCTAACAGAATTTATAGTTCAAACATCCTAGAATGACATTTACTTTTAAGATGATTCTTACACCACGAAATATAGAATGAATAGGTACATTTATGATTAATGAAAATAAACGTGCAATTGTAGTGGGAACTTCAAGAGGCATTGGTTTAGGATTGGTTCGCGAGTTACTCAATCAAGACTGGAGTGTAATCGCGACTATTCGAGATAAAGCCCAAATACCTGATGATCTAAATCAACTACTTTTAGAGCATACCGACAAACTGGAATTGGCTGAATTGGATTTAAGCCATGTACAAACTGCCGATAGCATCATTAACAAGTATCCTGAGCATTCCATTGATCTACTCTTGGTTTCTGCGGGTATTTTAGGACCTGAACATCAACGTGTTGAGCAAAGTACGCCAAATGAAATTGCAAATCTGTTTTGGGTCAATAGCATTGCACCTGTAACCATTGCCAGAAAATTTCTGCCGCTAATGAAAGCAAACAGCGTGATTGCATTTATGAGCTCAATCATGGGCAGTGTAACTTTAAATAAAGATGGCAGTATGGAGTTGTATCGTGCTAGTAAGGCTGCACTGAACAGTATCACCCGTGGTTTTGCGCAAAATGAGGCAATTCCAGCACAAATCGGTGTCCTGAATTTACATCCAGGTTGGGTTCAAACTGAAATGGGAGGAAGTCAGGCACCTGTCACTGTGAAAGAAAGCACCACAGGAATTGTACGCGTGATAGAAGGCTTTCTTGGAAAGACTGAACAACAGTTTATAGATTTTCAGGGTAATGAAATGGCGTGGTGATCCTACGACCAAAGTGATTACAGATGTATTCATAGCAAGTCATTTTCAACATGCGAATAAAGATGAAGTCGCGGATACAGGATCAAACTGAACTTGGAGTGATCCTGTATCTGCGACTGGTTAATTTCAATCTATTCCTTTTATTGATCTGCTTTACGCAAACTCAATGCAAGTTCATCCCACCGTTGTGTCGCCGTGTCCATCGCTTGCATTTTGATATGACCAAAACCTCGTACCTCTGCGGGTAACTTCGCGATTTGTTCTGCTACAGCTAAATCATAGCGTTCAGGTGTTGTACTTATATCTTTCACAAAGGCGATATAACGATCACGCCATGCATGTTCTTTTTTACGTTCTTGCTGTAAAGCAAATGGGTCGAAGAAGGTTTCTCGGAGCCACTGAAGACGAGCAAGTATCATCATTGGAATACGCATCCAGTATCCGAAAGCACGTTTACGGATAACCCCATGAGCACCCAAAGCAGGTGGAGCTAAGTGATAGGTTAAACGTAGACCTTTACCAAACTGGGTTTCAATCGATTGTTTAAAACTTTTGCCTGTGAGTAAGCGTGCAACTTCGTATTCATCTTTATAGGCCATGACTCTATACAGCTGAGTCGCTATTGTTCCAGCTAACTCTTTTGGCAAAACTTTAGCTGCCTGTTCTACAAGGGTTCGGTACTGCGTTGCATACGCTTGGTTCCAGTATTCAACCAAACGCGCAGAGCGATCTTCAATCAGTTCGGTCAAGGTAGTTGGTGTATGCGTTGCGGGTATGCTTGCAATAATGCGTTTTGCTAAGTCTGGATCGCTAATTAAACGGCAACCGATACGGAAAGCCTCAAGGTTTTTTTCAGCAGCCGTGCCATTCAGACGAATTGCTTTTTCAATACTTTCACGCTTCAACGGAATTTGACCAGTTTGCCAAGCCATGCCAAGCAAGATCTGATTGGCAAAGATTGCATCCCCCAACACTTGTGTGGCAATTTGTATTGCAGGTAAAGAGATGAGTTTGCCTTGCGTGGTTCGACCACGAAGTCGATTAATCAAGTCCGTTATTGGTGCATGCCAATCACGAGATTCAAGGAAGGCCGAAGTAGGGGAACCATCTTCATTGACGATGACAACAGCATCTGCTTTTAAGCGTGAAAGCGCCGCATTACTCCCTGCAACGATGGCATCTGCCCCGATTAAAACATCACATTGACCCGCAGGGATTTTGGTAGCTGAGATCTGATCATCGTCTGTAGCAAGTTGGATGTAGGAATATACCGCACCTCCTTTTTGAGCAAGTCCAGCCATATCCATGATACGTACAGCTTTACCCTCTAAATGAGCCGCCATACCAAGTAAAGCACCTGCGGTCACGACCCCTGTACCGCCAACGCCACCCACCATGATATGAATCGGTTGTTGACCCAGCTCAGGGATAATTGGATTTTCTGGCCAGCCAGCGGCAATCCCTTCGAAAGTTTCTGGACGTTTCATATCGCGGGTATGTACGGTCACAAAACTTGGACAGAAACCTTCGACACAAGAAAAGTCTTTATTACAACTGCTTTGGTTAATTTGACGTTTAGTCCCTAATGCAGTTTCAACAGGTTCAACCGATAAACAGTTCGATTTTTTAGAACAGTCACCACAACCTTCACAAATCTCACTATTGATAAAAACGCGCTCTGCAACATCTGGATAAGTATTGCGTTTACGGCGACGACGTTTTTCACTGGCACAAGTTTGCACATAAATTAGCGCCGTAACACCAGAAATATCACGTAGTTTGCGTTGTACATCATCAAGTTCATTTCTGTGATAGATCTCTACATGAGATGCAACACCTTCTTCGGCATGAATTAACTCAGGTTCATCCGTAACGATGACTTGTTTGGTGATGCCTTCAGCATCAAGTTGTCGGGTTAATTGTGCCACGGTGAGATGACCATCGACATGCTGTCCACCCGTCATGGCAACAGCATCGTTATAGAGAATTTTGTAGGTGATATTGAGTTTTGCCGCGATTGCTTGGCGGATTGCAAGATAACCTGAGTGAAAATATGTTCCATCTCCCAGATTGGCAAAAATATGCTTTTCATTGGTGAAATGAGAAGCACCAGCCCAACTCACACCTTCGCCACCCATTTGTGAGAACGTTTCTGTGCCATGATTGAGTGAGACCGCAATATAATGACAACCTATCCCACCTAATGCACGACTGCCTTCAGGTAAGACCGTGGATGAATTGTGAGGACAGCCACTACAAAAGAACGGTTTGCGCTCTGCAATATCAGGTGCACGCTGGGATTCTTGCTCTGATTGTTGTAGCAGCTCAACTCTATTTTGAATTTGCGTTTTTAAGCTTTCAGGAAGATCTAGTTTTAAAAAGCGAGCTGCCAACATTTTTGCAATAGGTTCTGGCTGGTACTCAAAGTAACCCTTCAAAGGGGCTTCATCTACAGTTGTACTCCATTCACCTTTGCCATCACAGGCTTTACCGATGACACGAGGGCGTTTGTCATCTGGAAGTGCATACAATTCCTCTTTAATTTGTGCTTCTAAAATCGGGCGTTTTTCTTCAACCACGATCAATTCTTCTAAACCTTCGGCAAACTCATGCAGTCCTTGTGGCTCTAAAGGCCAAATCAAAGCAACTTGATAGACGCGTAGTCCGAGCTGTTGGGCTGTTTCACCTTCGATGCCTAATATACGTAAGGCTTCAATGGTATCTAAATAGCCTTTACCACTGGCGACAATACCAATACGGGCGTCAGGACAATGCCAAGTTACCTGATTCAGTTCATTTTCACGGGCATAAGCCAAAACCGCAGGTAGGCGATATTTATATAGACGTTCTTCTTGTTGAATCCCATGATCAGGCCAACGGATATTGACACCATCTTCAGGCATTGCGACATTTTCGGGCAATACAGGAATGACGCGATCTGAATCCACATGCACAGAAGCAGAGGTTTCAACAATTTCACTAACCAGTTTCATTGACGTCCACACACCCGCAAAGCGAGACATTGCAACAGCATGAACACCAAGATCAAGAATTTGTTGTATTGATGTTGGGTAAAAAATTGGAATGCCACAACCGATCATGACATGTTCTGACTGATGTGGAACTGTTGAGGATTTACAAGAATGGTCATCTCCAAAGAAGGCAACCACACCACCACGTTCGGATGTTCCTGCTAAATTAGCATGACGCAGAACATCTCCAGAACGGTCTACACCTGGACCTTTGCCATACCACCAAGAAGTCACACCATCATATTTTCCTTGACCTGAGAGATTGGCTTGTTGGGTACCCCAAATTGCAGTAGCAGCTAAATCTTCATTTACGCCAGGTTGAAAAACCACATGATGGTCTTTGAGTATGCCTTCTACTTGCCAGAGATAATTATCATAATTTCCGACAGGAGAACCACGATAACCCGAAATAAAGCCAGCAGTATGATAACCGTTTAAAGTATCCCGCCGTGTTTGTGCGAGTGGTAAACGCACCATTGCTTGGATACCTGTCATGTAAGCAGTACCGTCATCACTGAGATATTTATCTTCGAGTGATACATCCTTGGTTGGAATCTTATTTGGAGTAAATTTTGTAGCTATATTCATTTATTTCTCCTTGGAATTTTGTAGTCTTGCTACTTTATTTTCTCAACATCCCGTTGAATATTTGGAGTAAATGACATACTCGGAAAACGATTGATCAGTTGATTGAAGAATGAAAACTGCTCAATGTATGTACATTAATGTCATTGTGATTGATCCAGACTGGTGCAACAATGCGTAATTAAGCAAAAGATATTTACGTTATGCGCAAAAATCTTGATGGTGGATTACTTCATGCAATGCATGCTTTCCTGAAAGTCATTGATAGTGGAAGCTTTACGGCAGCTGCAGAGCAGATGGAACTAACAACAGCGCAAGTCTCTCGACTGATTAGCGAGTTAGAAGGGCGTTTAGGAACAAAATTACTACAACGAACGACCAGACAGCACGCATTGACCGATATTGGTGCAACTTATGCAGAGCAATGCCGTCAAGTGCTCGCGATGGTCGATGAAGCCGAAACTCAAGCTATGGGGAGGGCAACCAAACCGCAGGGACGGCTACGTGTTTTGAGTATGGCGAGTTTTGGTCATCATTATGTGTCCCCAGTGATGGCTGAATTCTGTGAAACCTATCCAGAGCTTACAGTTGAATACCGTACTTCACAGAATGTTCCAGATCTTTTAGGCAAAGGCATTGACGTCAGTCTGTATCTTGCGGAATCGTTGGCGGATTCAAGATTTGTTGCCCGTCAAATTGGAACCATATTTTCAGTACTTTGTGCATCACCCGCTTATTTAGAAAAATATGGTGAGCCAAAATCATTAGATGATCTACAAAAGCACGCATGTTTAAGATTAGTGAATCCATCAATTACACCGCAATGGCATCTGGTGAGTGAAAAAAGTTGTTCTTATCAAATTGATATTACAGGACCACTGATTGCAGATTCACCCGAGCTTTTACTGGATATGGTGCAGCAAGATATGGGCATTGCATTGCTGCCAACCTTTACTGTAATTGAAGCTATAAGTACTGGACGATTACGCCGTCTATTATCTGACTGGAGATCACCAGATATCGGTGTTTATACCTTATTGCCATCCCGTCATTTTATTGATGCGAAAACAAGAGCATGGTTAACGTGGGTAGAACAGCATATTTCTCCAAAAATTCAGAGTGATACTGAGTATTTTTTATAATGTTAATTGACAATTAAGATCATCATTAGGATGGTTGTTTAATCAATACTTATACTATTTTAATTAACTATTCAAATTTCTTCTTTTTATCATGTCGATAATTTTGGGTGCCAAGGCCTGTCGCCATAACATTTGAAATTGAACGTTCTATAGATGTCCGTAATCCATCGAATAATTGAACTTCATTAGATGTTTGAAGATAGTCCAATATATTTTCGCTAAAGGACTCTATGATTGCTTTGGGATTTCTGATTCTAAATTGGTCACTTTCAGCCAATTTGATGAGATGTGTAGGATCTGGAAATGCTTTACTACCAGCCAGTTTGAGTGCCATTTTATTATCAATTGATTTATAAATGAGTGTATGCGTAATATCGAAAGGTGGTGAAACAAAAATGTTCTTCATATCTGAGGAATATTGCAAAGCAAAGTTTTTAAGATGCGCGTCGCCATTACCGATTAGACAGTTGAATACGATGTATTTATACATTTTTTCAACTTCAGCTGCGCTACCCGTATATAGATAAGTTGCTTTCAACAGTGTTTCATAGCTACCAGTATATTTTGCATCTGGATCATTTGACTTTTTCATAAGTGTCGTAAAGTCTTCGTAGCCTAATTTTTTTCCATCACTGGTTTTATCAAACCGTTCTACAACATATGTTTCTAAATTTTCAGATAAGTAAGTCTTGGGTGGCTCAAGTCCACAATGCTGTGCAGCCTGCATACAAACATACTCATTGACTGTGAGTAATGGAAACTCAGAATCAAAGGACTTTACAATCAAATCCCTCTGTTGAACTGTTCTATCTGTTTGAACAGTATTCGCATTCGGAATGCTCACTTTTGGTTGCATCCCAGCCAATGAATTTCTGAGATAGTATTTTTCTAATAGTTGTGGAAAAAGGGGTTCATTGCTACGGTATAATAAAATTTCACTTAAGCTCAAAGATTCAGCTTCGGGCAAATTTAGCTCACTTTTATAAGAGAGCATTCCTATTCCTTGTTCACCTTGCAATGCCAATAAGTACATGTCATTGACTTTGGCGTATCTGGCAAGCTTTTCAGCAATAAATCGTCGATTAAAGCCTTCTGGAAGATTCTGCGCAAATATTGGGTGGAGTGAGCCTGACGAATAACCATCCATGCCTTTCCGAGTCATGGTAAGTGATACATGCTGTGTTTCTTGTGTGGGTTGATAATGGTGAACTGAACCATAGGTTAAGACACCTAGTTCAGCTTGATTGGCACACACCGTGATATTGGTTATTTTGGCTGGAAGATTGGTTTGATATTTCATTCGTCATCCTCAGCAAACATATTTTCAATCTCATCCCAATGAGGCAGTGAGTGTTGCTTAGGAGATACGTCAAACTGCAAACCAACCGCATCAAGTACACGTTCAAATATGTCAAAAGAACCCGTAAAACGTCCATTTTCGATCTCAGAGATTGTAGTTTTATTGATTCGAATCAATTCGGATAGTTTTTGCTGTGTATAGCCAAGGGCTCTTCGTTCTTTACGAATTTTTTTCCCAATTTCTACTCTACTCGCCATAGCAATTTGACCATAATATATTAGCTATATAGCTAATATATTATATTAAACATAAAAAGTTATCCATATAGCTAACATTTTATTGAGAATTCTAATGTTCACCTGAAAAAACATAAGTAAATTCAATGTGAAATACTATTTTTATATCTCACTGAGTCAAATATTCTAGATTTTCCACAAGTACTAAAGCTTAATAACAGAACGAAGGGGGGAATAGGTACTTTCCAAAAATTTCCTGCCCTTATCTAAAACTATTTAATGCAATCAATAAAATCCATCTTTATTTGTATGGTCGCGTGCTCCGCCTGAACGAAAGATGTCTGTAACACTTTGTGGCTCACATGTTTGGATATGATTTTGGGATTGATGATTTGCTTTCTAGGCTTTTTTTGTTGCTTACTTTCATTTTTTTTACAAAAACTTGATTAAGCTTGCATTAGATACCCCGAGTTAGCCACCATCTTTTCAAAACAAGCTTTTACGACTTTAGCAAAAAACTTTTAACCATTTCATATAGTCAAAAGAATAAATAGGCTACAAAGGTTCTTGTCTTTTAGTCAAATTCATCTCATGTCTGACTCGACTGATCCGATCATAAATGACTTTACGCAATCGGTTTACTACACCGAGCGGTTTATGTTCAGGTAAAGCATGCCATGGTGTAAAAGAAAGATTTTCACAAAACTTGTTCTGATCTGGCGTATCAAAAACCTGTTTAGGAATGTGAATTGTTGCCACCTGATAAAAGGGAGCTTGACTTTCCTTCCACTCAGTCATGGAGTCTTCGACAGACATGGTATTGGAGGTTCTTGCTTGTACTAGAAATTCCATACAGGCATCATTCTTTTGCAAACTATTTCGAAGTACCTCACGCAAAAAATCATGACTTGGATGATCTGGCATAGGGTCTACGTCTGCTGAGCAGGCTCGGACAGAATATTTCACTGCTTGACGATCAGCACCTAATCCCAACTGATAAGGAACCATTGACCAATATCGTGTTTGTAGCGGATTTGAAATTTTCGTTTTAAGCTTGGCCGCAATCGAGGTTCCTTTAAATCCCAGTGCAAAAGGAATATGCAATTTTTTGAAATAATTCTTGCTGTTTACATCCTGCATTAATGCGAGATAACGATCTGGGTCATTAATAAAGAAGACTGGATGATTAATCATGATGAAGTCTTGTGTAGATGCATTTTTTTCATCTTCTAAAAGTTTTTCTCCTGGTATGCCTAAAACTTTTATCGCCATCCCACGCGCATCTTTTTTAATGTCTGCTTGGCTGGCATCAGGAGATGCATTCGAGAAACGGATCCATGCCTTATAGGTCTTGCCTGGAATAAAAATTCCTTGAGCTAAATTTTTAGGAAGTTTTTTCTGTACCTGAAATTCTGCTTGTACACATCCATGTGCTTTAGGATGTGCATCACGCAGGGCTGTGCCTGCGGAATATTTTTCACGGATGGATTTTTCAATCACATCTGCAATTTTTTCAGCCGTAGCAGCTTCGTTTGGATAAAGACTTTCACTCAAACTTGAATCAATGGTCGGGTAAATTATCTTTTGAGGAGGAGGGAGCATTGTAGTATTTGTATCAGCGTGTCCCGCCGTGCAAACATTGATTATGATTGCTACAGCTAACACAGTGAACGGCAAGCGCAAGCGTTTTGATTGCATAAGATTTAGCCTCTAGCATTAGTATCATATTTAGTTTTATTCGCTGATGAGGTGAGATTTCTTAAGACTATTTAATATACAAATTATTATAATATCTGACGATTTACAAGCTCCCCAGAAGTCTAAACTCCACTTTGTACCAATCCATTGAAATAGGCTAGATCAGATAGTTTTTTGCAGTATTTTAGGTAGTAATCGCAACCTCTAACTCTCTAGAGCATTTCATACAATAATAACTCTAGTTTACTATTATAATAGTTGTATAATAGCTCTAACTGGCCATACTTTACTATTTTAATATATTTATGAATAAGTTTTGTTCAATTCAAATATTCCTAAAAAATCAATGGATCGATTGTGCAACCATTGAATTGATTGGTGACGAAGCCAAAGGCTGGAAGGCGAGTAGTGCTACGTATTATTCAATGGAACATGCTATTGAATATATGGGCTTACGTGATGGTCATGCCGTTTCAAATCATTTTCCAGTTAACCTCGAAAGTAATAATGAACCAACTTGGCCTGCATTTTTGATTGATCTCTTACCTCAAGGCTATGGTCGAAAAGAGCTATTAAGAAGGTTAGGACGACCAGAATATGAAGAAGAGTCCGCTGACTGGTCCTTACTGAGAATTGGTGCGAGTAACCCAATTGGAAATTTAAGAATCAAAGAAGCTCATGAATGGCTTTTACAGCAATATTCTGATCAATTGGTTCAAGGGTTTTCATTACAGGAGATTATTGAACGTAGTGATGATTTTCTAGAATCTTTGGCTTCTTTTGGGCTGTTCATTTCAGGATCTTCTGGTGTTCAAGGTGAATGGCCAAAACTCTTAATGACTCAAGGCAAGGATGGTTTATTTTATTTAGATCATGCGCTACCTGATATGGAAGCAAAACAACATTGGCTCATCAAATTTAGCCGAGGTACAGATGAGCGGCTGAATAAAATTTTGAATCAAGAAGCCTTGTATATGCAATTGGCTGAATATCTAGGTTTACGTGTTTTTAAAGAGCTTGAGTTACATGGTAGAACCTTATTCATTCCACGATTCGACCGCCAAGTGACGGATCAAGGTGTTGAACGAATCGCACAAGAAAGTCTTGCTGCATTTAGCGGAAAAGTTGGCTTTGGCGTGACGATGACCCATAACGAAGTCTGCAGTGTAATCATGCAGAACTGTACCCATCCAGAGCAAGAGATTATTGAATACATTAAACGAGATTTAGCCAATATTGCATTGGGTAATAAGGATAACCATACCCGAAATACCGCATTTCAACGATTAACGAATGGTGAAATACGTTTATCACCTTTATTTGATTTTGCACCGATGTGGTTACATCCAGACGGAATCGCAAGATGTACACGATGGAAGAAAGATGATAATCAATGGGCTTCTATTGCCAATCAACTTACTGAATGTACAACGTTATCTATTGATCAAGTCAAAGCATTATTTTCAGAACAATTGCCGCTATATCAAGGTTTGTTAGATAAGATGCGGGCCATTGGGATTGATGCTGAGATTATAGAAAATAGTGCACATCGTATTCAGAATATCTGCAATCAATTGAAGGAGATTGGTCATGGATAAACGTTTCACTCCTTTATCGCAAATAGAACAAATCAAAAAAAGACAATATGTCTTAGAGACGATTCAGCAAAATCCTGATTGGCCGATCAATGTTGTCGCCAAATTCATTCGAACTGAATTGCATCTCACCTTATCGGATATGGCAAAAATCACAAAAATTTCATTGCAGACCTTACAAAATCTAGAGAAACCAGAGGCAAATCCCACATTAGAAACCATCTATAAGTTGCTCAATGCATTCGGGTTAAAGCTATTGATTGTAAAAAAATGAAAAAAATAAAATTTTTAACTATGTAAGACCTGATTCCACAAGTGATCAATTGGAGTTTTAAAATGGTTAGAAGTTTTATTTCATTCGCTTCATTCAACCTGAATACTGGCTAAGGACGCAAAATTTCAGCAGGCTAGGGAACAGGGGTTAATATGAGAATTTATAAGTGACCTCGAAAATCAAAAAGCATTTCTTGTGCTGTAGGGGTTCTAGGGTAATCACAGATCAGCATTCGTCCTGATTTTCTTATGTTTTTTGCTTAATTTGGTTTGATGCGTATAAATACCAGTTCATCTGGTTCATTGCGGTGATTGATCTCACAAATCATGATTGTCTGATGTTTTTCAATAATCTTGTACTTTGGAAAGGTTTTTTTAACAAGTTCTTTAAGTGGCAATTTACTGTTAGAGAGTTTTTTCTGCGGTCTTTTAATTTTCATAATTGCATATAACGCTGTAGCAAGACCAATTATTAGGACTAAGAATATAACCAGTTCCATTGTATGTACCTGTAATAAATATTAAGCTCGAATTTTAGTCTTAACTGGCGAAGTTTGTTAAGTCTAAAATTGAGCATTTATAGGCGTAAATAAGATGCCGGTAAAAGTTAATCGACACATCTCCAAAACCAGCTTTTACGACTGCAAAAAAGGTGTGTTGTTTAAATCAGATTATGTTTTTATGCGCGAGTCACTGGTGAAGAACTATCTCGATCAGATCAGAGAGCTTGATTCAGACAATCACGAAGAAATAGATCAATTGAAATTATTGTTTATCAAATTGGATCATTATATCCAGCGCATGAGATAGCTTGAGATTTCGTCATAACGAATATTATGTTCATTCACGTACTCAGCATCATGAATATAATTTTGCAGATTCATGATGCTGAGCTGTAGCAACAACTGTGTTGTGTAGGCTACAGTCTTGGATACGTTATTTAACATAATATACATTATACGAAATCAACATAATCTAACTACATAAGCTTCAAATACGCGACCTTGCGTAAACAAGATCGCCGTACATCATCGTTTACGCTTTCAAAAAGTTTTGTATCTCAAGCAACACTTCATCTGTTTTCTCAGCATGCAACCAATGCCCAGCATTTAAAATTTCTTTAACTTCCGCATTTGGGAATTGCTGCTGAATCGCCTCGAAATGCTCTGGCTTATGTATATATGGAGACACACCACCGCGCAGGAACAATACTGGGTTGGTATATGGACTTATTTCATTCCACGACAATATTTCTGAGTAATGTGCAAAAATCGCATTTAAATTAAAGCGCCATTTACCTTGCGTAAATGATTTCAATAAAAACTGAATAACCATATCCTCACGCACAAATTGCTTCATGATTTCAGTCGCTTGCAAACGAGATTGTGGTGCAGCTTCCTGTACAGCAAATAATGCTTTAAAAATTTGCTCATGATGATTTTCTTGATAAGCAGAAGGCGTAATATCCAATACAATCAGGCGCACAACACGATTTTCAGCCTTCTCCGCCACCTTCATGCTGATTTTTCCGCCCATGGAATGCCCAATAAGGGAAAATTTTTGGATATTCAGTTCATCTAAGGTGTCTAAGACATCTTGTGCCATCAAATCATAGTTCATCTGTGCACTGTGCTCAGATAAGCCATGATTACGCACATCTAGCTGTATTACAGTACGTTGATCAAAAGCCCGAGCCAACATGCCCAGATTGCTTAAACTGCCAAATAAGCCATGGATAAGTACAATCGGTTCTAAATCGCTTGGTTGCTCTGCTTGCTGTATTTGATAATTAAGAATCATGGTGCTTCTATCAGGTATTTTTATATATAGTGGCTTTTCAATATAAAATAATCAATAAATTCGCTTAGGCTATTTATATAAGCACAAAAAAATCAGGGCAATAGCGGTGTATTATCCTGATTTTTTTGTTTATTTAATATTTATGCTTTAGCTTTGAAAAAATTAAATGGAATTTTCAAGTAACGAACCCCATTGATTTCTGGCTCTGGAAAGTGTCCAGCATACATATTGATTTGTATAGAAGGTAAAATCAGTTTGGGCATCGCCAAAGTTGCATCGCGTTGATTACGCATTTGGACAAAATCTGCTTTTTCAGTACCTGCATGAATATGAATATTATTCTGTTTTTGTTCCGCAATAGTGGTTTCATAAACAAAATGATCGCGACCTTCAGGCAAATAATCGTGGCATAAGAACACTCGGGTTTTATCATCTAAAGCATATAATTTTTGTACCGAATCATACAGAATGTCCGCGCTGCCTTTAGGAAAATCACAGCGTGCCGTACCATAATCAGGCATAAATAGCGTGTCACCAACAAATACAGCATCACCAATTACATAGCTTAGACACGCTGGCGTATGCCCAGGTGTTGGAATGTTATACGCCTGTAACTCGCCAATTTTGAAATGCTCGCCATCCTTAAACAAATAATCAAATGAGCATGTTGAATTAAAATGTTTAGGCTCGATATGATAAATCGCTGTAAAAGTATCCTGCACAATCGCTATTTTTTCACTCATCGCGACCACTCCCCCCACCTGCTGTTTCAGGTATTGAGAAGCGGTCATGTGATCTGCATGAACGTGCGTTTCGAGGATCCATGTTACGCTTAGGCTATTTTGGTGAATATAGGCAATAATTTCATCAGCCGAAGTTGTATTGGTTGTTGCAGATGCAGCGTCATAATTCAGTACACTATCTATAATTGCGCATTGCTGACTAGCTGGATCACTCACCACATAGCTAAAAGTATTGGTTTCCTTTTCAAAAAAAGCTTTTACAACGGGCTGATTTATCATAATTTTGCTCCCAATGTTTTGTTATACACAATAACACCGATCGCCATCGCAATAATGAAATAAAACGCCTGATAATGACCTAAACCTACCAAGGTAAGACTTGGAGCTGGGCAAATACCTGCCAATCCCCAACCAATACCAAAAATCGCACTACCTGTGATTAACTTAGGGTCAAGTTGCGTGTTTTTAGGCAATAAAATCGGCTCATTAAATACCGTTTTAGGCGCTTGCTGTTTTGATAATACTTGAAATGGTATGAATGCCACCGCAATTGCACCCATCATCACAAAAGCCAAACTTGCATCCCAAGTTCCAAATACATCAAGAAAATTCAGTACTTTTTGTGGATTCGCCATACCCGAGAACATTAAACCTGTGGCAAATAAACCACCAAAAATAAAGGCAAATATATTTTTCATGTTTATGCTCCCAAAATATGACGCATTACAAACACTGTCACGGCGCCAGCAAGCATAAAGGTTGCTGTTGCAATAAGTGATCGTTTCGATAAACGGCTAATCCCGCAAATACCGTGACCACTGGTACATCCAGAACCGAGTCGCGTGCCAAATCCAACCAACAAACCCGCTAAAATCATAATGAACGGTGAACTTTCAATCTGAATCTGCGGTTGCATAAATGCCCCATACGCAAATGGCACGATAATGAGTCCCAATAAGAACCAAATTGCGGGTGTACTGAATAAGGTTTTCGGGCTAAGTACTTGTGAAATCAGGCCGCTAATTCCTGCAATACGACCATTGACCCACAAATAACCCACGGCGGATACACCAAGCAGTGTTCCACCGATAAAAGCGGTTAGGTAGTCATGCATTTTCTGCGTTCCATTTAAAACAATATATGTTTTTATAATATGTTTATTTATAAATTATTCAAGTGCAATTTTGTATGAATTTTACGCAAGCTCTCCTTTCGAATTCGATTAAGACTCTATCTACAAACCATTTAGGCAATTCTTCCAAAACAGGATTCAATTTTAGCGTTTCAGCTTGCTCAATTTTGGCAAGAAATGCTGTATTCCCTCCATTCAAGGAATGATTAAAAAATACGTACGGTCTGTTGCATCAACTACCAGCATCAACGAATCTACACTTCTATAATAACGCTCATGAATCTTATGTTCAGGTGCGACTTTATCTTAATACCTTTCATTGGGCGGTCTATCTATCACCGATCCATGAATTATACTAAAAATGAATACTTTCAAGATTATCTTGAATGATATTCAGCCATGCTCTTGTCGCGGGTGTCATTGTGACACTACTATTCCAAGCCATCTTTAAATTCCAATTGATATTCGGCTCTGTAAGCAAGGCAATATGAAACTCTTCACTATTCAATCGCTCACAATAGGCTTGTGGCAGTAAGGCAATTCCAACGTTAGATTCCACCAACTTGGCAATAAAGTCCCATTGGCTACTGCGACATGCCACTTTCGGCTCGAAACCCACCGACTGCGCAGCCTGTATAATCACATTGTTCAGGGTAAAGGTATTGGCATATAGCAGAAAGGACTCTTCCTGGAGCTCAATCAGTTTAATTTGTACTTTTTTACGCCAATGCGAGTTTTTCTTTGCCAATAGACAAATTGGAGAGTTAATAATTTCAAAACCGCTGAGTAAGGGTTTTAAATCCCCCATCACAACACCCGCATCCACCTCTTTACGGAGTATTGCTTCTTCGATGCCCGTAGCCCCAACTTCCAGAAAATTCAGCTCGATATGCGGATACTGACTATGAAATTTGGCAATCACGGTACTCAACATCATGGCCGCCAAAGGCGGTAACCCAATAGTCAACTTGCCTTTCTTTAAACCTCTTACTTGCGTCACCGTATCCAAAATACGCTGCTGCTCATTCAAGATAATTAAAGCATGCTCATACACCTGCTGCCCCACATAGGTCAGTGCGACCCCGCGCTTCCTTCCAGCTTCGCCTTTATGCAACAGCATAACGCCTAATTGCTCTTCTAGAGCACGCATCGCCTTGCTGATGGTTGGTTGGGTTAAATTCAGCTGTTCCGCAGCTACAGTGAAACTCTGGGTTTCTACAAGCGTGACAAAAATCTGCAGGCTTTTGATATCCACATTAAATATTCCATATTTGCATAATTATTTTTTTATTATTCATAATTAAAATAGCAGGTCAATTCTACAATAAAAACCTGTTGATTAGACTTGTTTATGTCATGTCCTCTCCCACTGCTTCAAAAATACAGTATGTTCTGAAAGTCACTGCTCAATTGCTCTTTCTAATTGGGCTGTGGTGGATCAGTGCCTTGATCCAACAATATTTCCATCTCCCCATTTCTGCGGGCGTGATTGGACTCATTCTGCTTCTATTTGCCCTGATGTCTGGCATGATGAAATTGATGTGGATTAAATCAGGCGCAGATTTCATTCTTGCCGAATTGGTGTTGATGTTTATTCCCTGTGTGGTGGGCTTGGTCAAATATAAGCAGCTTTTTATCACACAAGGCTGGCAGCTCATTCTTGCAGTTGTGTTGGGAACTCTCTGCGTTATGGTAATGACCGCCTACAGTGTGCACTTTGGTTTTAAGCTCGAACGTAAACTACAGCAAAAGCAAAATCATCGTCAGTCTAAAGTGGAAGCACACTCATGAACATCACGGCGCTCTTGTGTTTCATTGCCACCATTATTGGGTACATCTTGGCGAAAAAGCTTTATCGTCGTTATCCCTATATGTTGCTCTCCCCTGCAATGCTGGTCCCATTTGTCCTGATTTTGATCTTATTGGGCTTTCATATCTCCTATGACACCTATATGACCGATAATCACTGGATTGTCTGGATGCTTGGACCAGCAACTATCGCCTTTGCAATTCCCATCTATGAATACCGCCAGTTAATTCGCGCTCATCTGTTTTCAATCAGTCAGGGTATTGTCATTGGAATGAGTGCTGGTGTAATCAGTGCCTTTTATTTGGCGAAACTGTTTCATTTTGACAGCCAAACCACTTATAGCCTCATGTCCCGCTCTATCTCTACCCCCTTTGCCATGGAACTGACCTCGCATATTGGCGGCTCAGTTGAACTGGTGATTTTATTTACCATGATTACAGGGATTGCAGGCGTACTTTTGGGAGATACTGTTTTACTGCTGTTAAAACTGAACTCTGCCTTTGCACAAGGCGCTTCGCTAGGCAATGCCGCACATGGCTTTGGCACCAGTAAGGCATTTATGCGGCATCATGAAGAAGGTGTGATTGCTTCCTTAACCATGGTTTTGGCAGGTGTGTTTATGGTGATCCTCGGACCAAGCTTAATTCATATCGTCATGCGCTGCTTAGGCTAATTTTTGGATCAAGAATCCTTAAAACAGTGTGCCTATCGGTAGATAACTCAGACCAATGACAAATGCCAGTAAACAAACTGTTTCACTCAGCTCGATACTGGCGCCAATGGTATCTCCTGTAATGCCGCCTAGACGTTGCAGGAACTTAGTACGTAGGTAGATGAATGCTAAAACCCATGCCAGCCCAGTAAGCAGACCCAAGCCTAAGAAATACATAACAAGACTTAGACTCAACCCAATAACCCAATAGACACGGCGCTTAGGTAAATGCGCAGCAATACTCGAACCTAAACCATTGGAACGCACATACGGTGTACTCACAAAGAGTCCCAAAGCAATGGTTCGCCCAAGCACAGGAAACAGCAATAAAGCGAGTGCTGCTTTCTCTTCAAGCAATACATACAGCGCTGCCCATTTTAAGACACAGACAATAATTAAACTCAGCACCCCAATTGGACCACAACTCGGGTCTTTCATAATCTTAAGGGTACGCTCTTTATCGCCAAAGCCTCCTACCCATGCATCTGCGGTATCCGCCAAGCCATCCAGATGCAATCCACCTGTGAGCCAGATCCAAAGCACCAGAATCAGGCTGGAAAGCAAAACTGTAGGCAATCCAGACAGCAATAGCGCCACAATATATAAGATCAGCCCAATGATTAAACCGACCACAGGATAGAATAAAATCGAATTTGCATTCTGCTGAGACGTCGGCATTTCTTTCAGTTGAACTCGTAACGTAGTCAAGAACTGCAAAGCAATCAGAAATGGAGTCATGTTAACTCCTGCAAAGCTAAGGTCTGTGTAAGCGTATCCCAGTGGAAAGAGCTGAGCTGCCCCAATTCAGCCGTCATTTTCAACACATCATCCAAGGGGTGCTGTAACACCATACACTTTAACAGTTTAATTACCCCGCCATGCGTGACCACCAATGCTGATTGCCAACCCTTACATTGCATCTGCTGTTGTATCTCCGTCATTGCTTGACTAACTCTGAGATGGAACTGCTGCATGCTTTCTGCATTGGGAAGTATGATCTGCGTAGGTTTTTGCCAAAAGTCTGCCAAAGTTTCAGGAAATTGTTCATACAATTGTTGGATCGACTGTCCTTCCCAATCGCCAAAATGCATTTCTTGCAGACTTTGATCCAGTACGAGTGGGATATCCCGTTCCCTGACGATGTGTTCCGCAAATATACGACAGCGCTGTAAGGGCGAGGAAAAGACCACATCCCAGTGCTGAGGCGAAGGTAAAGACTGAGTTTGAGATTGATCTATACTATTGAGCATCTGTTGCCAACCTTGTGTCGTCAGAGCATCATCCAGTGAACCACGTAGGGTATGACTCAGTTCACTTTCCCCATGTCGTAATAGATCAATCTGCAAATGCATGTCTAATCCCCTAGATTTTCTCACCAATCACGGCGGCTTCAGCAAATGTCGCCATTTGATTATGTAAGTGGCATGCCAGTTTGATGATCCCCAGTGCTGCACCTGCACCGCTGGCTTCACCCAAACGTAGATTCAGTTTTAAAATCGGTTCTGCATTTAACTCTTGCAATAAACGTTGATGTCCATATTCGGCAGATTGATGCCCAAACAGCATCCATTCACGTACCGCAGGATTGAGTTTGACTGTAACCAGTGCAGCAGCCGTACTGATAAAGCCATCCACCACCATTGGCATACCCAATTGCGCACAGCGAATATAAGCGCCAACCATTGCGGCAATTTCTAAACCGCCGACTGCACAAAGTGCTTTAAAGGCATCTTGCTGCACATATTCACGATGTAATGCCACGGCACAATCAATTACTTGTTTTTTATGTGCTAACTGCTCTGCACGAATGCCTGTTCCTACACCTGTCAGTTGTTCCGCTGCTTCACTCAGTAACATACATGCCAAAGCTGAAGCCGAACAGGTATTGCCAATGCCCATTTCACCCGCCACATAAATAGAAGCATGTTCCTGTACGGCACGTTCTACACTTTGCTGGCCCAATTCCATGGCCGCAATACACTGTGCTTCAGTCATAGCAGGCTGTTGAGCAAAATTGGCTGTACCTGGGGCAATACAATGCGTCTCTACATTCGGATATTGATAAGCATCACCCACCGTACCGCAATCAATCACTTGTAAAGTTGCGGCATACTCTTTGGCAATCACACTAATACACGCACCACCCGTGGTAAAATTCAGCAACATTTGACGCGTGACCGCTTGAGGATAAGCCGAGATATTTTCTTCCATCACCCCATGATCGCCAGCAAAAATGCTAATCCACGGCGCTTGAATATCGGGTTGATCGGTATTTTGTAAACTAGCCAATAAAACTGCGATACTCTCTAACTCAGACAAAGAGCCAGTGGGCTTAGTAAGTTGTAACTGGCGCGCTTCTGCACGTTGTTTTGCTGCATCATTCGGCTGTTGACACGCCTCTAACCACCAACTCATGATTTGTCTCCTTTTAATTGCATTGATAATCCCGCCACACAGAACACCACCTTATCGGCAAGTTGTGCCAGTTGTTGATGCAGTCGCCCTGATTCATCCACAAATTTACGACTCAGCTCGCCCATAGGCACAACCCCTAAGCCTGTTTCATTACTCACCAGAATAATGGTGGAAGATAAAGTCGGTAAAACTTCAAGTAATTTCTGCATTTGTTGGGACAGTAAGTTTGGATCATCAGCCAGTAACAGATTGGTCATCCATAAGGTCAGACAATCCACCAGAATCAACTGTTCTGGTGCATCAATCCGCTGCAAACAATCGGCTAGATACAGCGGCTCTTCGCTGAGTTGCCAATGAGCAGGTCGCTGTGCTTGATGATGTTGAATCCGCAGCTGCATTTCAGCATCTAAGGCCTGAGCCGTTGCTACGTAGTGAACCTGAAGTCCCGAATCTTGTGCAGTCTGTTCAGCCAAACGACTTTTACCTGAACGGGCACCCCCTAATATGAGTTGCAACATACGTCACCTAATGAAATGCTATGTAGAGCATGTAAAGGACCTTGTAATTCTTGTGCCTGATAATAACCAAACTTGATCTGACTAACGTCAATTTCAAACTGCCGCGCAGGAAATGCCGCCATTTTGTCTAAAATGCATTGGCTAGGAAATGCAGCGTTATATAAACCCACGGTAATATGCGGACAATAGCCTAAAGCCGCGACTTCATCACTAAACTGAGCACATTGCGTTCTGATATGTTCTAAAGCCGAGTCTGTATCAATGACTTCAAGATATAAAGCACTACTGAAACTATTCAGACCGCCGATTTGAAGTTTAATTTTTTGAGATTGATGTGATTTTAAGCGTTGATATTGTTGTTGAAATTGGGCTTGAGTGAAATCATCATCAAAATTTGCCTGCTCTGTAGTTAAAAAACCACAAATAAACAGGGTGATATGAAACTGACGCGTATTGGGAAGGAGTAAATATTCGGAGAAAAAAGTTTGGACTTGATTAAGATACGAAATCAAATCTGGATTTTGAATTTCGATATACCACAACGCATACTGTTCCCGACCATGATGCCATTCTGGATAATCACGGCGAATCGTTGGAACAACATGACGTATGTGATTTAAAAACACGTTTAATATCACTTTAAACTACAAAGTGATATTAAAACACGTTATGTAGCCGACTCATGCATGATGACGTTTAGAAATATTCAGCTTGGACTGAAAATTACTCAAATTATGCACAAACAGCAGATGTGGCTGAATCCGTTGAAACTTGTTGAGGATCAAACTGATCGGGATATTGAAGCAGATGAGCTAAGCCATTCTTTAATTGCATCAGTAATGCTTGTTGCTGTGGAATGCTGAGTAACATATTCTCCACCTCATTTTGCATCGCAAACATTACCTCATCTATAGCCATTTGATCATGCAAAATGGCATAGGCATAACCTAATACCGCACCAGCAATCAATTGATCATAGGCTTGTCCACTCAAGATTTGCTGCTGAATGGAAGATAAAACCCGCTCACCAGATTCCAATTTACGTAAAGGATCACGTGCTACACGCGAACAAGGGTCTTTAAATGCAAATTTACAGGATGCTATAAAACTCTGAGCCAAACGGTTTAAGTCTGCTTCCCGATGTGGGAGTTGCAGCAATAGACCTTGCTTCACTTGTGCCAAGAGTTGCTGACTAAACTGTTGTAGTTGCATATCTCCCATGGCAATACCAATCGTTTCATGTCCTAACAGGCTGGCATACCATGCCATCATGGCATGTGTACCGTTCCATAAGCGATTTTTGATCAGCTGAATTTCAGAAATATCATCCACCAAAATCATTTGTCGCATTTTACTCAGTAACGGACTTTGATTTTCCACATAAATCGGCATGTCTAATTCTGCATGGAACAAAATTAAATCCATGCTCTGTAAAATATGACTTGGCTGGAAATTACGGCGCAAATCTTCAATATACAAAGAGGCCTGATGTTCTTGGTTTGAATCTAACTGAATGTTTTCATCTAGATCAGCATTTTCAGTTTCAACTTCTTCTTGGAACTGTTTAAAAATATTGTATTTAATTTTAAGCTGACGATACAGATTTTTCTGACTCAGCTTCGACACCATACGGTTGACGACGGTATCGCAGAAATAATGCTGTTGCAGAATGTGTTCAGTAATCGCCACGCTGGTGAGTTCATTTAAGGCTTGTCGCAAATAATCTAGAAAGAGCTGTTTGGCATTGACCTTGTTCAGAATAATCAAAACAGTCAGGGGTTCTGTTGCTTGCCCTGCTTGATGTGTATGACGCTCATATAAACCTTTGGCAATCATCTTCACTTCATGCGCCAAAGCATTTTCAGGTAAACACACGGCGATAAGGCTGGATTCCACATACATGTCCGTCATTTGTGCGTCATCATCCGCATCAATCACGGTCATATTTTGGATGGATTCATCATAAGAGATTTGCCCATAACGGATGCAATAACCGCCAAAGGCATTGACCGCTTCACGAAACAAAGCATTACGTGTCGATGCCACAATGCGTTTAGGGCGCGTGTAGCCATCCCAGTGCGACAAAATTTGCGCCAAATAGCCACCACCTATTGCCCCAAAGCCATGAATCCCCACGGTCAGTTGATTCAGAGTTTGCGGAAAAGACTCTTGCAACTGTGGCAAATCCTGTTTTGCAGTGAAACCATCTAAATCTGCCAGACAGTCATACATACATTCATAGTAGTAATTGGCTTTGGCACGCATGTTGGCATTGGCAGGTTTAATGTCCTTGAATAAAACCGTTATACCTTTCGCTTCAAAGGCGGAAGTCACACCATTTTCAGAATCTTCAAACATTAAACAAGTTTCTGGATTTAAATTAAGCTTTTCCGCAGCGTTTAGAAAAATTTCTGGATGAGGTTTGCCTTTTTCAACTTCATCACCACAGACCACTACATCAAAGAACTTATATACATTGGCATTAATCAGATATTCTTCTGCAATGGCACGGCGACTAGACGTAGCGACCGCCATACGTAAACCTGACTTTCTTAAACGCTCAAGAACCTGAACCAAGCCTTTTTTAATGGGCACACCATAGCTGCGGACGGACTCTAACTCCAATTCATCAGCACGTTTGCGGATTTCAGCATAAGGAATATCTGCGCCATAGGTTTCCTGCGCCAAGGCATGTGCCGTTTTAGCACTTAATCCTAAACATGCCATTAAATAATCATTGGAAAAAGATTGTCCGATCAGTTCTTGAGATGCCTGTTTCAATGTTTGAAACCGAAGTCGCTCAGTATCAAACATTGTTCCATCCATATCAAAAATTGCACCCAAAATCACATCATCATGAAATTTCAGCATTTATGCTCCTCAAATTATTGTTATGTACAGCTTTTAGCCTAATCAAAAACACAATAGCTGAGTAAAAATGACACTATATGAAATAATTTTGATTAAATTTCACTCAAAAAAATCGACATTCTCTTATTTTTTGTTTCTTTTATTTAACACTAAGTAACTTTGTGTAAAGTTAGTATTGATCTCTTGATTTCTAAGACACTGATAATAAAAAACCTACTGCTATTGAGTAGGTTCAAAAATTGGCTCACAACAACTGATTAATTTTTCATTAAAAAGGTCAGTTCATAATCATCATGGGTGATTTTAACTCTTACGCCTCGATACGAACGCTTATCAGGATCTAATGCCGAGTTAATTACTTCATCTGCAAACTTTTGATCAATCATAAATTTTGCATAAAGCTTATAGCCGATACGAATTTTCTTAATTTTTTTACCTTTTGCTTCGTACTTATCTAGGGTTTGATCTAAAAATTCTAAATTCAAGTCACTCACGTGTTTATCCTCTATTGTTCTACTACTAAGCCTTGATTACTTGTACCTGAATTAAGTGTAAATAGCTAGCAATCTAAAATGAGAAGAAAAGTGAAATGATTAGAACAGCACTGAGGCATATCGCTGGTCGGAAGATGTAGATAGATCCCAAATCCATTAGGCATAAAAAAACCCAATCTAAGAAGACTGGGCTATAAAACTTGAATCTTTTTTCGTTGGTAGCGGGAGCTGGATTTGAACCAACGACCTTCGGGTTATGAGCCCGACGAGCTACCAGACTGCTCCATCCCGCATCAACGAGTTGACTTTATACGCCTAAATTCAAATTAAAGCAAACTTTATTTCAAATTCACCACCTAATTGTGTAAAAAATGACTAAATTATATAGAAAGTGTAGATTTTTACTCATTTTTCGATCAACCAAGAAAAAAGCCCGCATAACGCGAGCTTTTTGATTCAAGCAATCTAATCAGACTTAGATTACTGTAATGCCACTTGCTTGTGCACCTTTTTTCCCTGCAGTCACAGTGAATTGCACGCGCTGACCTTCTTGTAAAGTTTTAAAGCCATTGCTTTGGATTTCGCTGAAATGCGCGAATACGTCTTCACCATTGTCAGTTGCAATAAAACCAAAACCTTTAGTTTCGTTAAACCACTTTACAGTACCAGTCGTTAAATTTGACATAAGATATTTCCTATAGGATTGAGCTAAGAATAGAAAATAATTTATTACACATAAACCTTTGATAAAATGAAGGATGAAAATCAACAACACAATACAATCAGTAAACACAATAAAATTATTATTCTAGTGGCGTATATCATATACGCTTTATTCGGCAAATGATAGAAATTCTAACAATTAAGCTTATAAAGCTTGTGCATCCCTTTATAAAAGGATTTACCGTCGACATTCAGGATACAGGTCTCGCCAGACTCAAATTCAATTTGTTTGCCGACCTCAACCCAACTGACCCCAAATAAATTATTTTGCATTCGCTTTAAGGGAACAATTTTTACACGTATTTCATCGCCATTGATGGCTTTAGCTGTTGTCCAGCCATTTAAAAAATTCAAATTAATTACTCATATACTGAGCCTTTGCAAACAGAGAAGTATTTCATAAATAAGACCATAGGAGAGTTTAGGTTTATTCTATAAAGAGGCATTTTGCCTGAGAACTTATAATATTTACATCAGCAAATCATGTAGAAAAGTGGTACTAAAAAACTTAATACCAACTATCAATATATCCAAGCAGATCACACTTAGATGGCGCCATACTACGCGATCTTGACTTCACAAGCAAACCAGACAAAATTACTTATGGTTTTTCATCCACGACATCAGCGAATACGGCACCGAGTACTGCACTTAAATCTTGCGGTGACAAACCAATATCCAAACCACGCTTTCCACCACTGACATAGATTTTTGCCAAGGCTTGAGCGCTTTCATCAATCACGGTTTTCAGCCTTTTCTTTTGTCCAACCGGACTAATGCCACCGACCAGATAACCCGTTAGGCGTTCAGCATCTTTCGGATCTGCCATATGCAGTTTTTTAGCCCCTACCGCAGAAGCCACTTTCTTTAAGTTTAATAAATGATGAACGGGTAAAATCGCAACATAAAAATTCTTATCATCAGTTACAAGCAAGGTCTTAAACACTTCCTCAACTTTTAAATTCAGTTTTTCGGCAGCTTCGAGACCAAAACTTTTGGCATTCGCATCATGTTCATATTCATGAATGGAGTAATCAATTTTTTTGCTTTTTAATAATTTGCAGGCTGGCGTCATTTTGCGTCTACGATTGAAATAAACCGAATAATTATAGGCTTTTAAGAATAAAAATGTGAACTTAGCTTAGGCTATTGTGTTTTAAATAGGACATTGCTTGAATTGCGTCAACTGAAATGAGTACAATTTAGCCAGAACACGATACTTAATAATACCAATGCCCTCTATTTATCAACTGAAACCCGCATTTCAAAATTTATTGCGACCTTTGGTTCGTCGCCTTTATCAACATGGCATTAGTGCGAATCAAGTAACGCTATTTGCCATGTTCATCTCCCTACTTATTGCAGGGGCTTTAGTATATTTGTTTCACACACAGCCAACAGCACATGCCGCATATTTCCTGCTCATTCCTCTATGGATGTTGCTTCGCATGGCATTTAACGCGATTGATGGCATGTTAGCCCGTGAATTTCAGCAACAATCCAAGCTGGGTGCCTACCTGAATGAACTGTGTGATGTCATCTCCGATACGGCGCTTTATCTTTGCTTTATGGTGATGAGTTGTATCTCTGCACCCTTACTGTTCATGGTCGTATTCTTATCCATCTTGACTGAATATGCTGGGGTAATGGCGCCGATCGTGGGTCAAGAGCGTCGTTATGATGGACCAATGGGGAAAAGTGACCGTGCTTTCTGGTTTAGTCTGTTAGCTATCTTTTATGTATTAAGCCAATCTTTTTCAGAACATCTGACTTTTAAATTACAACAACTGATGAGCAATGGGCTTTTGGTAGTCATTTTGGTCTTGCTTTTTATCACCCTTTATAACCGTATTCGCAACGCAATCTAAACCATTTAAATAATTCTTCTTCAGGACTATAAAACATGCATTACAACAATAGTCAGCAATATTTTAGCAGCCATGATGGTACATCCCTGTTCTATCAGCACTGGGCTTCTGCACACAACCCTGAGAAAAAAGCGATTGTCATGTTTCACCGTGGACATGAGCACTCTGGGCGGATGGCACATTTAGTTGAAGAACTCAATCTTCCTGACTTTGACTTTTTTGCATGGGATGCCCGCGGTCACGGCGAATCTCCTGGTGAACGTGGCGATGCACCGAGTTTTTCTGCTTGTGTAAAAGATATTCAATCTTTCATTCAGCATATTGAAACCACCTATGCCATAGCCCCTGAGAATATTGCGATTATTGGGCAAAGCGTTGGTGCAGTATTGGCTGCAACATGGGTACACGACTATGCACCTAAAATTCGTGCCTTGTGCTTAGCTTCTCCTGCCTTTGATATTAAGTTATATGTGCCATTCGCCCGAAAGGGACTGACTGTACTGAATAAATTACGTGGTAATTTTTTCATTCAAAGTTATGTCAAAGCCAAAATGCTGACGCATGATGCTGAACGTGCAAAGCATTATGATCATGATCCGAAAATTGCCCGAGCCATTTCAGTACGCATGTTACTTGGGCTTTATGATGCAGCCGAACGTTTGGTTGCAGATGCGCAGAATATCTATGTCCCGACCCAAGTACTCTGTTCAGGTTCAGATTTTGTGGTTCAGCAAAAACCACAACGTGAATTCTATGAACGCTTGGCTCATCCCAACAAAGAATTTCATGTCCTCGAAGGTTTTTTTCACGACACTTTAGGTGAACAAAACCGAGACATTGCCGTGCAAAAAGTCAGACGTTTTATTCTGCAATGTTTTGCCGAACCTTATCACTCTCCAGCTGTTCTTCATGCCGATAAAATTGGTGCCAGTTGCTCTACAGCGGAACAGTTTAGCCAAGCCCTGCCCAGAACTTCCCTGAAACAGTTGTTTTGGAATCTAACCCAACGTCAGCTCAAATTCGGCAGTCTATTTTCTATCGGGCTGAAAATTGGCGAACAAACAGGTTATGACTCTGGCAGTACTTTAGACTTTGTTTATCGCAACCATCCTGAAAGTCAAAATGCCTTAGGGAAAGTGATTGATCAGCAATATTTAAATGCCATTGGCTGGAAAGGTATTCGCGTCCGCAAACAAAATATTGAAGCATTACTGGAAAAGTATGCCGCTTTATTAATCAAGAAACGCAAACCTGTGCGTATTCTAGATATTGCAGCCGGTCATGGGCGTTATATTCTCGATGCGGTTGCACAACTACCTAAACCACCTGAATCCATTCTGCTGCGTGACTATAGCGAACTGAATGTTGACGCTGGACAAGCCTTAATTCAGGAAAGAGGCTTAAGCCAAATTGCCAATTTTGTTCAAGCAGATGCGTTTGATACCGAATCATTGGCAAGTATTAAGCCGAAAGCCACTTTGGCCGTTGTTTCAGGTTTGTATGAGCTATTCAGTGACAACGATCTATTACGTCAATCTCTGACGGGGCTGAATAAAGCCATGTTAAAAGATGGCTATCTAATTTATACAGGACAGATCTGGCATCCGCAGCAGGAATTTATTGCCCGTGCGCTCACGTCGCATCGTGAAGGTGAAGCATGGGTCATGCGTCTGCGCTCGCAAGCAGAAATGGATGCGTTAGTCGAACAAGCTGGCTTTAAGAAAATTGACCAATGTATAGATGAATTTGGCATTTTCACAGTTTCAGTTGCACAAAAAATCGAGTCCTAAGCCTCCATGCAGACATTCACACATCAGGCAGGCACATGGAAATGGGGTGTTCTCTGCCTGCTCTTTCTTGCCCCATTCTTCTTTCTGAGTTATGGCTTTGCCAATCATTATGCTGCCGGCCTCAGTGATGTCCCAAGTATTGTATTCGCTTGGGAAAAATATATTCCTTTATGGCCTTGGACGATTGTTCCTTATTGGTCAATAGACTTGTTTTATGGTCTGTCTTTGCTACTGTGCTGGAATAAATTTGAACTCAAGCAGCATGTCCTACGTTTATTCAGCGCACAACTCATTTCGATTAGCTGTTTTTTGTTATTTCCACTGAAATTCAGTTTTGAGCGCCCAGAGTTACACGGCTTCTTTGGTCTTTGGTTTGATATTCTGATGGGTTTTGACAAACCTTTTAATCAAGCGCCATCCTTACATATTGTGTTGCTCATAATCCTGTGGGATTTCTACCGCCGTCATGTAGCTTCGGCTTATCGCTGGGTCGTACACTTGTGGAGTTTCCTGATTGGTGTATCCGTTCTCACCACTTGGCAGCACCATTTTATCGATATCCCGACAGGAATATGGGTCGGTGCCTTATGTTTATGGCTATTTCCTCTACATACCATATCGCCATTACATGCTGAGAAAGTACAACAACGCACACTCCGACATTTTAAATTTGCCTGTTATTATCTGATCGTGGCCATGCCTTTAGCATTTTTGGCACTTTATCTACAAGGCTGGGCACTTTGGTTGGCTTATCCAGCCAGTAGTTTCTTCTTGGTGGCTTGCGCATACGCACTGAATCGTCCACATTTTTTCCAAAAACAAGCAGATGGCAGCATGAGCATTGCCGCATGGATTCTGTTTGCCCCTTATTTGTGCCTAGCTAAACTAAATAGTCGCCTCTGGACCAGATCACATACTGAAGATTCATTGATTTTAAATCATAACAACACCAAAATTTATCTAGGACGAATTCCATCTCATCAACATGCAAAATCATATACAGGCTTATTGGATTGTTGTGCTGAACTTCCACTGAAACAACAGCAAAACTATCAACAATATTTAAGTCTGGATTTAATCCCTGTTCAACCCGAGCAATTACATTTGGCTGTGCAGGCATTTAACCAATTGATGTCACAACGGCAAAGTTCTAACAGTGTTTTGATTTTTTGTGCCTTAGGTTATTCACGCAGTAGCAGTGTCCTTGCAGCTTGGCTTATTCAAACCAATCAGGTAGACAATGTTGAAGCTGCCATTCATATCATCCGCAAAGCACGTCCGTGGATTGTCCTGAGCGCCAAACAACTGGGCTATATTGATACCTACCAGAAAGAATATCTAAAACAGCAGGTGAAGACATGAAATTACTGATTGTCGCCAAGCTTCTAGAAAGTACTGAAGGTATAAGAAATTCGGGCTACGTCGCTTTTAGCTTGTCTGTTTTGGCGTATTTTTTTTATGCTTGGCAATCCATTGTTATTTATCTTTCACTGATTGTTATTTTTAGTTTATGCCTATTACAACACTATCTCAGTATTCGGATTCAATTTGATGCCGAACTGCTAAAGTTAATTGGTACAACATTTGAAACTAGCGATACGAAAAAGGATGTGACACAACAAACCGCCGAACTAGATCGTGGTTTACTCGAATTAGGATTCATTCCTGCAGACAAGACTCAGCGTAGTTGGGACATCCGTATTCAAGGCTGTATGCGCTTATTTAAGCTGCATGTAGCTGTAGTCTTATGCCAATATATCGTTTTAATATCGCTCATGATATTTTTATTGAAACAATAATAAAATTCGGTGACTTTATGCAAAGCACAAATTCCTCCCAAGCTGAAACCGTACATAAAGCACATTTCTTTACTCAGGCTTTGGCACGCTTTATTGCCTTTCTCACCCGTCGCAGCGCACGACTTTTAACGGGTGCCCGTAGCTTATGGGTTGGCTGTAAACCTGCCACCAAGCAGCGAATTTACTATGCCAATCACAATAGCCATATCGACTTTATTTTATTGTGGTCTTCCTTACCAACGCCTGTACGCCGTAAAACGCGACCTGTCGCTGCATCAGATTATTGGCAAAAAGATGGATTCCGTCGCTTTCTGATATACGATACCTTTACAGGGGTGACCATTCAAAGAAGCCATGATGGTCTGTCCGATCCACTCGAACCGATCAAAACCGTCCTTCAGCAAGGTGATTCCATTATCTTTTTCCCTGAAGGTACACGCAATTTAAATGACGATGCCGAGCTACTTCCTTTTAAAAGTGGGCTCTATCATTTAAGTCAGCAATTCCCTGAAGTGGAAGTGATTCCAGTTTGGATTTCAAATCTTAAACGGGTCATGCCTAAAGGTGCTTTAGTCCCACTACCATTGTTATCGACCGTGATTTTTGGTGCTCCCTTAATCATCACTCCAGATACCAATAAAGCGGACTTCCTCAAACAAGCACAGCAGGCACTTTTAGAGCTAAAAGAGGTTGAATTCCAATGACCGTCTCTAATTTACAGCAGACCTATTTACTGTTTGCTATTTTTACTGGCATTTTGATCTTTGCCTCGACAGTCGGCTGGATATTAAAACAACGGGCTGGACAACAGGCTGCTCCTGTCATTGATAATCTCAATGCGCGGATCAATGCATGGTGGGTGATGTTGATTGTACTGGCCACCGCAATCTTGCTGGGCAAAGTCACCTTCATCCTGTTATTTGCCCTCATTTCACTTTTTGCCTTAAGAGAATTTATTAGCTTACTGCCGACGCGCCGTGGCGATTATTTTCCTTTACTCATCGCCTTTTACTTTGTAATTCCCTATCAGTATTACTTGGTCTATATCGATTGGTACGGCTTATATTCGATTTTCATTCCCTTGTATGTGTTTCTGTTAATTCCAATTGCCAGTTTAAAACAAGAAGATACCACTCACTTTTTAGAACGTAGCGCCAAAATCCAATGGGGTTTAATGGTCTGCGTATTCTGTATTTCGCATGTGCCTGCTTTAATCAATTTAAAATTACCCGGTTTTCAAGGCGAAAAAATTTGGTTGGCCATCTGGCTGATTATTGTGGTGCAAGCTTCCGATGTGTTGCAGTACGTCTGCGGGAAACTCTTCGGAAAGCATAAAGTTGCTCCCATTCTTTCTCCGTCAAAAACCATTGAAGGCCTTTTGGGTGGTATCGTTCTGGCAACAGGTCTCGGCATGCTTATGAAATGGTTAACCCCATTTAGCTACTGGCAAGCAGCGCTCATTGGTTTAATTGTATGTGTCTTTGGTTTTTTTGGCGGACTGGTTATGTCTGCCATTAAAAGAGATCGTGGCGTAAAAGACTGGGGACAATTGATTCATGGACATGGCGGTATGCTCGATCGTATCGATTCCATCTGTTTTTCCGCACCCATTTTCTTTCATATTCTACGTTATTGGTGGAGTTAAGACGAAGATTCCTAACCCGCACAGCATAAACCCTAGTTTTTAAACTAGGGTTTATTTTGCTTGATGAAACATGCGCTGCTTACCAAATTGTTAATGCATCATTTGCCCAAAGGCATAAATTACAACCATCAACATCAATACCGACGATGACGTTATTAATAATTCTAAAGCTTTCATACCCCACCTCCATTTCTTGAGAGGTAGTTATATTTAGACATGTTTAAACTACATTTACAACCCAAAAATGTGACAAATTTTGACATTTATAGACACAAATGAAACATTATTAACCAAACCATACATTCTCAACGTGGTTAAAGAGACTTAGTGTTGAGTAATCAATTCATAAACAGAAGATGCAACATATTCAGTTAAAATCTGCAAACGCTGTTCGGGTGTACCTTCAATCACATAATGAAAATCGTAATATGTTTCTCGAAACAGCATGCAGATATAAAACGTACCTTCAGGCTTTTCAGCTGTCGCACTTCCCCCAGGTTTTAATAGCCCTGTACAGGCGACAATGACATCCGCAGCTACAAAAAATTTTGCGCCTGCTTCCGCCAAGGCATGAGTGACTTCGGCAGATTCAGCCGAATAACGCTCAATTAATTCAGGACAAATATGTAATACCTGAACTTTAATGCTCGGGTCATAGCACACCAGACTACCGAGTAAAATGTCTGCACCACTATGTTTATGAATCGAAAATTGACTACACAAATACCCTGAACTGGCACTTTCAATAAAGGCAATGGTCAGTTGCCGCCGCTCTAATTCATCACAACATTGCTTCAGCATCAAATTTCCCCAAAAGTTTCAAATTGAATATAAAAGTGCTATTTGTCCAATTCGTAGTCAAACCATAAGCATAACGGTTTATTCCCCCGTTAAAAACTGATACAACTAAAAATAAAGCATGGATATAAAGGCAGAGATTACAATGAAAACGACCGTCAAATATGTGGTTTTAAAAAGTAAAGATTATCAACTTGGTACGCCACTGTTTGAAGAAGAGCTTGATGTAGATGGTCAATATTTTGATCAGATTCCTCTCGTTGTTCATTTCCAAAATCGTGATTTCAAAGTCAAAAGTAAAGAAATGCAGCGCAAGCAAATTCAAGACGACTTTGAAGAAAGCCAAACCATTTTGGTCAAAGTTATCGCGCTGGATGCTTAATCAATATCGATGAGATCTAATGGACATGGAGAAGAATTTCTCCATGTTGCTGTAATACAAAATCCAACACAGATTTTTATTATGCCAACAATATCACTCATTTAATCATCTATACCCCTCATTAACTTCAATAAATGCAGCACATAACACGAGAAATACATATAAATCCTAGGGATTAAGAAATCTTGCGCAAACTTTTGCTATAATTTCAAGTAAATTGTAAGAGCTTCTTTTTTCCGATTATGCATGATCTAGCTGATTTAGAACCACTCGCACGTGATGTTCCTCAGACCAAACGCGGTCATGAGCGATGTCATGCACTCTTAATAAGTGCAAATGAGTTGTTTTTGCAGCATGGCTATGATGCGGTTTCGCTTGATGATATTGTCAATCATGCGGGTGGCTCGAAAGCATCTATCTATAAATATTTCGGCAACAAGGAAGGTCTCTTTACTGCCATTTGTGACTTTCGCCGTGAGCAATTTTTTAAAGATATCTGTACACCGTTTGATTTTACCAAGCACGATTTACGCAGTTATCTGATTCAAACCTTATTAAACCTTCAATTGCATTTGGTCTTACCTGAGAATGCCTCATTCTTCCGCCTAATTATGGAACAAACCCAGCGCAGCACTCAGTTGGCGCAACATATCCATGAGCAAGGTCCAAAACACATCCAGACCATCATTGCCAACATTCTAGCCAAAGCAGACGAGCTGGGGTTAATTACCTGTACAGAGCCAAACTACTCGGCACAATTATTCTTTGGCATCGTTAGAAATTTGGAATGGCAAGTACTCATGAACATCTATGTTCAAGAAAATGAGCAAGAAAACTTAAAATATATTCATTATTGTGTTGATCGCTTCTTAGACGGTCATCAAAAAGCCTAGATTTTTTGCATTTCCTAACATTTATAGTATATAACTGTTAGTCTTTTCTTTTAACCAACCAACAACTAATTGTTGTGCTTAAAGACAGCAATTATTGTGGAGTAACCATGGCTCTACGTCACTTTCTCACTTTACGCGATTTATCGACTTTAGAACTCAACCAAATTTTGCAACGTGCAATCGAACTTAAACGAAAGCAACACAACAATGAAGTTTTTCAACCTTTTGTTGGCAAAGTCATGGGCATGATTTTTGAAAAATCGAGCACCCGAACACGCGTTTCGTTTGAAGCTGGTATGAGCCAATTTGGTGGTAGCGCCATTTTCTTGTCTCCGCGTGATACTCAGCTAGGTCGTGGTGAACCTATTGAAGATTCAGCCCGCGTCATTTCAAGTATGTTGGATATTGTCATGATCCGTACTTTTGGACATGACATTGTAGAACGCTTTGCTTCTTATTCAAAAGTACCTGTTATCAATGCCTTGACCGATGATCACCATCCATGTCAATTATTGGCAGATATGCAAACTTTCCTTGAACACCGTGGTCCAATTGAGGGCAAAACTGTGGCTTGGATTGGTGATGGCAACAATATGTGTAATTCATATATTGAAGCAGCACACATGTGGGGCTTTAAATTAAAGATTGCAGCGCCTAAAGGTTATGAACCACAAGAGAAATTCTTGTCTGAATTTGCACACTGTGTGGAGTTAGTCGATTCAGCAGAAGATGCTGCTGTAAATGCAGACCTGATCGTGACCGATGTTTGGGCCAGCATGGGACAAGAAGAAGAACAGAAAATCCGTGAGCAAGCTTTTGCAGATTATCAAGTCAATGAACGCTTAATGAATCTTGCGCATCCAGATTGTTTATTTATGCACTGCTTACCTGCACACCGCGGTGAAGAAATTTCAGAAACCATGTTGGATCACATGAATGCAGTAGTTTGGGATGAAGCTGAAAATCGCTTACATGCACAAAAAGCATTGGTTGAATTCCTCATCAATGAAAATCTAAAAAATGATTAGAAATTAGTCTTAAAAAAGCACCTTAGGGTGCTTTTTTAATAGTTGCGACGATATAATCAAAAACATAAGCTCAATAAGTGATTTCAACACATGCAATTAAAAAAGATAATTTTAGGTGTATGCACCTGTTCGCTCACCACACTTGCAATTGCCCAACCTACCGAGTTAGATCAATATCTATTAAAGAAAAAAATAGTCGATCAAAATTACAGTATTAAAAATACCACTGCGCTGAATGAAATTCTGGATTACATCAGTGATGAAGATTCACGTACCATGCCTTACCAGCTGGATCAAAACATCGTGATCGAAAAAATGCGTTTATATGCAGATCACGTTGAGATTTCAGGCTTAATTACTTCGCCTGATTTCAAACAGTTTGCTCAAGATATTGGTGATCGCCAAGTACATGAAATGATGAAAAAAAACTTGGTACATAGTTGTCCTAAATTTTTTGAACATCAATTTCAGCGAGTCAATCCTTATCAGGTTAAAATCAAACTGACAGCAGAACAGAAAAATTATGACCTTAGCCTAAAAAACTCAGACTGCAATTTTGAATAAAATAGTTTGATCTTTTAACGAATAAGCCCTTGGGGTTGCAGAATAATTACTGCAGCTCCAAGCAATACGATCGCACCACCAAGCATATCCCATCTTGAAAGCATGATTTGATCGACATAGCGTAGCCACATCAGTGCGGTAAAAATATAAATTCCCCCATAAGCTGCATAGATGCGTCCTGAAGCAGCGGGATGTAAAGTCAATAACCACACGAAAATAGCCAAACTCAGTGCAGTCGGTATCCACAACCAATAAGAACGCCCTTGATTTAAAATTAAATACGGAAAATAGCAACCCAGAATCTCTGCGATGGCTGTCAGTAGAAATAAGAAAAAAGTAGTAAAAACTTTGAGTAAAGGGATATCCATAGAGAGATTAGTCACTGCGACAAAATTGATATAAAGATTTAAAAGTAATAAGCAAAAAATAACCCGTGTAAACACGGGTTATTAATGAAACCTAAACTTAAGCAGGTTCAGCAGTTTGGTCTTCGAACACTTCAAGTTTCAAGCCAACGGCTTCGCCATTTTCCATTTTCACAGAAACTGCAACATTGCCGCCATGTTCCGCCAACTCACCAAACAGAATCATTTCAGCAAGTGGTTTCTTCAAGTGTTCTTGAATCAATCTTTGCATTGGACGAGCACCCATGAGGCGATCATAACCATGCTCTGCCATCCACTCACGTGCGCTTTGGTCTACTTCAAGAATCACTTTCTTGTCATCAAGTTGCGCTTGTAGCTCGGTTAGGAACTTGTCCACCACACTTTCAATCACAGTTGTAGGCAGTGCTTTGAATTGAATCACACCATCCAGACGGTTACGGAATTCTGGCGAGAACGCTCGTTTCATGGCTTCCTGATTGTCGCGGCTATTGTCTTGTTCCATAAAGCCAATGCTGACACGGGAAATACTTTCCGCACCAATATTGGTAGTCAGAACCAAAATCACATTACGGAAATCAGATTTACGACCATTATTATCAGTTAACGAACCATGATCCATAATTTGCAATAACAAGTTAAAGACATCTGGATGCGCTTTTTCAATTTCATCCAACAACAATACGCAATGTGGATTTTTATGGATAGCGTCTGTTAACAAGCCACCTTGGTCGAAACCAACATAACCAGGAGGTGCACCAATTAAACGTGAAACTGCATGGCGTTCCATATATTCAGACATATCGAAACGAACCAATTCCACGCCTAACAGTTTTGCCAACTGTTTAGTTACTTCTGTTTTACCGACCCCCGTAGGACCCGCAAATACAAAGCTACCAACTGGCTTATCTGGCGATTTTAAGCCTGCACGCGATAGCTTGATGGCAGATGCCAAAGCTTCAATCGCTTCATCTTGACCGAACACCACGCGTTTTAAATCGCGTTCAAGGTTTTCGAGTACCGTTTTATCATCTTTCGATACGGTTTTCGGCGGAATGCGAGCAATCTTGGAAACAATATCTTCGATATTTTCAACAGTAATCAAGCTTTCATCTTGTTCCGCTTTCAAACGACGCTGTGCACCTGCTTCATCAATGACATCAATCGCTTTGTCTGGTAAGAAACGATCATTGATAAATTTCGCAGACAGTTCAACCGCTGACACCAACGCCTTATCGTCATATTTCACATGATGGAAATCTTCAAATTTAGATTTTAAACCACGTAAAATATCAATCGTTTCAGAGATGGATGGTTCATTCACATCAATTTTTTGGAAACGGCGGGAAAGCGCATGATCTTTCTCAAACACTTGACGATATTCTTGGAACGTTGTTGAACCAATGCAGCGTAAAGTGCCGTTTGCCAAAGCAGGTTTAATTAAGTTTGATGCATCCATGGTACTGCCCATACTTGAACCAGCACCAATAATCATATGAATTTCATCAATAAATAACACAGCTTCTGGTTTTTTCTTCAACGCATTTAACAATTGTTTTAAACGCTTTTCAAAATCACCACGGTATTTGGTTCCTGCAACCAATGCACCGATGTCTAGACTGAAAATTTCTGCATTTGCGAGTGGTTTTGGCGCCTTGCCATTGACAATCAACCAAGCCAAACCTTCTGCAATCGATGTTTTACCCACACCTGGGTCACCCACCAATAATGGGTTATTTTTACGGCGACGACATAAAATTTGTGCCGCACGCTCAATTTCCTTTTCACGACCAATCAGCGGATCTGTTTTGCCTTTTTGTGCCTCGTGGTTCAGGTTCGTTGTATAAAGCTCTAGAGGACCTGCATTTGCAGATGAGGTCGATTCACCATCTAACTCCTCAGCTTCTTCTTCAACTTGCACTTCATCTTTACGCGTACCATGAGACAGGTATTGCGTTAAGGTCAAACGGTTAATCTGATGACGTTTTAATAAATAAACTGCAAATGAATCTCGCTCGGAGTACATTGCAACTAAAATGTCAGCCCCCTCTACAGTACGGTCACCACCACTCGATTGAACATGGAAAATGGCACGTTGCAGAATACGATCAAAGCTTTCGGTTGGATGAGGTGCTTGATCGCTATTTTCACCAAGTTTGGGAGTATGTTGTTCTACGTATTCTTCTAATTCTTTACGTAAGACGATGATATCTGCACCGCATGCTTTAAGCGCATTCACGGCAGAGTCATTATCCAGTAATGCCAATAACAAATGTTCTACTGTTAGGAACTCATGTCTCTTTTGACGAGCCATGCTAACAGCCAAACGTAATGATACTTCTAATTGACGACTGAGCATGTAACCCCCTTAATCTTTTGGCTCAATCTGACAAAGTAAAGGATGACCTTGAGATCGAGCGTAATTATTGACTTGGTTCGCTTTGGTTTCCGCGATGTCTCTTGGATAGACGCCTGCAATACCTTTACCTTCGTAATGTACTGTTAACATTACTTGAGTGGCTTGGTCAAGATTCATTGCAAAGTATTGTTGTAAAATTTCAATAACAAAGTCCATTGGGGTGTAATCATCGTTCATTAAAACGACAGCGTACAGCGGAGGACGCTTTAATTCGGGTGGTGCAGTCTGTACAGCCACATCCCCATGCTCTTCATGCTGAGGCTCATCCACTAAACGAGGATTAAAATGCCAGTCCACCAAACCAGACTGAATGAAACTGCTTTTAATGTCGTTTAGACAAATTTGTCGTTTTGAATTTCGCATATGATCATTTACAACTATTGGGCATTCGCTTCAGCTTGTGGAATTTCAGAAATATTGGCAGCTGGTGTCTCTACTGCATTCCCTTTCGCCCAACTAAAGCGCTTAATTACAGGTGTATTCGTTCCAGTTAAACGAACCTCTACAAATTGTGGGCTAAACCCTTTCGGCATGGTCCAGCGACCAGTTAAACGCTCATACTCATCAAAGTTAAAGTTTTTATCTTCCATGGGAACAACCAAAACTTCAGTACCTTGAATCAGTCTTAACTCTACTTGACCAGAAGTATTGCGTTTACTCGGGCTGACTTGAACCAAATCCAGTTGATATTCAAATGCATTTTCAGGTAATGGCTTAATACTCAGGTTCTGAACCGTCAAGCTTAAACCACCACGCTGACGCAACACTTCCCGATACAGCGCACTTAAACTCCGTGCCTGTGTTTCACTGTCTTTCGCCTGATTTAATGCAGCAAATAGATCATTTGAATTACTTACGGCCACATCACGCTCTTGTACCGAAGTATTTATGCTTTTGTTCAGGTCTTCGAGCGTTTGCTTTTGCTTTTGGACCACTTCAACCAGTTGTTCCGCATCTGCATCATAACCAACTACAGTTAAACCCTGTCGATGTCCAACCGAATAGCCAATAAAACCACTTCCAATGACCAAAACAGCGGCACTAATAACCAAAGGTAAATTGGTTTCGAGAAAAGGCTTTTTGACTGGATCATTCGATTGTGACGTAGTGTTCGAGTCAGTATTCTGCATCGTCATCTCTTATTTTGAATTATTCAAAACACACATTTAAAGCTAAATTTAAATGTGTGTGAAGGTTTTTAACATGTTTTAAGGCAATAAACCAATGCCTTCAAGCCCTGCAGTCTCATCAAAACCAAACATCAAGTTCATATTCTGTACAGCTTGACCCGCAGCACCTTTGACCAAGTTATCTTGCGCAACCAGAACCACCAGTTTTTTCGGTTGTGGTTTATACAATGCAATACGTAATTGATTCGCGCCACGCACTGAGCGAGTCTCTGGTGAACTATTTTCAGGCATGACATCGACAAAACTTTCGTTGGCATAGAATTGCTCATACCATGCTTGTAAATCGAACTCAGCGCCCGCATCGGTTAAGTCCACATAAATAGTACTGAGCATGCCACGAATCATGGGTACCAAATGCGGAACAAACAAGATCTGATCAAACACACCCGTTTGACCTGAAATGTTTTCTAAAGCTTCCACAATTTCAGGATGGTGACGATGTCCTGCCACACCATAGGCTTTAAAGTTGTCGGCATTTTCTGTATAGATCATCCCCATACTCGCCTTACGACCTGCGCCAGATACACCTGATTTCGCATCAATAATAATGCTCTCAGGTTTAACCAATATGTCGCTGTGCTTAAATAATGGCGCCAAACCTAGCTGTACAGTGGTCGGGTAGCAACCCGGATTACCAATGACATTTGCCTGCTTAATTTTGTCTCGGTTCAATTCGGATAAACCATAAACAGAATCTTTGAGTAATTCAGGACAAGCATGTTGCATGCCATACCATTTTTCGAATTGCACTAAATTTTGTAAACGGAAGTCGGCTGCCAAATCAATGACTTTGGTATTTGCAGCCACCAATTCTTCAGCATGTTTCATGGCAACACCGTGTGGCGTAGCAAAAAATACAACATCACACTGTTTTAATTGTTCAATATTCAAATCTGAATATTTAAGATCGGTATGACCGCGTAAGCTCGGGAACATATCATCTACACGGCGGCCATCTTCAGTACGTGAAGTCAGTACATTTACTTGTACATTTGGATGTCGAAGTAATAGGCGCAACAATTCAACACCTGTATAACCTGTTCCACCAACAATACCTACTGAGATCACGTGCTTTACCCCTATTCAAAAGCATGAATTTTGTAACTGCGTAGTATGACAGGAAGTTAGTGCTTTCTAAACTGTTTTACTTGGAATTTATATGTTTTCGTGTTGTTCAATCATTAATGCAAAGCAGGAATATTTAAATTTTGATAATTCCAACCAATACGATTTCGACCAGAGCGCTTGGCGGAATATAGTAATTGATCTGCTACTTCAATCGCCTGCATAAAATCCTCTCCATCGACCTGTACTAGACCGAAACTGGCGGTAACTGACGTGTTTACCTCAAACGACTGGCACGTTTCAATACATGATCGAATCCGTTCAGCAACATCATAGGCTTGCTGCTCACTCTTAACCTGCAACAACAGAATAAACTCTTCACCACCAAAGCGTCCTACGAGGTCGTGCTGTCTGACATTCTCACGAATAATTTGACTGACTTGTTTTAAAATTTGATCGCCTAACAGATGTCCATACTGGTCATTAATACCTTTAAAATGATCGATATCACACATCAACAGACAATAAGAAGACTGAGTTATTTGTGAGAGTTTGAATTTTGCCCTTTCATAAAAACCACGGCGGTTCAACAATTGTGTCAATGGATCTTTTAATCGCTCATCATTCAATTGATGAATAATATCTCGCACCAAAGTTCCTAGCAGCACCATTGCAAACCACATACTCAGGAAAATACTTGCAGCCAGCATTATTAGCCACCACACCGAGGTAACCAGCATCTCTGCTTCAATATCTCCTAAGAAGAAGTAAATAATAAAGCCGCGCGCAAAAGTATAAAGTACGATAAATAAATAAGAAAAATCGACGATCTTATTCAGTAAATCTACCTGTTGATATTGTTTAAATATAGAGAATAAAACCAGTGCTTCTACCGTGGCAATCGTGAGATTAAGAATCAACATTCTGATCCATAATTCATTATCCACATAAGAGAAATAGCTTAATAACAATAATGCAGTCGTTATTAAACCTAAGCAGTAATAAGAATACGCATTTGCTTTTTTCCTTAACCCCATCGCATAAGCACTTGCCCAAGCACCAAAAAAGTACATGGCCCCTATCACTGGAGCATACAATGCCAACTCTACATTAGGCATAAAACTTTGTGCAGCAACTGAAAATGAAGGCACAACATAACCCAAGCCCATCCAAAACAAGTATTTTGGAGCCTGATAAAAGTAATGGCATATTAAAAACAAGCTCCCCATTAAAATTAGGCAAGCTGGCACAATTAATATAAAGTAATGGGTATACGAGAAGCTCACAGCCAATACAAAAAGTCTGCACTAAAAGTAAGTGCAGTTTAGAACATTTACCGACAAACTCAAACTCGCAATATTCGGTCTTATTATTTTAAGAAGAGAACCACCAAAATTGTAAGGGCGTATTTTTTAAGGTGTGACGATGCTGTTTAAAATTTGCATCATGTTCAGCAACTTTAGCCCAGAAATACGGACTATGATCAAAATATACGGTATGCGCTAATTCATGGATACACACATAACGTACAATCTCCAGTGGAAATAATGCCAAACCACTATTCAACATAATGTCGTGCTTTGCACTACAACTACCCCAACGGGTTTTAGGCTGACGAATAGAACAATCACCAAACTTTAAATCCGTCTCTAGCGCAATTTGTTTTAAATAAATCGGCAAATAATGCTTTGCATAAGCAATCACAAAGGCTTTTAAATAGCTTTCAGGCTGACGATCACTAATCAACAGCTGATGATTTTGTTCATCCAAAATAAAAGAATGCTTTTGTGTTTTATAAATGACTTGTAAAGGAAGTTCTCGATTAAACAGGTTTAATTGTGTCGGCAGACTACGATCAAGCTGTCCTGATTTTTTCTGCTGTTTCTGCCAAGTTTCAATCATCCATTGTTCAGATTGTTGCAAAAAGGTCTGAATCTGTTTTTTGGTGCAGAACTTTGGCACCGTTAAGCGAATTTGAGTGGGTTCTACACGTAATCGTAAACGTGTTGCACGTGCATGATGGGTGATTTGAATTTCAGGAAGTGTGGTCTGTGTCATATTTTTATTGTGTTTTGAATCCTCCCCAACCCTCCTTTTTGAAAGGAGGGAAAATCATCAGACATCAAATCAGATGAAGCTCCCGCTAAAAAAAGGGATTTAGGGAGGTTTAATGTAATGAATTAAATTGCAGTACGTTCTTCAATACCGTTGTCAGTAGCGACTACAGCAATATCTGCCTTGTTTAATGCAAAAATACCATTACACACCACACCTGGAATGTTATTGATGGTTTTTTCTAATTCAAGTGCATTCAAGATATTCAAGTTATAAACATCCAAAATCACATTGCCGTTATCCGTGACCACGCCTTCACGATACACAGGATCGCCGCCCAAACTCACAATTTTACGTGCTACAGCAGAACGCGCCATTGGAATCACTTCTACAGGTAATGGAAATTCACGACCCAATTGCTCAACCCATTTCGAATCATCCACGATGCACACAAATTTCTTCGCAATAGATGCAACAATTTTTTCACGCGTCAGTGCAGCACCACCACCCTTAATCATGTGCATGTGACGATCAATTTCGTCAGCACCATCCACATAAGCGTCTAAACCACCAACATGGTTCATATCAACCACTTCAATGCCAAGTTTCTTTAAACGCTCTGCTGTTGCTTCAGAACTTGCTACCGCTGCTTCAAGTTGAAGTTCTGGTAAAAGTTCAATTAAAAAATTAACGGTACTACCTGTACCTACCCCTAAAATGCCCCCTTTCGGTAAGTGTTTTAAAGCAGCTTTAGCTGCTGCTTGTTTTTTCTCGTCCTGGGTTGCATAAAGGCTCATGACTTCTCTCTATTAAATTTCAGATTCTTTGCACATTTCGCATAATTTTAAAACGCAAATGTGCAGGGGTTTGTTACAATGAGCCCCTATTTTAAACTGTTAGATGGAAAATTAACATGCTGTCTCGTTTGGTTCGACAAATTTTACAAGCAACGGTGTATGACGTTGCAATCGAAACCCCACTCGAAGCAGCGCCACGAATTAGTGAAAGGCTAAACAACAACATTCGCTTTAAACGCGAAGACTTACAACCGGTCTTTTCTTTCAAACTACGCGGTGCCTATAACCGTATTAGTCAATTACCGAAATCTCAGTTGGAACGTGGCGTTATTACTGCTTCAGCAGGTAACCATGCTCAGGGCGTGGCTTTATCTGGTCAAAAGTTAGGTATTCGCGCCATTATTGTCATGCCAAAAACCACACCTGATATTAAGGTACAGGCAGTAAAACGCTTAGGTGGTGAAGTTGTATTACACGGCGACTCATTTGATGTTGCCAATAAATATGCAATTCAACGCGCCAAAGATGAAGACATGGCATTCATTCCCCCATATGACGACGAATTGGTGATGGCAGGTCAAGGCACCATTGCCAATGAAATTTTACGTCAATGGCGTGATGTCGAATATGTGTTCGTTGCCGTTGGTGGTGGTGGTTTAATTGCTGGTATTGCCGCTTACCTCGGTGATGTTGCCCCGCATGTTAAAATTATTCCTGTGGAATATGATGAATCGGCTTGCTTAAAAGCGGCATTTGAAGCCAATGAACGTGTAATTCTGCCTTCTGTAGGTCTATTCGCTGATGGTACTGCTGTAGCACAAATTGGTGAAAAACCGTTTGAAGTGCTGCAACTGCAAAAATCAGATAACTCTGGACCCATCGTTGAACGCGATGTGGTGCTGGTGAATACTGACGAAATCTGCGCTGCAATTAAAGATACCTATGATGAATGCCGTAGCATTGTAGAACCATCAGGTGCAATGGCTTTGGCAGGCATTAAAAAATACGTTGAAGAACACAATATTCACGGTAAAAACATGGTTTCAATTGTTTGTGGTGCAAACATGAACTTTGACCGTTTACGTTATATTGCTGAACGTACAGAGCTGGGTGAACGTAAAGAAGCCATTTTTGCGGTCACTATTCCAGAAGAAAAAGGTTCATTCCTTAAGTTCTGCCGCGCATTGCAAGGTCGTAACATTACTGAGTTTAACTACCGTGCCAGCAATGCCTCAGCTGCTCAAGTCTTCGTCGGCATTAGTTTGAAAAGTGGTGAAAAAGAACGTCACGACATTCATGAGCTTTTAAAAGCGCAATACGATGTTGATGACTTGTCTGATGATGAAGTGGCAAAACTCCACATTCGCTATTTGGTCGGCGGTCATGCGGACTTGGAAAATGAACGTCTTTTCCGAGTCGAGTTTCCAGAACGTCCAGGTGCATTACTCACCTTCCTTGAGCGCTTAGGCCCTACGCATAACATTACCTTATTCCATTACCGTAACCACGGTGCAGCAGAAGGTCGTGTCTTGGTCGGTCTAGAAGCCAGCGATGCCAAACAAAATCCTGATGGTTTAATTGAGACTTTAGAAAGTATTACCTATCCATATGTCGAAATTACCAACAACCTCGGCTACCAACGCTTCTTGAAATAAGTCCATAGTATCCATTAAACAGAGTCTTTATGGCTCTGTTTTTTATTTCAGCTTATTTTAAATTGCCCAAGACATTTCAGAAGGCTGATATTTTTCGACTTTCAAACCCGCTTCATCAAACTGCTGATTAAACTGCTCGCAGAATGCTTCAATTTTTTTGGGTTGATTCGGCACCGCCAACCAATAATGATCTTTTCCCCAAAGCAATAACAAAGCGTAATTCTGTGTTTTTAAAAATTTATAAATTTCATCCAAAATGATTTCTAAAATTTGATCCTGCACCTTATAAAACCGCCCGATCACGTGCTCAAACTGCTCATAGTGCTTAAGAATCGGATCTGCACGCATCTGGATTTGCGCCTGTACCATCTCAATTTCAGTGGTCATGTGTTGAAAAATCGGATGCCCGCTTAAACCATTTTCCAAATATTGGTGAATATTTAAAGCAATCAAACATTCAAATTGCTCATCACTTTCTACCGTATTCAACCACGTTAAAAAATATTCTGCTCTGGCGCGATGCTTCTTTTTCGGTAATGGATTCTCCTTAAGTTGTGGAAACCATTTCTTTAACTGTTTATAAATTTTCTTCTCATTCATCTCAAAATCCTTATTGTTTTATTCATTTTGCTTTTACTAAATGTACAGTCAATGCCGCAAAACTTCATTTCAAGTATCAATTAACGCTATGATTAGACATTATGAAATTTAAATGTGTAAATAATAATACACCTAACAAATTAAGGACCTTGCATGGCTCAATTTGCAGTAATTGGTTTAGGGAGTTTTGGTGCAACCGTTGCAACCGAACTGGTTGAGTTAAAACACGATGTCATTGGCATTGATAGCAATAAAAAGTATGTGGAAAATATTTCCGATGTACTCACACATGCAGTGATTGCAGATGCGACAGATGAACATGTACTTAATGAATTAAACATTCAAAACTGTGATGCAGTTGTGGTGGCAATTGGTGAAGATATTGAAGCCAGTATTCTGTGTGTCTTGCATCTTAAAAATTTAGGCATTGAAAAAATTTGGGTCAAAGCCAAGTCTGAATCTCACCACATGATTCTCAGTCATTTGGGCATTAATAAAATTATTCATCCTGAAGAAGACATGGGCGTGCGTATTGCACAATCCCTCAGTTACCCAATGGTCAGTCGCTATATGTCTTTGGAAGATGACCGCTACATTGTTAAAGTTGAAATTAAAGACAACTTACACGGAGTGCGTTTACAAACCATTAGTGAGTACAACACTGAAATTAAATTAATTTTACATAAACGAGGCAAAGACGTTTTATATCACGTTGATCCAAACTTAATTTTACAACGTGGCGATATTATCGTGGTCGAAGGTCATCTCGAGCAATTACGCAGATTATCAAATCGCTTTAAATAATATGAAAAAATTAAGAAAAAAGCCCAAAACCACAGTCAACTTAAGCCCGCCAAGTTTATTGGCCTTGGGTTTTCTCAGCTTTATTGTGATTGGCACCTTGCTGCTGAAATTACCTATTTCACATCATGGGGATTTACCGTGGATACATGCACTGTTCACCGCAACATCTGCCGTGACCATTACAGGGCTTTCAGTGGTGAATGTCGGCGAGGCTTATACGGTCTTCGGCAAAATTGTCATCATGCTTTTACTACAAAGCGGTGGCTTGGGTTTTATGACCTTTGCAATTTTAGCGGTGATGAGTCTTTCAGCTAAAATTGGATTAAAACATCAGATCATGGCACAAGAAACCATTGGGCAAACCAGTTTGTCTAAAGTTTCACATACCATCAAAGCTGTGTTCTTATATTCTTTATTTTTTGAAGCGATTGGCACATTCATTTTGACCATTGCCTGGATGCAAGAATACGACTTCTTAAAAGCCTTCTTTTATGCTGCTTTTTACAGTGTTTCAGCATTTAACAATGGTGGATTTTCATTATTCCCAAACAGTCTAATGGACTTCTCCAGCCATTACTTTATTACCTTCACCATCAGTCTACTGTATATCATTGGTGGGATAGGCTTCTTGGTCCTGATGGACATCAAACGGCATAAAAGCTGGAAAAAACTCAGCCCAAACAGCAAATTGATTCTGCTGACCATTGCAGGACTCAATCTGATTGCATTTGTCGCCATCTGGCTGTTAGAGGCGAATAATCCACTCACTTTAGCTCCCATGAGTATCACCGATCAGGCGGTCAATGCTTGGTTCCATGCAACCGTTCCGCGCTCATCGGGTTTTAACAGCCTAAATGTAGGCAGCATGACAGATGCTTCAACACTGTTCACTATGGTACTTATGTTTATTGGTGGTGGCTCTTTGAGTACCGCAGGTGGCATTAAAGTCGGTACCTTTATTGTGGTAACGTTGAGTGTGATTAGCTTTTTACGCCGTGCTGATGAAATCCGTATTTTCAATTTTTCTATTCCGCAAAATACTTCGTTTAAAGCTATGGCTGTGGTTTCGATTACAGCCATGTTGGTGTTTATCGGGTTTTTAACTTTGCTGTTATTAGAACCTAAACATCATTTTCTAGACTTACTTTTTGAAGCGGTATCGGCAGCGTGTACCGTCGGACTCTCGCGTGGCATTACCTCAGAGTTGCAACCTGCTAGTCAGGTCGCCTTAATGTTACTGATGTTCGCGGGTCGACTCGGCCCCCTCACACTCGCTTATATGATTGCAACGCCAAAGAAAACACGCTTAAAACACCCACCTACCGACATTCAGATTGGATAACTCGAAAAGTATAAAAACTTCAGGTGAAAATGATGCCACTTTTCACTTGAAGTCATTGGGTTCTTTATATATGTTCAAAGTAGTCAAGCGGGCACGTTTAAATTTCTGTAATTGTTTACTATATTTTTTAAAAACAATAGATAGTGCCTTTTACTTGAAATGAATAACATCCATAAACCCGTGCCATTAGATTCTTAAATTACAAATGCGCCAAGTTAATTAGAAAACATTTATAATCCTATATCCCAATTTAGAAGCCTGAGAATGAAAAAACAAACATTATGTATCCTGACCGCTTCAACCCTTATATTTTCGGCTTGTGCCAGTAAAAAAAATGACTCTCAATTAGACACACTTCTAAATCAACAGCCAAAGTGGCAATTAGCCGACCACTGGAGAGCAGATCGAGACGGTGCGGATCCTAATCAACCTACACTGATTGCAACGCAACGATTTGTCGATGAGCAGAACCTCAAGTCACTTCAATTTAATACGCCATTTTTGGTCAGAGAAAAAAGCATTGTTACGGCAATAGGTGCTTCTGGCAAAGCGGAAGATACGATCTTTACTCAAGTCTTACTGCTTGATTGTGCCAATCTCAAATTCGCTCGTGTCTATGAAGAAACTCAAGATCATGATGACACTGGCAAAGCGAGACAACATACTGAAGTATTGGTTGATTTAAATAAAGCGGTGGATGCATCTAAATGGAATATGTTTTTAAAAGGTTCCTACGCTGCTGAACAATATTGTGCTAAAGCACCTGACTTTAAAGCATTTAATCCACCTAAAAATGACACACAAAAGGATTGGAAACTAACCACTCCTGATGAAAGAGTAATGCCAAACTACATCAACAAAGAAGATCTCAAGCACGCCAGTCTAGATCAGCCCTTTCCTGTGCGCATGAAACGCTATGATGAATTTTCTATTGAGGGAAAAGCAGCCACTTCAGTGGTCAATGAAGTCCTGATCAATTGCAAAGAACAAAAAGTGGCGAATATTGCGCAAAGATATTATGCAGATGATTTTGAATTCAAACCGAATACGAATCCAATCTTAGTGACCGAATTCATTGAAATAAAAGATCCCAACCATGTACAAGAAAATCAATGGTATAACATAGGAAAAGATTATTTAGATCATACAGGTATTTGTAGTAGCGCAAAATAAGCATTTTTAGGGCCTTATTTTGCCCCCTGATCAAGCTTTAATGCAAAGCATAGATACACCGTAATATCTCCATATAAAAAAGCCTGAAATTTGCATTTCAGGCTTTTTTTATCAGCTAAGCATCAATACCAATTCAGTAATGACACCCCTAAGCCGACATAGGTTGCACGGTGATTATAATCAATCAGGCTTTCACCATATCCATCAAACAATTGGAACTGCCCACGCAATTTACCTCGAATAGGGAAAGACCAATCGAACTGAACAGCGCCATGCGAATCATCCCCACCTTTTAAAGAGTGACGTAGCATTAAAGAGAAATCATGATCGTTCTTGCGATAGAACGCCGTAATGTCCCCACGCCCCACATAATCTTTAATGTCGGGGTTGTTATCATCTTTCGCATCTTCATCAAAACGATACCAAGGACGAATCATCAAGGCAAAATTTTCGCGTTCGAAGCCCACATTTAGAATTGCTCTGTTCCAACTCCGCGACAACGGATCTGAACGACCATTGGATTGGTGATTTAAGGTAATCCCCAGTAAACGCCCACTTAACCCGAACAGCTCATAATTGGTGCGGAACATGAGACTGGCTTCTGGCTCGTAGTTGGTTTCACGAAATGGGCGAGACTCATCTTCGTTATAGACTTGCCAGCGTGATGATTGGGTATAGCCCAACCATACATCACCATTGTCACCAAATAAATTTTCAACCGCTTTGGTTTTCAGAGAGATCTGGAACTTCGCTTCAGTAGACTTTAAGTTCTGGTCTTCCGTTACCGTATTTTTCACATTTGGACTTTCAGGAAATTCATTTTTCTTACTTGACCAAAACACAGGTAATAAATATACAGGCTTATAGGCCCGTATATTCCAAGTCCCCAGCTTACTGTCTGGTGACAGCTCCCAGCGCTTATCCAGTAAAGATTGGTTTGGATCAATCTTTAGACCTTCCAAAGCAAACAGATTACTAAAACTACTGCCTTCTTTTTCAGTCTCTTTGGCTTCAACAGGTTTAGACTCAGCCTGCTTCACTAAAACAGGCTCTGCTACTGCTGGTTTCACTTCGGTTGCGGGTACTTTAAACAAAGCATCATAACAAGCCAAACGATCAGCATTGGATTCTAAAGCGACACATGCTTCAGGACTAGCAGGCGATATTTGAGCCGCTGGATCTTGTGCATGTGCAGCAGTAAATGCCGAGCCGAGCAAAACCATGCTCAGCGACAGCACACTACGTTCAAATGCTTTGAACGCCATAGACACCTCTTTTCTTATTGTATTAATTCACTTGATAAATCTCGAAGCCCAATGCCGACAACTCTTCTTTTTTCGCCATTGGTGCAACTACAGCTTTATTGGCAGTTTGATTAAGCAAATACTGTTCCGCAACGCGTTTTAAATCTTCCAGCGTTACAGCAAGTAAACGTTCACGCAATTGCTTGCGGAATGCTGGCGTACGTGCATGTAACAATGCATAACATCCGGTAATTGCTTCACCTGCTGGCGAACCAGGCTTATCCATTGAGGCAATGAGACCTAAAATCGCTTCTTCCAACTGGTGGGGTTGCTGTTCAGCATTTAATAACCATGTCACACTGGCTTCAAAATCATTAAACGTTTCTGCTAAGCGTGGGTCACGGTAACTATAGAAACGGAACGAACAAGCATTACCGTCATAACTTGCGCCACCACCATAAGCACCACCTTTTTCACGGATCGCACTATGCAAGAAACCATTACGTAAATACGCAGCCAATACCATCAGCGGTGCAGCATCGGCATGCGCAACATCCACCGCAGGATAAGCAGATGCACAGAATTGTACATTGGCTTGAATCAACCATGCCTGATCTTGAGACTTCACTTCTGGGGTGACAAGCGTAAGTGTTTGTCGGGTTTTATCCACAGCAAGCTTGTCCCATACTGTTTGAATCTCTTCTAACAGACGATCAGTTTGATGCTCTTCACACACCAACAAGAATTGCTTCGGTGCCTGTAACAACTTGCGATGAATCAACTGCAACTCAGCAATCAGATGGTTATAAGCATCTTCATTCGATTCAATTTTTGATACTAGCTCACCCAACCAGTTCAGTGCACCCAAACCTGTGTTGTTATAGTCACGCAACGCTAAAGCACTGTGCTGACGCGATGCGATCTGCATAGCATAACTATGTCCTGAACCAGACAAGCGCGACTGCCAACGTGTTTTACGCTGTTGTAGCAACTCAACAATACGGTCTTTTTCGTCAAAACGTAGTTGTTCAAAAGCGATCTTAAGCAAGCGAATGGCTTCTAAGTTATGCACCAAAGATTTTGTGGTTAATGTCAACCAAGCACTGATCTTCTGTTTGTCATCCACTTTAGAACGTAGTGATGCACCCATGCCCAAACCACCGCTCACAGCAGTTTGTAATTGTTGCAGTTCTAAATAATCGTACTCACCTGCACCCACTTCACCAAGCAAGATAGACAATAAGTTGAAGTACGGTGATTGTACAATTTCATCCGGAATTTGAATCAAGACTTGTTGATAGTAAATGCCGTTGGTACCCGCATGATACAAATTCAATGGAGTATCCAAACCATTGCTGATAATTTCACGCAATTGTCCTTGTACAATCGGCAATTCAGCAGGTACATCTTCCAAGCCCACTTTCGGCAAAAGATTCAAATCATCAGGCGTATCTTGACGGACTTTTAATGCTTCGGTTTGCGCAATAATTTCAGCTTTTTGTGCTTCAGTTAATTGCTCGCCAATCGCAGCCAAACGATCTTTTTCTGCTTGTGTTTCTTTTGCAGATTTGGTTGCATCAGGCACCAAGGTCATTTGCACACGATGTGGATTATCAATCAAATGCTCTTGAATCAGATTTGAAAGCCACATCGGGTCTTGCAATTCTTCTTTGACTTGCTCCATCGCGGTGTCTACATCCCAGACATGGATTGGGTCACTATGGTGAATTGCACTACTTAAGCCATTCAAAATCAGACTTAAACCATACGGCATACCATCACCATTGATTTCACGCTGATGCAATTCAATTTGATGCAAAATTGCATCAACCAAAGCTGAATCAATTGGTTTAGAGGCTACATCTTGAAGAACTTTAAATACACCTTGTTTGAAAGTTTCTGCATGTTCAGGATTTGAACCCTGCACACCGCAAAAGAACGTCATTTCAAAGTTAGAATCATCCACACCCATAATTGGACCCGTCGATTGTGCATAACCACAAGTTTCTAAATAGTGACGTAAAGGAGATGCTGAGTTCTCAAGTAAGACACCTTCAACCAAACGCATACCTAAACGCAGTTTGATATCACTGGCTTGTGGCAATAACCAAGAAATAATGTGATAGGTCTTATCTTTCAAATCTTCTGCATCGACTGCATAAGACTCGGTCACAGTCACTGGCTCAGCTAAACGATGTTCAGGTTTAGAATATAAAGTTTCGCCCTTACCAAATTTAGATAATGCTAAACTTTCAAACTGTTCTTGTAATTCAAATGCAGATTGACTACCAAACGTCATAAATACCGCATTACTTGGATGGTAATGTGATTTATAGAAATCGACTAACTCATCGTAAGTTAAGTCTGGAATATCCTTCGGATCACCACCTGAATTGTAGTGGTAGGTCGTCTTTGGGAACAAATGATGCGCCAGTTGATGATAAAGCTGGTCTGAAGGTGAACTCATTGCACCTTTCATTTCATTGAAGACTACACCTTTATATACAGGGACATCATTTTCAAGCTCAATACGAATACCTTCTTGAGCAAAATCTAATGGATTCAGATTGGCTGCAAATGCGGCATCTAAATACACTTCAAGCAAGTTTTGGAAATCTTTCTTGTTCTGCGTTGCAAATGGATATGCCGTCCAGTCTGCCGCAGTAAACGCATTCATAAAGGTATTTAATGAACGACGGATCATTAAGAAGAACGGATCACGCACGGGGAATTTTTCAGAACCACATAATGCCGTGTGCTCTAAAATATGCGCTTCGCCTTTTGAGTCCATGGGCTGGGTACGGAAAGCCACCAAAAACACATTTTCATCATGATTGGTTGCAAGATGATAGTGGATGGCACCAGTCACTTTATGCTGATACTCAGTCACTAAAATATCTAAGGCTTCAACATGGTGTTGACGAATCAACTGAAACGCTGGATGTACTGTTTGAGAAAGGGTTTCAGTGACATCTACAGTCATGTGCGCTCCTAATAATCTTTTAAATAAAACTGAAATGATTATAGCTTTAGTTTGAGCCATAATTCACGTATAAACCCGAGTATTTTATTCAGGTCAGAAACAACACACAGCAATAGACTGCGTATTGCACAAATTAAGCTAAATATTTGAAAACTAGATTAAATATTTAAAGTAGTTATAGCTCGGATTATTTTCAACCCAAACATAGTTCTGCTTTTGATAGAAATCTGCCGCCAAACGTGTATCTGTTTGTAAGCAAAGTGCTGAAAAATTAGGCTTGGCTTTTGTTTCCAGAAAAGCCAATAAGTCTTTGCCGACACCATGACGTCGATATTTGGGATGCACATAAAAACGACGCACTCGCCCAATGCGACTTTTTTGCCCTTCTTCTTCGCGTTGCTGATTTAAACCACCACAACCAATTAACTTATCACCATCGTATGCAATTAAAAAAAACTCACCTTCATCTTGAAACCGATTTTGACCACTTGCATATTCGTCAATGAGACGCTGAACAACATTTACTCCTTCTTTATTTGCCAGCTTGAGTAAAGTCTCAATTTGAGCGGGTAATTGTTCAGCTTCTTTAATGATGAGTTCCATTTTCTATCTGTTACCTAACACTGGTTTTGCCTATTAAACAATAAAACACAATCAATTAGGCATAATCTTGAATTTTATTCACAAAACTTCTGCAATCCTGAGCATTGGTGTAAACTTAGTGTTTTATTTTTAGATGTGACTGAACGACATGAGCTCTGTTGATCTTTTTGCAATTGGTAATGCGCTGATTGACCAAGAATTTAAAGTTTCTGATGAATTTCTTACGCAACACAATCTGCAAAAAGGAACCATGCAACTGACTGATGGTGATCAACAAGCTAACTTATATGCTCAACTGCAACAGTCTGAAGTGTATAAAGGTCAAGCTTCAGGTGGTTCTGCTGCCAATACCACGGTTGCATTTAGTGCTCTCGGTGGTACAGCATTTTATGGCTGCCGCGTAGGTCATGACGAACTCGGTAAAATCTACCTCGATGGTTTAAATGATGCCGGCATTCAAACCACAGCGAAATCGGTCAGTGAAGGTGTAACAGGCACATGTATGGTTTTGGTTAGCCCTGACTCAGAACGTACCATGCAAACCTATTTAGGCATTACCGCAGAACTTTCTGCAGAACAAATTGACTTTGAACCGTTGAAAACTGCTGAGTGGCTTTATATTGAAGGTTATTTGTCTACTAGTGCGACCGCGCGCCAAGCAGTCAAACAGGCTCGTGAAATTGCACGTGCAAATGGTGTCAAAATTGCATTAACACTGTCTGATCCAGCCATGGTGCAATACGCGCGTGAAGGCTTAAATGAACTGTTAGATGATGGTGTAGATTTACTTTTCTGTAATCAGCAAGAAGCCATGATGTACACCGAAACCACCATAGTTGAAGATGCATTGGCAAAATTAAAGCTACTCAGTCAGTACGTTGTAATTACACTAAGTGCTGAAGGTGCAGTCATTTCATCTGATCAAGAAACTATTCGTGTACCTGGTCGCGCAGTCACTGCTGTTGATGCCAATGGTGCTGGCGATGCATTTGCGGGTTCTTTCTTATATGCATTGAATCAAGGTCAAAGTTTACAAACCGCAGCCGAATTAGCCATCTTGATTTCAAGTGAAGTGGTTTCTCAGTTTGGTCCACGCTTGGCTAATCAAGACTATGCGCAATTGCTTGCAAACTTTCAAAAGAAGGAATGTGCCTAATGCATAAAATCTGTATGACCGAAGACATTCCTGAGCGTGAAGCACGTGCTTTTGAAACGCCAAATGGTGATACGATTTTTATTACGCAACGTGATGGCGCTTTTTTTGCCTATCAGAATGTCTGTCCACATTTACAAGTTGAACTTGAGTTTCTTGAAAATCAGTTTTTAGACCGTGATCAAGAATTCATTGAATGCTCTACCCATGGTGCACTCTTTGAGGTGGAAACAGGTGAATGTATTTCTGGTCCTTGCCAAGGTCAATCACTTGAAAAGGTCGAGATAACTGTGCATTCTGATGGCGGAATCTACCTGCCTGAATAATCGATGGAATTTGCCATGCTTGAGCTATTACATGACATAAATTTAATGCCGTTTCATTTAAGTTTATTTGCCCTTGTATTGCTCAGCATGGTGGAAACCGTGGGCTATTTTCTAAAGATTCGTCCAAGTCAGTTTTTCAAACGTATCATTCCGCAAAAAATTGCTGAAGCACCACTCCTCAGCGTTAAGTTTTCTAAAATTCTTATCCTCGTTTTCTTACTGATGAATTTTAGCTTTTCTGGCTACTTCCTCCAGTTCAGCTATTTCGCACAACAAGAAAAATTCTTGCCTGCATATTACGTGATCTTACCTGCGCTAATTATTGCAATTTTTTTCACGGTTTTTATGATTCATTGTTTGGATCAGGTGATTCGACCTAAACAAATCCAACTTCAAGCCAATTTACTAGGTAGACTGGCAACAATTTCGAGTGGAAACGCACGACCAGGTTTCTCTGCACAAGCACGTGTTCGAGATGAATATGGTCAATTACACTATGTACAAGTCGAGCCTGAATTTGGTGAACTTGAATTCCAGTCACAGATTATTCTGATTCGAATCAAGCACTCGCACTACATAGCAAAAAAGATTTCAAAATCGAATCAATTGTTCTCTAGCGATATGAACAAATAATCCACTAGCATATGTGCTGTCTCTTTAGATTGGATGAATTCCCTAAACACTTGCAGCTAATCCACTAGCTCACAACTTTAAAATAAAGCGCAGCTCACATTTAAGACTGGATCATAAATTCACATCAGGATTGACTGAGAACAGTCTCACTCGTCATCTTTCTTTCTATTCAAATGTTATTTGCAATAAATTTTGTTTTCTTCAATTCCAAGATTCATCTCCCATTTAAGTCCTCGTATTTCTAGATTTTGTTCATCTGCGCAGTGTGAACACATTCCCAACATCTGATTTCTCAGCAGTGATATAAAAATTTACAAATAAGCCTTCCCTACCTCAATCAATCATGTGTATATTTATTAATCAACAATAAATAACATGAGAATCAAAAAATCAGCAAAATTTAAATCCGATCTTTATGCTCCAGTTTACTTATTGGTCTATTTTTAAATAGACTAAAACACTTGGTTTTATATTTTTTAAATATAAGTATTTTTGTCGGATTTTATCTTATTTAAATATAAGTGTTTTAGTCAGGTTTATTTAATGAAAAATTTAGAATAAAAAACATCATTTTTGATTACAACTTATTGTTTTAAATACACTTAATAATATATTTTTATTTTAAGTGTATTCCCTATTTATTTTTTGTATAAATTTGTTTAATAATACACAGTAAGTTTCAAAAACAGGCTTATTCGTATGAGCTTAGTTCCAAAAGATTCTAACCAACGTCTAGTTCGTGAAATAACGATCATATTAATAATTAAGGTCGTTATCTTACTCACGATTAAACATATCTGGTTTGATGCACCGACTATTCCCAAAAACTTTGACAATCAAGTTGCTGAGCGTATTGCTGGCAGTCCTTCCCAAATCAAGGAGACACGTTGATGATTTCTGAAAGCGTGGTCGATCTTTCGCGGTTCCAATTTGCAATGACCGCGATGTATCACTTTATTTTTGTTCCACTTACTCTTGGTCTAGCTTTTATTCTTGCCATTATGGAAACGACGTACGTCATTTCTGGCAAAGAAATTTATAAAGACATGACTAAATTCTGGGGGAAACTCTTCGGTATTAACTTCGCACTCGGGGTGACTACTGGTTTGACCATGGAATTCCAGTTCGGTACAAACTGGGCATACTATTCGCACTATGTAGGCGATATTTTTGGTGCACCACTGGCGATTGAAGGCTTAATGGCTTTCTTCCTTGAATCAACCTTTATTGGTTTATTCTTTTTCGGCTGGGATAGACTCTCCAAAGTACAACATTTAGCTGTGACATGGCTGGTTGCACTGGGTTCAAATATGTCCGCCCTCTGGATTTTGGTTGCAAACGGCTGGATGCAAAATCCTGTCGGTTCCAAATTTAACTACGAAACCATGCGTATGGAATTGGTAGATTTCGGCGCGTTGATTTTCAACCCTGTTGCCCAAGTTAAATTTGTACACACCGTTTCTGCAGGTTATGTGACTGGCGCTATCTTTGTATTAGCCATCTCAAGTTATTACCTACTGAAAAAACGTGATGTGCCATTTGCTCGCCGTTCTTTTGCCATTGCTGCAATCTTCGGCTTGGCATCAACACTCTCTGTTATTTTACTCGGTGATGAATCTGGCTACGAGTTAGGTGATGTTCAAAAAACCAAACTTGCTGCAATTGAAGCAGAATGGGATACACACCCTGCACCAGCACCATTTACTTTGTTCGGTATTCCAAACAAAGAAACCATGACCACTGACTATGCAATTAAAGTTCCATATGTCATGGGGATCATTGCAACACGTTCTACAACAAAAGAAGTAACTGGTATTAAAGACCTTTTAGTTCAACATGAAGAACGTATTCGTAATGGTATGGTTGCATACTCTCAACTTGAGAAACTTCGTGCAGGTGACACATCTCCTGAACTGAAAGCCGCTTTTGAACACACGCAAAAAGATTTAGGCTACGGTCTACTCTTGAAAAAATACACACCAAACGTTGTAGATGCTTCTGAAGATCAAATCAAATCTGCAGCTTTAGACACTATTCCGCATGTACCAAGTTTGTTCTGGGCATTCCGTGCAATGGTGGCTTCTGGTTTCTTAATGTTATTGCTGTTCGTTTTGGCAACTTTTGCTGTGGCTAAACGTAATGCTGAAAACAAACCTTGGTTACTTAAATTCGCATTATTTGCTTTACCGCTTCCTTGGATTGCAGCACAAACAGGCTGGTATGTAGCTGAAGTAGGTCGTCAACCTTGGACAATTGGTGAAGTATTACCAACTCACTTGTCTGCTTCTACACTTTCAACTGCTGACATTTGGGGTTCTATCACAGCATTGGCCGTGTTCTACACAGTACTTCTGATTATTGAAATGTACTTGATGATTAAGTTCTCTCGCCTTGGTCCAAGTGCACTCCATACTGGCAAATATCACTTCGAAAAAAATGCTGCTCAAGATAACTCTGTTGGGGAGGCTCAATCATGATCGAATATGAACTTCTCAAAATTATTTGGTGGGTGTTGGTTGGTGTCTTACTGATTGGCTTTGCCCTCACCGATGGTTTCGATATGGGCTCAATGGCAATCATGCCATTCGTAGGCAAGAATGATGAAGAACGTCGTGCAGCAATCAATACGATTGCTCCACACTGGGATGGTAACCAAGTCTGGTTTATTACCGCGGGTGGTGCATTATTTGCTGCATGGCCAATGGTTTATGCAACTGCCTTCTCAGGAATGTACTGGGCGCTGTTATTGGTCTTATTTGCCTTATTCTTACGGCCAGTAGGCTTCGACTACCGATCTAAACTTGAAAACACCAAATGGCGCACGTCTTGGGACTGGGGTCTATGTGTCGGTGGTGCTGTTCCTGCGCTAGTCTTTGGTGTGGCATTTGGCAATATGTTCTTGGGCGTACCGTTTACTTTAGATGAAACTGTTCGTTCAACTTATACAGGCAGCTTCTTTGCCCTACTTAATCCATTTGCTTTAGTGTGCGGTATTGTAAGTTTATCCATGCTTTGTGCGCATGGTGGTGCATGGCTGATGCTTCGTACTGATGGTGATTTAAGAAAGCGTTCCGCGAAAGCAACACAGTTAATGGGCATTGTATTCCTCGTCTGCTTCCTAGCAGCAGGTGCATGGTTATACTTCGGTGGTATTCAGGGTTATACCTTAGTAACTCCGTTTGATACCAATGGTGTAGCCAATCCTTTAGCAAAAGAAGTACTGACAAATGCTAACCCAGGCTGGATGAATAACTACAGCACTTATCCAATTACAATTGTTGCGCCAGTTCTTGCGATTTTAGGTGCTCTCATTGTGATTCTCGCTGCAGGTCAAAATAAAGCAGGCTTATCATTCCTTGGAACTTCTTGCTCAATTATCGGTGCAATCTTAACTGCTGGTTTCGCGTTATTCCCATTCCTTATGCCTTCAAGCATCAACCCTGTTGCAAGCTTAACCATGTGGGATGCGGTATCTAGCCAAACTACACTGACTGTAATGACTGTTGCTGCATGTATTTTCGTACCAATTATCTTGGGTTATACCACTTGGTGTTACTACAAAATGTGGGGCGTTATTACCAAGAAACATATTCAAGAGAATTCACATAGCCTTTACTAAGGCAATGCTTAGGAGAATAAATTATGTGGTATTTTGCATGGATTCTCGGTATTTTGATGGCATGCTTTGCTGGTGTACTCAGTGCCCTGTATATCGAACATCATCAAGATTTAGATGAGGAATAAACCATGACAGAAGTAGCAATGACAACAGAACAGCCAAAAAAACCAAATAAACTGGTCATGGCAGTGTCCTTTTTGTTGGCATTGCCTCTGGCTGCAGTTTTGCTGGTTCATCCAAGTGCAATGCTGGATGCCAACGGTGAATATAGTCACCGTGCCATGATGTTTATCATGATTGGCATCTCAGGTGGTTTTATTTACGGCGTCGGCTTTATTCCACGCTTCTGGCTCTGGAAGTGGCTATTCAGCCCTTTCATTGCTTGGCCCCTGATGCTATGGGGATATTACACTTGGTTCCTCGCCTAACTAAAAAGCCCTCTTGATGAGGGCTTTTTTAATATCATGGCTTATCGAATGGTTTTAAGGATGTGCTGTAACTCAATAGGTCTTAATGGCTGACCCACATTCGCTTCTATAGGATATGGAATTTTAAGTTCAGTGAGCTGATAAACCCGACGCTGATAATAGGCAACTAACTCAGTGCGTACATCCAATACATACATGACATATGCTTCAAGATTCGGCTGAATCAAAAGTGCCTGTTCTTCTCCAAAAGAAAGTGTGGTTTTACCAATTCCGGTATTTTGCAAACTCGGGTCTACACTGAAAGTTCCAATTTCAACTTCATTAAGATTAAAACTCAAACCAATACACGCCACGATTGCTGAACTTGAGTGCTCATGGCTCATTTCAGCAACATACAAATGGAAGTCTTGATTCGCGAATGCCTGTCGTAATTGCTGTTCATCAATTCTTAAGCCTGCAACAAGCTCAGCCTCATTTGTCCAGCTTCGAGCTGTTTGTTCACGATAAGCCCGATTAATTAAATCCAGTAATTGTGAAATATCATCTATTGATGCTTTACGGAAAGTCAATTCTGATGTCATGCATACCCTCTGTTATATTTCTATTTTATTAAAATGAGTCTGCTTAATTTTATTCGACAAATATCATTTTGATTGAGTTAAGCCACCTAGAATTAAAAATGCCAATGACGAATAAGCTTAGGCTATTTTATAAAACCCATAAAAAAAACCAGCTCCTCAGAACTGGTTTTTTTAGATCCTTATTTCGGTTCAATCGGCGCAAATGGCGCAACCACATCGGCATTTTGCGCACGGTGACGCATGAAATGATCCATCAACACGATTGCAAACATTGCTTCTGCGATTGGCGTAGCGCGTACACCAACACATGGATCATGACGACCTTTGGTCAGTACATCTGTGTTTTCACGATCGATATTAATGGTTTTACCAGGTGTGGTAATACTTGCAGTCGGTTTGAGTGCAATAGCAACACGAATGGTTTGACCACTAGAAATACCACCTAAAATACCACCAGCATGATTTGCCAAGAAACCATCGGTAGTCAACTCATCACGAGTCTCATGACCAAACTGTTCCGCAACTGCAAAACCATCGCCAATTTCTACACCTTTTACGGCATTAATGGACATCATGGCATGTGCAATATCGGCATCTAAACGGTCAAAAACTGGCTCGCCCCAACCTACTGGCACGTTCTCAGCCAAAATTTCCAATTTAGCACCGCAACTGGTACCTTGTTCACGCAATGAAGTAACTAAAGCTTCAAAACGTGACACTGCATCGACATCCCCACAGAAAAATGGGTTATTCGGAACTTCATTCCAATCTAACTTTTCTGCTTTTTCAGTACCAATTTGGGTGACGTGACCACGAATCAAAATACCGAATTTTTCCGCTAGATATTTCTTTGCAATGGCACCTGCAGCTACACGCATTGCGGTTTCACGCGCACTTGAACGCCCGCCACCACGATAGTCACGGAAGCCGTACTTTTGTGTGTAGGTATAATCCGCATGACTCGGACGGAAAGTCTGCGCAATATTGCCATAATCCTTCGATTTTTGGTCTGTATTGCGAATTAACAAACCGATTGGCGTACCCGTAGTTTTGCCTTCAAAAACCCCTGAAATAATTTCAACTTCATCTGGTTCTTTACGCTGGGTTGCGAACTTTGAAGTCCCCGGTTTACGGCGATCTAAATCTTTTTGTAAATCTTCTGCTGAAAGCTCAAGTCCTGGCGGTACACCATCCACAATCGCCATCAAGCCTACACCATGAGATTCACCACAGGTCGTTACACGGAAGAGTTGTCCAATACTATTACCTGCCATGTTCACGACTCCTTATGCTTGAACAGATTGAATGAATAAATCACGGAATTGACGGCATTGTGCAGCTGTTAAAGCAAAGATGCCTGAACCACCTTTTTGGAATTTCAACCAGTGGAAATCAATGGTATTAAAGTTTTGTTTCATAGCCCATTCAGAATTACCCACTTCAATGACAATCAAACCATCTTCAGTTAAGTAGTCTGTCGCTTGAGCCAGCATTTTACGGACTAAGTCTAAACCATCTTGACCCGCAGCCAACGCCAATTCTGGCTCATGACGGAATTCATCAGGCAAGTCAGCCATATCTTCCGCATCGACATACGGCGGATTCGATACGATTAAGTCGTACTGGTTTTCAGCAGGAATTTTTGAGAATAAATCTGACTCTAACAAGGCAACTTGATATTGCATGTTGTGATGTTCAGTGTTGATTGACGCCACTTCCAAAGCTTCTTTAGAAATATCCGTCGCATCAACTTCAGAATCTGGGAAAGCATAGGCCAAAGCAATCGCGATACAACCTGAACCGGTACACATATCTAAAATGCGTTGTGGTGTTTTAGGTTGCGTATTGGCTGGAAGATTATTGTCCGCTGCACGCATTTCACCATTTTCATCTAAACAGTACGGTGCAAAACGGTTTTCAATCAATTCAGCAATTGGCGAACGCGGAATAAGTACACGTTCATCGACATAAAATGGCTTATTAAAGAAGTAAGCCAAGTTCAATAGATATGACGTTGGAACTTTTTCATTGATACGGCGTTCAAGCAACTGAAGAAATTCAGCCTTTTCACTGGCCAATAATTTTGCATCTAGAATTTCTGAGTCTGCATTCCAGTCCAATGACAACGTCTGTAACACCAGCGCTGAACTTTCAGCAAAAAAGTCTTCTGTACCTTGACCTAAATGTGCATCGTATTGACGTAATGCTGTCACCCCAAAACGGATAAAATCACGAATCGTGGTAAGCGTTTCAGCGGCTTCCTGTAAATATTCAGGGCTAATAGTCGGTCGATCCACTTAAGGCGTCTCCAAAGTTCAGAATCATAAAAACGGCTTATGATACCTTGTTTTGCCTGATTTTATAATGCTTAACTTTGTTTCTCCTGTATTTCATTCCATTTTTCAGTCACATGCAATTGAATACAAATTTTCTAGTCCATACCCCATTCAACGAAATGATCCTAGATTGAGCAAGCTCAAATATAAAGATACAAAACATCCACTATTCTCTAAAAAAGCAACTTGAAACTGACATGTTCGCATCTTATATATAAGGCATTATTTACTCTTCTTCTCGCTATGAGTTACAAACATAACAACCTGATGGCTATGCGCCAGAATTATTGGAATAACGAATCTTCAGAGATTCAATCCGAAAAGTTATTTTTAATACAGCAATTATCTGAACAACACATCTACAGCAACCCGACCCTAGACGACGCAAAATATTTATTTTTTTGTTTGCCTAGTATTGTCATTGTCAAAGGTTATGCACACGGCTTTAGCCATAGCAGTGTCCACGCCATGATTACGGACTACATACAAAGCCATAAAGTACAGCTGTCCAACAAGGAAACTCTGAAAATTAAATTTCATATGTAAACCGCATCTTCTGATTTGTACATAATTTTCATGTAGAACCAAAAAAACGGTGTCATTCAGCAAGTTAAACTTTTTTAATACGTGAAGACACGTTAATATCCGTTACAATTAACTTTTCTGTGAATTGCTGATTAAGGATTGCATTGAATGTCAGATCAGAACGATAAGCTCAAACAACTTAAAACCTCCTCTATGGATCGTCGCTTATCTATCGCTAAAGCATCCTTACTGGCTGGTACACGTTGGGCAGCCTCCAATGCGACGTCAATGTTTTCTAGCGAAGCTGAAAAAGAAAAAAAACGTAAGCAAGCCATGAAAGAACAGGCCAACTATCTTGTGGCCGAGATTGGCAAGCTCAAAGGCTCAATTGTGAAAATTGGGCAAATGATGGCGCTGTATGGCGAACATTTTCTCCCTGAGGAAATTACCCAAGCACTCAATACTTTAAACAACCAAACTGTTGCACTTGCTTGGCCTGCAATTAAGCAGCACCTAGAACAACAGTTGGGCGATAAGCTGCATGAACTGACCATTGATCATGAGCCTTTAGGCACGGCATCCCTCGCGCAAGTGCACCGCGCCACACGTAAGTCTGATGGTTTAGAACTAGTCCTGAAAATTCAATACCCTGGCGTTGCAGATGCGATTGACTCAGATATGAGTCTGTTTAAAAACATGCTAAAACTGACGCGTATGGTGCCGCAAACCCGTGAATTTGATCAGTGGTTTGAAGAAGTTCGCGACATGATGCACCGTGAAGTGAATTATGACATTGAAGCCGCAACGACGCGTCGTTTTGCTGAGCGTTTAAAAGATGACCCACGTTATATCGTGCCAGAAATTATGGATGAGTTCTGTACCGACCAGATTCTTTGCATGACCTTCGAACGTGGTGTGCCAATTAACAGCCCAGTCATGCTTTCTTTACCACAAACCCGTCGTAATCTGTTGGGCGAAGCCTCTTTAGAAATTGCCGTTCGTGAGATTTTTGAATGGGGCGAAATGCAGACCGATCCGAACTTTGGCAACTACTTAGTTCGTTTGGGTGATGGTGAGCAGCAACCTGATCAAATCGTACTACTAGACTTCGGTGCAATTCGTCAATTTGACCAGCACCTGTTAAAAGTTGCGCGTAATCTCATTCATGCAGGCTATCAGCATGATCCGCAGTCCATGGTTAATGCCATGACAGGTTATGAGTTCTTCGACTCAATTCCGCAAAGTATCAAACCTGATATGGCTAAAGTCTTTTTATTGGCAACTGAAGCTTTTAGCTGTCCTGCGAACAACAAAGAATTGCCTGCTGGCGTCATGGACGAGCAATACCGCTATGACTGGAAAAAAAGCCAATTACATAGCCGCGTCATGCAGCAAGCGTCTAAATCAATGGCTTCACGTTATTTCAGTGTACCGCCTAAAGAATTTATGTTTATTAGCCGTAAATTTATTGGTGCCTATACCTTCATGACCGTGATTGACGCCAAAACCAATGTCCGTGACATGATTAAAACTTTCATTTAAATGACCCAGACTAGAATGGCACGATTGTCATTCTAGTCAATCCCCTATCTTTTTAGCTATAATCCAATTTTAAAATATTTATATAAATTAAATAATTATTACAATTTTACCACACCAATTACCGTTTATCTTTGACAATCTAGCATGTCAACAATGACATAGTTTTTTAGTTACCGCCATGTCAGCATTAAAATAGCAATAAAGCTCATATGGAACGAAAATAATGACAAATATGGTCAATAAGGCACAAGGACTAGGCTTATCACTGATTACAAAAATTGCAGGCAGCGATGTGCTTGATCAGCTCAAGCTCAGAAAATTTGTGGAAAAATCTTTATATCAAGGTTCTAAAACCAGTTTTAAAACCTTAAGTAAAACCCAAAAACTATTTAAAGCCACGGATGCACATTCAAAGCAACGCTTACCCAATCAAAGCAAATCATTATTTGATCTGAGTTTAACTGAAGAACAACAGATGACTTGCGATGCCATGCGTCAATTTGCAACCGAAGTTCTCTACCCGCTTGCCCATCAAGCCGATCATGACGAGCAATTTCCACAGCAACTTTGGATGGATATAAATGAATTGGGTTTAAATTATTATGCATTACCCGAATCTTTTGGCGGTGTCGCCAGTGAAAAAGACATCATCAGCCATATTTTGATTGCAGAGCACTTAGCCCAAGGTGATTTCAGCCTAACCGCAGGAATGCTTTCGACCTTTAGTGTGATTAATGCCATTACCCAATGGGGTTCCGAGCCAGTTCAGGACCAGTATTTATCTGCTTTTGCTGCAGACAGTGATATTCGTGCCAGTTTTGCGGTACAGGAAAATACGCCTGCATTTAATCCCATGCAGCTTAAAACCAAAGCCCAGCTCATAAATGGTCACTACCTTTTAAATGGTGAAAAAACACTGGTGATGCTTGGCGAAACTGCCGATCTGTTTCTGGTTAGTGCTGAGTTTCAAGGTCTACCCGATGTATTTTTGGTTAAACGTGATTCTTCGATTACTGCGCAAAAAAGTCCAGCCATGGGCTTAAAAGCCACAGAAACCATGACTTTACAATTTCAAAATACGCCTGCAGAACGTCTAGGCGATGAAGACTTTGACTACAGTGCTTTTCTAGACTTGGGGAATCTTATGTGGTGTGCCATGGCGGTAGGCACCTGTGAAGCGGTTAAAGCCTATTGTATTCGCTATGCCAATGATCGGATGGCTTTTGGTGAACCGATTTCGCATCGTCAAAGCGTAGCATTCATGATTGCAGACATGGCAATAGAAATTGATGCCATGCGGATGTTGATACTGAATGCTGCGAGTTTGACGGAAGCAGGTCAACCTTTTCACCGTGAAGCTTATTTGGCACGCCTACTGTGTGCTGAAAAATCCATGAAAATAGGCACAGACGGTGTACAAATTCTGGGTGGTCACGGCTTTACCAAAGAACATCCTGTTGAACGTTGGTATCGTGATTTGCGTGCTACCGCCATCTTACATTCAGGCTTACATGCTTAAAACAATAAAATAAAGGTCTATTTCCAATGAATTTACAAAACCCTAAAAAATTTAAAATCCTGCTTGATCAAGCCCATGAAGTTGCACTAAATGTACTGCGCCCCATCTCGCGTAAATACGACAAAGCCGAACATGCCTATCCGAAAGAACTGGACATGCTGGCTTCATTACTGGATGGCATGAATGATGGTGGTGAAGGCATAAATGCAGGTGCTGCGGTGGGTAAACGCGGCACGCAGGACAAGCACAATAAAAATGGCGTAAATATGTCGACGGCATTAGGCATTGTGGAAATGTGTTATGGCGACACTGGACTACTGCTATCTATGCCACGCCAAGGGCTGGGTAATTCGGCCATTGCTGCTGTTGCCAATGATGAACAATTAACACGTTTCCAAGGAACTTGGGCTGCCATGGCAATTACCGAACCCAATTGTGGCTCGGATTCTGCAGCTATTCGCACTACCGCCACTCAAGATGGCGATGACTATATTCTGAATGGTGAAAAAATATTTGTCACTTCGGGCGAACGTGCAGATTCTGTTGTGGTCTGGGCGACGCTTGATAAAAAACTTGGTCGAGCCGCAATTAAGTCTTTTGTCGTACCCAAAGGCACAGCAGGTATGACCGTGGAACGATTAGAGCATAAACTTGGCATTAAAGCCTCGGATACAGCGGTTATCCGTTTTAATCAATGCCGAGTTCCTGCGAAAAACCTGTTAGGTCATGCAGAGATTGATGTTGCCAAAGGCTTTGCAGGCGTGATGGAAACCTTTGACAACACACGCCCCTTGGTTGCTGCAATGGCGATTGGTTGTGCCAAAGCTTCACTGGAACGTATCAAGGAAATCTTTCATCGAGAGCTGGATTCAAACTATGCAACTCCATATTTACAGTGTTCTAACCTTGCCGCGCAAATTTATAAAATGGAAGCAGAATGGGAAGCCGCTCGGTTACTCATGTTAAAAGCAACATGGATGGCAGACAACAAAAAGCCAAACTCTAAAGAAGCATCCATTGCAAAAGCCAAAGCAGGACGCGTTGGCAACGAAATTACCTTAAAATGTGTCGAGTTAGCGGCTTCGGTGGGCTATAACGAGACTGAACTATTAGAAAAATGGGCGCGTGATTCTAAAATTCTCGATATTTTTGAAGGTACACAGCAAATCCAGCAACTGATTATTGCCCGACGTGAATTGGGCAAAAGTTCGAGTGAACTAAAATAACGTTGATACTGCCTATATAAAACTGTCTTACAAACGATGGATTATTTGCTATAACAATCCATCGTTTAAAAACTTACGTACACTTATGTTTCACATCCGCTCCCTCCAAGAAAAAGACAATGCTGCAATTGCCCAAATCATCCGTGAAGTATCTAAAGAGTTTGGACTCGCAGCAGAATCTGGCTTTGCCGTTGCCGATCCTATCCTAGATAATTTATATCAGGTCTATCATCAACCAAATGCGCACTATTGGGTCATTGAAAATGCATATGGTGAAATTTTAGGTGGCGGCGGGCTGTCACCACTCACTGGCGATGCTGAAACATTTGAAATTCAAAAAATGTACTTTTTACCTGAAATTCGAGGTTTAGGCTTTGCCAAACATATTTTAGAGCAATGTTTTAGCTTCACATTAGCACAAGGCTATCGTGCCTGTTATTTGGAAACCACTGCATCGCTATGGCAAGCGGTCAAACTTTATGAAAAGTTAGGCTTTCAACATTTAGCAGAACCCAAAGGTCACACAGGTCATAGCCATGCCTGTGAAATTTGGATGGAAAAAATCCTTTAGAAAACAAAGAAAATGACATCAATTCAGAGTAATTGATGTCATCTATTGGGATGTTTTTTTAATTGCATTCAACTGTTATGCGCTAAGCAACTTGTCGAGTACACCAAATTTTTTAAAGATTTTTGCTCTACGTTTAGGATGAATGTTGGCTTTATTCAAGTCACCGCCATAATGTTTAAATACGCGTTTATCCATCATTTTGAACCATAACGGTGGAATCATTGCAGGTAAAAGCATGCTGGCATAACCGCTTGGCAACTCGGGTGCTTCATCAAAATGTCGCAGTGCTTGGAAAGGCCGTGTTGGGTAAGCATGATGATCTGAATGTCGCTGCAATTGATATAAAAACAAATTGGTCACAATATTATTGTTATTCCAACTATGCTCGGGCATGGTTCGCTCATACTTGCCATTCTCATCTTTCTGACGCAGTAATCCATAATGTTCAATATAGTTAATAATCTCGAACAGGCTAATGCCATATAAAGATTGCGTAAGTAAATAGGGTGTTATGCCCGCACCAAACATCTTGATCATGCTGGCATGAAAAGTGGCACTCATGCCCCAGCCTTGTAGTAACTCATTATCTACAGACCAGAATGTTTTGCCTTTACGTTTCAAACGATTACTTTCAATTTCAATTGCAGATTTAAAAGAACCAATGACCGTTCTAGGTAAAAATTCATAAAAGGTTTCGCCCATTCGTGAGGATGCAGGATCTTCTGGGGTTGCTGCACGTTTATGATGCCCATAGGGATGCTCAATGCGAAAATGGTTATAACCAGTGGGCACTAGCGCCAGATGCGACAAGATATGATCGATACGATTCGACTTATGGCTTAACTCATGGGCAGTATTTACCGCAATGCCATTAATAGCCCCCATGGAAATGCCTAACAGGACTTTATCCAGCAAAGAGGTTTGTTTACGTCCAACCAAGTAGCAGGCATAAATATTGGCTGCATATTGCAGTGGAATAAAGGTTTTCACTAAACGCGCATAGTATGGATCTTGCTCCAGCAACTTTACATCTTCAGCCGTCGGGTTATTCTGATCATGACCAATCAGGGCATCAATTGCTGGAATAATCACGTGCAATAATATCGGTCCACCGAGTGCAAATGCTTTTTTCAAGGGTCGTGGCGCAAACTGATAGCCTGCTAAAATTCCCATGCCAATAACAGGTAAAGCTGGGCTAATTGCCCACAAATAACGCTTTTTGTCTAAAGTTAACCCTGTTTTTACTGGAGTATTCATTAGTTGTATTAGTTCTGATTCTGTCAATTTTACTGTTGCATTCATTTGCAAAGCTTTCCTTCTTTTCTTGTTATGTATATATTTTCTGAAAGTGCCCTTGAGCGAAAGTTGCAAACGTCCATAAAAACTATGTAATCGTCTTTGGCTTAATTTGATAAACAATGTCCTATAAACACATATTACAAATTCTGAATACTTGTATATTTCAACAGATGAGACAGAACGAAAAAGCATGGATGCTCTAAGTAAAATTTTTGATGATATTCATCTCAACAAATCCGAATACCTGTATTTAAAAGCGCGTGGCGACTGGTGTTTTCATTATGAAGATCAGAGTGCCATGGTGGCATATGCGATGGTTTCAGGGCATGCGCTGATTCAACTGGATGCCACTACGCAAGTACATGTCCGTGCAGGAGATCTGGTGTTAATTCCTTCTGGTCGTAGTCACAGTGCCTCGAATACCCCAAGCCCTTTGGTCGGTACCTTAAATATTACCCATCGTTTTGATGAAACAGGAGAAAAAAGTATTGAATTTGGCGCGGGTGAAGGCAAACAAACCGTCATCTTGGCCATTCGCTGTCATATGGATAGCATCATGGCGCGTCCTTTGTTAAATGCACTCCCCCAATCGATTCATTTGCATCAGATGAATGGTCAAACCATCCCTGAATGGCTACAAATCGGTTTGCAGTTCCTTGCCGTAGAAACCCTACAAGTCCAACCTGGACGTGACAAAATCCTCGATCATCTGGTGAGTATTTTTTTTATTGAATGTGTCCGTGATTATATTTTGCAATTAAGTGATAGCAACAACTGGTTATCTGCGCTATCCCATCCTGAATTGTCCAATGCCTTGGCTGCCATTCATGGGCAACCGCAACATGCATGGACAGTAGAAACACTGGCAGAACAATGTTGTATGTCTCGTTCTAAATTCGCACAACTATTTAGCCAAATGGTGGGTGAACCACCGCTGGCTTATTTGCAGCAACATCGCTTACGTATTGCATCGCAGTATTTAAGACAAGGACAATATACTGTTCAGCAAATTGCCCATTTGGTGGGTTATGCTTCAGAAACGGCGTTCAGTCAAACTTTTAAAAAGCAATTTGACCTGACACCGAGTCAATATAGACAACAATTTATGCAATAGAAAAATACGTTACCTATTACACCAGACTTAAAATAGCTTGTACAGGATCTTCACTATTGCCAGAAAGAAGCTGTTTATGCATGGTAATGTGCTGCATCACCTGAATCTGAGATACTTCAATGTCCATCAATTTCTCAATTTCATGGGCTAAATTTTCAGGTGTCGCATCATTCTGAATCAGTTCCTGAATGACTTTTTTGCCCGCAATAATATTGGGTAAAGAGTAATAAGGGATCTTGATCAGCAGCTTGGCAATAAAATAAGTTAAAGAATTCAGCTTATAGAAGGTCACCATCGGGCGATGCAATAACATCGCTTCTAAAGTTGCCGTACCTGAAGCCAAAGCCACAATATTGGCGGCATTCATGACCTGACGACCAATTTTCGATTCAGTATCAGTATTTTCCAGCAAATGAACTTTCGCGCGGAAACGATCCGAATAATGTTGCAGTAAATGTTCGATTTGCTTTTTACGCGCATCATTAATGGCTGGAATAAGAAACTCATAGTCTGGGTGTTTTTGACTTAAAATTTCACCTGCTTGTAATACCAGAGGTCCTAAGCGCTCGACTTCACCACGACGACTGCCAGGCAATAAAGCGATATGTTTTTGATTCGTCGTTAACCCAAGTTCTTGCTTGGCTGCAACCAAATCATTTTTTAACGGCAATTGACTCGCCAGCGGATGCCCCACAAAAGCCGCAGGCACATCGAATTTTTTATAGAATGCTTTTTCGAATGGAAATAAGCACAGGACCAAATCAATACTCGCCTTAATGCCATGTACACGCCCCTGTCGCCATGCCCACACGGATGGACTGACATATTGTATGGTTTTAATCGGTAACTGTTTTTGCTTTAAACTTTTCGAGAGGCGCAAATTAAAGTCTGGTGCATCAATACCAATAAAGACATCGACAGGCTGTTTAGTCCATCGTTCAACCAGTCCATCACGCACTGCGAACAATTTTTTAATATCTTTTAAAACTTCAACAATCCCCATGACCGATAAAATATCCATCGGATAGTAGCTTTGGAAGCCTTCCGCAATCATTTGAGGACCACCAATCCCTTCAAACTCGGCATCAATTCCTTGCTCACGAAAACTGCGGATTAATTTGGCACCTAAAGTATCACCAGAAACCTCACCGACAACGATGCCTATTTTTAGTTTTTTGTTGTTCAAGACTTCATGCTCTGTTCAAAGTTAAACATATGAATATTCTAGCATAGGCGGAGCTTTTGAAATATTTAGGATACTTCCAAAGCTCAAAACTACGCCACTTTCTAAATCTAATTTAGCCATGAAGTCTTTTTAATTCATCTGGATTTACAATAGTTACACAATTGAACATTATTAAAATTAACAATAAAATTAATGCGAATCATTTACATTAACACTCATCATGTCTAAAACTCCCGCGCTCTTTAAGTATTCCCTACTTGCTCTTACCATCGCTCATATCAATCTCAGTTTTGCCGAAGATGATGTTGCAACCCTCTCTACCATTCAGTTACAAGCAGATGAAACAGGTAATCAAAGCTCTGAGAAAACCAAGGCATATAACGTTAAAAAAAGCAGTAGTGCGACCAAACTGAATATTGATGCGCAGGAAACACCGCAGACTGTGAATGTAGTGACGCGTCAGCAAATGGATGATTTTGGTTTAAATTCTACGCGAGAGGTATTGAAAAATACACCGGGGGTTACGGTACTTAACCAAGAAACGGAACGTACAACCTACATGGCTCGAGGTTTTGAAATATCAAATATCCTTACAGATAGTGTTGGCTACCCGCTTTCTAATTGGAATTATAATAATACCAATCCTGATACGTTCTTTTATGATCGAGTTGAAGTAATCAAAGGCGCTGATGCCCTTTCCAATGCCTTTGGTGACCCTAGCGCGACAATTAACAATATTCGTAAACGCCCAACCAAAGAGTTTCAAGCCAATGCTGGCATCAGCTATGGCTCGTGGAATACTGAACGTTATGAAGCAGATATTTCAGGTTCTATTACTCAAGATGGGCGCGTTCGTGGCCGATTAATGGGTTATGAACAAACGGGGGATTCTTATTTGGATCGGTATTCTTCTGAAAAAAATGGTTTTGCAGGAGTTATTGAAGCCGATCTGACTGACACGACCTTGTTAACTGTTGGTTATAGCCAAAATCAGAATAAACCTAATGCAAACAACTGGGGAGCTTTACCATTACTTGGAGCAAATGGTCAACAGCTTGTTTACGATCAAAAATACAATCCTAATCCTGACTGGGCACATTGGGACAATACTGCTCAGAATGCTTTTGTAGAGTTAAAACAAAAACTGGGCGATAAATGGGCAGCTAAACTGACCTATAACTACAACGATTTAGAACATAACAGTCGCCTGCTCTATTATTATGGCAATCCACAAGCCGATGGTTCAGGTGTCTCTCTGACAGCTTGGGGCGGTAAAGAACATTTACGTCAACATCTTGCAGACTTAAATTTTGAAGGAAGTTACGACTTATTTAATCGAAAACACGAAGCCACTTTCGGATATAGCCGCATTCAATCTGAACAGAATGACCAGCAATCTAGTGGCTTTATTAATGACAGCAATATCAATAATGTGACTGAAATCTATGGGGGAATTCCTTATACAAAACAACTCACAACCAATTGGGCAAGCTGGACACCCAAATCAGTCACTTGGTCTGCATTTTCTGATGCAGCCGACTATAAACAAAACATCAACTCTTACTATGCTGCCACACGTTTACATCTTAGTAATGATTTAAAACTTATTTTAGGTGGTAACTATGTTGAAGCCAGCAGTAAAGGCATCAGTTATGGTTCAGCGATGAACTATGATGAAAGTAAGTTATCTCCTTATACAGGATTAACTTATAACTTCACACCAGAATACACAGGTTATATGAGCTATACTTCGATCTTCAGACCACAAACAGGGATTGAAGAAACCTCGAAGCAAGCGCTCAAACCCGTTGAAGGTGAGAGCTACGAAGCCGGTTTTAAAAGCTCATGGTTAGATAATAAATTAACAGGAACTCTTGCGGTATTTAGAACGGATCAAAATAATTACCCACTGCGCAGCTCAGATGGTAATCCACTTAATCGCACAGTACAAACCAGCGACTTACGTTCTCAAGGGGTAGAAGTTGGTTTGTCAGGTCAATTAACCGATAACATCAATATGGCATTCGGTTACACCCAATTTAGTCTGAAAGATTTGAAGAATGGTGGTGCAGCTCGAACGTATAATCCAAATCAAACCATTAATTTATTGGCAACGTATACAGTACCTGCTTTACCTAAATTAAAAGTTGGCGCTGGCTTTCAATGGCAAGACAATATTAAACTCTATGACTCAAATTTAAACAGCACCATCACTCAAGATGATTATGCGCTAATCAACTTGATGGCAAGCTATGAAGTCAACAAACATGTGAGCTTACAAGTCAACGGTAATAATATTACCGATAAAAAGTACTTAAATAGCTTCCCAGATGGACAAGCATTTTATGGTGAGCCAGCAAACTATACGATGTCTGTGAAATTAAAGTATTAATGCATGCGCCAAGTCTGAATACTCAGGCTTGGCTTTTCTGTATTTCCATATTGGTCAAATTTATGAGTAAAGCGCAATCCATTACTTCTACCTATCGCCTACAAGTGCTTTACCGCTTTGTAGTCGCTTTTGTCATGGGGTTTATTTGTGCTTCGCTACTCAGTCTAGACTTAACTTATTTGCTGAATCATCAGCTAGCCAAAGCGGAAGCCATCTATTTGGCTGCTTTTATCAGCCTGTTCTTCTATGCTGGCTATGTCATCACCAGTTTTTGTATTCAATCATTACTTCGACTGACCTTAATAAGTTGCGGAATATTTGGCTGTGTATTTTTACTCTTTCTAGGAATGCGCTAATTCATGCATAAAAGTATTCGACAATCGATGGCATGGTTGCACTCTTGGACAGGCTTACTACTGGGCTGGGTGATTTTTGCGATTTTCCTGATGGGAACAGCTTCTTATTATCGCCATGAAGTGAATTTATGGATGCAGCCTCAACTGGCTCAATACGACATTCAGCAACAGACGGCCATTCAATCTGCTACGACTTATTTGCAAACCCATGCTGCGGATGCTAAATCTTGGTTTATTGGCATCGCCACGCCTGAATCACCTGTGAATACCATTTACTGGCAAAAAGCAGATGGTAGTTATGAAAGTAAAACGCTGGATGCGAATTCTGGGAAAGAACTCAGTCTTTCAGCAACAGAAGGCGGTGATTTTTTCTATCGTTTTCATTATCAACTGTTTGGTTTGCCTGTGAATATTGGGAGACTTGCGGTCTGCTTTGCTGCTTTTATCATGCTGATTGCTCTGATCTCAGGCATCATCACCCATAAGAAAATTTTCACAGACTTTTTTACGTTAAGAACCTTTAAATCACAACGGTCTTGGCTCGATTTTCATAATGTAAGCTCAGTGATTGCTCTGCCATTTTTCTTGATGATTACCTTTACGGGTCTAGCCATTTTTTTCTATTTATATTTTCCATGGGGAATGAAAACACTCTATCCAGATAATCCTTATCAATATTTCACTGAAATTAGAACACAGGTGATTCAGCAAAATACGACTCCTGTCGCTCAAACCGACTTGAGCATGGCCCAATTGCTGCATACGGTTGAGCAACAATGGGGACAACAACCACTCCGCTCAATCACAGTACAAAACCCGAATAGCAATCAATCACTTTATACCTTCTCTCAATTACAAGACTCTACCATTACAGGCAATCAACCACAGATCACTCTCACTGGAACAGATGCAGCAGTTATTCAAAACACACGTAATGACAGTGCAATTGCAACTTTAAATTTTGGCGTGTATGGCTTGCATATGGCGACCTTTGCACAGCCTGCTTTACGCCTTGCCTTCTTTTTTTCAGGCTTGCTTGGCTGTTGCATGATTGCCTCAGGCCTATTACTCTGGAGCCTGAAACGCCAATTACAAAATAAATCAGGTCAGTTCCATTTGGGACATTATCTTGTTGATCGTTTCAACATCACGACTTTTGTCGGTCTGCCTACGGCAATGCTAGTCTACCTAATGACCAATCGCATTGTAACGATGACATCAGACACACCAAATTATGAAATTTATGCGTTTTTTAGCACTTGGGGCTTAAGCCTTGTAATTACACTGTGTACACCTAAACAATGGCTGTGGCGCTCACAACTTGTAAGTTTATGCTTCGTTGCGACCAGTCTGGTGATTTATGATTTCATTTATCTACTACAGCATCACTATATCCATGACTTCTATAGCTATTGGTCATTTTTAAGAATTGATCTGTTTATTTTACTTTTAGCATTCTTCGCATTTTTTATTTTTAAGAATATTCATCCAATCCAGCTCAAGGCAACACAAAAGCTAAGTAAGAAAGTTTCTACTACTCATGAGGTGAATGCATCATGATGATCTTCTTCGGCATGATATGCATTCTGCTTGGGATGTGGTGTTTACATTTACTCAGTAGCAAACAGATTGAAAAAACCAAGCTATCCCAATGGTACTTCTTGACGCATTACCCCCAATATAGCCGCAGCATCGCCTATATTCTTTTTCTTATTGCAGCTGCAATTTTCATAGCAATATTTGGTATTTCAATTGGTTTCATTAGTTGGTGGTTATTCGCCAGTCCTGTTATTTTACTTTTAATATTATTAATCAATAATTTAAGAAAGATAGATAAACCACAAAAGCATCGTTCTTAATGTTTTGACTCATCCTAATCTTAAAAGCTTTAGCGTTTTTTTGCATAAGTAAATCATTTATCAAGACAAACACTTATCTCAAAAAGTCATAACATATGCGTGGTTTATCATATTTGGCTTCTATTCATGTTTGGTTCTGTTGAATATATTCTTGCAGGTGTTTTAGTTGGGTTCTGTGTAGGCATTACAGGTGTAGGTGGTGGTTCTCTGATGACCCCTATTCTGATTAGTCTGTTCAAGATTGAACCTCACATCGCCATCGGAACCGATCTTCTCTATGCATCAATCTCCAAATTTTGTGGTTCGATGGTGCATGCAAAAAAAATGAATATTGTTTGGCCCATTGTGATTTGGCTCGCGGTCGGCAGTATCCCCGCTTCTTTTGCCACACATTGGGTTCTTGAGAACTATCTTAGCCAATCTGCAAGCTACAAAGCCGTACTTACCATGGTATTGGGCTTTATGCTGACCCTGACTGGTGTCTCTATCATCTTCCGTGGACATATTGAACGCTTTTTCAATAAATTCCGTAAAGATGAACAGTTAGACATGAGTGAAGATTTGGAAAAAGTGAATTTCCAAGCCAAAGATAAACGTGCCTATATTATTCTCATGGGTGTGATACTGGGCATCTTTGTGACTTTATCTTCAGTCGGTGCAGGTGCTTTCGGCATTATGGCTCTGGTCATTATGTTCCCGAATTTACCGATGATTCGTATTATCGGTTCAGACGTTGTGCATGCCGTATTGCTGACCTTGGTCGCAGGCCTAGGTCACATGAGCTCAGGTAATGTCGATTTCGCCCTATTGGGTTGGTTATTGGTCGGCTCTATTCCAGCGATTATTGTGGGTACGCTCATCAGCTCGCATTTACCAGAAAAAATTATCCGTAAAATTTTAGGTATCACCTTATTTGCACTGGGTATGAACTTCATGATTCACCCAGTTAAAGCCAAATCTGTACAAAAACCGACTACAGCGATAATTTATACTGTTGAAAAATCACGCAGTGTTTAATTTATATATGCGAATAATCGGTTTTTTTCACGCTTTTATTGGTCTTTTGTATAGCAAAAGACTGATTAAATCGTGTTATATTCAGGCAACTAAAAAAACTCTTGTATGATCGATCTAGTGACAGCAATGAATACACAACAGCCAACCCCTATTACTCAATCAGACATTGACGACGTAAATGTGAAAAGCATTCAACCTTTAGTAACTCCAGCAGAACTAAAAAAAGAATTGCCATTAACTGAGCATGCCTACCAAACTGTACTTAAAGGTCGCGAAACAATTCGCAATATTTTAGATGGTAAAGATAAGCGTCTGTTTGTCGTAATTGGTCCTTGTTCTATTCACGACGTCGTTGCTGCACACGATTATGCTGATCGCTTAAAAGTCTTGAGCGAAAAAGTTAAAGATACCCTTTATATCGTCATGCGCGTGTATTTTGAAAAACCACGTACGACCGTAGGTTGGAAAGGCTTAATTAACGATCCAGACATGAACGACTCGTTCAATATTGAAAAAGGTCTGCGTATTGGTCGTCAATTACTGTTGGAATTGAATGAAAAAGGTTTGCCTTGTGCAACTGAAGCACTTGATCCTAACTCACCTCAGTATTATCAAGATTTAATTTCTTGGTCTGCGATTGGTGCACGTACCACAGAAAGCCAGACCCACCGTGAAATGTCTTCAGGTCTATCTTCACCTGTAGGCTTCAAAAATGGTACAGATGGTGGCTTAACAGTTGCAACCAATGCGATGCAGTCAGTAAAACATGGTCACAACTTCTTAGGTCTGAATGAACACGGTCAAGTATCTGTCATTCGCACCAGCGGTAACCCATATGCACATGTGGTATTACGCGGTGGTAATGGCAAGCCGAACTATGATGCTGGCTCAGTTGCTGAAGCTGAAAATGCTTTAGCCAAAGCTAAAGTCAGCACTAAAATCATGATTGACACCAGTCATGCCAACTCAAACAAAGACCCGTTCCTACAACCTCTCGTTCTGAAAAACATTACAGAACAGATTTTGGATGGCAATAAATCAATCGTTGGTATTATGGTTGAAAGCCATTTAAAAGGTGGTCGTCAGGATATCCCTGAAAACCTCGATGATTTAGAATATGGTAAGTCAGTTACAGATGGCTGTATTGACTGGGATACCACTGAAAAAGTATTGCTTGATATGCATGAAGCTTTGAAAGACGTATTACCAAACCGCTAAGCCTTCAAGCGCCATCCTACAGGATGGCGTTTTGTTTTACTGCCAAATAAAGTCACCGTTATGAATCAACTTGAAAACGCCTTAAGTCACATTGACCATTTCCAGTTTATCCATGAACATTTATTTAGTTCAGGGCAACCGACCATTGAACAATTAAAGCTGATCAAAGAATATGGCATCACAACTGTGATTAACCTTGCTTTGAATGATGCAGACAATCATCTGCCGCATGAAGATCGTGTGTGCTTGGAATTGGGTTTGAATTACATTCACATTCCAATTCTTTGGGATACCCCATCTGATGAGCAATGTATGCTGGTACTGGATATGTTGGATCACTTGGTGCAAGAACAGATGGTTTGGGTACATTGTGCTAAAAACCTGCGTGTCAGCAGCCTGATGTACTTATATCGCCAATACTATATGGATATGGACATTGCCACGGCTCAGGACCTGTTACATACAGTTTGGGAACCCAATGAAACTTGGACGGGCTTGATTCATGCGGTAGCCTTACAACTGCAAGGTCGTAAAGCTACCAAAGAATTACAACAATCGCTTATGAGTGCAGGTCATTTTGCTTGATGACTAATCAACACCGTTGCAGTTGCTAGAATTCCTTCCTGACGGCCAGTAAAACCTAATTTTTCTGTGGTTGTTGCTTTAATACTAATTTGAGTAACATCCACATCTAACACATCGGCAATAGATTGGCGCATTTCTAAATTATGTTTTGCCAGTTTCGGGCGTTCGCATGCCACGGTCATATCCGCATTATTTAACACATAACCACGATCTAAAATTAACTGATATACGTGTTTCAACAATACACGGCTATCCGCTCCTTTAAATTCAGGGTCTGTGTCTGGAAAGTGTTGACCAATATCTCCCAGTGCCAGCGCCCCCAATAAGGCATCACACAGTGCATGCAAAACCACATCTCCATCTGAATGTGCTTTTAAACCATGTGTATGTGGAATTTTCACCCCTGCCAAAGTAACAAATTCGCCCTCTTCAAAAGCGTGAACATCCATTCCCTGACCAATTCGAATATGTGCGACCATTAAATTATGCTCCCTCAGAAATAAATGTTTGAAATCTTGTATTCAGTGTTTCGACTTCGTTATAGTTACACCAGCACAGTGTTGTGAAAGTATAAGTCATCATGTTGTTGAATACAGACATTAAATTCTTTAAAACTATAGCATCTTTCATTGGTCTCGGCTGTATATACAGTAGCCTGAGCTATGCACAAGAAATTGATTGCAGTGCACCAGACAATTCGGCAATGAAAACGATGTGTTCGAGTGCTTTTGATCAACAACGCAAAAAACTCAAAAATCAATATTTAACCGCTTTTCTGATTAGTGATGCACCTTTACGACTGTTGGATGATACACACAGTATCTGGCTGAAACGTGTGCAACAATGTAAAACTGAATCTTGTTTTAATCAGCAATTTGAACTGCGCACAGATGATTTGAATTTCTATACTTCACTCAATCAGAGTTTGACTCAGCATTATTTAAAAGTTGAGCACGGTAAACTGGCGAAGCATCCGATTCACTTACAAGTGCATCAACTCAGCAAAGACAGCATTAAGATTGAAGGTATTGCCTACCGCAATCCAAACAACAAGAAAGACACTCAAACCGTCCCATTCTTAGCGTATACCACACCCGAAAAAAAGCAAAATATTGTAGATAATGAACATGACTGTAAATATCAGTTTGATTTTAACAAAGCGATTTTAACAGTTAAAACCCAGCAAAAAGGCTGTGAGCGTTTCACTGGCGTATATCGTCTTTATGATTAATCCACTCAAATTTTATAGAATAAAAAAGCACAGAAAACTCTGTGCTTTTTTACTATATGGACATTAAGTTAAGCAGGATAAGCCGAAGCAATCTCATGACTAATCATGACTGCTGTAGCTGCTGACAATGTCCAACCTAAATGTCCATGCCCTGTATTATAAAATACCCGTTCACGTCGACCACGACGCACTATCGGCATCATATTTGGCATCATTGGACGTAAGCCTGCCCAAGGCACCACACTCTCAGTCGAAATATCAAAATTCTTATTTGCCCAATCCACCAAGGGTTGAATCCGATCAGCCCGAATATCACGGTTATAGCCATTGAACTCAGCTGTACCCGCAATTCTTAAGCGGCTTGCCCCAAGACGTGAAGTCACAATCTTGGCACTTTCATCGAGTAAACTCACCCATGGTGCATGCTGCACACTCTGCTCATCCTCCAAATTGATGGTGATGGAATAACCTTTTACTGGATACACATTCACTTTATCTCCCAGTAAATGCGCCAATTGATAACTACCAACCCCACCACACACCACGACAGCATCAGCTTCAAAATATTCAGTTGCTTGCGCTTCGGCATTCATATTCTCGGTACTGGCTTTACAGACGACAGTCACGCCTTTTTCATGATGCTGTACATCAGTTACTTCTAAACCAAACCGATATTTCACCCCATATCTTTCAGTGACTTTGGCAAGTCCAGTTGTGAATTTATGAATATCACCTGTAGCATCACCTGGACAATAAAAACCACCATAGTAGTCTCCTGTCAGACTTGGCTCAATCTGCTTGATTTCTTCTGATGTAACCGCATGACGTTCTAAACCACCTGTACGCAGCAACTCATTCACGCGTGTTGCGACCTCATAATCGGCCTGATTATGGTAAAAATGCAGAATCCCGCGTTTTTCCAAATCAAACTGAATCTGCTCTTGTTCTGCAATATCAAAAAGACGTTTACGCGCCATCAGTGCCAATTTCACCGTATCGCGGGTATTTTCCTCATAATGCTTAATGTTGCCTAAGAACTCAACTAACCATGCATATTTATGCACATCAAAAGAAGGATTCAAGAGTAGTGGAGCATCTTTGCGTGTCATCCATTTAATGCCTTTTAACACTGTCGATTTTTGGTTCCATACTTCCGCATTACATGCTGAGAGCTGACCACCATTGGCAAAAGAGGTTTCCATCGCAGGATAAAGATGTTTATCAATCACGGTCACATCATAGCCCAATTGAGAAAGTTCATAGGCTGAGGTTACCCCAGTGATTCCAGAGCCAATAACAATAATGTGTGGCATAAAGCACTCCTTCGAAATGCATGCATTCCTTGTGTTATGCCCCATCTGTCATTGGTACCTGAGAGCTTCGGTCATATTGAATATATAACCATCCCCTTCGGTGAGTGCCCTTTTTATCTTTATGCACTTCTCTCCAGATTTTGAAATTATTACAGTCCTTCTGCCTGAGAGTTTCCGGGGTCGTTGCTCCTTCGGCGAGCACATTCAGTGTGCTTCTCTCCTGCAATAATTGCTTCTTATAATATGAGCAATATATATACCATTTGCGAGTGCAAAATACACAAATTTAATGCAGTATTATGCTAAAGCAGCATAATTTCATTTATTTCAATTCAAATTTATATATTTATAGAACTATTATGATGTTGAAATTTTAATGTACTAACGATAAAAAATTATGTCAAAGTATAAAAAAAGCCCCTTTCGGGGCCAATGTATCCTAACGGTGCGTATGTACCGACATCACAATACCCATGCCAGCCAGCAGCGCAATCACCGCGGTACCGCCATAACTCATTAAAGGCAATGGATCACCTGTGACAGGTAAAATCCCACTGATCATGCCTGAGTTTAGAAAAACGAAGAAAAAGAAGGTTAAACCAATCGCACTAGCCAACAGACGACCATAGTTATGGAACGAATTCAGACCAATCATCATACAGCGGAAAATAATCGCGGCATAAAGTGCAAATAGGAACATGACTCCTAAGAATCCGAACTCTTCCGAGTAGGTCGATAAAATAAAGTCCGTATGATGTTCAGGTAAATATCCTAAATGTGATTGGGTTCCTTCCAGATAGCCCTTGCCCATCAATCCACCAGAACCAATCGCAATTTTGGACTGAATAATATTCCAGCCTGCACCGAGCGCGTCAGATTCAGGGTCAAATAACGTCAACACCCGTTTCTTTTGATACGTCTGTAGTACATATATCCACAGCACAGGCGCTGCAACCGCTAATGCAGCAAATGCTCCCAAAATCAGGCGCCATGACATACCACTTAAAAACAGCACAAAAATCCCTGGAATAATCAAACCAATGGACAAATCGGGCTGCAATGCCACCAGCACAAATGGCACGAACATAATGACCAGTGCCCCCAAAATATGAATCAATTTGGGTGGAAATGGCTTTCTGGCAAAATACCACGCCATCATGAGTGGCATAGCAAACTTCATGAATTCACTCGGTTGCACACTGCCAATGCCGGGCACTGTCAACCAACGTTTTGCCCCTAAGCGTGTATCACCTATCACCAGCACTAGAACCAATAGCACAATTGAAATCAAATAGAAATATGGACTGGTGGCTTGATAAACCTTGGGTGGAATCTGCGCACAGATAAACAACAGAATAAAGCCCACACCAAAACTGGTTGCTTGACGTAGCACCATACTCATATCTTCAGCCGTGGCGCTATAAACCGCCATCAGACCAATAATCGAGTTAATGATCAACAGTCCTAATAACCAAGGATCTAAATGCAAACGGTGCCATTTGGAGGAATCGTCCTTAATACTTCGACCATCACGCAGGGATTGGCGTAAGAAACGATACTGTTGAGAAGGTATCATCTTGAGAGGCAATACAGCTAAAAGAGCAGAGTATAAATTTAAAGTGCAGCAGAGTGAATGCTTAATTCCATGTTCAGCGCATTTATTTCGTAAACGCACTCTACTGGGGTATTAAAACCCAAACATTATGCTTGTGAACGGGTAATTAAACGCGCCAGCTGCAAATCATCGGGATAGGTAATTTTGATATTATCTGAACGCCCTTGCACCACATTGACCGGATGCCCTGCATATTCAAGTGCACTGGCTTCATCGGTAATCACTTGGTGGTTTTGTAGTGCCTGCTCAATTGCCTGCTTTAAAACCCCCAATTTCGCCATCTGCGGCGTTTGTGCTTGCCACAAAGACTCACGGCTAACCGTATTACTGATCAAATCTTGCGTTTGTACTAGCTTTAGCGTATCTCGCACAGGAATCGCAAGAATGGCCGCTTGATCAGTTTCAACTGCTTTATTTACCAATGCGTGCAAGGCATCTAAGGTAACACACGGACGTGCAGCATCATGCACCAACACCCAATCATTTGCATCTGCGATTTGTGTAAGATGGTTCAAAGCATTCAGAACTGAGTCAACGCGCTCTTTACCACCAGCACAAAAATGGGCTTTTTCTGCGGCAGCTAAGGCTAAAGTTGAAATCACATCATCATCTGGTGCTATAGCAAGTACGTAACCTGCTAAAGCCAGACCGTTTAATCGCTCCACAGTATGTTCAAGCACGGTTTTATGATCAAGCAATTGATATTGTTTTAATTCAGACTGAGAAAAACGACGTCCAGAACCAGCAGCAGGAATCACCACCCAAAGCTTATTGTGCATTGACTGGCTCTGGTGGGATGGGATTGTCGTCTTCATTTGTACGTAAATCTGTTTTGGCGTTTGGGTCAATATAAATCGGTTTGTATTGCGTACTAATGGTACTCATTTGCACAAAGGTTTCACGTGGTTTAATCAAACCCAAATCTAAACGTGCATGTTCTTCTATGGCTTCAACACCATTTTTTAAATCATAAACTTCTGCGGCTAAGACACGATTACGTTCTTTTAGCTCATCATTAATTTCTGTTTGTTGTTGGATTTTTTGGGTCAGTTGCTGATGATCGTGATAACCACCTTCACCAAACCAGAATAAATACTGAAACCCTGCGATCAGTACGATCGCAAGGCCCAATAGTAATTTACTCGCAACGGAGTCAAATACATTTAACATAGATAGCATTCAATCGCTTAGTTCAAACCTTTGAACTCAGCTTTACCGCGATAGATCGCGTTAGTCAACTCTTCAATACGAAGCAATTGGTTATATTTTGCAACACGGTCAGAACGGCAAAGTGAACCCGTCTTGATTTGACCAGCCGCTGTACCTACTGCAAGATCCGCAATGGTAGAATCTTCAGTTTCACCAGAACGGTGAGAGATTACAGTTGAGTAACCATTTGCTTTAGCAAGGTAGATTGCATCTAAAGTTTCAGTCAAAGTACCAATTTGGTTGTACTTAATCAGAATAGAGTTACCTACTTTCTGGTCAATACCACGTTGTAAAATCTTAGGATTCGTTACGAATAAATCGTCACCAACCAATTGGATTTTGTCACCAAGGATTGAAGTCAAGTAAGACCAACCTTCCCAGTCAGACTCATCCAAACCATCTTCAATAGAGATAATTGGATATTGGTTTACAAGACCTGCCAAATAGTCAGAGAACTGGTTGCTTGTAAATGCTTTATTGCCTTCACCAGCAAGGATATATTGACCATTTTTGTAGAATTCTGAAGATGCACAATCAAGCGCAAGCATAATATCAGAACCAGCTTTGTAACCAGTTTGACCAATAGCTTCAAGAATAACCGTGATTGCTTCTTCGTTTGAACGCAAGTTCGGCGCAAAACCACCCTCATCACCAACAGCAGTGTTTAAACCTTTTTTGTTTAAAACTGATTTTAGAGAATGGAAGATTTCAGCGCCCGCACGTAATGCTTCAGCAAATGAAGTGAAACCAACTGGCTCAATCATGAACTCTTGGATATCAACGTTGTTGTCTGCGTGTGAACCACCATTGATGATGTTCATCATTGGTACAGGCATGCTCAAACTTGTTTGACCACGTAAATCTGCGATGTATTGGAAAAGAGGAATTTTCTTTTCAGTCGCAGCAGCACGTGCAGCAGCCAAAGAAACAGCTAGCGTTGCGTTAGCACCTAGTTTTTCTTTGTTTTCAGTACCATCAAGCGCGATCATCGTGTTATCGATGTCTTTTTGCTCAAATACTGATTTACCCACTAAAGCGTCACGGATTAAAGTGTTTACGTTGTTAACCGCATTTTTAACACCTTTACCCAAATAGCGCGCTTTGTCGCCATCACGAAGTTCTAAAGCTTCACGAGAACCAGTTGAAGCACCAGAAGGTGCACATGCACGACCTACAACACCAGATTCTAGGATAACGTCTGCTTCGATGGTTGGGTTACCACGAGAGTCCAAAATTTCACGTGCACGAATGTCAACGATTTGGCTCATGAATAATTCCTCAGTTGATTAATAACGAGATGCCTTAGAAAGCATCAATGAGTATCTAATTTTGCGAAACCTTTTACCAAGGTATCTAATTCTTTTAGCTGTGCTAAGAATGGCTCAAGCTGCGACATGCGTAATGCACAAGGACCGTCACATTTGGCTTTTTCAGGATCTGGATGTGCTTCCAAGAACAAACCTGCTAAACCAGTTGCCATACCTGCACGTGCCAATGTCGTGATTTGCGCACGGCGACCGCCCGCAGAATCTGAACGACCACCAGGTGTTTGAAGTGCATGGGTCACATCAAAGAACACAGGCACATTCATTTCTTTCATGATGTCGAAGCCCAACATGTCTACAACAAGGTTGTTGTAGCCAAATGCTGAACCACGTTCACAGAGAATGAGTTTGTCATTTCCAGCTTCTAGGCACTTATGCAAAATATGGCGCATTTCGTGCGGAGCAAGGAATTGTGCTTTCTTGATGTTGATAATGGCATCGGTTTTCGCCATCGCTTCAACCAAGTCAGTTTGACGGCTTAAAAAAGCAGGTAACTGAATGATGTCTGCTACTTCAGCCACTGGAGCAGCTTGATACGGCTCGTGTACATCGGTAATGATTGGCACATTAAAGTGCTTTTTAATGTCTGCCAACCATTCAATTCCTTTTTCCAAACCAGGACCACGGAATGAATTTAAGCTCGAACGATTCGCTTTATCGAAACTTGCCTTAAACACATAAGGAATGTCTAAGCGCTTGCAAATATCAACATAGGTTTCTGCAATTTCAAAAGCTAAATCTTTTGACTCTAATACGTTCATGCCGCCGAATAGTACAAATGGCAAGTGGTTTGCCATTTGTATATCGCCTAAACGTACAATTTCTTGTGGTTTTAATTGTGACATTTAAACTTTCCTAGTTTAGTCCTAGACATACTTTATTTAAGCTTTTTGATGTTTTGCTTTCGCTGCACCAATGAAACCTGCAAATAACGGATGTCCATCACGCGGAGAACTTGTAAATTCTGGGTGGAATTGTACAGCAATAAACCAAGGATGTTGAGGAATTTCAACAGTTTCAACTAAATGTTGAACTGGAGAGTAACCTGAAACCTTCATACCCGCAGCTTCAATTGCAGGAATGAAACGGTTGTTCATTTCATAACGGTGACGGTGACGCTCTACAATTTCAGCCTTACCATACACTTCACGTGTTTTTGTGCCTTCAACCAATTCAGATTTCTGAGCACCTAAACGCATCGTACCGCCAAGGTCAGATTCTAGGCTACGCTGTTGAACTTCACCACGCTCATCTAACCATTCTGTAATCAAACCAATTAATGGTGATTTAGTAGAACGGTTGAATTCTGTAGAAGTCGCATCTGCAATACCCGCAACGTTACGTGCAAATTCAATTACAGCCAACTGCATGCCTAAACAAATACCAAGGAATGGCACATTGTTTTCACGCGCATACTGAATCGCTTTCATTTTGCCTTCAGTACCACGCTCTCCAAAACCACCTGGTACAAGAATCGCATCAGCATCTTTCAATGCAGTTGCTACATCTTGGCTTTCAAGATCTTCAGCGTTTACGTAATCGATTTGAACTTTAACGCGGTTTTGAATACCTGCATGTAACAATGCTTCGTTCACAGATTTATAAGCATCTGGAAGTTCAACATATTTACCCACCATCGCAACACGAACCGTGTATTCAGGATTTAACAATGCTTCTACCACATTGTCCCAATCTGAAAGATCCGCTTCTGGCAAATCATTGAAACCAAAACGTTCGCAGATTAAATCATCAACGTCTTGTTCATAGAATGTGCGAGGAATTTGATAAATCGTTTTCGCATCTTTACATACCACAACCGCACGTGCTTCTACGTTGGTGAACAAGGCGATTTTACGAGTGGTATCTGCATCAACGTCGTATTCAGTTCGGCAGATTAAGATATCTGGTTGAATACCAATTGAAAGCAACTCTTTTACAGAGTGTTGTGTTGGTTTGGTTTTTAACTCAGCCGCAGACTTGATATAAGGCAATAACGTCAAATGCATAAGCATGGTACGTTTATGACCTAATTCAACCATCAGCTGACGTACAGATTCCATGAATGGGAGAGATTCAATGTCACCTACTGTTCCACCAATTTCTACGATGGCAACGTCATAACCTTCGCCTGCGCGAAGTACACGTTCTTTAATATTATCTGTAATGTGGGGAATTACTTGAACTGTACCACCTAAGTAATCACCACGACGTTCTTTATTAAGCACGTCTTGATAAACACGACCAGAAGTAAAGTTGTTGAGCTTGGTCATTTTTGCACGACGCAAGAAACGTTCGTAATAACCCAAATCCAAGTCAGTCTCAGCACCATCTTCTGTGACAAAAACTTCACCGTGCTGGAATGGGCTCATCGTCCCTGGATCGACATTAATGTATGGATCCATTTTGACCATGGTGACTTTTAAACCACGGGCTTCTAAAAGTGCAGCAACTGAAGCAGCTGAAATACCTTTACCTAGTGATGAAACTACACCACCAGTAACGAAAATAAAATGGGTCATTAAGTTTCTCGTACAATGGAGCCTAAATCGGCCTACAATGTTGTGCGATTTTACTTTACTCTGTACCTAGAAAGCAAAGTCAATTAGCAGCAATTCATAGATCAATAAACAATTGGCTATTCTATCAGCATTTCCGATAAAAATTTAGTAGGGAATCTCAGGATTTTTCATCTGTAATTTTACTGCTATACTACGCGCACTCTATTTATGCTTTATTTTGTGCAATTATGAATAAGAAATTTTTAATTTGTGGCGCCCTTGCAATGGGTTTATTACTTACGGCATGTGTGAAAAAAGAAGAGCCGAAAGATGAGCAAACTGAAACTGCTCAAGCTGCATCAGAACCGACTGAACAAGTCCAGTTCCAACCATTAGAAGCATCGCAACCTGAAGCTGAAGTTGTGATTCCTGCTCAAGTTGAAGTAGAACGTCAAGAAACACCAAATACGACAACTGAAATTCGTCGTGAAGAAGCGCCTAAACCAGCAGCAACTCAAACCACTTCAACTCAAGTGACTGAAGCGCCTAAAGCTGAAGTAAAACCAGCTCAAGTAGCTCCACAAACAAAACCAAATACTGCTACTCAGTCTGAAGATGATGCTGTTGCCGCTGCAATTGCGGCTGCTACACCTGCTTTAGACAACAAATAATTTAAAACTTATTTAAAAAAACCAGTTCAAATGAACTGGTTTTTTATTTAGTTATGAAAACTACAACGTCTTAATCTGTATGTAATTTCAAATAATCTGCCATAAGTTTTGCCGCCCAAGAACGGGTCTGCGTAAAACCTTCATAAAAACCACAATGACTGCCCTTTTTGGTGGTCACGACTATCACATTGTTCATGCGCTGGATCAGTGATTTATACGGCTCAAAATTTTTGATGTGACACACAGGATCATCTTCCGAATTTAAAACCATCAATGGAATTTTGACATTTTCAAATACGTGAATTGGATTAATTGCTTGGGTATAGCTGGCATAATCTTGAAAGCCCGCCATTTCAAAATAACTTTTCTCAAATTCAGCAAGTGTTTTTACCGCGAGCACCTTCGGTAGCGATGCCACTGGCTGCCACGTTTGCACATAAGGGTGAATAAAAGTCTTAAACAGCTTTTTGGTCATGACCTTACTATAAAACGGATGGATGTTATCAAAGCCGAGTTCAGTGTTATAGCCCGGACATAAGGCAAAAGCCGCTTTAAAAGGCGTATCGAGTCCTTGCTCACCCAAATAGCGAACCAATAAGCCCGTACCCGCAGATGAACCCACAGCATATAAACATGAGTCAGGAAATTGCTGTTGGATATATGCCACTTGTTCTCGTAAATCCGAGGTTGAACCAAACAAACTCATTTTAGGTACAGGTAGCGGCAAATCCGCATGGCCACGGCGTAAACACAAGGCAATGCGCCAACCCGTATGTTGATGTAAATCACGCACCAACTCGCGCATGCTGGCCAAATTTCCTGTGATGGTATGTAAAACCACAATGGTTGGCGTTTCTGCGGGTAAATCTAGACCATACCAAGCGACCGCTGTAATTCCACCATCTTGCATGGTCAGTTGATCAATACGATCATATTCAAGCTGAATTCGACGCTTTTTCACCACATCAAAATACAGCAAATGTGCATGGGTATTCGACAACCACGGCGTCGGACGATATTTTTGCTGGAGTTGCGGCAACTTTTCCAATACAGCGCTACTGCTCCCTTGCGGGTCATAGTACATTTTCGGCTGTTCAGCACCCGAAAGCGTATCCAACCACGCTGAACCAATCTCTTTGATTTTTTTTAAAGCGGATATGCTCATATTCATATATGACCTCTGACTATGAGTAAAAATATTGCCTTACCAATGCAGCAATTTGTTGCCCCCAAATGGCATAAATCTCTTTGCTTGGGTGAAAACCATCACTTGCCATTGGTAAATTCATGGCTTGAAAAGTCTGGATATCGAATTGCAGGAACTCAAACTGTGCTTGGGGCGCTAACCAATGCTGTAACTGTTGATTCATCTGCGTGGCATATTGCCCAAACAACCATGCCAGTGGATGAGGCAATGCTTCGAAATGCTGCATAGGTGGCACACCCGAGACAATAATCAGTCGAGGATGAAACCGATTTTGGATATCCTGAAACAATCGTTGCTGCTGTTTCAGCCATTTTTTAGCAGACATGAGTTTGGTGACATCATTGACGCCAATCGAAGTCACGACTACATCATACTGTTGCGGTGCCAAAAGCTGCGTTGCTGCAATGACCTGTTGCGTGGTATCTCCAGTTTTCGCATGCAATTTCCAGCGCACCTGATATTCATCTTGCAAACACGACAAAATCGAACCCGAAAGTGCCTCTTGCTGTGATTCAACACCCACCCCTGCTGCCACCGAATCCCCTAAAATCAGCAAGGATAACGGTTGTCCTTGCCCGCAAATTCCATCCCGATCGCCACTGGCTTCTGCAAGGCGCGGTGTATTCTTGCGCACCTTGAGACCTTGCAAGACCACTACAGGTAACAATGCCAAGGTTGAAAGTTTTAACCACATTTTCATAACCTCTGATGATCGCGTGATTACGGGATACACTTAGCCAGGTTGAAATTGTTTGATCCGCTGACCCATATGTGCAGCCAAAGCTTCCAAACCACTTTTCGGGCGAATCATCACTTCAAAATCGACAATTTGACCTTGCGCATTGAATTGAATCATATCAATGCCTTTCAGCATTTTATCATCGACATTGGCAGAAAACTCGAGTACCGCAGATTGTGCATTATCCGTCAAGAATTCACGATGATAAGTAAAGTTCTCAAAGACCTGAATCACATTGCTTAAAATGAAGGTCACAACTGCTTTGCCTTCATAAGGATGAAAGGCAACGGGAGATCGAAATACAACATCATCCGCTAAAATTTCATTTAACAAGCTCATGTCACGAGTCGCTAACATCTGATGCCATTGTTGTAATGCGTCTTGGGTTTGTTTTAATTGCATTGTTTTATTCTCTATCTAATCATGATCCAAATAAAAAAGAGGACCCGGAGGTCCTCCTGACTTTAGATGACAGCTGCTAATTCAGCACCTTGACGAATCGCACGTTTTGCGTCCAACTCGCCTGCTTCTTTTGCACCACCAATTAAGTGTACCGCTTTACCATCTGCTTTGAGTTGATCAAACATGGCTGTGAAAGGCTCTTGTCCTGCACACACCACCACGTTATCCACTTCCAACAGCATTGGTTTTTCGTTCACAATAATGTGTAGACCCTGGTCATCAACCTTTTCATAGCTTGCGCCCGCAATCATTTGCACATCACGATTTTTCAAACCTGCACGGTGAATCCAGCCTGTAGTTTTGCCTAAACCTGCACCCACAGTAGTCGGTTTACGTTGTAACAAGAAAATTTCACGCTCAGAAGCTTCAACTTCTGGCTGTTTTAAACCACCCACATTGCTATAGTCGGTATCAATACCCCATTCATCATAGAATTTTTGCGGGTTTAAGCTACCACTTTCGCCTTCATGACTTAAGTACTCAGACGTATCGAAACCAATACCACCTGCACCAATCACTGCAACACGCTTACCGACGGGCTTACGCTCTTTTAAAACTTCAATGTAGCTCAACACTTTCGGATGATCGACACCTTCAAAGTTCAACTCACGTGGGGTTACACCTGTTGCTACAACGATGTCATCGAAGTTGGCTTGACTGAGTTCTTCATAAGTTGCCTTATGGTTCAATTGCAACTTGATCTTCGGTTGTAACAATTCAATTTTACGCTTGAAATAACGTAAAGTTTCATAGAATTCTTCTTTACCCGGTACGGTTTTCGCAATATTGAACTGACCACCAATTTGGTTCGCTGCTTCAAAGATCGTCACGTTGTGACCACGCTCTGCTGCATACGTTGCAAAACTTAAACCTGCTGGACCCGCACCAATTACCGCAATATTTTTCGGTTGACCTACTTCTTTGAAGATTAATTCGGTTTCATAACATGCACGTGGATTGACTAAGCAAGTTGCAATCTTCATTGAGAAGATGTGATCTAGACATGCTTGGTTACAACCGATACAGGTGTTGATTTCATCGCTACGCCCTTGTTCTGCTTTCAGTACGAACTCAGGATCTGCCAACATTGGACGCGCCATAGACACGATATCCGCATCACCAGATGCCAATACATGCTCAGCCATTTCAGGTGTGTTAATACGATTAGACGTAACCAAAGGCACTTTAACGCTACCTTTTAACTTTTTGGTCACCCATGTAAATGCTGCGCGTGGTACTTTGGTTGCAATGGTCGGAATACGCGCTTCATGCCAACCAATACCTGTGTTGATGATGGTTGCTCCCGCTTTTTCGATTTCTTTGGCTAAGTGAATCACTTCATCTAGGTTAGAACCACCTTCGACCAAGTCCAGCATAGAAAGACGATAAATGATGATGAAGTTTTCACCCACGGCTTCACGGGTACGTCTTACAATTTCAAGTGGAAAACGAATACGCTTTTCATAGCTACCCCCCCATTCATCATCACGATGGTTGGTACGTGCAGCAATAAATTCATTAATTAAGTAACCTTCCGAACCCATGATTTCTACGCCATCATAGCCTGCGTATTGTGCAAGTTTGGCACAATTCACGAAATCATCAATTGTTTGCTGAACTTCAGCAGAACTTAATTCCTTTGGACGGCTTGGGTTAATTGGCGCTTGAATCGCTGATGGTGCAACGATGTCTTTTTGATATGAGTAGCGACCTGTATGCAAAATTTGCAAAGCAATTTTACCGCCAGCATCGTGTACCGCCTGAGTAATCACTTTATGGTGTTCAGCTTCTTCACGGGTATCGAGCTTAGAACCACCTTTAAAGGTTAAGCCATGATCATTCGGCGAAATACCACCTGTCACAATCAGTCCCACACCGCCTTTGGCACGTTCAGCATAGAAAGCTGCCATACGGTCATAACCACCTGGCGCTTCTTCAAGACCAACGTGCATAGAACCCATCAAAACACGGTTTTTAAGCGTAGTGAATCCCAAATCTAATGGGGCAAGTAAATGTGGAAAATTGGACATGAGACCTCCATGGCTTGCAATGTGCTGGCTAAATTTGCTTTTATGCAACTTGTTGCACTAATTTATAATCTAATTTTGAAATCTATGCAACATGTTGCATAATGCTTTTAACTTAAATCTGTTGAAAACCATTATGTCCTTAGCGCATGTTCTTCTGACCAGTCTGATTGAAAAACCAAGTACAGGGATTGAGCTGGCACGACGCTTTGACCGTTCGATGGGCTTCTTCTGGAATGCCACGCATCAGCAAATTTATCGTGAACTCAGTGCGATGCAGCAAAAAGGCTGGATTTCAACCATTGAAGATGAAAGTGCGACCAGTCGCAAAAAAACCTATCAAGTCGAACAAATGGGGCGTACCGAACTGGCTGACTGGATGGTCAAACAAAGCCCACCCGCCCAACTGCGTGAAGAGCTGATGGTGCGCTTAAGAGCGGAAGCACAAATTGGTGAAGCCATCGTGTTGCCCGAATTAGAACGACACCTTGTTTTGCATCAGGAAAAACTAAAAACCTACCAACTCATTTTCAATAAAGATTTCTCTTCATCAGAAACTGAAAATCGGACTTTATATATTCATAAAATGATTTTACAGTTAGGTATCAACCTAGAAGTTGGCTGGATTCAATGGCTTGAAGCCATGATTACAGGTTTAAAAAATTTCGATTCACACAAATAAGAGAAAATAAATATGCCTTACTACCGCATGCCTGATCAGGAACAATTGTATGTTCGTGAATTTGGTCAGGGTAAACCTGTATTGGTGTTATCGGGTTTAGGCATGCAAAGTTGGCAATGGATGCCTTTTTTAATTCAGAACAGTAAACATTATAAGTTTATTATTCCTGACTGGCGTGGTTTTGGTCGTTCAAAGCACTGCCGCATACCTGAAATAGATGCCATTTCCAGTCATTGGCGTGATTTAGAGGCTTTAATCCAACAATTAAAGTATCCAGAATTCGCAGTGATTGCCTTTTCCATGGGCGCGACCACGGCCATGCATGGTATGAAGTATGGCAATTTGAAACAGTACCTCAATCGTTATTTACATATCGACCAAGCCCCTAAAATTGGCGTAGATTCGCAATGGCCTTATGGGCTGCTAAGTCAGCAGCATCTGGACTTTAAAAAGCTTTTGGCTGAAATTTCCTTGTTCTTTTCAGCCTTACCACCTGTCCAAAAACTTGAAGATTTAGAACCTGCATCGCGTCAGGAATTTATTAAGATTTGGAGTAAATTCATTCTATTACAGAACAATCATACTTTTAGCCCTGTACTTTGGAACACGGCTTTAAAATACGACAAATTACAAAAGCACTTGTTGCCCTTACATCGACTGGACTATCTGGCATGGTATATCAACAACTACTTGTATCATGATGAAGATTATCGTGAAGCGATTGCAGAACTGAACTGTCCAACCACGTTTTTTATTGGTGAAAAGTCGACGCTGTACCCATCTCAAGGGCAAAAAATTATTGCCAACAGCGTCAAAAATGCCAAACAAGTGGTTTTTGAGCGTTCAGGTCATGCCATTTTGATTAATGAACCCTTCAAATTTAAGCGAGAAATCTCCCGCTTTCTTTCCAGTTACCATTAAAAACCAGACCCTCAGGGTATTAAAGCACTGCCCGATCATATTTAATCGCTTCAAGGTCATAGACCTGATAAATACAGTCAAACAAGGAGCGAATATCTTCACTTTCATCCATACTTCGGATGGCAAGAAAGATCGGGCTGACTGCGGCATCATCCAATACTGGAATATAGTTCAAGTGCGGAAACTGAATGCTACACGCACTTTCAGGCACAATACAGATTCCCTCACCCGCGGCAACTAAGCCCAGTGCCAACTGGATTTCCCGCACTTCACGCAAGCTTCTAGGCTCTAAACCATATTCAGAAAATAAGCCGCGAACCTGTGTCGAGAAATTCGGTTTTGGGTGGCTAGGATAGAGAAACAAATTCTCTTCCACCAGATCAGCAAGGTATATGCCTTGTTTTTGCGATGCCAAGGGATGACTGCTATGTGCTGCCACCATCAACGGCTCTTCACGCAACAGTACGCGGCGAATTGCGGGGTCTGAAATGCGTAATCGTCCAAAACCGACATCAATACGCCCTTCTTTCAGTGCCTGAATCTGGTCTTTGGTACTCATTTCAATCAATTCAATTTTAAGCTGCGGCTGTTGCTGACGAAACAAGTACACAATTCGCGGCAATAATCCATATAGCAAAGACCCGACAAAACCCATGGTCACCGTCCGTTCTACCATGCCCACCCGCTTGGTCATCGACTTGATTTCTTCGGCATTAGACAAAAGTTTAACCGCATGTTGATAGAAAAATTGACCTGCTGGCGTGGTCTGTAAAGGTCGACTACCGCGCTCAAACAATTGAATTCCGAGCTCGCCTTCAAGGTTTTGAATCTGCCGACTTAAAGGCGGTTGAGCAATAAAAAGTTTTTCTGCCGCCTTGGTAAAGCTTTGTTCCTCTACAACCGCTACAAAATAGCGTAGGTGTCTAAGTTCCATAAGACTTCATACCTTTTAAATATAATAAAATGCCAAAATGATCTTCGACAGGATTAGTTCATTCTTTTAAGGTATACCACATGAATTAGACAAATCAAGATAGCGAAGCCGAAAGATGTATAAATCGATTGAAACGTTGCTTGTAGAAATACCAACGATCCGCCCACACAAAATGGCGGTAGCAACGATGCAAACACAGACCTTGGTTCTGGTTAAAGTCACTACGGAAGATGGCTTTACTGGCTGGGGCGAAGCAACCACGATTGGCGGCTTAGGCTATGGCGAAGAAAGTCCTGAGAGCGTCAAAACTAATATCGAAACCTATTTTGCCCCACTACTCAAATCATTGTCAGGTTTGAATGTGGCACAAACCATACAAACAATTAAGCGCAATATCAATGGCAATCGCTTCGCGAAAAACGCGATTCAAACTGCACTATTTGATATTCAAGCGCAACGTTTAGGCTTACCCATCAGTGAAGTGCTTGGTGGTCGTTTAAGACATAGTGTCCCCGTTCTTTGGGTCTTGGCTTCTGGCAATACCGATAAAGACATTGCTGAAGCACAGCAGATGATTGCCAGTAAACGCCACAATACGTTCAAACTCAAAATTGGTTCGCGTCGCGTCGAAGAAGATGTGGAACATGTGTTAGCTATCAAACAAGCCTTAGGCTCAGAGGTTTCCATTCGCGTTGATGTGAACCGCGCTTGGTCAGAACTAGAAGCAGTTAAAGGCATTCAACAGTTGCAAGATGGTGGTGTGGATCTGATTGAACAACCGTGTGCTATCGACAACATTGATGCCATGCAACGTCTTACCCGCCGTTTTGATATTGCCATCATGGCTGATGAATCGCTGATGGGTCCAGACAGTGCTTATCGCTTGGCGAAACGCAATGGGGCTTCGGTCTTTGCCGTGAAAATCGCGCAGTCAGGCGGTTTGGTTGAAGCCAGCGAAGTCGGAAAAATTGCCAAGCTGGCAGGAATTGATCTGTATGGCGGCACTATGCTTGAAGGCCCGATTGGCACCATGGCATCGGCACAGGTTTTTTCGACCTTTCACAATTTAGCGTACGGCACCGAGCTGTTCGGCCCGCTGTTGCTCACTGAAGAAATCTTGAAAAAGCCGCTTCAATATCAAAATTTCGAGTTGATGTTACCGACCACAGCCGGGCTGGGTATTGAAATTGATGAAGACAAAATTGACGGTATGCGTCGCCAGTAATTGAAGGAATTCGACATGCTTTATCACGTACGAATGGATGTAAACCTGCCGCTGGATATGCCAGCCGAACAGGCCAATAAGATTAAAGCGGTTGAAAAAGCGTATTCGCAAGAACTGCAACAGCAAGGCAAATGGCGCCACATTTGGCGGATTACAGGTCAATACTCCAACATCAGTATTTTTGATGTCGAAAGCAATGAAGAGCTGCACAACCTGCTGCAAGGTTTACCGCTTTATCCCTACATGAATATTGAAGTGATGCCACTGAACCGACATCCCTCTTCTATTCGTGAGGATGACCGTTAAGTAAAAAGGATAATGGGAAGTCCGCTTCCTAAGTTGTAAACATAATCTGTATTCACAAGGAATGTGGCCCGCCAAGTGTATTGAAGTAATCAAGCATGCGCTAGCCACTCAAAGCATACTCAAGGAGCTATAGTATGAACCGTCAACAAATTGATGCCCTCGTAAAAGAAATGAACGTCGACACAGCAACTGGTCCTGTCGATGCACGTGTACAACAAATTGTTGTGCGCTTAGTGGGCGATCTGTTCCAAGCGATTGAAGACCTCGACATCAGCCAGTCTGAACTCTGGAAAGGTCTGGAATATTTTACCGATGCAGGTCAAGCCAACGAATTAGGTTTGCTGGCAGCAGGTTTAGGCTTAGAACATTATTTAGACCTACGTGCAGATGAAGCCGATGCCAAAGCAGGCATTACTGGTGGCACACCGCGCACCATTGAAGGTCCACTGTATGTTGCTGGTGCACCTGAATCTACAGGTTTTGCCCGTATGGATGATGGTTCTGAAACTGACAAAATTCCAACCTTGTTCATTGAAGGCACAGTAACAGATACCGATGGCAACATTATTGAAGGTGCCAAAGTTGAAGTGTGGCATGCCAACAGCTTGGGCAACTACTCATTCTTCGACAAATCACAATCTGAGTTTAACTTACGCCGCAGTATTTTGACGGATACTGATGGTCATTATGTGGCTCAAACTACGATGCCTGTAGGCTACGGTTGCCCACCAGACGGCACGACTCAAGCGGTATTAAATAAGCTTGGACGCCATGGCAACCGCCCTTCACATGTACATTACTTTGTCTCTGCTCCTGGTTATCGCAAGCTAACCACTCAATTCAACATTGAAGGTGACAAATACCTTTGGGATGACTTTGCCTTTGCAACCCGTGATGGTTTGGTCGCAACTGCGGTTGATGTTACGGACGAAGCTGAAATTGCTCGTCGTGGTCTGAATCACCCATTCAAACACATCACTTTCAATATTGAACTTGTTAAAGATCAGCAAGGTGCGCCTTCAACCGAAGTTGACCGTCGTCGCGCTAGCGCTTAACCCACATTTTAGGAGCCGAAATGACATTTGAAGAATATGTCATTTCGGAGAGTTCCCCACATTTGGAACCTCGGAGAACGGACATGCCTCGTATTCCTGTAATTAACACCAGCCATCTTGACCGTATTGATGAATTGCTTGTCGATGACTTTGAAACGGGTGAATTTAAACTGCATCGTTCAGTCTTTACTGATCAAGCCCTGTTTGACCTTGAAATGAAATACATCTTTGAAGGCAACTGGGTGTATTTGGCACATGAAAGCCAAATTCCAAATAACAATGATTTCTACACCACTTATATGGGACGCCAGCCGATCATCATCGCGCGTAACCGTAATGGCGAATTGAATGCAATGATCAATGCCTGTTCACATCGTGGTGCACAGCTTTGCCGTCATAAACGTGGTAACAAGGCAACGTACACTTGCCCATTCCACGGCTGGACGTTTAATAACTCAGGCAAATTGCTGAAAGTAAAAGATCCAAGCGATGCAGGCTATTCAGATTGCTTCAACCAAGAAGGTTCGCATGACCTGAAAAAAGTCGCACGCTTTGAAAACTACAAAGGCTTCTTGTTTGGCAGCTTAAATCCTGATGTCCCTTCACTGGAAGAGTTTTTAGGTGAAACCACCAAAATCATCGACATGATTGTGGATCAGTCTGAACAAGGTCTGGAAGTTTTACGTGGTGCATCAACCTACACTTACGAAGGCAACTGGAAACTGACTGCTGAAAATGGTGCCGATGGTTACCATGTCTCTGCAGTGCACTGGAACTATGCTGCGACAACACAGCAACGTAAAGAGAAAGAAGCAGGTGACAACATTCGTGCCATGAGCGCAGGCTCATGGGGCAAACAAGGTGGTGGTTCATACGGCTTTGACAATGGTCATATGTTGCTTTGGACGCAATGGGCAAACCCAGAAGACCGTCCGAACTTCCCTAAAGCAGAAGAATATACTGAAAAATTCGGTGCGCCGATGTCGAAATGGATGATCGAGCGCTCACGTAATCTTTGCTTATATCCAAATGTATATTTGATGGATCAATTCGGTTCACAAATCCGTGTTTTACGTCCATTGGCTGTCAATAAAACTGAAGTCACGATTTACTGTATCGCACCGAAAGGCGAAGCACCTGAAGCACGTACCCGTCGTATTCGCCAATATGAAGATTTCTTTAATGCTTCAGGCATGGCAACACCAGACGATCTTGAAGAATTCCGTGCTTGTCAGGCAGGTTATGCAGGCATTGAGCTGGAATGGAATGACATGTGCCGCGGCTCGAAACACTGGATTCAAGGTCCAGACGATGCTGCCAATGAAATTGGCTTAAAACCAAAACTCAGCGGCATTAAGACTGAAGATGAAGGTTTATACCTTGCACAGCATCAATATTGGCTTGAAACCATGAAACATGCCATTGCCTCAGAAAAAGCACTCGTGAATGAACAAGGAGAGATCGCATGAATGCCACAACAAATTTAGAGCGCACCTCTCTCGAACAAATTGCACAGTTCCTCTATCAAGAAGCACGTTTTCTGGATGATGAACAATGGGATGACTGGTTGAAATGTTATGCCCCATCTGCCTCGTTTTGGATGCCAGCGTGGGATGATGATGACCGTTTAACTGAAGACCCACAGTCTGAAATTTCGTTAATTTATTACCCAGACCGTCAAGGGCTTGAAGACCGTGTGTTCCGTATTAAAACCGAGCGTTCTTCGGCAACCATGCCAGATACCCGTACCAGCCACAACATCTGCAATATTGAAGTAATGGCACGTGATGGCGACAAAGTGACCGTGCGTTTTAACTGGAATACCTTAAGTTTCCGTTACAAAACCAACTACAGCTATTTCGGCATGTCACGTTATGAAATCGATTTTTCAGGTGCTCAGCCACAGATTTTAAGTAAATACGTGGTACTGAAAAACGACTATATCAATCAAGTGATTGACATATATCACCTCTGATTCAAGCGTTATCCCTTCAGTCAAATGGAATGTTGACTGAAGGTCAAGTTTCAAAGTTTTTAGTAGGATTCTAGCCATGTCAAACCACAATATTGCACTTCAATTTGAAGATGGTGTTACCCGTTTTATTAGCGTTGCTCAGGGTGAAACTTTGTCCGATGCCGCGTACCGTCAAAAAATTAATATTCCGCTCGATTGCCGTGATGGTGCTTGTGGAACGTGCCGAGCTTTCTGTGAGTCAGGAAGTTATGACATGCCTGAAGAAACCTATATTGAAGATGCCCTCACCCCTGAAGAAGCCGAGCAAGGTTATATTCTAGCTTGCCAATGCCGCCCAACATCTGATGCCGTGTTCCAAATTCAAGCTTCTTCGGATGTATGTAAAACTGAAATCCACCAGTTCCAAGGCACTTTATCGCGTGTCGACAACCTATCTGACTCCACCATCACTTTTGATATTCAACTAGATGAAGGTCAACCCGACATTCATTTCCTTGCGGGGCAATACGTTAATGTTGCCATTCCAGGAACAACAGAAACACGCTCCTACTCATTTAGCTCCAAACCGGGTAATCGCTTAACAGGCTTTGTGGTACGTAACGTGCCAAATGGCAAAATGAGTGAATTCTTAAGTGCCAATGCTCAAGCAGGCGACAAAATGACTTTCACTGGTCCATTTGGCAGTTTCTATTTACGTAATGTGGTTCGTCCTGTGGTGATGCTGGCAGGTGGTACAGGTATTGCGCCATTCATGTCGATGCTGCAAGTGCTTGAAGAAAAAGGTTCGGAACAACCTGTTCGCTTGGTGTTTGGTGTGACCCATGATTTTGACTTGGTTGCCCTAGAAAAACTGGATGAATTGGCACAAAAACATGATTGGTTTGAGTACCGCACTGTAGTTGCTAATCCTGAATCGCAACATGAACGCAAAGGTTATGTAACGGGTCATATTGAAAATGATTGGCTGAATAATGGCGATGTCGATATCTATTTATGTGGTCCAGTGCCTATGGTTGAAGCGGTTCGTGACTGGTTAGACGCAGAAGGAGTTAAACCAAGCAACTTCCTGTTTGAAAAATTCTCTGCCAACTAATAAATAACCCAATATTTAAGTCATAGAAAAAATGATACGCGAAAACGTCATTCGCAATTGTTCGAGGCAGGACTGCTTGGTAAAAAGCTTTTTCTGCGAGAAAAATATCAAATCATCGGTTTCTGATGAGTTTTGCGAATGACATTGGTTTTGCTTACTTTCCCTTTGGGAAAAGTAAGCAAAACCAATGGTTAATCCGGTAATGGATATTGAGATGTTCGGATGCCGGCATGCCAAATTGTATAAATTAAGAAATTCATCTTTATATTTGATGATGAGCGAGTTCAAAAATGGCGTCTAATCAAAGATTTTTAAACAAAGTAGTGATCGTGACGGGTGCTGCACAAGGCATCGGTCGTGGCGTGGCAACTCAGGTTGCTGCCGAGGGTGCGCAAGTGGTACTGGCAGATCGCTCTGACTATGTTGAAGATACCCTCATTGAAATTAAAGCCGCAGGTGGTCAGGCAGTCACCATTCAAGCAGATTTAGAAACCTATGCAGGTGCTGAATCTGTGGTTGCAAAAGCACTTGCGAGTTATGGACGTGTAGATGTATTAATAAACAATGTCGGTGGTGCCATTTGGATGAAACCTTTTCAGGAGTTTTCTGAAGAGGAAATTATCAAAGAAGTGAATCGTTCTTTATTTCCAACGCTTTGGTGCTGCCGAGCAGTTCTACCTGAAATGATTAAAAATCAGAAAGGGACCATTGTAAATGTGTCTTCTATTGCAACACGTGGCATTAACCGTGTGCCGTACTCGGCCTCCAAAGGTGGTGTGAATGCACTGACGGCTTCTCTCGCCTTTGAACATGCGCAGGATGGCATTCGCGTCAATGCGGTTGCGACAGGCGGCACTGAAGCACCACCTCGAAAAGTTCCGCGTAACAGCACCCCACTCACTGAAAATGAAAAAGTCTGGATGCAGCAAGTGGTCGATCAAACCATAGATCGAAGTTTCTTCAATCGCTATGGCACCATTCAAGAGCAGGTGAACGCCATCTTATTCCTTGCATCGGATGAATCTTCTTATATGACAGGTACCGTGGTGCCTGTTGGCGGTGGTGATCTGGGTTAAACCTATTTTATAAATTGCAGGATCATTGAATACATCAGCATGGAGGCAATGCAATGACAGCCCTGTTACAGACCTTAAAGCGCGACTGGTCCATTTCCGCAACAGTTGCAGGATTCTTAGCGGTACTGATTTCCTATTCAGGTCCTCTCATCATCTTCTTTCAGGCGGCACAACAAGCTCAGGTCCCCACCGAGATGATGGCTTCATGGATTTGGGGAATTTCAATTGGTGCAGCACTTGCTGGAATATTTCTTTCTATCAAGTTTAAAGTACCTGTGATTACTGCTTGGTCGGCTCCAGGAACTGCTCTTTTAGTGACTTTATTTCCACAGATTTCATTGAATGAAGCTGTGGCTGCCTACATTAGCTCAGCGGTGGTCATTTTTATCATTGGGGCATCAGGTTATTTTGACAAATTGTTAAAGTGGATTCCTCAGGATATTGCCGCAGCAATGATGGCAGGCATCCTGTTTCAATTTGGACTCGGACTGTTTTTAGCGACCAATAGCATGCCGATGATTGTATTTGGCATGTTAGCGGTTTTTTTATTTGCTAAACGCTTGAGTCCACGCTATGCCATGGTCTGGGTGCTTTTTGCTGGTGTTGCTTTGAGTCTACTCTTAGGAAAGATGAATCCTATCACTATGGATTTTTCACTGGCGATTCCACATTTCATTCAACCTGAATGGACATGGAATTCCACTTTGAATCTAGCGTTACCCCTAATCTTGGTCAGCCTGACAGGACAGTTTTTACCAGGCATGGCGATTATGAAACTCAGTGGTTATGACACCCCTGCCAAGCCAATTATTACCACCACCAGTATTGCCTCTTTAGCAGTCGCCTGTGTCGGTGGCATCACCATCGTACTGGCATCCATTACTGCTGCTTTATGTATGGGTAAAGATGCGCATGAGCTTAAAGAAAAGCGTTATATCGCAGGCATTGCCAACGGCATTTTCTATATTTTAGGTGGTCTTTTTGCAGGCAGTATTGTGATGTTATTCAGTTTACTGCCGAAAGAACTGGTTGCAGCTTTGGCTGGTCTAGCTTTATTGGGTGCAATTGGCACCAATATCAGTGCTGCCATGAAAAATGAAACTCATCGCGATGCAGCCTTAATTACCTTTCTCGCCACAGCATCAGGCATGCATTTTTTAGGACTCAGTTCAGTTTTTTGGGGCATCTGTATTGGTTTATTCGCACATCTGGTTTTAACCAAACGCTCTACTGAGCACGCTACTTTATCCTCAACCCAATCAAGTAAAAGTTAATCTGACCCGTATAGGGTCCAGGAAATATTATGATTGACAAAAGTAAAGCATCTCTGACTGAGGTGCTCTCCCAAATCACCA
>NZ_JAACKC010000004.1 GCF_009939195.1 Acinetobacter kanungonis | reverse complement strand
AGTTAGGGGGTGTTTTTTATTGCATATCAAAAAATCCCTGCGCTTCTCACTCGTTTTATGCTAAATCTGATAAGTACAAAAATTATAAGTTGAAATTTTATGAAAGTAACAAATATATTTGATTCACTTCCGCATAATTTAAATAAGGAGGTTTTTGAGAATCTAGTCAGTTCCTCTGTAGTCAGAATAGAACGTATTGTATCAAAAGGGCAAAGCTCACCTGACAAGGGTTGGTATGATCAGGAAGAAAATGAGTGGGTTATGGTTGTTGAGGGAAATGCCTGCTTGGAATTTGAGGATGGTTCTAAAAGTGATTTATCCGCTGGCGATTTCATTAATATTCCAGCACATGTTAAGCATAAAGTACTTTGGACAGATTCTCTGCGGATTACAATTTGGCTTGCTGTCTTTTATTCTTCCTAATAGTTCTGAATGGACATTGTGGAATTCGAATTAGGCATATGATGTACCCTGAGTTTGTAGAAACAACTCATCGCAGACTTGTTTGGCATAAATATCTAAAGAGATGGTTTAAGCTTTAGCGGCCCTGCCAATATCACCTCATTTATCTGCTTCAAATTACTCAGGTAATAATCTGCTTAGCCTTATACATATTGTTAATTTGAGGGGGGAACATAGTGATGATATGGAGAACTGTTGATTACATAAATTATAGATAAAATTATAGATAAAACTTTGTATGATTTTTAATAAAATTATGCTATAAAATTATAAAGCGGCATAAAAATTGCTTATATTTTATGATTAATAATGAGTAGGGTTGTATGAAGTTATCGGTTGGACTGAAAGTTGCGAACTCATTGTCATTGACACCTCAATTGCAACAAGCCATTCGTTTGCTTCAATTATCAAGTTTAGAGTTAGAACAAGAAATTCAAATTCAACTCGACAGTAACCCATTATTAGAAAAAGTAGAAGAGCAAAATAGTGTCGAAAGTTTATCGAACTTAGAAAAAGAACAAGATAATAGTGATTTAACCAATGAATTAAATGCAGATCATTTACCTGACGACTTACCTGTGGATACCGATTGGGATGATGTCTATACTCATCAATCAACCAGTTTAGGCAGTGCTGAATTTGAAGAGCGAGAGGATAATCGCCAAGGACATCTCGGTTTAAAAGAGCATATGCTGGAACAGATTAATCTGCTGCATTTCTCTCAAATCGATCGTTTAATTGCTTACTGCATCATTGATTCTTTAGATGATAAAGGATTTTTAGATGTAGAAATTTCGGAAATTACTTCGTCTGTTCAACATCTTTTAGAAAGTATGGATTATGACGAAGAAATCGAAGATGATGAAGTCCTTGTGGTCTTAAAGCATATTCAGCGTCTTGACCCGATCGGGATTGGTTCACGAAATCTGGCTGAATGTTTAATGGTGCAACTGGAAAGCTTACCAGTACAAACGGCTTATCGAAATGAGGCAATTATTCTACTGAAGCACTATGAGTTGTTGATTTCGAATGAACTCGCTAAGTTGCTTAAGCAAACAGGCCTAAATACCGACCAGTTAAAGTCCGCTGTGAATTTATTAAAAACCTTAAAAGCATATCCGGGACTAGAATTTGAAGATAAAGACTCTGATTATCAAATTCCTGATGTGGTGGTTATGAAACGTAATGATCATTGGCAAGTCCAATTGAATCCTGATGTGATGCCAAAACTAAGAATCAACTCGTTCTATGCCAATATGATTCGTCGGGCAGATCAAAGCGATGAAAATCAATATTTGCGTAATCAAATGCTGGAAGCGAAGAATTTTATTAAAAGTGTTGATGAACGACACAAGACTTTGCTGAAAGTAGCTTCTTGTATTGTCGAGCATCAAAAAGCATTTTTAGAGATCGGGGCTGAAGGCATGAAGCCTTTGGTACTGCGTGATATTGCTGAAGAAGTGGAATTGCATGAGTCGACCGTTTCGCGTGTAACGACCAATAAATATATGTTAACCCCGCGCGGTTTATTTGAGTTGAAATACTTTTTCTCAAGCCATGTGGGAACGACTTCTGGTGGTGAAGCATCTTCAACCGCGATTCGTGCAAAAATTAAAAAAATGATTGCTGAAGAAAATGTACGTAAGCCTTTGTCAGATAATGCGATTGCGAATATGTTGAAGGAAGAGGGGATTGATGTGGCACGACGTACGGTGGCAAAGTATCGTGAATCGTTACATATTCCGTCATCTTCTGAGCGAAAAGTCTTGATCTAAAATTTAAAGTATGACTATTCTAGAGATTCATTATGACGAAATAATGAATCTCTTTTTTTATTTTAAAGGATGGTTGAAATGATTTGATCAGATTGTGCAGATTCTTTTTCTGGCTGTGAAGCATTTCGGCTGTACCTTTGCTAATCCTAAAGAAGGTGAGGGATAGAATTATGCAAATAACAATTCGTGGTCATCATTTAACTATCACCCCTGCAATCGAAGAAAATATTCGTGAAAAATTTGCCCAAATGACGAAGCATTTAGATCAAGTCAACAGTATGCAGGTGAAGCTGTCTAAAGATCATCAAATTGATAAACATTCTAAAAAAGGAAGTGCGAATCATATTGCGGAAGCTATTATTCGTTTACCTGGTATAGAGTTGTTCGCACAGGCCACGGCAGATGATATGTACACTTCAATTAAAAAATTGACGGAAAAATTAAAACGACAATTACACAAACATCGTGAATTACAAATGGATCATGCACCAGTTTTAGCTTAATCTGGATTCCGATCTGAGGAGGTTTTGATAAACCTCCTTTTTTTATCGATAAAAATTGTGCGATGACTGCTGTATTTTACTTGATTTATAGTAAAATGGCGGGTTTTACACCATTGGTCCTGTATTGAGGTCTTTGTCATGAATAGTGAACAGCTCACTGAAATTTTAAAAGCTGCTTTTCCTGAAGCTGAAGTTGCAGTTAGTGGGCAAGCTGGCAAGTTTGATCTTCGAATTGTTGATGATCAGTTTGAAGGTAAGCGTCCTGTTGCGCGTCAACAGACTGTTTATGCTCCCTTGAACTCTTATATAGCCAGTGGTGAAGTGCATGCTGTGACCATCCGCGCAATGACAAAAGAAGAATGGCGCAAAGCAAGCCTTTTTGGAGCTTAAGATTTAATGGATAAATTTTTAATTCAGGGTGGTACCAAGCTCGAAGGCGAAGTTCGAATTTCAGGTGCAAAAAATGCTGCACTGCCTTTGCTTGCCGCCATGATTTTGGCTGACTCTCCAATTACATTAACCAATGTCCCGCATTTAAAAGATGTAAATACGTTGGTGAAGTTGATTGCAGGCTTAGGCATCACCATGACTTATGAAGGTGATACGGTTACTGCGGACACCTCGACTTTAGACAACCAGTTTGCACCTTATGAATTGGTTAAAACCATGCGTGCATCCATCTTAGTGCTTGGTCCTTTGGTTGCTCGTTATGGTAGTGCGAAAGTTTCTTTACCGGGCGGTTGTGCAATTGGTTCACGTCCAGTAGATCAGCATTTAAAAGCCTTAGAAGCTTTGGGTGCTGAAATTGAAGTTGAAAATGGTTATGTACATGCCAAAGTCGACGGTCGCTTAAAAGGTGGCGAAGTTGTCTTTGACATGGTGACCGTGGGTGGTACTGAAAATATCTTAATGGCGGCAGTTTTAGCTGATGGTGTTACTACCATTCGTAATGCTGCACGTGAACCTGAAATTACCGATCTTGCGAAAATGCTGATTAAGATGGGTGCAAAAATTGAAGGTTTGGATACAGATACCTTGATCGTGACGGGCGTAGAAAGCCTACATGGCTGTGAATATGCAGTCGTTGCGGATCGTATCGAGACGGGTTCATATTTAGCTGCCGCTGCGATTACGGGCGGACGTGTAAAAACCACTCATACCGATCCATCTTTGCTTGAATCTGTCCTAGACAAGTTCGAGGAAATGGGCGCAGAAGTGACCCGTGGCGATGACTGGATTGAACTGGATATGATGGGCAAACGTCCGAAAGCCGTCAGCTTCCGTACTCTTCCACATCCTGAATTTCCAACCGACATGCAAGCACAGTTGATGGCTGTAAATGTGATTGGTCGTGGATTTGCTACAATTTCTGAAACGATTTTTGAAAACCGTTTTATGCATGTGCCTGAATTGTCTCGTATGGGGGCAAATATTGAAGTTGAAGGCAATGATGCAATTGTGACAGGTGTTGAAAAACTTTCTGCTGCACCAGTAATGGCAACAGATTTACGTGCATCTTTTTCTTTGGTATTGGCGGCATTGGCTGCTGAAGGAGAAACCTTGATTGACCGAATTTATCATATTGATCGCGGTTATGAAGAGGTTGAAGCAAAATTACAAGGTTTAGGTGCTCAAATTAAGCGAGTAAGTGCATGAGTGACATGAGAAACGATGATCCGAATTTCAACGTAATGGGTAATTTTGATCATGGTTTAACATTGGCATTAAGTAAGGGGCGTATTCTCAAGGAAACTTTACCTTTACTTGAAACAGCGGGTATTAATTTACTCGAAGATCCTGATAAATCACGTAAATTGATTTTTCCTACTACGCATAAACAAGTCCGTATCTTAATTTTACGTGCTTCGGATGTGCCGACGTATGTGGAAAATGGGGCGGCGGATTTAGGCGTTGCAGGTAAAGATGTTCTGATGGAGCATGGGGCACAAAATGTCTACGAACCATTAGATCTTAAAATTGCCAACTGCAAGTTGATGACCGCAGGTAAGGTTGGTATGGAACGTCCGAAAGGCCGTCTGAAGATTGCCACCAAATATGTCAACTTAACCCGTCAATACTATGCCAGCCTAGGTGAGCAAGTCGACGTGATTAAGCTGTATGGCTCTATGGAGCTTGCACCTTTGGTGGGTTTAGGTGATTACATTGTCGATGTCGTGGATACAGGAAATACCTTGCGTGCCAACGGCTTAGAGCCATTGGAAGAAATTTGCAAAGTGTCTTCGCGTTTGATCGTGAACAAAGCCAGTTTTAAACGTAAACAAGCCTTGTTAAATCCAATTCTTGCACAGTTAGAAACAGCCGTTGAAGATCGTCAAAAAGCCAAACAAGCCTAATCAAAACGATATTCTAAAACCGTCCTTTGGGACGGTTTTTTTATGTTCTAAGAAGTAGAATAAAATCCTGATGTCAAAATGGCTGGCTAAATTAGCTATGAATGGTTGAAAGCCACAGAATTTTTTATTGATCAAAGTCATTTCCGATGGGACTAAGTTGAATTGCTGATGTTATCTTGCCCACAACCTCATGGAAACAAGGTAAACTAACGCTTTCTAACTCAAACCTTGTGGGTAAATTGATGCGACGTTTATCGACTCAAGATCAAAACTTCAAGCAAGCTTTTGCTGACTTGTTAGCTTTTGAAACTGTAAGTGATCCTGAACTTTTAAAAACCGTAGACCAAATCATCGCTGATGTTCGTCAGCATGGTGATGCTCATGTTCTTAAACTTACCCAGCAGTTCGATCGACATCCAGCGCATCAATTTTCAGATCTAGAACTGACCCAAGCAGAACTAAAAACAGCATTTGAAGGCTTAGATTTGGAAGTGCGAGAAGCACTTGAGTTTGCGGCAGAACGAATTCGTGAATTTCACCAAGCGCAAAAACAAGAAGGCTGGACTTATGTGGATGCTTTAGGTAATACACTTGGGCAAAAAGTTACGCCTTTAGATCGCGTGGGGATTTATGTTCCAGGTGGTTTAGCCTCTTATCCATCTTCAGTGTTGATGAATGCGGTCCCTGCGCATGTGGCGGGTGTGCTTGAAATCATTATGGTGGTTCCCGCGCCGAATGGTGAATTAAATCCATTGGTGCTCGCGGCTGCTTATTTAGCGGGAGTGACACGTGTATTTACCATTGGTGGTGCTCAAGCGGTTGCTGCTTTGGCCTATGGCACTGAAACCGTTCCTTGCGTAGACAAAATTACTGGTCCTGGTAACCGTTTTGTTGCGGCTGCGAAGCGTGCAGTGTTTGGGCAAGTGGGTATCGACATGATTGCGGGTCCTTCAGAAATTTTAGTTTATGCTGAAGGCGAAAATGATGCGAAGTGGTTAGCGATGGATGTCTTGTCTCAAGCTGAGCATGACACGGTTGCGCAAGCCATCTTTATTACCCCAGACGAACAATTGCTGAATGATGTCGCGCAAGCCGTCGAAGAGCATTTGGCCGTCTTGCCAAAAGCCGAAATTGCTCGTACATCAATTGCAAACCGTGGAGCATTAATACTGGTTAAAGATCGTCAAGAAGCAATTGATTTGATTAATCAAGTAGCACCAGAGCATTTAGAGTTGTGCTTAGATGAAGCACAAGAGATGTCTGAAAACATTCGTCATGCTGGCGCAATTTTTATGGGCAGATATACCCCAGAAGCGATTGGTGACTATTGTGCAGGTCCGAACCATGTCTTACCCACTTCGGGTACGGCACGCTTTTCGTCGCCACTTGGTGTCTATGATTTCCAAAAGCGCTCAAGTCTGATTATGTGCTCTCAAGCTGGGGTCAAACCTTTGGCGAAAACCGCGGATATCTTGGCACAACAAGAGAATCTGGATGCCCATGCTCGCTCGGCACGTTATCGCTATCAATAATCCAATTACATGTGTATATGCTTAGCTGGTGAGTTGTATTGAATACATCTGAGCTAAGCATATCACACCCCGAATATCGCAGTTTGGGATAGGTTTTCACCTTTCCCAAATTTTCTTCAAAGAGAGGAAGACTTACGCCAGTAAGTTGAAAAAAAGAGATTAATAATGTCTACAATTACTACAGCACAAATGCGTTTTTGGAGTCCTGTGGTCCGTGAGTTAGAACCTTATGTGCCAGGCGAACAACCGAAAATTCAAAACTTATTAAAATTAAACACCAATGAGAATCCTTATCCACCATCTCCTAAAGTGGTGGAGGCCGTACAAGCGGTTTTAGCCAATTCTGCGGATGCATTGCGGTTATATCCCGATCCAGATGCATCTGCGCTTAAACAGGCTATTGCAAAACAACAGCAGGTGGATGTTGCTCAGGTTTTTGTTGGCAATGGTTCAGATGAAGTTCTGGCACATATTTTTAAAGCCTTCTTTATTCAAGAACAGCCGATTCTTTATCCTGATATTACTTATAGTTTTTATCCTGTATATAGCCAGTTCTTTGGGGTGAAAACGCACGTTCTCCCCTTAAATGATGACTTTGAAATTGTTGTCACAGATTATAAGCAAGCCAATGGCGGTATCATTATTACTAATCCAAATGCACCGACCAGTATTGCTTTAGGTTTGGATGCAATTGAAGAAGTGTTGCAAGCCAATCCGGATTCGGTGGTGGTGATTGATGAAGCTTATGTCGATTTTGGTGCTGAATCTGCTGTGAAATTGGTGGAAAAGTATGAAAATTTGGTGGTCTGCCAAACCACATCTAAGTCACGCTCTTTGGCGGGATTACGTGTTGGTTTTGCGATTGCCCAGCCACATTTGATTGCTGCTCTGGAAGCCGTGAAAAATAGCTTTAACTCATATCCAATAGATCGCTTTGCGATAGCAGCCGCAGTCGCTTCATTTGAAGATCAGGCTTATTTTGAGCAGCAATGTGAGAAAGTTATCCAGAGCCGTGAAAAATTGGTCAGTGAATTGCAGGCGATAGGTTTCGTGGTGTTGCCATCTAAAGCCAATTTTATTTTTGCATCTTTACCAGGTAAAGATGCAGGTGAATTGGCGGCTGAATTACGTGCGTGTGGCATTATTGTGCGTTATTTCAATAAGCCACGAATCAATCAATTCTTGCGTATTACCATTGGTACAGATGAGCAAAATCAACGTTTGGTTGAGACCTTGAAGCAAGATATTTTGCCTTAAGACTTCGTTTTCTGCCATGTATTGAGTAAATTCAACATGGCAGAAACCTTATCAAAACATTCCTGATATTCTGCATCACAGTCCGAGGCAATGGTGATTCCACCACCTGCCCACAAAGAAATCTCTTGTTGATATTTCTGAATAGAACGAATCAGAATATTCCATGAACCCGTTCCATCAAAATTAAAATATCCCATCGAGCCACAATATGCACCGCGTGGTGCACCTTCTAGTTCTTCAATAATTTGCATGGCCCGAATTTTGGGTGCGCCTGTAATGGAACCCCCCGGCAGAGCCGCGAGTAACACATCCAAGGCTTTTACCTCAGGTTGAAGTGTCGCAGTGACTTCACTGACCATATGATGCACTTGATTAAAGGATTCAATGGCAAATAATTTCGGGGTTTTAACACTTCCCGTTTCGGCATACATACTTAAATCATTACGCAGTAAATCTACAATCATCACATTTTCAGCCTGATCTTTTGCGGAATGCTGTAATTGTAATTTGGATTGCAGATCTTGCTCTTGATCCGCGTAGCGTGGCATGGTGCCTTTAATCGGTTTGGTGACCAGTTTCCGCTTGGCAAGAAACTCAATAAATAGCTCAGGTGAACAACTGAGCAGCTCGAATGCTTCTGTTTTTAAATAGCCTGAATAAGGCGCATCAGTCAGTTGCCAGAACTCTTGTGCGACTGAAAGTAAGCGACCATCAGCCTGTCCGACAAACTCCTGAGTCAGGTTTATTTGATAACAATCACCTGCTTTAATATATTCCTGAACTTGTGCAAAAGCTGCTTGATATTGTTGTTTATTCCAACGTGCTTGGCAGGGTTGAGCGAGCTGTAATGGAGCTGTTTTAGGACAAGTCTCTAGCTTGCTTTGAATCAAGGCATAGATTTGGTCTGCTCCAGGTTCATCGCTATAAAAACACCAACCATCATCGTTCAGTTTTAAATAATTTTTGAATAAACCCAGCCAATAAGATGGTTGATTTTTTGAGTGAACTTTCACTTGCTGTGCGCTGGCATAGTCATAACTGACAAAGCCCATGACACCACCACAAAAACCAGCAGTATTTTCTGGGGAATGCTCAGTTTGCTCGAAACTCAGATGCGATTGAATTGGGAGATATTCGCATAAATCATTCCTTTGATACGTGTGACGAATACCTTGTTGGATATATTCAAATTGCAGGGGGAGAAATGCAATCACGGGTGCTGAATTATTTTTTAAATAAATTAAATGAGGCAAATCATCAAGGCGAGCAAGAATTTCTTGAGCATTAAGATTTTGATCAGAAATAACTTCTTTGAAAAAAGAGGGGGTGGTCATACGCTTAGGAAAAGCTGGCATTAAAACTATATTTTACATTTTACTCGAATGTGAATGAAACAACACGGTAAATACCGTTTGTCGGTAAGATTCATATTGCGACCAACAGCAGTTGAACAAAAAATAACAGACATATAACGTTGTCAATGCCAACGGATCGCTCAAGGAAAAATGTAGCGCTGTCGAAAAACAAATAAAACAGCGGGTACATCGAGTGGTTGACATTAAAGAAAAATAATACTCTTGGGAGAGTGGAACATGAAAAATTTGACTAAACTTGTTTTAGTTTCTTCGATGGCTATTAGCGCGAATGCGATGGCTATGCAAGCAATGGATGATGCTGCATTAAGCGCGGCAACTGGTCAAGATGGTTTAAATATCGGTATTGGCATTTCTAAAGTTGAAATTGAAAAACTCTTCATTCATGACAATGATGGTTTGGCAACGGCAGCTTTGGGTGGTACTTCTACTGCGGGTGCAATTGTGATTAAGGGCAATGCTAAAACGGGTGATGCCAATGAAACCAAAGGTATTGTGATTGGTGCGAACTATGACAATGCTGGCGCCTACTTACTTGCTTCACGTAACTTGGCAGATTTAACGATTGATACTGATGCAGGTACGACGGGAACTGGGGGGGCATTCCTTAACATTGGTGCACAAGTTTCTGGTTTAGATATCAAAATTGGTGAAATTGGGGTAACAGGTTCAGGTGCACTTCCAACGGCAGCCTCTACCAGTATTCGCCGTGGTGGAGATGATGCAAACTACAATGCGATCTTGTCTGGCCTATCTTTAAAAACAGGTCCAATGTCTGCCAATATTCAATTGGGTGCAGCTCCTCAAGGTGCGATGGTGAAATTAAATGCACAAATGATTGGTGGTCTTGAAATTACTAATCTTGGTATCTTAGATAACTCAACTAAACAAGGTAATGGTGATGGTACTGCGGGTAACCGTGCAGCAGGTCAAATCTTTGTGGATAGCATTAAAGTGGCAGATGCAAATGCCAAAAACTTGACTTTGAACCAAGCGATCAGCGTGATTGGTGCCGAAGGCACATCTAAAGGTTATTTACGCATTATCAGTTCTAGCGGTGCTGTAGATAACTATGTGAAAGGTGTGCATTTAGGTAGCCAAGGTGCGTCATCAATTGGTGATGTTGAAGTACAGGGTTTACAAACCTATTACAGTACAGCACCTATGACATATACCCCAGGTGCGGTGATTACCATTTCTGGTCACTAAGTTTATGATTTTAAAAGCGCGTGAATTCACGCGCTTTTTTACAAAAAATATTCAGTCATCGAGAAATGTAAGAAAAAGCTGTTTCTTTTTGAAAAAAATAGGTATCTTTCAAAAGACAAGGAAGTATAGAGTTTTTACTCTAGAAAAATAATAAAATTCAGGCACATCATGCCGAAAACTTAAAAGTTAGGGAATATGTTAGAGATCGCATTAGGCTCGGCATTGATGTTTTATTTTGCCACTCAAGCCTTTGAAATAAAAGAAAAATCACCTGAAACAGTCTATTACACAGAAACCTTAGATTCACGGCAGGACTCCTTTACCCGCATGCATCGTGAAACCGTACAAATTCAACCTGCACTTATTGATCAATTCCGTGGCATTGTCCGTCAAGCCTACGATTACAGTTGTGGCTCCGCTGCATTAACAACCTTGCTCAATGGTTATGTCGGGACTCAACTAACAGAGCAACAGACCATGACGGGTCTGCTTAAATTTGGTGAGTCCGAGCGAATTATTGAGCGTCGCAGTTTTTCTTTGTTGGATATGAAACGCTTTGTGGCTGCATTAGGACTCGAAAGTGGTGGCTATAAGGGGGCATTTGAAGATCTGGTTGCACAGGGGCAACCTGCGATTGTTCCTATTTCTTATGCAGGTTTTAAGCATTTTGTGGTGTACAAGGCGTACAAGGATGGCCGTGTTTATGTGGCAGATCCAGCCCTCGGTAATATTAGTTTTGATGAAGAACGCTTTAAACAGGTTTGGGAAAATAACACCTTGTTTTTAATTAGTGTGCCGCCAGAACAACGTAAAAATTTATTGGCATTACAGGAAAGTGATATGCGTCATGTTGAGGATGCAACAGTGAACCGTTATGCACTGGTTGATATTCAGTATCCTCAGTTTTATATGGAAAAACTGGCGGATCGGGGGGCAACCACCTCAAGAATTGTCAATAATAACCCTGAATCCGAGATGAACGGCCAATATGTTGATCGACATTTACGCCTATATTACAAGAGCAAATAGCACGGTTTAAAGCAAATAAAAAAAGAATAGAGTGGACGGAAATGAAAAATCAATGGATGAATAAAACATTATTGCTCCTGAGTATCCAAGTCTTGATGGGGACTGCTTATGCAGCGGATACCGTAACAGAAGCGCAAGGAACGACAGCTTCAGCAAATGTGGAAAATGAGAGTGTTGCCAATCCTCAAGAGGCATCAACGGCCTTGCAGCAACAAGAGGGGGACGCCACTAAACAGACGAATTTGGAAGAAGTTTTCACCTCAAATGAGCGTCAATATTCCTTGATTAAAAGAGGGGATATTTCTGCATTTTATGATGTGGATTATACCTATTACCGCGATACCCAGTTAGATTTAGAGATGGCTCAGGGCAGTCTTTATCAGTTACGGGTACAGGAAAATGCCAGCCATACTTTAACCAATACCTTTACCGTGCAGTACGGGATATTGGATAACTTAACCTTTACTGCATCCTTACCTTTAGTCGCGAAAACTGACAATTTAAAAGATACCTCTACCGCTGGTTTAGGTGATATTTCTTTAGGCACACGTTGGGAACCCTTTCCGTTAAAAACAGGTCGTTTACCTTTAATTTTATTTGGCAATGTATCGACCAAAACTGGGGATAGTCCTTATGAAATTAATCCCACGACAGACTTGGCAACGGGCAAAGGCTATTACTCTGTTGGTGTAGGCGCGAGTACACGTAAGTATATTGATCCTGTGGTCTTGTTTGCATCTGTTTCTGCCAACTATGGATTTAAAGAAACGGGTTTAGATCAGCGCCGCGGTCCACGGGTAATTGAAGAGTTTGATCCTGGTATGAGTGGTGGCTTTTCATTTGGTTTCGCCTACTCCTTTAACTATGATGTTTCTATGACCATGTCATATCAACAAAGTTTCAATACTGGGGCAGAATTCTTATATACCTCGGGTGAAAGCTATTCTCCTGCCGACCAAACCAGTTCTACCTTTGCCATTTCATTGGGTGTACGCGTGTCACCTGAAACTATTGTAAATGGCACGCTAGGCATTGGCTTAACGGAAGATGCACCAGACGTATCTTTAGGCTTGTCTTTCCCGTTAGATATTGCAGGTTTCGGTAAAAAAATTAGCTAAGAGGGCAGTCGCATGTACAAGGTACGACTTAGCCCGTTAGTTTCAGCGATAATTTTATCGGGCTGTTCAAGTATGGCTTTTGCTCAACTTGGGCAAAATTTATCAGTAGATATTCGATCATTGGCCATGGGGAATGCGGTTACAGCCGATCCTCCAGGGGTCAGTGCAGTCCATTATAACCCAGCAGCACTCACCAAAATTGAAGGGCTGCAAACCGATGTGCAGGGCATTTTGGCTGACTTCAACATTAAGCGTCAGTATTCTGCACCTGAAGGCTATAACGTTTTTGGCTATTCAGATGATCCTTTGGTTTGTAATGATGGTCCAGAAGTCGCTTCAGATTTATGTACCGACTACAAAGGTGCGGTAAATGGCGATGTGGAATACATCAGCCTGTATGTGCCTTTTTTAAAGAAAGTGGTGGATTTAGGTGAAGGTATGCCGATGCTGGCGCCAACAGCAGGTGCTGCCTATAAGCCGCCAGGGTCAAAAACCACGTTTGCAACAGCCTTCTATGCCCCGTTGGTTGCGGGCTTTGGTGCTGAAAATGGTAATCCCAGTAATTTTATGGGGCAACAAGTTGCCTTAGAACGTTTTACCTATTTATCACCATCTATCGCTTATGAAGTCAATGATGAACTTTCGATTGGTGCTTCGGTGGGAATGTCTTATCAAGCTTTTGCTTTAAAAACCGATCTACGTTTTCCCAATGAAATGATTGGGATGCTGCGTATGATTGATGAGGTGGTGTGTACCCCGTTTAAAGACAATTCTGATGTCATCACCGACATTTTATTGCTCGGAATTTGTAATGCTGAAGAAGGCATGAATCCATTTGGCCGCTTTGGACGGATGGAAGTCGCTATGGAGCAGTCGCTGAGTCCGAGTTTTAACCTTGGGGTCATGTGGGAACCAACCGATGAGTTTAGTTTTGGTATGGTGTATCAAAGTGCAGCCAAAATGCGCTTAAAAGGGAAATACACCATTGATAACTCGAAGGCACCCCGTGAACTCATCAATGGTTTGATGTCTTCACCGACAGGACAGATTCTTGCGGCCATTCTTGGTTTTCCACAGAGTATTCCTGCGACTGAATCAGGTCTAGTGTCGATGGATTTTGAATATCCACAGCATATTCAGGCAGGGATCAAATATATGCTTCTGCCAGATTTACAAGTCAATTTTGATGTGGGCTGGACAGATTATCGCGCTTGGGACAAATTCAAGTTTGAATTTGACCGCTCCATTTCTGCTTTAAAAATTGCGAAATTGTTGTCGCCTGATATTACTGACAACAGTTTAGCCTTGCCGTTGAAGTTTGACTCACCTTGGAACTATGGCATTGGGATTGAATATTCGGCAACGGATCGTCTGAAATTACGTGCAGGATATGAGCCACGGACCAGCGCGATTCCAGATGATAAGCGCAATACCATGGTCCCAATTAACAATGCCCAATTATTCGGTTTAGGCGTCGGTTATCGTTTTGATGCCGATACTGATCTGGATTTATCCATTGGTTATTTACGCAGTAAAGATAGTATTCCTGCAAATACCAGTAGCTTATCCAACCAAACTGGGGTGAACAATATTTTGCTAAACCCTTATGCTGGATTAAACGTAAAAACTGAAACCAGTATCACAATCTTAGGCTTGAGTTATCGTACGAAATGGTAAAACACAATAACAAGAATCAGCTTTTCGCATGGGTGTCATCTTCTACGTGGGTATTATGTGGAATGCTGGCATTGCCTGCGCATGCGGGTGAGTTTTATACCATTATTGGTCCAGATGGTCGCCCAATGGTGATTCCGCGTGTGCCCTCGGAAACCAAGCAAGTTGAAACCAGAACTCAGTTGGAACCTCAACAAGTAGAGAAAATTGAATCGAGGTTAAGTCAAACCCAGCAGACACCGTCTGTTCAGACTGCTTTACCAGTAGCAAAAGGTCAGATCTCCCAAGCACAAACCGCAGTAACAGTTAAAGAAGAAACAGTAACTAAACCCCAGCCGCAATCGGTCAAGGGAAAACCCTCAATTTTCGCTCAGCAGTCGGAAGTTGTAGAAAATGTTCCAGCTAAGACTGTTGCACATCCAGCCAAACTTAAAACTCAAGTTGAGTCATCAGTTGCTGTAAGTGTGCAACCTGTAGAGACTCCGAAACAAGCATCTCCTGTGCTTGTGACAAACATGAGTCCTCAAGAAGTTACCTCATCAGCGCCAGTTAAAAACCCTGCGCTGAGCAATAAAAATACCCAAACGACCACAACCGCGAAACAGGTAGATCGTGCACTCCATAAGATTGAGGCCAATACAGCAATCGAAAAAGCCACACGCCTAGCAAGTCCTCCAATGGCTGTTCCTGTCTTATCGAAGTCGACTTCAGATGGATTTCTTGAAATCAATGGCGACCGTTATGTCAAAAATGAATATCTAGAAGGGCAAGAGTTTAATTTAGAAAATAAAAAACGCTTTTACGTGATGCCAGAAGGGGTGGTGGACAAAGAATTAGGTGCACCGCGCTTACAAGTGGTGGAACGTGAAAAAGGGGTGAACCAAGGTGTACTGGATCGACTTTTTAAATCCACACAATCTACTGAAAGTACAGTCATTACGTTATCAACCCAGTATTATCCAATCGCCAAAGATCAAGTGGTGCAGAGTCTGGGACAAGCGTGTTATAGCGATAAAAAAATCAAAAAAGCCAAAGTTCTGAAAGCACAGCAGGATGTCAATGTGTGGCCTCGGCAACCGTTGAAGGATCAGTTTGATTATGAGGTAGTTGCTGTTCAGGCCGGCATCAAAAATGTACAGCTCAGCTCTTATGCTTCTAGTCAGGATCAGCCGAGTTTTTACTGGCCTTTCGTGGCATTTTTAGACGAATCAGGATGCGTGATTGAAGGGGTAACGGGCTTTAAAAATCAGAATCGGGAAGAAAACAAGTATCGCTATGCAGTGATGGACGGCATGTTACAGCTGCCGACACAGACCCGTTATATTTTGATGACGCCATTACTTTCGGCAGTAGATGTTGAAGACCAAATATTAAGTAATCAAGGACAAATCAAACTAACAGCCATTCGTTAGTTGAGAATTAGAGTGATAGGAATGAAAAATAAATATTTATTAACTTTGGCACTTTCGACGATGGTATCAGGGCTCACAGGCTGTGGTGGTGAAAGCGCAAACGTAATTCCAGAGAAAAATAATAACAGCACGGTCAATGGTAGTTGTAGCGCTGGTGCCAATAATTGTATTGAATTCGCACTTGATTATCCTTTGGATGGACTGAACTTTTCTTGTAGCAGTGATACGCAAAACACCTTTGTTACTTTGATGGATCTCGACAATGGAGTGGCAACAGGCACCTGTAATTATAGTGATACGGTAAATGTATTTTTGTTGGGTAAAGCGGATAAGCGTATTGCTTTGGGCTCGTTCCCAATTAGTAATATTGCCTTGGTCAGCACCAATCAGATTCCACGCTTAACTGTACTGGACATTGCAGTGGGAATGACCAATCGTAATGCGACTGTGTTAGATCCAAGTGATGTTACGGTCAAGACTGCCATGAATTTGGTCAAAATTATTCAGGCTCTGGCTCTACAGCAGAAAACCATTAACACGAAAACGGATATTCAAGCGCTGTATATGAATGATTCGATTCGTGAAGGTCTGGATAAAATTACCAATTCTGTCACGGCACAGCAGATAGTGAATGGCGATTATGCGGCAATCCTTAAGCCATGGTTAGATGTGTCGGTCATTTCTGATGCTGAGGCATTTGAGGTGGTCAGCAAGTTATTAAATATTAGTAATGCCGCCGTGTATCAACCTGAATTTTCTTTATTTTCAACTTCAGGCAGTGTCATTAGCAGCTTAACCGGTTCTGATGGTTTAACAGGCTGTAATAAAGATGTGTGTGAAGCCAATGACACCACCACCAAACATTTGTTTGGGCACTTTATGTTACTGACCGATCGTCAGGGTTATACCTTCGGTAGTGGTTTGCAATGGCGGGGTTTGGCAAAATCGGGACTCACGTCTATTGCAGGGGTAAATGCGGAATTAATTCGCAGCTATAAACCCACCCAGATGACGGCCTTACCGCAAAATCACTGGATTAATCCACTGAACAAACGCATTGATCAAAATTATTATATTGGTGTGAACGACTCAAATTCAGAAGATCTGATTATCAATCAAGGGAAGTTGTATAACGACTATATGATTGCTGGCAAGGAAAAGTTCTACAAGTTACTCACACAAAAAACCGCAGTGACCTCTGATGACCTCAAAGACTTGGGGCAATGGCAACAACGTTATGGAGTGAGCGATACCTATAAAGGCTCTCTAGATATTTTTAAGGTTTATCCAATCACTTATCTAGATAAGCAAGTGTTTAAATCTAACATCAATGTTGCGACAGGGGAGAGTTATATTTTTCCACTCTACGCCGATCTGACTTTCAAATTTAGCGAGAGCAGTGTGCCGAGTCTAAAATTGGGGATCGTGATTGATGAAAATGGTGATATCCGCACCAACATGAAAGCTGTTGCTACCGATACAGATATGAGTACAGGCAGTTGTAGCCTGAGCGTTGCAAGTAATTTAAAAGACAGTAATGGCGTACAGCAATACCGCATCGGTACGACTTCACGGGCTTTTATTGATGATCGTGCAATTTCAATCCGCATGATTTTGGGAGATGAAGCATTAAAATCGGTGAATGGTGCATTGGTTGGGGTCAACTCCACCATTCAAACCTCGGCTGCAGGTGAAAGTATTGTGGTCGGTGGTGCACTGATCCATTTACAGAATTTATTAAATGCTTCGGCAGGCACTACGGGACGGATTAGCTTTACCGATTCGGCGGGTGAAAGTGTGAAATGGGCAAATAGTTATGCCAGTTTCCAGAAGGTTTATAATGCCAACAATAGCGATGAAACCGCAGATGACACCGCCTTGGCAAAATTAAGCGGGGGAACTTTGGAAATGAGTCTAGCCTCTTGCTACGCGGTAAAGACGAAAATCTAAATCCTTTTCTTACAGACTAAAAAGCCGATTCAACTGAATCGGCTTTGATCTTTAATACCGTGGTTGCAACTGTTTAACCCGTATGATCCAGACGTGTACCCAAGGTTTCTAAATGGGTGACAAATTGATTGCTTTGACGATCGGCAAAATAATGTTTTAGGGTTTGTTCTACGCTTGGGAAAGCCAGTTCCGCCCATGGAATTTCATGTTCTTCAAATAGACGGCATTCAATACTTTCTTCACCAGCACCAAAAACGCCATCAATCAATTGACCTTTAAACAGCACATAAATTTGCCCAATACGGGGAATATTGTACATACAATAGAGTTGTTCGATGTCTACTTCTGCTTGTGCTTCTTCACGAGTTTCACGTGCAGCACCTTGTTCCATAGTTTCAAACAACTCCATGTAGCCTGCCGGCAAAGTCCATAAACCATAGCGTGGTTCAATCGCGCGGCGGCAAAGCAGGACTTTATCTTCCCAAAGGGCTAAAGCACCACAAATAATTTTGGGATTTACATAATGAATCTGACCACATTCTGTGCAAACGCGACGTAATTGATGATCGCCAAGCGGGATTTTTTCAGTCGTTTTGTGTCCACAATTTCCACAGAAGTTCATATTCATCATCAATGATAAAGGTGCCACTCAGCATAACTGAAAAAAACAAGTTTGACATCTATTCTCTCCAATCCGATCAAAATTCAGCTATGATGAAATGAAGAAGAATAGAGGTGAGTGATATGGATGATCGTTCATTAACACATGTATTACAGCAGCATTTAAGATTTTCAACCCGTAAGCGGGAAGCTGAAGCTGCTGTGTTAATTGCGATTACCGATGAAACAGACCCTAAAGTATTATTAACCCGCCGTTCTGTGTATTTATCCAATCATGCTGGTGAAGTCTCTTTTCCTGGGGGAAAACGCGATCCGCAGGATACCAGTAATATTGTGGTGGCCCTCCGAGAAGCCCAAGAAGAAACCGCTTTAAATCCGTTTGATGTGCAGCTACTGGGTGATTTACCCATGCAAAAAGCGCGTAATGGCATGCTGGTCAAACCGATTGTTGGACTGATTCCACCGCAGGTTGAACTGATTGCTCAACCTTCCGAAATTGATCGTATTTTCTTTGCCTCATTACGACATTTAATGGATGCACCACCTACGCCGCATGAAGTGCGTTATGCACAGCAGTCATTGTATTTTCCCAGTATGCGGGTTGAAGATGAAATTGTCTGGGGACTAACAGCCAGAATGCTGATTTCACTGTTTCAGTATGGATTAAATTATCAAAAGGAATGGCCGTTTTTATTAAATTCGCCATTATTTTATGCCCAGCAGGCATTATTAAAAACCAAAGGACGTAATTAAACATGATGTACAAATTTGCAGGACATTCACCGAAAGTGACGCATGCTCCCTTTGATGGCTGGGTGGCTGACAATGCCACCGTGATTGGTCAGGTGGAATTGGGACAACAGGTGAGTGTCTGGTTTGGTGCAGTAATTCGTGCAGATAACAGCAGTATTCAATTGGGGGATTTCACCAATGTACAGGAAAATGCGGTTTTACATACCGATGCAGGCATTCCCATGCAAATTGGCAATTATGTGACCATTGGGCATCAAGCCATGCTGCATGGTTGTACCGTTGGTGATAACTCCTTGATTGGCATTAATGCCGTGATTTTGAATAATGCGGTGATTGGTAAAAATTGTATTATTGGTGCGAATGCTTTAATTCCAGAAGGTAAGGTGATTCCTGATAATTCCTTGGTGATGGGTTCCCCGGGGAAAGTGGTGAAAACGCTGGATGCAGATGTTGAAGCCAAGTTGAAACTCAGTGCTTTGCATTATGCCGAGCATTATAAAAAATTTACGCAATTGGAAGTTTTTGAGTTTTAATTCAATAGCGTGTTTAAAACCAAGCAGTTGCTTGGTTTTTTTGTATCTATGCTTGGAAATTCTCGCGTCCAAGATATGAGTGGAGTATCATAGCCCTCGTTTTTTAAGATTAAATTGAAGCAAGGTTGAGCATGAAATTGCTGGCATTAGAAACAGCCAATGAACAGTGTTCTGTTTCTATCGTAGATGAAAATCAAGAACTGTTTTTCCAATTGGATACGCGTGCAAAAGCTCAAACGCAAACCATTTTGCCGATGGTCGAGCAGGGCTATGCTCAACTCGGTTTGAATACCGCAGATTTAACCGCGATTGCATTTAGTCGCGGACCGGGTTCATTTAGTGGTGTTCGTATTAATGCTGCGGTGACGCAAGCACTGGCTTGGTCACATGATTTGCCCGTGATTCCTGTTTCAACCTTACAAGCATTGGCGCAAGCCGCTTATCGACTGCATGGTTTAACTGCCGTAACTGCCGTGCTGGATGCCCGCATGAGTGAAGTCTATATCGCCAGTTTTCAGTTAAATGAACAAAGCATTATGCAGGCAGTTGATGCAGAACAGCTTTTAGATTATCAACAAGCGTCTCAAGTTGCTCAATTTACTTTAGTTGGTTCAGGTTCAGCTTTAATTAAGCCAGAAGCCTTAGAATTCAAAGACATTATGGCAACCGCACAAGATATTGCACAGATTGCTCGTGTTGCTGCACAACAACAGCAGTGGGTGGCAGCCGAACAAGCACTTCCTGTGTATTTGCGTGATAATGCGTGGAAAAAAATTCCAGAACAAGGCAAATCATAATTAGGATTTTGTATGGATCTTTTACTGCTGCTGAAAGCAGCGATTATGGGTATCGTTGAAGGTATTACCGAGTTTTTACCTATTTCAAGTACAGGACATTTAATTCTGGCATCAGAATTAATGAACTTCTGGACCAAAGAAAAAAGTGATGTATTTGTAGTTGCCATCCAGATGGGGGCGATTGCAGCAGTGATTTATGAATACTGGGCTCGCCTATGGGGCGCGGCAACGGGGATGTTCACGGGTGAACCAAAAGGTCGTCATTTGGGATTCAACCTGATTATAGCGTCTATTCCCATCATTATCATCGGTCTAACCTTTGGACAAATGGTTAAAGAATTATTATTCAATGACATTACCGTGGGGATGGGACTGATTATTGGTGGTTTGATTATCATGTGGATTGAAAGAAATCCACCGAAAGTCAATGCACAAGAAGTGGATAACATCAGCTATAAAGAGGCGATCTGGATCGGTCTGATTCAGGTACTGTCTTTGATCCCAGGTACTTCGCGTTCAGGAGCCACCATTATTGGGGCAATGTTCCTTGGCGTGTCCCGTAAAGCAGCGACCGAGTTTTCGTTCTTTCTCGGTATTCCCGTGATTGTTGGCGCAGGCTTGCTCGATCTATATCAAAGCTATGATGTGTTTCAAACCACTGAAGATTGGACCGTACTTGCTGTAGGTCTGATTGTTTCATTCATCTCGGCATTAATTTTAATCCGTGCTTTGGTGGCTTATGTTGCGAAACGTGATTTCATGGTCTTCGCTTGGTATCGCATCCTTTCAGGCTTGGTGATTTTATTGTTTGCCTTTACAGGTTGGAAGTTATGGTAAGCGTAATGCGCTTATATGTGGAAACTCAGTTTCAGGAACAGGCACAGCACTATGCTGCTGTGCTCGCTTCGCGTGGTGTTGCCGTTAAAATTGAAATAGTAGAAAAACTTAATGCACGTTTTCTACGTTTAAATCCTGAATTGGCACTTTGTGTGGATGAGTCTGGGCTGTGGTTATGTGCCAATGGCATGAAAATGCAGCCTGACTGGCAAGCCGAAATTCCACGTTTGAAACGTGCATCGCTCAAATCTGAGATGATTGCACGTGCTTGCAATTTGGCTGAAAAGCCCAATTTGATTGATGCTACCGCAGGTTTGGGGCACGACACTTTGTTGTTGGCAACGCTCGGTGCCACCGTAACTTTGGTTGAACGGCATCCGATTTTATTTACTTTGCTCGAAGATAGCCAGCAGCAAGCACTGAAAGATGCTTATCTTGCGCCGATTGTGTCGCGGATTCATTTGGTCTTTGCAGACTCTGCGGATTATTTAAAGCAATGCGCTGTGCAATCCCACTATCGTGATGTGGTGTATTTAGATCCAATGTTCCCACAACGTGATCAAAATCAGCAGGCTATCAAAAAGCAAGCGCAAGTCAAAAAACAGATGCAATTGCTGCATATGCTTTTACCTGAAGATGGGGAAATGGATTTGGGCGATCAGTTGTTACCATTGGCTCAACAGATTGCAAAACGGGTGGTGGTCAAGCGTCCTCGTTTGGCGGTCTTTCTGAATGAACAGCAACCCGATACCCAATGGCAGGGCGATGCCTGTCGTTTTGATGCCTATTTTCAGCTCGATCATCAGACCTTAGGATAATTGCTTCATTATTGGGCAAAGATTTGTTATATAGTGAAAAATAATATTGATAAAAACCCGATCAAGCATAAACTAACTATGCGATGAAGCGAGTAGCACTAGCCACCTGAAAACCTTATGAAGATTGATTTCAAACCCTCCATTAATTTTTGGCACGATTTTAAAAGCAACCAAACGGCGGGACTGTGGCTATTCTTGGGTTCGCGACGTGCATTACAGATTGTCCATCCCTCGATTCTACAGCTGATTTTTTGGGGCATCTTGGGTGGTTGTGCTAATACCTTATTTAGCTGGCTCGGTGCAGGTGAGGTCGGAGACTTTAACTCGCAAGGTTTAGTCAGTTATGCGCTATGGCCATTTATTGCCTTAATTGTCGGGATTTTCCTGTCGCAACGGGTGAATAACCCGCGTTTGATGCTGGTTCCCGCTTTGTTGTGGCTGGTGTTGGACACCCATATCGCCCTGCTACAAAGTTTGATCCAGTATTTGGGCATGATGGATGTCTTGCCATATGCCTTTTATGACTATTTGCCGACCATTTTTATGGTGCTGTTTGTATGGCAAAGTTTGGCGGTGGTCTGGGTCTTTGCACGTGAATTGAAATGGCCGTGGTGGGAACGTGCGCTGATTATGCTGGCAACCCTGTTTACGCTGGTGGTGTGGCAAATGTCAGTCAAAAGCCAACCAATCTGGAAAGTTGAAGAGGTTGCCCCAACTTTTGCCGAAGATGCCTTTTATGCACAAAGCCGATTATTGAATAAGAATTTACAAGCCATTGAATATGGTGAATTTGCGCAGTCTCATTGGTATTTCTTGGGCGTGGCAGGTGCCAGTTACCAAGATGTATTTATGTCTGAAGTAAAACGCATTCGTGAACAGTTTGATACGCGTTTTGGCACCTTTGGGCGCTCGTTGATCTTGGTCAATAATCCTGCAACACGTACTGAAATTCCAATCGCTTCACGTACCAGTATGGAGCTGGCGCTCAAACGTATTGGGCAACAAATGAATCGTGAGAGTGATGTACTGTTTCTTTATATGACTTCACATGGTTTACAGAACGAATTTGAGATGGAGAATGCGCCACTGGATTTGGCACAAGTCGATCCGAAGTGGTTAAGAGAGGCTTTAGACCGTTCAGGCATTCGTTGGCGAGTAATTGTGATTTCTGCCTGCTATTCAGGTAGTTTTGTGTCTGCCTTACAGAATGATAATACTTTGATTATTACAGCTTCCGCAGCAGATCGCGCATCCTTTGGTTGTTCCAATGAAGCAGACTATACCTATTTTGGACGTGCCTTCTTTGATCAGGCGATGCGTGAACAGCACTCCATGAAAGATGCCTTTGCACAAGCCAAAGACACTGTGGCGCAATGGGAAAGTGCTCAAGGTTTTGAGCCTTCAGAGCCACAATGGTCGATTGGTAAAAATATGGATTTGATGCTGCCACAACTCGAGCAGCGTCTATTTCCGCCTACAACAATGACTCCACCCGTTCAAGCGCAAGCGGTTGCGCATACACCCTAAAAAAGGAAACCAAGATGGAATTATTACAACAAAATCGCTGTTTTGATGGTGAGCAACGTATTTACCGTTTTAATTCCAACACACTGAAAGGCGATAGCCGTTTGGGTGTGTACTTGCCGCCTCATGCACTTGAAGGTGAGGCATGTCCTGCCTTGTTCTATCTTGCGGGTTTAACCTGTACCGAAGAAACTTTTGCGATTAAAGCGCATGCGCAACGTCTGGCTGCACAATTGGGCTTAATTTTGATTATGCCTGATACCTCACCACGTGGGGATCAAGTCGCGCAAGGCGATCATTGGGATATTGGTCAGGGTGCTGGCTTTTATATTAATGCCACGCAAGCGCCGTGGGCTGAGCATTATCAAATGGAAAGCTTTATTGCGGATGAACTTTACACTTTAGTGTTGCAACAGTTCCCGATTCAACAGCATCGCGTGGGTATTTTCGGACACTCTATGGGTGGACATGGTGCATTAACACTGGCATTTAAATATCCTGAGAAGTTCAAATCCGTTTCTGCCTTTGCGCCGATTTGCGCACCAAGCCAATGTCCGTGGGGAGAAAAGGCCTTTTCGAACTATTTAGGCAATGATCAAGCGGTTTGGAAGCAGCATGATGCGACGGCTTTGGTGGGTGAGAAAGGCGCCTTGTTTAATGAAATTCTGATTGATCAGGGCTTACAAGATCAGTTCTACGCACAGTTACATCCTGCTGCATATCAGCAAGCTTGTACGCAAGTGGGTCAAGCCCTGACTTTGCGTGAGCATGCAGGCTATGATCACGGTTATTACTTTATTCAAAGTTTTATGGATGATCATCTGCAATTCCATGCGGTACAACTTGAATCATAAGTTCGCCTGAAAAGCGGAGTTTTAACTCCGCTGCCATACTGCTTCAAATTCCTGCTGTGCCATACGGCTTAAATGATCCAGTACCACCTTTTCTAAATGATCTAGCTTTTCTGCGGCTGCGGTGATTTTTACGGCTAAGTATTCCGTCTGTGGAATCAGGCTTACCTGTGCTTCTGGCATGATAATTTCAAATTGCTGCTCAGATTCTTTGACTTCAAATTTGTGTTTCCAGTGATTATATAAACGCTTGGCGATACGGGCAGATTCTAGTGTGTCAATTTGACAGCTGCTTTTCATTTTTTTCGACCATGATGTAGGAACTTTACCATAACAAATTTGCTGCGCTTGAACAGTAGTCCATTGCAACGCAACGTTGCAAAAATGAAATGTCACAGACCTTTGTCACAGTTTGCTATAATATCCGCATTAAATTCATGAACTCTCAGGTTGATCCATGGCTAAGCCTTATTTAATCGCACCTTCAATTTTATCTGCTGACTTTGCACGTCTGGGCGAAGATGTTGAAAAAGTATTAGAAGCGGGCGCTGACGTGGTGCATTTTGATGTGATGGATAATCACTACGTCCCGAATCTAACTTTTGGTGCGGGTATCTGTAAGGCATTAAAAAACTACGGCATTAAAGCACCGATAGATGTGCATTTAATGGTTTCACCTGTAGATCGTTTGATTGGGGATTTCTTGGAAGCTGGTGCGGATATTATTACCTTCCATCCAGAAGCATCGGAACATATTGACCGTTCTTTACAGTTGATTAAAGCGGGCGGTGCAAAAGCAGGTCTGGTTTTCAATCCTGCAACGCCATTGCATTATCTTGACTATGTGTTGGATAAAGTCGATCAAATTCTTTTGATGAGTGTGAACCCAGGTTTTGGCGGACAGAAGTTTATTCCAATGACTTTGGAAAAATTGCGTCAGGCACGTAAGCTTATTGATGCTTCAGGTCGCGACATCCGTTTAGAAGTGGATGGTGGCGTGGGTCCTGCCAATATCCGTGAAATTGCGGAAGCGGGTGCAGATATGTTTGTTGCTGGTTCAGCGATTTTTGGTAAGCCAGATTATAAAGCTGTGATTGATGAAATGCGTGCAGAACTGGAAAAAGTCGGTTCAGTGAATGTTTAAGTCCTGTGAATAAATGCTATACGAGTTGTGGATAACTTTGTGGGTAAGCTTGTAGATATCTATGTAGATAACCTTATGGATATCTCGTTTAAACAATAAACAATTTCACATCAAGCGTTTATAGATTAGACTTATTATGTATAAAAAGAGCACATTTGTGCTCTTTTTATTACAATTACTGCTTGAAAAAATTGTTGTTTTATTCAGCAGGGATTAAAAACCACACAGATTAAAAAGTAATTAATATCGTAAAAATGATTTGGCTGAAAGTCAGATGAAATTGGGGATTTGTTAGAAAAAATTGTGCAACACTCATTTCTTGGTTATGCTGTATAGATGCATTTTGCTGAACTGACCTTGTTGATATAGGGTATATCTGGTGTCCACAACGCTCCGCAGACAGTCTTGGTTTGTTTGCCTGATGGCTTTTGTCATGGGGTGGAGTAGTCTTGTCTATGCATCAAGCATGCCGATGCATGCAAAAATGTTGCAACAGCAATCATCAACAGTTCAGCAGCCTTCCGCACAAAATGTCGCAGAACATCCGCAGCATCAAACTGTGCCTCAGGCTCAGCCCGATTGCCATGCCGCTGCGCCTATGCAGCATCAACAACATCTGGCACAGATGGATCTGCAAAAGCCCTGCGATAGTCATTCGAGTAGTAGTACGCCTGTAAAGCAATGTGCTGATTGTGCGCAATTGCATTGTCAGACTTTAAGCGTCTGGCTGGATACCGCAGTGGCAGATCCACTCCTTCATTTTTCATCAGACCCAGCAACCAATTTGCATGGCCGTTATACAGCGCAGCACTTGATTGGTTATTGGCAAGAGATTCTCCGACCGCCCAAAGCTTAACTTTATTCAAAACAAATTTTTATTAATTTCATGAATAAAGGTATAAGTCATGTCTATTATATTTCGACAAAGCCTCATGCTTGGGCTATGTGTATTCTCATCTTCATGGGCACTTGCCGCAGTCAAAGAATATCATTTGACCATTGATGAAGGGATGGTCAATGTTACGGGGAAACCGTTAAAACGAATTACCGTGAACGGAAAATTTCCAGCCCCATTACTGGAATTTGAAGAGGGTGATGAAGCGGTTATTCATGTACATAACAATCTAAAAAATCAGGACTCTTCATTGCATTGGCATGGTTTATTACTGCCAGGTTTAATGGATGGTGTGCCCGGATTTAACGGTTTTAAAGGCATTAAACCAAATGCTGATTTTGTCTACCGTTTTAAAGTTCGTCAAAATGGCACTTACTGGTATCACGCGCATTCCAAAGGCCAGGAACAGGATGGTCTTTATGGTGCCTTAGTGATTTATCCCAAAGGCAAACAACCTGTAGCTCAACACGAGCAAGCGCAACATGATTATGTGGTGATGCTGTCCGACTTTCATGAGTCGAGCAGTGATCAGATCATGAAAAATCTGAAAAAATCGGCAGAGTATTACCAGAATCAGCGTGAAACTCTGGCAGATGTGTTCAAGCAAACACAGCGTGAAGGCGTAAAAAGTACTTGGCAAGACCGTTCCATGTGGAACCAGATGCGCATGCTCAAGACAGATTTGTCCGATGTCACGGGTTATACCTTTTTGGTGAACGGCAAAACGCCTGAACAAAACTGGACTGGTACATTCCAGCCGAATGAAAAAGTGCGTTTGCGTTTTATCAATGCTTCCGCGATGTCATTTTATGATGTCCGTATACCTAACTTAAAAATGACCGTGGTCAGTGCCGATGGACAGCCTGTCAAACCAGTCGCTGTAGATGAATTCCGTATTGGTACTGCCGAAACCTATGACGTCATCGTAGAGCCGAAACAAACGAAATATCAGATTGAAGCCGAATCGATAGACCGTACAGGTTTTGCAATTGGCACTTTACAGCCTGAAGGCAGTGCTCAAACTCCGATTACGATACCTACTGCGAGACCGCGTGCACTCTTGACCATGGAAGATATGGGACATGGTTCAGATCATGCAGGCATGCAGGGTATGGATCATTCCACAATGAATCATACAGAGATGAAGGGTATGGATCATTCACAAATGAATCATGCAGGCATGCAGGGTATGGATCACTCACAAATGACTCATGCAAAGATGCAAAGCATGGATCATTCGAATATGAGTTCTGCATCATCAGAAAACCAGTCCCACGCACAGCACCAAGTGACAACAGCTAGTCCTACAACGAATACTCCAGTGCGAGGTTGGGCGAATGCAGCAACACCACAAGGGCAAAAAGCCTTGCAATACTCGGATTTAGTTTCTTTGGAGCCACAAAAAGACACCCGACCTGCCGAGCGCGAATTGGAAATCCGCTTGGGTGGAACTATGGAGCGTTATATCTGGACCATCAATGGCAAGAAATTTACCGACATGCAGCCCTTACAAGTGAAATATGGTGAGCGTGTCCGCCTGAAATTTATTAATAACAGCATGATGGCGCACCCAATGCATTTACATGGCATGTTTATGCAACTGGAAAATGGGCAAAGCCCAGCCAATATACCAAATAAGCACACCTTGATTGTCCCACCAGGCAAAACCGTGACCGCATTACTGACTGCCGATGAGTTGGGTGAATGGGCCATTCACTGTCATCTGCTGTATCACATGTCTGCGGGCATGATGAGTAAGTTGGTGGTCGCAACAGTTGATAAGCAACAAGCCCAAGGAGCCAACACGCAAGCGACACAGCCATCAAAGCAAGGAGTTGAACATGCGCACTAAATTTACTTTAACGGCGATCAGCTCATCACTCTTGCTGCTCAGTTCAATGACTTGGGCTGAAACCGAGCATGCGACATCTCATCATCATGATCATGCTGCAATGTCGATGCCGACTGAAAGTATGGCAATGCCTACGATGGATGTAGGGATGGAACACGGTCAGATGCAGCATCAGTCTATGGTGATGTCATCTGCTGTGATTGAAGATGTTGACCACAGTTCGCATGCCAAAGAGCATGGTGGACAGATTTATCAATCGACTACGCTAGAAAGTCGCTGGTTATGGAATGAAGACGGTGAGGGTACTTTAAAATCCGAACTGGAAACCCGTATCGGCACAGATGAAAACAAGCTGTTTATCAAACTGCATAGTGACAAAGCCGAATCGCATCGTGCCGAGACCGAAGCTAAGGTGCTCTATAGCCGCATGATTTCAGACTTTTGGGATGCGCAGGCGGGGATTCAGTACCGTAATGATCCGAACCGTCAGTTGGATGAAAATCAACTGGATGCCGTTGTCGGCTTACATGGTATGGCGCCGTATTTCTTTGAAACGGATGCCTATCTATATGCAGGTCAAGATCAGCAATGGCGTTTTAGCTTGGAAACTGAGCGAGACTTATTATTGACGCAAAAACTGATTCTCAAACCTTATCTGGATATGGATGTGGTTTTTAGTGATGACTCGAAATATGCCCAAAAAACAGGGCTGAGCCGCATTGCGACGGGGCTGGAAACCCGCTATGAAATCAGCAAGCAGATCATGCCGTTTATTGATGTGTCTTATGAATACCAAAAGGGTAATCAGGAAACCACTTGGCAGCAGCGCACTGATTCTGAACAAGGCTGGCTATATGGTGCGGGGATTCGCTTTAAATTTTAATTAGGATCTAGAGCTTTAATCTTAGTTAAATGGACTGGGTTGGTTTTGTATCTAGTGATATAGATTCGGGATCAACTCAGTCTTTTTTATGGAGGAGATAAATCAGATTTGAAAATGTGTATTTGCGCTATTTTGATGCGAATTTGCATATAATACAGTCCAGTTTTAGGAGGAACGACCTCCCTTGAGGCAAAAAGAAAGATGTTTGCACCAAGAAAATTCGTCAGGACGACCTGACTCTAATCAAATGGAGGAAGGCAAATGGCCTGGATTGTATTGGTGTTGGCGGGCATGTTCGAAGTGGTGTGGGCATATTCCATGAAAATGTCTGAAGGCTTTACCCGTTTCGTCCCGAGCGTAATCACCCTAATTTTTATGGTGCTGAGTTTTGCTTTGTTGGCGTATGCCATGCGCACTTTGCCCCTCGGCACAGCCTATACCATTTGGACGGGCATCGGAGCAGTAGGCTCTTTTTTGCTGGGCATTTTTATTTTGGGTGAGCCAGCATCTGCACTGCGTATGCTAGCCGCCGTGCTGATTATTTCAGGGTTGGTGCTGATGAAAGTGGCATCCAATTAATTTCTTCTTTTTATCTTTATGTCGCAGCACAGGAGTGAGCTATGCAACTTTCATTTATGTATATGCTCACGCCTGTGGGGCAATTGAAACTGGTTGCGAATGAAACCGCACTGGTAGCAGTACTGTGGCAAAATGAAAATCCAAAGCGTGTGCGTTTAGCGGAATTACTTGAACAACAGGATCATCCGATTTTATGCGCAGCGCAGCAGCAATTGGCTGAATACTTTGCTGGGACACGACAGCAGTTTGATTTGCCTTTGGACTTTGATGGAACGGACTTTCAAAAGCAGGTCTGGCAAGCGTTGTTGCAAATTCCTTATGGTGAAACCCGCAGTTATAAGCAGATTGCGGAACAATTAGGTAATCCCGAAGCAGTTCGTGCCGTAGGTGCTGCTAATGGCAAGAATCCGATTTCAATTATTGCGCCGTGCCATCGGGTGATCGGCGCGAGTGGTAAATTAGTCGGTTTTGCGGGTGGATTGGACAATAAACAGATCCTTTTAAAACTTGAGCAACTTCAATAAAATCGTTGACTTAATTCTTTATAATATTAAGTAAAAAATGATTGCACAGATTTTCGCACCGCTATTGTCCACATTCGGGTGGATCCTCTTACTGTTTATTGCCGTTGCTCTATTCAAAGCATTCAAACCCTTTTTAAAAGGGAAAATGGGTGAGTTTGCAGTGAGTGCGCATGTCAAACTGTATCTAGATAAAAACCATTATATTTTATTGAATGATTGTACTTTGCCTGACGAGCAGAACCAGACCACGCAAATTGATCACATTTTATTGAGCCCATTCGGAGTATTTGTGATTGAAACCAAAAACTACAAAGGTTGGATTTTTGGTGGTGAACGTCAAAAAATGTGGACACAAAAAATTTATAAAAAGAGTTTTAAATTTCAAAATCCATTGCATCAAAATTATAAGCATCAGAAAGTTTTAGAAGCAATTTTGGCGGATATTGTCGACCCAGCACTGATTCATTCCGTGGTGGTATTTATGCCCGATTGTGAGTTTAAAACTCAGATGCCTCAGAATGTGTTTCGAGGCGCTGCTTGGACAGATTACATAAAGAGCTTTACTGATCCTGTTATTCCGCCAATGAAGTTAAAACGGATTCAATTGCGCATTGAAAAAGAAGTGCTGGAAAAGTCGTGGAAAACCAATCGTCAGCATGTCGAGAATTTAAAGACGTATCGCAGTGAATAAAAATAACCCCGCAATGTCACTTGGTCATTGCGGGGTGAGCATATCCTTTTAAAAGCGCTTTGGAATTTTCTGTCCGTTTGGTACAGGGGTTTCAGCCAGTTTTAACACGCTAAATAACCAAGTTTCTGCATGTTGCACTGCGATTTTGAGTTCATCGCCCATCGCGAGACGACCTGCAATAAAGCTGGCTAGTGAGCAGCCTGAACCGTGGTATTCACCTGCTAGACGCGGGCAGTGACTTTCAGCCACAAATTCGCCATCAACATATAAAACATTACGAATATAGTCGGCAGTTTGTTCATGCCCACCTTTGACCAATACCGCTTTAGCACCCATTTCAAACAGTTTTTGGGTCGCGGTTTCGAGGTCTTGCTCACCTGTGAGGGCGCGTAATTCCACCGTGTTTGGCGTAATGATGGTTGCAAGGGGGATCAATTCCACAAAGGCTTTGACCAGCGTGGCTTGATCACCCAATGAGCCACCACTATTGGCAACCAAAACAGGGTCGAGTACATAACGGTATTCAGGATGTTCACGCAAAAATTCAGCCAGTGCGGCAATATTGTCGGTGGTGCCCAGCATGCCTGATTTTACGCACTGAATTGGCAAATCGCCCACTACAGCATGTGCCTGCGCCAAAAGTAATTCTTTCGAAGTTGCCTCAAAGCCAAACACTTGCTGTGAGTTTTGAATGGTCAGTGCGGTACACGCAATTGCGGCATGCGCACCACTTTGACCAATCGCTTCAATATCTGCTTGTAAGCCAGCACCGCCAGAAGGGTCTAAACCCGAAAAGCACAGTACAGTAGGGCGCATGTACATTTCCTTAATACATTCAATTTGCGATAGTATAGGCAACTTTGAGCGAAGTCTCGAGCGTAATTTTTCGGGTTTAGGGTCGGGTTGTGATTAAGAATATTTTAATTGATTTAGATGGAACACTGACAGATCCCAAAGTGGGCATTACTACATGCGCACGTTATGGTTTGGCAAAAGTGGGGCACCCAATTCCAGAGGATGAAAATATCGACTGGATTATTGGCCCACCGTTAAAAGCCTCTTTGGCAAAGCTATTGAATGTCGACAGTAATAATGTCTTGGCAGATCAAGCTTTATTGGGCTATCGGGAACGTTTTGCCGTAACAGGCTTATTTGAAAATCATGTGTTTGATGATGTTGCCCAGACTTTAGCAGCGTTGAAAAACAAAGGTTATCGTTTGTTTTTGGCGACTGCGAAACCAGAAGTCTATGCACGTCAAATTCTAGATCATTTTGAGCTGTTGCAATATTTTGACTATCCTTATGGCAGCGAACTGAATGGTGATCGGACCAATAAAGGCGAGTTGATTGCCTATATTCTAGAAAAAGAACAGCTCAAGCCTGAAGAATGTTTGATGGTCGGTGACCGTGAACACGATATTTTCGGTGCGCGCAGCAATGGCATTGAAACCGTTGCGGTGGAATATGGTTATGGTTCTCCAACCGAACTGGATCAGGCACAACCGAAAGCACGGATTCAACGTTTTGCCGATTTGTTGAAGCTGATTTAATTTTGCAGTGATTGATTGCGTAGCCCCACTTTTCAGTACAGCGAAAATCCGTACATAGCAAAGTGGGGTTATGTCTTTTTAAATGCCGAGTGTTCTGCGGATTTGATTGGCGAGAACTGCAGGATTGGCATGTTGATGCGGAATGGTGAAACTTTTAAAGCCGTCTCCTCGAAATTTACGATCTACTTCTAACAGCACATGGGTTTGATGTTGCTCCGCCACAAAGGAGACTTCAACTTCATTGATACCACTAAACAACTGTGCAGGTTTAAACTCCAATTCTTGGTAGCAACCAAGGGTAGAGTAAAAGCCGTTGCCGCGTAGTTGACCCTTTTCCACATCAGCCGTGACCAAGTGTAAACCGCATTGTTGCATGGCTTGAATAAAGGTGTACATGGTCGGTGTCGGGCTAATCTGTAGGTAGTCTTTATCGGTCGCGTCCAGTCCCCAATCAACATCTAAATGAGTATGTAACCAAACACGGGTTTTATTCATTCGGCAGGCTAAGTCAGTCAATGGCGTTTCAAAAGGCAATTGAATTGAAAACGGGAAGCTATGCGTTTGGTTGGCAAGTAATTCAAACGCACCACTAATATGCCATTCGGCAATGCTCAAATTGGTATTGTATTCCGAGTCATTCGATTCTACTTCCGCCGTGGTCATTAACTTTAAGTAGATACCATTGATGTGTTTGTTCGAAGCCGCACCTTTAAAAATCACTTCACCATTCAGCACTTGCCCTGCTTCTAATTGGCTGTTGTGAATGCGGGTGTCCACCTGAATGCCTTGTAGACCTAAGCTCGACATGAGTTTATTTAACATGATGTAAAAAATCCAAAAAGATCAGAAAACTAAGAAAGATCAGAAAATGAAAAATAAATGATTTCTAAAATAAAGCAGCGTGAGATTAGCACAGTTCAGCTAAGACTTAGCGCATATCTAAATACAACGTCTCTTTAATTTCTTCCATCACAATATAGCTATGCGATGAAGCGGAAGAGGGCAATTTTTTCAGTAAATCACCCAATAAGCGTCGGTATGCACTCATTTCTTTTAACCGAGCTTTAACCAGATAATCGAACTCGCCTGAAATCAGATGGCATTCCAAAACCTCAGGAATTTCGACCAAATCACGTGCCACTTGATCAAATACATCACCCGATTTGGCAGACAGTTTAATCTCCAAAAATACCAGTAAATTGCGATCGACCAGTGCAGGATTGAGCCGTGCATGATAGCCAGTAATAATGCCGTCACGTTCCAGTCGCTTGACTCGTTCCGAGCAGGGTGTGGTGGATAAATTGACCCGAGAAGCCAATTCACTAATCGCAATTCGTCCTTCCATTTGCAGAATATCCAAAATCAGGCGATCTACACGGTCTAATTTACGCATAAGCTTTTCTCTGTTTTTTGCCTTTCTTTAGTGAAAATTTCATGAATATCTCTTAACTATACCTGTTAAATCAGTCAAATTCACTATTGATGTAGAAATATACTAGGTAAATAAACTGGCGGCATCAGTGAGAGAAAGGAAATGCGCGTAATCGTTTTAGGTAGTGGTGTAATTGGTGTAGCAAGTGCATATTATCTTGCGCAGCAGGGAGCGGAAGTCACTGTGTTGGATCGCCAAGCAGGTCCCGCAGAAGAAACAAGTTTTGGTAATGCAGGTCAAATTTCACCAGGGTATTCGACCCCTTGGGCAGCACCGGGCATTCCGTTTAAAGCGGTCAAGTGGATGTTCCAGCATCATGCACCATTAGCCATCAATATGGATGGCAGCATGTGGCAGTTACAGTGGATGGCACAAATGCTGAAAAACTGTAATGCGCAAAGTTATGCAGTCAATAAAGAACGTATGACTCGTGTGGCGGAATACAGCCGTGATTGTTTACGTGACTTACGTAAAGACACCGGCATCAGCTACGAAAACCGTTCAAAAGGCACATTACAGGTGTTCCGTAATGAAGCACAATTAGAAGCGGTACAACGTGATATTCAAGTTTTAAAAGAGTGTGGTGTGCCGCATGAGTTGTTATTGAAAGACGACCTTGCGCGTGTAGAACCTGCACTTGGTTTTGCCAAAGATAAATTAGTCGGTGGTTTGCATCTGCCAAATGACGAAACAGGCGATTGCTACAAGTTTACCAATTCACTGGCAGAGATTGCCAAAGCCAATGGTGTAAATTTCCTCTTTAACCAAAACGTAGAACGTTTAGTGGTTGAAGGTGATGAAATCAAAGGTGTGGTGGTGAATGGCAAAGTCTTGACTGCAGACCGTTATGTGTTGGCGTTCGGTAGTTATTCACGTGATTTCTTAAAACCACTTGAATTGAATTTACCAGTTTATCCAGTCAAAGGGTATTCATTGACTGTGCCAATTGTAGACCCTGCGTTTGCACCACAATCAACGGTATTGGATGAAACTTACAAAATCGCGATTACCCGTTTTGACCAACGTATTCGTGTCGGTGGCATGGCAGAGTTAAGCGGTTTCAACTTGAAACTGAATGATGACCGTCGTGGCACGCTGGAAATGGTGACCAAAGATTTGTTCCCAGGCGGCGATTTACCGAATGCAACCTTCTGGACAGGCTTACGCCCGATGACGCCAGACAGCACACCAATCATTGGCGCGACGCGCTTCAAAAATCTGTTCTTGAATACAGGACATGGCACCTTAGGTTGGACCATGGCATGTGGTTCAGGCAAGCTAATCAGTGACTTGGTGATGAACCATAAACCAGACATCAGCATTGATGGTCTATCGATTGAGCGTTATTTGCACGCAGCATAATTCCTGAAATAAGGAAATGATTTAGATTTTAGGGAAGAAGGGTTATGCCACGTCCAATTACCGCAGTGATTCATCAAGCTGCACTCAAACATAATCTGGCTGTTGCGCGTGCCGCAATGCCAGACAGCCAAGTTTTTGCCGTGGTCAAAGCCAATGCCTATGGGCATGGCATTGAACGTGTATATCAAGCATTTAAATCTGCCGATGGTTTTGCTTTACTCGATATTGAAGAAGCAAAACGCGTGCGTGCCTTGGGCTGGACAGGGGAAATCCTGTTGCTGGAAGGTATTTTTTCAGCGCAAGATTTATATGATTGTGCGCAGTATCAACTCAGCTTTACCGTGCACAATGAGCTGCAAATTCAATGGTTACAGCAGTTTCCTGTTGCAGCAAAATTCAAAGTATTCGTAAAAATGAACAACGGCATGAATCGTTTAGGGTTCACGCCAGAACGCTATGTACAGGCTTGGCAACAACTGCAAGATTTGGCATGCGTTCAAGAGCTGGTGCATATGATGCATTTCTCCGATGCTGATGGCGAGCGTCAAGGTCAATCGGGAATTGAATACCAACATCAAGTGTTCCAGCAGATTGTAGAGCAGTATCCAGCACCTTGTTCAATTAGCAATAGTGCGGCAATTTTAAGATACTCGACCCAGCTACGCTCAGATTACGCACGTAGTGGCATCATGCTGTATGGCAGTTCTCCAGATTTTCCGAGTCATAGTATTCAGGACTGGAATTTACAGCCCAGCATGAGCTTGCGCAGTGAGCTGATTGCGATTCAACAGTTAAATCCAAATGACAGCATTGGCTATGGCTCAAGTTTTGTTGCAGACCGACCAATTCGCGTCGGGATTGTGGCATGTGGCTATGCCGATGGCTATCAACGCATTTCACCGACAGGTACGCCTGTACTGGTGAACGCTATTCGTACCCGCACTCTAGGGCGTGTCAGCATGGACATGCTTGCGGTTGATCTCGACCCGATTCCCGATGCGCAAATTGGCAGTGAAGTGGTGTTGTGGGGTCAATCGAGTTCGGGTGCCGTATTACCCATTGATGAAGTGGCAGCAACCTCTGGCACAGTCGGCTATGAGCTGATGTGCGCAGTGACTGCACGCGTCAATTTTTCAATTCAGGAATAAGGAATTTTAACGATGTCACAACAAGATATTCAGCGCTTCAATACCACTCCGGTGATGAGCGCCGTGACCGTTTTTAACAACGTGGTGTATTTGTCAGGTCAAGTGCCTAAAAATCCTGATTTGGATATTACGGGTCAAACACAAGATGTGTTGAACACCATTGACCAGTTATTGGCACAAGCCAATAGCGATAAAAGCCGTATTTTGTCGGCACAGTTATTTTTGAAAGATTTGTCTGATTTTTCTGTCGTGAATGAAATCTGGATCGACTGGTTGAAAGATCATGCAACACCTGCACGTGCCACCATTCAAGCCGATTTGGTTAATCCCAAATGGCTGATTGAAATTGCAGTGGTTGCAGCACAAAAGTAAGGCATCTAAGGACGGAGGAAGTACCGATGGTCAGTGCAGGCATTGTATCAACCAAGAAGGTTTAGATTGCACTGACAAGGACGAAGGTTTGGTTTTATTTCAGTAATGATTGCTCGTGAGAGCGAGATAAAGCCAAGCCATGGAAAGGAATAAAAAAAGGATGTTGAGTTATGACCACGACGCGTCAGCCACAAGCAGAACAGGCAACTCATGAGTTGCAACGCAAGCTCTCCAATCGTCATTTACAATTGATCGCAATTGGTGGAGCTATTGGTACAGGCTTATTTATGGGTTCAGGCAAAACCATTTCGCTTGCTGGACCTTCAATTTTAATTATCTACATGATCATTGGCGGTATGTTCTTTTTCCTGATGCGTGCATTAGGTGAAATTCTGTTGTCCAATTTGCATTACAAATCTTTCATCGATATGGCACACGATTTAATTGGTCCCGCTGCGGGCTATTATATCGGCTGGTCCTATTGGCTCGGTTGGATCTTGGTGGGTATTGCCGACCTTGCTGCCATCATCAACTATCTGAATTTCTGGTTACCACCTGACATGGCGTTTACCCCAATCGGGCAGGCGCTGATTAGTGCAGGTTGTGTATTGCTGGTTCTTGGTCTGAATTTGTTAACCGTTAAGCTCTTTGGTGAAATTGAATTCTGGTTTGCATTAATCAAAATTCTCGCCATTTTAGGCTTGATTGTGATTGGTGGCTTTATGGTGTTCAGCCATTTCCAAGCACCGCAAGGTTCAGTGGCCAGCTTTAGTAATGTCTGGGCAAATGGCGGCATGTTCCCGAAAGGTACAAGTGGCTTCTTGGCAGGCTTCCAAATCGCCTTGTTTGCGTTTGTTGGTGTCGAGCTGATTGGTACTATGGCGGCAGAAGCCAAAGACCCTGAAAAGAACTTGCCGAAAGCCGTAAATGCGATTCCAACCCGCATTATTTTGTTCTATGTATTGGCGTTGTTTATTGTGATGTCGGTCACTCCATGGAATGAAATTCCAGCCGATCAAAGCCCATTCGTGAGCTTATTCTTGCATGCAGGGATTGGTGGTGCAGCAGTGATTATGAATTTGGTGGTGTTATCTTCGGTAATGTCATCCATGAATAGTGGTGTGTTCTCGACCAGTCGTATGCTTTATGGTCTATCTAAAGGACGTCAGGCACCAAAAGCGTTGGGTGAATTATCCAGCCGTGCTGTTCCAGCCAAAGGCTTACTGTTTTCCTGTATCTTCATTATGGCGGGTGCGGCATTGCAGTATTTCGTTCCGAATACTGTAGAAGCATTCACTTTGGCAAGTTCATTGTGTGTGATTCTGTTTATCAGCATTTGGAGCCTGATTATGGTCTGCTATATCCGCTACCGTAAATTACGCCCTGAATTACATGCCAAGTCGAAGTTCAAAATGCCGGGTGGTGTCTGGATGTCCTATGTGGTGTTAGTGTTCTTATTCTTCACCTTGGTCATTTTAAGTCTAGAGCCAGATACTTTACGTGCCTTAATCATTAGTCCGATTTGGCTGATTATTTTGGCAATTACGTATCGCGTGTTGTATTTACCTCGGGTAAAGAAGCTGACTGCTCAAAACAGTCCTGAAGTGATGAATTAAGTAAAACTTTCCTATCATAAAAAACTCACCTTCGGGTGAGTTTTTTATGGCATCAATATTGTAATGAGCTAGAGGCGATTGGAGGAGGTTTTAAGCAGGGGATTGGATTTAAAGGATGAGCGGGGTGAATCTATTTTAAGGTTAAAGTCAGTTGCTCATTCACTAGAAAGTTATACATTGAATGCCTTTTGGCAAGATCCAAAGCGATATAAAGATCAATGCTTGGCGAGTCAGAGCCTTTGCTCTAGCATGAATTGATAAGTTTATCGACAATAAAAAAAACCTCCTGACGGAGGTTTTTGTTCGGGCTTAAAAATGGGGCTTAACCACCACTAAAATCACCACTGCAAATAAAATCAGTGTTGGCATTTCATTAAAGAAGCGCCAGAACTTATGCGATTTATAATGTGCATTGCCGATCAGCTTTTTGCGGTAATAACCACAGATCAAATGATAAATGACCAACAGCCCAACCAAGCCCACTTTGAGGTAAAACCACAATGCTTCGTGATAGTGACGCGTTGCATCGCCCCAATCCACCAAGAAATGTGCCGTAATTAGCGTGGCAATCATCGATGGCCACATAATACCACGGTACAACTTGCGTTCCATCACTTCAAAGCGCTGATGACTTAGAGCATCTTCACTCATGGCATGATAGACATATAAACGGGGGAGGTAGAAGAGTGCAGCGAACCAACAAACGACTGCAATGATATGTAATGCTTTTACCCAAAGGAAAGCATCAGAAGGAGCATCCATCAATTCACCCTTTTAAGGGCAGTGTGGAAAGTTGATCATTCACTGCATGGGCAATGAATGATCAAGATTTCTTAAATTAGCCTTCCCATTTTTTGAAAATGAGACAAGCATTTACACCGCCAAAACCGAAACTGTTACTCATCACAGTATTCAATTTTGTATCGCGTTTTTCAAGTACGATATCAAATGGTTTTGCGCCTTCATCAAGTTCAGTCACGTTGATGTTTGGTGCGATGAAGTCATTTTGCATCATCAATACAGAGTAAATCGCTTCTTGTACGCCAGCAGCACCCAAGCTGTGACCTGTCATTGACTTAGTCGAGCTTAGTGGAGGAACTTGACCTTCACCAAATGCACGTTCCATTGCCAACAACTCTGTTACGTCACCAGCAGGCGTAGATGTACCGTGTGTATTCACATAGTCAATCTTGTCTACGCCGTGTTGTTTCGCTTCTTCAAGTGCCATGAGTACACAACGTGTAGCACCTTCACCAGATGGCGCAACCATGTCAGCACCGTCACTGTTCGCAGCATAAGCCACGACTTCAGCTAAGATGTTGGCACCACGTGCTTGAGCGTGTTCAAGTGATTCAAGAACCACGAAACCACCACCGCCAGCAATTACGAAACCGTCACGGTCAGCAGAGTATGGACGAGACGCTGTTTCAGGTGTGTCGTTGTACTTCGAGCAAAGCGCGCCCATCGCATCAAACAACAAGCTTTGTGACCAGTGATCTTCTTCACCGCCACCCGCAAGCATCAAGTCTTGTTTACCCAGTTGAATCAGGTTGTACGCATAACCAATCGCATCTGCAGAAGTTGCACAAGCGCTGGTAATGGTGTGTGCAACACCTTGCATTTTAAAGGCAACGCCAACGTTCGCTGTAATGGTGTTCGACATGTTACGTGGTACGAAGAACGGACCAACTTTACGCGCACCTTTAGTGTCAAGGAGTTCTTTCATTTCAATAACAGAAGCTGTTGAACCGCCACCTGAACCACCAGCAATACCGTAGCGTGGGTTGCCGCCAATTTGTTCTGCTGTCAAACCAGCATTTTCAACTGCAGCCACTGCCGCATTGTAGGCATACATCGCACACACGCCCATAAAGCGTTTTAATTTACGATCAATGTGATCGAAATCTTGTTCTGCTGCTGCACTGATGTGACTTTTGAAATTAAGTTCAGCATAAGTCGGGTTGAAACGTGTTCCAGAAATCCCGTTTTGCAATGAATGAGTGACATCTTCTAAAGTGTTACCGATACATGAGTTGATGCCCATACCAGTAATAACAACACGTTTCATCTACAGATCCCTTATATGGTGATATTTTGCGTGACTGTATGCCGTCAGGGGAGAGCCTTTATGCTACAAGTCTTCATATGATTGATTTGAACTCATAATAGCAGAAAGATTTTTGAATTCTTATGGCAAATATGATGCGTATTTGGAACAGTGGAAAAAAGCCGATTTCGACAAAGTTCTTAACTAAAAGAAACAGTTTGATGTTGAGATAAACTTAGACTATACCTAGTATTTAGCGAGAAATGAAAGAATTGAACAAGAAGGGTCAAGAATGACAGAAGCTAATAATAAACAATCAACAGGATTCCTCTCAAATGCCTTTGGGGTGGCTAAAAAGCTCAGCCAAACAGGAATTGATGTTTTGCAACATGTTGCACCAGGCTCTGTAGCTGCCTATCCGCAAGGTGCGGGAAATTCAGCTTTTATTGAAGGAAAAGCGCATTCAAAGTCGGCTTTTGACAAGAAAAAATATCAAGATGCACAGCAGATTTTACGCGAACACTTTCCGCAAGTTTCTCGTCAACTTTTAGGTCGACATTATTCCAAAGTGAATAATGTGGCGAGTTTTGTGGCACCCCAATATACCGATAAAATTAGTGATTACTTTTTTGAACGTTTAAATGCTTTTAGTTCCGATATTAGCTCGGTGGATGATGTTCTGGATCAAGCTGGGGTGAAAGATCTTGAAACCCTGACCCAAGATGTCGATCGCTCCAAGCGCATCAGTCAGGCTTTGGCTGAACAGAATAAATGGATTGCTTCTTTACAAGGCATGCTCACGGGAGCTACGGGTACGCTTGGTTCCAGTGTCGATATTCCATTGTCTTTAATTTTATCGTTACGCACCATCTATCAAGTGGGGCGCGCTTATGGTTTTGAGCTGAATAAAGATACCGAACAAGATATCGTTCAGTTCATTTTTAAACAGATTGACCTTGGGCTGATCGCAGAAAAACAAACTTTGTTGATGGCGTTAAAAGCGTTGTCACAGATGTTGCAAACGCATGATCTTGGTCAGTTACAACATCTCCTTGGTTCGAGCAATGATATTGAGACTCTAAAAAAGTGGCTACACAATGAACAAGGCGACTACAAATGGGCTTGGATGAATAAAATTCCAAACTATGCGTTCTTAAGTAAACTGACCCCAGTTGCAGGCGCAACCTTAAGTGCGGTGTATAGCTGGAAACTGATTGAAGATGTTAATCAAAAAGCTCAGGTGGTGTTTGCACAAGCGCGACAATACATTCAGCAGCATAAAGATGTTGAGCTTTCAGTGGTAACCGCTTACGAGCGGTCATTGGCTTTGTTGGCGCAGGCAGCACCGAAACTACTCACTGAAACCGTACAGCCAAGCTTGGTGGAATCTGAGTCATTCAATGATGCAGCTGAGGTGACACTGGACCATCATCAAAATATTGCCAAGGTTCAGGTCAAGCGAAAAACTGCGGCTAAACCAAGAGATGAAACTGCTCAACAGCAGCAAATTGAGCAAGGACTGGAAAAATTAGCCGGGGATTGGGTTGAACCGCATGACCAAGTGCAGCAACAATCGGCATTAACATCTCAAGCCGTCGAGGTTCTTGTGGATGGCGCTGTAGAGCAGATTGAGAATCCTTTGGCAGAGCCAGTTGTTGCAGCAAAACGCCCGCGCAAGACGCCTGCAAAAAGGGTTACAAAAAAGACTACGCCACCGACTGAACAGTAAATATCGAAAAGTGTTTAAAAAATGGCAAGAAAAGCTGAAAGCCTGATGGATTGGTGCTTTGCTTAGGTTGACCATTTTTGCATCTTGACTTACAATTGCATGCCCTCAAAAAGTAGTATTTTTTGGGGCTTTTTATTAACGGGAGAATTGCCATATGGCAACAACAAATCAGTTGATCCGTAAGGGTCGTACGACTTTAGTTGAAAAATCTAAAGTTCCTGCGTTGAAGGCTTGTCCACAACGTCGTGGTGTTTGTACACGTGTTTACACAACTACACCTAAAAAACCTAACTCAGCAATGCGTAAAGTTTGCCGTGTTCGCTTAACTTCTGGTTTTGAAGTTTCTAGCTACATCGGTGGTGAAGGCCATAACCTACAAGAGCACAGTGTTGTTCTTATCCGTGGTGGTCGTGTTAAAGACTTACCAGGTGTACGTTACCATACCGTTCGTGGTTCTTTAGACTGTGCTGGTGTTAAAGATCGTAACCAGTCACGTTCTAAATACGGTGCTAAGCGTCCTAAGAAATAATCTTTCGAGATTAGCTTCTTAGTTCTCTAGAACTGCAATCCTTTATCGTCTCGCTTGTCTGATTTCTGCATTTATTTTGTGAAATTCAAGCGACGTGTAGTAAGGCCAGCGAAAGCACATGACACTTTGTGCTACGGCTGGATTAACCTGAAGTGTCATATATATAGGTAGTTTAAAATGCCAAGACGTCGCGTAGTTGCTGCTCGTGAAATCCTTCCGGATCCTAAGTTCAGTAGCCAAACAATCGCTAAATTCATGAACCACGTAATGCAAGATGGTAAAAAATCTATTGCTGAAAGTATCGTTTACGGTGCTTTAGACCGCGTTCAAGAAAAAAACAAAGTAGACCCAGTTGAATTTTTCGAGACTACTCTTGAAAAAGTTCGTCCTATGGTTGAAGTAAAAGCACGCCGTGTTGGTGGTGCTACTTATCAAGTACCTATGGAAGTACGCCCATCCCGTCGTACTGCCTTGGCTATGCGTTGGTTAGTAGATGCTGCTGCTAAGCGTTCTGAAAAAACTATGGCTTTACGTCTTGCTGGTGAGTTGCTTGATGCAGCTGAAGGTAAAGGCGCAGCGGTTAAAAAGCGTGATGACGTGCATCGTATGGCTGAAGCCAACAAAGCATTCTCACACTACCGCTTCTAAGCGACTAAAACAGCCCCTATTCAGGAGGGTGACAAGCTGGCTTACGCTAAATTGTCATCGAATCGCTTTAAGCTGTTCGCCAGCTTAAAGCGTCCTGTTTTAAACAACAAAATTTAGGAATGCAAGAAATCATGGCTCGTCAAACCCCAATTTCTCGTTACCGTAACATTGGTATCTCTGCGCACATCGATGCGGGTAAAACAACTACGACTGAACGTATTTTGTTCTACACAGGTGTATCTCACAAAATTGGTGAAGTACACGACGGCGCAGCTACAATGGACTGGATGGAACAAGAGCAAGAACGTGGTATTACCATTACTTCTGCTGCTACGACTTGTTTCTGGTCTGGTATGGCTAACCAATTCGACCAACACCGTATCAACGTAATTGATACACCGGGACACGTTGACTTCACAATCGAAGTTGAGCGTTCTATGCGTGTTCTTGACGGTGCGTGCATGGTTTACTGTGCAGTTGGTGGTGTACAACCTCAGTCTGAAACTGTATGGCGTCAGGCAAACAAATATAAAGTGCCTCGTTTAGCATTCGTGAACAAGATGGACCGTACTGGTGCAAACTTCTTCCGTGCAGTTGAGCAAGTTAAAACTCGTCTAGGTGGTAATCCTGTACCTATCGTTGTGCCAATTGGTGCAGAAGATACGTTTGCAGGTGTTGTTGACCTCATCGAAATGAAAGCGATTATCTGGGATGAAGCATCTCAAGGTATGAAGTTTGAATACGGTGATATTCCAGCTGACCTCGTTGACACTGCGAACGAATGGCGTACTAAGATGGTTGAAGCTGCGGCTGAAGCATCTGAAGAATTAATGGACAAGTACCTAGAAGAAGGTGATCTTTCTAAAGAAGACATCATCGGTGGTTTACGTGCTCGTACATTAGCATCTGAAATTCAAGTAATGCTTTGTGGTTCTGCGTTCAAGAACAAAGGTGTTCAACGTATGTTGGATGCGGTTATTGAATTCTTACCATCGCCTACAGAAGTTAAGGCGATTGAAGGTGTTCTTGACGACAAAGATGAAACTAAAGCATCTCGTGAAGCATCTGACGAAGCTCCGTTCTCTGCGTTAGCGTTCAAAATCATGAACGATAAATTCGTAGGTAACTTAACCTTCGTACGTGTTTATTCTGGTGTTCTTAAACAAGGTGATCCGGTTTATAACCCAGTTAAATCTAAGCGTGAGCGTATCGGTCGTATCGTGCAAATGCACGCGAACGAGCGTCAAGATCTTGATGAAATCCGTGCAGGTGACATCGCAGCGTGTGTAGGTCTTAAAGACGTTACAACGGGTGATACACTATGTGATGAGAAAAACATCATTACACTTGAGCGTATGGAATTCCCAGAGCCAGTAATTTCATTGGCTGTTGAACCAAAAACTAAAGCTGACCAAGAAAAAATGTCTATCGCTTTAGGCCGTTTGGCTAAGGAAGATCCATCATTCCGCGTTCGTACAGATGAAGAATCTGGTCAAACGATTATTGCTGGTATGGGTGAACTTCACCTTGACATCATCGTAGACCGTATGAAGCGTGAATTTGGTGTTGAAGCGAACATTGGTAAACCAATGGTTGCTTACCGCGAAACAATCAAAAAGACTGTTGAGCAAGAAGGTAAATTCGTACGTCAAACTGGTGGTAAAGGTAAGTTTGGTCACGTATACGTACGTTTAGAGCCAATGGATGTTGACGAATCTGGTAAAGAATACCAATTCGCTGAAGAAGTTGTTGGCGGTACTGTACCTAAAGAATTCTTCGGTGCGGTTGACAAAGGTATTCAAGAACGTATGAAGAATGGTGTCTTGGCTGGTTACCCTGTTGTGGGTATCAAAGCGACATTATTCGACGGTTCTTACCATGATGTCGACTCTGACGAATTGTCGTTCAAAATGGCTGGTTCTTACGCATTCCGTGACGGTTTCATGAAAGCAGATCCTGTTCTTCTTGAACCTATCATGAAAGTTGAAGTAGAAACTCCAGAAGACTACATGGGCGATATCATGGGTGACTTAAACCGTCGTCGTGGTATGGTTCAAGGTATGGACGATCTTCCTGGCGGAACTAAAGCTATTAAAGCTGAAGTACCTCTTGCTGAGATGTTTGGTTACGCGACTCAAATGCGTTCTATGTCTCAAGGTCGTGCGACTTACTCAATGGAATTTGCTAAATACGCTGAAACTCCACGTAACGTGGCTGAAGGCATTATCGCTAAATTCCAATCTGGCGGTAAAAAAGGTGACGACGAGTAATCTTTCGATTACTATAAGCCCAAACTAATTTTTTAGTTAATAACCAGTTGCTCATGCAGTGATCCTGCATGAGTAGTTTAAAAAGGAAAATCAAATGGCTAAGGCTAAGTTTGAACGTAATAAGCCACACGTGAACGTGGGCACAATCGGTCACGTTGACCATGGTAAAACTACTTTAACTGCTGCGATTGCAACGATCTGTGCAAAAACTTACGGCGGTGAAGCGAAAGATTACTCACAAATCGACTCTGCTCCTGAAGAAAAAGCACGTGGTATTACAATTAATACTTCACACGTAGAATACGATTCTCCAACTCGTCACTACGCTCACGTAGACTGCCCGGGCCACGCCGATTATGTTAAAAACATGATTACTGGTGCTGCTCAGATGGACGGCGCGATCCTTGTATGTGCTGCGACTGATGGTCCAATGCCACAAACTCGTGAACACATCCTTCTTTCACGTCAGGTTGGTGTACCTTACATCATCGTATTCTTAAACAAATGCGACCTTGTTGACGATGAAGAATTACTTGAATTAGTGGAAATGGAAGTTCGTGAACTTCTTTCTACTTATGACTTCCCAGGCGATGACACTCCAGTTATCCGTGGTTCTGCTCTTGCTGCGCTTAATGGCGACGCTGGTCAGTACGGTGAGTCTTCAGTTCTTGCTCTTGTTGAAGCGCTTGACTCTTACATCCCAGAACCAGAACGTGCTATCGACAAAGCATTCTTAATGCCAATCGAAGACGTATTCTCTATCTCTGGCCGTGGTACAGTTGTAACTGGTCGTGTAGAAGCTGGTATCGTGAAAGTAGGCGAATCTGTAGAAATCGTTGGTATCCGTGATACTCAAACAACTACAGTTACTGGCGTTGAAATGTTCCGTAAACTTCTTGACGAAGGCCGTGCGGGCGAGAACTGTGGTGTTCTTCTTCGTGGTACTAAGCGTGAAGACGTACAACGTGGTCAAGTACTTGCTAAACCAGGTACAATCAAGCCACACACTAAATTCGACGCAGAAGTATACGTACTTTCTAAAGAAGAAGGTGGTCGTCATACTCCGTTCCTTAACGGTTACCGTCCACAATTCTATTTCCGTACGACTGACGTAACTGGTGCGATCCAATTACAAGAAGGCGTGGAAATGGTAATGCCTGGTGACAACGTTGAAATGTCAGTAGAATTAATCCACCCAATCGCAATGGACCCAGGTCTACGTTTTGCGATCCGTGAAGGTGGCCGTACAGTAGGTGCTGGTGTTGTTGCGAAAGTAACTGCATAATCACTTTATTGTGTGAAAAAAGCGCTCCTTTGGGGCGCTTTTTTTATATGTATAGATTTCATAAAACGAATTTTTTATTTGATTTTGATTTATTAAACATAGTTGTAATTGTCAGACAATTTCCCCTTAAAACTGTCCTTAACTGATAGTTCCTTGACCCTATCTGCCCTTATCGCTTGTAGTGAAAAACGTAATATTAGAAACAAGAAAAACAAGCATAAAGCAGGTTAGACCGTAGGGGTCTATAGGAGTCTCAGGATGAATGCTAAGGTAAAAATTACCAATCGCGCAGGTGCAAGTTTCCCTGTACGCCGTATGAATTTTAATTTTGAAAATGTGCCTGAATATTGGATGAATGGTTCTGCAGGGCTGACACATTTTATGACCGCATTATCGGCACTATTTCCAGCAGGTGAGCAATTCTTTATTGATAGTGTACGTGCAGTTCGTTATCACCCCACCATTAAAGACAATCAGGTTTTGCAAAAAGAAATCAGTGCCTTTATTGGTCAAGAAGCCATGCATACCCAAGAACATGTGGGCTTTAATGCTTCGGCACAAAAGTACGGACATGATGTCGCGCGTTTAGAACAGCAAACCGATCAAGTCATTCAAGGTTTTCGTAAAACTGCCGCTATTTTGTTTAAGCCTCTAGGTGTTACCCAAGAAATGATCGACTTGATGGGAACTACCGCGCTGGAACACTTTACTGCAACCATTGCCTCGCAATTACTGATTAATCGACATATTCAGGAATTGATGACCGATGAAACCATGTCGACTATGTGGTACTGGCATGCAGTCGAAGAAAATGAACACAAAGCTGTAGCGTATGATGTCTTTGAAGGGGTTTTTGGAACGGGTATGAAAGCTTATTTCGCGCGTTGTGGCTCTTTAATTGCAGCCATGGCAACCTTATTTGTGGTGCAAAGCTATTTTGTCTTACGCTTATTAAAACAAGACAAGCAACTTAATTTTAAGGCTTTAAAAGATATCTATATTTATGGTTATAGTCCATCCAAAGGCATTATTACAGGGATGGGGCGAGAAATGCTGGCGTACTTTAAACCAAGTTTTCATCCGAATCATTTGGATACCATCAGTTTATTGGCAAATTGGAAGGCTAAATTAGGCTTGTAACGTTAGATTCTGAACTTGAAACAGCATGGGGAGAATAAAAATATCCCTGTTGTTGTTCGTTTCTAGGCAAAAAATTTTTATAATGCCTGTTCATATAGATCAGTAAGATGAACAGGCATGATTCGTTTTATGCAGCACAGCGATGTCAATGCTGTCGCTCAAATTGAAAAATTGGTGCAAAGCCATCCTTGGACAATCACGCAATTTCAGGATGCCGTAGAGAGTTACCAAAGTACGGTGATTGAGCAGGCTGGGCAAGTGGTGGGGTTTTGCATTTTACAGCCTGTATTGGATGAAGCGAATTTACTCTTGATGGCGATTCATCCGAATCAGCAGGGCAAAGGCTTGGGCTATCAGCTATTAGATCAATCGATGGCACTCTTAAAAAATCAACCTGTACAAATTTTTTTGGAAGTGCGGGAAAGCAATCAGGCTGCAATAGCATTGTATGAAAAATCGGGTTTCCATCAGATCGATTTACGCAAAAATTACTATCCCTGCCCAAATGGCGGACGCGAGCATGCCATTATTATGGTCAAAGCCTGTACCGATGATTTCTCGCAATTGTTTAAATAGCCTTGGGTGGAGCCAATTCACTCCATCTTATATGGGCTTATTTAATAATCGAATTGTTCCAGCCTGAGGGGAGTGTGGTCATTAAGGAGTTTCCCAACAGTTGAATTTCTTCTGCACTGAGGGAACGATTAATGCGACGCCATTGCCCGTCCAGCAATAATTCTAATGGGGTGTATTGCGATTTATAGTTCATTTTATTGGAATGTGGCACCCAGTAACCCAAATAGACATAGTCCAGCTGTTGCTGTCGGGCATATTCAATTTGTTTCATAATGGCAAAAGCTCCCAAAGAACGGCGGTTTTCATCGGGATCAAAAAAGGTATATACCGCAGACAAACCATCATCCAGTTGGTCACAGGTAGATACACACAGTAATTGTTCGTCTTTCCAAAGTTCAAGGAAAAAGCTTTCACTACAGCTATGAATCAGGAATTTTTCAAACTGATCATAACTTGGGGGGAACATATCGCCATCGGCATGTCGTTCACGGATGTAACGTTCATACAAGGCATAATGTACATCACTGGCATCTTTGGGTTGGCTAATTTTTACGGTTAAATCTTGATTGCGCTTCCATGCTTTTTTTTGCTGACTGTTCATTTGAAAGTCCTGTACTGGCACACGGCAAGACAGACACTGTCGGCATAGGTGACATTCAGGACGATAGACAAAGTCACCGCTACGGCGGAATCCAACCCGAGAAAGTTCGGATAAAGTCACCACATCAATCCGATGTGCTGGATCTAGAAAAACCATCCGTGCTGATTTTTTTTCAAGGTAACTGCATTCATGTGGTGGTGTAATGTAGTACTGCAAATCATTGAGCAGGGACTTCGGGTGATAAGAATTCATAAAGATCCCTCTATTGTTCTCATTCGATTAACTGCGCAGATAACGCTATTCTTTTACTTGAAAATACACCCTCTTGATACTTTTTCCAATCGATAGGGGGTTGTTTTATAATATCTTGTAACGAATTTAAGTACTCTTGTCGAGAAATCGTACAGGCACCGAGACTGAGCAAATGCTCATTGACCAGCTGACAATCAATCCATGCGAGTTTATTCTCCTGACCGAGCAGCATGAGGGTGTAAAACGCCATTTTCGATACGTCGCTACGAGTGCTAAACATGGATTCCCCAAAACAGCCCTTGCCAATGCTGACACCATATAGTCCGCCGACAAGCTGCTCCTGCTCCCAGACTTCCACGCTATAGGCATAGCCCGCAGCAAACATGCCCAAATAGCCTTGAATGATGTCTTCTGAAATCCACGTTTCATCGGCATAGCTACGCGGCAGGGCACAAGAGCGAATCACAGATTCAAAAGCATGATTGATGGTAATTTTATAGTCATGCTTCTTCATGTTACGCAGTAGGGATTTGCTTGGATGATACTGTTCAGGTCGAATAATGCAACGTGGCTCTGGGCACCACCAGCAAATTGGTTCATCGGCTGAAAACCATGGAAAGAGACCGTGGGTATAGGCTTCATACAAGGTGGAAGGGGAGAGGTCTGCACCAATACAAATCAGTCCATGTCCTTCTGGGTCAGAGGCAATCGGATCAGGAAATAAAAATTCAGAAGGCGCTAAAGTGTGTGGCATGATGTCATTCAAAGTGTCATTCTTTGCTCTATCATACATAAAAAAACCGCCCAAATTGGGCGGTCTTGTTTGATGTAAAAGATTATGAACCTAGTGCATCTAAATATTTTTCAGCATCGAGTGCAGCCATACAGCCTGAACCTGCAGAAGTAATGGCTTGACGATAAATACTGTCTGCAACGTCACCCGCTGCAAATACACCAGCAACTGAAGTTGCAGTGGCATTACCTGAAGTACCGCTTTGTACTTGAATATAGCCATCACGCAAGTTGAGTTGACCTTCGAACATGCCCGTATTTGGTTTGTGACCAATGGCAATGAATAAGCCCTGAACGTCTACATCTTGTGTGCTTTCATCAGTCGTTGATTTTAAACGTACTGAAGTCACACCCGTGTTGTCACCCAACACTTCATCGACTTGATTGTTCCAAAGAATGCTAATTTTGCCTTCTTTTTCTTTTTCAAATAAATGGTCTTGTAGGATTTTTTCAGAACGTAAGCTGTCACGGCGATGAACCAAAGTCACATGTGAAGCAATGTTAGACAGATAAAGTGCTTCTTCCACAGCAGTGTTACCACCACCCACGACCATGACTTTCTGGTTTTTATAGAAGAAACCATCACAAGTTGCACAAGCACTCACGCCTTGCCCCATGAATTTAGCTTCAGATTCTAAACCTAAATACTGGGCAGTCGCACCTGTTGAAACGATTAGCGCATCACAGGTGAACTCTTCCATATCACCTTTAAGCACAAATGGACGAACACTCAGGTCCACTTCATTAATGTGGTCATACACGATTTCAGTGCCAAAACGTTCTGCATGGGCTTGCATACGTTCCATCAACGCTGGACCTGTTAAACCTTCAGGGTCACCCGGCCAGTTATCGACTTCGGTTGTTGTGGTCAATTGACCACCCAGTTGTAAGCCTGCAATCAGGGTTGGTTTTAAATTGGCACGTGCAGCATAAACTGCAGCGCTATAACCAGCAGGGCCAGAACCTAAAATAATTAATCGTGAGTGACGAGCGCTCATTCGCGACATCCTTTTTTTCTTTCAAAATTTATGAAATTATACGTGAAAGTGTATAACAGTTGTGTGTGATCAATGTGGGTAATATTGATCATGCAAATCGATTTGAGCTATATAGAATAAAGTTAACAACAAGCCCTCATAATCTTGCATCTTTTTTACGTGAACAGGTGCATAATATCAGGTTTTATTAAGAAACAAATTCAGGTTGTTTTCCAGAAAAACATGAATGAAAAAATGCCTACAGGACAGAGTATGACTGCGGTGTCGGGTGCTTATGCACAGCGCTTAATGATGACATTATTTTTAGTCTCATTTGGGATTTATCTGTTCCTTGCAACAGTCACTTATACGCCTTTTGATCCAGGTTGGATGCATATTTCGAGTGACACTCAACAGGTGTCAAATGCAAGTGGTGTTGCAGGAGCATGGATTTCAGATTTATTGTTTGGATTTTTAGGCTGGGCAAGCTTACTCATTCCAATTTTTTTATTTATTGAAGCAATTCAGGTCTGGTGGCCACGTAGCTTTTTGAACCGACCATTTCGTTATGCTGCCCAATTTTTTATCCTGTTGGCAACGGCAACTTTATTGTTTTTATTCTGGGAAGTGCCTGCGGACACTTTAGCCAATGCCTCTGGTGGCATTATTGGTTATGAGTTGGGGCAAAGTTTAAGTCAGCTTCTGACCATCTATGGTGCAGCAATTTTCTTGATCGTCTTCTGGCTGGTATTGTTTACCCTCGCATTTGGCGTGAAGTGGAATAAGACTTGGGAGACACTGCAAGCGACACCGGCTTACCTACAAGATTTATTTTATAAAAATGTGCCTGAAAGTGAGTCGGATTTTGACCGTACCACACCGCAGGTGAAAAAACAGGTGGTTGCTGTTGCACCGAGCAAGGCTTCTGTAGCTGTAGAATCCACAGCTGAAACTCAGCCGCAAATACCTGTAGAGCAACCTTTCGTTGCAGGCGCTGCCGCAGAACGTTTGTTTGATGATATGGTGCAGAAAGAGTCCACCACGACTCAAGCTATGGCGATTGATTTAGATGATGACGAAGAGTTTGAGAAAACTTTAGCCAAAGCACACCAACTTGAACAAGACAGTCAGCGTAAAATTGCGACAGGTGAAGTGTGGCGAGCGCTGAATACCCATAATGATCATCAGCACAAACAAGATATTGATGCATTACTCAAAGCAGCCGAAGATGAAACGGTCATTCCCAAGCATGACTTTGGTTCGGTGGTTCAGCGAGAGCATCCTGCTGATGTCCAGCTTGACGTTCCAGCCAACAAAGCCAAAAGTAGTGTCGATTGGGACGACGACGAAATTTTTGATGATTTGCTCGCGGCTGTACCGAGTGGCAAAACGGCAACCGATATCCATACTCCATTTCAACGTCCTGAAATGCAAGTCATTCAACCTGTTGAATATGCGGCTGATCTCGCAATTGCCGAATCGGCAGTTGTGGGTGCAACCGTAGCAACAGTTACTGGCGTTGCTGAAGGTGCAGTCAAAGCAAGGTTATTGAATGATGAATTAGATCGTTTTCTGGATGATTTTGATGCGGAAGAGCAACAGGCTGAAGCTGCTGCTGTAGTAACGCAGCCTACGACATCATCCTATGCGCAATCTTCTGCCTTTGTGCAAGCACCGATTCAACATGCTTCGCCAGCAGTTGCTGCAAATACTGCCGTGCAGAGCAAAGCAGAGTTATCGAAAGAAGAATTTATCGAAGCGTGGCAAGAAACTGCAGGTAAACCACAAGACGAAGATGAATTCGATTTTGATGCGCCACTGACGGATGCCGCTGGACGACCGATGTCACGTGCCATGCAGGTGGCACAAAAGCGTCGTGATTTACCAACCTTACCGGGTTTGGAATTGCTGGATCGTGTCGATCCTAATAAAAAGGTCAATTTTACGGCCGAGCAATTGGCGCGCCTGTCTGAATTACTCGAAATTAAGCTGCAAGAGTTTAATGTCAAAGCCAAAGTGGTGGAGGCTCAACCGGGTCCAGTCGTGACACGTTTTGAACTGGATCTAGCGCCAGGGGTGAAAGCTTCTAAAGTGACCAATATCTCTAAAGATTTGGCGCGTTCTATGTCGATGGCTTCAGTACGTGTTGTTGAAGTCATTCCTGGTAAACCGTATATCGGGATTGAAGTGCCGAATAGCGCGCGTGAAATGGTGCGCTTGATTGAACTCTTGGAAACACCTGCTTACCGAGACCCTGCGGGCTTACTGTCTATGGCAATGGGTAAGGATATTTCAGGAAATCCTGTGATCACGGACTTGGGCAAGGCACCACATATGTTGGTGGCGGGGACAACAGGTTCTGGTAAATCTGTTGCAGTGAACTCGATGATTCTGTCGATGTTACTGAAATATACGCCAGATCAATTGCGCTTAATCTTAATTGATCCGAAGCAGTTGGAATTGGCGAACTATAATGATATCCCGCATTTGCTCACGCCTGTAGTGACCGACATGAAAGATGCGGTAAGTGCTTTAAACTGGTGTGTCAATGAAATGGAACGCCGTTATAAGCTCATGTCCTTCTTGAAAATTCGTAAACTTGCAGACTATAACCGCAAGGTTGAAGAAGCATTGGCGAATGGCGAGGACTTAATTGACCCAACGTGGAAAGCCAGTGATTCCGTAGTAGGTGAACGCGCACCGCGATTAACCCCATTACCTTCAATTGTGATTGTCGCGGATGAATTCGCCGACATGATTATGCAGGTGGGGAAAAAAGCGGAAGAAATGATTACCCGTTTGGCACAAAAATCACGTGCAGCAGGGATTCATTTACTCCTGGCGACACAGCGTCCATCGGTTGATGTGATCACCGGTTTGATTAAAGCCAATATTCCAACCCGTGTTGCTTTACGTGTGAACAGTAAAATTGACTCGCGTACCATTCTGGATGCTGGCGGCGCCGAGGATATGCTGGGGCATGGTGATATGCTGTTTTTAGGACCTGGTAAAATTGAGCCTGAACGTGTGCATGGTGCCTTTATTTCGGATGATGAAGTTAACCGCATTTGTGATGCATGGCGCGAGCGTGGTGATCCAGACTATATCGATGAAATTTTAACCCCATATGATGAAGAACCCACTTCACGTGGTTTCGAAGAGGGGGATGCAGGTTCTGATCGAGATGCCTTGTATGATCAGTGTGTTTCTTTTGTTTTAGAAACCCGTAAAGCTTCTACCTCGTCTTTACAGCGCAAGTTTAGTTTGGGTTATAACCGTGCTGCTCGTATCATTGACCAGATGGAAGAAAATGGCATTGTGAGTTCCATGGGTGCCAATGGCAAACGTGATATTCTGGTTTAATGTTGCTTCTCAAAAAAGCCTGCTTTCTAGCAGGCTTTTTTATTGGATCTAATCATAGAACATGGTCTGTGCAAGCTCGATAAAGGCGCGTGTTGCGGGGCTCATCAGTTTTTGATTGCGGACTGCCAGTCCAATCTCGCGTTGTGTATTGGGAAGCAAGGGTCTTTTCACAACGTTGGGATGTAGCGCCAGTAATTCAGGTGTCATCGCCATATCCGCCACAATAGAAATCCCTTCGTGCTGATTGACCATATTTAAAATGGTTAACAGTTGCGACAGTTGATACTGAATCTTGGGCTGAATTTCATATTGTTTGAGCAGTTTTTCAATATGCGTTTGACTGCCCGCTTTGGTCAAAATAAAGGGATAGTGTTTGAGCTGGGTAATATCCACCTGACTCATTTGTGCGATTGGGTATGAGTTGGGAATCAGCGCGATAAAAATATCTTTAATCAGCGGGAAGGTATCCAGTTGATGATTGGGCAGGACTGCAAATCCGACATCCACCTGCTGATTTAAAATCCATTGCGTGACTTCATCATCGGTGCCTTCTTCAACAAAGACCTCGATATATGGATATTGTGTTCTAAAAGCCTGTAGCAGTTCGGGCAAAAGGTGAATTGATGCGGATGCGCCAAAGGAACCAATTCTTAAGCTGCCTTGCTGTAGCCCATGCGTTGCTGCGACTTGCTGTTGCATCACTTGTGCTGTATTCAAAATTTCTTGAGCATGAATACGCAGCTGCTGTCCAATCTCGGTGAGTAGCACAGTGTTCTGTTCACGATTAAATAACTGCACACGCCAAAAATGCTCCAGACTTTTAATGGCATGTGAAACGGCAGACTGAGAAATTCCCAGTTGTTTTGCCGCATTGCTAAAACTTTGGTGCTTTGCGACCAATAAGAAAATTTCAAGCTGGCTAAAAGTCATTAGAGGTATGAGTAAATACTCATTTTATTATGAGTCTAGATAAGGATTATATTCTGATTGCAACACGAGTCAAAGCAGACTCGTGTACAGGAATTGGAACATTACAATGAATATGATTTTGGCACTCTTCCCATTGGTTGGCTTGATTGGGATGGGATACATCTTTAAACGAACTCAATTTTTGCAAGATGAATTTTGGGGAAATTCAGAGAAATTAAACTATTACATTTTATTCCCTGCGTTGTTGTTTAGCAATTTGGCGGATGTGAAGTTAGAGCTGAGTTCAATCCTGAGTCTCTACATCTGCTTGCTGCTGGTCATCCTGCTGGTCAGTGTGTTTTTACTGATTCTTAAGGTCTATGTGCGAATTCCTGTACGCCGTTTAGGTGTCTATCTACAAAGCCAGATCCGCTTTAATACTTATATCGGGCTTTCTTTAATGGGGCTGATGTTTGGTGCAGCAGGGATGCACTTATTTGCCATGATCATTGCAGTGGCAATTCCAGTGGTGAATGTGCTTTCGGTGTGGTCGTTTAGCCAGAGTACAACGGGGCAGTTTAGCCAGACTTTGATCTCGATTGGCAAGAATCCTTTAATTCTGGCGTGTCTGGCAGGAATTTTATTTAATTTGTCAGGGCTGAATTTGTATGCAGGCGCTGCGCAGTTATTAAAATTACTGGCAAGTACCAGTTTACCCTTGGGGCTGATTTCGGTTGGCGCTGCACTGCAATTTAGCCAGTTAAAACCTGATTTCTGGCGAGTGATGTTGAATAGCCTGTCGCGATTGCTGCTGGTACCTGTTTTGACCTATGCGATAGGTAAAGGCTTGGGGCTAGAAGCATTGCATATTCAGGTATTGGTGGTATTTTTTGCTTTACCTACAGCTTCGGCATCATATATTTTGACCCGATTCTTTAATGGTGACAGTCAACTCATGGCCGCGATTATCAGCATGCAAACCCTGTTATTTGCCTTGAGCTTTCCTGTGCTGATGCAATTCTTGTTTTAGCGTCGAAATAAAAAGCCTACACGAGGTAGGCTTTGAAGCTTAAGCAAATTTTGCCAATACTTCGAGGAATTCAGCACGTTGACGCGGGTATTCAGCAATCACATCATGAATACGCTGACCTTGCGGATTGGTTGCATTCACATCACGACCATCAGCAACAAATTGAGTTAACAAGCGTTGATAGTCCATTGGGCGCATGTGTTTGAATGCATGGTAAAGAACATGAAAGTCGGCATTTACTCCTGCAGGAGGAAGCTGATTTAAATAGGCAAAAACGCGCTCATCCGACCATTCTTCATTAAACGTTGCTGGCTGAGATAATGCCATCGCAAACTCCTTGGTATATTCTTTTCAAACTAAAAAGGCAAAATAGCTGTCGCTATTTTGCCTTGAATCAATTTGCTTGACTAATCAGAATTCAGATTATCGCTCTTCAGGCAAATTGATATTCATCTCAAGCATTTCAATATTTGCTTCTGAACGAACCGACATTTGAATGTGTTGTTCATCCACACCGCGGACATAGCGGTTGACCACTTGCATGATCTCTTTTTTCATTTGGTCAATTTTATCTTGGCTTAAACGTTTTCCTAATCCCTGTTCAGAAGCCACGATGACTTTCAAGCGGTCTTTCGCCATTTGCGCGCTTGATGGTTTATCGTCACTACTGAATAGTTTACTCCAGAATCCTGCCATATTTACGCTCCAAATAATCGTGCTAACCAGCCTTTAGGTTTGACTGTAATGTGACGGTAAGGACGTTCTTCACCCAAGAAGCGTGCCACGAGGTCATCATAAGCTTGTCCAGCTTCTGCTTCATTGAACAGAATCACAGGCTTACCTTCGTTCGATGCTTGTAAAACGCTCTTACATTCAGGCACGACACCGAGTGTAGGTACACGTAAAATGTCTTTCGAAATGTCATCAATGGTGAGCATTTCTTGCTTGTCTGCACGTTCAGGGTTGAAGCGCGTAATACACAAATGCTTGCGTATACGTCCTTCGTTCTGTTCTACTTTTTTAGTTTTGCTGTCCAGCATACCAATGATGCGGTCAGAGTCGCGTACTGAGGAAATCTCAGGGTTGGTGACAATAATCGCTTCATCGGCATGGTACATCGCAAGGATTGCACCACGTTCAATGCCTGCAGGTGAGTCACAAATAATGTAATCGAATTCCTGAGCTAATTCGTCCATTACACGCGCAACGCCTTCATCTGTTAACGCATCTTTGTCGCGCGTTTGTGATGCTGGCAAAATGTATAAGTTTTCAATATCTTTATCACGAATAAGTGCTTGTTGTAATCGTGCTTCGTTATTTAAAACATTCACAAAATCATAAACTACACGACGTTCGCAGCCCATAATAAGGTCTAAGTTACGTAAACCTACGTCAAAATCGATAACAACAGTTTTGTGACCACGTAGGGCTAAACCTGTTGCAAAAGATGCACTGGTCGTAGTTTTGCCTACGCCACCTTTGCCTGATGTTACGACAACAATTTTCGCCACCGAATCCACTCCTGTTATGGTATCCCCCCTTTAATTAGCGGGGTTTTGGTGTTTATTTATACATTAAAATTCCAGAGCTTTAAATTCAAGCTCTTGGTTTTCATTTAAATAAATATGTACGGACTTTTTTACGACATGGGGTGGAATATCATCAGCAACACAATATGTCCCCGCAATTGAAACCAATTCGGCCTCTAGCGAATGACAGAAAATGCGAGCAGCACTGTTTCCACCAGCACCTGCGATAACTCTACCACGAGCACTGCCATAAATATGTATATTTCCTGAAGAGATTACTTCCGAACCGCTGTTAATGCCTGCATTCACAATAATATCGCCATGATCTTGGACTAAGCATTGACCTGTACGCAAGATTTCATCGTGATAGGAGGTAATGTGACCAATGTGACGTGCTGGCGCCGCAGCTTTGGTTTCACTTTCATCGCTTTTCGGCTGTTCAGCCACGGTTTCAACAATCACTTGTTCTTGCGTGGCTTTAATGCGTTGTAACGGTTTATTGTCGGCTGGCAGCACAGGGAATTGAATTGCACGTGCTTGATCACCCAATAGTCCGTCAATCACCGCCATTGGCTGTAAATCTAAGTCGAGCAGCAGTTGAATCAGGGCAATCAGCTCCTGTTCAACAGTACTGTCTAAAATCACAAGAGCACCATGGGTGGTGCTGTCTTGAAGTAATTGGGTCAGTTGTTGACGAATGGCATTATGGTCATTTGTGTCGAAGGTTAATCTACTAAAGTTAACCATTCTACCGGTGATCCGAATATCAGCCATATTTTATCCTTGAGACTTCGAAGCTATTGGTTTTATGCCGAAGCGATGTTGTAAATAGAGCAAATCCTAGAACAAATTCCATGAATTCTCTAGCCAAGTTTGTAACTTTTTTATCTTAATGCTTATTCTTTAGCTTGATCGAGCTCTTCAAGGTCTTCCAGCCACTGTTTTACTTTCACTTGCTTCCGAATTGCATCCAAACTTTCATAGACCGCAGACTCAACCAACTGTTCGAGCGTTTCATTATCGATGTTTAATTCGCTGACTTTTTCAGCAATTAACTTATAGGTATGGTTGGGTTGTTCAGGGCTACCTGCCATTAAAGGCTCTAAAATACCGTAAGTAATATTTTCTCCTAAACGCTGTCCGATGCTCTGAATTTGATGTTCAATCCGACTGCCGACAATTGGAATTAAACGTAACAGTTGCGTGAGTTCAGGGGTGTCTTCAATCGATTTATTGACGATGGCGCCAATATTTTGCGCAATCACTGATTGTTGTTCTTTCAGTTCAACCGCCAGAGATTCTTGCAATACTTCAGCCAAGGCTTGGGCAAATAAGGTGCGATGGTGATCGACCAAATCATGAATGATTTTTTTATGGGTAGAACTGGTATTCAGTTCATGCTTGACGCCATCCAGAACGGTAATCACCACTCGATCGGACAATTCTTCCATAATCACGCGATAGTAAAATTTGGCGCGTTGCTGAATGGATTGCGGAATAACGTTATGGCCAAGTTCATGCAGGCGAAAAACAATAATACCTGCACGGAATAACCGCAAGAAACGCAAGTGCGGAATAATCGCAAGGACTTCATACCAGTGAATAAATGGGAAGAAGAACCAGCGTCGATGATGTCGATAAATGATGGCGATGATCCAACGCACCAGCAGCTCGGTAATTAAAAACAAGATAAACCAAGCTTCGGTGGTAATGACCCAAGGGTGCAGATGCGTACGATAGAAACTGACGACGTCATCTAAATGAATCGAGCTTAAGAACCAGCCACCAATATTGCTCATCAGGAAGAAATTGGCAGCCAAGCAGAACAAGTTGAAAATAATCAGGAATACCATAAAGGTGTCATAGATCAGATAGAGTTTGAATGACCAACTCTGTGGATCGACACGATGATATTTTGATTTGGGTGCTGAACTGTTCTGCTTCATCGGTTTATACCTTATGTACTTCAGCAGTTGTCGAATACTTGGCTTTCATCTGACTAATCAGCTGATCTTTCTCAGTCCAGAGTTGATCGACCCATGCTTGGAAACGCGCACGATATTCTTCATCATCCTCATAGTTTCCGCCTAAAACCCAGTCAGGAATGTCGATTTTACGTAAATTCACGGCAATGCGACCGACTTCTCCTAACCAGAATTCGCCATAACCAGGCGCACCGTCTGGATAGACAATAGTCATGTCGACCAAGGCATCAATTTGATCGCCCAGAATATTCAGGGCGAGAGCAAGACCACCAGCTTTAGGTTTAAGCAAATTTTGGTAAGGCGAGTTTTGCTGCTGATGTTTTTCAGGGGTAAAGCGCGTCCCCTCTAAATAGTTCAACAAGGTAAACGGCTGACTGAGCAATTGTTCACAAGCTTTGCGAGCTTCTTCCATGTCTCGGGTTTTGAGTTCAGGATTTTTGGCAATTTCTTCTTTAGTATGGCGCTTCATCATTGGGAAGCCCAAAATCTTGAAGGCTTGTCCAACAAAGGGAATAAAGATGAGTTCCCATTTGGTGAAGAAACGCGTCAGCGGCATGCGGGTCAGCCCAAAATATTGATTGACGGTGGTATCGACCCAACTTTGATGATTACAGGTCATGAGATAGCGACCTTGCATGCTTAAGTCGAGATCCTCATCGACAGTAATGTCCCATTTTAAATGTGGCAATACATTATCAATCAACCAGTTATTGACACCTAACCAGCTATTGGTAATGTGAATATTGGTTTCATCCACTTTACGTGACTGTTTAAACAGTTTGGTGAAACCGAGCGCCAAAACTGGCGGCCCATGAAAAAAAGTACTGCCTGTCATGACAGAGCCAACAGTCAGTCCACGTGTGATTTTTTTTAGTATGGGTTGTTTGTTTGCTTGAGATGACATATAAAAAATAATCCTGAGTAAAATCATCCATTATCGTTATCGAATATAGTTACAAATTCTGAAAATAAAACAAGCGTTGTGTTTCGTAAATTCTTCTTCATGATTGGAGAAACGTGTAGGGAATGTGATGAATGCGCATTCAAAAATGAAATTAATTATTACAAATTGTAACTGCGCAGGCTATTATTAACAAAAAATCAATGGTCTAAGTTATTTAATTAGGCGACCATTTCAGGCATAAACAAAACACACAAATGGAGGCATGTCATGCGTGCACTATTAATTTCATCAGCAGTAGCAGGGGCGTTGGTTCTTTCAGGTTGTCAATCTACTGGCACAGGTATGGAATATGACAAAGCGGCAATCGGTGCAGGTCTAGGTGCATTATTGGGTGCTGGTCTTGCATACTCAAATGCAGACAAAGATAAAATGGGTCAAGCAGCAGCGATTGGTGCTGTAGTGGGCGGTGGTGCTGGTCTACTCTTGGACAAAAAAGAGAAACGTTTACGTGAAGAACTTGCAGGTACTGGTGTAGATGTTGACCGTAACCAAGATGGTTCGATTAACTTGGTAATGCCAAGCGTGACCTTTGCTACCAACTCTTACACCATTCAGCCACGTTTCCAAACTGCATTGAACGATGTGGCACGTGTATTACGTGAAGATGGAACAGCAAACAAACTTGCACTTGTGATTCATGGTCATACCGACAACACAGGTACAGATGCCATTAACAATCCATTATCACAAAACCGTGCTAACTCAGTGATGAGCTATTTATCTTCTCAAGGTATTTCTAGCTCTCGTATGACTGCACGTGGTTATGGTTCATCTTCACCAATCGCAAGCAATGATACGGCTGCGGGTCGTGAACAAAACCGTCGTGTAGAAATTACTGTATTCGAAACAAAATAATGAATATTTTGTTTGCTTAGAAATCATTGAGTTTCGGAAAAGCCACCTTGAGGTGGCTTTTTTTTATGAACAGATAATCGACATTTTAGGTTAGGCATCTGGGGGTTTGATGTCTATAATCTAGCTCGGAGAAAAAAGAGGAATCACTATGTCGCTGGCAAGTCAACTCAATGACAAGCAACTTGAAGCCATGAAATACACTCAAGGACCCTTGTTAGTACTTGCAGGGGCGGGTTCGGGTAAAACCTCGGTGATTACCCGTAAAATTGCTTATTTGGTTAAGCATTGTGGTATTCCTGCGCATCGTATTACAGCGATGACCTTTACCAATAAAGCCGCACGCGAGATGAAAGAGCGTGTGACTAAGCTATTGTCACGTGAAGAAGCCAAAGGGCTGTCGGTCTCGACTTTCCATACCTTTGGTCTGAACTTATTACGTCTCGAACTTAAAAATACGCCATTAAAAGCCAATTTCTCCATTTTGGATGCCGATGACTGTAAGCGAATTCTGATGGACTTGATGCATCGCGATAATATGTCGGGTGCAGAAAGCAAAGAGTTGATTGCCAAAGCCATGAAAATGATTTCAGACTGGAAAAATGATTTGATTCCACCTGAACAGGCGCATACGACTTGTGAAACGCCTGAAGACATTCAAATGGCGCATTTGTATCAATTGTACGAGCGTAATTTGCGTGCCTACAATGCAGTGGATTTTGACGATCTGATTGTGATGCCAACACGTCTATTACAAGAAAATCAAGAAGTACGAGATCGTTGGCAAAATCGTATTCGCTATTTATTGGTCGATGAGTATCAAGATACCAACACTGCACAGTATATTTTGGTGAAACTTTTGGTCGGCGTGATGGGGCAATTCACCGCGGTGGGCGATGATGACCAATCGATCTACGCATGGCGTGGCGCAAAGCCAGAAAATATGGCATTGCTAAATGAAGACTTTCGCAATTTAAAAGTCATTAAACTGGAACAGAACTATCGTTCGACTAGCCGTATTCTTAAAGCGGCCAATACTGTGATTGGCAATAATCCGCACATCTTTGATAAAAAATTATGGTCGGATAAAGGGCATGGTGAAGTCATTCGCGTGATTACCTGTCGTAATGACGATGATGAAGCAGAACGCGTAGTCAAAGACCTGATTACGCACAAGTTGATGAACGGTAAAAACTGGAAAGACTACGCGATATTGTACCGTGGTAATTTCCAAGCGCGTATTTTAGAGACGCAACTGCGTCAAATGCAGATTCCATACAAATTGTCGGGTGGTCAGTCTTTCTTCGCACGTGCTGAAATCAAAGACATGATGAGTTATTTGCGTCTGATCATTAACCCAGAAGATGACAGTGCTTTCTTACGGATTATTAATACGCCCAAACGTGCGATTGGTCCTGTGACGCTAGAAAAGCTGGGTTTATTTGCGCAGGAAAATCATCTGTCGTTGTTGGCTGCGGCGGGGGATCAACGTCTGACCATGGCAATTCCGAAAAAGGCCACTACACAACTGGCGGAATTTGCTGAGTTCATTAGCAATTTCACCCGTGAATTGCTGGAAGATGATGAGCCTGTACCAATTATTCGCCAAATGATGTTGGAAGCGGGTTACATCGATTATGTCAAAGAGACTGCGGCGACACCTGCGCAGGAAAAAACCAAACTCGACAATATTGAAGTCCTGTATAGCAGTATTCAAAGTCTGATTAACCGTGCGGAAGATGTAGATGAGCGCAATATTGAAAGCGTGATTCGCAAAATGGTGTTGCTGGATATGCTGGAGCAACAACAGGAAGAAGAAGACACGGATAAAGTCAATTTGCTGACCTTGCATGCATCCAAAGGTTTGGAATTTCCATTCGTGTATTTAATTGGTTTGGAAGAAGAGTTATTGCCGCATAAAAACTCGATTGTGGCAGAAACGGTCGAAGAAGAACGCCGTCTGATGTATGTGGGCATTACCCGTGCGCGTCAGGGCTTGACCATTACGCTGGCGGAACAGCGCAAGGCGGGTGGACAAATGCGTCAAATGACCCCAAGCCGTTTCTTGGATGAGTTACCGCAAGACGAGCTGGAATGGTTAGGGCGCAAGAAAAAGTTGGCTGGCAATGTCGATCCGAAACAGCAAGCTCAGCATTATCTCGAAAATTTACGCGCTTTAATTAAGCGTTAATTCCGATATTTATTTTTGAAACAGTAGGAAACAATATGAAGGTTCAAGTTAAAGTTCTAGATGCACGTTTAGGACAAGAATGGCCAATGCCAACTTATGCGACGCAAGGTTCAGCAGGTCTGGATTTGCGCGCATGTGTAACTGAACCAACAGTGATTGAACCAGGTCAAACGGTATTGGTGAAAACAGGTTTAGCCATTTATATCGAAGATACAGGTTTTGCAGGTTTAATTTTGCCACGTTCAGGCTTAGGTCATAAACATGGCATCGTTTTAGGTAACTTAGTTGGTTTAATTGATTCAGACTACCAAGGCGAGTTAATGGTTTCGGTATGGAACCGTGGTCAAGCTGCATTTACTTTAGAGCCAGGTGAGCGTTTGGCACAATATGTGCTCGTCCCTGTGGTACAAGCTGAGTTTGAACAGGTTGATGAATTTGTGGCAACTGAGCGCGGTGCAGGTGGTTTTGGACATACTGGTAAAAACTGATGTGAAGCTGGAAGAGCCCTGCGGCTCTTTCAGTCTGAAATATAAAAGAATTTACAACGCATGACTTTATAACACGTGCCAATAACTTAAATAGTATTAACAGTTCGATTGTTTTCGGATATAAACTAGAAATATTTTAAAACATTTATGTTGTGTGAATAAGGCAAACGCATATGCGGTTTTGCTGGATTCTGAAGTTCCAAAGATATGAATATTCAACAACCTATCTTTCCATGGCAGGTCTTTCGGGCCTATGATATTCGTGGAAAAATCACATTTTTAACACCCGAGTTGGTAGAAGCGATTGCCTATGGTCTGGTGTGCCAGTACCAGCAAGCAGCGCAAACAACTGTGGTGATTGGCTATGATGCTCGTTTGAGTAGTCCTGCTTACGCCCAAATTATACAAACAATATTCGAAAAACAAGGTTTTAATGTGGTGAACGTGGGCTGTTGTTCTAGCCCAATGCTGTATTACAGCGCGCGCCAGTTTGCAGGCAACGGCATTATGGTCACCGCCAGCCATAATCCAAAAAGTGACAATGGCATTAAATGGATTATGCAGGGACAACCGCCGTGCCCAGAGATGATTCAACAGGTTGCCTATGTTGCCAGTTTGCAGTTTTCACCACAACGCAAAGTGAGCATGCCTACTTTAAGCCATCAATTTGATGTCAGTTATTGTTTGCAGTATCAACATGCCATTTTAGATGATATGCAACTGCAACGCCCTTTTCATGTTGTGCTTGATGGTTTACATGGTTCTGCAGGGCGCTGCGCCGTTTTGGTATTACGAAAGTTAGGCTGTCAGGTCACGGCATTACGCTGTGAAGCGAATGGTGAATTTCCAGACCATGCGCCAGACCCTTCACAAGCGTGCCACTTAACGGCTTTGACGGCAACAGTGCAACAGCAACAGGCAGATATTGGGATTGCCCTTGATGGTGATGGCGATCGTTTGGTGCTGGTGGATGAACATGGCACCATTATTAGTGCAGACCGTTTAATGTCCTTGTTTGCCGAAATGTGCCTTGCAACGCATCCTCAGCATGAAATTGTTTTTGATGTGAAATGTTCGACTATGGTGCGCAATACGGTACAAGAACTGGGTGGGCAGCCGACCATGATTCGGACAGGCAGCACGTTCTTGAAGAAATATCTCATGCAATCGCAAGGGCAGGCGGTCTTTGGGGGTGAGTACGCAGGGCATTATGTGTTTAACGATGGTCGTGGTTTTGGCTATGATGATGGCTTATATGCCGCCTTGCGTGTGCTTGAATTTTTGAGTCAGCGTCCAGATTTCACTTTGTCACAAGCCTTGGCCAAATACCCTGAACGTTGTGGTACCGAAGATACCTATATTAGTACCTATAGCACCGACCCAAAATCTTTACTGGCCGATATCGAATTACATAGCCATCAGCTTGCCGCGCAACTCAGTAATATTGATGGGGTAAGGCTTGATTTTGAAGATGGTTTTGGCATTATTCGAGCATCGAATACGGGTGAATTTTTCACAGTTCGTTTTGATGCCGATAATCCTGCTCGTTTAAATGATATTCGGCAATCATTTGTTTCCATGTTAAGTGATCGATATCCTAAAATCGCACACGACATTTTAAATGCTCATTGAGGAGAGAGGCGAATGCCACATCAGCAGACTGGCATCGACAAAGCACAAATATTGACTGAAGCTTTGCCGTATATTCAACGTTTTTCAGGTAAAACGCTGGTCGTAAAATATGGCGGCAACGCAATGACCGATCCAGAGCTAGAAAGCTCTTTTGCACGAGATATTGTGCTGTTAAAAACAGTCGGTTTAAACCCGATTGTAGTGCATGGCGGTGGTCCTCAAGTTGACTCTTTCTTAAAGCAATTGGGGCGCGAATCGGATCGTATTGATGGTATGCGTGTGACCGATGCTGCAACCATGGAAGTGGTTGAAATGGTGTTGGGCGGCAGTGTGAACAAATCCATCGTGAACCTGATTAACCAGCATGGTGGTCGTGCCATTGGTTTGACGGGTAAAGATGGCAATTTAATTCGTGCGCGTAAGCTGTTGATGCAAAAGAATCAGGAAGATGGTTCGGTCCAGCACATCGATTTAGGTTTGGTGGGTGAAGTCGTTGGGGTAAAAACCGATGTACTGGAAATGTTCACGCAAAGTGATTTCATTCCTGTCATTGCGCCTTTAGGCGTCGATGATCAGGGCAACACCTATAACATCAATGCGGATCTTGTGGCAGGTAAAGTCGCTGAAGCCCTCGGTGCGGAAAAGCTGATTTTACTCACCAATATCACCGGTGTATTGGATGAAAATAAGAACTTGCTTACAGGCTTAACCACGCAAGAAGTCGATCGCTTGATTGAAACAGGCGTAATTTATGGGGGCATGATTCCGAAAGTGGGTTGTGCACTTGATGCGGTGAAAGGCGGTGTAGTCAGCGCACATATTGTGGATGGCCGTGTGCCTCATGCGACTTTACTGGAAATCTTTACAGATCATGGTGTCGGGACTTTAATTACCAACCGTGCCAAGCACTAATCCAGCAGATCATTCTCAGATCTAAAACCAGTCCTTCGGGGCTGGTTTTTTATTGCGTGTAAATTTAGAGGTTGCCTGTTTTTCCGTCATTGTATTGTCATGTGTATTGCCTAGTGTATGAACAGAACAAGAGGAGAGCATGATCAATGTTTGAAAAGCTGAATCTATATCGTCAAAATTTTACTTTGCCCTTACACAAGAAAAATACCCAGCAGACCCAGTATCGTTTTGAGTGGGCGAAAGATTTAAAACAATTACAAGAAATCCAGAAATTTCGTGCAGAACAATTCTCACAGCAATTTGGCATTGGATTCGATCAAGGTCTCGACCAAGACTTATATGATTTTGGCTGTGAACATGCAGTATTACGCGACAAATATAGTAACGAGATTGTGGCCTATACTCGCTTAAAACTGTTGCAGGGGCAGGATTTGGCGCATAGCTATAGTGCGCAAGAATTTAAAATTGTAGATGAGCTGGGACACTTGTCCAATATCGTCGAAATTGGACGTACCTGCGTGCATCAGCGTTATCGTTCAGGGCGGGCACTTTCGGTGTTATGGCTAAATTTAGTGCCGAAAGTCATGTGGGAAATGCGGGCAAAATATCTGATTGGCTGTGTCAGTATTCGCATGGAAGGCAATCAGGCACGTGCTTATTATACCCATCAATATTTAAAGCAACTGAGTCCAACTCAGACCTGTTCGATTCAACCGCAACAGGCTTTTGAGCCGACACATCCTGAATACAGTTTCCCGCAGGATGAAAAGATTCCCAAGCTGTTTGATGTGTATTTAAAGATGCATGCCAAGTTATCGCAACAGGCGTTTTACGACCGTGAGTTTAACTGTCTGGATTATTTTGTGCTGCTCGAAGTGAATAAAATGGCAAAGAGTTTTGTCATGCAAAAGCGCAGACCACGTTAAGCATTAAAATTACTGAAGCTAGCACAGATTCAGATTTACAAGCCTCACTTGCGTCATGCACAATAAACCCATAATTAATGAATGTGTTTATTGTTGCTTATGTGCCAGTTGCTCGGAATGAATTGTGCGACCCCAACGGATATTACCTTTTCGTTCCGTGGTTTTTCGCAGCGGGCGGGCATTACTTCCGATCATTGTGATGGTTTTGGAATCGCTTTTTTTGAAGACAAAGCCTGCCGTTTATTTGTCGATAATCAGTCCGCAGTGGAATCACCGATTGCGGAGCTGATTCGTAATTATCCGATTAAATCACGCAACGTGATTGCTCATATCCGTAAAGCCACCCAAGGCAAAATTAATCTGGAAAACTCACACCCGTTTATGCGGGAGTTGTGGGGGCGTCAATGGATTTTTGCTCATAATGGCGATTTGCTGGATTTTGATCCACCGTTAACTGGGCGTTTCACCCCGATTGGCAATACCGACAGTGAGCGTGCGTTTTGCTTCTTATTGGATCAACTTGTGGCTAAGTTTGGTTATGTTGAACCATCATTGAGCCAAGTCTTTGAGCTGTTATTAGAAATTTCACCGAAAATTGCAGAACACGGCACCTTTAATTTTTGTCTTTCTAATGGTCAGGCATTATTTAGTTATGCGATTACCAAACTGCATTGGCTGGTGCGTGAATATCCGTTTAAACCTGCGCAATTGATCGATCTGGATGTCGAGGTGGATTTTAGTCAGGTCACCACACCTGATGATCGTGTCGCGGTAATAACCACGGAACCCTTGACGCAGAATGAAGTCTGGCAGGCCTTTCAGCCTGGAGAAATGATTTTATTTCAGCATGGGCAGCCGATACAACGCGCCTTGACGCAGGTCGAGCGGTTGCAGCGTGAACACGCCAATCCTGCACTGAAACGTGTGACTCGCGCTGATCAATACTAAGATTGGCGTGAGAATTGCATACTTAAAAATACATGAATATTAAAATTAAGATTTTCATAATTAAAGAAAAAATAATCTTTGTGGTTAAAAAATATCTTATTCTTTTGATCGGGTATAAATTAATTAATATATATTTATCATCATCTTAGTCTTTATATTCCGCTAAAAGCCTGAATTCAGAGTAATTTACTTGTTTTTTATTTAAATTCAATCTCGTTACTATCCTTTTCCAGTAACGAATAATGAATGTTAAATGGGGGGCGTATGAAGATGAAATGGGTTCCAGAATATAATACCGGTATCGATGTAATTGATGATCAGCATAAGCGCATCCTTGATTATATTAATGAAATTGATGATGTTGCGCTTCACACTGACCGTGATCGTATTAAACAAATTCTCGATAATATTATTGATTACACCCAGTCGCATTTCACTTTTGAAGAGTCCTTACAAGAGGAAGCGGGTTATAAATACCGTGTGCCGCATAAACGCGTGCATGACTTATTTATTAAGAAAATTGAGTCGTATCGTGACCGTTTTGAAATGGGGCACTCGATTGAAGCGGAATTACATGAAGTTTTGTCAAAATGGTTGATTAACCATATTCAACACGATGACGCGGACTATGTCGGTGCCGTAAAAGAAAACATGATGGGCATTATTAAAGAAAAAGAAAAGAAAAAGGGTAAAAACTGGTTTGCACGGTTCTTCTCTTAAGTACAGCAAGGGCTGAGATTCAGCATGGAGGGGCTGTGCAAAAGAATTATAAAATTGAAAAAAATAAATAAACGCATTGGCGCAGCAGACCATCGCATTAGGTGGTTTGCTTTTCTTTTTGATTTTCACGCATGAGAAAGGCAAAATAGCGATAGATTTTTTTTAGGAATGCATCATGCAGGACAATGCTATGTCACGATGGTTATCGCCGCTGATGGCTTTTTGTTTGTCATTCATCATTATCGCCACTTTGGCACCGATTGTGGGAATACAGGCAGAGCGTCAACTCGATTTCTGGTTGCTTTGGTTAGGCACTATGTTGGTGTTGGCTTTACCGATTTGCTATTTAGAAATTGCTTTGGCCAAGCGTTCAAAAACCACTGCTTTAAATGCATTGTCTAGCTTAACCCGTGATGCCGATGCCTCTCCAAGATGGCGTCTAGTTGGCTGGTTGGCTGTAGTGTTTATCCCGTTCCTTGCGGGTGCAATGCTCTCTAGTGTCAGTCAATACAGTGCACAATGGTTAATTCAAGGTGTGGCACCTCAATTGATTTTTGTGGGGATAGCAATTGCTGCGCTGGTGTTATCACTGCTGCCTCGTTTAGCTTTGGCAGGAATCACCGCTTTAGGTGTGATTGCAGCGCTCATTTTTGCTCAAGTAAGTGGAACAGCTTTGCCTGAATGGCACATGACCGCACTGGAATTTGGCGAGTGGGGCAGTGCGACAGTTCTTGCTTTAGTCGCGAGTGGTTTAGGCTTGGGACTGTATTGGCAGACTAGCCTCGTGCAAGCCAAACAGCAAGATATCGCCAGTAAGACAGTATTACCGATTTGGTTTGCACAGTTGGTTGCCGTATTGGCATTTGCTTATTTTGCTGTAGCAGCACAGTTACCTGTGATTGCATTATTGGTTGCGACCATTGCAGGCGCAGCATTGCTACTGCAACTGTCACGTGAACAATTGGCTCAGCGTCAGATGGTCGTGGTTGTACAATGGGCGATTATTGCAGGGGCTGTATTGATCTGGGCCATTCCAGAAATCACCGCCATCTTTAATGTGGTCTTGGTACTTTGGGGCTTGGTGATTTGCCTGATTTATTCTCTTTTTGCAGGCTGGATTATGAAAATCAGCCATTTGCGTAAAGCAATGAATTTCAGCAATGAGTTATTTTACAATGTATGGCGTATAGCCGTGCGTATTGTACTGCCATTGTCAATTTTACTTGCGATTGTTTCCGTATTAGGGCAATTGATCTAATGACTGAGCAGGCAAAAGTCTGGGTGGCCTATGCCACGCCAGAACAGCAATTTCATCTAGAAGTACCTTTTCAATCAGGTATGACTGCCTTAGATGCCATTCAGCAAAGTGGTCTACGTGAGCAGGTTGAATTGCCAGAAGTATTGCAGTTGGGGATTTTCGGTGTACGCCTGCAAGATCATGCACAGGCGTTGCAAGCAGGGGATCGGGTCGAGATTTATCGAGCACTCACCATTAATCCGAAAGACATTCGACGTAAGCGAGCAGCACAAAATCCCGTCGGACGCTTTGCCAAAGGCAATCGCTTTAAACAATTGAAATGATATAAAAAACCCCTCAATGAGGGGTTTCTTTTTATTTTAAAGCGTCTATAGTGGGGGCGCAGTTAAAATTGCTTCTTTAGAACCCGGTAGACCAGGTTGTGATTCAGGAATGGTTTCTAGTCCTTCAATCTTGTTCACAATACCGTTTTGATCGAAGTAAATTTTCAAATGTTGACCATGCGCTGCTGGAATCTTGGCTTTTTTAGCATAAGTTCCTGGGATATAATTGTAGACGTAGTCCCATCGGTAAGGGTTTAACGGATCTGTAATGGTTGGACTACCCAGTAAAAAACGCACTTGTTGGTGACTCATGCCGACTTGGATTTTTGACGCTTGGGCTTGGGTTAATGGTGTTCCTTGAGGAATATCCACTTTATAAACGCCCAAGGTCGAACAGCCCGCGAGCAGTGAAGTGACGAATAACGTCAACATGATTTTTTGCATTTTGCTACACTATCCCAAATTAATTTTGATGCATTTGATCCACGGATAGATCATACTGCATCTTAACTTTGTTGCATATTCCAACTTTAGATTTGTTGAGAGAGACCTTTTTTCATGCCTATTTCAAACCAAGACTTACGCAAAGCTGGACTTAAAGTTACACTTCCACGAATTAAAATATTAGAATTATTAGAAAATTCAAAACAGCATCATTTAAGTGCGGAAGATATTTACAAGACTTTACTCGAACAGGGTGAAGATGTCGGTTTAGCAACTGTTTATCGCGTGTTAACGCAATTCGAAGCAGCAGGCATTATTCAGCGCCATCATTTTGAAAACAATCACTCTGTTTTTGAAATTATGCAAGAAGATCATCACGACCACATTGTATGTCAAAACTGCAACAAAGTTGTTGAATTTACAAATGAAATTATTGAGCATGAACAACATGCAGTGGCTGAAAAGCATGGCTTTACCTTAACTGGTCACTCACTCAATCTTTATGGTTACTGTGATGCACAGGAATGTCAGGATGCATTACGTAAAAAGTAATGTAACTTGATGATGTTGTACATCAAAAAAAGGCTTCTATTCAGAAGCCTTTTTTATTGCGTAAATGTGCGAAGTAATGACAGATTATGATCAAGGAGACTTAAGACACAATTTTAATTTGGCTCGAACCTGAACCAATCGGTTGCACCTGAATCTGGACTGGAATCCGTTCATGCATTTCTTGGATATGGGAAATCAGCACCACTTTGCGACCTTGATTTTGTAATTGATCGAACGCATTCATCACCATATGTAAGGAAGAAGCATCTAAGGTTCCAAAACCTTCATCAATAAAGAGTGATTCAATTTTCATGGAACCCGAAGCCATATTGGCAATCGCGAGAGAAAGTGCCAGAGCCGTCAGGAAAGATTCTCCACCTGAAAGCGAGGCGACTGAACGGGTTTCTCCATCCATATCATGGTCAACAATTGCCAAACTGAGTGAGTTATCCAGACGTTTTAAAGTATAGCGCTGCGAGAGCTGCGCCAATTGCTGGTTGGCATACTCAATTAAAATATCCAAATGGTATTGCTGTGCCAAGTCGCGGAATTTTTTGCCTGTGGCATCGCCCATTAAACCTGAAATTTTTGCCCAACGATGTTCTTGCTGCTGAATTTGCTGAATTTGAGTCGCGAATTGTTGTAGTTTCGCTAAATTTTGCTGATGCAATTCCAGTTTTAATTTCAATTGATCGCGCTGTTCAGCCTGTTGTTGCAATTGTTCAGTATTGGCAGCAAGTAATTGCAGCAGTTGTTCATGCGTGATTTGAGGTTGCTGTAACAGGTGTTGCTGTAATTGATTTTGTAAAGTGCTCAGTGCATAAGTTGCTTCATTCAACAGACGATCTGCCTGTTGCAAGCTTGAACGCAACTGTTGTTCCTGTGTTGAAGAAATCGCAAGCAGTTCGGTTAGCTGTGACGTGGTGAAATCAGAGTGTTGATTTAACCATGTTGTGATGTCGGTTTTGACCTGATCAAGGGCTTGCTGCTGCTGTTGCTGTTGTGCATGCAGTTGTTCCAGCGCATTTCTGTGTTGTTCAAAATTTTGACGTACCTGTTCAAAACTTTGTTTAAGTCGCTGATATTGTTGCTGTAACAGTTGACGCTGTTGATCATGCTGATGCAGCCATTCAGTGGCTTTCAGTTCGGTTGAACCTGCCATCTGTACGATCAATTGATGGGCTGCTTCAGTATTGTGTTTGCCTTTGGCTTCCACGTCCTGAAGTTGTTGCGAGAGTTCTTGATGTTGCGACTGAAGATTGTCGAGATTGCTTTTCAGTACTTGCAGCTGTTGGGTTGAATGCTCCTGTTGTTTGACCAAGAATTCAACATGCTCAAGCTGTTGTGCACGTTGCTGTAAAAGTTGCATGCACTGTTGCGCAATGGAAAGAGGCTGCTCCAGCCACATTGCTTTTTCATGTGTCGATAGACAGTCCACAACCTGCTGGATGTGCTGTTGCCACTGTTGCACAGATTCTAGTTGATGGGAAATCTGTTGCACAGTTTGGGTCAAGCTCAGTTGATCTTTATGTGCTTGATTCAGCTGTTGTAAATCAAGTTCCGTTTGCTGTTTGAGTTGTGTGGTTTTTGCAATGAATTCTTGGAGAGTTGCCGAGATGTGCGATTGCGTCTGGTCTAAATCTAAAGCAGGTCCAGATTGGGTTGAATTTTGCTGTATTTCATTCCGTTGGAGTTCAGCTTTTGTCTCTGACTGCTGCAACGCCTGTTGCAATTGTGTTTGCTCAGTACTTAGCTGGGTCAATTGTTGTTGAGCTGTTTGCCAAAGTTGCAGACAGTGCTGTTCCTGTTGCAGGGCTTGCTGTTCTTGCTGTTGCTGCAATTCATACAACGCCTTCGACACCAATTTCTCGTCATCACGATAAGGGTGTTCTGTACTGCCGCAGACGAGGCAGGCTTCGCCTGATTTTAATTCAGCACGTAAATGTTCAATATTCTCGGCATGTAGCAGGCGTTGTTGCTGCAAGAAAGCCTGCAACTTTTCACGTTCCGTTTTTGCAGACTGGAACTCTGTTTCAGCCTGTTGAACGTATTGTTGAGATTGCTGATGTTGCTGTTGAATCGCATTTAACTTGTCATGCAGACTCAGCACTTCGCTCTTTAACGCAAACCATTGTTGTAATTTTTGTTGAATGGCATCCAGATGATTCAGTTGAGTGAGCTGTAGTTCTTTATTTTTCTGATGCTGTTCTCGTTTAGTTTCAATTTGAGCAGTTGTCCCAAATTGCGCCACTAATTTTTGCAGTTGAGCTTGGTCTTGATCAAGCTGTAGCTGTGCTTGTTGCAGATTACCCAACGTATTTTCGACTTTTTGATAGTGCTGAATAAACTGCTGCAATTGCTGCAGATGTGCGTTTAAGCCTTTATCTAAGGGCGTAAAGTGATGGCTGTTGTGTAGTTGTGCCGTATAGGATTGCTGCTGGGCAGCCAACTGTTGCAACTGTTGAGCTAACTGCTGTTGCTGTTCGAGCAGAGGTTGCTGCTGTGCATCTAATTGCAGCAAACGGCTTTTGGTTTTCTTATATTCTTCGGCAATGTAGTCCCGTTCTTGCACATATTTACGTACTTCAGCCAGTTCTTGCTGATGTTGCAGCTCGAAATTTTGTAATTGCTGCAATGCAGTTTCGGCTTGAAGAAACTGCGTTTTCTCTTGCTCAAATTGAGTGGATAGCACAGTGAAGTGCTGCTGTTGTTGCTGAATTTGTGGTGCAAGTTGTTGCAGGGTATTGAGTATTTGTTGTTGCTGAAATACCACGGGGCGTATGGCAGAAAAAGTCTCAAGCTGGGTCAGATGCTGGCGATCTGCTGCTAAAGCAGCATGCGCTTGTTGTTGTACCTGATGCTGTTGCTGTTTAAGTTCAATATCCTGCTCGAATTTATGCAGTTGCTGAAACCATTGCTGCTGTTGAGTGAATTGAATTTTTTCTTGTTCGTATTGTTGAACCTGTTGTTGTACCGTTTTGAGCTGGCTACTCAGTTCTGCCAGTTCTTCTTCAGAGAGCAGTTCGATATGGTCTAAAACATTTTCCAGTTCTTTACGTTGTGTGGCAATCGATTTGGTCTTTTCAAAAGCCAACTGTCCAATTTTGCCGAAAATACTGGAGTTGGTCAGGTATTCTAATAATTCGCCACGTTCATTGTCACGGGCTTTTAGAAAAGCTGTGACTTCGGATTGCGCCAGTAACACGGCACGGGTGAACTGTTCAAAGGACAATTGGGTAATGGATTTAATATTTTCATCAACGGCTTTGCTCTTATCCGCAATCACCACATCATCGGTTAAACATTTTAAATAACGTTGTACATTTTGCAGTTTGCCCGAAGCACTTTCACGTGCGCGTTTGACTTCCCAACGTGCCAGATAACGTTTTTGATCTTGTGCAATAAAACATAATTCGGCAAAGCCATGACCCGTACCGCGACGTAACACGGTCAGCGGGGAGTTGGTCAGTAATTCCGAACCATCGCTGTCGAGGAGTTTGCCATCGCTGTCTTTGAGACGTGGGATTTTATTAAACAGTGCCAAGCACATGGCATCCAGAATGGTCGATTTACCCGCCCCAGTTTTGCCGACAATGGCAATTAAGCCTGCACTGGCTAAGGGTTCAGCATCAAAATCTATCAGATGTTCACCCGCTAGTGATGCCAGATTTTTAATTCGAATCGATAAAATTTTCATGGCAAGCCTTTAACAGTTGGGTTCTTCTTCTAAAGATTTTTGTGCTTCATTCACCAGACTCATAAAGTCTTTCAGGACCTCATCATCAGCGGCATAGCCTTGTTTTTCCCATACATTTTGGAACAATTGTACGGGTGTTGGTGGTTCAAGTTGTAGGGTGTACGCATTTGAAGCATTTTGTTCCGATGCTAAATATTGGCGTGAGATACGAACCAAACGGTAGCGATTTTCAGGCAAGGCCTGTTCAAATTGCTGGCGTAAATTAGGGGGTGGCGGGGTCAGGCTATAGTATTCAATATCGACATATTCGCGTTGATCAATACTTTCGATTTCGCCCGTAGCTAAGCCTTGCAGTTGTTGTAAAACCTCATGCATTTCACCACGAATACGATGCAGAGCAACACTGCGCGGAATGGCTAACACCTGCATTTGCAGGCGATCAGAGCTTTCTAAATTTGGGTTAATACAAATCTCTAAAACTTGATGTTTATAATTCTCTTCACTAAAGGACAGCGGAATTGGCGAACCACTATATCGGATATGTTCTTGCCCAACTTTTTGTGGTTTATGCAAATGCCCTAAAGCCACATAGTCAATCACCTCATCAAACAGTGCGGTCGAAAGCGCTTCTTCATTGCCAATAATAATTGGGCGTTCCGAGTCGGACGTTTCCGCGCCTTGCATATGTGCATGTGACATTAAAATGAGGGCTTGATCATCGCTTTTACGTCGTTTGGCTTCGGCAATCAATTGCTGGTGTAAATGTGCAATCGCATCTTTGCTGTCACTGGTCTGTTCATTGATGCCTGTGATTTCGGCAGGGCGTAAAAATGGCAGACTTAAGCACCACGCCACAATTTGCTGTTGCGTATCATAAATTGGGATCAGTAGGCGATTGAGATCAAGTTGACCTTCGGCATTTTTATGAATGACTCCGACGGCTTTGGCATTGTATTTGGACAGTAAGGGTTCCACCTGTTCAATGCGATAGCCCGAGTCATGGTTACCAGCAATCATAAGGGTTTGCATGTGTGGCGCGACGGCATGTGCATCAGCCAAGAATTGATACAATTGCTTCTGCGCACTGGATGCAGGATTGATGACATCGAAAATATCACCTGCAATCAGTAAGGCATGCGGTTGTTTCTGCTTAATTTTTTCGATCAACCATGCTAAAAACTGTTCATGTTCATACTGGCGGGAATGATTATAAAAAAACTGTCCCAAATGCCAGTCGGAAGTATGAAAAAAGCGTACAGTCATGTGATCTCTAGGAATAAGAATGCCGTGTATAACTTAGCATATTTTCCCTAGTTAAATACGCTGGAGATGTTGAAGGCGACAGCTAAAGTCGCAAGAGCACCAGTCCTTAGGCTGCATGGGGATCGAGCTGAACCAAACCAAAAGTATTGTGATCAGGATCAATGAAATAGCCTTGCCAGCATTTATTCGGAATGGCAAATTTGGGCATGGCTTCCTGTCCACCCAGTGCCAAGATTTTTGCAGCCGTTGCATCAAAGTTTTCCACTTGAATGGAGCAGGTAAAGGCATTGGTACCGCAATGAGTCGGTGGAACGTCAACAGGTCGTTTTAATAAACCACCATGCAGGTTGGCGGTTTCAATTTGATAATACTCAATCGGGAGTCCATCTACCTTGCTAAACTGCCAGCCAAATACCGCTTGGTAAAATTGCACATCGCGTTCAGTGTTGGAAGATTGAATTTCAAAGTAAACCAGTGGCTGCATTGTGCTTATTCCTATTTTTATTGTTCTGAAAAATAAAGACCGACGATTCGAGTGATGATGAAATCGTCGGTCAAAAAACGGTGGAACTCTCAAACTTTTAAGCTGCTGTTTTAAAAGTTTGACGTTCACGCCAATCTTGTTGCTTTTGGTCGAAGGTCGCCGAAAATATTGTGGATGCCGGTACAAATTAACGGTTTTCGAACCTTGTACTCTTAATAACGCCAGTGAGTTTGAATTGGTTGACAAGAAAATTAAAAAAAAGCGAAATTTTTTTTATAATAGAATTTTGCCCTGATTGAGCTGCATTCATGATACCACTCCATCGATATTTCATCTGGTTTTTTGTGCTGTGCTTTTTGTTCACATGTATTTGTGGCGTATTGGCAGCCCTGATGCCGCGCGGGATGGGAGGTATACTCACCGCAGTCCCGTATTTGGTGGCAATGATTTGGGTGCTGTTTAAATTTCTGAAACAGCAGAAACGCGCACCGACACAGACCGAGCGTAAACGGTTTACTTTAGGGTTTAGCCTGATCTTCTGGGGCTACAATTTGCTGGGGCTATTGGGTGGAATTTATTTCTTCTCACGTAGCAATCCGACGATTTGGCAAGACCTGCTGCTCTATCTGCAAAACCCGCAATTTATGGCAGTGGTGTTGATTATGTTTTTGTTAATCGCCATCCCGCTTTATTTGCTCACCTATTGGTTTTACGGGGCTCAGGCACAGCGCATGGCCAGCAAAATGTTTGGTTAATGCATGAAGGCTTGTATTTCTGGTCTATCTCATTTATAGATAAATAATCTAGCCAAGAGATTGTTTTATGTACAAGCCTGTGGTGTTGATTACGGGAGCTTCTGGATTTATTGGTTCCCATTTGCTGCCTTATTTACTGGAGCGAGACTATCAGGTGATCGGGGTTTCTCGGAAACCACAACCGCGAACCCATCCTGATTTGAGCTGGATTCAGCAATTTGACGAACTCCAACTGCAATCCATTGATTATGTGATTAATCTGGCAGGTGAAAGTATTGCGCAGGGGCGATGGACTGCGCAGCGCAAACAAAAACTGATTCAAAGTCGCGTCAGAACGACTCAAGCTCTTTATCAATTTTTACAACGTCGACAAATTTTCCCAAAATGTATCTTGTCGGGGTCGGCTGTGGGGTATTACGGAATTGATTCTGCTGAGCAATGGCAGCAAGTCTGTACAGAAGACTCCCACGGACAAGCAATTTTTATGTCGCAGCTCTGTCAAGAATGGGAACAGGCTGCCCGTGCAGATGCGATACAGCACACCAAAATTATGCGCCTTGGTGTGGTCTTTGGACGCGGTGGTGGCATCTTGCCGCAGATGTTGTTTCCAATTAAATGGAATTTAGTGCGTCGCATTGGTCATGGTCGGCAGCCTGTGGTTTGGGTGCACATTCAGGATGTACTCCGTGCAATGGAGTTCATTCTGACGAATGACACCGAACAGCAGGTATTTAATGTGGTGGCACCTGAAAAGCTAACCCAATGCCAATTTGCCTATGTTGCGGCTCAATGTTTGAATCGACATCCGATACTCAATATGCCAGCTTGGGTGTTTAAGACTCTTTTGGGGGAGCAGTCACAACTGATTTTAAATGGTCAGTTTGTGCAGCCGCAAGCCTTACAGCAGGCAGGCTTTGAGTTTAAGTTTCCGACCTTGAAGGAAGCCTTAAATGATCTGGCGTAATGGGATGCGCAAGGTATTTATCCCGCGAGTATTTCAGGCTTGAGCAATTGAGCTGGGTTATACGCTGTCACATCGAGCGTAGTCGCTTGCTTCAATATCAGTTGACGTAACAATTGTGCCGATGCAGGTCCCATACATAAGCCATTTCTAAAATGACCGAGATTGAGCCAGACATTGTCGAGATGCGGCAGTTGTCCAATATAAGGAATCCCTTCAGGAGAGCTTGGGCGTAAACCTGCCCATTGCTGCACCACAGGGAACTGAGCGAGTTCAGGCACCATTTCATAAGCAGCGTCTAAAATGGTCTGCTGAATCTGCTCAGACGTTTCGGCATTGAACCCACACTCTTGCATGCTGGAACCACAAACAATATGTCCATCCATGCGTGGAATTAAATACATCACCCGATTCATACACATGGTCGGTAACCAATGAGCAGGGGCTTTAATCAATGCCATTTGCCCTTGGACTGGACGAATGGGAAGCGTTAAACCCAGTTGTTGTGAGCATAAACCCGACCATGCACCTGTGGTCAGCACAAATTGATCGGCATAGACTTTTTGTCCAGCTTCAGTTTCGACATATTGCACTTTATCGTTTTGAAGATGAAATTTCTGAATCGGGGTTTGATCGAAAAATTGCACCTTCGGATGCTGTTCTAAATAATGGCGAATCGACTGCAACAGGCGAGGATTACGCACATTGGCAATTTCAGGGAAATAAATCGCATGCTGAAATTGCTCGGCAAGATGTGGATTGACCTGCTCTAATTGTTCACGTTGCAAATATTCGCAATGCTGCATTGGTTCTTGAAACTGGGTTTTATAATTTAAACCAACTTCAAAATCTGCCTCATCTAAAATCAGCATGCCTGTTTCATGAATCTGAAAATCAATGCCTGTGACAGGCTGTAATTTTTCATTCCAAGTCTGATACAGGGCTTTGCCGTGCTGTGCCAAATGATTGACGGCACGTGGATAGCGCCACGGATACATCGGGGAAAGAATACCGCCACCAGCCCAAGAGGCTTGACCTGCATAAGTCTGGTTATAAATACTGACCTGACAGCCTTGTTCAGCCAGTTCTAAAGCTGACAATAGACCACTAATGCCCGCACCAATAATGACGATATTCATAAGGATTCTATGTGATTTAGTTCATGGCTTTAAGTTTGAGGGCAGCTTCTTCGGCAAAGTAAGTCCAAATTCCATCGGCACCTGCACGACGGCAGCTCATCAAGGATTCAATAATCACTTGATCGGATAACCAGCCGTTTTGAATCGCGCCTGCCAACATGGCGTATTCACCACTGACTTGATAGACGAACGTTGGAACACCAAAGGTATCTTTTACTTCACGCACGATGTCTAAATACGGCATTCCTGGTTTCACAATCACCATGTCTGCACCTTCCTGAATATCCAGTGCAATTTCATGCAAGGCTTCAGCGCGGTTACCGACATCCATTTGATAATTGTATTTATTGCCACCTTTCAGGTTGCTGGCAGAACCCACTGCATCACGGAACGGACCGTAGAAGCTGGATGCATATTTGGCTGAATACGCCATGATATTGGTATAGATATGACCATTGGCTTCCAAGGCTTGGCGAATTGCACCAATCCGGCCATCCATCATGTCGCTTGGTGCGACCACATCGGCACCTGCTTCTGCATGGCTGAGCGCTTGTTTAATCAGACATTCTACCGTTTCATCATTCAGCACATAGCCAGTATCATCAATAATGCCATCTTGACCGTGGGTGGTATAAGGATCCAGTGCGCCATCGGTAATCAGCACCATTTCAGGCAATTCTTTTTTCAGTAGACGAACGGTGCTTTGTACCAAACCGTCGTCACGCCATGCCGCTTCGGCAGTGAGGCTTTTATCTTCTTGTGGCGTAACAGGGAACAGAGCCAGTTTAGATACACCGAGTTCCAATAAGGTTTCGGCTTTCTTTAATAACAGATCCGCAGAAAGACGCTGAATCTTCGGCATGCTGGGAATATCTTGGGTTTGATTTTGACCTGGCAATACGAATACAGGATAAATCAAGTGATCTGTGGTGAGTTGTGTTTCCCTGACCATGGCGCGTAATTGGTCATTCTTTCGAATACGACGCATACGAGTGGCAGGAAATGCTGGACGATTGAACGTATAAGTCATAACAATCTCACTGATCAGTATTAAACTAGGCGGTATTGTAGACCCATCCCACTGCTTTAGGTGCAAAATGCGGTCGTTTTTTCAAAATTTAAGGTGTTTGAACAATTTATGAGCGATATGGAAAAGAAATGGACAGGGGGCATTCATTTGGGCTCGAAAGTCGATATTGATGTGGTCTTGCAACAATTGTGTCATGCCTTTAACAGTTCGCCATTCTTCTCCCATAATGGCATGACGATGCGCGTGGTCGATCAGCAAATTGAAGCGTATATTGAAATGCAGCCTTATTTGATTGGTAATGTTGCTTTTCAAATTTTGCATGGTGGTGTTGCTGCAACCATTTTGGACAGCGTGGGTGGTATTGTGGCGATGGGCGAGTTGTATAAACGCGCTGAACCTGAGCAATTGCCCGATACCATTAAGAAGGTGACGCGACTGGCAACGGTGGATATGCGGGTTGATTATTTAGCCCCTGGGCGTGGCAAGTTCTTTATCGCCCGTGCTGAAACCTTACGTTTAGGGCGTAAAGGCTGCACCATGCGTATGACTTTGGTAAACGACGAAGATAAAGCCATTGCAACGGCAATTGCCTCTTATGCTTTCTAAAGTAGTTGAAAAGTAAATTATTTTGTTTGAACCTTTCTCCCAAGACAAGATTTGAGTTGCCTAGATAATGGCAGCTTGAATCAATTAATAAACCGACCAGTCTAAAAAATCATTTCTCAAATGATGAGTTTTTTATTTAAAATTCCTAGCCAAATTTATATTAAAGAAATGACTTTCTCATCGACACGAATCTTCAGTTTTTAAAAATAAGCAAAAAAACTGTTTGAGTTGTGGATTTTGTGGTGACCAAGTCTGTCTGGCTGAAGGAAAAAACGATGACAGAAGCTCCAACTACTCCACCACAATCCAATGCTGCGAATATGCAAGCCAAGCGTAAAAAGTCTTTTGCTATTTTTGGTGCAATACTGGCTATTGTTGCTGTGGGTTATTCCATTTGGGCATTCTTTTTAAATCATTCGGTCAGTACGGATAATGCCTATGTAGGCGCTGAAACAGCCTCGATTACTTCGATGGTGAATGGGCAGGTACAGCAAGTCTTGGTCAAAGATACCCAACAAGTGAAACAAGGCGATGTACTGGTTCAAATTGATGATCGTGATGCCAAAATTGCGGTTGCCGCAGCTCAGGCAGAACTGACCAAAGCCAAACGCCAATACAAGCAGACCCGTGCCAACAGCAACGCCTTAAATTCACAAGTTTTTGTCAGTGATGATGGCATTCATAGTGCCGAAGCACAGGTGCAAAAAGCACAAGTCGATTTAGGCAAAGCGGAAAAAGAATTGCTGCGTCGTCAGCAGCTCAGTGCCACGGGTGCAATCTCCAAAGAAGAATTAAGTTCGGCTGAAATTGCGGTAGCCAATGCACAGGCAAGCCTCTCGGTTTCTAAAGCGGCTTTGGCGCAGGCAAAATCGAGTCAGAAAGCAGCACAAAGCACCTTGGCGGCAAATGATGCCTTGATTCTTGATAGTGATGAAAACTCGACTCCTGATGTGTTGATTGCGGAAACCAAATTAAAACAAGCCTTGCTGGATTTAGAACGTACCCAGATTAAAGCACCGCTGGATGGTGTTGTGGCACGCCGTAACATTCAGGTGGGGCAGCGGGTTGCACCTGGAACAGTAATGATGATGGTGGTGCCAGTTTCACAACTGTATGTCGATGCCAACTTTAAGGAAAGTCAGCTAGAAAAAGTCCGTGCAGGGCAAAAGGTGAGTTTGGTTTCCGACCTGTATGGCGATGCAGTGGAGTTTCACGGAACGGTACAAGGGTTTTCTGGCGGTACAGGTTCAGCCTTTGCCTTGATTCCAGCACAGAATGCCACAGGAAACTGGATTAAAGTGGTTCAGCGTTTGCCAGTCCGTATTGCTTTAGATCCCAAAGAATTGGCGCAACACCCTCTGCGTGTTGGACTGTCCATGGAAGCCAAAATCGACTTGCGTTCGAAGTAATTTGTCATGAACCAGTATCGTCCATTTGGAGATTTACAAGGCGGTCGCTTAATGCTGGCTGCCTTTGTACTGGCATTGGCAAACTTTATGGTGGTGCTCGACATGACCATCGCCAATGTTTCAGTACCACATATTACCGGTAGTCTGGCAGTTTCAAGCTCACAGGGCACATGGGTCATTACCTCATATGCCGTGGCAGAAGCGATTTGTGTGCCTCTAACCGGTTGGTTGGCAGGGCGCTTTGGTACGGTCCGACTGTTCGTGATTAGCCTGATTGGTTTTACCACCTTTTCCGTGCTGTGTGGGCTTTCGACCAGTTTAGAAATGCTGGTGTTTTGCCGTATTGGTCAGGGGTTGTTTGGTGGTCCAATCATGCCACTCAGTCAAACCTTGCTGATGCGGATTTTCCCACCTGAAAAGCAGTCCCAAGCCATGGGCATGTGGGCAATGACTACAGTGGTTGGTCCCATTTTAGGACCCATTTTGGGTGGTTCGATCAGTGATAACTGGTCTTGGCACTGGATTTTCTTTATCAATATTCCAGTCGGGATTATTTGTGCCGTGGCTGCAATACGCTTATTAAAGCCTGCGGAAACTGATAAATTTCGCCTGCCGATTGATGCAGTCGGGCTGGCATTACTCATTCTTTGGATTGGTGCTTTACAGTTGATGCTGGATTTGGGACATGAAAATGACTGGTTTAGCAGCAGCTTTATTTGCCTACTTGCGGTGATTACGGTTATTGGTTTAGTTGCCTTTATTATCTGGGAACTGACCGAACAACATCCAATTGTCAATATTGCCATTTTCCGTTATCGCGGGTTTACCATTTCGGTCTTATCACTGGCGTTTGCCTTTGGCGGTTTCTTCGCCAGTATTGTATTAATTCCACAATGGGTGCAGGTGAATTTAGGATATACCGCAACGTGGGCGGGCTATCTGACCGCGACCATGGGCTTCGGTAGTTTGACCATGTCTCCAATTGTTGCACGACTGGCGACCAAATATGACCAACGTGCTTTAGCCAGCTTCGGTTTAATGTTGATGGGAATCGTGACGCTAATGCGTGCTTTTTGGGTCACAGATGCCGACTTTATGACTTTGGCCATGCCACAAATGCTGCAAGGTTTTGCCGTACCATTCTTCTTTATTCCCTTGTCCAATATTGCTTTGGGTTCGGTGTTAATTACTGAAATGGCATCGGCAGCGGGTTTAATGAATTTTTTAAGAACCATGGCAGGCGCGATCGGTGCCTCCATTGCGGTCACCATTTGGGATGATCATGCTAAAGTTGCACGGACTGAAATGGTGTCGAGTTTAAATCCGACTGAAATTCAAAATACTTTGCTGCAAAATGGCATGAGCAATGAAACCACATTAGGCGTGATTTCAAACTTGGTGGATAAAGAAGCCATGACCATGTCGGTTGATCATGTGTTTTTGATTTTAACCTTGGTCTTTGTGGTGGCCAGTTTAATCATTTGGCTTGCTCCGAAACAGAAGATTAAAGTGACTGGACCAAGTCATTAATATCTATAGCGAGCACCACAAGCCATAGTTTGTGGTGCTTAATGTTCTAGATTTCAGATTTTGCCCGCTTTAACGCCGTGCGCCATTGCTGTAAATGTTGCTGACGTTGATCTTCCGACATTTTTGGTTCAAAGACTCGATCGAGCTGCCAAGATTCGGAAATTTCAGAAACATCTGAAAACACACCCATCTTCAGTCCCGCCATTGCTGCGGCGCCCCATGCGGTAGATTCCAGCATTTTAGGGCGTAGCACAGGGACATTCAGCATATCGGCTTGGAATTGCATCAACATATCATTTTGACTGGCACCACCATCTACCCGTAATTCTTTGAGGGGCTGGCTAATATCGGCCTGCATGGCATTCAATACATCTGAAACTTGAAAGGCGATGGATTCTAAGGCGGCACGGGCAATATGCGCTTTGTTGGTACCGCGTGACATTCCGCATAGTAGGGCACGTGCATTGCTGTCCCAATGCGGCGCACCTAAACCCGTGAAGGCAGGCACCAACACGACGCCATCCGAATCATGGACTTGGCAAGCCAGTTTTTCTACGTCGGAGCTGTGCTGAATAATCCCGAGACCATCTCTGAGCCATTGCACAATCGCTCCTGCCATAAACACGCTGCCTTCCAGTGCAAAGGTATTCTGTTGCTGGCACTGCCAAGCCAGTGTGGTGAGCAATTGATTTTGACTATACTGAATTTGATCTCCCGTATTGAACAGCATGAAACAGCCCGTACCATAGGTGTTTTTTGCTGTACCTGCTTCAAAGCAAGACTGACCAAATAGAGCAGACTGTTGATCTCCTAAAATACCTGCAATCGGAATTTCGGCGCCCAATAAACCTGGGGCAGTATTGGCAATATAGCGGTCAGAAGAGATGATGGTCGGCAGTACAGAGGCAGGAATATTAAACAATTCTAATAATTCTGCGTCCCATTGCTGGCTGGCTAAATTCATGAGCATGGTGCGTGAGGCATTGCTGGCTTCAATCACATGTTCCGCCCCACGGGTCAGATTCCACACCAACCAGCTATCGATGGTGCCAAAAGCGACATGACCTTGTTCGGCTAAGGCTCGAAGACCAGCTACATTTTCCAGTAACCAGACCAGTTTGCCTGCACTGAAATAGGGGTCGATTCTTAAGCCAGTTTTTTTATGAATAGTGGCTAACAGATTACGTTTGGCCAATTGCTCACACCAGTCTGTGGCACGACGATCTTGCCAGACAATGGCAGGGGCAAGCGGAATGCCAGTACGTTTGTCCCAAACCACAGTGGTTTCTCGTTGGTTGGTTACCCCAATGGCTTTAATGTCTTTGGCAAATAAATGGGCCGAGGCAATGGCTTGCTGGACAACAGCAATTTGTGTGCTCCAGATTTCTTGAGCATCTTGCTCGACCCAGCCAGAATGAGGGGTACGAATTTGAGTTTCGCGTTGAGCCGTCGAGTAAATTTTTCCATGTTCGTCAAAAATAATGGCTCGGCTGGAGGTGGTTCCTTGATCAAGTGCAAGTAAATAGCTCATGTTTTTATTTTTAACTCTTGAAATATGAAAGATTACCGCAATAATGTAATAGAACGCAGTCAGTTCTGTAAATACTGTGAAATTGCCTCGTAATTTTCGATATTTATGCTATGATTGCAGCGTACTTTGGGGGTGTTCTTGGCTTCGACGCTGATGATGAAACTCATAGATGCATGCCGAGAGCGCATTTCCTCTCGTAAATCAAATTTGCATTTTAATAGTCGCAAACGACGAAACTTACGCTCTAGCTGCCTAAGGGCCGCTTGTCCGCTTCACTGAATACTTGTGGTCAGTGAACCCGACCGAAGCGAACGCACACAAGTCCGTATAGAGTCAAGCCTCGGGGCTTTATACCAAACTTAGAGGATCGCGTCTTGAACCCTGTTCGTCGGGTCTCTTGATGTTAAAACAATAGACGATATCTAAGCATGTAGTATTCTCGAGCGTAGTGTTGGCGGACGCGGGTTCAACTCCCGCCACCTCCACCAAATTCCTAACAAAACATACCAAAATATGTTTTAAATAGTAGACGAAAGGCTTGAATCTAAAGGGTTCAGGCCTTTTTTCTTGCCTGAACATACCCAAACATAACTAGCTATAGTGTACATGCACCGTGTACACTGTCATGTACATTGCAATATTTATTGAACTCATGGGTGTACAAGGGTGTTAATTGAATTATTAAAAAAACTAGATTTAGATAAACGACTTTCTGAATATGAATTTATTGAAAATATATCAGGTACTGGTAACTCTTCGGCAATCAAAGCCTTAAATAGGAAAACTTCGCAGTACGTTTTTATTAAATTTTTACTTTTTCCAAGACACGAGTCAGAAATTAGTAAATTCCAAAATGAAATTTATATAACAGAGAAGCAAGGCAATTATTCAGTTTTCTCATGTTTTCCTCGGTATTTTGAAGGCGGGGTGCTTGTAGAGAATTATATTTATTATTTTGTAACGGAATGGATTGATGGCATAACTCTAAAGAATCTGATCCCAACTCTGAGAGAGGCGGGTGATAAAGAAAAGTTATCCGTATTTTATCAAATTGTAAGAGCGCTAACAGCTTGTCTAGGTATTGAACACAGAGATTTACATCCGAATAATATTTTTATAATTCAATCAAAATTTGAAGAATTTCAAAAAATTGGGTATCAAAATGATAGTGTTTCACCTGGAATAAAAATCATAGATTTTGGTGAGGCAACGATGCCAATGGCTACACAATATGATGATTCACCAGATTTTCTGTATGAGTCCTATTTTCAGAATGGAAAGAGAATTGTTACAGCATTTAATTATCTTGCTCCGGAACTTTTTCTTCCACTTTTAGATAATAAATTTATCAGACGTTTGAATGAAAATAGTGATTTGTGGTCTTTAGGAATAATTTTTTATCTTATTTTTTTTGAAGAGAATTTGTTCTCATATTCTGATATTGGGTCATATTTAGAAAGTATGAATAATGGATCAATGAAGAGACGTATTGAGCAAGCTTCAGAAAGTTTTTTACGCATCGAACATCCTTCTAAAGAAGTAATTCATCAACTATTTAATAATATTATGAAAGTTAATTATAAAGAAAGATTAGATCTTGGAGATATTCAAAACATACTTTGGCAAGTTATCAATAATGAAATCGCATTCAGTACAAATGAAATCCATGAATTAATTAAAAATCCTATCAATTTTTTAGATAAAAAGGGACTATTAGAAGATGTTGAATACTATTGATTTATCAAGTGTTGGATTTTACCGTGCTTTTGGAGCTAATATTTCAAATGGAATACATCAAAATCGTTATATTAATGGAACACGTAAACCAACTCATATGCCTCTAGAGGCTCATCACATTATTGATGATTGGTTTGAACTTAAATTTGGTATTAAAGCTCGATCAAGCACTATATTTATAGGTATTACACGAGAAAGTGTGAATAAATATGCCCAATACAATAGTTGCATTGTAAAAAGAATTTCATTTCCTAATAACTCCCAATTTATATATAGCTTAAAAATTGAAGACTTGTTTGTTGATATTGAGGATTTGCAACATACCAAAGGCGAATTGACTAAAGAGGATATTTATCAACTTTTAGAAAATGCTGAATATCAATTAACAAATAATCCCGAATCTATTCCTGTACGTTTTTCAGGTGAAGTTATGGCTTATTGCCACAGCTTTCTTTTGGAGGATGCATGAAAAGAACAGATATCAAACGTCGCCCTTTGTCAGATACCGTACTTGCTAACCTTGAACCTGAATTAAAAGAATATCGGGAGTTAGACGGCGATGGCTTATATTTTCGTGTAAAGCCTGATGGTAAGAAAGCGTGGCTATTCAGGTATAAAAAGGCGGATGGTAAGTGGTCATGGCTTGGTATCGGTACTTACCCTGAATTGTCGGGTAAAGGTGCTAGAAAGAAAGCATCTGAGATTATTTTAGATATATCCCACGGCGATAATCCAATCATTACTAAACAGGAACGCAAACGCCAAGAGCTGGACCACAATAATGCAACCTTTGAAGTACTGGCACGTGAGTGGTTAGAAACCAAAGTAAATACATGGGTGCATGACACCATGACCCGAAATAAAGGTGCATTGGAAAAGCATATATTCCCTATTTTTGGCAAACGCCTATATACAACAATCAAACCGATTGAATGGATAAAGCATTTAAAAGGTATTCAAGAATCACAAGGCATTTTTGAGCAAGTAAATCGTATTCGAGCTATGTGTCGTGATATTTACGATTATGCAAAAGTGACAGGGCGTATTGACTACAACCCTCTAGAGGGAATTCAAAAATATTTACAGCAAGGTAAAAAGGAAAATATGGCTCATGTGAGTGAGCAAGAACTTCCAACATTAATCAGAGCTATCAATAATTATCCAACGATGGATGTCCGAATGGGCTTACAGCTTTTGGCTATGTTGTTTTGCCGTCCTACTGAGCTAAGGGGTGCTAAATGGACTGAGTTCGACCTAGAACAAGGTTTGTGGAATATCCCTGAGGAACGCATGAAGAAACGCCGTGAGCATGTTGTGCCTTTGCCTAAGCAAGCCATTGCCATCCTCAATGAATTAAAAAACTATGAAACCAATTCTGAGTATTTATTCCCAAGTAGATCCGATAAGAGTAAGCCTAAGTCAGATACAGTTTTTATCATGGCTTTGCGCCGTATGGGATACGAGGGCAGACAGACACCACATGGATTTAGGCATATAGCCAGTACACTACTAAATAACCGTGGCTTTGATGAGCGTCATATTGAATCGGCATTAGCTCATGTTAAGGATGGTGTAGCAGGGGTATATAACAAAGCCCAGTATTTAGATGACAGGGCACATATGATGCAGTGGTACGCCAACTATTTAGAAGAAATTGCGGACCAGAGCATTATTCAATTTAAAAAGACCAAGTGATATATCAGATAGTTCAATCTGCATCTTAGATCTTCTCTATAGATATACCGCGTAAAAGCTTAATTAATATATTTCCCCTTAGAAATGTTGCGTTTTTGCGATTTGGTTTTGTATGTCCTGATGTATAAGGATTTGAACTTCGCAAAGGCAGTGCGATTCATTTGCGATAGACGGCGATTCGTATGTTTTATTGCGACACACGTTGTCACTCTACTTACCCAAATATACACATTTATATTTAAATATCGTTTATGTTCAGTTTGCTAGGCCTAGGAGGCATCCGAAAGCATATACCCAATATGTTGACCTAGTGACCTTTTGGGGATGCTGTGGGAGGCAAATAAATGAACTTACCTTTAAAGACATTTTATTGTTTAGATGAGGCTGCAAGTCTATTGCGTGGGCTATATCCTCAACGGCTTGATATTGATGATTCTTACTTTTTTCAATTAGCCATCAAGGGGCATATTAGACTAGGTGTTTTTAAAGATCTTGATCAAGATAAATCTCATATTGAAAATGGGACATTAAATTTTGATTGGTATGAAGGGACTGAAGACCAAGTATTATTAATAAAGCATGTTAAGTCTGTGACATATTGTCTTTCTACGATTGAAGAAGAAGGTTCAATTTTAATTTTAAGTGATGGATCTGTTAGAGATCTATATCTTAAAGGTGAGCAAGCGATTTGTGATACAAGGTTTGACAACCTTTTCTCGTTAACAAATTCTGAGTTTTGTATACCAGAGGAAATATTAAAAGATTTATTTTTCTTTCAATATGCCGATAAATTAAGGTTTCACAAACTTTACGAGTCAATATTTTATTCAGACTCTACCAATAGTATTTACTTTGTTTTCAATGAAGATGATGGGAATTATTACGTACCAACAGAAGATCATGAAGTCCCAGATTGGGTATGTGGTTTTTGGTTTGATAGATTTGCCAATAGTTATGAGGATGAAGACAAATTTTCTGATCGAAAGATTAAAAAAGAAGAATGTTTAATATTTGGTGAAGACTTGCAATTACTGATAGATGGCAAACATAGAGAGCCTATCGAATTTAATTCTAGAATTAAAGGTGTTAATACTGAGGCAGTAAAAGAACAAGTAAGATTACACCCTAAAAGAGCCAGCTCTATAAATCAAATAATTTACGGCTTAGCTAAAATGGCTGATTTAGATTTGTCACAGCACCAGTCTGCTTATACACAATTAGAGGCATTTTGTAGTGGTCATGGTATTAAAATCCCTGAAAAGGATACATGTGGAAACTTATTTAAAGATGCTTATAGAAAGTTTAATACTTAATCCTCTAATTAGAATCTAAATAGAACGAAAGTCACTCTAAATAGAATAAGATGTATTCTATTTAGAACAATATATTAAAAATCATAAACATACTAAACCCATATTCTTTCATATATGGGTTTTTTTATGACTATCAAACCAATTCACGTCCAATTCAAAACGGCGTGCGAGTTATTAGACGTAAGCCGTGAATCATTGCGCCATATCGTGCGCACAGATGCCTCATTTCCCCGACCAATTAAAACAGGGGAGAGTAAGCAAGCCTCGGTCTACTTCGACTATGCCCAGCTTGTTGAATGGCATAACAAGCAAATGCAAAGCCTTGCAGTACTGGAGGCTTAATTCATGGATCAATTTTTACCTTTTCGAAGTATCAAAATGGATCATTTAGAAATTGCCAATTTGGTCCACAAACGTCCTGATAATGTTAAGAGAACTATTGAGAGCCTTGTCGATGCAAACATTATTGCCCATCCTCAAATTGAGGATGGGATTAAATCGGCAAATGGAGTAATACCTAAGGTCTATGTCTTTTTGGGTGAACAAGGTAAGCGCGATAGTATTGTCGTTGTAGCTCAGTTATGCCCAGAATTTACAGCTCGCTTGGTAGATCGTTGGCAAGAACTGGAATACCAATCCAAACAGCACACTGTAGACATTAACAATCCTCACGCACTACGCAAGGCATTACTTGAATATACAGAACAGGTTATCGAGTTAGAGCATAAAAATACTGGCTTGGAAAAATCCATAAAAGTAATAACTCAAACCAATCACGGCGTTAAATTCCAACAAGCTTGCAAGATTCTTAATATTAAGCGTTCTGTGTTAGCTGATTGGCTCAGTAAACATGGTTGGGATAGACGACTTAACAATGCACGTGCATCTACCCACTATAGCCAAGAACGAGGGTACTGCGAAACTAAGTATGAAGATCGCACAAAAATCAAAGCCAATGGTGAGCTAGGAAGCTATAGCCAAATTGAATTTTTTATTCTGCCTAAGGGGATGGAAGTTTTAGCTAAACATTTCGGAATAAGTGTGTGACGCATGAAAGAACTCACTATAAACCTTTTAAAACTTGCCCTTGTTTGGTGTATCGCTATTTTACTTATTGCAAGCTGTGGACATTCCGCTTATGCTAACGGCGTTCATCAGAAAGCAGATGAGCTAACCTTGGCCGGTTACAAGTTTTCACTAGGCGCACAGTCCGCTCATAGGACTTTTTTTGTGCGTGAAATCTCTATGCATTCGCATGTTATGGCGGGGCTGGAGAGGGACACCTTCGGGTGTGCAGGTGACCTAGTGAGCCTGTCGGCCAACCCTTTTCAGCTTCGCCACCCTCATTTGGCCGTGAATGGTGAAGCTTCTAATGAATCGCTAGGAGCGCATTAATCATGCCTAATAAAAATTCGTCTTTAAAAAAACAGAATCCAATATATAACTCTGGTGATTTGTACGAAGCCTACTCTTTGGCTTATGAGCAAATGGCAGATACCAGCACCATGCTAGGCGCTATTTCTAATGAATTTAAGAATCTGAAAGACTATCTAAGTAAGGTTTATGACATTCCAGATAGCTGTTTTAACGATTTAAAACGTATCATTGCTATAACAAATACGATGATTCAAGAATCAGCAGACTTTAATCAAAATCTTGAACAGCAATACCAGAATGAATATGAGGAGTCACAAGCATGATTTCTCAAAACTCCTTAACTGATTCACCTATAGATATTCTGGCGCAATGCTGGGAGTTTCTTCCTGCCCAAACTGAGTATATTCAACATCCAATCATTCAGCGTTTTGGCAGTCCATCACAGCCGATCTATATTGATCAATACAATGTAGATATAAACGGCGTGAGCTATGACAATCCTTTGATTCTGCCTATTTATGATGGGCAATTAGATCTTATTCAGTGTGCAGTGCTTCAGGACAAACAGCAAACCCAAGTTATCCCTAATGGACTGGCCAAAGGCTTTGCTATGTTCGGTGAGTTACACCAGGATAAACCTATCATCATCACCTATAACCTTGAGGCATTCTTTAAGATTGCTCAAACTGGTTACGCCGTAGCATTAGTACTATTACCAAGCCTTTGTGATAGTCATCATACCGAGTTAAAGCCATTTGATTTTGAGCAGATAGCTTTCGTAATTCACCAATTGGCAAAAGCAGGTTATACCAAGCTCTATATGCCAGTACGCCCTGAGCATATACAGCTCAAGGTATTCCAAAACCTTGAGAAAAATAGCCCCGTTCGATTGCTCAATCAATTTCAAAAGGCAGGTGAAAGCGAGTTTTTGACCGAGATTTCACAGGATGATGATGTAGAGGAAGTAAAAGCATTTCTTGATTATGCCATTGAGCAACTACCACCATTAAACCAATGGGGTGAATTATTGCCTCTGGTACAAGCTAATACAGCGTTAAATAGCCCTTATCCAATTCAGGCATTGCCACCACTGGCAAGGGATGCTGTGATAGCGATTGCCGAGCATGTACAGGCACCAATAGCAATGACAGCTCAATGTGTGATTGGTGCTATGTCGCATATTGCTCAAGCTCACGTAAATGCACCACATCCATTTAGCTCTCATGGTGAGCCGTGTAGCCTTTATCTACTCACGGAGGGGCAAAGCGGTAGCCGTAAAAGTACCAGTCGCAATATGGCAGACAGAGCCATTATTCAACATGAGCGCAAACAGTACGAGCAATATCGCCGTGATCTAGAACAATGGAAAAGTGGGCAAGCAGGATTAAACAAAAAGGATAAGGAGGCATACGGTGCAGAAAATCCACCACCACATGACCCAAGCACGCTATACAGTGACATCACTTTAGAATCTATCGCAGGGCTTTACGTGGATGGCATATTAAATAATGCATCGATTGCCAGTGATGAGGCTGGACAGTTCTTTGGTGGCTATACCATGAAAGGAGATACACGTACTCAAGCCATTGGAGGTTATGCCAAGCTATTTGATGATGGCTTTGTGGAGCGTACCCGGTCTAAATCCAACTTAAACGGCAGTGGTCGTGCTTATGATGTTCGCTTGACCTTTAACTTACAGGGACAGCATGAAGTGCTATCCGAAGCCCTTAAAGATCCTGTATTACGTGGTCAAGGCTTCCTGCCTCGCTTTATTTTAACCATTCCTGAGAACTTGGCTGGTACACGCCTACAAGATGCTATCTACCGATCTAAGAATGCCAATCATGACCACAGGCTTATTGCCTACTGGACACGGTGCGAATATTTACTTGATGACTGCCCTAGACCGCAAGGAGGGCAAGAACTGCATAATGGGCGTTATGTCATTCCTATGAATGATGAAGCAAGGGAAATAGATGCATCGTTCTACAATATGTTTGAAGAACTACAGGGCAAAGGTAAGCGTTATGAGTATCTACAGGCATTTGCCAGTCGTGCCAGTCAATTAGCACGCCGTTTGGCTACTGTATTCGCTTATTTTGAGGGTATACAGTGGATTGATGCCAAAACATTAACTGGTGCTTGTGAGGTCGTTAAGCATTCCCTGAATGAATGGGCGATGTATGCAGATATTGAGGTTAAAGCGGAAAGTGATGCTGAACGCTTGATTAAGTGGCTTGTTCGGAAATGTGTTGAACAAAAGACCAGTAGCCTTTCTAAAACATTGGCCATGAAAGGCGCGCCGTCACATCTAAGAAAAGCCAAGGAGTTTGACCCTTGTATCAATGAATTGATCGAATTTAATTATGTGCGATTGGTCACCATCAACAAATCCACATACATTGAAGTAAATCCTTTATTACTGGAATAAGCGCGATTCTGCGATTTTAGGCTGTACTCCTTGCTATGTAAGGGGTTAAGAATCGCAATTGGCTTGCGATAGCACTGCGATAAGCTGCGATTCCTTTGCGATTGATACGAGGAATCGCAAATCGCAAAACCACAAACTATATGGTTGCGACATTGAAAGCCTTACTACATAAGGTTTACAGGGTGAAATCGCAGAATCGCAAGGCTTCTATAGGTAAATATAAATTTAGATGGGTAAATAAAGCCAAACACAAATTAATCCATTGTTTTGGGAATATTGAATTGTGATTTTTAAATAATACAAAATTTTAAAAATATGACTGTTACTTAGTCTAGTATGACCACAATGCAGTACTAGACTTTTTCAATATTTTCTATATTTAATATCCAGTTTAAGTTTATTAAAAACCTTAGGTTTACCATGTCAGCGCAAGAATCAAGAAAAATTAATGGGGTTTGGTGTAAATTCAATAATCAAAATAGAATGTCAACGGTTACGCTTGATGAAGTGCGTATATGTTGTATCAAGAGAGGGATTGAGGTTATTAAAATTGAGGAATGTAATTTTGGTTTTAACCTAAGCATTCCAGCAATTAAGATTACAACTGTAAATGATCGGACAGCACTATTACCTCGCCATAAATTAATTGATATTAAAATTTATAAAAATAATATTTTACCATTCCAAAAAGAAGAAATGTTTTGGAAAAAAGTTGACTGGTTTCCACCAGTATTTATGAACCGAGAACAAATAGGTGAAGGCTTCAAAGTAGCCAATTTGAAAATTGGTTACCATGAGATTTTGCCTAAAGACGAGTTGCAGAAACGCTTTCAAGAGTTTTTCCCAACTGTATATAATTTCTCTAATATTATTCCAATAACTGTACAAACTTTTTCAGGCTCAGTAGCTATATCAAAGCATGTACCATTAATAAAAGAATCAATTTTAGCTTTTTATAGCGGAATGAGGGTAACTTCTATAGCATCCTTAATTCCGATGATCGAAGATATTTTAAATACTATCATTGAGGATTCATTTGAGGATATTGATTTAAAGACTAAAGTTGATCTATGTATAAGGCGTGCTAGAGAGAATATAAAAAATGAACATATACTAGGTGTGGATTGGATTCCTGAGGAGTATATCCAAGTTGATGTGCTGAAAGTCATGAATGAGCGCATTAGAATCATTGAGCTGATAGGTAATTGGCTTAAAAATAGTTTTTATGAGAACACTAAAAACTACCAAAACACTTCAGGATTTAATCGACATTTTTTTGCTCATGCTAAATCTGAAATTTGGCAAAATCAGTCTAATTTTTTTCGCGCCATGGGGTTAATTCAGGCATTGGCATTTATTGAATGTTTTGCAATGAAAGAGTCTAAGTTATCAATTTTCCCTCCAACTCCAGATAAAAGATCAGAGTCCTTTTACAAGGATGTATATGCTTGTTTAAATATGCAAGTCATCAAAAATACTATTTTGCAGCAATTACAAATCAATGGATGCTTACCTTTCAACCCAACAGCTTCAGATGATGGTTGGTTAAGTCGTTCAGCAATTTTATCAACTAAAATGAATGATGAAATAGTCAAAAAGCTTCGTGATAATGGATGGCAATGTCATTGTTTTGGCGAACCCATCAAATCAGGTGAATATATAACTGTACAAGCGTCAAAGAATGGTAAAAATATAAGCATAGCACTTTTATACAGTTGTGCTACAGATAATAGAATCTATAAAGAACTTGAAAAAACTTGTGATTATATCCTTTATCAAGGAGCTCCTTACAGTCAATCTTCTTATGCTCATGGAGTTAAGAGTTATGTAGGCCCATTAAATGCTTGGTTGGTTCCAGATTGAGATAGTTTTCACTATAAAATGACCTACCTTCAAGGCAAATTGTCACCTTGCAGACATCTGGAAAAATACAGGCCTCATATAATCAATTAAATTTTTTAAATACTCTTGGTATGAATCTTTCTACAATCACTGATCTTCAAGGTTTACGTAATTATCTTATCCAGCAATCTGGCTTAAAAGCAGTTACTCAACACTGGTCACTTATGCATATTTGCACACACTGTTCTCAAACCATCTTATGTGCAATGACTGGGTATCCAAAGCTAAAGCCATGGCTGATAAGAAAGACAGTTGGACCCTGCATTCTGAGTTGGTTCTTTTATCGCAATCAAATGCACCATAATTTACAGGCCGAATTAATAGGTGCCACTCCCATTGATGTGAATAATCGTGAAGCCCTTGATGTTCTCATACAAGCAATTGATCAATTCTTAGATTACAAAGGGGAGCTACAACCTCATTTTGTCTTTGGTGACTTAAATAAAGCTCAATATGATAGGTATTTCACCTTGCACATTAAAGATCATTTAAACGAAGTTAGATTTACCTAATTAGAAGGTCGCTGGGAAATGAGAGATTTCCTTAAGGGTTCCCCCTATTTTTGTATAGCTATGTAAAGCAAAATTCATGATTTAGAATCCGAAATTCACCCTTATGGATTTCAAAACTGATAGAGGACAAGTACTGGTATTTATTTAATAGTATCGCGGGCTATGACTAAAAACTACTTCTTTATGATGTTTCTAATCCTCTGAAGCTCAACAATGATAAGCATTTGAGGCGTATTTGTCAGAAGTAGATATAGTAGTATGGTGCGATTTTAAAATTCATACAGATATTAAATACTGCGAGGTCTTTGCCCCCGCTTGGGGTGCCCCCGAGGAAGTACCTACGGAAACTATTAATTGATGGTGTTGATTAAATGGAGGGGGAGGTCGTTATATTTTTCTATTTGTTCTAACGGCGAAGTACTTTTAGACCTACGCATCGTCTGACATGTCAGACAGCTAGTGTTCTTCATTGCATTTGATTCTACCACAAGGACAGAAAGCAAGCCATCTATACACTGTGTGAAAGAGCTGGTACTGGATGCATGATTTAATCATATGCCACACTGTTTGAACTCATATGCATAACACATGTTACAAGCTTCGCATCATGTGAGTAGTTCGCTCTCCCATATGTCTAGATCCTCTCGTTGCCCCACACAACCTAACGGTTATGCAGTGTTGCATTATGAAATAATCGTAGTAGGTCTTTAGATAAAAGGTGTGCCTTTAACTTTTGCCAATGATGCATTTAGAGCAAATCATTAAATACTCTTCACCATCATTTGCAAATGTCATGATTTCCATGATGGTTGACGCAAAATTGCGCTGTCTAAAGGTAGAAATCAAATATCAGGTTTTATAAGGTTTTTGCATATTTAGAAGTTAACGAGAGAGGTTAACTTTTGACATTCAGAGTTAACTTTTTAATATTGGGAGTTAACTTTTTTTAATGCCAAAAATCCATAAAATCCTTGCTACACAAGGGATACAGCAACATCAAAGATGATTGCCTTTAAAATTGAGGAGTTAACTTTTTGCTGAAAAGGGAAATTTTTTTATACGTGAGATAGGCGGTGGTGTCCGTTATATGGATACTCTTAACTTTTTACCTCCCCCCTCACACCTCATTGTTAAGTTGTGTTGTATTACGAAGTATTCGTAGTAGATCCTTTAATAGAAGATGTACCTTTAACTTTCGCCAGTGGCGAAAATTAAATAACAGTTTTACCTAGCCGATATTATTTTACTACGGCGTATTATGCATTTGATAGGAGGTATCTAGGCTGGCTAATTTGAGCATGAGATTAGCTTATAAAACACGTTTGAATTGTCCTTGATGAGTTATTACTCTAGTTTCATTTAAATAGGCTGTAAGTCATATGTGGTATGGCTTAGCACTATTTGATGGTTATTTGATTCCATCAAGGAACATCAAGGAAAACTATAACTAAAATTAGTATGTTTTTTACACATATCTACCGTTACACAGCGAAAAATTGTGCGTTACATGGAAAATTATGAATTTTCTACAGGCTATTACATGAATTTTTCTTGTGCGTTACACGGCAAAAATACCGCCGTTACATGGAAAATATGTCGCCATTACATGGAAAATTAATAAGTGTTACTAACATAAAAGACATAATTAACTGGCTGTTTCTTACTTTTAAAATATGCATTTCCAACAGAACTTAGAGTGTTTATTACAAGTAGTATTACTTGATCTGCTAATTGATAGAGTGGGACCGCATTTCAAATGTCACTCTTTGGTTTATTGGAACCAAATAAAGTTCTTGGTCGAATTTCAAATGTGAGCAGGCAATGGTTGAATGACAATGCTAATCATAAGGATAAGCTTCCAAAGCTGATCCGTTTAACATTTGAAATGTGAACGATATGTCAACCCACTAAATTTTTAATTTCGCGTATGTAAAAATTTGCCTTAGGGGGCGGTCATGTCAAAAGGTTGATTTAAACTTTTTAATACCCCCCTCCCATAAGCATTTTAAAACCTAGTTGTACTCCTGATATAACAATCAAACTGAATGAAATAAGCCTAGCAACAGATAATTTGTACACTGTGGTGTACACTGGGATTTTAAGATAAAAAATAATTATTAAATAACATATATTTACCTATTTTGTTCAATTGACGCCACCCCAAATACCTAGCTTAATATGACTGAATATGATGTTATATAAAGCGGAAAGGCTTAAATCTAAAGGGTTTAAGCCTTTTTTTATGCCTATAGATAATCCAATAGAACCAGTTTTAAAGATGAATGCACAGAATGGGGTGTCCTTATGTTGAGTGCTTTTTATGCATCAGGTAAATGTATTCTCTTAAACAATGCTATTAGTCTTAATGAAGTTAATGGTTAAGCGAGAGGGATGCGTACCGTTGCATCTGACATTATAAAAACAGAGTAGGATTCACTTTAGTGTAATTAGCATCCTACTGCGTAGTTCAATTTTGGGGTGCTAAAAATTCCATTGATCTGCGGTTATGCCATAGTATATGGTATTAATTAGAATAAATTTTAATCTAAAAAATGCGAGATCCGCCATAACACTTAGCCATAACGTAGCGGACATAAATATAAAAGCCGAGAGACCGTGCTTGGTGAAGTAAAACATTTTTCTGTGACCAGACATAAGGATAACAACTATGAAGTCGAGTCAGGATGTCCTCATCAAGTGTTCTGGTATCATCAAGGAATATGGTGTCGGTGAAGCCAAAGTGACCGCATTGCGAGGGATCAATCTTGAGGTCTACCGCGGGGAGTTACTGATTTTGGCTGGTCCTTCTGGCTGCGGAAAAACAACCCTAATTTCAATTATCGGGGGGATTTTAAAACGCGACGCAGGCACATGCAGCATACTCGGCAAAGACTTGGAAGAGATGAACACAGCTGAGCGCGCACGTTTTCGCGGAATCTCGATAGGCTTTGTATTTCAGACTTTTAACTTACTTCACTCATTGAGCATTGCTGAAAATGTTGCTGTGCCGCTATTAATCATCGGCGAAGAGCGCAAGGTTGCCCTGCAACGTGCTCGGATTGTTCTGATCAGATTGGACTTTCGGGACGCGAAGATGCACTTCCCAGTCAACTCAGTGGTGGACAGCAGCAGCGTGTCGCCATCGCGCGTGCGCTTGTGCATGAGCCTAAAATCATTATTTGTGACGAACCAACGAGTAGTCTGGATCATGCCACGGGACATGCCATGATGCAGATCTTGCGCAATGTGGCGCAAGCGCCAGATCGTGCTCTGGTCGTCGTGACACATGACACGCGTATTTATGCGTTTGCTGACCGAATCGCACACATGGATGATGGCAAGATTGCTGATATAAGCATTCAAACCGAGGAGGCGTAAGTACAATGATGCGTAAATACTTGCTCCCCATACTCGCACTGATTGGTTTACTGCTTGCCGTGACGATGGTACTGATTGGCAATAGGCAATCCCCATCATCCCAACCAATCGTTCAACCGCCAAAATCACCTTTCCCGAGCTATGTGGCTGGAGCAGGGATTATCGAGGCGAGTACTGGAAATATCGTAGTTGGCACGCCTGTGTCTGGTGTTGTGGTCGAGCTGTATGTACATGAAGGCAGCCCAGTGCAGGTTGGTGATAAGTTATTTAAGATTGATGATCGTGAACAGCAAGCGCAACTGATACCAGCCCTAGCGAAAGTCTCAGAAATTGCAGCACGTTTGGCGCAAGCCAAGAGCCAATTCGAACTCGCGAACAGCTTATCGGATAAACGTGCGATCAGCGTCGAGGAGTTAAATAATCGGCGCTTTGCAGTCAAACTTGCCGAAGCTGAGCTGGCATCAGCCCAAGCGCAAGTCAAGCAAATACAGATGGATATTGAACGCTATACTGTACGTGCATTAGTTCGTGGTCGAGTATTACAAAACAAGATTCGTATCGGTGCATTCTTAGAAGGTGGTGCACCCAGTGACTCTTCGATGTTGCTAGGCAATGATGATCGGCTATTTGTACGTGCTGACATTGATAAAATGATGCATGGCGCATCCAGCCAGGCGCATATGCCGTGGCATTTGTACGGGGTAATCCAAACTTACACACCGCTCTGAAATTTGAACGCGTGGATCCCTATGTGCTGCCCAAAACCTCATTGACGGGCGATAGCACCGAGCGGGTCGACACCCGTGCCTTGCAGGTTATTTATAGTTTTGATCACAGCACCTTGCCCATTTATGTTGGGCAGCAAGTCGATGTATTTATTGAAACCCAAGCGAATCCATCCTCAAATGGCAAACAGCCTCAAGCCACATTAGCGGCATCTTCTACGAAGGTCTTGTGAGGATCCAGACTATCTGCATGCATTGAAGGAGTACCCCAATGTTACGTATAGCCTTAAAAATGCTGCTGGGTGATCGTGCCAAATATGTGGGTTTAATCTTTGGTATTACCTTTACCTCATTCTTAGTGACATTCGCGGCATCCTACTTCGCTGGAATCATGACGCGCGGCTATGCACCCATTTCTGAGAATGGTTCTGTAGATGTATGGGTGATGGATCCTGCGGTAACTTCAGTGGAGCAAACCACCAATATGTCCTTGCAAACATTGGCTAGAGTCCGCAGTGTAGCAGGGGTGCAGTCAGCTGTACCGCTGATGTTTGCCACGGCAGATGTCCGCTTCCCAGATGGGCGCTATCAGCCCTTTCAGGTAATTGGTGTCGATGATGCAACTTTGCTTGGCATGCCGAGCATCCAAAATAAGCTAATGCCTAGCTTGCTGAGAGTTCCTGATGCTGTGGTGATTGATGCAGGGGGAACCAGTGGTAAGTTGGAAACTGCAATGCAAATTTCGGAGCAACTGCCACAAGGTAAAATAGATTTTGATGGGCCAACCCGTGAACTGACCACAGGCGATGAATTACTCCTAAATGATCATAGCGTACGGATTCTAGGGCAATCGCAAGGACTGCCTCGATTCCCACCACGTCCGTTGCTCTATACGACTTTTTCGAATGCAATTCGCATTTTGCCGCCAGAACGACGTCAACTGACCTTCGTGCTGGTGACCGCGGCACCGAAAGAGCATCCCGAGGACTTGGCAGTGCGCATTGAGTCGGCAACGGGGTTGCGTGCACGAACATCGACCGCGTTTAAATCCGATACGGTGCATTGGTTTCTGCTGAACTCTGAAGATGTGGGGGACATCGGTGCAATGCTCACCTTGGCCATGTCTGTCGGCTTTGGTGTAACAGGTGTCATGCTTTATATGTTTACCAACGAAAACCTGCGGAATTATGCGGTTCTCAGTGCGATGGGAGCCACACCGAAACTGCTTTTAAGCATGGTATTTGCTCAGGCAGGGCTGTGTGGACTTCTTGGAACGGGGCTTGGGCTGGGACTTTGTGCCATGATTGGGCAAATGGCAATAATGGCGGGATATCCATTTCGGATGATGTGGTTTACGCCAGTGCTGGGTGCCGTGATGGTTGTGTTGGTTTGTGTGGTTGCCGCTGCACTGAGCGTACGTCCTGTATTGAAAATGGAACCAAGCCAAGTATTTTCGGGACGCTGAGTGGATTTGTGATGTCTCCTTGGTTTAGTAGACATGACAGCAAAGAGGAGTTGGCGGGTTCTTTCTGATAAGATAAAGAAGAACTTGAAAACTTCTAAATCTATTTGCTAAGGTTGCAAACTATCCAGTACAACATTAAAAACTAATCGAATAAAAGTTTTAGTCTTTCCTGAAGCAAGTCATTGATCAAGAGCTGCGCAATAAGGTAAACGGTCTGATGTAACTGATGTAACTGATGTAACTGATGTAACTGATGTAACTGATGTAACTGATGTAACTGATGTAACTTACGTAAGTTTATTGTTTTCATATTTTCTAAGTTCATGAATAAACTTGAGATAAGACCGTTACCATAAAATTAGCATGTACTTTTGCCAGACATTCAATTGGATGCGCATGGTCGAATTCAGTCCCTTCTTAACTCAAAATATGATGTTCAGCAATTAAAGAATCATCCATAAAAATGGCTGTGATCAGTTTTCTTTTTGATTAAATTTGTTAAATATTTATTTTAAATAAAATTTATTTATGCTGGTTTGGTGGACGTTCATTTAAACGGATGTTGAGTCACTGCAAGCTTATTTGAGCTTAAAGAATGATGTAATTGAATAATAAAAAATTTATTTTTTCTTAAATGTCAATATTATCTCCATGTGATAGATAATGGCATTTTTGTAGATGAGTCATGGATTTTGAACAGTCATTTTAAAGTTAAATTTAGTTAATAAAATTTTATAAAACAGATATATATCATGGTTTTAATTGAAATTTTATGATTCTTAAAATAAAGCTTTAACGATGATTTTTGTCACCTTAAAGTATAAACATTTTCTGAAAAAATGTTGGCTATCACTCTTGTTTATTTTAAATATTTAGGATACATTTTGAAACATCTTGAAGGATGCTCATTCCTGAGACAATTATTTGATGGCTATGTGTCGTATGTTTCATAACCATCAAACAATTGGAGAAACAGCTATGCTGCTGAAAAATAGTGAAAACAAAAAGTGTAAAACGCGGATCGTGATTGTCGGTGGTGGCGCAGGTGGACTAGAACTTGCGACACGCCTTGGGAATCGTTTAGGCAAGAAAAATAAAGCCGAGATTATCTTGGTGGATGCTACGCTTACGCATATTTGGAAACCACTTTTACATGAAGTGGCTTCGGGCACATTAAATTCTCATGACGATGAATTGAATTACTTTGCACATGCCAAGAAGAATAATTTTGAGTTTTATTTGGGGAAAATGATTAATATTGATCGGACCCATAAAACCATTCAACTGGAAGAATTAAGTTCGCATCAGGGGGAGACAATCGCACCCAGTCGCGCGCTTGCCTATGACGTTTTGGTGGTTTCAGTCGGTTCAACCTCCAACGATTTTAATACTGAAGGTGCTAAAGAGCATTGCGTGTGTTTAGATTCACGTGCGCAAGCTGACTACTTGCAAAAAGAGTTTTTAAATCTATATCTGCAAGCACAAGCCAATAGCTTAATCGAAAATGAAAAGCCGAGTTTACTGAATATCGCCATTATTGGCGCGGGTGCTACGGGGGTGGAGTTAGCCGCCGAGCTGGATTTTGCCGCACATCAATTTTGCAAATATGGTTTGGATAGTATCAAACCCGACAATGTGCAGATTACCTTAATTGAGGCGGCGGATCGTGTCTTGCCCGCATTGAACGCCAAAATTTCCAGTTTGGCTGAGGAAGAGTTGCTCAACATGGGTATCCATGTGCGAACTCAGAGCCGAGTGAAGAAAATTGATGCAACGCATATTTATTTTGAGGATGGCACACAATTACCAGCGGACTTAAAGGTTTGGTCTGCGGGCATTAAGGCGCCTGATTTCTTAAAGAACATTGCCGATTTGGAAACTAATAGAATCAATCAATTGGTAGTTCAATCTACTTTGCAAACGACCCGCGATGATTGCATTTTCGCGATGGGGGATTGTGCAAGCTATACCCCAGAGGGTAAGGACCGTCCTTTGGCACCACGGGCACAAGTGGCAAATCAACAGGCCATTTTTTTAGAAAAGGCGTTATCGGCTTATGTTATGGGGCAACCTTTGCCACAGTTCGTCTTTAAAGACAAAGGATCCTTGGTGTCTTTAAGCGATCGAAATAGTGTGGGACATGTGATGGGTAATATTAATATTGAAGGCTTTATCGCGCGCATGATGTATATGTCACTATATCGATTCCATCAAATCGCCTTGCATGGGTTATTTAAAACAGGCATTTTGATGTTAAAAGATGTCTTAGCCAAGTCTTCTCGACCACAATTAAAAATGCATTGATTGAGACTAAGTAAATACATTTTTTTGAAGAAGAAAGTGTTTTACAAACAGACTCAATCGCTAAGCAATTGGCGGTTGAGAGTCAAGAGAGGTTTAAACTGCAAGGGTTTAAGCCTTTTAAAAATCAATCGTTATTCAAATTGATCCAACTGAATGTCGATTGTGAAAAACATTGAGAGTGATCAGAGGCTCAGGTTTAGCCAACAAACATGCAATCCTCCTTTCATCCAATTTTGACATTAAAGGCCTAAATTAGAGTTTTAGTGTCAAAGTGGCTTTGTTGCACAAAGATTTAAAAATTAAAGCTACTCTGAGCTGGTCAAATTTAAGACACAACTCGGGTATGAGGTCGGCCTAATTCCGTAAATTTATTTAATACTGCCACACGTGCATGAATCTCATTCACTTGGCTTTGAAAGTTTCTCGCACTGAGTTTATCCCCTAATAATTTGATGCAATGCATCTTATTAGTTTCTACCAAGCTTCGGCGATGATACCCAGACCACTTTTTCCAAATTGTTCTTCCTAGGCATTTGACCGTTTTCAACAATTCATTTCTCTCTAAAGATCTCAGCTTTTTGTCTTTCCAAGGCTTCGCATTTTTTCTTGGTGGAATCACCGCATATGCCTGTCGATCTGAAATGACTTTTCTGCAGTGTTTCGTATCATAAGCCACATCTGTATAGACTGAATTAATCCGCTCATCAAGTAAATCCCCGAGTACTTGTGAGTCACTGACATTGTTTGTCGTGAGCTGAACTGCCCGTATTTGCAGCGTTTCAGCATCTATACCAATGTGAAGTTTACGCCATTGGCGACGATATTCAGGCTGATGTTTCTTTCGTTTCCATTCACCTTCACCTAAAAACTTCAAGCCAGTAGAGTCGACGAGTAGGTGGAGACCATCACGACTTTTTTGATAGCGAATTGCAATATCAATATGCTTTTGTCTTCTAAAATTAGTTGAATAATCTGGTGCTATCCAATCTAATCTACAAAGTTTAATGAGGCTCTGAACAAAGCCAGTGACCATACGTAAAGAGAGTCGAAATAAGGATTTAATCATTAGGCAGCATTGGATGGCTGCGTCAGAATAAGTTTGATTTCGACCATGTTTACTTTTTGGTTGAGCGTACCATTGAGTTTTAGGATCAAACCAAATCGAAATGTTTCCTCGATTAATTAAGGCTTGATTGTATTTGGACCAGTTGATTGTACGGTAGATATTAGGTGTAGGCTGCTTCATTCGGAAATTATATTGCTGAATTAGAGCTTACGAACAGCTTTGTGCAACAAAGCCAGATGAAGCATCATGATTCTGATTTTTATTTAAATTTTTTGTTTTTGTAATATAAGGTATCCATGATATTGACTTCGCTTAGCCATGGTTAAAAAATAGACTCTATAAGGATGATAATCTTGAATTTCATTCCATTTATAAAGCTATGGCAGGTGTAGTGCAGAACGGAAGTTTGCATGACACAGCTCACCTCAAAATCGGAGGATATGCCATGAATTTCCTTAAATTTTTAATCACCGCTGGATGTATTTCTTTATTGACCCCGATGGCTTTCGCAATGGAATCCCATGGAGGTTCAAGTATGGAAGCATCGATGCAAAGTTCACTTTCAGCAGATGATAAAAAAGCAATGATTAGTGCCATGAGTGCGGCACCGATTAATGTCAGTGCAGAAGCAAAAATTGTTGCGATGGATGCAAAAGGTAAAATGCGGACCCTACGCAAAGGACAAAATAATTTTACCTGTATGCCAGATAACCCAGCCACTCCTGGACCAGACCCTATGTGTATGGATCCCGCCGCTTTAGCATGGGCAGAAGCTTGGATTGGGCACACCAAACCCGTTGAAGGCAAAGTGGGATTTATGTACATGCTCATGGGAGGGACTGATGCGAGCAATGTAGACCCTTATGCCACCAAGCCAAGTGCGAACAATCATTGGATACAAACTGGACCTCACGTCATGATCGTGGGCGCTTCACAAAGTTTTTATGATATGTATCCAAAAAGTGCGCAACCAGATACCACTGTCCCTTATATCATGTGGTCAGGTACGCCTTATCAACATCTGATGATTCCTGTGAAATAAGTAGGCATCCCACATCTTGTTATCTTCTCTCTTAGAAAAAAAGCCACGCAATTGTCGTGGTTTTTTTGTATGGTTATTCAGATGGATGTCAGTTTAGTTACCTGTTCTGGGGTGGATATTACATGTAAATATCGGCTTAGATTTAAGCCGCTGTAGCGTTTAAATTAAACCACGTAATTCGTTGGCAGCATGCCTTAACAACGGTAACACCTGCTGAATCAGATAGTCTTCACTGGTACGGTTGCTCTGTGACATACAGTTAATTGCAGCAATGGTTTGACCTTGCGCATTTAATACGGGTACTGCAAGCGCAATAATGCCTAACTCATGTTCTTCTTTCGACAGGCAATAGTCCGATAAAGCGACTTTTTCGAGTTCAGTAAAAAATTGATCCTTATTGGTAATCGTCAGTGGGGTTAGACGTTTCAGCCCGTATTTTTCTACCCACGCTTGTTGTTCATCTTTCGATAACGCCGCCAATAAAACTTTACCTGTCGAGGTGGCATGCGCAGGCAAGCGATTGCCTAAATGCATACCATAAGGGTTGACGCGAAACTGGTCTTGTTGAGGCAAATAGCTGCGGGCAATCGGCACCACTTCATGTTCATCCAGTACCACCATGGAAAAGGTCAAAGAAGTTTGCGCACAGAGTAAATTGAGTAAGGATTGCGCCACTTTTGGAAGATGCGCCGAACTTAAATAGGCACTGGAAAAGCGTAACACCCGTGGGGTAAGCCAAAAATAGTGTTCGTCGGTATCCAAATAGCCTAAAAATTTCAGAGTTTTTAAATGTCGTCTTGCTGCAGTCCTGCTGATGCCTGTGCGTTCAGCCACTTGGGTCACATTCAGGCGCTGTCGATCGACTCCGAAGGCTTCCAAAATATGCAAGCCTTTGGCTAAACCTGCAATGTAGTCTGCTTGCAGTATCTCGTCTTGTGAATGTGGATGTATGACCTTGTTCTGCTCAGCTTCCATACGGCTTATCCTGAAAAATGAATTGCTTTTGTCCGATATGCGGACAACTCTAATGATATACGGTCAATTTCAATATGGCGATATAGCTCAAAAAAACATCCCAGCGTAATCTGAAATCAGGAACGAACAAGGATGAACAGCATGGAAATTGTAAAAACAAAAGTCGCGATTATTGGTTCAGGTCCCGCAGGATTACTCCTCGGGCAGTTGCTCTATAAAGCTGGGATTGAGCATGTCATTATTGAGCAACGCAGTGCTGACTATGTGTCATCGCGTATCCGTGCAGGGATTTTGGAACAGGTTTCGGTAGATTTGTTGACCGAAGCAGGTGTCGATCAAAACCTTAAAGCCCACGGTTTACCGCATTCAGGTATTGAAATCCTGACCCAAGGACAAAAACATCGAGTGGATTTGGCTGCACTGACAGGCGGCAAGCAAGTGACCGTGTATGGTCAGACCGAAGTCACCAAAGATTTAATGCATGCCCGTGAGCAAGCGGGTTTAAGCTCGTACTATGAAGCACAGAATGTACAGGTTGATGATTTTTATACGCAGCCGAAAGTGACTTTTGAATATCAAAATCAGTCCTATCAAATTGAGTGTGATTTCATTGCTGGCTGTGATGGTTTTCATGGCGTGTGCCGTGCCAGTGTGCCTGAAGATAAAATTAAAACCTTTGAAAAAGTCTATCCTTTTGGATGGTTAGGCGTATTGGCTGATGTACCGCCTGTGGCAGATGAATTGATTTATGTGCAGTCTGAACGTGGCTTTGCCTTATGCAGTATGCGTTCAGAAACCCGCAGCCGTTACTATTTACAAGTGCCGTTGACCGATCATGTCGACAACTGGTCAGATGAACAGTTCTGGGAGGAATTGAAAAACCGCTTAGACCCTGAAAGTCGAGAAAAACTCGTTACAGGTCCATCCATTGAAAAAAGCATTGCGCCATTGCGTAGCTTTGTGACCGAGCCAATGCGTTTTGGCAAACTGTTCTTGGCTGGTGATGCTGCACATATTGTTCCACCAACAGGTGCTAAAGGCTTGAATTTGGCGGCTTCAGACATTGCCTATTTATCCAGTGCCTTAATTCAGTATTATGTAGATGGCTCCGAGCAGGGCATCGATGAATATTCGGAAAAATGTTTGCAACGGGTCTGGAAAGCAGAACGCTTTTCTTGGTGGATGACTCATTTATTGCATCGTTTTGAAACCGAAAGCGAGTTTGATCATAAGATTAAACAGGCAGAATTGAGCTATATCCTTGGCTCAGATGCAGGGCAAACCACATTGGCAGAAAATTATGTCGGTTTACCTTATGAAATTAAGCATTTAAGTGAGTTTCAGCAAGCCAGTTAAATGGTTTGTTACAGCATAAAAATGAGAGCTTTGTGCTCTCATTTTTATTTTAAACTATCTGCAATTGAGTTTAACCATCCTGAGGATGTAGCGGAGTCGTGAGTGTCAGTTGGTAAAATGCCGCGTCTAACCAGCGACCAAATTTAAATCCTGCCTGCTGAATGGTGCCTGAATGGGTAAAGCCCAGCTTTTGGTGTAATTGAATACTGGCAGCATTGTCGGCATCGATACAGCCCACCATCACATGTAATTGCTGTTGTTGTGCTCTTTCAATCAATGCCTGCATCAGGATTTTACTGAGCCCACCACCGCGATGTTCAGGGTGAATATACACACTATGTTCGACCGTGTATTTATAGGCAGGAAAGGCTCTAAAACTCCCCCAACTGGCAAAGCCCAGTAATTTCCCTGCGGTGTTGATGATGCCGAGCACGGGAAAATGCTGCTCCCGTTTGGTGGCAAACCATGTTTGCATACTTTGCAGTGTGCGTGGCTGATAGTCATACAGGGCGGTGGAATTCAAAATCGCCTCATTCAAAATTTCTAAAATGGCAGCGGCATGCTCGGTTTCATTACAGTCAATCAGTTTAAATTCGGTTGCAGTGGCTTCACTTTGCGACATTGCAGGCTCCAAGCAGGAATAAGGGGAAATATTTATGGGGTTTTGCCATCTTCAATCGCTAATACATAGCGACAAGGTGCTGCGTTTGGATTGCTAAAAATAATGGGGCGATCTACACAGATGGCAAGACAATCGCCCTGATACAGTTGATAAGTTTGATCACCCAGTTGAATCTGCAATTGCCCAGCGATGATCCAGATTTGCTGTTGAATAGCATGATCACGTTGCGTGACGTCGTAGGTGATGCGCCCCTGTGCGGGAAAAAGCACTTCGACCAGTTGCACTGAAGTTTTCGAAGCCTGAGGGGTAAGGCTACGCCGAATATAGCCAGATTCAGGATCTTGCCAAACTGGTTGCTCGGCATGGCGTAACAGTGGATCAAAGGATGCAGAGGATTCCACGCCACCGAATAAACTGGCCAGTGAAACTTCCAGTCCATTCGCCAGTTTATCCAATACCACCGCAGTCGGGTTGGCGGTGGCACGTTCAATCATGGAAATCATGGCGCGGCTGACATCACTGCGTGCCGCGAGTTCTTCCAAGGTATAGCCACGTGCTAGACGCAGTTCACGAATACGCTGTGAAATCTGTTGATGTATATCCATGTCGGCATCTGATAAGAATTTAAATCTAGTATATTAGAAATAATTTAAGATACTAGATTTATGCCGCAAAATGACGCCAAGCAATATCCTGAAGGTATAGTTTCGTATACGGGAATCGAGATCAATTAATAGCAGATCACTGGAATTTATTGAAAAATCATCAAGAAGCGTGAATGAAGATGGGATTGATATCTTATTGAAAAATCATTAACTACTTGGACATCTATTCTTCATTCATCTGGATAATTTTTATCTTTTAGGAGTAAATGAGGCTACACAAACTGTGGAACATTGTTTAATAAGTAATTATGGAACATGATGAACTATTAAAAAATCCCAAGACATCTGTGTTGGGATTTATTTAGTCAATTAAGTTTTTGAATTATATGGGTAAAAAATTAAATTGCATATAACGTGCAATATGTTAATTTTAGATAAAATAAACATAATATCCAATAATCAAGATTAGAATTGTTTAAGATAACGGCTAATTATTTATTCAGATCTATATTTTGAAGGACGATATAAACCAATAACTTTTTAAATAGCTCCCAATCATTATCATCTTTAAACTTATTTTTTAATGTAGATAAGTTTAGACGTTTATACATCTCTTCCTCACATTTAAAATTCAATAGATCCTGTATAGTTGATACTAGTTCATGAGGTTGAATATGTTCTGGAAGGTCTTTATTTAACTGAAGTAATATAGCCTCTAATGATGATAATTTACTTGATTTTATAAATATTCCATTATCTTGATTACTCGGAGAATAACTATTAAACATATCTGTCTTCATATAGGGCTTATGATTGAACTATTAAAACAGATGTTTCCTCTAAATGTCTCCATTTTAAATAATGGCGATTATAAGAAATCAAAATGTTAGAACCCATTTAAAGTGTACAAATTAGATACGACTCTCTGTTCATTTGTTTGTGAGAATCTGGTGTCTATTAGAATAAGAATATGCGCGGGGGGTAGAAGTGATTTCTGCTCAATGATGGGTTGAAAATAGGCCGATTCAAGGCGTCTTGCCTTGATTATTCAAAATGAAAAAGCGAAAGGAGAACCTTTCGCTTAATTTGATTGAGGCATGAGAAATTATTGTGCGTGTTCAGCGTTTTTCTCAAGCTGAATACTGTCACGGTAATATTGGCAGCCTTTATACAATAGGAACGTACCGAGTACACCAGCAATAGCATTGACAATCGAAATTGAATTACCCACCATCACGGTATTTTGGAAATACTTATCGGTAATTAACGCAACCGCCGTGGTGCCAATGCCTAATGCAATCAAGTTTGAAACCAAAAGGAACTTGGCAGAAACTTGCGCACGTAACTGGTTTGGCGTGAGCATTTGAGTCGCTGCGGCAGAAGCTGGAATCGGGAAAGTCGAGAAGAACATTGCCACAAAAATTAGCGCAAACGAAAGGTACATGTTATCCACTTGGGTAAACAAGACGCTTGGAATAATCAGGGCTGCACAGCCGATCATGCCGCTACGAATCGCTGCATCGCTGTAGCCACGTTTAGAGAACCAGTCGATCAACCAACCACAGAATAAAGCCCCAGAAGTATTGGCAACCAAAATGATTATTCCGAGGATATAACCTGTTTGGCTCGCATCCAAACCATGATTACGCATATAGAACGCAGGTGCCCAACCAAGTAATGCATACAGCATCATGGTGTAAAAAGAGAAACCGATGAAATGACAGAAGAAGGTCTTTTTATGAGTTTTAATAAAGGCAATCGAGTTCTTGAAAGAGGCTTTTACCACTTGACCATCTTGACCAATTTTTAAACCCTTACGTTCAGGCTCGCGTACCGTCAAAATCATCAACAACGCCAATAATACCCCGGGTAAACCGACAATCATAAAGGTCAGTTGCCAAGTTTTAATTTCACCAATCACTGGCAGAGTCACCAAGTTTACATTTTTAAGTAAACCAATCACGTAACCGCCAATCAGGAAGGCAAGCCCTGAACCAATGAATGCCCCAATCGCATATAGACCAAGGGCACGACCGAGTTTTTCTTTCGGAAAAAGATCGGCAACAATGGAATAAAACGCTGGAGAGAGCGCAGCTTCACCTGCACCGACACCAAGGCGTGACAGGAACATTTGTAGAAAGTTCTTGCTCAGACCGCAAGCCGCCGTAGCAAAACTCCAGAAGGCGATCCCGATGGAAATAATTTTAATGCGTGATTTCTTGTCTGCGAGTGCGGCAATCGGTACGCCCATAAAGGCATAGAACAATGAAAATGCCAGACCTTGCAACAAGCTGAATTGGGTATCACTCAGCATCAGGTCATGTTTAATCGGTTCAATCATCAGGGATAAAATTTGACGATCTACAAAAGAAAGAATGTACGCCACCATACAGATGACCACCACATACCAGTGGTAGGCGCTGCTACGGCTTTGTGCCGTTGGCTCATGTGTAGGCGAATGTTCTGAAACTGGGTGGTGTTCAAAATTTTGAGTTTGTGGTTGAATCGTCCTTTCAACCAGTTCTATATCGATTGATTTATCATTCATCATGCAACTTCCTGTGCTGACTGTCTAAAAATACTTGATACAAAATTTTTAAATATTATATTTATTATGTATCGTCTTATTTTTAATCTACGGTTTTAAAATGATTCGGTCAATCATTTTGTTATAAAAAGATACATTTATTTTTTAAATACAAAAAAAGGGAATCATATGATTCCCTTTTTATGGTATGCCATGCTTATGCAGCACGTTCGACTAAGGTCAGGATGTCATAAGTTGCAACCAATTCGTTGCGCTGGTTTTTGACTTTAATGTCCCATACCACGACACCATGTGGTTTTTGCTCAGGGTCACGTAAAGGTTTCGGTGTTTTTTGCTTACAGGTCAATTCGACTTGAATGGTATCGCCAATTTTCACAGGCTCTACAAAACGCAGATTATCCATACCGTAGTTGGCAATCACTGGACCTGCTGCGGCATCTACAAACAGACCAGCGGCTGCAGAGACAATGAAATAGCCATGCGCTACGCGATCACCAAACAGTGAATCTGCCGCAGCAATTTTGTCCATGTGGGCGTAGAAGTGGTCGCCACTTAAGCAGGCAAAATTCACGATGTCAGCTTCAGTCACGGTACGACGCGCCGTGAGTAAACGTTCACCCACGCGGAGTTCATCAAAGTCTTTCTTGAATGGATGTACGCGGTCTTCGAACACTTGCGCGCCCGCTGTCCAGCTATGACCGACTTGGGTCATGGCATTAGGCGAACCTTGCAAAGCGGTACGTTGCATATAGTGTTTCACGGCACGTAAACCACCGAGTTCTTCACCGCCACCCGCACGACCTGGACCACCATGCACCAAGTACGGTAATGGTGAACCGTGACCTGTACTTTCTTTCGCGCTTTCCGCATCCAGAATGTGTACACGACCATGCCATGGGGCAATTTTGGTAATCAAGGCTTCGATATTTTCATCCACATTACGGACTACAGAAGCCACCAAGCTGCCTTCACCGCGCGCCACTAAATCTGCCAATTCAGCCAGATTTTGGTATGGCATCAAGGTAGAAACTGGACCAAATGCTTCCACTTCGTGAATATGCTGAGCTTGAGTTGGTTGCTCACAAACAAGCAAAGTTGGTGGATAAAATGCACCTTTATCTACATTTTTAGCTTGAATTTGGAAATCTTGGCGTAAGTGGCTACCCAATACTACTTTGGCATCTTGGCTGAGTTGTTCCACTTTTTCAGCGACACTGAACTTTTGTTTCACGCTCGCCAACGCACCCATTGTCACGCCTTCAATTTCAGGGTCACCCACCACCACTTTTTGTAGTTTTGCTACTAAGCGTGTTTGAACGGTTTCGAGTAATGCTGCTGGAACAAAGGCACGTCGGATTGCAGTACATTTTTGACCTGCCTTCGTCGTCATTTCACGGAACACTTCACGGACAAACAAATCGATGGTTTCATCGTTGGCTTGTTCAGTCAAAATAGCACTGTTAACAGAATCTGCTTCCATACAGAATGGAATTGAATAGTGATTTAAGTGTGGATTTGCACGTAGGCTTTGACCTGTTGCTGCCGAACCTGTAAATGTAACAGTATCTTGTGGATTTAATTGTTCAATTAAATCATAAATTTGACCACAGATGAGCTGTAACGAACCCTCTGGAAGGAAACCACTTGCCAGAATGTCTTTCACCACGGCATGGGTCAGTTCAGCACCTTCAGTTGCTGGTTTCACAATACATGGCACACCGGCTAAAAGTGTTGGTGCAATTTTTTCTAACATACCCCAGATTGGGAAGTTGAAGGCATCAATATGCAATGCCACACCGGCTTTAGAGGTTAGAATATGTTTGGCACCAAAATTACCGTGTTTCGATAATGGAATCCATGCATCTTCAACCAGCGCAGTTTCATCACTCAGTTCACGACGTACAAGGCTTGAATAAGCAAATAAGGTTCCAATACCACCTTCAACATCAATCCATGCATCTTTACGGGTACAGCCGGTTGCTTTTGCCAGCTCGTAATAGTGTTCTTTACGTTCTAATAAATACTGTGCTACTTGTTTCAGGGCGTTGGCACGTTGGTGGAAGGTCCATGTGGCAATGGTGGAACCTTGCTTTTTCGCATAGTCCACAACGGCTTTGGTGTTGATGCCATGGCTACTGACTTGGTAGATCGCTTCACCTGTAATGGCATGATAAACCGTACGCAATTCCGCCTGAGATGAATATTCTTGTCCATACACCAATGAGCTTAGGGTTTTAAGTCCCTGAGCATGGTTGTCTTCAGTTGTATCGTGTTGCTCCACTGAGTTGTTTTCTAACTCTAGCATGGTAAAACTCCTTTTATGATACGTTTTAAGATGTTTTTTAGTTTTGATGTTTCATAATTTGGTATTAAAACGTGTAAAAGTCAATCGTAATTCGTATGCAAAAAAAACAAACCAAAAAAATATTTTAAATAAATACATAAAAAACAATGGCTTGGTTAAAAAATGAAATTTTAATTAAATGATACTTTAAAATTAATATTGATTTTATTTATGTATCGTTTTAATTTAGTCGTATCAACACTTGGGATAAGTGAGGGAAAAAATGAATAACCAACAACAAACGTTTGATCAGCGCATTGAAAAGGACATTTCAATCGAACCAAAGGATTGGATGCCAGACGCTTACCGTAAAACTTTAATTCGCCAAATTGGTCAACACGGCCATTCTGAAGTGGTTGGCATGTTGCCAGAAGGCAACTGGATTACGCGTGCGCCTTCGTTAAAACGTAAAGCAGTATTGTTGGCAAAAGTACAAGATGAAGCTGGACATGCTTTATACCTCTATAGTGCTGCAGAAACTTTAGGGGCTGACCGTGATGACATGATGGATAAGCTCATTGCAGGTCGTATGAAATATTCATCGATTTTTAACTACCCAACACTGACTTGGGCAGATGTTGCTGCGATTGGCTGGTTGGTTGATGGTGCTGCAATTGTGAACCAGGTTGCACTTTGCCGTACCTCTTACGGTCCTTATGCGCGTGCCATGGTGCGTATCTGTAAAGAAGAAAGTTTCCACCAGCGTCAAGGCTTTGAAGCCATGATGCAATTGGCGAACGGCACTGAAGAGCAAAAGCAAATGGCACAAGATGCGGTGAATCGTTTCTGGTGGCCAGCCCTCATGATGTTTGGTCCAAGTGATGATAATTCTCCAAACAGTGCGCAAAGCATGCAATGGAAAATCAAATTATTCAGTAACGATGCATTGCGTCAAAAGTTTGTCGACAACACCGTGCCACAAGTCTTGCAACTAGGCCTTACCGTTCCAGATCCAGACTTAAAATTCAATGAAGAAACAGGTCATTATGAATTTGGTGAGGTGGATTGGAATGAATTCTTTGACGTGATTGCTGGTAAAGGCCCATGTAACCACGAGCGTATTGAAGCACGTCGTAAGGCATGGGAAGGCGGTGCATGGGTACGTGAATCTGCCGCAGTGTATGCCAAGAAACAGCAAGAACAGCAGCAAGCACAGAAAGTTGCTTAATTCAGATCAGAGATGAAGGGAAATAAGGTCATGGATAACAAAAATAACTGGTCACTTTACGAAGTGTTCATTCGCAGCAAACAAGGTTTAAGTCATCGTCATGTGGGCAGCTTACGCGCATCGGATGATGAAGTGGCACTGCAAAATGCACGTGATGTGTATACACGTCGCAATGAAGGCATCAGCATTTGGGTGGTGAAATCTGAACTGATTACTTCTTCTCAACCAGATGAAAAACCAGAATTTTTTGATCCGTCTTTAGACAAGGTCTATCGCCACCCAACGTTTTACAACATTCCAGATGGCATTGAGCACATGTAAGGGAAGGGAGAAAAACGATGAGTACACAAGTTTTAGCAGAATTCCTGTTACATGTGGGCGATAGCCAATTAATCCTGTCACACCGTTTGGCAGAATGGTGCGGACATGCACCAGAGCTAGAGTTGGACATTGCCTTAGCCAATATTGGTCTAGATTTGTTGGGTCAGGCACGCACAGCTTTAAGCCTTGCAGGTCAGATTGAAGGTTTAGGTCGTGATGAGGACCAACTGGCGTATTTCAGAACCGAACGTGAATACCGTAATTTATTGTTGGCTGAACAGCCGAATGGTGATTTCGCCCAAACCATCGTGCGTCAATGGTTGATGGATCACTACCATGCCTTGTTATTGGCGGCACTCACCAACAGTAGCCATGCCGATGTGTCTGCATTTGCAATGAAATCTTTAAAAGAAGTGAAATACCACTTGCGCTTTTCGACCACATGGATGGAGCGTTTGAGCTTGGGCACTACCGAAGCACATAAGAAAACCCAACAAGGTATCAATCAGTTGTGGCGTTTCACCCAAGAATTGTTCCAACTTAGCGCTGCTGAAATGCAGTTGGTGGATACAGGTCTGATTCCAAATCTTGAGATTTTAAAAGATCAATGGTTGGAGACCGTGCAATCAGAATTGTCACGTATGCAACTCAGTCTGCCAGAAACAGGTGCATACCGTAGTGGTGCAAAACAAGGACTGCACACTGAACACCTCGGTTACATCTTGGCAGAAATGCAATATATGCAACGTTCATATCCAAATATGGCTTGGTAAGACGAAATCACAGGGAGTGAGTCGTATGAATTTAATTCGACATGTCGCAGATGAATGCTGGAGTGTTTTGGCTGAGGTCTCTGATCCTGAAATTCCAGTTTTGTCAGTACTCGACTTAGGCATGATTCGTGGCGTTGAACTCAATGACCAGAATGAAATTGTCGTGCGACTCACGCCAACCTATAGCGGTTGCCCCGCAACGGATGTCTTAACGGCAGATATTACCCAAGCCTTTGCAGCCAAAGGTTTGACGCCAGTAAAAGTGGTGGTGGATCTTTCTGAAGTTTGGACCACGGATTGGATGAGTGAAGCTGGCAAAGAAAAATTGCAGCAATATGGCATTGCACCGCCGCAGGGTAATTCTCACAGTTGTGGTACGCATGTCGCTTTGACCGATGGCATTCAATGTCCGCGTTGCCACAGTCAGCACACCAAATTATTAAGTGAATTTAGTTCGACAGCATGTAAAGCCTTATATCGTTGCCAAGACTGCTTAGAACCTTTCGATTATTTCAAGTGCATTTAATTCAAGACATTTGCAAAGAACCCATGTCTCACACATTGAAAAATCGAAAAGAAAGAGGGAATTTTAGATGAGCCAATTTGTACCATTAACGATTAAATCCATTCAGCCACAAACTGAACAGGCAATTTGCATTGCATTTGATTTGGCACCTGAGCAGTTTGCTGCATTTGAATATCAACCAGGTCAACACTTAACGATTCGTCATATGACGGATGAAGGTGAATTACGTCGTTGCTACTCGATTTGTAGTGATGTGGCAGAAGACATGAGCATTGCGATTAAGAAAATTGATCAGGGTCAATTTTCAACGTGGGCGAATGATCACTTAAAGGCAGGTGATGTGCTTGAAGTGATGCCACCTCAAGGCGTGTTCTTCCAAAAAGCCGCGAAAGTCGGTGGTCAAAATTACCTTGGCTTTGCCGCGGGCAGTGGCATTACCCCAATCTTATCGATTGTGAAATCGGTTCTCAACCGTCAAGCGGATGCGCAGTTCACGTTGGTCTATGGCAACCGTTCTTGGAAACAAACCATGTTTGCAGAACAAATCATGGATTTAAAAGATCGTTTTAAAGAGCGTTTGCAACTGATCAACATCTTTTCTCGCGAAATGAACGACAGTGAAATTTTTAATGGTCGTATTGATGCAGAAAAATTACAGCAATTGTTTAAGGCTGAATTGATTAATGCCGACACGGATCATTGCTTTGCTTGTGGTCCAGAAGAAATGATGACAGCTGTGGAAACTGTACTTCCAGAATTTGGCATTGAACGTAGCAAAATTCACACTGAACGCTTTAATACAGGCACTGCGCCACGTGCAACTGCACAGCAGATCGAAAGCCGTAGCGAAGAAAAGGTCAACATTATTCTGGATGGTCGTGAACTGATCATTGAAGTGTCTAAACAAGATGACAGCATTTTAGATGCAGCGCTGCGTGCAGGTGCGGACTTACCGTATGCATGTAAAGGCGGTGTTTGTGCAACCTGTAAATGTAAGGTGCTTGAAGGTCAGGTCGAAATGGCGATCAACTATAGCCTTGAACAAGATGAAGTTGAGAAAGGCTATGTGTTGAGCTGTCAGGCATTACCAACGTCAGCCAATGTTCGTTTGAGCTTTGACGAATAAGTCTGAACAAGGAGCTGCAGCATGGAATACATTAAAACCAGTTCTCCAAAATCGGGCGTGGTACTGATTGAACTGAATCGACCTGAAAAACGTAACGCTTTAAACAATGCCACCTTGCAAGAAATTGCCGATTGTCTACAACAGCTCGAAGCGGATAGCGCAGTGAAAGTGGTGGTGATTACTGGTAATTCACAATGCTTTGCTGCAGGTGCAGACCTGAATGAATTGTCCAAGCTGGATGTGGTCAGCATTCAGCAGGACCTGCGTCCACAGTTGTGGAAGCGTATTGATGAGTTTTCTAAACCGCTAATTATGGCGATCAATGGCTATGCCTTTGGTGCGGGCTTTGAATTGGCACTGCATGGAGACATCGTGCTTGCGGGTGAAAATGCACAATTTGCTTTGCTAGAAATTGGTTTAGGGATGTTGCCAGGTGCAGGTGGCACACAGCGTTTAGCACGTTTGGTCGGACAGCAATTGACGATGCGTTGGGCGATGACGGGTGAAATGATTTCTGCGCAAACAGCTCTGCAACATGGCATTACCAGCCAAGTGTGTCCAGTCGGTTTAACCGTGCAATATGCCGTGGAATTGGCGGAAAAAATTGCCAAACAAGCGCCATTGGCGATCCGCGTGATTAAGCAATCTTTGAAATCGATTCATGAAGTGACCTTAAGCCAAGGCTTAAAGCTGGAACGTCAGCATTTTGTTTGGTTGGCGGCGACGCAAGATCGTCAAGAAGGCATTAATGCGTTTTTAGAGAAAAGAAAACCAGAATTTAGAGGTGTGTAATGGAATACCAAACAGTTATTGTTGAAGAAAAAAATGCAGTGGGCTATCTCACCTTTAACCGTCCACAGCAGCTCAACAGCTTTAATGAAACCATGCACAAAGAAGTCTCGAGCGTACTTAAAGCGTGGTCTAAAGACAGCACGATTCGTGCAGTGGTGATTTCTGCTGAAGGTCGTGGTTTCTGCGCAGGTCAGGACTTAAATGACCGTGTGGTTGACCCAAATGCCGATTCACCAGATTTAGGCTTGTCGATTGAAAAATATTACAACCCATTAATCAAACTGATTACTGAAATGCCAAAACCGGTGATCTGTGCCGTAAATGGTGTAGCTGCAGGTGCGGGTGCCAATATTGCTTTGGCATGTGACTTGGTGGTTGCTGCAAAATCAGCATCCTTTATCCAAGCGTTTTGCCGTTTAGGTTTGGTGCCAGATTCTGGTGGGACATGGTTCCTGCCACGTTTGGTCGGTCGTGCTCAGGCCATGGGTTTAGCCATGTTGGGCGATAAAATTCCTGCTGAACAAGCGGTGCAATTGGGCATGATTTGGCAAGTGGTTGAAGATGATGCCTTGAAAGCTGAATCACAAAAATTGGCTGAACATTTGGCGAAGCAACCGACTTATGGTTTATCGCTGATTAAGAAAGCCATTCATGCCGCTGCACACAATAATCTGGATGAGCAGTTGATTCTAGAGCGTGATTTACAGCGTTTGGCAGGTCGTTCAAGCGATTACCGTGAAGGCGTACAAGCCTTTATGCAAAAGCGTACTCCAGAATATAAAGGTTGCTAAAACATGGAAAAGATCAATTTACAGCAGGCTCCTGTCGCTGTAATTGGTGCAGGTACCATGGGAATTGGTATCGCCCAATTGGCTGCGATGCATGGGCATCCAACCTTTGTGTATGATGTGGATGCCAGCAAAACTGAAGCTGCGTTACAGCAACTTGCTGCACAACTCACAAAGCGTGTGCAAGCAGGAAAAATGACGCAGGAACTGTATGACAGTACTTTTGCCAATTTAAGCGTTGCGCATGAGTTAGCACAGTTAGCTTCTGCACAACTGATTATTGAAGCGATTGTTGAAAAGAAAGAAGTCAAGCAAAGCTTGTTTCAACAGTTGGCTGCAGTGTGTACTGAACATACAATTTTTGCATCGAATACGTCTTCAATTTCAATTACAGCCATTGCTGCTGCGATTCCACATCCAGAGCGTGTAGTGGGTTTGCATTTCTTTAACCCAGCACCTGTAATGAAACTGGTGGAAATTATCCGTGGCTTAAAAAGTTCAGTCGCAATTGCAGATGCCTTGTTGAGCTTGATGAAGTCATGGAACAAAGTGCCTGTCTTGGCAAAATCGACACCAGGTTTCATCGTCAATCGTGTTGCACGTCCATACTATGCGGAAGCTTTCCGTGCGCTACAGGAAAATGTGACACGTCCGGAAGAACTTGATTTTATTCTGCGTGAATGTGGTCGCTTCGCGATGGGTCCATGCGAATTAACCGATTTAATTGGTCAAGATGTGAATTTTTCAGTCACGCAAAGTGTCTATCAAGAATTCTTTTATGAGCCGCGTTATCGTCCATCGTTGATTCAAAAAGAATTAGTAGATGCAGGCTGTTTTGGTCGTAAAACCAAACAGGGTTTTTACGATTATGCTCAAGCAACGCCAACTCCACAGTATGAATTGCCTGTACGTTATGCCAAATCTGTTGAGAAATTGGCGATCACCGTGAAAGGTGATTGGAAGCATTCTTCTGGTTTGATTCAGCGTTTGGCACATGCTTCACATTTAGATGTGAAATTTGCTGAAGGTACACGTGATGAAATTTTGGTGGGAGAAGTGTCTCTTCGTCTTTCATTGGGTGAGTCGGTCGATCTGGATTATGCTGCTCAGAAAGTTGTACTGATGGATTGGCATGCGGACTGGGAACAAGCCAAAGCAATTCCAGTGGTGGCTTCAGTGGCATGTGCGGAAGTTGATCAGTCGATTGTTGATAATTTGTTCATTGGCATGAATGTGATACCACTATGGACACAGGATCATGCAGGACTTTATGTGTTACGAACCATTTCAATGTTAGTGAATGAAGCATGTGAAGCGGTGTTACATGATATTGCATCTGAGCAAGATATTGATTCTGCAATGAAATATGGTGTGAACTATCCGCAAGGTCCGTTCCAGTGGGCGGAAAAAATAGGATACAACACTATTTTACAAACTCTGAAAAATCTGTATCGTATTTATGGTGAAGAACGCTACAGACCAAGTATATATTTAGCGAAGAAAACTGCACGAGGAAACGTGCAAAACAGCCCGCAATCACAACAATTTCTTATTGCTGGCTAAAGGAAGAAGACAAATGGAACAGGTTTATATTTTAGATGGCATCCGCACCCCAATTGGTCGCTATGCTGGTGGTTTAAGTGGCATTCGTGCCGATGACTTGGCTGCATTACCGATTCAGTATTTGAAAAATCAACATCCACATTTACCTTGGAATGAATTGGATGAAGTGATTTTAGGTTGTGCCAACCAAGCCGGTGAAGATAACCGTAATGTCGCGCGTATGGCATCTTTATTGGCGGGTTTACCTGATTCAGTCCCTGCCATTACCGTGAACCGTTTATGTGCTTCGGGCTTAGATGCAGTTGGACTGGCAGCACGTGCGATTAAATCGGGCGAAGTACAGTTTGTATTGGCGGGTGGCGTTGAGTCAATGAGCCGTGCACCTTTTGTACAATCGAAAGCCACAACCGCATTTAGCCGTACGCCTGAAATATTTGATACCACGATTGGCTGGCGCTTTGTTAATCCAAAATTCAAAGCGAATTTTGGTGTGGATAGCATGCCTGAAACCGCTGAACACGTGGCTGAGAAATATCAAATTAGCCGTGATGACCAAGACTTGTTTGCTTATCGCAGTCAGCAAAAAACGGCAGTTGCACAACAAAATGGTGTTTTGGCTGAAGAAATTTTGCCTGTAACCATTCAAGATCGTAAGAAAAACAGCATTACCATCGATACCGATGAGCATCCACGTGCAGATACTACCGTTGATGCCTTGGCCGCTTTAAAAGCGCCTTTCCGTAAAGAAGGTGGTTCGGTCACTGCGGGTAACGCCTCAGGTGTTAATGATGGTGCAGCTTGTATGTTATTGGGCAGTCCAGAGTTTGCAAGCAAGCATGGTTTAAAACCGCTGGCAAAAGTGGTGGCAATTGCGCAAGCGGGTGTTGAAGCCAAATACATGGGTATTGGTCCTGTGCCTGCGGTACAAAAAGTATTGAAGCAAACGGGCTTAACGCTTGATCAAATGGATGTGATTGAACTGAATGAAGCCTTTGCAGCGCAGTCGCTTGCGGTGATGCGTGAACTCGGTTTGCAAGATGATGATCAACGTGTCAATCCAAATGGTGGTGCCATTGCACTGGGTCATCCATTGGGCATGAGTGGTACACGTTTGGTGATTACCGCCATGAAAGAATTGAAGCGTCGCAATGGAAAATACGCGCTCTGCACCATGTGTGTCGGTGTAGGACAAGGTGTCGCACTGATTATAGAAAATGTGGACTAAGGAAATAGTCTAAAACGGAATAACCCGCAGTCAGGATGACTGCACTAGGAGTACAGAATATGAATAACAATGCAATGGAAAAGATTGAAACGGTTTCAGTGGACGAGTTACGTAGTGTGCAATTGGAGCGCATGAAAAAGACACTGCAACACGCCTATCAAAATAGCCCAGTGTATAAGCAAAAATTTGATGAAGCAGGGGTACATCCTGATGATTTCAAATCTTTAGAAGACTTGGCCAAGTTCCCATTTACCACCAAAAAAGATTTACGCGATAACTATCCGTTTGGCATGTTTGCGGTGCCACAGGAACAAATTATCCGTATTCATGCTTCATCAGGTACTACAGGTCAGCCGACCGTGGTCGGTTATACCCAAAACGATATTAATGTCTGGTCAGATGTAGTGGCACGTTCATTACGTGCAGCAGGCTTATCGAACAAAGATACCATTCAAGTGTCTTATGGCTATGGTCTGTTTACAGGCGGTTTAGGTGCACATTATGGCGTAGAACGTTTGGGCGCAACCGTGATTCCAATGTCAGGTGGTCAAACTGAGCGTCAAGCACAACTGATTCATGACTTTAAGCCAACGGCATTAATGGTGACTCCATCGTACTGCTTAAATATTATTGAAGCGCTAGAAAAGAAATTTGGTACGGCAAAAGACTGTTCAATCAAAACCGGTATCTTTGGTGCAGAGCCATGGACCAATGAAATGCGCCGTGAGATTGAAGATCGCCTAGGCATTGATGCTTTGGACATCTATGGCTTATCTGAAGTGATGGGTCCGGGTGTGGCGATGGAATGTCTTGAAAGCAAAGACGGTCCAACCATTTGGGAAGATCATTTCTATCCAGAAATCATTAACCCTGAAACTGGCGAAGTATTACCAGATGGTGAGTTGGGTGAGTTGGTATTCACGACGATTACCAAAGAAGGCATGCCTGTGATTCGTTACCGTACCCGTGACTTGACCCGCTTATTGCCAGGTACTGCGCGTACTATGCGCCGTATGGATAAAATTGTCGGTCGTAGCGATGACATGATGATTATTCGCGGTGTAAATGTGTTCCCATCACAAATTGAAGAACAGATTTTGCATATTCCACAATTGGTGCCGAACTACCAAATTCAAATTTGCAAACAAGGACACTTGGATACTTTGCATATTCGTGCTGAAATGCGCAAAGATGTGAGTGAAACGTTAACTCCGCAAATTGCAGCCTTATTGAAAACCCAGATCAAAACCATGGTCGGTATTTCAGTGATGGTTGAAATTTTACCAGAAGGCAGCCTGCCACGTTCTGAGGGGAAAGCGCAACGCGTCTTTGATATTCGAAAATCGGCATAAGTTTTAGTTGAATGATAGATCACATGATTTATCATTCTGATCTGACAAGGTAATAGTTGAACGCAATGAATCTCAAATTAAAACAAGTTATTGATGATTTCATTAACAACGAAGCACTGAGCGGTACCTCGCTGATTATGACCATCTTTGGTGACTGTATTTTTCACCGCGGTGGCATTATCAGCCTTGCCAGCTTAATTCAGTTAATGGATGTGTTTGGTTTTAACGAGCGTTCGGTTCGTACAGCCGTATTCCGCCTTGTCCAGAATGGTTGGCTGATTTCCGAGAAAATCGGACGGACCAGTTACTACCGTGTCACGGAAAGCAGTCGCCAACGTTTTATTATGGCAGACCAGAAAATTTACAGTTTCACGCAACAAGAGTGGGACCAAAAATGGGATCTGGTGTTGCTCAGTTCGGTCGAACTAGAAAATAAAGTCACCCTGAAAAAAGAGCTGGAATGGCTCGGTTTTGCCAATATTGCCACCAATGTCATGGCGTATCCGGGCTGTGACCATCTCAAACTGCAAAACCTATTATTGGGTTTAAAGATGACTGACCAAGTGGTGATCTTTAAAGCCGAAGCTTTGCAAATCTGGCAAGAATCTTACCCAACGGTCAAACGCATGGTCGAAGTGAACTGGCCTGTGCAAGAACTGCATCAGCGTTATGAAAAATTCATCAGTGATTTCAGAGAATTCTTTAATTTGGTCGACAGTGATGAAGAACTCAATCCGATGCAGGCCTTCCAGATTCGTATTTTATTGATTCATCAATATCGTCGAATTTTACTCAAAGATCCGAATTTACCTTTTGAATTATTGCCATCGAACTGGCTGTCGCTGAATTCACGTAATTTGAGCAGTAATCTGTATCAAACCGTAGTGTTAGCAGGCGATGAATTCTTTATGGACATTGCGCGTACTTCAGAAGGTTCAATGCCACCTGCACATCCGCAATTCTATAAGCGTTTTGGTGGCTTAAAGCAGGAAGAGCCGAGCTACTAAGCAGATAAAATAGACTCACAGTTTAAGGAATAAACTATGCCGTGTTATGCCATTGATGGTGTCATTCCCGTGGTCAGTCCCAAAGCTTTTGTGCATCCGACTGCGGTGCTGATTGGCGATGTAATTGTCGAAGATGGGGCTTATATTGGTCCATTCGCAGCTTTACGTGCAGACTTTGGCGGGATTCATATTCATCAAAATGCCAACGTGCAAGATTCCTGCATCATTCATGGTTTTCCGAATAATGTCACCGTGGTGGAAGAGTTCGGGCATATTGGACATGGTGCAATTTTGCATGGTTGCCGTATTGGTAAAAATGCCTTGATTGGTATGAACAGTGTGATTTTGGATGAAGCTTATATTGGTGAAAATACCATTGTCGGGGCCAATAGCACAGTGAAAGCCAAAGCCGACATTCCTGCTAATTCGATGGTGGTGGGGAGTCCTGCGCGTGTGATTCGGACTTTGGAAGCCAAAGAAATTGCATGGAAATTCAAAGGCACACAGCAATATATGGATTTAACCGCACGTAGTCTGAGCACAATGCAAGAAGTTGACCCTTTAACTGAAAATTCGGCTGAGCGTTTAACCCATAGTCATTTTAATTCTGATCATGTGATCAAGAGTCACGCCAGCTAAAAAATAACGCATCAGAAGAGTAAGGCTGTTCTGATGCGTGCCTCTCTACCAAGTAAAAATCATGCTGTTCATTTCCATAATTCATATCCTTTAGCTGACTTTCACTTATAAAAATTAACGCAAAATTTACGCCAACCTCTGTTTTGCATATAGAGAATTTACGCGCCTGATTTCCATACTAATGCTGACCTATTTTCGATGGCATTTGTTATGTGGGAATTTATTTCCGTATTTATTCTGGCATTGCTTTTGGCTTATCCGCTTGGATGCTATTTGGCCAATATCATGCAAACCAAACCCATGAAAAGCGATGTGCTGTTCAATTGGATTGAACGTCCTATTTATGCTGCCTTGCATATTCGTGCGCAGGGCATGACGTGCCGACAGTATTTAACAGCGTTTGTCTGTACCAATATTCTGCTGTTAATCACGAGTATTGCTGTGCTGATGACCCAAGCATGGCTACCATTTAATCCCGATCATATTCCAAATATGCAGTGGGATTTGGCATTACATACCGCTATTTCATTTTTAACCAATACCAACCAGCAACATTATTCGGGACAAGCTCAGCTGTCGTATTTATCACAAATGACTGTGATTGTTGGTCTGCAATATTTATCGCCATTGTTGGGGCTAGCCATGCTGGTGGCGATGTTAAGAGCGTTGTTTTTACAACCTAAGACTCAAACAGCACAAGGCAAAACCACATGGGACAAGATTAATTTGGGCAATTTTTGGATGGACATCATCCGTCCTTTGTTGCGCTTTTTTATCCCTTTGGCGATGCTATTTTCCTTGTTGTTCACCTTTCAAAGTGTACCTTCTACACTGTCCTCTGGTCCAGTAGTACAGGTACTCGATCAACAGGCTAAAGTTCAAACTCAGCATATTCCACTAGGTCCAGTTGCGCCAATGGTGGCGATTAAACAGTTGGGCAGTAATGGCGGAGGCTGGTATGGACCGAACAGCAGTGTACCACTAGAGAATCCAACACCGTTTTCCAATGTTTTAGAAATGCTGGCCATTTTACTGATTCCATTATCAGTAATAGTTATGCTTGGGCGTTTTATTCAGCGTCCAGCATTAATGTGGATGATCTTTGGCAGCATGTTATTGATGTCATTGAGCTCAACCGCGCTCAGTTTTTGGACCGAACAATCTTCCTTAGCTGCCAATACCGCATTGATGGAAGGTAAAGAAATGCGCTTTGGGGCAGAAGCCTCGGCATTGTGGGCAAGTTTGACCACGCAAGTGAATAATGGTTCGGTCAATATGATGCATGATTCTGCATCCCCACTGACAGGGTTGGTTGCACTGTGCAATATGCTGATTAACGCCATTTGGGGTGGTATTGGCTGTGGGCTATTACAGTTCTTTATCTATCTATTTTTAGCGGTATTTATCGCGGGATTAATGACAGGGCGTACCCCAGAGCTGTTTGGTCGAAAAATTGAAGTGACTGAAATCAAGCTACTGGCTTTGGTCATTCTGTTGCAGCCTGTGGTGATTTTAGGCTTGACTGCCATTGCGATTGCATTCCCTGCACTGACAGGAAACTCCAACCCTGCATTTCATGGCATTAGTCAGGTGTTTTACGAGTATGTTTCCGCCTATGCCAATAATGGTTCAGGTTTTGAAGGGCTGGGCGATAACACGGTGTGGTGGAATTTAAGTGCCAGTGTCGCTTTGTTGGCAGGGCGCTATAGCGTACTGATTATTCCAGTCCTGATTGCAGTGAGTTTGGCAACTAAACCTCAAGCACTCGCAGGTAAAGGTTCACTTCAAATTGAGTCGGTGACCTTTGCACTGACCATGGTCGGTATCGTGCTGATTCTTACAATTTTGCAATTTATGCCTGTAATGGTTTTAGGACCCATTGCAGACTATTTGACGATTCAAAATTAAGGTGGAGCAACTACAATGCAACATTCCAATGCGACACAACTTGATATTTTAAATAAAGAAATTGTTCAGCAAACTTTTTATAAATTGCTCCCACAGTATGCATTTAAAAATCCTGTCATGGCATGCGTATGGTTAGGAACACTGTTCAGTTTTATTGCAACGGTGTTGGGAACCACCAGTTTGGTTTTTGGCTTGCTCATCAGCCTAATTCTGTTCATGACGGTACTGTTTGCCAACTATGCCGAAGCCGTGGCAGAAGCTAAAGGGCGTGGACAGGCCGCATCCTTACGTCAGGCACGTGAAAACTTGATGGCGAACCGCGTGGCAAATCCAAATGCTGAAGCAGAGGTGATTTCTGCCAACCTGTTAAAAAAAGATGATTTGGTTGTGGTTCATGCAGGTGAAATTATTCCTGCGGATGGTGAGATTATTCAGGGTTTTGCCACTATTAATGAATCTGCGGTTACAGGTGAGTCTGCACCCGTGTTACGTGAAGCCCATACGGATCGTTCAGGGGTCATAGGTGGAACCAAAGTTTTGTCTGACCGCATTATTTTACGAGTTAGTAGTGAAGCAGGACATAGCTTTTTAGACCGCATGATTGCTTTGGTTGAAGGTGCAAACCGTCAAAAAACACCGAATGAAATCGCCCTCAGCATTTTACTGAATATTATGACCATCACTTTTGTGGTGGTGGTGGCGACTTTGCCATTTATTGGCGCGATGGTGGGCATTAAAATCAGTCTGGTATTGCTGGTGGCGCTGCTGGTGTGTCTGATTCCGACCACGATTGGTGGCTTGTTACCTGCAATTGGGATTGCAGGCATGAACCGAGCCTTAAAAGCCAATGTCTTGGCAAAATCGGGGAAAGCAGTCGAAGTTGCAGGTGACATTGATGTGCTGTTATTAGATAAAACAGGCACCATCACCTATGGTGATCGCCAAGCGACAGCTTTTCATACGGTACAGGGTGTTTCCATGCCACAGTTACGCCAAGCTGCGTTGCTATCTTCTTTGGCAGACCCGACCCCTGAGGGCAAGTCAATTGTGAAATTGGCTCAGCACCAAGGGGAATCCGCTTCGTCAGATCTGCAGATGGAGTTTATACCTTTTAGTGCTCAGACCCGTATTTCAGGGGTAGATTTGGCAGATCGGCGTCAAATTCGTAAGGGGTCTTATGATGCGATTTTACAACTTCCACATCAAAATTCATCGGTACACGCTGAATTAAAACAGATTGTGGAAAACATTGCACGTCAAGGTAAGACGCCATTGGTAGTCATGGATCAACAGCTACTTTTAGGTGTGATTGAACTGTCGGATGTGATTAAGCAGGGGATTAAAGAACGTTTTGCATTGTTGCGTGAAATGGGCATTAAAACCATTATGGTCACAGGGGATAATCCACTAACTGCTGCTGCGATTGCTGCCGAAGCTGGGGTGGATGATTACATCGCAGAAGCCAAACCTGAAGATAAATTGGACTGTATTCGCAAGGAACAGGCTGCGGGTAAATTGGTGGCGATGGTGGGGGATGGTACCAATGATGCACCTGCATTGGCACAGGCAGATATCGGCTTGGCCATGAACTCCGGTACGCAAGCGGCAAAAGAGGCGGGCAATATGGTGGACTTGGACTCTGACCCGACCAAGCTGCTGGATGTGGTTGAAATTGGTAAACAACAATTGATTACCCGTGGCGCACTGACTACATTTTCATTGGCCAATGATGTCTCGAAATACTTTGTAATTTTGCCTGCATTGTTTGCCGTGGCGATTCCACAATTAGAGGTGTTGAACGTTCTCCGTCTGAGCAGTCCGCAAAGTGCCATTATTTCTGCGTTAATTTTTAATGCCTTAATTATTCCGATGCTGATTCCACTGGCATTAAAAGGGGTGCAATTCAAACCTGCCAGTGCCTTGCAACTTTTACGTCGTAATATGCTCATCTATGGCGTGGGTGGTGTGATCTTTCCTTTTGTGGTCATCAAATTGATTGATCTTGTTGTGTCATCGTGGATTTAGGAGCTAAACATGAATACCTTACTCGAACTTCCCTTATCTCATCAGTCACAGTCTGTATTGCGTCCGACTATCGGTTTAATCTTAGTGGGATTCTTGATCGCAGGGATTGGCTATTGCAGTGTTAGTGTTTCTCTGGCGCAGTGGCTGTTCCCCGTACAGTCGAATGGGAGCGTGCTTGAGCAAAATGGTAAAATGATAGGCTCACGACTGGTTGGGCAGCAATTTGTCAGTCCGCAGTATTTCCATGCGCGCCCGAGTGCGGTGAATTATAATGTCGAGGCGATGGCAGGCAGTAATCTGGCAGTTTCTAATCCAGAATTACAACAATTGATAAGAGAAAGAGCCAAGCAGTTTGCGCAACAAAATCAGGTGGCTGAACAAGATGTCCCTTTGGAAATGCTTGGTGCCTCAGGTAGTGGCATTGACCCCGATATTTCGCCTAAAAGTGCCTTGTTACAGGTCAACCGTATTGCCCAGCAGCGTCAGTTAACTGTACAAGAAGTTCAGGCTTTGGTTCAACAGCATATACAAACACCACAGTTCGGAGTGTATGGGCAAGCCCGAGTTAATGTTCTGGAGCTGAATTTGGCTTTAGATCAGTTGTCCTCTAAAACAATAACAGAGTAGCGCGTACCTTATGCAGATCGACCGTAACAGCAAAGCAGATGCATGGTTGGCTCACAGTCAGCGTGAGCAATCGGGGCGTTTAACCATTTTCTTGGGGGCGGCACCAGGTGTAGGAAAAACTTATGCCATGCTGAGCCGTGCCCATGAGTTGATGCAACAGGGGCATCAGGTGGTGGTAGGCGTGGTGGAAACCCACGGTCGGTCTGAAACAGAGCGTTTAATTCATGGATTAAATGTTATTCCGAAAAAGCAGGTGAGCTATCAAGATCGTCAATTAGAAGAAATGGATCTGGATTGCCTCTTGCAGCTCAAGCCTGACATTGTGTTGGTGGATGAACTGGCGCACCGTAACATTCCCAACAGTCGGCACGAATTTCGCTGGCAAGATGTGAATGAGTTGCTTGATGCAGGCATTAATGTCTACAGCACCTTGAATATTCAGCATCTGGAAAGTTTGAATGATGTGGTCTATCAAATTACAGGCATTCGGGTACGTGAAACAGTGCCCGATGCGTTACTGAAGCGCCTGAAAGATATTCGTCTGGTCGACTTACCTGTACCTGAATTGCTGGAACGCATGCATCAGGGCAAAATTTATCTGCCTGATGTTGCACCGCAAGCCTTACAGGGATTTTTTAAACCTGCACACCTAACTGCTTTACGTGATTTAGCCATACAAACCGTGGCGGGGCAGGTCGAATTAGACTACCGTGAAAAGTTTATTGCACAAGGGCAAATTGTTCCGATACAAAATCATGTGCTGTTAGCGATTGATGGTTCGGAGTACTCGGAAGATTTGGTGCGCCGTGCCCATCGCATTGCCGAGCGTCGCAATGCTAGTTGGAGTGTGATTTCCATTCAAAAAAGCCAAGCGGAATCATTACAGACACTGGCGGTGACCAAAGCCTTTCATTTGGCACGCAAACTGGGTGCAGAAACCAATTTGTTGTATAGCAATCATATTGCGACTGCCATTTTACAGGCGGCTTATGATCATGGGGCATCCAATATTCTATTGGGAAAAAGTCCGCAAAAGTCGCTGTGGCAACGTCTATTTTCAGACCATATTGCCGATCAACTGTTAGAACAACAGCACCCTTTTGAAATTACCTTTGTGCAGCCGTTAAAGGAAAAAAATGTCGCAACAACCCGACAAACTTCGGCGGCGACATCATCTTTATTTGGACAAACAGAGTCGGATAATGTCAAAGAAATCCGCGAAAGTGTGTTGATTGTGCTGGCGGGTTTTGTGGCTGCCATGATCAGTGATCATTTTATTGGCTATACCGATTTGGCGCTGATTTTTATTGTGACTGTGCTGTTGGTGGCAATGCGTACGCGCATGCTGATTACCAGTATTAGTGTGTTTTGCTGTTTTCTTTTATATAACTACTTCTTTATTGAGCCGCGTTATACCTTTAGCATCAGTGCCGAGCGCGGGGTCATTACCATTATGACCTTTATGATTACTGCACTGTTGGTCGGGCGTTTAGCCAACCGTTTAAGGGTACAGGTGTTAAATTTACGTGCCGCCAATTCACTATCGCTCCAGTTGCAAGAATTGGAGCGTAAGCTGTCGAGTTGTGTCGATATTCCTCAAGTATTGAATATTGCCAAACAGCATCTGGAACATGTCTTGAATGCGCAAATATGGCTGAAAATAGGCACAGTAGAAACGGAACGACCGTCCAGCCTGAATGAAAAAGACCTAATCGCAGCAGAGTGGACTTTAAAAAATGGCAAATCTTGTGGGCGTTTTACCCAGACTTTAAGTCAATCGGAATGGTGGATGAATCCCTGCTTAGTGGGAGATGAGCGCGGAGTCATCGCCATTCGTTTTTATCTGAACATCACCACGATTAGCTATGAACAACAGCGTTTGGTCGAACTCATGATAGAGGACATTGCCCAAACCGCCGCAAGGATTCAGCTTTCACAACAACTGGAAAACTCGCGTGTAGTCGCCGAAACCGAGAAATTACGCTCGGCCTTGTTGTCTTCGGTTTCACACGATTTACGTTCGCCCTTGGCTGCAATGATTGGTTCGGCAGACAGCTTAAAATATTATGGCGAGCAGATGTCAGAACAAGATCGGCTGAGTCTACTCGACACCATACATATAGAAGGTGAGCGCCTAGACCGCTATATCCAAAACCTGTTAGACATGACCCGTTTGGGACATCAGGGTTTAACACTGGCAAGAGCTTGGATATCGGTGGAAGAATTGGTTGGTTCGGCGACTCAGCGTTTAAAACGCTATCAACCGCATATCCATATCGAAATGGAATTACCATCCGATTTACCTGACTTGTATGTGCATCCTGCATTAATTGAACAAGCACTTTTTAATGTATTGGAAAATGCCGCCAAATTTTCTCCTGAAGAAGTACCTATCTCAGTTGCTATTCAACAATTTGACGAAGTTCTACAAATTGATATTGCCGATCAGGGCGTGGGGATTCCTGAAGCGGAGCGTGAGCAGATTTTTGATATGTTCTACACCATGCAACGCGGAGACCGTGGTAAAACTGGTACAGGCTTGGGCCTAGCGATTGTGAAAGCCATTATCGGCGCACATATGGGCAGCATTGAAGCCTTGGCGGGCAGCTATGGTCAAGGCACCTTAATTCGCATACGATTACCCATTCAACAGGAGCAACCCTAAGATTTATGCCACACTCCAGCCCACTTCAAGGTTCAATTTTAATTATTGATGATGAACCACAGATTCGAAAGTTTCTCGACATTGCTTTTCGAGCGCAGGGCTATCAAGTGCTGATTGCCGAGAATGGCATGCAGGGGCTGGAAATTTTGGCTTCACGTGGAGCCGATGTGGTGATTTTAGATTTGGGTTTACCCGACTTAGACGGACAAGAGGTACTGAAAGAGCTGAGACAATGGTCAGAGGCCCCCGTGATTGTGCTGTCTGCTCGTCCTGATGAACAACAAAAAATTATGTTATTAGATGCAGGTGCAAATGACTATGTCACTAAGCCCTTTAGTATTCAGGAGCTTTCTGCCCGTATTCGGGTCATGTTCCGCAACAAACCACAACAAGCTGCACAGAATGTGGTATTTGATGATGGTCAGTTATGGGTCGATGTGGCTGAACATAGTGTCAAAATGGCAAATCAAGACATTCTACTCACCAAAAAAGAATTTCAATTATTGGCTTTATTAATTCGTCATCAAGGCAAAATCGTGCCACAAAAGCAAATTATGACGGAGCTTTGGGGTAGTACTCACGAAGAAGACACGCATTATTTACGCATTCTGGTCAAAAAGCTAAGAACAAAAATAGGCGATTCGGCATTGACCCCAAAATATATTCACACCATCGCAGGCTTAGGGCTGCGTTTTGAAGCTTAATCTAAAAGACTTATTCGTGTATTGAATCACTTTGGTTCACCCCCCCCCCCTTTATTTTTGAAACAAACGTGCACATTTCTAATGCCCGATAAAGAAAACTAAGCAGTTTCCATATCAATTAAAAATGGAAAGTTTGGCAATCGAGCTAGAGGCGAAGAAACGTTAGGAAATTAAGCTTCACCAACTGAACCTGCACTAGAACTGCAATTTAGTCGGAATCTTTTGCAGAAATCACATTATTTACTGTCAAATCTTGCAATACCTAAGCTTAGAGGTGGATGAAAATGACATTGAGCATTTGGAAATGCTGCGCTAAGTTCACCAACAAGGCTTGAGTAAAGTTTTAAATTCTTTGCTCTATGTGGTGCATGGATATGCTTCTCATTTTGAAGTATTTGCTCGTGAGCAATACTAAAAAACTGATCACGATAGCCCCTAAGCCATATGATCGCGTTTATGGAAAAACGGTAACTTCACGGAATGATGCCGTGAGGTGGTTCAACAATAATGGAAAAAAATGAAGGATTCATTGATGACAAGTTTACAAGCCCTGCAAAGTCTTAAAGAAGTTGTGTCTGAAACCGAATGGGAAGCACGCTGCCAACTGGCAGGTTTATATCGCCTAATTGCGCATTTCCGCATGACGGATTTAATTGATACCCATATCAGCTTGCGTGTACCGGGCGAAGAAGGGCATTTCCTGATTAATCAGTATGGCATTCCGTTTGAAAAAATGACGGCTTCGCATTTGGTGAAAATTGATTATGAAGGCAAAATTGTTGCGGAGTATGATCAAGGAAAAATGGTCAATACGGCGGGCTTCGTGATTCACTCAGCCATTCATGATGCACGTAAAGATGTGCACTGCGTGATTCATACCCATACTGCGGATGGGATTGCGGTTTCTGCACAAAAACACGGTTTGTTGCCACTGTCACAACATGCTTTGAAGTTTTATAACAAAGTCAGCTACCACGAATATGAAGGCGTGGCACTGTTGACCGAAGAACGTGAGCGTCTAGTCAAAGACTTGGGACAAAACCGCGTCATGATTTTACGTAATCATGGTTTGTTATCGACAGGTGATAGCATTCAACGTGCTTTCCACGAAATTTACTTCCTAGAGCGTGCTTGCCAAGCGCAAATTAAAGCCATGGCAGGAGGCGCAGAATTACATCTTCCTTCCGAAGCCGTGCGTCAACACACCACGCAGCAATTTGAAGGTGAAATCATTGAGATGGTGATGCTGAAAGCATGGAATGCAGCACTGTCTTTAATTGAGCATCAACGCGAAGAATATTGCTCTTAAGCGTTTCAAATTATTTTCCTGAGCGTTGTGTTACAGCTAAACATTGCCCAAGGCTTATTCATTCAATGACATTGTCGGAATGAATAGGCCTTTTTTATTCGTATTCACTCAATATACGTGACTGACCAGAGTGTTGAATTTTAAAAAAAGATTTTTCAAGCAGATAAAGCCAGCCCGTGAATATTACCCATTTCAAAATGAAGAGGACTTAAAAAACCAAGCATCACACCTCAGCGCATAGTTTTATATAAAGTGCTGTTTTTACGAGTGAATATTTTTTTAATTTATGTTTGAAAATCAAGCGAAAAACCTAGTGAAAGCGAGATTAAAAAGTGATAAAAATAATATAAAATTTATAACACAAAAGCGATAACATGAAAAAAAACAGCACTTCTTTCCCTTATGATGCTTGGAGCAGTAAGCACAATGTCCAATGCAGCAATTCCCGATAAATTAGCAGAAGATGCTTATCTGTACGGCTATTCAATAGATGAAGCCTATAAATTTTTCTATGAAACGGCAGTAGAAACCAAAACTCCCTTAAACCGTTTCCAAAACATTCGCCATATCGCAGACGATACCTATACCGCACCCCCCACCATCAATAACGATACCCTGCATTTAATGGGCTGGTTAGACCTGGGCGCTGAACTTGTGATTGTGAGTATTCCAGATTTTGACCAAGGTCGTTACTGGATTCTGCACACTATGGACATGGGACACTAGACTACCGCGATGATTGGTGCGCGTACCCGTGGCACCAAAGGTGGTCGTTTCATGTTCGCGCTTAAAAACTGGAAAGGCACAGTCCCAGACAGTGTAGATGAAGTGATTTATGTCGATTCTGATTTGCAGAAAATGATGGGTCGTATTATGGCGACGGGCAAAGAAGATGAGAAAAAAGCCCTCAACTATATGGACCAATGGAACATTCGTACCTTATCTGAATATTTAGGTGTCGCGGGACCAGAGCAAAAAGTCAGAACTTATCCAGACCCTGCAAAAACCTCTTGGTTAGAGCGCGTCAACTTCATGTTGTGTGAAGGCACCATGGCGGAAGCAGATAAGAAATGGGTGAGCCAATACAAGGCGATGGGAATTGCGCCATGTAATTATAAGTTAACACAAGAGCAACTCGCTGCTGCAAAAGTGGGTGAAAAGCTCGGTATGCAACATATTATCGATCTTGCTCCGAAAATGACCAATGCAGGTAAATTACTGGGTATACGTGCACAACTGGGCGATGCACAACGTGATCTATTTGCAGAAGGTACATATTTAGGTCAATGGGGCTTACCACCAGATGAAACCGTTTACTTAAAAACTGAAGTGGGTTCAGACGGTAAAAAAATTAACGGTTCCAATGGGAAGAAATACAAAATTCATTTCAAAGCACCAAACGTGAGCTAGTTCTGGTCATTTACCGTTTATGGTTCGGATGACCGACTCATGGCACACAATAAAATGAACCGTCATAGCCGTGGTGACCGTACCCTTAAACCAGGTGCAGACGGTATGTACACCATTGAACTCAGTTCAGATGAAAAAGCCAATGCCAACAATCCGAACTACTTGCCAATTCCAAACAAAGACTGCTACATCATTTTACGTATGTACGGTCCAGATAAGGCAATTCAAGACGGCAAATACCCAATGCCAGTCGTGCAAGTGGTGAAATAAGCCTAACTGATTTTACTTAAAAATCTTTTTAAATAGTCCTCGCATGAGGGCTATTTTTATTTATATAGTCATTTAAGAATTGGTTACAGGAATATATTTTAGAAAAATACACTGTTCCAGTATGATGGCATTTCCAACAATAAAATATTGAATATCAATTGGAACTTTATAATGAAAGGTACATTAGCAGATTTTAACTTCCAGATTAATGAAGGTGTGATTCAAGGGGACGATGGTAAGCGCTATAGCTTCTTTGGTTCAGAGTGGAAAGACCAAACCTCTCCCGCACGTGGGCAATATGTCGATTTTTCAGTCAATGATTTAAATCAGGCTGTTAGTATTTATGTGATGGCATTTGCTCGCCAACCCGCTTTTTCAGCAGTAAATAATGCACATTCCGAACAGTTACAAGCCGAAGAAAATTTTGGTTTCTTCGACTGGTCAATGAAATGTTTAAAAAATTACGTCAATTTTTCAGGGCGAGCGCGCCGTAAAGAATATTGGTATTTTTATTTGTTCCAAATTTTAATTGGACTGATTCTGGGAATAAGTTTGGCAATTATAGGCGTGAGTGACGCTGGTATAGATGCAATTTCTGGCTTACTTTCATTGTTCTTTTTATTGCCATCTCTTGCTGTTGGCGCACGTCGTTTGCATGATGTGAACCGTTCAGGTTGGTGGATGCTGTTGGCACTGACCATTATTGGGCTTATTCCATTGTTGATTTGGTCTGTAATGGAAACCAAGCCTGAATCGAACCAATGGGGAGAGCCAGCGAAGTAAATATATGCATTAAGACTTGATCTGACAGTGACATTTTTCTAGTGTTGCTGTTAGATGAGTTGAATACCTTTTACCTCAAGATGAATTGCTATTTTTGATTGATATTAGTGGTAATCAGTGCCCCTTTTTTGTTGTTGGATTGGAGCAACGAGGGAAGTCAAAAAGGCTTAAATATTGATAAAATTAGAGCGAAACAGTGCAGAAATAAGTAGTTTATTTATTAATCTTTACAAGTCAATTTATTTTTTGATTGAGGCTTTTTTTATTTAGTTTTAGTGATTAGGAAAACTGAGGTTGAAATATTTGATATTTAATAAAAATTAAAAATTTGCTATCTTTAAAATATCTTCTATAGAAATTTTTAACACAGATATATTATGTTCTTTATAAGTATTGATGGTGATGATATTGGGCAAAAAATAACTGCTTCTTATTTAAATAATGACATGGATAGCCTGAAGGAAATCAACTGTCTAGTTAATCATAAAACTCATCAAATTGCTGATTTTTTATCAAATATTGGTTTTACAATTATGTTCTGTGCAGCAGATGGTGTCGCGGGATTCATAGACAATGTACAAATAGATGAATTTGAATTATTCGATGAGATAAAGGCTTTTATAGGTAATGAAATAACTTTTTCTATGGGCGTCGGCGCAAGCATGCGTGAATCTTATATCGCATTATTGTCTGCCAAAAGTCATGGGAAAGATCGTGTCCATAGCTACAATGATTTAAAGGGATAACATATGGGTAAAATAATTAATATTTACTCATTAATTAAATATATTGTAACTATTACAATTATTGTTAGTTTATGTATTTACTATGGAGTTAGCTATATTTATAAGCCAATATCATTTTATCGGCTTATTACAATCGCACCTTGGGTTTGCCTTTTCATAATTTTTTTATTGAGCAACAGTACAATTAGTAGACTAATATGGGGCTTAATAGGTTGGTTTAATAAAAGTTTATATCCAGACTTGAATGGTCATTGGGAGGGAAAAATTACAACTGAAAATAATTTAGAAATCCATGTTAGAGCAACAATTATTCAAACCCTTTCAAATACTCAAATTAATATTCATACTGAAACTTCTAAATCAGAGACACTAGAAGCAACCCCATCCCATATTCATGGGACATCAAAACTTTTCTATTTGTATAGATCCATCCCTAAAACGCCTTCTTGGAGTATCTATACAGGCATGACAATTTTTGATATTCGTAGAATAAATTTTAATAATGCACAAACATTAGAGCTATCTGGTGCTTATTTTACTGATAGAAAAAGTGTGGGAAGGATTTCTTTAGTACAAAAAGGTACTGATATAAATAAAGATATTTCATTTTATTAGAAATAAATTAATCAAAGAGCAGGGTGCTCTTTGATTAATATAAAAAATTAATAGTCTACTTAAGAAACTTTATCACCAGCTTTAGCGCCAGATTCAGGTGAAATTACCCAAACACCTTCGCCATTACCCGCTGCAAGTACCATCCCGTTAGAAATACCAAAACGCATCTTACGTGGCGCAAGGTTCGCCACCATCACCACCAATTTGCCTTTTAAGTCTTCTGGTTGGTAAAACTCACGAATACCACTAAACACGTTACGCGGTTCAGCTTCACCAACGTTTAAAGTCAATTGAAGAAGTTTATCCGAACCTTCAACCGTTGCCGCTTCTAAAACTTCAGCAACACGAAGGTCAACCTTCATAAAGTCTTCAATGCCAATAATTTCCGCTTCACCGACTTTAGGCTCAGGCTTTTTCTCGGCTTTCTTTTCTTTTTTCTTTTCAGCTTTTACAGGTTCAGCAGCAGGCGCAGCTAAAGAGTCTTTAGATGCATCCACCATTGCAGCAACCGCTTTAGGGTCTACACGTTGCATTAATGGTTGGAACAATGCAATTTCATGATCCACTAATGCAGTTTTTGCTGATGCAAAGTCAAAGCGATCTAACTTCAAGAAGTCTTGTACTTGAGCCGCTAAAGTCGGAAGGACAGGCGCTAAGTACACCGCCAATTGACGGAATAGGTTAATACCCACAGAACATACATCGAGAACTTGCTGTTCTTCGCCCTCAATTTTCGCTAAAGCCCAAGGCTTTTTCTCATCAATGTACTGGTTGGCTTTATCCGCAAGCGCCATGATTTCACGAATCGCAGTCGAGAATTCGCGAGCTTCATAGGCTTTGGCAATCGAATCGCCTGCATCAATAAAGCTTTGTACCAATTCAGGCTCCGCACATGTTGCAGATAACTTGTTATCAAACTTGGTATTAATGAATTTTGCACAACGGCTGGCAATGTTTACTACTTTACCGACCAAGTCCGAATTCACTTTTTGTACGAAGTCATCAAGGTTCAAGTCTGAATCTTCAACTTTGTCCGAAAGTTTAGATGCGAAGTAGTAACGTAAATATTCAGGGTTTAAGTGCTGTAAATAAGTTTCAGCTTTAATGAAGGTACCGCGAGATTTCGACATCTTCTGACCATTCACGGTCAAGAAACCATTCACGAATAAACCCGATGGGGTACGGTAGTTGGCACCTTCAAGCATTGCAGGCCAGAACAACGCGTGGAAGTAAACAATGTCCTTACCAATGAAGTGATAAACTTCATTTTTAGAATCTTTTTTCCAGAAATCATCAAAGCTGAGTTCAGGACGTTTGGTTTTAATGTAGTTTTCAAAACTTGACATATAACCAATCGGGGCATCAACCCAAACGTAGAAATATTTGTTTGGTGCATCTGGAATTTCAAAACCGAAATAAGGCGCATCACGAGAAATATCCCAATCTGCCAAACCTGCTTCAAACCATTCATCTAATTTGTTGGCAATGGAAACAGGTAAACGACCTTCATCACGGGTCCACTTCTGTAAATATTCACCAAAGTTTGGCAATTTAAAGAAGTAGTGGTCAGAAGATTTCTCGACTGGTGTCGCACCGCTTAAAGTCGATTTCGGATTCAACAATTCAGTAGCGTTGTAAGTCGTACCGCACACTTCACATGAATCGCCATATTGATCTTCCGCCTTACATTTCGGGCAAGTGCCTTTAATGAAACGGTCAGACAGGAACATGCCTTTTTCAGGATCAAACAATTGTGAAACTGGGCGAACTGCAATGTTGCCTGCTTCGCGGTTTTTGACATAAATTTCAGAAGCACGGGCACGGTTGGTGTCGCTATGGGTTGAATCATAGTGGTCAAAGTGCACACCAAAACCGTCAAAGTCACGAATGTGTTCTTTTTGCACATTGGCAATTTGTTGTTCTGGGCTAATGCCGTTGGCTTCAGCACGCAACATGATTGCCGTACCGTGAGCATCATCCGCACAGACATAAGTCACATCATGTCCCATTGCACGCATGGCGCGAACCCAGATATCTGCTTGGATATAACCGAGTAGGTGACCCATATGGATCGGACCATTGGCGTATGGAAGGGCGTTAGTGACTAAAATATTGCGCACGGATATAACTCTCTCATTCGTAGTTAATGCAAGGGCATTGATTTTACCTTAGTTGCTGCAAAGTTGCATAAGGGATTGCGTGAATTCTTTGCAAATCCATCAGACTTTAGCGCAAGGGCAAATAAAAATAACAGCCAACAAGAAAACCTCAGGCTTTTCTATCTCTACATCTAAAGCTTAAAAATAGGAAACAAAGTTTGAAGAACAGAGGATTCAGATGCTCCAGATGACAGGGTATTGAGGGTGCAGTAAGCCAGATGACTTGCAGAGATAAAGCCAAGGATTGAAGATCAATTCACCTGCGCAACATTCTGTAGCGTCTTTGTTTCAATATGCTGTTTTGTATTTTATTCAATACAGATCACGGTATAACTATAGGGAGATGCCATAACAGAAAAAGGTGTAAAAATGACCGTTGAAAATAAAATTGATGAATTAAAAGATAAGGCTGCGGAACTTGGCGATGACCTGAAACAAGCCGCACAAGATGCACAAGCCGAAGGTGAAAAGGCCATTGAGGATTTAAAAAGTGCTGCTGCCGAAGTGAAACAAGATGCAGAACAAAAACTGGATGATGTGAAGCAGAAACTGGACGAGCAACAGGCTGCGGATGAAGATGCAGGGTTTGATAGCACCATTGAAGATGCCAAAGCCAAGTGGGCAGAAGTACAGCATCAGGCACAGGAAACCTATGAACATTTAAAAGCAGAAGCCAGCCATCTATTGGATGAAGCCAAGGTGAAATCGGCAGAGCTTAAACAGGAAGCTTCGGTTAAATTTGACGAATTGAAAGTTCAAGCGACTGAAAAGTTTGATGAATTGAAAAAAGCGGCAACCGATACCCTGAACAAATTCAAGAAAGATGATCACGATCAATCTTAATTTTTATTGTGGTCATCATTGCTCACTCGGCATGGATGTTGAGTGAGTTCAGGGATCAAGACTGATCCATTCAATTTGACGAATGAGGTTATCCACGATCGTCAAAAAATACTGCTTTCCCTCTATTTCATAGACATAACGCATGGCTCGGTATTGTTTCTGATTTTCGGTAAAGGTATAGAGACTCATCGAGCTGGGTGATTGTCCCATGCGCGTCACCAGATCATGAAAGCTGTCCCCAACTTGAATGGTGCTGCCTGAAGCCGTTTTGACACTTGAAGCTTGAAAAGTTTCAGCTTTCAGCACAGGGGAAAATGTCAGACCCAGAAAAAGCAGAAGTGGTAATTTCATAAGCGATGCCCCGTGTGATTCAGCAGCACTTTATAATTTTTAAAAGTGGTGATTGATGCTGTGATCTATCCAATCTAGGCGGAAATAGGGTGGCTATCATCAGGAGATTTGTTATTTCAGACCAATCTCAGCGCATGGGTTGATGAAATCAAAAAGCGGCTTGTGTATCTATAAAAGATTTTTGCTTAAAATCTGACAAAATTACTTGGTTTTTAACCCCTGATTTAAAAAGCAACGTAGTACAACGCTTAACCTGATTGAAAATAACCGTTAAACTATGCCATTCAGCTGTATATCCAGACTTGGAGTAAATGTATGTCGTGGCTTTCTTCACTTAAATCTGTTTTTTCGCCTGCGCAGGAGGTGAAAGAAGAAGAAATCCAGCAGGTTTTGCAGCAGTACATTTTGCCGAATTCAAATCACGCCTTAAAAGATCGTATCTCGCAAATTAATGTACAAGGTCGAGTTTTACAAATCACCATTAATACCTATCCTGAAGAAGCCGATCATTTGCAGCAAATCCATGATGATTTGGCAGATGCCCTCGAAAAATGTGGCATTCAGGAACTGAATATGCATGTGATTCAGCAAAAGACTGGACACAAGACGGGTGGCTGTGGACATGACCATGCCCAAGGCGAGAGCTGTTCTACACCTGCCAAAAATGAAAAAAGCAATTTACCTCCTGTGATGGATGCTGCTGCCCCAGCTCAGACTGAAACAGAAACCGATCCGAATAATCCACCAATTGCCAAGGCTGCACCGCAACAACGTGATGTGCCTAAACATCCACGTATTCAAAATGTGATTTTGGTGTCTTCGGGTAAAGGTGGTGTCGGTAAATCGACCACGACGGTCAATCTGGCGTTGGCATTACAGCAATTGGGATTAAAAGTAGGTGTACTAGATGCCGACATTTATGGTCCAAGTATTCCAACTATGTTAGGCAATGCAGGTAAAACCCCAATGATCGAGGCGGAAAACTTTGTTCCGCTCGACGCTTATGGTCTTGCGGTACTTTCGATTGGGCATTTGACGGGTGATCACAATACCCCAGTGGCATGGCGTGGTCCTAAAGCCACGGGTGCGCTGATGCAATTGTTCAATCAAACCTTATGGCCAGATTTGGATGTGCTTGTGATTGATATGCCACCGGGTACAGGAGATATTCAATTGACCCTTGCACAGCGTATTCCTGTAACGGGTGCCATTATTGTCACCACACCACAAAACGTGGCACTCATGGATGCAACCAAAGGAATTGAGCTGTTTAACCGTGTACAGATTCCAGTGATGGGCGTCATTGAAAACATGTCGACCCATATCTGTTCAAATTGCGGATTCGAAGAACAAATTTTTGGTACAGGTGGCGGTGATAAATTGTCTGAGCAATATCACATTCCGCTTTTAGGACGTTTACCTTTAGATGCAAAAATTCGTGAAAATGCAGATGCAGGTCAGCCGTCGGTCATTGCAGGAGATGCTGCTGCGGAAAGCTATTTAGCCATTGCAGAAAAAATTGCAGAGAAGTTAACAAAAGCAGAAAAAGACAAGAATCGTATTTTTTAAATTAACAGAAAAAAGGATGTCTTAAGACATCCTTTTTTTAATAGTTATATAAATGGCGATTGTATTATTGCACGCGTTTATTCCATTTACGCAGGACAGTCCAGCGCCAAATAATCCGAGTACTGAGATAGAGCAGCAGCGCAGCCAACAACGCTTCAAGCACCAGTCCAGTCACCAAAATTTTGGCGAGATGCAAGTCTATATGTCCATGCCCAAAATTTTTAATCCAGTTCAAAATTTGATGCAGTACGCCTAAAATCATATCTTTATCAATCATGTTGACTTGGAATATCTTACTGCCCAGCCAAAAACCCAGATATAAAATAGGTACAACGGTAAGCGGATTAGACAACCATGCCAGCGTCAAACTGAGCGGTAAATTGACTTCAATCAGTAAGACGGTCAGAACAATAAAGACACTGTGAAAAGGAACAGGCAAAATGCCCCAGAACGTTCCAATAAAGACCGCATGAGAAATAGATTTTCGATTGACGTACCAAAGCACGGGATTTAAGGTGCGTTGACCAAAAATCCGCATAAATTTGAGTTGGTTGACTTTTTCGGGAGAGGGAAGCCAAGATTGGAAAAATTTCTTTGCCATGCGAAATCAGCTTTTCAGGACAGGGTATTGTGCATGATTTGGGGGTGAAACGATAGTTCAATTCCCTTAACAGCTGTAAGGAAATATGCAGAAGTTTCACGCCTAAAACTGAAAATAAACTTAAAAAAATCGTTTATTCATGAATCTACCTTATATTTAATGAGATTTAAAACACAAATTTCAAGTTAAAAGTGAAATATATTCTTACAGAATGACTTTAAGGTTTTGTGTTACATTTTTACTGTAATTATTTGATTTATAATTGTTTAGTGTGCAAATGCTAGTCAGATAGCGGTTTTCCTTTACAATTATTTTTTTGCTATATTGAATCAATTGAACTAGGCTGCATTCACTCAAATGTGAGGTGAGCGTATGGTTTCATTGTTCTTTATAGGATTGGTGGTTTCGCTATTATTAACCCCTGGTCCAACCAATACACTGCTTGCATCATCTGGCATTCAAGTTGGCATTCGCAAATCTTTTCGTCTTATTCCTGCCGAAGCCTTTGGCTATCTCATCTCGATTACCGTTTGGGGTGTTATTATTGGCACGGTTTCTCGGCATTACCCCTTAATTCCGACCTTGCTCAAACTGTTTAGTGCTGCTTATATTCTATTTTTGGCAATTAAGCTCTGGAAAACTGCGGATGTTGAAGAGAGCTTTACTCAGCCGAGCATCCGTGCGCGTGAACTGTTCCTTGCAACGTTGTTAAATCCCAAAGCATTACTTTTTGCATCAGCAATTTTCCCAGCCATTGTTTGGATCAGAGCAGATGCCTATGTGGCCCATATGCTGGTTTTTCTCATCCTACTTGTTCCGATTGCCTTTTTCTGGACCTTCATAGGCTCTATTTTGGCAACCAATCGAGTACGCTGGTTGACCAAGTCCAATCTTCAAAAAACCGCCTCGATTGTTTTGGTGAGTTTTTCTATTCCGCTTAGTTATTCTGCACTTCTGAGTCTGTAATGATGTTGCTGCGTTTGTCCTTGCCACATCTGCAAAGATGATGTGTTCAGGGGCGTTCGTATTTCCATTAAGGCTGAATTAAGTTAAAGTACAGCGCAAGAATTGATTCAAGTTTTGGAAATAGAAGAATGGCTATAAAGTCTGATCGTTGGATTCGCGAAATGAGCGAAAAACACGGCATGATTGAACCGTATGCTGAAAATCAGGTGCGTTTTGATGAGAATGGCGAAAAGCTCATTTCTTATGGCGTATCGAGTTATGGTTACGACGTTCGCTGTGCACGTGAATTTAAAGTGTTCACCAATGTTCACTCTGCAATTGTCGATCCAAAACATTTCGATGAAAAAAGCTTTATTGATATCGAGTCGGATGTTTGTATTATTCCGCCAAACTCTTTTGCTTTAGCACGTACAGTCGAATATTTCCGTATTCCGCGTAATGTCCTCACGGTATGCTTAGGTAAATCGACTTATGCACGCTGCGGTATTATTGTGAACGTGACGCCATTGGAACCTGAGTGGGAAGGTCACGTGACACTTGAGTTTTCCAATACCACAAATTTGCCTGCTCGTATTTATGCGGGTGAAGGCGTCGCACAAATGCTGTTCTTTGAAAGTGATGAAGTGTGTGAAACCTCTTATAAAGACCGTGGTGGTAAGTATCAAGGTCAAACAGGTGTAACTTTACCGAAGGCTTAATTTTTCCTTCGATTTTGAAGCAGCCCAAAAACCTATTTGTTCAGACAAATAGGTTTTTTTATTTCCTGAAATAAGCATTCAGCACCTTATTTATCAATGCTTCATTCATCGGAAAATGCAGACATTTTCCGAGATTTTTTTGCAATCGTGTAATTATTCAGCATAATGAGGATTAAAAATGTCTTGGTGAAATGTTTCCCTCAGGGTCACATTTGACAGTAAAACAAAGCATAACCAAGTCTAGGATGAACAAAATAATGATGCGGAGCATCAAATAACAAGGAAGGTCGCGATGACGGATCGGCATACGACAATTTTGCGTAAAACAATGCTCACCAGCATGCTGAGTCTTTGTTATACATATAGTTTTGCTTTAGAAGCACTGTCAGATCAAGCTCTAAGTAATTCGACAGGTGAAGGGATTGCCATTCTGCCTGAAAATTTCAAAATGGTATTTCAAACCGCGGAAGATGGTCTGACGGCTGCACAGAATCAAAGTCGTTTAGCGAACCGAAATTATGATACGGGCTTTATCCGTTTCATACCTGTAGGTCCGCTTTCAGAGACTGCTAAAACAGCAGGTGCCAAAAAAGCAGATGTGTTTTTGTATGGTTTAGCCTTATCTGCATCAGACAACAATCTAAACTCCCGCTTTAGTAACCTTGGTTTTCACTGGGGGCAAGAAACCAATCCTTGGGTATTTAGTGTGAAATCCATCAGCACGACTGCCAACCGTGTGGTGTATGACTTTGCTGGGGTTGCACAAGACTTTAGCTATTTATCCTTGGAAGCACCATATGTATTAGATGGTGCAGCCAATACGGCAACTGACAACAATATTAAATTAGGTTTATGGGGTGATTTCTTTGCGCGTAATCCTTTGGTTGCGGCACCTGTAGATGCAAAAAATGGCGCACCAGCCAATTTAAATGGTTTGGATCAACGTCTGCGCTTACAACTGGTGGAAAACGGACTGTCGCTAAACGGATCCAATCTGAAGCTGTTTCAAACTCTGGGAGGAGCTGCGAGTTCTTCATTGCCAACCTCTTATAATAATACGCTGGGTTTAGCTGCACTGATTCGCTTGAATACTAATGATAATCCATCAACAGCGACTGAAGACAGCTCTAAAGCTTTACGCATCAGTACAGCAGAAGCATTAACTACTGATATTAATAATGATTTAACGACCCCTGCCATTTCTAAAACCACTGCCCCTAACTTTAATGCCAATGATGGGGTGTATTTATATAGCCCGAATATCAATTTGGTATTGGGTAGTGTTTATCAACCCCTTATTGTGGATACTGCTGCGGATGGTCAGAATTTTGTGATTGAGCTGACCCGCATCCCGAATAAAGCCAATGTCTATCAACAGATTTACACGGATTACACGGCCTTAGCCAGCGGTACAACTTCGGCTTATAAAGGTTCGACTTGTAACATTCAATACTGTGGTGATGCAATAAGCATGGGACAAACTTATCAGGGCAATACTGCAACCCACAGTAGTATTTCCATTGGTACAGTTGGCTTTATCAATAACAATAAATTTTTAAAAGCCGATACCAGCAATAATGCGGTTGGGGTGAGTTTTGTAACACCTACAGGGACCAAAACCAATTTAGGTTCTGCTGCCATTGATGGGGTTTTGATTCAACATTTAAAAATTACCACCACTGGGCTGTAAGGGGGAATAGATGAAGCCGTTTTTTCTAGCTGTCCTGTGCTTAAGTTCTTCAATCAGTTGGGCGGGTTTGGCCGAGTTGGATAGCACACAATTGTCGGATGTACGTGGGCAAGGTGGTGCTGACTTGAGTTGGTCATTTTCACTCAACCACACATTACCGACCAATGCCAGCGAAGTGCCTTATGAATATTCTTGTAACGGGGCGAGCAATGAATTTTGCCGTTTAGCCTTCAATGTCAGTAATCGAAAAGATGCCAGTGGCAATTTATATTGGCTGGTATTTAAGAAAATACAAGGAACGGTCGCAATTGATAAATTTCAACTCGATGGTACGACAGTGACCACCAGTGCAGGCTATAAAACTGCAATGAAACTGACGTTTTTGGATGGTTATCCAATTCAGATTCGGAATTTTGGTTTTGAAGCACTCGCGATTGAAAAGGACACGGGCAGCAGCGATGCACAAAAAGGATATTTAAAGCAAACCACATATAGTTCGACACATGAGTCGGTATTTGACCGTGGATTAGAAACAGGATTCACAGGTTTGAATATGCACGGCAATCTAGCCATGTCTGGAACCATGAAGTTTTTTAGCTGTAATTCTTCTTCGACGTCGCGTTGTTAATTCAATCACACAAGGAATGGTGAATGAGTACAAATAAAATTATAAAACTCAGTGTATTGGCTTCAAGTATTGTATGGACACAGCAGGCATTGGCTTTAGAAGCCCTTTCAGATCAAAGTTTGCGTAAAGTGTCTGGACAGGATGGTATTAGCCTGACCTATGAAACAGACCGAGTGACGATTGATCAACTAAATTGGAAAGACAATACTAATTTTGCCAATGGGACTTCTGGAAATTTAAACCTGTCTTTAAATAATATTGAGGTCAATAAAATTGACAACAATAAGATTGGAGGGAGCGTTAAGCTGGATGTAGGTACTAATGCCAATAAAACAGGTATGCGGATAGAGGCAGTGGTGAATCCAGCAAATATTCATATAGGCAAAGTCGCGGTATGTGGCGATGCTTCACGCGGAGCGGATTGTTCCAGTCAGAATACATTGGGGGCTTTAACACTCCAAAATCGCTCACCGATGAATTTTGTCTTAGAAACCAAAAGTGGGCTTTTCAATTCTAAAGACAAAGCATACCTTGAATTTGGTCTACAGAATGCCAATATTTTCCATACGCTCAAAAATGGCAGTGAATATAACCAGTTTATTTTAAAAGACTTTAACTTTAATTTTAAAGGAACGGGTTATTTATACTTAGATGCCGATAAAGGCATGGTACTTTCCACTAGCTCACCCAATGCTACGGACAGTAGTATCAATGAAGTGGTATTGGAGCGAGTTCAAGATTTGGATAATCCGGGGAAAACCCGACCTGGTTTTAATATTGATCTTAGATATAAAACCAATGTCGGCAGTGATGCCAAATCCTATACCGCCAATGACAATACGGATCAGCTCAACTCCATTATTCGTTTAGGTGCTTCTGGGCGTTTACGTAATGCAGAAATTTCAGTGAATGCAGATCGAACCAATTTAGGTGGCGCGGAAGATTCATCTATTTCCAGTAATCAAATGACAGGTTCTACAGGTCTGCATCTCAATGTAAAAACCAGTTTTACTCGTGATGAAAAAAATGCATTGGGAGTTGTTACAGCTGAAGGAACCAAATTCGAGCTTGGACATACGGGTAAAAATTCTTATGCGATAGAATTTGGTAATTTAACGCCGTTACAAATTCGGACTCAAAATGGCTCCAGTTTAGTCGACAACAATAGTTTGGCTTATGTTAACTTTGGTGACATTTATATCAATGCCGTGCAAACCAAATCATTGGAATTTGAAATTGGGCAGAACATTGCCAAATTATTGGGTAAGCAAGCTGGCATCGATCGTTATAACTTAAGTAATAAGGCGCAGAATGCCGTGGCCATTGCGGTACGTGGTATGGATTTTCAAGCCATTGCTCGAAATTCAAAATTTATTGCCAATAATAGTAATGATGCAAGCCATCAAATTACCACCCAAAGTGCGACATGGGGTTTGGGGATTCCCATATATAACTTGAATGCAAATTTAGGTATTTATGGCACCACTTATGGTGCAAACAATGCTGAAGCAATCGGTTTTGGCTTAACCATGTCGACACAAGGTCGAGACACCGCAGGTTCCAAAACAACTTCCATTATCCTGATTGATGGCGCACCGAATAGTTTTAATACCGCTGAAGAAGTGAATTATTATACGGGGCTGCGCAATATCGATTTCTTCATGGATACTCAAGGTGTATTGGCCATGGAGCAGGCGGGAATCAAACTGGACTTGCCGCGGTTAGTCATTGCGATGGGCGCAGAAATAGCCTTGGGGCAGCTACCGGGTAGCCGTTATGAAGCCGCAGGTTGTGCGACGGCTGCAACATCTAATCTTAGCTGTTTTGTACCTGCAAATAGTTTTACCAATAGCAATGATGTCTTGTTCGGGCTCGCACTGCGTTTGGACTCTTCTGCACAATTGATGATCTTACCTGGTACAGCCGCGGATAATCATTTAGCCATTCAAGGCAATATTAAGCTGAATGCTTCAGATGCAACCACCAATAAAAACTACTTGCACCTTACTAATGTCCAAGACAATGCAACCATTGGATTCGACCGTATTCAAGGTGAACTTGATTTGAATGCGAAAATTTTGGTCGAAAAAGATCAGGTTAAATTTAACAATAACATCCGCTTGAATCCGTCTAATCAGGCAGCAGGGGTCTTAAAAGCAGATGTTAATTTATACCCAACAGTAGATCGGGCACAGAATCTAGGCACAATGGTAATTACAGGTGGCAATATACGCAGCAGTTTTGGCATTACTCCAAGATAAAAAGAATGAAAGGAATTTAAGTGGTCATGAAGACAAAGTTATTATTAAGCATTTTACTGGCTACCGTTGCTACACCTGCCATAGCAAAGAGCATGCAAAGCCTTTCTGATCAGGAACTTTCTGCTGTTTCAGGACAAGCATTGTTAACGCTTCAATATTTGCAGGGAACCTCTCAAACCGATTCTACCGGTACAACCTATAATCAATCTAATATTGGATTTTATAAGCTAGGTTTAGAAGCGGTTATGGAGTTGAATGCCAATATTAATAAATTGGCGTTGGGCTGTGGTGGTGTCAACAACAGTGTACGTGCCAGTAGTTGTGATATTGATATTGATAATATTTCATTAAGTGGTTTACCCGCAAACGCTAACTATACTTCAGATGAGCGAGCAGCCACCTCAGCAAAAATTACCAACCCATTTTTGCAATTTGCCATTAAAAACCCAAATTCAGCAGCCACACGTGAAGTGGTAGGCTTTCGGGTCAGCGCAGAAAAAATTTCAGGATTGATGACTTTAGGCACCGAGAATTCTGCCACTCCGAATGGGATTAATACCTTTAGTGGTTATATGAAAACCAAAACAGCTTCTGGAACGGCAGTCACTACTCAACGAACAATGACTTATGCGGATACTGGTTTGGAAATTAAAGGAAAGGTTAAAGGTACAATTCTGGGAATTCCAACAACTCTAGATTATACCTCTGATAACTATTCATTAACCCTTTCATCAACATCAGCACCATTTACCATTAATTCAACAGTGGTTTCGGGAACACGTTTAAAAGATGTGGTATTAAAAGGCAGTGGCACCGTTGGACAAATTGATTTTTCAGGGCCTCTTACAGCGGATGTATTAGGGGGATTATTGCCATTACAAAAAAATGTAACTGGTAATATTACAGGTTTAAAAACAGATATTACCGTGAATCAAAATTTGGGTTTAATCCATGCTTTGTATCTGAATAACCCAGCATCCTTATCCTTACAATCCCAAAAAATATTATGGCCTGACGCTGCCGTTGCTGCAAATCAGGGGTGGTGGTTAGCTATGGAAGATGAAGTCGAACTCGGAAGTTTAAGCCCAACCACACAAGTGGCAATTAGCAATGCCGTGTTAAAGCAAACCATTGCTGGAATTAATAAAGACTTAACTGATAATCCTCGTGATTGTGGTCGAATCCTCGGAAGCTGTGTATTTAGTGGAGATTTGGCTGTAGGAAATATTCCTATGAATACTACGACTTTAGATTTTCCACTGACGAACTTAACCTTACAGGGGCAGAATTTCCGTTCTAACTGCTTTGGTGGGATGAAATTTTGCTAAGTTAAACTCAATAAAAAATCCCGCAGTAGCGGGATTTTTTATTCTAACTCTAAAAATTATTTGGCAATTTTTGCGAGTAATTCATCTTTAGAAATGTTCACAGATTCAGCATCGGTACGACCTTTATACTCAAAAGTACCCGCATCCAAGCCTTTCTCACCAATTACGATACGGTGTGGAATACCAGTTAACTCAAGATCAGAAAATTTCACGCCAGGACGTTCATTACGATCATCCAGTAATACGTCATAACCCGCAGCAGTTAATTCCGCATAGAGCGCTTCAGCAGCCTCAACGGTACGTGGAGATTTGTGTGCATTCATTGGCACAATAGCAACTTCAAATGGTGCAATTGCTGATGGCCAGATAATGCCTTTCTCATCGAAATTCTGTTCAATTGCAGAAGCAACAACACGTGTTACCCCAATGCCATAACAACCCATAGTCACAGTAAATGGCTTGCCATCTTCACCGAGTACTTTACAGCCCAAAGCTTCTGAGTACTTTTGACCGAGTTGGAAGATATGACCGACTTCAATACCACGTTTAATTTGTAAGGTACCTTTACCATCTGGAGAAGGATCACCTTCAACCACATTACGTAAGTCGTAAACTTCGGTGAATTGCGCATCACGTTCCCAGTTCACACCAGTCGCATGTTTATCTGCTTCATTTGCACCCGCAACAAAGTCAGACAATACCGATGCCGCACGGTCAACAATCACAGTAACGCCTTTTTCAACAAGACCTTGTGGACCGCAGAAACCTGCAGTTAAGCCAAGTGCTGTAAGTTGCTCATCAGTTGCAAAAGTTAATGGTGATGCAATCAGCGGATGCTTTTCAGCTTTGATTTCATTGAGTTCATGGTCACCGCGCAAGAACAAGGCGATAACAGGTACTTGACCCTTCTCATCGGCTACACCTTGAACCAGCAATGCTTTGACAGAATGTGCAGGATCAGATTTTAGGAATGCAGATACATCTGCAATAGTTTTTTGATTCGGTGTATCGACCAAAGTGAGCGCTTGAGTTGGAGCAGCACGCTCACCAACCAAGACGGCTTCAGCCATTTCAATGTTGGCTGCGTAATCAGATTCAGTCGAGAAGGCGATATCATCTTCACCACTTGAAGCCAAAACGTGGAATTCGTGTGAACCTGAACCACCAATCGAACCTGTATCGGCTTGTACTGGACGGAAATCTAAATCTAAACGCGTGAAAATGTTGCAATAGGTTTGGTACATCAGATCATAGGTTTCTTGTAGAGACGCTTGATCCGCATGGAAAGAATAGGCATCTTTCATAATGAATTCGCGTGAACGCATTACGCCAAAACGTGGGCGGATTTCATCACGGAATTTGGTTTGAATTTGATAGAAATTAATTGGCAGTTGCTTATAACTTTTTAGTTCATTCCGTGCCAAATCAGTAATCACTTCTTCATGGGTTGGACCCAAAACGAATGGATTATCATGACGATCTTTAAAACGTAATAATTCAGGACCGTATTGTACATAACGACCAGACTCTTCCCATAGACTTGCAGGTTGAGCCACAGGCATGAATACTTCTAAAGAGCCTGAACGGTTCATTTCTTCACGTACAATCGCTTCGACTTTATTTAGCACACGTACGCCCATCGGCAGCCAAGTGTATAAACCTGAAGCCAATTTACGAATCATACCCGCACGGAGCATAAGTTGATGTGAAATGACTTCAGCATCGTTTGGGGTTTCTCTTAACGTTGCAAATAAAAAGCGACTCGCGCGCATGAAAACTGTCCTAATATTAATCGTGAAGGATAATCCAATCTAGAATGAATCGGTCATGCATTGCTGACCGTTCATTGAACTGCCATGGATTATGCCATGATTTTCTGTTTGAGACGAAGTAGAAAATTCTTAAAGTCATCTAAGTAAGTAAAGATCACAGGCACCACCACCAAGGTCAGCAGGGTAGAGGTAATCACTCCACCAATCACCGCATGTGCCATCGGGGCACTTTGTTCTCCGCCTTCACCCAGTCCAAGCGCAAGCGGAATCATGCCCATCACCATGGCACTGGTGGTCATCAGAATCGGGCGTAAACGGGTTTTCCCTGCCTGAATAATGGCATCGTAACGGCTGCTGCCAGCTTCCATGGCTTTTTTAATAAAGTCGATCAGCAGGATGGCATTTTTGGTGACCAAACCCATGAGCATAATGATGCCAATGATTGAGAATAAGTTCATGGTCGATTTAAACAGGAACAATGCCAGAAACACGCCAATTAAAGAGAGCGGCAGGGATGCCATAATTGCGGCAGGATGGATAAAGCTATTAAACTGTGAACCCAAGACAATATAAATAAAGACAATCGACAGGGTGATGGCAGTGAGGGCATAACCTGCGGATTCAGCCATATCGGCATTTGCCCCTTGCGTATCAAAGCTATAACCCGCAGGCAGTTTGACGTTCTCCTGAATTTTCTGAATATCAGCACCAATGTCACCCGCAGGACGTCCCGCAGTATTGGCTTCTACCAATACCTCACGTGCTAAATCACGTCGATTAATCTGAGAGGCGCCGAAAGTTTGTTCTAAGCTGGCAATACTGCTGAGCGGCACCAAAATATTTTGCCCAGACTGATCCTGTTTAGTCGAATTAATGTATAAATTGCCGAGATCGCTCGGGAGTGTGCGCTGGCTTTCCGCGAGACGGACGTTTACATCATAGCTTTCACCCTGTGCATCTTGCCAAGACGTGACATCATCTCCTGCGATTAATGGACGTACTACATTAGCAATTTGACTGACGGATAAGCCGAGGTCATTGGCTAAGACGCGATTAATATGCACCGCCAAAGTGGCTTTAGGCTCTTTCAGGGAACTTTCCAAATCGACAACACCTTGGACTTGAGCCACTTCTGTCATAAATTGATCGGAGATTTTTTGAAGTTGCGCTAGGTCAGGACCTTTAATAGAGATCATGATGGGCTTTTGACCGCCAGAAACATTTTCATCGGCAGAGGCAACCGAAGTCACACGAATCCCAGCTATGCTTTTCAAACGATCACGGAATTCATTATTTAGCTGTACCAGAGTTTGACTGCGTTGTTGGCGGGGCGTGACAGTAATGCGCAAACTGACATGATTTTTTCCCCGATCAGTTGCCCCATTAATCACACCGTAAGTGCCTAAAACTTCAGGATGCTGCCTGAGAACTTTTTCTACTTGTAGTAATTTGGCTTGTGAATATTCCAGTGAAGCATTTACAGGCGTTTCAAATTTTATTCGAATTTGGGCTTTATCTGGTGTGGGAACAAATTCAGTCCCAATCATTTTAGACAAAGCTAAAGCACCAAACAGCGAGGTAATTGCGATTGCAAGCGTAATCAAGCGAAAACGTAGTGCCAGTTTTAATAAATATTCATAGAGTTGCGTTAAACGGTCAAGTTGCCGTGCAATTGCATTAAAAAAGCGTTGTAACCGGTTCGGTTTTGGGTTTTGCTGATGTCGGTCTGTCCAATGTGCAGACAACATTGGGTCTAAGGTAAAACTGACAAACATGGAAATCAGTACGGCAGTACTGACGGTGACCCCAAATTGATAAAAGAAACGTCCAATAATGCCCCCCATAAAGGCGACAGGTAGAAAAACTGCAACAATTGTCAGCGTCGTGGCTAAAACGGCTAATCCAATTTCTTTGGTGCCATCCAGAGCGGCAGTGACATGGTCTTTGCTCATATCGGCATGGCGGACAATATTTTCCCTGACTACAATCGCATCATCAATTAACAAGCCAATACTCAATGAGAGAGCCAGTAAAGTCATCATGTTAATACTAAAACCAAACGCCCAAATCATGGCTAAAGTACCCAATAAAGAGATGGGTAGGGTTAAGCCTGTGATGATGGTGGAGCGGAATGAACCCAAAAACAGCAAGACAATTAAAACTGCTAGTATTGCTCCTTCAAGAATGGTTCGAGTGACATCTCGAATACTGCCGCGAATGCCTTGGGAACTGTCGACCACGACTTTGGCACTGACACCTTGTGGTAGTTGCTTTTCAATCTTGGCGAGGGCTTTGTAAGTACCATCCACCACTTGAATAATGTTGGAGTCCGAGTTACGTAACACATCGACAGAAACAGCAGGGTTGCCATTTAAAAAAGCACTGGATTCAAGCTCTGCCTGACTGTCTTCCACGGTAGCGACTTGTTTAAGAAAAATCGGTGTCCCATTTTTTGTGGCAACAATCAGGTCTCCAAAGGCATAAGGATGAATGATTTTGGATTTAATTTCGACCACAAGTTCGGAGTTGGCTTGTTTGAGTGTGCCTCCAGGGACTTCAATATTTTCACTTTTCAGGGTGTTGATGATCTGGTCGATCCCGATGCCGTAGCTCTGTAACTTATAAGGGTCAATTACGATACGAATTTGACGCTGACTATCGCCCAATAAATTAACCGCACCTACGCCAGACACTGTTTGTAATTCTGGCACGACCTTTTGGTCGATATAGGTACTCAGTTCACGCAAAGACTGGGTCTTCGACTCAAACACAATCGACATGATGGCACTGGCTGTTGGGTCATAACGTTCTACGACGGGGTCTTGAATTTCATCGCGAAATTCTGCCGTGACTGGGGCGATTTTGTCGCGAATATCTTGTGCAGCGACAGCAGAGGGGACATCTAAATTAAATTCCACAATAATCGTGGATAGTCCTTCGCTGGATTGCGAAATGACCTGTTTTAACCCTGAAATGGTATTGATCTGATCTTCCATTTTCTTGGTAATTTCATATTCAATGGTTTCAGGTGATGCACCAGGGTAAGTGGTATGAATAACGACAAAGGGGAAATCGACATCAGGAAATTCTTCCACGCTCATGCGTTGCCATGACGCTAAGCCAAGCACCATCAAGGACAACATCATCATGATGGTAAACACGGGATATTTTACACTGATTCGGGTTAACCACATTTTCAGGTCCTGAATTTATTTATTTTTCTGAATGGTTACAGTCTTGTGGATATCGCTATCGCTAAATTTAACGCGGCTAATCTGATCACCTGTCCTAAGACCTTCGACTACAGCAAGGTTCTCACTATAACGTTGTTCCAGAACATTGATGGGAACCCGTTCAATTTTTTGTTGACGGATGACCCAGACATAGGGGTTTTGCCCGAGGTCTTGAATGCTATCTAAGGGAATGAGTTGTCCTGAGATCGTAGCAGATGCCAGAATATTTCCTTCGACAAAGGCACCTATGCTGAGAGGATTTAATGCAGAATTCGAGCTAGCATAGAACTCAATTTGGCGACTATTTAAATCCGCTAGAGGGGATATTCGGCTCAGTGTTGCTTGTAGTTGCTCCGAATTGCCTTGTAGATGAAATTCAATTTTCTGCCCTATACGTAAGGCATTACGTTGATCACTGGGTAGGCGTGCCTGAAGTTCTAAACGTGTTGGATCGACAATTTCAAAAAGGGTTTGTCCAGCCGCAACGGTTTGACCTGGTTCCACTTGGCGTTTGGTGATGATCCCTGTAATTGGACTGCGTAAAGTACCATCTTGTTCGGCTTTAAGCGCAATATCTACTGTAGCTTGCTGTGCTTTGACATTTTCTAATTGTGCCTGATAGTCGACTTGGCTTTGTTCAAACTCAACTCTGGAAATGAAGCCTTGATCTAAAAGTCGCTGTTTGCGCTGCATCATGTTTTGAGCTAGTGTTGCCTGCGCTTTGGTTGCTGCTAAATTGGCTCTTGTTTGGGCTAAACGCGCTTCATTATCTTGATTGTTTAACTGGACCAAGATTTGCCCTTGTTGCACTTTATCACCGACATCGGCTCGCACAGCAGTCGCTGTTGCAGTGACTTGGGATTGCAAACTGCTTTGATTCACAGCACGAATGCTGCCTGTGAAAGAGGTTTTCTCGACGGACTCACCGTAATTCAGTGGTACTAAATCCTGCTGTATTAGCTCGATATGACTCTGGCTTGGCGTAGCGGCAGTTTCAGATGGCTTTTGACAGGCTGTAAGTAAAAGGCTAGTCGCGATGCAGAGGCTCAGGGTTTTAAAATAAAATAATCGAGGTACAAGCTGCATCTAAACATCCTTTACTGAATTTTGCGTATTAGTTTTCCATCGCTTTTAAGCGCGCCACAATATTCGCGTACTCAGCCTGCGTATCACGATAGTTGTTTTGTAATGATTGAATCTGTTGCTTTTTATTGCTGATGTTCGTGGCATTGTTGGTCAGATTACTTTTGAGAATAGCGGGTACTGGGTCACCTTTTCGCAAGTATTCCATTTCTTGGCGTTTGAATAAAATACGATCACTTTGCAGTTGTTTAAGTTGCTCTTGCTGAAAACTGATTTGTTTCTTGAGATAAGCTAGTGCATCATCTCGCTTTTTTATAGCAACTTGACTGTTAGTATAAGCGCGTTTTAATCGTAAATCCGCTTCGCGCTGTTTGGCTTGTGCTGCCCGTTGTGGTGCTTTTTTCTCTTCTATAGCTGCATTATAAGCACGGTTGCGTTTAATCACTTGCATATTGCGATCAAGTGCTTCATAACCATAGCGAATATGATTAGGGGTCACATTGGTACTGATATTGGCGACACCTTTACTGTCGTAGTAGCGATACCAGACTGCTTTCACTTCCTCTGCGAAGGTAAATGCCGATTGTATGAATAAGAGGCTAAGCAGTAATAACCTTAAAGTTATTTCCTTTTTTGCAATGAAAGCAAGTCTGCAACTAAACTGACTTTTCATTGAGTCCCCCGCAAAGTTAAAGTTGACTAAATTACTTATTTTTAAGTAATAATAGAGTTATATTAGAACTAATCTGTACAATAAAAAACATCTATTCATTAAAAAAAAAATTGTGAGGAATTAAAGTGTGAATTTATTAGCTAAATTAGACAAAAGTGTCGATTAAGTTCAAAACTGTTCATTGAAAATACAAGTAAATATATGTTAAAAATGTTGGCAACTTGTAATAAAACTTCATATACCAAATGAATGTACATTCTAAAAATGGGACGGGTCATTAAATGGACGATAAATTTCAAAATCTAAAAGTCATGGTAATTGATGATTCAAAAACCATTCGTCGTACAGCAGAAACATTATTACAGCGTGAAGGTTGTGAAGTGGTCACCGCAGTAGATGGTTTTGAGGCATTGTCAAAAATTGCTGAAGCAAATCCTGATATTGTTTTTGTTGATATCATGATGCCACGTCTAGATGGCTATCAAACTTGTGCACTCATCAAGAATTCACAAAATTATCAAAACATTCCAGTCATTATGCTATCGAGTAAAGATGGCTTATTTGATCAGGCTAAAGGTCGTGTTGTCGGTTCAGATGAATATTTAACAAAACCATTCAGTAAAGATGAACTATTAAACGCAATTCGTAATCACGTAACAGCATAAGTTTTGCATTGGGGAAGAGCATGGCTCGTATTTTGGTTGTAGATGATTCGCCTACAGAAACATTTCGTTTCAGAGAGATTTTAGGCAAGCACGGTTTTGAAGTGATTGAAGCTTCAAATGGTGCAGATGGGGTAACAATGGCGCAAGCTGAACTCCCTGATCTTGTGTTGATGGATGTGGTTATGCCAGGCGTAAATGGTTTTCAGGCGACGCGTCAAATTGCGCGTGGAGATACCACAAAACATATTCCAGTGGTTATTGTGAGTACCAAAGATCAGGCAACTGACCGTGTTTGGGGAAAACGTCAGGGTGCATGTGATTATTTGACTAAACCTATTGATGAACAACAATTAATAGACACCATCAAGCAGCACCTCAACGCAGGATAAACTATGGCAGCGAACGGATTTATCGAATTACTTCGCTTGGCGAAACGTGGCAATAAAAACTACGTTTCAACCGAGAATGAAGTAAACCGATGGTCAGGGATTGCATTTGAAATGATGGGGCAATATTTCGTTGCCCCTTTAGGTGAGGTTTCGGAAGTTATTTATCCACCAAAATATACGCCAGTGCCAAATACTCAATCATGGGTCATGGGATTGGCAAATATTCGTGGACGACTGCTTTCAGTTGCAGATTTAGCTCATTATATTTCTGGACATCGAAGCCAATATTCACCGACTCAAAAAGTCTTATGTATCAGTCATCATGATCATTATGTCGGTTTAGTCGTCGATCAGGTTTTGGGCATTCAACACTTTAATAAGAAAAGTTTCTTCTCTAAACACAATGATTTAGATAGTAATTTACAAGAATATTGCCAAGGGTATTTCCATCAGCATAACCAACAATGGCATGTCTTCTTATTTAGTCGTTTATTGCAAAATCCAAAATACATGAACGCATCTATAAAACTTATAAATTAAATAGTCACACTCATTAAGAATGAAGGCGAAACTCGGGGAGAAGCTGCATGGGCTTTAAACTAAAAAAGAAAAATGCAGGTGAAAGTACCAACCGTGCGGGTGGTAATGCTTTAGTAGCAAAAATTCAATCACAGACGGAACAGTTTTCACGTGTATTCGGTGACAGTGAAAAGTCCAGACCATTAATTTTGGGTGCAGCGTTTTGTATCATCTTGGCCCTATTCCTTCTGTTATATCTTTTCTATAGCGTACCGCGTAATAACGAATTTACACGTAGCTTGGGTGATTTGCGTCTTTTGTCGCAAACGATTTCGCGTCAAGCAACTGAAGCAACCGCTTCAGGTACACCAGAATCGATCAAGAAATTAACAGATTCTCAAAAAGCTTTTGCTGAAAACTTAGAAACAGTTAACGATATTCATGCCAGTACGCAAGCATTGCGTGAAGTTGATGAGCAATGGAAAAAAGTATCTGAAAATATTGATTTAATTGCATCACAACAAAAAATCATTAACCAGTTATACGACACCAACATTGCCATCAGTGAAAGTATTCCAGGCATTCAGGCTGAATATAACTTGATGGTTGACCAAATGGCACGTCAAAACATGCCAAGTAGTCAGGTTGTAATTGCAAAAAACCAGGTATTCATCGCGGAACGTATTTTACGTTCAATTAACTCGGTGTTAACGGGTACAACCAACTCAAGTGCTTCAGCGGATGACTTTAGTGCCGATACTGAAACATTCGGTTCGTATTTGAATGCACAAATTAATGGTAGTGCTGAGCTGGGTGTTCAACAGATTTCTGAGCCTGCATTGCGTGAATCTTTAGATGGGATTAAAGCTGAGTATGACGAAGTATTAAAATCTGCTGCAGCAACAGTGTTAAAGAACTCTTCGCAAATTGTTAAAGTTCGTCAAGCATCATCTTCAATTTTTGAGCAGTCTGATGCCTTGTTAACTAACTTAAACAAGTTATCTGGTGGTACAGGTTGGGCAATTGCAATTCCAGCATTGGGCTTAATTCTGGCACTGATTGGTTTCTTATTCTGCGTATTTAAATTACTTGTACTTCGTGGTGAAGCCGATAAAGTACGTGTATCACGTTTACAAGAAGAATATGACCGTAACCAGAACGCGATTTTACGTTTACTGGATGAAATCGCCGACTTAGCGGACGGTGACTTACGTTCTTATGCAACGGTATCTGAAGACTTTACTGGTGCAATTGCCGACTCGATTAACTTTGCGATTGACCAGTTACGTGAGTTGGTATCACGAATTACGGAAACGTCTGCAGAAGTTGCACACTATACGCAAAACACGCAGATCATTACCAACCAGTTAGCGGAAGCTTCTGAGCATCAGGCCCAAGAAATTGCTGGTGCATCTGCCGCGATTAATGAAATGGCAATGTCCATTGACCAAGTATCTGCAAACGCATCTGAATCTGCTACGGTAGCAGAACGTTCGGTACATATTGCATCGAATGGTGCAGACGTTGTAAACCGTTCAATTGAAGGTATGGATATTATTCGTGAACAGATTCAAGAAACGTCTAAGCGTATTAAGCGCTTGGGTGAATCTTCACAGGAAATTGGTAACATTGTCGCGCTGATTAACGATATTGCCGACCAAACGAACATCTTGGCATTAAACGCTGCAATTCAAGCATCGATGGCAGGTGAGGCTGGTCGTGGTTTCGCGGTTGTAGCCGACGAAGTCCAGCGTCTAGCAGAACGTTCTGCATCGGCAACCAAGCAGATTGAAACACTGGTTAAAACGATTCAGACGGATACCAACGAAGCGGTTATTTCGATGGAACAAACCACTTCTGAGGTTGTACGTGGTGCGAACTTGTCTAAAGATGCGGGTGTTGCACTGGATGAGATTCAAAGCGTATCGGGCAACTTGGCAAAACTGATTGCAAGCATTTCTGATGCAGCAAAACTTCAGTCAGCATCGGCGGGTCATATTGCAACTACGATGAACGTTGTACAAGAGATTACCTCTCAGACCACGACAGCAACGTTCGACACAGCACGTTCGGTTTCTGAGCTTGCCAACATGGCGGAATCTTTACGTGAATCTGTAACGGACTTCAAACTACCTGAATAAGTTAGCTATTTAAGGGGATTCCGAGCGCTTCGAGTTCGGAATTCCCATCTAGTTTTAAGCATCGACCCGAGGGACTTTGAGCATGAAGTTCAGCGTGATGATTACACTCAGGTTTGAGCGCCTTTTATGGTGGCAAAGAACGTAAGAAGCCAAAGCTATGAAAGAAATATTAAAAAATTTAGTCGATACGACAACGCTTCCAGAAGATAGTTATCTTGAACAAGATGCTGAAATTCTCGAGATCTTTGTAGAAGAAATTGAAGAAATTTTTGAAGAGCTAGACAGCGTTTTTGCGCAATGGTTAGCGAATCCCTCAGATCAAGACACCTTAACGATCATTCGTCGCCACTTTCATACACTGAAAGGTTCGGGTCGTATGGTGGGAGCTAAATCTGCAGGTGAGCTAGCGTGGTCTGTGGAAGATACATTAAATCGTGTCATTTTTGGTTCAGTGGCGCTAGATAGCAAGATCCAAAAATTTGCCGAAACGGTTTATCGTATTTTCCAGTACAAGCTGTATCCTCAGTTTAAATCGGTTCAAGCAATTGAAATTGACTTAAGACCATTGGTGCTTCTAGGACAGCAATTGCAGCAAGGGCTTACACTTGAGCCTGCATTGGAAGAGTTATTGTTATTGGCGGATCAACTGCATTCTCCAGAACAAATGACTGGACTTGAATTCACTTCAGCTGAAACGGAACAGGTGCTAGAAGAAGCACCAGTAGCAGTAGAGGCACAAGAAGAATCTATTCAAGAAAGCACTGATCTTCAAGAAGTTACAACTTCAATCTTTATTGAAGAGGCAGAAGAACATCTAGCGACCATTGATCACTTCTTAAAACAAGAAGCGGATGAAGTGCCAGATTATAATGGGCTGATTCGTGCATTGCATACCTTGCGCGGCAGCTCGTCGATGGCACATATCCAGCAAATTTTTGATGCCAGTTCTAAAGTTGAAAATTTATTTAAGACGCTATTACAAGAAGATATTGTTTCGAGTTCAAATGAAACGGCATTGTTAATTCAATATGCTGAATTTGTACGTGATTTCTTACATATCCTCCGTCAAGGAAAACTTGAAGATCTGAGCCAAATTGATCAAACCTTTAATCAGGCATGGGAAGATTATGGCTTTAATCAAGAAGACTTTGATGCTACAGCCAATCCACAAGGTTTAGTCTCTCAGCTCATTGAATTAGATATTGATCTGTTGTTGGATGCGGAACTTGAATTTGAAAAACGTGCTAAAACTGAATTCCCTGCGTACATTGAGCAGCTAAGTCAAAAGGCTCAGTTACTGGCTGAGCATACCGATAATCGCGCTTCGCAGGGTATTCATGGGTTTGTACAGACTTTAGATGAATGCTATCAAGCATTACTTGCCAAAGCAGCGTTATTAAATATTGATTATGCCTATGAGTTATTTGCGCAGGCGCATCAAGAGTTTATTTACCTGTTCGATACTTTGGCAGCAGGACAGCGTATTAGCCTGTCTGAGCAAGCACAGCACGTTCTTCAAAACTTAACTGCATTTGTGCAGCAGGATTTGGAGATTTTTGATGAGGCTGAACTTAGTACGCTAGAAGACACTGTTTCAACTACGCTTGAAGTTCCAACACCTGTTGAAGAAAGTACGAAAGGGACTACAGTCGACTTTGCGGTACTGTCTAAACGTATTCATAGCGATGCTCAACTGCTCGATGCAGAAGATGCGAACCGTCAATTTGATGATGATCTGCTGGATATTTTCCTTGAAGAAGCAGATGAATTGCTCATGGGGATTGACCAAGATGTCCAGACTTGGAGTCATGATCAGTCGAATACGGCAGCACTGAATAATTTAATGCGTTATTTGCATACCTTAAAGGGTGGTGCAAATATGATTCAAGCCACTCATATTGGTTTAATCTCGCATGAGCTAGAAACCATTTATGAGCGAATTATCAATCAGCAAATCCAAGCTTCACCAGCTTTGATTCAGATTATTCGTTTGGTACAGGATAATATTGCGGATCGTATTCAAATCATTCGCGAACAACATGTCGATTATCCAGCACCAGAAGCCATTGATATTCTGAATAATATTCAGGCCTTGGTGGCTGGTGTGGCTGTTTCGACAGTTACTGAAACTGTAGTTGAGCATAAGCAACCAGCAGTGGAACATGTCGCAGTCTATGCGACCACCTCTGTAGATGCACCTGTGTCACCACCTGTACAGCCTGTAATGACGCCTGTAGCAGAAGAAGAGGACGAGGAAATTGTTGCTTGGGTTGCACCGAAAGATGTGGTGCAGTCTTTAGCTTCAGAAGAAGATGACAGTGTACGCTCAATTGTTGAAGAAACTTTCCTTGAAGAAGCAGCTGAAATCTTCGATACGATGGAGTCGTTACTGCAACAGTGGATTGAACAACGTAGTGATCGTAGTTTATTACTTCAATTACAACGTGCAGCGCACAGCCTGAAAGGTGGTGCACGTATGGCTGAAATTGAAGCTGTAGGTGCAATTTCCTATCGTTTAGAAAGTGCTTTTGAACAGTTTGCAGTGCATCATTTCAATTCGAATGTCTATGATCCATTGTTAAAAACCACTATTGCATGGTTAAGACATGCGATTTTTGAACATGATTACAGTAATTTCGATAGCTTGAAGGCAAGTCTGGAAGCGATTGAATATGCGGATGTCACGGTTCAATTACCAACACGTAATACTCCAGCTCAAGCGCAAATTACAGCGCCAAGCTTCGAATTTATTCAGGGTGATGGTGCTGAGCCACCAGCCATGATGGGTGAGTGGGAGACTTCAGGTCAATCGGATCAATCTAATGAAATGATTCGAATTTCAGCTGATCTGATTGAAAAAATGATCGATCTATCAGGTGAGAATTCGATTAACCGTTCACGTATTGAAATGGACCTTGGTCAATTAGGCAATACCTTGAATGAGATGGAATTGGCGATTAAGCGTCTAGCCGACCAGTTACGTCGAATGGAAGGTGAGTTAGAGTCTCAAATTATTGCCAAACACGGCAGTGAAGTTGGGCGTTATGCAGACTTTGACCCGCTTGAAATGGACCAATATTCATCGCTGAATCAGTTGTCGAAGTCGTTGGCGGAATCTGCATCGGATTTGGTCGACTTCAAAACGACGTTGGCTGAAAAAATCCGTGATACCGAAGGTCTGTTACTGCAACAATCGCGTATTCAGGCAGAGATTCAAGAAGGCTTAATGCGAACTCGTTTGGTTCCATTCTCGCGTTTATTGCCGCGATTACAACGTATTGTGCGTCAAACAGCTTCTACTCTAAATCGCCCTGCAGAATTGCTTGTTAACAATACTGAAGGTGAGTTAGACCGTACTATTCTCGAGCGTTTGGTGACACCGCTGGAACATATGTTACGTAATGCGGTCGATCATGGTATTGAAGATCCTGAACAACGTCAGTTAGCCCATAAACCTGAAGTTGGGAAAATTGAACTCAATATCAGCCGTCAAGGTACGGATGTGGTGGTTGAATTCCATGATGATGGTAAAGGGATTGATGTTGCCAAAATCAAAGAGAAAGCCATTTCTTTAGGTTTGATGAAAGCCGATCAGCAGCTTGAAAAGCAGGAAATTCTACAGTTTATTTTCCATCCTGGATTCAGTACAGCCCAGCAAGTGACGCAAATTTCAGGTCGTGGCGTAGGTCTTGACGTGGTGCAGAGTGCCATTAAAGCGCTTGGTGGTCATGTCACGGTGGATTCGACTTTCGGCAAAGGCACCAGCTTTAGCATTCGCGTACCAACGACGGTAGCTGTAAGCGATGCCTTGATGGTGAAATCAGGGGATCAGCAGTTTGCGGTTCCATTGGCGCAGATTGAACGTATTGTTCGAATTGCACCGACTGCCTTGGAAAGTTACTTCAACAGTAAAGACGACTACTTCAAGATTGATAATGAAAGTTACAAACTCCGTTATCTGTCAGAGTTTGTCTCTAATCAGCCTTTACCTCGCTTGGGTAGCATTGCGCATTCATTGCCAGTGTTATTAATTAAAGGTAATAGTGGTCAAACCATTGCCTTATTGGTCGATCAGTTGATTGGCTCACGTGCACAAATTGTGGTGAAACCAATTGGTCAGCAATTCTCTGCTATTGGTGCTATTGCGGGTGCGACGATTCTGGGTGATGGTCAAGTGTGTCTGATTCTGGATGGACAGAATATTGCACGTCAGATCCAAACTACACAACGTGTGAAGCATGCCAATGATCAGCGTGATACCTACCGTTATAGTGATACACGTCGTTTAATCATGATCGTGGATGACTCGGTGACGGTACGTAAGGTAACTTCGCGTCTGTTGGAGCGTCAGGGTTATGATGTGGTGACTGCAAAAGATGGTGTCGATGCCATGGAGCAGTTGGAAAATGTGAAACCAGACTTAATGCTGCTGGATATTGAAATGCCGCGTATGGATGGCTTTGAAGTAACCAACTTGATTCGTCACCATGAAGTGCATAAGCAGTTGCCAATTATCATGATTACCTCACGTACAGGTGAAAAACATCGTGAACGTGCATTCAGTTTGGGTGTAACTCACTATATGGGTAAACCATTCCAAGAGGCTGACTTGTTGAATAACATTGAAAGTCTATTGACAGTGAAACAGGGGTAAGGTGATGAGCGAAAATAGCGCGAGTAAATCGGTCTTAGATCAAATTAGTCAGCAAGAGTTACATCATCTCATCACTGTTTCTACAGGGTTTATCGATGCCTATATCATTCAATGCTATGGCAAAGTGGCAATGTTGTTACCACAGAATATTGTACTCTCTGCACTAGACAGTCCAACGCATGTTACTTCAGTGGAATGGCATGATGTCAAACTACCTGTTTATGAGGTGAATGATCCTGCTAAGAACTCTGGCGTTGCGCTTGTGATTGAAGGGGATGAAATTGATCAGCGTTTTGCCCTGATGTGTAACGAGATGCCAAAATCGGTACGTGTACGTATTTCCGAGGTTGTTGATGAGGAAATGACAGTCACTGATCCAATGGTGTTCCAGTACGTACGCATGGGTGAGCAAACCTTTCAAGTCCCAAATGTCGCGCAGATTCAAGCTAGTTTAGGCATTGGTTCATAATGCTTTAAAAATAAAAAAACCCATGTTCAACATGGGTTTTTTTTATTGCTTGTCTAGTAATGATCTTAAGCCAATAAGCCTTCAAGAATTTGTTCATAAATTTCGGCTAAAGGTTCTAAATCGTCTACATTCACATGCTCATCAATTTGATGGATGCTGGCATTCAATACGCCAAGTTCGAGCACTTGTGCACCTGTAGGGGCAATAAAACGACCGTCTGAAGTACCACCACTGGTTGATAATTCAGTTTCACGACCTGTTACATTACGAATCGCATTTTTTGCTGAGTTTACCAATTCACCTACAGGGGTCAAGAAGGGTAAGCCTGAGTGTGTCCAGTGAATTTCATAGGTCAAACCATGACGATCTAAAATTTCTAAAACACGTGCTTTCAACTCTTCAGCCGTTACTTCTGTTGAATAGCGGAAGTTAAAGGTTACAGTCATCGTGCCTGGTATAACATTAGTTGCACCTGTACCTGCCTGAATATTAGAGACTTGGAAAGACGTGGCAGGGAAGTATTCATTGCCTTGATCCCAAACCGTATCACATAGCTCAGCAACAGCTTTAGACGCCATATGAATCGGGTTAATCGCAAGATGTGGATAGGCAACGTGACCTTGTTTGCCTTTCACGGTTAAAACGGCATTTAAAGAACCACGACGACCATTTTTAACGATGTCGCCTAAATGATTCGTACTAGAAGGCTCACCCACTAAACACCAAGTCATTTTTTCCTGACGTGCTTCAAGAGTTTCAATAACTTTCACTGTCCCATTGATAGCAGGACCTTCTTCATCAGAGGTAATTAGAAACGCAATTGAACCTTTGTGGTTTGGATGTTTGCGAACAAAACGTTCAGAAGCAACCACCATCGCTGCAAGTGCAGTTTTCATATCTGCACTTCCACGCCCATACAGCTTCCCATCACGAATTTCAGGTACAAAAGGCTCAGAATGCCATGCATTTAAGTTGCCCGTAGGTACAACATCGGTATGCCCAGCAAAACAAAATACAGGAGATTCCGTCCCTTTACGCGCCCAAAGATTATCAACATCATCAAAACGCATTGATTCAATGTTAAAACCAATTTTTTCTAAGCGTTCGGCCATAATATTTTGGCAATTATGATCAACAGGTGTCACGGAAGGTTGACGCAGCAACTGTAAGCTAAGTTCGAGAGTTTCGGAGTGATTCATAGGAGGGGAAAGCAAATGAAAAATATGCGGCTATGATAGGCGAATCGAGTCAATAAAGGGAGTTTTGATATAAAAAAACCTTATCGTTTTGATAAGGTCTTGGATTGGCTTTACATGATTACAATTTATCCGCAGTTTTTTCCGCACTATCCGTCACGACATCTCCAACTTTAGAGACGTCTTTACCCACACCTGCTACTGTATTACAACCTGCGAGAAAAAATGAAAGTAATAAGGAAATAGCGATCATTTTTTTCATGACTTACTCCAAAGTTCATTATCATCTATTGGGTTAGATTAAAAAACAACCATGTTTAAAAGTAGAATCATTTCATTATAAAAAGGTTAAGGAATGTATAGCCGTATACATTCCGATTAGGTTAAGCCCGATATTGCAGTAGCGGTCGGTGACGATACATATAAAAATTTTGCACGTCAGCTTGCTGTTGATAGCAATATAAGCCATCCGTCCAAAGATGCGGAGCATGACTACTTGGAGAGTCGTTTGGACACAACCATTCGTGGCGTTGGAGTCGATGTGGCGTATAAGCCTCAGGAATAAACTCATAACCCCATAAGCCGATTCTACGTTGTAAATTAACCCAATCTGGGACTTGCTGAATGGTTGTATTCAGCGGCACATAAAGCTGACCTTTGAGCATGACAAAGCGTTGTTGAATAGGGTAGTCAAGTGCTTGATCAAACTGAAATTGCTTTTGAGTAAAGTGATTGAGCTTTCGTTTTAAGGTATCGGTACGGTTGAGTCCATACCAGTGCGAAAAGGAAAAATCACATTCGGCTAAATAATATTTAAGAGCCACTTCCCAATGTTCAATCTGCTGGGTTTCAGTATTTTTCAGTAAAAAATCCAGTTCTCCGAGGGTTCTGGCTCCAGCAATTTGCTGAATACTGTGTCCTAGCAACTCATAAGGATGATAGTCAGAATCACGTAGCCAAAACCAGACAAACATTTCAAAGCGCAAACCTAAGCGTGTGCTTTTTAACTGGTTTAGAAAGTCTTCCAATTCATGTGGATGCTGATCTAAATATAATAATCTAGATTGATATAAGTGAAAGTATTGTTGCCAGACCGTTTCGGCGTGCAATTGAAAAGGCTGATGAATCTGAAACTGATCGGGATACGCTTTCAGAATGTTGGGACTGGCAATGCTGAATGCTAGTTGTCGTACTAAGGGATTTTTAAAGTTCAACCATGGCTCAAAAAGATGGTCTTGTTGTAATGTTAAAAACATAGTGGAAACCAAAATGGCAGAACAATGTACAGAATTTAAAAAGGATAAAGTGTAAAAACATTTTATACTAGCGCAATTCTAGATTAGGGCTTGAAGATGAAGATATTGTTTTGGCGAAGTTTGGTGGTGCTCTTTGTCATCCTCGGCTTTATTGGAGCAATACTCCCAGGTATGCCAACAACAGTATTTTTAATTTTAGCTGCTTGGGCGGCTTCCAAAGGTTGGCCGCAAGTAGATGATTGGCTCATGAATCATCCGAAACATGGAGCAACACTGCGTGCATGGCGCGAAAATGGTACAGTCCCGCGTAAAGCCAAATGGATTGCTTCAATTATGATGCTGATCAGTGGTGTGATCATGTTATTTACTACGGCACCTTTTGCGGTCAAGGTTTTTACGGATTTAACGATGCTGATTGTAGCGATTTGGTTATGGCTACGCCCTGAACCAGCAGCAAATTAAGTACGATCAGTTATGCTTATCCAGAGTCGCTCTTATACGTAGGTTTCTCGAATGCAATATTCATTACAACAAGCAGATATTCTGATTGATTTGGCAGAACAAACCTTATTACTGCCTAAGCACAATAAATTTTATGTGATTTCTTCTGGAAAAAATGGCATTGGCGAGCAGGAGAATAGCGGTAAAACGCCTCGTGGCTGGCATGAAGTGGCGTTAAAATTTGGTGAAAGTGCTCCCCTGAATGCGGTCTTTATTGCACGTAAAGAAACAGGCGAGGTCTATGATCAAGAACTCGCGAATGAATTTCCTGAACGGGATTGGATTTTGTCACGCATTTTATGGTTGTCAGGTTTAGAGCCTAAATTTAATCAGGGTGAGGGTTGCGATACCTTCAATCGTTATATTTATATTCACGGTACACCAGATAGCGAACCTATGGGTATACCGATGTCACATGGCTGTATCCGAATGCGCAATCAAGATGTGGTCGAGTTATTTGAGCTGATTCCAGAAAATGCCTTGGTCTATATTTCGGAGCAGCGTTTGAATTTGAGTTAATCCTCTTGGGATTTTTTTTTGCAAAAATTATCTGCGTAGAGTGATGAGATACGTCTGATTAGGAGCAGGATAATGCTTGTTTCAGATTTTTATGTTGAAGATGAAGAACAGAGTAGAGTGAATTTTGCACATATTTTCTAAATAACTTGCAGAATTTGCTTGTTTTTATAGCAAAACACTTATTTTTTAATCACTCAAACATAAAATCATGAAAACTGTGAGAAAAGCGTTTGACACTCGTTAAAGATTCTCTATAATGCACCTCACAAACGATGAAGACGTTAAGGGCGCTTAGCTCAGTTGGTAGAGCGTCTGCCTTACAAGCAGAATGTCGGCGGTTCGATCCCGTCAGCGCCCACCAAGCCTTTACGTTAAAGATCTTACGTGCAGCGGTAGTTCAGTTGGTTAGAATACCGGCCTGTCACGCCGGGGGTCGCGGGTTCGAGCCCCGTCCGCTGCGCCACTTAAGATGTTTAATATTGTTTGTACCACATTAGTGACTTTGTGTAAGTGCAGCGGTAGTTCAGTTGGTTAGAATACCGGCCTGTCACGCCGGGGGTCGCGGGTTCGAGCCCCGTCCGCTGCGCCATTTATACAAAATTATTTAATGAGGGCGCTTAGCTCAGTTGGTAGAGCGTCTGCCTTACAAGCAGAATGTCGGCGGTTCGATCCCGTCAGCGCCCACCATATTCTTTGCGATGCAGCGGTAGTTCAGTTGGTTAGAATACCGGCCTGTCACGCCGGGGGTCGCGGGTTCGAGCCCCGTCCGCTGCGCCATTTCAAAGAAATTATGCAACCTGACAAGTTGCGAAAGATAATCCTTCGAGTTTATCTTGCATCCTAAAAATAGTGATGCTATTTTTAATGCCTTAGGGCGCTTAGCTCAGTTGGTAGAGCGTCTGCCTTACAAGCAGAATGTCGGCGGTTCGATCCCGTCAGCGCCCACCATAATTTTGACAGATTATGGATTATGGTTTTAAAGATTCCGTGTTGCAGCGGTAGTTCAGTTGGTTAGAATACCGGCCTGTCACGCCGGGGGTCGCGGGTTCGAGCCCCGTCCGCTGCGCCATTTTAATGTCTTATTTCCCTGAATAAGATGTTCAATCTAGATAAAGAGCACTTTATCTCGGTTTTATAAAAATAGGTCTCTATTTTTATTCTTCAGGGCGCTTAGCTCAGTTGGTAGAGCGTCTGCCTTACAAGCAGAATGTCGGCGGTTCGATCCCGTCAGCGCCCACCATATATCTCTTATATATTGTCTCTACTGCATCTTTTATATAGAATTTATTTCATAATAATTTCAATATAAAAATTTGTATGAGAAATCCTTATCAGCGTAAAGCTGCGCCTAAAACATCAAGTTCAAATGACAATGTGAAAGAACTTTATAAGCAGTTCATTGAAAATATGGTTGCGCAAGGTTCAATTGTGGCTTTGTATCAAGAAGGCTGGGCAATTTGTACCACGCCGACAGGGCAACGTGGATTTCCAATTTGGCAAAATAAAAGCCTCGCCAAATTGATGATTAAAGATACTTGGGCAAATTATCAAGTTCAGGAAATTCCCATCAAGAATCTGGTCGAACAGCTTATTCCGTATTTACGTCAGCAAAAAACCACCATTTCAATGGATCTTACTCCTGATGGGCATAATTTGATGGTTTTGCCAGAAAAGTTTTTGTTAGATTTAAAAAATTATTTATATCAACTGTATTTGCAAAAACCTGAGTTATTCCAGAGTATGAAGTTGCCTTTACCCCGTCAAATCCGTTTAAATTAATCCTTAAAATTCATTCAGCACCCATCCACTGAGGTAGGCGAAATATTCTCGCAGCCAAGAGTTATAGCGGTTCACCAATGGTGTAGGGGCGGCAACAGCAATAATATGGCTATAGCCTTGTTTTTTGGCGATTGCAGCCGCTCTTAAAGTATGAAAATCACTGGTAACTACTGCAATAGGTTCATTGAGCTGAATATTGAGCTGATTCAAAATGGCTTGGCTATTTTTGAGATTTAAATCGGTGCTGGTGCTTTTATCTTCCAGCCAAATACGATTTGAGGCAATTGCATAGTTGTGCTGTATATACTTCGACATAATTTCAGCCTCGGTATATTGTTCTCTAAAATCCAGCCCACCCGTCATAATCATGGGTGTTTGGGGTTGTTGTTTTGCTAGTTCAGCTGCACGATCCAGACGTTGTGCTAAAGTTGCTGAGGGCTGTCCATTTTCAATACCACTCCCCAATACAATTATGGCTTTAACAGGTGCAATTTGAGCATGACTTTGAGTTGCAAGATGCAAATACATAAAGAAGCACAGTACAGTCATGCTCCAGAGTAGAAAACCTGCCCAGCTCAAACGCCAGAGCAGGGTTCGTAAAGGTGTTTTTTGAACAACAATCTGAATCTTCTGATAAAAAATGGCAAAGCAGAGTAATCCGAACCCGATCAATACAGGCAGCAACGTACCTAAATGAATTTTATTGAGGCTGACTAAATAGATACCGTCAAGGAAGAGAATACTGCCGATAAAAGCTGAAATAAGCCGTTTAAATGGGATGAGTTGCATTGTTATTGATTAGAATCTGAAATGTTCAGATGAAATTGTAGCTTAATTCAGATGGGGAGATACTGATCTTTGCTCAGCATAAAAAAACCGAGCCCATGAGCGCTCGGTTTTTTTGAATTTAGTTGACTAGGATTTAGTACACATCTCGGCGATAACGACCTTCTTGACGAAGTTGTTCCACTGTATTTTCACCAAGAATATCATTCAGCGCTTGGTCGACATCACTTGCCATGCCTTGAATGCTACCGCAGACATAAATAACTGCGCCACGATTCATCCATGACACCAGTTCGGCCGCCTGATTGCGAAGTACATGGTGTACATAAACTTTTTCGGCTTGATCACGAGAGAAGGCTAAATCTAGACGCTCCAGCATCCCTGTGGTTTGCCACGCTTCGATGGTGGTTTGATAGAAATAGTCATGTTCACGTTGGCGTTCACCAAAGATCAGCCAATTCTGGGTGTAATCGGCACGTACACGCGCATGTAAAAGGCTCATCAGTCCCGCAATCCCTGTACCATTACCAATACAAATGATCGGACGGTTGTCATCAATCAGGTGGAACGATTCATTGTTGCGAATACGCAGGGCAATTTCTTGTCCAAGTCCTGCATGAGCAGTTAACCAGCCAGAGCCTAAACCCAATTCGCCTGTTTGATTGCTTTGCTGACGCACCACCAAGCGGAGTTTTTGTTGTGCAGGTATGCTGGCAATTGAATACTCACGTGAAGGTAAGGTATGTAATTGCTCCAGTAAATGCTCCATATTGGCAAATGGTTCAATTTCAGTATTGAGCTGTTTGTTCCATAAAGCTTGTTCAATAGGCATGCCTAGAGATTCAACGGCTGTATTCGCAGCAATCTGATGTTGAGCCATGAAAGCTTGAATACGTGCAGTGCTGTTACCCGGTTGAATTTCTGCAATATCACCAGCTTGCCAATGGGCTTCATGCTTGGCTTGCAGTTCAATATTAAATGCAGGTGCACCTAGACTCGCTGGATTGAGTAATTCACGCTTGATGAGCATCCAACTGTCAAAAGTTTTGTCAATATGCATGGCTTGTAAATCAAGCTTGCTGACCTTGGCAAGCGCGGTATTCCAACGCTGTACATCTGCAGGGTTGGCATTATCCACTTCAATGGTTTCAAATAATGCCTGTGCTTGATTCTGCTTTAACCATGTAGCAATGGCATGTCCAAAACTGCAATAACTGTCAGGATATTCTTTTGAGCCTAAGGCCAAAATTGCGAAGTGGATGTGGCTTAAATCTAGTGTGCTATTTAGCATTTTCTTGGCAAAACCAGAAGCCAAATCAGGTGCATCACCCGTACCATAAGTACTGGCAACAAACAGAACTTGCGGTGCAGTTTTGAGATCATCCAGCGTCAGTTGTTGTACGGTTTTCACCGTTACAGGTTGGCGGGCTTCCTGTAGGCTGGTTGCAGTACGCCAAGCCAGTTGCTCTGCTACACCTGTTTGTGAGGCGTAAACAATTAGCCATGGTTTGGCATTTGGGTCGATACTCACCGTGCTATTGCCTAAACGTGCTGCTTGGGTCAGTTTCTTTTGCTTTCGACGCTTCAGATACAGCATCCAGCCAGTAACAAAGAACAATGGCATTGCCAGTGCAGCAAGCATGGCAAAGAATTGATAAATCGGACCGAAGAAGCTACCGCGGTGTACAGGCAGCATGCTGCTCATGATTTTTTCATTGAGTTTTTTATCTTCATACAACTCAACATCTTGAACTTTTGCAGCTTGATAATCATAAACCGCTTTATTGCGTGCACGTTCATGTTGTGGAATTGGATCGACAAAACTGAGTTCAACTTTTCCATCTGCTTTTTTCGGCAGATTCAAAGTCAGGGTTGAATAATCATGTCCGAGTTTGGCTTGAACCCCCGTCCAGGTTTGGGTGAGTACAGTTTGCATTTGCTCAGGGCTCAAGCTCGCTGCATCTGCTTTAGAACCACGACCTTCACCTTCAGCACGTCCTCGACGTTCTGAATCACCTTTTGTAGCATCCCATGCTTGACGAGCCTCTGGATTCCGCGCATTCTCTTCAGATTGACCACGTCCTTCAGTAGGTCGTCCTTCTTCATGCGGTCGACCCTGTGGACCATGTTCACCCCGTTGTTCACCTGAAGCTCCACGTGGACCTTGACCTTCTGGCTTGCCACCTTGCATTTCAGGTTTTGGTTGTTCTACGCCCAACACCTTGAACATGCCACTCCGCCACCAATCATAAGACCAGTAGAGTCCTGTACATGCCAAAAGTAGATAAAAAATTACCACCCAAGTGCCCACTACGGCATGTAAATCCCAAAGGAAGTTACGACCTTTCAGTTGTGGTTTAACCATAAACCATTGCTTGAGCGAGTGCTTTTTCGGCCAGCGTAAGTACAAACCACTCAAGACAAAGAAAATCAGCATGAGCGTACAAGCGCCTGTAATCTGCTTTCCTACAGGACCTACAGTCAAGTTACGGTGAAGTTGTTGTACAAATTGAAAGAAGCCTTGTCCTTTAATTTCTGGCAACACTTCAGCGGAGTAGGGGTTGACCATCATGTTATAGCCACGTCGAGCACCTTCTTTCACAATATTCACGGTACTTGAAGCGGTTGGATCTTTGGCAATGGTAATGCTGTTAATCTGAATATTCGGATCGACCTGCTGAAAATGCGTGTAGAGCTCGGCAGGATTGAGCTTGTCTCGATTTTCTGCATGGACGACATAACTGTCCGTGTTGATCCATTTTAGAATTTGTTGTTCGTAAGAATAAATCGCGCCAGTCACGCCCATAATGGACAGTATTAATCCAGCGGTAATCCCCATAAACCAGTGAATTTGGAAAAATGTTTTTTTCAACATGATGGTCAAGTGTTGGATGTGTGAATAAATTGGCGAAATTATAACTGAAGATTTAGCAGATAATGTGGATTTTGCAGGTAATATTTATTCTCATTATCGTTTTTAATTAGTTTCGTAAAAAAGCCTTCATATTTCAGAAGGCTTTGGAGGAAAGGGAAGATGCTTAGATCTTCTTCGCTTCACCGACAGATTCATTTAAGTGCTTACGAATGGTCTCGAAAGAGAAATTACGTGAGTCCATACGTTTAGGTAGAATATATGCACCTTGTTGACCTTTTACTTTAAAGTTCAACAACATAAATTCTGGTGTGTTATACCATTCATAAATGTCTTTCCAACCAATTGCACCCACACCTTCTTGCATGCCCATTTGCTGGCGCATCACGATGCCGTGCGGTTGTACCCCAAGTTTCACGCCTTTAATTTCCTGCACTGGAAACTCGTTCATTTTGCGTTTCACATACCATTCTAAACCGTAAGTACGAATTGCAAGGTATAAAGCCACCCCTACAATTGCCACCCAGCAGAAAATAGTCGAGTAGTTTTTTAATAAGATGATGCCCAAAATCGCAAGAGCTACGATGGCACCCATAATCATCCATGCTTTGGTGCTAATTTTATTGGTACTACGCCAAATCACCATCTGAGCATGACGTTGCTCAGCTTCAGAGATTTCGTAGTTCACAGGTTGTAGCGTATAAGCGTATAAATTTTTTGCGGTCATAGTGAAAAGAGCACATTTAAAACTGGAGAAAGTTTAGCATTAAATACACGGGGTTGATACGTTATAAATGCATTGTATTGCGGCTAAGACGCTGCTTTTTTAATAGCAAAATCATCACATAGCCGCAAGTGTTTTATTCTAAAGTGTAAGGATAGACCGTTTAAAGTGATGCAAATTCAGTCGCCTGATCATCACGTTCATTGCTCAAACTTTGTTTGAGATGACTGAATTGTTGCAAGATACTGAACATTAAAGACAATTGCTGCAAAATAATTAACGACAATTGATCTTCCTTTTTGTCTTGGGTGAGACGTTGCCGAATGGTTTGCAACATGTTCTGCGCAGTCAAATCGGGCATTTCATCTTTCAATAGTGCACCACGAATATCATCCAGTGCCTGATCCAGCAGATTCAGGATTTCAGGATCACGAATTTGTGCACGATGCGCGCCGAGTGCTGCGATATAACTCAAGAAGGTATGGTTCAGGCAGAGAAATTCAAATGCCTGACTTTTTTGGCTTGGGTCGAAATCTGGTTCCGTAGCCAAGGTTGAAATAAGGGATGCCACATCGGCATCGGTATTGTGTGCTGCACGACGCACCACCCGATAATTCAAGCTATTATTACGTCCCTCTTTGTACTGCTGAATGACTTCATTTAAATAGGTACATTGAGCTTGTAAGCTACGCTGAATGATGTGTGGCAGGCGACGGAACTTCCAGTCAGGGAAAATAAAACTCACCCCAAGCCAAGCAATCGCACAACCAATCAGGGTATCAATCATACGAGGCAGCGCAGCAGAAAAACCTAAACCATCCAGATTAAAGTTAATCAGTGCCAAGATGGTAATAAAGGCAGTTGCTTGCGCATACTGTTTACTGCGTAATTCAAAAAACAACACGCCACTGAGAATCAGCAAGAGCAGTTGACCTTCCACCGAAGGAATGAAGTACAACACCGCTTCACCGATGATAATCCCGACCAAGGTGCCAACGATTCGTAAGCGCAGTCGGCGTTTGGTGGCGTTAAAGTTGGGTTGGCAGACAAACAGGGCGGTTAAGATAATCCAGTAGCCATATTGAATCTGCGTCACTTGCACAAAAATATAGCTGACCAGCAACACAATCGAAAGTCGGATGGCATGGCGGAATAGCACAGATTCAGGGGTCAGATGCTGTTTGATCCGAATGACAATATCATCCCAGCCTTTTAAGTCATCATCTTTGAGCTGATTTTCAATATATTTGCTCTTATCGAACACGATATTCTGTTCAGTTTCCAAGTTGCGTAGTTGTGCATCAATTGACTTCAGGTTTTGGTACAGTGCAAACAAGGCATTCACCCAAATCGGGTCATAATGATTGTCATCCCGTAATTTTTCTAAAGACACTTTCAGATTTTGAAAGGCATGCTTAAAGCGTTTGTTATGTTTATAGTTCTTGCGCAGCAAGATACTTTCACTTAAATCCTTACAGGCTTTGCCCTGAATGGAGAGAATACGTTGGAAGCGAAACAGAATATCGCTATGTTCAAACACTTTAGTCAGAATCTGATAATCAATGTGGGCAGAATCGGCACGTTCATGAATGTCCTGCGCAACAAAATAGTATTGCAAGCTGCGACGTGTATCGCGCTGACCACGGTCACCTTTCAGGCGAGTTAGCAACGCAGTTTTCATTTCATTGAAAATGCCCACCAATTTGCCGTTTTCCAATGACAAATCAATCATGCTTTGTTGATAGCTTTGCGGTGTCATGTCCACATCAAACAGATTGGATTTAGCAAATAGGAAATTTCCCAGTGAGGAATAACACTCGGACAATTTGTCCTGCACTTGGCGCACAGGGAACAACAAGAAACTGATGGTCGAAATCACTCCATACCAAGCTGCGCCTGCAACCAGCAGCGAGGGTTGCATATACCATTCTTCAAACAGATGCACACCCAGCATGGAATAGACGGAAATGACCAAACAACCATAGGAAATGGTGGCGTAGCGACGACCCAAAGAACCCAATAAAATAAAACCGATACAGGAGATAATTAGCCCAATGGCGAACAGAAACGGGTGCGGGAACAGGAAGTAAATGGAGGTTGCAGTAACAAAAAAACCAATATAGGTATAAACCAGATTTAAAAGCCGTACCGAGAAGCGATCATCAATATCACTCAAACCCGCAGCAACGACCCCTAAAGTTAGTGGGATAGTTGCCAGTTGGTGACCTAAAAAGTAGGGAACAAAGGCTGTACCAGAGAACGCAATAATCATGCGCACGTTATACATAAAAGTGGTGTTATAAGTGGTTTGCTTCAGACGAGTAAGCCAAGTGTTCAAGTGTTTTCCTTCAATAGACGTAGGTCAAATCTTTATGCAAAAAAAGAGATTTGAGTCAGGATTAATTTCACTTTTTTGATCAAGAAATAATACTATGGAGAGTGTAAGCTTGTCTTGTTTCTTCGCAGTTAAAAATTAAATATGAATACTCCCCAATCTCCCGCAACAAAGACCTATTCGACCTCTTGGATTATGTTATTGGCGTTATTAACCGCCTTAGGTCCACTTTCCATTGATATGTATTTGCCTGCTTTGCCGCAAATGGCACATGATTTTGGGGTGACTACCCAAATGGTGGCAAATACTTTGCCTGCATATTTTTTAGGGTTGGCGATTGGGCAATTGATTTATGGACCTGTGAGTGACCGAATTGGTCGTAAGAAACCGTTGTATTTTGGATTAACTTTATATGTTGTGGCCAGTTTATTGTGCGTGCTTGCTACCAATGAATGGGCATTGATCGCAGCACGTGTATTACAGGCACTGGGTGGATGTGTTGGGGTGGTCATTGCGCGAGCGGCCATTCGTGATCGTTTGGATATGAATGCTTCAGCACAGGCGTTTGCCAGCATGATGATTGTGATGGGGGTAGCACCCATTTTGGCACCAACCTTGGGTGCATTGGTGCTGAGTTATTTTAATTGGCATGCCATCTTTGTATTTCTGATGCTGATTGGCGTTGCATGCTGGTTATGTATTCATTTTTTCTTTCAAGAAACCTTACAGCCTGAACGTCGCTTACGTTTAAGTCTGCCTCAGGTTTTTCAGTTGTACGCTGCTATTTTTCAAGACCGCAGTTTCCGTATTCCAATGCTGGCAGGGTGTTTTTCGGGTGGGGTACTGTTCTGTTATATCAGCTCATCTGCATCGGTGCTGATGAATGGTTATGGTTTAAACCAGCAGCATTTTGCCATCGCTTTTGGTTCCAATGCCTTTGGCATCATGCTGTTATCCACCGTGAATAAAAAATTGGGTAAACATCTTTCCGTCTTTAGCCGTTTGAAAATTGGTGGATTTGTTCAGCTTTCAGGTGCTTTGGTGTTGGTGCTTGCAGGCATGTTGCAGCATGCACCGATTGAACTGGTGTATGTGGGGATGTTCTTGGCGGTTTCGGGGATTGGTTTTACAGGTCCGAATGCCATGGCATTGGCCATGTCTGAGCAGGGTGCGCGTGCAGGAACTGCTAGTGCCGTGATGGGCAGTATGCAATTTGCCTGTGGCTTGCTGGGTGGGGTGATTCTGAATTTCTTGGTCTGGAGCGACTTAATGAATATGGCTACCTTAATGCTGTGTTTCGTTGCCATCGCCATGCTGGCAATTTTTAGTTTGTCGCCACAAAAAGTGATGGCGCAATCCTAGAGCTGGATTGAAGCAGGAACAGTCATCACTTAAGTTATGAGTAATGACTGTTCCTTGAATGGATCGCTAATTTATTTACGTAGGAACTGCTTAAAGTTACGCAGAATGCGGAAGCTCACATACAGCGCGATGAGGGCAAAGATTGCAATGCCGAACACCACATATTTTAATTGCTGAATGTCTTGTTGGAAGAAGGCTTGGACTTGCATATCGCTATATGCAAAACGGCTGACTTTCTGCGTTTGGCTGTCATGAAATTGAATATGTTGAATGTAATGCTGCTGCCCAATTTGCTTTAAGCCTAGCACATCAATTTGACGTCGATGGGTTTGATTCTCTGCATCGGTACACAGGTCTTGGGCATAATGCTCGCAGCTCATTTTAGCTATAAAACCTTGGTTGGCGACCAGAATAAAAACAGACTCGTCAGGCTTTTGGTTATTGGTGACCAAGACGAGCGGTTTTGAAGCAGTCGATTTAAGTTCAAACTGCTGAGCTTGAGCCAAAGCTTGCGTGGCATTTTTAATTTCTAAAGTTTTGACGATACAGGTCCAGACCAGAGCCAAAGTAATTAAAAAAATACTGGCGGCGAAACACAGGCGAAAAACGGTTTTAATGGTCTGGTGCATAGATAAGCCAATATCCTAAAAGTGTATAGCGCAAAAAGGGGAGTCATTTTAGTATGAATTCAATCTAAATGCTTTGCTCAATCCTGCACAAGTTTTATGTTAAAAAAATTTAACGAAACTAGGAGGCGCACTTTAAAAGGCTGTACACTGAAAAATGTAAACAATAGTGTTTAAGCCAATATTTAGCTTGTAAATCATTGAGTTCATTCGCTCGGTTTCATCCCTTAGTTAGCTTCGGAACTCGCATGGGTAATTTTTTATTTCTTCAAATTTTCACGGTTATTTTTGCATTATCAATTGCGACAACGATTTTTAACAAGCGAATTTTAGGTTTCCCGCAAGCGATTGGCGTTCCGATTGTTTCGGCAATTTTTGTCTTTATTTTGCAGTGGGGCGCAAGCCTACTGAATGGTAATCAGTTTATTACCATCAATATTCATAATATTGAAAATGCTGTACGTCACATCGATTTTTATGACTTTCTGATTAATGGTGTGATCTGTTTTATTCTGACCTCTTCGGCCTTGAAGTTTAAAGTTTCTGATTTAAAAAGTTATTGGAAGCCGATCAGCATTTTAGCCAGTATCGCACTGGTCCTCTGTGCCGTGTTCTTTGGGGTCGTGCTCTATGGTTATCAATTCTTGGTCGGGCAGCATGTCGACTTACTGGTGTTGCTGCTTTTGGGGGCAGCCCTAGGAGCAACTGACCCGATTGGCATTAAAGGGGTCTTAAGTTCGGTACGTGCACCGCATCATTTAATGGTCAAATTGGAAGGCGAATCCTTATTTAATGATGCCATGTGTATTGCCTTGTTCATGACCTTACTGAATGTGTTGCAAGGTGAGCATTTTAGTCTAATCGGTACGCTGCAAACCCTGCTGTATGAGATTGTGGTGGCAATTATTATTGGCTGGGGCTTCGGTCTTGCCATTCTCAGATTGCTCCGCGGTAAACATGAAATGGAATCGCTGATTTTAACAACGGCTTTACTGGCTTGTGGCTCATACCTGATTGCATTGTTTGCACATGCTTCTGCACCGATTGCCTGTGTGATTGGCGGTTTAATTGTCGGTAATAAATGGAAAGAAATTCTACAAGAGCGTGAAATCCGTGAAGTGAATCATTTCTGGCATACCGTGGAAGGGATCATCAATTCATTCTTGTTCACTTTAATTGGTTTGGAACTGTTTATTTTAGATTTAAGTGTCAGTCTGATTTTGGGCGGTATCATTGCCTTCATTATTTTGCATGCTTCACGATTTGCCGCCAATTTTCTTGCATTTGCCTTTTTCCCAAGTTTTCGGAATAAAAGTTATAACGGTAGTTTAGCGATTCTGTCTTGGGGGGGAGTCCGTGGCGGGATCTCGCTGGCTTTGATTTTGGCAGTGGCCAACATTCCACAACTGAGTGAATACAGCAGTATATTGATTGGTTATACCTTTATTAGTGTACTTTTATCTGGTTTGGTGTGTGGACTTGGACTTCCAGCGGTGATGAATGCTTTTTATTACAATCCAAATGAAGAAACAGAAGGCTTCAAAGGTTGGTATCAACGTTTGTGCCATAAAATGAACCGTAAGGGATTTCAATATATTGTGGGGGAAGATGCAACGGGCAATGAAACCATTACCATTTATAACCCTGATGCCTTTGTCGATGTCAAAGCCGATGATGGCGTTGCCGCCGTGCACAATCCTGAAAAAGTCCAAGAAGTAAAACGTTTGGAAAGCCCAGGAAACTTCTAATACTTTAACGGCAAAAGGAAGATCTATTAGATGTCCGTGATGCAAACATCTTCAAAAGAATTGGCACAGTTAATTTTGCAGGTGGTAGCTTTAATTCCTTATGGAAAAGTCGCGACCTATGGGCAAGTTGCCAAGATGGCGGGTTTACCTAAACATGCTCGTTTAGTCGGGCGGGTGTTACAGCAAGTTGAAGATGCACAGTTGCCTTGGCATAGGGTGATTAATTCGCAAGGTAAAATTAGCCTAAGCAAACTCGATGCTCAGGGTGATAATCTACAAGTTGTAAAATTGCAGGCGGAAAATATTGCTGTGATTGCAGGGAAGGTGAGCTTAAAGCAGTATCAGTGGAATGGTGAGATTGAGTAGATTAGTGAGGTCTTACACCCAGTGCTGAGTATGAGTGTAAGACCAAGTCGATAAATTCAATTATTGGCGAACCACCAATACAGGGACACCTGTATCGCCAAGAATGTTTTGTGCAACGCTACCTAAGAATAATTTTTTCAGTCCTGTACGACCATGTGAACCAATCACAATTAAATCGGCATTGGTTTCTTTCGCTGCGTTAATGATTTCTTGATGAATCACTTGACCTTCAAGTAGACGTGCTTCTACTTGCAGACCTTCAGCGCTAAATTTTGCTTTTGCTTCCTCAAGGGTTGCTTGAATAGAAGTACGTGCACGTTCAATTAAATCATTGGTTTGTGCAGCAGTAATATATTCGGCTGCAATGTAAGGGTCTAAAGCAAGCACTTGTACAACAGTAATTTTGCTGCCAAATGCTTTAGCAAGCTCTGCTGCTTGTTTTACTGCTGCAAAAGAGGTTTCTGAACCGTCCACTGGAACCAAAATATTTTGATAAGCCATCTGTGTTACTCCTTGTTTTCATTACAATCATTCTAGAAGCTGTTTTATTTGAGAGTTGCGACTCAAAATTATTGTTTATGCTTTTATACTAACTCTAATTTTGACTTTATAAAACCTAGTATTTTCATAAGGATAAGGCTTTATAAACCGTCGATTCCATAACCTAACTTAGCATGTTTTTTGCCTAAAAAGTATGCGTTGTTGTACTAAAGTCGGGTAAAAATTGTGAGAAAAATGAAACAGCTAAGATAAGGCATCTTTTTATTTCAAATAGACGTAAATGAGTGAAACTTGGTCACATTTATAAGGCGTAGTATGATGTTGCTAACTTATTAATAACAAACAATACATGACTGATCAGACCCAATTAAACTGGAATAGAACGAATTTAGATAACATTCAAACTGCTTGGGAAGGTGATCTTTGGGATCGGGAACGTTTAGGCATTCAGTTGATGAACTATGTTGATCGTCTTAACTGTGGTGCTGTGCTTGCTTTGGATGCACGTTGGGGAGAGGGGAAACGTGGTTTGTAAGGCACTGGCAAAAGCATCTGGAAGATGATAAGCATAATGTAATTTATTTAAATATAAAGAAACCACTTTTTACAGGGTTTCTTAATGAGGTAAAACTCTATTCATAGTTCAAACTAATTTGGAAGTTGTTGAATAATTTGCTGGAAATTTAATGCAATTTGAGAACCACTTTCTAATATCTGTAATACAGCCCCTACTTTAAGAAGCTCATCCAAAAAGGATTTGCCTTCAGATGTTTGCTTTATATAAGAGCTATATTCTTGGTCTGTAATAATATGCCCTATAGTTTCATCAATTGATTGATGAATTTCTTTAATTCCATAGAGATTGTATTCTTTTATGTTCTTAATTAGAGAGGTTATCTGTATATAGATGTAATTTTTTACTTTTTCAGATGCATTGCTTTCTAAAATAGAATTTAGTTGGTTAGATAAATTCAGGATTAGTCCGTCTAAAGTTTGTTGATCTATTATTTTATAAGATTGGTATTTTTCTACTAATGCATCGTGTGTTGTTTCAAGTAGAAATAAATGTTCATCCGTATAGCTGTTAATAAACTGACTATGTCTAGTCAAGAGATTAACGTTTAAGAAAGCTTGATTAATAGGTTTAGACCATTTATTGAATTGTTTTTCTAATGATATAGTTCCATTGCAAAATAGTTTAATTTCTAAAATTTGTTTATGTAATTTAGCAATATTTTCTAAAATTTCCGCAGGATTATTTTCATCTATTTTAAAAAAATCAGAGAATACTCTAAGCATTTGAGTATTCATGAGGTTTGGGGAGCGTAATTCTAATAATGCCTGATGTAATTTGAATGCTTGGTTATCGTAGATCAATGTTTGTCCTTTTTGTGCCGAAATAGATCTAAAAAATTATATTATTTTATTTAAAGGTTTCAAGTTAGTTTTTTAAAGCCTTATAAATTTGAATAATATCATCTGTTTGTAACTGCTCACGCATCTTTAAAAACTGCTTTTCATCTAAATCATAAAGTTTAAGGGCAAGCAGTTTTTGAATGTCTTCTTCGGAGAAGCGGTATTTAATCACTTTGGCAGGCACACCGCCAACAACAGCATAGGGTGGCACATCTTTGGTGACGACTGCACCTGTTGCAACCACAGCACCTTCACCAAGTGTAACGCCTTGCATAATCATGGCACGGCTACCAATCCAGCAACCATCACCAATAATTGTATCTCCAGCAGGGACAAAACTACGGGTATCAAATGGAAAAGCTGAAATCCAGTCGGTACGATGCAGTTGATTTCCACCCATCATAATCACGCATTCAGCGCCAAAACACACAAAGTTGCCAATATGCAGTTGGTCAATCGGCTTTTCAGGTGTAGACGGTTTGTCATGTAAATAACGCACGACACAGCGTTCAAAGCCCTGATCCCAATAAGCCGAATAGTATGAATAATTCCCTTTAATGTGAATGTTCGGATTCCTCACGGTTTTCGAAATGAATTCGAATTCACACCAGTGTTTGACAGGGGAATTAATCAAAGGTTCAGACATGGTCGGCATCAAAAGGTATGGATGTGTGGATTATAGCGGATTGTGTGGCATTTCCCTATGGAGCATGGCGGATCATACAGCATTGGTTTAATTTACGAATGAGCGATGAGCTAGCGAAACAGATTCCAGAATAATCTGAACCAGTGTTGAATCGAATTAGGAAAAAGAAAACCCGCTATAGAAGTAAGTGCTGCTGTGACCAGAATAATCATTACAGAGCTGGTATGACTATTGATATGAATTGACCATGAAATTGCTATGAGGATTCCCAAAAAGATTCCACCAAGCGCATAGTAGAAGGCTTGAATTATTCTGTTGTCCATTCTTTGCATTGTTGTTTTGAAGATGCTTTGATTTTAAATGCTTGAGTACAAAAAAGCCCCTCTTTTGAGGGGCTAGAATCTTTAATTCAAAAATTAAAGATATTCAACGCTCACAATTTCGTATTCAACTTCACCTTGTGGAGTTTGAATTTTTGCTTCGTCGCCTTCGTTTTTACCTAAAAGACCACGTGCAATTGGAGAGTTGACAGAGATTTTATTGATTTTGAAATCTGCTTCGTCATCGCCCACAATCATGTAGGTCTTTTGTTCTTCGGTATCTAAGTTTTCAATGGTCACCGTTACACCAAAAACAACGCGACCGTTTTGCTCTAGCTCTTTTACATCAATGACTTGAGCTGCACCCAATTTACCTTCGATATCTTGAATACGGCCTTCACAGAAACCTTGTTGCTCACGTGCAGCATGGTATTCCGCGTTTTCTTTTAAATCCCCGTGTTCACGTGCTTCAGCAATAGCCGCCGTAATACGTGGACGTTCAATACTTTTTAATTGATGTAATTCTTTCTCTAAGGCTTCTTTGCCTTGGGGAGTCATAGGATAACGTTGCATTGTTGTCCCTCAAGTGTGTGAGTGTAAAAAATACAGGTTTATAAATGAAAAAAGCCCGCCACCGATAAGGTGGCGGGACTTATCGGAAACGAATTAAACTACTGTTTGTAAATCTTGCAAACGGTATACATCCATTGGTAATTGGATTCCAAATGCTTGGCAAACTGCTTCAGCACCGTTAATGGTGGTTGTGTAATACACTTTACCTTGTAACGCAGCACGACGGATCATAGCTGAGTCATACTGAGCACGTTTGCCCTCAGTGGTATTGACAATAAGGTGTATTTCACCATTTTTCAAGCGGTCTACAATGTGTGGACGGCCTTCGGTTACTTTATTTACACGTTCGCATGCTAAACCTGCTTGGCTAAGCACGTCATGTGTACCGCCAGTTGCAACAAGTTTGAAGCCGTAAGAAACAAGTTTCTTCGCAATATCAACAATGTATTTCTTGTCAGATTCACGTACAGACAAGAATGCGTGTTTAACTTCGCCTTCTGTCGGTAAACCTGGTAAGCGTTCATTTGAACCAAGCACTGCTTTGTAGAATGCTTCACCAAATGTTTTACCTACACCCATTACTTCACCTGTAGATTTCATCTCAGGGCCAAGCATTGGGTCTACACCAGGGAATTTCGCGAACGGGAATACCGCTTCTTTTACCGCAAAGTGAGTCGGAATAATCTCTTTGGTGAAACCTTGAGATTCTAAAGACTGACCCGCCATACAACGTGCAGCAACTTTCGCTAAAGATTCGCCAATACATTTCGATACGAATGGAACCGTACGTGATGCACGTGGGTTCACTTCAAGTACGTAGATGTCATCGCCTTTTACAGCAAACTGAACGTTCATCAAACCGACAACGCCAAGCTCTTTTGCCATCGCAACTGTTTGGCGACGCATTTCGTCTTGAACTTCTTGCGAAAGCGAGTATGGAGGAATCGAACATGCTGAGTCACCTGAGTGAATCCCTGCTTGTTCAATGTGCTGCATAATCCCGCCAATCACTACATCTTTACCGTCAGATACGCAGTCAACGTCAACTTCTGTTGCATCATCTAGGAAACGGTCAAGAAGAACAGGTGCTTCGTTAGACGCTTGAACTGCTTCACGAAGGTAACGTTTAAGTTCTTCTTCGTTATATACGATTTCCATTGCACGACCACCCAATACATAAGATGGACGCACAACCAGTGGATAACCCACTTTCGCCGCTTCAGAAATACCTTCTTCAGCAGATTTTACGATGCTGTTGTTTGGTTGACGTAATTGCAGACGTTGAATCATTTGTTGGAAACGTTCACGGTCTTCTGCACGGTCAATCGCATCTGGAGATGTACCGATAATTGGAGCACCAGCTTCTTCTAAAGCGCGCGCCAATTTCAACGGAGTTTGACCGCCGTACTGAACGATAATGCCTTTTGGCTTTTCAGTACGTACAATTTCTAACACATCTTCAAGTGTAATCGGTTCGAAGTACAAGCGATCAGAAGTGTCATAGTCAGTTGAAACTGTTTCAGGGTTACAGTTCACCATAATGGTTTCGTAACCGTCTTCACGCATAGCTAAAGCAGCGTGTACACAGCAGTAGTCAAACTCAATACCTTGACCAATACGGTTAGGACCACCACCGATGACCATGATTTTGTCTTTAGTTGACGGGTTTGCTTCACACTCTTCGTCATAAGTTGAGTACATGTAGGCTGTATCAGATTCGAATTCAGCTGCACATGTATCTACACGTTTGTAAACTGGAGTGACGCCCAAGTTCCAACGATGCTTACGGAATTGCTTTTGCGAAATACCCATCAAGTTTGCAATACGAAGGTCAGATAAACCTTTACGTTTGAATGAACGGATGTTTTCAGCAGTTAAATCACCAAAACCTAAAGTTTTAATTTCATTTTCAGTTTTGATGATGTCTTCGATTTGAATCAAGAACCATTTGTCAATTTTGGTAGCTTCAAACACTTCATCTAAAGTGAAGCCGTGGCGGAATGCATCCGCAACATACCAAATACGCTCTGGACCTGGAACTTTAAGTTCAACCAGAATCTTTTCACGCGCACCTTCAGCACCGACTTCGATTTTTTCATCGAAACCACAAACACCAACTTCTAAACCACGAAGAGCTTTGTTCATCGATTCTTGGAAGTTACGGCCAATCGCCATGACTTCACCCACAGATTTCATCTGTGTCGTCAATACTGGTTCCGCTTGTGGGAATTTTTCGAAGTTGAAACGTGGAATTTTAGTTACGACGTAGTCAATCGCAGGTTCGAATGATGCAGGAGTTGTACCGCCAGTGATGTCATTTTTCAATTCATCAAGGGTATAGCCTACAGCAAGTTTTGCTGCAATCTTCGCAATTGGGAAACCAGTTGCTTTAGATGCTAAAGCCGATGAACGAGATACACGTGGGTTCATCTCGATGATCACCATACGACCATCTTTTGGGTTAATACCGAACTGAACGTTAGAACCACCTGTTTCCACACCAATTTCACGTAAAACTGCTAAAGAAGCATTACGCATCAACTGGTATTCTTTGTCCGTTAGAGTTTGTGCAGGAGCAACAGTGATTGAGTCACCTGTGTGCACGCCCATTGGGTCAAAGTTTTCAATCGAACATACGATAATACAGTTGTCGTTTTTGTCACGAACAACTTCCATTTCGTATTCTTTCCAACCAATTAAAGATTCATCGATCAATAATTGTTTCGTTGGAGAAAGATCGAAACCGCGTTCACAGATTTCAATAAATTCTTCTTTGTTGTATGCGATACCGCCACCTGAACCACCCATTGTGAATGAAGGGCGGATAATCACAGGGAAGCCGAAGCGTGCTTGAATTTCTAAAGCTTGTTCCATTGATTCAGCAATGTCAGCTTTTGGACATTCAAGACCAATTTTACGCATCGCGATATCGAAAAGTTTACGGTCTTCCGCTTTTTCGATTGCTTCTTTGGTTGCACCAATCAATTCAACATTGAATTTTTCTAAAATGCCATGCTCATCAAGTGCAAGGGCGCAGTTCAATGCAGTTTGGCCACCCATCGTTGGAAGAACTGCGTCTGGGCGTTCTTTCTCAATGATTTGTGCAACAGTTTGCCAAGTAATCGGCTCAATATAGGTTGCATCTGCCATTGATGGGTCAGTCATAATGGTCGCTGGGTTAGAGTTCACCAAAATAACACGGTAGCCTTCTTCACGAAGGGCTTTACAAGCTTGCGCACCTGAGTAGTCAAACTCGCAGGCTTGACCAATCACAATCGGACCAGCACCAATAATTAAGATGCTTTTAATATCCGTACGTTTAGGCATTATTTCGCTCCTTAATTACTTCTTAGATGCTTCGATAAGTTCGATGAAATGATCGAACAATGGGGCACAGTCATGTGGACCAGGGCTTGCTTCAGGGTGACCTTGGAAGCTGAACGCTGGTTTGTCTAAACGATGGATCCCTTGCAGGGTTTGGTCGAATAAAGACTTGTGCGTAGCTTTTAGGTTTGCAGGTAAAGTTTCTGCATCAACCGCGAAGCCATGGTTCTGAGAAGTAATCATCACAGTACCATCTTCAATGTTTTGTACTGGATGGTTTGCACCGTGGTGACCATGCGGCATTTTTACTGTTTTAGCGCCAGAAGCCAAAGCAAGAATTTGGTGACCCAAGCAAATACCAAATACAGGTACGTTGCGTGCATCTTCTACAATTGTTTTTACAGCTTCAATGGCATAGTCACATGCTGCAGGGTCACCAGGACCGTTCGATAAGAACACGCCATCTGGATTTAAAGCGAGTACTTTCTCTGCAGGAGTTTGCGCAGGAACAACGGTGAGTTTGCAACCGCGGTCTGCGAGCATACGTAAGATGTTGGTTTTGACACCGTAGTCGTATGCTACAACGTGGAATTTATGTTCAGGTTGAGTAAAGCCTTGACCAAGAACCCAAGAACCTTCAGTCCATTCAAAGCCTTCAGGATCACAGCATTCTTTTGCAAGGTCTAAACCATTCAAGCCACCGAATGCACGAGCTTTTGCTAAAGCTTCTTCTTCAGTAATATTTTCGCCAGCGAGAATACAACCGTTCTGCGCACCTTTGGCACGCAAAATACGTGTTAATTTACGTGTATCGATATCGGCAATCGCAACGACATTGTGCTCTACAAGGTATTCACCTAGAGATTGTTCTGCACGGAAGTTGCTATGCAATAAAGGTAAGTCACGGATAATTAAACCGTTAGCCCACACTTTATGAATACGGCCAGACTCTGCATCTTCAGAGTTGCAACCTGTATTACCGATATGCGGATAAGTTAATGTCACAAGTTGTTGTGCATAACTTGGATCGGTCAGAATTTCTTGATAGCCAGTCATGGCTGTGTTAAAAACGACTTCACCAGTCGTACTTCCCGTTGCGCCGATAGACGTACCTTTAAAGATTGTACCGTCGGCGAGGGCTAAAATGGCGGGGATGCTCAAACCAAAGCTCCTGAACTAAAACCACAAAAATAGGGCTGTAAAAAAGCGAGTAGACGAAAAAAAAGGAAGGCTATTAAAAAAACCTACCCTCCCTCGTGTCTGCTCGCTTGTAACTTAACAGCGCATTATACGCATCAGCTATGAAGAAGTCCACGTAAAAACCAAAGAATAAAAAGATAAAAGACTTGCATTTTTTAGATCGTTGTTTTGTCGCACAAAAAATGGAAAATGTAAGCAATTAAGAATTGTCTGACAAATCAAGCCCTAAATTTGAACACATCCAGTTAAGCTGTAAATCTTCCTTACTATAAGAACAGGTTGTGCATCATGACAGTAGAAAAAAAACCGACAGAAGTGACCGATTCCCTGAAAGAGGTCGTCACTGAAAGTTCCGCAAAATTGGAAAAAGTGGCAAAGCAAGCGAAACAGCAGGTGACAGAAGCTGTGACCGAGGCTGAAGAAAAAGTCACTGAAGAGGCGAAGCAATTAAATGCCACTGTACAAGATCAAATTCGTCAGCTCAAAGAAGATGTAGTGCAGCGTATCGAGAGTTTGAAATCACAATTGAACTTGTCACAGAAAGATTTAACCGATCTGAAAGACTTTGTGAAAACGGAAGTGAATGCGGTAATTGAAGATTTGACCAAATTTGGTAAAGAGCTGAAAGATGATGTCAGTCAGATCTCGGTTAAGCATAAAGACCAATTAACTGAAACCTTTAAACGTTCTAAAGAACATACTTTAGAAGCGTGGAATAAAGTTTCGAGTAAAGATGCTTCGGAAAGCCAACCTTGAGCGAATCATGAATTTATAAAGAAAAATTTCACCTCTCCTTGTAAAAGGAGAGGAGTTGGAGTGCTTTAGAACTGATGTAGCCAATCGCGTTTATTGTGAAAATCCGCTGTTGGACTACTGTGTTGCATGGCGTAGAACTGCTCACCTTGGGAGGTCTTCAGTACAGCGGTCAAGCCAAGGAATAGATCGGACCATTTGAGCTTATGCTGCAACATAAATTCAGTTAAATCTACACTCACATTGAGTCCATAGTGCGTGCGCTTGAGTTGGTTCAACTCAATATCATACGCAGCATGCGGTGGCATATCTTCAGGATAGCGATACTCTTCAAATTGGTAGGCTTGCCATGCTTGAGAAGGGGCTAAATTGATTTCACGATAAAAATCTTCGTGCTTCACACCAATAAAAATCTCAAAGCAGGTGTTTTCCCAAAGAAAATCCTGACGTGGATGCGCTGCAATTAAAGCAGGCCAGTCAATCCACTGGTTCGGGTCACGAATCCAAAAGCCGACATTCAGCGTAAAAGGGCTGACTTGTTCAATCGCACCCACTACAGAAATGGCTTGGAAGCGTCGGTCAAATGCGCTGAGCTCGTAACTTGCCATAAATCAAAATTACTTAGATAAATGAGCGTGGCGAACAAGGTTCGAAAGTTTTGGATTTTGCTGTTTCGCTTTTTTGTAAAGCAGGGCAATTTTACCAATCGTTTGTACCACTTCAGCACCAGTCACTTCTGCAATTTCAGCAATTACTGCGACACGCGCTTCACGATCTTCACCTGCAATCTTAACTTTGATGAGTTCGTGATCATTTAATGCACGGTTGGTTTCCTCAACGACATTCTCAGTCAAACCTTGACCACCAATCATCACAACAGGATTAAGTGCATGACCAATTTGACGTAAACGCTTGCGTTCCTGAATAGATAAAGCCGCCATGAAAGATAACCTAATTTTAAAAACGACCTAGTATAGCAAAAATGAGTTAAAGCGGTTGAAATAATCGATCTTGTTGATTGAAAAAAACAGGCGGTTTAAGTCGATTTAGATACAGATGTATACTGCAAGCACTTGGTTTTTCACGTACAATAAAAAATTAGAAGTTTTTATATACATAGAGAGTTATGGCCACACGCATTACCAACCAAAAATTATCCAAAAGTAGTCGTGCGTGGATGAGAGAACATCTTGATGATCCTTTTGTGAAAAAAGCGCAGAAGGAAGGTTATCGAGCACGTGCTGCTTATAAGTTACTTGAAATCCAAGAAAAATATAAAATTATTAAGCCCGGTATGACCGTGGTGGATTTGGGTGCTGCTCCAGGAAGTTGGTCCCAAATTGCAGGAAAACTGGTCGGTGACAAAGGTTTGGTTATCGCATCAGATATTTTAGAAATGGATGCTTTACCCGATGTGACTTTTTTACAAGGTGACTTCCGCGAGGAAGAAGTCTTCGAAAAATTGTTAAATATTTTAAATGGGCGTGTTGTTGACGTTGTAATTTCAGATATGGCCCCCAATACATCAGGTAATAGAGCTGTAGATCAACCTCGTCAAATCTACCTGTGTGAACTAGCACTGGACTTTGCCAATAAGGTTTTAGGACCAAATGGGCAGTTTGTAGTGAAAGTTTTCCAAGGCTCAGGCTTTGATGAATTCCGTAAACAAGTGGTCGATAGTTTTGACGTGTTGAAGACGGCTAAGCCAGCTGCATCACGTGCTCGTTCGAAAGAAGTTTTTTTAATCGGCCAAGGGCGCAAGAAGGCTTTAAAGTAAAGTTTACTTGCCAACTCGTTAAAAATTGTGCATTTTGTACTTTTTTACATTATTGAACAGCTGGGTTTACAGCTTACATTATTAAGGTCACCCATCCTTGGGCATGATCAAATTAGATTGATATGGGAATAAAGCTTTGAGCGATCTCTTCAAGAATGCCGTGTTGTGGCTCATTATACTGGGTGTGCTGATTTTGATCTTCAGCAACATCAGTGACCGTGATAAGCCAACTGCAATGAACTATTCAGAGTTCGTTACAGCGGTGAATGCTGGTCAAATTAAGCAAGTCACAATTGATGGTGAAAGAATTAGTGGCACTAAATCAAATGGATCTGAGTTTGAAAGTATCCGTCCAGCGGTGCAAGATCCTGAATTGATGCCTAGCCTGATTAAAAACAATGTTGTCGTTGAAGGTACTGCACCACAACGCCAAGGTTTGTTGATGCAACTTCTGATTGCAAGCTTCCCTGTACTCTTAATCATTTTGTTATTCATGTTCTTTATGCGCAACATGGGTGGCGGAGCAGGTGGTAAAAACGGTCCAATGAGTTTTGGTAAGTCAAAAGCAAAAATGCTGTCTGAAGACCAAATTAAAGTTACATTTACCGATGTAGCGGGCTGTGATGAAGCGAAGCAAGAAGTAGTCGAAATTGTAGACTTCTTGAAAGATCCTGCGAAGTTTAAACGTCTTGGTGCAACCATTCCGAAAGGCGTGTTAATGGTTGGTCCACCGGGTACAGGTAAAACTTTACTGGCGAAAGCGATTGCTGGTGAAGCGAAAGTGCCATTCTTTAGTATTTCTGGTTCTGACTTCGTTGAGATGTTTGTCGGTGTGGGTGCATCACGTGTACGTGATATGTTCGAACAAGCCAAACGTCATGCGCCATGTATCATTTTCATCGATGAGATTGATGCTGTTGGTCGTCACCGTGGTTCAGGTACAGGTGGTGGTCACGATGAACGTGAACAAACCTTGAACCAGATGCTGGTAGAAATGGATGGCTTTGAAGGTAATGAGGGTATTATCGTCATTGCTGCAACCAACCGTGCTGATGTATTGGATAAAGCCTTATTACGTCCTGGTCGTTTTGACCGTCAAGTGATGGTGGGTCTTCCTGACATTAAAGGTCGTGAGCAAATTCTGAATGTTCACTTGAAGAAATTACCTTCAGTGACAGGCGTGGACCTTAAAGTTTTGGCTCGTGGTACACCAGGCTTCTCTGGTGCGCAATTGGCAAACTTGGTCAATGAAGCTGCATTGTTTGCTGCTCGTCGTAATAAAAATACGGTGGATATGCATGACTTTGAGGATGCCAAAGACAAAATTTACATGGGTCCAGAGCGTAAATCGATGGTGCTTCGTGAAGAAGAGCGTCGTGCAACGGCTTACCATGAAGCGGGTCATGCCATTGTGGCTGAAATTTTGCCGGGAACAGATCCTGTGCATAAAGTGACAATTATGCCGCGTGGTTGGGCATTGGGTGTGACTTGGCAGTTGCCTGAGCAAGATCAGATTAGCCATTACAAAGACAAGATGTTGAATGAACTTTCGATCTTGTTTGGTGGTCGTATCGCGGAAGAAATCTTCATTAACCAGCAATCTACAGGTGCTTCGAACGACTTCGAACGTGCAACCAAAATGGCACGTGCGATGGTGACCAAATATGGTATGTCGGATAAACTTGGTGTGATGGTTTACGAAGATGAAAACCAAAATGGTTTCTTTGGTAATGTCGGTAGCCGTACTATTTCTGAAGCGACGCAACAAAAAGTCGATGAAGAAGTACGTCGTATTCTGGATGAGCAATACCGTGTAGCACGTGATGTCTTGGAAAATAACAAAGATATCGCTCATGCGATGGTGAAAGCTTTGATGGAATGGGAAACGATTGATCGTGATCAAATTCGTGACATTATGGAAGGACGTGAACCACAACCACCTAAGGTGTATGTGGCTGAGAATCCTGTGATTGATGTGACGCCAACCAGCGGTCCATCTACACCACCACCATTACCAGCAAGCTAAGCTGCAAAGGTAATGTAAAAGAGAGTCTCTAAATGAGGCTCTTTTTTTATGCTGTTGCCTTAAGAATAAAAGTCGAATTGAAAAGTTTTCAGCCTGAAATAAGATTGAATTGCTACACTAGCAGCGATTGTTTCAGGAGTGTATTTATGCAACTTATGCCTTTACCGAATCGCGTTCTCAGCTGTGGTCGTTTGCGTTTAGATTTATCCCAACCACATGTGATGGGGATTCTAAACGTGACACCTGATTCTTTTAGTGATGGCGGCTTGCATAACTCCAAGGATGCTGCGGTTGCACGTGCATTACAAATGGTGGCAGAAGGAGCAACCGTAATTGATGTGGGGGGCGAGTCCACACGACCAGGCGCATCGGTGGTTGAGGTTGAAGAGGAAATTCGCAGAGTCATTCCTGTGGTGCAGGCACTCGCACAGCATGATGTCATTATTTCGATTGATACCTCGCAACCTGAAGTGATTCGCGCGGCTGTTGCTGCGGGGGCGCACATTTGGAATGATGTGCGTGCACTGACACGTCCACATGCACTAGAAACTGCGTCGGAGTTGAACATTCCAATTATTATTATGCATATGCGTGGTGAGCCGACTACCATGAATAATTTGGATCAGTACCAAGATGTGACTGAGGATGTAATTGCGGAGTTACAGCAGCGTGTTGATGATGCTTTAGCGGCTGGGGTAAAACCTGAACATATTATGATTGACCCTGGTTTTGGTTTTGCCAAGAATGCTCAGCAGAACTTGCGACTGTTAAAAGAGTTCTGGAAGCTAAATCGTATGGGTTATCCCATCTTATCTGCATTGTCGCGTAAGCGCTTTATTGGTGAGGCACTGGGCGGTGCTGATGTAGTAGAGCGTGCAGTGGGTTCTGTTGCAGCACATTTGCTCAGTATTCAGCAAGGTGCAAGCATGGTGCGTGCGCATGATGTGAAAGCCATGTCTGATGCGATTAAAGTGTGGCAAGCCATGCAATCTGCTTAAAAAGCTGCTGAATTTAAATATGCTGCTGGATATAGAACGATAAATGATATGTGATGCATCGCTCTTAGGTATTTTTTCAAGGAACGTGCGTTGTAATACGGGGCTATGTTTGCAGAATGATGGAATTGAAATTTAAATAAAATAACGTTGGATAAATCATGATGTTAAGACCTAAATTTTTAGTGCTTGCTGTAACGGGGATATTGTTGGCTGCCTGTGGTCAGGTTCCGCCACAGCAAATGTCGATGAGCAGAGCGGCAGCTGTTGGTTTGGCGATGCCTGCACCAATGGCTATGATGAGCATGCCTGAAAATATGCCATTGCCTATTGAAAATACTGAGAATTATCAGAAAATAGAAACCAATCCTGTGCATGTGGTTGCGCAGCAGCCTATCTCTACCTTTAGTATTGATGTGGATACGGGAAGCTATACTAATGTTCGGCGCTATTTGACACAGGCAGCGCAATTGCCTCCTGTGGATGCTGTACGCATAGAAGAAATGGAGAATTATTTTAACTATCACTATCCAAATCCTGTGGGGCAGCATCCATTTTCGGTGAATACTGAAGTGGTTAATTCTCCTTGGCAGCAAAATGCCAAAATTATCAAGATTGGCATTAAGGCTAAAGATTTGCAGATGCAGCAATTGCCACCTGCCAATCTGGTATTTTTGGTGGATGTCTCTGGCAGTATGGATGCGGAAAATAAATTACCCCTCGTCAAAAAGACTTTAACTTTGCTGACAGAGCAATTGCGCCCGCAAGATAAAGTCAGCATTGTGACCTATGCTAGCGGTGAAGATTTAGCACTGCCACCCACTTCTGGCGCTGACAAGGACAAAATTTTAAAAGTCATTCATCGCTTAAAAGCAGGCGGGGCGACCTCAGGGGAGCGCGCTATTCAACTGGCGTATGATCAAGCGCAAAAGTCTTATATTCAAGGTGGCATCAACCGTATTCTGATTGCAACCGATGGTGACTTTAATGTCGGAATTACTGATTTTGACACCTTAAAGGGCATGATTGCGGAAAAACGTAAATCAGGCATTTCCTTTTCCACTTTTGGCTTTGGTTCTGGAAACTATGATGAGCAGTTAATGGAGCAATTGGCAGATGCTGGAGATGGGAACTATAGTTATATCGACAATGAGCGTGAAGCCAAGAAGGTATTACAGCGTCAACTCAGTTCGACACTGGCAACCGTTGCACAGGATGTCAAAATCCAAGTCGAGTTCAACCCCGCAACGGTCAAAGAATATCGTCTGCTCGGTTATGAAAATCGCCTATTAAAAAATGAAGATTTTAATAATGATCGTGTAGATGCAGGGGATATTGGGGCGGGGCATACGGTCACAGCCTTATATGAAATTATTCCAGTCGGGCAAAAAGGCTGGCTGAATGAATCGCGCTATCAGGCACCTATAAATTCAAGCAAAGCCAACACGCAAGAATATGCTTATGTGAATGTGCGCTATAAACAACCGCAACAGAGTCAAAGTATTTTGTTGAGCGAGCCAGTGCTTACACGGAGCCAAGACTTGGCGCAGGCATCGGCTGATACGCGCTTTGCGATTGCTGTTGCGGCTTATGCACAGCAATTACGGGGTGGGAAATATAATGCGCAGATGCAATGGGATGATATTTTCAAGTTAGCACAAAGTGCAGCACAGCCAGATGAGTTTGGCTTACGTGCCGAGTTTCTGGATTTGGTGAAAACAGCAAAAAGCTTGAGTACCGAGCCTGTTAAACCTTAATTCTAAGTTTCTGTATTTTTTCATGATATTTAAGGGTGGAATTTAATCTGCCCTTTTTTATTTGGTAAAAGCCAGTCTTTATGCTATATAGGCTCGCGTTTATTAGTAGTTTGAGTGGCTGTATGTTTGCAGATTTACTTCTCCCGATGTTTGATGATGAATATTACCCAGATGTATTGGTGGCTGAAGTGCAGCAATGCATTGTGCAATTTGCCAAGAAAGTGGCAAAGGTTAAGGACAGTACATCTGAAATTTATCGATTTGCAAATGATACTGTTTCTGCAATTAATGAAATGAAGCCTCAGTTTGAAGATTTAGATTCATCGCTCGATGATACTGCGGCTGATTATATTGCTGAAGCCATGATGATGGTGGTACAAGAGCATGGTCATTTCGATGTGGAAATGGAAGAGCTGATTGCGAATCGAGAGTGGTGAGTCACTCTCTGTTTTTTATGTTGGTGAGATGAATTGGATTAATGCAAGATTGAGGTTTACAGTTCATCTAAAAGGTCATTTAAGTGACAGCTTTGATTTAAGTGCTCATCTTCAATTGCATTGACCGTCATCACATATTCATCTTTGATTTTTTCAGCATTGGCACTGAGATTCAGCCAAAACTTTGGATAAGTTTTTATGAGTGTGCGTATGTGCTGTTCATCACGTATATGGTTAAAACTTAACTTAAACTCTGCATCTACAGACTTACATACATGTAAGTAAAGCTGCTGGTCTTTTTCGAGAATCGTCCCAGCAAACCGATCATAAAATTTTTCAGTATTTGTCTCTACAGCTTTGGTTTCTGCGTGAGCAAGGTTTGAAAGACTCAGGATTAAAGTCGTAAGGTTTAGAATTTTTTTCATCTTGTCATGGTTGAATGATTTTAATTTATAAATTATAGACATAAAAAAACCAGCTTTCGCTGGATTTTTATTGCACCATTTTAAGAAGTATTAAAATGGTGCCCGGGGCCGGACTCGAACCGGCACGCTTTGAGGGCGGGGGATTTTAAATCCCCTGTGTCTACCTATTTCACCACCCGGGCATGAGCGCAATAATAGAGTACCAATTTATTCTTTGCAAGATGATTTCTTAGTATTTGCTTTATTTTCAGACAATTCATGAATTTGTGATCAAAAAATCACAATTTTAACGACAACAGGTACTTGCCTTGTCATCATATGTTCATGCAATTGAGATCATCATTAAATATTCTTTGCCTATTTTTTAAGTCACGTTTCTAGTGGATTAAAAAAATGACAAATACATTAACGCGCCGTGAACTCATTCAAAAAACTTTAGCTGGTTTTGGTGCGGTTTCCTTACCTCTTTCACTCACCGCATGTGGTGATGACTCGGATAATGCTTCGGGTTCAGGTGTTAGTGTGCAATTTGCACATGGTGTTGCCAGTGGCGACCCGTTACAAGATCGTGTGATTATTTGGACGCGTGCAACGCCTAGTGAGCTGCAAGCACGCTTAGAAATTGTTTGGGAAGTGGCAACTGATCAGCAATTTACTCAAATGGTTGCGACAGGCAAAGTACAAACCAGTCCAGCACAAGACTACACGGTAAAAGTGGATGTCACAGCACTCTTGCCACAGCAGCGCTATTTTTATCGTTTCCGTTTTGGGCAAAGCGTTTCACCGATTGGACAAATGAAGACCTTGGCTGTTCAGGCTGCTCAGGTGAAATTTGCAGTTTGTTCCTGTTCCAATTATCCCGCAGGTTATTTCTATGTTTACCGTGAAATGGCGAAACAGGATGTCGACGTGGTGCTGCATCTGGGGGATTATATTTATGAATATGGCAAAGATGGCTACGCAACAGAAGATGCGGAAAAGCTCGGGCGTTTGCTTGCAGATGATAATAATCAGGAAATTATTGGTTTAGATGATTATCGCAAACGTTATGCTTTGTACCGTCAAGATTTGGATTTGCAGGCATTGCATCAGCGGCATCCTTTTATTGTAATTTGGGATGATCATGAGCTAGCCAATGATACTTGGCGCGATGGGGCGGAGAATCATACTGAGGCAACTGCACAAGCGCAAAATGAAGGGAAATTTTCTGAGCGTAAACTGGCAGCGTTACAAGCCTACTTTGAGTGGATGCCAATTCGTCCAGTGTCAGAAGATGATCATTTACATATTTATCGTCAGTTTGATTTTGGTTCACTGGTGCAGTTAACCATGCTGGATACACGTATTATCGCGCGGGATCAGCAATTGGACTATGCTAATTACTTGACTGCACAAGGTTTGAATGCGATGCAGTTCCAGCAAGACTTGTTGGCGCAGGATCGGACTTTACTTGGCTATGAGCAGCGTGACTGGTTGTTGCAAAAATTAATGAGTAGTAGTGCCACGTGGAACGTATTGGGACAACAGGTACTGATGTCAAAAATGTTTATTCCTGCTGAGCTTTTGTTGTCTTTGGCTGAAATCAGTAGTGGCACGGTTACGACTGAAACATTGGCGAAGATGAATGCGCAAATTACAGAGCTGGTTCAAATCAAATTACGGTTACAGGCGGGTGATCCAACTCTGACTGACTTAGAAAAGGCACGGGTCAATACAGTTGCACCGTATAATTTGGATGCATGGGATGGTTATTTTTATGAGCGAGAAGTACTGTATGCAACCCTAAAGAACTTGAATAAGAAAGTCGTCGTCTTGGCAGGGGATACACATAATGCTTGGTATTCTGAGTTGCTGAACAAAGATCAAGATATGCTGGGCGTGGAGTTGGCTACCAGTTCGGTGTCTTCACCTGGTTTGGAAAAATATTTAAGTATTCCTTTGGCACAATTGCAGCAATTTGAATATGCATTTCAGACTTTAATTAATGATCTGGCATACTGTAATTTGAATCAGCGGGGTTATTTGTTGGTCAATTTTACCGAACAGAATATGCAGTCGAATTGGATCTTTGTTGACAGTATTAAAGAGCAAAGCTACGCGGTTGATGAATCACGAGGTTATCAGCTCATTTTCAATTCGCAATTACAGTTGTTGGAAGATTTACCGCAATCAGCTTAACTAATCATCAAAAACATAAAAAAACTGGGTCAAAGCCCAGTTTTTTATTACATTAAACTATCGAGATAATTCTCTAAATCCTGATGCTTGTGGGTTAAGCATAATTGTTGTTCCATCTGCATGGACTTTAAATGCAGGTTTTTAAAATGCTGTAATTGCTTGAGTTTCTGTTGATATGTTGCCGTATTTTTTTTGCTAAATTGCAGTATTATTTTGAGTCGAATAATTTGTTTATAACTCCAGAAATTAAAGCGGCGTAATTCCTGTAAATAATATAGTCCAACATGTGTAGCGCTATTGCGGAATAGATTTTCTTTATAAAACTTTACAAAGCCAAAACCCATGGCAAAGAAAAACAGCACAATTTGTAAAAATGTACTTTCGATAAAGGCAATATTGACCGCTTGTAAAATAATAAGGGCTGCAATTTTAATTGGTGCATGCTGCTGTTGTTCATAATAAGAACGAGAACTGTGCTTCATTTGTTTGAGGACAAGCGGAACATAAAGCATGTAAAGCAGCATAAAGCACAGCGCAGAAATGCCTTGTGCTTGAAATGTAGTAAAGCGTAGGAAATGCGATTCGATATAGTGACCAAGGCTTAAAGACAGTGAAACGAAAATCATAATGGCTAAGATCCAAGGAATAAACTCCTTAATTTCATCCATTAAACCTTTGGTTTTCAGCATGCCATAAAATACAAAATTACGTCTAAATGCAGAGGGATACTGAATCTGTAATTGTTTTAAAAAGAGCGCAGCCTGCTTGTCACTGACCATAAAAATAAGTACTTGAAAGTTGCCGTATTATAAATCAGAAAAGCATATTTGGGTCAAATGATATTAAAACCAACTAAATTAGTAGAAAAATTTTACTATTTAGTGAAATCGTGACACCACCTGACCAGTTGATAGCATATTTTACAAAAACTGTGATCGGTTGGAGGGTTTTATGAAAATTATCGCTGGACCATTACATTTTTTGCATATTAAAAAAGCAAAGAGTCGAATGATTCGAGGGTTCATTCGTAAAGAATTAAAGACTGAAAAATTCAGTCATTTTTATTTTTCATTGATTCATATGGAGCAATATAAAGAGCGGTTAAAACTGAATATAAAGTTGTAAGTGGTAAAAATTTCTGTTTGCTGTATTTTCTTTTGTCATTAAATGCGGTATTCATAAATAAAACGATGCTTGGATTTTAAGCCGAGCAAATACTAAATGAATTAAATATGACTTGATAATAATTTTGTGGGTAAGGGTGTTTTTTTATGGAGCGTCAAGCTTCTTCTCATGAGCGATTAGCGGAACGCTTGGCCAGTATTGTAATTAAATTGAATAATGGTCAAAAGTTAAATGCCAAATTGTTAGCTCAAGAGTTTTCCGTCAGTCCGCGAACGATCGTGCGAGATTTCGATCGCTTAAGTATTCATTTGCCGTTGGTTCATGATCAGAAATCGAAACAGTATTATTTAAAGCAGCATGATTCAGGTCGCATTCGAGCGCAGGATGTACAGAGTTTTGCTGAGCTATCGGGGATTGGGAGTTTGTTTCCCAGCCTTGAATTGCCATTCCTACGAGAGTTATTCGGCAATCAGGCGCAGAAAACCTATATGGCAAAAGGCTATAGCTTTGAAGATGCGACACAGTTTCTCGGGCTATTCCAGTATTTTTCCAAAGCGATTCAGGCACAACGTGAAGTTGAGTTTTTATATCGCAATGAATATCGACGGGTACAACCTTATCGCCTTATTCATCATTTTGGCAGTTGGTATCTGGCAGCTGTCGATGATGATCAATTAAAGGCGTATCGCTTAGGTCGCATACAATTGATGAATCCTCTACAAGAGTTATCGCTATTTGAGCAAAGTGCAGCAATTCAAGAGCAGCTTGAACAGGAGCAGAGTATATGGTTTGGGAAAGAAAAGCAGGAAGTGCATTTACTGGTCGATGCTGAAGTGGCTTCTTTTTTCAAATTCAAAAAGCAATTTCCTCAACAAACCATTCTCAAAGAAATGGAAAATGGCAATTTGCATTTGTCTATTTGCATTACTCATCCGAAGCAATTACTGCCTTTTGTACGTTACTGGATTCCCTATGTACAAATTCTGGAGCCGACTAGCTTAAAAGAGGATTTCTTTCGAGAGTTAAAAGCCTATATGCAGCAAGCATTAACAGTATAAACAACGCTGTACTATTTGAAATTTAACTTTGCTGGCTTGATTTACGGATTGGGCAGGAGGAGTTTTTAGACATAAAAAAACCAGCTTTCGCTGGATTCTTTATTACACCATTTTAAGGAGTATTAAAATGGTGCCCGGGGCCGGACTCGAACCGGCACGCTTTGAGGGCGGGGGATTTTAAATCCCCTGTGTCTACCTATTTCACCACCCGGGCGTTTTAACAAGATTGGAGGCGGAGGTCGGAATCGAACCGGCGTACACGGAGTTGCAGTCCGCTGCATGACCACTCTGCCACCCCGCCATGTCTTGTTGATGCACATATTAGCAACCTTTAAAAAAATTACAATACTTTAAATCGTGCATATGCACATAAAATCAGCATGTAGAATAAATTTGCCTAAATAATCATGTATTATTTGCAAAATTGATTCATATCTACCTTGGAGATGTGCTGTGGCATTAGTTTTAGATGGTCGTGCGTTGGCTAAACAAATTGAAACTGACTTGTTAACACGTGTTGAAGCGTTAAAAGCAAAATCAGGTCGTACCCCAATTTTGGCAACGATTTTGGTCGGTGACGATGGTGCATCAGCGACTTACGTGCGTATGAAGGGTAATGCCTGCCGTCGTGTAGGTATGGATTCATTAAAAGTTGAGCTTCCGAAAGAGACCACAACCGAGCAATTATTGGCTGAAATTGAAAAATTGAATGCGAATCCAGATGTGCACGGTATTTTGTTGCAGCACCCAGTGCCTGCGCAAATTGATGAGCGTGCGTGTTTCGATGCCATTGCTTTAGAAAAAGATGTGGATGGTGTGACTTGCCTTGGTTTTGGTCGTATGGCAATGGGTGAGGCGGCATATGGTTCTGCAACTCCAGCAGGCATCATGACAATCCTTAAAGCAAACAACATTGAAATTGCAGGCAAACATGCTGTGGTTGTGGGTCGTTCTGCAATTTTGGGTAAACCAATGGCTGCGATGTTATTGGAAGCGAATGCTACCGTAACGATTTGCCATTCTCGTACCCAAAACCTTGCTGAGTTTGTTAAACAAGCCGATATTATTGTGGGTGCCGTGGGTAAAGCTGAATTGATTCAAAAAGACTGGATCAAGCAAGGTGCTGTTGTAGTTGATGCTGGCTTCCATCCACGTGATGGCGGTGGTGTAGGTGATATCCAGTTGATGGGTATTGAAGAGATTGCATCTGCTTATACACCTGTTCCTGGCGGTGTAGGCCCGATGACCATTACGACTTTGATTCGTCAAACAGTGGAAGCGGCTGAGAAAGCATTAGGTTAATGTTGTAAGTCCACTTCTTAAAAGCTGTATAGCATCAAACTATACAGCTTTTTTTATGGGAGAAATTTCATCTAGGTGAATTATAGGCTTAGTCAAAATCCTCTGTTCAAGCCACCTTGAGTGATGGTGCAGTTTTGCTATACGGATTATTACTTTTCAGTCATGCGAAGCTGGATTATGATCGCCTGATCTGTTGATTTAAGCGATAGCGGTGATCCGTATTTAAATGGCAGTTTCAATACGACTCGGTGTTGCTGAACGATGCATATTTTGCATAGCGTTAAAGGTTTTTAAATTTAATGAGCTGTACTTTTCAAATGGCGAAAGCACCACAACATTTATTGGATGCACTGCATGAGGTGATTCCTCAGGCGGAGTTATTGGCACAACAGTTGCCAGAAACTACCATTTCTTTGTGGCTAATTCCACCCGTATTTCCGACAGATCGGCTAGATGATGAGGTGATTCGTCGTATTTGGAATGAAACGCCGTACTGGATATTTTGCTGGGCTTCGGGGCTGGCAATGGCACAGTGGCTATTGGCCGAGCCGCATCATGTAAAAGATAAAGTCGTGCTGGACTTTGGTGCAGGTTCAGGTGTAGTTGCGATTGCTGCCAAAATAGCGGGTGCGAAACGCGTCATTTGCTGCGATATCGACAAAGTGAGTTTGGCATCGTGCAAGGAGAATGCGATTTTAAATCAGGTCGAATTGGAATATTTAGACGATTTGTACCAATCGGAACAGGTCGATGTGTTGTTGGCAGCAGATGTCTTATATGACCAATGTAACCGCTTTTTTCTAGATGAATTCTTAAAATTTGCCCCCGAAGTTTGGGTGGCAGATAGTCGCGTGAAAAACTTTAGTCATCCCCAATATATGAAAATTGAGGAACGTAGCGCGACAACTTGGCCTGACTTAGATGAAGCGAAAGAGTTTCGTAATGTCAGTTTTTATAAGACGCTATAATGCATAGCGTCTTATAACATGATGCTTTATGAGCAGCTATAACGCACAATACGCAAAGTACTTGGGCGGGCCTCTAAAGCCTGACGTGTCGCATAATCTTCACCATTATGCAGGTCTGGCGTATTGCTCAGACCAATAGAAGTACGTGAGTTACCAATTTGGCGACCATAACTGTCAGAGGTCACAGCAGCAGGATTCGCAACTTCATTCACACTTAAGATTTGCAGTTTAAAGGTTTTATTGGTGCCTAAAACTTTTTGGCAGGCACGTTGCAGTTTTTTCGCATCCAAGTCCTGATTTTGACGACCAGCAAGGGTATAGGCGAGGGTTGCTGAGTCCGCAGTTTGGCTTTCTACACGGTAACCGACTTGACCATTATACTGTTGGGGAGTGCTTTGGCAGGCTGCAAGTCCCAAAGCGATAAAACCAAGCCCTAAAAATTGAAACGTTTTTTTCATCGTGAAAGTTCCGTGTTTTATTCTTGCGCACAGTATGCCATAAGCCTGTGAAAATAACGATGTAGTTCAAAGTAAAAGGACCCGCCTGTAACAAAATAAAGGCGGGTCGTCCGTGCTTATTTTTAGTGTTTAATGGTCAGTGATCAGACTATGTTTTTTGGTGTCTTTCATGAAGATATAGGTGATCAGTGAGAGACCAATCATGAACGTAATATAGTAGAAGAAGTAACTTTCATGTCCTGCATTTTTAAAGCTTAAAGCCACTAATTCTGCTGTACCGCCAAAAATAGTATTGGCAATCGCATAAGGTAGCGCAACACCTAAGGCACGAATATGCGGTGGAAATAATTCAGCTTTCACCACAGCGTTAATGGCGGTGTATCCTGTGACAATAATCATGCCACTCATACACAGTAAGAATGCCGTGGTGGCATCTGTGGTGGTGCCTAAACGATTGAAAATCGGTACGGTAAACAGTACCCCGCAAATACCGAAGGCAATCATAATTGGCTTGCGTCCGATTTTATCGGACAAGGCACCTACCGCAGGTTGAATCAGCATAAAAATAAAGATGGCTGCCGTGGTAATTTCAGTGGCGGTACTTTTGTCAAACCCCGAGGTATTTACCAAGTATTTTTGTAGATAAGTGGTGAAGGTGTTAAAGGCAAGTGTTCCGCCAGCCGTCAGCATAATCACGGTAAAAGCTGCTTTAGGATGCTTGGTAAATAACTCGATAGCTCCTGATTTTGGTCCACCTTGTTTGGCTTGTTCCTGTGCTTGTTTGGATGATTGGGTTTCAACCAAGCCACGACGAATCCAGAACACCACAATCGCCAGCATGGCGCCAATCAGGAAGGGAACACGCCATCCCCAAGCATGCAGGGCTTCTTCCGAAAGCGTGTGTTGCAAAATAATCAGTACACACAGCGCAATCAGCTGCCCTGAAATTAAGGTCACATACTGAAAGCTAGAGAAAAATCCACGATGGTTTTTACCTGCCATTTCGGTCAGATAGGTGGCACTGGAACCATATTCTCCACCGACACTGAGACCTTGCAAGAGTCGTGCAAACAAGAGAATTGCGGGAGCTAACATACCCGCAGTGTCATAAGATGGGGCGCAGGCAATCATCAATGAGCCGATACACATCAAGGATACAGAGAGCGTTAAACCAGCTTTACGCCCCTTACGGTCTGCATAGATGCCCATAATCCAGGCACCAATAGGGCGCATGAGGAAGCCTAGAGCAAATACGGCTGCTGCTTGTAACAGCTTGACGGTTTCATTGCCTTCAGGGAAGAAAACAGGGGCAAAATACAAGGTAAAGGCAGCATAGACATACCAGTCGTACCATTCGACCAGATTACCCGCTGAACCACCTAAAATGGATTTAAAACGCGTTTTTCGATCAAATGGCGTCTGAGCACTTTGTGGGGATGAGTTTGACACAGGAAATTCCAAAGCTGTGGCAAAACACATTCTTTTAAATTCTTCAGATGGGAGAGAAAAACTTAAAAATATGTATTTTGAAAAAGGGGAGATATGTTACTTTTCACATATCTTTTATACGCCGATGCGATTGAGTCTGCATTCGACATTAGTCTTAGGCCGGGTGATGAATCGTATAAATGCTGGGCAGATGGTGAATATCAACGGTGGCTGAGCAAGAGAAAGCTTTTGAGACAAAAAAATTCAATTTAACCATCTTGGTTGGACAATTCATCTCAGGGGATTTGAGTTTTCTGTTAGGATTGAGGAAAGAATAAATAACAAATAAATGTTGCTTAAAGCACGCAGAATAGGAGGAACCTGAATATGGATCAACATCGTACATATGACCTAGTGGTGATTGGTGGAGGGATCAATGGTGTTGGTATTGCTGCCGATGCTGCGGGACGAGGTTTATCTGTTTTGTTGTGTGAAAAAGATGATTTAGCCAGTCACACGTCTTCTACCAGCAGTAAATTAATCCATGGTGGTTTGCGTTATTTAGAGCATAAAGAGTTCCGCTTGGTTCGAGAGGCTTTGGCGGAGCGTGAAGTGCTGATGGCAAAGGCACCACATCTAATTCGTGCCATGCGTTTTATTATGCCGCACCGTCCACATTTACGTCCCGCATGGCTGATTCGGACGGGTTTGTTTTTCTATGATCATTTGGGTAAGCGGGAAAAGTTAGCAGGCTCGAATCTGGTAGATTTCGATCCAGAAACCAGTCTGTTCAAGCCAGAAATAGTGAAAGGATTTGAGTATTCGGATTGTGCTGTAGATGATGCACGTCTGGTGATTGCGAATGCCATGCAAGCGCGTGAGCATGGCGCAAGTATTCAAACACGTACACGTTGTCTTGCTGCACAGGTCGAGCAAAATGCGTGGACGGTACAGCTACAAAATGCACAGAGTAGCTTTACGGTGCGTGCCAAAGTATTGGTGAATGCAGCAGGACCTTGGGTGACTCAGTTTATCCAGCAAGACTTGCAGATGAAAGCCGCCTATATGATTCGCTTGATTCAAGGCAGTCATATTATTGTGCCGAAGATTTATGCGGGAGATAAGGCCTTTATTCTGCAAAATGACGATCAACGTATTGTTTTCGCGATTCCATATTTGGATGAATACACCTTAATTGGCACCACAGACCAGCGTTATTTGGGGAATGCGGATCAGGTAGAAATTACTGAAGGTGAAATTGATTACTTATTGAAGGTTATGAATAGTCATTTTCAGCAGCAACTGACCCATGAGGATATTATTTCGACCTATTCCGGTGTACGTCCTTTGTGTGATGATGAATCGGATAATCCATCTGCCATGACCCGTGATTACACCTTGGTGCTTTCTCAAGAGCAATCTGCGCCGCTGCTTTCAGTCTATGGTGGAAAGCTTACGACTTATCGTAAATTGGCTGAATCTGCCATGCATCAACTCAAACCCTTCTTTCACAAGTTGAAACCTGATTGGACGGCAAAAGCATTACTGCCTGGTGGGGAAAACTTTTTCGATGAGACACGTTTGCTGGATGAGTTGCAGCAGCGTATTCCAGAGGTGCCGCCATTACTTGCGAAGCGCTGGATCCATGGTTATGGTTCGCGGGTCTGGAAGATGTTGAATGGCTGTGAAAGTATTGCGGCATTAGGGCAGCACTTTGGACATGGGTTATATCAACAAGAAGTGGATTATCTGGTGGCTCAGGAATGGGCGGTGAGTAGTGACGATATTTTAAAACGCCGTAGCAAACTTTATTTGAAATTTAGCCAAGATCAGATTGCTCAATTGGATGAATATCTGATTAAGCTACATAAGCGTCGTGCACAAGAAAAGGCAGCGTAGTTGGTATTAAAAAAGACGAGAATAAAAAAGGTCGCATATGCGACCTTTTTTAATTTTTAGCTGAATTAAGCAGATTGCTTAACTGCTGCTTTAACCGCAGCTAAAAGTTCGTTTTGACGCGCTTTTAGTGCTGCTGGTAGGCGATCACCTAATTGATTGAACAATTCTGTGTGGCTCTCAATTTCTTTGATCCATTGATCTTTATCTTGAGAAGTTACAAGCTCAAACTGTTCTTTGGTGAAGTCTGAACCCGTCCAGTTTAACTGTTCATAAGTTGGTACTAAGCCAATTGGTGTTTCAACAGCGCTTGCACGACCTTCACAACGATCGATGATCCACTCAAGAACACGCATGTTTTGACCGAAACCAGGCCATACAAAGTTACCTTCAGCATCACGACGGAACCAGTTCACGTTGTAGATACCAGGAAGTTTGTTGCCAGCAGCTTTTGCTTTCGCTTCAACTTCTTCACCAAGTTCTAACCAGTGAGAGAAGTAATCTGCCATATTGTAACCCGCGAACGGAAGCATAGCAAACGGATCGCGACGAACAATACCTTGTTGACCAACAGCAGCAGCAGTAGTTTCAGAACCCATCGTTGCAGCTTTGTACACGCCATCAACCCAGTCAAATGCTTCTGAGATTAATGGAACTGTGTCTGCACGACGACCACCGAAGATGAACGCAGAAATTGGAACACCTGCTGGATTTTCCCAGTCAGCGTCAATAGAAGGGCATTGACCTGCAGCAACAGTAAAGCGTGCATTTGGATGAGCTGCTTTTTCAGTACCTGTATGCGGTTGACCTTTCCAGTTGGTCAGGTTTGCAGGTGCTTCTTTAGAAAGGCCTTCCCACCATACTTCACCATTGTCAGTTACAGCAACGTTGGTATAGATCACGTTTTTGTGAAGTGTAGCCATACAGTTTGGGTTAGTCTTGGTATTTGTACCAGGTGCAACACCGAAGAAACCAGCTTCTGGGTTAATTGCATATAAGCGACCATCTTCACCTGGTTTGATCCAAGCAATATCGTCACCTACAGTTTCAATTTTCCAGCCTTCGTAGCCTGCTGGTGGAATCAACATAGCAAAGTTGGTTTTACCACATGCAGAAGGGAATGCTGCTGCGATGTAGTGTTTTTCACCTTGTGGATTAGTCACGCCAAGGATCAGCATGTGTTCTGCTAACCAACCTTGTTCACGACCCATTGCAGATGCAATACGGAGAGCTAAGCATTTTTTACCCAATAATGCGTTGCCGCCGTAGCCAGAACCGTAAGACCAAATCTCACGAGTTTCTGGGTAATGTACGATATATTTTTCAGGGTTGCATGGCCATGCAACGTCTTTTTCACCTTCAGCAAGCGGAGCACCTACTGTGTGTACGCAAGGGATGTACTCGCCATCAGTGCCAAGAACGTCATAAACGGCTTTACCCATACGTGCCATTTTAGACATGCTTACGGCAACGTAAGGAGAGTCTGTTAATTCGATACCAATGTGTGCAATGTGGCTGCCCAAAGGACCCATAGAGAAAGGAACAACGTACATTGTACGACCTTGCATAGCACCGTCAAATAAACCATTTAAACGAGCGCGCATTTCTGCAGGAGCTTCCCAGTTGTTTGTCGCACCGGCATCTTCTTCTTTTTCAGAACAGATATAAGTACGACCTTCAACACGAGCAACGTCAGAAGGGTCAGAATTTGCAAGATAAGAACCAGGGTGTTTTTCTTGGTTTAAAGCTTGCATAGTGCCGTTAGCGATCATCAAGTCGATAAGACGTTGATATTCTTCTTCGCTGCCGTCACACCATTCAATCTTTGCTGGTTTGGTTAATTTCGCAATTTCTTCAACCCATGCAATAAGCTTAGGGTGACGAACGAATTCTGGTGCGTTCACTTGGGTCATGGTGAGGCCTATCTTAAAAGTGTACAAATTTTGCACAAAGTACAATCTAAGTAATCAGGTTACCTAGATGAAAGTAAAAAAAAGTGGCAGTATTAAAGCACAAAATGATGAAAAAAATAAGACACCCCTATCTACTTGTAGCTATTGATAATTTGTATTGGACTTTAGTTTTTATTATATAAATCAATTATTTAAATTTGTTGAGTTGAATTAATCTTTATATTTATTTTGTTTATGAGGGTCATTTATTTTAATTATTTTATTTATTTACAATAACTTATGAGTATTTTTTTTATGAGAATTATTATTGATTAAATAAATGGTGGTAATTTGAATTTTGCATAAGGGCATTGTTAATTGATGATAAATTGGACAAAATTAGAGCAAATACTTCATAGAAGTGAATCGCTTGCATGACTTTAAAACCTCTCTCCATTATTTACAATGCACGCTCTGGTTTTCATGCCAGCAATAAAGAAGAAGTCTACGAACAATTGCTGACATATTTCACTGAACACGGTTTTGAAATTCAGGCTTTCGAGCTGGGTGAACAAAAAGATTTTCCTGCTTTGATGCAATCAATTATTCAACGTCATCAATTTGCAGATGCTAAAGGGGTCATAGTTGCCGCTGGGGGAGATGGCACCTTAAACGCGGTTGCGAAAGCGTTGATGGGCAGCAATATTCCTTTAGGGATTCTTCCTTTAGGCACATTCAATTATGTTGCTCGGGTGTTAAATATTCCGCTTGAGATTATGCAAGCCGCAGCTGTGATTGCCACGGGGCAACAACGCCCGATTCATGTCGCAAAAATTAATGATCAAATTTACTTAAACAATGCAAGCTTAGGTTTATATCCTTTATTTATTCAACGTCGTGAACAGTACAATGCCAAGTTCGGGCGTTTTCCTTTGCATGCTTATACTTCGGGTTTGGCAGTGCTGATCCGAGACCGTAAAGAGTTAAAACTTGAAGTTGAGGTCGATGGAAAAACGTATCCTGTGAAAACACCGCTCATCTTTTTTGGCAATAATCAGTTGCAGTTAGAAGAAATGAAATTGCGGATTGCCAAATGCGCAGAGCAGGGGCAAGTTGCAGGTGTGGTGGTTGCAAAAAGTGATAAGCTGACGCTATTTCGTATGCTTTTACAGTTGATCCGTGGTCAGCTAGAAAAAGCACCGAATGTTTATAGTTTTTCCGCAGATGAGGTAAACGTCTATTCCCGACGCGATAAACTCACTGTAGCAATTGATGGTGAAATTGTGGAAATGCGTCCGCCTTTACATATTTCAGTGCAAAAAAATGCAGTCAATATGATGGTGCCTTATGCTGCTGCATCTGTCTGATCTGCATTTTGGTACAGAGCGCCCTGCGTGTCTGACAGCCATTCAGGAATTTTGCCGTGGACAGCAACCTGAGTTGGTGGTGGTCAGTGGTGATTTAACCCAGCGCGCACGTTATCGTGAGTTTTTTCACTGTAAACAATTTTTGGACAGTTTGAATTGCCCATATTTGGTGGTACCAGGCAATCATGACATTCCGCTGTACCATGTCTGGGATCGGATCTTTAATCCCTTTACCCGTTACCAACTGTTTTTCGGCAATATGGAAATGACCCTAGAAACTGAGCATTTTTATGTGATTGGGGTAAACAGTATTCGTCGCCGTTACCATACGCGGGGGCATATTTCCTTGGAGCAAATCCAGCAGATTGATCAGATTTTAAAACAGGCACCTGCAGATAAAATCAAAATCATTGCAGCACATCAGCCGTTTTATACCCCACCAGATGATCCGCATGGCATTAAAGATTGTCCTTTACTGGGGCGGATGGCACTGGAAGTCTGGAGTCAGAGTGGCTTAAAGGCCTTATTGCATGGTCATCTACATCAATCGGCAGTGTTCGATTTAAACTCTTTATATCATTTGGGTGTTGGGCATCCAGTCTTGGATATACATGCAGGAACGGCAACCTCGTATCGTTTACACCATGCGTTGAGCAACAGTTTTAATGTGATTAATACGCAGGCCGATGTCCGACATTATCAATTTAATTTGCAGCAAGCGCGATTTGAGTTGCTCTAGTTTGATGAATTAAACAACGAATCTTTCGCAATGGATAAAAAAAATACAAAAAAGATGCTTTTTTTTAAATGCAGCCCTTGAAGCGCTCTTTTCCATCCCCACAAAAGTGTCATCTAAATTCATTTTGATGATGACCAAAGGAATAAATAAGTCGTCATCAGTCATCTTAATAGACTTAGTCTGATGGAGTTATTTATGAGCAACATTCGTCCATTACATGATCGCGTAGTTATTCGTCGTGTTGAAGAAGAAACGAAAACCGCTGGCGGTATCTTATTGCCAGGTTCTGCAGCTGAAAAGCCAGCACAAGGTGAAATTATTGCTGTAGGTAATGGTCAAATCACGGACAACGGTGTTCGCGCTTTAGACGTAAAAGTTGGCGATAAAGTATTGTTCGGTACTTATGCAGGTACAACTGTAAAAGTACAAGGTGAAGAACTTCTTATCATGAAAGAGTCTGACATTTTAGCTGTTTTAGAAGGCTAATTCGTCCTTACTCGTTCAATATCAGATTAGTAAAGATTAAAATATTTCGGAGTCTATAAATGTCAGCTAAAGACGTAAAATTTGGTGATTCAGCTCGCTCAAAAATGATTGCAGGCGTTAACGTACTTGCAGATGCTGTAAAAGTAACTTTAGGTCCTAAAGGCCGTAACGTTGTGATCGACCGTTCTTTCGGTGCGCCGCACATCACTAAAGATGGTGTATCTGTTGCGAAAGAAATCACGTTAAAAGACAAGTTTGAAAATATGGGTGCTCAACTTGTACGTGAAGTGTCTAGCAAAACTAATGACATCGCAGGTGACGGTACAACGACTGCAACTGTACTTGCACAAGCGATTTTAAATGAAGGTATCAAATCAGTAACTGCGGGTATGAACCCAATGGACTTGAAACGTGGTATCGACATCGCTGTACGTGCAGTCGTTGCAGACATTAAAGCAACGGCTAAACCTGCATCTGATACTAAAGCGATTGAGCAAGTGGGTTCGATTTCTGCAAACTCTGATGAAACAGTAGGTAAACTCATTGCTCAAGCAATGGAACGCGTTGGTAAAGAAGGCGTAATCACTGTTGAAGAAGGTTCAGGTTTTGAAGACGCGCTTGACGTTGTTGAAGGTATGCAGTTTGACCGCGGTTATATCTCTCCATACTTCGCGAACAAACAAGACACCTTAACAGCTGAATTAGAAAACCCGTTCATCTTGTTGGTTGACAAAAAAATCAGCAACATTCGTGAATTGATCACTGTTTTAGAAGCAGTTGCTAAAACTGGCAAACCACTTTTAATCATCGCTGAAGATGTTGAAGGTGAAGCGTTAGCGACGCTTGTAGTGAACAACATGCGCGGCATTATTAAAGTATGTGCGGTTAAAGCACCTGGCTTTGGTGATCGCCGTAAAGCAATGCTTCAAGACATCGCAATCTTAACTGGCGCGACTGTAATTTCTGAAGAAGTAGGCATGTCTTTAGAGCAAGCTTCTCTTCAAGATTTAGGTACTGCACACAAAATCACGGTATCTAAAGAAAACACTGTAATTGTGGATGGTGCTGGTGATGCAGCTCAAATCTCTGAGCGTGTGACTCAAATCCGTGCTCAAATTGAAGAATCTACCTCTGAATACGACAAAGAAAAACTTCAAGAACGCGTTGCTAAATTAGCAGGCGGTGTTGCAGTGATTAAAATCGGTGCTGCGACTGAAGTTGAAATGAAAGAGAAGAAAGACCGTGTTGACGATGCGCTTCATGCAACTCGTGCTGCGGTTGAAGAAGGTGTTGTTGCGGGTGGTGGTGTTGCGCTGGTACGTGCAGCAGCTGCGCTTGACGGTGTAACGGGTGCAAATGATGATCAAAATGTGGGTATCAACATTTTACGTCGTGCGATCGAAGCGCCTCTTCGTCAAATCGTTGCCAATGCTGGTGATGAGCCTTCAGTTGTCATCAATGCTGTGAAAAATGGTGAAGGTAACTTCGGTTATAACGCTGCAACTTCTCAGTATGGCGACATGTTAGAAATGGGTATTCTTGACCCTGCTAAAGTAACGCGTTCTGCACTTGAGCACGCGGCTTCTGTTGCTGGTTTAATGTTGACGACTGAATGTATGATCACTGAAATCCCAGAAGACAAACCTGCGATGCCTGATATGGGCGGCATGGGTGGTATGGGCGGCATGATGTAATCATCAGCTTAGCTTTACCAATCTAAAAAATCCCCACTTTTTGTGGGGATTTTTTTATTTTTGTCGGTATAATTGAGTCAGAAAAATATTCATTAAGAATAAATTATAAAAAACAAATCATTAAGGTGATTAATCAGTCTTTTTTGCTTCTGGGGAGAGGGAAATGGAGCAAGAACATGAAATGGTCGAAATGATTTATGAAGCGACCATGCATCCTGAGTTATGGCAGCAAGTTCTGATTCGGCTGGTGCACTATACGGGCAGTCAAAGTGCTATTTTTACCGCCATTGATCAGCTCAATCCAAAATTCAATTTCACCTTTACTCATAACATTTCCGAAGCCGCTTTAGCTGCCTATCACGATGAAAAAATTCAAATGATCGATATGCAACTGCATGCACCGATTTTGAAGCAGCAAGGGCTAGGGGAACCTGTAGTGTTAGACTGGACCGCTTATGCAGCTCGACAGGGCAGTGATGAATATAGCTTTTATGAAAAATGTGTAGCCCCTTCAGGGATTGGTTCAGCACAAGGTATTCTTTTGGAAACGGGGCAATATCGCTGGGCAGTCTTGGGGATTCATCGGGCAGACAGTGTCCCGATGTATGCAAAACCAGAAACGGAACTATTAAAAAGATTAGCCAAACATTTTCGACGTGCCTTACAAATTCACCGTCAGTTCAGTTTGGTACAACAGGAAAATCTGGATTTATATAAGCTATTTGATGCATTAAAAACGGGTGTGATTTTATTGGATGCCAATGCCAGTCTGGTCTATTCCAATGCCAAGGCACAAGCTATTTTAGAAACTCACCAAGAACTCAGCCTAGACCATTTTAACCGACTTAAAGCAACCAGTGCAGATCAAGCCAAATTAGAACAATACATTGCCAGTGCACTTTTTCAAGATGTTTCAAATGAGACGCATGCGGATGCACAGGCTGGTGGAGTACTGCCGATCCGACTCAGTAAAAAGTCGCAACCATTGATGCTTAGTGTGGTGCCCTTTTCCAGTGTTTGGCAAAAGATGCTGAATGAGCAGGTGATGGAACAGAAAGTTGCCGTGTTTTTGACCGAGCCAGATAAGCAGTACCAACTGGCACATGAGTTTTTAAAACAGCACTATCAGTTGTCACAACGTGAAATCAAAATTTGTGAACTGTTTGTGAATGGATACAACCTCGAGGCAATTGCCGTAGAGTGTTCACTGACATTGAGTTCCGTGCGCACCTATATCAAATATATTTTTGCCAAAACCCATTGCTCCACCCAAGTTGAGTTATTTCGTCTATTGGCAGGCTTAACCCTAGATTTTGAACATATCCCTTAATTACAGCTTAAGCCAATAAAATCAGTCCCCAGGTTATGGCAATAATGCTTAGGGCGACGAATTGCGCTGCACTGCCCATGTCTTTGGCATTTTTAGAAAGCGGATGCCGTTCTAAAGAAACACGATCAACAATGGCTTCCAAGGCAGAGTTAAAAAGTTCGACAATGATTGCCAATAAACAAACCGCGATCAGAACGGCTTGTTCACTGCGACTGACATCGAGGAAAAAAGTAATCGGAATCAGTACCAGATTAATATAAATAATTTGTCGAAAAGCCGCTTCATGCTGGAAAGCGGCTTTAAAGCCCGCCATTGAATAGCTGGTCGCATTTAAAATACGTTTTAGACCAGTTTTACCTTTGAGGGGAGAATATTCGCTCATGATGGATTAAGTCGTTTCAGATAAGTGAAGAATAGCGCTAAAACATTAAAGTCGGCTTAAAAATACCGAGTTCTAAGTTACAAAGTTTAACATGGATTTTTGCTCAGCAAATGCGCCAAAAGTGGCAATTTATTTGAGCCAACAAGAATGCTTTTTCATCGACTTTGAATCATTCAAAATCCAGAGAGAGTGGTTATAGCAGAAAGATGTCCCTGCAAAATTCAGTATTTCAGCTTATCACTTGATGAGATGGATAGTAATTGAAGCCGAACCTCATCTTCACAATTTCTCCATAATTGATCAATACATCCGTAACTATGTTAATAATGATTGTGTTTTAAAGTTGAGTCATTGAATATCAACACAAATTTGCTAGTTTTTTCGACTCTTCCTTTTTACTTCTTCTAGATAAGTGGCGCAGACCTATGTTGTCTAAGTTTTTTATACAACGTCCCATTTTCGCAGGTGTTCTTGCAATTATTGTCATGGCTTTGGGGCTTTTTTCCGTTCTGAATCTGCCTGTTGAACGTTATCCCGACATTGCACCACCGCGAATTACCGTGAGCGCCACTTATACAGGCGCGGCTGCAGAAGCCGTTGAAGAAAGTGTCACGCAAGTTCTTGAACAGCAAATTAAAGGTATTGATCATCTCCTGTACTTTAGTTCTAGTAGTGATTCTTCTGGACGCAGTCGAATTAGCATCAGTTTTGATAATGGGACAGACCCAGATACTGCTCAGGTTCAGGTACAAAATGCGATTAATGGTGTGGTCAGCCGTTTACCAGAAGATGTGCAACGTCAAGGCGTGAATGTGTATAAGTCACTGGGTGATACCCATATGGTGATTGGCTTATATGATGCCTCAGGTCGTAGCGATAATATTGAATTGTCCGACTACATGATGACGCATTTGGAACAGGACATTGCCCGTATTGAAGGAGTCGGTGAAGTCGATGTCTTTGGTTCACAATATGCCATGCGTATCTGGCTCAATCCAGCCAAGCTGAAGCAATATAGTTTAATGCCGTCTGATATTCGTGCAGCGATAGAAGCACAGAATACCCAAGTGGCTGCGGGGGGCATTGGGGATTTACCAACAGTCGAGCATCAATATCTAAATGCCAAAGTGACCTCAGGCTCACGTCTGAAAACCGTACCTGAATTTGAACAGATTATTGTCAAGTCGAATCGAGATGGGAGTTTTGTTTTTTTAAAGGATGTGGCGCGCATTGAACTGGGTGCGGAAAACTATCAATCCTTTAATACCATTAATGGCTATCCTTCCGCAGGCATGGGGATCTCTCTATCTTCAGGTGCCAATGCTCTGGCGACCTCTGCCTTGATTAAAGCTGAAGTGGAGCATTTATCCAGTAAATTACCAGCGGGTTATAAAATTGTTTACCCACGGGACAATACGCCGTTTGTGCAGGAATCTATTAAGGAAGTGGTGAAGACCCTGTTTGAAGCGGTGCTTTTAGTAATTATCGTGATGTTCCTGTTTTTACAGAATTGGCGTGCCACTTTAATTCCGGCCATTACCGTACCTGTGGTGATTTTGGGAACCATGGCGGTGCTGTACGCCCTCGGGATGAGCATTAATACATTGACCTTGTTTGCCTTGGTTTTGGCGATTGGGTTGCTGGTGGATGATGCAATTGTGGTGGTCGAAAATGTTGAGCGTCTGATGCATGAGCAACAACTCTCGGCCAAAGATGCCGCAGTCGAATCGATGCAGGAGATTAGCGGAGCACTCGTTGGCATTACCTTGGTACTGACCGCGGTCTTTATTCCCATGGCATTTTTTGGTGGCTCTACAGGGGTTATTTATCGGCAGTTCTCCATCACGCTGGTTGCTGCAATGGCCTTGTCGCTTATGGTGGCTTTGGTATTAACACCTGCGCTATGTGCCCTAATCCTACAGCCAAGCCTTAAACAGAAAAAATGGGCGCTGTGGTTTAATCAAAAATTGGAGCAGTTAAAAACTCATTATCTTAAATTGACGCAATTGACCATGAAGCATAAGCGGATCAGCTTGGTGGTCTTTACTGCGTTAATCGCCGTGTTCGCCGTGTTCTATCGTGCCTTACCGACCAGCTTTATTCCGAGTGAAGATCAGGGCATGTTGAGCGTGCAGTTTGAGCTGATCAATGGCGCGCCGATGTCTAAAAGTCGCGAAGTGGGGGAAGAAATTCGTCAATATTTCCTGACTCAAGAAAAAGACAATGTCAATTTGGTGATGGTGCGTTATGGACGTAATTATTCAGGCACTGGGCAGAATTTAGGTCAGGGTTTTATTGCATTGAAGCACTGGGATGAACGGAGTAGTCAATCCAACTCCGCTCAAGCCATACGAGAACGCGCGATGCAGCATTTCCGTCAGAGCCGCAATGCCAAGATCATGGTGAACATGCCTGCATCGGTAAGTGGGTTGGGGCAAACCGATGGTTTGGAGTTCTGGATCCGCGATATTAATGGCAATGGGCGTCAGTTTTTAGATGCCGAATTTAAAAAGCTACAAAGTGCAGCAGAGCAGTATAAGAGTTTTGAGAACTTAGATAACAAGGCCAATCCTGACAAGGCCGAGTTACAAGTCAAGATTGACCAAAAACAAGCCATGGCTTTAGGCCTGTCGCAATCGGCAATTAACAGTACCTTATCCGCAGCGTGGGGCGGGGCTTATGTGAATGATTTTATTGACCGTGGGCGGGTGAAACGGGTGATGATGCAGGGCGATGCTGAATTCCGTGCCAAACCCGAAGATTTACAGCAATGGTATGTCCGTAATGATGCCAATCAGATGGTGTCTTTCGCGAGTTTTGCCAATGTGAATTGGGGTGGTGGCCCCGAGGTGGTGAAACGTTTTATGGGCTATACCGCACTGGAAATGGAAGCCGACACTGCCAAGCATGTCAGTTCAGGTGTTGCGATGGGAGACATTCAGAAGTTAGTCGAACAGCAGCCTGATATAGATTTGGCATGGAGCGGGCTATCACTTCAGGAGCAAAAATCCAGCCATCAAGCTTTATGGTTATATCTGGTTTCGATTGGATTTATTTTCTTATGTCTGGCGGCTTTATATGAGAGCTGGACGATACCTACGGCAGTGATGAGTGCCATTCCTTTGGGGATTGGGGGCAATATTCTGTTTAGTGCATGGACAGGTTTTCCGAATGATATTTACTTCCAGATCGCCTTACTCACCACCATTGGTTTGTCGTGTAAAAATGCCATTTTGATTGTGGAGTTTGCCTCTATGGCGCAAACACGTGGTTTAACGGTGATGCAGGCCGCGATGGAAGGTGCGAGCCTGCGCTTGCGTCCAATTTTGATGACTTCTCTGGCTTTTGGAGCAGGCGTGATTCCATTGGTCTTTGCCTTCGGTGCGGGGGCGGCAAGTCGTCAGGAAATTGGGGTTAGTGTTCTGGGTGGTGTGATTTTTGGTACGGTTCTGGTGCTGATTTTTATTCCTTTTATGTATGTCCTGATTCGTTCGCTTTTTGCTGGGAAGTCATCTGAGGCTAAATCTCTATAAGTGATGAAGTTTTAGTGTTTTACGCTAAATTGATGGCTTAGCTTGGATGATTGACCGCATGAAGATGCTTATCTTGAAAATGGTTTCAGGATAAGCCTCGATCTGAAATGAGATGTGTGTGATTTCGGGTTGAAGGTACTTGAGTAAGTGAGACGGTTGATCTGAGATTGAAATGCCCCATAGTTTTGAATAACCCTTTGTTACTTATTCAACAATCAAAATGCTTTAAGCTGTAGTGAAATCAACTGCCTATCGACAGACATATGCCTGAGCAGCCTTTATCGACAAGAAAAACACCACAAGAAGTGATTCGTTTAGAGCGTGATTTAGCGAAATATTCCAATCTGATGGATTCACTGATACGTATTCCATTTACCAAGCAAGGGGTAGGGGCAGATGCGGCTTTAGGGACCATCCCAGTGGCAGGTGACATTGCAGGCTTTGCCTTAACCTGTTATGCGGTATATAAAGCCAAGCAAATCGGGGTGCCGCAGCATAAATTAAATGTGGTGTATAAACTCGCAGCTATGGATCTGGTAGTGGGCTTTATTCCGATTGCAGGCACCGTATTTGATATCTTTATTCGTCCGAGCCGTAAAGCACTGGATATTGTGCATGAGCATATTCGTGAAGAGTATCAGATCCGCGATACGAAACATGTTGAACATCCTTATTTGCATGAAAAGTTAGAACAGAAGCAGCAGTCTTCAGCATTTTGGCGACAGCCTGTGATTGCTTGGCTGTGGTTACATATTCCCGATTTGATTGGTCTGATGGTGATTGTTTTGCTGTTCGTGGCCTCTTGGTATGGCTTTACCGCAGTATGGTCGTGGTTTCAAAATGGGTGATTAAATCAATGAGTCAATAAAAAAAGCCTCCATGTCGGAGGCTTTTTTGAATCTTTAAACTTATGCGCAGTCTAATTGATGTAAGGCTGCTACACGTTGTTCAATCGATGGGTGGGTTTGGAATAAGGCTGCTAAGCTAAAGCCTTGTTCTTTACCTTCCGCAATTGAGAATGCTTTCATTTCTTTCGGCATTTGGTCTGGAAGTTCAGATTCTGCTTGTAAACGGAGTAGCGCAGAGATCATGGCTTGTTTACCTGCTAAACGTGCACCTGCTTCATCGGCACGGTATTCACGATGACGCGAGAACCACATCACGATGGCAGACGCTAAAATACCAAATACGATATCCAGTACAATGGTAATCCCGAAGTAAGCCAAGCCTGGTGCTTCGCCATCTTCACGACCGAAAACGTTACGGTCGATGAAATCACCAACTACACGCGCAAAGAACATCACGAAGGCATTCACGACACCTTGAATCAATGCCAGTGTCACCATATCACCATTGGCAACGTGACCAATTTCGTGAGCCAGTACTGCACGTAATTCATCTTTGTTCATACGCTCAAGTAGACCTGTCGAAACAGCAACGAGCGCATCATTTTTATTCCAACCCGTTGCAAATGCATTGGATTGGTAAGATGGGAAAATACCCACTTCTGGCATTTTAATACCAGCGCGTTGAGACAATTCCGCAACTGTTTGTAGCAACCAAACTTCTGCTTGGCTACGTGGAGCATTAGGGTCAATAAGTTCAGTGCCAGTTGTTTTTTTCGCCATCCATTTCGACATGAACAGAGACACTAAAGAGCCAACCATACCAAACACGAAACAGACGACTAAAAGGTTGCCTAGATTCAAGCCACCCGCGCCATGGTAACTACCGACACCGAAGAGTGACAAAATAATGCCAGCTACAACCAGTACCGCGAGGTTGGTTAGCAAGAACAAACCAATCCGCATCATTGAGAAAATCCTCTTAATATAGAAATATAATCTGATTTATAACTTATAAATCATCAGGATCAATATGCGGTGAATAGTGCAAAAATTCAAGAAAAAAACGTAATTAGACGCAAAAAATAACGAATTTCACTTCAATAAATTCGTGCAGATGCCGACGCATGTTCTGTGGAGTAACTCCCAGATCTTGGGGCATCGGTATAACTGCCATCTGCGGCCATTATAATTTGACGCTGGCTGCTATTTCTTGAAGGTGTGCTCGGAAGAGATTCCGTTTGAGCTGGTGGGGTGTAGTTGACGGACTGCGCAAGGACTTGCCCTGAACTGCTGCCACTACTGATCAGGCCACCTGAATATAGGTTGCTATAACGACTGCTGACACGACGTACATAGTCTTGAGTTTCTTTAAAGGGAGGAATGCCACCGTATTTATCGACATTGCCTTCGCCAGCATTATATGCAGCGAGCGCCAGTGACGTATTGCCATTAAAGCGTTTGAGTAACCAGCTTAAATATTTGGCACCCCCCATGATGTTTTGCTGCGGATCATAAGCATTTGCGACATTAAAGCGACGTGCAGTTGCAGGCATTAGTTGCATTAGCCCTTGTGCACCGACAGGTGAACGTGCATTGACGTTAAAGCCAGATTCAGTATGCATCACTGCTTTAATGAGACCTTCCGAAACACCATGTGTTTGAGCGGCTTGGCGAATCATGGCATCAAATGCATTGCGATTACGACTATAACTGGGCAAAACTGAAGATTCTGAACTGCCCCAGTTGCTATAGCTGTGCATATTACTGTCAGGGTAATAAGTCTTCTTTTCGACTTTGAGATGACTATATTTACTTTTTTTATTGGTCAGCAGGGTTGTACCATTCGATTCAGTTAGCTGATAAATGGTTTCCCCAGCCACACAGACAGGGCTGATCAGTACGATAGACGCACAGCCAAGAAGGTAAGCTTGCAAGTGATGCCATTTATTTTTCATTTTTATCAGTTTATCTGTCCCCAAACAGTCATCATCAGTTTAGCAAAAAAATACGGCTTAAAAAGCCTTGCCGAATTTTATTTTTCACGACTTTGTAAAAATCAAGTTTAATTGTGGACTTAATAATCAAAAAAAAATTTAATTTTTTTTTAATCAGGATTGCTTGACTATGATAAGTCACTGATATTTATTAATAATAAAATTGATCAAAAAATGATCAATTTAAATAGAAGCCTTAAACTATGGGAAGAATCACCTGTCAAGTGTTTTGAAATCCACAAAGTTATCCACAGCTTTTGTGGACAACTGTGGAAAAGTCCAAAAGATAAGCATTTGGGCTAAAAAATGAACTGCAACGTTCAAATTTACCTGATCTGCAAGACGGGAAAATGACAAGTCGGATTGTTCATGAGAATTTACATTCTTTAGATGCGATTGCTTGGCGAATCGGATAAAATTGCGCGGTATTTTTATTTATGGGTTAATCGTGTCTATGTACTCGCCAGTTGAGTCCGAACAAGGGTTTAATTTCAAGCCAGAACTCCCAACCAGCTCTGCCTATTATCGTTTGCTGAAAAAGCTGCGCCGCCAAGTCGGTCATGCCATTCGTGATTTTAAAATGATCGAAGAGGGCGATAAGGTTATGGTCTGTATTTCTGGTGGTAAAGACAGTTATACCTTGCTGGATATCTTATTGCAGTTTAAACGTATTGCACCGATTAACTTTGACGTGGTTGCAGTAAATCTAGACCAAAAGCAACCAGGTTTCCCTGAAGATGTATTACCGCGTTATTTAGAAGAAAATAACATTCCTTATTATATTTTGGAAAAAGACACCTATAGCATCACGAAAAAGTTAACCCCAGAAGGGAAAACTTACTGCGCGGTGTGTTCACGTTTACGTCGTGGTTCATTGTATGGCTTCGCGCAAGAGATTGGGGCGACCAAAGTGGCACTTGGACATCACCGTGATGATATCTTAGCGACCTTCTTCCTAAACTTGTTCCATGGCGGCAGCTTGAAAGCGATGCCACCAAAATTATTATCTACGGATAAAAAGAACATCTTGATTCGTCCACTGGCGTATGTGGAAGAAAAAGACATTATTAAATATGCAGAAATGCGTCAGTTCCCAATCATTCCTTGTAATTTGTGCGGTTCGCAGGAAAACCTGCAACGCGCGATGTTGAATGATATGCTACGTGCATGGGACAAAGAGCATCCGAAGCGCTTGCACAGCATTTTTGGTGCTTTGCAGAACGTTTCTCCATCGCAGTTGGCAGACCGTGAACTGTTCGATTTTGAAGTGCTCGATTCACAGCGTGAATTTGACTTTAAAGAAAGTTGTTCAACAGAAGAAGAACCAGGCATCAATAAGCGCATCAATATGGTGAACTTAGGTTTTGCCGCAGAATAAAGTCAGCAGACACCACTGTATGTAGCAGTGGTGTCTGCTTTTGTTATTCATTGATTTTCAACATGTATAAAAAGAATAAAAACTGAACGGTCCGTACAAAAAACTTTAGCCCAATATTTGATTTACGTGCTATAACAGGCTTCAAGCAAAACAGCTTCGCTATGATGTTGTCTGGATAGGCGACAGAAAATGAACAAATAAATTTGAGGAAACATCATGCCTGCCTTTTTAACTGATGATTGGTTTTCAACTGTGGAAACTTTGACTGCGCAAGCAGGGGACTTGAATTTGCCACCCGCATTGGCAAATTTAGCCATCAACTTGGTGGTGACAGATACCAGTGGCAATACCGAATTGGCTTTAGATGGCGGCAGAATCTTAAAAGGTTTGTCTTCAAATGCCAAAACTACTTTAAACATGGATGCAGAAACTTTACGTAAAGTTTTCCTAGAGTTTGATATGTCTGCTGCTATGCAAGCCTTCATGACCGGTAAAATTAAAGTGCAAGGTGATATGTCTCAGTTAATGGCGTTGCAAACAGCGAAGCCGAGCCAAGAGCAAAAAGATTTATTCAAGAAAGTGCTTGAGCATACAGCTTAAGTTTTCTTCATAAAAAAAGCTTACCCGAGGGTAAGCTTTTTTTTGCGCTCAATGCATGACTATTTATATGTTCACCAATTGAGGCGTATTTTTGATGTATTCCAAATAGGCACGAATACGCGTGACATATTGCACCGCTTGACGATAGCGTCCATTCTGGGCTTTATGACCATCTAAATAGCTATAAAGATTGACCCAGTTGTTCGGATCCTTGCCTTGCGCACTAATACGCTTTTGAATCTGATCGACTGCACCTGGACCCATATTATAGGCAACCAAGGCATACCAGTTACGATCTGGATAAGGCACTTCGTCAAATCTACTTAGCATCTGGTCGTAGTACTTTGCACCACCCTGAATACTTTGTGCAGGATCGGTACGGTTACTCACGCCCATGGCTTTGGCGGTACTGTTGGTCAGCATCATAATGCCGCGCACACCCGTCGGTGAAATTGAATCGGGTTTTAAGTACGATTCTTGATAACCGATGGCTGCCAAGAAATGCCAATCGAGATCATATTTCTCGGCGGTACGTTGGAAGCTGGCTTTATAAATCGGCATGCGTTTAGTCAAATCACGTTCAATAGAATCCCATGATTCGGCCTGTACCACATTACGGTTATAAAACGAAGCCAATTGGCTGATTGAACCTGACTGTTTGCCTTGGCAAACATAACCACTCGCTGTCTGTGTCAGGGGATCATCCGCATGTTTAAATACCCAGTTGAGTTGTGTATTTAAACCATTCTTCTGCAGGCTATATAAGTCACCACAGGTGGCTGAAAACGAAGTCAGCTTTTTGCTTTCGATGTTTTGAACGCTTGATGTGGTGATGGCAAAGTTTACTTTACCTTGATCGACCAGCTTTAATGCCGTGGCATTGTCAGGTACGGTCGTAAACACCAGCTCTACATTCATACTGTCAGCATAGTTACGGGCAAGGTCATAACCAAAGCCATGTAAATACTGTCCATCTTTAAAAACAGTCGATGGATTTTCTACACCAACCACTGTGAGTTTGTTGTTATTCACAACAGCATCATATTGGTAAGCCTTGCTCGCATTAATGGTATGAAACGGAATTAAGGCGGCGGTGAGTGCTAGGGCTTTTAAAGGGAGTGAGAAAGTTAATGAGTTAAGGCAAAGCCTCGACCCAGAAGATGAACTACTGTGCATGTTGTCTCCGCTACAAGTAATTTATGCCCTAAAAAGCCAAAGCAAACGAGGCCTTAAACTTTTATAAAGTTTGATAAATTCAATAAGGGGTGGGCAGTCATGACGTCATTCAAAATGACATGGGATAAAAGGAAATTATGTAGAAAAAAACTACATAGGTTAAAAAGTACACGAAACTAAAGATGAGGGCATAATAAAGTCGGAAATTGGGATTGTCAAATTTAGTACAAAAAATAGTGAAAAAATGTACCATAAATACCTAATTTTATTAATAAATTATTTTTATACCCTTTTGTTGTGGTGAAATTGAGCATAAAATAGCTTAAAAATGTATCTGTTTCGTACCCTGAAAAGACAATTTGTAACATGAAATCCAACTTAATTACCCGCGCTGGACACGATAAATTGGTGGCTGAACTTCAGCATTTGTGGCGTGAAGAACGCCCCGAAATTACCAAAAAAGTGAACTGGGCTGCCAGCCTTGGCGATCGCAGTGAGAACGCGGATTACCAGTACAACAAGCAATTGTTACGTAAAATTGATCGTCGCGTGCGTTACCTCGGCAAGCGCTTGGAAGAATTACGCATTATTGATTTTTCTCCTGAGCAAGAGGGCAAAGTTTATTTCGGGGCATGGGTCGAAATTGAGAATGAGCAGGGTGAACAAAAGCAACTGCGTATCGTCGGGGTAGATGAAATTTATGATCATCATCCGCAACATATTTCCATAGATTCCCCGATGGCGCGTGCGTTATTGTCCAAGCAAGTGGATGATGAAGTGGAAGTGATGACACCATCTGGAAAAAAGACGTGGTATATCAATACAATCCGTTATGAAAAGCCAGAATCGGCATCCTAAAGGTGTTTTTGATTTTATTTTGTGCAGTTGATGATAAATTTATACAAAAGTATTTGCCAAGTTAGAAAAATATTTATATGATAGCCGCCATTGGAAGCGTGGCAGAGCGGTTTAATGCACCGGTCTTGAAAACCGACGAGGGTGTGAGTCCTCCGTGAGTTCGAATCTCACCGCTTCCGCCAAATTCAAAAAACCCTTGCACTGCAAGGGTTTTTTTATGTCAAAATTTTTTGTTGGCTGAATTAACAACTAGAAAAGCACTGCATATTCCGCGGAAACCATACCTCGCAATGGGGTCATTCTTCTCCATTGATTCATCACAATTTTCTTCAGTTACTTGATACGCCGAGTGTGTAAATACGCCAAGATCATGAGTTTGGTTGATCTATTGAAAGCATCCATATTTCCTGATGTTAGGGCATTAAGGTCCTTGCTCTGAAGTTTAAGCATAAGCCGTCTAATGTCAGAATTACAGCATCATCCTGTTGTGCATTTTTAAGTAATTGAATCAATAGAAAATGCAACGTATAGATATTTCCTATTGCGATTGAACTGTATGGAGGAGATTGAGGTCACTTACTGTTGTTGCATTTTGGATGTAGGTAGATAAATATTTTAACTAATTGAATTTAAATATAATAAATTTATGATACGTAATTATTAATTATATATAAAAAGAGAATTGTTTTTTTCAATAGCACTCAGAAATCATCCTTTAGGATGATTTTTATCCGATTCTATAGCGTTAAATTTTGAGCACACTAAGTTGTGTATTCAATTACATGAATTTTGTATACAAGTTCTAATATTTCGTTTCAAAACACAATCTATATGAATTTAAGTATATGATTTTTATGTATAAATAACACTGTGGTGACGAATAAAGGATTTTTCGTAATTAACGAGCTTCGGAGATCGTAGTAGTGCCACATATTAAAGCTTTGAATTTGATGTGCTATTTATCAATGCTCATTTCTACGCCAATTTTAGCAGATGACCATTTTAAGTTTTCAGCAAATCTTGTCGATTTGGCGATGTATAGTGATGAAAGTAGTGTAGATGATCAATTTACCAATTCAGGTGCTTTAATCTTAGGTGCAGATTACAAAATATTTGGCACGGACTACGATTTTGGGACTTTAAAGGCGCAATATACCTTCAATGGATTGAACAATGATGCCCAGTTAAATACCACGACCAATTGGTTTGGCGGAGTGGGCAGCTATGTTGGGGGTGCCATCGCAATGAATGATATTGCACCTTCACAATTAAGCTTACTGACTTGGGACAAGAAATGGGGGAATGATCAAGTCTTTACTTCTGTGGGGCGAACCAACTTAAGGCGCTATTTTCTATTTAATAATTGTCAGAACTTAGCGATTTGTACTGATCCAATTAAAGGCAGTATGGGTTCATTGCCAGCCAACTACGGATATTGGGGAGCTTACTTCAAATATAACTTCAACGAACATCTGTATTTCCATAGCGGGATTTTTGAAGTTAATACGGATGATTATGTGCATGAAAAGAAAGGTTTAGATTTCTCTTTTCATCATGATCTCGGCTATACCCAAGTCTATAGTTTTGGCTACAAAAATGATCACAGTAAAGTTGAAGCGCTGTATTTTAGCAATGATTCTGAATATGCCAATGCATTAACCAAGCAGAAATATAGTGATACGGATGGAATCAATGTCAGATTTAGCTATGATTTTAAAGATTCATATCTGTCGAATTTGTATGGGGCGTATTCTCAAATTCTAGAAAAGAATCAGCCTTATGATCATTACTGGGAATTGGGAGCGATGCATAAGATCAATGCAAGAGGTGACCATATAGGCTTAAAGTTCGGGCAATCTGAACTGAATGATGATTTTTACGCCTTTACCCAACAATTGAATGGCAATCAGCATAAAACCACGACATTTGTCTCCTTCGATGCCGCGATTAAATATAAGAAAGTGACGTTTAGTCCATTTGTTCAATATATCTGGAATCCGGATAACTACTATCGCTCAAATCAAGGTGGATTTGATCATAACGTCATTATGGGATTGTTAACCCAAGTGAAACTTTATTAAACGGAGTTAAAGTATGAAATTATCTAAAATCGCGTTATGTTTCGGAACGCTGATGATGAGCGGGACGATATTTGCAGCGTATAGCTGTGAACAGTTAAAGATTGTCGATTGTCCCAATCAGGTCGATCAACAGCTCCCTGATCCACATGATATGTTAACGTGGAATCAAGAACAGCGCCTGATTGGATTTCGAAATACTTATCGCAGTTATGATGGCAGTGTTTTTTACGCCAACAAGAACAATGTTTTGAAGTTGCCCAAGTATAAAAAGACCATTAACAATCAAAACATCAGTTTTAGCTTGGACAATAAAACCTATCATTTGAATGACTATTTACAGAGTCAGGATGTCGCAGGTTTGATGATTTTAAAAAATGGTCAGATTGCTTATGAATATTATAAAAATGACAATGATGCCACGACATTGTGGACGTCTAGATCGGTTGCAAAATCGATTGTGGCAACGCTGATCGGGGTGGCGGTTAAACAGGGTAAAATTAAATCCTTAGATGATCCGATTATTCAGTATTTACCTGATCTTAAAAATACAGCATGGGAAAAAGTCAGCTTAAGACAGTTAATGCAACACACTTCTGGGGTTGCATGGAGTGAAGACTATAAAAACCCAGAATCAGACTTTTCCCACATGACCTATTGTGAGGTGAAAGACGATCCTGATGCGTGTGTATATGAGCTGGTCAAAAACTTAAAAGCGAAACATGCGCCTGGAACGGTGTGGTCTTATTCTACGGGCGGGGCATATCTAGTGGGTAAAGTGCTTGAAGCGGCGACCCATGAGAATATTGCTTCTTATTTAGAGAAGCATGTTTGGCAAAAAGCTGGCATGGAAAAAAATGGGATCTGGCAATCCTATCAACGTGGTGTTACCGATATGGGCGGGCATGGCTTTAATGCCACGCTGCGCGATTATGCACGTTTGGGCTTGTTCATTATGAATGAAGGTCAGCTTTCGAATGGCACAAAACTGTTGCCAAACGGATGGACCAAAGCGGCAACCGACTGGACCAAAGCTCAGAATTCGGTCTCGGAAGCTTACCCACATGGCATCTATGGCTTTCAATGGTGGAATTCACATGCCAAACATGGCTCACCTTTAACGACTAAAAATGCAGAACATACCTATTGGGGCTTTGGTATTTATGGTCAGATCATGGCGATTAATCCGAAAGATCAAATTGTCATGATTCAATGGAGCACTTGGCCAAGTGCAATGCCTTCTGAAAAAATCATGGATGAAAACAGTTTATTCCTAAATGCAGTAACCAATTATCTAGAGAAATAAGCCAGCCTCAATTTTTGGGCAGCAGAACTTTATCTTTTATATGGGGTTCGGATTTAATTCAATATTGAAAAAAATCACTCTTCGGGGTGATTTTTTATGCACACTATTTTCAACTCAAAGCAGGGGCAGATGATTACATCCGCCCAAGCTGATTGAAAAGTGTGGTTTAGGCGGCTCAATTATTTATCAATATTAATAGTGATACTAAATAAAAAAAAATAAAAAAAAAGTGTATTGTTTTTGCGCAAAGTTGCGTTAAAATCATCCTAAAGGATGAGTTTATGAATAATAATCAGCGATAAACTCCATGGAAAAGAACATCAATACGGATATGAGTTAGATGAATAGCAACATGTTGTTTAATGGTGAAACAGTTGTCGGTCAAGGTGCAGCATTTGCAGTACTCAACCCTGCTACAGAGCAAACTATTGTTGAAATTAACAGTGCAACTGTCGAGCAAGTCGATCAAGCGGTGCAAGCAGCACGTGCGGCGTTTAAAACTTGGCAGCATGTTTCAGATCAAAACATTAATGAAAGCTTCCTTAAAATTGCCCAAGACATTCGTGCTGAAAGCGCTGAAATTGCCAAACTGATTACCACTGAACAGGGTAAACCTCTGGCTTTGGCACAGTTTGAAGTCGAAGCAGGTGCGAATTGGATTGAATATATTACCAGCCTAGAAGTGCCAGTTGAAACCATTCCAGATCCGAGTGGTAAAACCATCAAGGTGTATAACCGTCCGCTAGGTGTGGTGGCGTCTATCACGCCGTGGAACTGGCCATTTATGATTGCCATTTGGCATTTCTTCCCCGCGTTGAAAACCAAAAATACGGTGGTGAATAAACCTTCTGAATTTACACCACTCAGCACCATTAAATTGGTTGAAATTATTAATCGTCATTTACCAAAAGGCGTATGTAATATTGTCTTGGGTAAAGGCGATGTGGGTCAGGCACTGAGCGAACATACGGATGTTGATAAAGTCACGTTCACAGGCTCGACCCGTACTGGTCAAAGCATTTTAAAACATTCAGTCGATACCCTAAAAAGCGTGGTGCTTGAGTTAGGTGGCAATGATGTCGGCATTGTTTTAGACGATGTGGATGTCGATGCTGCAGCTGAGAAAATCTTCGGCTCTGCCTTCCTGAATATGGGACAAACTTGCGCCGCATTGAAGCGTCTCTATGTGCATGAAAATGTATATGATGCGTTGACGCAGAAACTTGCTCAAATTGCCAATGCACAAGTGGTTGGTAATGGCTTGGATGCAACAACGACTTTTGGTCCAATCCAAAACCGTCCACAATACAATAAAGTGAAAGCCTTGATTGAGGATGCTGTGGTACAAGGTGGTCAAATTATCACTGAAGCGAAGTCTGTCAGTGATCAGGGTTACTTTATTCCACCGACTTTGGTAACCAATGTGAAAGAAGGTATGCCACTGGTAGATGAAGAGCAGTTTGGTCCTGTATTACCAATCATCAAGTTCAGTGATGTGGACAGTGTGATTGAGCGCGCGAATAACAGTGAGTTTGGTTTGGGTGGTTCAGTTTGGAGCAAAGACTTAGATCGTGCACAAGAAATAGCCAGCAAACTGGAAACAGGCACAGTTTGGATTAACAGCCATTCGGATGTATCTCCAGCAGCGGAGTTTGGCGGCTGGAAAATGTCTGGTCTTGGATATTCATTTGGTTTAAGCGGATTGTTATTGTTTACGCATAAACAAGCCATTCATATTTCTCAATAATGTAGTAAATAGATCCATCTGTCTTGCTGAGGTATTCGGTTATGGCTTGAATATAAAACATATTGAAGCCATAACCGATGATTTAAAATTGATGTTTTAGATTCACCCTCAGTCAGGCTGTATATTGGCAGGATGCTAATTATATTGATCTATCGACTTTATTAAATTTTCAAAAGGATGATGAAAATTTATGTCCAATCGTAATTTTATTCAGCAATTTAGTCAGAACTTTATTGCCCAGATTCAGCATGTTTCGCCTATTGATGGGTTTTTGACCTATAAAATCGATAATATTCAACATGCCTATGATTTTGAACAAGATGGTATCGCCAAAAGTGCAATCGATGAATATTTAAATGGAAAAATTGAATATGATCCTGTGAGCTTTCGAAATTTTTATCATGGTGATCAGAACATCGTACTTTTAGGACAACATCAGCCCAATGAAATATTTTTGAATTTTATGAGTCGTTGGCAAGTTGAAGATACGGCTGAATTTTTCTTTAGAAAACGTGATGGGCAACCGATTTTCGGGTTGAGTGTTTTTCGAGAGCAGGGTAAAGCAAAATTCACTCAGCAAGAACAGAAAGTGTTTGAAGCATTTCATCAACTTTCGATTGAACATTTTCATCATCATGTCGATGTGATTAATAAAGATAAAATTATTGATCAATACCATTTGACCAAAAAGGAAATGATTATTCTGGAAGAATTATTTACCAATTTGGAAGCCAGTCAAATTTCTAAAAAATTAAATTGTAGTCTTTCGACCGTAAAAACCCATGTGCAGCATATTTATCAAAAAGTGAATGTCAGTAGCCGCCAAGAATTGGTGTGCAAATTTTTAAGATAACTTTGGCTGAGTTCGAACTGAATTAAATCGAATAACGATGACTTTATAATAATATTTAAAATCACGCGGAATGAAGACCTCCTTTTTCTTGTCTTAATGTTTTCATCTACATCTACATCTACATCTACATCTACATCTACATCTACATCTACATCTACATCTACATCTACAGTTTTCCGATAGTTTAAAAATTGTGACTACAGGATTGGCATATTCATTGCTTATTTTATGTTATCTGGTCAGACCAGTCAGACAATGCGTTGATATGGAGCAACAATGGATTTACAGCAATTTAACCAGTTGAGTCGTGCACAGGCCCAAGCGCTCTTGCAGCCTTGCGTACATATTCCAAATTGGATTGATGCATTAATTCAACAGCGCCCATTTTCCACTACAGATCAACTGTTGCACTATGCAGGTGAACAGGCGAAGAGATGGAGTTGGACAGAAATTGCAGAAGCCTTGGCGCAACATCCACGCATTGGAGAACGCAAAGCAGCGGCGAAACTGTCGGCCAAAGAGCAGAAATTTTCCACCCACGAGCAATCCCAGTTAGGTGCAGATGCCGCATTACAACAAGCACTGTATCAGGGCAATCTGGATTATGAGCACAAATTTGGACATATCTTTCTGATTCGTGCTGCAGGGCGTACAGGGCAAGAAATGCTGTCGGAATTGCAACGCCGCCTCGGCAATACCATGCAACAAGAACAGCAAGAAGTACAGCAGCAATTGACTGAAATTGCGGTACTCCGTTTAAAACAGGAAATTCAATAATGGCTGGAATCAGTACTCATATTTTAAATGCGTCGATCGGGCAGCCTGCCGTCGGTGTCATGGTCAAATTAAAGCGTCAGTTTGACGAGTCATTTGTACTGCTGGATACACAACGCACCGATCAGGACGGTCGAATCAAAGCCTTTGATATCGTTCATTTGGAGCAGGGCAACTATCAATTGGTTTTTGAAATTGCTGCGTATTTCGAGCAACAGCAAGTTGCCAGTTTTTATCCCCGTGTCTGTCTTGATTTTAAGGTCGCGGATGAAACCCAGCACTACCATGTGCCGTTATTAATTAGCCCATTCTCTTATTCAACTTATCGCGGTAGTTAAAGGTCAGAGCAGCCTTCACTAGATTCAGGACTTTGAGGAACAACAGATGCAGCATCAGAACACTCACTCCGAAACACCGAATATTGCCCCAGAACATCAACATCTGGGACTCAATAAAAATGTCATGTTTGGCTTACAACATGTTTTGACCATGTATGGCGGCATTATTGCACCACCGCTGATTATTGGTGCAGCGGCAGGATTGGCGCCAGCAGAAATTGGGCTATTAATTGCAGCCGCCTTGTTTGTAGGCGGTTTGGCAACCGTGTTACAAACCATCGGTTTTAAATACTTTGGGGCGAAATTACCGATTGTACAAGGGGTGTCGTTTGCGGGAGTGGCGACCATTCTGGCCATTTTAAGTACAGGTGGGGGTTTGCCAACGGTTTATGGCGCGGTGATTGCGGCTTCTTTAATTGGTCTAGCCATCGCACCATTCTTCTCCAGAATTATTCGCTTTTTCCCACCTGTGGTGACGGGATGCGTGATTACCATGATTGGGATTTCACTAACACCCGTGGCAATTCGCTGGATTATGGGGGGCAATCCTAAAGCTGAAAACTGGGGAGATCCAGCCAATGTTGGATTAGCCGCACTGACTTTAGCCATCGTTTTGATTTTCAGTATGTTGCGCAGTGTCATTTTACGTCGCTTGGCGATTCTGGTGGCGATTGTACTGGGTACGCTCTTCGCTTGGGGCATGGGCTTTACCGATTTTAGTAAAGTGGCAGCAGGTCCAGTATTTGCGGTACCCAATCTGTTTCATTTCGGTCTACCTGTATTTGAAGTCACCGCCATTCTTTCTATGCTGATTGTGACACTGGTGATTATGACCGAAACCACAGCGGACATTATTGCGCTTGGGGAAATTGTGGGAACGCCAGTAGATGCAAAACGGATTGGTGATGGTATTCGTGCCGATATGTTATCTAGCGCTATTTCACCTTTATTCGGTTCATTTTCTCAAAGTGCTTTTGCTCAGAATGTTGGCTTGGTGGCCATTACTGGGGTAAAAAGCCGTTTTGTGGTGGCAACAGCGGGTGGCATTCTGATTGTATTGGGATTACTGCCAATTGTGGGGCGTTTAGTAGCCTCGATTCCTATGCCTGTTTTAGGCGGTGCAGGGATTGTTCTGTTTGGTACGGTTGCGGCAAGCGGGATTCGGACACTGGCAAAAGTAGATTATAGCGAAAATACCAACCTGATTATTGTGGCAACTTCATTGGCAATCGGCATGATTCCGATTGTAAATCAGGAGTTTTATGCACAGTTCCCAACTTGGGTGAAAACCTTATTGCATTCAGGCATTAGCTCAACCTGTATCAGTGCCATTTTGCTGAACTTGCTGTTCAATCATTTACCACGGACTCGCCCACAATTGGGTTTAGATCCAGTTGCATCTGAAACGAAGCATACGCCTTCATAACTCGGCTGCGGTTCACTTAATTCTTCAATTTTTAGTCAAAACTTAATTTAAAAGGTGCTTATTCAATTTTGAATAGGTCTAGGGGAGCTGTTGCTTTTAAAAAGCCCAATAGTCCATTTAAAAAAACACAAATGATTGTTTATTAAGAATAAGTACCTCTTAAATATTTATCTTGGGGTTGTTATGCAAACGTTTAAATTAAAATCAGCACTGTGCATGCTCGCGATGACATCGGCAATGCAAAGTTGGGCAGCAGACACCAGTCTGAATGGGATGTTCAATATGGGGCAAGATTGTCAAATCGAATCTAATTCGGTGGCAAGCTTCGGCGCTGCACTGGGGTGTGGTGCAGTGCACGGGGCGGTAAAAAACCTGTACTATTCGACCAATAATGCCTATTTTGTTGAAGGTTTAAACCAAGACACGGTTTCGATGGGAGGCTATATTCGCTATGAAACAGCTCCTTTTTATGGGGTGCAAGCCGCGATAGGTTATGACCTGCAACGCCGCTTGGATGAGAAAAATAAGCATCCAGAAGTTTCAGAACTGAAAGAAGACCGTGATGGTTTGGCAGAAGCCTATATCTCATGGAAAAATGACATGGCGCGCGTGACCATTGGTAATCAGCGTTTAGATTTTCCTTTTATGGGAGACTATGCAGACTGGCGTGTGCTGATGTATCTCTATCAAGCGGCTGATGTGAAAATTGGCAAGAATGATGATTTTCTACGTTTCACCCAAGTGAATAAATATAAAAGCTATGCCAATGATGAATTCACTGAAGGTTCACGTCAGAATGCCAATGCAGATACCGATGGGGTTTGGTCTGTGGGTTTAGGTAAAGCCTTTAATTTTGATCATGAGAAAAAACTAAAAACACAATTCTGGTATCAAAGTTATGATGATTATACCCGCCTGATTTATACCCAAGCTGATTTTGCAATGCCGCAGGTAAAAACCGCACCAGTCATTTCAGCGCAATATATCAATGGGCAAGAACAAGGCAAAGCTTTAGCGGGAGATGTGAACAGTAATATTTTTGGTGTTCAAGCAGCGCTGAAAGTCGTGCCGAAAGCCACCTTAAAACTGGCATATGACTATATTAAACCTGATCATGATAGCTATTTAAATGGTGCCTTATTAACCCCTTATGCTACGCAAACCTCGTCTGGGCAAATTTTTGCGCAACCGCTGTTTACCAGTACGCAGGATTTAGGCGCGGGCAATGCACTGATGATTTCACTGGATGGCATGTTGACCGATCAACTGATTGGTGGAGTGCGTTACTCATTCATGGATTTGAAAGAGGCTGAAAATGTAGAAAGCCGCAATCAATCAGAATATATGCTGTTTGGGATCTACAATTTTAAAGGGGCATTGAAAGGTCTTAGCGTGAGTAACTTTGCAGGGATTCAGACTTCACCTCGCTACAACAAAGACTTTTTACAAAACCGTTTTGCCATTTCTTATAAATTTTAAGATCTGAACAGCAACAGCATTCTGGCTCGAGCAAGAATGCTGTTTTTTTGCTGATACATAGACATAAAAAAAGCCCCGAACTTCGGGGCATTTTTATAGCAAGCTTTAGTCTAAAGGGTTACCGACAATATTGCTGATAATGCCTTGCATGATATGGGTACCTTGTTCTTGATACAGCGATTGATACCATTCTTCAGTCAATTGACGATCTTTCATGTGGGTCACATCACAACGCTTACGGGCACGTAGCACCATTTCACGAGTACGTTCATTGCGTTTGTTTTGATAGCGGGTTAAGGCATCATCCAAACCAAACGTATTGATTTGTAAGGCACGCGCCAAATAAATGGCATCTTCCATGGCTTGGCAGCCCCCTTGTCCAATATCAGGAGTGGTGCTGTGCGCTGCATCGCCAAGTAACACCACACGTCCTTTATAAAAGGTCATAAATGGTTCGATATCATGAATTTCAACCCGATTGGTTTTCTGCTCATCAATGCTATCAATCAGCTGCTGTACAGGCGTACACCAACCTGCAAAGTATTGTTTTAAAGCTGCTTTGTATTGATCACGTTGATTCGGTAAGCCTATATCCAAAGGCACGTCAAAGAAGAAATAGAAACGATTGTCGGCAACAGGCATTAGCGAGACCCGTTTACCTTCGCCAATATACGTGGTCCACTGTTGCGCTGGCGCCAATCCTTCATTAACTTCGACCAGACCATTCCAATTGACATAGCCTGCATAACGTCGTTCAACTGTATGTCCTAGTACGTGTTGGCGGGTGAGGGAGTGGGTACCATCAGCCCCAATCAGTAAATCCGCTTCGACCGATGATCCATCTTGAAAATGAATGCAGACCTGCTTAGCTTGGTCTTCAATGCGAATCATTTTTTTACCCAGTTGAATATCTTGCATGCCAAAATGCTGCATCAATAGGTTTTGCAAATCGGCACGCGACACAGGATAGGCTTTTTGCCCGACTTCTTTATACAGCGGCGTCAGGCTAAATTGGGTCATGATTTGTTGATTTAAGCCATCCACATACGCCAGTGATTCCATTTCACCACCCAGTGCTTGAATCTCATGTGTCAGTCCAAGGTAGTTCAGACATTTCACCCCATTCGACCACAGTGAAATTGCAGCACCAACAGGTAAAATTTCAGTGGCTTGTTCGTAAATGGTGACTTCATGCCCGAATTTTTTTAAGGCGATACCTGCGGTCAAACCGCCCATACCTGCACCGACAATTGCAATTTTCATGGATGAGAACCTTATCGATTTTGTTAAAACAATTAAAATGTATAAGGCGGTTTAAGCGAGAACTGTGCCAATTTTGCATTACTGGTTTTACTGGTATGACCAGTGTTTATGCATCATAAAATTGCAGAAAAATACAGGGTGAGCTTTGTTGATTCAAAATATGGGAGAAAGTGGTGCAAGACAGGAAAATAGGATGCTTTACTGTGGTTTTAAAGTGATGCGTGCACCTAGAAATACAAGAGAAGATATTCCTCAGTGATTAGCTTCAATAGATGAGCCACATTTTAACCTGCGCCGAAAGGACCATGATATTGAAAGGATGTCAGCAGGAAATGGCTCGATTTGGAGGCTGAAACAGGGGAGATAAAAATAAACGACGGTCATGTTAAGACCATCGTTTAAATTGCAGCTCGCAGAAAGCGGACTTAATTGAAGGCTTGATGTCTAGAGAAATACACCCCAGCACGCTGTGCAGCACCAATGATATGGGCTTGCATGGCTTTTTCAGCCGCTAAAGCATCTTGCTGGCAGAGTGCTTTTAAGATGGCTTCATGTTCTTGCACGGTTTTAAAAGCTAAATTGGGCTGTAAAAAAGGCAAGATCTGACTCTTTTTGGTCCATTCGGTATGCATTTTAAGTGTTTGAATAATAGATTGATTGTGACTTAACTCAATAATGTGTTGATGAAAGGCATAGTCAAATTCGGAAGCCGCTTGCCAGTCTTGTTGCTGTATCGCATGGCTAAGTTGTTCATGGTATTGCTGTAACAGGACTTTGTCTTCAGGACTTAAATATTCACATGCCAATAGCGCCGAAAAACTTTCTAAAACATACCGTAATTGATAGAAATCTTTTAAGGATACGTGATGCTCGCCATCCCATTGTTCCGAGGCTTGGCTGTGTTGCGAAATCACATACACCCCTTTGCCTGCTTTAATTTCCAGTAAGCCTAAAGCAGAGAGTCGGGTCACGGCTTCACGTAAAGAGGCACGACTAATCCCCAGTTGTAGCGCCAATTCACGTTGTGAGGGCAAGACTGAACCGACACCATAAACACCTTGCTGAATGCGTTGATGAATGACTTCAACAGCTTGCTCAGTCACCTGAGATGATTTTCCATTGAGCATGGCTTGAGGCTTCATAATAAACGCCGCATCCTATTTAAAAACGAACAACTTGATTCTACACAAAAAAACGAAAAGGATTCGTTTTTTGCAGCAAAATAAGCGAGAATTTCACAACAGGTCAGACCAGTTGGACTGGTTTTTGCATAATTCAAATCAAAGATAATTTTAGGAATGTTCAATGACGGTGCATATTGCCAAAGCGGTTACTTTACCAGACGCGTTAAACGGTCTCACCAACTTAGCGGATGCGCGTATTGGTGCCAGTATTGTGTCTTGTTCGGATGAGTTTTTTGCCAAAGCAGAGCGCATGCTTCAAGCCGAACCCGCACAATTCATCGAAGGTAAATATGATGACAACGGTAAATGGATGGATGGTTGGGAAACACGACGCAAGCGCGAAGCGGGTTATGACTGGTGTATTGTCCGTTTAGGCGTGGCAGGAATTGTGTCGGGTTTTGATGTGGATACTTCTTTCTTTACAGGCAATTATCCAGCATCGGCTTCGATTGAAGGCTGCTATGCAGCAGATGATCAGCTTGAACACGCCGAATGGTTGCCGTTACTGAGCAATTCTGTACTGTCACCCGATCAGCATCATGTTTTCCAGTGTGACCCGCAAAAAGTGACCCATATTCGCATCAATATTTTCCCTGATGGTGGCATTGCTCGTTTACGTGTCTATGGTCAGGTGGTGCTGGAAAAGATCAATCCTGATCAAGTGCTGGATTTAATTGGACTGAAAAATGGTGGACGCATTGTGGCATTTAGTGATGCGCATTTTGGTCATCCAAGTAATTTGATTAAGCCTGATGCAGGGTTAAATATGGGCGATGGCTGGGAAACCAAACGCCGCCGTGCGCCTGGGTTTGACTGGTGCATTATTGCCTTGGGGCAGGCAGGGCATGTCGATCAGATTGAAGTCGATACGGCATTTTTTAAAGGCAATTTCCCTGCATTTTGTTCGATTCAGGCGGCTTATGTGGAAAATGCTACGGATGCTCAGCTTATTCCGCAAAGTATGTTTTGGTCGTTCTTGCTTGAGCAGCAACCTTTAACGATGGATCACCAGCATGCGTATAGCACTGAAATTTCATCGCATGAAAAGGTCAATTATATCCGCGTCAATATGATTCCAGATGGTGGCATTAGCCGTATCCGTCTCTGGGGAAAAATGTCAGCGCAATAATCTGCCCAGCAGTTTCAGCATCTTGAATGAGATGCTGACTCAGAAAAATGAGAAGAGAAGAATGAGATATGCATGAACCAGCCATTATGATTCAACCTTTAACCCGAGAAAGTTTCGCACCTTTTGGTGATGTGATTGAAACGGAGGGAAGGGATTATTTTCCAATCAATCAAGGATTGACTCAGCGTTTTCATGCACTGTCTTTGACCCAAATGGGGGGCGAAAATGGGGCAGTAGGACTGAGTATTTTTCATAATCTGTTGGCTACGCCTGTGCCGTTTAAAATTGAGATGCTGGAGCGACATCCGCTGGGTTCGCAATCTTTTGTACCTTTGGCAGGACAAAAATTTCTGATTGTGGTCGCCCTTCCTTTCGATCAAGCGCATCCCAATGAGCAACGCATCTCTGCCTTTCTCAGCAATGGTCAACAAGGGGTTACTTACCATCAAGGGGTGTGGCATCATCCTTTGATCACGCTTGAAGCGAACAGTGATTTCTTGGTGATTGATCGGATTGGTGAAGGTCACAATTGTGATATTCATACCTTATCGCAGCCAATTTGGGTGGTCGAGTCGTGTACACAGTCAGAGATGGTGAGTCTCTGACTGTGTGATGCTGTTAGTATTTCCCTTCAAAGTTGGCGCTAATACGCTGTTTTAAATATTCTTTTGCCGTGATCGCAGGATATTTTTTTGCAGGACTTTCAATCAGCACATCTTCGTTGGCTTGGCAGAAAAATGCCAAACTATAACGTGCACCTTGATATTCATGGGCTTCAGGGTTTTTCACGCGATGGAAGTTGGATGGCAATTGGTCATCACTCCAACGCATCAACATATCGCCAATATTGCAGGTAATCACATCATCACGGGGTTCAATGCTGGTCCATTGCTGCTGTTCCATATCTTTACCCGGACAGACTTGCAAACCACCTTGACCCTTGCGCTGGAACAATAAGGTTAAGCAGTCGAAGTCGGTGTGCGCACCGGCACGCCATAAGCCAAGTCGATCTTTCAGTGCAGGATCAACCGCATAGTAATGCAGCATGCGCAGGGTACTTTGATAGCTTTCTTGCTTTGGATCATGTGCATGCGTAAAGAAATCATCGGCAAAACCAAGTTTATAGGCAAAGCAGGACAAAATTTTCATCCCCACTTCCCAGCAAGCCTGTTCAAACTGCAACATGGTTTGTTTGAAGTTCGGTAACTCTTGCTCAGAAGGGTACAAGCCCGCCATGCGCGGGCGGGTAATTTGATAGGATTCCTTTTGATCAGCTGTATGTGTTGAGGGACGGACTTGAGCCTTACTTTCCCAGCCTGCATTACGGTTGAGTGGATATTGGGCTTTGACGGGTTCAGGCAGTTGAAAGAACTGCTGTGTCATTTCGAAGGCGCTATTGATTTGTTCTCGCGGAATCCCGTGATGCGAAACTTGAAAAAAACCAATATCAGTTGCGGCTTGCCAAAGCTGGTCAGCGATTTCGTATTTGCGCTGTTCAAAATCTGATAAATCAATCACGCGGACTTCGCGTTCAAAGGTTTCTTGACCGAAGGCGCCCATTCGCGCTTCTTTTTTTAATTCATCTAGGCTGTAATCATCTTCAGCAATCGGGTTCAGGGTGGCATGGTTCATATCTCTACCTCAAATTTTGGATAAACATGACCCAATCTTGCTGTAGACAAGAGAAAGGGTCATTTTGGTCAAAAAAAGCCACACATTCTTTAATGAAGAACATGGACATATTTCTGAGCAATGACCCACAAAGATGACTGAAAGAAAAATCTTTGCTGAACGCTTCTACTCTGCTTCAAGATAAGCATTTTTTATACCAAGACATCGAACGGATAAAAAATTAGTAAATATCGCGTGTGAAATCAGCAATTTTTAACTTGTAATGAAGCAGGGTGGAATGGGACTAAATGAGTGAATCATTTTTGCACATTGGGTTGCTGTAAATTGGTGCATCAGTGGACTAATCTTACCGAGTAAGTTTAGGTTGGGAGTGGATGCTGCTTCATCTACGATTTGAAAAATGATTAAGGTTGGGTCTTATTTAATTTAAGATATTGAAAAATAAATAAAATTACAAATTGGCACAGAGCTTGCTAAATCTAGCTCGAGTATAAGCGGTTAGTGTGTAGCTTACACATGGGACATTGCTCTACAGCGTTGGCTGTTCCTCTTTTAGGGGACAAGGCGAAGCATGGCTTGGCTTTGAGAGAAAATGTATCTGACATTTTACCCCTAAAAAAGAATAGCAAAGTGAGTTCATGCATAGATTAGGGGTATTACTTATGAAAATTCATCACCGTGTAGGCAAAGGTCGTTTAGCTCTCCTTGCGGGTGCTTTACTTTGGAGTTCTTTCTCACAGGCTGCCGATAAACTGGTTTTGCAAACCACTTGGTATGCACAAGCCGAACAGGGCGGTTACTATCAAGCTTTGGCACAAGGCATTTATAAAAAATACGGATTAGATGTCGAAATTAAAATTGGCGGTCCACAAGTCAATAATATGACGCTGCTGTTATCAAAACGTGCCGATATAATTATTAATTATGATTTACAAGTACTGAAAGGCATGGAAAGTAATTTTCCAATTAAAGCCATTGCGGCACCGTTCCAGTTTGACCCGCAAGGCATGCTCACCCATGCCGATGTCAAATCCCTATCTGGGTTAAAAGGCAAAACAATTCTAGTCTCGACCAGTGGTCAAGCAAGCTGGTGGCCGTGGTTAAAAAGCAAATATAACTTAGATGCTGCGCAAGCTCGTCCGTATACCTTCAATATGCAACCGTTCCTTGCGGGAAAAAATGTCGCCCAACAAGCCTACGCCACCTCAGAAGTTTTTCAAGCCAGAAAAGCAGAGCCTTCAAGTAAGTTCTTCTTATTTGCCGATGCAGGCTATCCTGCGTATGGCGGAATTTTAGTGACCCGTAATGATGTGATTCAGTCTAAACCTGAGGTGGTCCAGCGTTTTGTCAAAGCTTCAATGGAAGGCTGGAAAAACTATTTAGCCGATCCAAGACTCGGCAATGCCATCATTAAAAAAGAAAATCCAAATATGCAGGATGATCTATTGGCATTTTCTGTGGGGCAAATGAAGCAACTGCGTCTGATTGATGGTGGCGATGCCAAAACCAAAGGCATTGGTGTCATGACCGATGCACGTTGGAAAGCGACCCGAGATTTTATGGTCGGTGCAGGTTTATTAGATGCCAAGGTCAACTGGAAGAGTGCTTATACCACCCAGTTTGTGAATCCTGCCAAAAAATAACACCCATAACAGGTTAATAAAATAAGGCAGTTTGCCTGAAGGGGAAACCTTATGAATTTTGCATTACCCATTGAAGAGATGCTGCAAGAATCAAGCAGCTTTATCCCCCCGATGCTGATGGCTAGAGGCGTGGAAAAGATCTATCCCAATGGAACCAATGCCTTACAGCGTCTGGATTTAGATATTGCCCGCGGGGAAATTGTTTCTCTGCTCGGACCTTCAGGTTGTGGCAAAAGTACCTTACTGAAAATGTTTGCCGATCTGGAACAACCTACTGCTGGACAAGTGCGTTGGAATGGAAAAAATGACATTCAGTCACAGTGCAAAATGGCGATGGTGTTTCAGGAAGCGACCCTGATGCCATGGGCGAATATTGAAGACAATGTGCGCTTGCCGTTGGATTTACAAGGCGTATCTAAATCTATCAGTACGCCAAAAGTCCAAGAGGCTCTGAAAGCCGTAGGATTAGAAAAATTTATCCAAGCCTATCCGCGAGAACTGTCGGGCGGCATGCAAATGCGGGCATCTTTAGCCCGAGCCTTGGTCACAGAACCCGATTTGTTACTCATGGATGAACCCTTTGGGGCTTTAGATGAATTTACCCGTCATAAACTCGACAGTGATATCCGCCAATTATGGTCGGAACGTGATTTAACCGTGGTATTTGTCACCCATAGTATTTATGAGGCGGTGTATTTATCCTCTCGTGTCATTGTCATGGGCGCACGTCCAGGGCGGGTGGTGGCGGATATTGAAATTGATGGTCCTTACGAACGGGATGAAAGCTTCCGTACATCAGCCACATTTATTCAACAATGTTCATATCTCTCGCAAGTATTGGCTCAAGCAAGTGGAGGGCATGATCATGATTAAACCGTTAATCAAGAACCCTGCCATTCAACGCATCGCGGCACCCCTGATGTTAGGTTTGTTGTTGCTGCTGACGTGGCAAATCAGTTTTCAGCAACTCGAGGTGCCAGTGTATATTGTGCCGAAGCCAAGCGATATTGCCATGACTTTGCTGAATCAGTCAGGCTTGCTCTTCGGAAGCTTGTGGGTCACTTTAAAAATCACCTTATTGGCATTTTTCAGTGCAGTGATTATTGGCACGCTGGTCGCGTTTCTATTCGTACAAAGTCGTGTGATTGAAGCCTGCTTTATGCCTTATGCCATTTTATTTCAAGTCACCCCGATTGTTGCGATTGCGCCTTTGGTGATTATCTGGATTCAAAACACCACGCTGGCTTTGGTGGTCTGTGCCATGTTGGTGGCAATTTTCCCGATTTTGACCAATACCACTTTGGGGCTGCGTAGTGTCAATAAGGGTTTGTTGAATTTATTCCAGATTAATAAAGCCAGCCGCTGGCAGATTTTGATGCGCTTGCGTGTGCCGAATGCGCTGCCGTATTTCTTTGGCGGGCTACGGATTTCCTGTGGTTTGGCACTGATTGGTGCGGTGGTTTCCGAGTTTGTGGCAGGGACGGGTGGAACCAGTGCAGGTTTGGCTTATCAGATTTTACAAGCAGGTTTTCAACTGGACTTACCTTTAATGTTTGCAGCGTTGTTACTGATTACCTGCACAGGTTTGGCGTTATTTGTGCTGATGTCTTGGATCAGTACTCTGTTTTTAAGTAAGTGGCACGAAAGTGAGCAAGTCTAATGAATACTCAATATCTAATTAAAAATGCATATGCCATTTTGACGGGTTTATCTGGCGATGCAGCACGTTCTAGTGCAACTGATATTCGTATTCGGGATGGAAAAATCAGTGCCTTAGGAAAGCTCAGCCCAGAACCAGAAGATATCATTGTGGATGCCAAAGATTGTGTGCTTTACCCAGCATGGGTGAATACGCATCATCATCTGTTTCAGTCCTTACTGAAAGGGGAGCCGCAGGGTTTAAACCAAAGCTTAACCTCTTGGCTGGCCAGTACACCGTATCGATTTCGTGGTGCGTTTGATGAGGCAACCTTTCGTATCGCTGTACGTATTGGGTTGATTGAATTATTGCGCTCGGGCTGTGCCACAGTGGCTGACCATCATTATTTATATTGGCCGAATATGCCGTTTGATGGTGCTGCAATCTTATTTGAAGAAGCTGAAAAACTCGGGATGCGCTTTGTGCTGTGTCGTGGTGGGGCAACCCAAACCCGTGGTTTGGAAAGTGAGTTACCTCAAGCCTTGCGTGCAGAAAAGTTTGAAGACTACATGTTAGATGTAGAGCGTTTGGTGCAGCAATATCATCAGCCTGAAGGAAATGCCAAGCGAAAAATTGTCATGGCGCCAACCTCCAGTTTACATTCGACCACGGCACAACAATTTAGAGAAAGTGCTAAATTTGCACGTCAACTCGGGATTGGACTGCATAGCCATCTGTCTGAAACCGTCGATTATTTGGATGCGGCCAAGCATAAATTTGCCATGACACCTGTACAGTTTTGTGCGGAACATGATTGGGTAGGTTCGGATGTCTGGTTCGCGCATCTGGTGAAATTGTTGCCAGAAGAAATCCAAATTTTAGGTCAAACCCATACAGGGATTGCGCATTGCCCACAAAGTAATGCGCGTTTAGGTAGTGGTATTGCCGATTTGGTGGCTTTAGAACAGGCGGGCATGACCATTTCAATTGGGGTGGATGGCGCAGCCTCGAATGAAGCAGCGGATATGCTGTCCGAAACGCATGCGGCATGGCTCATGCAACGCGCGCGTAAAGGCATGTTGGCGGTTCCTCAATATGATGGTGGATTATTTGAAGGTGGTGCAGATGCCGCCACGATTGAAGATATTGTACGTTGGGGCACTGCGGGCGGTGCCAAAGTTTTGGGGCTAGATCAGGTAGGAACTATTGAAGTGGGTCAGCAGGCTGATTTTGTTCTGTATCAGTTAGATGATCCACGTTATTTTGGTCTACATGATATTGCGATTGGTCCGATTGCAAGTGGTGGTCGGGCACATATTAAAGCCATGTTCATCGCTGGAAAAATGGTGGTACAGGAGGACCAAATTCCAGATGTAGATATGAAGGAATTGGCTTGGCAAGCGAGGCAGGCGGTACAGTTACTCCAACAGCGGACTTTACAAGTGGCTTAGAGATGTACGGGAAATTATTGTAAATAGGCTAATTATGTTCTAGATGTCGTTATGATCCATCTATAGATTTTTACAGTTTTCTAATGAAGTCATTACTGTTTAAACCGTAAAACTCTAAATCAAATCTCCAATCAATGAGGCGTTAGCGCCTCATTTGAGTTCTAGATGCTGCCGAATGATTTGGGCCAAGGTTTTGATTGCATTTTCAATTTGCAGAAGATCAAAATCACCAAGTCCTAGAATTAGCCCAGCGCGTTGAGCTGCATGCGAAAAGGTGGGGGATACGGCTTTAATAGAAACTCCTGATTCAACTGCGGTTTGTGCAATTTTTAGATCATCCGCAGGAGCCGCCAACCAGAGCACCATGTGCATGCCTTGATCCCCAGCCTCCATGAAAGCATGTGTTTTCGGAATATACCGATCAATCAGTTGGATAATCTGTTGACGATTTTCAGCATACACATTGCGTATGCGACGAATATGTCGTTCTAAATAACCTTCTTGTATAAATGCCGCCAGCACATGCTGATCCGCAGAGGGAGGGTGACGGTCTATCAATGCTCGCAGTCCGCAAAAGGGTCCCACCAAGACTTTTGGTAATACCGCGTAACCCAGTCTCAACGAAGGAAAAAGTACCTTACTAAAGGTTCCAAGGTAAATGACCTGATCAGGTGCCATCGCTTGTAGTGCGGGAAAAGGCTGACCCGTGTAACGGAGTTCACTATCATAATCATCTTCAACAATCCATGCACGTTGCTGTTTCGCCCATGCAACCAGTTCGGTGCGTCGAGCTAAACTCATTGGCATACCCAATGGATATTGATGCGAAGGGGTGACGAAGGCAGCTCGTGCTTGAGGTGCGAGATCAATTCCTTTTTGGACTAGAATTCCGTCTTCATCGACAGGAACGCGGTTGATGTGAAGCTGAAGTAACGAATTTTCCAGAATAGCTGTTGTACCGCGATAAGCTGGGTCTTCAACCCAAACTGAGTCTTGGCGGGTAAATAAAATCTGGCTACAAAGATACAGCGCTTGCTGAATACCACTGGTAATCACAATTTGCTCGGGTTCGCACTGAACGGAGCGGGAGCGTCGAACATAGTCGGCAATTGCAGAACGGAGTGCATATACACCTTGAGGGTCATCATAGCCCGAGGGTACCGCTACCCCGCGTGCGCGAAAGCGATTGCCAAATTTGCGCCAAGCGTCGCTAGGTTGTGTACGTCCTGTGGGAACAGAAATGGCAAATGGTCGATGTGCTAAAGGTTTAAATTCCTTGAAAATCTCAGCATATTTTCGTGCTGCATCGGTCAGAGACTCAGTATCAATCGATTGGGTTGATACTGCTTGGGGGTTTGGGGTTTTGAGCGCATGCGAAACAAACGTTCCCTGTCGTGCACGTGCTTCTAAAACACCTTCAGCAATCAGTTGATCATAGGCCTCAATAATCGTCCCGCGGGCAATGCCTAAAGTTTGAGCCAGTTCACGTGAAGAAGGCAGCGGATCGCCAGCTTGCAAATCTCCTTGTTGTACCGCTTCTCTCAAAATTTGAATCAGTTGCGAGCCAATCTGTCCCGCAGCTTTATTCAGTTTAACAATTGAGGGAAGGTCGATGACTTTTGCGATTCTGGCCATAATTCTGGTCTACTTAAAATAAAATAAACTGGTTCTTTTAATAATCCAGTGAATAGGAGAAATTTACAACAATAAAGTCATCTTCATTTTTGAGTCACCATTAAAAGAGTGTAAGCCATGTATATCCCCGCAGATTTTGACATCCCGCAAATTGACGTCATGCATCAACTCATCAAACAGCATGCTTTGGGTATTCTGTTTACGCATGGCAGCAGTGGTTTGGATGCGAATCATCTTCCTTTTGAACTCAGCACCGATCAGTCAGAACTAGGGGTATTGCATGCACATGTGTCGCGAAGTAATCCTGTCTGGCAAGACATTCAAGATGGGGATGAGGTACTGGTGGTATTTCGGGCGGGAGATGCCTATATCTCGCCACAATGGTATCCGATTAAACAGGAGCATCATCAACAAGTTCCAACGTGGAACTACAGGGCAGTACATGCTTATGGCACCGTGAAAATCCGCGATGATGAACGCTATGTTCGAGGTGTGGTGGCACGCTTAACGCGTACACATGAAGCCACACAAGCAGAACCTTGGAAAATGTCAGATGCACCAAAAGACTATTTAGAACCGATGCTAAAAGCCATTGTGGGGATTGAAATACAAATCACCCGATTACAAGGCAAAGCCAAACTTGGGCAAAACAAGGAATATCGGGATGTTCTAGGTGTTGCCAATGCTTTAACAGCAACGGGGCAACATGCTATGGGGGATGCCATGCATCAGGTCGCTGCATCAAAAATAAAACAGTCATGTGAATAAAGAACAAGGTGAGGAATCCACGATGCAATGGATAGAGCCCGTGACATTGCTTGGGCAGCATGTCATTTTAAGACCACTCGATGAATCACATCATCTTGAGTTAAGTGAAGCCGTACAAGATGGCGAGTTATGGAAACTTTGGTTCACCTTCATTCCAAGCCCAGAAAACATGTTGGCTGAAATTCAAAGGCGTTTAGCGCTGCAACAGCAAGGTCAAATGTTGCCTTTCACAGTGTTTGAGCGCCAAAGTGGCAAAGTATTAGGTATGACCAGTTTTATGCATATTGAGGCTGCACACCGTCGTTTGGAAATCGGCTCGACGTGGTATCGCCAATCAGCACAGCGTAGTGCAGTCAATACCGAAGCCAAGCAACTCTTGCTGAACCATGCTTTTGAGGTTTTGAATTGTATTGCGGTTGAGTTTAGGACATCGTCCTTTAATTTTAAAAGCCGTGCTGCGATTGAACGCCTAGGTGCCAAACTGGATGGGATATTAAGAAGCCATCAGATTGTAAAAGACGATATTTTACGCGATACCTATGTGTACAGTATTTTGCGCAGTGAGTGGCCTGCGGTCAGACAGAATTTAGCCTTCAAATTGCACGGATAAAATGAGGCGAGGGAATTGGAAAGATTTCTTTGCAGTGTTATTGATCTGACTCTTCCAATTACTAGGCAATATCCAGCTAAAAGCATGGCGTTGTAAAATACTGGGAATATAGAGATCAAGAGCACTGATTTGAATTCAGTAATTTAAGCGTTTGTTATAATTATCATTGAAAAAATGAAGCACTCCGATGATGCCGCTGCATGTGTCGTTACCCTGAACCCGATGAGTTCAAGGTGGACGCGACGTATACTTGCTGGGTTTCCCACTCGAAGGTGGGCATACACTCTAAATATACAGAACGCAATCCATAAGTTTAAGTATCGGCAGGGGAATAGACCCGCTGGCGAACATCTCAGAGTTAAGCCTAGTATAACGGATAATGAAATACTGGCAAATCATAGTAGGCAAAGAACTGTAAAGTTTGGTGCTGTTTGTCGAGAGATTATGCAAATAAACGTGAAACTAGGTAAGTGTTTGCACTTCTTCAAGAATGGTGCTTAACAAACGTTCGCAATGTGCATATTCCTGTAAAGACTTATTCATGGCGAGCACTTCTTGCATCAATTCCAGTGCCACCATAATAATCAGCTTGCTCGGTTCTACACGGGGCGCTTGACGACGGAACTCATCATATTTGTCATTCAACAATTGTGCGGCACGTTCTAAGTCACCCTTTTTATCTTCAGTGGTGGCTAAACGGAAGCTATGTCCCAATACACGTAGTTCAACAGGAATTTGTTCACTCATGATTGCATTTCCTCATTTACTTCGGTGGGATGAGCCAATTGTTGAATTTCTTGCGCATGCTGATCTTGCTCAGTGCCTAAAATAGACAGACGCTGAATAATGGTTTCAACTTTGGTACGCGCCAACTCATTTTTTTGTAACAAGCGTTCACGCTCTTGCTGCAAACCTTGAATTTCTTGCTGCGCATGACGTTGTTCATTCTGCATTTTTTCTTTAATGGCACGTAACTCATTACGTTCACTCAGAATATCCTGAAAACGATTCTTTAAATCGGTACAGCTTTTTTCCAAACGGCTATAACGGTCCGCCAAAGCGGTTGCATCCGTATTCAGTTGCTTGAATTGAGACTGTAACTCGGTCAATTGTTCAGTCAGGGTTTCAATTTCTTCTTGTTTTTTGATAATAATGCCGTTTTTATGCACAACTTGGGCATGATGTTGCTCAGCGGCAGTTGCGCTGGCTTCAGTCAGGGCATTATTTTCGGTTTCATAATGCGCGAGTCGGGTTTTTAAAACGCCAATATGCGCTTGTAGACGCTGTAATTCTTCTAACATAACGTAGTCGCACAGTGTTGCAAACAAAGGTAATATATAAGAAGTATAGAGATTGGATAAACGAATGCAAGACGATATTTCAGGTTGGTCGGAATGGCACCAACATTTTTCTCAAATTGAAGAGATTTCAAGCCCAAGTGAGTTACATGGGTTACTGACAGGTATCGTTTGTGTGACTCAATCACCAACGCGTGAAGAGTGGCAACAAATTTTGGCGACCTTAAATGTGCCAGAATTGAACGATTTAGCCTTAAGCATGCTCACAGATGAAGCTGAAGACGTGTCACATGCACTGTCTGAAGATGAATTGGACTATTTACCGTTACTTCCAGATGATGAGCATGTACTGGCAGATCGCGTACAAGCCTTGGCAGACTGGTGTGCTGGTGTGGTATTGGGCTTTGGTTTAGCCTCAGGGCATATCCGTCAAGATGAAATGGAGCTGATCGAGCATTTGCAAGATGTGGCTGCGGTTGAGTTTGAAGACTCTGACAATGACGAAGAAGGCGAAGACAGTTATCAAGAGCTGTACGAGTTTGTCCGTTTGATTCCAGTGAGCTTGGCTTTAGGACGTAAGAAAGTAGCGGTAGATGAAAGTTCATTGCTACAAAACTTTCACGCCAAAATGCAGCAGCAGAAAACTGGTGCAGAAAACAATGTTGTAGAAATGTTTACACCGCATCGACCAAGTTAATTTTGGTCGATTTTTTGCTTTAAGATCACAGCACAGCAACCCTATTCTTTATTAAACAAGACTGAAGAACATTCAATGAAAAAACTGACTCAAGTTGATTTTAAGGAACGTCGTGACCGCCTCGCAGAGGAAATGGGACCACACAGCATCGCGATTATTGCAACCAGCCCAGTGGCAATTCGTAACCGAGATGCAGACTACAAATTTCGAGCGGACAGCAGTTTTTTCTATTTGACAGGTTTTGCAGAACCAGAAGCGGTTGCTGTGATTGAAACGTATGAATCTTTAGACGAAGGCTATACCTATAGCTTGTTCTGTCGTGAACGTAACCGTGAGATGGAAATCTGGAACGGATACCGTGCAGGCATTGATGGCGCAATTGATGATTATGAGGCCGATGAAGCCTATGCCATTGATCTGCTTGATGAAGAAATTATTGAAAAATTAGTTAATAAACAGAAATTATTTTATCGCATTGGACACAGTTCCGAGTTTGATGTCCGTGTCAGCAAATGGATTCAGCAGGCAGATGCACAGCAACGCCGTGGTAATGAATCACCTGCACAAGTGATTCAACTGGATCGCATTCTAGATGAAATTCGTTTATTTAAATCGGAACAAGAAATTGAATTGATGCAGATTGCATCGAATATTAGTGCAAAAGCACATACCCGAGCCATGCAAGCGGTGCATGTGGGCATGATGGAATACGCGCTCGAAGCCGAACTGAATTATGTATTTGGGCAACAAGGTTGCGTACCAGCCTATAACAGTATTGTCGGTGGTGGTGCCAATGCCTGTATTTTGCACTATGTTGAAAATAATCAAGAATTAAAAGATGGTGATTTGGTTCTGATAGATGCGGCTTGTGAATACGAGCTTTATGCATCGGACATTACCCGTACTTTCCCTGTAAATGGCAAGTTTAGCCCTGAACAAAAAGCTTTATATGAAATTGTATTAAATGCTCAGCTTGCAGCGATTGACGCTGTGCAAATTGGCAATTCTTATAAAGAGCCACACAATGTTGCGGTGCGTATTTTGGTGGAAGGTTTATTGTCTCTTGGCATTATGCAGGGTGATCTCGAACAAATTATTGAAACCGAAGCTTATCGCCAATTTTATATGCATGGTACTGGTCACTGGTTAGGCATGGATGTGCATGATGTCGGTGCTTATAAGCACGCTGGGGAATGGCGTCCATATGAAGCGGGTATGGTGGTAACCATTGAACCAGGTCTTTATATTGCCCCTGATGATGAAACGGTGGATGCGAAATGGCGCGGTATTGGTATTCGTATTGAGGATGATGTGGTAGCAACGACCAATGGTCCATTGGTTTTAACCAAAGATGTAGTCAAATCAGTAGAAGCTATTGAAGCTTTGATGGCTCAGTAATCATAATTTTAAAAAAGCCGATCAGATGATCGGCTTTTGAATATTTGGATTTTGTAGAAGAGATTTTATGTTAAATAGATATTAAAACAATTTGGAGAATCACAGAATAATGCTTACCTTTCTAGAAATTCAGTCTAAGGTTGATCAAATTTGTGAAAAAATTGGGCTAGAAAAAAAAAGAGTTTGGCCCGCAGTTCAGAATGATGGAACTCCATATGTATTAATCCATGAAGATAAATATTGGTATATTTCTGCAGAAAGAGGAGAGGTGTATTTTGAAAGAAAAACCAATGATTTTGATGAGTTGTGTTATTGGATAATGGATGATTGTATATCTAGTTATTCGTTTGATTTTGAATTTAAAAATAGAACTAGAGGACAAGATTTCCGTCGTATCGTTTTTGCAAAACGAATTGAACTTTTTGGTTTAATCAGTGATGAATGGAAAGTAAAAAAAGAAAAGAATATAAAAAAAATATTAGAAAGATCCCCTTTTGAAGATAATTAATGTATTGATTTATAAAATTTTATTTGGTTATTAGTACCTGTATTTCGTATAACGTGAATTATGTTATTTTAGGAAATTTAAAGAGAGAGGATCATGCAAGTAAGAAAACTTCTAAAACAAGATTATGAGAATTGGTTAAATCTTTGGAAGGGATATCAGGACTTCTATAAAGTGAGTTTAACATCAGAGCTTTCTAAATTAACTTTTAATCGTCTAATTGATGAAAGTGAAGGAATGGGGTGTTTTGTGCTTGAAGTAGATAAGAAACTAATTGGCTTAGTGCACTATATTTTTCATCGTAGCACCTGGACAGAGGGTGATTATTGCTATCTTCAAGACCTTTTTGTACAAACAGATAATCGTGCTAAAGGCTGTGGTAAAAGTTTGATAGACGCGGTATATGCTGAAGCTCATAAGAAAAATTGTTCTCGAGTCTATTGGTTAACTCAAGAAACAAACTATCAAGCAAGAATTTTATATGATCAAGTAGCGATAAATACTGGCTTTATTCAATATCGAAAAAATCTAGTTTAAAAAATAAAAAAATGCGGCCTTAAACGTCCGCATTTCGCATAATCCGTATTATGTTTATTTTAGAAATATTTAAAAATGAAAAAATTAGAAATCATCTTTTTTGTAATTTTAATTTTAGCTTTTTTGTGGGGTATACAATGGATGTTTCATGGCTTTCCAACAGGAAATTAAAGAGTAAAAATGAATGGATTTAAAAACTTTTGAATTATTAGCTCGATATAACGTTTGGTCTACCCGCAAATTAAATCAAGTTTTAAAGAGTGTTTCTGATGCTGATTTCAATGCCGAATGTGGACTTTATTTCAAAAGTATCTCTGGAACTTTAAATCATTTGCTTGTTGGTGAACACTACCTGTGGTTTCCTCGTTTTTTAGGAAAAACTTCACCTGTACTTAAGTTAAACACTATCATAGAAAATGATAAAGATAAGTTGATTTATCAGCTAGAGGACAAAGATCATAATTGGATAGATTTTTTAAGAGATGTTGATGTTGAAAAATTCAATTATGATTTAAAGTATAAAACATCTTCAGGTAAAGACATGAGTTTGCCTTATGCCGCCACTCTATTGCATGTTTTTAATCATGGGACTCACCATAAAGGACAAATCACAACAGCTTTAACTTCAATGGGATATCTTTGCCCTGAGATGGACTTGGTCTGCATGCTAATTGAAGAAAATTGCTCCATTTAACATAATGCACGTTATAGAAATGCTCTTTTTTATTTCATTTAATTCATAAGCTTATATCAAGCTGGTCTAGTGTTCAGCGCACTAGATCGACTTTTTTGTGATTTTTCATGTTCCACGAATAATGATTCAACATTGTTTCACGTTTTCTATAAGTTAGCTTAAACAAAAACTTGAGTAAGTCTAGCAATAGCCGACGGGACATACTTTTTCAAAATCATGACTGCACACTTTACCTTGATAGTACGTAAAACCGTCCATTCCATTATAAAAATGAAACGCTTTCATGTAATATAAAATCCATTAAAACTTATAGGTATTTTGAGGCTACTCACCTCGAATACGCCATAAAAAGGATACAAGCATGCAGCAAGAAGTCATCATTGTCGGTGGTGGAATGGTCGGACTGAGTCTGGCTTTAATGTTGGCGAAAGCAAATATTGCAGTCAAACTGCTCGAAGCCATCAAATACCCAAATTATGATGACATCAATCTTGCGCCTTACCATTCCAGTTTCGATGCACGAAATAGTGCTTTATCTCGCCGTAGCGTTCAAATTTACCAAGAACTCGGCTTATGGGATGCCTTGCAACAACATGCCACGCCTATTTTACAAGTGCATATTACAGAACAGGGCAGCTTTGGTAAGGCACGTTTATTGGCAGAACAAGAAAAAGTCGAAAGTTTTGGTCAAGTTATTGAAAATGCGTGGTTAGGACGTGTTTTACTCACGCAAGTTCGCCAGCAAGCTTTAATCGAACTAATTGATGGCGTGCAAGTTACTTCACTCACACAAGATGCAGAGCATGCGTATATTACGGCATCACGTGGTGAAGAGCAGCTCCAGCTACAAGCTAAATTGGTAATTGCAGCCGATGGTCGAGATTCATTCTGTCGTCAAGCGCTGGGTGTGGGTGTTTCTGAGCATGACTATGACCAAGTGGCAATTGTCACTACAGTACAAACCTCAAAACCGCATCAGCACGTCGGCTTTGAACGTTTTAGTCCACTTGGACCGTTGGCGTTATTGCCTTTACCAGGGGAATACCGTCGTTCAGTGGTATGGCCTGTGAAAAAGGGCACTGAACAGGAATGGTTGGGTGAAGAAAATGACCAGCATTTCTTGGATGCCTTACAGCAAACTTATGGTGACCGTGCGGGTAAATTCCAGAAAACGGGCAAGCGTTTTAGCTATCCATTGTCACAAGTATTAGCAGAAAAGCAGGCAGTAGGTCGTGTGGTGCTCATGGGTAATGCCGCACATACCATTCACCCCGTAGCTGGACAAGGATTTAACTTGTGTATGCGCGACGCATATGTATTGCTGCGTTATTTAGAAGCACAACAAGCCGCAGGTGCTGACATTGGCGAGCCAAACATGTTACTTGAATATGAACAAGCCCGTTTAAAAGACCAGCAACGCGTGATTAAGTTCTGCGACAGCGTGGTACGTGGTTTTAGTAATCAAAATCCGATGCTGAAATTATTACGCAATACAGGACTCATCGCCTTTGACTTGATTCCAGGGATTAAGCCACTTGTCGCCACTTACGCAATGGGATTAAAAGCATGAGCCAAGTTCTCGATGTCGTGATTGTCGGTGGTGGATTGGTCGGTGGATTAACTGCCTTATTACTGGCCCAAGGCGGTGTACAAGCTACCGTTTTAGATGCTGCACCAATTCTCGATGAAAGCAAGGTGTTGGCAGTTGCCAATCCTCGCGTGCTGGCTTTGAGTCAAGCCACCATCCATTTACTAAAAACCGTTCAAGTTTGGGATTTGCTAGCACGTCAGATGCCCTATAGCGGCATGCAAGTCTGGAATAAAAATGGCTATGGTGACATCAATTTCGGGCATGCCAGTGAAAAAACACCTTCCATTGAGCAAGCATTAGGTTCAATGGTGGAACCAAGTATTCTCAACTTGGCCATTCAGCAACGCATGTTGAGCCAAGTGAAAGATTATCGAACTCAAGTAAACGTGACACGTGTAGAACGTGGCGTGGGTGTTTGGCATATTCACTTGGCAGATGGCACGCAATTACAAACTAAACTGGTGATTGGTGCGGATGGTGCAAATTCTTTTGTTCGCGAACAGGCATTTATTGATCTGGATATCTTGGATTATCGTCAAGCAGGCGTGACCTGCGCCATTCGTACCGCACAGCCGCATCAACATGTAGCACGTCAAATCTTCTTGGAAACGGGGCCTTTAGCATTTTTACCAATGGCGAGCCTCAACCCAGAGCAAGATGGTTACTGGCAGTCAATTGTCTGGACCTTACCCGATGATTATGCTGAAGAATATACTGCATTGGACGATCACGCCTTTTTACAGCTGTTGACACGCGAAAGTCAGCATATGCTGGGAGAAGTCCTTGAAGCCACACCACGTGCCATGTTCCCTTTGAAAGCACGTGCAGCGCAGCAATACATGACTTCAGGTCTGGCGCTCATTGGTGATGCAGCACATGTGATCCATCCTTTGGCGGGGCAAGGGGTGAATATTGGCTGTCTAGATGCTGCGGTACTTTGTGATGCCTTGTTGCATGATTTATCGCGTGGAGTCTGGGCGCATGACCAAACCTTGCAACGTTATGAACATAGTCGTAAAGGGCAAAACGATGCCATGATGCACAGCATGTCGGCAATTGGCTGGTTAGAGACCACAACTTTGTTCCCAATTATTTGGGCACGTAATGTCGGCTTAAAACAGGTGGAGCAGCAAGCCGTATTGAAAGATGCCTTTATGCTGCAAGCTAATGGTTTACAGGCACTCAAAAATACCCGTTATGCAAATTAGATTTAAATAGATAGTTTTTAGGCATTTAGTTAAAGCTGATTACGAATTTGATTAAAAAAGATACGATTTTTTTGCATTAAGTACTAGGCGAAATCGATTTAGATTGTTAAATTTCTTCGTAATTCGAAACCGATTCGAAACGATGTAGATAGAAGTCATTGCGGGGAGAGAAAGATGACGGACATGAATGATTATGACGACGTAGAAGACTCAGCAGTGGATGAGGACGAAGCGAAGGCTGCCGAAAAAGGTGCTTCTGATGAAGCAGCAGAAGGTGCTTCTGATGGTGATGTTGCTGAGGCAGAAACATTAACCGTGACGGCTAAGCAAAAGCAACGTCAGGCATTGGAAGATGAAGTGGCAGCATTTTTGGCGCGTGGTGGGCGAATCACCGAAGTGCCACCAGATGAAACTGCACACGACTAATTTCGGCATAAAAAACCACTCCTGCGAGTGGTTTTTTATGCGCTCTGCTTTAAAGCGATTGCCTTAGTCAGCCGTAAGTTCTAATGCACGCTGATAGGCGATTTTTTTCTTAATACCTGTTAAGTCCGCAGCCAATTGCGAGGCTGCTTTGACAGATAAATCTTGTAGCAGGCGTTTCAGAAGTTGATCCAGCTTTTCTTGTTCCATATCTTTTTCTTGGGTTGCACCACCCACCACCAAGACGATTTCACCTTTTTGCTGATTATGGTCAGATTCAATGAACTGAACCAACTCACCCAACGTCATTTTACGAATAGTTTCAAAGGTTTTGGTAATTTCTCGGGCAAATCCAACAGGACGATCAGCACCAAAGACTTCCGCCATGTTTTTGACACAGTCTAAAATTCGATGTGGTGCTTCATAAAAAATCAAAGTTTGGGTTTCATCTTTAAGCTTTTCAAGTTGAGCAAGACGTTGAGTCGCCTTAGAAGATAAGAAGCCTTCAAAGCTAAAACGGTCACTTGGTAAACCGACACTACTTAAAGCGGCAATCGCGGCACAGGCACCAGGGACTGGAATTACACGAATGCCATGCTCTTGTGCAGCACGTACCAGTTTAAAACCAGGGTCGCTAATTAAGGGGGTGCCCGCATCACTGATCAATGCCATATTTTCGCCTTTTAACAGGCGTTGCACCAAGATATCAATTTTGTTGCTTTCATTGTGGTCATGGCAGGCAGTCAGTGGGGTCGAAATATTAAAATGTTTCAGTAATTGCGCCGAGGTACGGGTATCTTCAGCCGCAATGACGCTGACAGATTTCAAGGTATCAATTGCACGAAAAGTCATGTCATCTAAGTGCCCGATCGGGGTGGCTACAACAAATAACTGAGCACTCATGTGAAGTCTCCATGCCAAAAAAGAATAAGTAAAAGAATGATGCGCTCAAAGTTGTGCGGGAACAGGATTTCCCCAACGCGCTAGAATACCCCTATTCTACCTGAATCCACGTGCTAGACGCGAATTAGATTGGATGGACGTGGACTATTCAGCCTGTAACATTGTGTTATGCGATGCAGATTGAAGCATGAGCAAAGCTCAAACAGGATGAAAATACAGATTTTTAATTAATGTCATCATCGCTTTGCATTTGTGAACTGATCCTGACTTTTACTAGAATAATCTGAGATCAACATAAAATCAGTCCCTTAAGATGAAAATTAAAACAGATGCTTGTAATAAAAATGGATCAGAAAAATTGAGTGGCAAAACGACAGCACAAGCCCTTGGTGATTGGGCGGAAAATGAAGCACTCATGCTTTTACAGCAGCAAGGTTTTCAATTGGTGCAACAAAATTATCATAGCCGTTATGGTGAGCTGGATTTGGTGGTGCAACAAGGCGAGGAATTGCTCTTGGTAGAGGTGAAGGCACGTGCTTTGACCCGCTTTGGACATGCCAATGAAGTGGTATCCGCTTCGAAACAGCGTAAATTAATTAAAACCGCGCTGTGTTTTTTACATGAATATCCTGAATATGAGCAGTTCTATTGTCGATTTGATGTGATTTGTTTTGATTTTTATCAACAATTTTCAAAAACAGTACAGTATGACTTTTCCAGTTTCACTTATGATCTGCAATGGATAGAAAATGCTTTTACTTTTGATTCAGAGTTCATTAATCTTTGAAGGAACAGGAAGCATCAATGCTATAGAAAAATGAATGAAATAAGTGAGGAGTCTTGCTGAGTGTTGAATCGTATTGCAATGACAGTGCTTTGTGTCGCAGGTCTTAGTTTAACGGGCTGTGCGAGTTTTATTTCAGGTGGTACAGGGACTGCACCAGTTGGAACCGAAAGTGGGGTACGCTCACTTGGACAGGTCTTTATTGATTCCTCAATTGAACGTACAGCGAATATTAATTTATATAAATTAGATTCTCGTTTTAAACAGTCACGCGTCAATATCGAAAGCTTTTATGGCAACGTATTATTGACTGGGCAAGTGCCAGATCAGCATTTAAAACAACTGGCTGAAGACAATGTCCGCGCGATGAGTGATGTAAAAAATGTGCATAATTTTATCACTGTAGGTGATAAAATTGGTTATAACACCATTATGCAAGATGCGACTGCGACAGCAAATACACGTGGTTTGATTATGAAAGCTCCAGTGGTTGCAGACAGCAAAGTCCGTGTACATACTGAAGATGGTGTGTTGTACGTGATGGGGCGTTTGAATAATGCTGAAATCAATGATTTGAACAACGTGTTACAGCAAGTGGGTAACGTCACTAAAATCGTGACATTGGTTGATAATGTCGATCAAGGACAGAAGTCAATAAATTCTAGTTTGGTAAGCCCTGTAGCCAGTAATGCGCAGCCCGAAGTTCAAACGCCTGTAGCTATTGACCCAGATCAGGTAGAACCGACGAATGTTCAATAAATCCGAATATTGGATTAGACAATTAAATGACACCGTGGGGACTGCGAAAGATTTTATTCGAGACTTTCGCATCTACGATGTCGGCAGCTATGCATTGAATCAACTCACACCGCGTGAGGGATATACACTGCATGAAAACATTGCTTATGGCTTAAAAGCACGTCATCGTCTCGATTTATTCAAAGCGCACAAACCGCAGTTGAACCAACCCCTGATTGTATTTGTGCATGGGGGTGCTTGGACGCACGGAGATAAAAGTTCTTACCGCTTTGTAGGGGAAGCTTTTGCTCGTGAAGGTTATGATGTTGCTGTGATTAACTATCATCTTGCACCGCAGTATATTTTCCCTAGCTATGTGGATGATTTAACCCTCGCACTCAATTTCTTGAGTCTGCATCAGCACAAGCTGGCGATTCGTACCGATAATGTGGTGTTGATGGGGCATTCGGCTGGGGCATTTAATGTCATGTCAGCCGTCTATCATCCACAGCAGTATGAGCTGCAATGCCGTGCACAAATCCGCGCCATTATTGGCGTTGCAGGTCCTTATCATTTTGACTATAAAGGTGACCCACTTTGTGCAGAGGCATTTGATCAAAGTGTACCTTTCCAGCAGGTCATGCCGTATTACTTTGTGGCATCCAACAGCATTAAACATTATTTGGTGATGGCAGAGAATGACCAAATTGTGGGACATAACAATACTGAAGATTTTGATCGCGTACTCAAAGAAAAAGGCAATCACAGTAAAATGATCGTCATTCCTCGCACAGGGCATATTACTGTGATGGGATCGGTCTCGAGTTTGTTCAGCCGTTATTTTGAAACCAAAGAACAAATTTTGGTGGCAATTGAGGAAGCGCTAAAGCCATAGATGCGTGTCATCTGCAACAGGCTGTCCTTGAGTCACATGCATGATCATGGCGTATGCAATACTCCCTTTGAATGGAATCTGAGGGAGTTGGTCAAATTTGAAAAATTGCGCATCGCTGATTTCTTCTTCTTGTAATGCAATATCACCCGCGGCATATTCAGCACGGAAGGCAATCATTAAATTACTCGGGAAGGGCCACGGCTGGCTCGCCAAATATTGAATATTCTTGAGCTTTAAACCGACTTCTTCTTCAGTTTCACGACGGACCGCATCTTCCAAGGTTTCACCCACTTCGACAAAGCCTGCAATCAGACCATACATATTGTTGGTGTTTTTTGCGTTCTTGGCCAAAAGTATTTCATCTTCACCGCGGGTAATCACGGTAATGACACAGGGTTGAACCCGTGGATATTGATGATAATGGCAAGCAGGGCAGATCATGGCATATTCAGTGGCATGTACTTGCGTTTCATGCCCGCAATGACTACAGAATTTATGATTGCGACGCCACTCGAGAAGTTGTAGCGCACGACTGGCTTGCTCAAACTGCTTGGTGGTCCATTGGGTTAGTAGCTGGCGAATAGGCACCAACTGTAAGCCGTCTGGAATGCTTTCATGGGCGAGAAGATCACGGGCAATGACAGTATTGCCCGTGTGTAAATGCAGATCACTTGCTAAACGCTCAACTTTAGGCAGTTGGAGCTGATCATCGACGAGAAGTTGTTGTTGATGAAAAATATAAGCAAGTGATAGTTCTGACATTAGGCGGCTACTTCGGCGTTTAGTTTTTGACTGCTGTTTAATGCTACATCAAACATTGAGTGTAATACAGGCTGTTTGTTCTTCAGGTTGTCAATCATCATTTCCGCACCCGCTAAAGTGTCCAAAATGTAATTTACTTCCTGTTGAGAAATACTGCCTGATACTTCGAGCTTTTGTTGTACAAAATTTGCAGCATTTTTTAAGGCTTGTTGACCTTCTGCAGAATTTAGGAATAACAGCGCACCACTGATTTCATGCAACTGCGCAGGGAGATTGCCTAAAGCACCCAAGAATTGATCTTGAAGATATTGCACCAAACTGGTTGCAGAACTGTCCACCAAGGTTTTGGTTTCATTCAGCAAGGCTTCATGTGCTTCATCAAGGCGATCCAGAGAAACATTCATGTTGTTCACACGAAGCTGCAAACGGTTCGAGGTATGATGACGTTCAAGAATGCCAATTGAATTCATGGCAGATAAGATGCCTTTCATCAATTGTTGAGCAAAGTTTTCATCTTTTAATACATCGGTCTGATTCAATGTTTCAGCCTGACGAGATAAGTCTTGATAGGCTTCATTCAGATTTAAGACTTTGAAAATATTCGCTAACTCTTTAATTTTAGCCTGTAACTCTTGTGTCTTTTCTACCGACATGGTTTGGTAGTTGTATTCAATTTCATTACGAATTTGTGCCATTTCAGTGGTTACAAGTCCGCTAATGGTGTGAATGGTATTAAAGTCAGGACCATATAGATGGCGACTAAATACATGCAGTTGCGTGTCGGTGAGTGCATCATCCCCAATATTGAGTTGGTCACGGATGCTTTGTGCTGACTCATCTTCTTGGCTAATACACAAGCTCAGAATATTCGACAGGTCTTTTAAATTGGCATTGAAGCTTTCAGGCGCAAGGAAAAATGCGGCCATATTACGTTCGATGTCAATCAGACTGCGTAAGCGGGCATCGGTAAACAGTAAATTATCAATTTGGTTGAAAGCAACGTGTACCAGCCCCCAGTATTGTTGGCTTGGTAACTGATTTGCTAAACCTGCGAGATAAGTTCCAACAAGACGAATTGCCTGTAAATCGAGTTCAGTTTCTTGCTGCTTCAGCAGTTTATGCAGGGCAAGTTTATATAAACGATGCACATATTCAGACTTTTCAAGGGTCGGAATGGTTGGTAACTGGAAGTTTGGCTGAACAGTGTTTAACAGTGATTCAAGCTGATGACCTTCATGCGTGAGTGGTTTACCTAAGGCAAGTTCCAGACGGTTGAGGGTATCGAGTAGAAACTGAGGAATTTTAACTTCACGCAGGCAGATAAACTCAATATAGCGTTTCAGCATGGTGGTGCCTTCACTGAGTGCGACCACATCCTGTGTATTGATGTTTTCTGGATTTGCCATGATTTTGCGCATCAGTTCAGCAGAATACTGTGCAATTTGCCCTAAGTTTGGCATGTCGATTAACACTAGAACTTGTGCGCATTGTTCAAACTGATTCAGTGCATCATCAATACCAAACGGTAGAGCATGATCCTCTGCTAAGGTACTGACCGCAGCTTCAACTAACTTGATCGAGTTATCAACCTCATTTTTTATTATCAGTAAGGCCGTTGGATCAAAATGAATAGAGGTTTGGTAAGACATTTATCTGCACCTTTCCTAATGTATTATCTGTTTATGTTTGGCTGAGTTAGAGCGTTATTTCTTGTGTTTAACTATAACTGATGTCCCCAAGGTTTAAATACAAAAAATAACAGAATCTCTAGAAATTATTTTGAAAAAAAGCAAGGTTTGCCCTGTTTTTCCTCAATTTGTTTGACCCAAGTCTCATGTGCAGCCAATTCTTCATCTGAAGGTAAAATTACAGCGAGACCTGTTTCATCAATTTGACGTCTGCCACTCGAACCTTGTTGCTCTTCACTTTGTGACAGGGCATCCATATCGAAGGAAACCTGTCCGCCCGTCATGGCTAAATACACATCTGCCAGAATTTCAGCATCGAGTAATGCGCCGTGGAAGGTACGGTCGCGTTGAGCGATTTCATAACGTCTTACCAAAGCATCCAAGGAGTTTTTCTGTCCCGGATGCTTACTTTTCGCCATGGCTAAAGTATCGGTAACTTCACAAACCTCAGAGAGTGGACCATGACCTGTACGTTTAAACTCCATGTCCAAGAAGTTCATATCGAAGGTCGCGTTATGCGCAATAATTTCTGCGCCTTTTAGGTAGTCAAACAGCACATCGGCAATTTCTGCATACTTCGGTTTGTCTGTTAAAAACTCATCGGTAATACCGTGGACATTGACCGAATCACCCACTTCTTTTTCAGGGTTGATATAAATATGAATCGAGCTGCCCGTGAGTTTACGATTGATCATTTCAATCGCGCCCACTTCAATAATGCGGTCACTGTCTTGGAAATAGAAACCCGTGGTTTCCGTATCTAGAATGAGTTGTCGAGGACCAAAAGCTTCAACGGTTGCGGGTGTAATCACAATCTGTGGATGAGAACTAGTCGTTGTTGCTGTCGTAGAAGTCTCAGCCGCTAGAGGAGCTTCCACGTGAATGATAGTCTCCGTAATTTCTTCAATGATTTCAGGTTCAGCCAATTCGGTTTCTTCAGCTGCGAAATCTAGTCCGAAAGGGTCGTCAAACAGCCAGTCAGATTCCGCTTTTTTTTTATCTTCTGTAGGGGTTGCAGTGGCTGCTGTTAAGGTTTTTGCGGCTTGGTCTGCACCTAAATTGGCCAGTTGATCTGCCATTTCATTGCCAGGGTGACCCGCATGTCCTTTAATCCAGTTCCATTCAATTTCGCGACATTGACAGACGCTATCCAGCTTTTGCCATAAGTCTGGGTTTTTGACGTCTTTCCAGTTTTTCTTTTTCCAGCCATGAATCCATTCGGTAATGCCTTGTTTGACATAGTTGGAGTCGGTCCAAATAATCAGTTTGGCTGTTTTCGGGCAGGCCAGTACACCTTCAATCGCGGCAGTCAGCTCCATACGGTTGTTGGTGGTTTGCGTTTCCCCCCCGAAGATTTTACGTTCTTCGTGCTCTGTAACGATATAGGCTCCCCAACCTCCGAGTGCGCCATCTTTACCATTTCCACGGCAAGCGCCATCGACATAGAGCGTAATTGTTTCAGACATACAGGATCATCCAGCCAGCAAAGAAAATTAACAGAAGCGAATTCAATCTTATATTGTATAACGCATTTGTGCTTGGGAAGTGTATTACATGGTTAAATTTTAATTTCTTGTAACATTTATCCTAGAATCGCGCTAAATTATTGCCTTGAGTCTCTGCCGTGCTTCACTACAATGGCAGTGCTAAAAAATAAATTTTATACGAGTTGTTTGGATTTTTTTATGTATAAACCAACCACGTTCTTGTGGCAGCCCTCGGTTCCAACATTATTTAAGATTACTGTATTGGGTTCTGCACTCGCTGCATTAGGATTAACCACAGGTTGTGCATCGAGCCAAAGTGCGACCAAGGCTGCATCATCAAAACAGGTTGGCTCTAATTATTTAGATGCAAATAGCTTGGATTCTTTAGAAGATCTTTTGTCTGCGACGGATATGCGTGCTGTGGAAGGGGATCGTCTACTCATTTTAAAACATGGTGATGTGTGGAAACGCATGACCGTGGGTTTCAAAATGGACACCAATCATTGGGATCCGCGGATTGAAGCACAGCGAAATTGGTTTGTTTCTCGTCAGCCTTATATTGATCGTTTGAGTGCACGTGCATCACGTTATCTTTACCATACAGTAAAAGAAGCAGAGCGCCGTGGTTTACCCACTGAATTGGCATTGTTGCCAATTATTGAAAGCTCCTATGACCCTGCGGCAACCAGTAGTGCAGCAGCAGCAGGATTATGGCAGTTCATTCCAAGTACTGGTCGTATTTACGGGCTAAAACAGACGGGCATGTATGATGGCCGTCGTGATGTGGTTGAGTCAACGCGTGCCGCGTATGAGTTCTTAGGAAGTCTCTATAACCAGTTTGGTTCTTGGGAATTGGCTTTAGCGGCTTATAATGCAGGTCCAGGTCGTATTCAACAGGCGATTAACCGTAACCGCGAGGCAGGCTTACCAACCGATTACTGGTCATTACGCTTACCTCAAGAAACCATGAACTATGTACCGCGTTTCTTGGCAGTGGCACAAATTATTAAAAATCCGAATGCCTATGGCGTGAGCTTACCGCCAATTGCCAACCGACCTCACTTTAGAGAAATCACGGTGGGTCCTGCAAATCTGAATGATGTGGCGGCAATTACAGGTCTAAGCCGTGCCGAACTGTATGCACTGAACCCCGGACATCGTGGTGACCGCATTGACAGTGGTAGCCCGATGCGCATTTTGATTCCTGCGGATATTAGTCCTACGGTAGATGCGAAACTGTCTAAACTGCAATCGAGTTCAGGTGGTTTATGGGCAAGCACTGCTCCTATTACGAATAGCTCGACTACGACAACAATCACCCCAAGTAAATCGACACCTCCAGTATTAGTCGCAAGTAACACCACTAAAACGGCTGATACCACCGCCAAAACCACGGTTTCGACCAATACAGGACGTCCATTATCGACCACGCCACGTGGTGCGGATGCTTTAGCTGCGTTTGCTTCGAGTACCGTCGTACCGAGTGCACCTCGTATTCCTGTTGCCGTGACGCCAGCCAAGAATGTACAGCCAGTCAGTGTTGAACCACCGATTTCAGCAGCTGAGCGCGAACAAATCAGAGCAGCGGTTCAAGCCGAAGATGCCACCAAAACAGTGGAACAGGTGTTACAACCTGTAGCGACCAAAGCTGAACAGGAACAAGTGGTTGCTGAACTGAAAGAGATTGCGCCACAAGGTACTGAAATTGTCGATCCTTATGATGGCAAGATTAAGTTGACTGCAATTCAGACCAGCCAGTCGGTTGCTGAGCAACAAGGTAAAGAGTTAACCAAAGGCTTCTCTTATCCAAAGTCGGTGACAGACAATACCAAACTTGATTCTGATGAAGCACAGCTAAATAAAGACAAGAACTATGTCAAAACAGCTTCTGAAATTGTGGTTGTGCCACCTAAAGGCAAGCGTACAACCTATACCGTACAGTCGGGCGATACTTTAGCGACCATTGCACTGAAGAATGGAGTGAACTGGCGCGATATCGCGAAATGGAATCAGATTGATCCGAATGCAACCTTGTTTGTGGGCACCAGTATTTATTTATACGATGCCAAACCAGTTCAGGATCGTTCTTCTACGACCAATAGCAAACCTGAGAGCTATGTGGTACAAGCCAATGATAACTTGACCAGTGTGGCGAGCCAGTTTGGTCTTTCGGTCAAACAGTTGGCGGACTATAACGATTTAACCGTGACCAGTGGCTTGTTTGTGGGGCAGAAATTATCGTTAAAAGACAATGGTGCTAATAGCGCAAAAAATACGACTGAAAAAGCGACGAGCAAGAACAGCATTAAAACCAAGTCCTATGTGGTAAAACGTGGCGAATATTTAAAACTGATTGCTGACCGTTACGCATTGTCGAATCAGGAGCTGGCAGATTTAACCCCTGGTTTGAATGCGGGCAGTAACTTGTTGGTTGGGCAGAAAATTAATGTTCCGTTGAATAGCGTGAATGATGAGGCTTCATCTTCAGAAAAAGCGGCAGTGAAAATTGATGCCGTGAAATCTGCACCGAGCATTAAAACTGAAACTTATAAAGTTCAGCGTGGGGATACCCTGTATAGTATTGCGGCACAATCCAAAATGTCACTCAGTGATTTGGCGGAGCTGAACCAAATTTCGAGCAATAGCGGCGTGTATGTGGGGCAAAGCATTAAGGTGCCTGCGGGTTCGACAGTACCTGAAACCTATGTGGTGCAATCGGGTGACAGCTTGTCTGCCATTGCCAGCAAATACAATTTAAGCCAAGACAATCTTGCGAACTTAAATGGGATTGGGCGTAATGCCAATGTCCGTGTCGGTCAGCGCCTCAAGCTGACTGGTGAAGTAGCTGAGGTTGAGAAAGAAAGCACGACAACTACTGCTGAAAAAGATATTCATGTGGTGAAATCGGGTGAGACTTTGGGCAGCATTGCCAAGAAATATCATTTGCAGTTGAGCTATTTGGCGGCACTCAATGATCTTTCGACCAATGCTTCTTTACGTGTCGGTCAGCGTTTAAAAGTTGATGGTGATTTACCGACGAAAACCACGACCAAAGCGGACAGCAGCCCGAAAAAGAGCAGTGTGAGTAGCAAAGACACCGAGAAGTATACGGTGAAATCGGGTGAGTCACTGAATTTGATTGCCAGTCGTGTGGGAGTTTCAGTGTCTGAGTTGGCAAGTCTGAATGACTTAAGTCCGCGTACAGGCTTACAAGTCGGTCAAAGCATCTTGATTCCGAAAACAGTGAAAGACTATAAAGTCAGATCCGGGGATAACCTGATTCGTTTGGCTGCACGTTACGGGGTTGAAGCCAGTGCTTTGGCTGAAATGAATGATATGAGGCCAACAGCACAATTGAAAATTGGCGATGTGATTAAAGTTCCGAATCTTTAATTCACGACGCTGATAGGTTTGCCGTGCATATGACGAGCAAAACAATTGCCATTTGCCTGCTCTACGCGAGCAGCATCATGGCTATGCAACAGACGTGGTCGGCTGTACAGACCACGCCTTATATTGCTGTGCATAGTCCACCGAAATATGCGGGTTTAAAGGCGATGCCTTATGCCAATCCGCACGCGCCTAAAGGTGGCTATCTGAGTACTGCGGCAATCGGTACTTTTGATAATCTCAACACGATGAATGGCAAAGGCAGTGCCACCGAGGGTGTGAATTATTTATTTGATACCTTAATGGATAATTCGCTGGATGAAACAGGGGTGATGTATCCTTTGTTGGCTAATCAAGTGACCTTTGATCCGGCCAATCCTCAATTCATTATTTTTCATTTGAACCCGCAAGCGCGTTTCAGCAATGGCACGTCTGTCACGGCTGAAGATGTCAAATTTAGTTTCGATGCCTATCAAACCAAAGCCAATTTAGGCTTACAGATGTATTTGTCCAATTTGGCCAAAACCGAAGTACTATCCAAATCTCTGGTGAAGTTTAGTTTTAAAACCAATAAAAGTAAGGAAATGCCGCTGATTGTGGCAAGTCTGCCGATCTACTCTAAGCAAGACTGGAAAAATAAAGATTTCACCCGAATTACCCTGCAACCGATTTTAGGCTCGGGTCCTTATGTCATTGAACGTATTGATGCGGGTCGTAGCATCACTTACAAACGTAATCCCAATTATTGGGCGAAAGACTTAATGGTCAATCGTGGGCGTTACAATTTCGATCGCATGCAATATGTGTATTATCGGAATAACGACATTGCCTTTGAAGGTTTCAAGTCGGGGCAATATACCTTGCACGAAGAAAAGAAAACCAAAACTTGGGTCACAGGCTATCAATTTCCTGCGGTAAAAGCGGGAATGGTCAAGCAATATAGCCAGCGGCTGGCACGACCTGTCATCAATCAAAGTCTGGTATTAAATACCCGTAAAGCGCCATTGAATGACATTTATTTACGGCAGGCGCTGAGTTATGCCTACGATTTTGAATGGCTGAATAAAGCTTTATTTTATGGGCAGTATCAGCGCCTACAAAGCCATTTTCAAGGCAGTGAGTTGGCGGCCGCAGGGCAGCCGAATGCTGCGGAATTGAAACTGTTACAGCCTTATTTATCCAAGCTCCATCCATTGCAACGACAAGGCGTATTGTCGAACTGGAAATATCCTGTGTCCGATGCAGGTGGCTTTAATCGTCCAAATTTACTGCAAGCACGTAATATCTTGCTACAAGCAGGTTATCAGTATCGGCAGGGGCAGTTGTATAGTAAAAACGGCCGTGCAGTTCAGTTTGAAGTTTTGCTCTATCAAGAAGGTGCGCAACGGACCGTCATGCCGTGGATGCGTAATCTGAAAAAACTCGGAATTAATGTCAAATTACGTCAGGTGGATGTATCGCAATATATGGAACGCATGCGTCGCTACGAGTTTGATGTGACCACCTTGGAAATGCCACAGTCGCTGACTCCAGGCAGTGAGCAGGCGCAAATGTGGAGTAGTGGTGCTGCACGTGAGTTCGGAAACTATAATTATGCGGGCATTCAAAATGCCGCCATTGATCATGCGGTGCAGCAGGTCATACAAGCACCGAACCGAGAACAATTGATTGTGCGAACCCGAGTTTTAGATCGTTTGTTACGCGCGGGTTATTATCAAATCCTGACTTATGGTAAAAATGACAATTGGTATGCCTACTGGAACATGTATCATCAGCCGAAAGTGAAGCCGAAATTGTCCTTGGGACTGGATTACTGGTGGAGTGATCCGGTACAAGCCAAAAAAGTCAGCCAATACCTCGGTAAATAACGCGAGAGGGCTGTTAGGGCATTTTAAGTGATACCTGTCAGACGTTTAAATCATGCAAAAAATAAGGATACGCAATTGGGTACGTATATTCTAAAAAGGCTATTCCTGATTATTCCGACCTTATTTTTAATTTTATGCATTAACTTTGCCGTGATTCAGATTGCCCCGGGTGGACCTGTTGAGCGTGCCATTCAACAAGCCGAATCTTTTCAACGCTTGCAAGCGGTTAAAGCGGGTATTGCACCTGAAAGTAGCAATTATCAAGGGGCCAAGGGACTTAGTGAAGACATGCTTCGGCAAATTGAAGCGCAGTATGGTTTTGATCAACCGGCTTATATCCGTTTTGCTGTCATGCTGAAAAACTATCTGAGTCTCAATTTCGGTACCAGTTTTTTTAAAGATAAGCCTGTGACTCAATTAATTTGGGAAAAAATGCCCGTCTCAATTTCGCTGGGGCTCTGGAGTAGCTTGCTGATTTACCTAATCGCGATTCCATTGGGAATTCGAAAAGCCAAACAACATGGCATGCTATTTGATAAAACCACCTCACTGATCTTGGCGATGGGTTATGCCGTGCCTGCCTTTGTTTTTGCCATTTTACTGATCGTGTTCTTTGCGGGTGGTAGTTATTTTCAGTGGTTTCCATTACAAGGGCTCGTTTCGGATAATTTTCAGCAACTCAGTCTTCTGGCAAAAATCCGTGACTATTTCTGGCACTTAAGCCTGCCAATCTTGGCGATGGTGTTGGGTGGCTTTGCCAGTCTGGCATATTTAACCAAATATTCATTTTTGGAAGAGCTGAATAAGCCTTATGTCTGGGCTGCACGTGCCAAAGGATTGAGCGAATCTCAAGTCCAGTATAGGCATGTGTTTCGTAATGCCATCTTGGTGATTATGGCGGGTTTACCCGAAGCCTTGCTCGGCATTTTCTTTGTCGGTAATTTATTTATTGAGATTGTCTTCAATCTGGATGGCTTGGGCTTATTGGGTTTTGAGGCGATTATTCAGCGCGATTATCCCGTCATCTTCGGTACATTATTTATCTTTACCTTATTGGGTTTAATCCTGCGTTTAATCTGTGATGTGCTGTATCAATGCATTGATCCACGGATTGATTTTGAATCACGAGGTACGCACTAATGTCCCCGATGATTCAAGCACGGCTACAGCGCTTTCGACAAAACCGTTTGGGATATTTCTGCTTTATTTTATTCAGCCTGATTTTTGTGTTGTCTTTGGGTGCCAACCTGATTGCCAATGAAAAGCCATTGCTGGTGAAGTATCAGCAAGCTTTGTATTTTCCTGTTTTTAAGGCTTATCCCGAAACTACCTTTGGCGGGGTATTTGAATCAGAAGCGGACTATAAAGATCCAGTGGTACAGCAATTGATTGACGATCATGGCTGGGCCATTTGGCCTGTGATTCGTTATGCGGCACAAACGCCTAATTTGGATTTGGCCGTGCCTGTTCCTTCTGCGCCAACTGCACAAAATTGGCTAGGCACGGATGATCAGGGGCGGGATGTGTTCGCCCGAATTTTATATGCCTTACGTGTTTCCCTGTTATTTGGTTTTGCCTTGACCGTGTTATCGGCCGTCATCGGGATCTTTGTTGGAGCGATACAGGGTTATTATGGCGGTTGGATCGACTTGATCGGACAGCGAATACTGGAAGTCTGGGGTGGTTTACCCATGCTGTTTATGGTGATGATTCTGGTCAGTATTTTTACCCCGAGCGTGTACTGGTTATTTTTAATCATGCTGTTTTTTGGCTGGACCACCTTAGTCAATCTAGTTCGAGCAGAATTTTTACGTGCTCGTAATCTAGATTATGTTCGAGCCGCGCGCGCTTTGGGTGTGTCCGATTCGCGAATTATGGTGCGGCATATTTTACCCAATGCCATCAGTTCCAGTTTGTCGCAATTGCCATTTATGCTAACGGCCAATATTACCGCTTTGGCTGCGTTGGACTTTCTCGGACTGGGGTTGCCTGCAGATACCGCTTCACTAGGTGAAGTTTTATTACAAGGCAAAAATAACTTAGATGCGCCGTGGTTGGCTTTGGCAGGTTTCTTTACTTTGGCCATTGTGTTGTCACTGTTAATTTATATTGGGGAGGCGGCACGCGATGCATTCGATCCAAGACAATAATCAGGCGACCACTGTCGTTCTTGAGGTCAAGCAGCTTCAGATCCGACATGAACAGGTTACTTTGCTCGAGAATTTATCCTTTCAGTTACGTCAGGGGCAAACACTGGCTTTGGTGGGGGAAAGTGGTTCGGGTAAATCAATTACTTGTCTGGGATTGTTAGGCTTATTACCCCAAAGCCTGAACCGATCTGGCTCTGCAATCTATGCCGATGTTGATTTATTGAGCTGTCCAACACAGCAACTGCAAAGGATTCGTGGACATAAAATTGCCCTGATTTTCCAAGATCCGATGACTGCACTAAATCCTTTACATCAGGTGGAAAAAATTGTTGGAGAAGTCTTAATTTTACAAGGCTTATCCAAACAGCAGGTACGTCAAAAAGTGCTGCAGTTATTGCAAGATGTGGGCATCAACTCCCCCGAACACATGCTAAAGCGCTATCCGCATCAACTTTCGGGTGGGCAGCGACAACGGGTGATGATTGCCGCGGCTTTAGCGCTAGACCCTGAAATTTTGATTGCGGATGAACCGACCACCGCTTTGGATGTCACCCTGCAAATACAAATTCTGGATGTGTTAAAAACTTTGCAGCAGCAACGCAAGATGTCATTGATTTTGATTAGTCATGATTTGAATCTGGTCCGCCAGTATGCAGATGAAGTGATTGTGATGAATCAGGGGCGAGTCGAACAGCAAGGCACGACTGAGCAGGTCTTTCAATATCCAGTAACACCCTATACCTGTGAATTGATGAATCATGATTTTGGTCAAGCATTAGCACCTGTTCTGACCATGCCAGTACTGCAATTAGAACAGTTGTTGGTGCAGTATCCCATCAAGCAGGGTTGGTTAAATCGTGTCACGGGGCAGCACACTGCTGTTGCAATAGACCATCTGCAATTACAACAAGGCGAGTGTTTGGGCATAGTCGGAGAAAGTGGTTCGGGTAAAAGTTCAATGGCTTTGGCGATTGCACGCTTAATTCAGAGTCATGGGAAAATCTGGTTTCAACAGCAGAATTTAAATAGCTTGAATCAAAAACAATTACGTCCATTACGCGCAAACTTTCAGATGGTTTTTCAGGATCCATTTAGCAGTTTAAACCCACGTTTAACTGTGGAGCAGATTATTGCTGAAGGGCTAACGGTTAGGCAGCAACCAGAGCGTGAGGTTGCTGCCAAAGTGAGTCAGGCTTTGGCTGATGTTGAATTGGATGACAGTTTCAAGCAGCGTTATCCGCATGAGCTATCGGGTGGGCAACGGCAGCGGATCGCTTTGGCGCGAGCCTTGGTGTTACAGCCGCATTTGATAATTCTAGATGAGCCGACCTCATCCTTAGACCGCAGTACACAGCGGGCAATTGTGCAGCTCTTACGCCAGTTACAACAGCAGTATCAACTGAGCTATGTATTGATTAGCCATGATTTACATGTGGTACGTGCCATAGCGCAAAAAGTCTTGGTGCTGCGTGATGCGCAAGTGGTCGAGATGCAGACTGCAGAGGCATTATTTACCCATCCGCAAAGTCCCTATACGCAGCAACTGATTCAAGCAAGCCAGTACAGTTAAATTGGTAAAGTTGACAAAACAAATTGTCAAAAATGACTTGACCTCATAGCTAAACACTTTAGAGTAAAACCTCTAAATAAAAGAATGAGGAATACCCTATGAGCCACATTGCTGAGCCTTTACAGATTCGAAATACCACATTTAAAAATCGTATCATCAAAGGGGCAATGAGTGAGGCGCTAGCCAACCCCGCAGGGCAGCCGAATCATTTACATTTGGGCTTATATGAGGCTTGGGCAAAAGGTGGCTTGGGGTGTGCCATTACTGGCAATGTCATGGTCGATATCCGTGCCAAGAATGAACCGGGTGTAGTGGTGGTTGAATCTGAACGTGATCTTGAGCAATTGAGCCAATGGGCGAATTTGGGACAACACTATGGCATGGTGCAGTTGGTGCAATTGTCGCATCCCGGTCGACAATGTCCGAAAGGCTTGAATAAAGAAACGGTTGCGCCTTCGGCAGTCCCATTTAGTCCAATGTTGGCGACGACCTTTGGTACACCGCGAGCATTAACAGAAGACGAAATCTTGGAGATTATTCAACGTTTCGCGCGTTCAGCACAGATTTGTGAAAAAGCTGGATTTGAAGGGGTGCAATTGCACGGCGCGCATGGCTATCTGATTAGCCAGTTTTTGTCGCCTTTGACCAACAAGCGCCAAGATCAGTGGGGTGGTAGTATTGAAAATCGCATGCGCTTCCTGATGCAGATCTATCAAGCAGTACGTGCAGCAACTTCAGAGAATTTTATTATCTCGGTCAAGCTGAATTCAGCCGATTTTCAGCGTGGTGGTATTAGCGAAGAAGATGTGATTGCAGTATTTAAAGCGATGGATGCTGCAGGCATTGACTTGATTGAGATTTCTGGCGGTACCTATGAAGCACCTGCAATGGCTGGTGCCAAGGAAGACAAACGTAAAGCCAGCACTATTGCGCGAGAAGCCTATTTCCTCGATTTTGCCGAAAAGATTCGACAGCAAGTCGGTTGTCATCTGATGGTGACGGGTGGCTTCCGCACCGCTCAAGGCGTGAATGCTGCACTGGAAAGTGGAGCATGTGACTTTATTGGTATAGCACGTCCATTTGCGGTCGAAACGGATTTAGCGGATCGTTTGCTGGTTGGGCAAGATGTCCGTTATGCCGTGGATAAAATTAAAACGGGTATTCCAATGGTCGATAAAATGGCGATTATGGAAATTATTTGGTATGCCGCTCAATTTAAGTCGATTGCTCAAGGTAAACGACCAAACCCAAAACTATCCCCACTGAAAGTGTTCTTCCATTATGTGAAGGGCAATTTAAAAGCCGTGATTCAAGGGCAAATTAACTCGCGCAAGAGCGCATAGGATTCGTTTGCTACTGACCAGTACTGTTTGAAAATTGAGGCAGACCAGTCACCTTTTCATAAAGCGCGTTGAAAGGCTGGTCTGTCTTGAATCTGTTGTAAATAGTGATTGGTTGCAGGGTAATCTGCATAGCATGTAGCTAGATGGGTACACGCTTGTAATGCAAACTACAGCAAGATATCGGCAATGGTGAATTGAGAATCTGCAATCCATGTCTTTGCAGTGAGATGTTGGTGAATGCCCTGTATTTGTTGTTGCATCAAGGGGGGAAATAGCCTTGGTTAAAGCATATTGAACGCTAAGCGGAATAAAACGCTCAGGCCAGGGTGTGCCTAGGCTTAGTTGAGCAAAGATTTGCTTGAGCGCTAAATTGGGCATAAATGCGGCTTCTGCAAAGTTTTTCCAATAGTAGTCGTCTGCTAACGATGTGTTGTCTAAATCCATCGCAGTTAAACGCTGAGCGTGATGACTCAGCCATTCCGCAATGGCACTGGTTTCGGCTAAAAGCAGGGTTTGCTGATTTTCTATAATGGATGGTGAGAAATTTTGCTAAAGGATGAGTGTATTGTAATTGACGAGCTTGGGTGTCGAAAGCGTCTTGATCATTGACTAAACTGTAATTGAGTTCGAGTTCTTCTAAGAGCCATATAATTCATTGTGAGCGTGAATTTGGCTTGTGATAAAGTTGAATATCCATGTTCTGTGGACAATCACTTTTTTGAATCATGTTGTTTTTATCGTGCATCGTCAAAGCATAACGGATGCCACAGGCATAAAAAAACCTGAGTCATAATGCTCAGGCTTTTTTATGAGATGAAACATCTCGAAATATGGCGTCCCTACGGGGATTCGAACCCCGGTTACCGCCGTGAAAGGGCGATGTCCTAGGCCTCTAGACGATAGGGACTTAATGAGGCAGTTACTTCTGAAAACTAAACCATCTATTAAATGGCGTCCCTACGGGGATTCGAACCCCGGTTACCGCCGTGAAAGGGCGATGTCCTAGGCCTCTAGACGATAGGGACGTTTCAGAGGTGGGCGTATATTAGGGTGAATAGCGGGGTGTGTCAAACATTTTTCTGCAATAAAACTGAAAAAAACATGTGGGTGTTTAAAATTAAAACAAATTATTGAAATTTGACTAAATAATGTCCATTTTTCTCAAAAAGACAGGAAAGAATCATTATTTGGAGTTCAGCATGTGTCGGGATGCCATTGTTTTTTGATGGCTCAAAAAAAGAGCGATCTGAATCGCTCTTTTTCATGTGCTTATGCTTGAGGTGTTTTAGGGTGATAAAACACGTAGTAGCTGAGATAGCACAGAGCAATAAAGATTAAACAACCAATAAAGCCTGCCCACATTTCTGGGTCGGCTGCCATACTAATACAGGTGATGAAACAGAAGACAAAACCTAAAATCGGCACAATCGGGAACAGGGGTGCTGCAAAGCCAAGCTCTTTGGCTGTGCGCCCTTGTTTATACCATTGGCGGCGGAAATTGAACTGGCTTAAGCAAATACTCATCCATACCACGACCATCGTAAATGCTGCGACACCCAAAAGGTTTTTAAAGATGGTTTCAGGTGCAAATTGCTCCGACAATAAACCTGGAATCGCACCAAACATGGTGACAATAATCGCAACGGTTGGAATACCTTTGTGATTCACCTTTGAGAATACTGCGGGTAATTGCTTCTTGTCGGATAAAGCCCACATCATACGCGAAGCCGCATATAAACCTGAGTTTGCCGCTGAAAGTAATGCGGTAATAATTACAAAGCGAATGATGTCTTCTGCGTGTGGAATACCAATGTAGGTAAAGACTGTTACGAATGGACTGCTACTGACACCACTACCCCCTAAGCCTGCCATTTGATGTGGCAGAAGGGCACTAATCACCACAATTGTACCTACAAAGAAAATCAATAAGCGCCAAATCGCAGCATTGATGGCTTTGGGTACATTTTTCGCAGGATCTGCAGTTTCACCTGCTGCCACACCAATTAACTCTGTGCCTGAGAAGGCAAAGTTTACAATTAGCATGGTGGCAAAGATGGGGAAGAAGCCCTGTGGGAACCAACCCTCTGCAGTGAGGTTGCTAAACAAGGGGGCCGAGCTATACCCTTGGAATGACAACACACCAAAGATTGCCAAAAGACCCAAAATAATAAAACTGATGACCGTTACGACTTTAACCAGAGACAGCCAGAACTCTGATTCAGCAAATAGTCGGGTTGAACTCATGTTTAGGCCAAAAATAATGGCAGCAAAGATGAGCGTCCAAATCCAGACAGAAATATGTGGGAACCACTCCTGCATCAGCAATGCAGCGGCCGTGAATTCAGTGCCAAGCGTTGCTGTCCATGTCAGCCAGTATAGCCATGTAATCGTATAGCCTGTCCCTGGACCAATGTATTTTTGTGCATATGCGCCGAAAGAACCCGATACAGGCATGTGTACCGCCAGTTCTCCCAGACATAACATCACCATATAGGCAATTAATCCACCTAAAATATAAGCGATGATGGCACCTACAGGCCCCGTTTGTGCAATGACTTCACCCGAACCTAAAAATAGACCTGTTCCGATTGCACCACCAAGTGAAAGCATGACCAGATGTCGAGTACTCATAGCGCGTTTTAAAGGCGCAGAATTGCCCTGATGCATAGCATCATTCGGAGATTGAGATGACTGCATAAGAGAGAGAAAAAATAGAATGATGAAGCGCGCTATTGTAGTGCAAAACTACAAATCTGCAATGTAATAATAATGAATTGTGAGTCTTGAATGATCGTATGAAACGAAATATGGCGTCCCTACGGGGATTCGAACCCCGGTTACCGCCGTGAAAGGGCGATGTCCTAGGCCTCTAGACGATAGGGACGTTACGAGGTGATGCGTATATTATGTATTTTTTTCTTGACTGTCAAACAGGTTATTACAATATTTCGAAAAAATGGGTTTGTTTGTGTAAAAAATATCTTACTTGTCGAATTCAGCGCAATTTTTTACGTGCTAAGCGGATTGAACGTGCTTTTTCATCGTCTAGGTAGTCTTAAAAGTTTGAGTCAAATTTGTATCTATTACGTCAAGATTAGAGCCAAACGAATGTTTCTGAAATCATCTTGAGCTGGTTTATCCAGTTTTGGGTTTAAATTCAGATGAGAACAGGCAAGGCTGATGAGGGTGGATTGGAGGATCAGTGATTCAAAGGGTTTGGAAGAATGATATCGTTGAGAAAATGCATTGTTTTAGGGATTGTGGAACAAAGCGATTTATTCAAGTGATAAACCGCGGGATCCATCAATTGATGACCTGACTCAATGGTCTGGTGTTTGATGTGGATTGTGTACCGTCTCAGATGGAGGCGTTTGAGTGGTTGAAGATGCTTTTGGATCATCTTTCGATGCAATATACAAATAAATCGCTGATGGAGAAAGAATTAGTAAAACCAGTAAAATTTTCTTCAACATAGGTCAATCAGAATCGAAAAATAAAATTGCGAGTATACCTAATTCTAGCTGTGAGAATGAAGGTTGAATGTATCGATGTGAATTTTTGCGAGAGCAAATAGATGGCGTCCCTACGGGGATTCGAACCCCGGTTACCGCCGTGAAAGGGCGATGTCCTAGGCCTCTAGACGATAGGGACGTTTAGAAGATGGCGGTATCTTATTGATCCGCCATCAAAGTGTCAAGTAGGTGTGGAGTGAGTTTGTTCAAAATATAGCAAAACAGTTCTGCAGTCTTTTGTGTGTCATACAAAGCCGAGTGCGCTTCTTTGCCATCAAACTCGATTCCCGCTTGAATACAGGATTTGGCAAGGACAGTTTGACCAAAGGCAATTGCACTCAAAGTCACAGTGTCAAACACTGAGAAACTGTGAAACGGATTTTGATTTTTGGTACCAGTACGCGCAATCGCTGCTTGGACAAAACCTAAATCAAAATGTGCATTGTGACCGACTAAAATGGCATGGGTACAATTCTGTTGGCGACGAACTTCATTCACTGATTTAAAAATACGTTTCAGTGCTGATTTTTCATCTTCCGCCATCGCGACACGCATTGGGTTAAATGGATCAATGCCAATAAAGTCTAACGAACGACGATCTAGATTTGCACCTTCAAACGGATTGATATGTGCATGGTGAGCTTCGCCCGGAACGAATTTACCTTCATCATCATAAATAATTGGAATCGCTGCTATTTCTAACAGTGCGTCAGTTTGGGAATTAAAACCTGCGGTTTCGACATCGACCACCACAGGTAAAAATCCACGGAAACGCTGACCAATTACTGGTAGAGTTTCATTTGTCACACTTTTCTCCAATGGATGGTTTTACCTGCATAAAGCGGGATAATCTTGTCACCATCTAAATAATCAAAACTTTCAGGAATCACTTGATCTTCTTTTACCAGTGTAATGGTTTCGGTATTACGTGGAAGACCATAGAAGTCTGCACCAAAGTGGCTGGCAAAGCCTTCTAAGCGCTCGAGTTTGCCGACTTGGTCGAAGGCTTGAGCATAAAGTTCAATCGCGGTTGGTGCGCTATAACAACCTGCACAACCACAAGCATTTTCTTTGGCATTTTTTGAATGCGGTGCACTGTCTGTGCCTAAGAAGAATTTAGGATTGCCACTGGTTGCCACTTCCAACAGGGTTTGCTGGTGCGTTTGGCGTTTTAAAATGGGTAGGCAATAGAAGTGTGGCTTGATGCCGCCGACCAACATGTCATTACGGTTAAATAATAAATGTTGTGGAGTGATGGTTGCAGCAACATTGCGGTCTTGTTCTAAGACAAAATGCGCAGCTTCACTGGTGGTAATGTGTTCCAGCACCAATTTTAATTTCGGGAACTGTTTCAACAGCGGTGATAAAACTTCATCGAGGAAGCGTTTTTCACGGTCAAAAATATCCACATGATTATGGGTAACTTCACCATGTAACAATAACGGTACTTGGTGTTCTTCAAGTTGCTCAATTACAGCATAGACTTTGCGAATATCGCTGACGCCATTGTCCGAGTTGGTGGTTGCACCCGCTGGATAAAGTTTGATGGCATTCACGAATTCTGAATCTTTAATCTTTTTGACTTCGCTTGCAGGGGTCGTGTCAGTAAAGTACAGCACCATACGTGGGTCAAACGGGTTGCCCTCAGGTACATGCGCCATAATTCGTTCACGATACGCAAGCGCTTCTTCCACGGTTTTCACTGGTGGAACAAGATTTGGCATACAAATCGCACGCTTAAATTGCTTAGCTAAATCTGGAACAGTACGTTGCAGTGCAAGGCCATCACGTAAGTGGGCATGCCAATCGTCTGGCTGCAAAAGAGTAATCGTATTCAAGGCGATTTCGGACTAAAAAATAAAACAGATGATAATCTATATCAGCTTGCAATGCTAAGTCGAATTACAGATAAATGGCTTAATTCAGGTAAATATAGACGGCATTTTTATTGTTTTTCTGTGAGGAGTGAATCGAGAAAAAGAACCCTTCCTATGATTTGGCTTATTTTATCTGCGGTTCAGCATGGTATGAAACAAAACGGTATAAAAGCAAAAACCGCCAAGCTGTGGCGGTTTTTGCTTTAGGTATTCAGAAGCTGAAACCTTAGTTTTTGTCTTTCAATTGTGGTACAGCAGAACCCGCACCAATCGACAATAAACCCGAATTTGTATAGATACCGAGTTTCGCACGGGTATCAGTAATGTCGAGGTTACGCATGGTTAACTGACCAATACGATCCATTGGGGTAAACATTGAATCACCTTTCTCCATGGTTAAACGCTCAGCTTCATAAGTGAGGTTCGGAGATTCAGTGTTCATAATCGTATAATCATTACCACGACGTAATTCTAAAGTCACAGTACCTGTAATGGCTTTAGCAACCCAGCGTTGTGCAGTTTCACGTAGCATAAGTGCTTGTGAATCGAACCAACGACCTTGGTACAACAAACGACCTAAACGTAAACCGTTAATACGGTATTGTTCAATCGTGTCTTCGTTATGAATACCCGTCACTAAACGCTCGTAAGCAATATGAAGTAACGCCATACCTGGTGCTTCATAAATACCGCGAGATTTTGCTTCAATAATACGGTTTTCGATTTGGTCAGACATACCTAGACCATGACGACCACCAATACGGTTTGCTTCAAGAATGAAATCAACTGGATTTTCAAAACGTTGACCGTTGATTGCAACAGGGAAGCCTTCTTCAAAGGTGATTGAAACTTCTTCAGCTTCAATTTTTACGTCGTCTTTCCAGAATGCAACGCCCATGATTGGATCTACAATTTTGATACCCGCATTGAGGTATTCAAGATCTTTGGCTTCGTGAGTCGCACCCAACATGTTTGAGTCAGTTGAGTAAGCTTTCTCTTTCGACATTTTGTAGTCAAAACCATTGTCGATGAGGAACTGTGACATTTCTGCACGGCCGCCTAACTCATCAATAAAGGTTTGGTCTAACCAAGGTTTGTAAATTTTAAGCGCTGGGTTAGTCAACAAACCATAACGGTAGAAACGCTCAATGTCGTTACCTTTATAAGTTGAACCATCACCCCAGATGTTTACGTCATCTTCTTTCATTGCAGTTACAAGCATGGTACCTGTTACTGCACGACCCAATGGAGTCGTGTTGAAATATGGCATACCGCCAGTGCTGATATGGAATGCACCACACTGAATCGCTGCAATACCTTCAAGTGCAAGCTGTAAACGGCAGTCGACTAAACGTGCTTTTACCGCACCGTACGCTTCTGCTTTTTTAGGAATGGCATCGTAGTCATCTTCATCAGGCTGACCTAAGTTTGCCGTATATGCATAAGGCTCTGCGCCTTTTTGTTTCATCCACAATAAAGCAGCTGAAGTATCTAGACCACCAGAGAAGGCAATACCAACTTTTTTGCCAACTGGGACATTCTGCAAGATAGTTGCATTATCAGTCATTGTTAATCCTAACGATATAAATATAGGCACCGAGAATGGGTGGCCTGAAAGAATACATATTTTTGCGATTGTAGCACTTTTCTAGACGCTTGTTTTCGCAAAACAAAGTCAAAATAAAAAAAACAGTAAATTTTCTGAGAGATAAACGAGGATTTAAGTGATTAGAAGCAATATTTTGCTGCATGTTGGGCGTTTGTAATTCACATAAAAATCAGACAAGTGTTCGGAGGTCTGTATAAATGTGCAACAAATGAATCCATTCGACTAAAGTTGAATAAATAGCCAGTTTGGTTGAGTGGATTTAAAAAAAATAAATAAAAACAGGGACATTAAGTGGATTGCGTATTTTCTCTAAAAACAGAGGTTTTTATAAATTGATCAAATATATTGGTCTGACCAATGTATTTATTATGCTTTTTTATTGACCTGTTTTGGGTTTAAAACTACTATAATAATGCACACTGTGATTATTTTTTTACGCTTTTGGTTTATTGGTCTGACCAATTTGGTATTTTTACCTCAGGATGATCTGACCAACTCAAGGTTCTAGCAAGCATTTCAAGGAGATGACAATGCTTCAACATTGGCAACAAGTTTACGATCCTATTGGCAATATCTGGCTGTCCAGTTTAATTGCGCTTATTCCAATTATCTTTTTCTTTTTAGCGTTGGCGGTATTTCGCATGAAGGGCAGCGTGGCTGGGACAATTACCGTTGTTTTAGCCTTATTGGTGTCTTTATTTGCTTATCAAATGCCGACCATGATGGCATTTGCTTCTTTGGTTTATGGTTTCTTTTACGGCTTATGGCCAATCGCCTGGATTATTATCGGGGCGGTGTTCCTGTACAAAATTTCGGTGAAAACGGGTCAATTTGACATTATCCGTTCATCCATTCTGTCCATTACTGAAGATCAGCGCTTACAAATGCTGTTGGTGGGCTTTGCCTTTGGTACTTTCCTTGAAGGTGCAGCAGGCTTTGGTGCACCAGTCGCAATTACCGCGGCTTTATTGGTCGGGCTTGGCTTTAAACCCTTATATGCAGCGGGCTTGTGCTTAATTGTGAACACGGCTCCTGTTGCGTTTGGTGCCATGGGTATTCCAATTATTGTGGCGGGTCAAGTGTCTGGTGTAGATACGCACGAGATCAGCCAGATGGTGGGTCGCCAACTTCCGTTTATGGTGCCTATCGTATTGTTCTGGATTATGGCGATTATGGATGGCTGGCGCGGTGTTAAGGAAACTTGGCCTGCGGTATTGGTCGGTGGCGGTTCATTCGCATTGGCGCAATTCCTGACTTCAAACTATGTCGGTCCAGAATTACCAGACATTACTGCGGCAATTGCTTCTTTGGTGAGCTTGACCATTCTATTGAAATACTGGAAACCGAAACATATTTTCCGTTTCAAAGCTGAAGATATGCATATCGATGCGAATAGCTTGAATGCAGATCAACAGAAGAAATATTCAATTGGTCAAATTGCGAAGGCATGGTCTCCATTCATGGTCTTAACTGTAATGGTCACGATTTGGAGTATCAAACCGTTTAAGGATTTGTTCGCCAAAGATGGTGCATTACATGATCTTGTGATTTCAATTAAAGTGCCGTTCTTGCATCAAGTCGTGCAAAAAATGCCACCTGTGGTGCCTGAAATCAAAGACTATGATGCCATTTTCAAGTTTGACTGGCTGTCTGCGACAGGTACTGCAATCATGATTGCAGCAATCATCACCATCATTTATTTAAAAATGAAACCACGTGAAGCGGTAGTGACCTTTGGTGAAACCATCAATGAATTAAAAACCCCAATTTATTCAATTGGTATGGTGTTGGCATTTGCTTTTATTGCCAACTATTCAGGTATGTCTGCAACACTGGCATTGGCTTTGGCACATACTGGACATGCGTTTACCTTCTTCTCGCCATTCTTGGGCTGGATCGGGGTATTCTTGACGGGTTCAGATACTTCTGCGAATGCCTTGTTCAGTGCGCTACAAGCGACCACTGCACAACAAATTGGTGTACCAGAAGTGTTGTTGGTGGCTGCCAATACCAGCGGTGGTGTTACCGGTAAAATGATTTCCCCTCAATCTATTGCAATTGCCTGTGCGGCAGTGGGCTTAGTGGGTAAAGAATCTGATTTGTTCCGTTTTACAGTGAAACACAGTATCACTTTTACGGTAATGATCGGTATTATTATTACCTTACAAGCATATGTGTTCCCATGGATGATTCCATAACACCCGTAGATTGAAGGACAGCGGTATGAAAGTCTCCGACAGAGTTTTACAAAGTTTGCGTCATTTGATTGAGTCTCAACAAATGAAAGTCGGAGACCGTTTACCCGCTGAAAGAAAGTTGTGTGAGCAACTCGGTGTATCCCGTTCCTCTTTGCGTGAGGCTATTCAGCAATTGACCAGTCAGGGCATGCTGGTCAGCAAGGTGGGAGCGGGAACTTATTTACAGCAATTACCCAGCTCGTGGTCACAACACCAAATTGTGCAACCTCTGAGCGAGTTAATTGATGAGGATCCTGCCTATCGTTTTGATGTGCAGGAAGCTCGAATTATTTTGGAGGGTGGTACCGCTTGGCATGCAGCTTTGCGTGCTACCCCTGAAGATATTCAGCACATCCGTGATTGTTATGACCAAATCACTCACTTCCAGTCTTTGGGCGATGATGAGCAAGCTGCACGTGCCGATGCCAATTTTCATCTGGCAATTGCAGAAGCTTCGCACAATCTGGTGCTGATTCAAGTCATGCGTGGCGTGTTCGATCTGTTGCAATTTAACGTGGCATTAGGACGACGCAAAGTCTATTCCGAAGCCCATCGTTTTGACCAATTGCATGAACAGCATTTACAAGTGATTGATGCCATTGAGCGCCGAGACCCAGAAGCCGCACGCAAGGCTGTGTGTGGGCACATTGAGTTTGTAGTTCAGCAAGTACGTTCGATTGATGAGGAAGAAGCCCGTCGACAACGTTCGAGCCGTTTAAACAGGATATAACCATGATTATTTCTTCTGCAAATGATTATCGCGAAGCTGCGCGACGTCGTTTACCGCCATTCCTTTTCCACTACATTGATGGTGGGGCATATGCAGAATATACCCTGAAGCGAAATGTAGAAGATCTTTCGAAAGTTGCCTTAAGACAACGTGTTCTGAATGATATGTCAGCGTTGAGTCTTGAGACCAAACTGTTTGATGAAACCTTGTCGATGCCTGTGGCTTTATCGCCTGTGGGTTTAACGGGTATGTATGCACGTCGCGGTGAAGTGCAGGCGGCAGTTGCAGCAGATAAAAAAGGCATTCCATTTACGTTATCGACTGTGTCGGTGTGTCCAATTGAAGAAGTTGCACCTGCCATTCAACGTCCAATGTGGTTCCAGTTGTATGTGCTGCGTGACCGTGGCTTTATGCGCAATGCTTTAGAGCGTGCCAAAGCAGCAGGCTGTTCGACGCTGGTATTTACCGTAGATATGCCAGTACCCGGCGCGCGTTATCGTGATGCGCATTCAGGGATGAGTGGTCCTAATGCGGCAATGCGTCGTTATATGCAGTCTTGTTTCCACCCGCATTGGGCTTGGAATGTAGGCTTGATGGGACGTCCGCATGATTTGGGTAATATCTCTAAATACTTGGGCAAACCGACAGGTCTGGAAGATTATATCGGCTGGTTAGGCGCTAACTTCGACCCATCAATTTCATGGAAAGACCTGGAATGGATCCGTGAGTTCTGGGATGGTCCAATGGTGATCAAAGGGATTCTTGACCCTGAAGATGCCAAAGATGCCGTGCGTTTTGGTGCAGATGGTATTGTGGTGTCAAATCACGGTGGTCGTCAGCTCGATGGTGTTTTATCTTCTGCACGTGCCTTGCCGCCGATTGCCGATGCAGTGAAGGGTGATATTAAAATTTTGGCTGATTCAGGCATTCGTAATGGTCTAGACGTGGTGCGTATGCTGGCGATGGGTGCGGACACCTGTATGCTCGGTCGTGCTTTTGTTTACGCATTAGGTGCTGCGGGTGGAGCGGGTGTTTCAAATCTTTTAGAACTGATTGATAAAGAAATGCGTGTTGCCATGACTTTAACGGGTGCTAAAACCATTGCCGATATTACTGAGGATTGCTTGGTTCGTTTAGAGCGCGAATTGGTCGAGTGATTTTATTCTTAAAACAAGTGATTAACTGAGAAAAAATCCCTCCCAACCTCCCTTTTTAAAAGGGAGGGGCTGACTAATTTTGATTTGAGCTTGGCGCTTTAAACTACTTGCCTCTTTGGAAAAAGGGGCAAGTATCCAAAAAATTTCAATACATACGATTCCATATTCAAATTTGGGAGAGGAACATTCCTTATGCAACCCCATTCAGATTCACAGCAAACCATTCAAAAACTCATCGAGATTGTGGGTAAACAACACGTTTTAACGCAGGAAAGTGAAACACGCTTGTACCGCCAAGGACGTCGCTATGGTGCAGGGCAAGTGCTTGCAGTGGTGGTGCCGGGGACGTTACTGGAACAATGGCAAGTGTTACAAGCGGCTGTAGCTGCAGACTGTATTGTGATTATGCAAGCTGCCAATACAGGATTAACGGGTGGCTCAACGCCTTTTGGTGATGATTATGACCGACCTGTGGTACTGATGAGCACGCGACGTCTGGCAGGCATCCAAATTATCCGTGATGGGCAGCAAGTGATTTGTTTACCTGGGGCAACACTCGACCGTTTGGAAAAAGAGCTGGCGCCGTTTAATCGTGAACCGCATTCAGTAATTGGGTCTTCTTGCATCGGGGCATCAGTCTTAGGTGGGGTGTGTAATAACTCAGGTGGTGCGCTGGTACGTCGTGGTCCTGCATATACCGAATTGGCATTGTATGCGCGAGTGAATGAATCGGGGCAACTGGAACTGATTAACCATTTGGGTGTGGATTTGGGAAATACACCTGAAGAAATTCTATCACGCCTGCAAAATCAGCAATATCAAACGGGCGATGTGCAGCATAATCCAAGTTGTTGCGCTTCTGACCAGCGTTATGCGCATGACGTTAAACAGGTGGATGAAGCCACGCCAGCACGTTTTAATGCCGATCCATCGCGCTTGTTTGAAGCATCGGGTTCGGCAGGAAAAATCTGTGTATTTGCAGTTCGACTGGATACTTTTGAGAAGATCCCAAGTCAGGTGTTTTATGTTGGCACCAATACGCAGGATGATCTGACTGAAATTCGTCGTTTTCTCTTGACCGATTCACCGCGCTTACCGATTGCGGGTGAATATATTCACCGTGTGGCATATGACATTGGTGCAGAATACGGTAAAGATACCTTTGTCTTTATTGAAAAATTCGGGACAGCCAAAGTGCCTGCTGCTTTTGCCATGAAAGACAAAGTCGATGGCTATTTAGAAAAAGTCGGCATGAAAGGACTGTCGGATAAAGTTCTGCAATTGATCACCAAGTTTATGCCGAATCATTTGCCTGAACGCATGAACCAATTCCGTGATCTGTATGAACACCATTTGATTTTACGGATTGAAAATCAGGATGTAGAGCAAGTACAACAATTCCTCAGCAGCTATTTCACGCAGCGTGCGACGGGCGGTTTCTTCCATTGTACAGATGAGGAAGGTCGTAAAGCCTTTTTACATCGTTTTGCGGTTGCAGGTGCAGCCATTCGCTACCGTGATACCCATCGTAGTGAAGTGGAAGATATACTGGCGCTGGATATTGCTTTACGTCGTAATGACCGTGAATGGGTGGAAACCTTACCCAAAGAAATGGACGAGATGATCGTACATAAACTGTATTATGGTCATTTCTTATGTCATGTTTTCCATCAGGATTATATTGTTAAAAAAGGCGTTGATCCTTTGGCGATGGAGCATCAGATGTGGCATTTGCTGGATGATCGAGGTGCTGAGTATCCTGCGGAGCACAATGTCGGCCATTTATATGTGGCGAAGCCCGCCTTAAAACAGCACTATCAAAAACTAGACCCAACCAATAGCTTTAATGTCGGCATTGGGCAGACTTCGAAGTTAAAATACTGGAAGTAAATCCAACCGCTGATGGATCAGTTGTGATAAAAGTGTAGTCAACCCGCAATAGCGTTTGGCTACACTTTTTTTATTGGCTGATTATTTAGAGAATCAGCCACATACAGCCATAAACAAAATAAAAAATCACGTTAAAGTATTATGCAACAAGTTGCAAAGCTAATAAATTATAAGGATTCGCCATGACAACACCATATGCAAATATTTTGAAACCACTCCATCTGGGTTTTACCACCATTAAAAATCGTGTGGTGATGGGTTCTATGCATACGGGTTTAGAAGACCGTTTTTATAATTATCCCAAATTGGCTGCCTATTTTGGTGAACGAGCAAAAGGTGGAGTTGGACTGATTATTACTGGCGGGATTTCGCCAAATCGTCAGGGGTGGTTACTGCCTGCGGGTGGCACCATGAATAGCATTGGCGATATTGCCCCCCACCGTTTGGTGACCCATGCCGTGCATAAGCATGGCGCGAAAATTTTGATGCAAATTCTACATTCTGGACGCTATGGTTATCAGCCTTTTGTGGTATCTGCCAGCCCAATTAAATCGCCAATTTCACCATTTAAGCCACGTCAAATGAGTGAAAAACAGATTTTGAACACCATCGAAGACTATGCACATACCGCACATTTAGCCAAACTGGCGGGTTATGATGGTGTGGAAATTATGGGCTCTGAAGGTTATTTGCTGAATCAATTTTTGAGTCGACATGTCAATCAACGTAAAGATCGTTGGGGCGGTTCAATAGACAATCGTATGCGTTTGGCCGTGGAAATTGTTAAAGCCATGCGTCAAAAAGTCGGTGAAAAATTTATTATCTGTTTCCGTTTATCCATGTTGGATTTGGTCCATGATGGCAACACGATGCAAGAGGTGATTGCTGTTGCGCAGGCCTTAGAAAAAGCAGGCATTACTTTGCTGAATACGGGGATTGGCTGGCACGAAGCACGCATTCCAACTATTGTGACTTCGGTGCCGCGTGCAGCTTTTGCTGACTATACCGCAGAAGTGAAAAAGCATGTGACAGTGCCAGTGATTGCTTCCAACCGCATTAATATGCCTGAAACCGCCGAAGCCATTCTGGCGCAAGGCAAAGCTGATATGGTGCAGATGGCGCGTCCATTCTTGGCAGATCCATACTGGGTCAATAAAACCGCTACTAATCGAGTGGATGAAATTAATACCTGTATTGCCTGTAATCAGGCGTGTTTGGACCATACTTTTAAAAACCAGCGTGCAACCTGTTTGGTCAACCCACGTGCAGCATTTGAAACTGAATTGGTTTATGTCAAAACTGCAAAACCAAAACGGGTTGCTGTGGTGGGGGGCGGTGTGGCAGGCATGTCAGCCGCAACGGTAGCAGCAGAGCGTGGGCATCAAGTGACATTGTTTGAAGCCGGTCATGAAGTAGGTGGTCAATTTAATTTAGCCAAAGTCATTCCAGGCAAAGAAGAATTTCACGAAACCATCCGTTATTTTAAAGTGCAACTCGAAAAAACGGGTGTAGAGTTACGCTTAAACACCAAAGTGAACCAAGAACAATTGGAGCGTGAAGGTTTTGATGAAGTCATTGTTGCGACGGGTGTAGTACCACGTTCTTTAAAGATTCAGGGCAGTGATGCGCCCAATGTACTGTCTTATGCTGAAGTATTACGGGGTGCAGCAGTGGGTCATCGCGTTGCAGTGATTGGTGCAGGTGGTATTGGTTTTGATGTGTCAGAGTTTTTATTAAAACCGCCACATCAACCACAGCCACAACCTTTAGCGGATTGGAAGCGAGAATGGGGCGTTGATGCGGAAGCCAACTACATGACTGAAGGGGGTTTACAGCATCCTGAAGTGGAAGCCCCTGTGCGTGAAATTTATTTATTACAACGCAAAACCACGCCATTAGGAATTGGACTGGGGAAAACTTCGGGATGGGTGCACCGTGCACAATTGAAAAAGCATGCAGTGCGTATGTTACGTGGCGTGCAGTATAAAGCTGTGACTAGTGAAGGCTTATGGGTGGAAATGAACGGGCAAGACCAACTGCTCCGTGTCGATACGATTGTGGTATGTGCAGGGCAAGAGTCTGTCAAAGATTTGATGCCGCAACAAGGACAAGCGGCTTTAGCCAATTACCATATTATTGGCGGTGCAAAACTTGCAGCAGAGCTAGATGCGAAGCGTGCGATACGTGATGGTGCTGAAATTGCAGCCAAACTTTAAGGAATTGATGAAACAATATGCACTTGAATGCTTTAACACTATTTTTTACTTGTCTAAAATGAAAAAGCTTAGTATTCTTGCGCACATGGAAGCGTGGCAGAGCGGTTTAATGCACCGGTCTTGAAAACCGACGAGGGTGTGAGTCCTCCGTGAGTTCGAATCTCACCGCTTCCGCCAAATTCGAAAAGCCCCTGTGTAAATACTCAGGGGCTTTTTTTATGCCCAAAAATTTCTATTCAATATTTCATTTAAAACTCCATTAATTATTTGTTAATTTTATCTAATGATATTTTTTAGTTTTTATATTTAATTGTTGGCTTTAATTGTAATGATTCTTATTTTAAAAAATAATAAATATTTTCATATGGTTATATTGTTAATTATATTCTTTGGTAAATTTTTATATCACATTATTTTTAAAAAGTGAGATGTTTTATGATTAAAACCAGAGAAACGATAAATAAAATAAGTAAATAATTAAAAATGTGATTTACATCACTATTTATCGTCTATAAGATTGGCAAAAAATTACTCAAAGTTACAAAAAAGAGTAATTAAACATTTTTGTTTAATCTGGTACGTGATGATATGAATAAAGTATACAAGGTCGTTTGGAATGCATCTTTAGGCGCTTGGGTGGCGGTTTCAGAGATTGCGAAGGGGAAAACGAAAACAACATCGATCAGTAAATCAGTTAGTGCAATAACTGTTGCTGTTGCAGTAAGTTTTTCACCGAATGCATTTGCACAAACAGGTATTAATGGTGGGACAGGTAGTGGTACAGCAATTTCACAATGTAATGGTAGTAATCAAGCAAATGCTGTAACTCAATCAGACATTGCACTTGGTTGTAATGCATATGCCAATGGTACTCAAGGAACAGTTGCAATTGGGCAAGGAAGTTATGCTGTTGGCAAACAAACTACAGCAATAGGATCACAAGCACGAGCTACGGCCTCTCAAGCCGTAGCGATTGGTAATGATACTTCAGCGTCTGGGTGGGGGGCTATTGCAATTGGGGGAGATGATTTAGATGGATCTTCAGGTACAAGTAGATTCAGTCAATTTGTTATTAATAAAGGATTGAAATATCAGACTGCTAATGATTCAGTAGATCCCTTTGGTGTAGCTGGATCTTCCACAGGATATTTAAAAACACAAGCTAGTGGTTTTGGTTCTACAGCAATTGGTACTATGGCTATTGCTGCTGGTGGTAGCAACTCAAACGATGGGGGGGCGACTGCAATTGGTACGGTTGCTATTGCTCAAGCTAAAGATTCTTCAGCAATTGGTAGCTTATCTCATGCTTCTGTGGTAGGTAGTGTTGCTATTGGTGCATATAGTTATGCGAATACAGCAGCAGGGGCTATAGGCTATGTACCTATTGGTTCAACAGTTACAGCGACAAATGCTATTAATTCGACAACTAGTACTCTAGGTGCAATTAGTATTGGTGGAACGTCAGTTTTAGATGGTAAACAAAATTATCGACAAATCACTAATGTGGCGGCAGGAACAGCAAATAGTGATGCAGTTAATGTGGCACAGTTAAAAGCTACAGATGATGCTGCAGTTAAATACGATGATGCGACGACCAAAGACAAAGTGACTTTAGGTGGTGTAGGAGCGACTACAGCAGTTAGCTTAACCAATGTGAAAGCGGGTGCAGTTAACTCAACATCTACTGATGCGATCAATGGCAGCCAACTATTTAACACAGCGAACAATGTGAAGAATATTGTAGGTGGTACAACGACAATTGACGCAACAACAGGTGTGATCACAACCAGCAACATAGGTGGTACAGGATCGAACACGATCGATGGTGCAATCAGCAACGTTAAAGAAACAGCGACCAAAGCGAAAACGACAGTCACGGCAGGCAACAACGTTNGTTGTTACTCCAAGCACCAATGCGGATGGATCAAGCAACTATCAAGTCTCGACAGCACAAGAAGTTAGCTTTGATAAAGTGACTGTTGGTAATGTTGTGATTGACAAGAGCACCAATACAGTTCAAGGGTTGAGTAACAAGACTTGGAATGCTTCTAGCATTACCAGTGGTCAAGCTGCGACAGAAGACCAGCTTAAAACAGTCAGTGATGCCCAAAAAGCTACAGATGATGCTGCAGTTAAATACGATAATGTGAGCACCAAAGACAAAGTGACTTTAGGTGGTGTAGGAGCGACTACAGCAGTTAGCTTAACCAATGTGAAAGCGGGTGCAGTTAACTCAACATCTACTGATGCGATCAATGGTAGCCAACTATTTAACACAGCGAACAATGTGAAGAATATTGTAGGTGGTNGAGTAACAAGACCTGGAATGCTTCTAGCATTACCAGTGGTCAAGCTGCGACAGAAGACCAGCTTAAAACAGTAAGTGATGTACAAAAAGCTATACAAGAGGCTGTTGTATCTAGTCTTGGTGGTAATGCATCTGCCAATACTGATGGCTCAATTACAGGCTTAACATACAATATTGCTAAAGGCACACAATACACTGTAGGCGATGCTTTAAAAGCATTGGAAACTGTTATTACTGATGCGAATGATGCAGTTAATGCTGGATGGACACTTTCTGCAAACAGTAATACTGCAACGAATAAGCAAATTACACCAAATGGCAAAGTTAACTTTGTTGGAGACAGTAATTTAACTGTTGCTCAGACAAGTACAGCAGATAATGAAGGCAATATTCAATTAAGTCTAAATAAAAACCTGAATGTTGACAGTATTACCGCAGGTAACACAGTCCTAAGTACATCAGGTATTACATTAGGCTCTACAGTGAGTATTAGTAATTCAGGTTTAATTATTGCTGGTGGACCAAGTGTAACGACTACTGGAATTAATGCTGGTAATAAAGTCATTACCAATGTTGCAGATGGTCAAACTGCTACGGATGCTGTAAATAAAGGTCAATTGGATAGTGCGGTGGGTACGTTGACAAACAATGTAACTGCACTGTCAGATAGCGCTGTACAGTATGATAAAAACACTGATGGCTCAACAAATAAAGACTCAATTACGCTTGCCGGTGGAACTAATGGGACAAAAATTACCAATGTTGCTGATGGTAATGTCACAGCAGGTTCAAAAGATGCAGTGAATGGTGGTCAACTAGCGGCAGTTCAGGAAGATTTACAAAGCCAAATTACAGCGAACTCTACCGATATTACTAATATTAAGAATGAAATTAACACAGGTGCTGTTGGACTTGTAAAACAAGCAAGTTCGGATGCTGAAATCACTGTTGCTAAAGATAGTGGTGGTACTAAGGTTAATGTATCTGGACAGTCGGGTGATCGAGTAATTACAGGTGTTGCAAGTGGTTCAGTGAGTGCTTCATCTACAGATGCTGTTAATGGCGCACAGTTGAACACATCGAATCAATATATTGTGAGTTCATTAGGTGGCGGAGCGGGTTATGACAATATCACGCAAAGTTTTACTGCTCCAAGCTATAAGGTTGGAGAAAGCTCGTATAACAATGTTGGTGATGCAGTTACTGCATTAAATGATGCTGATACAGCGCTAGGCAATCGAATCAACAACTTAGGTGATCAATTACAGCAAGCCTTTTATAGTACCAATGAACGTATTAATAGCGTTGAAAAGAGAGCCAATGCAGGTATTGCGGCAGCAATGGCAATGGAAGCAGCGCCATACATTTCAGGTAAATATACCTATGCAGCAGGTGCATCTTATCACGGTGGTGAAAATGCGATTGGTGTAACCCTTCGTAAAACTGCTGACAATGGACGCTGGTCAGTCACAGGTGGTTTTGCAGCGGCTTCACAGGGGGATCCTAGTGTTCGTATTGGTATCAGTGGCGTAATTGATTAATTTTTAATGAGTATAGTAAGGAAGATGTATTCATTTTCCTTACTTGTTCTCGGCGAGTAATAATATGAAGACTATCGTAAAAGCATGTTTAATGGGGATGTTCTCAAGCTTTATTATGTTGAGTCATGCAGCAGAACCTATTGATCAAGAAGAAATTAAATTTCCAGAAATAAAAAAGAGTTATTTGAAACAAGTACAACGTTATGAATACGATAATGTTTCACGTTTAGAAGTCGGGCTGACTAAAGATCAAATCAGGCATGTGCTTGGAGATCCGCATTTCAGTGAAGGCTTATTTGCAGTAAAAACGTGGAATTATATTTTAGATATTCGTTTACCAAACACTCAGAATTATGAGCGCTGCCAATTAAGAATTGATTTTGATAATAAGTATATCGCTGATCGTTTAGCTTGGAAGGGGCAAGTCTGCCAAGGATTAATGTCACAGCCTACGAATATGCAAGGATCTCCTGCAACAGCATTGTTAACCCAAAACTCTGCGAGTGTATTTTTTGCATTTGACCGTACAGATATCAATGGAATTGATCAACAGCAAACCTCAATTGCGGATATCGCAAATGCTATAGCATCTTCTGCTCCTGCACATAATATTGTAGTTTCAGGTTATGCAGATCGGTTAGGTGGTTTTGCTTATAACCAGCAACTTTCTGCGCAGCGAGCAAATACTGTTGCAAAGCTATTGATTCATGAAGGAATTCAGGCAAGTCGAATTAATATTGAAGTAGTTGGAAAAACAGATATTTATCAAGAATGTAGTGCAAATCAGCACAATAGTGCATTGATCAAGTGCCTAGCTCCCAATCGAAGAGTCAATATTCAATGGTGAGTTGTAACTTAAGCATCGGCATGTAACTTTAAATAAAAGGCTTGTTCAATACTGAACAAGCCTTTTAATTGAATATTACTAATTTTTAAATGGGCATTTATAACGTTGTGTAGACAAATCGATACATTATAAAATAGAAGTATATAAACTTTATCTGATGATTAATTGGCACTCATTCGCCACCCTTAAATGGCTCTCGTATCTCTCCATAAAAAAGTTAAATTAGCAGCATAGGGCAGAGTTCCATGCTTCTAAAGGTCTGAAGGGGAGGACCCATCTCTTCAGACCTTGTTTTATTTCCAATATGCAGTTTCTAAAAATCACTAAATTTAAAAGAATTCACATAAAAAAATTGAGCGGGTTAATTCTAGGATTCCCTGTTTGATGAACGCGTGACAATAGCCCTGATAACTCTTGCCCATAGAGAACAATTTCCTTTTAAAAACATATCGATCTACAAATAAGTCTCTTGAGTGTTAATGTTCATAGAGTCATATATTGAGAAATTTGTATTCTGCTTTTTGATCAGCTATTCCAAAGAGCTTGGTGCAATATGGGATTATAATTTTGCTCTGCAACCCAAGCCAAAAAGAGGCAGTGAGTCCTTGGTAATTTTGCTATGATCAGCAGGGACGTTGTGAGATTGCATCATCAGGGAGGACAGCATGAGATCAAATGTTTTGCTAGACAAATGTAATTGGTCTTTGCTGCGTATCTTTCGGGTCATCGTTCAAGAAGGTAGCTTAAATAAAGCAGCGGTCAAATTGTTCTTAACCCAGTCTGCCATAAGCCAAAGTTTAAAAAGATTGGAAGAACAAATTGGCGACACACTCATTATCCGAACAGGGGGGAAATTTTATTTAACCGCTACGGGTGAAATTGTGTTTGAAGCCAGTATGATGATTTATAGTCAATTACTGGATTATGAAGAGCGTTTAAATACCGAGAAAAACAGCTTATCGGGCACCATTAAACTGTTGGTGTTAAGTCGTATTGAATCCAGACGCTATGATCAGTTACTGCATGATTTTCATCAGAAATATCCATTGGTGGATTTTCAGGTCGACGTATTAAAAAGCAAGGAAATTCAGCAGTTGTTACTGCAAAAAATTCCTGCACTTGGAATAGGAATTAATCAAGTTTTACATCCTAAATTAAACTATCACACTTTAATTAATCAAAAATATGCGTTGTTTTGTAGTGAGAAGCACGCGCTATATACAGAAGATATTCAAAGCATTGATCAAATTAAGGGGCATGGGTTTATTTCTTTTCAAAGTGAACAATTAAATAATCCCAGCTCACCATTAAATGAAGTGCGAGAAACGATTTTAAAAAATAATAAATTACTGGTCACCACCAATAATATGGATGAAGTGATTCGTTTTATTAAAAGTGGCATTGGTATTGGTTTGTTGCCTAAAAATATTATAGAAAAAAATGAAAATTATCATTTATTTAAACAACTGCCACCCTTTCCTTATGTTTCTATTATTCCGATTTCATTGGCATGGCATAAAGACCGAGAGTTGTCCTTAGTCGAGCAATATTTTATCAATGAACTCAGAAGTGTATTTGCTGCGCATTAATCGAAGCATAATGAGTAACATTTGAAGATAAAATCAGTGCTCATCAATTTTTGATGATCTTTTTTTATACTTGAAAATGAATTCTTGCACTAGCGTTGCTAGAGTCATCGCAATCTAGTCCCTGAAATAAATACGGCTAACATATTGATAAATATCTCCTTAAAATACAATTAAGCGTATTGACGGCTTAGAAAAAAAGCCTGATTGGACTCAGCATGGTGCTCTTAAATATGGGCTTTATTTATATGATATTGGCTCATTTCCTCATCATTTTTTTACCAAAATGGTTCCTGTGGTTTTGTTGAAATTGGTTCTATGTTTTTGAAAAAAAAGACACAGAATAAAAAAGCAAAATAAAAATCATGGAATTGATTGGAATAAAATGATGAAAAACAAGCTTGTATATGGTTTATTGGCAGCACTCGCAGTTTCACAAGCGCAGGCAGAGACAGCTGAAGAACCGACTTTCCTGAATAGTTTCTCCAGCAGCGGTAGCATGGCTTTACTAACAGATTACTATTCACGAGGCTATTCACAGAATCAGGGTAATCCAGCCGTACAAGGCTTTTTCAGGCTAGAGCATACGTCGGGGTTATATGCACAACTGTTCGCTTCCAATATCGATTTAGATATTGGCAGTAGCCTAGAGTTGGATTATTACTTGGGTTATGACTACTTGGTGAATGATCACTTCAAGTTGAATGTCCAGTATTTGGATGTGAACTATCCTGGCGCAGATAAAAGCATACCAAACCCAGATTATGAGGAATATTCCGTCAGTGCGATTGGGATGGGCTTGCTTAAAGAAGAAGATGAGCTGAATTTATCGTTCTATTATTCACCTGAATATTCCTTCCAGACAGGTAAGGAGTTGCGCTACGAATTGAGTTATCTGTATCCAATTGCTGGAAACTGGGGTGCTTATGCCCAAGTTGGTTATAACCAATTCTCCAGCAAGGATGCTTATGCGGTGCTGTGGGCAACTGATCAAAAAGATGCTTATAGCGATTATAAAATTGGTGGAAATTATAGCTACAACGACTTTATTTTTGACTTGTATTATGTTGATTCTAATATGAATAAAGATATTGATAATGCAGATGATGCAGTGATTTTTAGCATCACCAAAGAGTTTTAATCACGGCATCATGATTTAAAAGTCGAATGTAGAAATTAAACAAGGATTACGCTGGAATATTCAGGGTAATCCTTTTTTAATGAGAAATTTATGAGGTTCATCAAGGGTTTTATTATGTTGAGCTAGCTAGATATGCAGTATCTGTGATTGATATGAGCTTAAAATATCAGCATTTTAAATTGGATATGCACCATTTTGTAACAATTGGAATATCGATCTAAATTTATCCAGAGATGTTTTTAAATGTTTCAGTGGTGAATTTTACTCCATTTTTAATTTTCAGATATTTCAGTTGTTTGAATAATTTTGAATGTCACGTTTATCTATTTTACTTTGGTTTATCAGATTATTTCTTTAGCATGCGCTAAGCGTACAAGTGTTATTCAATTTAAGGGTATTAGTTTTTCTAATGTCGTGCTTAAAAATATATCGCTTGTTGCTGTTCGGTTTTTTTTCTAGAGTGAATTTACGAAATTAGGTGTCATGTATGACACATAAAAGTATTTATAAAATGGATGTTCTAGTAAATGAAAGCGAATGCGGAACGGTTGTGGCAAATGCTGATGGAAATGGCAAAAATTGGCGCAACAGATAAAGGTGGCAACACACGCTTGGCGTTATCTGATGAAGATGTTGCTGGGCGTTCCTTGTTAATTGAATGGGCAAAAAAGATCAATCTTTCAATTCATTATGATGAAATTGGAAACCTGATTTTAAGACGTGCAGGTCTTTCTGCAACCGCGCTACCAATCGTGATGGGCAGCCATTTGGATACTCAGCCTAAAGGTGGTCGTTTTGATGGTATCTATGGCGTATTGGCGGGTTTGGAAGTCTTGCAGCGTTTGAGCGAAGAAGAGATTAAGACTTACCATCCGTTGGAAGTGGTGGTGTGGACCAATGAAGAAGGTGCACGTTTTACCCCAGCGATGATGGGTTCTGCAGTATTTACAGGCTTGTTGTCTAAGCAAAAAGTGTATGAAAGTACAGATAAGCAGGGTGTGACGGTTTATTCCGAACTACAACGTACAGGTCAATTGGGCGAAACGCCTTTGGCGCGTCCGTTTAAGGCTTATTACGAAGCGCACATTGAACAAGGTCCTGTTTTGGAACAGAACCATGTGGCGATTGGTGTGGTGACTGGTGGGCAAGCGATTCTCTGGTTAGATGTTGAAACCAAAGGTAAAGCAGCACATGCGGGCACAACCCCAATGTCGATGCGTAAAGATACCATGGTGGGTTCGGCAGCGATGATTGTGGAATTGGAACAAAACATTCGTAAACGCTTCCCTGAAGGCTTGGTGACTTTTGGTGAAATGCAGGTGGCAAACTCATCGCGTAATACCATTCCAGGTCAAATTCAATGGACCATTGATTTACGTAATCCGAATGATGCGGCATTGAAAGAGATGGAAGTGGAAACACGTAAAATTCTACAGACGCTTGCCGAACATCATGATTTAGACATCAGCATTTCGGAACATTGGTTCAGCCCAGCGACTTATTTTGATGCGGCTTGTGTTGAGACTGTTCAAAAAGCGGTAGATGGTTTGGGCTATTCCAATCAGAAAATCGTCAGTGGTGCAGGACATGATGCAATTAATATTGCCAAGCACTGTCCAACCACCATGATTTTTATTCCATGTATTGATGGTTTAAGTCATAACGAAGCCGAAGATGTCTATGCGCTAGATGCGGCTCAAGGTGCAGATGTGCTGTTAAATGCCATCCTGAATTATGACGCCATGCAGGCAGAAACCAGCGAAACTCACTGCGCGCAAGCAGTTTAAACAGCAAGATGAACGAATAAACCGTAGAATGCAGCCGCCAGGATTGGTGTGCAGCAAAGCGTAAGGAAGGAAACGTATGAACTCTAAATTACCCGTAGAAGTTGATATTCAAGATATTTGGCAAAAAGACAAAGACCATGTGATTCATCCATGGACAGATTTCACCACATTTAAAGAAGAAGGTTCTTTAATTATGGCGAAAGGTGAAAATGTCTTTGTTTATGATGCACATGGCAATAAATACCTCGATGGTATTGGTGGTTTGTGGTGTGTCAACGTGGGTTATGGTCGTCAAGAAATTGCGGATGCGGTTTCTGCACAGATCATGGAACTTCCATACTTCTCACCATTTGGTCATCAAACTACAGCACCAGCAGCAAAATTAGCTGCAAAACTGGCTGAACATGCACCAGAAGGCTTAAATCATGTGTTCTTTGGTTGTGGCGGTTCGGTAGCAAATGACACGGCAGTGCGTTTAATTCACCATTATTTCCATCAAATTGGTCAACCTTCTAAGAAAAAATTGATTGCGCGTAAAGATGCGTATCACGGCAGTACGTATATCAGTATGAGTCTGACAGGCATTGAAGCAGATCATATTGGTTTTGAAATTCACAACCAGTTGGTGCATCACGTTTCATGTCCGAATCCATACCGTAAGCCTGAATCGCAATCGATGGAAGATTTCTGTAATGAAAAAGTACAGGAACTAGAAGATACGATTTTAGAATTGGGTCCAGACAATGTCGCAGCCTTCTTTGCTGAGCCAATTATGGGTGCGGGTGGTGTAATTGTACCGCCTGAAGGTTACCACGCGAAAACTTTAGCAGTGTGTAAGAAATACAACGTGTTGTATGTATCGGATGAAGTTGTGACTGCATTTGGTCGTTTAGGACATATGTTTGCTTCTGAAGAAGTGTTCGGCATTGTTCCAGACATCATTACCTGTGCTAAAGGCTTATCTTCAGGTTATTTACCTTTGGGTGCGACCATTATTTCTGATGAAATTTATGAAGCCATCAGCAAACCGCATCATAAGGGTGGCTTATTGACGCATGGCTTTACTTATTCAGGTCACCCTGTAAGTTGTGTGGCAGCACTGAAAAACATTGAAATCATTGAGCGTGAAAAGATTTGTGAGCACGTGCAAGATGTTGGCGTGTATTTTGAAGAGCAGTTAAAAACCTTAGCTGACTTGGAAATTGTCGGTCAGGTGCGCGGTAAGAAATTCATGATGTGTATTGAAAACTTGCGCAACAAAGAAACCAAAGAGTTGTTTGATGGTTCAGTGGGTGTGGGTAAACGTATCGCGAATCACTGCCAAAAGCTCGGCTTGATTGTACGCCCAGTCGGACACATGAATGTGTTGTCTCCACCGTTAATTTTAACGCGTGAACAGGTTGATTTTGCAGTGAAAACCTTACGTCATGCGATTCAAAATACCATTCAAGAGTTAAAAGCTGAAGGTCATTTATAAGTTTTCACTGTCATTCACTAGCGTACAGCCTGATTCACCAGAATCAGGTTGCTCGGAAGTTGTCAGCCTGAGCAACAGGTTGTGGCAGAAAAAAAGATTAAAAATAGTCAAAAGCAAAATGGAACAATAGTTGTGCTGTGCGGATGAGACTGTATCAGTCTTGAAAAATGCCATCATGCTAAAGCGAGTAGGAAGATGAAAAATTATATCAATGGACAATGGGCTGCAACGACAGGTTCTACCGAGATTGCGGTGATCAATCCGCGTAGTGAACAAGCACTCGCGCATTTCATTGCAGCTTCTACCCATGATGTGGATGCTGCGGTTGAAGCAGCAAATCAAGCTTTGGCAAGCTGGAGCAATACCAGTGCAGCAGAACGTGCAGCATGGCTGAATAAAATTGCAGATGCGATTGAACAGTCTAAAGATAAACTGGTAGAACTGTCCCATCACAACAATGGCAAGTCGATCAGTCAAGCCAAAGTCGATGTTGATAACAGCATTAAATGCTACCGCTACTATGCGGATTTAGTGCAGAAATTTGCCTTTAGTAAAACCAGTCAAACTGATCACGGCACGGAACTCACTCATCAGCAAAACCCAGTGGGTGTAGTGGCATTAATTACCCCGTGGAATTTTCCTTTAATTACCAGTGCATGGAAAATTGCCCCTGCATTGGCAGCGGGCTGTACCTTGGTATTTAAACCTTCTGAACTGGTGCCCTTACCAGAACTCGAATTCATCAAACTGCTCAATCAAATTGATTTCCCGCAAGGCGTATTTAATTTGGTCTTGGGGGATGCCGTTGCAGCTGAACATCTCGTACGTCATCCAGAGGTACAGAAAGTCTCTTTCACCGGCAGTACCGAAATTGGTATTCAAGTGATGCAAGCTGCTGCAAGTTCAGTCAAACGTGTGACCCTAGAACTGGGCGGAAAATCGGCATTCTTGGTATTAGATGATGCCGATCTTGATGATGCTGTGGAAAAAGCCGTGGGCGGCATGTTCTATAACGCAGGTCAAATGTGTTCTGCCATGTCGCGTGTGTTGGTGCATGAATCAATTGCTGAACCGTTCTATCAAAAACTAAAGCAAGCCACAGAATCCATTTTATTGGGTCAAGAAGCCGATGGTCAGTTCAGCATGGGGCCAATGACCACGCACAAACAATTCAAAAAAGTGCATGAATATTTAGCCATTGCAGAGCAAGAACAACTGACCGCATTGATTGATGCGGAAAACATTCAATGTCCTGCACAAGGGTTCTATATTCGTCCGCAAATTTATATCAATGTTCCGACAGACAGCCGTCTGTGGAAAGAAGAAATTTTTGGTCCAGTCATGTGCTGCCGTACTTTTAAAACTGAAGATGAAGCTGTCGCGGTAGCAAATGATTCGGAATTTGGCTTGGCGGCAACCATTATGACCGGATCAGTCGATCACGGTAAAACCATCGCGAAACGACTCCGTGCGGGTCATATCTGGATTAACTCTTTTCAAATGATTCATCCAAGTTCTTTATGGGGTGGCTTTAAAAAGAGTGGCACTGGGCGTGAGCTGGGTGAATCGGGTATGCAAAGCTATTTAGAGGAAAACGTCATTACGATTTAGATGTAGTTTTAAGGGTTATTGAAAAGGAAAAGGACGTCTTTTTCAGTAAGTGTGTTGTTCGGTGGAACACCGATTGCACGAAAAAAAGTGCTTGCATTGCTACAGGAGTAAAAGCATGGAAGGCGAGAATAAACACAGGAGTCTCTCCCTTTGGCAAGTGGTTGTCATTGGGGTTGCCTATATGGCACCAGCAACGGTATTTGATACCTTCGGCATTATTTCAAGGGTCACCAATGGTCAAGTACCATTAGCTTATTTGCTGGCACTGGTTGCCATGCTGTTAACCGCATTCAGCTATGCGCGTTTTAGTCGATTGTCACCCAAAGAAGGTTCGGCTTATACCTATACCACTGAAACCTGCGGTAAAACCATGGGCTTTTTTGTGGGGTGGTGTTCATTACTAGATTATATGTTGCTACCGCTGATCAATGCGTTGTTGGCTGGGTTCTATTTAAACTCCATCTTCCCAGATGTGTCTTATACCACTTGGGTGCTGATCATGGTGGGATTGGTGACCCTGATTAACAGCTTCCGCATTAATATTTTAGCCAATTTCAGTTTTGTTTTTGTCCTCGCGACTTTGGTGATGATGTTGGTCTTTATCTATCTAGTCGTGACGGGTATTGGAAGCACGCAAGGTTATAGTCAGGTAATGACGGTAAAGCCGATGTTTAATGGCGATCCAGAACTGGCAACACTGGTCGCGGGTGTATCGTTGGTTTGTTTCTCTTACTTGGGCTTTGATGCGGTCTCGACTTTGGCGCATGAAACCAAGAATCCAACCAAAACCATTCCCAAAGCGATTATTTGGACGACGGTGTTGGGTGGTGCGATTTTCATTACCGTATCTTGGTTCGTTACTTTACAGTTTCCGACCTTGGCGCAATTTAAAAATCCAGATGAAGCTTTGCCTGAAATTGCCTTGATTGTCGGCGGTGCAGCATTTCAGACCCAATTATTAACCGTACAAATTATGAATGCCTTTGCATCGGGTTTAGCAACGCATGCCAGTGCTTCGCGCCTGATTCATATTATGGGACGTGATGGCATATTCAATAAACGCGTTTTTGGATCGGTCAGTAGCAAACTAGGCACTCCGCTGTATTCAATTATCTTTGTCGGATTAATTTCCCTGCTGGCTATTTATGTCGATTTGGCAATGGTGGTGAGTTTTGTCAGCTTTGGTGCGCTGATAGCCTTTACCATGGTGAATTTCTCGGTATTTATGAAATTCTACGTGATCCGAAAGGAACGTTCAGGCTTGAAGAATCTGTTTATGAATCTGTTTTTACCCCTCGCATCGGTACTTTCCTTGCTGGGGTTATGGATCAATCTGGAAATGTCAGCACTAGAGTTTGGTGGGGTCTGGTTATGTGTAGGAGTGGTCTTGGTGGTGTACAAGAAAATTAAAAAGCAGCCGATTTCTTTAGGCTCACCTGCGGAAGAAGTTTCAAACGGTTAAACAAGTGTCAGTGAACGACTTTAATTCACTAAAGCAAAAATTTGGAAACATGCAAGATTAAAGAGAGTGGAAAAATGGAACTTGTGGTAGAAAAGCAACACACAGTGAAATCGCCTAAGCAACAAGGTTATAGCATGCCAGGTGAATGGGCAGCGCAAGAAGCCGTTTGGATGATTTGGCCATACCGTACCGATAACTGGCGTGACAATGCGCAACCAGCACAGCAAGCCTTTGCGCAAGTTGCGGCAGCCATTGCACAAAAGACGCCTGTCTTTATGGCGGTACCTGTTTCAGAAATGGAAAAGGCACGTCAGATCATGCCTGCTGAAGTCACTTTGTATGCCATGGAAAGTGATGATGCATGGACGCGTGATACTGGTCCATCAATTGTGAAAAATGCACAAGGTGAACGGATCGGTATTGATTGGATTTTCAATGCGTGGGGCGGAGAAAATGGCGGTCTATATTTCCCGTGGGATCAAGATCAGTTGATTGCCAAACAAATTTCTGCAATGCATGAACTCGATACTTATTCAGCACCTTTGGTTTTAGAAGGTGGTTCGATTCATGTCGATGGTGAAGGTACGTTGCTCACCACAGCAGAATGCCTGTTGAACCCAAATCGTAATCCTGATTTAACTCAAGACGAAATTGAAGAAATTCTGCAAGAATGCTTAGGCGTGACCAATTTCATCTGGTTGCCTGAAGGTGTCTTCAACGATGAAACTGATGGGCATGTCGATAACATGTGCTGTTTTGTTCGTCCAGGTGAAGTGGCATTACACTGGACTGATGATGAAACTGATCCACAATATGCACGTTCTATGGCGGCATTGAAGGTTCTGGAAAATACAGTGGATGCACAAGGTCGTCGTTTGAAAGTCTGGAAATTACCAGCACCGGGTCCACTTTATGCGCGTGAAAATGAAACCCACGATGTGCAAAAAGGCAATGCGATTGAGCGTGTTGAAGGCAATCGTTTGGCAGGTTCGTATGTGAACTATTTGATCAGTAACCAGCAGATTATTTTCCCGTTATTCGATGAAAGCACGGATCAACAAGCACAGGCATTGTTCCAGCAAATGTACCCTGACTATTTAATTACAGGTGTGTCTGCACGTGAAATTTTGTTGGGTGGTGGCAATATTCACTGTATTACTCAGCAAATTCCTGCTTAATATTTTTGGGGATATCCTCCAGCAGTAAGCCCAAAAAGCCATGCATCAGCATGGCTTTTTTGTGTATGGATATGAAGTAAGGACAAAACTTTTGATCAATTTGCATATTTAAAAATGCGCTATTTGTATGAACTTGTATATACAAATATGTATAGGGTAAGATAAGATAAATTTGATTATTTTGTATGGGTTTAGCAAATGCCAAGAGGGAAAACACAACACGATTTGGAGTTATCTTTAGAAGACGATAGTCCGGTGCCATTGTATTTACGTGTCAAACAAATGATTTCACAGAAAATTTATGAAGGCACATGGGCAGTCAATAAAAAGATTCCTTCTGAAAGTGAATTGGTGAATTTGCTGGGCTGTAGTCGTATGACCGTGAATCGCGCCTTACGTGAACTGACCACCGAAGGTTTACTGGTTCGAATTCAAGGCGTAGGTTCTTTTGTTGCCGAAGGTCAGGGACGCACCGCTTTATTTCAAATTAACAATATTGCGGATGAGATTATTGCCCGCAACCACAAGCACCATGCCGAAGTGTTGGTGCTGGAACAAATCCAAGCCAATCCTGAACAAAGTCTGTTGATGCAGGTGCGAGAAGGGCAGAAACTTTTTCACTCGATTATTGTGCATTATGAAAATAATGTGCCTGTACAGATTGAAGACCGTTTGGTCGATCCGAACATTATTTCCGATTATCTCAGCCAAGATTTTACTAAAATTACCCCGAATGCTTATTTAATGTCGAAAGCCCCGGTGACGGAAGGTGAGCATGTGGTCACGGCCATTCAAGCCTCTGCACAAGAATGTAAATGGTTAAAAATCAACAAAACTGAACCTTGTTTACTGATTCGCCGTCGCACATGGTCGAATAAACAACTGATTTCTAGTGCCAGACTGATTTATCCGGGCAGCCGTTATTATTTGGAAGGTAAATTTACCCCATGATTGAGTTGCTGACACTCAGCGACTACCGAAAAATGCGCTGGAAAAATGGAGCAGGCTATACCTTAGAACTGGCACGCAGCGCAGGGGACGATCTGGCTGAATTTGACTGGCGCATTTCTATGGCGGATGTCACTACGTCGGGTGCATTTTCTCCTTTTCATGGCATGCAGCGCATACTGACAGTATTAGAGGGCGAAGGTATTGCCCTACAGGTGAATGGAAAAAGTCATACCCTTCGAAGCTTGCAGTCGCTTCCTTTTAGTGGAGACAGTACGGTCAGTTGTGAATTATTGGCAGGTCCCATCCGTGACTTTAATTTAATCTATCAGCCCGAGCACTATGCTGTCCGCTATCAATGGATCGTTAGTCATCAAGCGACTGAATTTTTTTCCTCGGCAGATATCCTCTTCATTTTTAACTCAAGTACGGAAATGCTAGACATCAGGATAGAGGGTGAACTTTTCCAGCTTGAGCAACAACACAGCCTCTATCTACATTCTCATCAAAATGTGAAACATCTCCTATTCCCAAGCTCAAGGTTAAGACAATGTTGTCTGATTGAACTCACCAAAATCTAATTTTAACCTGTGTCATTGAAACACATACAATTTGTAGTTGTATGTGTTTTTTTATTGCTATTAATAAATAAAATTATCAAAAACATATAGTTATTAATTTTTAATAAAAAATATAAAAAAGCATCTTTTCAATCATTTTGTTTTGTGTAGTATATGGATGTATATACAAGTTAGTACATCATTGTACAGATAAGGCAGATCCGATCTGCTGAAAAAATTAAAGGAAGGAGTCCGATCGTGACAGCAGCAACAACAAAATTTCGCGATGTAGAAATTCGCGCACCACGTGGTACACAACTGAATGCGAAAAGCTGGTTAACTGAAGCACCACTGCGCATGCTCATGAATAACCTTGACCCAGATGTTGCAGAAAATCCAAAAGAACTCGTGGTTTATGGTGGTATTGGTCGTGCTGCGCGTAACTGGGAATGTTTCGATAAAATCGTTGAAACTTTAAAAAATTTAGAAATCGATGAAACTTTATTGGTGCAATCTGGCAAACCAGTCGGCGTATTTAAAACCCATAAAGATGCACCACGTGTTTTGATTGCTAACTCAAACTTAGTGCCACACTGGGGCAACTGGGAACACTTTAACGAACTCGATGCCAAAGGCTTGGCGATGTACGGTCAAATGACCGCAGGTTCGTGGATCTATATCGGTAGCCAAGGCATTGTACAAGGTACCTATGAAACCTTTGTAGAAGCAGGCCGTCAGCATTACAACGGTGACTTAACTGGTCGTTGGGTGTTAACTGCTGGTTTAGGTGGTATGGGTGGTGCACAACCTTTGGCGGCAACATTGGCCGGTGCATGTTCACTGAATATCGAATGCCAACAAGCAAGTATTGATTTCCGTTTACGTACCCGTTATGTCGATGAACAAGCGACTGACCTTGATGATGCTTTAGCGCGTATTGAGAAATACACCAAAGAAGGCAAAGCCATTTCAATTGCACTGCATGGCAATGCTGCAGAAATTTTACCTGAATTGGTTCGCCGTGGTGTGCATCCAGATATGGTGACGGATCAAACCAGTGCGCATGACCCACTGAATGGTTATTTACCAATTGGCTGGACGTGGGAAGAATATCGCCAACGTGCGAAAACAGAGCCTGAAGTTGTGGTGAAAGCAGCCAAACAATCGATGGCAAAACACGTACAAGCGATGTTGGATTTCCAAAAAATGGGCGTACCAACTTTTGACTATGGCAACAACATTCGTCAAATGGCGCAAGATGAAGGCGTAGAGAATGCCTTTGATTTCCCAGGCTTCGTTCCAGCGTACATTCGTCCATTGTTCTGCCGTGGTGTCGGTCCATTCCGTTGGGCGGCACTTTCAGGTGATCCAGAAGACATCTATAAAACTGATGCTAAAGTCAAAGAATTGATTCCAGATGATGAACATTTACATCGCTGGTTAGACATGGCGCGTGAACGCATCAGTTTCCAAGGTTTACCAGCGCGAATTTGTTGGGTGGGTCTAGGCTTGCGTGCAAAACTGGGTCTGGCATTTAACGAAATGGTGCGTTCGGGTGAATTATCTGCACCAATCGTGATTGGTCGTGACCATTTAGACTCAGGTTCGGTGGCAAGTCCAAACCGTGAAACAGAATCGATGCAAGATGGTTCAGATGCCGTATCGGATTGGCCATTATTGAATGCTCTGTTAAATACGGCGGGTGGTGCAACTTGGGTATCTTTACATCACGGTGGTGGTGTGGGTATGGGCTTCTCTCAACACTCTGGCGTGGTGATTGTCTGTGATGGTACGGATGAAGCAGCAGCACGTATTGCACGTGTATTGACCAATGATCCAGCAACTGGCGTGATGCGTCATGCAGATGCAGGATATGAGATTGCAATCGACTGCGCAAAAGAGCAAGGTTTACACTTGCCAATGATCACCAAATAACATCATTTACGGACATTGATTACGGTGCTGTTGATCAAGCAATTCCAGCACCGTAATTTCACCTAATCGTGCATAACAGGACGAAAACATGGAACTCTTACTGCAACCTGGTCAACTTACCCTCGCAGATCTTCGCCAAGCTTATTTAAATCCAATTAAAGTCACTTTGGATGAAAGTGCTGGACCCGCAATTGATGCTAGCGTGGCATGTGTTGAAAAAATTGTAAATGAAGGTCGTACGGCTTACGGGATTAACACAGGCTTTGGTTTATTGGCATCAACCAAAATTGCCCCAGAAGATTTAGAACAATTACAGCGTTCTTTGGTGTTGTCACATGCCGCAGGTGTGGGTGAAGCACTGGACGATGCCATGGTTCGTTTAATTATGTTGCTGAAAGCGAATAGCTTGGCACGTGGTTTTTCAGGCATTCGCCGTAAAGTGATTGATGCTATTTTTGCATTAATCAATGCAGAAGTTTATCCGCATATTCCATTAAAAGGTTCTGTAGGGGCTTCAGGTGACTTGGCACCATTGGCACACATGTCTTTGGTGTTATTGGGCGAAAGCAAAGCACGTTATAAAGGCGAATGGTTACCAGCGGTTGAAGCACTGAAAATTGCTGGCTTAGAGCCAATTTCATTGGCAGCTAAAGAAGGTCTTGCATTATTAAACGGAACACAAGTTTCTACAGCATATGCATTACGCGGTTTATTTGAAGCAGAAGATTTATTTGCAGCGGCAACTGTGTGTGGTGGTTTAAGCGTAGAAGCAATGCTCGGCTCACGAGCACCGTTTGACGCGCGTATCCATGCGGTGCGTGGTCAACGTGGTCAAATTGATGTGGCTGCGGCTTATCGTGATTTATTGACTGAATCGAGTGAAATTGCACACTCTCACGAAGACTGTAGCAAGGTGCAAGACCCGTACTCACTCCGTTGCCAACCACAGGTGATGGGTGCATGTTTAACCCAAATTCGTCAAGCGGCTGAAGTGTTGGAAATTGAATCCAATGCCGTATCGGACAACCCATTGGTGTTTGCTGCTGAAGGTGATGTGATTTCGGGCGGTAACTTCCACGCGGAACCTGTCGCGATGGCAGCAGACAATCTGGCTTTGGCAATTGCAGAAATCGGCTCACTGTCTGAACGTCGTATCTCGATGATGATGGACCGCCACATGTCACAACTTCCGCCATTCTTGGTAGCCAATGGTGGTGTCAACTCAGGCTTCATGATTGCTCAAGTAACAGCAGCCGCATTGGCCAGCGATAACAAAGCCTTGGCGCATCCAGCCAGTGTGGACAGCTTGCCAACTTCTGCAAACCAAGAAGACCACGTGTCTATGGCTCCGAATGCAGGCAAACGCTTGTGGTACATGGCAGACAACGTACGTGGCATTTTGGCAGTGGAATGGTTAGGCGCATGTCAGGGCTTGGACTTCCGCGAAGGCTTAAAAAGCTCTCCAAAATTGGAACGTGCACGCAAAGTTTTACGTGACCAAGTGCCGTACTACAGTGAGGACCGTTTCTTTGCACCAGACATTGAGCAGGCAAGTGAATTACTCGCAAGCGGCTGCTTAAATGAATTGTTGCTGCCAGATTTACTGCCAAGTTTGTAAGAAAAGTGATGAAAAAAACGGCCACATGAAGTGGCCGTAACTTAATAAATTTCCTCAATAATTGGGGGTAAGAATGTCACAACAGGCATCATTATGCTCCAGCATTTGCCATTGTATTCATGCTGTTCATTTTAGCGATGATGGGGTATTTCCCAGATACCCGTTCTGTAATTAATGCAGGTGCTGGCTGGCTGTTGTCACTGTAGATTGCTGATATCACTTAGGTGAAACCAAAGCAAAATACAGTCGAAGTTGAGCAGCAAGACTGACCAAATAACCTTGAAATGGAAAGCTAAACACGATGCGACTCAATTTGTCACGCTGGGTCGTTTGAGGAATGACGAATGAAAAAACTTTGGCACAACTGTCACATTGCAACCATGCAAAATGGACAATATTCCAGTATTGAACAGGCAGCCATAGTCACTTCTGGACAGCATATTCACTGGATTGGTGCTGAGCAAGATTTGCCTAAGGATGATTATGCCGAAAGAATCGACCTGAATGGTGCCTGGGTAACACCAGGTTTAATTGATTGTCATACCCATAGTGTTTTTGGTGGCAACCGCAGCGTAGAGTTTGAAAAACGATTGCAAGGCGTAAGTTATGCTGAAATTGCAGCCAGTGGAGGCGGTATTGCCAGCACTGTGCGTGCAACCCGTGAAGCGACAGAAGAACAACTATTGGCTTCAGCCTTAAAGCGTATTCGTTGCATGCAACGAGATGGGGTCACCACCATTGAAATTAAGTCTGGTTATGGGCTGGACTATGCCAATGAGCGCAAAATGCTGCGTGTGATTCGTCAAGTGGCTGAAGTGTTACCGATGACGGTCAAAAGCACCTGCTTAGCAGCACATGCTTTACCGCCTGAATATAAAGATCAAAGTGATGCCTATATTGAGCACATTTGTACCGAGATGTTGCCTAAACTGCATGCCGAAGGTCTGGTCGATGCGGTAGATGCTTTTTGCGAATATTTAGCTTTTTCACCCGAACAAGTGGAACGGGTGTTCAAAGCCGCACAAGCCCTTAATCTTCCAGTCAAACTGCATGCGGAACAATTGTCCGCTTTAGGTGGTTCAAGCCTTGCAGCACGTTATCATGCACTTTCGGCAGATCATTTGGAATATATGACAGAAGATGATGTGAAAGCCATGGCAGCAGCAGGTACGATTGCGGTGTTATTGCCGGGAGCATTTTATCTGTTAAGAGAAACCCAATTGCCACCGATGCAAAGCCTACTGGAACATGGCGTACGTATTGCCTTATCCAGTGATTTGAATCCGGGGACGTCGCCTGCATTGTCATTACGCTTAATGCTGAATATGGGCAGCACCTTATTCCGTTTAACCCCTGAACAAGCCTTGGCGGGGGTGACCCTTCATGCCGCACATGCGCTGGGTTTACAGGACACACACGGCAGTTTAGAGCAAGGCAAAGTGGCTGATTTCGTGGCGTGGGACATTGAACACCCTTCTGAAATTGTCTACTGGTTAGGTGGCGATTTACCAAAACGTATTGTGCAGCATGGTGTAGAAGTGCAGTGCTAAGCCTGTCATGGCGATGAAATAGAGTGAGCAACACATGAATACAGCTTTTATTTGGCAAGGTCGACATGATGGGGATGGGCAAGAGCATTTGCGTATCCACCAGATCATCAACCGCAGTGCAACGGCAGACTATGCCCTCATTGGCTTTAGTTCCGATGAAGGGGTTAAGCGCAATAAAGGGCGTGTAGGTGCGGCAGAAGCCCCAAATGCGATTCGTAGTCAGTTGGCGAACTTGCCTGTCCATCAACCCCTCACGTTGCAAGATTTAGGGAATGTGATTTGCCAACAGGACCAACTGGAACAGGCACAGGCTGAATTGGCGAACCAAGTACAATACAGTCTGGAAAAAGGCATGCAGCCGATTGTCCTTGGTGGTGGTCATGAAGTCGCTTTTGGTAGTTTCTCGGGACTGTTCCAATATGTGCAGCAGCATCAACCACAGCAGAAAATCGGCATTATCAATTTTGATGCACATTTTGACTTGCGCGAAGCCGAGCAGGTGACGTCAGGTACGCCATTTTTAAATGCAGCACAGCTTTCGGCACAGCATCAGCAAGAGTTTCATTATTTGTGCATTGGTGTCGCCAAACATGCCAATACCAAAGTGCTGTTTGATACCGCAGATCGTTTGCAGTGTGACTATATTTATGATCACGAATTACAGGTCGCTCAACTGCCAAGTCTGATTGCAAAAGTGCAAGCCTTTATGGCGAAAGTTGATGTGCTGTATGTGACCATTGATTTAGACGTTTTTCATGCCAGCATTGCGCCTGGGGTCAGCGCGCCAGCGGTAAAAGGCATTGATTTGAATGTCTTTGAACCTTTATTCCAAGCGATTAAACAGACAGGCAAAATACGGGTGTTTGATGTGGCGGAGTGCAATCCGCAGTTTGATTTGGATAACCGAACCGCCAAACTTGCAGCCTATCTGATTTTTAACTACCTATTTGATTAAACGCATCTGATTTGAATCAAGCTGTTCTGTCCTTTCAATAGGTTTTATTGCAATCGCTCATCTTAAAAGTTGGGCGATTTTTTATGCGGGGGGTGTATTCTGTTTTTATCTTTGAAATAGATCCATTACATTGCCAAAGGCTGCACAAGAACGCTTAAAGCATCGAAATCCATCATTAAACTGCGGATTTCATTTTGTGCAGAACTGGTTCAGAATAGGATTGAACCAAGCATTGAGTTGCGACTTTTAGGAACCGTGTATGAGCGTGATTTTACCTGTGGCACAACGTGGAGAAGACATTTTAAATCTGAAAGCTGCCCCTGTTGCCGATACTGAATTTAACAGTGAATGGCTGATGCAGTTGGCATCTGCCATGCACGCGACCATGTTGGAACGCAATGGAGTCGGCATTGCCGCACCGCAACTCTATATCTCTAAACAAGTCATTATTGTGGCGTCACGTCCGAATCCACGCTACCCCGATGCACCTGAAATGGATGCGGTGGTGATGGTCAATCCACAGATTTTAGAATTTTCTGAAGCCACCTGTTTTGGTGAAGAAGGCTGCCTGAGTGTGCCAAATGAACGAGGTCAGGTCGAACGTGCACAAGCGATTAAAGTGCTCTATCACACCTTGGCGGGAGATGTGATGGAAACTGTGTTCGAAGGCTTTCCCGCACGCATCGTGCAGCATGAAGTCGATCACCTTAATGGGGTTTTATTTATTGACCGTCTGATGGCCTAAGTCCTTGGTTGCTAATTTATTCCTCTTTATATTTAAATTGCTGCGGTGTTTGTCCCAAATGCCGCTTAAACATGGCACTAAAGGCACTGGGGTTGGTATAACCCAGTGATTCCGAGATCTGGGCAATCGACTGACCACTGGCAATTTTACTCAAGGCTTGGGCAATGTGCATTTGCTGCAACCATGCCCGATAGGACAGCCCCGTTTCCTTCTGAAACATGCGCATCAAGGTTCTGGCACTGGTGCCAATTTCATCTGCCCATGTGCTTAAGTCCTTATGCTGTTGTGGTGCCTGTAACAGCGCTTGGCAGATACTCATCAGGCGTTTGTCTTGCGGCCATGGGATCTGAATCGGCAACGAATTGGCTTTCTGTATTTCATCAAAAATTAGAATTTGTATGGCATGAGAAAGCTCATCAGAGCTGAGTAATTCGGAGGTCGGAATGTGCTCAATCGCATTTAAACGAATCAGCAGTTCATGCAACAACTTGCTGACCCGAATAATAAAACACTGTTGACCCAAGACTGATGCCGCTTGCGCTTCCACCAGAGCGGTATTCATTTTGACCCGACTTAAAGAAATGACGCTATGTTCCACATAGGCGGGAATCCATAGTGCACACATCGGTGGAATCAGCCAGACATGATTGGGGGTAAAGACCTGAATAATTCCTGTCGAAGCATACAGAAACTGGGCCCGTGAATGGTGATGGGCAGGGGTAATTTCGCGATAAGTATGTTCAGAGGAAAGTCCAATCACCAGTTCGGACATTTCCGTTTCAATCAGTGAATCTGAAATGTGCATGAAAATTGTCACTTAGACAGGGATTATTGGAAGATAACCTTATGAATGACATTTTACAATATTAGTTGAAATATCAATGATTGGAGTTTTTCAGCTATGACGTCTTCAATACAGGCGAAGGAAAGCATGGATGAAGCTGTGGCAAGTCTTCAGCCACAAGGGATGATTGTGAAAATCGTCGGTGCGGTGGCACTGGCACATTTACTGAATGACTTGATTCAAGCCGTTCTGCCAGCCATTTATCCGATGCTGAAAACCAATTTCTCGCTGAGTTTTGCTCAAGTTGGGCTCATTTCATTGGTCTATCAAATTACCGCCTCGCTGCTGCAACCGTGGATTGGACTGTATACCGATAAACATCCCAAACCGTATTTATTGCCTCTCGGCATGGTGGTGACTTTTAGCGGTATTTTGTTGTTGGCATTTTCCCCGAATTTTATGGTGCTGTTGATGGCATCGGCGTTAATTGGAGTGGGGTCATCGACCTTTCATCCAGAAGCTTCGCGTGTGGCGCGTATGGCATCGGGCGGGCGTTTTGGTACGGCACAATCGACCTTTCAGGTGGGTGGTAATACAGGCACTGCAATTGGACCTTTGCTGGCGGCATTGATTATTGTCCCGTTTGGACAACATGCGGTGGCATTGCTGATTGTGTTTGCGTTACTTGCCATTTGGGTGTTGTTTGGTGTGAGTCAGTGGAGTATCAGTCACAGCAAAAAACAATTGGCTGCCAAGGCACATCAGGTGCAAAGCAAATTGCATGGACGTCAGTTGATCATCGCACTCTCGACCATTTGCGTGTTGATGTTCGCCAAATTTACCTATATCGCCAGTATCAGTAACTACTTTACCTTTTACCTGATGCATAAATTCCAGATCAGTCTGCAATCGGCACAGTTACATTTGTTTGCCTTCTTGGCTGCGGTGGCATTGGGGACTTTTGCAGGTGGACCGATTGGCGACAAAATTGGACGTAAAGCGGTCATTTGGATGTCTTTTGTCGGCATGGCACCATTCGCTTTAATGATGCCCTTTGCCAATCTATTTTGGACGACTATCTTGTCAGTGATTATTGGCTTAGTCATGTCTTCTGCCTTTGCTGCCATGGTGGTATATGCACAAGAAGCTGTACCGGGTCGAGTCGGCATGATTGCAGGTTTAATGTTTGGCTTAATGTTTGGCGTGAGCGGGATTGCCGCAGCAGGGCTGGGCTATTTGGCAGACTTGAAAGGCATTGAATGGGTGTTTGGCGTGTGTTCGTTATTGCCCTTACTTGGTTTTGCGACGGCATTTTTACCGAAGACCCAAGCAAACTAAACCGATTACAGCAGAACTTTACGTACAGACGCGCTATCTTATGAGATAAGGAAGATAGCGCGTTTTTTGCTTTTGCATAGGTTTCAATGACATGCTTAAGAGATTTCTTTGATAGTCCCTTGTATTTCCCTAAGAAAGAAATAAGTAGGGTTCAGCCATGATAAAAGAAGTCGGATATTCAAGCTGTTTACGCGCTTTAGTTTTGGAGGATGACGGCTATGAACAGTCCTGAGGTTGCAATCAAATTTTCTTTAGGCTTGGAGCAGCTCAGTTTCGACATAGACGGGCAGCATTTTCAGGTCGATAAAGGTTTAGGCTTTATTCAGTCGAACAGTATGCGGCATGGGGTGCTGGATGTACTTGCAATTGAGCTGATGATTTATGTGATTGAAGAAATACTAGAATCTGTTCCCATTCAGTATACCCTCCCTAAAATGGCAATCAGTGCGGATGCTTTATTTCAGCAAGTTTTAACCTTATTTTTTCCGAATCAGCACAGTATAGATAGAGTCCAGCTTGAAAGCGGCTTTAACGAGTTTATCGAGCGTCGGGAATATTATGTTTGTAAAGTGGCGGAACAGGGGGTATTCAGTCTGGTTTACTTTGTATTTTTACGTGAGATGATGCATCACTGGAATGTGGTCGACATTCAATTTGCATCACTTGAAACAGCTCAATCGCATTAAAAACGTAAAAAATAGGGAATGACAGACAGCAGAATCCCAATGCCACTCAGCAAGAGATTACTTTCTATAAAATAAGGGAAAACCATTAGAACCAGACCAGCAACAAATGGTACGGTCATTTTTTGTTTTTTGCCATAGAGAAAATAGCCTAAACCAATTGAGCTAAAGATCACACCGAGTAAGAGTTGAGTGCTGTTCATGATGATGTTTCGTGCATTGTTATTCTCTGGCAGATATTATGCCAAGATTCTTAAAAGAAGATCATATAAATTTGAGTCTAGTGGATGAGAATAAGTGCTAAGGGAGGCTATACATACAAAGGAATAATAGACTTTATTTTTAATAGAAGAGACTTGAGTCAACTTAAAGTTGTAATTGTTTAAAAAACATGCATAATTTTATTAGCTATTACTTTAAATAATGAGATTATGAATATAGAAATTAATTTTTTTGAGTTAGAAGAACAAAACTTTGAATTAAATCTTTTCTTTAGAGAAGTTAATGATAATGATGAAAAAAAATTAACAATTGAAAATTCGCGGCTTGTAAATTTAATAGAAGAAACAAGTAAAAAGTTATATGAAGTCTCAATGACTAATCAAAATGGGTTTCACAAAAAGACTCTTTCAAGTTTAGAAAATCCATACTTAACATTGTGGTATATATCTCAATTAATTAGAGCTACTAATTTTTATGAAGAATTCGAAAATTTTGAAAAGAACAAGCTTAAATTTTTTATAAAAATAAAATCCAATATATTTGGAAATCAAGGTATTACAATTCAACCTGAATATATTGAAATAGATAGAAAGTTTGGTTTATTAATAGATTTTCAATTTAAAAAATCAGCCGATTGCGTGAATTTTACACAAGTCCAAAAGTTATCTTTTTCTTTAACAAACAATGGAAAGGTAAATGGATTTCAAAATAAGAATATACGAGAATTTATTGAAAGAAATTTTGAAAATTCTGTAGATGAAATTTTAAAAAAAATTGGGATAAGAATAATAAAAAAATGGTATTCTAAGAATTGTTCTTTATTGGATAATTGTTTTTATAGTAATGGTAGAATCGAGACTTTATCAAATATTGACTTGATTAGAAATTATCCAGATAAAATACGTTTTGCTGATAATAAAAATTTTTATTTCTTGTTTGATGAGAGAAATGTTAATTTTGCACGTAATGTTTATAAGGCATTGATAGGAGATTTGTTTAAAAATTATTTTTCAGGTATGAAGAAGTTTTTTAATATGGATGTTTCTAAAGATAATGTGCAAAAACATGAGTTAAATGGTGATTTGTTAAGTAATTTAATAACCATTGAAGAAAATATTTTAAAAAAAGATAAAAATGCATTTTTGATTATTTGTTTGCATGGAAGGGAAGAGTATAAGTCTAGTCAGTTTTATACTGCTATTAAATTACTTTGCTTGAAATATGGAGCTGGATCACAATTCTTATATAGTGATAAACTTTCTAATGAGAATACTTTAAAATATAGTATTTCGAATGTGGCTTTACAGATTTTTTGTAAAGCTAATGGAATTCCGTGGAGCGTCACTAACAGATCTGATGATAAGGATAGTCTAATAATTGGTATTGGAACTAGCCATAAACAAATAAATGATACCAAAACAGTTTTTCATGCATATGCAATGTGTACAAATTCTTCAGGAGTTTTTAGTTCTTCAATGACATTGGCTCACGCTGAGGAGAAAGATGATTATTTTTTAGATATTGAGAAAAATTTAATTACACTGAAAGAGTCTTCAAATCTAGATAGTTATAAGCAAGTAGTTTTCCATCTTACTAATAAAATAAGTAATTATGATATAAGAAAGTTGAGCGGTATTATTAAGGCTATATTTAATGATAGGGCTGATTTAGTGATAATGAAACTGAATAAATCTAATAAATACATTGGTTTTTCAGGAAGAAATGATTGTGTAGTAGCTAAAGGTGTTTGTATAAAATTAAATCATAAAAAATACCTAGTTTGGACGGATGGGCATTGTAATGAAAATATTTATACTAATCGTCCATCTAAACCAATTGATGTCGAGATATTGCACAGTCCGAAAGATATTTTAATGAAGAGTTTATTGGAAGATATCTTTAAATTATCAAGTGCAAATTGGCATGGATTTAAAACAAATTCATTGCCTATTACCTTAGTATATTCAAAGAATATTGCTAATTTTATATATTATGTGCATGAGAATGGATTTGTAAATAATTTTAAAGAGTTGCCTAATCTTAAAACTTCTAGCCCATGGTTTTTGTAAATGAATAAAGATTATTTTAAAGATAATACACTCCTTTTTATTTTGGGGGCAGGTAGTAGTATTGATGCGGGAATTCCAACAGCATATAAGATGGTTACTGACTTTGAAGAAAAAATTAAAAATGATGATGAACTTAAGAAACTATATTCTTTCTTTAAAAGTGCGATTGTTTTCCAACGTGGGCTAAAGAGTTATGCTCCTAATATATCAGTTAGTATTGAGGAAATACTGAATGTTATAGAGGCACTTAACCTACAAGAGGATAATATACTTTACCCTTATATTGGTACTTGGTCTCAACATTTTTTAAAAACTTCTGGGGCGGATTTTGAGAATGTAAGAAAGTTAGATGAAAGAATTAGAGAGTTATTATTTTCATGGGTAACTTTGAATGATTATAGAAAATCAAAATATTTTTCAAATATAGGAAGACTTTCTGCTGAGATAAACTCCTCTATACGAATTTTTAGTTTGAATTATGACATATGTGTAGAAAAAGCATTTTCCATTTCTAATATGCGCATTGAAACTGGTATTTCACCTGAAACTTATGAATGGTCATCACTTCGTTTTGATGATTTGCCTGAGGATGAAATTCCCGATGCATATTTATATAAACTACATGGTTCTATTGATTGGGAAAAGCAAGATTCTGGTTTACCTAAATATTCAGAAACCCCCATTAAAGATGATCCACAAGTAATTTTTGGCACAGCTGTAAAACTTAGATCTTTAGATCCATATTTGTTTAACTTATATGAGTTGAGGAAATATTCATTACATGAGAATCTGAAATTCATAGTTATTATAGGGTATAGCTTTAATGATGATCATATAAATCGTCTTATACAGCAATCTCTTATACAAAGAAAATTAATAAAATTAATAATAATTGCACCTGATAATTTAGGGCAGGACTATGAAAAATCTGTTCGAGAAAAGTTTTTATCAGAAAATATTGAAAAAAATAGATTAATTTTCGTTAATGCATTTGCTAAGGATTTTTTTGAGAATCTTAATCTGGATTTCTTTAATCAATATTATCAAGAAGATTCAAGCTTACCATTTTAAAATTATGTCTAGTTAATTGAAAAAGAGTACCCAAAGTGATCTCCTTTAATAAAAGAAGATCACTTTTGATAAATTTATTAAACAATCGAGTCATCCAAATTCGGTGCTAACCAACGCTTCGCTACATCCAGTGACCATCCCTTACGTTTCGCATAATCCTCAAGCTGATCTTGAGAAATCTTGCCCACGTTAAAGTATTCACTTTCAGGGTGTGAGTAATAGAAACCACTGACGGAAGAAGGCGGCATCATCGCAAAGTGTTCAGTCAACTTGGTACCAATCTTCGCTTCAGAACCTAACCAGTCGAACAATGCCGCTTTTTCAGAATGTTCAGGGCAAGCAGGGTAGCCTGGCGCAGGACGAATACCGACATACTTCTCTTTAATCAGTTCTTCATTACTCAAGGTTTCATCGGCTTTATAGCCCCAGAACTCTTTACGAATACGCTCGTGTAAGTGCTCTGCAAAAGCTTCAGCAAAACGGTCTGCCAATGACTGCACTAAAATCGCAGAGTAGTCATCACCTTTGGCTTTATATTCATTTGCCAATTCTTCCGCACCGAAAATCGACACGGTAAAGCCGCCCAAATAATCTTGCTCAGTCGTTGTCGGTTTAATGTAGTCCGCCAAAGACAAGTTTGGTTTGCCTGTCACTTTGTCAGACTGCTGGCGTAAATGCTCAAAAGTATGCGTAACGGTTTGCCCCGCCTCATCAAACACGCTGACGGTATCTGCACCTGTACGTTGTGCAGGGTATAGACCAAACACCGCACGCGCATCGAAACGATTATTCTCGATAATGTCTTTCAACATCGCTTGCGCTTGATTGTACAAATCAGTCGCAGCTTCACCCACCACTTCATCTTCTAAGATTTTCGGGAATTTACCCGCCAAGCTCCAAGAAATAAAGAATGGGGTCCAGTCAAAATATTCAACCAGTGTTGCCAATGGGTAGTTGGTGATGACTTGTGTACCCAAAGCATTTGGCTTTGGTGGTACATAGTTGTCATCAATCTTAAAGCCATTTTCAACTGAATCTGCATAGCTGAGCTTCGCTGCTTTCGGCTGTTTATTCGCTAAACGTTCACGAATTTTGGCATATTCAGCACGATGCTCGGCAATAAAGTTGCCACGCATTTCTTTAGACAATAGGGTGGTTGCCACACCAACAGCACGTGAAGCATCAGCCACATAAATCACAGCATCATTTGAATATTGCGGGTCAATTTTGACTGCGGTATGTGCTTTAGAGGTGGTTGCACCACCAATCAACAATGGAATGTTGAAGCCTTTGCGCTGCATTTCTTTGGCAACAAATACCATTTCGTCTAAAGATGGGGTGATCAAACCCGATAAACCAATGATGTCGCATTTCTCATCAATTGCGGTTTGCAGGATTTTTTCACATGGGACCATCACGCCAAGGTCAACAATGTCGTAACCATTACAACCAAGGACTACGCCCACGATGTTTTTACCAATATCGTGTACGTCACCTTTTACGGTTGCCATCAACACTTTACCTTTAGATTGGCTACCTGTTTTTTCAGCTTCGATGTACGGGTTCAACCATGCTACGGCTTGCTTCATTACACGTGCAGATTTCACCACTTGTGGTAAGAACATTTTGCCCGAACCGAACAAGTCACCGACTACGTTCATACCATCCATCAGTGCGCCTTCAATCACATCTAGAGGACGCTTAGCTTTGAGACGCGCTTCTTCGGTATCTTCATCAATATACGTGGTGATGCCTTTGACCAGTGCGTACTCAAGACGTTTTTCTACCGATTCATTGCGCCATTCAAGGTTTTCCGCTTCACGTTGCGCACCACTGTGACCACGGAATTTTTCCGCAACTTCGAGTAATTTCTCTGTTGCATTTTGACCAGATTCGCCTTGGTTCTGGTTCAGAATAACGTCTTCAACTGCATCTTTCAGTTCTTGCGGAATGTCATCATAAATCGCCATTTGACCAGCGTTCACAATGCCCATGGTCATGCCTTGTTTGATGGCATAGTAAAGGAATACCGAGTGAATCGCTTCACGCACAGGCTCGTTACCACGGAAAGAGAAGGAGACGTTAGAGACACCGCCTGAAATCATGGCATGCGGTAAGTTCTGTTTGATCCAGCCTGTCGCTTCAATAAAGTCAACGCCGTAGTTATTGTGTTCTTCGATACCCGTAGCAACAGCAAACACGTTCGGGTCAAAAATAATATCTTCAGCAGGGAAGCCAACGTCATTGACCAATACATCATAAGAACGCTTACAGATTTCACGTTTGCGTGCAGCAGTATCGGCCTGACCTGTTTCATCAAAGGCCATGACGATGATCGCAGCACCGTACTGACGGCATAAACGCGCTTTTTCGACAAACTCGTCATAACCTTCTTTCAGGGAAATAGAGTTTACAACGGGTTTACCTTGTACACATTTTAAGCCTGCTTCAATGATTTCCCATTTTGATGAGTCAATCATGATTGGCACACGTGAAATATCAGGCTCAGATGCAACCAGATTGAGGAAATGCACCATCGCATTTTGCGAATCGAGCATGCCTTCATCCATGTTAATGTCGATGATCTGTGCGCCTGCTTCAACCTGTTGCTGGGCAACTTCTAAAGCTTCGGCAAAGTTTTCTTCACGGATTAAACGCAGGAACTTTTTCGAACCTGTGACGTTGGTACGTTCACCGACGTTCACGAATAGTGAGTCTTTAGTAATATTAAATGGTTCTAAACCACTTAAACGGCACGCAGGAATCGTTTCAGGCACCTGACGCGGTTTAATGTCTTTTACTGCATTGTAAATGGCACGAATATGGTCAGGCGTCGTACCACAGCAACCACCTGTAATGTTAATCAAACCACTTTCAGCAAACTCTTTTAAGAAGGCTGCGGTTTGCTCAGGGGTTTCGTCATATTCACCAAAGGCATTTGGTAAGCCAGCATTTGGATGTGCTGAAACAAAAGTATCGGCTACATCGGCAATGGTTTTAATATGTGGACGCATCGCGTCTGCACCGAGCGCACAGTTAAAGCCAATCGAAAGCAAGTCACCATGACGTACCGAGTTCCAGAATGCTTCCGCAGTTTGACCCGTTAAAGTACGACCAGAGGCATCGGTAATGGTGCCTGAAATCATGATTGGCAGTTCACGACCAATTTGCTTGAACACTTCTTTCACTGCAAAGATTGCCGCTTTACAGTTCAAGGTATCAAATACAGTTTCAATCAGGATGATGTCTGCACCACCTTCAATCAACGCATGCGTCGCTTCAATGTAGTTTTCTTTCAGTTCATCAAAAGTAATGTTACGGAACGCAGGGTCGTTTACATTGGGTGAAATAGAGCAGGTACGTGATGTGGGGCCTAATACACCTGCCACAAAACGCGGTTTGTCTGGGGTTGAATATTTTTCACAAGCGGCTTTGGCTAAACGTGCTGCTTCACGGTTAATCTCAGGAACCAAATCTTCCATATGATAATCCGACATGGAAACGCGTGTGCCGTTAAAGCTGTTGGTTTCAATAATGTCAGCGCCAGCATCTAGGTAGGCTTCGTGAATGCCTTGAATAATTTGCGGCTGAGTCAGCACAAGTAGGTCATTGTTGCCTTTTAGGTCATGTGCCCAATCGGCAAAACGCTCACCACGATAATCTTCTTCTTCAAGCTTATGGCGTTGAATCATGGTGCCCATTGCACCATCAATAATCAATATACGCTCGGCGAGAAGCTGTTTAAGGGTGGTAAGCGTCGACATAAATAACCCCAATACACGACAAATCTTGAAATGGCGCATATTTTAGCAGAACTCAGGCTTATTTTGAGTTTAATTCAGCTTTTTGACTGATGGGTTAGCAGTATTCATGCATAAAAATGCTGTTTTTATCTCATTTCATAGAAATGAAATATTACACAGGCAAGATGAATCCGTTTCTTTTTCAAGGTGAAAGCTCATCGACGGTCGATAATTTTTTTTACAATTCAGAAAATCAACTACTTTTTTTAATGAAATATTTTTTTGTTATAAGTATTTGAAAAAAACTGATTTACAGCAAAAAATCATCCCCATGATAGGGCAGAATGATTTAAAACAGGTCAATTGTTAAAAATTTGGCTTTATATGACACCTGTTTGTCATATAATTGTCATAATTTAATTTAACAATAAGGGGATTTTATTATCCTCTTAACCGTCTGCATGAATTCAAAAATTCCTCCCGTCCAAGATCGTATGCACTCTGCATCGAACAAATCGACGAACGTGCATGTTCCGACACCGAAATTTTTTATGCCGGTGTTTTTTACGGTCATCATTTCGACCCTAATTTACATTGGGTTTCAAGTCTCTGCTGACTTGTCGCATGTACCCCCGTTAAGTTTGTATTCAGTTATTCTTTTAGCGACGGCATTACTCATTGCTTTAGGCTTTGAGTTTGTGAATGGTTTCCATGACACTGCCAACGCAGTTGCAACCGTGATTTATACCAATGCCTTGTCTGCACCTGTTGCGGTGATGTGGGCTGGTTTTTGTAATTTCCTTGGGGTCATGGTTGCCAGCGGTGCGGTTGCTTACGGCATTATCGCCTTGCTGCCTGTTGAACTGATCATGAATGTGAGTTCGGGTGCAGGTTTTGCCATGGTATTTGCCATGCTGATTGCGGCCATTCTATGGAACTTGGGTACGTGGTTCTTAGGGATTCCAGCATCAAGTTCGCACACTTTAATTGGTTCAATTTTGGGTGTGGGCATCATGAACTACCTGTTGCATTCAGGTAGTGGTGCCAGTGGCGTAGACATGGACCAAGTGATTAAAGTGGGTAAAGCACTGTTGTTTTCTCCTTTAATTGGTTTTGCATTTGCGGCAGTGGTGTTCTTGTTGGTGAAAAAAGTCTTCAAACGCCAGTTGGAATTGTTCCAGCCACCTGAAGGCAACAAGCCACCACCACCTTTAATTCGTGCCATTCTGATCTTCACCTGTACAGGCGTAAGCTTTGCACATGGTTCAAACGACGGTCAAAAAGGCATGGGCTTAATCATGTTAATCTTGATTGGTTTGGTACCGTTGGCGTACTCACTCAATAAGAACCTTGATCAGGCGCACATCCAGTCATTTGAACAGTTGTCATCTCAAGCGGCTGTGGCAATGTATCCTGCGCATGCCGACATTCCAGATGAAAAAGCACGTCAAACCATTACCACGTACATTCAAACCAAAGAAATTACACCTGAAGTGGTGCCTGCTTTGGCAAGTTTGACCGATCATTTGGGTGACCGTGTTGCGCAATATGGTGATTTGAAAAACATCCCTGAAGATGCTGTTTCTTCTATTCGTAATGATATGTATTTAAGCACGACAGCATTCAAACGTCTGGATAAAGCACACCAATTGCCTGCAATGCCAGAAGCGGATCAGAAAGTGGTGAAAGAATACCGTAGCAGTTTAGATGGTTTCTTACAGTACATTCCAACGTGGGTAAAAGTGGCTGTTGCACTGGCTCTAGGGTTGGGGACGATGGTGGGCTGGAAACGTATTGTGGTGACTGTAGGTGAGCGTATTGGTAAGCATCACATGACATATGGTCAGGGGATGTCTGCTGAACTTGTGGCGATGTCGACCATTGCTGCGGCAGATGGTTTTGGTATGCCTGTGTCGACGACTCACGTGCTGAACAGTGCGGTAGCAGGTACCATGGTTGCCAATAAATCAGGTCTCAATTTTGCCACAGTGAAGACCATTCTTTCGGCATGGATTTTTACACTTCCGGCCACCATCTGTTTGTCAGGTGGTTTATACTGGTTATTCCTCCAGTTCGTTGCTTAAGTTGTTCTAGGTAACGAAATAAAAGCGCTGCATAGTCAGCGCTTTTTTTGTGCCTGTGCAATCTGTGTAATCAGTGAATAGAGAGCTGATTGATTCCCTATTTCTGGTTTAAGCGCTGTTATTTACAGGGATTGAACAGTTCAAGCACAACCTAAAACACTCAGAATCTAGAATGATTAAAGCAGAACAAATGAACGAAGTTATGCAGGATGCAACAAGATAAGCTTGGTTGCTGAGGGTGCTACTAAGTACACATGCAGTCTGTCGAATGACTGATCATGATTGCTTAAATCGCATAAAAAAGACCTCAAGCAGGACTTGAGGTCAAAGGTGTTTACAAAGGGTGGTTATTTTTGAATTGATTATTCGAGATCAATAATTTGTCCATGGGCATTGTGATGCACCATGGTAATTTTATGCTGTCGTGATTGCTCAATTTTCTGGTGACTTAGCTCAAAATAATCAGCATATTGCTGGGTTGCCATTGGTTGCTCGTGTGATTCAACTTTGACACTCGCAGAGGGCATAAAACGGCTCCACAGCAATAAGCCCACACTGCACAGTACAAGCTCCAAACCACCATATTCAAGGCTGATGCTTAGAGCATTCAACAGATGATGTACGGCTGCACTTTTCTGTAATTGGATAAGAATCCAGACCAGCAAGAAGGGGCGCCAGAGCATCAGCCAAGCACCCCACATCAAGGCTGTGGTGGTGTTCGACACATAGCGTTTATGCCATGGCAGTAAATGACGCAAATCAATCACTAAGTCATGTTGTGATTTCATTCTAAGATACTCTAAATTAAGGAGTGTTATAAACGAATGCCACGGTCTGGGCTGACCCAGCGCGCACGTTTATCTTCGCCACGTAATAGTACTTTTGGAAACGCCATAATGGTGGCACTGATGGTGATCAGCCAGAACACAAACGGATACCAAATCATCCAAAAGTAGTTTTTACCTAAGTTGGGTTCATAACGACTATCCATCCATTTGCTTAACGCAAACTGAATGAGACAGGTGGCACCAAGCAAGACACCGCTGCCATAAGGTAAAAATGGCGAACTAATTCCACTGAGTGCAGCAATTGGCAAGATCAAATGAATGATCCATAGAATAGCCAAGAGCAACATTAAGTATGACCAGACCAAGGTTAAGCAAAGCTCTAACATCAGTGGCCATAAAAAGTTGAGTTTGGGTTGAACGAAGACATCCAGATTCTTAATGAGTACCTGAGCACCACCCATCGCCCAGCGCAGACGTTGTTTCCATAAGCCCGAAAAGGTTTCAGGCATCAGAATCCACACCAATGCATTCGGTTCAAACTGAATGTCCCAACCCGCACGCTGCAATTTCCATGTAATGTCGATGTCTTCTGTGAGCATGTTGGGTGACCAGTAGCCGACCTGATGTACTGCACTTTTACGGAATGCTGTAATCACCCCAGACACGGTAAACAAGCGTCCAAAGGTACGTTGTGCACGTTTAATCATCCCGACGATAGATGAGAACTCACCTACCTGAATGCGACCCAAGAGTGTTGAGCGAGTGCGAATACGTGGATTACCTGTTACCGCAGCAATTTTAGGATTAGCGATAAAATGTCGCATCATCCATGTCGCAGCATGCGGGTCGAGTAGGGCATCGCCATCGATGCCCAAGAGGAACTCAGCATCGGTCACTAGGCTACCCGCTTGTAATGCCATGGCTTTGCCTTGGTTTTGCGCAAGATGCACCACACGCAAACGCTCATGCTGATGCGCCAAGCGATTCAAGACTTCCGCAGTATTGTCCGAGCTGCCATCATTAATCGCAATCACCTCAAAATTTGGATAGTCTAGTTTTAAAGCGTGGCTAATGGTTTCTTCTGCATTGTCTCCCTCATTAAAACAAGGAATTAATACGGCTACCAAGGGCGAGTGGCTTAGTACTTCTGGTTGTTGATAGGCGGGTTGCTTGCGTTCTTTGGCATAGAAAATCAATGCCCCCAACATCCACAGGTAAGACATAAACAAGGGGTAATAAAATACAAAGTTGAGTGCGTGACGCAACCACAGATTGAAATGAGGAAACATGCTCAACTCCCGTTACGGAACTAATTGAGAAGATTGGGTTGCAAAGACATCATGCATGACTTTTGGATCGGGATGTCCTTGAATTGGATCATCTGGATAGTAGCCAACGTGCATAAGACCTTGCGCATAAAGAGATTGAATGGTGGATGCCAATTCCTGTGACGAGACTTTTTGGTTGGTTCTCCAATTGGTCGCCTGCAATTCAAACACAGTCTTTTTCATGCCATTGGGAAAGCTTTTCACCCGTTGTATCAGGTCACGATAAAACTGGTCTGCGTCAGGTGCTTGTTCCATATAAGGCATCGCCATAATTGCAGTAAAGTCATAACGTTTTAAGGATTCTTCAAGGGACTGTGAATACCAATTTTCTGCATAAGGCTTAAGAGCAACTTGTGCATAGAGGTTGCGTGCAGTCAGTAAGAAGGGTTCATATTGGCGTACTTCACTCGCTAACTGCATGGCAAAATCATCGATGGTTTTGGTTTTGTAGGCGGTCCATTTCTGCAATAGGGCATCATCCGCTCGGATTTGAGCTAAATCCGTCGGCAAGCCTTGAGCAGCATAGGCCTTTAATGCATCGGGGCTAGCATCTTCATAGTCGGACAGGGTGGTGTCGTCATGGAATAGAATGCCGTTAAATGGGGTGGACTTTGCCAAGTCTTGGTAAATCTCACGAATCGTTTGGCGCGCTTGAGCTGAATAAGGTGATAAACGCAAATAGCCCATATTCAGGTGATCCTGACTGACTTGTTGGGTTTCGACCACGTCTTTGCTGACAGGATCAGTTTTCGGTAATTCCCAAGCCAATAACGGCATCCACGCGTAGATCCGACTGACTTGCGTCCGCGTCTGAATCTGCCAAGCGGCATGATTAAACAAATCTGCACGCATAGGTAAATGCCGATTTGGGAAATACACCATATTGGCTGAGCCATCCCCATCAGAATCGGAAAATGCCTGTAAATAAACGGTATTTACCCCCATGGCACGAATGCGGTCGAGCAAAATGCCGAGATTGCGTTCTTGTTGTTTAGGATCGGGGTCATACACATAGTCCAAATCGATATGCATGATTTTTTGCGGGCGGTTGTTATCACCCAGATTCATTTCGCGATTTTTAATTTCCTGTGCCAGATCCGCCGTGCTCATATTGCCTTCAATCAAAATGCGGTTCAGGGTTTGCAAGGAACCTCGCACATGATCAGGACCATCATCCAGTGTGATGGTAATTGGCATGCCTAATTGTTTGGCAATCTTCACATCCTGCATGTTATAGCGACCATAAGGCCAGACCATGACACGGGGTGCTTTTAAACCGTGGGCTTGGAGTAACGCATTGTTCTGTTTTAGATCTTGGGTAATACGACGGGTAAATTGCTGGTCGTTTTCATAACGCTGGTGTTGTGCATCATATTCACGGGTGATGGCCGCGGGTTCAGAATTGCCTTGCGGGTTGGCATTAATACCACGATGCAAATTAAAACTATGATTGCCAATTTCGACCCATCCGCTGTCTTGCATTTCTTTTAATTCTGACCATGTCAGAATCTTGTCACGTGAAATAACATCATCACCAAAATGGACAGGTTGATTGGTTTTTGGGGTGAGCCAAGAACCAACCACAGCCAGTACCACAGGAATATGTTTGGCTTTTAGAATGGGGTAGGCATGGGTGTAGAAAGATTGATAGCCATCATCTACCGTCAGTAATACAGGTTTACTTGGTAAATGGTATTTGCCTTGATGTGCCTGAATAATTTGATCGACATTCACAAAGTGAAAGCCATTGTTTTGTAGCCAATCCAAGTGCTGGCTAAATTGCTGTGGCGTCACCGCATAATCAGGGATTAATGCATTCTTTTGATCGGTAATCTCATGATAGCCAATGATAGTTAGGGTCGATGGATCAACTTTTGGTGGCTCTGCTGCTAGAGTAACGGTTGCAGCCAGTGTGCTGAACAAGCCGAAAGAGAGGGACAGTAAAGGAGATGCGAAGCGAGCAAGCATAGCAATATCTTCTTAAAAACGATGCAATTTTTACGGGAGATTAGTGATCACAAAAACTCAAAATTGTTTTTATTTCTGAGAGTCGACTAAGGTCTTTTGTTCATCGCGCATTTATAAATTCTGAACCTGAACGTTTTCTTAAAAAATATTATTTTTAAATGATGGATACACAACAATAACAATAAGATGTAATTGTGAACTGCTGTTGTGGGAAATGATGCAATAGGGATTGTTATTGGTTTGCTCTAAATGAAATAGCAAAAAGCCCAGTGATTTCACTGGGCTTTTTCAAGATGGCATAGAATGCATCAATCTTGGGTGATTTTTTGCAGAATCTGTACCAGCACATCAAATTCACTTTGCAGTGGAGTACTTTTACGAGTAATCAAAGCCAAGGTGCGGCTCGGTGCATCTTGAATGGGTTTCACCACCAAATCAGGATTGGCTTTAATCATATTGGTGTGTAGCGCAATTTCAGGCAGTAAGGTAAAGCCCAAGTTTGCAGAGACCATCTCAATCAGCGTTGGTAATGAGCTTGCTTTTAAGCGGTGATCATTCTTGCGCTCACCAATTGGGCAGGCACTTAAAGCATGGTCACGTAAGCAATGTCCTTCTTCTAGCAACATCAAACGCGATAAATCCAAATCTTCCAGAGATGCCGCTTGTGCTGAACGTTGGTCAGATTTGTGGCACACCAAGAACAAGTCTTCTTTGGCAATTTCGGAAACTTTCAGTCCACGCGTATCAAATGGCAAGGCCAGCAATACCATGTCTAAGTTGCCATGTTCCAGCTTCTCAACAATTTTTTCGCTTTGCGCTTCATGCAAATGCAACTGAATTTTAGGCAATTGTTTATGCACTTCATCCAGCAATTGCGACAAAATAAATGGTGCAATGGTTGGAATCACGCCTAAATGCAAGTCACCAGTCAAAGGCTCACTCATTTCACGACTTAAACGCATTAAGTCTTGAGCATCAGCAAGTAGAACACGGGCTCGGGCGACCACTTGCTCGCCAAGTGGAGTTAAACGTACATTTTGGCGATCACGTTCAACGAGTACGCCACCCAGTAAACGTTCAAGTTCCATGATCCCACCCGAAAGGGTAGATTGGGTCACGAATGAACGACGCGCCGCTTCAGTGAAGTGCAGCGTTTCAGACAGCGTTACGAGATATGACAGCTGTCTCAGGGATGGTAATGCAGCCATAGTGTCCTAATCATTAAGATTTAAAGTGATGAGCAAATAATCCGCTAAGATGAGGAATGAAATGCGGTGGGATATCATGCCCCATTCCATCAATTAATTCAAACTTAGCGCCTGTAATTGCTTTTGCAACAGCTTTACCATGGCTAGGTGGGAGCAAGCGATCACGCGAACCATGCACCACAAGGGTTGGTTGTTGTATCTGCTTATCCAGATGTAGCAAGGAGCCTGTACATAATATTGCTAAAAACTGTTGAAGTACACCCGCTGGGTAATAACTTCGTTGATATAATTTGCGTGCGGTTTGCATGGTTTCAAGTTGATTGATATAACCAGGCGAACCAATAATATTAAAGACTTTTAAACTGTGATTGATAATTCCTTCTTCGTCATTCGATTCAGGTCTGCCAATCAGGCTAAACAGTTGTTTTGGAAATGGTGGCGGGAGTAACGGTTGATTGTTACTGGTGAATACCAATCCCAGTTTGCTGACTTTATCTGGATTTTTAGCCGCCAAAATTTGTGCGATCATGCCACCCATTGATGCGCCGAGCACAAAGACATTTTCAAGTCCCATGCGCTCAATCAACAGCGCAGCATCATCTGCCATATCATGCAAATTATAAGGTGCACCTTGGTTTTCTAAACCCAGAGCAAAACGTCCCATCAATTTAATTGTATTCAGGCGTGGACCTTGGTGGCGTATTTTAGAAGATAATCCAATATCACGATTATCATATCGCACTACACGATAACCATGATCAATCAGGGTTTTACAAAAGAAATCGGGCCAAAATAACAGCTGTGCGCCTAAGCCCATAATCAATAAGATGGTCGGATGATCTGCTTCTCCACCGACTTCGACGTGTAATTCAATACCATTCCCCAAGTCTACCTTGGTTTCATGCATAAACGGGGTGTAAGGTGAATTTTTGAATTGTAATGCGCTATTCATTCTTCTTTCTCCCCTTAAGAGGACATTCAAAAATGTGAACGTCCTCTATATATTGAACTTAAACTGATACAGGAATCAAGTCTGGAACCAACTTTGTCAACGCTAAACGTTGTTTACCTGCCGTAGCACCCAAAAGGACAAAACCACGCAGTGTTCCAGTACTGTCTAATGCTTTAGCCAACATGCCATCTTCAAACTCTTCAGTTTCCCAATTTACCTCTGCATCAATTGGTGCAGGCAGTACGGTAAGCGGTGCCGCAGGTGTTTTTACCGCAACAGGCATGGCCGGGTAATGCACTGCGGTATGTTCACCATTTAAGGTTTTGGCTAAAGCGCGCGCTTGTTGCATGATCGGCATGACATAAGGCAGTAGTGTGCCATTCACTTCCGCACAGTCACCCACAGCATAAATGTCTGCTTGATTGGTTTCCAAGTGGCTATTGGTCAGTACACCACGGCTGGTGTGAATATTGCCTGTTTTCGCCAAGCTGATATTCGGTTGTAAACCAATTGCAGAAAGCACTATATCAGCAATGACGGTTTGTCCATTGGCTAAAGTGACGAGGTAATCGCCATTTTCGACTTTAGAGACTTTTTCTACGGTTGTGCCCAATACAAAATGAATCCCTGTTTCTTCCAGATTCTCTTGGAATGCAGTCGCAATATGGGCTGGAAGTAAACGTCCTAAAGGCTGGGAAGCCAAATCAATCACTGTGGCAAAATGACCTGTATGTTGCAAATCATTGGCAAACTCACAACCAATTAATCCTGCACCTAAAATCACAACCCGTTTGTCTTGGCGTTTATCAAGATTTTCACGGAACAGTTTATAGTCACTTAATGAGTTCACGACATGAATATCATCACTACCATCACCCGCAATCGCGAGGCGAATTGGGTTTGCACCTACGGCAAGAATCAGTTTGGCGTAGTCTAAGGTGCTGGTTTGACCCTCTTTTTCTAAAAGAAGTTGATGTTGTTCGCTACGAATTTCTTTGACCCGTGTATGCGTTTCAATACGCATATTCAGTTGGGCACTCATTTTTTCAGCATCACCAAGCGCAATTTGTTCAGGAGATTTCTTGCCTGTTAATGCATTCGATAAGGTAGGCTTTGCATAATTACTGGCATCATCCGCAGTAATCATAACCAGTTGTTGTTCTGCATTGAGTTTGCGGAATTCGCGTGCCACAGTATAGCCAGCCATGCCTGAACCAATGATAACGATAGGCTGCATTTCTTTCTCCCAAAATAAGCTGTAAAAAAAGACCGCTAGGTGGGTCTTTTAGTTATTATTAAATTTCAATCATTTCAAAGTCGGCTTTGGAAACACCACAATCAGGGCAAGTCCAATCATCAGGAATATCTTCCCATTTGGTGCCCGCAACGATACCGTCTTGTGGCCAGCCTTCTGCTTCGTCGTAAATCCATCCACAAACGATGCATTGATACTTTTTCATCTGATTCTCCAATTCTGATCGGGTCAATTTAGATCAGCAATAACTCATATACCGCATGGCTCTAATGATCTAATTGCTAGCGTTATTTTCGCCTAAATTTTTACGCAGTTCTAGGACGAATGTAAAGCAAATATCGGATTTTAATTGGAGAATCCTGAATCTGAATGGCGGAGGAGGACAAAACTTATCAATTTAAACATGGCGTTGTATTTTTGTTAGACAATCTTCAATTGCATGATACAAAGCGATGGTTTGAAGCTTTATCCGACTAAAGTCGAGCAGATAGAAAAGCTATAAATTGCTATATTAGAATCATACAAGTCTATAGTTAACATTTTATATAAAAATTATTTATAAAATTCAGTTTGTTATAAATTCACTCTAAAAATATCCTCGCCTGAAAAGCTGGCTATTATCTATCCTGAAAGTTGAATAAGCGTTAAAATTCACCTATTCCTTTGGTACTAAATTCTCTCCCATGAAAAATTTGTCTGCTGTATTGTGGTCGCACATTCGTACTGTCCAAAATTTCCCAAAACCTGGGATTTGTTTCTATGATTTAACGCCGTTGTTCATGAGCAATATCGGTCCATTAGCCGATGCATTAATTGCTAGCATTCCTGAAGAACAATTGGCTGAAGTGGAAAGTTTTGTGGCTGTAGAAGCACGAGGCTTTGTACTTGCAAGCTTGCTGGCACAACGTTTAAATAAAGGGCTATTGTTGGTGCGTAAAGCAGGTAAATTACCACCACCAGTGGTTGGCGTGGGCTATAGTCTAGAATATGGCGTAGATCGTTTAGAAATCGCTGCCAATATTCAGCCGCAAAAAGTCATTATTGTGGATGATGTTCTTGCGACAGGTGGAACGCTGAAAGCTGTGAAGCAATTGATGGATAAATGTCATCATCAGGTATTGGGCGCGAGCATCTTTTTAGATCTTCCGACATTACATAAAGATTTAGGCTTTAAGGTATGGACTGTGCTAGAAGAAAGCTCGAAGCCTGTAGAAGCTGCTGTCGCTTAACGCAGTGATATTTTTAAAAAGCCAATCGATGAGAACCGATTGGCTTTTTTTATGTTCACTAAAAAATAAAGGTCTGCTCCATATAATGAATCAGTTGATTAAGATGTTCAGGTGCTGCCAGTCGATGGTGTCCACCCTCAACAGCATCGACTTGCATATACGGTTCTAAAAAAGCGGTGGTGGCGTACATGTCCAATACTTCATCACCCAGTTCAATATATGCAATTTGCGGAATATCGTGTTCTAAATCTTGTTCAGTGATTGCTGGATAATCTGCTCTAAAATCAGGCATTAAACTCGGATTGGCGATGATGCAGGGAATACGGTGTTGCAAAGACATTTTGAGCGCCCAATAGCCACCTAAACTATGACCAATCAGTAAGTCAGGTTTAATGGTAGATAAGGCATTTTCATAAAACTCGGCAACAGTCGCGTAGTTTAAATTTCTATAATCCACATCAATACAGTATTTTTTAGCAGAATCGATGGCATGGAACTTGGTTGATTCTTTAGATGAGTCTAAGCCATGCAAAAAAAGAATTTTTGATTGATCTATATTCATTGTTATCGCGTTCATACGGTCTCTTTTCACAAAGATAGAACGAATTAAAAACGTTCACTTTCAACTATTTCAAACTTTTATAATTGTACGAATCTTCAGGAGGCTTTGATCTTAGCATTTGGTCTAAGATTTTTTTGAGCGGTAAAAAGGATGGTTTTACTGAACAATAAATAAAACAACAACATGTGTGGAAATGGGTGAATTGAGAATGGATTTTTTAAATAATTTCTAACGATTTATTTTACTGCACCTGCAAAATATTCAGTAGTTTGGAAGAAGGAATCCATAAGGAGAATAATAAAATGGTAGAGCATCTACGTTATCACATCACTATTGATGCAAGTCCTGAAAAAATATGGAATATTCTTTGGTCACCAGACACTTATACAGAATGGACAATTTATTTTGCAGAGGGATCGAAAATTGAGACCGATTGGACGGTAGGTGGCAGAGCTTTATTTCTAGATCATAGTGGCGATGGACTGATTACCACGATTCTGGTGTATATCCCGAATCATTCGGTGATTTTTCAATATCAGGGACTGTTGCAAGGTGGAGTGGAAGATGTCAGTAGTCCAGAAGTACTTGAATGGCAGGGGGCATTAGAACAATATACATTGGAAGAAGTGGATGGAAAAACAGTGCTGACAGTAGAACTGGAAACGACTGAGGCTTATCAAGATATGATGGAGCAAGCCTTTGAGCATGGATTAAAACGAGTGAAAGAATTGGCAGAACAATAACGCTCAGTGATCGCCTGACAAAAATCAAAATTGCGGGTCATATATTTGTTTGTGAGAAATCATACGAATTTATGAAGGAATCTGCTATGCTAGTGCACTTCATTTTTTAGTAAATTTTTCGAGGCAGAGATGACGCAAAACAACGCTCAATCGACTTCAGAACAACCTATTTCCGAAAACGATTTAATTGCACAGCGTCATGCCAAATTGAAGCAAATTGAAGAACAAGCCAAACAAACGGGCGTTAGCCCGTGGCCGAATGCATTTAAGCGCGAACATTATGCGCAAGATTTACAAGAACAATTCCAAGATCAATCGAAAGAACAGATTGAAGCGGCTAAACATGTTTATGTAAAGGTTGCAGGTCGTGTCATGTTAAACCGTGGATCATTCATTGTGATTCAAGATATGACAGGTCGTATTCAGCTTTATGTTGCACGTAAAGAATTAGACGAAGCTACTTTGGCGACGATTAAAGGTTTAGACCTTGGCGATATTATTGCTGTTGAAGGTTACATTGGTCGTTCTGGTAAGGGTGACTTATATGTGCATATACAACATTTTGAATTATTGACTAAATCTTTACGTCCATTGCCAGACAAGTTCCATGGTCTAAATGATACGGAAGTAAAATACCGTAAGCGTTATCTTGACTTGATTGTGAATGAAGAAACACGTAAAACTTTTGAGATTCGTGCCAAAGTGGTTGCGGGCATTCGTGCATTTTTAAACAATGAACGTTTCATGGAAGTTGAAACGCCAATGATGCATGTGATTCCTGGTGGTGCTTCAGCGCGTCCATTTGAAACACATCATAATGCTTTAGATATGCCATTGTTCTTGCGTATTGCGCCAGAGCTTTATTTGAAGCGTTTAGTGGTGGGTGGTTTTGAGCGTGTATTTGAAATTAACCGTAACTTCCGTAATGAAGGGGTTTCAACACGTCATAACCCAGAATTCACCATGATTGAATTCTACCAAGCCTATGCAGATTACAAAGACTTGATGGCTTTGACTGAAAATATGCTGGAAAAATTAGCTTTGGATATTTTGGGTACCACAGATGTGCCATATCAAGGCGAAGTGTTCAGCTTTAAAGGTCCATTCAAGAAAATTTCAATGTTTGATGCGATCTTAGAAAACAACCCTGAGTTTACGCCTGAAAATGTGAATGATCGTGAGTTCTTGGCGAAGTTCACCAAAGACGTATTGAAAGAAGAAGTAAAGCCAGGTTTCGGCTTAGGTAAATTGCAAACTATCGTGTTTGAAGAAACAGTTGAGACGAAATTACGTCAACCAACGTTCATCACTGAATATCCTGCTGAAACTTCACCTTTAGCACGTCGTAATGATCATAATCCACATATTACGGACCGTTTCGAGTTCTTTATTGGTGGTCGTGAATTGGCAAATGGCTTCTCTGAGTTGAATGACCCGATTGACCAAGCGGAACGCTTCCAAGCTCAAGTTGAAGAGAAAGATGCGGGTGATGACGAAGCCATGCATTATGATGCAGAATTCGTTGAAGCTTTAGAGTATGGTTTACCTCCAACTGCGGGTGAAGGGATTGGTATTGACCGTTTGGTGATGCTGTTTGCTGATGCGCCAAGTATCCGTGATGTGATTTTATTCCCACATATGCGTCGTAAAGACTAAGTCTAAATACGATTTCAGAAAAACCCGCTTTATGCGGGTTTTTCTTTGCAATTTACAACAAAAATCATTACTCCAGTTGCAATCTTGTATCAAAGAAAATATGGTAGTCGGCAGAATTAAGTAACGAGAAAGTCACGATAATGTATTTAAAAAAATCTTTAGTTTCGGCGTTGTTTATGTTGTCAGCGTCATCGGGTTTTGCGCAAGGGATTGTCGTGAATAATGAAGATTTACGTTCAGATTTGAACTGGTTAAATCAACAGGGTGTTATTCAAATCAGTACCTCTACATGGCCAATGAGTGGCGATGAGATTCAACGCGCTTTATCTCAGGCTCGTATTAGCCAACCTGCACAGCAAAAGGTGGTGGATTCAGTTCTGGCCAGCTTGAAAGCAGACAATCATATGGCTAAAGTGAGTTTATATGCTGCAACGGATGAAAAGCAGTTTCCACAAGCCTATGCTGAAAGTAATAAAGCACAGTATGTTGGTGCCTTAGAGCTCAATGCGGGTGGTGCAAACTGGGATGCCAAATTAAAGATAAATGTAGAGCAAGGTCCATTAATTGATAACGGTCAGGATCGCGATATCAATGTCGAGGGATCATACCTAGCAGGCAAACTTTGGAACCAATGGTTGATTGCGGGTCAAATGCCAACCTATTGGGGATCAGGTCATGATGGTAGCCTCATTCGTGGTGATGCAAGCCGTCCCGTCTATGGTTTAACCATGCAGCGAGCTGATCAAAGTGCCTTTGAAAGTAAATGGTTGTCTTGGATTGGACCATGGCAATATCAAGCTTTTGCTGGACAACTTGATGATTATGATGCGGTTCCAGATGCAAAACTCATTGGTTTACGTGTAACAGCACAACCTTTACCTTATTTGGAATTGGGTGCATCGCGTGTGATTCAGTGGGGTGGTGAAGGACGCTCAGAAAGCTGGGATTCTTTTTGGAATGCCATTAAAGGCAATGATAATTTCTACAATGCAGATGATGATAAGTCCAATCAATTGGCTGGATTTGATGCACGTTTGAATTTGAACCAGTGGTTGAATACCCCAATAAGCCTATATGGCCAATATATTGGGGAAGATGAAGCGGGATTATTACCTTCGAAAAAAATGTATTTGGCAGGTGTCGATTACTCTTCAAATTTTAAGAACATGCCATTTCAACTGTATACAGAATGGGCGGATACCCGTACCAATGGCGATGTAAAAGGTATTTCTTATAATCATTACGTGTATAAAGATGGTTATTACCAACATGGTTTCCCTTTAGGTCACGCGATGGGCGGGGATGGAGAAATGTATTCTGTCGGTGGTAATATCCGATTCGATCGAATGAATCGTGTCTCTGGTCGTGTATTGTTTGCAAAAGTGAATCAATCGAATTTGGATATCAATCAAGCATTTCCAGAGAAAGATGAAGTGAAAGCACTCGACTTAACATGGTCACATTATCTTCGTCCAGATATTCCTTTGAAACTCAATGGTTGGGTAAGCGATTCTGATGTACATGGTAATGATACTGGGCTTTCAGTTGCTGTAGATTTACCATTAGATCCACAAGCGTGGGGTTATTAATTTTCTAAGATAAAAAAACCTCACCATGGTGAGGTTTTTTTATGCCTGAATGGCTTGTAGGATTCTGACTTGTCATCGACAAGAGCTGTTTATAAATAAATTGTTCAATCCATTTCATTGGTTTCCCTATAGGTGTGATTTTGATTGCAGTTTGAATAAATGCCAATGGCTCTATTCGGTTTAGTTCATCGTGTAGGTGTTCTTCAAGTTTAGTGGAAGGTGAATGTAGCGGAAACTCCAGCAGATAAAATCCTTTGGGATAATTATAAAAGCTATACACTAGATTAAAGGCACGTTGTTCACCTTTCAGATTTTGTATTGCAATTTCATATTCTCGGTTGGGATTACTGTGGGTCATTCCAACAAGTAGGCTAAGCGAGTCAGTATTGATGTGAATTGCAAATTGTAGCCCAATTTGATTTCCACTTAATTCATGTTGAGCAAATACATTAAAAGCGCTTCCGCCTTCCATGAAGGGTTCTTGTAAAACTAATATTGAATTGTGTTGATGGATATGTCCAGCCAGATGATGGGAGATAATTCGGGATTTTATGTTCTCGATGTCCAAAATGGAGACTCTGAAGCTTAGAGTTCTAAAGTTTAGTTATTTTGTGAATCGGTGCGAATCTTTGGATAATATCCATAATGTCTAATTTAATAAAAAGCAGTTGTTGGATTTAGACATCATATGGAAATCTATCCCGCGTCGAAACACGGGATAGAGGTGAATTAAATAGGTAAATCAAACCAGATAAATTGACTGTCATTCAAGGCTTTAAGCTCAGTCTCTTCTGCAAATGCTAAGGCATCGCCTGCATGTAATTTTTGACCTAAGATTTCGATTTCACCTGAAATCACATGAATGTAATTCAATTTCTGCGTAGCTTTTACCACTAAGGTATGAGAAGTTTGTAGGAAAGCAGTTTTAACTTCTGCTTGCTGACGAATGTGCATGGCGGCATGCTCATCTGGACCTGCAATCACATGCCATTGATTCGGTTGTAACTTCGGATCACACTGGATTTGCTGGTAGTTAGGTTCAGCATTGCGTTCATTTGGGTGGATCCAGATTTGCAACATGTGTACAGGAGTATCTCTCTGATTGATTTCACTATGTTGTACGCCTGTACCTGCACTCATCAACTGCCATTCACCTGCAGAAATATGACGTTCATTGCCCATACTGTCTTTATGGGAAATTGTGCCTTCCAGTACGCAGGTCAAAATTTCCATATTGTCGTGCGGATGAGTGCCAAAACCATTATGGGCTGCAATCCAGTCATCGTTAATGACACGTAATACACTCACACCCATGTATTTAGGGTCGTACCAACTCCCGAATGAAAAACTGTGTTTGGATTCTAGCCATCCCGCTTTGACATGACCGCGATCTTCACTACGATGTAAATAACTTTGCATGACCGTTATCCTGTTTGAATTTATGCTTAAGTTCATCATAGTGTTTCATTGTTAAGGGTTAAATATTATTAAGGCGACAAATCATTCTATATTTGCAACAAAAGGCTGAATAAAATTGTTTGCATAAAAAAGCCTGCAGAAGCAGGCTTTTTGATTTGAGGATAAATAAAATTACTCAAGGAATTTAACTGTTACGCCAGAACGGACTTTTTTACCTAAATCATTGGCATCCCAGTTGGTCAAGCGGATACAACCGTGTGATGCAGTTTTAGAAATCGCAGACGGGTTTGGTGTACCGTGAATACCAAAAGATTTTTTGCTTAAACCAATCCAGATGTTACCCACTGGACCATTCGGACCTGGTGGTAAAGACAGCGGTTTTAAGTTTTTGCCTTGAACAAAGTTACTTGGTGAATAGCTGTACCAAGGATTTGGAGCCACACCCGTCACTTTATAGGTGCCTTCTGGAGAAGGAGTGTCTGAGCTACCAATCGTAGCAGGGAAAGATGCGATCATTTGATTGCGGCTATTAAAGAGATACAGTTGTTTTGCACCTTTATGCGCTACGATCAAATGAATGTCTTCAGGTAATTCATTGCGAATATTGGTCACAATGATTTTTTCACCCGCTTTTTTAAAGGTTGCTTTTGGATTGAGTTTCTTTAAGAAATCTTCATCCATATGGAATTTTTCACCCAACATTTCCGTGACACGGGTGTAGTACAAACCTTTCATTTTGGCTTGTAATGCATAGTCGTGCGGAATAGAAGGTGCATATGGACCTTGAAGGTCAGCATCGGTAATGGTGTATTCTACAAATGCAGGACGATTCCCTTGTTTAGCAATCAAGGCATCCCAAGTTTCTTGGGTTAATGTTCCAGTTGGTTTTAGACCATTCATTTGCTGGAATGTTGCCAATGCTTTTAAGGTATTCTTACCACTGGTACCGTCAATTGCACCCGGTGAAGCATGTGCATTGTTCAACATGACCTGAGTACGTGCATAGACAGGAAATTGACCTTTGCCAATATTGTCATACCAAGCTGCATTGTTTAAGCCATCAAGTGTCCAAGATGCTTTAGCCGCTGGCGACGTTGCAGTCGTGGTTGTAGAACTTGCAGTTGTTGAGCTGGTTGCAACAGGTGCACTTGCAGGGGCTGCGCCAATATCTGCAGTGTTGTCTTCAGTTTGTTGAAGATTTTGCAGGGTTTGAGAAGCTTTGTTTAAATCCTGTTGTTCTTGAGGCGTAATTTGCGCATCAGCATTGACATCTTGAGCTGAAGAAGCAGAGCCTATCGCAAGAGGATTAATTGGATCTTCTACGGCAGTATTGGCAACGACTTTGGGATTTAATGGTTGTTCAGCAGTAGTAGCTGTGGCAAAAGCTGTGCCAGCAAAAATGCAACTTAAACTCATGGCGAGTATTGTGCGAACGAACATGTAATTCAACCTTAAGAATTATTCATTTACTAAGTGACAAACGACGCAAGTATTGCAGAAAAATCGGGGAGATGCAGTATTTGTTTTGTGTAAATGTACGCTTTTAAGTGCAGAACATTGCATTTTAATCGTACGAGAAGTTATTAAAATTTAGTCCTTTTTGCTATGATGCTGCAAAGATTAAATTAAGTTAGGAAAGTCAATGGCGACCTTAAAAAATGATCGTTTTCTGCGTGCCTTATTGCGTGAGCCTGTTGATACTACACCTGTTTGGATGATGCGTCAGGCAGGGCGCTATTTACCTGAGTATCGTGAAACACGTGCCAAAGCGGGTGACTTCCTTTCTTTATGCAAAAATACTGAATTTGCCTGCGAAGTCACGTTGCAACCATTACGCCGTTATGACCTAGATGCAGCAATTCTTTTTTCAGATATTTTGACTGTTCCAGATGCTTTGGGTTTAGGGCTTTATTTTGAAGCGGGCGAAGGTCCAAAATTTCACAAAACGATTCGTACTGAACAAGATGTCATGAATTTGCCAGCATTCAATGCAAAATCCGATTTAGATTATGTCATGAATGCCGTTTCGACAATTCGTTCCGCTTTAGCCGGGCAAGTCCCATTAATTGGCTTTTCGGGCAGTCCTTGGACTTTAGCTACTTATATGGTTGAAGGTGGTTCGAGCAAAGATTTCCGTTTCACCAAACAGATGATGTATGCGCAGCCTGAAGTGTTACATGCCTTGCTTGATCGTCTCGCGATTGCTGTAATTGATTATTTAAATGCACAAATTGATGCGGGTGCACAAGCCGTTCAGATTTTTGATAGCTGGGGCGGTGCATTGGCGCATCGTGAATATATCGAGTTTTCTTTAAACTACATGCACAAAATTGTGTGTGGATTAAAACGTGAAAAAGATGGTCGTAAAATTCCTGTCATTTTGTTCACCAAAGGTGGTGGTCAGTGGTTAGAGCCGATGGTTGCTACGGGTGCGGATGCGTTTGGTTTAGACTGGACCACACCACTTTCCGCTGCCCGACGTGTAGTGAATGGACGTGCAGCCTTGCAAGGTAATTTAGACCCTGCAACTTTATATGGCTCATCAAAAACCATTCAAAAAGCGACCCAAGCGATGTTGGATGAAGCGTATGCCAATGGTGAGAAAACAGGTTATGTTGCGAATTTGGGACATGGCATTACCCAATGGGTGAACCCAGATCAGCCAAAAGTGTTTATTGACACGGTACATGAATATAGCGCTAAGTATCTATAACAGGGCTGAGTTGTATCGTGTTACGCATCGCTCAATCTTGTTTTGAATTTTCCTCTAAGGCAGCTTCGGCTGCCTTATTTGGAATTTTATTGCTCATCGCTTTTGTGGTGACAGCCCCTTTAGGCTATGAACAGCATTTTGGTTTTTATCGCTATGACTATTTATTGTTTTATGCGCTGATTATTCAATGTTGTTTATTGTATTTAAAATTAGAGTCATGGGCTGAAGCCAGAGTCATTGCACTGTTCCATATCATGGCAATGGGGATGGAAATTTTCCTGACTCATCCTGCGATAGCCTCTTGGCAATATCCTCAACCAGCAATCTTTAAATTGTGGACCGTGCCTTTATTTGCTGGCTTTATGTACTCTGCTGTAGGCAGTTTTTTTGCACGTTCCTTACGCCTGTATAATGTGTCATTTGAGGCTCTACCCAAATTTAGCCACATGCTGATTTTGGCGGTATTGTCCTATATCAACTTCATGAGCAAGTTCTTTATTCCAGATATTCGCTATGTATTGTTTGGCTGGAGTGTGCTGATGTTCTGGAAAACCAAAATTCGTTTTGAGTTGCAGCATCACAGCATACAACTGCCAATGTTACCGATTTTATGGCTATTGGCTTTTATTATCTGGATTGCTGAGAATGTCAGTACTTTTTATAAAATCTGGCTGTATCCCAGTCAAGTAGATGCTTGGCACATGGTCGGATGGGGCAAGCTCGGTTCATGGTACTTGTTGTTATTGCTCAGTTTAGTTCTGGTGTTGAAAATACTTGGAACACGGGATTTACAAGGCTGTTGGAAGCTAAATAATGATTGATTTCAGTTGCTTAAAACGAATTTTATAACTTTAGTATAAATTGTTTTGCGTTATTAGAGATATACGGATAATCTAAGTTTGTGTAATCCATCATTACATGTAAATAATTAGAACACTCAGAGAAAAATTCTGGAGAAGTGCAATGTTAAAAAAAGTAGCGTTAGCAGCAGTATTGGCGATAGGTTCTACAGCAGCATTTGCAGATAACGATGCAGGTTGTGGTATTGGTTCTGAGATTTGGGCTGGTCAATCAGGTAAAGTGGCAAAATTACTTGCTGCAACAACAAACGGTCTATTTGCTAACCAATTATTCGGGATTACGTTCGGTACTTTAGGTTGTAGTGGTTCTGGTACAGTCACTGCGCAAGTTGTCACATTCACCAATGAAAATGCAGAATCACTTGCACGTGATATGGCGGTAGGTCAAGGCGAAAGCTTGAATGTATTGGCTGAGTTAATGAATATCAAAGCAGAAGATAAAGCTCGTTTCTTCGCAGTATCTAAGCAAAACTTTGCTGAAATTTACTCTACAGAGAATAAAGATTCCTACAAAGTTTTGACATCGTTACAGTCTGTCATGGCTAAAGATGAAGTTCTCAAAGCTTACGTCTAATTGATTCTTATAAAACCCTGTCAACAAGACAGGGTTTTTTATATCTAAAAATTATATTTGAATGAAAAAGATTGCATTATTTACCGCTTTATTGAGTTCAGGCATGGTCTATGCCATTGAACCTTCATCTTCCATTCCTTATGTGCAAATGGCGACACAGAAACAACTGGCACAAAGCACCACATGGCAACGCTTAATGTATGCTGATGCGAAAGGGCAGAGTGAGGTCAGCTATGCAGGTTATTTTGTCAGTCCTGATGGTGCCAAGCATTTACAAAATGAACTCAATGCCAATATTGACGCCTTATTCTTAACAGCAGCGCCAAATCAATCGGTACGTTGCCGCTTTCCCGCCCGTAGCCAATGGTTGATGCAGCAGTTGAATATTCCTGCAACAGCGTTGCCTCAGGTTGAATGCCCTGAACTGGACAAGTGGATTGGGGAAATTAAACCCTATAAAGCCACGCTGATTTATGCCACGGACTTTATGGGCAATCCAAGTTCGATGTTTGGACATACTTTGCTGCGCCTTGATCCCAAAGACCAAAAGCAGTTAAACCTTGTATCTTATGCTGTAAATTATGCAGCGACTGTGGCGGGTGCAGATGGCTGGTCTTTTGCTTGGAAAGGCTTAACGGGACAGTATCCAGGTGAGTATTCCTTAATGCCCTATTACCGCAAGGTAAAAGAATATGGGGATTTGGAAAGCCGTGATTTATGGGAATATGAACTCAATTTAAGCCCTGAAGAAACTCGTTTTTTGGTGCAACATATTTGGGAAATGCAGCATGTGAGTTTCCCGTATTATTTCGTCAGTGACAATTGTGCTTACCGTTTATTGGGCTTGATTGATTTGGTTCGACCAGAACTCAACCTTAAACAGCAGTTTAAAGTGGCTGCAATTCCGATGCAGACCATTAAAGCCATAGATCAACAAGGCATAGTCAGTGATACGGTTTATCGTCCAGCATTAGAAACGCAATTATTGGCGCAAGCGCGACAGCATGGACAGAGCCTTGCACAAACTGCACATCAGGTGGCCTTTGCAGAGCAAAAGCAACGCGTGGACATTTTGGCACCTTATTCAGCAGTGGATCGTGCCAAAATTTTAGAAATGGCCTATGACGATTTATATCTCCAATTTGTGGCGCGAAAAGTCGAGGTGGCTTTTGCACAACCTAACTTACGTGAATTATTGACCTTACGTAGTGAGATTGATCTAGATAAACAGCGCCAAGCACCTGAGCGACCACGGATAGATCCGACTCAATCACATGATGCACGTAATTTCTCGTTCAAAGCGGGTACTGTGCAGGGCGATGAATTTATTGAACTGGGACATCGACAGGCTTATCACGATTTGATTGATCCGCAAGGCGGCTATCGTGTGGGCACGCAACTCTTATTCTGGGATGGCTCGATTCAATACCGTCAGGATGAGTTGAAACTGGAGCATTTTGACTTTCTTACCGTGAACTCTTATAACCCGATTACGGCATTTAAAACACCGCTCACGTGGGGATTTAATTTTGGCTGGCAGCAAGAAGCACTGACCTCATCAGGTAAGTTTAGCGAGCAGGATCAACATGGTGTAGTGAGCCTAAAAACCCAAATGGGCTATAGCTATGCCGATGCTAAACGAGAGAATTTGTGCTATGCCCAAATGCAAACTTATCTGCAAGGTGGAAAATCTTTAGATAAAGGCTGGCGTATAGGAATGGGACCAACCGTGGGTTGTCAGAATATTTGGACCGATCGGATCAACTCGATTGTGCAAGTTGAATTGCCTTACTGGGAAGATTCACATCAATGGCAAGTACGATTGAACTCACAAGTGCAATATGCATTGAATGCGCAGAATGCATTAAGAGTGGGTTGGGAATACCAAGTGCAAGATCATCAGGACTGGAATAAACTGAGTTTTGGTTATGTGCGGTTTTTCTAAATAAGAAAATAAAAGAAGGCACTTTTAAAGTGCCTTCTTTTTTACTGTCTATTTTATTTTTTGATCAGTTGACCTTGTTCATCGATGAGTAATTCACCATCTTCTTTGCTAAAACTACCACGTTGTGGGGCAGACAGAAGATCTAAAACAACTTCTGAAGGACGGCATAATTTTACGCCAAGCTCTGTTACAACGAAAGGACGATTGATTAAAATTGGATATTGCAGCATAAAATCAATGAGTTGCTCATCAGTGTGGGTAGACTGTTCGAGCTGTAACTCTTCATATGGTGCTACTTTTTTTCGTAAAACTTCACGAACTGAGAGGCCTGAACGCTTGATTAAATCGATCAATTCCTGTTTAGTAGGCGGGGTTTTGAGATATTCGATAATTTCTGGTTCTTGGCCTGTATTTTTTATCAGACCAAGGGTATTTCTGGACGTACCACAAGCAGGATTATGATAGATCTTAATCATTTCGACATCTTTTTTTCGTTAAAATAAACTCTGTTGCATTTATATATGGATATCCGTATATTTGCAATCATTAATTTTGGGCTGCAAAATGGATCAAACTGATTTCTTCAAATGTCTCTCTGACCCAACTCGCTTGGATATTATGAAGTGGGTAATGGCAAGAGAAAATGTCTGTGTGTGTGAGTTGACTGAACTATTACAACTGAGTCAGCCAAAAATTTCACGGCATTTGGCTTTATTAAGAAATTTGTCGGTTTTATTGGATCAGCGTCAAGGGCAGTGGGTGTATTACCGAGTGAATCCAGACTTACCAGAATGGGCAAATGACGTGTTATCCATTATCGCCAAGACAGCAGAAGCCAATCCTCAGGATTCTTATTTGAATTCGACTGTCAGTGTTCATTGTGAATAAGCATCTCAAATTAATGATTTAGACTTTGATGATTGGTCAAGATTTGGCGACCTGATTGCCTATTTTCCTGAGAACAGTCTGAAAAGGTATAAGCCATTCGAGCCTTATCAGCTCGAATTTAATAACACCATCATTAAAATCTCCCAGATTGAGAATACACATGTCGACGTCCAGACTTTCTTTTTTAGACCGCAATTTGACCTTGTGGATTTTTATTGCCATGGCACTTGGGGTGGCAATCGGGGTATTTTTTCCTCAAGCTTCAGTTGCTTTAAATCAAATGCATGTCGGCAGTGTCAATATTCCGATTGCGATTGGTTTGATTGTGATGATGTATCCACCGTTGGCAAAAGTGGACTATGCTGCCTTACCTGAAGTCTTTAAAGATAAATGCACCTTGACACTGTCACTGGTACAAAACTGGTTGATTGCACCATGTCTGATGTTTGTCTTGGCGATCGTGTTTTTACAGTCTTATCCTGAATACATGACTGGACTGATCTTAATTGGTCTGGCACGTTGCATTGCCATGGTTTTGGTCTGGAATGATCTGGCCTGTGGGGATAATCAATATGTTGCAGCATTAGTCGCATTCAATAGTATTTTCCAGATTTTATTCTTCAGCAGTTATGCATGGCTGTTCTTGAGCTTCCTGCCACCGTATTTTGGTGTTGAGGCGCAAGTCATTCAGGTCAGTTTCTGGATGATTACCCAAGCGGTGCTGATCTATTTGGGCATTCCATTTTTATTGGGCTTTTTAACCCGTCTGATTTTAGTCAAACAAAAAGGCTTGGCATGGTATCAAAGCCACTTCCTGCCAAAAATTGGACCGCTGAGTTTAATGGCATTGCTGTTCACGATTGTGGCGATGTTTAGCCTCAAGGGTGGTGAAGTGGTCAGCTTACCGATGGATGTACTGCGTATTGCGATTCCATTGACCATTTATTTCGTGGTGATGTTCTTTATTAGCTTCTTTATGAGCAAATGGATGGGCAACAACTACGCACGTACCACTGCGATTTCATTTACGGCTGCGGGTAATAACTTTGAATTGGCATTGGCTGTTGCGATTGCAACTTTTGGATTGGCATCGCCAGTGGCATTTACCACGGTGATTGGTCCATTGGTGGAAGTGCCTGTGCTGATTGCATTAGTCAGTGTGTCGCTGTGGTTGCGAAAAAAATATTTTAAAACAGAGGTGTTGGGATGAGTTTAGCCAATATTGATTTAGCGTTATTACCAAAGCCAACCCTAGAACAGGTACAAGCAAAAACCGTTGAGCATCCACCACGCATCTTACTGTTGTATGGTTCAAACCGTGAGCGTTCGTATAGCCGTTTGGCAGTGCAAGAAGCGGGTCGAATTCTGGAATACTTTGGTGCTGAAGTCAGAATCTTCCACCCTAAAGGTTTACCTTTGCCAGAAGATGCGGATCTAGAGCATGTAAAAGTCAAAGAGTTGCATGAGCTGTTGGCTTGGTCAGAAGGCATGGTTTGGTGTTCACCTGAACGTCATGGTTCCATGAGTTCGATTTTTAAAGCACAGATTGACTGGATTCCACTCGCTGCAGGTGCCATTCGTGCCACACAAGGTAAAACACTGGCCTTGATGCAAGTCTGTGGCGGTTCGCAATCGTTTAATGCAGTCAATCAAATGCGCATTCTAGGACGTTGGATGCGCATGATCACCATTCCAAACCAGTCTTCCATTCCGAAAGCATTCTTGGAATTTGAAGAAGATGGCTCAATGAAAGCTTCCTCTTTCTACACGCGCATTGTAGATGTGATGGAAGAATTGTATAAATTTACGTTAATGACCCGTGGACAATCCACCTATCTGACCGATCGTTATTCTGAACGTGTTGAAACCGCAGAGCAGTTGTCGAAGCGCGTGAATCAGCGTTCGCTATAAGATAAAAATAAACCCCGAAAGATTCGGGGTTTATTTTTGCAATTCTTTTGAGTGAATTAATAACTTTCTGGCACAGCACTGAGGAATTCACGACGTGATTCTTTATCAGTTTTGAACTCACCGACAAAGGAAACAGTACGTGTCGTCGATTCTTGTTTGCCGACACCGCGCATCATCATGCACATATGCGCAGAATCAATCACCACGGCAACACCGCGGGCTTGCGTAACTTCGGCAACTGCTTCGGCAATTTGCTGAGTCAAGTTTTCTTGAATTTGCAAACGACGTGCGAACATTTCAGTAATACGGGCAAATTTCGATAAGCCAAGCACATGACCTTCAGGTAAATAGGCAATATGTACGCGACCATAGAATGGAAGGAGATGGTGTTCGCAAAGCGAATAAAATTCAATATTTTTCACCAAGACCATTTCACGGTTGTCCGAAGGGAACACCGCTTTATTGGTAACTTCTTCTAACGTCTTACTATAACCAGACGTTAAATACGAAAACGCTTTAGCAGCACGCACAGGTGTATCAACCAAACCTGGACGATTTAGGTCTTCACCAACGGCAGTTAAAATATTTGCGTAGGATTGCTGCATAGACATTAGACGTTTTCACTTACTCTTATATTGAACAAGGACGGCATTGTACCAGAAAACAGTAACAATGCCGTGTTTAATATCAAAATCCGATTATTGATTGTACTTCGGATTTTTCTCTGAACGTTTTAGGAGGACTAAAACCGCACCCGTACCACCCTGATTATCAGGTGCACTCACGAAGGCAAGTACGTCACGATGCTGACGTAACCAGCCATTCACATAGGTTTTTAAAATGGCTTCAGGTCCTTTGCCATGCACTATTTTAATCACATTTTGATTTTCATCTTTTGCTATTTGAATAATTTGCAGGACTGCAGCGCGAGCTTGTTCGATGGTACAGCCATGTAAATCCACGGCTTCAAACCAGCGTAATTTTCCTGCTTTTAAATCTTCAAATACCTTATGTTGTAGCGTTGCAATGCGATAACTCAGGTTGGCTTGGCTCGCCACAGGGTTGAGCATCGCTTGCGTATCTGAAAGTTCAGTCATTTCCGATTCAGTTGGACCTACCGCGGCTGCACGCTTTGCCAGCACTTGCGCATCCAATTTCTTTTTCGGAGTTTTAGCTATAGGCGCAGCATTGCCTGCATCCATTTTTTGCACGCCTTGCATGGATTTTAGAAAGAGTTCGGCATCATCGGGTTCAGCTGCTGCAGTCTGCTTTTGAGATTCAGCCTGCTGTGCAACCGAAGTTGATTGGGGATGATTGATTTGCTTTTTAAAGGCTTTCAGTAAGTTGTACTGATCTTTAGAAAGCGATGAATCATGTTTGCTCATAATGTCCGAAATAACTGCAAGATAAGGTTTAAGCAGCAATTATAGTCGGATTTTCCCGTAATTTGAACTGTATTGCATTTAAGGGGTTGATAGATCTAAAACAATCAGAGGTATTTAGAATCCAAAGTGCGTGTGAATGGACTTGGGTTCACTCAAGCTGAAAAATTTATCTAAAGATGTGCTACTGGCGAAATTATTTTGATTGTCTGATAAAAAATTAGCGGCTGATTTATCGATATTTCTTAGAAGAAATTGTATTGCAAAAGACAGAATCATTCACCTAGGAAAATCAAGAGATGAAAAAATATAAAAGATATATTAAGATATATCTTATTAAGTCTTTCCGATACAGTTGATGCATGAAGATTTGCATTCTCTGTATGCATTTAAAGCTGATGGGAGAGGTGTTGCTTGAAAATCAAGTGATTCCTTTATTGAAAGTATTTTTACAGCAGTTAATTAAGTTTATTCAAGTGCTTAGAAAATCTTTAAGTGCATTCCAAAGTCCGTTCTCCGAATCTCAGTTTGATTGTTCTTATGTAAAAGGTTTTTGAATTTTATGTTAAAAATTCACGTGAAACATATGTCTTGGCTGATGCCTTTATTTTTATCAGGGCTGATGAGTGGCTCACTGTCCTGTTTTATCTTTTTATAAATAGAGGGTTAATGCAAGGTTTTGTCGAAAAGTGGTTGGCAACTTGGGCAATGTCTTGGTTGGTGGCTTATCCACTTATTTTAATTTTCATTCCACTGGTCAGACGACTGTTAATGTTGATTGTTCATGTTCCTGAAAAGTCATGAGCTTCTCATTTTGAACAAGAGCAATCATCAGGGCAAAAGTTTGCCCTGATGCTGTAAAGGCTTAAACTTCTACAGGCTGACCAAATAATGCAGTGAAGGCATGATCAGGGCGGGGTTGCTTCATGAAACTTTCACCGACAAGGAAGCTGTGGATATCATGCTCTTGCATCATACGCACATCTTCTGGAGTCGCTATGCCACTTTCGGTAATCAGCAAACGAGAAGGATCCAGCAATTGCTTTAAACGAATCGAGGTGTTTAAGTCCACATCAAATGTTTTAAGATTGCGGTTGTTTACACCCAATAAGCAGCGATCAGACAATTGCAGCGCACGCTCAAGTTCTTCTTCATCATGCACTTCAACCAATACATCCAAATTCTGCTCGAATGCAGTTTTTGACATTTCTTCGAGTTGTTGATCAGACAAGCATGCCACAATCAGTAAAATACAGTCGGCATTCAAGGCACGTGCTTCAATGACATTGTAAGGATCGACAAGGAAGTCCTTACGCAATGCAGGCAAAGCACAATGCGTACGTGCAATTTGAATATTCTCATCTGCACCTTGGAAAAAATCGACATCCGTTAAAACTGACAAGCAAGCTGCACCTGCTTGCTCATATTGAGCTGCAATTTCAGCAGGATTAAAGTTTTCACGAATAATCCCTTTTGAAGGTGATGCTTTTTTGATTTCAGCAATCACGCCTGGACGTTTCTTCATCAGTGCTTGAGCAAAACCACGCACAGGTGTCGCTGCTTGTGCCCATTGTTCTACATCATGTAGGCTGCGTTGCTTCAGGCGATCTGCCAGTTCTTCATGCTTACGATCAACAATTTTACCTAAAATCGTATTTGCGATATCAACCATGTGGGCATCCTTTCCTTAAGCTTCGTATTGTTTGAGTGTTTTGGTAAATTCAGACAGCACACTCATTTTTTCTAAAGCCTGCCCACCGTAAATAATGTCATGTGCTAAAGCCACACCTTGTTTATAGCTGTTGGCTAAACCAGACACATAAATGCCTGCACCTGCATTTAAGGCAATCATGTCTGCGGCTTTGGCGCCACGATCAGATTTTTTGCGACCCAATGCATCTTTAATCAGTGCCAAACTTTCAGCAGAATCTTCAATGATTAAACCTGTTAGCGTTTGCGATTCAATATCGACATCTTCAGGATTAATCACCCATTCCGTCACTTCACCATCTTTCAGTTCTGCAACATAAGTCGAGGATGCAAGGCTAATTTCATCTAGACCATCTTTGGAGTGCACCACCATCACGTGTTCAGCGCCAAGTTGCTTCATGACTTCTGCAATTGGGCGGCACAATTCATTCGAGAATACGCCAATCACCAAACGCTTTACACCAGCCGGATTCGTAAGCGGGCCGAGTAAGTTGAAGATGCTGCGAATGCCGAGTTCCTTACGTGGACCCACTGCATATTTCATGGCTTTATGATGATTCGGGGCAAACAGGAAACCCACGCCAATTTCACGAATGCAACGCTCAGTTTGTTGCATGTTCAGGTCAAGGTTAATTCCTGCTTGTTCTAACAAGTCAGATGAACCTGATTTGGTTGATACCCCTCGGTTACCATGTTTGGCAATGGTGGCACCAGCCGCCGCGATGACAAAGGCTGAAGCAGTCGAAACGTTAAATAAGTTCTGTCCATCACCACCCGTACCGACAATATCAATCAGGTTTGGAATATCGCTGACATCAATTTTTGTAGCAAACTCACGCATTACGCGTGCAGCCGCTGTAATTTCATCAATACTTTCACCTTTTAAGCGCAATCCCATCATGAGCGCACCAATCTGTGCATCGGTCGCTTCGCCACTCATGATGGTCCGCATGACCTCTTCCATTTGTGGCTGGGTCAGGTGAATGTTCTTGGTAATATGATTTAAAGCTTGTTGAATATTCATTTATGCATAAATCTCTAAAAAGTTTTTGAAGATTTGGTGTCCGTGTTGGCTCAGAATGGATTCAGGGTGGAACTGCACACCTTCTACAGGGAGTGTCTTATGTTTAACGCCCATAATTTCTTCCATAGAGCCATCCACCTCTTGGGTCCAGCAAGTCACTTCTAGGCAATCTGGCAAGCTCGCTTGATCAATCACCAAAGAGTGATAGCGGGTTGCAGAAAACGGGGAAGGTAGATTGCTAAAGATACCTTTGTCACTGTGATACATGTCCGACAAACGACCATGCATGACGGTTTTGGCACGTACAATTTTGCCGCCAAAGGCTTGTCCAATGCTTTGATGACCTAAACACACGCCCAACAACGGAATTTTTCCTGCGAAGTGCTGAATGGCAGGAATTGAAATACCCGCTTCAGACGGAGAGCAAGGTCCTGGACCAATGACCAAATACTTCGGTTGCCATCGTTCAATGTCCTCCAACGTCACGGCATCATTACGGACGACTTTCACTTCTTGATTCAACTCGCCAAAATACTGGACGATGTTGTAAGTAAAAGAGTCATAATTGTCGATCATGAGAAGCATTTCAGATGTAACCTCTTGAGTTGCATAAAGTTATAGCTAGGAATTTTTTTATACTCTTGATGTTGCCCATGCTCTTGGGCACGCGATTTTAATGTGAGCATAAAAAAGCCTGCTATGCGCAGGCTACTTTAGCAGTTTTTACAGGATTTGTGATAATTTCATGCACAATCATCTAGCTAGGACAGGATTAAATTTGTGGTAAACCCAATTGCATGATTCTAATCTTGGTGTCCTTGACGGCATCTTGGACACGGGTTTGAAATTCTTGCATATGTGGAGTCTGTATATGTTGTTCCAAATGGGCTAAAGATTGCCACTTTTCAAACATAATAATTGAATTACAAGACTTGTACTGGAAACTAGCAGTGGTGGCTTGGTCAATATATAGCTCATATCCAAAACAGCCTGACTCCTGTAACACCAAAGGTGTGACCTTTTGAAAAGCCTTCAGCACCGTTTCAAAATGTTCAGCACCTTCATGAATTTGAATTTCTGCAATCACTGTTAGCATATTAAAGCCCTTTATGCCGCAAACAGCGTATCTAAATGTGCACGATAAGCGTCTAAATATTGCGGGACATTGGGCTCTTTAATCACGTCATTCACTATAAACGTGTCTAAACCTTGCATCCCCAAAAATTGATTGGCTTTATGGAATGGTAAATAGACTCCATCCACACCCACACCTTCAAAGAACTGATCTTGATCTTCAAATGCTTCCATTGGGGCATTCCACGTCAGAGAAAGCATATATTTTTTATCGTGAATTAAACCACCTGAGCCATATTTCTTGTTTGCATCACTGCGTGAACGACCATCATTGGCGTATAAAGTCCCATGTCCTATGGTAAACACATCATCCATATATTTTTTCATGGTCCACGGGGCACCCATCCACCAACCTGGCATTTGATAAATAATCACATCCGCCCAAACGTAGTTGTCAATTTCTTGTTGAATGTCATATTCACTATCCGCTCGCGTAATACGAACATTGCATCCCAGTTGGCTTAAATGGGTTTGGGCAAAATCCGTTAAGGTATTGTTCAGTTCACCCTTTGAATGTGCGAATTGTTTTGCACCGTTGACAATCAGAATGTTTTGCATGGTATGACCTTAATAGAATCGCTTGAATTGGGCGAGAGTATAGGGAAGTCATTTGCTTGGAAAAATCGATGAATCTGCAAAACATTATTGACTAAAAATCAATAATTGGGTTTTAGAATTGCATACTGGTCTTAGAATGGACATTCTGAAAAGCGTATTTCAGTCTTGTAATAGCCGCAGATATGGTCATAAACATGAAGTAATTGAGCGATTAAAATCATGATGAATCAATAGATTGAGCAATCTCATTTTCGAGTCTAGGCTTCAATATTCAAAGATTATTCCTGTGTAGAGAAAAATCAAATCCATTCTTTCTAGCTGATTTATCCAGCGATATTCCATGTTTTTGCTTTTTTTTTCTCCAAAACCATTCGGTAACCATTCTTTTGCATGGTTGTTCCATCTTTTAAGGCTGCTACTCTTCAGAAACGGAAGACATCTCAGTGAATGAGTGAAATTCCTAAGTAATATTTTTAAGAGACCCATAATTAGGGACGACTATGGTTTTCTTGGAAATATTCAACTTGTTGAAGATATCGATGTGAAATCGAATGCTTAAAGATAGTAAATATCAGATTCGAAAATAACATAGATATTTGGCTCTTGCGGGATTGCAAGGAGTTGTAGCTAAAAAGGATGTGTAACCATGATGGTTGATAATAAAGAACGAATTGCGATGCAAAAGCAATGCTTAACTTTTAAGCGCTGTGAGCATGAGTATCTTATCATTTTTTCGGCTCTACACAGCTATGTTGAGCAGAATGCTCTTAATTTTGAATTTAACCTTGTTTCCTTGAATGCATTGGATTGAACCGAGTATCCAAATAACGAGCGTTACTTTCTGAATGACAGCTTTAAGAATTGAGAACGACTGCGTAAAAGCAACAAGCTAAAAATATTGAATTGCCCTGACGGGTAGCCATCGAGATTAAATATTCCATTTAATCCTAAATGAGTAGGTGTTTTTCATTGGACCGAAAGACAGTTACTGATTTAAAACCTAACTAAAGGACTAGAGAAGATGATATTGAATAAGAAAAAGTACCTTAGCATTGCCATGCTATCTGTATTTGCAGGTCAAACTTTTGCTGCGGGTTTAGAGCGTTCTCCACAGCAAATTGATGCGTTGTTTGAAAAGGGTACATATGCAGAAGTAAGCTATACCTTTATTGATCCAAATATTACAGGTAAAGATGCGAGTGGACATCATCTTTCTGATATGGCAGAAGATTTCCAGACAGCGGGTTATGCTGCTAAAACTGATTTAAGTTCTGATTTTCGATTAGCCGTTATTTATGATGAACCTTATGGGGCAAAAGTTAAATTCGAAGGTGAAAATGATTTTAAAGCAACAGGTTTGCCAGAAGATGATGCTCATACTCGTGTAGAAGTAAAGTCAAAAAACGTGACCACTTTATTGGGTTATAACCTGAATAAAAACTTTATGGTTTATGCTGGACCTGCATTACAAGATCTACAAGCTGATGTGCATTTGCGTGGGAAATCATACGGTCCTGCAAGTGGTTATAACAACAGTTTCTCTGATATGTCTGTAGGTTGGGTTGCTGGTATGAGCTATGCCAAACCTGAGTTGGGCATTTTGGCATCGTTAACCTACCGTTCGGAAATTGATCACAAATCGACTATTCATGAAGATTTCCCTGCGGCAGGTCTTGTTGGACAATCTAATAAAGGCACAATTACAACGCCAGAGTCTATTAATTTAAACTTACAAACAGGTTTAAACCCAACAACTGCTTTATTTGCCAAAGTACGTTGGGTGCCATGGAGTAATTTTGAATATCGTCCGCCGTTGTTAAAAACAGTGACTACGTCACAGGCACAGCCGAATGGCTTACCGCTACTTGATTACTCTGATGATCAAACAGCTGTTGAAATTGGTTTGGGTAAACGCCTGTCACCAAAACTTGCAATGTCAATTTCAGGCTCATGGGATTCTGGCGCAGGTAATCCTGTAACAACTTTAGGTCCTGTAGAAGGTTATTGGGGGGCAGGTTTAGCGGCTAAATATAATATCAATAATAACGTTGCTTTCAGTATGGGCGGTCGTTATATGTGGTTTGGTGATGCTAAAGGTAAAGTCTCAAGTGGCGCTATTGTGGGTGACTTCCAAGACAATGACGGTTTCATTGTGGGTATGAAGCTTTCTTATTCTTCTAAATAATTATTACTTATTTTTACCAGTTTAGGTCCTTCCTTCTCCCTGAAAATGGGGGAAGGGAATTTTTTTATTATCTTCTTAATTTTCTTTCAAGATTTTTCTGTCTACGCGCTATTCAAACATTCCTCAATTTTTTTATGATCCAAAGTACAGCAACTTTAAGGCATCGTTGGCCTTATTGAGCTAAATCAAGGCAACTTTGCAATCGATTGCTAATCAGTAGTACAGCATTTTTATTTAAACCTATGTTTTTCATGTAAAAATTGAGTTGGCATAAAATTCGCTTTAACAATCTTAACTTGTATACAAGATAGGATGCATAAAGTGAGCAGACTTCAAACTCTCGGTTGGACCATTGCAGAATGGCAAAATGCCTATAAAACCCAACAAATTCAATTGTCCGATTTAATCTCTTGGGTACAAGGATTTGAGCAGCAAGATACAGCATGGATTGCGATTGCGACGGTTGAGCACCTACAGGAACAAATCGCAGAGCTGCAACAACGAACAGTTGAAAGCAAAGCGCTCTTTGAACAGTTTCCGCTTTATGGTCTTCCTTTTGCAGTAAAAGACAATATTGATGTTGCAGGTTTCGCAACCACAGCGGGATGCAAAGTCTTAAATGAGGTTGTAGCGGCAGATGCAGAAACTGTACGTTTGCTCAAGCAAGCAGGGGCGATTGTGGTCGGGAAAACCAATCTTGATCAATTTGCGACTGGCTTGGTGGGAACCCGTTCGCCATTTGGCGCAGTCGTGAATAGTTTTAACCCTGAATATGTCAGTGGGGGTTCAAGTTCAGGTTCTGCCAGTGTGGTTGCGCGAGGATTGGTTCCATTTGCATTAGGCACGGATACCGCAGGGTCGGGTCGTGTGCCTGCTGCCTTTAATAATATTGTCGGTTTAAAACCCACTAAAGGTCGTTTTTCAAACTCTGGCTTGCTACCCGCAGTGAAAAGTATTGACTGTATTTCTGTGTTTACACTAACTGTTGCAGATGCAGAAGTTGTGGCAGAGGTGTTAGAACATTTCGATGTACGGGATAGCTACTCACGTCATAACCCAAAAACTGCGCCTGCAACACTGTCTTCAGTGTTAAATTTTGCGATTCCTAAAAGCTTACAATTCTTTGGTGATGTGCAAGCCGAGCAAGCCTTTCAGCATGCGGTTGCGCAGTTAAAGCAAATGAAAGTCACTTTGACTGAAATTGACTTTACCATTTTTGAACAATTGGCAGCCCAGCTGTATCAAGGGTCTTGGGTTGCTGAGCGAACTGTAGCCGTCGAAGCATTATTGGAACAAGTACCAGAAGCATTTGATCCAACGGTTTTTGAAATTGTGCAACAAGGCAAAAACTATACGGCACTCGATGCCTATAAAGCCGAATATCTCAAAAATGATTTGGCTCGACAAATTCAAGTGCTATTGTCTGAATTTGATGCCTTGGTTGTGCCCACGTCTCCAACGATACATACCCTTGCAGAAATGCAGCAGGAGCCGATTCAGTACAACTCGCATTTTGGCACCTACACCAACTTTACCAATTTAGCTGACTTGAGTGCTTTGGCATTACCCGCAGGTTTCCGCGAGGATGGCTTACCGTTTGGTATCAGCCTGATTGCACCTGCATGGCATGACCGTGCATTGGCAGATTTTGGCCGAAAATGGCAAGCCCATCTGCAATTACCTTTAGGGGTGACAGGGCGTGCATATCCTGAAAATGAATCTTCTGTGTCCGCGCCATCTGCACAGCATATTCGTGTGGCGGTGGTGGGCGCACATTTGACTGGAATGCCACTGAATTTTCAGCTCACCACACGTCAAGCGGTGCATGTGGAAACCACTAAAACTTCAGCGAATTACACCTTATATGCACTGAATGGCACCATTCCGCCAAAACCTGCTTTGGCGCGTCAAGCAGAAGGGCATGAAATTATTGTGGAACTCTGGGATATTCCAACCTCGCGTTTTGGCGAGTTCGTTGCCGAAATTCCAACACCACTGGGCATAGGGAATATCCAACTGATTGATGGTCGCTGGGTGAAAGGATTTATCTGTGAACCGTATGGTCTAGCTGATGCTGAAAATATCAGTCACTTTGGTGGATGGCGTGCCTTTATACAGCATAGAAATGCACAACAGTTGCAAGCAACAGATTATTTTGATTCCCGAAGAGATCTGTTTGGATCAAGCACATGAATGCACTCATGAAGATGAAGTGGAGCATAAACCTTCTTTTTAAAGCTTCGAACATTGTGCTGATCTAAATGGTATTTACTGGGATGAACTTTGCATAAAACTTGCAGTACTAACTGCAAGTGAATGATGTAGATCAGCGTATTGCAATGCAAAAACAATCATCTACTGAGTGGAATGCAGGCTTAGGGCTTGGTAGTAAACGGATTGGGAAGACGAAATGAAAAGTGCGACAAGTAAAAGCGCAGACAATTTATCTGCGCTGGTGTATCAACGCATTAAAAACGACATTTTTGATTTTAAACTCATGCCGGGTGAGCGTTTTACCGAGTCCGAAGTTGCGCAAGCTTATGAAGTCAGTCGAACCCCGATTCGGCAAGCCTTGTATCGTTTGCAACAAGAGGGTTATGTCGAAGTGAGTTTCCGTAGTGGTTGGCAAGTCCGACCACTAAACTTCCGCTATTATGAAGAACTGTATGATGTGCGGATTGTGCTGGAAAAGGATGCGATTGATACACTGACGCAACAGGGCTGTGAGCAATCCAGCGAATTGCAAAAACTGAAAGCAATTTGGATGGTAGAACCGCAAGACTATCTGAAGGACCTCAAACAACTGTCACAACTGGATGAAGATTTTCACTGTGCCTTGGTTCGCGCGGCAGGGAACCATGAGATGGCTCGGATTCACCGCGACTTGAGTGAAAAAATACGGATTATTCGCCGTTTAGATTTCTCGAAACAGTATCGTATTGAAGCGACTTATCAGGAACATCAGCATATTTTAAAGCTGATTTTTAATCGGCAAACGACTGAAGCAATCACAGCCATTGAAACTCATATTCAACAAAGTCGCGATGAAGTGAAAAAAATTACCTTGCATATGTTGGATCCGAGCCAGTTTGTTTAGGGTGCTTGAGGAACTTAAGCGCAAAAAATGAAGATGTCATTTCAATGCTTGCTGCAATAAGCACCTGCTATGCACCTGAAGATTTTGTTATACTATTACATTAAACTTCATCTTTCATTTGGCTTGCGAGCATCTTCATCTTGAAACTGTTGCCCCCACAAAAATCCGTACCCACCCACATTATCTCTGGATTTCTTGGTGCAGGAAAAACCACTTTACTGAACAGTTTATTGGCACAAAAACCTGAAGATGAAGTGTGGGCAGTGCTGATGAATGAGTTTGGTCAAATTGGAGTCGACCAAAATCTGTTGCCGCAAACGGATGGCTATGCAGTCAAAGAACTGTTGGGTGGCTGTCTGTGTTGTAGCAGCCAATTACCGATGCAAATTGCCTTGTCTCGTTTATTGTCTGAAGCCAAACCCGACCGTTTATTCATAGAACCGACTGGCTTAGGGCATCCAGCCCAACTGTTAGAGCAACTGACTGAACCGCATTGGCAAAGCCAAATTCAGATGCGTGCGCCAGTCACCGTGGTGGATGGTTCGCGTTTACATGAGCAAGAATGGGTAAAGCAAAATCTGTATGCCGATCAGCTAAAAGCTGCGCAAATTGTGGTGATTTCCCATACAGAACAAATGCATGCGATAGATGAGCAGGCGTTGCAGCAATTGCAGCAGGAATATCAGGCTTATGCTCAGACATGGTTGAGACCTGCTTTCGGGCAGTTGCAACTGGCACAAATTGATCTGCCTTACCAAGGGGTACAGCGCAGAATTCAGCCCTTAATCCAGATTCAGAAACAGTACAACAGCGATTCCGTTCTGCCTGAAATTAAGCAGCTCCCTTATCATTATGTCGAAACTGCACAGGGCTATAGTGTTGCTGGATGGAAGTTTTCAAAACGTTGGCAATTTGATTTTTATGATTTGCTCGACTTGCTCTGTGAGCAACAGGACTGGCTCAGAATTAAAGGGATTTTCAATACCAACCAAGGCTGGAAAAATTTTAATTTCAATCCCAATCAATTCAATTATCAGTCTGCACCTGAGAATGTCGACAATCGGATTGAAATTATAGTGCCTCAAGAACGGGATTGGGCGTTGTTTGAAGCACAATTATTGGCGTGTCGTATTTAAGCATCTTGTGCCGTTTCAGTAATCGGTTGGGGTTGATTCAGTACTGATTGTGCCTTGGCATGGTCAATATCATGTTCCCAATGTGCAATCACCACCGTGGCGACACAGTTACCGATCAAATTGGTACAAGCACGCATAATCCCAATAAACCAGTCGACTGAAAGTAATAGCACCAAACCAATGGCAGGCAGTGCAGGAATGACCGATAAGGTTGCGGCTAGAATGACCAAAGCTGAACCTGGAATACCGTGTGCACCTTTTGATGTGACCAAAGAGACCAATAAAATGCTGAGTAAGTCGGTCATGGATAGGTCGATATTGCAGGCTTGGGCAATAAAAATAACAGCCAAAGTGAGATAAATGGAAAAACCATCAAGGTTAAATGAATAACCTGTCGGAATGACCAGTCCTACAGTTGAATCTTTAATGCCTAATTTTTTCAGTTTTTGCATGACCCGAGGAAGCACGGAATCGGATGATGCTGTGCCTAAAACAATAGAAAGCTCCGCTTTAAAGTAATTTAAAAACTTGAAAATATTTAAGCCTGTCATTCTTAAAATACTGCCTAGGAGCAGAATCACAAAAGCGATGCAGGTGATATAAAACAGGAGCACCAAATAGCCAAGCTGAGCGAAGGAACTGAGTCCAAACTTTGCCGTGGTATAGGCGACTGAACCCAAGACGCCGAGTGGTGCCAAACGAATGATGAGACCCATCATTTTAAAGAAGACTTCAGAAAATGCTTCTAAAGCTTGGCGTACAATTTCAGCAAATTTTTTGGGAATCAGTAGCATACTGATGCCAAAAATAATGGCAATCAGCAGAACTTGTAAAATATCACCGTTGTTAAATGCAGCAAAAATGGTTTTAGGAATAATGTTTAAAATAAAATCACTGCTTGAACTCAAATGTTCTGCACGTTCGGTATAGACGGCTAAATCTTTGGCATCCAGTGCATTCAGGTCAATATTCATGCCTGCGCCAGGTTTGAAAATATAGGCGACGGCAATCCCGAAAACCAAAGCAATACTGGTGACGATTTCAAAATACAGAATGGTTTTTGCACCCACTTTGCCCATTTTTTTGATGTCTTGTGCACCGTAAATTCCAAGCACCACCACGCAGAAGACAATCGGGGCAATCAGCATTTTAATCAGAGAAATAAAACCATCACCTAAAGGTTTTAAATTAAGTGAAAAATCATGGAAACTAAGACCGAGCGCAATGCCGATCATCAGTGCCAAGACCACTTGTAGGAAAAGGTTATGTTTGAGGTTCTGCCACATGAGCTTCATCTTTTATTCTAGTGTCAGCACTGAAAAAGCAAAAACTCTGCCAAGCTGTCCCAAGGCAGTCAAAATCGAGTATCCTAGTCGCCAAATTTGAGGAACATTTCATGGCGCTAAAAGCAACAATTTATAAGGCAGATTTGAATATTGCCAACATGGATAGTCACCAATATGGGGATTATCAACTGACGATGGCTTTGCACCCATCGGAAACCATTGAACGATTAATGGTACGTATTTTGGCATTTGCTCGTTATGCCAGTGAACAGTTGGAATTTACCAAAGACCTATTTGAAACTGACGAACCTGCATTGTGGGAAAAAGACTTAACAGGTCAATTGGTACGCTGGATTGAAGTGGGTTGCCCTGACGAAGATAAAGTTAAAAAAGCCAGCGCGCGTTGTAAGTCGGTCGCTGTGGTTGCCTATGGCACAGCAGTAGAAGAATGGTATAAGCGTAACAGCAAGTTAAAGACCTTGAGCAATGTTGAGGTGTGGCAATTAACACCTGCAACCACCGAAGCCATTCAGCAACTATGTGAGCGCACCATGCAATTACAATTGAATGTGATGGATGGGGAATGGACACTGATTGGTGATCAGGCACAAGCTCAAATTGAGTGGATTCAGTTACAGTAAAGACAAGCAGATTTGAGGAGTAAGCAAGATGTCAAACGAATTGCAGATTATTGATTTAGTCGTGGGTGAAGGCAAAGAAGCGGTTAAAGGCGCTTTAATCACCACACATTACACTGGCTGGTTAGAAGATGGCACGAAATTCGATTCTTCACTGGATCGTGGCAATTATTTTGAATGTGTCATTGGAACGGGTCGTGTCATTAAAGGCTGGGATCAAGGCATTATGGGCATGAAAGTAGGTGGTAAACGTAAGTTGATTGTGCCTGCACATTTGGCTTATGGCGAACGTAAAATGGGCAATATTATCCCTGCAAACTCAAATCTCATTTTTGAAATTGAGTTATATGATGTGAAAACACGATATTAAGATTATATGAAAAATAAACCTTAGCATGTTGAGGAAAAAGCATGCTAAGGTTAACCCATTACTGAGAATCAACGTATTTTTAGTGTATTAAACTTTATATTAAGATCAAATTCGCGCATAAGGAAAAAACGCGACTTGAATATAACAATACTCAAGCCCTATACGATCCTACATTTTATTTTATATGGGCTGACCTGCTTATGCTTGCTGCTTCAGCAATCCAGTTGGGCACTGTATGAACCAGTCCCCGAGTCTTATTACGTTCATCAAAAAAATATTAATACAGTCAGTTTTGAAGAAAATACCACCAGTTATTTAGCGGGACAGTGGCAGTTTTATCCCAAGCAATTCTTGCAAACAGCGACTCCAGCAATACCCTCTGAAACCGTAATTTTACCTATTTCATTTAAAGAGTTGGGCTATCCGCAAGATACTTACGGGACGTTTGTCGGTCATTTTAAAATTCCCGAAGAGTTTGTTGGACGTCGTATTGGTATCTGGATTCCGAACCAGTATGGTGCTTACCGCATGTATTTAAATGGTGACTTGCTGTTAAGACTGGGTGAGGTCGGTACAACAAATCAAACGCATCAAACTGAAAATGCACCGCGCTTTGCCTATTTTATTGCTGAAAATGAATATTTTACCGTTACCATGCAAGTTTCGAGTTTTCAAAGCTTACATGGTGGTTTAGAAAACCCGATGCGGATCGGGTTGGGTAAAACCATCAACCGCCAATTCCAGCAGTTAATGATGAGTATTGCGGGGGTATGTGGTGCGGTAATTGGTGTGGGCATATTTACCATTCTGTTTGGATTTTTCCGCGGCGTGAAGAATAGTCAGAGCCAAGGTTTCTTGGTTTTTGGTATTTTTATTATCTTTTTAGCCTTACATAATCTCTTTTCAGCACCTTATGTCTATACGGTGTTTACCAATATTGATTGGTTATGGGGAACACGGCTGGAATATATTTTTACCTATTTATCTGCCTTGTTCTTTATTAATTACATGTTTCTGCTCAACAGGCGCTATCTACACCCCGCGATTTATGCCTTCGCCGTGTTTGTGCTCAGTTTTAATATTGTCATTACTTGTTTGTCTATGCCAAATGTATTTGAGCGTTTGGCATTTTACAGTTTCTTGTTCGGCATTATTGTAGTACTGAATTTCGCTTACGGTTTTTATTTAACCCTCAAGCGGCATGAACATTATTCCAGTATCAATTTATGGGCAGTAGTGCTGTTGTGTGTCACGTTCTTGCATGATTTTTTACTCAGTCTAAATTGGATTGATTCGATTAACCTCTCTTTTGCTTCGACCAGTTTTTATGCCTTTTTGATTATGGTGCAACAGTCAAAAAGTTATGCTTATCATTCAGATCGCATTGAGAAACTGAACAATAATTTATTGGAACTCAATTCATCTTTAGATCAAAAAGTGAAAGAGCGGACAGTTCAACTCAGTGAGTTAAATGAAAAGCTGGAGCTACAGGCGCAAACGGATGCCTTAACTGGCGCATTCAATCGCCGTGCCTTAAATACCGAAATTCAGCGCCAATTTAATGAAACGTCACAGCAGCACAATGCGGTGTTGGCTTTTGCCATGTTAGATGTGGATTATTTCAAAAATTATAATGATTACTACGGACACCTAAAAGGCGATGAAATTCTGCAACAGTTGGTACAAGTCGTTCAAAGCAATTTACCAGAACATGCTTATTTGGCGCGTTATGGCGGAGAGGAGTTTGCGGTGATTATCCGTAATATGCCTGTGGTGGTGGTTGAACAGACTTTGCAGCATGTATTGCACATCATTAGGCAGCAGCAATTTGAGCACTTAAATCGTGGCGATCTGAAGCAATACGTCACTATCAGTATCGGGGCGGCGTATATGGATCGTAAACATCAGTATCATGACATCCATGCCTTAATGAAGGCTGCTGATCAACAGCTTTATCTCGCCAAGAATGCAGGGCGAGATCAACTGAAAATTTAACGGTCTAAAGGTACTTAATCATGGGAATGGTTGGCTGTTCGGGTGCGGCATACGTACGAATTTGGAAGCCTTGTTTTTGATAAAAAGCAAGTGCTGTTTGCGTGCTGTCTAGAGTAATCTGTTCCAGATTTCTCAGTTTTAAATGTGCTATTACACTGTTGAGTAAAGCGGTGCCAATGCCTTGACCTTGCAGATCGGGCAGGGTGTAATTCAGCAATATCTTGCCAATATCGCTGACCATAATAAAACCGACTGTTTGTTGGTTTATACTGTAGATCCAACTGTCATTATAGTGCATCCATAACAACAGGTTGCCGTGTGTCATTTTTTCCAGCCATGCCTGAATCTTACTTTCCTCACGTTGATGATCTTGCACACAGGAACGAATACTTTCCTGCAAAACATGAAGAATCTCAGGAATATCCTGAATTTTTGCTGCCCTAATCATTGTTTGTTCTTATTTCCTGAAAACAGGCTTATTTCATGTGAATTCGCCTCGGGATAACAGTGGCGATTTGTTGCTTTTTATGGGTGTTTTGCTATCTCAAATTTATGTAAGCAAATATATAAGAACTTGACCAAGATCACAAAATTGAATGAACTGTATATTCATTTATCTGATTTTAAAGATAATTGGATCAATGCTTGAGTTAAATAGGCGTATTATAGATAGAACTGTAATGCTGAATATACGCCTTATAAGGGGGCAATATGTTTAAAATTATTGTTTTGTGTTTATTGGGCTTTGCCCTTGTTGCGGTTTGGCAGATTTTAATCAAAATTAAAGTAACGGAAAAATATCGCAATCGCTATTTGCTTAAAGCTGTGCCTGCGAATGATGCAATTGAAGTACAGGCAGACCGTTCTGTAGAAGGTCTGATTATTGAAATTGAATATTGTGATCAGGTTTTGTTTGATGATGCGGTGCAGCTGTTTTTCGAACAGAATATTCATACCCGAGATATAGAAGCGGCTGAAGATATTCAACGTAATTTGTTGAAAAAATTACCTGCCAAAGCCTTAACCCAGATTCGTAAACTGGATTTAAATGAGTGGTCGATTTATTGGAATTTCTATGACCAATCACTTGAATACTATGTTGGAAAATACGGGGTGTTTTGCAGTCATGTCGATCGTTATGGCGAAGAGCACAAGTCTGAGTTCAAAACGAAAAGTTAAATGGATGTTATGACTAACACGCGAGTAATCGAGGATGCACCTCTATTGTCCCATCATTTTTTTGGCTTGTGTTCTGTGCAGAATTTATCATAATGTGCCATCGTGTTCATAAAGTGATGGGTTGATGTCTGGACTGGAAATTTTTGCTGTCATCATCAGTGTGATTGGCGTGGCTTTAACAATCAAGCGCAACATGTGGTGTTGGTGGTTTAACTTTCTCGCCTTTGTCTTGTACGCCTATTTGTTCTATACCTTTAAACTCTATGGGGAAACCATCCTGCAGTTCTTCTTCATGGGGCTAAATTTCTATGGTTTCTATCACTGGTTGAAGGGTAAGCAGCAAGACCATGATATTCGCATAGAACCAATCGCCACGCGTACCGTCATTTGGCAAATGGCATTGGCTGCACTGTGTGGTTTGCTCTTTGGTTTAAGTTTGAAATTCTGGACCGATGCAGCAGTCCCGATGCTGGATGCACAATTGGCAGCATTTAGCTTATTGGCAACTTACTGGACCAGTCGTAAGCATATTGCGACGTGGGTATTGTGGGTATTTGTCGATATCATTTACGTTGGGATGTTTATCTATAAAGATCTGCTCTTAACGGCAGGTTTATATGCTGCTTTTGTAGGATTGGCAGGGTTGGGTTGGTGGCAATGGCTGCAAGTCAAAAAGAAACAACAGTTGACCTCAATCAAATCTGCCTAAGCCGAGCTGAGTGTTGTCGTCATGCTGATTGATTTTAACCAAGCCAAATTGAAGCAGTTTGATGATCTCGCGCTCAAGATTATTACTGCACCGCAGGACTACCTGCAATTTGATTCGGTGGCGGACTTTTACCAAGCGACATGGTTGCAGGATTTTCCGAAAGGCACCACGTGGTCTGCTACGGGTCTGGATGATGGCGCGCTCGAGTTTTATGCCCTGATTCAGTATCAGCAGCATTATTTACACATCAATTGTTTATCTGAAATCAGTGCAACTTTTGGCATTTCCAAGTATTAAAACCCAAAACAGGTCAATGACAGCCTGAACGGAATTGATTTAAATCAAGCATGACTGCAATGTGGCATTCATATTGCTTTTTTATGCTGTATAGGCATTTTTATCAGGACAAAACAGAAAAATAAGGAACCGTCATGGCACATCAGTTCACCGTCAATGCAATTATTCGCGGCGTATCACTGAACGAATTTAAGCGTTTAGCAGCAGATACCAGTTTACATGAGAATGTATGCCGTCGTATTCCAGGTGAAAATCTGGAAATTTTGGAATCTAAAAAAGAAGGGGATAGGTATACTTTAAAACGTGCCTATAATCTGGATGTGAATATTCCAGATATCGCCAAAAAACTGTTAAAAGACGCTTTTCGCTTACATCGCACCGATATTAGTGACCTTGAAGCCATGACGTCAACGGTCGATTTGGGAGCAAACCTACCTTTGCATGCGAGCTGCAAACGTTCGGTTAAAGGTTCTGAGCATCACATTGAGTTTCAATTGGAATGGACAGTAAAAGTGAAAGTCCCTTTAATTGGGGGCATGCTTGAAAAACATGCTGAAGGGGAAATTCGCAAGTTTAGTGAGATTGAATTGACCATTGTCGAAGACGAATTAAAAAAGAATCTAGCTGCTTAATTTAAGTCGTGTTCGCTTAGATAGAGAAAGGGCGCCATATTGATGACGCCCTTTGTTTTGGAAATTGCTTATAGCTTCAAAGAAGCTCTAATGCTTAGCTTTTAAATTTGGCAAAGGCTTTTTTTAGTGGCAACTTATCGGTTGCAAAGCCATAAATCGCAGCAAACGGTAATGCAGTACGCGCCAAATATGCCACTCGCCATAAACCACCATGGTTGGCACCGTGCATCATCAGTTCTAGCGGATGTTCCATCGGGGTTTCTGGGTTGGCAACAGATTCAGGATTGCGCAAATCATGAATCCATAGGGCTGCCATAATCGCATTGGTGGTTTCGGGTCTAAACGCTTCCACATCAAACAGGCTGGCGCCATTGAAAGCCGCTTTTAGAAGTGGATTTTTTGTGACTGAATGCGTTGTGGTTGATGGGGCAATATTGATACTGACACGTTGTCCTTCATGACGTGCCAAAGTTGCACGCCATTGCTGAATACGTTTTGCCAAAGCGTAGTTTGGACCTTGTTCGATCACCAGACAGTCTGCAATGCCATATTCCTGACCATTGTCGGAACGAATCAGGTTATGCAGATTCTTTTGGAAAAAGTGTTTTAAAGATGCTGTAGCTACACCTTTGGTCACCAGTTTTTGAATGTGCGAACGGTAACGGAATTTTTCTTCTGAAGAAGCGACCACCTCTTTCGGTACAGCATATACATCCGTTGGGGTGCACATAAACATTAAGCTGGTATCCGCTTTGTGTTCACTCACCACTTTCATAATGCTGTCCATTGCCATGGCAACACGCACGTGCTTTTCACCATCTAAATAGGCGATTGCAGCCAAATCCAGTTGATGTTCACTTTGTAATAACCATTGTGCAATTTCAGGGGTTTGGGTCAGTAAATTAGCCCCTAATTTTGTACTTAATTCACGTGTCGGTGTATCTTCTGCAAGCTTGGTTTGACTTGGTGCATATAAGGTGGCATTGCCGTCTTGAATGGTATTTAAAATTCTTTGCCATACTTTGTTGTTCGGCAGATCGACCGCCACAATATTGGCTTTCCACTTGGACAACCATGTCAGTGGACCAGCTTCAGAACCCGCCCCAAACAGCACCATGGTACGGTCAGATAAATCGAACCATTCAGGGTGCGCATTGGCGAGGCGTAGGGCATCGGCATGCGAAGGCTCAATAATGCCTTCTTGCTCCCATTTCTGTACTTGTGCCAGTAAAGCTTCACCTTTCAGGTTTTCACCATGATAGGGAATATACCATTCAGGTTCAGACTGACCTTCGCCCTTCAACTGCACGGTATGTAACTGAGCTAAAGGCACGTCCATCATGTCTTTTAACAAATAACGTTGACCGTCACGGTAAAACTCGAAACTGTGCTGTGCTTTATGCAGACCTTGTTTGGCAATGGTAATCGGGTTGCTACAACTGCGGATACCATGCTCGACCAAGGCTTTAAAATATTTCGGATAGTTCTTGCGCCATTTTTTTTCTTTTAAGGCTTCCTGTGCAGCTTTGTGATCTACGATCGATAAAGCTTCAGCAATAATTTCCTTGCCTGTGCGGGTAGTACTTGGTTTTTGTGTATCGGGTTGAACAGGGAACTGTAGACCCTCTAAAGAGCTGGACATGCAAAAAATCTCGTCTGATTACAGTATTAATATACAGATGTATTCATTATCTATGCCAAATTAAAGTTTGGGGTGGCATTAACTACCAATTTATGCCTCGAGCGTCTAAATTTTTAAAAAAGGTAAACGACAAAATTGGGATATGAGTAGGAAATTGAAATTGGGCGAGAGGAGGGTTGTGTAAATTAGAAAACTGTCAGTCAGGACAATGACCAACAGTTGTCAAAATACTTTTAAATCATGACGTAATTAGCAACGCCCTTTTTTGGCTTGACCAGGTGGGCAGAAGTCTCCGCCATGTTCATAGTGACCTAAGTTCCCATTCGGGTCGACCACAATACTACCTTCCGGGGTATGCACGGCACATGCAGTCAAAGCGCTGAAACTTAAGCAGGTCGCAATAATCATAAGAAATTTATGCATATATTCATTCTCCATCTTGTTTTGATCTTGGTTTATTTTGAGAAAAACACTTTATTGTTACGATTTATTCTAGGTGAAAGGAAAGTTGAAATAAAACATTATTTGAAAATGTTGCGGAGAATGGCTGAGGATGTGTGATGGTTCAGCCATTCCCGAATGTTTATAAAAGATGGATCACGTTGTGTTTAGAAAGGAAGCTGCGCGAGTTTATTGAGGAAGTGTGGAATAACGCGTGGTTCAATTAAAATCGTGACGACTACGCCGTAAGTGGCTCCCCAAAGGTGCGCACTGTGATTGATGTGAGAGTTCCCACGTTTGCCTGACCAAATGCTATAGGCGACATAAAGCACCGCAAAAATGATGGCAGGTACAGGAATAAAGAATACGAAAATTAATTTCCAAGGTTCAAACAGAATGTAGGCGAAAAGTACGGCAGACACAGCACCCGAAGCGCCTAAACTTGCCCATTGGAAATCATTTTTATGCTTTAAATAGCTCGGTAAAATGGCAAAAATCAGACCACCCAAATAGAACAGGGCAAAGCCTAGGTCAAAAAAATACTGACGATAAAAGCTTTCAATCACGCTGCCAAAGAAAAACAGGGTAATCATGTTAAATAGGAGATGAGCACCATCCGCATGCACAAAGCCATGGGTGATGAAGCGGTCATATTGCCCCTTTTGCATGGCAGGCGGCCAAAAGATCAGTCGACTCATCAATTTCTGATTGGAAAACGCCAGAAGTGAAACCACCACAGTAATGATAATCAGCGCTACAGTATGGTTGAAAGGCAGATTGAGCATATAGAAAAGGTTCAATTTTGAATGACTAAACCTTAATAATGCCATTAATTGTCTAATTGCACAGAACTTTTAGAATAATTCCGACAATTTTGGTTGATTTTTTTTAATTTAACCGCATCTTCAGTTAAAATAGCGACTTCAGCTTGAGGAAATATTGTTATGTCGACTGAGAACACCAGCACTGCAGTTGCAGAAGAAATTCCAAACTTATTGATTACACCAACTGCACAAGAGTATTTACGTGATTTATTGGCGAAACAAAATACTCCAGGGATTGGTGTCCGTGTTTTTGTGGAAAATCCTGGAACCCCTCGTGCTGAATGTTGTATGGCATATAGTGCGCCTGAAGAAGTTGTGCCAACAGATTATAAGCAAGACTATCCAGATTTCCCTGCCTATGTAGATGCACCATCTATTCCGTATTTATTAGATGCCGTAATTGATTACAACAAAGACCGTTTTGGTGGTCAGTTGACTTTCCGTGCACCAAATTCAAAAGTGCCACGTGTCGGTCCAGATGCGTCTGTCGAAGAGCGCATTACTTATGTTCTACAATCTGAGATTAACCCAGGTTTGGCAGGACATGGTGGTAACTGTGCATTGGTCGAAGTGGTTGAAGATGAAGAACACGGTTTGACTGCGGTACTTAAGTTTGGTGGTGGTTGCCAAGGCTGTTCAGCAATTGATGTGACTTTGAAACAAGGTGTAGAAACAACCTTAAAACAACACGTACCAGAGTTACAACGTGTGATTGACCAGACTGACCACAGCCAAGCAGAAGGTGCATACTTCAAGTAATTTTTGGCAGTTAAGTGATACCGAAAAAACCTCCAAATTTGGAGGTTTTTTTACGCCTGTTGAAATCAGAAGCCTGATTATACAGGATCATTTCCATTTAATAATGAGAATTATTATTAATAGTAATTGCATTTATATTTATGTTTGTTACACTCTGAAACCGAAATTTCATGTTGTTTTCTATCTTCCAACAGTTTTTGGGGTAATCGAATGAACAGACGCATTGTCCAATCAGCATTAGCACTATCCATTTTGTCAGTTATGAGTGTGCTTGCGCATGCTGAGGATGCACAAACAGAACAGCAAGCATCTGCAACAGAACAGGTGACGGCTCAATCTACAGATGCGACCAAACTAGAAAAAATCGTGCTAACGGCTGAAGAACAAGTCAAGCAGTCTTTAGGGGCATCCATCATTACAGAAGAAGATTTGGAAAAACTTCCTGTCGTGAATGATATTTCGGAATACGTACGCCGTATGCCTGGGGTGAACTTAACCGGCAATAGTGCGACAGGTCAGCGCGGGAATAACCGTCAAATCGATATTCGCGGCATGGGACCTGAAAACACCTTGATTCTGGTGGATGGTAAGCCTGTGACTTCAAGAAACTCAGTACGTTATGGTTGGCGTGGTGAGCGTGATACCCGTGGGGATTCGAACTGGGTTCCTGCTGATGCCATTGAGTCGATTGAAGTATTACGTGGTCCAGCAGCAGCACGTTATGGTTCTGGTGCCATGGGTGGTGTGGTCAATATTAAAACCAAAAAAGTCACCAACGAAGTACATGGTTCGGTCGAGTTATATACCAATCAACCTGAAGATTCTAAAGAAGGTGAATCTGGGCGTGTAAGTGTCAATCTAAGTGGTCCGATTATTAAGGATATTTTATCTTATCGTTTATATGGGAACTTTAATAAGACCCAGCCTGATGCCATAGATATTAACAAGTCCATCAATAGTACCGCAGCGGGTAGAGAAGGGGTAAAAAATGAGGATGTATCGGCGCGTTTGGCTTGGCAAATCACAGACGGTCAAACTCTAACATTAGATGCAGCTTCGAGCCGTCAGGGTAACCTTTACTCAGGTGATTCTCAGTTGAATGCAGATGCCGAAGCGAATGCTATTTTGTCAGCTTTATATGGCACTGAAACCAATACCATGTACCGTGAAAGTTATGCATTAATGCATGATGGTGAATGGGACTGGGGAAATAATAAATTAATCTTTCAATACGATAAAACGAAGAACAAGCGTTTATTGGAAGGCTTAGCGGGTAGTGCCGAAGGACGTATTAACACAGAAACAGACAAGTCCACCTCGACCTTAGATACTTTCCGTATAAATGGCGAAGTGAATCTTCCGTTTGAATTTTACATCCCTCAGAATTTAACCCTTGGTGCCGAATGGATTGAAGATGATTTCACAGACGAGGCAAATACATCTGTTGGTTCAACTGGCAGTTCAGCAGGTTTAGATGCGATAGCACCACAAGATCGTAGTCATATGAGTTCGCGTATTGCATCACTATATGCTGAAGACAATTTAAAAATTACGGATTCAACAGATTTGGTATTAGGTTTGCGTTTTGATGATCATGATAAATCTGGGTCAAATTGGAGTCCAAGTCTTAATATAACGCAAAAACTAGGTGATTATTTCACGGTTAAAGGTGGAATCGCGAAAGCTTATAAAGCCCCAAATATGTATCAAAATGCAGAAGGTTATTTATTATCGACGAATGGGAATGGTTGTCCAGCGACGATTCAAAACCGTTGTTTACTTCAAGGTAATGCGGATTTAAATCCTGAAACATCGGTGAATAAAGAATTGGGTATCCAATTCGCCAAAGATAATGTTAACGCGAGTTTTGCATGGTTCCGTAATGATTATAAAGACAAAATTGCGGCAGGGACTGAAATTATCACCACGGCTACAACGACTTCAGGAACGACTTGGAATGTCTTACGTTGGGAGAATATCCCTGAAGCTTTGGTTCAAGGCTTTGAAGGTAGCATTGGTCTAGAATGGGATAATATCAGCTGGACCAATAACTTTACCTATATGATGGATTCAGAAGATAAGTCGACAGGTAATCCGCTTTCTCTAGTGCCTAACTATACGCTCAACTCAATTTTTGACTACGATATTACTGATCAATTGGATGTGAATTTTGTTTATACCCAGTATGGTCGCCAAAAGTCTCGTCAATATGCTCAAAATCGCATTGAAGCGGGTGTAGGTTCTGGTGGTACGGATGATGCATTAAAACCAAGTACCGTGAAAAGTTATGGTATTGCAGGGATTAATATGGGCTATAAATTTACAGGCAATCTAAGTACCCGTGTAGGAATCAGTAATCTATTTGATGAGCAGAAATTAAGAGATAGTGAGTCGACAAGTCAGACGTATAACGAACCCGGTCGCGCCTATTATGCCTCTTTGAAATATTCGTTCTAAGCTGAGGCTTTATACAGAAAGACGCAGTTATGCGTCTTTCTGTTGTAAAATTTCCAAAGTACTGCTTGAGTAATAAAACTTTTCTAAATAATGACGCGCACGTTGCGCTAAATATTCTGATTGCACCAAGTTCACAATGATTGGTTCTAACAGCTGCTGTAATTGATGTTGAATCAGAGCTTCATCAATATTTAAATCACGCAATAACAAATCAAAACTACGCTCTTGGTTACGTGCATACCATGCATACACGCCATCTTTCACTTGTTGTTCTAAATAGGCTGTTTGGCGCAAATGATCCCAAATTTCATGCCCTAAACCAACCGTTTGTGGCAGATCATCGATCTCAATGTAATTCTTTAAAACATTCAGTGGTAAGTCTTTAATTTTATGCCACAAATTGGCTTGAAAATGATAAAGCTTATCGTCATTGAAATGTTGATTTAGCACTTGCTCGCTCATTTGGCTAAGCTTTTGAATGTTCTTTTGCAAATAATGCTGAATCGCCTGATCCAGATTAGAATCAGTCACGCTTTCTAAAACCGATTTCCCCATTTTCATAAAACGGGACACGCCTGGTACATGCTTGACCATGACGGAATTATCTAAATAGTCATGAATGGCATGTTGAATCAGTTGCGTGATCATGGCTGAAAACGCAGGATTATTGACCACGGTATGAATCAAGCGGCGTCGATGCCCACTTTTACTGGCAACATATTGGGCAATTTTATCGACCGTGAGTACAGGAATGGCATCTGCAATTTTGGTCTGCTCATTCGCGGGATGAACCAGTGCAAAGCGTATATGCTCAGCAATTTGCTCAATCAAGAATGCACTGGCAGGAGTATTTAGAATTTGCTGTTGAATCAGTTGATGAATCTGCTCAACTGTCCAAATTTGTTTTAAATTTTGCTTTCGAAACCAATGATAAAATTCAACGAACTCATTTTGAATGGTATTTGACTGAGAGAATTCATCATTTAAAAATTGAATATGAGCCTCAATCAGTTGCTCAATCATTGGGTGTTTTTGCATAAAAGCTCAAATTTAATGTAAAGGAATCAATTGATCCGCCAAAGGATTTTTCAGACTCTGGGTTTTGGCAAGAAACGGCAAATAGTAATTTGCGACTTGTTTATCTGCTTCCAATAAAGGCATATGACCAACATTGTTAAGGATGACAGGTGCTTCTGCACGTTTCAACAGAGATTTTAATTCATCTGCGACTTCAACATTAAAGATTTTGTCCTGTTTCCCCCAAAGAATCAGGGTAGGTGCTTCGACATTATGGGTAATACGTGCAAAACTTTCAGGGGTATAAATTCGATTCAGGGTCGAAATTTGCTCGATCACTAAATTATTACGTCCCGCCTGAGAAATTAGCAATTGCTCTTTGGCACGTTGCAATTCAGGGGACAGTTTGGGGGGATTTTGCATAATCTCTTGGCGAACATCGGCATAATCACCAGGTTTAGCCACAATCAGATGTTTGAGAAAGTTTGGGTCTTTGGTGTAGGGCGTATTGGCTTTTTTATAGATGCCCGCACTGTTCAGTAGAAATAAGCTTTGGGTATCAAAGGGATATTGTGCAGCGTATAAGGTTGCAATAGAGCCACCCAGAGAGTGACCTGCAATATTCAATTTATTTTCAATATCAATTGCTTCGGCAAACTGTCTGAGGCTCGAAGTGACATTCGGAACGGCAATATCGAAATTTGCTGGAACTCTGGTTTCACCGTAGATGGGTAAATCAGGCACAATCACATGATAGTTGGGTGTCAAATACGCTGCGACACGGTTCCAGTTATCGCGGTTACTGGCAATACCGTGTAATAGTAAAACGGTTGGCTTCTGGGGCGAACCGCCTTCGTTATAGCTCCAGACAATATCGCCCACTTTAAGGGTTTTACTTTTCAAGCCACAGGCTTCACGTTCTTGTTGCAGGTAGTTTTGCAGTGAAAGTTGTTCGGCAGACGCTTGCGTGGTTTTGGCAGACGCAAGATTGGGCAATGACAGGGTAATTAGGATTCCCATTGCAGTAACAAAATGAGAAAAATATTTACGTCTTTCAGTCATTGACTTAAATCCTTATGGCTAAAATTTTCTGCTTCGAAATCCATTTTGAAACAGGAGATAAGATTGATTTGGTCTAAAGAATAACCTTTAAATTTATGCGAATCTATTTTAAATACAATACCTAGAAAGTCACGAATAAGTTTATTGATGTACTTGATATTCAGTTTTAATAATGTGACTTGGTTCAATGTAATGCTAAATGGGATTTGAAATTTTTTGCCAATTCGTAAAATGCAAAACTGTATCCTTTTTTGCAAGTGACAATCAATTTTGCTGGCATTAGAATATTCAAACTTCAAATCATGGTGGGAAACAGAATGCTAACGGCTCAAGAAGCATTAGAACGTCTTAAAAAAGGAAACCAACGTTTTGTCTCTGGGGAAACAACCCACCCTAAACAGTTGTCGCACCAAGAGCGTGCTGAAATGGCAGAAGATCAAAACCCTTTTGCGATTGTACTCGGCTGTTCGGACTCGCGTGTCCCTGCTGAAATGGTGTTTGATCAGGGTTTAGGTGATCTGTTTGTTATTCGTGTTGCGGGTAACGTGGTTGCGCCTTCACAAGTCGGTAGCGTGGAATTTGCTGCAGAACGTTATGACTGTGCAGTCGTGGTGGTATTGGGACATAGTCACTGTGGCGCGATCAAAGCGACGATTGATACTTTGATGAATCCAGATAGCCCACCATCAAATAACTTAATGTCAATTGTGAACCGTGTTCGTCCATCAGTTGAAACCTTGATGCAAACTGAATTGAAAAATGATTTAGACAAGCTTTCAACGCATGCGGTACGTTCTAATGTGTTTGCCTCTGTAAATCAATTACGTCATGGTTCAGCGGTGTTAGAACAGTTAATTGCAAAAGGCAAGATGATTGTAGTCGGTGCAGAATATTCGCTTGAAACAGGTGAAGTGATTTTTTTTGACTTCTAAGTCTGACCGATTTAGAACAGAACATCATGATTAAAGGCGCTTTATAAAGCGCCTTTAATGTATGGGTAAGCCAGATTTAATAATTTCGGTTGCGCCTGTGCATTGGGATGGATCAAATCTTTTTGCATCAGGTTTTTCTGTCCCGCAATGCCTTCTAAAAAGAAAGGCAGCAATTTCACTTGGTAACGCTGACTGATCACTGTGTAATTCTGTTCAAATGCCTTGCTATAGGCAGTGCCGTAATTCGGCGGAATTTTCATTCCAAAAACAACAACTTTTGCTTTTGCTTTTTGACTTTGTTCAACCAAGCGGGCAAGATTCTGCTGAATCATTTGTGGCGGTTGTCCACGTAAACCATCATTGCCTCCTAATTCGATCACTACGATATTTGGCTTGTAAGTTGCAAGTAATTTTGGCAAACGTGCCAAAGCACCACTGGTGGTTTCACCACTGACACTTGCATTGACCACTTGATGTTGTTTCGGATACTGTTGCTCTAATCGTTTTTGCAACAATGTGACCCATCCTTGCTGAGGCTGTAGTCCATAACCTGCACTAATACTGTCACCCAAAATTAGAATAGTTTTGGCAGAAGCCATCATGGGGCTGAGGCAGAACAGCAGACCTGCGAGCCATGAACAAATCAATACTTTAAAACGATATCGACGCATAGTGACTAAAGAAAACCTGAGCACAAGAACAGAGAGATTTATCATGCCACAAGCCGTAATTTCTGCCCAGAATTTGACACAAAAAATACAACTTGCCGACAAGAGTCTCTCCATTTTTGAAAATTTAAATCTCGAAATTATTGAAGGCGAACAAATTGCAATTACAGGACGTTCAGGTTCAGGTAAGTCTACCTTATTGGGGATTTTGGCGACTTTAGATCAAGCCAGCAGTGGTGAACTCAGTGTGTGTGGAGAGAACATTACCGCGCTAAATGAAGAGCAACGGGCACAGGTACGTTTAAACTATATCGGCTTTGTCTTTCAGTCCTTTCAATTGTTACCACACCTCACTGCCCTAGAAAATGTGATGTTACCCTTACGTTTACATCCAGAGTTCCACTATGCCGAGGCAGAACAACGTGCTTTGGAATTGCTGAAAAAGGTGGGCTTAGAGCGTCAAGCCAGTCAAACGCCTAAAGTCCTTTCAGGGGGAGAACAACAACGTGTCGCAATTGCACGGGCATTAATCAGCCAGCCAAAAATTATTTTTGCCGATGAGCCGACAGGGAATTTAGACAGTCAAACCGCAAAAGAAATTGAACAGCTTCTATTTTCACTGAATCGGGAGTTGGGCACGACATTAGTGTTGGTGACACATGACTTAAAACTGGCAAGACAATGTCAGCGGCATGTGCATTTATTTGAAGGTCAGTTACATGAACATGTGCAGGCTGGAGAATAAGCATGAGTGCCTTATTTCGCCCCTTATTACAGCAAAGTCTGAAAAGCAGTGGCATGTATTTGCTGATCATGGCGTTGGTCTTGGCAATTAGTGTCACCACAGCCCTGAAATTTAGCAATGAACAGATTCAGAATGCAGTGACCTTGCAAGCAGCAGAGCTGATGGCTGCAGATTTAGTGTTATCAGATCAATCCGCGATTGAGCAACACTGGAAAGACCAAGCCAAAGTGCTGGATTTGAAGCAGTCGCAGGTGACGGTGTTCAATTCCATGGCCCATACCGAATCACAGTTTGTCATGGTCAATGTTAAAGCCATTGATGCCCATTTTCCGTTACGAGGACAGTTGCAACTACAACCGGCGCTAAATCGTTCAATACAAAGCGGTGAAGTATGGCTAAGTCCACGGGTCATGGATTTGCTAAAGGTCAAATTGGGGGATCAGATCCAGATTGCAGATGGCACGTTTAAAGTGACTGCGGCCATTCAACATGATTCAAATCAGGAACTGGGTTTTTCAGGCTTTTCACCCACAGTCATGATTGCACAACAAGATGTGGCACGCACCAATGCGATTCAGGTGGGTAGCCGCATTGATTATCGTCTGTTAATGGCAGGTCCTGCGAATAACATTCAACAATTCCAAACCCTGTTTAAACAGCAGCAACAAGCGGAAAAGCAGTCTGCTAACTCGAATGCAGATGAAGCCAATGGCCTGAAACTCAGAAATGCCAGCGAAGGCAATACTCGTCTAATGCGCCCGATTGAAAATCTGGATACCTTTTTACAGTTGGCAAATATCCTGACAATTTTGTTGTGTGGAATCGCAATTGCGCTGACCAGTCAACGTTACGTTCAACAAAATCAAGACTATATTGCCTTACTGCGTTGTATGGGGACATCCAAATCGCAAATTCTTAAAGTCTATGCCTATCTACTCTGCTTTATGTTGGGGATTGCAATTTTCATTGGTGTAGGTGTCGGCATTGCTTTGGGTTATGGACTGTTGCAACTCATGCTGCAATTGATTCCAAATTTACAACTGCAATTTTCAGCTTGGGCGATGTTAACGGGGCCTTTGCCAATTGCCATTTTCACCAGTGCTGTGGTGTTAACAGGATTTATTTTGCCGCACCTATGGCAGTTGATGTATACACCGCCGATTCGGGTGATTCGTCAACAGGCGCAGTCGATGCCTATTTTACTATGGACCTTGCTGACGGGAACACTGAGTCTGTTTGTATTCAGTGCCATCTTGACGGACAATCTATTGCTGACCAGTTTGGTGATTGGCGGCATTTTGGTCTTGAGTGCAGTGCTGTATCTAGTGGTTTGGCTAGTTTTAAAAGCCATTAAAAAACTCAAGATGGCGATTTCAGCCTATGTGAAAGTGCCTTATCAAACTTCTTTTCAGATTACGGCTTTGGCTTTGGGGCTGAGCCTGATCACGGTACTCGCCGTATTACGCACAGATTTATTAGAGCGTTGGCAGCAACAGTTGCCGCAAGGCACGCCCAATCAGTTTGTGTATGGCTTGCCTCCGTTTGATGTTCCCCAATTCAAGCAGCAATTAGAAGCATATGGTTGGAGTAGTACGCCGTTGTATCCGAATATTCGGGGCAGATTAGTCGCAAAAAATGAACAGCCCTTTGCAGAACAACTGGTACAGCAAAATAATTCTTTACGCCGTGAGCTGAATCTGACGCAAAGCAATAGCCTGCCAGCGGACAATAAGATTGTGCAAGGGCAAGCTAAATTTAGCCATACTGGGGAGGTTTCTGTAGAAGCCAAAACCGCAGCAGAATTGGGTATACAGGTGGGTGATCGTCTCAGTTTCAGCTTGCCTGAAGGGATGTTACACGCCAAAGTGGTGAGCTTGCGAGAGGTAGAGTGGGAGAGTTTTAGCCCCAATTTTTTCTTTATTTTCTCACCACAAACACTGGATGAAAATGCAGGCAGCTATTTGGGCAGTTTTTATGTCCCAGAACAAGACAAGCCACAATTGATTCAATTGATTCAGCAGTTTAGTAATACCGTGTTTATTGATGTCGGTTTGATACTGGATGAAATTAAACGGTTGATGAACGTCTTGATTCAAGTGGTGACTATTTTGGCGCTACTGGTCAGCCTTGCAGGCATTCTGGTGTTAATCGCCTGCCTGAACTTGTTGATGGATGAACGGAAACAAGAAGTGGCGTTGCTGCGCTCATTTGGCAGTTCCAAACAAACGCTAAAACGGATGTTGACCCTAGAAATTGGTTTTATGGGATTATTGTCAGGAATTGTGGCCTGTTTCTTTGCCGAATTGATTAGTGCAATTGCCAGTTATCGTATGAATCTCAGTATTCAGCCGCATTGGGAAATTTGGTTGATTTTACCGCTCAGCATGATGCTGCTCTGTGCACTGATTGGGCGTTATCGCCTGAGTTATCTTTGCGATATCCCGCCATTACAAAGTTTAAGAGAGATGAACCAATCCTAGGGTTCATCTCCGCTAAATTAAAAATGATAGTGCTGACGCATGGCTTGCAATAATTCTGCCCATAGGGGTTGAATCAATTGTAGCAGTTGTAGACAGTATTGATAGAGCAGCCAGCAGCTACTGATGGCAATAATCGTTGCTAGAATTAAGCTCAGGGACGGTTTCTGCCATTTTTGGCACAGATACCAAATACCCGCCAGTACAGCGCCCATCAGCATGCCGCCAACATGGGCAGCATTGTTAATGCCCGAGATGGTCAGCCCAATCACCAAGTTGACTCCCATGACCATAATTAGGGTCTTTTTATCGAGGATAAACCGTTGTCGCGGCAAGATTGGAAACAGGGACAGCAGGGTGAGCGCACCGCCCAAGCCCATCACCGCACCAGAAGCACCTGCACTGACATGCGGCAGCAAGTCTGGGTCAATTGCTTGCATATTTAACATGGCAACGCTGTCATGAATCGCTAAATAACCACTAAACAGGCTGCCCATTAAACCTGCAGCGAGGTAAAGCATCAGAAAGTACAGCCGTCCAAATAGCTGTTCCGCGACACTACCAAAAATATACAGTGCCCACATGTTTAACATCAGATGTACCATGCCAAAATGAAAAAACATGCTACTGAACAGTCGGATGGGTTCCTCTAAAAAGGTTAAAGGTGCATAATCAGCTCCCCAGCGTATGGCATCTGGCAGGCTTGGATCACTGACATTCACGCCTGAGAAAATTTGCCAGAGGAATAGCCCGACATTGATGGCAATGAACAGGGCAGTGAGCCACCAATCCTGCATATTCAGTTTGCTCGGAACCCAAGGTGGTGTTGAATGAGACATGCGATGCTTTGACTTTCGATTGATATTTGAATCAAGCTTAGCACGAAAGAATGCAAATATTTGGAGCAACCTACTGACATGAAAGCCTTTTTTGTTCGAACTTTGTTAGTCGTTGTCAGTTTTATTCTCCTTGTTCAGCTCTGGATTTTTAGCAGTTTGGTATGGTGGCGAACGCATCCTGTCGAAACCACCATGTTCATGCGTCTGGATTATTGGTCAGAACCATCTGAGCCAATTCATCATAAATGGCGTGATTATGATCAAATCAGTGATTACCTCAAACGCGCTGTGGTAACGTCAGAAGATGGCAAATTCATGCACCATCATGGTTTTGATTGGGAAGGCATGCAATATGCATTAGAACGTAATCAGGATAAAGGCAAAGTGGTTGCAGGTGGATCGACCATTTCCCAACAACTGGCGAAAAACTTATTTTTATACAATAAGCGTTCTTTTATCCGTAAAGGGCAAGAAGCTGTTGCAACTTGGATGATGGAGCGAATGTGGTCCAAACAGCGCATTTTGGAAGTTTATTTAAATTCAGTCGAGTTTGGTGACAATATCTATGGGGTAGAAGCTGCATCACAGCATTATTTTGGCAAAAGTTCACGCAGTCTCAGTCGTGATCAGGCAGCATTCTTGGCTGCAATTTTGCCTAATCCTAAATATTATCAAGAGCATCAGAATGATCGACGCATTCAAATTCGCAAGAAAATGATTCGTAAATATATGCGTTATAGCCAAATTCCATAAAGTGCAGAAATTAGCAGCGAAGCCCAAATTATTTTGGGCTTTTTTATGAAAATGTCACAAAATTGAAGCATACTTATGGAGATACAAATAACGTCTTAAAATCATGGGTTGATTATGAATACGGCGGCACAGACTCCTTTAGAGCCAGTTGAATATACTTATAATGATCGATTTATTAATCGTGAACTTTCTATTTTAGATTTCCATTTACGTGTTCTTGAGCAAGCTGTCGATCCGCTGCATCCACTCTTGGAACGCATGAACTTCTTGCTTATTTTCTCACGTAATTTAGATGAGTTTTTTGAAATTCGTGTCGCAGGCATGATGGAACAGCTTGATTTGGGTAATGAAAGTCACACCCCAGATGGGCTGACGCCGAAACAAGTGTTAGAACAGATTTCACAAACTGCCCATGCGGCGATTGAACGTCAATACCGTATTTTAAATGAAGAAATTTTGGCGAAACTGCGCGAAGAAGATATCTGCTTCTTACGCCGTGGAGAGTTGACGCCAGCCCAATCTTCTTGGGTGAAAAAATATTTCCAAGAACAGGTTGCGCCTGTTTTAACCCCAATTAGCCTAGACCCTGCACATCCATTCCCGCGTTTAGTCAACAAAAGCCTAAACTTTATTGTGACGCTAGAAGGGAAGGATGCTTTTGGTCGTCAGATTGACTTGGCCGTTGTACCTGCACCACGCTCATTGCCTCGTGTGGTGCGTTTACCGGATGAACTGACGGGGGGTAAAGAACATCATGTGATGTTGTCTGCCATTATTCATGAGCATGTGTCTGATCTCTTTCCGGGGATGACGGCAACGGGCTGTTATCAGTTCCGTGTGACGCGTAATGCCGATTTAGCCTTAAATGAAGATGTGGAAGACTTGGCGAAGGCACTTAAGGGTGAATTGAACTCTCGCCGTTTTGGTCGTGCAGTACGTTTAGAAGTGACCGAGAACTGTCCGAAACATATTTATGATTATTTGCTGAATGAGTTTGATCTTGAAGAAGAGCAACTTTATAAGGTAGATGGTCCAGTCAACTTGGCACGCTTACTGTCTAATTTTAAGCGCCCGCATTTACGTTATGACACGCATACACCTGTAATTCCGAAGGTGCTGAAAAAGTCTGAAAACATTTTTTCTGCCATGCAAAAGCAAGACATTCTATTACACCATCCGTATGAATCTTTTGCGCCTGTGATCAATTTACTGCGTGAAGCTGCACGTGATCCGCAGGTATTGGCAATCAAGCAAACCTTGTACCGCAGTGGTGCCGATTCTGAGATTGTACAAGTATTAGCAGAAGCTGCGCGTAACGGTAAAGAAGTCACTGCGGTGATTGAGTTGCGCGCGCGTTTTGATGAAGAATCCAATATCGCTGTAGCGAATGTGCTGCAAGAAGCAGGTGCAGTGGTGGTGTATGGCATTGTAGGTTATAAAACCCATGCCAAGATGATTCTGGTGGTGCGTCGTGAAAACAACAAATTGGTACGTTATGTCCATTTAGGTACAGGTAACTACCATGCGGGCAATGCACGTATCTATACCGATTACGGTTTACTCACGACTGATAAGGAACTCTGTGAAGATGTGCATCGCATTTTCCAAGAGTTAACGGGTATGGGTAAAATGGCTAAGTTGAAAAAGCTGTTGCATGCGCCATTTACCTTGCACGCACAACTCCTTAATTTCATTGATGATGAGATTGCCAATGCCAAAGCAGGCAAACCTGCGCAAATCATTGTCAAAGTGAATGCACTGACTGAACTGCAATTAATTAATAAACTTTATGAAGCGTCACAAGCTGGCGTACAAATTGATCTGATCATTCGTTCCATTTGTTGCTTACGTCCAGGTTTGCCAGGTCTATCTGAAAATATTCGTGTACGTTCAATTGTCGGTCGTTTCTTGGAACATACCCGCGTTTATTATTTTAGCAATAATGGCAATCCGCATGTGTACTGCTCAAGTGCAGACTGGATGGATCGTAACTTGTTTAATCGAGTTGAAGCGTGCTTCCCAATTGAAGATCCAGCACTGAAAAAGCGGATTTATCAGCAAGGTTTATTTAATTATTTAAAAGACAATCAACAGGCATGGCTATTACAAGGTGATGGCTCATGGGTGCGTGCGCAAGTGGCACAGGGTGAAGATGCTTATAACGCACAAAGGACTTTGTTGGAAATGATTAAATAAGCGTTCTTAAATAGAGCCCAAAAAAAAGAGCCTAAATTTGGCTCTTTTTTATTTATGACTGAGATGTCGATAAATTGATTTTATGCGGCCTTCTACACTGTAGAGGGGAATCCCCAATTGATGTGCAACTTCACGGGTATTCATGTGTTCAGCCAATAAGGTCAGAATCTCAAATTCCAGATCAGAAAATTGGGTGGCGGGTTCTTTAAAGTGGTTGATAAATTGACGTGCAGGGCTGAGGTTTTGTGCATCTAAAATGTATTGTGCTAACTCGCTATGCAGGCTGGCCCCCCCTCTTAAAATGGTCCGAATCTGTTGTAAGATTTCCCGATCGGTTTGTTCCACAAAAAAATAACCATGCGCACCAGATTGAATCCCGCGGAAGATTTGTTCCGTTTGTCCGAAGGGTGCAAGTAAAATTATTACCACATAAGGGTGATAAGCTTTAAGTGTGCGGATCAAGTCGTGTAAGGGAACCTGACTAAAATTCAGATCAATCAAAACAATATTGGGAAGATGTAAACGATAAATTTCTAGGGCATCATCTAAATAAGGCGTTGAGTGAATTAAATGCGCAGGATAGCCCAACTCCATCAATAATATCTTTATGCGAAGGTCTAAATTAATTTCTTCTGAGAGAATTAAAACGGGTGCTGGGAGTAAAAGCTCATTCACTTTGTTATAGTCCTAAACTTGAGCATCCAATTATCTTTTGACTGTGTTCCAAATGACGAAAATGTTCTATACCTGTAAATTGGGATTTTATCAATCTCAGGTTAGTGTAAGTGTTTGTTGAATAAAAATTAATTGAAAACGGTTTTAATTTTGTTGTGAATTTGAGGTAATTTGTTGAGATTGTTTTTTATTTGCAGAATTATTGTGCGAAAGCAGGTGAGAGCCAATCAGAGTAAATCTTTACGCAGTTCACGGGCACTGGGGATAGATGTGTAACGGAACACGGTATAGCCAGCCTCAGTTAACATGGCATCACGTTGGCGATCTTCATCTTCTTTTCCTAGATGGCTGGGATCATCCAGTTCCACAATCGCAAGCACTTTCATATCGCGATTCAGCACCACAAAATCTGTGACTTTTCGATTGAATTGTTGGCGTATTTTAAAATGGTCACTGGTAATCAGCGCACTAAATGCGACTTGTGCCAAAATATGATGCTCAGGCAATGCTTCATTCAGACGCACAAACATTTTCTGTTCAAAGGCAGTGATTAATGGCTTTTGATAAAATTGCTGACGTTTCCAAAAGAAATGCTGCAGCAGCATGACCAGCAACACGAGACTTGCCAGACAGCCAATCATGAAAAATAGCGTTTGAATAGATGTAAACACAAATTGCATCCAATAAAAAACCCACTACGTAGTGAGTGGGCTTTTAGAATCTTGGCTCTCCAACCTGGGCTCGAACCAGGGACCTGCGGATTAACAGTCCGTCGCTCTACCGACTGAGCTATTGGAGAATCTGGAACGCATTTTAGGGGGCTAAGTGTAAGTGGTCAAGCAAAAAGTGAAAAAATTCAAATATTTTGAGTTGATCGAGCTAAAATTAGACAAAAAGGTTATTTAATGTCCTGGATGGCTTCAATATAAGTTGCTTGCGTTTTAAGAGGGTTGGCTTGACGACAATAATTGATTAATTGCATGAGTTCTTTTTGATTCATATCTGTATGAATCTGTTTTTGAATTGATGCTAGGATGGTTGGGTGTTTCCCAGATAGATCACGGCTGCATTGATATAAACGTTCATACATGAGAGCAGAAGCAGACGTATTGTTTTCAGATTTTTGTGAACATTGAAACACAGCGAAAATAACCACAATCACAATAATCCAAAAAATTAGGGACTTTAGCCAAGGCATATTCATTCTTCTTCTCTGAGTTGTTGTTATTTAGTCAAGATATTTAAAATTTTGGGGAATTACAATTTGAAATTAGACTGTTTAAAAATAAGCCAATAAAAAACCCACAACGTAATGTGTGGGTTTTTTAGAATCTTGGCTCTTCCACCTGGGCTCGAACCAGGGACCTGCGGATTAACAGTCCGTCGCTCTACCGACTGAGCTATGGAAGAATAGTGGCTCTCCAACCTGGGCTCGAACCAGGGACCTGCGGATTAACAGTCCGTCGCTCTACCGACTGAGCTATTGGAGAATCTGATGCGCATTTTAGGGATGAAAACCCAAGTCGTCAACCCGTTGCTGAAGATAATTGTTTTATTTGATTTATAATTATTCAGTTAAAGCTAAAAAAATAAAAAATCACCCATAAAGGGTGATTTTTTATGCAGAAAAATAAAAATTATTTTTCAACACCAGCTGCTTGACCAGCATATTTTGCATTTGCATAGTCCCAGTTCACTAAGCTTTCTAAGAAAGTAGTGATGTATTTAGGACGCATATTGCGGAAATCGATGTAGTAAGCGTGTTCCCAAACATCAATTGTTAATACTGCAACTTTACCATGAGCAAGTGGAGTATCCGCATTTGCAGTTTTCATAATAGAAAGTGCGCCATTTACTTCGTCAGCCACTAACCAAGCCCAGCCTGAACCGAACTGAGTTGTCGCTGCTGCAGCAAATTCTTCAGCAAATTTTTCGTATGAACCGAAAGTTTCATCAATTTTTGCTGCTAATGCGCCAGTCGCTTTACCGCCACCGTTTTTAGCCATACAGTTCCAGTAGAACGTGTGGTTCCAAACTTGTGCTGCATTGTTGAAAACACCTGCTTTAGCTGCATCACCAGCAGAAGCTTTGATGATTTCTTCTAAAGTTTTACCTTCAAGGTCTGTACCCTTGATTAAGTTGTTTAAGTTAACAACATAAGTATTGTGGTGTTTGTCGTGATGGTATTCTAAAGTTTCTTTGCTGATGTGAGGAGCAAGATCTTCATAGCCATATGGAAGTGCTGGTAAAGTGATCGTTGTCATGATTTCAATTCCTTGCTTTTGCTGGGTTTTGACATTAAGTGGCACTATTGTAAAGGATTCGAGGCTGAATTTGCGCAATACTTTTAAATAACAATACAGAATAAAGCTCGAATTTATACGTATATAAAAAATACTGTACACCAGATCACGCTGTTTGAAATCCATACATTTAGTAAGGAAAATCAGCCATATCCAAATTAAATCGGATTGTTTAATTCGAAATAACTATACTCAAGATTAAACTGTTCTGAAATAGCTTTGCCTAAACGTTGTACTCCATAACGCTCGGTCGCATGATGACCACAGGCATAGTAATGCACATCCAGTTCTTTGGCTTCGTAATAGGTGCGTTCACTGACTTCACCTGAAATGTAGGCATCACAGTTTTGTTCGGCGGCTTTGCTGATAAAGTCCTGCGCTGCACCCGTACAGAAACCCACTTTTTGAATGCTTGCTTTATGTGCAGGTAAATGAATAGTTTCAAAGCCCAAACGTTCTGTGAGCATTGCCTTAAAAGCATCAGGCGATAGCGCTTGTTTTAAATAACCAATGTTGCCAATCGGATGGCGTTCTGAAGCATCTAAAGCTTCAAAAATTTCCAGTTCCAAAATATCTGCAATGGCTGCATTGTTCCCCAGTGTTGGGTGTGAATCTAAAGGTAAGTGATAGGCAACCAAAGAAATATCATGCTGAATGAGCGCTTTAATCCGCTTTCCGCGCATTCCTGTAATCGGGTAGGGTTCGCCTTTCCAAAAATAACCATGATGGACCAAGAGCAGATCAGCCTGTTGAGCAATTGCCGCATCAATCGCGTCTTGTGATGCCGTGACGGCACAGAGAATTTTTTTGACCTCTGAACGCCCTTCAATTTGTAAACCATTCGGTGCATAGTCTTTAAATTCTGAAGTCTTTAAGGTGTCATTACACCATTGCAAAATTTCTTGTAGCGCAGCCATAAAAATCTCTTAAGTAACGAATTAATATCATCAAAACATATTTTGAATTGTAACTAAAGCATCACAAATCTCTTGCATGAATTTTGTGTATCGAGCTGTATTTGCCTTTACAATAAGCAGAAATTCTTCGTCATTAAGAAATTAAAATATATTAAGAGGATAGAAACGTGCGCCGGACCTTTACATGGTTACCTTGGGTGTTACTCATTATTGTCATTATTGGTTTTATTGCATGGCAACAATACCAAAAACCAAAAGCGCCTATCGCCTCGGATGGGGTGAAACTCCCAGCAGAAAAAGTCGAGCCCTTAATTAATACCAGCCGAACAGGTGGCGTGGTTTCCTATAGTGCTGCTGTGAAAGTTGCTGCGCCTGCGGTTGTGAATATTTTTACCACCCAAAAAGTGAAACAACTCGATCATCCTTTATTGAATGACCCAGCATTCCGTGAGTTTTTTGGAAATCAGATTCCCGATCAACTCGATCAAGGACAGAATGAAAATAGCTTAGGTTCAGGGGTAATTGTTCGCCCTGATGGTTATATTCTGACCAATAATCATGTGGTGTCGCAAGCCGATCAAATTATTGTGGCTCTACAAGATGGTCGACGCGCGGCTGCCAAAATTATTGGGACAGATCCTGATACTGACTTGGCTGTGATTAAAATTGAGCTGGATAAATTACCCGTACTGCCGTTTAAACTCAGTGGTAATGAAGTCGGTGATGTGGTCTTAGCTATTGGTAATCCATTTGGTGTGGGGCAAACCGTCACACAGGGGATTATTTCTGCAACAGGTCGCTCAGATTTGGGTATTAATACCTATGAAGATTTTATTCAGACTGATGCAGCCATTAACCCAGGTAACTCAGGTGGTGCCTTAATTGATGTGGCAGGGAATTTGATTGGTGTGAATACCGCAATTTTCTCGCAATCAGGTGGCTCACTGGGAATTGGTTTTGCGATTCCTGCCAAAGTGTGTGAACAAGTCCTGAATTCAATTTTGAAAGATGGTCGTGTGGTTCGTGGTTGGTTGGGTATTAGCTTAATGCCAATCCAACAAGAAAATATTGTGCAGCCGAAACAGGCGGGTGTAGTGGTTGCAGATGTGCTGAAAAATGGACCTGCTGCACAAGCAGGTTTAATGAAAGGCGATAAAATTATTCAGGTGAATGATGAGAAGATTACATCAGCCTCACATCTGATCAATTATGTGGCATTACAAGCCCCGAACAGTACGATCCAAATTCAAGTACAACGCGGTGATCAGGCATTAACCTTAAATGTGGTAGTGGGTGAACGTAAAGTCCAAAATTCAGATTCCCAATATATTCCATTACCAAAACGTTAATACTTGCTTAAAGCCCCGAAGTCGGGGCTTTTTTATTTGAAAATATTCAATTCTTAGCCGAATTGTTTAAGTGAGTTGGCTTCAATCGGTTAAGCGTTTATGCTCAAATACGGCATGAAAATACAAATGAATACATAGGGAAACGTCATGACAAATCCAATGATGCATCAGGTGGTGATTACCGAAGCGGGTGGACCTGAGAAATTAGCGATAGAACAAACCACTGTACCTGAGCCGAAAGCAGATGAAGTGCTGGTTCAAGTGCATGCTTTTGGCTTAAATCGCCCTGATATTTTACAACGTCAAGGTCTGTACCCCATGCCTAAAGGGGTAACGCCAGTACCTGGTTTGGAAGTCGCTGGCGAGGTGGTGGCTGTTGGTGCCGAGGTTCAGAATTTTAAAGTGGGCGATCAGGTTTGTGGCTTGACCAATGGTGGGGGCTATGCGGAATATTGCGTGGTGCCTGAAAGCCAAACGTTGAAAATTCCTGCGGGTTTGGGCTATGTGCAAGCTGCAGCAATTCCTGAAACTTTCTTTACCGTCTGGGCAAATGTATTCCAAATGGGCAAAGCCAAAGCTGGTGAAACAGTGCTGATTCATGGTGGAACCAGTGGGATTGGGACTACAGCATTAATGCTGTGTAATGCCCTTGGTTTGAAAACCTTTGCAACCGTTGGTTCAGATGAAAAAGTTCAGGCGATTGCACATTTAACCGATGCGATTAACTACAAAACCCAAAACTTTGAAACCTATATTCAGGAAAAGACCGAACAGGCTGGGGTTGATGTCATTCTGGATATCGTTGGTGCACCTTATTTAGAGCAAAACCTGAATTTATTACGTAAAGATGGTCGTTTGGTCTACATTGCTTTCCTTGGTGGGGCAAAGGCGAAAGAGGTCAAACTTGGTCAAATCATGATGAAGCGTTTAACCATCACGGGTTCAACCATGCGTGCACGTAATACTGCGGAAAAAGCCGAAATTACCCAAGGGTTGTTGGAACATGTATGGCCATTGTTAGAGCAAGGGCAATGTATTCCAATGATTTATAAAACCTTTAAGTTTGATCAAATCCAAGATGCACATCGTGCCATGGATACAGGCGAGCATATTGGTAAAATTGTGGTGGAAGTCATCTAAGCACAGTAGCTATACATCTCAGCGTTGGCTTTAAGGCTTCATGTTTAAGCAGGTTTTAAAGCTACTTGGATGTTTGTATTGGTGCCGAGTTGTAAAGACTGCTCTTTATGTTGGAAGTATGCGAGAATAGCACTTTATTTTTAATGTAAATGAGCAGTGCATGACTGAACAATCTCCTGAGCAATTAAGTGATATCGAAATTTTAGACATTTTAAAGTCTATGAAAAACGATAAGCTCGATGTTGAAGCCAAACAAATCATTCGTGATGGAGGCAAGGCTGGGCGTCAGGAAGCACATAAACAAGCGCTAGTTGCATTACACCAATCGTTTGAAGAGAAGTTTGTAGAAGCAGTAACCTTGGCTTTGAACTTGAACTCAACTCAAGCGAAAAAGATTCGTTATAAAAAAGACCGTATCCGTATTTTAAAAGCACAAGGCATTGACTATTTGGCAATCGATGGTGCGGAAACGGCACAAGTCCTTGCACAAATTGCCCAAGCCATTACCCGTGAAGATGCAACTGTAACGGAAGATTTGCACAATGTATTCCCGTTCTGGAAACAGGGCTGGCCAATGGTGCAATTTGACAATGCCTACAAAATTCTTGAAGAAGATATCCTAATTCATTATCAAGCAGTATTAGACGCTTTACTTGAAAATTTCTAAACAGCGATAAAAAAAGAGCATCCTTGGATGCTCTTTTTTATGGAAAAATCTTTACCCAAGTGTCGAATAGAGTGGGAAAATACCGAAGATGACAGCGGTCACCAACATCACTAAACAGGTAATCACTGCCCATTTAATGGTGAATTCTTGATGTTCACCAAAATTGATCCCCGCCAGTCCACATAATAAGTAGGTGGATGGCACCAAAGGTGAAAGTAAATGCACAGGTTGCCCAACAATTGAGGCGCGCGCCATTTCTGCTGGAGTAATTCCATAATGTCCTGCGGCTTCCGATAACACGGGTAAGACACCAAAATAGAACGCATCATTCGACATAAAGAAAGTTAATGGCATGCTGATCACTGCGGTGATTGGTGCCAGATAAGGTCCCATACTTTCAGGAATAATCTCGACCAATTGTTTAGACATGGCATCAACCATACCTGTACCTGACAGAATTCCTGTAAAAATACCTGCGGCGAAGATAATACCCACTACAGCCAAAGCACTGGCGGAGTGATTACCCACTAAACGCTTTTGCATATCCAAATCTGGATAATTCACAATTAAAGCAATACACAGTGCCACCATGAATAATATTGGAGCGGGTAGAATGCCCATCACCAGCGTAATCATCAAGCCGAGTGTAAGCAAAGCATTGAAGGTACGTAAATGATGGCGGTTGGCTTCAGGGACTTGCGAGATTTGAATATTGTCACCATGGCTAATATCCAGTTCAACAATACCAATGCGTTTACGCTCCATACGCCCATACATAAAGCCCAAGAAATATAACCAGATAATGGCTACAAACATCGGGAACAGCATCGGTACAAAAACATCGTTTGGATCGACATGCAGTGCAGTTGCAGCACGTGCTGTTGGTCCACCCCAAGGTGTTAGGTTCATAATGCCACTGGCGAGCATCATTAAACATGCCATGATCAATGGGCTCATGCCTATGCGTTTATACAAGGGCAGCATCGCAGCGACACAGATCATATAGGTTGTAGAGCCATCGCCATCCAATGACACAATCAACGTCAGGGTAATCGTGCCTAAAGTCACTTTTAGGGGATCCCCTTTGACCTGTTTTAAAATCCATTTTACCGATGGATCAAACAAGCCTGTATCAATCATGATGGCAAAATACAGAATCGCGAATAACAGCATGACGCCCGTCGGGGCAAGTTTTTTGATCCCCTCCATCATCATGGGGCCTAATTCCGAAATATTAAATCCTGCTAGACTTTCAACAAAGAAGCTTAATGCGTAAGTAATGAGAGCAAAAAGAATAGGTATTAAAGTTAAAGCTACGAGTGCGCTCAAACGCTTGGACATGATTAAATACATAAAGCAAATAATCATGCCTAAGCCTAAAATAGTCAGCATGGATCAGTCCTTTGAGTGTGATAGTTTTATTTAATATTCAAGTGAACTTGATACTATTTAATTCAACCCATTTTTTAAATATTATTTAACAAATGGTATTTTTTATTCTATTTTTCTAATAAATAATATATATCCATAAAGTATGGTGAAATGCATGATAAGTATGGATCAGCATTTCTGATATGTAATAAAAAAAGCCTTGCAGTTCATACAAGGCTTTAGAAAAAGAAATATTAATCAACTTATTCTTCAGAATCAGATGTTTCCGATTCTTTATGGTCTTGAAGTAAGCGGGTAACCAAAAGCTGATCAATTTTAAAGTGATCCACATCCACAACTTCAAACTTATAGCCGCCAAAAATTACAATATCAGCAGGGCGTGGAATCTTGCGTAGGCGATACATCATAAACCCAGCCAAGGTTTCGTAATTTTCTTCATCTGGCATTTCATCAATTTCAAGCGCATGCTTCATGTCTTCAATTGGGGTACTGCCATCAATCAACCAAGAATTATTATCGCGTTTAATGATTTGCTGTTCGGCTTCGATTGGTGTAACCCAGTCGCCCATGACCGTAATCATGATGTCAGAAAGCGTGATAACGCCCACGACCAATGCATATTCATTAATCACGACTGCAAATTTTTCTTTACTCGAGCGGAAGCGATCCAGTAACTCAGACAGCGTAAGCGTATCTGGAATGGTCAGCACATTACGAATAGTGGATTCATTTAACTGATTAATTTTTTGATTATTGAGGATGCGGACTAAAATATCTTTGGCATCGACATAGCCAATTACCTGATCAATATTGTCATTACAGACTAGAAACTTAGAATAAGGATATTCAGCCAGCTTTTGGCGAATACTGTCTTCGGCTTCATTTAACGTAAAGAAAATGACATTTTCACGGGTGGTCATACTGGAAGGGACATTACGTTCTTCCAGTTCTAGTACGTTCTCAATAAAGTGATGTTCTTGTTTTAACAAGACACCTGCTTGAGCACCAGCATCCATCACCGCAGAAATATCGTCAAAGGTGATGTTGTCATCACGTATGGTGTTGACCTTAAACAGGCGAAAAAGCAGATTGGCAAGGGTGTTGATGATCCAAGCCAATGGTTTACATACTTTAATAAAGACTTGTATCGGGTTAATGACTGCAATCGAAATTTTTTCAGGTGCGATCATGGCCAAGCGTTTTGGCATTAAATCGGCAAATAAAATAAATAAAGAGGTCACTAAGGTAAAGGAGAGGGCAAAACTGATACTTTCTGCCCAAGGCCCTGTATAGAAGCGTGAGACAAAGCTGAGGAAATAAGGTCGAAAGGCACCTTCACCTAGAATACCGCCTAAAATGGCAACCGCATTTAAACCAATTTGTGATGCAGCAAAAAAGTCAGCGGAGTTTTCTTGTAAATCCAAAACTTTTTGTGCGCGTTCATCGCCTGCTTCAGCCAGAATTTTGAGCTTGACCTTGCGCGCACCAGCGAGGGCAATTTCAGTCAGGGACAGAAAGCCCGCTCCTGCAATCAGAAGTGCAATGATTATAATATTCTGGAAGAGGCTCACGAATCCACCTGCGGATCATCATTATTATGAAATATTTTTAACACAAAAAAGCACTTGGGGAAGAATGGAAACCTCCCGAAGTGCTAACAGTATAATCTTAAAAAAGAAGAATTTAAGAAAAATCTAATTAATAATGTGAAAATTGTGTGTTATTTAATAAAAATTCACGATTTTCCTCTTCAATCATCTGACGCGCAACATACAGAATAAGTTGACGTAACCAACGATGTGCAGGGTGATGATGCAATAACGGACACCATGCCATCTTCAGTTCAAATTCTGGAATGTAAAAAGGTGGATCTTTAATCAGAAGGCTTTGGCTCTTGGCTTGTAAGCGCGCAATGCGTGTCGGTAGCGTTGCCACCAAGTCGACATTGGATGCCAGCAAAGCAGGCATTTGGTAATGTCGGGTAAACACTGAAATTTTACGCTTTTGACCAATACGCTCTAAAGCTTGATCAATCCAGCCTAAACCTGCCTGTTTTTCAGGGTTTACACCAAAGCCAACGCCCATACCTGTTTTAGATACCCAAATATGTTGGGCATCGAGATAACTTTTTAAGTTTAAGTTAGATGCAGCAGGGTGTTTACTGTTGAGTAAGCATGAAAAACTGTCACGCCAAACCAATACTTGGTGGAAACTTTGCGGTATTTCATTAAAGCGGTTAATGGCTAAATCGACTTTACCTTGCTCCATGTCGCGATAGGACACATCACTCGGGGTTAAGAAGTCTAAAACCACATTAGGAGCTTCAGAACGTAAGGCTTTAACTAGGCGAGGGACGAGAGTCGCTTCGGCATAGTCCGAAGTCATGATACGGAAGACACGATTCGAGGTATAAGGACGGAATTCTGTACGTGGTTCTAAAATCATCGAAAGGTCAGACAAGGCATCACGAATGCGTGGCTGTAATTCAAGCGCACGTTCGGTTGGTGTCATACCTTCAGATGAACGAATCAAGAGGGGATCATTAAAAAGATTACGCAGGCGACGTAAGATGTTACTCATTGCAGGTTGGGTTACACCCAATTGCTCTGCTGCACGTGTGACGTTTTTCTCACGTAGTAAGACATCAAGATAAATGAGTAAGTTAAGGTCGACCCGCTCCAGATTCATAAAATAAATACCAAGAATAAACTTATGAAATTATGTTGATTATGCCATAAGCGACAAGGCTTGTGTAGAAAATATGATGAAAAATGCAGGGGAAAAGGGTGAATCTTTTACATGCGCATAGTAGCTGAAAACACTGAAATAGAAAAGTGTTGGTGCTTTAAAAGCGGCAGTTGCCAGCACAGGTTGATACAGCATCTATTCAACAAGATTGAGTAAAATTAAGCCGTTTTATTTTTAAGAAGGAGCAATATTAAGACTATATTTTATACATCTGTATTTTAATTTTTAAGTTTAAAAATATAAAAATTGCTGGCAAAAAGCACGCTAAAATGGAAGAAAATAGCAGGTCAAGACTTAAGTCTAATGTTGGATTTTTAATCATTTTTCTTAATTTGTAAGAATTCATAAAATTTCAACTTAGGAATTAAATTATAAATAACAATTATTTAAAATAAATCAATCTGCTTATAATACGACTTTGATCTATATATTTTTTTAAAAAATACTGAAAATTACTTGAGGATATTGGATTAATTTTACAACTCAATCTAATCTGTATTCATCGTAATGAAGTGTAGTAAATCTGAACAAAAATCATTATTCAGATTCTAATGCTTCAATTGATGAAATCCTAATATTATTACAGGAAAATATCATGACTACATACCAAACAGCGATTGATGCAATCCGCGAATTAAAAGCAAAATTCGGTAACACATGGGCAGACATCAGTCCTGAAGATGCTGCGCGTATGCAATTACAAAACCGTTTCAAAACTGGTTTAGACATTGCTAAATACACAGCTGCGATTATGCGTCGTGATATGGCTGCTTATGATGCCGATTCTAGCAAATACACTCAATCATTAGGTTGCTGGCATGGTTTCATCGCACAACAAAAAATGATTGCGAACAAAAAATACTTCGGTACAACTGAACGTCGCTACATCTACCTTTCTGGTTGGATGGTTGCTGCGCTTCGTTCAGAATTCGGTCCACTTCCTGACCAATCTATGCACGAAAAAACTTCAGTTCCTGCATTAATCGAAGAAATCTACACTTTCTTACGTCAAGCTGACGCTAAAGAATTAAACGATTTATTCCGCGCACTTAAAAAAGCTCAAGAAGCTGGTGACACAGCTAAAGCTGCTGAAATCACTGCTCAAATCGACAACTTTGAAACTCACGTTGTGCCAATTATTGCTGACATCGACGCTGGTTTCGGTAACGAAGAAGCGACTTACTTACTTGCTAAGAAAATGATCGAAGCTGGTGCTTGTGCGCTTCAAATCGAAAACCAAGTATCTGATGCTAAACAATGTGGTCACCAAGCTGGTAAAGTAACTGTTCCACACGAAGACTTCATCGCTAAAATCCACGCATTACGTTATGCATTCTTAGAAATGGGTCTTGACGACGGTATCATCGTTGCACGTACTGACTCTGAAGGCGCTGACTTGACTCAAAAAATCCCAGTGGTTAAAGAGCCAGGTGACATCGCTTCTCAATACATCAGCTACTTAGACACAGTTGAAATTGACATCGCTGATGCTCAAGAAGACGAAATTCTTATCAAACGTAACGGTAAATTACACCGTCCTAAGCGTTTAGCTTCTGGTTTGTATCAATTCCGTGAAGGCACTCAAATTGACCGCGTTGTACTTGACTGTGTGTCTAGCTTACAAAACGGTGCTGACCTTCTTTGGATCGAAACTGCGACTCCAAACGTTGACGAAATCGCTCACATGGTTAACCGTGTACGTGAAACAGTTCCAAATGCGAAGCTTGTTTATAACAACTCTCCATCTTTCAACTGGACGTTAAACTTCCGTCAACAAGCTTACGACCGTTGGGTTGCTGAAGGTAAAGACGTATCTGCTTACGACCGTGCTAAATTAATGAGCGCTGAGTACGATGCAACTGAATTAGCTGCTGATGCTGATGAGAAAGTACGTACATTCCAAGCAGATGCTTCTCGTGAAGCGGGTGTATTCCACCACTTGATCACTCTTCCGACTTACCACACAGCTGCTCTTTCTACTCACGAGCTTGCTCAAGGTTACTTCGGTTCTGAAGGTATGTTGGCTTATGTTGCTGGCGTACAACGTAAAGAAATCCGTGGCGGTATCGCTTGTGTTAAACACCAAGCAATGGCTGGTTCTGACATCGGTGATGATCACAAAGAAATCTTCTCTGGTGACAACGCTCTTAAAGCGCACGACGATGCTAAAAACACTATGAACCAATTCGCTGCTCACTAAGTCGCGAACTGATTCGAAAAAGCCCTGCGAAAGCAGGGCTTTTTTTATGAGAAAATTTTGAACAGTAGCTGAACTGTTTTAATTGATGGCTTTATTCAAAATGTAGTGTTGAGCCAAGTTACCTTCAATTTTTTTACCCGCTTGATCAAGTGCATAAAGTTGATTTTCCGCAACAAAGTATTTACGTGGATCGCCATTCTGATCAAGGGTGATGACACTTCCTGTATTGTCAAAACTGAATTGACCTGAAGATTTAAATGGATGGTCATCGCCTTTGCCTAAGTATGTTTCCGTCATATTATACGTTGAATTGGCATTTAAGGTGAGTTGCGTTTTAATGCCTTCACAGTCTGCGCACGGCAACGTTCCCTGATAATCGCCAGCCCAATCTAGTGAACTTTGCGCATTGTGGGCAGTATCGGTATTTGCAGAAGCTGTGACTTGAGTTTCCGTACTCGTTGCATAAGTTTCAACATTTTGTGTGGGCTTGGCACATGCGACTAATCCAAGAGAGCAGAAGAGTGCGGTAATCAGCATTTTATTCATCATCGAATCCTTAAGCCTATTTTTACTGTATAAAGTTAATTTTTAGATCAATTGGTAAAATAAATGTATTGATAAAATGATGAAATATTGAAAATGTTAAGCTTGGTTGTATTCTGTAATAAAAGCGGTATTGAATATTGATGTGACAGCAGAGTTCAGGATGAATCAGTCTGATTAAATCAGGAGATATTTTCTTACAAATAAAGAGCAAAAGCTGAGTCAGAAGAGTCACGCAAATGCATAAGAATTTTCAAACTAATTATGGGGTTTTTAGAATTTTAAACAGGCTTAAAATTGTATGATGCAAATTGCTGGAAAAAATAAAAAATGAATTGAAAATGTAGAAACTAACATTTTATACATTTATATATTAATAGATTTATTTTTAAACAATGGGTACTTTTTTTATTCAAATAGGCTGATAGAATTCGCTGTCTTTTTTTTGTTGCTTTTGGTGTTGCTGTGTTTGAGAAGTTGGCTGAACAATCTTTGGCATTAATGGGTTGGAAGACTGATAACCATTGGCCTGAACATTTAGAGCAATGTGTCATGATTGCGGCACCACATACCAGTAATTGGGATGCGCTTTATGCACGTTTAGCGTTGAAAGCACTTGGCGTCAATGTTCGACTGACCATTAAAGACAGTTATATGAAATTACCTTTTGGTCCATTTGTGCGCGCCATGGGTGGAATTGGAATTGACCGTCGTCCGAAAAAAGAAGGTGAGGCTCGACCAAGTATGGTTGAACTGATGACGGACTTATTCAAAACTCATCCTAAACTGGTGATGCTGGTTACACCCGAAGGGACACGTTCTAAGCAAGAACAATGGAAAACGGGTTTTTATCATGTTGCGGTCAATGCGGGTGTACCGATTGCCTTAGCCTACATGGATTATGAAAAGAAAGAAGCGGGCGTCGGTAAAATTGTTTATCCAACAGGAAACTATGAGCAAGATATGCAGGAAATTATGCAGTTCTATGCCAGCATTCAACCGAAATTTCCTGAGAAATTCAGCATTGATACCCGCTATTTGAATCAACAAGATGCTTAAAATAACTGGGTAAATAAAAAAGCGAGGTTAGTGCGGCTATCCTCGCTTTTTTTATCTGAATGAATGGGCTTATTGGCTTAAGCCACCCAGTGACTGGCAGGCTTCTTTATAATGTTCATATTCAGCCGAAATAACATCAGGCAAGGGTTCATGGAACAGAATGTCTCCATCTTTATAACTTTGCACATAAGCCTCTACTTTTTGACGACTGTTACCTAGGGCATGCTCATGATAACTATTGATCGGGCTATGCATCATTTGGCTGGATTCAATATTGTGGCATTGAAATTGTTCGAGCATTTTTTCGGCTTGTTTTATTTCTTTACTGGTGCCGAAAGTGCAGCCTGCAAACAGCAGAGCGCAAGAAATTAAGGAAAGGCGTAACATGTCGCATGGTATATAGTGAAAGTGCTGTGCATTCTAAGTGGCAATGTGCTGAGATGAAATATTTTTAATGTATAAGTTTGATATTTTGAGTGCAAACTAAACAGAAGTACGGCAAAACACCATCATAAAAATTGAATCACTCGTATTTGAATAGTCAGTGTAATTCTAAAGCAGTAATATAGTTAAGAATCCATAGCTGGTCTAAATCATGAAAATTGTGGCTGATGAAAATCTTGCTTTTACCGATTATTTTTTTTCGGAATTCGGTGCAATCCAACATGTTGCAGGTCGTAACCTGAGTCATCAAGACGTTGTTGATGCTGATGCACTTTTGGTTCGTTCCGTGACCAAGGTGAATGCGGCTTTGGTGCAAAATACGGCATTGCGTTATGTCGGGAGTGCGACGATTGGTACAGACCATCTGGATATTCAAGCTTTAAATGCCGCAGGTATTCCATGGTCGAATGCTGCTGGATGTAATGCACAAGCGGTCGCTGAATATGTGATTACGGCACTTTTACATTTGAAACCTGAATTAATTTCTGTCGAGCAAAATTTTTGCCTAGGGATTGTCGGTTTAGGGAATGTCGGTTCACGTCTTGCGACGATGGCGCAATTGTTGGGCTGGCAGGTCATTGCTTATGATCCATTGGTCAGTAAAGAGTCTGTTACTCAAGTGGATTTTTCAGCATTATTAGCTCAGGCGGATGCCATTTCAATTCATGTGCCCTTAACCAAAGTGGGACAATATCCAACTCACCATCTGTTTAATGCTACATCTTTGGCACAAATGAAACCGAATGCCATACTCATTAATTCAGCACGCGGTCCAGTGGTTGAGGAAGCAGCCTTAATGCAGGATATTCGTGTCACGCATCGTAAAGTGGTATTGGATGTGTTTGAACATGAACCTGAAATTTCGGAAGAGTTGTTACAGTTGTTAGCCCTCGCGACCCCACATATTGCAGGCTACAGTCTCGAAGGAAAAGCACGTGGTACGCAGATGATTTATGAAGCCTTTTGTCAGGTTTTTAATCTAGCAGCTACAAAACGCTTTGAAACCCAGCTGCCAAATGGCGAACCATACTTTGCTCAAGCAGATTTTAAAACGGTTCTAACCCAATATTTAGCTCAAATTTATGATATTGCACAAGATGATGCCAATTTAAGAGCTTGTGTAAAGCAGGGTAAAGTTGAACAACACGCTTTTGACACTTTAAGAAAAAATTATCCGCTGCGACGTGAATGGGCAGCACATGGGGGTCCGCAAGCATGAGTCAAATTCACTATCAACCGACGTGTGATTTAGCGGCTATGCAGGCGCGTGCCAAAATGTATACCCAGATTCGTCAATTCTTTGCTGAACGACAAGTGTTAGAGGTGGAAACCCCAATTCTCTCACAAGCTGGGGTGACCGATGTGCATCTGGCTTCAGTACAGGCACAGCGTCATGTACAGGGAAAATTGGCTACACATTATCTACAGACTTCACCTGAGTTTGCGATGAAGCGCTTATTGGCGAGTGGTAGTGGTCCAATTTATCAAATCTGCAAGGTTTTCCGTGATGATGAACATGGGCGTAAGCATAACAGTGAGTTTAGTATGCTGGAGTGGTATCGTCCGCACTTTAGTTTGAAAGATTTGATGTTTGAGGTGGCAGATTTACTGAATGTGACTTTGGCACAGCGCTTTGGTGAAATTCGTCCGACCATCTTAAGCTATAAACATGCTTTTATGGATCGTTTGGATTTGAATCCATTACAAACCACACTGAAAGAATTGAAAGATTGTTGTCAGCGAGTGGGTTTAAATCTGGACTTGGGTGATGATCGATTAGGCTATATCGATTTATTGTTTTCGCATTTTGTCGAGCCAAGTCTTGGTTTTGATACGGCTGTGTTCTTAACGGATTTTCCACCTGAATTGGCGTCTTTAGCAAAAACCAAACTCGATGAAGATGGCGAACTGGTTGCTGCACGTTTTGAGCTATATATCGAAGGTTTAGAGCTTGCCAATGCTTATGATGAGTTGATTGATGCAGATGTGTTGCGTCAGCGTTTCGAGGCAGATAATCAAGAGCGTGCCCAGTTAGGTTTGCATGTGATGCCTATTGATGAATATCTATTGGCTGCTTTACCGCAGATGAGTGAATGTGCGGGGATTGCTTTGGGCCTTGATCGTTTATTGATGGTTGCGACTGAAAAAATGCGTTTAGAGCAGGTAATTACTTTCCCTGCACAGATTGCATAAATTTAAATCTTTTAAGTCAGTCAAAAGCCCTTTATCTAATCTGGATAAAGGGCTTTTTGTTACTGCGGATTGTCTATTGCATGGTGCTGGGCTTTATAGGCTTCCAAGGCTTGAATGCGACGTTGAATCAGCATCTCACCAATTTCGGAACCTTGAATGTCAGCAGGTAAATCCTGAGCTTTAATGCCGCGCACAATTTCCATGGCATTGCGGACATATTCAGCTTGAGGATATTCACGATCTTCAAGTCCTAGACGTCCGCGGGCATCACATTCACAAGCCTGAATAAATGCTTCAACACGTTCTGGGCGACGTAGCACGTCAAGACGCTGCAGCAGACGCCAGAGGGTGCCAGGTTTCAGTGCAAAGGCTTGATGACATTTTAAATGTTCTTTGCACACTGCCAAAGCCAATTGCTTGGTTTGAGTCGGCACTTTCAGTCGATCACAAACTTCGGTGACAGGTTGAATGCCACGTTCTTCGTGCATGATATGCCGCGGTAATTCATGCTCAGGAGTCAGCGCTTTACCTAAATCATGCACCAGTACTGCAAAGCGAACATCCAGCGAGTAATTGGCTTTACAAGCTTGATGCAGGGACATCAGGGTATGAATCCCGCAGTCAATTTCTGGGTGATATTCAGGACGCTGCGGAATACCAAATAAAGCTTGAATTTCGGGGAATAAAACCTTTAAAGCACCACAGGCTTCCAATACTTCAAAATAAACATCCGCATGGGGTTCCATGAGTGCGCGCGAAGTTTCTTTCCAGACACGTTCAGGAGTCAATGCGTTCAATTCACCTGATTCTGCTAATTGACGCATTAAATCCAGTGTTTCGGTGGCTATGCTGAAACCTAAAGGCTTATAGCGCGCAGCAAAACGCGCAACGCGTAGTACCCGTAGTGGATCTTCAACAAAGGCATTGGATACATGGCGTAGAATTTTATTGGCGAGGTCTTGCTGACCCTGATAGGGATCATAGATTTGACCCTCTTCATCCATTGCCATGGCATTGATGGTTAAGTCACGACGAATCAAGTCATCTTCTAGGGTGACGCTGACATCGGTATAGAATTCGAAACCATGATATCCCTGTCCTGACTTACGTTCAGTGCGGGCCAATGCATATTCTTCTTTTGATTCTGGGTGTAGAAAAACGGGAAAATCTTTGCCTACAGGCTGATAGCCGAGCGCAAGTAATTGCTCTGGAGTAGCTCCAACAACGACATAATCTTTTTCGTGATAGGGGTGTCCGAGTAAGTGATCTCGTACTGCACCGCCTACTAAATAAACTCGCATGAAAAAACCTCTATTCTTCAAGCAATCATGCTACAGAATAGAGGTTTTCTCAAGTCAATAACTTGAGCTTTTCACTAAAGATTAAAGCGCTTCAGTTTCAGCTTGCTGAATTTCAGCCACAGTGAGTGCTGTCATGTTAACTAAACGACGTGTCGTTGTCGTTGGTGTCAGAATGTGAACAGGTTTCGCTGCACCAAGTAAAATAGGACCAATGGTAACGTTGTTACCAGAAGTTGATTTTAATAGGTTGAATGAAATGTTCGCAGCATCAAGGTTCGGCATAATTAACAAGTTTGCAGAACCTTTGAAACGTGAGTTCGGGAAGGCAAAGTGACGAATAGTTTCATCCATTGCTGCATCGCCGTGCATTTCACCTTCAACTTCAAGTTCAGGTGCAATTTCACTCAAGATTTCAAAGACTTTACGCATTTTTTGCGCGCTTGGATCATTTTGATCTGAACCGAAGCTCGAATGTGAAAGTAATGCAATACGAGGTGTCATACCGAAACGACGAACTTCTTCAGCAGCTAAAATCGTCATTTCAGCCAACTGTTCAGCAGTCGGGTTGGTATTTACATAAGTATCAGCAATAAACAGGTTACGGTCTTCAAGCATTAATGCGTTTAAGGTGAAGAAGTTGGTACGACCTTCTTTCAAACCAATCACATTTTTCACGAAGTCCAAGTGAATGTCATAGCTTGAGTAAGTACCACACAACATACCATCAGCAAGACCATGTTTAACCAACATACCCGCGATTAATGTTGATCGACGGCGCGCTTCACGGTGTGCGTATTCAGGTGTTACCCCTTTACGTTGCATGATGTCGTAGTAGTCTTCAGCAAATTTTTCGTAGTTTGGGTTCTTTTCTTGGTCAACAATTTCAATGTTCACGCCATGTTCTAAACGTAAACCTAATTTTTTGATGTTGGCTTCGATGACTGCAGTACGGCCCACCAAAATTGGCTTCGCCATACCTTCATCCACCGCAATTTGTACAGCACGTAATACGCGAAGGTCTTCACCCTCTGCATAAGCAATACGTTTAGGATCTGTTTTTGCTTGTGCGAAAATCGGCTTCATCATGAATGCAGAGTTATAAACAAACTCAGACAAGCGTTGACGGTAAGCAGAGAAATCTTCGATTGGACGAGTTGCTACACCAGAATCCATAGCGGCTTGCGCAACTGCTGGTGCAATTTCAAGTATCAAGCGTTGATCAAGTGGGCGAGGAATCAAGTAGTCACGACCGAATGATGCAGATTTTTCACCATAGGTTGCAGCATCGGCTTCAATGTGTGCCATACGTGCGATTGCGTATACGCAAGCAATCTTCATTTCTTCGTTGATGGTGGTTGCACCAACATCAAGTGCACCACGGAAGATGTACGGGAAGCAAAGCGCATTGTTGACTTGGTTCGGATAGTCAGAACGACCTGTCGCCATAATCACGTCTGGACGAACTTCGTGTGCGTGCTCTGGTAAAATCTCTGGATCTGGGTTTGCCAATGCAAAGATGATTGGATCATTTGCCATTTCCTTAACCATTTCTTTGGTTAAGATGCCTGCCGCAGAAAGACCAAGGAACATGTCAGCGCCAGCAATTACATCTGCCAGTTGAGTGCCTTCGATATCTTGTACATAACGCAATTTTGATTCATCAAGACCTTCACGTTTGGTGGTTAACAAACCGCGTGAATCCGCAACAATGATGTTTTCTTTCTTGGCACCAATTGCACAAAGTAAATCTAAGCATGAAAGGGCAGCAGCACCTGCACCTGAAGCTACGATTTTGATTTCTTCAATTTTTTTGCCATTTAACTGAAGTGCATTCAGTAAAGCAGAACCTACAATGATTGATGTACCGTGTTGGTCATCGTGGAACACAGGAATGTTCATGCGTTCACGTAGTTTACGCTCAATGTAGAAACATTCAGGCGCTTTAATGTCTTCGAGGTTAATACCGCCAAATGTTGGTTCTAACGCTGCAACAATATCAACGATTTTGTCTGGATCATTTTCAGCGATTTCGATGTCAAATACGTCAACACCAGCAAATTTCTTAAACAGTACGCCTTTACCTTCCATTACAGGTTTTGACGCTAATGGACCGATGTTGCCTAGTCCAAGTACAGCAGTACCGTTACTGACAACGGCAACTAAGTTACCACGTGCAGTATATAGGGCTGCAGTTGAAGGGTCGCGTTCAATCTCTAAACAAGGCGCAGCAACACCTGGAGAGTAAGCAAGGGCTAAGTCATGTTGGTTGACCAGCTGCTTACTTGGTGTAACACTGATTTTACCTGGGGTTGGAAACTCGTGATAATACAAAGCTTGCTGTTTTAATGATTGATCGTCCATCTGAATCTCGTTTGTTACTGAGTGGTCCAGCGAGGCTGGTGGTTTTTGCTGAATTTGCTCGAATATACCATTACTTGCGTTTTAAGCACAGTCGAACACGTTTCTTTTTTGCACAAACTTAGACCTTCAGCCTATTGACTTAGATTAAGAGGGTATAAGTTTGTGTTGTTGAAGGTATTCAGTGGCATTTTTCTCAGATAAAGGCTTGGAGAAGAGATAGCCTTGGGCGATGTCGCATTGCAGTTTTTCGAGGTAACAAAGCTGCTGTTCGGTTTCAATTCCTTCAGCCACAACGGTCAATCCCATGGCTTTACCCATGGCGACCATCGCGCTAATAATGGCATCTTGTTTACCATCACCGATATTGGCAATGAAAGCCCGATCTATTTTTAGAATATCAATTGGGAACTCGGCGAGATAAGCCAGTGAAGAGTAGCCTGTACCAAAGTCATCTAGAGCGATATTGATATGGCGTTGTTTAATTTGATCCAGCAAGAGTTTGACGTTTTTTGAGTTTTCAATCAGTGAAGATTCAGTAATTTCCAGCTCTAAACTTTCCCCAGAAATCTGATAAGTCTGAATGGCATCATCTAGATCGGAAAGCAGTTGCCCACGTTGCAGTTGTTGAGCCACGACATTGACAGAAACACAAATGTTTTTGAAGCCAATGGAATTCCAGTAACTGATCTGTTCCGCTGTTTTGCGAATTACAATGCGTCCAATATCTGAAATCAGGCTGGTTTTTTCCGCCATTGGGATGAACAGTGCAGGTGGAATAATGCCTTTGGTGGGGTGATTCCAGCGTACCAAGGCTTCGAAGCCATAGACATGCTGATCTTTAAAATTGATCTTCGGCTGGTAATAGACGATTAACTCATCATTACGAATGGCTTGGCGTAAATCGCGTTCCAGATAAATCCCTTGCTCAAGCAATGCAGTATTGTCACTGGAATAATATTTAATGGTATGCCCACCTAAACGCTTGGCTTCAGTTAAGGCCTGTTCCGCACAATTATTCAAGTAGTCGAGTTGGCGACCATGTTCTGGGTAGAATGAAATCCCCATGGATACGGTAATAAAATGTTCTTGCCCAAACACATCGAAAGGTTCTGCAAAAGCTTCCTGTATCCGTTCACAATGCTGCTGAATGGAAGGGCGGATATGCGAAATCTCATAGACGATGGCAAAGTCATCGCCATTTAGATGCGCAAGGAACAGTGCTTCAGTATTGGTGAGACGTAGGCGCTGTGCGACTTGTCGTAAAAGCTCATCACCACCATTGTTGCTTAAGAATTCATTCAGTGGACGGAAACGGTCAATATTGAGTCGAATGACAGCCAGTTGCTGAATCGAATCTTGATGCGACACCAAGTATTGATGCAATTGATAGTTATAGTAAAAACGGTTGGGTAGATCGGTTAAAGTATCGTAGTTTTCCAGATAAGATAAACGCTGTTCTTGCAGTTTGCGTTCTGTTAAATCAGAAACAATGCCAATGTAGTTGATGACACGGTTATGCTCATCGTGAATGGCATTAATATGCAGCCATAAAGTCAACTCTTTGCCAGAGCGGAATTTCTCAGTCAGTTCACCGTCATATTCACCAGTGCGCTCTAATTGTTCAAGAATAGCATGCTGATTTTGTTGTTGATGAGACTTTTTGTTTGTCGTAATGGCAAACAGGTGTTGTCCCAAACAATCTTCTTTATTAAAGCCTGTAATTTTTTCATAAAAAGGATTTACATTTACATAATGTAAGTGCTTGTCTAGAATGAAAATGCCTTCGGCTGCTTGTTCTAGTACGCTGGCTGCAAGTTTTAAACGTTCCTGATCGGTCCGTTCGCGGTGAATATCGCGTTGTATACCGACCATGCGTAACGGCTTTTTATTGATTGGATCGCGCTCAATGACGCGACCAATATCATGCACCCATGTCCATTCATCAGTGTTTTGTTGTACGCGATACGTTGCTTCGTAACGGTCAGTTTCAGCACGAAGATGTTGTTTGAGTGCGGTCTTGAAGCCAAGTAAATCATCTGGGTGAATGATGTTTTGTAATTGAATACTATGCTCTTTAGAGTGTTTGCGTTTTTTCTGTTGTTGGTAATCATTGACCGAGATATGACGCTCTTTAATGTTCCAGTCCCAAGGTTTTAACCCTGCAATTTCATGGGCAAGATCTAAATTTTGTTTCTGATTTTCTAAGTTGAGGTTCATCTGTTCAATATCGAAAGTGCGTTCTTTAATCTTTTGCTCTAAAAGTTGGTTATTCTGTTGGAGCTGTAATTCAATTTCTTTGGATTTGTCCATCTCATTTTTTAATTGTACACATAAGTCTTCAGTCCAAGCCACTTGCTGTTCAGCATTTTTAATCAGTTGATTGTTCCGTAAAAACAAAGCAGACAAGCGCTTATGAATGCGGGTAGTGGAATTGGCGCAGAGCAGGATGACAATGAGCACAAAGTTGACGGTGAGATGGAAGAGTTGATTAATTTGGTCAGTCAGAATGAATTGAGAGACAAAGTAAGGAATGATAGAAGGAATAAAAATTAAGCAAAAATAGTCTAGACGTTGGGTCAAAAAGGTTAGGGCTAAGGTTTGTGTCACAATCAGCATTAAGGCGGATAAGGTTAATGCATGTACAGGTTCAAAATTTGGGTTGACTTCAGGCAAGTAGTAATAAATCAGGGTGATTCCAATTGCGATTAAACTGCCAACACTAATGCAAAGAAATTGTACCCAGCGATGCGCCTGAGAGACTTGATATTGTTCGGATTTAAACCAGAGTGCGGTGAGTAACCAAAACAGACTGACACAACATGCGGTCAGAAAAAACCAAATATTAAAATAAACGGAAAAGTGTGAAAAATTAAACTGATAAACGCAATAAACATATAAAAAAATGATGAGAATGCTGGCCAAAAATAATTGGATATGTCTTATGGAATTATGAATTTGCGCAGCGCGTAACTGCGGTCTAAGATTCGCATCTAAAAAATCTGGCATAACATTCATAACCTTATTTTTGTTTTGTTCTAGATACAGTATAGGTTATACGTTCCATTCATTTGTTTAGTCGTTTAATCAGATTACAAAATATTGAATCACATTTAGATTAATCAGGTTATTCATAAATATCAATCTAATCCATCTGTATTTTCATCATTTTAGAAAAACTATGGTCTAACATTGTAATTAAGGATAGACAATGCAACCACAGGTGCAGTTTCGGTACGCAATACACGTTCGCCAATACACCAGTTCATAAAGCCAACTTCATTTGCAGCCTGAATTTCAGCCTCACTCAAACCACCTTCGGGACCAATCAACAATGCAATGTTTTGACTGGCTTGCGTTAATGGATCGGTTTCATCTTTATTCGGTGCCAGCACAAGTTTAGTCGTTGGCAATTCAGACGCAAGCCATTTCTCTAAACTGAGGGGTGCAAGAATTTTTGGCACAATATTCATGCCGCATTGTTCACAGGCAGCAATCGCGATGCCTTGCCAGTGATCTAGTTTCTTTTGGTCGCGGTCATACTTTAAACGCATTTCACAGCGTTCAGAGGTTAACAGTTGAATCTCTGAGACGCCCAGTTCGACTGCTTTTTGAATGGCGTAATCCATACGATCGCCTTTACTCATGACTTGTCCGAGTAGGGTGCGAATAGCAGGAGTGCGATTGGCAGGATTAAAGGTCAGTACCTGAACAGTTGCTGATTTTTTTGCAACTTCGGTGAGTTCAACTCGGTATTCACCGCCTTGTCCATTGAACAAGGTAGCTTGATCACCAACTTGAGCGCGAAGTACTTTACACCAATGATGAAAAACGGTTTCAGTCAGTTCAATCTGGGTATCAACCGCTAATTCAGCTTCAATAAAAAAACGTGGCATAAAGTACAACTCGTCAAAGTCAGGATTAAACTAAACCAAGGTCAGTCACAAGCTGACGGGTTGGATCAGTGGTGTTCATGGTGTAGAAGTGCAAACTTGGCGCGCCGCCAGCCAGCAAACGTTCACAAAGTTTCACAACAACTTCATGACCAAAGGCTTTGATACTCGCGGTATCGTCACCATAAGTTGCCAATTGTTTACGAATCCAACGTGGGATTTCAGCACCCGTACCATCTGCGAAGCGAATCAGATTGCTGGCATTGGTAATCGGCATGATGCCTGGTGCAATTGGAATATTCACACCTTCTTTTTGAATGCGCTCTACAAAATAGAAGTAGGCATCTGGATTAAAGAAGAACTGGGTTAAACCAGCATTCGCACCAGCATTGGCCTTGTCGCAGAAACGTTTGATGTCTAAATCAAAGCTTTCAGCTTGAGGGTGCATTTCAGGATAAGCGGCAACTTCAATATGGAAGTGATCACCGGAATGTTCACGGATAAAGCGCACGAGGTCTGTTGCATATGGCAACTCGCCTAAACCGACTTGTCCAGAAGGTAAATCGCCACGTAAAGCGACAATACGGTCAATGCCTTGATCTTTATAGATGTCAAGTAATTCAGCAATGCGCGCTTTGTCATCGCCAATACAAGATAAATGTGGCGCTACTGGGGTGCCTTTACCATTGAATTCAGCAATCGCAGCAAGGGTGCGTTCACGAGTAGAACCACCAGCGCCATAAGTAATTGAGAAGAACTCTGGGTTTAATAACTGAAGTTCTTGGTGTACGACTTTAAGTTTTTCTGCGCCTGCATCAGTTTTGGTTGGGAAAAACTCAAAAGAAATAGGAACTTTTTTGCTCATCATCAAATCCTTTTTTATAAATGCTTTTTCTAATTTTTTAACCTCTCCTAAATCCTCTCTTTCACTGAGTTTAAAAGCGGTACTTTAAACTCGCTCAGGAGAGGACTTCCCTTGAAATTCATTAAGATAATGAATTTTCCCTCTCCCTAAGGGAGGGGGCTAGGGAGAGGGTATAAAAACTTAGTATTTATAAGCGTCAGATTTGAATGGACCTTCAACAGCTACACCTAAGTAGTCTGCTTGTTCTTGAGTTAATTGAGTCAAGACACCACCAAAACCAGCAACCATTGCCGCAGCAACTTCTTCATCTAATTTCTTAGGAAGCAGTTCTACACGAATCGCAGCTTGTTTTTGATCTTCAGCAAGATCAGCAAATTTTTCAGCGAACAAGTGCATTTGACCGAGTACTTGGTTAGCAAATGAACCATCCATGATACGTGATGGGTGACCTGTCGCGTTACCAAGGTTAACCAAACGACCTTCTGAAAGAAGAATGAGGTAGTCGCTGTCATTTTCTGAACGGTAAACTTGGTGTACTTGTGGCTTCACTTCAACCCATTTGTAACCACGTAAGTAGTTGGTGTCGATTTCAGTGTCAAAGTGACCGATGTTACACACCACTGCACCCGCTTTTAATGTATCTAACATTGCAGCGTCACATACGTGGTAGTTACCAGTTGTCGTTACGATGAGATCAGTATTTTGAAGAAGGTCAACATTGATGTCTTCTTTCTGGCCAGTTTGTACGCCATTTTTGTATGGAGATACAACTTCGTAACCGTCCATGCATGCTTGCATAGCACAGATAGGGTCAACTTCAGTCACACGTACAATCATGCCTTCTTGACGAAGTGATTGAGCAGAACCTTTACCTACATCACCATAACCAATCACAAGCGCACGACGACCAGATAAAAGCATATCTGTACCGCGTTTGATTGCATCATTCAGTGAGTGACGGCAACCGTATTTGTTGTCGTTTTTAGACTTGGTTACAGAGTCATTGACGTTGATTGCAGGAACTTTCAAAGTGCCATCACGAAGCATTTCATACAGACGTTGAACACCTGTCGTGGTTTCTTCAGTTACACCGTGGATTTTTGCAATTACTTCAGGATATTTTTCATGAACAAGTAATGTTAAATCACCACCATCATCCAAAATCATGTTGGCATCCCAAGGGGTACCATTGACATTGATTTGTTGTTCTAAACACCACATGTATTCTTCTTCTGTTTCGCCTTTCCAAGCAAATACAGGAACACCAGACGCAGCAATTGCGGCAGCAGCATGGTCTTGAGTCGAGAAGATGTTACAAGAAGTCCAACGAACTTCTGCGCCTAATTCAACTAATGTTTCAATTAAAACAGCAGTTTGAATGGTCATGTGGATACAGCCAAGGATTTTCGCACCTGCAAGTGGTTTTGCAGCAGCATAACGCTTACGAAGACCCATTAAAGCTGGCATTTCAGCTTCAGCAAGTTTGATTTCTTTACGGCCGTAATCAGCTAGATTGATGTCAGCAACTTTGTAATCTGTAAATGAAGCATTAACCGCGTTCATTACGATCTCCTTATAAAAACAAAAATTGATCATTATGTTCGCGGATGCCGTTGTTGATTAGAACGAGCGTCTAACCGAATCGTCGAGCCTAGCGATCTTACATTTAGTACCTGTAAGAAAGTCGCAGCATCCCTCGACTGCGGGCTATTGTACTTGGATTTATCTTGAGTTCCAAATGTAATTTGTACATTATGAAACCGTATAATTTATAGAATGTTAATGAGAAATTGATGATGAAGTTTGGAAGTGTTGATATTCCAGTAAATTTGATTAAATCATTACAAGAAAACAAGGTGATTATCTTTGCGGGTGCTGGTGTTTCGATGGGATCGCCTGCCAATCTTCCCGACTTTATTACTTTAACTCGCAAAATATTAAACTTAGATGAGCTTGAAAAATTTGATAATCCAGATCAGAAACTTGGTGAAGGCTTTGATCAAGGAGTAAGAATTCATGAGCAATGCATAAGAGTTTTAAATCAAGGTACACCAGAGCCAACAAAGTTGCATCATGACATTTTCAAACTTTTTCCTAAAAAGCCACGTATTATTACAACAAACTTTGACCTTTTATTTGAAACAGCTTTTAAAAATCTAAATCCTGATGGTGTAATCAACAAATTTAATGCGCCAGTATTTCCGTTAGGGAACAATATTGAAGGTGTTATTTATTTACATGGCAATGTAACTGAACCAAGTTCAATGGTCTTATCAGACTCTGACTTTGGAAGAGCATACCTTTCTGAAAGTTGGGCAAAAAGATTATTAACCGATGCTTTCTTAAATTACGATTTTATATTCATTGGATATTCTTATAACGATACGATTCTAAAATATTTAACTCGTTCTTTACCTAAAAATAGGAAATCTAGACTCTATGCTTTTGCAAATATTGAAGATGGAAATATTCAGCAGGTTAATCATTGGAAATCGTTAGGGATAGAGCCTCTGATTTATCAAAAAGAAAATGGAACGCATCTACAATTACCAGAAGCCGTAGAAAAAATTGCACATTTTTTAAATTTAAGTATTTCTAGTTATGAAGAATTTATTTGTTCTAAAGTTATAGAGTATGAGCAGAATCAATTAGAGGATGCTAAAAATTATGTAAAGTTCTTTTTAACATCAGATGATGCTTATAAACATTTTTTTAAAGTTGCAAAACCTGAAGTTTGGTTAAAAAAAATAAAAGAAGATCGGTCTTTATTTGATGCAGTAATGAAACATGAAGATGAATTCTTTCAGTGGGCTGTATGCTACTTAGATCAACATAGTGATGAATTGATGGAGTTGATCATTCAATATTCGAATTTAAAGAACAATCAGAATTTATTATGGAGAATATTTAGAAAATTAGATGATTCTCAAGAAAAAAACTGCTATTGGAAGTGGTTTTTATTTTTGGAAAAGGATTTATATGCCCAGAACAACTTGCATAACGGAGTGCATTCGTGGGTTTGTAAAAAGCTAATTGATTTTGATTTAATTAAAGAGTTTGGGCGTGCATTTGAAGCTTATTTGAGTATCCAAATTAAACCTGAAATTCAATTTTCTATAAGTGAATATGAGTTTTTTTCTATAATTGAACGAGTTAAAGGAAACAGATTTTTTTATCACCAGACAATCCAAATTTTAATAAATAAGGTAGAAGAATATGACAATATTTTAACGTTGTATGGCAAACAAAAAATACATACATTATGGACAAAGCAAGAAATTTGGGAAAAAGATAAAAATTACAGTACAGAGCTAGATTATGACTTGGTTGATGGCATTGTAGATTTGTTTTCGGAAGAAAAGTTATCTAATGATATTGTTAATCATTTTTCAAAAGAGTGTCTATCTTCAAGCAGTATCTTGCTAAAGCGACTTGGAATTTATTTATTGAGTCAGTTTAGTTCTTATGATGCGGATTTTATTTACAGCTTAATCAACTTGAAGATTGATTGGTTCGATATAGAATTTAAGGCGGAAGTTTTTAAATTTTTAGAATTGCAGTACAAAAAATTATCAGATGCCAGAAAATTGGAAATCATTACACAAGTTAAGAATAATGAAAATTTTAGTAATTACACAAAATTCGAATGGTATGCTTGGATTATAAGAAATGATCCTGATTATTCTTTAGCTCAGGAAGAGTATGATTTGGTAATATCGAATAATTCTTATTTTGAGTTAGATGATAAACCATACTTATCTTTCCGTTCATCAGGGGGATATTCTGTAATTAATATTTCTCCTTTTGATGTAAATGAAATTCAAGCTAGAAATGATTATATTTGGTATGTAGCATTATTGGAGTATAATTTTTATCAACCTTCATTTAACGGTGGTAATGATTTAGGGTATGTTGGTCTTTGGCAAGAAATTGAAAAAGCAGAACCTAAGTGGCTACTAGATTTTATTAATTTTGCGATAGAAGCCACCCCTGAGCATCCACTTATTGAGAGAATTCTAATAAGGGCGAAAAGTTGGCAATTTGATCAAACAGTGCACAAAAGTTTTTTTGTCACTTGTCAGTCGATCATACGGTTGAAGCATGACCAGAAGTTATATGCACTTGCAGATTTTTTACATGATCTACATAACATAGATTACTACCTAAAAGACTTAAAAAAATATAGTGAGTGGATAGAGGTAGCTGAAATAATCCTTAATTTAAATCAAAACCAAGGATCTTCTGTTTCAGGTGATGTTGATAAATTTACTCTTAGTCTAAATAGTGTGAATGGCTTTTTGGCGTGGTTCATAATCAAGTTATACGAGCTTTCTAAAGACGAAATAGGAATACAAAAAGAATGTGAGATATTTATAAAGTTTTTAATTACTAAAGATAGCGAAGGTTATGGGGTAATCAGGTTTATGAGTTGCTACTCGTTTATTAAGCAACGCAATTCATTGTTTGCTCAAAAAGAGTTATTTCCACTTCTCTTGTCAACTGATAGCAAAGTTCAATTACAAGCCTGGAATGGATTTCTAAGAAATGCACACTTGGAGTTTGCAGAATTCAGAGAAATTAATAGAGAGTTCTTTAGTATATTACAATGTGCTTTAAATCATAATGATAAGAAACTTATTCAAGGTTTAACAGAATTATATGTATATAGTATTTATTTTGAATATCATGAAGATTCAATTAAGTCTTTAAGGAAATTACAGAGATTAGAAAACCAAGAAATTACTGAACAAATTTTAGATACAGTACGGAAAATTTTGCCTAAAGAAAATGATATTGAGAAAGTTTGGTCATGGTTGGGAGAGTATATAAAGGATCGAATAAATCAAGTTAATCAGCTATTAACTAAAAATGAAATTTCGAAAATTTGGTATTTGTTGACTGATCATTCAGCCATTATTGTTAATTTGAAAGAGATTGTTGTACAACTTCCTTTTAAGGAGGAGTGGGTTGGATTTTTACATGATATGTCCAGAAATCATGTAGATCTTGTTTTAGGTCAGGAAAGTTTGTGGTGTGAGATTCTAGGTTTCTATCTTGATAATCAAGATGATCGAATCACTGGCTTGATTTATGATGATGAAAGAAATTTTTTAAAATCACTCATTGATTATGATGATGAGACTATTCTTCAAACTGCATTATCAAAAAAAGGGATTCGGCTTTAATAAATCTTAATTTTTGAGATAGTTTTGTATATCATCCGCCCATTACATCTTGAGATCAAACCTATGGCTTTAGAGATTCCTGATTCGTTACTGAATCTAGAAGCAAACTGTGGTGTCTTTGCGGTTTGGATGTTGTTGCAACATCATGGCGTGCATGTCGATATGAATGAGCTGATCAAGTTATGCCGACATGATCATCAAGATGGCACGTTTACCATTGCTTTAGCGGTTGCCTTAAAGAAGATTGGATTTAAGGTCTCTTTCCATACAGACCCAGATCCGAATATTGACCGTACCGAAAGACAAAGCTATAGCGAGGCGAAAGCGTTGCGCATCCCGATTGAGCCTGCCTTGAGTTATGCGCAAATTCAGTCGCAAATTAAGCAGGGAAAAATGGTGATTGTGTACTACGATACACTGGATGAAGTCGGTAATCAGTCCTTGGTCTATTCCATTGATGATCAGGAAATTTGTTTCTTTGATAATTTTGAGCCGATGCCTGCACAAGTATTTGAGCAACAACGTAAAGCCGAAGGCATCTGCCGACAAGCGATCGTGATTGATGATCGTGAAGTTAAACTGCAATCAACGATGTTGAACTAATTGAGTTGAATTTGGGCTTTATCTATTCAATTAAGACGCTGAATAGATAAAGTCATCTTGTTGTGTAGATTTGAATAGTTTGAGAGAAGCGTACTATTTTATCTGATTCTCAATCATCGGGTGACTTGTAGTGTATTGAAGAATTACAACATAGAACAAGGAAGAATAAGATGAAATGGGGCTATGCTTTAGGTCTATTCTGTATCTGTGCTTTGGTCAATGCCAATGACAGTACAGGCTTTGTGGGAACAGGTGGAATTGAGTATATCCATAACCCCAATATTTCAATGCAAAGCGAAGACTTATTTATTAGTAAAAAACAGATTCGGGTGGATTATCAATTTAAGAATCTGACTTCTCGAGACATTACCGAAACGATTCTATTTCCTTTACCTCGAGTCGGTAGCTCAAGAGAAAGTGATTTTGCACATACTGACCAATTGCTGCAAAGCTTTAAAGTACAGGTGAATGGAAAGGACATTCAACCACAGCAACATGTACGCGCTTTTTTACCTAAATTGACTACGCGGGGTGAAATTAATAGGGAGGCTGATCCTGTTGATGTGACCGCTGCTTTAAAAAAATGTGGCTTTACTGAACGCGATTTAATATATCCATGGAGTATGCAGCAGAATGTTGATTACAGTCAGCGCATACATGCCTGTAAAGATCCTCAAGTACAGCAGCTATTAAAACCATATCAAACTGACGATGAGATTTATTGGGAAGCGCAGATGATTTATAGCTGGCAGCAGACCTTTAAAGCCAATACCATCACCCGTATCCAACATCAGTATCGACCTTTAGTGGGAGGCTCGGTGTCGCTGTATCCCGCTGAAGATGAAAAAGCCTATTGTATGGATTCAGCTTTCAAAGCAGGTTTACGTAAGGCACAGGCACAACATGCGCCGTATAGTGCACTGAGTTATATCCTGACCACAGGTGCGAACTGGGCTAAACCCATTGCAGATTTTAAACTCACGGTTGAACGTGATGCTGGGGAATTGGTGTCTTTCTGTTGGGATGGTAAAGTACAAAAAATCAGTCCAACCCGCTTTCAAATGTCGAAAAAGAATTTCAAGCCGAAACAGGATTTGAATATTATTTTTGTGAATACGCAATTGCGATTTGAATAAAAAGCCCATGCTGAACATGGGCTTAAAATGAATTGAGCTTAGCTGAATTGTTGGGCCTTGAGTGACCATTCATCTGCTTTGGCTTCATCGACGTCAACGCCCAAACCATGCTCATAGATACAGGCCAAATCACGCATGGCTTGTACTTCGCCTAACTCCGCAGCTTGCTGTACTAAGGCAACAGACTTGGCAACATCTTTTTCTACGATATTACCGCGGCGGTAAAAACCAGCTAATTCTAAAATTGCAGCAGGATGATTCAAGGCACTGGCTTGTTTGAGCCAGTGATAGGCATGTTCAAAATAAGTGTTGGCTTCGGTCGGATCTTCTTCAAGCAGTTCTTTGGCATAGACCACATAGCCTTCACCTAGCCAGTACATGGCTTCCACATGACCATTGCCCGCAGCCTTGAGCGCCCATTCTTCGGCACGTTCAATATCCTGCTCATCTTCACTTTCCATGTAGAGATTGGCTAATTCAAACTGAGCTTCGGCATTACCTGCACTTGCTCGATTAATCAGTTCCGCAGAAATAGAGGGAAGACGAGACATAACAATTCCATTCACAAGCAATAAAAAAGCCAATCCGAAGATTGGCTGGGAGATTATAACTGAAAATTCGAGATGATTGTGTAGCTTTAAAACAGAAGAAATCCTGCGGTGATTACTGTGAGTCCGATCAGTAGGTAAGCGAGACTTTTTATTTTATCGGAGTAGTAACTCAGCATGAGCCCAATCAGTAAAGCTGCGAAAGTTAAGACACCAACCCAATAGCTGAGCATGCTGCTGATTTTTCCTGAAAGCAGACAAATCACGAGGCTGATCAATAAGAGTAGCCAACCCGAGATAGCAGCAATACGGCTTTGAGCAGGATGAAGCTCGCGATTAAAAATCTGTTTCTGGTGCTTCGTCATGGCACTTGCTAAAGCGGTGAATGCCAAACTGGAGATTGACCAAATCAAGAGAAAAAAGCTCATGGACTGATCTCCTGTGGTTTTTGCGGCACTTTCTTCGGTTTTGCCACCACGCCTTTGTGCTGCTTAACTTTGCGATACGCCAGATAAAAAATTCCTGCCAATACCCAAGTCATTAAATCGAAACTGGCAATCATCCATTGACTATTGGCAATGCTATGCCACAGTGGTTGTCCACCTGTAACAACATTCAGAACGGGTAAGCCTGCATACACAAGGCTGCTGAAGAACAGCAGTTCGAGCCATGCTTGGCGATGGTTACGGAACATCGCATAGAGGAGGCTGAATAGCCATGCCATCAAGAAACTGCGGATTTCCCATTCGGCACGCGCTTCTAACTGCAAAGGCAATAAGCGATTGGCATAGAAATATGCAGCACACGCAAGAGGTAAGCCAATGATGGCGGCAATATTGGTGACTTCGACTAAGCGATAGCTAAATGATTTATAACCTTGCTTTTGTTGTTGAGGGGCACGTTTTACACACCACAAAATTAGTCCTGTCGCGACCATTAAGGTGCCTAAAACCCCTGAGCCGAACAGTAACCAGCGTAAGCTTAGGTCTAAGCCACGCGCTTCGTGTAATACGGTCACCACATTGTAAATCCCCATGGGAACTGAGGTGCGGTAAGCTGTTTGCGGGTCTGTGGTATTTTCTCCAGTAACTCCATTAAATTGAAAACTCGGCATGATATTCCGGGCAATGACACTTTCAGCATACAGCGCTTTAATTTCGACTGTGGCATCTGTGGTGTTGGGTGCAATGATTTGGATGGAACCGATCGAATTGCTTTGCCATTGTGCAGCGGCATAATTTAACATCGGGGTGAGGTCTGCCAGTGCTGCGGCTTGACTTGGTTTTTCATGGTGCTCACGGGGTCCATGTTCGCCATGACCTTGTCTCCCACGGCCAGATGAGGGTTCACCTGAACGGACTTGCATATTTTGTTGTTCAGATGGATTGGTTGCTGTACGAGGATGCTGATGCATTCCTGCATTTTGTGCTGAAGGCTCAGGAGAGCGTGTTTCAGATTGAGGTTTAGCGGGCTGAGCATTGGTTTGTGGACGTAAATCTTTTAAAAAATCCTGCCGATCTGAATAGACCTGATTGATTCCCCAAGGCATCAGCATGAACATTAACAGGAGCAAACCGCTAAAGGTGATCATGATGTGAAAAGGCAGGGCAAAGACGGCTGTGGCATTGTGAGCATCAAGCCATGAGCGTTGTCCCTTACCTGAACGGAAGGTGAAAAAGTCTTTAAAGATTTTTTTATGGGTAATTACACCACTGACGATTGCAACCAACATCAACATGGTGGCAAAACCGACCAGCCAGCGCGTCCAGAGTCGGGGTAATCCATACAATTCAAAATGGAAGCGATATAAAAAATTCCCGCCACGCGTGTCGCGTGCAGTTAAGACTTCACCCGTTTGGATGTCTAGGCTGATCCGTTCACCGCCGCGCCGTGCATGCGGGTCTTCACCTTGTTTGCGAACAATCAGTTCGGTGGTGGTTTGGCGTGAATTCGGTAATAGCATCATCCAGCTTGCCGCATCAGGATAGTTTTTTTGCAGATAATTTAAGGCAATTTGAGTCTGTTGGATCTGGGTATTATTGGCTACCGACTGATGTAACTCAGGTTTCATCCAGACCGTAATTTCATTCTGAAAAAAACTCAGCGTGCCTGTCACAAAAATCGCATACAGTAACCAGCCTAAAATCAGACTAGCCCATGTATGCAACCATGACATCGATTGGCGTGGGCCTTCAGTTTTATAATCTACACGCATTTCAAGCCCCTAAGTACAGTGTGATTGCCCAGAACAGGAGGCAGGGTAAGACAATGCCGAGCGTGGCTTTTAAGGTTTTGTGTACCATGAACACCCAAATAAAAGCAGCACAATGCATGCTAAACGCCAGCAAAGTTGCACTCATGACAGCGGCTGCACGATATTCACTGAAGGCTTGTGCGACAGCCATTGCTGTGAGGGATGCCAAGGCATAACCACCAACAATCGCCAGCAAGAAACGATAGAACACCATAAAGCGATATTTAAGTAAGCTAAGGTCTGAATGCTGGAGTTTTTTCGGTTTCCCCACAGCCAGAGAAGCTGTAAGTGAATTTGCAGGATTGGAGTTATTCATGGTAGGGGCTAAAGTTAGTTATGTAATTTAATATTAATGCAAATGATAACAATTATTATTAATAATTAAAACCAGCAATCTAAAATTAGCTGACAAGTTATTTATTTTTGAGAGAAAGGTGAGCAGTTAAACAGTTAGGCAATGATTTAAAAATACGTTGAATGGAAATGACATCATCACTTGTGAATCAGGCATTAACTCCTTCAAAATGGGATTAAATACATGCGATTCATAATAGGAATGAGACGTGCTGAAATTAATTTATTATGTACCTGAAAGTCATTTAGACGCGACCAAACAGGCCATTTTTGCAGCTGGTGCTGGGGGCATCGGCAATTATGAACACTGTGCATGGCAAGTTTTAGGCACAGGGCAGTTCAAGCCTGTACAGGGGGCAAATCCATTTATTGGACAACTGGACAGTTTAGAACAAGTACCTGAGTGGCGTGTGGAAACCATTGTTCCAGAAACACAGGCGAAGATGGTGGCGCAAGCGCTTAAAGCGAGTCATCCTTATGAAGAACCTGCTTTTGAATTTATTCAAATTCTGGATATTATTTAGCCCAAATAGATTTCCAAACTGAAAATTAGATACACGGAAATGTCATCTGCAATTGTTCGAGGCTGGATAAATTATGAAAAAAATGTTTCTGCGAAGTACTGAGATATAGATGGGTATCAGCCGAGTTTTGCAGATCTTGCGCTGCTATAGTCGCACCTCAGGTTTTGCCTACTTTTCCCGAAAGAAAAGTAGGTCAAACCGAAGGTTAGTTTCACAATTAAAATTTTCTTGAAAAGATTCTAGTGAGAAAATGCTTTAAACCTTCTGAATAAATAATTCACGATCAAAACGGTACTGTGGAAAAAATACACCGTCTTTGGCACGTTCACCTGCACCAATCACCATGACTGGATATTGCTGATCATTCAGCTTTAAGATTTTTCGAACCATTGGTTCATCAAAACCTTCCATCATACAACTGTCAAACCCATAGGCACGTAAGGCTAAAACCAGATTCTCACAGGCCAGAGCTGTAGTTTTAGTTGCCCATAATTTTGCATCGGCAGGGTTAAACGCCGTCACAGGCAATTGTTTGTCAAAGGTACGCACCAACTTAAATGCAACTTTTTTGACATTGCCCAAGGTGTTGAAGTATCCCGTTTTATAATTGTAGGGAATCACCCGATAATATTTTTGTACCGCGGGTGGCGTTTCGGGGAAAGGAAATTCACTGATATTGCGCTTCGCCATGTCATCCAGACGATCTGTACGTGCAATACAGACAATCAGTTCAGCCGCAGTTTTGGCTGCCAATTGATTTAAACAGGCTTTGACCAATTGCTTTTTCTTGGTTGGACTTTGAACCAGATAAAAAGTCCACGGTTGTAAATTGGAAGAGTTGGGTGCGAGCAGTGCCAAATCTAAACAGGCATCTAATACCTCACTTGGAATGGCACGCTTAGTAAATTTTCTGACGGAACGTCGACTTTCGATGACCTTGCGAAAATTGGCAACATCAATATCTTGCGGAGCAGGTTCGTAATAGCGCGGTTTGCCTGATTCATCAGGAAGGAATTGGGGTTGATCTGGATTAGTCATAATTGGAATTTATAAAGTGAAGTTGTGTTGTTTTCAGCATATAACGCGGAAGCTTTAGCTGTTGTTGTATTTGGGTGAGCCAAAACAAAAGGGGCAAATTGCCCCTTTAGATACTCAATTAGTTAAATTGAGAAAAATCAGGTTTACGTTTTTGCATAAAGGCAGCTACGGCTTCCATCATCTCTGGTGAGCCAACACGGTCCATGAAGATTTCAGCTTCGTGGTCAATCCAAGCCACAATTTCATTGACATTGTGCTTCATCAGGCTTTTAGATTGAACTAAAGAAGCGAGCGGTAACGCAGACAATTGTGCAGCTTTCTTGGCAGCTGTCGCATAAACATCATCTTCAATACTATTCACAAGGTTTGCAGAAACAGCAGTTGCACTATCAAATTTTTGCGCAGTGAGCAGCAATTCTGAAGCTTTTAGGTAGCCCGCTTGCTGAACCAATAATTTGCTTGAAGCCCCTTCAGGTGATAAACCTAGGCTTACAAATGGAATTTGAAAGAGTGCCGTATTGTCGCTATAGACCAAATCGCAATGTAAAAGTATCGTTACCCCAATGCCAATCGCCACACCACGCACTGCAGCAATTAAGGGTTTTGAAAACTTGGCAGCAGATTTAAGGAGAATAAATGGAGGACCTTCAGATGCAGGTGCTTGGCCTTTTTGCGCAGCAGATTTCATAAAGTCCTGCATGTCATTTCCTGCAGTGAAATCGGCGTCTTCACCACGTAAAATCACCACGCGTACATCTTTAGATTGATCCGCTTCATCAAGGGCCTTTGCAATCCATAGATACAATTCACCATACAGTGCATTTTTTGCTTTTGGGCGGTTCATGGCTAAAGTCAGAATACCGTTGTCTAAATTTGCATTTAAATGTTCATGTGGTTGTTGAATACAACTGAGTGTCATCGTACTATCCTTGCTTTAAAATTTAGTTAAATTTTATGTGCCATTATGTCGTATCTTGATGAAGAAGGGTGCTACTGATGAGTTCATAAAAAAGTTCATGTCCTATGAAACATACATTTGATTATCTGGTTTTTATTGGTCGTTTTCAGCCGTTCCACTTGGCACATATGCGGACTATTCAAATCGCACTGGAACTGAGTGACGCTGTGATTTTGGCTTTGGGTTCTGCACAAATGGAACGCAATATTAAAAATCCATTTACCGCCCAAGAACGCGAACAGATGATTTTATCGAATTTTTCTGAGGAAGATGCAGCGCGTATTCGTTTTGTGCATGTGATTGATGTTTATAACGATAAAAAATGGGTCAATCTGGTGAAAACCTTGGTGGCCAATGTGGTTCAACCTGAACATAAGGTGGGATTGATTGGTCATTTTAAAGATGAATCTTCTTATTATTTAGAACTGTTTCCAGAATGGGAAATGGTGGAAATTGATAGTTTGGAAGATGCAATGTCGGCGACGCCAATGCGGGAAGCCTTTTACCGTGGTGAAATTTGGGAAGACCGATTTCCTCAAGGAACAATTGAGTTTTTACAAAAGTTCAAGCAAAGCGCGATTTATCAACAATTACAACACAAATACCAGACCCAAGATAAAAGCAATCTTGAGTAAAATAAGGTTTCATCTCCTCTGCTGAGGAATGGACATGAACACCAGTGCTGTTAATCATCAAATCTCGCATAGACCGCATGTTTTTTGGATGTACTCCTGTGTCTTTGTCATGTCTATGCAGGTTGCCCAAGCGGGTGTATGGCATCTCACCTCCGATTCCGAAGTCGGCTTTCATATTGATTCTTTTGGGGTAACTTTTGCCAAAGGACAATTTGAACAAGTTCAGTCGACCATGCAGTTTGATCTAGAACAACCTGAACGTGCCAATGCTCAGGTGGTACTGGATATCAACAGTATCAGCATGAGTAAGCCTTCCTTGAAAGCCATGGTTTTAGGTCCAGATTTGTTCTATGTAGACAAATATAAAACAGCCACTTTTAAAAGTACCCAATTTAAAACGCTCGGTAATGATCGCTACCAAATTCTAGGCAATTTAACCCTACGTGGGGTGACCCGTCCCATTACGTTTGATGCCAAATTAACGCCACATTCCGAGCATCCAGACCTGCTCAATGTCGAAGCGCATACCATCATTCGCCGCAGTGATTTTGGAATGAAAAAAGCCATGGGTGGTATTGGGGAAAAAGTGAATATTCAGGTGATTGGGCAGTGGAAAAACAGCGACTAAGCACTTTGTATTCTCTGTACTACAGGTGTTTCAATTAAAAAGAAGTATTCATTTGCTGGTTCATATAGCTTGGCGCTTTGTCAATAATATCGCGTGTCAGTTGTGCCAACGACGGGGATTGCTGTTTCCAGTGATGCCAGTACAACTGAATATTGATATGCGCATCGGGTAAAAGCTCCACCCATTCTCCTGTTTGTAGGCGTTGCCCAATTTGATAATCAGGCACCATGCCAAATCCCAAACCATATTCAATTGCTTCAATAAAAGCGGTGGAGGATGGAATAAAGTGGTGTGGATAGCTCTCGACCGTTAAGCCAAATTTTTCCAAAATCATATCGGTATGTAGATGGTCTTTATCATTATAAATCACGGCTGGCGCCATTCTTAAACTTTGACGATTTAAACCTTGCGTAAACCAGCGTCGAGTGAATTCAGGGGTCGCCACCATTCGATAATTCATGCTGCCCAAACGTGTTGCAACACAGCCTTTCATGGCGTGTTGCTCCGTAGAAATGCAGGCACTCACCAAACCTGCCGCAAGTAAATGATGGGTTTGCGTTTGATCATCGACCTTGAGATGTACCACAATTTTTTCACGTAACAGAGTTTCACGTATCGCTCGCAGTAACCACGTGGCGAGGGAGTCATCATTGCTGGCAATATTGAGTTGGTAGAATTGCGATTCGTGGGTTTGCCCCGTTAATTCCTGTAACAGGTTTTGTTCTAATCGCCTTGTGTGCTGCAAATAGTGCAATAACGATAAGCCTGCCTGAGTAGCGCGGCAAGGACGTTCCCGTACAATCAGTAAATGACCTAAAGATTTCTCCAGACTTTGCACGCGCATGGTCACTGCCGAAGCAGTGATGCATAAACGTTCGGCTGCCAAGTCAAAACTGCCTGTTTCAGCGACAGCTAAGAAGGCGTCACATTGTTTACTATTCAGCATGGAGAAGCTCAGGTCTAATCATTAGTCATGCTGATAATCTAAGATAAATTGAGTTAAATTGATATTTTTTTAGTTTTATTTAGTTGAATAAAAAATCCTTGATAATGCGATGAAGCAAAAAATCTGAGTGGAAAAATCATGCTACAAACGTATTTACAAGGGATCGCGATAGGTATGAGTCTGATCGTGGCGATTGGGGCGCAAAATGCGTTTGTTTTAAAACAGGGTTTAAAGCAACAGTCTGTATTTTGGGTCTGCTTCGTTTGTGCATTGTCCGATTCTATTTTAATTCTTCTAGGGATTACGGGTTTTTCTGTGGTGCTTCAGCATTACCCTGAAGTGCTGGGTATGGCAAAGTGGGCAGGGGCGTTATTTTTATTTTGGTATGGCTTTCAACATTTGCTTGCTGCATTTAAATCGAATCAGGGTTTACATGCAGCACAGCAGAATGAGACTAATTTGGGTCAAATCTTGTTGGTGTGTTTGGCTTTAACTTGGCTGAATCCGCATGTGTATTTAGATACCGTGGTGTTGATCGGTTCTATTTCAACTCAATTTGAGCACAGCAAACTTTATTTTGCTTTAGGCACCATCACGGCATCTTGGTTATTCTTTTTTAGTTTGGGCTACGGGGCACGACTATTAACCCCAATTTTTGAAAATCCGAAGGCATGGAAAGTTTTGGATGGATTGATTGCCCTGATTATGTGGAGTATTGCGCTGTCATTAATTGTGGATGCATAAGTATAAAAGCCGCTACGTTGAATGAAAACGATAGCGGCTTTATTGATTAAGCTTGTAGAGCTTTTAAGTCTGCAAGCACTTGCTCAGCATGTCCCGCTGCTTTAACTTTGCGATATTCTTTAACGAGTTTACCGTTATGGAAAATAAAGGTTGAGCGTTCAATGCCCATCACTTGTTTGCCATACATATTCTTTTCTTTAATGACATCAAAGTGTTTGCACAGGACTTCTTCTTTATCACTGATCAGGTTAATGCTGAGCGATTGTTTTGCGGTGAAGTTTTGGTGCGCTTTGACCGAGTCACGAGAAACCCCAAAGATGGTGGTATTCAGCGCATCAAACTGGTCTTTTAAACAAGAAAAGCCAACTGCCTGAGTGGTACAGCCAGGCGTTGAATCTTTCGGATAGAAATACACAATCAGCCATTCAGTTGGGACTTCAGTTAAGTTGACTTCACCTGTGGTGGTCGGGAAAATTTGATTTGGAAGTTGGATGCTATCCGTCATGGTTTATCCTTCAATCTGGTGTTGTTCTAGTTCAAGCGGTAAAAAGGCGTAGTTTTCGTGATAGAGAATATCACCTTTCACAATATTCAGGGCATGTTGGAAAATAGGGCCATCAATTACGGTGGTGTGAAACTCACCCGCTTCACCGCAAGGGTCAATCCCTCGGTCTACAAGTTGTTGAATATAGTCCAGTGTCAGGACTTGTCCCAAATCTTCAACTTTCATGCCTAAGTTTAAATTAACCGTGACAATGATGCTTTGAAATCCAAGTGAGATAAATTCCTGCACAATCTCGAGGCGCGGGCGCTGCCAAAGCGGCATGCATAAACTGAGCTGGCTTTTATCACATACTGACTGATTCCATTCTGCATGCGCCATCAAATCAATATCACCTGTCACCAAAGTCTCTGCACCTAAGGCTTGGGCTTTTTGCAAGAGTTGAATGAAATGACTTTCATAATCTTGCCAAGTCGCCGAAGCCGTGAAGATGGGGAGTCCAATCGCCTTGGCCTGCGCATGAATGATGTCGAGTGACATGCCATGTGAGCGTGACTTTAAACCTTGTTCTTCCAGCATCACAATCAGCGCAACTGCTTCGCCCATTTGCATGGCTTGGTAGAGTGCAAGGCTGCTGTCTTTACCGCCACTATATGAGGCGACAAATTTTTGACCTTGAGCATTGGTATTCCATTCAACAAGCATAGTTTAGCTCTTTCAATTTTATGGCATAGAAAAAGCCTGCATAAAGCAGGCTTGATTCACGGTTCACGAATTATTTTTTCGCTTGCGCGTTTTTCATTGCTTCTTCAGTTAAAGACTTTAATTTAGTGGTTAACTGAGGACCAAAGCAGGCTTGTAAGTCTTTGTTTTGCTTTTGAACGAAAGCAAGTGTACTCGGACTTTTCTTTTGGTTAATGGTGCTTTGAATTTCCCATTTTTGCGCATTGGTTAATTTACCGTCTGCTTCCACTGCACAAGTACAGTATTTGCTTACTTCAGCACTTGATAATTTATTACCTTTGGCTGTTTCTTCTTTACAAACATTAATTAACGCAGATTTTACATTGGTGCTTTTATACGCTTCTTGTAGTTTGTTCGATTCAGCAGCATGTGATGCAGTTGCAAACAATGCAGCTGCTGAAACCAATGTAGAAAGAATAATGTTTGATTTTAAATTTTTCATAAACTGTACCCTGTTATTACGGTATATAACGTGTTGGGTCTGCTACGCCTGCATCTTCAAAGCCTTGTTTGCGTAAGCGGCAGCTGTCGCATTTACCACAAGCACGTCCTTGGTCATCTGCTTGGTAGCAAGACACCGTTTGACTATAGTCTACGCCATGTTCAATACCTAAGCGAATGATATTTGCTTTGGATAAATGTAACAGAGGTGTTTCAAATTTAAGAGGTTTTCCTTCCACACCCACTTTGGTTGCCAAGCGTGCCATGTTAGCAAAAGCTTCAATATATTCTGGGCGGCAGTCAGGATAGCCTGAATAATCAACGGCATTCACGCCAATTACAATCGCTTCAGCACCAAATACTTCAGCAGCAGCTAGGGCATATGACAAGAAAATCGTGTTACGTGCTGGAACATAAGTTACAGGAATACCTTCTTGCAGCTGTTCTGGTACATCAATACTGTGGTCAGTTAAGGCTGAACCACCTAAGTTACTTAAATCAATATTAATAATACGATGTTCAACACCAGCACGTTGCGCTAAGGCTTTTGCAGCATCAAGTTCTGTGGTAGAGCGTTGACCATACATGAAGCTAATCGCCATGCATTCATAACGTGCTTGCGCCCAAGCTAAACAAGTAGTTGAGTCTAAACCGCCAGATAACAAGACTATGGCACGAGTGCGCATATGTGAATCTCCTAAATATCTAAAAGCAATTAACGACCAGTTTCATCGTTCCACAACAGTTTATGTAGCTGGAGCTGGAAACGAACAGGGAGATGGTCTTCTAAAATCCATTGCGCTAAGTCACGCGCAAGTTGAGGTAAGCGCGCAGCACCTTTTTCTACAGCAAAAGCAGGGGAGAACCAAACGGTACTGACTTTATCCTGTAGTTGATACTGGGCAAGCTGTTGTTTTGACCATTCATAGTCTTCACGGTTACAAATCACGAATTTAATCTGATCATGCTGAGTTAAGTGATCAAGGTTAGACATTAAATTACGTTGTTCTTCACCTGAAGTTGGAGTTTTAAGGTCTAAAACTTTGGAAACACGCGGGTCGACTTTAGACACATCTAAAGCACCGCTGGTTTCTAATGATACCTCACAGCCTAAATCGGCAAGACGGGTCATTAAGGGTAATGCATTCGGTTGAGCCAGTGGCTCGCCACCTGTGACACACACATACGGTGTTTTAAAGTCCAGCGTGGTTTGAATAATCTGTTCGAGCGATTGGCGCTCGCCACCTTCAAACGAGTAGGTGGTATCACAATAAGTACAACGTAACGGACAGCCCGTTAAACGGATAAATACCGTTGGAAGTCCTGCTGTATTGGCTTCACCTTGTAATGAATAGAAAATCTCCGTGATGCGTAAGCCCGCAGCCGGATCAGAAACAGGAATAGCCGAAGATCGGAGAGTATTCATAGCACAAGATAACCACAAGATAGAAAAATAAAAATCTCTACGATCATGACTGATCGTAGAGACCGAAAAGCATTTTGAAAAATTAGTCTTCGCGTAATAATTCGTTCAAGCTCGTTTTCGCACGAGTTTTCGCGTCAACTTTTTTCACGATAATTGCAGCATATAAGCTGTAAGTACCGCATTTAGAAGGAAGGCTACCAGAAACAACAACAGAACCTGCTGGTACGCGACCATAGTGGATTTCGCCAGTTTCACGGTCATAAATCTTGGTTGATTGACCAATGAATACACCCATTGAAATAACAGAACCTTCTTCAACAATTACGCCTTCAACGATTTCAGAACGTGCACCGATGAAGCAGTTGTCTTCAATAATGGTCGGGTTCGCTTGTAAAGGCTCTAATACACCACCGATACCTACGCCACCAGACAAGTGAACGTTTTTACCGATTTGTGCACATGAACCTACAGTTGCCCATGTATCAACCATTGTGCCTTCATCTACATAAGCACCAATGTTGACATAAGATGGCATTAACACCACGTTTTTCGCTTGGAAGCTGCCTTTACGTGCAACTGCTGGTGGCACAACACGTACGCCAGCAGCTTTGAACTGTTCTTCAGTCCAACCAGAGAATTTAGTGTCAACTTTGTCGTAGAAACGAAGATCACAAGACTCAATTGGCTTGTTGTCGTTCAATTTGAACGATAACAACACTGCTTTTTTAAGCCATTGGTGAACAACCCATTCACCGTCGATTTTTTCAGCAACGCGTAATGTACCGTTGTCTAAACCAGCAATCGCCTGTTCAACTGCATCACGAATTTCAGCAGAGCAATCCGCTGCTGTGAAATTAGCGCGGTCTTCAAAGGCTTGTTCGATAATTGTCGAAAGCTGAGACATGATCTTCCTTCCAAAAAAATTTTGAAGATTTTACACTATATTTGCCCCAAAATAGATGAAAAATCGTCTTAAGATCGGAATTTATAATTAAGGTAGTTCTGTAAAAAACGATGTGAACTTGTATAAGTTGTTAAACAGATTATTATTTGCAAACTAAATTTACTGAAATATGTATCAAAACTTAACACAAACCTAGCAAATCGTTCATAAAAAGTACTGATGTTCTGGTCTAGGATGAGTTCATCAAAACAACTTCACGATTAAAAAGTTTAATCATCTGAGGAGACCAGCAATGAAAAAATTAAGTTTAATTGCGATTGCAACAACAATGACCGCTTTTGCAGGGACAGCAATGGCAGAAGAACCTGTGATCAACGATGGTCGTGTTTCGAATCAGCTTATGCCAACGTCTGTACGTGCTGAGGCTGGAACGACGGGATATGGTGGCGCAGTCACTTGGACCGCTAACCCGTATGTGGGTGTAACTCTCGGTTATAATGGTGGTGATGTATCTTGGTCCGATGACTTGTCTGTAGATGGCGTTAAATACGACATGGACATGAAAAATAACCTGACTTACTTGAATGCCGAAGTGCGTCCTTGGGGTACCAGCTCCAACATGTGGGCGAACTCACTTTACATGGCAGCAGGTGTAGGTTATGTCGATAGTGAATACACGCTTAAATCAAAAGCAGGTAGTGGCAATATTGAAATTGATGGCACGAAAACCAGCTTTGATTCTGTGACAGGTAAAGTCAGCTACAACAATGATATTGCGCCATATTTGGGTCTAGGTTTTGCACCTAAAATCAATGACAAGTTTGGTGTATTTGGTGAAGTCGGTGCCTATTACACAGGAAATCCACAAGCCAAAATGACAGGTGTTGGTGGTACAGCCGCGGATCAGGAATTGCTAGCTGAACATGAACGTAATGTCGCAAATGATGACAAATATGAGTGGATGCCAGTGGCGAAACTCGGTGTTAGCTATCATTTCTAAATGATAATTTTGATAGAAAAACGGGCTGAATGCCCGTTTTTTAATGTTGCTTAACAACGTATATTAAAAATGATGTCCGATTTTCCCACCAAACACCCAAGCATCATTTTGATTGACCGAATATAAAGTCGCAATTTTACTTTCAGCTTCGGCATCCTGTGCGGTTTTGGCTTTGTTAAAGCGTAAATAGTTTGTTCCCAAGGCAAAAAAAGATTGCGGTTGCCAGTAATAAAGCGCACCCAAACCGAGGCCGTAATAACCATCCACTGGGCTTAAGGTCGAAGCGATATTGCCACTGCCCGAATCCCAACCAACATCGATGGTGGAAACCCAGCGCGGGCTGATTTGATGGGCAATCCCAATTTTCCCAGACCATTGATCTTCTTGATATTGAATCATTTTGAAGGAACCAATTTCAGGTGCATATTGCGCTGCACTTGCAATGATGGCGGCAAACTGGGTCGGTTGAATAACGTAATCGCTCCAATTCACCCAACGTAGCGAAGCATAGAGTAGATTGCTTTGTGAAAGTCCCATTTGGAAATCTAGATTGACTGAGGCAGGTGTTTCTATTGTGGTTTTATCTGCTGTGGTAAAGGTGATGGGCTGGTTTTGTATCGACTCATTTACATGAACTTGATGTTTTATTGCCGAGCGATAGGTCAGACTTGTACGTAATGCATATTCGGGTATTTGATAGCTAGCACCTGCCAACCAGCCGAGGGCATAATCTTTTTCAAATTCGGCACGATACCCGTTCAGGAAAGAAAAGCTTTGCCCAAAAACTTCTAGATTTCCCTCGAAACTTTGCAGACCCAGCCCTGCATACACTTGCCATGAGGGATTGAGCTGATAACCAACAAGGCTGGTGATGTTGTGGCTGTCAAAATCGATTTCAGTGGCTTCAATTTCAATTGGTCCAATTACGGTATTGGGGCGGTAATGGTATTGAATATCGACACCAAAGGGTTGGTCAAAGATCAGTCCTATAGACACTTTTGGATGAGGCTGAAATTTTAAAGCTGCCTGTACAAAATTCCGATCTTCGACAAAATTTCCTGTAGAAAAGTCGGTGACTCCAATTTCAGCCAATTCTGCTTGGTGTTGAACCTGACCTGAGATATCTGCATTTAAATGGGCGACGGTGAGTTCGGCATAGTTGCCTTTTTCATAAAATGACCAGATGGACTGACCTGATAGTTCCATGCCACCCGCCTGCAATGTGGGGGGAATAAAGATAACCATAGAGGCAAAGATTCGAATCACCCACATATTGAAATACCTTGAATTATTATTAAATGAAGTTTTGTTTTGTGTGCGAGCGGTTTTATTGTGGTGAATTCTGCAAAATGAAGCAAGAGTTTTATATTTTTCGCATTTTTGATGATTGATTTAGCTTATAACAGGCGTAAAGAAAATGAAGGCAATAATAAATTGCCTTCATTGCAGGTTTTATTCTTCAGGATAAGCGACTTTTTTCAAGGCTTTGATATCGGTTTCAGGTGAGCATAGAGAAATAAACTCATAACCATAGCCACGAAGGAGATGTCCTTTACGCACAGCCAACCATGTGGTGTTGATGCCGAAAATATCAGTTTGAATTTGCTTCAAACGATAGTCACGTTCAGCGTCATAAGCGACATTGTTGACAATACCGACCCCCATGCCTAGCTCGACATAGGTCTTGATGACATCGGCATCGAGGGCAGACATTACGATATCGGCATCGATATGCGCTGCTTCAAAAGCTTTGTCAATTTTAGAACGACCTGTGAAACCGCCGTGATAGGTAATCAATGGGTATTGCGCCAAATCAGCCAACTCAATTTTTTCTTTTTGCGCTAACTCATGTTGCTGCGGGGTAATAATGCAGTGCTGCCAGTTATAAAACGGTACGCTTGCAAGATTATCCTCAGTGGTTAGTGATTCAGTCGCAATCCCAATATCCGCTTCGCCTTGTAACAACATTTCGGTAATTTCAACTGGGCTAGCTTGTTGCAAAATCAAGTGAACCTTCGGAAACTCTTTTTTAAATAAGTTGACGATTGGTGGCAGGACATATCGTGCTTGAGTATGCGTGGTCGCGATGGTTAAGGTACCTTCATCGACTTTATTAAAGTCATCAGCTAGACGTTTAATGTTGTCAGCATCCACCAGCATGCGTTCAACAATGCCGAGCAAGGCTTGTCCTGGTTCGGTTAAACCGAGTAGACGTTTGCCTTTACGGATAAATAGCTGTACCCCTAATTCATCTTCCAGATCTTTAATATGTTTACTGACCCCAGATTGAGAGGTGTATAACGCTGCAGATGCTTCGGTCAAATTGAAGTTCTGTCGCACTGTTTCTCGAATAATTCTGAGTTGTTGGAAATTCATTTCTCTATACCTTAAAGCGGTGAGGTGGAGATGCCTCACCTAAATGTCTCTATGCGACTTGATTTTCGAATAAGTGTAATGCAGTTGCACTTAACCAAACAGTTTGATTTGGTCTAAATTGATGTAATTTTGACTCTTCTGGGCTGAGTGTGATTTCAATCAGGTTGCCCTGACGGTCTTGTAACTCTGCCAAAACTTTACCCGCAATCCAAATTTCACGTAAAAAAGTGGCTTGAATGGCATTGTCCTGTGGCTGGGTATGAATGCGTAATTCATTCGGTCGGGCAAAGGCAATCACATTACCATGCGGTGCATGTTGCGCTGTATCCAAATGAATACGATCTTCACCGAGTTGAATCATGCCTTGATGATGATGTCCTTCAAAGCGGTTCGCCTGACCCAAAAAGTCGAAGACGAATGGCGTCGCAGGTTTTTCATAGACTTCACGTGGTGAACCAATCTGCTCCACATTACCTTTGTTCATCACAATAATCTGGTCAGCAACTTCAAGTGCTTCTTCCTGATCATGGGTCACAAAAATTGAGGTGATGTGCAGTTCATCATGCAAGGTACGTAACCAACGACGCAGTTCTTTACGTACTTTGGCATCCAGAGCACCAAAAGGTTCATCTAATAACAGGACGCGTGGTTCAACAGCTAAGGCACGTGCCAAGGCAATACGTTGGCGTTGTCCCCCTGAAAGTTGTGCAGGATAGCGATCTGCCAAGAAACCCAGTTGTACCAAATCCAGTAAACGTGTCACGCGTTTTTTAATTTCAGCTTCTGAAGGACGTGTCGCACGTGGACGTACACGCAAACCAAAGGCAATATTGTCAAATACAGTCATGTGACGGAACAATGCATAATGTTGGAACACAAAACCCACTTGACGTTCACGTACATGCACATCGGTGGCATCTTGACCTTCTAAAATGACTTGCCCGCCATCTGCTGATTCTAAACCTGCAATAATGCGGAGTAGGGTGGTCTTGCCGCAGCCAGAGGGTCCTAAAAGAGCAACCAATTGCCCCTCAGGGAAATCTAAAGAAATATTTTTTAGTGCATGGAATGCACCGAAGTGTTTTTCAATATTTTTTACTTGAATACTCATGGCTTCATTCCTATTTAAATACTTGAACTATGGTTCTGTTTTTCCTGACGATACTCGACCCATGTTTTTAAAATTAAGGTCACAATTGCCAGTAAAGCCAGTAAGGAGGACACTGCAAAAGCCGCGCTAAAGGTGTACTCGTTATAAAGAATTTCAACATGCAGCGGTAAGGTGTTGGTTTCGCCTCGAATATGTCCAGAGACCACGGATACCGCACCAAACTCACCCATCGCTCGCGCATTACACAGGATCACGCCGTAAATCAGACCCCATTTAATGTTGGGTAAAGTCACTTTCCAAAAGGTTTGCCAACCTGAAGCGCCAAGTACCATCGCAGCTTCTTCTTCTTCCGTACCTTGTGCTTCCATCAGTGGAATTAGTTCACGTGCCACAAAAGGAACCGTAATAAACACGGTCGCTAAGACAATGGCAGGTACGGCATACAGAACTTTAATGTCATGATCTAGTAACCAGCTCCCCATCCAGCCCTGAGTACCAAAAATCAGTACCAGCATTAAACCTGCAATCACAGGGGAAACTGAAAATGGCAGATCAATTAAGGTGGTTAAAATCGATTTGCCACGGAAATTAAACTTGGCGACCGACCATGCTGCGGCGACACCAAACACCACATTCAGTGGAACGGCAATAGCAGCCGTGAGTAAGGTTAATTTGACGGCAGATAAGGTGTCAGGATCGATTAAAGCCTGAACATACACAGCAACACCTTGCTTAAGTGCTTCAACAAAAACCAGAATTAAAGGCAGCATTAAGCAGCTTAAAAAGAAGATTAAGGCAATGCTGAGTAAGGTGTAGCGTACCCAAACGGGTTCGCGAGTGGCATCACGAGATTGCAAGCGTTCAGCAAAAGCATTGCCATTGGTCACTGAGCTCATATTGCTGTTCTCCCTGTACGACGGCTTGCCCATGCTTGTAATAAGTTGATTAAAAACAATAGTGCGAATGAAATGAGCAGCATCACCACGGCAATGGTCGTTGCACCTGCATAATCATATTCTTCTAAGCGTGAGATGATCATGAGTGGCGCAATCTCGGTTTTGAATGGCTGATTGCCTGCAATAAAAATCACGGATCCATATTCACCAACACCACGTGCAAAGGCCAATGCAAAACCTGTGAGTAAGGCAGGGAACAAAATTGGTAAAATAATTTTGGTCACAATTTGTAGACGATTAGCACCTAAGGCTGAAGCTGCTTCTTCAAGTTCGGTTTCTAAATCGCTTAATACGGGTTGAACAGTCCGAACCACAAAGGGAATGCCAATGAAAATCAGGGCCATGGTAATGCCGATCGGGGTATAAGCCACCTGAATGCCTAAAGGATCAAGATATTGTCCGACCCAGCCTGTTGGTGCATAGAGCGAGGTTAAGGCGATACCTGCCACCGCAGTGGGTAGGGCAAACGGTAAATCGACCAAGGCATCGACAATACGTTTCCCCGGAAAACGGTAACGTACCAAGCACCATGCGAGTAATAAGCCGAAGATCACATTAATGAACGCAGCTAATAACGCCGTGCTAAAGCTGAGTTGCAGGGATTTTAAAATCCGTTCAGAACTTAAAATTTCCCATAAACCTGTCCAACCAATGTCTAAAGATTTAATAAAAACGGCTGAAAGTGGAATCAGTACGATTAAAGATAAATAAGCGAGGGTAAAACCTAGCGAAAGTCCAAACCCTGGCAGCACTCGGGATCGCTGCAACATAACAATTCCTCAAAACTTGAGCAGACTGATCCAATAAAATCAGCCAAATAATTTGTGAATTAACTTATGCAGACCTTAGAGTGCATAGTTTAGAAAATGGGGGGAGTCATTAGACAGTCGCATTCGAGACATAGACTGTTCTGGAATCAGGTAGTCATAGATTTCAGGAAATGGACCGAAGCCTGATGCCACATTGATATGACCGACTTGACCTAAATTGATTGGTTTCAAATTCCAGTGCTGTGCCAGTTGCTGAGCATCTGCAAAGCTTAACCATGGGTCGTTTTCACTGATCAGCATTGTGGTCGGAACTTGAATCTTCAGTTGCTGAAAAAATGCTTGATAATCCTGTTGGCTGTCTCTCGCGAAACCTGCTTCACCAAAACGGGCAGGATTGGCAGGTGCCACCAAAACCAAATTTTTCACACGTTTTGTGAGTTCAGGATGCAGTGCCAATGCTGCTACAGTGGTTAAACACCCAAAGCTATGCGCCACAATCTGAAGGTCACTTTGAATCGGTTTTAGTGTCTTAACAAATTGTGCAATCCAGTCGTGCAAGATTGGCTGGTTCCAGTCAGCCTGATGCACACGAGAGCAAGACATGAGATTACGTTGTAACCAAGACTGCCAGTGCTGTGCTTCACTACCACCTACACCCGGTACGATAACGGTATGAATCATGACGTTGCTCCTTCGTGAATATATGATCGATTATTTAGCGTTGTTGGCTTTCACGATCTGATCGAATACACCACCATTTTCAAAGTGTTGCTTTTGAACTTTTGCCCAGCCACCGAACTCCTGATCAATCGTGACCAGTTTTAAAGGCTTAAATACATTTTTGTACTGCGCCAAGATTGTGGCATTTCGTGGACGATAAAAATGTTTGGCTGCCAATTGTTGTCCAAGTGGTGAATACAAAAAGTTTAAATAGCCCTGCGCCAGATATTGCGTGCCATGCTTGTTCACATTTTTTTCAACAATCGCCACTGGTGGTTCAGCCAGAATTGATAAAGATGGCGTCACAATTTCAAATTTGCCCGGTTGTTCACGTACCGCAAGATAAGCTTCATTTTCCCAAGCCAGCAACACATCACCTATGCCACGTTCAGCAAAGGTTGTGGTTGCACCGCGAGCGCCTGAATCCAGCACTTTGGTGTTTTTATAAATTTGGCGGACAAATTCTTGTGCTTTGGCATCATTGCCATTGGGTTGGTGTTTTGCCCAAGCCCAAGCGGCTAGATAATTCCAGCGTGCACCACCCGAGGTTTTCGGGTTTGGGGTAATAATGCCCACATTGGGTTTGACCAAGTCCCCCCAATCTTTAATGCCTTTAGGATTGCCTTTACGGACTAAAAAGACGATGGTCGAGGTATAAGGGGTGGAGTTTTGAGGCAGTTTTTTCTGCCAGTCTGTTGGCAGCAATTTAGCTTTCTCTGCAATCACGTCAATATCGGCAGCCAGTGCTAAAGTCACGACATCGGCTTCAAGTCCATCAATCACAGCACGGGCTTGTTTGCCTGAACCCCCGTGAGATTGTTTGAAATTGACCTGTTGACCAGTACGGCTCTGCCAGTATTTGCCAAACTGTTTGTTGACATCATCGTAGAGTTCGCGAGTAGGATCATAAGAAACGTTTAAGAAATCTCGTGCCGATGCATTCACGGAAGTGATGGAAATCAGTGCAGCGATCACCCCAAGTTTTAAGCTAGAAAAGCGCATGTGTTGCCTCAGTAATTCTGTGTGTTTGTGCTATGAGGCAAGAATAACGCTGAGTTTTTTGCAAAAAAAATAATAAAAAACGAATTTTATATGAATAAAAAAGCAATAAAATTTAAACTAGACTGCCTACACTACGGCAGGATCAAAAGGACCGTTCAATCATGCTCTGTTTTAAAAATACGCAAGAAGTCAAAGACATTGCTTTGCTTGATCGAGCTTTTCACTATGGTGATGGTTGCTTTACCACGGCACGCATTGTCGAGAGTAAAATTGAGCTGGAAGCCTTGCATTACAGGCGTTTAAAGCTGGCTTGTGAACGTTTATCGCTGGATGTTGATTGGGATGTTATTGCAACTACATTGGCATTAATGCAGCAGCAATGCTCTGATCTAAATGGCACGTTGAAGGTGATTATCAGTCGTGGTGAAGGGCAACGTGGTTATAGCTTGCCGAATCATCCAGCCGATTTATGGGTGTTTTATTATCCTAAAACGGTTGAGCGTTTCCATTATGAAAAAATTCAATCAGGTGTCTTACAGTCGGTAATGGGCTTGAGTATGCCAAACTTGGTTGGCATCAAAAGTTTAAACCGCATAGAGCAGGTCTTGCTAAAACAGGAAGCCGATCAACGTGGCTGGTTAGAAGCCTTGGTGCTGGATGTTCAGGGTTTAGTTGTAGAAGGTGTAAGCAGTAATTGCTTCTTTCGCATAAATGACACATGGATTACGCCTGAACTTCGTTATAATGGCGTGCATGGTGTCATGCGTGCTGAGATTCTTGGTCGTATGCAGCAGCAGGGGATTCAATGTGAGCAGCGTTTGGTCGATGCCATAGAGATTCCAAATATCCAGAGTCTGTTTTTCTGTAATGCCTTGCAACCTATGAAAATTGCCACAGAGTTGGATCAGCAAACTTTAATGGTTGAACCCTGTATTGAACTTTTTAATACCTTAAAATTTAATCAGATAGCCTAATTTTATTATGAGCAGTAAACCAAAACCGAAAAAAAAGCCTGCAAAGAAAAGCACGTCGACTTCAAAATTCTCCGCAAAAAAATGGGGAATTTTTATTGGGCTATTCCTTGTGGTTGTCGTCACAGTACTTTGGTCAAGCTTGTTTAAGGCTTATCCTGTGGAAGGGAAAAAGCAGCTGTTGGCGATTGGGCAGGGCGATAGTTATTCAGGCTTGATTGATCGTTGGTCGAAAGAAAGTAAGATTCATTTTCCAATCATTTTAAAGCTCTATCAAAAAGTGATGATTCATGACAGCTTAAAAGCGGGCGTGTATGAAATTCATCAGGGCATGAGTGTACGTCAGGTATTGGAATTGGTTTCTAACGCTGAAAATGCACAGATGAATCGGGTCTTGGTGATTGAGGGCACGACCTTTAAGCAACTGATTGAACAGTTAAAACAAAATTCGATGGTGACCAAGGAAATTTCGAATTTACCGCAAGCGGAGATGTTACAGGCGCTCAATATTCCATATTCGCATCCTGAAGGGCTATTTGCGCCTGATACCTATTTCTTTAACAAAGGCGAGTCGGACAAGAAGATTTTAACCGATTTGTACCGTCGCCAAATGAAGAATCTAGATCAGGCATGGGAAAAACGCGCCCCAAATTTACCGTATAAAGATAAATATGAAGCGCTGATTATGGCGTCTATTGTTGAAAAAGAAACCAGTCTGGACAATGAGTTAGAACAGGTGTCTGGAGTGTTTGTGCGTCGCTTGCAAAAAGGAATGCGATTACAAACTGATCCGACTGTCATTTACGGGATGGGAGATCGTTATCAGGGCAATATTACTCGTCAGGATTTAAGAACACCGACCGCATATAACACCTACACTATGAGTGGCTTGCCGCCAACACCAATCGCATTACCAAGTAAAAAGGCCATTGAAGCCGCGATGCATCCCGACAATGCTGACAATATTTATTTTGTTGCAACGGGCAATGGTGGACATAAATTTAGCGCGACACTGGAACAACACAATCGCGCGGTCAAAGAGTATTTAAACGTTTTAAAGTCGAAGCAGGAGTGAGACATGTTTATTAGTTTTGAAGGCACGGAAGGTGTCGGGAAAACCACTCTGATTCGTAAAATTCATGAGCATTTTCAACAGCAAGGCAAAGATGTCGTGCTAACGCGTGAGCCAGGTGGAACGCCAATGGCTGAGCAAATTCGCAGTCTACTGCTTGCCGTGAATCATGATGAATTGATGTCGAATGACACTGAACTCTTGTTGATATATGCAGCTCGTGCACAGCATTTACAGCAAGTGATCGTGCCTGCTTTAGAGGCAGGTAAAACAGTGTTATGTGACCGTTTTACCGATGCCAGTTTTGCTTATCAATGTTCAGGTCGTGGCTTAGATCAGAGCAAATTAAACTTATTAAACGACCATTTTGTTTCTCATATGCCCAATATTACGTTTTGGCTGGATGCTCCAATTGAAACAGGTATGGCGCGTGCCCGTGAACGTGGTGCTTTGGATCGTTTTGAGCAAGAAAAAGTCAGTTTCTTTGAAAAAGTTCGTGCGGGTTATCAAACCTTATGGGAACAACAACCTGAACGCATGAAGCGTTTAGATGCGACCCAAACGCCAGAACAAGTCTTTGCTCAAGCTTTGTCATATTTGGTCTAGGGGTTGATCGAATTTCCTAGTGTCGATCATTCCATAATCTTTTATAGTGATGATCGTATAGGGAATACGGATAACAATACGCAATGAATATGCAAAGTAAACAAGCTGAAATTATTCAGTTTTTGATGCAACATTTTCCACAAAGTTTAGAAAAATGTGACATTGAATCCGTGATGGATCGCGGAGCAACGGTTCTATATCACATAGATGAACGTGATTTACGTCCAGGCGTGACGGTGTCGGGACCGACCATGATGACGGTTGCAGATTATGCCTTGTATATTGCGATACTGGGCGAGATCGGTATTGTCGGGCTAACCGTTACCACCAATTTGAATATCAATTTTTTGCGTAAACCCGCAGCTTCACAAGATTTGCGCGGCGTCTGCAAACTGATGAAAGTGGGCAAAGCCTTAATCGTGGGTGAGGTTTGGATTTATTCAGTCAATGAAGATGAACCCGTGGCGCATGTCACAGGAACTTATTCAGTACCACCGCAGCGCACGGTCATATAACGACACATTGGGTTAATTGTTTTAATCTTCAATGGAATTACTTAAAACACAGGTATAGTCGATGAAAGACTGTACCTGTGTTGTTTTGATTTAAACATTGACCAGTGGTGTTTCAACTTGGAAGTTAGGCGGTGTGAGTACGGTTTTACGTAATTCAGGTGCTAATTCTGGATAATCCAAGGTGAAATGCAAACCACGCGATTCTTTGCGTTCCATCGCGCAGCGCACAATCATTTCCGAGACTAAGACCAGGTTACGCAATTCAATCAGGTTTTTGCTGACTTGGTAATCTTCATAGTATTCGGTAATTTCACGCTTGAGCATTTCAATACGGTGTAGTGCACGTTGTAAACGCTTAGTCGTGCGAACAATGCCGACATAGTTCCACATGGTTTGACGTAATTCATCCCAGTTTTGCAGAATAACGACATCTTCATCAGGGTTCATGACCTGAGAATCATCCCATTCTGGTACTGCTGGTGAATGGTAGTCGGCGATATATTGCGATTTGATATGCTCCGCGGCACTCATGCCATACACGAAACATTCAAGTAGGGAGTTACTCGCCATACGGTTTGCACCATGCAGTCCTGTATAGGATGTTTCACCCACAGCATATAAGCCCTGAATATCGGTTTGGCTATGCTCATCTACCACGACACCACCACAGGTGTAATGTGCGGCAGGGACTACTGGAATCATTTCCTTGGTAATGTCGATGCCTAATTCGAGCAATCGTGCATATAAAGTCGGGAAGTGTTCTTTCACAAAAGCTTCTGGCTTATGCGTAATGTCTAACCAGACATGGCGTATCCCTAAACGTTTGATTTCATAGTCAATTGCACGTGCGACAATATCACGAGGTGCTAATTCAGCACGTTCATCAAAACGTAGCATAAAGCGTTCGCCATCAGGCAGTCTTAAATATGCACCTTCACCACGCATGGCTTCGGTAATCAGGAAAGAGCGAGCTTGTGGGTGGTATAAACAGGTTGGATGGAATTGGTTAAATTCCATATTTGCCACGCGGCAACCTGCACGATATGCCATGGCAATACCGTCACCTGTAGCAATGTCAGGGTTTGAGGTATAAAGATAAGCCTTCATTGCACCGCCGCAAGCCAGTGCAGTAAACGGTGCTAAAAAGGTATGAACTTGTTCGGTTTTTTCATCCAGCGCATACAGACCGAGTGCTCGATTATGGCTTTCTTCTAGACCAAGTTTTTGCGAGGTAATCAGATCAATCGCAATGAAATTTTCAAAAATCGTAATATTGTCTTTTTCTTGTGCACGTTGTACCAGTGTGGTCGAAATGGCACGACCTGTGGCATCGGCTGCGTGAATAATACGACGCTGCGAATGACCACCTTCACGGGTTAAATGTAACTGCGATTGTTCATCTAAAGTGAACTGTACGCCGTTATTGAGTAGGAAATCGACAGAAGGTTTGCCGCCTTCGACGGTTTGTTTGACTGCATCAAGTTCACATAATTGTGCACCTGCAATCATGGTGTCATCAATGTGCTGTTGAATGGAATCCGTTTCATCCAAAACAGCGGCAACCCCACCTTGTGCATAGTAAGTACTGGCATCCGTCAGGGTCGATTTTGCTAAAACTGCAATGTTGAAATGATGAGGTAATGACAGTGCTAAACTTAAACCTGCGCCACCACTGCCCACAATAATCACATCAAATTGATGCGTTGAGCTTAAATTAGACATTTCCATCAGCTAATTTTAAAAAAAGTTTGGTAATGACAACGCTTTTTGCGATAAAAGGCAAGTGTAAAATAGTCGAGTCTTAATCAGAAAAAGCAATCAAGGTGCACAAACATTATCTAAAAATAAGTACTTGTTTTGCTAAAACATAATTGAACATATTATTACGCAAGAATAACAAGTTTTATGATAAAAATTTTTTTGTCAAAGACGTAACAATAATTGAGTGAATGAGTTTTATGAATAGTGGCTATCTACAAAAAGGAATGTATGCTGCGGTATTTACGATGGCGGCAGTACAAACACAAGCCGCACCTGCCGTAGATTTTTCAAATTTAGTTGAGCAAGTCAGTCCTGCGGTTGTGAGTGTGAATGTGGTCAAAAAAATGACCCAAGAAGAAATCATGCAACAACAAGTCCCTGAAATCCTGAAGCGTTTTTTTGGTAATCAGGTCATCATTCCACAGCAACAGGTTCCGCAAGAAAAAACTGCTTATGGAAGTGCTTTCTTTATTAGTAAAGATGGTTATCTGTTGACCAATCATCATGTGGTAGAGAATGCTTCAAAGGTCACCATTATGTTGAATGACCGTCGAGAACTGGATGCTACCGTTGTGGGGAGCGATGAACGTACCGATGTGGCGTTGCTGAAGGTCAAAGGTGATCAATTTCCGTCACTCAAAACGGGTAATGTAGATCAATTGAAAGTGGGCGAGCCTGTGTTGGCGATTGGTTCACCTTTCGGCTTTGACTATTCAGCTTCGGCGGGTATTGTCAGTGCCAAAATGCGTAACATGATGGGTGAAACATCCGTACCATTCATTCAAACCGATGTGGCGTTAAACCCGGGTAACTCAGGTGGTCCACTATTTAACCAGCGCGGGGAAGTGGTGGGTGTCAATTCGCGCATTTTCAGTGGAACAGGCGGATATATGGGCTTGTCGTTCTCTATTCCAATTGATGTCGCCATGGATATTGCAGATCAGTTGAAAAAGAATGGTAAAGTGACTCGCTCTTATCTTGGGGTGTCCATGCAGGATATCGACCGTAATTTGGCAGAATCCTACAATTTGCCAAAACCTGAAGGTGCCTTAATCACGGATGTAACAGCGAACTCGCCAGCTTCCAAAGCAGGCTTAAAGTCGGGTGATATTGTACTGAAATATAATGGCGCATCGATTTCACGCACATCTGAATTACTCAATTATTTAAACCGTTCAGCTCCAAATCAAACCATTCAGCTTGAAGTGTTGCGAGATGATAAAACACGAAATATTTCAGCAACTTTAACCACAGCACCTGATGATACACCAGCTAAAGCTCAGCAAGTGTCTGAAAGTACGGGGCCGAAAATTGGCGTTGCCATTCGTGATTTAACACCAACAGAATTGTCACAGATGAATATTCAGGGTGGCGTACTCATTCAGGATGTGATGCGTGGTGGCGTGGCATCACAGGCGCGTATTTTACCAGGAGATGTTATTACGCAATTGAATAGTACGACCATTAAGAATGCGAACGATTTTGTAAAAGCCGTTTCAGGGTTGAAGAAAGAGACCGTGGTGCGTGTGTCACTGATTCGTGAAGGACAGCGTGCCATTGTCGGTATGCGTATTTAAAGATCTGATTTTCAAGAGCGTGTTGAACTAGAAAATGCCAGTCTATTCAGTTTAGACTGGCATTTTATTTGGCTGATATACAATTCAGCAGACAACTTGATGGAAATAAAAACATGGTTTTTAAAACTCGAATGAAACCATGGAAAGGATGAGCGAATTAATGAGTGCGATTTTTGATTTAGATTTAACGGTTCAACCTGAGCATATCGATGCTTTGGGGCATGTCAATAATGTGGTGTATGTGCAGTGGATGCAAGATGTCGCAACAGCACATATTGACCAGTTAGGACTGGGGATCCAGCAATATTTAGAGTTGAAACATGCCATGGTTGCAGTGGAGCATCATGTGCAATATCGAAAAGCTGCATTATTGGAAGATCAAATTGTTCTGCGTACATGGTTAAGCGATATCAATAGCATGTATTTATTTCGTCAGTATGCGTTTTATCGTCCAGCCGATCAGGCCGTGTTATTTATGGGGCAAACCAAGTGGGCATGCGTAGAAATTGCGACAGGTCGGCCAAAACGTATTTCACCCACCTTCTCGCAGGCCTATCAACCGTTAAACGAGCAGATTAATCCGCTGGATTTTAGTATTTCTTATCTTGCTTAAGGGCTTAATAGCGTAATGTTTGAAAAATGTACAGTCTTAAAAACCTAAGCGTTTAAACGAATTTATCACTTTTTCATTTTTGCAATCTGTTATAATCGGCAGCAATTTGTTTAACCGCTTACGCTTAGTACCTCTGCTTTGTACTTGGCACTATTTTTTTCTTAAGGTAACTCATGGCGCAAGCTAAAAAATCCGTTGATATCAATAACATCCGAAATTTTTCGATTATTGCTCACATTGACCATGGTAAGTCGACTTTGGCTGACCGTTTTATTCAAATGTGTGGCGGTTTACAAGATCGTGAAATGCAAGCCCAAGTTTTGGACTCGATGGAGTTAGAACGCGAACGTGGGATTACCATTAAGGCAGCATCTGTAACGCTCTATTACACTCATCCAAATGGTCAAGAATATCAATTGAACTTCATTGATACACCAGGACACGTAGACTTTTCCTATGAAGTTTCGCGTTCATTGGCAGCGTGTGAAGGGGCATTATTGGTTGTGGATGCTGCACAGGGTGTAGAGGCACAGTCAGTTGCAAACTGCTATACCGCGATTGAGCAAGGTCTAGAAGTTCTACCAATTTTGAACAAAATTGACTTGCCGCAAGCTGAGCCTGAGCGTGTGATTCACGAAATTGAAGAAATTATCGGCATTGAAGCGACAGATGCGCCAACATGTTCTGCAAAAACAGGTCTGGGCGTTGAAGGTGTGCTTGAGCGTTTAGTGGATGTCATTCCTGCACCAGTAGGTGATCGTGAAGCACCTTTACAAGCCTTAATTATTGACTCATGGTTCGATAATTACCTTGGCGTTGTGTCTTTGGTCCGTATCAAGCAAGGTCGTATCCGTAAGGGCGACAAAATGTTGGTGAAATCAACTGGACAAACCCATCCTGTAACCTCTGTCGGTGTGTTTAATCCAAAACATACAGAAACTGACATGCTTGAAGCGGGTGAAGTTGGTTTTGTGATTGCAGGGATTAAAGACATTTTTGGTGCGCCAGTGGGTGATACCATTACGCTTGCAGCTACGCCTGAAGTAACGACTTTACCAGGTTTCAAAAAAGTGAAACCACAGGTTTACGCAGGTCTTTTCCCAATCGATTCGAGTGATTTCGAACCGTTCCGTGAAGCATTACAGAAATTACAAATTAACGATTCTGCTTTATTCTTCGAACCTGAAAGTTCAGATGCACTTGGTTTTGGTTTTCGTTGTGGCTTCTTGGGGATGCTACACATGGAGATCGTTCAAGAGCGTCTTGAGCGTGAATATGACCTTGATTTGATTAGCTCTGCACCTACAGTTGTATATGAAGCTTTGACTAAAAAAGGCGAAACGATTTATATCGACAGCCCATCGAAAATGCCTGATGGCTCGACGGTAGAAGATTTACGTGAACCAATTGCAGAATGTCATATTCTCGTACCGCAAGAATACTTGGGTAACGTGATGACCTTATGTATCGAGCGTCGCGGTGTACAAAAGGACATGAAGTTCTTGGGTAATCAAGTGTCTGTGACTTTTGAAATTCCAATGGCAGAAGTGGTGATGGACTTCTTCGATCGATTGAAGTCTTGCTCACGTGGTTTTGCCTCTTTGGACTACAACTTTGTGCGTTTTGAAAGCTCATCTTTGGTTAAAGTTGATGTCTTAATTAACAGTGAAAAAGTGGATGCCTTGGCGATGATTTGTCACCGTCAAGATGCTCGCCATCGTGGTATTGCACTGGTTGAAAAGATGAAAGATTTGATTCCACGTCAAATGTTCGATGTGGCAATTCAGGCAGCCATTGGCGCACAAATTATCGCGCGTTCAACCGTCAAGGCAATGCGTAAAAACGTCTTGGCGAAATGTTATGGCGGTGACGTTTCACGTAAGAAGAAACTCCTTGCTAAACAGAAAGAAGGTAAGAAACGCATGAAGCAAGTGGGTAGCGTTGAAATCCCGCAAGAAGCGTTCTTGGCTGTGTTGAAAGTAGAAAGATAAGAATTAGAGGTCGTTTAGCTCATGGATTTTGATTTTAATTTAATACTCGTGCCTGCCACGCTGATTTTTTTCTTGGTGTGGTTGCTGGATAAGTTTGTATTTAAACAAAGACAAACCAAAGGCAGGGGAAATGAAAATTTCATTATCACATGGGCATATGACTTCTGGCCAGTTCTGGCGGTAGTTCTGGTATTGCGTTCATTCCTGTACGAGCCATTTAATATTCCATCGGATTCTATGGTGCCAACCTTGGAAACGGGTGACTTTATTTTGGTGAATAAGTTTAACTATGGTGTACGCTTACCGATCGTCAATAAAAAAATTATTGATGTAGGTGAGCCTGAGCGTGGAGATGTGATTGTATTCCGTTATCCACCTCAGCCAACCATTAGCTATATCAAGCGTGTTGTTGGTCTACCAGGGGATCATATTATTTATGATCATGGGCAATTGACGATTAATGGTCAAAAGGTTGCGAAAGTACCTGTTGAATTTAGTCGTGAGAAGGATGCATTAGATACACCAACTTCGATCTATCATAAAGAGACTTTAGGTCAGCATACATTTACGATGCGTGAACTAGAAGGGGTGAATGTTGCTCGCCAAGCACCATTCATTAATTATGTTGAAAATGGTAAATACTCAACTGAAAATGGTTTATATTGGGAAGTGAAAGTTCCAGCAGGGCACTATTTTGCGATGGGGGATAACCGCGATCAAAGTGCGGACAGTCGTTTTTGGGGATTTGTGCCTGAGGAAAACTTAACTGGGCGAGCATTTTATGTGTGGATGCATAAAGAGCCTGGATTCAAACTACCGTCATTTAGCCGTAACGGTAAAATTGATTAATTGACCAAAATGGAAAATAAAAAATGCGTCGAAATCAAAAAGGTGCGTCTTATATTGGATTTTTAATTGCAATTATTGGTTTTGCTTTCTTAGCAAAAGTCGCCATTGCAGTGTGGGCTCCCTATTGGGATGATCGTGTGATTGATACTCAAATCACAGAGTTATTGCAAAGTAGCCCCAAAGAGATTGGTTCGGATGAATTTAATACTCAGATGGAGCAGCGTCTGACAATGAATAATATTCGAGATGTCAATTTTAAAGATATTGCACAAGTAACCAATACTGATGGGATACAAGTGAAAAAGAGTTATGAGGTAAGAAAGCCGTTCTTACTGAATATTGATTTAGTGTTAAAGTTTGAGAAAAGTTTTGATCAAAGGTCAGTCCAAACTAAGTGATATGCGCTTAGCGAGTCGTATCGGTTACCAGTTTAAGCAAGCTGAATTATTACAGCTTGCATTGACACACCGTTCGGTGAGCCACAAGTATAATTACGAACGCCTTGAGTTTTTAGGTGATTCGTTGTTAGGAATGATCATCGCCAATTATTTATATCATGCCTATCCACAGGAAAATGAGGGGCGTTTAACTCGAATGCGTGCCACTTTAGTTAGGCAAGAGGCGTTGGGTAAAATTGCCAATGACTTGAAGCTCAGCACCAGTTTGATTTTGAGTACGGGTGAGTTAAAGTCAGGTGGTCATCATCGTGAATCCATTTTGGCAGATACTGTAGAAGCAATTATCGGTGCAATTTATGTAGATTGCGCTGATTTAACTGTCCTACAAGCAATCGTGTTAAAATGGTATGAACCGTATTTGGATCATATAGAGCCAACCGATCAGCTCAAAGATCCGAAATCGAGATTGCAAGAATATTTGCAAGCGCGTAAAAAGCCGTTGCCGCTCTACGAGGTAGTCGATATCCAAGGCGATGCACCGAATCAACATTTCAAAGTGCATTGCACGGTAGATGGATTACCTTTATTTAAGGGCGAAGGCTCAAGTCGTCGTTTTGCAGAACAAGCTGCAGCGGCGGATATTTTAAAACTATTGGAGCAGTAAACTGCATGACCATGAATTCCGATCACATTGATGCTGATCACGAGTCGCCAAGCGACAATAATGATTTAATTAGCCAGTTTTTCAGTGAACAAGGCACAACCATTCCTGCTGATTTTAGAAGTGGTTTTGTTGCGATTGTCGGTCGTCCTAATGTGGGTAAATCGACCTTAATGAATCACTTACTGGGTCAAAAGCTTTCTATTACTTCACGTAAACCACAAACGACACGCCATAAAATTGTCGGAATTGATTCACGTGAAAAATCTCAGGCGGTGTTTGTGGATACCCCAGGGATGCATAAAAAAGAAGTGCGTGCCATCAATAAAATGATGAACCGTGCTGCACATTCGGCTTTGCGCGATGTTAACTTGGTGCTTTTTGTGGTGGATGCGCAAAAGTGGACACAAAACGATGAACTGGTTTTAGAAAAGCTGAAAAATGCTGAAATGCCTGTGATTCTTGTGATCAATAAATTAGATACACTAGAAAATAAAAATCAGGCATTACCACTCATTCAAGAGCGCGCAAAACTGATGAATTTCGCTGAGATTGTTCCAGTTTCTGCACTTCGTGGTGCGAACCTTGAGCATTTGCGCAATACCATTGAACAGTATTTGCCATTCCAACCACCGTTGTATTCACTTGATCAGATTACAGACCGTTCAGAGCGTTTCTTGGCATCTGAAATTATTCGTGAAAAGATCATGCGTCAATTGGGTGAAGAATTACCTTACGATTTAACGGTACAAATTGAATCATTCCGTACCGAAGATTCGGTGATTCATGAAAAAACAGGCAGACTCAAACCTGCTTGTACCTATATTGATGCGACGATTTTTGTTGATCGTCCAGGGCAAAAAGCCATTGTGATTGGTGAAAAAGGGACCAAGTTGAAGAAAATTGGTATGGATGCGCGTACCGATATGGAAAAGATGTTTGAACAGAAAATCATGCTGACACTTTGGGTGAAAGTGAAAGGTGGTTGGTCTGATGATGAACGTGCACTGAAAAGTCTTGGGTATAGCGATATCTAAGATTTAACTGCGAACAGGAATTGTAATGCTAAAGGCTTGGTTAATTGTGGCGAGTGTATTTTGTTTACAAGGCTGTATTTATAAAGTCGTTACAGTTCCTGTGAAAGTGGCTTACAAAACTACAAAAGGTGTGGTGAAAGGCACGGTTGCAGTTGTGGGTGCTGTGATCCCTGATGGGGATGATAAGGCTGATGAAACTCATCAAGATCAGTAGGATTAATGTTGATTCATGCGTAATGAAGTTCTACATGGCTATTTGATTCACCACCGTAAGTATCGTGAGCGGAGTCACATCGTCCATTTATTCACTCAAGAATACGGCCGTGTAGATGGTATCTTGCGTCAAACACCCCCTCCACAATATCAGCCGCTGCGTTTACAGGCATCGGGCAAATCTGAATTGAAAAACTTCAGTAAGTTAGAAATTATGCATCATCCGATTTTTTTCTTCGGTGATGCATTTTTTTCAGGCTTCTACCTCAATGAAATTCTATTGCGCCTGTGTCCATTAGAAGTTGAAATGCCAGAGACCTTTGCTCAGTATGCGTCGACAATTCAGTCATTACAGATCCTGAACGAACAAGCGCATCCTGCGCTGTTTCTAAGACAAATCCTGCGCCAATTCGAATATGCTTTGCTGGAAGAGCTGGGTTATCCACTTGATTTCACAACAGATGCGAATCAAGCAGAAATACAGGATCAGCAAAATTATACCTTTCAATTAAGTGATGGATTTATTCCCACTATTCGTGCTTCATCTTCAACCTTGGTGGGTGCACAGATTCTATCGATGCAGCACTATGAAAAGGGTAGGGAATTTAATCCAGAACAGCTACAATTATTGTCAAAGCTGTATCGGCAAATGATCACATCCTTGTTGGGAGATCGACCGCTTAAAAGTCGCCAACTGTGGATTCAAAACACTCAATCTAAAACATGATTAGGAAAAAATAATGGCTGCTTTACTTGGTGTAAATATTGACCATGTTGCAACATTGCGTCAAGCGCGTGGGACAAGTTATCCAGACCCTGTTAATGCTGCTTTAATTTGTGAGCAGGCTGGTGCAGAAGGGATCACTTTACATTTACGTGAAGATCGTCGTCATATTCAGGATGATGATGTACGTCGTATGCGTCCAGCCCTAAAGACACGAATGAATTTGGAGCTTGCAGTCACAGCGGAAATGATTGCCTTTGCCAAAGAAATTCAACCACAGCATGTGTGCTTTGTACCTGAAAAGCGTCAGGAAGTGACGACTGAAGGTGGATTGGATGTGGTGGGGCATTTTGAGGATGTTAAAGCTGCAACGCAAGAATTGATGGCTATCGGGTGTGATGTCTCGTTGTTTATTGATGCTGATTTTGCCCAAATTGACGCAGCTGTGGCTTGTGGCGCACCAACCATTGAAATTCATACAGGTGCTTATGCAGATGCTGAAACGGCTGAAGCGCAGCAGCATGAGTTGGACCGAATTGTAAAAGCCGCACGTTACGCTGCGGAAAAAGGTTTGGTGGTCAATGCGGGGCATGGTTTGAACCTTGAAAATGTCACACCGATTGCTCAAATTCCTGAGATTTATGAATTAAATATTGGACATTCTTTAATTGCAGATGCTGTGTTTGTGGGCTTGGCGCAAGCTGTGCAGCAAATGAAAGCTGTCATTAAAGCTGCGCGTTAATACTGAGTTTAGCTTAAATTATGTCAACAATCGATTATGATGACTTGATGAAGCCTGTATTGGGTTTCTTGGGTTGTACTACGCCACAAGCTTGGTTAGATGAAGCATTAAATCATCTTGATATTTTGATGCAAGATCATGCCAACTGTGAAAAGAAAGCCGCAGGGACAGCAATGAACCTGATGTTTCGCTACAGTTTTTTTACGGATTTACAGGTGAAATTAGCTCAACTTGTCCGTGAAGAAATGCTGCACTACGAGCAAGTTCTTGAGTTGATGAACAAACGTGGTCAAGCGTGGTCAAATTTGAGTGCAGGTCGCTATGCGGGTGGATTGCGTAAAGAAGTGCGTACTTATGAGCCAGAAGCTTTAATTGATATTTTGATTATAGGTGCATTTGTTGAAGCACGTTCGTGTGAGCGTTTCCATGCGCTTGCGCCGCTCGTAGATGAAGAGTTGGGTCGTTATTACCGCTACTTGCTTAAATCCGAATCACGCCATTTTGAAGACTATCTATCTTTGGCTTTGGATGTTGCGCGGACAGGAAAATTGAAAAATCCTGAAGAGGATATTCAGCAGAGAATTGAACATATTCGTGAAGTGGAAAAAAATCTGATTTTATCTCCAGATGAGACTTTTCGTTTTCATAGTGGAATACCTGTGCAAGCAGCGTAAACTGAAGAAGGTGCTTAAGAAATTAAGCGCCTTTTTTAATTTTTATAAACCTAATTTTTCGTCCGAAATGATTTAACGTTAAAGCGTATACCGTAGTGCCTAGAGTTTCATATCGCATAGAAAATGAAAAACAATAGGCATAAAAAAGCCCGCTTTAATGCTGCGGGCTTTTTTGTATTTGGCTCTCCAACCTGGGCTCGAACCAGGGACCTGCGGATTAACAGTCCGTCGCTCTACCGACTGAGCTATTGGAGAATCTGAGTGCGATTATAAGCAGATTTTAAAATGGGTCAAGCCTTAAGAACAGAAAAAAGTGGATTTAGAGTGTGTGTGTCGCATATTTAGGCAAACAATTCAAAATTTAGGAAAAATAGGAAAATGAGCTTGTGCTTTGAAAAAAGCATTGTTAGATTAATTACAGAAAGTTGTTGAGGTGAAAAACTTCAACAGTGTGGATTTAAACCAACTTGCCAGCACTAAAATGGCTAAACGGAGTAAGCGAATGAATACGCTCAGCATCCCTGAAATTTTTTCTCAATTCTCATACTATCAAGACAACTACCTGTCGCTTATTCAACAGCCAGAGTTATATTACACTGCAGTTGAAGGTGCTTTTATCTCTGTGCGTCCTTTTGCGCCTGTGCAACTTTATCTAGGTGATTTACTACAACTCTGGTTTTCAGAAAAATGGTTGGTTGAATCTGAACGTCAAAGTTGGATTGCATCTTATTTTTCTAGCGAAACTGAAGTAAAAGAGCGTGTTTACGTCTATGCCTTAGACGGTCAGCTTTGGTCTAAGCCATTACAAGCTCAAGCGTGGTCTCAATCCCGTAATGCTGCATGTACGATTCAGCTCGAGCGAACATTAAAATACTATTGTTATTACAAAGCTTTAACTGCGCCACAATTTAAATTGGATGCTGCTCAAAAGAACTATCACCATGCCTAATTCATTGTATATGCACGACACATTCCAGTGTTGTGCTTATACATTTAAGCGCGAATAATCATACAGGTTGCAGTGGCATGGGCATAAAGTTTGCCATCTTCATCCACTATTTTACCTTCAGAAATTCCTAAATTTTTACTCATATTAATTACGGTGCCAATTGCAATCAGTTCCTTATCTTGAGGAATTGGACGGCACATTTTAATATTGAGATCAATGGTGCCATAGCCTACACCTGCTTCTAACATGCTATGAACAGCACAACCTGTGACTGAGTCCAGTACGGTTGCGGCAAAGCCTCCATGGACTCCACCCAGTGGGTTTAAATGTCGCTGATCTGCCTTGGCTTTAAAGTGAATACTTCCGAGCGTGACCTGATACGGTTGCATAGGAATGGTCGCACTAATACTCGGTGCAGGAATTTTCCCAGCACACATAGCTTCGAGTAATTGTAATCCTGTCATTTCTTTTACGTTCATTGCTTATCCTTTAATTAGAGAGTTCCAAAAAGGAACTTAATAATTAAGTTAATATGGATAACGAAATGAAGTCAAATAAAGATGAGAACTGGTGCGTTAGGCATCAAGCTCGTAAATTTTATCTAGGCTGTCTGCGCCCGTTAAAATATTTAAGCAAATACGTTCACCTGTAGCCCATGTCGCCTGATCGGAGTTAAGATCAACATCGACGATGTCGATGTCACGACAAAGGGTGAGGGCACTTTCAATCACGATAAATTGAGGAGAGCGGGCTTTTAAGCATTTAGCAATGTAACGTTTAATATTCTGTTGTCGGTATACATCGATAATCTTATAGCGCATGATGGACTCATAGGCATTCAGCTGTGTGTGAGCGTATCTTAGAAGATCGAAGCTTGGGTTGCCATGCCGAATATGTTGCGAAATGTATGATTCATAAAAATAAATAAGAATTACATTTATTTATACAATGTAGAAGGTGATCTATTTCTCGATATTGTTTCATTGGGATACAGCAAATATACAAACAATTTGCTAGAGAAAAATATATTGATCTGATGAATGACCAAGTCCATGTTTGTCACGGTTCACTTTGTTGATGTTAGGATAATAATGTGCCGATGATGAATGATATGAGCTGAACAGCTTGGGCTTTCAGTCGCGAGAACACAGGGGTATTCCAAACTTCAAAATGGGGGGATATGCGGCTTTAGAGCAATGCGGGACGGTATTTTTCAGGCGTTAGTAGGATCATCGTTTTGGTCATATGAAAATGTTTAGATTAGATGAATTTGCTTAAGCGTTAGTTTTGGCGATGTGAGGTTATATGGATCATCAACCCGATTTTTATGTGCTGCGCCAGCCAATAGATGCATTAACCGAGGAAAAGGCGGTTGAGATGTTTAATAAATAATAATAGCCATAGCTTTTCACAGCGTATAAAAAAAGAGCTCAAACCAAGTTGAGCTCTTTTTTTTAATAAACTGCTAAATTATTGAGCCGCTTTTTCAGCTTCAATCGAGGCAATTGCAGCGTCAACGCCTTCAATTGAGTCAGCCGCTTTCTTGATACGTGCAAGCGCATCTACAAGGACTTCGTCAGCAGTTGCGTAAGAGATACGCATGAAGCCGCCAAGGCCAAACGCATCACCAGGAACTACGGCTACGCCAGTTTCTTCTAATAACCATTCAGAGAATTCTGTGCAAGATTTCAAACCTTTAGCGCGAATCAATGGGCGGATGTTTGCATACGCGTAGAATGCGCCATCAGCTGGTAAGCAAGAAATCCCTTTGATTTCATTCAAACCATTTACCACTAAGTCGTGACGACGTTTGAATGCTTCAATCATTGGCTCAAGTACATCTTGAGGACCATTCAATGCAGCTTCAGCAGCAACTTGCGAAATAGAAGTTGGGTTAGAAGTTGATTGAGATTGGATTTTTTTCATTGCGCCGATGATTTTTGCAGGGCCCGCTGCATAGCCGATACGCCAGCCAGTCATTGCATAGGCTTTAGATACACCATTCAATACGATTGTACGATCATATAAGTCTGGTGCAACAGTTGCGATGTTGTAGAACTCATCATCCCAACGGATTGGTTCGTACATGTCATCAGATGCAACAAAGACTTGTGGGTGACGACGTAATACTTCAGCCAAAGCTTCAAGTTCAGCTTTGGTATAGATCATACCTGTAGGGTTTGAAGGGCTATTCAATACCACCAAACGTGTATTTTCAGTGATTGCCGCTTCTAATTGTTCTGGTGTGATTTTGAAACGTTGTTCTTCACCACATTTCACAATAACAGGTGTACCTTCAGCGATGATCACCATATCTGGATAGCTTACCCAGAACGGTGCAGGAATAATCACTTCATCACCTTTGTTTAACAAAGCTAACGCCAAGTTAAAGAACGATTGTTTACCACCACAAGAAACCAAAATTTGGTTCGCTTGGTAGTCAAGGTTATTGTCGCGTTTAAGTTTTGCAATAATTGCTTTTTTAAGGCCTGGCGTACCATCTACAGCGGTATATTTTGTAAAACCGTTGTTAATTGCTGCGATAGCAGCATCTTTGATGTGTTGCGGGGTGTCGAAATCTGGTTCACCAGCTCCCAAACCAATGACATTTTTACCAGCAGCTTTAAGTTCAGCAGCTTTGTTTGTCACAGCTAATGTAGGGGACGGTTTGATGGCATTTACACGATCAGATAGACGTACGTCCACGGCGGAATTCCTTCTTATGGGGATAAAAAATTAAAAGCACACTATCTTAGCTTAAAATCTAGGGCTAGTTTGTTTAAAATGCGTCCAAATTAATAAAAAATTGACCGTATTATTTGGGGAGAGCTATTTGCTGGGAAAAGGTTAGTTTAATGAAGTGCTCGCTATGTGGCATAAAAAACTTTAAAATAGTTGCAATTAAATTTGAGTCATCGTTATGAGTAAGCAACAGCCTACTTCCAAAAAGCCATTGGTAAAACTCCCATTTCCAATGCCGTCTCAGGAACAAGTGCAAGACGATGTTGCCCATAATCAGGTTCGTCCTAAGCCAGAGCAATACGCAGATCGTACGTGGATGCCACCGCGTGGTACACGTCGCTCCATGGGTAAACGTTAAAAAAAAGAAGTGCAAATGCACTTCTTTTTTTATCTGAAAAATTTAACGTGCACGGCGATCATATTGTGCATAGTACTGCTGTTTCTGCTGATACATCATGTGATCGGCACGTTTCAGCATCTCTTCTATACGTTCATTTTCTTTAACGGTGGCATAGCCTATTGCCAGACTAATCGGTTGGCTGGCATAAAATTGATTATCGACATGCAATAGCTCTTGCAGGCTGTGCAAGCAGTTTTGTAATGCTGCTTCATCGGCACCCGGAAGAAGTACCACCAACTCATCGCCCCCAATTCGGGAAGCCGAATATAGGGTATTTTGAATGAGTTGATTTAAAATTCCGCCCATGCGACGCAATAAGCCATCACCGACATCATGCCCGAAGTTGTCGTTGACTTCTTTGAGTCCATTCATATCGAGAAAAATACAAGAAGCAGGTCGTAAAGGGTTACGTTCTAAACGGTTCATTTCTTCGGTATAGAAAGAACGATTATAGAGTTTGGTGAGCACGTCGTGTTTGCCCAGATATTCCAAATAATTTTCGGCTTTCTTGCGGGCAGTGATATCGGTTAAGGCAACCTGAACCATGCTCCAGTCATCTTTATAATCAGGGAAAACCGTAAACTGTAGTAAGACATGCCGAATACTGCCATCAAGGGCATAATTCACGGCTTCACGTTGATGATGAATATTCCCATTCCATAATTCAATCAACTGTTCGCGGAAGGTTTGCAGCATTTCTTTGGAAAATATCTTATGGGTGTTTTTAAGCAGGGTTTCCTTATCTGCCGCACCAAATAAATCCAACGTGGCTTGGTTGACATCAATAATCACAATGTCCTGAATACATTGCAAAATAAAATCATTATGCACATCTAAAAAGGTCTGAAAGTCCTGAATACCCATGTGTTTCAGTTGATCTAGACGGTATTTAATCCGACTAAAATCTTCCACCCATAACGAGGTTGGAGAGTATTTAAAACGGGATTCCGCGAGTAAGCGGTTTTTTTCTTCAAGGCGACACGCTGTTTTATAAGGAGTGATATCTTCTGTGGTAATGAGTAATAAGGACAAATCATGTTCATGTTCTGGAATCACGGTGCCACGCAATTGAATATCTAAGCGTTGCCCAGAAATAGTGTAGTTCACGGTGCTACTCAGAAACTCGGTTTGACCATCCCATAAACTTAATAACTCTTGAATATGGGTTTTTGCCATATCTTGTTTAAAGATCAAATCCAAATTTTGTTGCAAGTGTTCGAGGTCGCGTGCCTGAAATAGCGCTAGGGTTTTGGTATTCACTTTCAGGATTTTAATTTTACGTGCACATGCTAAAACACGTGCTTCATCTTCAAGTAAAAATTGTTCTAAGTTTTGAATGCCTTGTGCGCGCCACAGATCAAACTGTTTTTTGACCTCACTGAAATCTTCAAGCCACATGGCAATAGGGGATAAATCAAAAATTGAGGAATCTAATAATTCCATGTGTTGCTCGTATTTATTTTTAAGTCGCGTCTAGTATAGGCACAATTTATTTGTTTTTAAATCATGTGATCAATAAAAGCATTAAATTGGGTTTTGTGATCATTCTGGCATTAAATTTGCCTAAATTTGAGGTTGTCTACCCATGCAGATAGACAACACTTCGTATGATAAGCTTGATTTAGCGGGTCGATTTACGGGCTTTATTTTCCGCTTTGGGAGCCGAGATTTCACGTTGATGATTCCAAACTTCCATGAAATCTTGCTCGTTGATGTTGTAAAGTTCCAACAGGGCAAGCACGACGCCACCAATCACCATGCGGCTCTCTACCGGCGAGTCAACGCGAAAACCTTTTTCATCTAAACGATGCACAATATCTTCGATTTCAAAAATACGGTCACGACCATTGCTATCGGTTGGATACATTGGTGTATTCAGGATGATTTTAGCCAGACTTTTTTCATTGTCTGCCAAATCAAGTCGTTCAATCACCTGATCCAGTGGTTCGTTCGGGAAAATGACCTGATCTTGCAACACGGCTTTTAAGAAGGCTTGGCGAAGTTTCGGTAAAGGTTGTTCAACAAAAGGTCGGAATGACACAGGGAAAATGACGTTGTGTGAAATGCCTTTAAACATCGGTGCGATTTCTTCGACTTTATAGCCTGCAACGCCACAACCAATAGAGGTAATGAAATATTTAGTTTTAGGGTGATGCTTGGTATAGATTTTAAAATCATCAATATAATGCTGAATTTGCGACAGCGGCATTTGTTGTAAATGCTCATTCATGGTCGGAATGGCATAACTTTGACCTGCCCAGCCACGACCAGCACCTTTCATGGCGCCAAAATGTAATAAAGCAATTTTGGCAGCGCCTCCCGCATGCGTACCCGCCATATTACTGCCAAAAACAAACACGGTATCTTCAGGTAAACTTTTAACAATGGTTTCGTCGTGGTAATGGTAGCGCATAAGTCATTTATCTAATCATCATTATTGATTCATGTTGCAACTGAATAGGGCATGGGTCAAGTAGCAGGCTGTGCTTTTTTAGTTGGATGCGTTGTACAGAATATTTGTTGATAGGCAGGTTGATCAATCTGATTAATGTGAAATGTACATGAAAGCTTATTGTATGTTGTCAAATTGCCCCCATACTATGTAGGTCAGAATGTGTCGAAGATGGAAACCATGCAAGAGCATCAAAAACCTGTGCAAGACAGTCAACAACCTTTTGAGTTGGTGACTCAATTTCAACCTGCGGGAGATCAACCGCAAGCGATTGAAAAACTAGTGCATGGTGTTGAGCACGGTTATCGCAATCAATTGTTATTGGGAGTAACGGGCTCAGGTAAGACCTACACCATGGCGAATGTGATTGCTCAGACGCAACGCCCAACCATTATCATGGCGCACAACAAGACGCTTGCGGCCCAGCTGTATGGTGAATTCAAGGCATTTTTCCCGAATAATGCGGTTGAGTATTTCGTCAGTTATTATGACTATTATCAACCCGAAGCTTATGTGCCATCTTCAGATACCTTTATTGAGAAAGATGCGGCCATTAATGACCATATTGACCAGATGCGCCTGTCTGCAACGCGAGCTTTGCTCGAACGCCGCGATGCGATTATTGTGGCTTCGGTTTCAGCCATTTATGGTTTGGGTGATCCGAATGCCTACATGAGTATGCTGTTGCATATTGTGCAGGGGGATCGCATTAACCGCGATGAAATTATTCGTCGTCTGGTGGAAATGCAATATAGTCGTAATGAATTGGAATTTTTACGCGCAACTTATCGTATCCGTGGCGAAATCATTGATATTTTCCCTGCCGAATCAGACCAGCACGCCATTCGTATTGAACTGTTTGATGATGAAGTCGATTCGATTCGCTGGTTTGACCCGCTGACAGGGAAAATGATTCGCAAAGTTCCACGTGTCACGATTTATCCGAAAAGCCATTATGTGACTCCCAAAGATAACTTGGAGCGTGCGATTGGTACGATTCGAGAAGAGCTGAAGGAACGATTGGTCTTCTTTCGTGAAAATGACAAATTGCTGGAAGCGCAGCGGATTGAACAGCGCACGCGTTACGATTTGGAAATGATGCAGCAGTTGGGATACACCAACGGCATTGAAAACTATTCCCGTCATTTATCAGGGCGTCCAGCAGGCGAAGCACCTCCGACCTTATTTGACTATGTGCCTGATGATGCCTTGCTGATTATTGATGAATCACATGTGACTGTACCGCAGATTGGCGCTATGTATAAAGGTGACCGTTCGCGTAAAGAAAACTTGGTGAATTATGGTTTCCGTTTGCCGAGCGCTTTAGATAACCGCCCAATGAAATTCGAGGAATGGGAGCGCATTGTTCCAAGTACCATTTATGTCAGTGCAACACCTGCACGCTATGAATTGGAAAAATCGGAACAAGTGGTGGAACAGGTGGTACGTCCGACAGGATTGGTTGATCCGGAAATTGAAATTCGTCCAGTGCTGACGCAAGTGGACGATGTACTGTCGGAAATTAATATTCGTAAAGAGTTGAATGAGCGTGTATTGGTTACCACCTTAACCAAACGGATGGCAGAGGATCTGACGTCTTACTTAAAAGAATATGGCGTCAAAGTCGCGTATCTGCATTCCGATATTGATACGGTAGAACGGGTGAAAATCATTCATGAATTGCGCTCAGGCATTCATGATGTGCTGGTCGGTATTAATTTGCTGCGTGAAGGTTTGGATATGCCAGAAGTGTCGTTGGTGGCCATTCTGGATGCGGACAAAGAAGGCTTCTTACGTTCAGAGCGTTCGCTGATTCAAACCATTGGTCGTGCTGCACGTAACTTAAAAGGCAAAGCGATTTTGTATGCCGATCGAATGACCGATTCCATGCAAAAGGCGATTGATGAAACTGAGCGCCGTCGTGCTAAGCAAATTGAGTTTAATCTGGAACATGGCATCACACCACGGAGTGCAGTGCGTCAAGTCGTTAAGGAAATTGACATGGGCGAAGTCCTGAATGATGATCAAATTGATGCCAAGCTTGCTGATCAGGCACAAGCCTTGTCTGCGGATGAGCAACATCTCTTGTCGAATCCAAAACTGTTTAGCAAACACATCGCTAAACTGGAAAAAGAGATGTTGAAAGCTTCGAAAGAATTACAGTTTGAGCAAGCTGCACGTTTAAGAGATGAAATTGTGCGTTTGAAAGCGCAGCTGTTGCAATAAAGTCGCAAACTTTTTACTGCAAAATCATTACATAACGCTACAGTGTGTGGGGTCAAAGCCCGTTATTTTTTTAAGAAATTACATTCGGGCTTGGTCCAAATCAATCTTTTAAAGGATGTTGTTATGAGTGAAAGTAATCTTCCTAAAGCAAGTTGGCGTATAACAAAAATAGTCATTGGTGGGGCAATTTTAGTGGGCTTGGGTGCTGCGACTTTGGCGTATGCACAAACCAAACCCATGCCTGTGGTTGAAAAAGTTGAATTAGACCGTTATTTGGGAGTGTGGTACGAGATTGCTCGGAAGCCCATGTACTTTCAAAATAAATGTGCACGTGATGTCTCTGCGACGTATACCTTAAATGAAAATGGCAATGTGAGTGTGGATAACCGTTGTTATTCTCAAGAAGGAGTATTGCAGCAAGCCATCGGTGAAGCCTTTGTGCAAAATCCGCCCTTTAATTCGAAGCTACAAGTCAGCTTTTTACCCGAAGCTGTGCGCTGGCTGCCAGTAGCGCGAGGGGATTACTGGATTTTAAAACTGGATGATGATTATCAAACCGTATTGGTTGGCGAGCCACGCCGTAAATACATGTGGGTACTCTCGCGTACCCCAGAAGCTAAGCCAGAAGTGGTGAATGAATATTTGGAGTATGCCAAATCGCTCGGCTATGACCTTGGGGATCTCATTCGAACACAACACAGCAAAGCAAAATCTGAAGAGTAACTCAGCTAGAAACTAGATTAATCGATAGACGCTGTGTGCTGTCGAAAATTTAAATTTGCGTGAAAGTTATTTTAATCCTGAAGTATTTTATTTCACGAATCGGTATACTAAGCCCGACAAAAAGTTAGGGTGAAAACATGTATAAAGGCGTAGCACTGTCGGTATTGGCATCCGTCACCTTTGGCGTGCTTTACGGCTATACAGAATTTTTAAAACCCTTAGACAGTGAACAGACTTTCGCATGGCGTATGTTAGCGACGCTGCCATTTTTGACTTTGTTTATGTGGTGGTCGGGTGAGCTAAAGCTGATTACTGAACTGTTCAAAAAAGTCATTCAAAAACCTATCTATTTGTTGTGGCTGTTGATTAGCTCGGTATTGTGTACCTCCCAATTGTGGCTGTTCCTATGGGGGCCGATCAATGGTCGAGGCTTGGAGGTGTCCTTAGGGTATTTCCTGTTGCCTTTGGTCATGGTACTGATCGGCTGCGTACTGCATAAAGAAAAATTGTCCCGCTGGCAGCTGGTTGCTGTGATCCTAGCTGCGCTCGGTGTAGGGCATGAGATTTGGCGAATTGGCGGTGTGGCATGGGAAACGGTCTATGTCGCCTTGGCTTATCCCCTGTATTTTTATCTCAGACGATTATTCAAGTCCGATCATTTGGGCGGTTTTTGGTGGGATTTGTTCCTGATTTTGCCTGTTGCTTTCTATTTATTATCGACGTCAGAGTCTTTAAGCTTGATTGCTCAATACCCACATTTAATTTGGGCAATTGTCGGTTTGGGTTTTTTAAGTGCGCTGGGCTTGGGAAGTTATATTCTCGCGAGTCGTTTTTTACCCTTTGTACTGTTTGGTCTGCTGAGTTACCTCGAACCCGTGTTATTGGCAGCAGCATCTATCGCCTTGGGTGAACAGGTGAAGCCTGATGAATGGCTGACCTATATTCCAATTTGGTTTGCCGTATTGGTTTTGGTGGTGGAAGGCTGCTTACATTTATATAAACAGCAGCGCCTGAAACAAAACTTGGCACGCAATATTGAAAAAGCAGAAGCTCGCTTAAACGATCAAGATTAGCCTTGCTAATATAAATGTTTAGGCAGAGCGAAGAATCAACAGCATGAGTTGATTCTCGTGTTCAATTGGGGGATTGAAGGCCAATCCCTTTTTTAAAAAATTTGGTAGAAAAAGTACAATCACCACAAAAATTACAACTATTTTGTAAATTTATAATGAATATGTAGGAAAATAGCAGCGACTGAACCAGCTTTTGATTCAATCTTGCCGACAATTCCTTTACAATTGTTGGGTTTTGAAATTTATGCCTAGATATACAATTTAATTAGAGGACGTATCTGTGAGCAAAGAGACTATTATCGCCCTACACGCAGAGCACCAAGGTCGCTGGAAAAACCGTGAAGAAATCGCGGAACAAATGATTGCTTTAATCGGTAAACTTTACCGTGAGCAAAACATCGTGACTTCAGTTTACGGTCGTTCTTTAGTTAACCGTTCTGTTATTCAGATTTTGAAAGCTCACCGTCGTACGCGTATGATGGATGTAGAACTTTCAGTTGTTCATACTTTCCCAATCCTTCAAGCATTGGCGAAAATCCAGAATATCGGTACTGCTGAAATTGATCTAGGTAAACTTGCTGTTGAATACAAAGCGCAAGGCGGCGATGTTGACGCTTTTGTTGCGAATGCAGTGAAATCATTGGAAGGTCGTCAAACTTCTGTAGAAGGTAAAGACGTTGTTCTTTACGGTTTCGGTCGTATTGGTCGTATCCTTGCACGTTTAATGATTGGTCAATCTGGTTTAGGTCGTGGTTTAAACCTTAAAGCAATCGTTGTACGTAAATCATCTGATGGTGATTTGGCTAAACGTGCTTCTTTATTACGTCGTGATTCTATTCACGGTACATTCTCAGGCACAATTTCTATTGATGAAGAAAACGAAGCAATCATTGCAAACGGTCAATTCATCAAAGTCATTTATGCGTCTAGCCCATCAGAAGTAGACTACACTGCTTATGGTATTCAAGATGCGCTTGTGATTGACAACACTGGTAAATGGCGTGATGCAGAAGGTCTTGCTCAACACCTTAAATGCCCAGGCGCTGCACGCGTAATTTTGACTGCACCTGGTAAAGGTGACATGAAAAACGTGGTGTTCGGTGTTAACCAAGCAGACATTCTTGATGAAGATCAAATCATTTCTGCTGCAAGCTGTACAACCAATGCGATTACACCAACATTGAAAGTATTGCATGACAAATACACAGTGTTAAATGGTCACGTTGAAACAGTTCACTCGTTCACAAACGACCAGAACTTAATCGACAACTACCATAAAGCAGATCGTCGTGGTCGTGCCGCAACTCTGAACATGGTTATTACTGAAACTGGTGCGGCTAAAGCAGTTGCGAAAGCGCTTCCAGCACTTCAAGGTAAATTAACAGGTAACTCTGTACGTGTTCCTACACCAAACGTTTCACTTGCTATTCTTAACTTGACGCTTGATAAAGAAGTTGATCGTGAAGAAGTGAACGAATACATCCGTCAAATCTCAATCAGTTCTAACCTTCAAGGTCAAATTGGTTATACCAATTCAACTGAAGTTGTATCTTCTGACTTTATTGGTTCTCGTACTGCGGGTGTGTTTGATGCGCAAGCAACAATCACTTCTGGTAACCGCTTAACTGCATACGTATGGTATGACAACGAAGTGGGTTATAGCTGCCAAGTATTGCGTATTGCTGAACAAATGGGCGGCTTAAGCTATCCAAAAGTTCCTGCTGAAACAAATGCATAATTTGTTCAGTTAAGAAAAAAGGGCTTCAGAAATGAAGCTCTTTTTTTGTCTTTAAAATTCTTAAGCTTGTTACATTCATTATTTAGTTGACCTAAATAACTGCAAACATTCAAATTGGGTCAATGTCATAATTCCGACAAAATTAGTAGTATTAAATTTATTGCGCTATGCTGGTGCAATGATCTAACGATGTTGGCCCATAACGGGCTTAGCAATTTCTATCTCGTCAATGCAGATTAAAGATAAAACAATGACTCAAATGAATTGAGTAAATCAAAAACGAACTTAAAGGATTAAGTCATTGCAATTAAAAAGAGTGTTTGCTGGTTTGGCATTTTTAGGCTTAGCCACGTTGAGTGGAGTTTTACTCGCCATTTGGGTTTTTCAACATTTCAATATTTATATTCCATTGCATAATCAGGCGGTGAATATTGATTTGCAAGAGCCGTTGCAGGCAAAGGTTAAAATACACGATGCCTTGGATGTTGGTGTTTCAGGACGAATTCATGCTGAAATTCCCATTCAAGAACAGTTAGAGATTCCTCTTGCTCAAACGCTGACTCCCCGTGTGTATTTTGATAATCAAGTCCCGATTAAGACCACCATTCCTGTACAGGAAACCTTGAAGGTACAGCAAAACTTGCCCATTGATACACGCGTGAATGTTGTGGTGATGGGCAAAAATATCAGTTTGCCGCTCAAAGGCTCGATACCTATCAATCTTGATGTACCGATTCATATTAATGTGCCCTTGGAGCAGAATGTACACCTGAAATTTGATGCTCCTGTTAAAACAGTCCTTAAAGAAAATTTGCATATACCTTTGCATGCGATATTAAAGACCGAGATCCCTGTGCAAGGTCAGTTAAATGTTCCGATCAAGACGGCTTTAAAAGCCACAGTCGATGTACAAAATACCTTGCCAGTCAAAATTCAGAGAGGGGAATTAAAAGTACCTTTGAATACCTTAAAGCTCTCATCGCCACAGTTTGAACAACCGCAATTGGTTCGAGCGGAATAGGAGGGTGAGTAGATGTTTTCTTCCTATCGATTTTTATTGGTCAGTTTTGTGGGATTGGTTCTCGCGATTGCGATTTCATTCTGGCTCTATCTCAATGTAATCGCATCTATGCAAATTTCGGCACAGCATTCTGAAATCCTGTTGCCAGATGCTTTAGCAACCAAAATTCATGTGGGTAACTATTTAGATATTCATTCAAAAGGCAAGCTGAACACGCAAATCGATATTGATCGTCAGTTGAATCTGCCTTTACAAGGAAAATATCTTGCAGATTTGCAGTTTGAAGTTGAAACGCCCATTACAGTAAATATTGACTATCAAACCATGATCCAGATTGATCAATTGATGCCTGTCGAAACCACAACTGATTTGATTTATCAGAATCAATTATTGCCCAAGTTTCCTTTAAAGCTCGAGATTCCTGTTCAGTTAGATGTGCCGTTTCAGCTTAAACGTGCATACACCATTCCTGTGAAGATTCTATTCAATGGACCTGTCCACTTCGAATTTGATGAACATGTTGGCTTGCATGTAGTGCATCATTTTGCACCCCAGTTAAATTTGAATGATCCGATGAAAATGGAGCGCATTGCCAGTTTCGATGCCACGATGATGAATGCTATACGTCAAACATCTGCAAATTTACAGATGAACATGCATTTACCAGTAAGCAATATTCATCCCTAAGTAAAACATTGTTTATTTAATGCTGAATTGAACGTACTGAAATTGAGGACTTAGCAGGTTAGGAAAGAATGAATCAGTTTCTTGATGGTTAAAGATTAATCTGATAGCTTACCGAATGAAAGTACAGATAAGAAAAGTAAGCAGCATCTGAGCAGGGGGAGTTTATGAGTACATATGCAACAAGTCATTTATTGGGGCAAGTTTTATCGACAGCTTGTCCTTCTCGCGAAATCCTTGAACATCTGTCCAGTAAGTGGTCGCTATTGGTACTGCATTGCTTAAGTGAAGGCGTACACCGCTTTAGTGAACTAAAAGTGAAAATTGAAGGGATTAGTGAAAAAATGTTGTCACAAACCCTGAAAACCATGGAGCAAGATGGTTTGGTGCTACGTACAGTTTATCCAATTGTGCCACCGAAAGTGGAATATCAACTGACAATTTTGGGTTCACAGGCGGCAACCAAGGTAAATGAGCTTATTTCTTGGATTGAAAGAAATATTCCTGAAATTTTGGCGAACAAGCCGAAGATCAATCTTTAAATTATTAGATCAGTAGCATTCTTATATTGAATTCCCTACCAGTAGCTGCGTACTCGGAACGTGACTTAAAATGCGGAAGGATTCACTTTGATTTATCCTCTCAAATAATATGAAGCTATAAAAAAGCTAAAACAACAATAAAAATAGGATGATACAGAACAATAATGAGCAATTTTAATATTTAGTTGAATAATTCTATTCGAGAAATGCTTTAAAATGTGGCAGAATAAGCGGTTTTAAAGATTTTAGAGGATTGGCAGTATGCGCTTTGTTGATGAAGCAGTCATTACCGTAGAGGCTGGCGACGGTGGCAATGGCGTAGCCAGTTTTCGCCGTGAAAAATTTGTACCCTTTGGTGGGCCAGATGGTGGTGACGGTGGTCGTGGTGGCAGCATTTATATTCAAGCCGATGACGACACTAGCACACTGGTAGATTATCGTTATACCCGTAAATTCCGTGCAGAACGTGGTAAAAATGGTGCAGGCGCAAACTGTGCTGGTCGTGGCGGTGAATCCGTTATTTTAAAAGTTCCTGTAGGTACAACCATTGTTGATACCGACTCTGGCGATATTATTGCGGACTTGGTTGAAGATGGTCAGCAAGTTCTTGTGGCTAAAGGGGGCGATGGTGGTTTAGGCAATACGCATTTCAAATCATCGACTAACCGTACGCCACGTAAATGTACCCATGGTTTTAAAGGCGAATTCCGTGAAATTCGTTTAGAACTTAAAGTATTGGCAGATGTAGGTCTGTTGGGTATGCCAAATGCGGGTAAATCAACCTTTATTCGTGCCGTTTCAGCAGCGAAACCAAAAGTTGCAGACTATCCGTTTACCACTATGGTGCCAAACTTAGGCGTGGTCGATGCTGACCGTCACCGTTCATTCGTTATGGCGGATATTCCAGGTCTGATCGAAGGTGCTGCAGAAGGTGCAGGTCTAGGGATTCGTTTCTTAAAGCACTTGGCTCGTACCCGTATTTTATTACACATTGTAGATGTACAGCCAATTGATGGTTCTGACCCTGCTTATAATGCCAAAGCCATTATGAATGAGCTGAAGAAATTCTCTCCAACTTTGGCAAAACTACCTGTGGTCTTGGTACTGAACAAATTAGACCAACTTTCACCTGAAACCAGTGAAGAATGGTGTAACCACATTCTTGAAGAATTAGATTGGAAAGGTCCAGTATTTAAAACTTCAGGTTTGTTGGCAGAAGGAACCAAACCTGTTGTGTACTACCTCATGGATCAAATTGAACAACAACGCGAACGCGAAGTTGAAGATCCTGATTATGCTGCAGAAGTGAAAGCATTCCGTGAGCAGTTAGAAGCTGAAACACGTGAACAAACCATTGCCGCGAAAGAAGCTTATCGTGAAATGCGTCGTCAACAGCGTCTCGCTGGTCTATTGGCAGATGATGATGAAGACGATGATGATGGCGACGACGGCGAAATGGAAGTGTATTACGTTCGCTAATTCCTGAGCGAACAACATGTAACTGAGGACAAGATGATAGAAGTGGTAGATGGGCAACGTCAGCTCAAGGCTTTAAAACGTATCGTTGTTAAAATCGGATCATCTTTACTCACAGCAAATGGGCAAGGTTTAGATTTAGAGGCAATTTCGCATTGGGCGAAACAAATCGCGGATCTACACAAAGCAGGGCATGAAATTATCCTTGTTTCGTCTGGTGCTGTGGCTGAAGGTATGGTTCGTATGAAGCTAGAGCATCGACCCACCGATCTACCCAGTCTTCAGGCATGTGCTGCCATTGGTCAAATGGGTCTTATCCATACATGGTCAAGTGTCTTAGAGCAACACAACATTCAAACTGCACAGGTTTTATTAACGCATGACGATCTTGCAGATCGTCGTCGTTATTTAAACTCGTGTGATGCGTTGCAAAATTTAATCGATTGGCATGTCATTCCAGTCATTAATGAGAATGATACGGTTTCTACCGATGAAATTCGTTTTGGTGACAATGACACACTGGCAGCAATGGTTGCAGGTCAGGTGCAGGCAGATTTGTTGATCATTTTGACAGATCAGCAAGGCATGTTTGATTCTGATCCACGTTCGAATCCTGATGCAAAACTGTTCCATACCGTGCGAGCTTTGGATGAGAGCCTGTTTGATATGGCTGGTGGTGGTGGCAAGTTTGGTCGTGGTGGTATGTTGACCAAAGTCCGTGCTGCACGTTTAGCTGCTAAGTCGGGCTGTCCAACCTTGATTGCCAGTGGTGAAAGTGATCATGTGCTTGCACGCTTAATGGCGGGTGAAATGCTCGGGACATTGTTTATTACTGACAATGATCGCATTACTGCACATCAGCAATGGTTGGCGGCACATTTGCAAACCGCGGGTCGTTTGGTTCTGGACGATGGTGCAGTCAAAGCCATTAAAGACAATCACCGTAGTTTGTTACCTGTGGGTGTCAAAGCGGTTGAAGGTCATTTTGATCGTGGTGATGTGGTGGAATGCGTTGACCCAACAGGTTATCGTGTTGCAGTCGGGCGTGTGAATTTCAGTTCACGTTCAGCCGAATTGGTGAAAGGCTTATCTTCGGATAAGGTTTACCAAGTTTTGGGTGAAGCACGTTCACTAGAAATGATTCATCGCAACAACATGGCGATTTACTAAATTGCTGCATAAAAAAATCCCGCTTTAAAGCGGGATTTTTTATTATGGAATGAACTACTTAATATAGCCTCGTTGAATTAAAGGCTTAAATAGATAGAAGTGAATGGTCAGCACCCATTGCATCAGTTTCTCTTTGTAATGGTTCCAGACGGTGAGCCCGAATAAATTGAGCGCACAGGCAATCATAAATGCGCCAAGCATATCTAAGGGGAAGTGTACCCCAACATAAATGCGTGACCATGCCACCAGCCAAGCCATCATGAGCATTAAAATACCAAGTTTGCGTTGTGTTGAGAAAAAGTATGAAAAGGCGATGCTGCTAAAGATCAGCATGTGGTCGCTGGGGAATGAGCCATTGGGTGCATGCTCAATCAGTGTTCGACCAATCTCCATGACAAATGGACGTGGGTGATAAAAAATATGGGAAATACACTGACTAATCAAAAGGGCAATGCTGGTAAAGATGAATGCCTTTAAGATTTGTTTTTTAATTTCATAGTTACCACGCAGCCAGAACCATGCAAAAACTGCAATCATGCAATACAGCAAATCATTGGCAATAAAAATCGCAAAGTGAATGGTGCTGTTACTGGCATCAGGAGAAGCATTGATCAAAGAAAAAAGGGTGAGATTGAATTCAGAAAGAGACATGAAGGCGGTTTATGTATACAAAGTGCATAGAGTGTAATAATTCTGTCATCTGGTTGAAATAAAAAAAGACTACGGAATTGTAGTCTTTTTTTAAGTCTAGAGTGAAGCGTGATTTACACGATATTCATCTTAGAAATCAAACGAGGTTTGTACGTAGAAGGTACGTGGTTGACCAACATATTTGCCAGCAGTTGCTGGATCGGTAGAACGAGTGAAATATTGCTTATCAAATACATTCTTGATACCACCGCCAATTTTTAAACCATGGAATTGCTCGCCAAAGTCATAGGCTGTACGCACTGCAAATGTTGAGTAACCTGGAATATCTCCATATATACCATTACTAGTTTCTTCTGTTTGGTAATAACCTTTAGGTTGATCTGGATTATTCGGGGAATGTTGTTTGGATTGTGCAAACATATCGGCATTGATGGTCCATTGATTCACTTTATAGCCTAAACCAAGATTGGCAGTATGGCGTGAATAGAAAGGTAAGTCTTTTCCTTTGAGTTCTCCCGCTTCAGCGACAGCTTTGGTGAAGGTATAGTTGCTATAGATTTTGAGTCCTTCTAGGGTGTCCATAAGGTAACCAAAGTCATATGCCAGACCTAGTTCGACACCCTTATGACTGGTTGCACCTAAGTCTGTCCAAATATTGTTATTTTGAGTGCCTGGTACTAAGCTAAGTTCTTTATCGAAATCTAAATAGAATGTCGTTAATTCAGCATTTAAACCATTGCCTAGATATTTGGTGCCGATTTCATAGTTGTTTGACTTTTCAGGATGTAAACCATCCGTTGTACTTACTGCTACGCCATTTTCAAAGCGAGCCAATTGGTTGTATTGCTGTGGACCAAAAGAAACGCCCGCATTGGCAAAAATATTCCAGTTGTCTGTGGCTTTATAAAGTATCGATAAGCTTGGTAAAAACTCATCAGAATCAATTTTAGGAGAAACGGTATTGACGTACACGCCTTGGTTGTAGGCAGTAAAGTTATTGTACGTTTCGATGGATTCGAAACGTAGCCCAGGCGTAATCACCCAACTACCTAAATCGAAACGGTTGTCGGCATAAATAGCATGAGCTTTGGTGCCGCCTTCACTTGATGAACGTGCTTTAATTTCAGAAACCGCTGCAGTTGAAGCATAGTTAGAAGATCGACCTGCATATTCAGAGCTGTCTTCTTCTAAATAGCGATAACCAATGGTAAACTCACTATTGGTATTACCGAGTTGGTAAGCACGAGAGAAGCGTGGCTCAATGGCAAAAACTTGGTATTCACGAGGTGAAATGTCCATGCGCTTGGTGGTGCTACTCAGGTCAGTTTCTAAATTACTGGTACGGAAAGAGTCAATATAATAGGTCAGTAACTCAAAATTATTTTGCTCATCTTGATGGGTGTAGCGCAAAGATACATCTGAACGACGACCCGCAAAATAATTGCGTGATTGATTGGATTGGTAAGGGTTTTCTGCATATTGTGCAGCAGTTAATCCCTCAGGCATTTCGCCACGACCTTCGTAGTGATGTAGGTTTAGGGCAATAGCATCGGCATCTGTCAATTGATAAGCCGTTTTTAACATGACATCGTCAATGTCAGTTTGGTTATTGGCTTCGCGATAGCCATTGCCTTTAGTTCCTGAATACAGCAGGGCAAGACCTAAGCCATTATCTAAGGTGCCACCGACAAACAAACTCGGGCTGAGTTTGGTTTGATCTGTGCCTGAAGCATATTCCGTGGTTAAGCTGACATTGCCTGCAAAATCTTTCGGAATAGCACGTGTTGCAAAGTTGATAATCCCGCCCACGTTTTGTGGACCAAAGCGTACAGAACCCGCACCACGGACCACGTCAACAGATTCGATATTACCCAATGAAACTGGGGCAAGTGAAAGTTGCGGCTGACCATAAGGTGCTACGGATAACGGTACGCCATCCAGTAATACGGTTGAACGTGGAGAAAGGCGTGAATTTAAACCACGCACACCAATATTCAGTGATACATCACTGCCGCCAGTACCATTGTTTTCTTGGACTTGTACCCCAGGAACTTGCTTAAGCGCATCTTTGATGGAGGTGGCTGCAACTTCATCAAGGCGGTTACGGTCAACAATAGTTCGCGCGCCAGCATGTTTTTGTACTTTTTCTACATTGGCATTTTCCAACCAGTTGCCTTCAGCTTGTAAGGTAATGGTTTGTAGGGTGCTGACCGTGTTGCTATCAGGCTCTGCTGCGAATGCAGTTTGCGTAGCAAGGCAAGTTAATGCAAGCTGAACGGCTACAGTTAATGGTGAGATTTTAGTGGGCTTGGAAATGCCAGATTGAATCAAGTGTTTTGACATGGATAATAAGATTTGCGAATTTCGCGGTATCTTATCGGGTCAATGCGTATTGTTGAATAATAATGGTTATCATTAATTACCATGATTTTTTAATATTATTATAATATTTCGATCTTAAATATGACCTAAATCAAAATAGAAATTAAAAAACCGTGCTTAGAACACGGTTTTAATGCTTACTACTACAAATTATTTAAACTGTACAGTTCCGTTCGCATTCACGGTAATTTTAGATTCGCCAGCAGCAACATCAGGAACTGGCGCAGCCTCAACATCGGCAAATTTCGCCATAGCGCCACGCATCATTACAGGTTGAGGATAAAAGTTACTGGTGTTGAGGTTAAGGTTGACGAGGTTATATCCAGATTTATTCCAAGACTGGCTGAGCAACTGTGCGCGTTGTTGGAAGTTTTTAGAAGCTTCAATCATAAGCTCATTTTCAACTTTTTTACGTTGCGCATCAGAAACAGTGAAGTTGATGGATTGAGTTTGGAAATTCTGTTGCAATTCACTGATGAGCTGGCTTGCCGCTTTAAAGTCGGTACTTTCAATTTGAATTTCTGCACGTCCACGCCATTCTTTCAATTTACGGCTGTCATTGTCATAAATGGGGTAAGTGCTTTGTGAACCTGTTTCCACTTTGACATTTAGGTATTTACGTGAAGTGGCAAGTGCCTGATTCATCAGTTGAGTCATTTGGCTCGCCAGTTCAGAAGGTTGTTTATTGCTCTTTTCAATATAAAGAACGGCATGCATTTCATCATTGGAAACCTGACGTGTTGCTTCCGCTTGAACGTTCACTAAATTGTAGTTTAAAGCTTCGGTTTGCTGTGCAAAAACGTTGCCGCTGAATAAGCCACTTAAAAGCAGGGAAGAAAGGACAAAATGACGCATAAGAAGTAACCTTTATTTGAATTTTCAAATTAATTTAATTCTGCTTATGGTAAAGGGGCTTCATGTGAAACTTTTGCAGAAATTGTGGTGAGTTTGTAATTTTTAAGCCTGAAACTGCATCAGACATAATTAAATTAAAATTCATTAAATCAGTAAGTTAATTTTAAAATGATTGACTGGGGCGCGAGGGGATACAGGAAATCTAAAAAAAGTTAAAAAAATCATATTTTCTTTCGCTTGTCACAATGTAAGATGATAATTGATGAACAAGTTAACAGTAGATTTTTTTTCGATAAAATTAGGGCGGAAATTTGCTAAAAGTTGTTTATTTTCCTGAAAAATTCGGTATCATGCCGCTCCTAGTTCTTAAATAGATACATACTGTCTAACTAGATTCTATAAAGCACCGAGTCAAAGGACCGCAAGTCACCAGACTTATTTCTTTCAACCCATATCAGAGATGGTAATTCGATATGAGCGTTTCTTCTGTAAACCCTGCCACTAATTCTACTAACGAATACTATTTGACTCGCCAAAGTCAGATGGAATCCAATGTTCGTAGCTATCCACGTAAATTACCGTTAGCGATAGCCAAAGCATTAGGTTGTTGGGTTACCGATGTTGAAGGTACAGAGTACCTTGATTGTTTAGCTGGGGCAGGAACATTGGCATTGGGCCATAATCATCCTGCGGTCGTTCAAAGTATTCAAGATACACTTACTAGTGGTATTCCATTACATACTTTAGATTTAACTACACCGTTGAAAGATGCTTTCACGGAAGCGTTGCTTTCGTATCTTCCAGGTGGAAAAGAAGAGTACTGCTTACAGTTCTGTGGTCCATCTGGTGCAGATGCAACTGAAGCGGCGATTAAATTGGCGAAGACATATACAGGTCGTAGCTCAGTGATCAGCTTCTCTGGTGGTTATCATGGTATGACTCACGGTTCTTTAGCAATGACAGGTAACTTGTCTGCTAAAAACGCGGTGAACAGTTTAATGCCAGGCGTACAGTTCATGCCGTATCCGCATGAATACCGTTGCCCACTTGGTCTAGGTGGTGAAGCAGGTGTTGACGCGTTAACGTATTTCTTCGAAAACTTCATTGAAGATGTTGAAAGCGGTGTAACGAAGCCTGCTGCGGTGATTCTTGAAGCAATTCAAGGTGAAGGTGGTGTCGTGACTGCTCCAACCAAATGGTTGAAGAAAATCCGTGAAGTGACTGAAAAGCACAACATCGTGTTAATTCTTGACGAAGTTCAAGCGGGCTTTGCACGTTCAGGTAAAATGTTTGCCTTTGAACATGCGGGTATCGAGCCAGATGTTGTCGTAATGTCTAAAGCAGTTGGTGGTGGCTTACCACTTGCTGTATTGGGTATTAAACGTAAGTTTGATGCATGGCAGCCAGCAGGTCACACGGGTACTTTCCGTGGTAACCAATTGGCAATGGGTACTGGTCTAGTGGTATTAAAAACCATTACTGAACAGAACTTGGCACAAAATGCGCAAGAGCGTGGTGATTTCTTACAAGCTGAATTTAAAAAATTAGCGCAAGAATTCCCATGTATCGGTAACGTTCGTGGTCGTGGCTTAATGATCGGCGTAGAAATCGTTGATGAGCGTAAACCAGCAGATCACATGGGTTCTTTACCTGCTGATGGTCAATTGGCTGCAGCGATCCAAGCGGCATGTTTTGATAACAAATTATTGTTAGAAAAAGGTGGTCGTAACGGTACGGTGATTCGTTTACTTTGCCCATTAATCATCACTCAAGATGAATGTGTGGAAGTGGTTGCTCGCTTTAAGAAAGCAATTGCAGAAGCGCTTGTTGCTGTGCGAGGCGCTCAATAATGGTTGATTTTGCAGAACACCGTAAAGCGTTACTCTGCAATGATGCCCAGTCTATTGCTGACTATGAGTCAGCAATGGAGCAAGCTACCAAAGCGGTAGCGGCATGGTTGCAAAATGACAAAATGTACACAGGTGGCAGCATCAAAGAATTACGTGATGCGATTGCTTTTAACCCGACCAAAGACGGTTTAGGTGTACAAAAGTCATTAGATCGTATGGTTGAGCTTTTCTTAAATAAAAGCTTGAAAGTACATCACCCTCACTCTTTAGCACATTTGCATTGCCCAACTATGGTTGCAAGCCAAATTGCTGAAGTTTTGATTAATGCAACCAACCAATCTATGGACTCATGGGATCAAAGCCCAGCGGGTTCTTTGATGGAAGTCCAATTGATTGATTGGCTTCGTCAAAAAGTCGGTTATGGCGCAGGTCAAGCTGGTGTGTTCACTTCAGGTGGCACGCAATCTAACTTGATGGGTGTACTCCTTGCACGTGATGCTTGCATCTCGAAAAACTGGAAAGACGAAAACGGTAATCCGTGGTCTGTTCAGCGTGATGGTATTCCTGCGGAAGCCATGAAAAACGTTAAAGTCATTTGTTCTGAAAATGCGCATTTCTCTGTGCAAAAGAACATGGCGATGATGGGTATGGGCTTCCAGTCAGTCGTTACTGTGCCTGTGAACGAAAATGCTCAAATGGATGTTGATGCCCTAGAAAAAACTATGGCGCATTTACAGTCAGAAGGCAAAATCGTGGCATGTGTAGTTGCAACTGCGGGTACAACCGATGCGGGTGCAATTGATCCATTGAAGAAAATTCGTGAAATCACCAACAAGTTTGGCGCGTGGATGCATATCGATGCGGCATGGGGTGGTGCACTGATTTTATCGAACGATTACCGTTCGATGCTTGATGGCATTGAGTTGTCTGACTCGATCACGCTGGATTTCCATAAGCACTATTTCCAAACCATTTCATGTGGTGCGTTCTTGTTGAAAGATGAAGCGAACTATCGTTTCATGCACTATGAAGCTGAATACTTAAACTCAGCTTATGATGAAGAACATGGTGTTCCAAACCTTGTATCGAAGTCTTTACAAACTACGCGTCGTTTTGATGCGTTGAAATTGTGGATGACTGTAGAAGCATTGGGTGAAGAGCTTTATGGTTCAATGATCGATCACGGTGTGAAATTGACACGTGATGTTGCGGATTATATTAAAGCAGCAGATGGTCTTGAGCTTTTGGTTGAGCCTCAATTTGCTTCGGTCTTGTTCCGTGTTGTACCAGCAGGCTACCCAGTAGAGTTGTTGGATACATTGAATCAAAACGTTGCAGATGAATTGTTTGCACGTGGTGAAGCGAATATTGGTGTAACCAAGGTTGGTCAAGTGCAATCATTGAAAATGACGACACTGAGCCCTGTGGCTACATTAGAAAACGTAAAGAACTTGTTGTCGCTTGTTCTTGCTGAAGCAGACCGTATTAAAGGTCCAATTCAAGCGGGTACTTATACGCCAGCAATTGACTAATCGTCATGTTGTTCGAAAAAGCCTGGAATTTTCCAGGCTTTTTTTATGGTTGAATGTTAATGGGGGAAATAATTAAGCGGAATGTGCGTGATGATAGTTAAAACCTTTGGGCTTTAGCAAAAAATGATTCTGTTCCTTCACTTTTTTCAAAACGATGTAAGATTTAATATGTCCAATAAATGGGTAGGTCAGTAGACGTTCCGTTACAAAATGCGAAAGCTGTTCTAAGTTTTCAGCCACCACTTTCAAAATAAAATCTGCATCGCCGCTGATGGAAAAAGCATCCTGAATATTGTCCTCTGCTTCAATGAGCTCTTGAAATGCTGTTTGCGAGGTTGCTTCATGGGTTCTTAAGTTAATGTGAATCATCGCGGTGACTTCCATACCTAAGGCTTGCTGTTGAATGCGTGCGGTATAACCTAAGATGATGCCTTTTTGTTCCAACAGTTGGCGTCTTCTAGAACATTGTGAAGCCGATAAACCAATTAAATCTCCAATCTCCTGATTGGTCAGCCGTCCATTTTTTTGTAGTGCCTGTATGATTTGCCAGTCAAACTTATCCATGCATAAAATCCTTTTGTGATACACAAATCTTGTATTTTTAATCAAATCCGTTTTCATTATGCACGAAATTCACCCGTTAAATGAAATATTATTTTTTCTATGGAATAAAAATTGGTCTCAAAGGATATCGAGCAATGTTCATGGAAATTGGTGAATTTTTAAATCTTCGTTTAAAACAAATGGGTATACAGCATCTGTTTGGTGTCCCGGGTGATTTTAACCTCTCTTATCTTGAGCAAGTCGAAGCAGATACGCAGTTAGAATTCATTGGTAATTGTAATGAGTTAAATGCGGCTTATGCTGCCGATGGTTATGCACGTATTAACGGTTTTGCGGCATTGGCAACCACCTATGGTGTAGGTGATTTAAGTGCGATTAACGGTATTGCAGGAGCCTATGCGGAAAATGTGCCGATGGTACATATTTCAGGCATTCCACCTTTGCATGTGGTGCAAAAGGGCATTCTGGTGCATCACACGCTGGTGGATGGTAACTACGATAACATTATGAACTGCATGAAAGAGTTCACGGTTGCACAGACACGTCTAACGCCAGCCAATGCAGCTGCTGAAATTGATCGTGTGTTACGTCAGTGCTTTATCGAGCGTCGTCCTGTGCATATTCAGCTGGCATCGGATATTACCCATGTGAAAATTCAGGTCGATGCACGTCCACTCGATTTAAGTTATCCAGTAGTTGAGCCTGAATTGCTGCATAGTGTGGTCGATCAACTGTGTGGCATTCTTGCTAAAGCCAAAAGCCCAGCATTGTTGGTTGATAACGAAGCTGCAGTGTTTGGTGTGACTTCTTTACTGCATGATCTCTCTATCAAATGCTCGATGCCTTTTGCCAGTATGAATACTGCAAAAAACATTATGGATGAGGGTTCGCCACGTTATATCGGAACCTATGTAGGGAGCGCGAGTCAGCCACATGTCAAAAATGTGATTGAACAGTCGGACTGTTTAATTGGTGTTGGGGTGCGCTTTACCGATGTAGGCTCCGCCGTTTTTACCCATCAAATTGCAACTGAAAACTATATTGAAATTAAGCCTTATGGTTTAAACATTTTTGGACAGGATGTACCAGGTATTGCCATCGGGCAATTATTGGCTGAATTAAATAAAAAGGTTGCTCCACGCAAAGCGCCGCAACCCGTTTTAAATCATCAGCCTGTGCAACGTATCGAAGTACCTGAACAACAGAAACTGAGTCAGGAACTGCTTTGGAATGCGATTGCAGGATTTTTCAAAGAGGATGATGTGATTATTGGGGAAGTAGGAACCTCAAATTCTGCATTATCGGGTTTGAAGCTGCCTGCGACTGCAAAATATATTGCTCAACCACTCTGGGGTTCGATCGGCTATACCTTGCCAGCCTTACTCGGAAGCCTGCTGGCTGCACCTGAGCGTCGACAAATCCTGTTTATTGGGGATGGCTCATTCCAGTTAACGGTACAGGAACTCTCGACCATTATCCGTCATGAGTTAAAGCCAATTATCTTCTTGTTGAATAATGGTGGTTATACCATTGAACGTTTAATTATGGGGGAAAATGCGGCGTATAACGATATTCAAAACTGGAACTATGCTCAAATTCCAGCAGTGTTCAATGGAAGAAAAGCTTATCAATCCCATGTGGTTGAAACGATTGGGCAGCTGAAACAGTTGTTGGAAAATGTGGAGCAACAAGATGGGCTGACTTTTGTGGAATTAAAACTCCCAGCCATGGATGCCCCGATGAGTTTGAAAAAATTTGCCAATGTGATTGCTCGTTTTGACTATGGCGATCGTGGTTATGAAATTTTAACGCAGCGTTCCCAAGCCATTGAATGTAAGAATGCAAGTTCATTTTAAGCAGTAACAGGATTTATCTGCTTAAAAGATAAAAGGAATGAATTAAAGAAAATTGAGTCTGAAGGTCGATGGCGACCTTCAGTGCTGTTGCTGAATAAAGGTGTACAGGAAGTGACACCAATAACGGAGAAAATGTATGGATGAACACAATCAGCATGCTTTGAAGCAGGGCTTGTCCAATCGGCATATTCAGCTGATCGCCTTGGGTGGTGCAATTGGAACAGGATTATTTCTAGGTCTTTCACAAACCATTAAACTCGCAGGTCCCTCAATCTTGTTGGGCTATGCCATTGCAGGTATTATCGCGTTTTTAATTATGCGCCAGTTGGGCGAGATGGTGGTGGAAGAGCCTGTCAGTGGTTCATTTAGCCATTTTGCCAATAAGTATTGGGGCAAAATGGCAGGCTTTATGTCGGGCTGGAACTATTGGGTACTGTATGTACTGGTCAGTATGGCGGAATTAAGTGCGATCGGGACCTTTATTCAGTTCTGGTGGCCTGAAATTCCGACATGGATGACAGCACTGTTTTTTTTCATCTTAATGAACGGCATTAATTTAGTGAATGTCCGCTTTTTTGGTGAATCAGAGTTTATCTTTTCCTGTATTAAAATCATTGCCATTCTGAGCATGATTGGTTTTGGTGCCTATTTGCTGTTTTCAGGTTCAGCAGGTCCACAAGCTGGTATTGCTAACTTATGGCAGCACGGTGGCTTTTTCCCACATGGTCTGCATGGTTTTGTCATGGCATTGGCTGTGATTATGTTTGCCTTTGGTGGTCTGGAACTGATCGGGATTACCGCGGCTGAAACCAAGCAACCTGAAACCACTATTCCGAAAGCAGTCAATCAAATCGTGTATCGTATTTTGATTTTCTATATCGGTGCGATTGGTATTTTACTGTGTCTTTATCCGTGGAATATGGTGGCAGAAGGCGGAAGCCCATTTGTGTTAATTTTCCAGTCCTTGAACAGTAATGGTGTTGCCAATGTCTTGAACTTTGTGGTGTTGATTGCAGCCATTTCGGTTTATAACAGCTGTATTTACTGTAATAGCCGTATGCTACATGGCTTGGCAGAACAGGGGAATGCACCTGCAATTTTGAAAAAGGTCAACAGTCGCGGTATTCCAGTGACTGCTGCAATGGTTTCGGCAGGCATTACTGCGGTGTGTGTATTGGTGAATTATCTTATTCCAGGACAAGCCTTCCAGTTATTTATGATGCTGGTGGTTGCTGCATTGGTGATTAACTGGTTGATGATTTCGGTCACACATTTGAAATTTAGCAAAGCGATGAAATTACAAGGCCGTCAGACCAAGTTTCAAAGCATTTTAAGTCCGTGGACCAACTACTTAACCATCGCTTTTGTCTGCATGATTTTGATTATCATGGCACTGACACCAGACATGCGTTTGGCTGTGATTTTAGGTCCAATCTGGATGGTGGCTTTAGCCATTCTGTATGTGCTCAAATATCGGAAAAAAATGCTGGTATTGCCTGAAGCTCAGTCCAATTAATCGCTTAAAAGTTTCATGATTTGGGGGCTACCTGACGAAAGTGAGGTAGCCTTTTTGCATTAAAGATTGGTTCCTTAAAATAAAAGCTGAAGTCTTTGCTACAGGGAAGCCTATCATTTGATATAGAAAATCAGGCTTAAAATACAAAGTATTTGGGGTAAAAGACTAATGTTTAAACGATAGCAAAGCGTAGGTTGGTGCGCTTTATAGCGTATTAAAATGACATCAGGATGAATTGTTACACTTTAGCGCTAGGAATCAAATCAGAAAAATAAGAATATATTTTGTGTTACATATTGAATCTAAAAGAATTTTAAATAAATCATCATTCAATCTTCAAATATCATAAAAGCGTCATATTGCTGTAACTTATTTGTCATATTTTAAAATCAAAATGCACATATCGAAAAAAGTACAAAACTGAATAAAAAAGTGGCGTACTTCACATTGCACACATTAAGAGAGATGAGCATGCGCTTAAACCACATCGCACTTGCATTGGCAGTAACTGGGGCAGCTGTAGCAACAACTGCAAATGCAGCACGTGACACAATCCAAATCGCTGGTTCTTCAACAGTATTGCCATATGCAAGTATTGTAGCTGAAGAGTTTGGTAATACATTCCCGCAATTCAAAACTCCAGTTGTGGGTTCTGGTGGTACTTCTGGTGGTTTAAAACAGTTCTGTGCGGGTGTAGGTGACAATACAATTGATGTAGCAAATGCATCGCGTAAAATTAAAGATACAGAATTAGCTGCTTGTAAAAAAGCAGGCGTAAACAAAATTCATGAAATTAAAATTGGTTATGACGGTATTGTATTTGCATCAAATGCAAACAAATCAGCTTATAAATTAAAGCCATACCATGTATTTGCGGCTTTGGCTGAAAAATTACCTTCTAACGGTAAATTAGTTCCAAACCCATATACACGTTGGAACCAAATTGACAAAACTCTTCCAAACGAACCAATCACTCTAGTCATCCCAGCATCTAACCACGGTACACGTGAAGTGTTCCAAGAGAAAATGGTTGAAGCGGGTTGTGAATCTTACGATTACTTCAAAAAGTTAGACAAAGATGCTCAGAAGAAAGCATGTTCGGCTTTCCGTAAAGACGGTAAAGTAATTGAAATTGCAGGCGATTATACTGAAACTTTAGCTCGCTTGAAAACTTCTCCAAGTGCTGTAGGTGTATTCGGCTTAGGTTTCTATGACCAAAACCGTGACAAATTACGTGTAGCAACAGTAAACAACGTAGCACCATCTGAGAAAACAATTCTGAATGGTTCTTACCCTGTATCACGTCCATTGTTCTTCTACGTGAAAGGCGAACACCTTCAGTCAATCAAAGGTCTACAACAATACACAGAATACTTCTTGAGCAAGAAAGTATCTGGTAAAGGCTCTAAGTTAGAAAAAGCAGGCTTGATCTCTATGTCAGACAAAGAGCGTGCAAAAATCCTTGCTGATTTTAAAGCAGGCAAAGCGGTTAAGTAATTCGGTGAATTAGGCAAATGGTGGGATCTCCCACCATTGGCTTTTTGTACTTAGTGAGTTTTTTCAAAGAATGAAAATTGAAAAAACGGTGGAGAATACATGAATCTGCTACTTATAGGCGTGTTACTGGCGTTAATTGCGATAGCCTACCAAATTGGTCTCGCAAAAAGTCGTAACTTAGCAGGTAAGGGAAATAACTCAGCAATGTTGCACTCGCGCCCAGGTTATTATGGGGCATTGGTTGCGCTGTGGTGTGGTATCCCTGCTTTTTTAATTTTGATTGTTTGGAATATTGTTGAGCCAAATATTTTGCGCCACATTGTGATGAATAATGTTCCTGCAAATGTGATGAATGGCTTAGATGCTGCTGGTGTTGAAGTTCTCCTAGATCGTGTTCAGGCAATTGCTTCAGGGTTTGGGGTAAGCGACCAAGCTGCACCTTATGAAATTGCAGCAGCACAGCAATTGGCAAAAGTAGAAAGCATTGGTTCTTTTGCAAAACTGGCGGTCGTAATTTGTGCGGCATTGGTTGGTTTAGTTTGGGCAAAGCAACGAGTACAAGGTCAGTATCGTGCGCGTAACCAAGTTGAAAAAATTATCAATATTGGTTTGGCATTGTGTTCGGGTGTGGCAATTCTGACGACAGTCGGTATTGTGATGTCAATGTTCACTGAGGCAATGCATTTCTTCCGTTTCGTAAGTCCAATGGATTTCTTCTTTGGAACCGAATGGAACCCTGGTTTCAGTACCTCGGGCAATGCAGAAGGCAGTTATGGTTTACTTCCATTAATTTGGGGAACCTTGATGGTCAGTGGTATTGCACTACTGGTCGCAGTGCCTTTGGGTTTAATGATCGCCATTTACTTAGCAGAGTATGCTTCTTCGGGTTTCCGTTCTTGGGCAAAACCTGCCATTGAAGTCCTCGCAGGGATCCCGACCATCGTTTATGGTGTATTCGCGATGATGATCATTGGTCCATTTTTCAGAATGCTCGGTGAACAAGTTGGCGTGAACATTAATGCGACCAGTGCGCTGACCGCAGGATTCGTAATGGGGATTATGATTATTCCTTTCGTATCTTCACTTTCAGATGACATTATTACTCAGGTACCTCGTGCTTTGCGTGATGGCTCTTTAGGTTTGGGAGCAACCAAGTCTGAAACGATCCGAAAAGTGGTGTTACCTGCAGCTTTACCTGGTATTACAGGTGCCTTCTTGTTAGCAGTTTCACGCGCAGTGGGTGAAACGATGATTGTGGTTTTAGCCGCAGGAAATAGTCCATTACTACATGCAAATCCACTTGAAGCAGTGTCTACCGTTACCGTAACGATTGTAAAGCAATTGACAGGGGATACAGATTTTGCGAGTCCACAAGCATTGGTTGCTTTTGCACTGGGTCTGACCTTATTTGTGATTACTTTGGGTCTGAACATTATTGCACTCTATATCGTGCGTAAATATCGCGAGCAATACGAATGAGCACATCAAATTCTTCTCCTATGGATCAATCAATTGATTCGCAATCGGCTGCTGCATTACGTGAAAAACGTAAGAAGACCATTGAAAACTCTTTGTCTAAACGTCATCGCAAAGAAAAGATCTTTCGTAGTTTTGGTTTGGCAGCAGTAATTTCTGGCTTATTCTTCGTGGTTTTACTGTTTGGCAGTATTTTAGCGAAAGGTTTACCTGCTTTTTGGCAAACTAGTATGACAGTTCCTGTGTATTTTGATCCAACTATCGTGAATGCAGGTGCTAAACCTGTACAGCGTGCTGGTGAGTCACCAGCACAGTTTCAAGAGCGTTATGTGGCTTGGCAAACTGAAATGGGTATGGTGGATTGGGATGCACTGATTGTAAATGGTCTGATTAAGAAAGACCCTTCACTGGCAACTGATCGTGACGAGTTAACCAGTATTTATACTGACTCCGAATCGTATCGTTTACGTGATATGGTGTTGGCTGATCCAACGTTGATTGGTAAAACTGAAGACATTAAGTTGTTAACAGAAGCTAACGTCGATGTGTGGTTGGCAGGGAACATTGATCGTGATCTTCCTGATGATCAACAACAATTAAGCCCAGAAGTTCGTCAGTTGGCGGATTCTATGGAGGCTAAAGGGGTGATTGAAAACACCTTTAATACCAATATTTTCACCAATCCTGACTCGCGCAGTGCGCCAGCAACTTCAGGTTTAGCGGGTGCGTTCATGGGCTCGTTGTTCATGATGTTGATTGTGATCTTTATCTCGATTCCAATTGGTGTAGCATCAGCAATCTATCTTGAAGAATTTGCACCAAAAAATCTTATTACCGATATTATTGAAGTCAACATTAACAACCTTGCGGCTGTTCCTTCGATTGTATTTGGTTTGTTGGGTGCAGCAATCTTTATCGGCTGGATGCAATTACCATTGTCTGCACCATTGGTGGGTGGTTTAGTGTTAAGTCTAATGACTTTACCTACCGTAATTATTACCACACGTGCTTCTTTAAAAGCTGTACCGCCCTCGATTCGTCAAGCGGCATTGGGCTTAGGTGCATCACGCATTCAAACTGTTTTCCATCATGTTCTTCCTTTAGCACTCCCAGGGATCATGACAGGTTCAATCATTGGTGTTGCGCATGCCTTGGGTGAAACGGCTCCACTATTATTAATTGGAATGAGCGCCTTTGTTGCCAGTATTCCAACTACACCGTTAGATCAAGCCACAGCATTACCTGTACAAGTTTATTTATGGCAGGGTAATGAGTTACGTAACTTCTTTGAAGGGCGTACTGCGGCAGCCATTATCGTACTTCTTGCATTAATGATTGGATTAAACAGTCTTGCAATTTGGTTACGTAAGAAATTTGAAGTCCGCTGGTAATTGAGGGCAATATATGAATACTGTAGTAAATAACTCTTTAGAGCAGGACAAGTCAGTGAATCCACAACAGACTCAATTTACATCTCCTGAAGCTGATTCCAAGCGCCAAACTTCGTTTATTTCACAGTTTGATACGCAGGCTTCTGCAAAAAAAGAAAACGAAACCGCCAAAGTAAAACTCAGCACTTCTGATGTTCATGTCTATTATGGTGAAGCTGAAGCGATTAAAGGGATTGATTTAGAAATTTACCAAAATGAAGTGATCGCGTTTATTGGTCCTTCGGGTTGCGGTAAATCAACCTTTTTGCGTACCTTAAACCGAATGAATGACACCATTGATTCGTGTCGTGTGACGGGCAAAGTCTTGCTTGATAATCAAGACATTTACGATCCGAACCTTGATGTGGTTTTGCTACGTGCACAAGTGGGTATGGTGTTCCAAAAGCCAAACCCATTCCCAAAGTCTATTTTCGACAACGTTGCCTATGGTCCAAAATTGCATGGCTTGGCACGTGATAAATATGACTTGGAAGAAATTGTTGAAAACAGCTTGCGTAAAGCAGGTCTTTGGGATGAAGTCAAAGACCGTTTAAATCAACCAGGTACTGGTTTATCAGGTGGTCAGCAACAACGTTTATGTATTGCACGTACCATTGCGGTGAGTCCAGAAGTGATCCTGATGGATGAACCATGTTCAGCGCTTGATCCAATTGCGACGGCAAAAGTAGAAGAATTGATTTCAGAGCTTTCAACGCAATATACCATTGCGATTGTGACTCACTCAATGCAACAAGCAGCGCGTGTATCAGACCGCACCGCTTACTTCCATTTGGGTGATTTGATTGAAGTGAACTCGACTGAAAAAGTCTTCACGCAGCCTGATCATCAGTTAACAGAAGCGTATATTACAGGTCGTTTTGGTTAATCAAAGCGACTGTACGCCAACCGCAAATTTGAATTTGCGGTTTTTTTTGCCTTGAATGATTTATGCTGGTTTTAAATGTAGAAAGTGGATGATTTTAAGGCAATTTTTTATCGTGATATTCTTGCAAAAACAACATTGAATTTTTGCTATAAAAGCCTCATCTTATAGTCAGTCCAAACAAAATTGAGAATTACTTACATATGTTATTTCAATTGCCGAAGTTGCCTGCGGAAATACGAGTTAGTCACTTAAACGCACGCGTAAATGAACAAAGAAAAAAAATTGCGCAAACCACCGCTTCAAAGTTAGAGTTTTTACAGCTCACGCAACAATTGGCGAAAGAAGCTCGCGCACGTAAAAAGAACAATCAAAAAGTCTATGTCTTGGACTTTAAAGGGGATACCGCAGCATCTGCTGTCGACAATATCCGTGAAGAAATTACCCTGATTTTAGCAACTGCGAAGGCAGGGCGTGACCGTGTTGTGGTTCGTTTGGAAAGCCCAGGTGGCATGGTACATGGTTATGGTCTGGCTGCTGCACAATTGGTGCGTCTACGCGATGCAGGCTTTCAATTGACCATTTGTGTCGACAAAGTGGCTGCAAGCGGTGGCTATATGATGGCTTGTATTGGCAGTGAAATTATTGCTGCGCCATTTGCGGTGGTTGGTTCTATTGGTGTGGTGGCACAAGTTCCGAATTTTAACCGTTTGTTGAAAGAACACCATGTTGATTTTGAACTGTATACCGCAGGTCAATTCAAACGCACTGTGACTATGTTTGGTGAAAATACCCCTGAAGGTAAAGCGAAATTTGAAGAAGAGCTGCAACAAACGCATGAATTGTTTAAGCACTTTGTCGAGAAATACCGCCCACAACTGAATATGGAAAAGGTTGCGACAGGTGAGCACTGGTACGGTCGTGATGCGCTAGATTTGAATCTGGTGGATAAGCTCCAGACTTCAGATGAATATTTATTGGGTTTGTTGCCACAGCATGATGTCTATGTGATTCAAACACGCCGTAAACCGACTTTGGGCGAGAAAATTGGCTTACAGGCAGCGCATATTGCAGACCAACTGGTTCCAACCGTGATGCATAAGGTAATGGAAAGTCTCAGCAAGGCAAATGCGAATCTCGTACAAATGCGTGATCCTAAATTATAAGATTATAGAAAGATCTGCATGGATAAGCTCACTTCGGTGGGCTTTTTAATTTCTGTGAAATGTTATAGTACTTTTAACTTATAAAAACACAGCATAATTTACATAGAGATGAGTATATTTTTAGGATTTCTCGGATTTTTAATTTTAATCATTTGTCCTGCATATTTTGCTTTGTATATGGAAGCAAAAGGAGGGAACGAAGATAAGAAAAAGATTATATTCATTCTGGCTTTTCTTCCAGGTGTTCTTGTTTTGGCTTTGGCTGCCTATTTAAAAGAAGATAAGCCAATAGAATTATCTCAAGCCTGCGGTGTGGTGAAGTTCTATAAAACCTATGCGGTTAAACGTGATCATTTTGAACGTATCACCATCCAATTTGAACATTCAAAATATAATAGACATCTAAGATTTGATGAGAAACTGCTCAGAAAATCTAAAGGGGAATATGTCTGTTTTGAATATTTGGATAAGTTTAAATATTCAGATTTAGCGGAGTCTAAAATTTTAAGATGGATTAATGAATAGAAAATATTACTCTTATATTTGCCTTAAGGTTGGGAGTGACTGATTCTATTGGGTGCTAAAATCAATTAGCAGTTATGAGTTTTAAACACTTGTCGTAGATATATGCCACCAGTAATTATGGCACCCACTGTTGCCAGTAGCATATCCATGTGTGCATCCCAAATATCACCTTGCTGTCCATTGTAATTCTCAGCATCTTCAGGGGAAAGTTGAATGGCAATCAACCATTCCACCCATTCATATATAAGACTGGTTGCCATTACAAACTGAATGACCAATAGGAACAGTACATAGGGTTTGAGCTTGGGGAGCCAAACTTGAAAGAGGCGATAGAAAAAAGGGTATAAGCATAGTCCATAGACCAAATGAACCAATCGATCATACATGTTACGTGTCCAACCCAAGGATTGGTTTAAATCAAAATTGAAAAGTTGCAGTATCCATTCGTTATAAGGTACATAAGAATATAAATAATGTGCCCCTAGAATATGAACCAACAAGAAGCCTAAATAGAGGCTAAAAGAAATAAAATCGAGTCCAATTTTTTTTAGTGTCAGGATCAGTGCAAGTAGCATAAATACAGTGCCTGCTTGGTGTAACAGATAAGACTCGAACTCTAAAGGTTGAATACTGGCGATGAAGATGGCGACTGCAATCAGTGCAAGACAAGTCCAGTGTTTAAACGTCAGTTGATATTCAATCATGTTGTTCTATTCGTATCTATTATTAAGCAGGGCACAAAAAAGCGAAGCCTGAGCTTCGCTTTTCAAATTAACAGCTAATTAGATTTTAGCAATTAAATCTTTAATTTGTTTTGCTTGGTCTGCTGCATTACCAGTGTAGCTTGCAGGTGTCATTTCAGCTAAACGCGCACGATCAGCCGCTGGTACAGCTTCAAGTTCAGTACCATTAACGAAGTCAACCATCATGTCACGCGTCATTGCTTGACCGCGAGTAAGGGCTTTTAATTTTTCGTAAGGTTTTTCGACGTTGTAACGACGCATAACAGTTTGAATTGGTTCAGCAAGTACTTCTTGAGCATTGTCTAAATCTTCAAGAATACGGGCAGCATTCAGTTCAAGTTTACCAACACCTTTTAAGCAAGCTTCAAAAGCAATCAAACTTTGCGCAAAACCAACACCCATGTTACGAAGAACAGTTGAGTCAGTTAAGTCACGCTGCCAGCGAGAAATTGGTAATTTTTCGCCCAAGTGTGCCAATACTGCATTCGCAATACCCAAGTTACCTTCAGAGTTTTCGAAGTCAATTGGGTTAACCTTGTGCGGCATTGTTGAAGAACCCACTTCGCCTTCTTTAAGTTTTTGCTTGAAGAAACCTAAGGAGATGTAGCCCCATACGTCACGGTTAAAATCGATTAAAATGGTGTTGTAACGACGTAACGCATCAAAAAGTTCCGCCATATAGTCATGTGGCTCAATTTGCGTGGTGTACGGGTTAAAGTCTAAACCTAAAGATTCAACAAATGCTTGTGAATGTGCAGGCCAGTCGATGTCTGGATAAGCTGACAAGTGTGCATTGTAGTTACCTACAGCACCATTGATTTTGCCCAGTAATTCTACATTTTGAAATTGTTTGATTTGGCGTGCTAGACGGTAAGCCACGTTCGCCATTTCTTTACCCAAAGTGGTAGGGCTTGCAGTTTGACCGTGGGTACGAGAAAGCATTGGTTGGTCAGCATGCTTTTCAGCCAATACTACAATCGCATCAATAATTTGCTGCATAGAAGCAACCAATACATCACGACCATTTTTCAACATTAATGCATGAGACAAGTTGTTGATGTCTTCAGATGTACAAGCAAAGTGAATGAATTCACCTGCATTTTTAAGTTCATCAATATTGGCAATTTTTTCTTTTAAGAAATATTCAACCGCTTTTACGTCATGGTTGGTTGTGCGTTCAATTTCTTTAATGCGGTTTGCATCTTCTTCAGAAAATTGAGCAACGATAGCATCTAAAGCTGCATTTGTTTCAGCAGTAAATGCTGGAACTTCAACAATTTCAGGGTGGTTCGCAAGCGCTTGCAACCAACGCACTTCAACAGTCACACGAGCATGGATTAAACCAAACTCAGAGAGGAAAGGACGCAAAGCATCACATTTGCTAGCGTAACGTCCATCTAATGGAGAAAGTGCAGTTAAAGCGTTCATGGTGATTCCTTAAACTTTGGAATAAAACGTAAAACGAAAATTTCGTGCAACATCAGGTTAGACCACCTGATACTGTAAACGAGCGAGATCTTGAATATCTTGGAGCAGTTTGCGTTTGCTAAAAATCATGCCCCAAGAGCTTCCACCCAGCTGACGCCACAAATGTGCCATTTGTAGACCAGTAAAGAGGGCAGCGCGAATTCGGTTGGTGTGTGCTGCATCCTTAAATGCTTCTGCATTGCCACGCACCATAATCCGAGGATTAATTTGTCCTGCAGTATCGACATAGGTTTGGGCTAAGTTGGCAAGAATGCTTGGATGCGTATAGTTATTATCGAAAAATGAGAGCTGTTTTAAGATTTTTTGTTGTGATTTTTCAATGATTTCTACAAATTTTGGATTGCTATACACTTTCTTTTCTAATTGTAATAACGCCATGGCATAGGACATTGGCAGTTTGGCATTGGAAAGTTTCGGTAAGCGAGATTTGGGTGCTGGATTAAACGGTTGGGTAATGCTGCTTTCCAGTGCTTTTAATCCAAGCGAGATATCAGCGAGTTGATTGAAAAAATCTAGAGTCTGGCAGGACTGGTTGGAGGTCGGACGAATATTCAGGCTGGCTTTAATGAGCTGCTCTAAATAGAAATTCCCGCTATCTCCGATGCTCTGTCGTCCAGAAATAGCGGTCATATGGGTGAGTTGCGTTGCCTGAAACACAGCCGCAAGCGCCAATGCTCGATTTTGACGTTGACTTAAAGTTTGAGGCTGTTGAAACGGTAACTCACCCATACCGAACAATCCTTTTATTCAATAAAATCTGGTTTAGGGGCATTGGTATGATGAATCACGCCACCACCTAAACACACATCATCTAGATAAAACACAACACTTTGACCAGGGGTAACAGCACGTTGCGCTTCATCAAACTCAACTCGAACACCATTTGGCATCGAGTCATCTTTATATAATACGCAAGCTTGGTCGGGTTGGCGATAACGGGTCTTTGCCGTACAGCGGAAACCTGTCTCAGGAATCGCTTGTTCACCTGCAACCCAATCAATTGCTTCACTCCAAAGCACCGTGCTTTGCATGAGTGGGTGATCATGACCTTGACCGACCACAAGGCGGTTATTTGCAATATCTTTGTATAATACGAACCAAGCACCTTCTTCAGCGCCTTTCATACCACCAATACCAATACCGCCACGCTGACCGAGCGTATAGTACATTAAGCCGTGATGTTCACCAACCTCTTTCCCGTTATCGAGGACAATTTTTCCAGGTTGAGCGGGCAAGTATTGTTTCAAGAAGTCATTAAAACGACGTTCGCCAATAAAACAAATGCCTGTTGAATCTTTTTTCTTCGCGGTGACTAAACCCAGTTCTTCTGCAATGCGGCGAACTTCAGGTTTTTCAATTTCACCCACAGGGAACAAGGTTTTATTAATTTCACGCCCATGCACGGCATGTAAGAAATAAGTCTGGTCTTTATTCTTGTCTAAACCACGCAGGAGTGGTGCATATTCTTCGCCACGAGAATTGGTCATGGTTTCACCATGACGGCAATAATGACCTGTCGCAATAAAGTCCGCGCCTAAATTTACCGCATGGTCGAGGAAAGCACGGAATTTAATTTCTTTATTACACAGGATGTCTGGGTTTGGGGTACGACCTGCGGCATATTCGGCAAGGAAGTGTTCAAATACACGATCCCAATATTCCATGGCAAAATTGGCGGTGTGTAATTTAATTCCAATTTTATCGCAAACAGCTTGTGCATCGGCAAGATCTTCCATTGCCGTACAGTATTCCGTGCCATCATCTTCTTCCCAATTTTTCATGAAAAGTCCTTCAACTTGATATCCTTGTTGAAGAAGAAGTGCTGCAGATACAGAAGAGTCTACACCACCAGACATACCGACGATGACACGTTGTTGCATAGGATTAAGCATCCAGATTTGAGATAAAAGGAGAGTTTTGATGCTCGTAAATGAGCGATAAAGGGTATTGCTGTCCTGCAAGCGCATCTTTGACCGCTTTAATGACTAAAGGGCTACGTGCACGAGCAGTTTCTTGAAGTTCGTCCAAGGTCATCCATTTAGGGCCGACAATTCCTCGATCGAGTTCAGCTTCAGGAAAATACTCTAAGACATGCGCTAAAAAACAAAATCTAAAATAAGTACGGTCTGGGAACATCGGTGGGGTGTAAGTATAAATACCTAACAAGGCATCCACTTCAACCGCATGACCTGTTTCTTCCATGGTTTCACGAACAGCCGCTTGAATAATGCTTTCACCACATTCGACATGCCCAGCAGGTTGATTAAACACGGTGTGTGTAATGCCTTCACTGTGCTCTTCAACAAACAGAAACTTTCCGTCTTTTTCAACGACAGTGGCTACGGTGACATGAGCTGCCCAAGCGGTCATAAAAAAGTACCATGGAATAAAAGGAGTATTCTACAAAATTTAGGGGGGGATGGCTATGTTGATAGGCAGTTTTCTTTAGGAGTAATTATTTCGCTATTGTTAAATCATAAGATTTATTTCTTTTAAGCGGTATTGTGTTAATTTTAGGAAAATTAAACAGATTTAGACTTAAAAATAAAATTTATTAAAGAGAAGAATAATGCAGAAAAAAATACTGCTTTCATTGTGTTTGATTTTCCTCACAGGATGTTTCCAGCGAGAGAATCCAGTGCTTCCCAAAGAGGGGGATATTGTGACATGGAAACAAAATGATCATTTGATTGTTAAAGCTATATTAGGTGAAAGACGAAAACATATAGTTAATACACATTGTAGACGATGTGAGGTTGAATTTTATCGTCCAGAGAGAGAGCATTTTTTAGGGCAATTTCCTATAGATTATATTCCTGAAAAATTTTCTAAGATTAATAAGCTAGAAGCAAATAGTCTGCCAAATCCTTATTCAAACTATCAACTTGAATTTAACTTTATGCTGAATGGATCAACCGGAACTGCTACAGATAAATCTATTTATAGTCAAGATGGTATGGACCATCCAGACCAAGTTAAAGTTATTGTAAATAATCGAGATATAAAAAAAACAACAGGTGAAATATTTAAAATTTTTTTAGAAAACAATAAAGATATTTTTGATGAAAAAATGTTTATAGAGTATGGGTTGTATTGTTACCCCAGAAAAGACATTAAAAATATTTGGTGTTTTGGTGAATCTGATAATAATAGGGTTTCAGGTTTGATGGTTGCATTTATGGGTAATAATAGGGTGGTTGTTCAGTCTAGAGAGAGTGTTTATGGGGGAGTTGAAGTTTATTGGGTTGTTAATAGGAAGAATCTAAAATATTGGAAAAAAATAGATGCTAAGATATGGGATCTTCTTGATGTATGGAATGTATCTCCACTTTCGGATTCAAGTCAGTGAATTAGTTAATTAAAAAGCCATGCCAATGTGCAAAATTATGAGTCTTTTTCTTTGAAAGATATTAGGGTGTGAAATTTAAAGCTCTTAAATCGACATATGGTATTGATTTAAAAAATAAATTTATGAAAGAAAAAGTTGTTGATTCTTGGGGAAGTGACTGGCGTTATATTCACTAAATTTGTATCTGCTAGCAAAGCTATTCGAGAATTTAACGCTCTTGCTATTTCTAGATACTTGGTCTATTTTAATTGTATGAATTATTCTTCTTTACCGAAACGACCTCGCGGCAGACCAACCAAACATGGTGGGAACTATGCCGACACGAAAGATGTGTTAATCCGCAGAGGGATCGAGTTACTGACTGAACGTGGTATGAACGCCATGAGCTTGGACGATCTGATGAAATCAGTCCAAGTGCCTAAAGGGTCTTTCTACCATTATTTTGCAAATAAAGAGGCCTTTATTATAGAAGTCTTAAATGCTTATGAGCTTTATTTTGTGAAGCGATTAAATCTGTTCTTAAGCCCACCCCATCTTTCTCCATTAGAAAGGCTGCAAAATTTTGTAAAAGATGCTGGTGAAAAACTGCAAAAATACGATTTTAAACGCGGTTGTATTTTAGGCAACTTAGGGCAAGAAGTTTCGTATTTACCACCTGAGATTATCGCTCGAATCGAAAGTATCTTTAAGGTCTGGGAGAAATTAGTTTCAGATTGTTTGTATCAGTCAGAGGCACAATATAGCGTTGTTGAGTGTGATGAAGCAGCTTATCAGTTTTGGATTGGGTGGGAAGGTGCGGTATTGAGAGCACGTTTGGTCAAATCTACCAGTCCTTTAGATGCCTTTTATCGCTTGTTTGCGGTCGGTGTAGAACAGCTAAATCGTGTTCAAAATTAAGTAAAAAATAAATGCAGATGTATGCATTTATTTTTTACTTAATTCTAGACACATAGTCTAATTAAATAAAGAGGAAGTTTTATGTACAAAGGTATTCAAATCACTAAAGATGATGCAGGTTACAGCTCAGAAATTACAGAGATAGCCGCAAAACCTTTGCAAGAAGGAGAGGTTAGAGTCGAGGTAAAGTATTCAACCTTAAATTATAAAGATGCGTTGGCGATTACTGGACGTTCTCCAGTGGTACGTAGCTTTCCGTTGACCCCAGGCATCGATTGTTCAGGTGTCGTGATTGAATCAAAACATTCAGCATGGACAGAGGGAGATGAGGTTGTACTAAATGGCTGGGGCGTGGGTGAAAAATATTCTGGAGGACTGGCTGAGCAAGTGACGGTCTCAGGGAATTGGCTCATCAGAAAACCTTCAGCCTTTTCTTTTAAAGATACGATGATCATTGGTACAGCAGGTTATACCGCTATGTTGTGTGTCATGGCTTTGCAAAAGCACGGGATCCAGCCGAGTGATGGAAAAATTTTAGTGACGGGTGCAAATGGCGGCGTGGGTAGTATCGCCATTATGCTTTTGAAGCATCTGGGTTATGAGATAACCGCCTCAACAGGTCGACCTCAAGAATCAGAATATTTAACCTATTTGGGTGCGAGTGAAATTATTGATCGTACTGAATTATCTTCGCCAGGAAAGCCATTAAGCAAAGAAGTTTGGGCAGGTGTGATTGATACTGTCGGTAGCCATACTTTGGCAAATGCATGTGCTGGAACCCAATATCGTGGTGCTGTTGCTGCGTGTGGTTTGGCAGGGGGGATGGATTTTCCAGCTACAGTTGCTCCCTTTATTTTGAGAGGAATCACGTTGTATGGAATTGATAGTGTGATGGCACCCATCGAATTAAGAATAGAAGCTTGGCAGCGTTTGGCTACAGAATTAGATCAAAGCAAATTGGAAACTGTAACGACTGAAATTCAGTTAACGGATGTTATAAATATTTCTAATGATATTTTAGATGGAAAAGTCAGAGGTCGAGTTGTTGTAAAACTATAGTCTGACACACTCATCCATAAGTGCTTATTCATCAAATGCCCCTCAGATGAATGAGCACTTATACTAAAGAATCAATATTTTAGTCCTCTAGAGCCATCTTTCTTAAACATACTAATTCATCTACAAAGTATTAAAAAAAGCCCCAGACTCTGGGGCTTTTTAATTAATCTTGTTCTCGGTAATTATTCGCCACTTTCACATAATGGCGCGCAGAATATGTGAGAAACTCTTTTTCTTTATCAGTTAATGGACGTACCTGCTGTACTGGACTGCCAACATACAGATAACCACTTTCCAGTCGTTTACGTGGTGGAACAAGACTGCCCGCACCAATCATCACGTCATCTTCAATAATGACATCATCTAATACAATCGTGTTAATCCCAACCAAAACACGATTGCCAATCGTACAACCATGCAAAGTGACATGATGCCCAATGGTGACATCTTCACCAATAATAAGGGGAGAACCATTCGGTTTAGCCTCATTTTTATGGCTGACATGCAGCATACAGTGATCTTGCACATTGCTGTATTTACCAATGCGAATGCTATTTACATCACCACGAATCACGGCAAAAGGCCACACGGAAACATGGTCAGCCAGTACGACGTCTCCAATGACAACTGAGGCATCATCCACATAACAACTAGCATCAATCTTGGGTTTGCTATCGAGGTAAGGACGAATATTTTTTTTCATGGGGTTACAGCTTCATTCAGCAATTTACATCTGAGTATAAAAGAAAAAAGCACTCGTATTTGCATACGAATGCTTTAACTTTAGTTTAAGCAGTTAAGGCTTAAAATAAGTTTGCGAAGAATTGTTTAATATGGTCGATTAAACGTGAGAAGAAACCAGCTTCTTCAACCGCTTGTAATGCAACCAATGGTTTTTCAGAAATCACTTTACCATCTAAGCTTGCAACGTATTTACCAATCACTTGACCTTTTTGTAATGGCGCAGTGAGTTTAGGCTGAACGACCAATTGAGTTTTAATGGCATCAGCTTTGCCTTTAGGCATAGTCACGTTGAAGTTTTCAGCCAAGCCAATTTGAACTTCGTTTTCTTTACCAAAGTAAACTTTCGCTTTCGCTAAAACTTGGTTCGCAGGTTGAACTTTAACAGTTTCGAAGTTTGCAAAGCCCCACGCCAATAAGGTACGTGTTTGGGTTGCACGCTCTTGGATAGTTGGTGTGCCAAATACCACAGAAATCAAACGCATTGGACCACGTTTTGAAGAGGTTGTGATACAGTAACCTGCTTCTTCGGTATGACCAGTTTTTAAACCGTCAACACTTGGGTCTGTATACAACAGGGCATTACGGTTGCCTTGTTTAATGCCATTGAAGGTAAATTCTTTTTCAGAATAGATTGGGTAGTATTTTGAACTGTCATGAATGATATGTTGCGCAAGCATTGCCATATCTTTAGCAGTTGAATAGTGACCGTCTGCAGGCATACCTGTTGAGTTAATGAAGTGGGTGTTGGTCATCCCCATACGTTTCGCTTCTTCATTCATCATGTAAGCGAAAGTACCTTCATTGCCTGCAATATGTTCAGCCATTGCTTTAGAAGCATCATTACCTGACTGAATAATAATACCGCGCAACATTTCTAAAGCAGTTGCAGTACCATTTAAAGGAACATACATACATGATTCTGTGCTACTGCCACGACACCATGCAGATTCGTTCATACGAACTTTTTCATCTTCAGTCAGCTCGCCCTTCAACAGTTTTTGTTCAATGATGTAACTGGTCATCATTTTTGTCATTGAAGCAGGTGCTAACTTTTCATTTTCATTTTTTGCTGCGAGGATTTGCCCCGTCTCATAGTCCATCAAAACATAAGATTTATTATTGAGTTCTGGTGGCGTAGATAAGACAGTTGCTGCGAAAGAGAAACTTGGTAATAGTAATGTTGCAGCAAGGGCGCTTTTACGGATCATTTCTAGCGGGTTCCAATATCTTGATGTAAGCACAAAGAGCTTAGCATTCTAGGATAAAGCATAGCCGACTTCTACCTGTGAAATCGGCTTATTTCAAAAGTATTGTAACCAATTTGTTTCAATTGCTATAGGTGGTCAATTCTTGACAGATTTCTTTATTTTTATCGTCGCCAGCACTTTTAGCATCAGATTCTGCTTCGGCTAAAATCGGTTTAAAACTTTTAGATTTGCTCAATTTCATTAAAGCACTTACAGCATCTTTTTCTTCAGGAAGATGTTCTTGTGCCAACTTGCTATAGCCTTGTTCAAAGCCATCTTTATTGTCGACTAACTTCGGGCAAATCTCTGAAAGTACATAAATCGCAGCCAGCTCTTGTTGAGTAACTGTTTGGTTTGGCGTGACTTCAATATTTTCGTCTTTGCTTTCTTCAGCATGCGTGAAGGAAAAAGTTAAAGCAGTTAGTAAAGCTAATGATGTTGTTTTTAACGCAGCAAATTTCATAAACAATAAACTCAAAAAAGATAAATCGACTTGAGCTTAGGTTAACCCGATTGAGCAGAAATGGAAGAGGGGAAATGTATATAAATGGTTGAAAGGATGGAGAAGAAATGAAAGATGTAATTGTCGGTTTTATGCTTACGAATGACTCAAGTACAAGTCATTCGTAAGATTTTTAGATTAAGCTTGATATTCAGCTACATCCATACACACAGCATGCTGTTCTTCTTTACTGGTTTCTTGAGCAGCTTTGCGTGTTTCTTGCAAAATTGATTTGTATTCAGGATCGGCTTGTAATTTATCTAAAGTCATTGACGCATCAGAATATTCTTTTAAATACATCTTCGTGAGTGTTTGTACATTTGCATCGAGTTTGGCATTATTTCCAATCACGGCAGGGCATACTTCAGCCATAATTTGGGTAGAGGCAATATCTTCTTTGACAATGCTGTTGGCTTCTTCTTGAGTTAAGCCTTCGTTGGCACTGATTGCTTGAGCAAATAAAACTGCAAAACCCAACCCCAAAACACGACGAAATGATAAAGTTTTAATCATTGTAAGACACTCATTTAATGATAGATATTGTGCGCTAATATATATAATTTCACATATAATTCAATGAAATGTTCTAGTCAGTCACGTTAAAAAGCGAGTTTTTTGTGAATATTCTAATTGCCAATGATGACGGTGTTTTTGCGCCAGGGATACAAGCTTTAGCACGAGCGTTAAAACCATTAGGTCGTGTTGTCATTGTGGCGCCTGAAAGTGAGCGAAGTGGTTTTTCCAGTGCTTTAACTTTAGACCGTCCATTAAGACCTATCTCGATTGCGCCAGATGTCTGGGCGGTCAATGGCACGCCAGCAGATTGTGTTTATCTGTCTATGAATGGACTGTTTGATTTTGAGTTTGATTTGGTCGTTAGCGGGATTAATAGCGGTGCGAACTTGGGAGATGACGTACTGTATTCGGGTACCGTGGGTGCCGCATTTGAAGGTCGACTCATGAAACAGCCTGCAATTGCGGTATCTTTAGCAGGTAGTAATGTACGTAGCTATGATCACCCTGATGATTATGCAGCGGCAGCACAATGGGTACATGATTTTATTCAAGCAGGACTACCAGAATTACCGCCACGTCATATTTTGAATATTAATATTCCAGATGTTGCAGAACTTCAGGGACAGAAAATTACCTATCAAGGTCGCCGTCATCAATCTAAACCGATTACCAGTCATGTCGATCCGCGTGGTCGCCAAGTTTATTGGATCGGACTTTCTGGAGAAGCTGTAGCCGAACCTAAACAGGGCATGACAGGCATTGAATCAGATTTTTTTGCAGTCGCGAATGGTTTTGTCAGCATCACGCCCATTCAAATGGATGCGACCAATTATGAAATCTTGCAGAGTTTGCATGAACAGTGCCGCTAAAAGCCTTGTAAATGTTGTAACTTTGTGAAAAAGTCCGTGAATGCGGATTTTTTCAAAATATTTTTGCTACTCTTACGCGCATGAAAACCAATAAAGACATATAGAGAGGAAGATTAATGCCTGCGATGTCGCAAAATCGGATCTTTGCTACGCCAACAGCATTGTTGAAAACCCTAGTGATCTCAACTGCTATTGTTACCACTGCCATTTTAAGTGGATGTGCATCCAAACCTCAAATTAATAATCCGACCCGTTACGCGACGGCACCTGACTATTACACTGTTCGTTCAGGGGATACCTTAAGTGGAATCGCGGCACGTTATGGGCTAAGTTATATCAGCATTGCCGATATGAATGATATTGCGCCGCCGTATCGTATCTATGTCGGGCAGTCACTAAAACTAAGAGGTTCTGGGAATAAACGTACAGCAACCACGCAGGCAGTGACCCAAACTGCACCGATTCAACGTCAGGCGATTACTTTACCAAGTAATCCTCCACCAGTAACAACGACGACCACAACCAAAACAGCCCCAGTCCCAGTTACTCCGCCCCAAGTCAGTGCATTACGTTGGGTGAAGCCGTCGAATGGCGCTGTGATTGAAAACTTCAATTTGACCAATAATGTCAAAGGTATTCGTTATGGCGGCAATGTGGGTGATGCAATTTATGCTGCTGCCAATGGACAGGTGGTCTATGCCGCGGATGGACTGAAAGAATATGGCAACTTGATTCTCGTGAAACATATCGATGGCTATATCACTGCATATGCACATAACAGCAAGATGCTGGTGAAAAGCGGAGAAAATGTAACGGCCGGTCAAAAAATTGCGGAGATGGGTTCATCGGGTACAAGCCGCACCATGCTTGAGTTTCAGGTACGCTTAAATGGTAAACCAATAAATCCGACTAATGTTTTACCAATAAATTAAATTAAGATCATTACAACATTTGAATTTCACCGTATAATCCAATGAGTTGCTTTTATCGAAAGGTAGGAGCATCTCATAAGTTTAGAGGGAAATTTATGTTAGATCAACTTCGAGCAATGGGAGTGTTTGCTTGTGTTGTGGAAAAATGTTCGTTTAGCGGAGCCGCACGAGAGTTAGGAATTACTACAAGTGCTGTAAGCCAGCAGATTCGTTCTTTAGAACAAGAGATGGAAGTGATCCTTCTGCATCGTTCGACACGAAAGTTGAGTTTGACTGAAGCTGGACAAGCTTTTTTTCATAGCTGCCAAGAGATGCTAGCTGCTGCAGAGCGTGGGAAAATTCGTATTAACGAATTACGCGATGACCTAGTCGGGGAGTTGCGTATTGCAACGACACCAGAGTTAGGTGCAAATCACGTTATTCCTGCATTATCACATTGGATGTCGGCCCATCGAGGTTTAGCTGTTCATTTGGAAGCGGACAATCATTATATTGATTTGATTGAAGGTCGAATTGATATTGCGTTACGCATGAGTCCGAAAATTGAAGATCAGAGTTTATATGCGGTTCCACTGGCCCGCGTTGAACAAGTGTTAGTTGCTTCACCGAGTTATTTAAATCAGACGGCACCTATTTCGCGTCCTGAAGATTTAAAGAATCATGATCTGATTCCCGTTAACTTAATGAAAAACTATGAAAGTTTTGCTTTCCAACATGGCATGTCTGGTGAAACAGTGAGTATAGAAATGAACTCGCGTTTAACCACCAATAATGTGTTGGTTGCCAAGTCTTTATGTCTGCAAGGACATGGAATTTCTCGAATTTTATATCTTGATGTTCAAAAAGATTTAGTCAATGGTGCATTGGTAGAAGTCTTACCAGAGTGGAAATTACCTAATTTCTATTTATATGCGATTACATCTAAGCGTGAACAACAGCCGATGAAAATTCACCGCTGTTTAGATGCATTGAAACAATATTTTTGCCAATTACCCGGTGGCAGGATATATCAAGAAGCTTCATAAAAAGCTGAAATAAAAAAGCCGCTAAACGCGGCTTTTTTTGTAGGTGGATGATTAAGCGAGATAAGCTTGAATCATCGTCACTAAACGTTGAATCAATTGATCTGCTTGCTCTTGAGTGATGTTTAACGGTGGTAATAAACGAACCACTGAACCCGCAGTGACATTAATAATCAACTGATGTTCATCACGTGCAATGTGAACCAATTCAGCACACGGTTTTGGTAAATCAATACCAATCATCAAGCCAAAGCCACGAACTGCGACTTTTTGATCGGATAATTTCTGCGCCAATTGCTGCACAATATAGTTCCCCATTTTCGCAGCATTTTCGACTAGATTTTCTTTCTGAATGACGTCAATCACTGTGTAGACCACACGTGAACCTAAAGCAGTACCACTATAGGTTGAACCGTGGTTCCCCGCAGTAAGCACACCCACAGCACGACCTTGAGTCATGACAGCACCAATCGGAAAGCCATTGCCCAAGCCTTTTGCTGTAGTGAGTACATCAGGCACAATGTTGGTATGTTGATAAGCAAAGAACTGACCTGTACGACCATTACCTGTTTGTACTTCATCCAGCATCATTAACCAGTTGTGTTGGTTACATAGGCGACGGATATCTTCTAGATAGCTAAAGCCTTGAGGTGCAGTGTTGACACCACCTTCACCTTGAATCGGTTCAACCAAAATAGCTACAATATCAGGGTGTTGAATCGCTGCTTCTTCAATCGCTTCAATGTCACCAAAAGGTACGCGAATAAAACCTTCAACCAACGGTTCAAAGCCTTCTTGGACCTTTTTATTGCCAGTTGCCGAGAGCGTCGCTAAGGTACGACCATGGAAAGAGTGATCGGCTACGATAATTTTTGGTGTGCTAATCCCTTGCAAATGCGCGAATTTACGTGCAATTTTAATTGCACCTTCATTTGATTCCGCACCACTATTGGAGAAGAAAACTTCTTCCATACCTGCAACTTGCGCCAATTTTTGCGCTGCAGCCGTTTGCCAAGGCACTTCAAATAAGTTGCTGGTGTGAATCAACGTACCCGCTTGCTCAGCAATGGCTTGAGTGATTTCTGGATGTGAATGTCCCAAACCACAAACCGCAATTCCTGTTAACGCATCTAAATATTCAGTTCCATCTGCGGTATATAAATACGCTCCTCGGCCTCGGACAAAGCTGATCGGCTGACGGCCAAACACAGGCATCAAATGAGATGGTTGATCAGTTTGTATAGGGGCTTGAGTAAAGGTATTCATAACTAACTCGTATTTGAAAAGAAATAATAGACTTCACTAGCATCGGCTTACCGAAAGTAGGGAGACGATAGTGGATTGGTTTTCCAATTCTGGACAGAACTGCAAAACAAACCCTATATAAGCAAAATCTCATCTAGAATTAAAGCCTGAATGTAAATAAAACTGGAAATATTGCTTTAAGCATACTGTTTTGTTGTGTTTTGGGTATAATGCAAGGCAGATTAGTTGAGGATTCATCAATGACTGAACAAACACGCGATACAGAAGCGTTAATTCGTGACCAGATTGCTAAACACGCAGTTCTTCTTTACATGAAAGGCACGCCGCAATTTCCACAGTGTGGTTTTTCTGCTCGTGCGGTAGAAGCACTCAGTCAAATTGGTCGTCCGTTTGCTTACGTTAATATTCTAGAAAATCCAGATATTCGTGCAACATTACCGCGTATTGCGAACTGGCCAACTTTCCCGCAATTGTGGATTAACGGTGAGTTAATCGGTGGTAGCGATATCATGCTTGATATGTTCCAAAAAGGTGAGTTAAAGCCTTTAGTTGAACAATACAGCCCAGCACCAGAAGCTTAATTTATTTCTGTTGTAAGTAAAAAGCCAACATGATGTTGGCTTTTTTTTTATGCTTGAAAATTAAAACTGATATTAGTCCTTAAGCCATTTTTAAATGTGCTGGCAAAGCTGGGAGTTTCTGGTCTCGTCCTACCATATAGGTGTATTGGGCAAGGCTAAACATTTCAAGATCTTCTTCACTATTGCCATAGGCATAAATGCTTGCATATTCAGCTATAGGATATTGCTGAGAAATTCGTTTTTTCTTTTCCATTCGGCTACAGTCGGCAGATTGATAATGTCCTGTAAGTCGACTTTCACGAACTTCTGTTTCAGTACAAATCAGATCAATTCCCAATAACTGGCACAGCGGTTTAAGATATAAATCAACGGAGGCTGAAACCAAAACCACATCATGCCCAAGTGCTTGATGCAGTTGTAACTGCTGCATGAATTTAGGATCCAATTCTTGAATCAGATGCTGCGCATATTCCTCAGCAATTTTTTGGATTTCAGCATAATCCGTGTCTTTAAACATACCATAAAACAGTTTTGGTCGCATGGCATGCGCTGGATAAACATTGAGGTAATAGGCTTGAATCCATGGCAGGAGCTTCAAGCCCTGTTTGACAATATGTCGCTTTGACAGCGCGTAAAAAATGAAGCCTGTAAAACTGTCTTTTTTACACAAAGTGCCATCAAAGTCGAATAATGCTAGATTTTTATGCGTTTCGCCCGTTGCATACATGTTTCATAACGTCCATTCACGCGGCTGGCAAACCAGTTGGTATTATAATCACGACTTAATTTAGGTCCTGAAATGACCACTTGAGGCATCATGGCATAGAATGCCTTTTTGCCTGATTTTTCTTCATAGAGTTTTGTGACTGCACGATAAGTTGCCGTGTCTTCAAAATCTTTCTCTTTTTCTTTCTTCAAGTCACTGCGAATTTGGCGTGGAGTGACTAAAACATTATTCTGAGCAAATACATTAATTAATTCGCGTTCAGACTCGCTCTTCGCAGAACGAATTGAGCCATCCTTATTATAAAGCAGCAAGTCACCATCAAGGCTAAGATCAGCAGTGGTCAAATCATTGAGCATGCTTTGGAAAGCCGCATTACGGCTTGAATACATGCCTGAGTTGTAGTCTGCAAAACGATAAATTGCTTTGTCATAATCGGCTGGGTACATCATTAAACGGTGTATGCCGTAATACAAACCACCATATTGACTATATAAATCGGTTCGTAATTCGGCAATACTGCCACCTTGACGTTTATGCGCTTTGGCATAGCCAATATGCACTTGCATCGAGCCCAAAGTGGTAATCGGATTCATTTTTTCACCGACATCTTGCCCAACCAGTTTAGCCGCACCTGTTAATGCACTGACATGGTAATGCTGCGACATATAGTCGAAAATTTCACGGTAAAGCTCATCCAATTGTCGTTCAGTTTTTACGCGACGCATTTGGCTTAAGTAGTTATCTTCTGGACTCGGTTGGGTTTTGAGTACTTCCTCAAAATAACCAGCTACTGTACCGCCAATCGTTTCACCTAATTTATCAGTAAATTTTTCAGTTAGACGATCTTGGACTTCCTTAACTGCTTTTTCACCCAAGCCTGGGACTGTTGGATCGGCTACAAAATTCGATTCTTGATCCACAACAGCCACAATACTGCAAATATTTTCTTTGCTTTGCGGAATACCGAGTTGCTCAGTAATGTCAAAAATATCTTTTGCCCATGAGCCACGATCATTCACGCGGGACGGAATAACGCGTTTAATTTGATCACTGTCTAAGGTTGGCTCATCATCTTTCCACCACGAATGATCCCCACACGCCGCAAGGCTGAATGAGAGTGCTAATACGCTTAATGGTTTGAGTGATTGAATTAGGGATGCAGGAAAAGCAGTTTTTCTCATAGTCTCGGGGCAATCGGTAAAGGATGAGCAAATAGAGCAGATGCAGTATACTATGCTGGTGATTAAAAGTTATGAATATATATGTATATTGGTCCCTATCAACTGTCAAATAATTTAATCGTCGCACCTATGGCAGGTGTGACGGATCGTCCATTTCGTACTCTGTGTAAATACTTTGGCGCAGGACACGCGGTCAGTGAAATGATGACGGCAGATAAAACCTTGCGTATGAGCAAAAAAAGCTTGTATCGGGCAAATTTTGATGGGGAACTGGCACCAATATCGGCACAAATTGCGGGCTCAGATCCGAAAGATTTGGCTGAGGCAGCACGATATCAAGTCGCCAATGGGGCACAAATTGTTGATATTAATATGGGCTGTCCTGCCAAGAAAGTCTGTAATAAGCTCGCTGGCTCGGCGTTGCTACAAGATGAAGATTTGGTTGCACGGATTTTAGATGAAGTTGTTGCAGCAGTTGATGTGCCTGTCACGCTGAAAACACGTTTAGGTTTCTTAAACGGTCATGAAAATATTATGCGTGTGGCACAAAGAGCTGAGCAGGCGGGAATTGCAGCTTTGGCTTTACATGGTCGTACCCGTGAAGACATGTATTTAAATACTGCACGGTATGGCTTAATTAAAGAAGTTAAACAGTTACTCAGCATTCCAGTCATTGCCAATGGCGACATTGATAGTCCTGAGAAAGCACAATACGTGTTGGACTATACTGGTGCCGATGCGATTATGATTGGACGTGCTGCGCAGGGACGACCTTGGATTTTTAGAGAAATCGCACATTATTTAAAAACTGGACAGCACATGGCTGCGCCACAAATTGCTGAAGTGAAAGATGTTCTACTCGGGCACCTCACCGAGTTGTATCAATTTTATGGGGAATATTCGGGTTGTCGAATCGCACGTAAACACATCGCTTGGTACACCAAGGGTCTACGCGCGAGCAATGAGTTTCGTCAAAATATGTATAAAGTTGAAACCACAGCAGCACAGGCTAAAGTAGTTGAAGAGTATTTTAATCTGCTCTTAAACGAAGGACAAACCATACATGATGTGCAAGTCGAGCAAATTAACTTACTTGATGTTTAAAAGTCATCACATATTCAAAGCCCAGCGATTGCTGGGCTTTTCTTTATCAAGTTTGGCTCAATTCTAAGACCAGTTGGTTGATGAGATCAGCCGCTTCCAGTTCACGAATTTGCGCCACATTAGAGCCTGCCCAAAATGCGCCATAGCCATGTTCGCCATGTTGGCTGGCAGCAGCATGTAATTGTTTCGCGAGATCATAAGTATAGGGATAGGCAGGTACAGCAGGGCGTAGTGGTAGATCAATTTTGGTATGCCATTGATTAATTAGGCCACGTGCGGGACGTCCCGAAATACTGTCTGTGATTTGGGTAATTGGTGAGTCAAATAAAGCTTTGCGATACACAGCATTGGCATTTGAGCTTTTACATTGTACAAAGGCCGTGCCCAATTGTACGGCTTGGGCACCGAGTTGTAGCATTTGGCGGGCTTGTTGGCCTTTCATAATGCCACCCGCGGCAATAATGGGAATACCACAATTTTTGTTGAGCAATTGAACCAGATCGGAAGTTTTAATTGCACTATCAATATGCTGATTGAATATCCCACGATGTCCACCTGCCTCAATGCCTTGGGCAATAATCATGTCTATACCAGCAGCTTCAATGGCTTGTGCCTCAGGTAAGTTGGTGGCAGAGACCATGGTCAGAATCCCTGCCGCTTTTAAGGCAGCAATTTGATGTGCATGCGGAATTCCAAAATGGAAACTCACTGCTTTGGGGCGAGTTTCCAGTACAAGATTTAAAAAATCATCATGGTCTAAAAAACTTGGATATATACATTCTAGTTTTTCTGGAACAGGCGCATTGAAGTGCTCAAATTGTGGTGCTAAGTAGTTGAGCCATTCTATTGTAATCTCAGGATTTAGTTTTTCACTGCGATGACAGAAAAAATTGACTTGGAACGGTGCATCAGTCAAAGCTTGAGTGGCGAGTATTTGCGCGCGTGCAGCAGAAATGCTACTCGCACCTAAGCCTAAAGAACCTAATCCACCTTGATTAGAAACTTCAGCTGCGAGTGCTGGTGTGGAAACGCCTGCCATAGGGGCTAAAAAAATAGGATGTTTAATTTCTAGTCGTTCTAATAAAGACATGATCAGGCTCCTTATGTTTATTTCACTGTGCCTAAGCGCTTCAAAATATGCAAATAATATTCATTATTTAATCGAGAAATATGAATCAGGGTAATTAATATTCAAGTAATGAGTTTGTTCTGGCTTAGGTTTCTTTTGATTATTCTTCTGCAAGTATTAACGATTCATCATAAAAAAAAACACCCTATAAAAGGGTGTTTTTGGAGTTCAGTCAGTTTACTGCTGTGCTTTTTCTTTCACATCACCAGCACCTTGTTCAACTGCACCCGCTACATGAGCGGTTGCATCTTTGGCAGCATCTTTTACATCATTCGCAGCAGCTTCAGTTTTAGCAGCAGCTTCGTCTGTTGCGGCATCAATTTTGTTTGCAGCATCATTTGCCGCAGCTTCAGTCTGCGCAGCAGCCTCACTTGCAGCATTTTGCATGTCATGACCTGCTTGTTCAGCGGCATTTTCTAAATGTTCACCTGTGGTGGCACCCGTTTCAGGTGGTTTTTCTTTACTACATCCAACCAAAGTAACAGCAGCAGCAAGACCTAAAGCAACAAGTAATTTATTCATAAGAAGTTTCCTTTTAGTTGTTTTATCCGCATAGGGATAGACAAAATATAAAGTAAAAATGACGAAATAATGATCTAAAAATGTTAAGTATATGTAATTGTTAGTAAAAAAATATAAGAAAATGCAAATTAGACTTGATCGTTAAAAGTAGGAAAATATGAGTATTCCAACCTATTTAAAATACGGCTCAATGATGGTCTGGATTCGATATGATGTAATAAAAGTCGATAATACAGTTAAATGATTATTAAATAGGATTAAATAAACCTATTTAAAATTTAATTAAACTAATAAATACAGTGATTTATGTTGAAAAAATGATGTTTATTGGGGTGAGCAAAAATGCCAATCCAATATAAAATTTATGGAATAAAGTGATTTTATTAAAATATATTAAAAAACATATATTTATTTAAATTTAGGAGAATTTATCTTCAAATAACGAAGATAAAAACCCTATAAAAAATAAGGGAATATGTAACAAAAAATTTAATAAAAGTTTGATTGATGATGTTTTATGCAAATCATTTTCTATATAATGTGAGATAAATCACATTTTAATAATTGAGCTGATTCATGATCTTGCAACAGTACAAAATTGTTTTTGGCGGGACGATGGGAGCAGGGAAGTCGGCTGCAATTAAGGCCATCTCTGACGTAAATGTCATTAGCACTGAAGCGGTCAATACCGATATTGAAGCACACTCCAAGCTTTTGACGACGGTCGGCATCGATTATGGCGAAATTGCTTTAGAGGATGGCACCCTGATAGGTCTCTATGGCACCCCAGGGCAAGACCGTTTCGATTTTATGTGGTCAATTGTCTGTAAAGGTGCGATTGGCATTGTGGTGTTAATTGACCATAGTCGTGCAGAACGATTGCTAGATCTCGAATTCTATTTAAGTGCATTTGAAAAATATGGTTCCAATATTGTGATTGGGATTACTCATATGGATCAGGTCGATGACTTAAAGCTCAAGGTTTATCGAGACTGGATGCAGATCCATCATAAAAACTATCCTGTTTTTGCAGTAGATGCACGTGTAAAAGATGATGTTTTGCTGCTAATCGAATCCTTGATTGCCATGCTTGAATGTCAAACGCTGGCTGTGAATTAAGGGGAGTAGTCATGTCGTTTTCACGTGAAATACCGCAAGCAATGAAAGAGCGAAGCCGTGTGCAAGTGCAAAACTTCTTGCATGAAATCAGTGGAATTGAATTTGTCATGCTGTGTTCTTCCTATGGCTTTGAGTTGGCAACAGCTTCAAAAAAGAACTTGGATAATCACGGCAAAATTGCAGCAGTCAGTAGTTCCATTATGGCGATGGTTGCAGCGTTTATTTCTGAAATTCAATTGGTCGGTTGTCAAGCCATCACGCTGGATGCGGAAAATGGAAAAGTGTTTCTATCTACGGTGAACCATCCTCAATTTCCAATGGTGTTAATTGCAGTGACGGACAATGATTTGTTAATTGGGCAAATGCGCTATCACTTCCAAAAATTAAGTGAAGCGTTGGCTCAAATGGATTTCGCACTGGCATCTATTTGAATGAGATGAAAGATGTACCCATAGATGGGTTCAGTAGTGCATGGATGTGTTTTTAAATCTTGAAAATTATGGTTAATTGGCAATGAAGAACATCTTAAATATTGCAGTATTCGGATTAAGTCTAAGTACATTAGATCAGATTAAAACGCAGGTATTACTCGCACTTCCGTCTTCAATTCAGGTGAAATGGGTCAATCTGGCAGAAAATAAAATTGATTTATTGCTGGTCAATGATGTGTTCTTCAATGCACCAGGCATTCAAAAGGTGCTCAATGATCAACGCATTGCGTATTTGCGTCTCGTCAAAAAAGTTGAACATGCGGGGCGTATTATTGGTGATCAGTTATTTTACCCTTTTTCAGATTTAGAACATTTACATGAATGGTTGTCTGATAAGTTATTGCCTGAAGGCGCTATGAAGTTTGCCATGCCGAAGATAGAGCCGAGTAGAACAGTCATATCACCGTCCTATAAGCCCCAAGCCGAAGTTTCGCTTGAACGGGTGATGACTGAAATTTTCACACCTCGAAATGGATTTATTCAGTTGTATGATGCACAAGGCTTTCTGGCATTGATTGATACGCGGACTGAGCGTGTTTGGGTAGAAGCGGGTAAAAGCATTCAATTTAATGCAACGCTGAATCAGACTTATGCGACCGCTCAATTTGTGCAAGAAGTCATGCAGAACAAAGAAGTATATGATTTAAGAGCATGGTTATGGAAAGTGGTCAATCAATCTACCGCTTTGGAATTACCTCATGTAGCGCTGAAGCAAAATTTTAAACTAGAGATTTGGCCACAATTTGAACGTGATCTGAAGCGTAAAGAATACCTAAAAATGGCAGCTTGTTTCTCGCATGGTGCAAAAATAAACGATGTAAAACAGTTTTTGGATTTAAGTCATGATCGGATATTGAATTTTGTATCTTGTGCTGTTCTACTGCAATTGGGGCGTTTTGTAGATCAAAATGAAGTGAAGTTTCAGGAAGATACAAAACAAGTAGAATCTGGTCAAGGTCACAAATTGCGTAGCTTTATTGGAAAATTACGTAAAAAACTTGGCCTATAAAAAATCTGCACCTTGCAATAATTTTAACGGGGTAATTCCCATATCAAGAGGAAACAAGAAATGGCACGTGTTAGTCTAGATGCTTTAACAAGTTTAGATGGTTTTGTAGCAGCAGCGCTGGTAGACAGCGACAGTGGTCTTGCTTTAGCTACTCAGGGGAATGGCGTAGATTTAGAACTTGCTGCGGCTGGTAATACAGAAGTAATTCGTTCTAAGCGCAAAGTGGCGAAAGCTTTGCAACTTAATGACGATATTGAAGATATTTTGATTACTTTAGGCAAGCAATACCACTTGATCCGTCCATTAGATACCAATGAGACTTTATTCTTGTATTTGGTTCTTGATCGCTCTAAATCAAACTTGGCGATGGCGCGTTATGAATTAAAAGGTTTTGAAAAAGGTCTCGATTTTTCTTAATAAAATCTGAACTTTTTAAATGCCAATGTGATTTCACATTGGCATTTTTATTTGTAGCTTAAGTCTTGGAATAGTAGGTTTCATATGCTGTTTTAAAGGTACTGACATGCAGTTCGACCAACTCAGGCAAAGCCTGATAGCCACCCGCTAAGACAAACATCAAGGGAATATTGTTCTTTTTTGCCAGTCGAAAAATCATTTCATCGCGCTTTTCTATCAGTTCAGTACTAAACCAAGAAGATCCACAAGGATCATCCTGATGACAATCCATGCCCGCTTGATAGACAATCAGATCCGCATTCCATTCCATAGCGCGTTTGAACGCATCATGAATCGCTAAAATATACTGGCTAAAGTTCCCTCTATGTTTATGTACGTGACTTGTCTCGGCACGTTCATAGGTCGGGCAACCAAAGGCAAGCCCATAAATACTGTAGTTAAATAGATTGTCATAGCGTTTGGTGAATTCCGCCGTACCATTTCCACCGTGTTGATCACAATCCAAGATAAAGATGCGTTTTTCTGGAAATTGCTCTGCAATCAGGGCTAAACCATTAAAGGTGCAAAATGAGCTGCCAAACTCATACACGGCATGATGAAATCCTTGAGCAATATTGGCTGAAATTTGGTGTTTCCATGCCAGTTCAGCAGCAAGAATTTGCCCCGAATTGATTTGATAAACTGCATCACGGAGTTGCGTATTCCAAGGTTTGAAGCCTTGAAAAGTTGCCATTTTTTCAGGTGTACCCGTATGAAAGGCATCGACATATTCAGGCGCATGCAACTGCTTAAAAATCTCTAACGGTAAATGCTCAGGGACATGAAACTGGGCAATGCCCAAAGGTTTCAATGCTTCAGCAACCGCAGTTAATTTTTCCATACTGTTGGTATGCGTTTGTGCATAGTACTGAGGAGAGTAACAGACCTGAAGCATGAGGTTAACCTTGGATTTGCATTAAAGCAATATCCTGTAATTGTTGAAGTTGGGTTGTTCCTGGGCTAAACAATCCATTGTCGACTTGTTGTTGATAATGGGTGGTAAATGCGCGTGCGCGGTTTTCTGGAGATACTGCAAGCGTGGTCAGGCGTAAAAACCAGAAACCATTAATCGCAGAATAGGGCATTACAAAACCTTTAAACTTCTGGTTTGGTGTCTTGTCTGTAATCAAGTCACGGTCGTAATCCACAGAAAACAAAGAACCCGCAGGTAAACAAACGCCATTCATTAATACAGGTTTTAAACTGATACAGGAGTGGTTATCCCCCATATTCAGTTTTTCCAATATAATAGGCTGCTGTTGTTCATCGACAAAAATATTGATTTCACCTTGTCTGAGCATACGACCATGGGCAATTTTCAGGAAAAAATTTTCCGCCATCGGGCATGAACCCACCTTCGGCTTCTCGGGGAGGGAGGTTAGGGTAACCAAGCCCGTTTGAGTGGTACTTCTTGGTAAAATAATATCGCTAATCAGGTCGCACAATAGTTTGCTTTCTTCCAGTTGTGCATGAGCAGAGATGTTACGCAGTTGTTGCTGTAGCGCAATGTGCTGTTGGACTTCAGTTTTAAGTTCCGAGGTTGTTGAGTCAGGCAGTGCTTGAGCTGCTGGGTTTTGATCGAGATTATGCCAATCTGAGATTTGAAACTGTGATTGTTCTAAGAGAGTTTTCAGGGTTTTGCTATCAAACTGGTCAAATAATTTTAAATCGCTAAAGTCCTGAGCGAGTCTGGCCGTATTGATATAGTCAGCCAGTACGCGGGTTGACTGGGTATAGCCACAACCTCTGCGTTCCGTTTGATGGGAAAAATGTTCATTCAACATATCAGTCAATTTAGATGATAGAGGATGAACATGTTGTTTGAATAATTGAATAATTTCGTGATCAGTTTCGCGCATCCTTGCCCCATTTTATGCATTCATATGTTGGTGATGTGCATTTTTAGCTGTATTCATGCACATTTTATTTTCAAGTTTCATTCGGATTTTTCGCATTCTACAATAACAAAAAAATGTTTAAATAAAATAGCTTATCAATTGTATATTACTTGTTTGCATATTTTGTAGTCGCTCTTTTAAAAACACAAAACCAGCCACGAGGGCTGGTTTCATATTCAACATGGTTACGAATTAACGATTCAGATTGGGTTGACTTGCCGACACTTCGACTACTTCACTCCCTTCTTTCAAGAGTTCATCGGTTAATTCCGCGGGTGCTTTGACTTTTTTCTTGTCCTTTTTGGATTTTTTCTTTTTCTTCTTTGGCTCTTCTTCAATTTCCGCACCATCTTCGATGGCTTGCCAGTATTCAAGTTGTTCCATGACGCCAGCGTAAATAGAGCCTTTGCTATAACGACCTTTTTTATCCAGTGTTCCAACTGGGCGTGCCATTAAGATTTCAAGCGCTTGATCAATGGTTTCGATCGCATGAATGTGGAATTGGCCTTGTTCTACCGCTTCACGAACATCTTGACGTAACATCAGGTGTTGCATGTTTTGGCGCGGAATAATGACTCCTTGCTTGCCTGTAAGACCTTGTAATTTACAGGCATCAAAGAAGCCTTCAATTTTGGCATTTACACCACCAATCGGTTGTACCTGACCCAATTGGTTCATCGAACCTGTGATGGCCCATGACTGATCGATTGGTAATTGGCTAATTGCAGAAATGAGTGCAGAGAGTTCAGCCACCGTTGCACTGTCGCCATCAACCTGACCATAGCTTTGTTCAAAGGCAAGTGCTGCGGAGAAATGTAGAATTTGCTCACGACCAAAATGTGCTTTTAAGAAGCTCGACATTAACAACACGCCTTTGGCATGTAATGAACCACCAAGTTCTACGCTACGTTCAATATCGAGAATATCACCACCGCCTTGGTATACAGAGGCAGTCAGGCGAGAAGGCAAACCAAACTCGACATCGGCATAGTGAATGACAGACAGGGCATTAATTTGACCTAGGCGATGACCACGGGTTTCAATCAGTTGTGTACCGCGTGAAAGATCTTGCCAATACAACTCACGCAAATATCCCAAACGATATTGGCGATGCTGTAGCGCAGTATTAATGTGCTTGTCTGCCACCATTTTGTCACCAGCTTGTGCAGCATGATGATGTGCTTCGCGGATCAAGTCACCCAAAGTTAAGGCATGTAGAGACAATGAACTCTGGTCTTCCGCTTGGCGGCTAGAATCCGTGAGTAGTGCAGCTAAGGCAGAGCGGTCAAAGGGTAACAATTTGTCAGCTTGTACGTAGTCGGCAATGAGCTGCATATAAGCTTGTTCATTATCGTCATTACGTTGCAATGTATCGGTAAAGTCTGCACGAATTTTAAACACGCTGCCCAGTTCTGGCTCGAGTTCCAGAATTTCGTAATAGACTTCTGGCTCAGCCAGTAAAATGACCTTGATATTCAGCGGAATGGATTCAGGCTCAATCGAAATGCTGCCTGTAAGGGTCAGCATATGCTCTAAAGAGGAAAGTTTTAATTTTCCAGATTTCAGCGCACGTTTCAAACCTTGCCAAGCATAGGGCTGTTCAAGCAATTGTTCCGCTTCTAGCATCAAGAAGCCGCCATTGGCTTTATGCAGTGCACCTGGGCGAATCAGGGTGAAGTCTGTGGTGATGGTGCCATTTTGTGTCAGTTGTTCGACATGTCCCAACAAGTTGTAATGGGTTGGGAAGTCTTCAAAAATAACAGGGGCACCACTGTTGGGTTTGTAGGTGACAATAATATTGGCTTGATAGCGTGCAGGCACTCGACTGAACAGACCTGGGCTAAAATCATCTTCTTCTTGTTCAAGCACAATTTCGACATTGTTAATAATGTCTTCGGCATAATATTTCAGGTAATCCGCCAGACCTTCAACTTTTGAAAACTTATTCAAAAGCAGATCAATACGTGGTATCACCACTTGATTGGCGATTTCGCGATTCAGTTCTTGAACCTTGTCACGTGCATCATCTTCCAGATCGCCCAAATGCAATCCTAAACGCTCAAGTTTTTTATCCATATAGCGCATATGGGAGACAATTTCAGCGCGTTGCTTACTGCTCAAGGCATCAATGTCTTGTTGCGACATCTCTACCAGTTGATCATCTTTGATATGAACAGGAATAAAGCAGTGCTCATCGTTACGCGTCACCAGTTTAAGGTCGAGTTCTGCACCTTCTTTGGTTAAGTCGACCAAGGCTTGTTGTTGTTCATCACCTGTTTGTTGCTGAATCAGCTCAATACGATTGTGATAAGTTTCCGCCGTAAAGCGACGTTCCAGTTGCTTCAAGATGGTTTGCCATGTTTGATGCAACATGGTTTGGAATTTTGGTGCTTGTCCTGCAGGGAGTTGCAGTGCAATCGGTTGGCGTGGTGACTTAAAATTATTGACATAAATCCAGTCATTTGGCGTCGGCATTGTCTTGGCATGTTGTTGTAACAAGCGTTTGACCATGGTGCGTTTACCTAAGCCCGCAGTGCCGACCGCAAAAATATTATAGCCAGAATAAGGCAAGGCAATCCCAGCTTCAACGGAAGCACGTGCACGGTCTTGACCCAGAAAATTATTCAGCGGCTTAATGCGTTTGGTTGATGTTGGAATATTGGTTAAATTCGGGATATGCGTGAGTTGTTCTGGTTTTAGACGTGTTTGATTCAGGGTATTTTGAATTTCTGTTTGTTCGAAGGCGGTAATCAAGTGGTTTTGCGGATCTCGTGAATTATTATTTGAAAGGTTGGTGGATAAAGAAGAATTCATCTGTTCAAGTTTTTGGGTCACTGTGAAATCCAAAACAAAATATTGCGGTAGAGATTTAAGGTATACAGGTTTGACATAAAAATTCAAGCAATGCCGCTGTTTTTCTCATCAAAATAGCGCAATGATTTCATAAATACTGTTGAAACCCGAGTACTTAAACGGTTGAATAGCACACATGATTTTTTTGTAGAAAATAATAACCGAATGACAACTCAAGCAAATGGATGGAAAGCTGCATTTCAGGCATTTCTAGATCGGCGAGCGGCAATTATGCTGTTCCTCGGTTTTTCTGCGGGTATCCCAATCTTGCTCATCTTTTCCAGCCTTTCATTGTGGTTAGGTGAAGCGGGTATTGATAAAAGTGCGGTGACTTTTTTTAGTTGGGCAGCACTTGGCTATTCCTTTAAGTTTGTTTGGGCACCTTTAATTGATGAATTGCCCGTTCCCTTTTTGACTCAGCGTTTGGGACGCCGTCGCGCGTGGTTGTTGATCGCGCAGTGTCTGATTATTTGTGCCATTTGTATCATGGCTTTTTCAGATCCTGCTTTAGGTCAGAGCTATTTATATCAAATGGCAGCAGGGGCAGTGTTATTAGGTTTTTCTGCCGCAACGCAAGATATTGTGATTGATGCCTACCGGATTGAATTGGCGGAAACCGAAATGCAGACGGTTTTGGCATCCACCTATAATGCAGGCTATCGGATCGGCATGATTGTGGCAGGTGCTGGGGCATTGTTTCTGGCAGCCTCATTAGGTACAGCAAAAGGCAATTATATCTACAGCGCTTGGAAAACCACTTATCTCGCAATGGCGGCAGTGATGTTGGTGGGTATTGTTACTACCTTGATCATTCGGGAGCCGAAGGTCAATCGAGTCTACAAAGAGTATCAACGTTCGGATTACTACCGTTTAGTCATGGTGTTTTTTGTCGCGGTAATCAGTTTTGTACTTTCGTATATTTATTCAGGGACCTTGATTGACGCTTTAAAAGCATCCTTAGCTATAAAAGACTCATTTTTGCTGTTTTGCTTTGAGGCATTGCGCTTTATCGCTTCAGCTGCGATTGCTCTGTTGATGGGGTCGCTGTTGGTAAAAATGGGTGCCGTGAATAAGCAAATGGCGTTTGAGACTTGGGTTAATCCTATTGCAGATTTCTTTAAACGCTATGGGGTGAAGCTGGCTTTAGTACTGCTGTTGCTGATCGGTTTTTATCGTATTTCTGACATCATCGCGGGTGTAATCTCTAATGTTTTCTATCAGGACTTAAACTTTACCAAAGAACAGATTGCAGAAGCTGTCAAAATTTACGGGGTGATTTTTAGTCTTTTAGGTGGATTCTTAGGTGGTTTGCTGGCGCAGCGGATGAACATCATGAAACTGATGTTTGTCGGTGCCATTCTTGCCAGTTCGACTAACTTGATCTTCATTGGCTTGGTGAAATCAGGTCAGCCGTTGCAGTCCGTTGACGTCGCTATTGGGACACAACACTATCAGGTAAAGGCAGATGAAGTGGGGTATTGGAAGCTGCATGTTCCTGCTCAGGTGCTGAATCAGTCCAATCAAGTTCAGGCTTCGGTTGCGTATACTGACCAGCCTGAAGAAAAATCATCAGTGGATATGCCTTATTTAACGGGTTCTACTGCTAAGTCAATGATCTTATTCCCTTTAACCGCAGATAATGCCTTAAGTCCGAAAGAAGCGCAGCAATCGGTGGTGGTCAAAGGTCAAGTTCAGGGTGTTGATGTTGCTCAATTACAGGCAGATCAACCTGTCAGTGTTTGGTTAGATGGTCAATCTTATCCAGCTAAACTTGATGCGCAGGGCATTTTTAGTGCTGCGATAGATGGGAAATTATTGCAAAATGCAAAAAATAAACAACTTACAGCCCAATTAAATGAACTGCATGCGGATTCGTCGCTCAAAGTCAGCCATGTGTATCAGGTGTTTGACCAACAGTCTGCTCTTGAGTTGATGGTTGATCCAATTAGCGCACCTACTGATGCTCAACAAGACGTATTGATTACAGGTAAGGTGATTAAGCCATACAGTTCTTTGTGGTTATATTTTGCGATTATTGTGGATAATCTGGCATCTGGTTTGGCAGGTGCAGCTTTTATTGCATTCTTATCGAGTCTGACCAGCGTTTCATTTACCGCAGTACAGTATGCTATTTTTAGTTCATTGATGACCCTGACACCTAAAATATTAGGCGGTTATTCGGGTACGATAGTGACCAATATTGGTTATCCAAACTTTTTCCTTATGACCACTTTAATTGGAATTCCGATTTTAATTTTGGTGGTTTGGGTCGCGAAATTACTCCGTGATCATCAACACACACAACTTCAACAGAAGGATGAATAATATGCGAATGCTCCATACCATGCTACGTGTAGGCAATTTAGAACAATCTTTAAAGTTCTATACCGAAGTGCTGGGTATGACTTTGCTTCGTAAACGTGATTATGAAGAAGGTCGTTTTACATTGGCTTTTGTTGGTTATGGTGATGAAGACAGCACCACTGTGCTTGAATTGACGCATAACTGGGATACAAATCAGTATGATTTAGGCAATGCTTATGGTCATATCGCGATTGGTGTAGAAGATGCCTACAAAGCTTGTGAAGAGATTAAAGCACGTGGGGGTAAGGTAGTACGTGAAGCAGGACCTATGAAAGGCGGTGTTACCGTTATTGCTTTTGTAGAAGATCCAGATGGTTATAAAGTTGAGTTGATTCAGCAAGATTCAAATGCACGCAATAACTAAGCCTCGTGTTATTGATTAACTAAATATTGAATATAGCCCTTGAAAAGCTAGCAATATTTGAACAGCCCAGTAAGATGAAGTTGACCTGCGGGTAAAATTTCTCTACTGGGTTTTATTTCATCTTTACTTTTTTAAAATATATATAACAGGATGTTAAGCAATGAACATGCTCAAGCTTCTTGCCTTGGATCGCTTTACTTTACTCTTAGTTGCCATGGTTCTATTGGCATCTTTTCTCCCTGTCTCTGGTTCTGCTGCACATGCCTTCAATGTCATCACCACCATTGCGATTGCCATTCTCTTCTTCTTACACGGTGCGAAATTGTCCCGTGAAGCAATTGTTCAGGGGATTATGCACTGGAAATTTCATGTACTGGTTTTTGCCTTTACCTTTGCAGTATTTCCAATTTTAGGCTTGTTAGCAAAACCTGTACTGTTACCCATGCTGGGGCAAGAGCTTTATTGGGGCTTCTTGTTCATGTGTTTTTTACCGTCTACAGTACAATCTTCCATTGCATTTACCTCAGTTGCCAAAGGTAATGTTGCCAGTGCGGTGTGTAGTGCCTCATTCTCCAATATCATTGGGATGTTTATTACCCCAGTCTTAGTGAGTGTATTTATTCTGGGTAAATCGGAACATGGGTTTGATCCAACATCCTCGATTATTCAAATTACCTTACTGTTATTGTTGCCGTTTGTGTTAGGGCAATTGTTTCGTCCGCTGGTTTACCCACACATGATGAAAGTGCCACGCTTGGTTAAAAGTTTTGATCAAGGCTCTATTTTGATGGTGGTTTATGGTGCTTTTAGTAGCGCCGTTGTTGCGGGGTTGTGGAATGAAGTGAGTTGGCAGACTCTATTGCTTTTGGTGCTGGCATGTTCGGTCTTTTTAACAGTGATTATGCTATTGGCATATTATCTTCCGAAGTTATTTGGCTTTAACCGTAAAGATCAAATCGCGATTTTTTTCTGTAGTTCTAAGAAAACACTTGCTAGTGGTGTGCCAATGGCACAGATTTTATTTATTGGTCAGCCTTTAGGAATGATTGTTTTACCGATTATGATCTTCCACCAAATCCAGTTGATGGTGTGTGGCATCATTGCAAATCGTTGGTCGAAACAAAATCCAGAGGAATGAACAGAATAGTTCGCTATCTTGATTTATTTGACGTATAATAACGCCCACTTGTTGTGCTTAGCTCTGACGGTATCCGTCTCGGTGGGCCAAAAGAATGGTCTGTTGTGGTGTTGACCTGCTTAATAGCGTTCCTTGCAATTTGCAAGAGTGGTCAATTGCGATGACAGCATAAGCCCTTCTTACACTTAGGAGTAATCGACGATGCGCGCCGATATTCACCCAAAATATGAAAAATTAGTAGCTACTTGTTCTTGCGGTAACGTAATCGAAACTCGTTCAGCTGTTGGTAAAGAAACTCTTTACCTAGACGTATGTTCTGCATGCCACCCATTCTACACTGGTAAGCAAAAGAACGTTGACACAGGTGGTCGTATCGACAAATTCAAACAACGTTTCTCTGGTATGTCTCGTTCTATCAAACGCGACTAATACCCCAGTTGTTAAAAAACGAGCCATTGGCTCGTTTTTTTATATCTTTAGATGCTTAAAAGTAGCAATTTTTAGCAGTGTACAAGACCTATTGGTCTTGTACATCAATCAAATGATCCAGTTTCTTCTGGAAATAATCCCCTTGAAGATAGCGTGCTTCAACGTTCCAAGCATTCGCAAACATGGTCATATTGTTCAGTTCACGTAATAACATCTGCATTGGCTTGATTTCATGGAAGTGATTAATCCGTTCCTGTAAATCTTCCGTCGATTTGTCTGAATCCAGCATTTTTGCTAGCTGTGAGTGCAGGGTGACTTGATGGACATTCAATTGATTCAAAATAGACTCGCTATAGATCGAATGACCAAAATCACGTAAAGAAATTTCTGCACCACTCTGAATTAATTGAGCGGTAAATTTCTGTGCATCATTCAAATTCTTGGAAATATCTTCTTCCGAGAACTGGAGTACTAAAGGATGAGCTTGCTTACTGCCCACAATCGTAATTAATTTGGCAATAAACTCAGGGAAGCTACGGTCAGAGTAGAGGACTTCTTTGTTTAAATTGACAATAATTTTGGCATCTGGATATTGAGTAATAAAGTTATGCAATTGTTTACATGCTTCAACCAAAATCCAGCGATCTAGTTTAATTGAAAACTCAGGATCGTCAGCTAACTCTCGAATTGCTGTAATATCTTGCCATGTATTCTTGTAAATGAAGCCGCTGGTGACTTCGTAAGTGTATAAGTTGCTGTCTTGCTTGTCATAGAGCTGTTGATATTTTAGATGAATCTCACCACGTTCCAAGCTTTTCTGTAAGGCATTGAGCAGGCTAGTCTCTCCTTGAGGGGTGAGATCTAGACTATGATCGACCAGCTCTATCTTGCTTGCTGAAGATGCAGCTAGTTCAATACTATTTTCTTGCTGTTCAGGTAAAGGTGTGTTGTATGCACGTTCCGTATATTGCTCAAATTGCTGCTCATCTTTAATTTCTTTATTGATGAGGGTGTAGCCAATGCGCAAATTTAATGGAAACGTTTGCTGATTGACACCTAATAATTGCGGTTTACTCAATGGGCTTAAGCCGATCAGTTTAGATTGAAGCACATCTTCACTTGCACCTTGGAATAGTCCTACATACAAGGCATGGTTGATTTTAAATAATGGAACATTGGTTTGTTCTTTAAGGAAGTTTTGAATATTCGCAAAATAGGCATTGGACGTAGACCAATCTTGCTGGAAGACTGATTCAGGGCAAGCAGCGAGCGAGAACAAAACCAAGGCATTAAAATCAGAAGGTTGCTTCGCAATAGTGCGGTTGATCTGTTGATAGGTATTGGGTTTTTGAGGAGTTGTTTCGGCTACTGGTGTGCTGACCAACGGCGATGCAATGACTTCATTTGCTGCTAACTCAATGGTGATTTGTAAAGCATCATCTTCACTTGCAGGTAAAAATTCAATTTTAAGTGGATTCAGTTTTACATGATCATTCAGCGTCGTGATTTCTAAACGTGCTTGATCAAATTGACCTTGCGAGATTTTTTTGAAGCGTACTTTAAAATCATTCAAATCTTTGGGTTGTAATAGATCGAGTAAAGGCAAGCCAATAATCTCATCTTCACTTTTTAAGCCAAATAAGTCGAGATAATCCTGATTGGCTTCAATATGAATACCTTCTTGGATAATCGCAACCGCTTTATTGCTTTCAGCAACTAGAGCCTGCGCTTGCGTTTGTACATTTTCCAATTCCTGCATTAAATGCTGTTGCCCTTGGTTTAGGCGGCTAAAGGAAAGTGCACGTAATAAAGATAGATAGAAGCGGTCAGGATAATCTAAGTTAGTGACATCGTAAATTCCTTTGCGAATATACGTTACATATTGATCTGGTTCATAATCATCAGGTTTGAGCAAAATCAGTGGAAGTTCGGGCTGTTTAGATAAGCGAATTAAACTTAATGCTTGCTCATACTTTAAATCGTAAGCACGACCAAAAATGACTAGGTCCCAATTTAAATGCAATTGTTTTTCGAAGGTCTGAAGATCATCCAGCAAAAATGCATGGACTTGATGTTCACTTGCGGTTAAAAGCTCACAAATTTTATTAAAACGAATTTGGTTATCATCGATAATGAGTAAACGAGTTTCCGTACGTTTTAACTTTTTGGACAATAGTGGATTTCTCACTTCAATGCTTCCCATAAATCATGATTTTTTATTTCATTGGACTGTTTTTGAATATAGTTTTCGACCAGATGCTCTTGCTGATCATTCAATAATTCAAAATCAAATCGCATAAAACTTTGTGTTATTAAATGTGCTTTTAGTAGATAAACTTTTAGTTCGTCTTGTCCTAAACGTAAATGGATGGTTTGTTTTTCTCTAAATAAATGTGAGCCTGGTAGGATCAGTGTTGTTGATACCTCATTGAGTTCCGAAGTCTGAACAAGTAAAGCAGGGTAGTAATTGCCTGTATTACGGTCATTTTTGACATAAACTGCACAAGGGAAAATATCCTGAGCGAGCATTTCCAAACCAAGTTCGAGACTTTTTTCGGTAGATTGCTTGATCCAGCGCACTACGCCACCACGCCACTCACTTTGTGCATTTTCTTGCACCAGAATGAATTCACCCGTTTTTAGATGTTTTGGTGTATTGCCTGACCACTTAATACGATAACCATTGACACTAATATCGAGTACTTCCGCAGGGTAAATTTGCTTGGCTTCTCGATCTAGGGTTTTAATGTTATTGGTACTGAGTAAATTATTGTCACTCATAGAGCTGAAAATATTACTCTCAGACTGCAAACCATAGTGGGCATCTAGCGCTAAGGTCTCGTTAAAGTTCCGTCCCTTAGACAAATAAAAGTGAGCCACGCTTAGACCAAAGCAAATATGCAATTGAGCCGAGTATTCATAACGTTCATGACGACGTTCTGCATTACTGGTCAGTAGGCTATGAATATGGAAATGTAAGGCAGGCGTTAGAAAAATTTTCTCATTGCGAGACAGATATTCGCCATGTTTACCTTGTGCTTCAGTAAGATGGTCTAATAAATTTTGGGTGGAGATATAAATCGATGGCTTAAAACTACTATTCTGATGCGCATTAAATACAGGAGGTAAATCCAAAGAAGTATCTACAACATAGCGCGATAAAGTGGTTTCTTTAGGCAGAATTTGAATCAGTTTTGCCCAATCATTGCTGCATAGAAACAGCCCTTGAATTTCAGAAGGTCGAATCTGATGTGGGTTCAAAATATCCAACAGAATAATTTGTGCATAGACCTGACTGATTGTCTGAAGTTGGTGTTGTGTGCCTTGCAATTGATTGATATTGGTCTGGCTGAAGTTGTGCTGTATGGCACTTTGCATCAGCTGGTGGGTTACTAGCCATTGACCCGATAAAGGGTTGGTATAAAGGATTTGCTGTTGATATAACAGTTGAGAAAGTTGTTGCAATCCATAGTAACTTGCCAGAATACGAGCAGTTTGCAGATTTTTCTTTTGATTAAAGGCAAAGATTGAAAACTTCTGCTGATTAAGTAACTGATCGCATCGTTTTGCAATATCAATATACGTTTTGGCAAAGCAGCTCCGCAACAACATCGCCAATTCAATAATATGATCATTACGATCCGTGGTAATGAGCCCCTGATTGAAAAAATGTTTTTCTAAACTGGTTAATACATTTTCAATGGTCGGATGAATGGCATGAATAAGATCAAAACGTAAAGTTTCACTGCATTGCAATTCAGAAATTTCGAGTAGGGCATTGAAAAGCGCGCGGGAAGAATCACCTAATTGCAAAATAGATAAATTGGACACCCAATCCTGAATGTCCGTCACCGTGCTTTGGCAAAAGCTCAATTTATCCAACTTTAATTCAGTTGGTGTTTGAAACATTTCTGCGGTGCTCATATTCATAATTGTTATTTAACTCAGAAAGTTGAAACTCCAAAAAGCGGTGTTTTGTTTTTTTCGCCCGCAATTTCCCTGACAAGTTTAGGTACCAAATATCCTGGCAAGTTCGCTAAAACCTCTTTGTAAATTTCATCAATTTCATTTGAAGCCAAATCAAAGTGCTGTGCACCTTTGACCTTGTCGAGAACATGCAAATAGTAAGGCATGACACCAGCTTCAAACAGTCGATAACTTAGATCGACTAAAACTTGTGCAGAATTATTAACCCCATTTAATAAGACTGACTGATTTAAAACGGTGATTTGATTTTGAACCAAAATTGCAAGTTTGGCGCAAGTAAAATCATCCAATTCTGCTGCGTGATTTGAGTGTACCACCAGAATAATGCGTAGCCTACTGTTTTTTAATAAAGAAACAAGCTCTTCATCGACACGGTTGGGGATTACGATAGGAACCCGTGAATGAATTCTCAAAAATTTAATTTGAGGTAATGACTCTAAACGTTCAATCCAGAGTTTTAACTTGCGATTGGTGAGAGTCAGTGGATCTCCACCACTTAAAATCACCTCATTTACCTCTGGTTGACTTTCAATATAGTCTCGGATATTGAGCCAATCTTCGTTTTTCGGCAAGTTTTCTTGATAGGGAAAATGACGGCGGAAACAATAACGACAATGTATAGCACAGGCACCCGTCAGCGTTAGTAAAAAGCGAGATTTGTATTTATGTAATACACCAGGTTGCTGGTTGGCTTGTTCTTCACCCAAGGGGTCAGTCACAAATTCAGGATGATCATTTAATTCGAGATGATGCGGTAAAACTTGCAATAAAAGCGGGTCAAAGCTATCGCCAATGTTCATTTTTCCGACGAACGCACGTGGAACACGCAATTTGAACTGTTCAGAAGCCAAGATTGCCCCTGATAATAATTGCTCTGGTGATAACTGGAGCGTTTCAAGCAACTCTAAAGGGTCTGTTATTAAGTCACTCAGTTGAGATTGCCAGTTTTGCTCTTGATACAAATAGTTTATCATGCCACGTGTTAAAAATAGTGCTAGTCTAGCATTAATCGACTATTCTAGCATGAACAGATTTTAAGTTAGCAAGTTTGGAGTGTGCCAGTCATGGCCAATTATTCTACAAATGATTTCAAGCAAGGCCTTAAGGTAATGCTTGACGGTAACCCATGTTCAATCATGGAAAACGAATACGTTAAACCAGGTAAAGGTCAAGCGTTTAACCGTGTTAAATTACGTAACCTTAAAACAGGTAAAGTATTAGAAAAAACCTTCAAGTCTGGTGACTCTCTTGAGGGTGCTGACATTGTAGAAGTAGAAATGAACTACTTGTACAACGATGGTGAGTTGTGGAACTTTATGGATCCTGTAACTTTTGAGCAAATCGCGGCAGACAAAAATGCAATGGGCGATGCTGCAAAATGGTTAAAAGACGATTCTAACGAACTTTGCACAATCATGTTATTCAATGGCGTGCCATTAAACGTGAATGCACCGAACTTCGTAGTATTAAAGATCGTTGAAACTGATCCAGGTGTTCGTGGTGATACTTCTGGCGGTGGCGGTAAGCCTGCGAAGTTGGAAACAGGTGCTGTTGTACGTGTTCCATTATTCGTTCAGCAAGAAGAAAGCGTTCGTGTAGATACTCGTACGGGTGAATACTTAGAACGTGCATAATAGTTTTGTTCAAAACTATTATCGAAGGGATGATCATCAATCATCCCTTTTTTTTGATCTGTAGAATTAAAAAAGTTTAATTATTTTGGTCGCTTATATTTATTTACATTGTGAAAGATATTCTACAAATACGGCATAAATAGTCAAAAATGCTTTCTATAATCCTCAAATGGTTTTGTATATCTTCCTTCTTTAATCCGAGCATCAAGTTTTAGATTCTATGTTGGGCATCTTTGTAAATACATAAAGAGATAAGCACTTAACTAAGAATAATGATGATCCGAATCGTAAACGCATATCAAAATGCTGAAGAGCTTTGTATCATGACTTACTAGACAATAGGCTATGACTCATTTAAAACAAGCTGCTTAATCTTCACGGCTTTTTCAAAGTGATCTAGTTTATGCTGCATGATCCACCAATGTGCTGCTTCCATCAACAGTTCAGGATTGTCATTTTTATTTTTAAAAAAAGCATAAAAAGATAAACCCACGTTGTCGCCTTTTTTCTCAATCTTTTCATTGCAGCCGCGAATAAAAATTTGTTTTAGTTCATCTCTCATATTTTGATTAGTTTCATATTATTGATAAGAATGGAGTACATCTTAACAAAAGCCCTCAGGTGAGGGCTTTTGTTCAATCAATTAATGCGCTTTGCTGTTTTCACCGTCAGGAGTAACTGCATGAGATTCCGTGGTTGGCTCTGCTGGGGGCACCGCCGCTGGCTGCGTTGCAACTTTCGGTTCACGGTTAGGCATATACTCTGGATCGCTAGACATCGCCAAATATAAAAAAGTAAAAAAGATGGTCGTGATAATTCCGACAATAACAACAAATTTCCAACCCAATACGGTTGATTCAGTGTCATTAGAAGATGATGTATTTTTCATAAAAAGCCCAGATGGCAAAAAAGTAAAAAAAGCGCCTACCTTATAGCATAAAATTGCATCAATTGAAAAATGATCGAAAACGGATTACTTGAGATTTCTAGGATTGGTTTCAAGTAATGGATTTTGTTTTGCATCATCAATGCACGCTTTGAGGTGATCAATACTTGCTAGTTTTACACTGGCATCTGCATTGGAGAATTTGTTATCTAAAATATGATCGACATAATGGAGTAACAGTTGATCTAGATCATAACCATCTAATTTTAATAAATTTACAAGAGCAGCTAAGGTTGTTTCTGCAAGTTCTTGTTTGGAATACGTCTCGACTGACATGATGTTCTCGTTGTAATTATATAATTATTAATATTAACAACTTTATTCCGCAAAAACCTCAGCATCCCGCCAAAATTCCCCATGTTTTCTTGCCAAATAGCCTTGAGTACTGAATCGATCCATAAATGTCATAGCATGTGTAGGATCTTTCACTCATGTATAACGTGTCATAAATTGAGCATCAATCTCTGAAGACTCTCAATGATCATCCTGATAGACCATGTTTCGACTCGATAAATATAGGCCTTTCTTTTTGATATACCACATAAAAATTATCCATGAATAGGTTAGATTGCTAGGTTTAAGAAGTCTTGGGGAAGAGCATTAGAATAAAATAATCATTGTTGTACTTTTTATAAAGTCACTGGCTCTTCACTGTATTTGTTTACACTTTTAAGGATTAAAAGCTTAGACGCTTCCAAGATTGTCCTGTTCAACAGCCTGATAGATTTCCTCAAAAATATTTGGGAATGCGGACTGCACTCTATTCCAACTTGGAATGAAGGGTTGATCGTTCGGTCTATCTATAAATGCTTGACCGGCTTCTAAAATGGACTGGGTAAATAACTCAACGGCAATCTCTTCAATATTTTGATCGAATGTCAGCCCATTCATTACGGCATCATGATGATAAATTTCGATCATATCTAGCGCACTACGATAATAGGTTGCTTTCAAGACGCGAAAGGAGTCGCTGGTTATATTTACACCCAATATCGCCAATTTACGTAATAACGATAAAATGATGTCCTGACTCATGCGTTTTAAGCCATCGCTTCCATCCTCGTGTGTTAAGAGTTGATGCTTATGTTCATAGTTATCTAGAATTTCGATTTGGCAGCTGCGTTTGGGGCTGTAGTTTCGATAGATTTCCGACAATATTCCAATCTCCAGCCCCCAGTCTGAAGGGATTTTAATGTTGTTTAGGACGCGGGTGCGCATTGCGAACTCCCCAGATAAGGCATAGCGAAAATGGGACAAATACGCCAGGAAATCATGATGACCATATACCAGTTGCAAAGAGTGTAATAAAGGACCCACAAGCAGTCGGCAAACACGGCCATTGAGTTTATCTTGTGCTATACGACAATAATAACCCTTGCAAAAAATGTACTGGAAAGAAGGATTGGCAACAGGGTAAATCAGCCGAGCCAGTAAAGAGCGGTCATAGGTTAAAATGTCACAGTCATGCAAAGCGACGCAGTCAGTTCGATCTGATGCTAAGTTGTAGCCCATACAAAACCAGACGTTGCGTCCTTTACCTGCTTCTAAGGGAGCAAGACCTTTCTCCTTTAATTTTTCATCAATGGCTTTTAAACGAGGACCATCATTCCATAAAATACGATGGCGTTGCGGTAGTCGTCCAAAAAACTCTTTTGCATATAAAAATTGCTCTCGATCCGCTTGATCAAGCCCAATCACAATTTCTTCTAAATAAGGGACTTTGGTGAGTTCATTAATAATGTGATTTAAAGCGGGTCCTTCAAGTTCGCTAAATAAGGAAGGTAAAATTAAGCCCATTTTTCGGCGTTTGGAAAAAGTCAGTAATTCTTGTTCTAAGTCTTCTACAGGTCGACGGGTAAGATTGTGAAAGTTAGTAAACATTCCATTTTGATGAAAATCAGACATATAGCCCTCCTTTTTTAAAGTACATTGCTATAGTAAAAAATGTCGAATACCTTCACACCATCCTTGGGGACCTTGATATTGACTATGATAAATATTGTGCATGTCTTTACGTTTTAAGCGCATCGTTGTGTCTAAGGCAGAACGAATAATGACTGCATAATCAGTCAGTTCTAAAAAAGATAAGTCATTCGGACTGTCACCTAGACCGATTGTTTTCCACGCTCTCTGTTGTTGTAGCTCGTGTTGCATAAATGCGTTGAATGCTGCACCTTTATGACTGCCAGCATTCATCACATGCCAAAAGCGACTACCTTGAATCAAATCTAGTTGTTTAGAAGCTAATAATTGCTGAAAAAGCGCAAAATTCTCAGTGGTGTCTTTCCATAAAATGGGTTCAGATGCGATACGGTCTTGCGAAAATCGTGCCTGTTCAAGGCTTAACCCTGTTAACTGTACAACTTGAGTAGTGTTAACATCATGAAATCCAAGGAATTGAAAGCCATAAGATGTTCTAATCTGAGTTAATATTTCTGTAATTTGAGGATAGCTTAGACCAGTCGCTGCCTCAGAAATAATCTGGATCTCATGATTTACAGACAATATTGCACCATTTTCAGCAATATAGGGCTGACCCAGTAAGCCCATTTGCCTTTGCAAGGTTTCAATCTCGGATTGGGTTTTACTGGTACAGAACACAATCGGAATGGCTTTATTTTTTAACTGACTCAAACAGGGTTCTGCCGCAACCCAATCATAATGACGATGATCGAGTAATGAACCATCTAGATCAGTGATGATCATGAATGCTGTTTCATGTCGACGGGTCGTTTTTATAATGTAAATCCTCTTTTAAGACATTTTTTTTGATCGAATCGTATTAACATTTTTATTCATAGAATGCCTGATCCAATTTCTAAAAAGTACGCCCTTTAGGTAACTCAGTTGTTGCTGATGCGTTTTGTAGAAATCATCAGGGCTATCAAACAATCCAAAATCTTGATTAATCCCTTTGTCCTGAATGTAGGTATTGCTGAGATTCCAGTCGATAGGTGGATGATCAAAATTCTCCGTGAAAACACCAAAACCACAAAATACGTTTGAGGTACTTTTATTCATTTTTTGAAGTTGCGCTAAGTATGGCTGATCTAGAATGACACCTTCTAGAATGTACCAATTGTCATGCAACAAGACTTCGACCCAGCTATGCAAAATATTATCTGGCGATAGTGCATACCAAATCCCATCAAGCGCACCTTTTTGTAATTTCTTATCGATAGTGAAGCCGTGTAGACGATTAGGAATACCTACAGCTCTTAATAGTGCCATCAATAGGGTGGCTTTGGTATTACATTGTCCATAGCCATCCGTTAATACTTCGGATGCGTTGATTACGTCACTGGTGTTGTAGCCGAACTTAATATCATCCCGTACAAAGTTGTAAATCTGTTTGACTTTCTCCACCTCATTCAGTCGATTCCAATCTTTTTGATGAATAAGCTCTTTTATTCGTGGATGATCAAAGTCCAATAAGGGAGTCGCTTTCAGGTATTTTTCCATCGTGATTTCTCATTCTAAAGTCAGTCCCTAGATTAAAAACCATGGAGTAAGACTCAGGTCAACATGCAAAGTAGAATGAGAATTTATGCGAGACTATTCGCAATCTGAATCTTTTTATGTAGGGCAATGGCTCAAAGCAGTTACATTAGAAATTAAGGGAAGAGCATTTTATGGCAAAGGCTCTCAATGAGAGCCTTAAAATACTCATGACTCGCAAAGTTCTGTACATGCACAGCCTATCGCATCGACAAAATGCCAGAAACATATATCTGCTGTGAGGTTTTGTGGCTTGTTGACAATCGTGATGTCAAATAATCGAGTGGAATTGATTTCTATGCCATTGTCATCACCGCCTAGAAATTTAACTTTTCCTTCGGTAGCAACATCGATTGAAACAACGGATGGGGAGCCATAACCTAAGTCATTGAGTGCAGCAAAGGGTTCAAAGATATGTATTATTTTTTTATTTCGATCGACTTGAACCGATATAGAATCATTACTACTACTGTCTATTAATCCATTAATTACATGTTTTAAATATAAGAAATCATTCTCTTCAAATGATTTTGCCCATGTAATTGAGTTTAAAGCTGTAATTCTGTCTTGATCTATAATTTCAGGCATTGTAATTCCTTATACCATTCTGAAAGCGATGAAGTAATTATTTGGGGAGGGGGTGTTCTATAGTTCTTATTCATGACACCAATCTAGGTGTACTTGTTATATTTGTGATTCTTGTCATCATCTGATCATCATTTTTCTCCTTTGTTGCCTTAGCGTCGTGACAGAATCCTCCATGTTTTTTTGCTAAGTCATCTCTTGAATTCATTCAATCTAATAAAAGATAAGAAACCTCCAGAGTATGGAGTCCAACCATAACGTGTTGCTGCCTGAGCGTCAATTTCAAAAATGTTCAAATAAGCATCTATAAGGGAGCAGGTCTAAGCCACCATAATTTTTGATTCTTACAAATGTGAAACGATCTATATAGTGATGATTTTTTAGCCGATTTATTGGTTTTTTACTTTTATCTCAGGGGTGGTTTCATGAAAGGCTTAATCAAAAGTACCTTGGCAATTTTGCCAGTTTTATTCATTTCAACGCATGTATTTGCACAAGAAGCGTGTCAAATTGCCTACATCACTAATCAAGAACTGGACAATATGATTATAGATAGAGGGCTTGAGCTAGAAGATTACGACAAGACATGCGCATTGTTGAAAGCAGCCAATGCCACAATTGATATTCAGTATGCTTATCAAATTACACCCCATCAAACTTCTGCTTCAGCATCCACTCGTTTACTGGCGAATGAGTTTTTGGAGCAAGATGTCGCTGTATATTCTACAGCAGATAACTGGATGACTTATGATGCTGAACGTACTTCTAAGGCTCAAAAAGATGTTTTATATGATGTTGCCATGATTGGAATTGATGATATTAAACAAGATGCGGTAGATAGCTTAAATGAGCAACGTGCTAAATTTAAGGCTTACCAAGTAAAGAAATAAATCACATTTAAGCCGAAGTGGATTGCACTTCGGCGATCATCATAACTTAAAAAATAGGTTGATTATTGAGGAGAGCTAGCCATTAAACCTCAAATATATATGATCATGTTGTTGAGTTTTAGCATTTTTGCACTTGCGCTGTATTTTACGTTGAAGCCCTTAAATAAAAAGACTTACCTTAAAGATTTTGTTCCTGCTGAAATAATAACTTTACACAGTCCACAACAAAGTCCTCGTGAAATACAGGGTGATGAGAGAATTGTGATATTACTGGATCGGTTTATGCGACAGTGTCAGGCAGTAACTTATTTAGAGACAAAGGCGCAGCCAAATTTTCACTTTGTCTTTGAAAATGACGCACGGATCGTCTCATATATGATTTATCAGATTGATGAAGACAATTTTCAGATGCAGATTAACCAGCAAGTGAAAGACTCAGTCTGGAGTAGTGTGAAAGCGCATTTTTATGAGTGTGATCAGAAGCCTTTATTTAGTTGATAAATTTCAATGCTTTTAACGCTTACGGGATGTTTAGATGGTAAAAATATAGAGATACGTTTTACTCTATAAATACTTCTAGTGGATGGTGTGCAACTAACCAAAGCATAATAATAGAGAGATGATCTGAAAACATAGCCTCTAAGATTGCTTTGACTGTCCATGACCATTGTATCAATGGTGCTATCGCCGTAGAGTGGTTCAAAGAAGAGTCAGAGAAGCGAAGCAGTCTGAAACTTATCAATAGAATCGAAGAGAGCATGAGTGATTGGAATCAACCTATATTTCATCACTTATCACGATCTATGGAATATCAATGATTTCTGCAATTCAATTAGAAGTTCTTTAAGTTCAGATCATTTATTATGAATCATTTTCAGATACTAAAACCTAGTAATACAACAGTAATCAAGGCGATTAAACCACATAGAATCCATAAGCCAAGAGCCAGAAATAACGATATAAAAACCTTCCTGAAATTTGAGAGCTTATAGTGTTCTAAGCTCCATACTACCGATATGTAAATGAAGATAAAACAAACGAGTCCAATTAATCTTGAATATGTGGAACTAAGGTCCTTAATTTTATTTAGATCAGTCGTGAGATAGGCAATATTGAGAATGATCCAGCCAATAGAAAGAACAATAAATAGGAGTAAAAATCTGAAACATTTTTTGTGAATTAAGGTCATTCTAAGCTTCTCTTTTCTTTAATTATTATGCTCTATCTAACATGTGATTAGCTTAACTCTATATCGAGAATTCATAAAATCATCTACGGTATTCTCTGGAAAAAAAGCAGGTTAAAGCGACTGATAAGAGAAATCTATTTTTTTATTAATGTATTACGTATGATTTGAGTTCGTTGGCTGATGAAATGGCTCTTACATCTTTATAGCCTATACATTTATAAGCATTGTAAATGCAACTTGTCTAAAATTACACAGAATACAGGTGAGATTGGTCAGCCATTTTTACCTTGATAGACTCCTGAATAACCCGCTTAAAAGTATTTGTACAAGTATTTTTAGCCCCCACTTTTTTTTCTGCACAATGAGTGATAGGGTAAATGTAATCAATACGCAAAGCCTTTGCTTCATCACGCTTTTTTTATAGCTTCAGCTCATCTGATGAGGGGATATTGACCAAGTGTAAGTATCTTTGGCATGGCTCAAGATCAGTAACGATAGTACCTACATTTCTTCCCAGTTAATTGTAGTTCTAAGCACGCGTCATCTGATCACGCTACATCTTTTCAGTTGGCTTTAAGGAGCAAAGTTTAGAATCACTCAGTATGATAACAATGAGTCTGAATGGAAGTACTCGCAAGATATGGTTTTACTAGGTTTGGTTAAAATTCTTCCAATTAACTAAACTGTTGCTTTATAAGAATAGAAGATCATAAGAGTTTTTAAAGGGTGATCTGGATTTACTTTAAAAATAATATGATTAATCAACCTTTTTTATCCCAAAGTCGTAGAGGAATACGAAAGTATAAGGAGTAGAGTGAATAAGGAATTCGGCAGACAACGCGAATAAGAATACAAACTGCTTAACGAATCTGAATGAGGTCATGAATGGATACGATTCAACAAAAATCTACGCTCCCCTCAAAACTTGTCTGGAGTTTAGTCGCGATTATAGGCGCGGTGTCTTTTGGAATATTAGCGGTTAGTCGTGGAGAGCATGTCAATGCAGTATGGCTGGTTTTAGCTGCCATCTGTGTATATAGCATAGCTTATCGCTTTTACAGTCTTTTTATTGCAACCAAAATCTTTGAACTGAATCCGAAGCGATTAACGCCAGCACATCGTTTAGCGGATGGTTTGGATTATGTGCCGACCAATAAATATGTATTGTTCGGACATCATTTTGCAGCTATTGCAGGTGCAGGTCCCTTGGTGGGTCCAATCCTCGCTGCACAAATGGGTTATCTGCCTGGTACACTCTGGTTACTGATCGGGGTGGTTTTTGCGGGTGCGGTACAAGATTTCTTGGTGTTGTTCATTTCTACACGTAGAGATGGGCGTTCACTGGGGGAAATGGCAAAACAGGAACTCGGTGCTTTCGCGGGCATTGTGGTCATGCTTGGGGCACTAGGCGTAATGATCATTATCCTAGCGGTACTGGCGCTGGTCGTTGTGAAGGCATTAGCTCATAGCCCGTGGGGTGTGTTTAGTATTGCAGCTACCATCCCAATCGCCCTGTTTATGGGTGTTTACATGCGTTACCTGCGCCCGGGTAAAATTGCAGAAGTCTCGATCATTGGTTTTGTGCTGATGATGATGGCAATTGTCTATGGCGGTCAGGTTGCAGCAGATCCGTATTGGGGGCCGTTCTTTACCCTGACAGGGACGCAACTTACATGGTGTTTAATCATCTACGGTTTTATCGCCTCTGTATTGCCAGTATGGTTATTGCTTGCGCCGCGTGATTATCTGTCGACCTTCCTTAAAATTGGGGTGATTGCAGGCTTAGCTGTCGGAATCATGGTCGCTATGCCAATGCTGAAAATGCCATCCGTAACGCACTTTATTGATGGGACAGGTCCAGTATTTTCAGGCAGTTTATTTCCATTCTTATTTATTACCATTGCCTGCGGTGCAATTTCAGGTTTCCATGCTTTAGTATCGAGTGGTACATCACCGAAACTGGTCGAGAATGAAGTCGATATTCGCATGATTGGTTATGGTGGTATGTTGATGGAGTCATTCGTCGCGATTATGGCGATGATCTGCGCCACGGTCCTTGATCCAGGTATTTACTTTGCGATTAATGCGCCATCTGCGGTATTAGGTACTACGGTTGAATCTGCCGCCGAAGCCGTGCGTAATCTTGGTTTTGTGGTTACGCCTGAAACGCTAAGCTTATTGGCACAAGAGGTTGGTGAATCAACCATCTTATCCCGTACAGGCGGTGCGCCAACCTTCGCGATTGGTATGGCACACATCATTTCGGAAATTTTTAATAACCGTTCGATGATGGCGTTCTGGTATCACTTTGCCATTCTGTTTGAAGCATTATTCATCTTAACTGCGGTGGATGCAGGTACACGTGCTTGCCGCTTCATGGTGCAAGATACGGTTGGTATCGTAATTCCAGCCATCAAAAAATCAGGTTCATTTTTTGGGAATGTCGTGGGTACAGTCGTAGCCGTTGGTGGTTGGGGCTTCTTCGTCTATCAAGGTGTGGTGGATCCACTCGGTGGGGTCAATTCATTATGGCCGCTGTTTGGTGTCGGTAACCAGATGTTAGCTGCGATGGCCTTGATTTTAGGTACGGTCATCCTGTTTAAAATGAAGAAAGAAAAATATGTTTGGGTGACTATCATCCCAACGATTTTCTTACTGATTACCTGTATGGTTGCAGGCTGGCAAAAGATTTTCCATGAAAATCCAAAAATAGGCTTCTTGGCACAAGCCAATCGTTTCTCGGATGCGATGGCACGTAATGAAATTTTAGCACCTGCAAAAACTGTATCAGAAATGCAAACTGTGATTCTTTCCAATCACATTAATGCAGCCTTATGTGGTTTCTTCATGATTGTTGCCGTGGTGATGGTAATTGCATCCATTGGGATTATTCGTCGCGCATTGGCAAGCCCAGTTCCGACTGTGCATGAAGCGCCAGCAGTGTATGCGGAAGAAAATGTTTCAACAGCAACTTCAAGAGGTGAGTAATCATGGAGTTGAAAATTGCTAAGAATGGTAAATCCATGATCGTGAAAATCATCAAGATGACCATCATGTCGCAGAAGGACTTGATTCTAAATCCAAAAAATTGGTCTCGAATCGCAACCTTGTGGCAGCGCTTACAGCAGAGTTTTCGCTTGATGGTGGGGGTGCCTGATTACAATCACTATCTGGAGCACATGAAAAAGCATCATCCAGATTTAACACCAATGGATGCTAAGACCTTTTATCGCCATTGTGTGGATGCTCGTTATCCTACTGCGGGCGGGAATTTGAAGAAGTGTCCGTGTTGAGTGTTTTTTAGAAAGTTACTGATTCCTTTGGAAAAAGTAGAAAACGGTGTATGTTAAGCATGCGCCGTTTTTTATTGGGGACGATTTGTGACTTGGGCAAAACAGAAAACTGAACAGCACCTTGCAGAAGATACACGAAAAATCGAGGCTGCAATTCAAGCCAATGCCACTAAGATTCAGGCATTTTTGACTCAAATTAATCAAATTATTCTCGATAAACAACAACAGACCAAATTGGCGCTGAGTTGCTTACTGGCTGGTGGACATGTCCTGTTTGAAGATTTACCCGGTTTAGGCAAGACCACACTCTCCAGTGCTTTGGCACACATTGCGGGATTACAATTTCAACGTATTCAGTTTACCAACGACATGCTGGCCAGTGATGTGATTGGTGTGAATATGTTTAACCAAAAAGAACATTCGTTTGAGTTTAAACAAGGTCCGATTTTTACTCAGATTTTACTGGCGGATGAAATCAATCGCTGTAGCCCCAAAACCCAGAGTGCTTTACTTGAGGCTATGGAAGAAGGTGCGGTGACGGTAGATGGCGTGCGTTATATTTTACCGCAGCCATTTTGGGTCATTGCTACACAAAATCCGTTATTCCAGAGCGGAACTTATGCTTTGCCAGAATCACAGCTAGACCGCTTCCTCATGCGTTTATCATTGGGTTATCCTTCACGCTCGGCTGAAAAGCTCTTATTACAGCAAGATTCAAGACAGGTTCTAATTTCAACCTTGGCGCAAGTCTTCCAGCAAGATGAAATTTTGCAATTACAACATCTGGTGCAGCAAGTCTATGTGGGTGATGTGGTGATGGATTATTTACTAGATTTGGCACAAGAAAGTCGTAAAGGGCGGCATGGTTTGTCGACCCGCGGGCTGCTGGCATTGAAAAAAGCTGCGCAAGCACATGCTTTAATTGAGCAGCGTAGTTTTGTCACGGCAGATGATGTACAGGCTGTTTTTGTTGCAGTGACTGCACATCGAATTGGATTAAGTGAATCTGAAACTGCTCAACTGATGCGACAGATTCGTATCAGTTAATGGCAAGGAAACTTAAAGTGATTCAGTCATTTTGGTCAAAATGGACGAAAAAAAGGTTTAGTTTTACCCGTCAAAAAACACTGATGCAAAAGGATGTATTGGTTTTTATCTATCAGCAAGGCTACTTATATCTGGTGCTGATTTTAATCACCTTTATTGCAGGGGTGAATTATGCCAATAACCTGATTCTGGGTTTTTGCTTTCTGATTAGTGCCATTTTATGTATCAGTTTTTACATTACTTTTAAACAATTACACGGCTTAGAGATTGAAGTTTGTTATGCAAAGCTGGGGCAAGTAGGGCAGCCTTTACTGTTAGACTTTTATTTCAAACAAAGCCAACCGCAAGCGCGTTATCTGTGGGTTCAGGTGGATGAGCGGATTGATCGTATTCAGTTGAGTGATCTACAGCATCGTTATACGCTCGAATTGCATCCTGATTCACGTGGGCTTTTTATCTATCCGACAGTCAAGCTATTTTCAGTCTATCCGTTTGGACTGGTGCGGGCATGGACGTATCTGTATTTAACAGGCCAGTCATGGATTGCACCGCGTGCTGAATATCCTACTACGGAACAACAGCGCAGCCAGCAAAAACAGGAACTTGAGATTGATGAGTTTCGTGAGCTACGTAATTTCAGACAAGGAGATTCGATCCAAGCCGTTTCTTGGAAACAGGTGGCGTGGGGACAAGGTCTTTATGTGAAAGTGTTTGAACAGCACGATGATCAACATAGTGTCGAGATTGACTACCAACATATGCCTAGCAGCGATCATGAGGAAAAGTTACGTTTGATGATGGGATTGGTTGAACAATGTGAGCAACAACAATGCGCTTATCGCTTGCTTTTACCCCATGCCGAACTACCAAAAGGGATCGGGGAGCAGCAATTACTGCAAGCTAAACGATTGTTGGCGCAGGCTTAAAGTATGAAAAATACCATTACTGCATCAGTCAAATTCGCTATTTTACTCAGCTTGAGTTTAATTCTACTGGCTCAAGTTCTGTATTTACCCATCGTGCTTTCAGGTCTATTTTTCATCACGATTGCCGCTTTATACCTGCATTTTCGTCAAACAGAATTACACCTATTTTCTAAGTTATGGATAGGTTTGGGTGTGGTGGCTGCACTTGCCAGTATTTATCTGAGTTATCAAACATTGATTGGCGTAGAAGCTGGGGTTGCCATATTAACCACCTTCTTATTTGCCAAGGCTTTAGAAATTAAAAATCGTCGTGATGTGATCATTATTTTTAATTTTGCTTTGTTTGTTGCTGCAAGCTCATTTCTGTTCAGTCAATCGTTTGGGATGGCGGTGATTGTGCTGGCGTGTTTAGTCAGTAGTTTGATGGGCTTGTATCGGCTACAAACTTCAGGATTTCATCATCAAGAAAAAATGACTGCTGGACTGAGACAGGATCTCAAGCACGTCACAAAATTTATCGGTCTGGCTTTACCCTTTTTTATCTTGCTATTTCTATTTTTTCCACGATTACCGCCCTTATGGCATATCCCGATTCCTGAAAATAAAGCTGTCACTGGTATGAGTGATCGCATGTCACCCGGGGATATCGCGGAATTATCGCAGTCCAGCGCACTGGCTTTCCGTATTTTAGGAGATATGTCGAAATTGCCACCACGTTCGAAAATGTATTGGCGGGCGATGGTATTAGATCACTATGATGGTCAAACATGGACCAGTAGTCCGAGAAATCAGCAAAATTACCGACCTGAAAATCAGGAATTTTTATTACAGCAGAGCAAGTTTGCTTATCAATATTTATCGGCAAATCCACAAAACAGTTGGGTGATGGGGCTGGATCAATCAATTCCAAATAATAACCAATACTCATTAAAAGTGGATGGCAGCATAATGCCTAATCGGGTTGTTCAGTCGAATCAACCTATAACACTACAATGGTTAGGACAGTCGAGCCTAAATGACCATACCAATAATACCCAAATAGTATTCAAAACCACGACGAATTTTCCTGAAAAATTCGATCTGCGTTCGCAACAGCTAGCACAGCAATTATTTGAACAATCGTCTCGTGATCCTGAGCAATATATCCAGCATTTGATTGATTGGTATCAGCAGCAACAATTTGCTTATACGCTACAACCTGGCTTGCTAGGACAGAACCGTATAGATGAGTTCCTATTTCAGTCTAAACAAGGTTTTTGTGAACATTATGCGTCTAGCTTTGCCTTGTTGATGCGTTATGTTGGAATTCCTGCTCGAATTGTTGTGGGTTATCAAGGCGGGGAGTTAGCGCCTGATGGGCAAAGTTGGGAAGTCCGACAGCTGGATGCTCATGCTTGGACAGAAGTGAAAGTAAAAGAGCAGTGGGTCAGGATTGATCCAACCGCCATTATTGCACCACAGCGTATTGATTCGGGGATGCAAAACTATATGCAAGCTGATCAAAATGTATGGGGAGCACAACGTTCCAGTATGAGTTATCAGCAATATGCTTTACTCAAAAAAATGCGGATTTGGAGTGATTACGCAAGCTATCAATGGCAAAGTAAAGTGGTTGGCTATAATACTGAATCTCAACAAAGTTGGTTAACCAAGTTTGGTATTCGCTCTACTTATTCCATGGTCATGGTTTTATTTGTTGGTATTGCATTTCTTGTCGCAGGCTATTTTTTCTATATTTTTTATCGTAAATGGAAAAATACGTCTGAGATTGATCGCTTCATGGCGCATTTTTCTAAAGGATTGCAGCCCAATTGGCGGAAGCAAGAAGCTGAAACGGTTAGCATGTGGATGCATCGGCTGGCTGATCAAATTGATACGAATGAAGCTCATACCTTTGAAAAGGTTGCTTATTTACATCAGAAAATTAAGTATGCTCCGCAACATAATCTGCAAGATATCGATGAGCTCAAGCAAATGCTTAAAACTTGTGCATCTGTATTGAAAAATAAAAGAAAGTTCTTGTCTAAGTGAAAAAAACTGAATATGATGCGTGGCATATAGGCGTATAGCTCAGTTGGTTAGAGCGCTACGTTGACATCGTAGAGGTCTCCAGTTCGAGTCTGGATATGCCTACCAAGACAAATAAAGGGTTTACAAGCAATTTCAACGACTTGTAAGCCCTTTTTTATGGTTTGAGTTTTGTTGTTTTGCCTAGATATTTTAAAAAAATTAGAGTCTAAAATTACCACTAGAGAAGAGTAAGGCATTAGGCTCAAATTTCCCTTTAGAGAATTGATTGATCACTATTGCGAACATATTGGGCAATATAATGAGTCTAGCCTATCAATAGAAGATAAAATTTTAGGTCGAAAGGATTAAGGAAAATTCACAAAAATGATCAAGTAAAACCAACACGTCCTTTTAGATACAACTATTACAATATGATCGCGAATTCTTATAAGAAAAAATATATCAAATAGTAAAATTAAAAAATAAATTGAAACAATGTTGTGTGTGAAATGTGATCAAATTTGCTTTACAGCCTAATATCAGGATGCTAATAATCATATTGATTTATTTAGAATAAATTAATCACTTAATGGAGACCTAAAGTGATAAATAGAATAGATTTAAAATTAATAAAAAACGGTACAGAAGAAGAGTTAGTTTTAAAAAGTTGTATCGTCGATTCAATAATGATCACCAGTAAAGATGTCAAAACACCTGTAGAGGAGGGGGATTTTCTTCACCATTCATTGCCCGATGGAATTGTTGAAAAGTACCTAGTAGATGAAGTAATTTCAAATAAGAATGAACATCCTCATTACGAGATTTATGTTTCAAAACTGAATTAAATTACTGCATAAAACTGCCCATAATGCTCAGATGATGAAAATTATCTGAGCATTATTTTTTTAGAAGAATTTAAAAAGCTTAAAGTTTTGGCTTTAAAAAATTATATGCACCATATTAGTCTCAGAACTCTTAAACTTCTGGGTAAAATTATCCATTGGCATGCAAAAGGCTGTCAATCAGGGCATAAAGCTATAGCTAAAACACCTTCAAATGAAATTAATTATGTGAAAAGTGAATCATAAAAGTCAGTTAATTATTGAGAAAAACTTGCATTTAAATGAGGGATGATTAATATGTCTTAGGAGTGATTGAAGTATGATTGAAGAAATTTTGGCGCAATGGACTTCAAACTCTGCATTTCGGCCAAGAAATTATTGAGGGTCGATGTTCTGAGAAGACCACATACTGGTGGGCTTTTATTTATAAAACTATTACAAAAGGGATTGTTATGTATTTTTTACTGAAAGAAGATTCGCTTCAGGAAGATAGAAAAATATTTGTGACTGGTGGTCTTGGAGCCGATTATCGAGATCCATCAATAACGACCAGATACGTTACGCATAAAATTGAGGAGGCATTGAATTTTAAATCTTCTGAAGATGCGGCCCAGTTCTTATGTGAAGGTTATGTCATTGCAAAACGTGAAAATGATATTTTTATACCCGTCTAACCAATAAAAAAAGCTCATCGAAAGATGAGTTTTTTTTATTTTAAAATTAGCATTACATGAGTTTTAATTATCTAAACTTCTAGGATTTCTAGTTAAATAAATATAGTTAATTATCTTTATTTGAGAAATGAATGGGTTTTTAACTTGCGTGAATATTCATATTTATGCAAAATTGCGACAAATTCGACGCGCTGATAGTTTTTTCAGAGTTTGGTCTGCTTTGGTCCGTAGAGCAGGCCTTTTTTTATGTCGATACTCTTATACCTAGTGTTTAAATTGAATCTCCACCGTATACGTCATTAGCATAGTGGGAAAGAAGATTAAACTTAAGAATAAGATTACAGGCTCGTATCCTGTATGGGCATTTCAGATGATGATATAAAATATTTTAAATGACTGCATAACGAGAAGAAGACAATGTTTTATAAACATGATGATCATTTAATTAATACCGATTTAATCACAAATTTATATGTCAATAGAAGTGAATGCTGCGTGTCGATCTGCTTTATGGGGAGATCAGAGGAATTAATTTTAAATTTTGGCACACAAGCTGGCTTGGATCACTTTTTGCAAGAATTACAGAAATTGAAATGAAACTGTAAGTGTTAAAGTTTGACCAATGGGATCGGCTTTATAGAATGGGAAAGTTACAAGCAAATAAATCTAGTATGGTGTGATCGTCGTATAATATAGAAGATATGAGCTAACAATTCGAGAACCAAAAATGACGACTAAAAAATTACATTGGTACATGCTTAATCTGAATTTCTTACAAGATAGCAATCCGATTCCTAAGAATCATGTGGTCTACCTTCCTATGGAAGAAAAGTATGAAAATATTAATGCATCCTTGGTTAAGCAATTTTCAATGTTAGGCAAAGAATGGTTAGAGAATAATGGTCATCCACACATCATGGACATCTTTACTACCAGTATTACTTACTTAGGTTTTATGTCAAATGAAGAGTTTTACGCGGAATAAGATCCTTATTTACAACCATATACAACTTTAGGATGGTCCTTATTGGATGAAATGATCAAAAATGACTTATTTTTTGTAAGTATTTGGTCTTGAGTGATGGATTGAGATATGGATATATATGAATATTAGTATATATTGTTGAATATCTAAAATAACAGACCGTACTGATATGTTCTTAAAGGTAAACGACATCATAGTGAATACAGATCTCATTCAATATATGGAAGTGAAGAGTGATGGTCCTTTTAGTGTAATGATTCACTTTAATGTAGGTAGTGTAAAAAGAATAAAATTCAAGGATCTACAAGAACTCAATGTGTTCTTAGGGAAATTAAATGAAGTAGATCCATCAGGTTTCGTTTATGCAAATGCTGTATAGAGCTGGTAGAAAAAAGCCCACCTATTTCTGATGGGCATTCTGAATGCATCAAGTCTAGTTCGTTAGCATTTTAGGTTTGAGAAATAGACAGGTGCTTCATTTGGTCATTTCACAAGTATTGCTAAATATACATGAGGCAGAGTGACTTGTGTAAAAAGTAAATAATAAAAATTGACGGTTGATAGGTCAAAACATATGAAATGTGTTTACCAATCTTGAAATGAATAAAATGGAATTTTTAGATTAATTTGCAACTTTGATCAGGTGCTAGAGTGAATATCAATATTTTCTATATAGTTTGTTGAAAAGCCCTGCAAAAGCGAGGGCTATGAACTATCAATCTTATTTTCACAGTAACCAACTATCTTTTATATTGGTATCTATGTACTCCCAAGTTTGCTTAAGCCCTTTTTCATGAAATTTAAGTGTAAATGGTTTGTCTGTAATTATTTCAGTAATATCATTTTTATACGAAATAATAACTTTTGCCATAATCTCTTTTTGATCATTTAAATAAAAGTTAATTTCAGGCTTAGGTTCTTCTACAAAGTAACAATTTTCTGGGAGGAAGACCATGGCTTTGGCTGCATCAATTGCATTCATTCGGTCTCGCTCAGAAAAGAATGTATCAAAATTCATACTGATTACCCCCGATTTTTATCGTTTTCTTTATTTTAAATGATTATTTGAAAAATGATACTTAATTAACATATTTAGGTAAAAAAGTTATACATGTAACAAATATAACTTATTATGTTAAGTTAATTTTTTTGAATATTTGTTTATTTATCAATGAAATTTTCTATACGCTTATGCTGCTAACTTTACTAAGTTTTACTACCTTAAGTTGAGGAAAATTTGAAAGCTGGTTGTTACAAAAATTTGGAATGGCCACTGTTACAATTAATTTATTGTGACATGAATCACGTTTTTGTATTATTCGAACATGTTTTTCTGGTTCATATGGGTGGATTATGATCATTTCTGATGGCGAACATGTATTCCCTGAGCGTGCGAATAGTTTTAAAGCTTTCCTCAAGAAATACCTATTTGAACTGGATGGTGAGCATTTGCTAGAAGAAAAAACTTTTGTGTATGACATTCAGGGTGATGAATTTCTTGAATCTGAGATTCAGGCCTTTTATACACTTTGGTCGCCAAACTAAGTAACCTGCATTAAACCGCCTATAGGCGGTTTTTTAATAAAAGATATGAACTCATATAATGAAATATAAAGAGTCACTTAGAATTTTAATTGGGATGCTAAAGCGCTTTAGTAGGTCTTGTTGTAAGGAATTGACTTATATTTTTGCATTAAGTCTGAAAAATAAACCAGATCATTTCTTAGCTTGCAATGAAAACTCTAGGGCTTATCTCATTTAAGTTTAAAGCTCCATATAATTGAACTCATTTTTAAATGAAATCATAAGAACTCTTTAGATTACTCCATCAATAAAAAAATAAAATATTGTCTTGTGCTATATAGAATTTTTTATCTAACAGACTGATTTCTAGATTATTCCTTTGCTATACTCCCGAAGCTTTTTTATACATGACAATTTTATGAAATTTAAGATTTTATTTGCTTCGACGATCTTGTTTGGTTCAACCCAATTTGTAGCAGCTATGCCTGTAGATCCCTTATTGGGTTCTTGGAAGGCGATAGATGATAAAACGGGACATTACATTTCAGAAGTTGCTATTCGTAAAAATTCAAAAACTCAACTGTATAGTGCTTCAATTACGAAATCATATGCATTACCAGGTACAGCAGCTTCAGAAGTTTGCAATAAGTGTTCAGGCACCATGAGAAATAAGTCTCTTTTTGGTCTGGAGATTATGACCAATTTGCAAGAGTCAACAAAGAATAAATTTAATAGTGGAACTTGGGTGAATCCACAGAATGGTGTGGTGTATACCATCGGTGCCGATTTGAGTAATACAGGCGACCAGATGAAAGTATTTGGAAAGTCTAAAAGTGATAATTCCACCACGAGTATGACGTGGAAGAAGTTTTAAGAAATCACAATGTATAAGAAGTTGCAGCTCATATGGGCTGCTTCTTTAAGCATTATTTCCGTAAGTTTTGGTATTACTGTTTGCAACAAGAGCGTTGTGAAATGTAGGGCGTAGTAAGATAAGGTCACTCTGTGTCTATACTGAGATTATATTGCTCACTTTCATCGAAGAATCGTTGTAGTACGAGTGATCAATTTCATAACTTCTAAAAATAAAATTAAAAATGACCAGCTTTATAACATTGCCTTTTATGCAACAAAGTTGTTGAGCAGTTCCCGTACTTTACGTATGCGATGATCTTGAAAATCTGCAAGCTCCAAACGAAAATTCAAAATGTTGATGGATTGAGTATTAAAAATACCTTGTCCACTATATTGAATCTCAATGATATATTCATTTTCGTCGCGATCTACAAAAAAGATTTTAGTCGATAGGACGCGTAAACCAGGTAGATAGAAATTATAGATTCGCTCTAGAATTTTTTTAAAATCTATCAAATGGCAGTCGCAAGGTTGTAATTTACCCTCATAAGACTTTAAAGTTGGCTCAGTCAATACAATCCAAGTTTCTAAATAGTGATGTGGATGCCAAATGTGGGCATTGATATTGAACATGAAGTTTGAATCATATTGATATTCAAGTGGAATGGTCATTATTGACTCTCAATTTTTATAAAGTACGGCGGACGTTATATCATAATCATTACGGTTCTCTGTAGGCAGAAATATTTTTTCTTTTAATACCTTAGTCTGTGGTGATGTATGCATCACTCAATCGAGTTCAAATTTTTTCTTTAGAACAAGCATAGATCGAATGATGGATTTCGCCTATTTAGAACAAATCAAAATTTAAGATGAAGAGCTGCTAAATAAGATGAAAGTCCTTCAATCGTTGGAAAACATTGTGGCTGATTCTTTATTTCCTGTTCAAGCTTTATCAACTTTTTAAATTACTGCTGTTTAAAAGGAACACACAAGGATGCGGCTATCAAGTTGTGCCTAGAATTAATGAGGTCAAAGATTTCGTAAATATTAACGAGAGATTTTGACTGCTGGTACATTTTTGAAACGATGAGAATGATCAATTTTTCTGTCTTCATATGAGCTTGGAAATTCTGCTTTAGAAGTATTGTTCGGCAGGATATCTCGCTGAAATGCTTGAAAGTCGTTGGATTATTTTTGTTCACTTTGTTAGATTAGCAAATACGCATAACAACAAGGTCATATGATGAAACAATTATTTTTATTTGGGGTCTTGGGTTTGATGATGGGGGCAGCAAATGCAAACCAAACTCAGGAAAATTCGTTACCAATTCAATATGTTGAACCTGTACAGATGGGAGAGTCTGTTCAAGCTCAACCAGTCAAATTAGAGCAAACAAAATACAATACACAACTTCATCAAAGAGGGGTAATTTATCTAGGTTATGCAGGTTCCAATATCGACTCAATTTACCTAGATGAAGATAAAAACCACCATGGTGTAGATATTGGCTATGCTGCTGAATATATTGATAACGTCAATTACGGCGTAGGTTACACCTACCAAGCGTCTTCAGATTGGGAGTATTCCGAAGTTTATGCCAAATTAGGTTATCGTTTTTTTGAACGTAACGCGAATTATGGGGCAACATCTTTAGGGGTTGGTTATGTCTGGGGCGATGCTAAAGATTATGATCTCGATACTGAATACTTCTCAGTCCCAATAGAACTTGAGTTTGGGCATTATGTACAGCCTAACTTCGCTATATATGGGACATTAGGTTACAAATGGTTATTCAATCAGGATGTAGACCTGTGTGCGAGCGGAGAGTGTGCATCTGCTGATGGTTTAGATGAATTAGACCTTGATGGTCTGACCTATAAATTAGGGATGAAATATCATTTCTAATAGGCTATCGCATCCTCTACGAAACCCTGCATGTGCAGGGTTTTTGTTTTATTGCATGCTTAGGTCTTAGGGTAATCGTAAGGTGAAGATATTTGGGTAAAAATATAATTATTCAAAAGCCTATGTTTTTATTTCTAGAATAGAATCTCAATTAAAAGATGAAATTTATTCATGTTAAGCGTTCTTATGCAATTTAATGTGAACCATGAATCATTTTAGTGTATATTTTATCAATAAGTAAAAACTGTACTTTATAATAATGAACAAGCTACTCATCCCATTTTTTATCGTGATGGTTTGCATCTTGGGTTTTAGTGTGTACCATGAATCTGAAACTAGACAAAAGCAGGAGATTGATCGTTTAGTGAGCGAAGCACATACTTCACTTCAACAGATTGAAGCCGATGCACATGCAAAAAAAATTTTAATAAAAAAAGATCAATAGCTGTATGAATTCATTTTTGTAATTAAAGATTTAAATTTACTTTTTCTCAATTTTTGAGCGCTAAGTCTCTGTAGTTCAAAAAATCTAGAAACAATGAGAAAATCAATATGTTATAATTCCGATCGAATTCAATGAAATGTTTATGTTTTTTATTTAAGTTATTGATTTAAAGAGTATAAATGGTAAGGCTGCATATTATATGCAGCTTTTTTCGTTTACTCATTGGCTGTATTCCATGTTTCATGTCATGGACTCCCATATTTAGCTTAGAAAAAAGCATCAGATATTTGGCATACCCATTGCTTTAAATTTCGATATTTAAATGGCGAAAAGTTTATTTTTTAGCCTAAGCTCGAATTTTAGCATCATGTTTTTTTACAGGGGCTAGGTCATGACGACTCCTAATCCAGCTTCAGAAAATGTGCTTGAGCGCTTATTTAAGTTAAGCGAAAACAAGACGACATTCCGTACTGAAGTACTTGCAGGTGTAACCACCTTTTTAACCATGTGTTACATCATTATTGTTAATCCAATGATTTTATCCGAAACAGGGATGGATCATGGAGCTGTCTTTGTCGCAACCTGTCTTGCTGCAGCTATTGGCTGTTTAGTGATGGGGATTATTGCGAACTATCCAATTGCTTTAGCACCTGGTATGGGACTTAACGCCTATTTTACCTATTCAGTGTGTATGGGGATGGGCGTGCCATGGCAAACGGCTTTGGCTGCGGTCTTTATGTCTGGCTTAATCTTCATTGCCATTAGCATGTTTAAAATCCGTGAAGCGATTGTGAACGCAATTCCAATGTCACTTAAGCTTGCAATTGGTGGTGGTATTGGTCTGTTCTTGGCACTGATTGCATTAAAGAACTCAGGCATTATTGTTGATAATCCAGCAACATTGGTCGGTTTAGGCGATCTTAAGCAACCAACTGTATTGTTAACCTTGTTTGGTTTCTTAATGATTGTGGTGTTGCATCATTTTAAAGTACGCGGTGCGATTATCATCAGTATTTTGGTGTTAACTGCAATTTCGACCTTTATGGGGTTGAGTGAGTTTAAAGGTGTGGTTGGTGAAATTCCTTCAATTGCGCCAACATTCTTACAGATGGACTTTGAGGGTTTATTCACGGCCAGCCTAGTTGGTGTCATTTTTGTCTTCTTCTTGGTGGACTTATTTGACTCTACAGGTACCTTGGTTGGTGTCGCACACCGTGCAGGTTTACTTCAAGACGGTAAATTACCACGTTTGAAGAAAGCATTATTTGCTGACTCAACTGCGATTGTTGCTGGTGCTGCCTTAGGTACATCTTCCACTACGCCGTATATTGAATCTTCAGCGGGTGTTGCCGCAGGTGGTCGTACAGGTTTAACTGCCGTTGTGGTTGGCGTGTTATTTATCTTGTGTTTATTTTTAGCACCTTTGGCGCAATCTGTACCTGGTTTTGCTACTGCACCAGCACTCTTATTCGTGGGTGTGTTGATGATTCAGGGTATTACTCATATTGAATGGGATGATATTACTGAAGCTGTTCCAGCATTTTTAACGATCGTATTTATGCCTTTTGCTTACTCAATTGCAGATGGTATTGCGATGGGCTTTATCAGCTACGCATTAATTAAATTATGTACAGGCAAAGCTTCAACTGTTCCATACATGGTGTGGATTGTTGCAGTGCTTTGGGCAATTAAATTTGCATTTTTTGGTGGTTAATACCCACACCAATTTTAAGGGTGTAAACTTGTTTACACCCTTTTTTCTTTCTGAGGATAAGGTATGAATCAACTTGAGCTCATCCGTGCTTTACCAAAAGCGGAATTACACGTCCATATTGAAGGGACTTTTGAGCCAGAACTGATGTTTGCAATTGCACAACGTAATCAGATTGAAATTCCATACAAATCGGTTGAAGAAGTTAAGCAAGCTTATAATTTTCATAATCTGCAATCATTCCTAGATATTTATTATGCAGGTGCTAATGTATTGGTACATGAGCAGGACTTTTACGATCTTGCTTGGGCATATTTTGAAAAATGTCATGAAGATCATGTCATGCATACCGAAATGTTCTTCGATCCGCAAACACATACCGATCGCGGTATTGCATTTGAAACCGTAATTAACGGTTTACAGCGTGCTTGTAATGACGCTAAAGCCAAATATGGTATTAGTTCACATTTGATTATGTGTTTCTTGCGTCATTTAAGTGAAGAAGCAGCATTTGAAACTTTGGCCCAAGCGATGCCATTTAAAGAGCAAATTATTGGCGTAGGACTGGATTCAAGCGAAGTGGGGCATCCACCTTCAAAGTTTGAACGAGTGTTTGCTCAAGCGCGTGAAGCAGGCTTCTTGGTGGTTGCACATGCAGGCGAAGAAGGTCCCGCAGAATACGTATGGGAAGCTTTAGACTTGCTGAAAGTGAACCGTATTGACCATGGTGTACGTTCGGAAGAAGATTCTGTATTAATGCAGCGTTTAATTGCAGAGAAAATGCCATTAACCGTTTGCCCACTCAGCAACTTAAAGCTGTGTGTAGTGGATGATATGGCACAACACAATATCCGTCGTTTATTACAACAGGGCGTGCATGTCACGGTGAATTCAGATGATCCATCCTATTTTGGTGGTTATATGAATGACAACTTTGTTGCGATTACTGAAGCCTTGGCATTGACCAATGAAGAGCTGAAAACGCTCGCACAAAATTCGTTTGAAGCATCCTTTATTAGTGATGCTGAAAAACAAAAATGGATTGCTGAAATTCAGGCGCTGTAAAATTAGGTTGAAAAAAACCGCACTATAATGTGCGGTTTTTTTATTTATATGGGGAATTAAAAGAAGTGTCAAAGGTTAACTTTGAAATTATTTCGGCTGTCGCGTCATGCTAGTCAGCACAGTATCTTTATCAATAAAATGATGTTTTAAGGCAGCGGCCAGATGTCCAACCACCAACAAGCCTGCTGCCCAAGAAAGATAGATATGCAGCGGTTTTACAATCTCGAGTACATCATAATTTTCTTCAATCAGAGTCGGTAGATTAAACAGATAAAGCACAGGGGCAGGGTGACCCGCACTCCAACTGAATAAACAGCCCGTGATGGGTAAGGCAAGTAACATTAAATATAAAGCCAAATGCCCAGCATGCGCCAATCCTTTCATCATTGGTGACATGCTATCAGGTAAAGATGGCGCAGGATGTGTATAGCGCCAGAAAATACGAATTACGACCAAAAAGATAATGGTGGTCGCAATATTTTTGTGTAGGGTAATGACATCGCCTTTAAAGCTGCCATCAGTTTCATAGCTTAAAAAATTTCCGCTATAAAAACCAATCAGCCATGCAGCAATAAAAATAATTGCCATGAGCCAGTGTAGAACTTGAGCAGTACGCGTGTAATAGGGTGTTGTATTTTTCATAAAGTATGAAGAAACGGGTCAGAAATTTCCATCATCTTACTGAATTGGAAATAACAAAAATACGCGGAATCTGCAACGAAGCGTATATTTGTTGCAACGCTGAGCCGAAGCGAAAGGTCTTTGTTTTTTATTTGTGCAAAGAGCAATGTCTTTAAGCAATTTGGGCTTTTTATTTAGGGTTGATGCGGCACAATAGCGCTACTTCAAACCAAGATAAGGGAAACCCTGTGAAAAACCGTTTAGCTGTCTTAGTTCCTGTTGTTTTAGCACTTACAGCATGTGCCACGACTGAAACGACCAATACCACGGCAACAACAACGCAGCAAGTGGGCATGACTGCCATGAAGATTGCCATTAATGCAAAATGTACGACTGAATTAAATAACACGCCTGCATGGAAGACGGCGACACAAGTAATGACAGCTGAACAGAAGCAAAGCATTCAAACGGATATTTGTGGTTGTGTCAGTGACAAAGCACCGCAAAATGTAACGACTGTCGATTTGGCGACAGCTGCGTTAGACCCTGCTGCACGTGCAACGATTGTCACCAATGTAGTAACCAAAACCATTCAGAGCTGTGTGGCTGAAGCAGTCAATAAATAAGTGCGAAAAGCTAGGGATCTCCTAGCTTTTTTCTTGAATATTTTTTTTGTACATTTTGCAAAATTTGCTCTATATTGAATTGAATAATAAATAACCTTCACAAATGATGAACTAAAGAAAAGGGTTGCATAATGATGAAAAAACTTAAATTTTTGATGTGTTTATCTGGAGTGGTGCTGTTGTCGGCATGTGCATCTTCCCCAATGTCTGGCTCAGATTCAGATGGTATTTCTGTGATTCGAATGGCATCCAACCAAAAGTGTATGGATGAAATTGAAAATAATCCAACTTGGATAGTCAGTAGTAAATTACTCTCTGAAGATCAAAAGCAGAAGAAAAAACGAGAAGTCTGCAAATGTGTAGGCGATAATGCGCCTAAAATGCTGTCCAAAGAACAGTTAGCATTGGCTGCCATCGACTCTAAAGCCAAAGATGCTTATGCGGCTTTAGCAACTACAAAAACTTCAGCAGTGTGTGCATCTGAAATGTTAAACTAAATAGATTAGATTAATGATGATTTTTAAAATGGCTGATAATTCAGCCATTTTTTATGAGAGTAAGACATGCGAGTAGCTGGTGTAGATGAAGCAGGGCGTGGCCCTTTGGTGGGTTCAGTTGTTGCTGCTGCCGTAATCCTAGATCCCAACAACCTAATCGAAGGTTTAAATGACTCCAAGAAACTGACTGAGAAAAAGCGTGAAAAGCTTTTCTTGGAAATTCAGGAAAAGGCTTTGGCATGGTCGATTGCAGAAGCCAGTCACGAAGAAATTGATGACATTAATATTCTGCAAGCGTCATTGTTGGCAATGCGTCGTGCCGTAGAAGCATTACGCCTTCAACCCGAGCATGTCTTGGTGGATGGCAATAAAATTCCTCAGGGTCTAACGGTGAGCTGCGATGCTGTTGTTGGCGGAGATGCGCTACATGCTGAAATCTCAGCGGCAAGTATCTTGGCCAAAGTGACGCGTGATCGTGAAATGGTTGCGCTGGATCAGAAGTATCCGCAGTATGGATTTGCCAAGCATAAAGGCTATCCAACCAAAGCACATTTTGAAGCCATTGCCGAACATGGTGTCATTGCTGAGCATCGCCGTAGTTATGCGCCTGTAAAGAAAGCATTAGAACAATTGGCTTAAGCCTTAAAAATTTAAAGCGGCTTAGAAAAGCCGCTTTAGGAGATAACGTTTAATTTTAACGATTAAAGTTATTCTGGGAGTAATTATCTTCTTCAAATGAAGGCTGATAATCTTGATCGAGATGTTGAAGGTGTTCGTGCATCGCACGTTCATGTTGAATGCGCTGATAGATTTCTTCGCGATGAACTGATACTTCTTTTGGAGCATTCACGCCAATACGAACTTGGTTGCCTTTAACGCCAAGCACAGTAACACTGACTTGATCCCCAATCATTAATGTTTCTCCGACACGTCGGGTCAGAATCAGCATGTTTATCTCCTTGCAAAATGCTAAACCTGCATTGATTAAAAAGTTAAAAAAACACAACCTTGGTAATAAAGAAAATTTCAACAGAACTTATAGGCTTATAAATTGAGTACTTATAGAATTCTGTGGAAATTTACCAAAACGCCTCTAGGCTAATATAACAGAGCCACTATAGAAAAAACTATAGTGGCTCTGTATTTTTGTTGGAATTTGAAAAATTATCTATTGAAAAATTTTCAACTTTCCGAATTAAGCACGCGCGCTTGATTCACCGTGTTCACGGTCTAAGCCAAATGCTGTGTGTAAACAACGCACTGCAAGCTCTAAATAGTTTTCTTCAATCAGTACAGAAATCTTAATTTCTGATGTTGAAATCATCAAAATATTAATGCTTTCATCTGCCAATGCAGTGAACATTTTGCTCGCTACACCTGCATGTGAGCGCATACCTACACCCACGATTGAAACTTTAACGATATCATCACGAGTTACAACTTCACAGCCTTCAATGCTGCTTGCTGTTTGCTCTAAAATTGCTTTTGCTTTAGCCAAGTCAGTACGGTTTACTGTAAAAGTAAAATCAGTCGTACCATCTTCTTCTACGTTTTGGATAATCATATCCACTTCGATGTTGGCATTGCTGATAGGCGATAAGATTTTAGATGCGATTCCTGGTTCATCAGGAACACCCAAGATAGTGAGTTTTGCTTCGTCGCGGTTAAATGCAATACCTGCAATGATTGGTTGTTCCATATCGTCTTCTGCCTCAGTCGTAATTAATGTGCCTACGTTTTGTTTGAAATCTTCATCAAATGCACCATCATCGTCATTATCAAAACTTGATAATACGCGTAGAGGAACTTGATATTTACCAGCGAATTCAACAGAGCGGATTTGTAAAACTTTTGAGCCTAAAGATGCCATTTCTAGCATTTCTTCAAAAGAGATACGGTCAACTTTTTTCGCTTTTGGTGCAACGCGTGGGTCAGTGGTATAAACGCCATCTACATCAGTATAGATTTGGCATTCATCTGCTTTCAGCGCAGCTGCCAGTGCTACCCCAGAAGTATCTGAGCCACCACGGCCTAAAGTTGTGGTGTTGCCATCGGCATCAAAGCCTTGGAAACCAGCAACGACAATGACACGACCTGCATCTAAGTGCTCAGTCATTACGTCAGTATCAATCGATTCAATACGTGCTTTGGTAAACGCACTGTCCGTTTTAATACCAACTTGGCGACCCGTGAGTGACTTAGCTTCAACGCCAATTGAATTGAGCGCCATCGCTAACATGGAAATCGTTACTTGTTCACCCGTTGAAACCATTTGGTCAAGTTCGCGTGGGTCAGGGGTGTCCGTAATGGCTTTCGCGAGAGCTAATAAGCGGTTTGTTTCACCACTCATTGCTGATACGACAACCACTACCTTGTGGCCGTGGTCATGCCAGCGCTTCACACGACGAGCAACATTTAAAATGCGCTCGGGGGTACCCATAGAAGTACCGCCATATTTTTGAACGATTAATGCCATCTTACCTAAACCCTTAATATTAAACAGGTAAAGTTTGTTCTTGCTTTTCTGAATTTAGATTATGTACACCAATCTGTACACAATTAAAATTTCCATGCTATTGCGCAAGCCCTCAAATTTGCCCAAGTATATAGCAAGGGGTATATACGGACAATCATAAATATCCATTAAAACCATTGAGTTTCATGATTTTCAGCATCACTACTATTTATATAGGTTTTACTGAGCGCTCAACTTCTTTCTTATATTGTGCAGAGTTTTGGCACTTCTGTTCCCACGCTTCAATATCTTCTGCCAAATATCGTTTCATGGTACCGCCAGAAGAATCAAAAGCGGGGGCAGAGAAAGGTGTATCCGATTCAAAATGATTTTGTTGAGTAGGGTAAACAGCGATTCTCTGAAATCGAGATCCAAGAATTGATTTCCATGTTTACAAGCTTCGGTGATTTCGTTTCAGCGAAAGGTGATGAATCCAAAAATACGCCAAGCCTATGGTTGGTGAAATGGTTTACATGGATTCAAAACAACAAGGATGCCACTAAGCGTCAACGTGAAGCACAGAGCATCTCTCAAAAACAAATAAACTTATGCTAATTCGAGCAATCGAACTCAATGTGAAGTGAGTGAAAGCCAGAGTTTTATCAGTAGGCGTTGATGTGTTGTTGGCGATAAAAAATACAGGGATTGCTACAGTATCAGAGGTTCAGCAACAAGCTATGCAGACAGAGGGTATTTGATGAGTTCAGCGCTACTTGAATAGCATGGTTCAGGCTGGGCTTCTGTATGCAGGCAAGTCAAAGTTTGGAGAAGCAAAGCGTTACTACTTGACTGGCAAATCTAAACAGTTATTTGGGGTGAAAGTTTGAGGGAGTTTGCAAGTAGAGATGACTTCGAGCTTTTAGGCTTTAAAGAAGTTCCTCATTTTACTATTGGGAACAACATGGCCCTTGAGCTGTCTGGAGGTAGATTTTTAACTGCCACATGTATTGGTCAAGGTCATGAATCTATAGGGTTGGGTCATAAAGATAAATCCAGTGAAGTTACAGATTTAATCTGTATTCACAATCGTGATTACGATGGATTTATTAAGTGGGGGCGACTCCAAGAATTAGTTGGATGGTTTGGAGTGTCTGAATGATTTCAATCAGTGTTGCTCAGTACCGCGAAATGTTCCCGAAACCAAAGCAAGCAAGGAGTAAAGGAAACAAATATAAAGCCATGAAGGTTGAGTTAGATGGAATGACCTTTGATAGCAAGAAAGAGCTTCAACGGTACATCGAACTTAAAGCAATGCAGCAACGTGGTGAGATCCGAGACCTAAAGTACCATACTAAATTTGAATTGGCACCGAAGATAAAGATTGAGGGGTAGAAAAGGGCAAAACCAGCATTACGATATTTTGCTGATTTCACGTATTACCGCAGTACTGGAGAGTTTTTAGTGGAGGATGTGAAGTCAGTAGCGACAAGAAAATTAGCGAGTTATCGCAACAAGAGACACTTGATGAAAACAGTGCACAACATAGACGTAAGAGAAGTTTGAGGATAGGGCATGAATGCAGCAGTGACAATTTTACAATCTACAGATTGGGCAAGATTCAGTACCGAAGACTGGTTTCGTCAATTTGGTGCTTGGATGAATGGGGATACAGAAACAGTTCGAGTAATGTTGAAATCAATACCCACAAAGAAACTGACTCAAAAACAGAGAGAGGAGTTGATTTCCCAGTACATGAATGATTTTTCGATAAAAGAGCGAGTTCATCGTAAAGGTGTTGTTTGTCAGATTACAGATAATGCAGCAAGAGCTTTTCAGCGCATTATTCTTGATATTCGAGCTATGGATAGTGAAATATTACAGGACTGGATGTATGTCCTCTGGTCTCATT
>NZ_JAACKC010000003.1 GCF_009939195.1 Acinetobacter kanungonis | reverse complement strand
TCTCTTGCAACACCCTTTGCTTAATTTATTTATCAAGCGTTGTTTTTTTAATCAAATGTAATAAATTGAGGACTCTTTTAAAGAAAACCCATGTCTATTTTTATTGATACAGATTCGCTACAATCATCAACCAAATTCACTTATTTATAATATTATTTGAAATGGTTATCACTTATTTGCGGGTTTTTGCACTTTTTTCCATCACAGCCCTGATGGCAATACCCGTATATGCCGTTTCTGCACATAATATGTTTATTATTACGCTTTCCATCTTAAGCTATGCTAAATGGAATACTCCAACCCCCGCACTCTGCGTAATTGATAATCCAAACTATGCCGTGCAATTTAATCAAGCCCTGCGCTTACATGGCTATCACTACAAAATTTCATCCATTCGTTTAAATGAATTAGAAAAATCGTCATGCAATGCAATTTTTCTATCTACCTTTTCACCACAAGAAGAACAAAAAATTATTTATAGCCAAAGACCTGATCCACCATTGTCTTTTAGTTCGACCAATCAAGATTGTGAAATGGGTAGTGCTTTCTGTCTCTATACCCAAAATAACAAAACCTCATTTAAGGTAAACCTCGATAGCTTAAGCCAATCTAAAGTAAGAGTTGACCCGCGTGTGTTGCTGCTTGCGAAGTCTACGGAGCAATAACCATGGCGATATACTCTCGCATGACCTCATTACAATCTTTGTTTAAACGCTCGCAACTCGCCATTTTTGCTTTAACATTTTCGATTTGTACTATTATTTTCGTGGTTGTTTCGACCTACACCATGAATACCTACGCCAAACAGAGCTTAAATATTCTGGCTGAAGCATTAAGTGAGCGCATACAACCTGCAATTGTCTTCAATGACCGAATGACCATGCAGCAAATTTTGAGTGACTACACCACACAATATTCTATTCGCTCGATTCAGGTGCTTGATCCATCTAATCAAGAAATTGCCAACAGTAAACAGGTTGTTCAATCCTTCCAGAGCACACAAGGAATTTTAGATCATCTGTTTTTCCAACAGCCGATTCAAATTTCAATTCAGCATAATCAACAATATTACGGCTCCATTGTGGTCTATGGCAGCTCGCAAAGCTTATTAGATTTTTTCTTTAAAATTTTAATTGGCTTATGTTTGGCCATTATTTTAATTTTGTTTGCACTGCTTTGGTCGGTACGCTCAACCTATCAATATTTGATGCAGTCCATTCATCCTTTAGTGTCAACTGCACGTGAAATTAGCGAATACAAAGCCTATCAATTACGTCTACCTCGCTCCAACATCAAAGAGTTGCAACAACTGAATGATGTTTTTAATGAATTACTCGATAAAATTCAGGCTTCCACGCAAAAATTACGCGCAGAGAATGATGTTCTTGCGCATCAGGCATTGCACGATCAACTGACTCAACTGCCAAATCGACATTATTTCTATCAAACTTTATTGTCGATCTTTGAGCAAGCTGCATCCCATTCAACCGCATTATTCTTTATAGATAATAACAATTTTAAAGAAATTAATGATCGATATGGTCATTTGGCGGGAGATGCCGTACTGCAAGAAATGGCGCGACGCCTCAAAGATCGTTTACGACAAGATGATTTTATTGCTCGGCTAGGTGGCGATGAGTTTGCCATTCTGATTCGCAATATTAACAAGACCGAGCATCTGGCCAAAATTAGCGAAAACCTACTGCAATGCTGCGAACAACCTTTGCAGTTTGAACAGCACGAAATTCGTTTCAGCTTCTCGATCGGCATCGCCTCTACCGAACAAGCACATAGCCCCGAAGATCTCATCACTGCCGCCGACAGCGCAATGTATAAAGCCAAAACATTGCAACAAGGCTGGTACTTCTCTCTCCACTAGGAACTCAACAATGATAACTTTTTCTCGCCCCATAAAACTTGTACTTGTACTCCTGCTCAGCAGCGTTTTAAGTGCATGTGCAAGTTGGGGACATCTCAACTACAAACAAGCGCGTATGCTTAAAAAGGAAGGTTTCGTGCTGACGGAAGAAGGTTGGAGCCTCCGTTTACCTGAGCGCCTTTTATTTAGCTTTGACAGCTATGAAATTAAGCCCGAACAAACCAATGAACTCACTCGCCTTTCTACGCAATTGCAGAAATACAATCTCAATAAAATTAAGATTGTCGGGCATACTGATGACATTGGTGACGCTGCTTACAACCAAACCCTCTCTGAAAAACGTGCAACCAGCGTTTCCAGTATTTTCCTCAATACTGGCTTTCAAAGCAATAATCTACAAACAATTGGACGAGGTGCTACACAACCTTTAGTTGCAAACACTTCTGAAGAAAATCGTGCAACCAACCGCCGCGTGAATATTATTATTATCCCTTAATTCCAGCGTACTAGAATGATTGGGAATCAGACTAAAAATATTTGTATTAATATTTGAAGGTCATCTAAATGACAGGTCAGGTTGTCGAGTCTTAGGCTTAGGCAACCTTTTTTATGGATTTCAATCAGCAAAAATACAATTGAGTAGCTCAATAACATTCTTAAACAAGAATGAAATGTAGAAATGTAGAAATGTAGAAATGTAGAAATGTAGAAATGTAGAAATGTAGAAATGTAGAAATGTAGAAATGTAGAAATGTAGAAATGTAGAAATGTAGAAATGTAGAAATGTATTAAATTTTAGACATAAAAAAACCGCAATAAAGCGGATTATTTATTTCATCTTTAAGATGATGGTCGGAGCAGTAGGATTCGAACCTACGACCCCCTGGTCCCAAACCAGGTGCACTACCAGGCTGTGCTATGCTCCGAAATTGGGGTGAATGACGGGATTCGAACCCGCGACAACTGGAATCACAATCCAGGGCTCTACCAACTGAGCTACATCCACCACTATAAAGTTCTACAGTACCAAGCTACCAAATGGCGCGCCTGACAGGATTCGAACCTGTGACCATCCGCTTAGAAGGCGGATGCTCTATCCAACTGAGCTACAGGCGCATGACCGATGATACTTGGTATCATGCGATACTCTGCCTTGAAGAATTGGTCGGAGCAGTAGGATTCGAACCTACGACCCCCTGGTCCCAAACCAGGTGCACTACCAGGCTGTGCTATGCTCCGATTCATCTCAGCTTTTATCGTATCGCACATCGTGCGGTACGGTGTGCATTCTAGGCGTGACGCCAAAGAACGTCAACACCTATATTTAAAAAAAGTTAAAAAAAAGCGTCAAACGTATAAATATCAAGCATTTCTGATATTTTTTATACAAATTTTAACGCTTTAAGCTCGCACTGAAACTTAACATACGATCCAAAGGTAATTTTGCACGCTCTGCCAAGGCTGGATCGACATGAATTTCCTGATCACCTTGCTGTAAAACTTGCAAAATGCCATCCAGCTCATTCATTGCCATCCATGGGCAATGCGCGCAAGAACGACACGTCGCTCCCTCACCCGCTGTTGGTGCTTCGACCAGAATTTTGTTCGGTACAGCTTGCTGCATCTTGTAGAAGATGCCGCGATCGGTTGCCACGATTAAACGCTCATGCGGTAAAGTCTGCGCAGCTTTAATTAACTGCGAAGTACTTCCCACTGCATCTGCAATATCCACTACCGATTCAGGAGACTCTGGGTGCACCAAAACTGCTGCATCTGGATAGAGGGCTTTCATGTTGGCAATCCCGCGTGCACGGAATTCCTCATGTACGATACACGCGCCATCCCAAAGCAGCATATCTGCGCCTGTTTTCTTCTGGATATAACGGCCTAAGTGCTGATCGGGTGCCCAAATGATCTTCTCACCCAAGCTGTCTAGATGCTCAATGATTTCAACCGCACAGCTAGAGGTCACGACCCAATCTGCACGCGCTTTAACTGCCGCAGAGGTATTGGCATAGACCACAACGGTATGATCAGGATGTTGATCACAGAATGCGGTGAACTCATCCACAGGACAGCCCAAATCAAGTGAACAGGTTGCTTCGAGGGTTGGCATCAGCACGGTTTTTTCAGGGGACAGGATTTTTGCTGTTTCCCCCATGAATTTTACCCCTGCCACAACCAATGTTGAGGCTGCATGATCACGACCAAAACGCGCCATTTCCAAGGAATCCGATACACAGCCGCCAGTTAATTCCGCCAATTCCTGCACTTCAGGATCGCAGTAATAATGCGCGACCAGAACAGCATCACGTTTTTTCAATTCCGCTTTGATTTGTTCAAATTTTTCCAGTTTGGCTTGCTCAGTCCAATGATTGTCTTTTGGCTCGCCTAAACGGTCTAAATGCGCCTGCACAATCGATTTTGCGTCATTGGCAATTAAATTGGTCGCATCATTCATAAAAACGTCTTCTCTATCCCAGCTGCTTGTTCACAAGCGGTGCATCCATAACACGGTTAATTTCATCTTTGAAATTGACCAGTCATTCAAAAAACCATGATTGTTAAAAAAGCCTCACGACGGAGGCTTTTCTTCACTCAAATTCCATTAAGAACGGTAATCTGCGTTAATTTTGACATAGTCATAAGATAAATCACAGGTATAGACCGTGTCCTTCGCTTGTCCGCGACCCAAGTCCACCCGAATGGTAATCTCTGGTTGTGCCATTACGCGTGCGCCTTCTGCTTCCGTATAATCAGCTGCTGCGCCACCATCCTTACAGATTTGTACATCATCTAACCAAACCTGAATTTTTTCAACCTCTAAATTTTTCACGCCTGCATAACCAATGGCAGCCAAAATACGCCCCCAGTTTGGATCTGACGCAAAAAATGCTGTTTTAACCAATGGCGAGTGAGCAATACTATACGCAATATCACAACATTCTTGGGTATCGGCACCGCCTTCTACCGACACGGTCATAAATTTGGTTGCACCTTCACCATCCCGTACAATCAGCTGTGCCAAACGTTTCATCACTCGGTTTAACACGTCCAATACTGCGACATAACGAGCATCTTCGGCGGATGAAATCTCCACACCACCCGCTTGACCTGTGGCTACAAAGATACATGAATCATTGGTTGAGGTATCCCCATCGATGGTAATACGGTTAAAGGATTGGTTCACACTAATGTGTAACAGTTGTTGTACCAATGCACGAGAAATTGGAGCATCCGTCGCCACGTAGCTAAGCATAGTCGCCATATTTGGACGAATCATGCCCGCACCTTTAGAAATACCCGTCATGGTATAGAGCACACCATCAAGCTCAAACTGTTCAGAAGCCCCTTTGGGTGTAGTATCTGTGGTCATGATGCCAAAAGCCGCATCTGTCCAAGCATCTTCTTGTAGGCTGTCTAAAGCTGGTTGTAAGCCTGCAACCAAACGCGGCATTGGTAATTGCTCACCAATCACCCCTGTTGAGAACGGTAAAATCTGTTCTACAGTTACGCCTGCCAACTGTGCCAATTGTGTACAGGTCTCTTGGGCATTTTGCATTCCCAACGGACCCGTACCCGCATTGGCATTGCCCGTATTGATAATTAAATAACGTGGATTACCAACCGCCAAATGTGCCTTAGACACATGAACTGGTGCTGCACAGAATGCATTTTGGGTAAAGACACCTGCAACATTTGAACCTTCAGCGAATTCAAAAATGACCAGATCACGTCGGTTCTGATAGCGAATATAAGCTTCAGCCGAACCGATTTTTACTCCTTTGACCACATGCATCTGTGGCATAGTAACGTCACCCACTGCCATTTTTAAATATCCACTTTGTTGTTCAAGTAAGTGTCACAGCTTAGTAGAAATACAACTAAAAATCGAGGTGTTTCAGGCAATTTCATAATAGATATCCTTTTCCCTAGAAAAAGTGATTCTCGACTCATCAAGATGTCTGATGCACCATGATAAACGCCATCTTGAAATAAAAATGATGCATAAAAAAAGCAGCCCGTAGGCTGCTTTAGATCAATACGCTTAGTTTGCAGCTAACTGAGTTGGACTGCCCGCAAGAGTCTGTCTTGCCTGCTCCTGACTTTCCACAGAAAGTGCTGGATTGGTTGCGACAATACGACTTGCCGTTTCTGACGTTGCTGGGGCAACTGCTGCCGTTTTTAAAATAATCGGGCGTTGATTTGGATTCGGGAATGTGTACTTAATGCCTGTACGTGGACTCATTACCGTCACATTGGTGTCTTGTACCGTTGCAGGTGCTGTCGTTGCACCTTGCGCAGCGGCTACTTTTGCTGCAGTCGTTGTTGCAGGAGTATTCGCCATCGCCAAAGTCGGGATTGCCAAAGCAGCAATTACCAAAGGTTGTAATAATTTTTTCATTGTCTTTCGCTTTTCAGTTACTAATGTGCAACTTAATAACACTTAATAATCTGCACTGCAAACCTTATTCACATCTTGAAAATATTTAACTACAGTTCGCTCAAAAAACAAAACCCTTGCAAAACTTCAGCTGAATTGTGAAGTTCTGCAAGGGTTGAAGACATCATTCGATAAAATTAAATTTTACCGTGACACTGCTTGTATTTCAGACCTGAACCACATGGGCAAGGTGAATTACGGCTTGCAGGTGGCACCACATTTTGCTCTCCTGCTGGGCTAAAGCCGGTGTAGTGTTCTGCTGGTGCTTGTGAAGTGACTTCGCCTGTTAGACCATCCACTTCGTCATGCGAAAGATTTAACTGCATAGCTTCAGCTTGTGCTTGTTTTTGTGCTTCCATTGCCGCTAACTCCTCTGGCGTCGGCACATGGACACGCGACAAATCGGTCACGACATCAGTCTTGATCACTGCCAACATATTCACGAATAAATTGAAGGCTTCTTTTTTGTATTCCTGTTCAGGGTTCTTTTGCGCATAACCACGTAAGTGAATCCCTTGACGCAAGTAATCCATCGCAGCCAAATGATCTTTCCAATGGCGATCTAATGAACTCAAGACAAAATGGCGCTCAAGCATCGCAGCCGATTCAGCCCCCATTTGTTCACGACGTGAACGGTAACGGGTCACGATCTCATCGGTAATACGATCAACCAGCGCTTCTTCATCTAGACGACGTTCGGTTTCCAACCAATGTGCAATCGGTAAATCCACCGCAAACTCTTCACGTAAAGCACGTTCAAGACCTTCAATATCCCACTGATCATGAATCGATTCAGGTGGAATATAATTGGCAATCACGGCTTTCATCACTTCGTGATGCATTTCTTCGATGTAGTCTTGCAGCGAGTTTTCTGCAAGCACATCATCTCGTTGCGAGTAAATAATCTTACGTTGTTCGTTGTTGACATCATCGTATTTCAAGAGATTCTTACGAATATCGAAGTTACGTGCTTCTACCTTACGCTGTGCATTTTCAATCGAGCGTGACACCATTTTGTGTTCAATCGCTTCATCTTCTTGCAAGCCCATGGCACGCATCATGGCAACCACACGATCACCTGCGAAGATACGCATCAAATCATCTTCTAAAGACAAATAGAAACGTGAAACACCAGGGTCACCCTGACGTCCCGCACGACCACGCAACTGGTTATCGATACGGCGTGATTCATGACGTTCAGAACCAATAATATGTAAACCGCCTGAATCGAGGACCATTTCGTGGTTTTGTTCCCACTCTTGTTTTAAACGCGCTTCATCTTCTGGGGTTGGATTTTCAATTTTGGCGAGTTTGGCTTTCCAGTTACCACCCAAAATAATATCCGTACCACGACCCGCCATGTTGGTTGCAATGGTCACTGCACGTGGCGAACCTGCTTGGGCAATAATATCGGCTTCGCGCTCATGTTGCTTCGCATTCAACACTTCATGCTGAATACCTGCCTCTTTGAGTTTTTCTGACAGAATTTCAGAGGCTTCAATGGTGGCCGTACCAATCAGAATCGGTGCCACACCTGCTTCATGCACGCGTTGAATTTCTTGAATAATCGCGTTGTATTTACCATTACGATTCAAGTAGATTAAATCGTTTTGATCCTGACGAATCATTGGTCGGTGCGTTGGAATGATCACCACATCCAAACCATAGATTTCTTTCATTTCCGCAGCTTCTGTATCTGCGGTACCTGTCATACCTGACAGTTTTTTGTATAAGCGGAAATAGTTCTGGAACGTGGTGGTTGCCAAAGTTTGGTTTTCAGGTTGAATTTCCAAGCCTTCTTTGGCTTCAACCGCTTGATGCAAGCCTTCAGACCAACGGCGACCAGGCATGGTACGACCTGTGTTCTCATCGACAATAATCACTTCACCTTCGTGAATGATGTAATGCACATTACGTTGATACAGGAAGTGCGCACGAATCGCAGCGGTTACGTGATGTACCAAGTTCAGGTTTGATGCTGAATACAGGCTCTCGCCTTCAGCCAACAAGCCCATCTCAATCAATTCGTTTTCAACGGTTTCGAAACCCACTTCAGTCATTTCTACTGAACGTTGTTTTTCATCAATCCAGAAATGACCGCCATCTGCCACTTTTTCTTCTTTTTGCGCATGCAGTTTTGCTGGAATAGTATTGATCGCGGCATACAACTGAGAAGAGTCATCGCTTTGACCCGAGATAATCAAAGGGGTACGTGCTTCATCAATTAAAATAGAGTCGACTTCATCGATAATGGCATAGACCAAACCACGTTGTTTTTTCTCAGCCAGCGCAAACACCATGTTATCGCGCAGGTAGTCAAAACCAAATTCGTTGTTGGTCCCGTAAGTAATGTCGGCACGGTAAGCATCGGCTTTTTCCATTGGATTTTGCATGGAATAAATAATGCCAATGCTTAAACCCAAGAACTCGAACAACGGACGGTTTAACTCGGCATCACGTTGCGCCAAGTAGTCATTGACCGTAATGACATGTACACCCTGACCGCTCAGTGCATTCAAATAACACGCCAGTGTACCCATCAGGGTTTTACCTTCACCAGTACGCATTTCAGCGATTTTACCTTCATGCAGGGTAATACCACCAATCAACTGTACATCATAATGACGCATACCCATGACACGTTTCGCGGCTTCACGACAGACAGCAAACGCTTCAGGCAATAATTTATCGAGGCTTTCACCCTTGTTATAACGTTGTTTGAATTCTTCGGTTTTTGCAGATAAGTCTGCATCGCTTAGGGCAGATATCGTCGGCTCGAGCGCATTAATCTTGTCTACGATTTTACGCATGCGTTTGAGTTCGCGCTCATTTTTGGTACCGAAGATTCCTCCGATCAGACTTGCCAACATGAATAGACTCTCTAAATCTTGCTTGTCAATGAATAAATTTTTTCTCAGACGTTATTATGGTGCTAGAAATTTGAAGTACAAGGGTTTTGCACAAAACCAATAAAAAAATTCTGATCACTGGTTCTAACCCCTGACCTAAGGCGAAATAATGTAGCAAATTTCGATCAGGCGATATAGAGCGTTGATCTTGAATCAACGTATATTTTCACACCACCAGCCACTTTGCTTATTCCATTTCCGCATAAACAAATGCAAAAAAGCTATTTTTCATAGCAAAAGAATTGCGCGATAGTCTGACTTAAATCAAATACACAACATATTGAGGTAAATAACAATGGCTTTGCGTTTAGGCGATATCGCCCCCAATTTTGAACAAGACTCTAGTGTCGGTCCGATCAACTTTTACGATTTTCTCGGTGAAAGTTGGGGCATCTTATTTTCACATCCTGCGGACTACACCCCTGTATGTACCACTGAACTGGGCTATACCGCAAAACTGCAAGATGAATTTGCACAGCGCGGAGTTAAAGCGATTGCCCTCTCTGTTGATGATGTCGACTCCCATCATGGCTGGATTCATGATATTAACGAAACCCAAAATACCACCGTCAACTTCCCCATCATTGCCGATCAAGATCGTAAGGTCTCTACCCTATACGACTTTATCCCCCCCAATGCCAGCGAAACCTTGACGGTACGTTCTCTGGTAATTATTGACCCGAATAAGAAAGTACGTTTAATCATTACCTACCCTGCATCCACAGGACGGAATTTTCATGAAATTTTACGCGTGATTGATTCCTTACAACTGACGGATAATTATAAAGTCGCAACGCCTGCCAATTGGACACAGGGTGACGATGTGGTGATTGTGCCTTCCTTGCAAGATGAAGCAGAACTAAAACAACGTTTCCCTCAAGGTTATACGGCGGTCAAACCTTATTTACGCCTCACCCCACAACCCAATCTAAAATAAGATAGCCGTAAATAAATTCTCCACGTTAAACCTGTCTTCGGGCAGGTTTTTATGCTTACCACATCTCTACCAAGTTGTATTTGGTATTTGAGCGACAGTCAGTTATAAATACAACAGACCATTTTAAGAACAACGACTGTGATTCATAACATTCATCATTTACATTGTGGCACCATGTGCCCTGTTTGCGGCCCACTGTTTGGGCAAAAAGGCTTGCATGCTCAAGTGATCTGTCATTGCTTACTGCTGGAAACTGACCGCGGTTTAGTCCTGATTGATACAGGCTTGGGCATTCAAGATCATCTTCAGACCAAAGCTCGTTTAGGCAGCATGATCGCGCGTTTGGGTAAAATAGAAAACAATCTGGAACTGACGGCTATCGCACAAATTCAGAAATTGGGATTTAGCCCGAAAGATGTGCAACATATTTTTATCTCACATTTAGATTTTGATCATGCAGGCGGCATTTCAGACTTTCCGCACGCTACGGTGCATGTGTTGTCTTCGGAATACAATGCCACGCAAAACCTGAATCATTACAAACGTAAAGCCCGCTATAAAGTGAAACAGTTTCAACAGCATCGCTATTGGAATTTCATTGAACCAATTGCTGAAGAAAGCTGGTTTAACCTAAAGCATATTCAAAACTTCGATTTGTTTGAAAATGAACTGCTGATGGTGCCGCTGTTAGGGCATACCGCAGGACATAGTGGTATTGCTGTCCGCAATCAGGATAACTGGCTACTCTTTTGCGGTGATGCCTATTACTCGCATTTACAACTCGATGGTCAGCATCCGCTTAGAGCCTTGAACCAACTGGAACAGTTTTTTGCCGAAGATAACCAAGCACGTGTAGAAAACTTAAAGCGCCTGCAAACCCTTTCGCAAACCCATCCCGAAGTACAACTCATCTGTGCTCATGACCCTGTAGAATTGGCTCGATACGCATGAAGATTAAACTGACTTTACTCTATAGCAGCCTTTGTCTCAGCACATTCAACTTGACAGGTTGCATGACCACGCCAGCACTGCCGACGGAAACTCGACCTACACAATGGGGCACTTTGCTTAATCAGGCTGACAATTTCTATCAAATCAGTGCCGATGTCTTTCGCAGTGAACAGCCCAGTGCAGAAATGTCAGCGGCACTCAAAGCCCATGATATAGGTGTCGTGATTAATTTAAGATCACGGCATCACGATCCGCAATATCTCGATGCAGAAAATTTTAATTTAGTGCATATCCCAATTCATACTTGGGCAATTGATCAGGAAGATTTATTGGCAGTAATGCGTCAAATTCAACAGGCGAAAGCACAACAGCAAAAAGTCCTGATTCATTGCTATCACGGCTCTGATCGCACAGGTGCCAGTATTGCCATGTATCGCATTATCTTTGAGCAATGGAGTATTGAACAGGCTTTGCAAGAAATGAAGTATGGCGGCTACGGTTTCCATCCCATTTGGCAAAACATTGAAAATTTATTTAGCCCTGAAAATGTAAAATGGATTCAAGAGCAACTCTCGAATCCATCTTAGATGATTACAACAAGCCATTAACGACGATCTAAAGGGACCCAGTCAATCACCCATGCCGACTTCATCCCTAAACTAGCATCGGCAGTAATCTTCTTACGGGTTACATCTGCCAAATCACGGCTTTTCGCAGGTCCAACCATAATACGGATACCTTTAGAGGTTGGACTTTGTACAACTTTATAGCCTTTCGCCTTTAACTTGGAAATGACACTGTCCGCATTGGCAGCATTGGCAGCCAGTGCCACCTGCACCATCCACTGCTTATCGCCATTTTCAAGCAAGTCGCGCGCTTTATCCGCTTCAGCTTTCTTTTTGGCATCTTCTTTACGTTTGGCTTCTGCTTCACGTAATTTCTTTTCTTCAGCAGCCTTGGCAGCAGCTTGACGTTCTTGATCCGCTTTACGCTGCGCTTCAAGTTTACGTTGCGCTTCTGCTTCACGTTGCTTTTTCTCTTCAGCAGCTTGAGCTTGGGCTTTACGTTCATCCTCAGCTTTGCGTTGTGCTTCTGCCTTACGACGCTCTTCACTCAATTTTTTATCAGCTTCAGCCTGTTGTTGCGACTTCTGCTGATCTAGCTTCTTTTGCGCAGCCAGCTTTTCCTCCGCCAAGCGCTTTTGTTTGGCTTTTTCATCTTCAACCAATTCTGGCGGAATGTTGTCAGAACTTTGCTGCGCACCTGCACGTGCTGCATTTAAGGCTGCATATTCTTCAGCCGCTTTGCGTGCAGCATCGGCTTCTGCCTGCTGTTGTTGTGCTAAAAATTCGGCTGCGCGTGCTTCTTGTTCCGCAACCGCTTTTTCACGGGCACGTCGTTGCTCTTCCAGTAACCGCTTTTCGGTTTCAACATCGACGGTTAAACCTTGCAGTTGCACCATGCCACTATCAGGTTTTGCATTTTGTTGCTGAACGTGTTCAACCAGTTCGGTTTGCTTAATATTATTTTGATGTATTTCTTCTTTACCTTTCAGAAGTAAGGCTGCCAATAAAACGCCACCACCCAGTAAAACAACACCACCCATCCAGCGTTGTCTGTTATTCATTGACATTCTTCCAAATACTCCCAGACCGCTTCCAAGGTATGGAATGACCCACATACCAAAATCAGCTGATTATTTTTAGATTCATCAAGAGCTGATTGAAAAGCTAATTGAACATTAGTGAAATGTTGTACAGCCTGATGTTGTAATGCGTCATCGAGCTGCGCCATTTCAGCCGCACGCGGCACGCTTAATGGTGCAATTTTCCACATTAAAACATTATTTTTCAATGACTCAACTACAGATTTAATATCTTTATCGGCCAGCATCGAAAAAACAGCGACAACTTCTGTGTATTGTGTATTGTATTTTAAGAAATTACGCAATTGCTTTAACAAAAATTCAACGCCATGTGGATTGTGTCCCGCATCGAAAATCACGGTTTTATCGGCAATCTGGCGAACTTCAAAACGACCTTGTAGCTGGGCTTGCTGAATCCCTTGCGCAATCGCTTCTTGTCGAATTTCAAGACCACTGACCAATATCGCTGCAACAGCAGTGGAAATATTTTCCAGCGCTAAACGGCCTAAGGGTAAGGTGAGGGTTGTCCCTGAAGAAGCAAACATCCAGTGCTGACCATCGTCGCTGGCTTGATAAAAATAATCACGTTCTGCGGCAAATAACGGTGCATTGCATTCTTGTGCTTTTTTCGCAATGGCTTCTGGCAAGCTTTGTAAGCCACCAAAAATCACAGGAATATTGGGGCGAATAATACCTGCTTTTTCATAAGCAATTTTTTCAATGGTGTCCCCCAACCAATCGGTATGGTCTAAACCAATATTGGTGATGACGGCCACATCAGGATCAATCACATTGACCACATCCAGACGACCGCCTAAACCGACTTCCAGCACCCAGACATCACAGGCTTGCTGCTTAAAAATCAAAAAAGCGGCCAAAGTAGTCGCTTCAAAGAAAGATAAACTTAAACCACATGCACGACGGGCTTGATCCACCTGCACAAAAGCATCAATTAAACTTTGGTCATCAACTTCCTGACCTGCCAGTTTAACCCGCTCATTAAAACGATAAATATGCGGTGACTGATACAATCCAACCTTGTAGCCATGGGCATTCAAAATAGCCGCCAAGGTCGTCGTGGTTGAACCTTTGCCATTGGTGCCAGCAACCGTCATCACTTTCGCGTCGGGTTGCGTCACGCCCAGCATTTCCGCCACGGGAATGACGCGCTCTAGGCCTAAATCAATCCCCGTAACGTGAACATGGCCCCAATACGAGAGCCATGTGTCTAAATTATCTTGTGCAAGTGGTGCGGTATCGTTCAAGGTAAATTCATCAATTTAGTCACAATACGATATACAGTATCACGTAATGCATGACGATGAACGATTTGATCGACCACGCCATGATCAAGCAGATATTCGGCACGTTGGAACGGTTCTTCCAATTTTTCACGTACAGTTTGCTCAATCACACGTTTACCTGCGAAACCAATCATGGCTTTAGGTTCTGCAATATGCACGTCACCCAACATTGCCAATGATGCAGTAACACCACCGTAAACAGGATGCGTTAATACCACGATGTACGGTAAGCCTGCTTCTTTTACGCGTTGAATTGCCGCAGAAGTACGTGCCATTTGCATTAAAGACAACATGCCTTCTTGCATACGTGCACCACCAGAAGCTGCAAAGCAAATGAATGGTTGTTTTAATGCAATTGCGCGTTCAGCCGCTTGTACAAAACGATCACCCACAACTGTACCCATTGAACCGCCCATAAAGTCGAATTCAAATGCACATGCGGTCATGGCAACGTCTTTTAAAGTACCTTGCATTACGACTAAGGCTTCGGTTTCACCCGTTTTCTTTTGTGCTTCAGCCATACGCTCTGGGTAAGGTTTGCTATCCACAAATTTCAAAGGATCTTTGGCTGCAAATTCTTGACCCAATTCAGTTTTTACTTGGTCAAAGAACCAAGTTAAACGTTCACGCGCTTTCATGCGTAAATGTTCATCGCACTGTGGACAAACATAAGCATTAAAGGTCATTGCTGTGCGTGTCACCAATGCATGACATTCAGGGCACTCAACCGTTGGTTCGGTCAGTGTTGCCTTAAGTGCTTGTTGCACATCTGGAACTTCAATACCCGGAACGCCACGTTCAGTCCACGGTGTCGATGGGCTAAGAATTTTCCCTGATTTCACTTCTTGATTCATACTAACTCATCGAGCGCTGCTCGAAGCTCCTTGACTTTATTAACCGTTTCAACAACGGCTTGTTCTGGTGCCAGGCTGGCAAATTGTTTTACAAATGCACTGCCGACAATCACAGCATCCGCTACACCGCCCATCGCTTTCGCGGAAGCAGCATCGCTGATACCAAAACCGACACCAACAGGGATATCCGTCTCTGCTTTAATTTTTTGGATACGTGCTGCAGCTTCAGACGTATCTAAGGTTGCTGCACCAGTTACCCCTTTCAAAGATACATAATAGATAAATCCGCTGGCTTGCTTCACCACGTGACGAATACGTTCGTCGGTAGAGGTTGGTGCAAGTAAGAAAATTTGATCCATTTCGTACTTTTTCAGGACATCATCTAGAGCTTGGGCTTCTTCTGGCGGTAAATCGACCAGTAAGATGCCATCCACACCACATTCATTGGCATAGGCTACAAATTTTTCATAGCCAATCACTTCAACAGGATTTAAATATCCCATTAATACCACTGGTGTTTCCTGATCTTTTTGACGGAACTCTTTCACCATGTTCAACGCATCTAGGGTATTGGTTCCACCCGCCAAAGCACGCTCTGCGGCTAAAGCGATGACAGGACCATCCGCCATAGGGTCTGAAAATGGTAGTCCAAGCTCAATAACATCTACGCCCGCCTCAACCATTTGATGCAACAAAGGTACTGTTACTTGTGGATGAGGATCTCCAGCCATCACATAGGAAACCAGCGCTTTACGCTGTTGAGATTTAAGTTGTCCAAAACGAGTGGCTAAACGTGACATAGGGTTGTACATTCCTTGAATTATTTAAAACTGAGGAGTTGGTTTTGTAGAAATACAAGACAACGCATTGTAACGCTATTTTTTACACATTGAATAGAGTTCATGCACTTCCTTTGAATTTCATACGACATCACATGATTCAGAACAACCCGAAAGCTACATTTACTAATATTTGGCGAGTTTTCTCAATGATCAAAGATGCCTAATTTTGGCTTTTATGCAGATCTACTTCTATTTAGAAAAATAAAGCCTCTTCCCTCTTTTCTGCAGCAATGCCTCGGTCGGGTTTTACATTTTAAATTTTAAGAAATTGCAAAAGCTACATTATACTATGCTCACTTATTCGCTGTTTTCTTTACTTTATGACCTCCGACCCACAGGGCAAAGTGCAAGCCCGAGCGCTTGCGCTACTCCCCCTTATTGTTTTTTTGGCTATCTTTCTGGGTAGCGGAATTTATCACTCCCTGATTGGCACCGAGTTTGCCTTTTATCAAATTAAAGCCCCTGTGGCTGCTCTGCCTGCGGTTATTCTTGCGGTACTGATCTTTAAAGGGCACTTAAACCAAGCGATTGAGACCTTCCTCAAAGGAGCAAGCCATCCCAATCTCATCTTAATGTTTATGGTATTTATGTTGGCAGGGGCATTTGCCAGTACCAGCAGTGCCATTGGCAGTGTCGATGCAACGGTGCAACTTGGGCTATCGCTGATTCCGCCTACTTTTGTTTTGCCAATGCTGTTTGTAATTTCAGCCTTTATTGCGACTGCCATGGGCACCTCGATGGGCACCATTGCAGCCTGCGCCCCAATCGCCTTTGGCTTTGCGCAGGTGACGGATATTGAGACCGTGATGGCGATTGGTGCTGTGGTCAGTGGCGCCATGTTTGGTGATAATCTCTCCATGATTTCGGATACCACCATTGCCGCAACCAGCAGTCAGAAAGTCCAGTTAAGAGATAAGTTTCGGGTCAACATCTGGATTGCGGGACCTGCATCCATCATCACCATTTTGGTCTATATTTTGATGAGCAAAGACTCACAAGCCATTCAATATCATGACTATGACTTATGGCTGATTCTGCCTTATGTGACGGTATTTTGCTTGGCCTTTAGTCGTCTGCATGTACTTGCAGTTTTAACTCTAGGCATTGTGATTTCTGGCGTTATTGGACTTCTTCAGCACGCAGACTTCACTTTACTCAAGCTGAACACCTCTATTTATGACGGTTTTGTCGGCATGTTTGAGGTGGCATTACTCTCCATGCTACTCGGTGGCTTATCTGCCATCATGCAGCGTGAAGGTGGCTTAGAGTGGCTGATTCAGCGGATTTATAGCCTGACCCGCCTGCTCAAAGTCGGACAACAGCGCGCAGGCGAAATTGGCGTCAGTTTCTTGGTGGTCTTCTCCAACCTGTTTGTTGCCAATAATACCGTAGCGATTATTTTATCTGGCGATATGGCACGTGAAGTGGCACAAGAATACGGCTTAGATCCGAAACGTGTTGCCGCACTCATGGATATCTTCTCGTGTGTCGTGCAAGGGCTCATCCCTTATGGCGCTCAACTGTTATTGGCGTGCTCTATTGCCAAACTCTCTCCTGTCGAATTGATTGGTCATATTTATTATTGTTGGGTCTTGGCGATTTTTGCCATTTTAGCCATCGCATTGCGCTATCCACGATTGAATCAAAAACCATCTTAAAATTACATCATATTTATAGCGGCTGAATCAGCCGCTTTTTTTTATTGTAGATTCCTGCGCTATCCTTTTAATTTGTATTGTTGGCGACGTGTCAACAAAGTCTGCCCTGTCGCAGCCTTATAGGCACGTGCCAAAGCAGATTGATCCGAATATCCGAGTGCCAAGGCAATCTCGCTGAGCGTAATTTTCTGTTGCAGCAAAATATTGCAACGCTTGACCCGCTCAGTCTCAATCACTTTTTTGAACGAGCTGTCAAATTCACTCAACTGCCGTTGCAAAGTCCTGACCGATAAATGTAATTCCTGTGCCACCCACTCCAGCTTGGGCACCTCCTGATGAAAGAGCAAATACTCAGCCACCAGCGTATGTAAATGTGTCATTAAGTTCATATGTTCCGACTTCGTAGCAATGACTTCTTCAGCGTGTTTCAACAAGAGATGATTCAGAGAAGGATCTGGCTGCTGTGACTTCAATAACAGACTTTCGCGGTTCAACTCTAAGGCGTAGCGTGGTTGATGAAAATACACCTCACATCCATAAAAGCGCTGATAATGATACCGCGCACAACGGGGTGCATGGGCAAGAGACAAACTCTTTAATGAAAACTGCTCGAAAGAAAAAATTTGCCGAGCCAGTTGCACCATGGCAGCCACCGTCATCTCATTAATCAAGACATGTCCACTGTGGGAAAATCCCCAATGCAGATGAATCACTTGATCTTTTTGCGACAGATGCATCGGCACACTTTCCTGCCCATCAATCACCAGACGGTTAAAACGCAGAACAAAATGCAAGGCTTCCGCAACACTGGTGCTTTTCGATGCGATATAGCCCAAGATTCCGAAATGTTCAGGCTGAACATGCTGCACCATATCGAAAATCAGATGTGGACAGTTGAGTTGTTGTTCGGTTTGTTGTATTAAATCTATAAATAAAACGTAAGATGATTGCGCATCAATCGGTTGTGCTAAAATATAATTAAGCTGTTGTTTTTGCACAGCTGAGAATGGGAATGCAAAACCATCTATATCACGTGATTTAAGATAGCTATGCCATAAGTGAAAAAAGCCATTGGGGATTTGTAGGGTATACATGGCTCTACCTGTCTATTTGACATTTTTTTATTTTCGATATGGCATAAAATGTATAAAAAATGGCAAGTACTGTCAAAACTTATCCGACAAACACCGACATACTTGCACTTATTAAAGGTTCTATTAGTCAAATAAAGATGAATACAATCGTCCGAAATCAGGTTCAACCCGTCGTTCGTACCGAGTTCGATTTTAAATTGGATCAGGTGCCACGCTTCTGGATGAACAATGATCCGTTTTTAACCCGAGTCTTTGACGCCCTCAGCCTGACTTTTCCTGATGGCGAGCGTTACTTTATTCAATCGGTACGCTTATTTCGAGACAAAATTACAGATCCTGACTTAGAACAACGTGTTGCCGCCTTCATTCGTCAAGAAGCGCAACATGGTATTGCCCATGAAAAAATGAATCAGGTCATGCGTAAACAAGGCATGCCTGTAGATCAGTTTATTCAACGGATTAACCGTGTCTTTAAATTTGAGCTGGAAGAACGTTCACCGCAATACAATATTGCCATGACTGCGGCGGCAGAGCATTTGACGGCACTGATGGCAGAAACGTTTTATGGCAAGAAAGAGACTTTAGAGCACGCCCACCCTTATGTCCGTGCACTTCTGGCTTGGCACGCCATTGAAGAGATGGAACATCGTGATGTTGCTTATGATGTGATGCAGCAAGTTGGTGAAGTTTCAGAACTAATGCGACGTTGGGCGCTTATTCTCACCACACTGATGATGATCGGCTTTACCCTGTACCGTGCCAATGTGATGCTCATTCATGATGGCTTTGGTCGCTGGCAACGCATGAAGATGATTTTAAAAGGGCTGCCATGGTTCTTTGGTCGGAAAGGCACATTAACCAGTATTCGCAAACAGTACATGGATTGGTTTAAAAAAGACTTTCACCCTACGCAGCAACCGATTATTCGTCAATATGATGTCTGGGTAAATACGCTTGCCGAGACCAATGACCCGATTCAAGCTGGTGAAGCTTTTTGGCAGGCAGCACAACGTCAAAAATAAAAGCACTATACTGCGTTTGATGTCTAGGTTGAGTATTAAACTCAAACCTAGACATGACTAAGAGACGATCTCATTACCATTTGGCATAGTGCTGTTCTAACAAGCCATACTCATCAAGCAGTACAATTTCTTGATCATCCAATTGAATGCTTCCGCTAATACGCGCCTGCCATTGGCTAAACTGACTGCCCACCAATCTTAAATTCAGATTTTCATAACGGCGCCACCCCGTGGTGACGGTTAAATTTAAGCGCTGATCCAGAGAACGAATACTCCAACGCTCATCTTCCAGATGTTCAAATAAAATGTCACTCAATGGAAACAGCTGTCCATTCACCCACAAGCAGTTCTCATTGCCAAAGCTTTCATTGACGCCAGAAGCCAAATTCAATCCGATGCGTTGATTATGCGTATCCCAAAAATTACACGATAACCAGAACCACGCTGTTTCAGGGCGTAAAAATCCGCAAGTATCATCTAAAGAGGCAAAAGTTTTCTCGTGAAATTGCACCACTACACCCTGCTTATTAACAAAATAACCTTCACAACCGAGTGTGGTCAGCTTTTGGGTATAGGTCCAACCATTAATGCCTGTCGGACTGCACATGCTGAGTGGTTGTGTCCCCGCACAGAAAATACGAGCATTTAGCTTGATTTCACCGTACTTGGTGACGCGAATATAGCGCACCCCATTGGCATGCTGCATTTCAATTTGAAAAGGCGATTTATGAAAAAAACTTTGGTTATATAAGGGCTGTTCATCCAGCAAAGTGTTGCGTGCCAGAAAGTTAATTGCATTCCATTCCTGAACTTCCTGCGTCAGATGATTATACAAATAGACAAAGCCATGCCCCGCCCATGCAATATCGGCAATTGCTACGCCTATGGTGTAATGCTCATGTTGAATGGAACAGAATTTAAACTTTTTATATTTTAAGCGTTTACGCCAACCATCCAGCACGTCACCATAAGGCGTTTTATATTGGTATTTTTGAACGTCAATATTTCGCGGCAATGCATCAAACCGACCATAATGGGGCTGACCATTCGACTGAATTAAATCCATTTATTCAATTCCATTTCAGATATCGCAAGATCTGTTGCAATCAACAAAGCGCATTTTGCCCAGACTTTCCCTCGATGTTCTCGGCCGCATTTGTCGATCATTTCTTATGCATGCCATGTTAGCATAAAAATGTGGCAGCATCGCATAGCCAACACAAAATGTTAATTATTAATCATTTAATAACAGATAGGTGTTTTGCCACTCATTCTCTTGACGCTTGGTTAATGTCAGATGAATATAGCGATTTTCGACTTGTTCCAAGGCAATACAATCATCCACTTCAAGCACACGGTCCGTATGTGGTTTTTGCCAGTTGTGATCAAAATACTGTTTACCGCGTTGTTTTGCTTGTGCGGCATCATGAGCGACAACCAATAGATAACGATGCAATTCGCCAAATTCTCGGGCATCATAGCCCCCTAAATTAATCAAAAACAACTTGGGAGCATCCACTTCTGGAGCAGTCGAACTAAAACTGACTTGATAAAACTGCCCTTCGGATTCAACACTATTAATTTTCATCCAAGCATCAATATGTAAGCCCTTTTGCTCAGCAAACCATGCCTGTCTTAATTGTGGATATGTATCTTCTAAGCAATCACCACATACCGCCACGACATCATGTACTTCGGCATTGGCACGTGCATGGCGACCACCGAGCATCACCAAAAATAAATGGGACATGGTATAACTCCTGAATAAATGGTTTTAGTTCTGCCCAGCTCAAAACTTCACTTTTTATATGAGATGGATTTTGTATTGATGGAATAAAATTGAATTAATTATGATGTTGAACTGAGGTCAAAGTATAAGACAAAGAAGTACTTGTATAGCTCTCACTCTATTTAATTTTACCTAGCGATCAATAAACTCAAATTACAGACATAAAAAAGCACGAGTCTAGCCCATGCTTTTTTAAATGATTGAGCTTACATCTCAACCATTTCCACACCATCAATACGCGCGACGGTCATCAAGTCTTTATCACCACGTCCAGAAACGGTCGCAATAATGATTTGATCTTTGTCCATGGTTGGCGCCAATTTCGTGACATACGCCATCGCATGCGAGCTTTCCAGTGCAGGAATAATCCCTTCAATCTTGGTCAAATCACGGAAGCCTTGTAACGCCTCTTGGTCATTGATTGGCACATAATCGACACGGTGCATATCTTTCAGGAAGCTATGTTCAGGACCTACACCTGGATAATCCAGACCCGCAGAAATTGAATGGGTTTCAATAATCTGACCTTGTTCATCCGACATCAAGTAAGTACGGTTACCATGTAAGACACCAACATGGCCTGCATTTAATGGTGCAGAGTGCTTGCCCGTTTCAATGCCATAACCCGCGGCTTCTACACCGTACATTTTCACTTCGGCATCATTCAAGAATGGGTAGAACAAGCCCATCGCATTGGAACCACCACCGACACATGCCACCAGTGCATCAGGTAAGCGTCCCGCTTGCTCTTGAATTTGACGGCGTGCTTCACGGCCAATAATTGATTGGAAGTCACGGACCAATTGCGGATACGGATGTGGTCCTGCCACTGTCCCAATCACATAATAAGTTGAATCGACGTTCGTCACCCAGTCACGCATCGCTTCGTTCATGGCATCTTTCAGAGTTTTTGAGCCACTTTCTACTGGCACAACGGTTGCACCCAATAAACGCATACGATACACGTTCATGGCTTGACGCTTCACGTCTTCTGCGCCCATGAATACGACACATTCAAGACCCAAACGTGCTGCGATGGTTGCTGTTGCTACACCATGCTGACCTGCACCTGTTTCGGCAATAATGCGTTTTTTACCTGAAAGCTTAGCCAGCAACGCCTGACCAATGGTGTTATTTACTTTATGTGAACCTGTATGATTCAAGTCTTCACGTTTTAAATAAATTTGCGCACCACCCAACTCTTTCGACCATCGCTCAGCATAATATAAAGGACTAGGACGACCTACATAGTAGGCGAGATCACGGTCGAATTCTGCCAGAAATTGCTCATCATCTTTCATACGGAAATAGAGCTTTTCTAAATCCTCTAATGCTGCCATTAGAGTTTCTGACACAAAACGTCCGCCATGGATACCGAAATGCCCTTTTGCATCAGGGAATTGGGTATAGTCAATCACATTATTTTGCTGATCCACGTTGGACTCCTTGCATAAATCGTTGTATGAGTTGTTGGTCTTTAATACCTTTTGCGGACTCTACACCGCCACTAACATCTACAGCAAAAGGCTGTGCTGTTTGTATTGCTTCTTCAATATTGTCAGGTTTTAAACCACCCGCCAAAATTAAAGGAATATCGAGTTGCGGAAACTGGGTCCAGTCAAAGCTGTGTCCCGTTCCACCTTTCAGTTCAGGATGCCAAGCATCCAATAATACTGCGCTTGCACCTGCATCTTGATATTTTTTAATGCAAGCAATCACATCTAAATCTGGTTTGACCTGAATCGCTTTATACCAGCGACGTGCCGTATGCTGAGCAATAGCCTGACATTCTTCAGGACTTTCATCACCATGAAATTGCAGCATATCCAAAGGTACCAGCTTTAACACCTCTGCTATCTCATCCGCTGTCGCATTTACAAATAAACCGACCACCTGTACATAAGCAGGAATGTTTTTTACCAAAATTTGTGCTTGCTCAATGCTGACATGGCGTGGACTTGGAGGATAAAAAACCAAGCCAATTGCATCCGCCCCTGACTGTACTACAGACTGAACATCTTCAACACGGGTAATTCCACAAATTTTGGCACGGGTTCGCATACAATTTCAGCTCTTACTTGACCAAATTCATAGCCTGTCTATGAATATCGGGGCGAATCATTGTAATGCAATTCTTTTCTCTTGAGTAAAGTTCATCCCGAATATTCTTTACATAGATTGTTTAATTCGCGTACAAACCTTATACTGCGCCCAAATGCAATAAGTCATAGCGATATGCTTTAGGGAAGTTGGTGCGAATCCAACACTGCCCCCGCAACGGTAAAACGAAACGTATACCTTTATAAGTTTGCACTTACATCACTGCACTCGTGTGGGAAGATGGGTATACCAATATTGTTCGCAATATTTATATTTGAGTCCGGAGACCTGCTTATTGTGCCGTTTAACTCAATCATTCACGGGGGGTGAATGTATGGAGCAAACATGTCAAATTTATTTCAGCCTACTGCTTTAGTGGGCGCAATCGCGATTGCGATGGGTTTCTCTACGTCTGTATCTGCACAAGATAGTTCCAATGTTGTTAATGCATCTTTAGACACTTTGGTCGTTACAGCGACACGTTCTGAAGAAAAAATTAAAGATGTACCTGCGCGTATATCCATTATTGAACCGCAAATTATTGAACAATCTCCAATTGCCTCTTTACCCGATCTATTGATGACTGATGCAGCCATTAATATGGTACAAAGCGGTGGTTATGGTCAAACTGCATCAATTTTTCTACGTGGTACTAACTCAAATCAAACATTGATTCTACGTGATGGTGTACGACTAAATTCTGCCACTACAGGCACAGCTTCACTACCATTTATCGACACTACCGATATTCAACAAATTGAAGTCCTCAAAGGTCCTGCCTCTGTACTTTATGGCACCGATGCAATTGGTGGTGTAGTCCAACTCGTCTCAAAAACACCAGAAAAGAATAGCGCATTCGTGACAGGTGAGATTGGTGAAAATTCAACTTATAAAACACTTGTTGGTGCTGATCTCGCTGAAAATGGTTTCTACGCACAAATCCGTGGTCAACATTTGGAAACCGATGGTACGCCTGTAAAAGACAGTAAAAATGCACCTGATGCAGCTTTTGATCAAACTGGTTATTCGGCAAAATTTGGTGTAGAAAAAGAAAAATATGCGCTCTCACTCGACTACAGTGAGAACGAAGGGAATTCCCAATACGACAATTATGGTGCAGTTGCTAATCAAGATTTCAAAAATGAAATTGTAAACATCAAAGGGCGTGTCAATCTTGCTCCTAGTGTTGAAGTGAATGCCCGCGTATCACAATTTAAAGATGATATTGATCAAAATGATCTAAATTATCTCGGGACATATGACTTCGTCCATAGCACTACACAAGAAGCTGAACTCTATGGTAAATGGCAGTTCACACCTTCACAAAATATTTTATTAGGTACTACTTATCAAAATATTGATGGCGATGTGATTTCTTGGGGTAGTCCATATGCTGCAGATGTAGATTCGCAAGGTTATTATCTACAACATCAATACAATGCTAATGGTTTAAATACTCAAGCTGGCATTCGTGTAGAAGATAATGAGAAATATGGCACGCACACCATTGGACAAATTGCTGCTCGTTATCAGCTATTTCCTTTAACCAGCATTTACACCAATATTGGCACAGCTTTCCGCTCACCAACATTGAACGAACTATATAGTGCTTACGGAAATCCTGATTTAAAACCCGAGGAAAGCACATCTTATGAAATTGGTTTAGATCAGAACCTCAACCATGGTTTTAGCACAGGTATTTCTTTGTATCGCACCGAAGTTGAAAACTTAATTGATGCAACTAGCGTTACAGGGTATATCTTCCAAAATATTGACCAAGCGACATTTGAAGGCAGCGAAATTTATCTAAAATGGCAAGGTGAGAATCTGTATGTGAATGTAGGTTATAACTATGTCCGTGCCAAAAATGATAAAACTGATGAAGATTTAAGTCGTCGCCCACGTCAAAATGCGACCCTGACCACAGGATGGCAAGACAGTAAATTTGGCTTCTCAACCACCTTGATGGCGAGTAGTTCATACGATAATAGTGCCTATGATGATATTACTGTTCCTGGACACTTAAGAGTTGATATGAATGGCTATTATAATCTTAGTAACGCTATCAAAGTATTTGCCAATATCCAGAATGTAGGCGATAGCAACTATCGTACAGCTTATGGCAGTGGTAGTTACTATATCAATGGCGGTCGCCTTGCTTCAGCTGGGGTAACTTTCCGTTATTAATTCTCAGCTTTAAAAAAATATATAAAACAGCGCAGTTTATGGATAATGTTTTGACCGGCATTATCCTTTTTTTCATTTCAACCTAAGGAAAAGTTATGGGCCACCGTTTAAGTAAAATTTATACCCGTACAGGCGATTCAGGCACGACTGGTCTTGGCGATGGTTCACGTGTCGCTAAAGATGATTTACGCATTATTGCATTGGGCGATGTAGATGAACTCAATGCATGCATTGGCATCTTACGCGCGCAGATTAGTCAAAGTGATATTGCAGAACAATCCGCATGGGATAAAAGCTTAAGTCTGATTCAACACTGGTTATTCGACTTAGGCGGTGAAGTGTGTATTCCCAACTATCACTTGGTACAACCCATTTCTGTTGAATACCTCGAACAAGAAATTGATCGCATGAATGAAGCTTTACCCATGCTCAAAGACTTTATTTTGCCTTCAGGCACATTAGCCTGCAGTTTTGCCCATCAAGCACGTGCTGTTTGCCGTCGCGCTGAACGCAGCTTAATGTCTGTTCATCACCGTGACCAAAATATTCAGCCAAGCTCGTTGCAATTATTAAACCGACTTTCTGACTGGCTATTTGTGGCTTCACGTACATTGCAACGTGCTGAAGGCGGAAGCGAAGTGCTTTGGCAAAAGAATATCAACGATACTATTTAAGACGCGTATAGATGATCGAGGCTGAATTTTAGTGATTGAGCCTCGATGAAACCAAGCACCCAAAACTTTGCACGCATTTTTATTACTCTGCTTTTCTTTTTTTTTAAAACTATTTTCAGATGAAATGATTAAAATCATCCTTGAACCTTAATATCCAAGACTGTGAAAAGATCCACAACTCCATCATCAAAACTGAAAAATAAAGGCAGATAAACATGCAGATTATCGGACATCGTGGCGCACGTGGTGAAGCACCTGAAAATACTTTGGGAGGCTTCCAGTATCTTCATGACTTAGGCATTCGTGCCGTCGAATTTGATGTCCGCCAACTCAAAGATGACACCTTGGTGGTCATGCATGACGATAACTTTTTGCGTACAACATCAATTGACCGTGAACTGTATAGCTGTACAGTTGATGACTTAGCTCACTATAACCAAGCAGCAATCTGGATGGATTGGCAACATCAAGTCACACCCACCTTAGAACAAAGCCTTAATGTGCTACGTGAGTTTTCGCATCTTGAAGTTGAAGTTAAAGCGGTAAATGATCTGGCAGCGGCAGAAAGACTGATTCAAAGTTTGCAGCAGGCTTTGACAGGTTTTGAACACACTGCGGTCATCACCAGTTTTGATTTGAAAATTCATCAAGCCTTACAGCAATCCAACTCACCATTTAAACGTGGACTTTTAATTGAGGACGATATTCAAGAACACGCCATTGAACAAGCTTTATCATTGGGCTGTAGCCGTATCGGTTGGATGAATCAATTGGCAACGGATGCCATGATACAAGCCACGCAAGCAGCGGGATTAAAAGTCAGTGTCTGGACCGTAAATGATGTCGAACGCGCCAAACATTTACAAGCCTGTGGTATTGACGGTTTGATTACCGACTTCCCGACCATGATGCTGCAACAGCTTGATCTGGGCTAAAAATACACTCTTGTATAGAATACAGTTTGTATAAACTTGAGACGAGTATGGCAGTTGACCTAAAGTACAATAGAAATATACCAAGCAACCAATAAAAATAGCCGATTGATTACGATAAATTCAATCTTGGCATAGTCTTATTCTGTTACTGTTTAGTACAATACATCTGTATAATAATGCTAGAGTACAAATGTTGCTCATGCTAATATGCCAGAATCTTAATCCTTACAATTTGTATTGATTTAAGTTCTCAATTTTAACCTGTCCAAGGTTTCTAGGAGTGCTGTTGGAGATGAATCCTCCCCTACCTCAAGCCCCAATTAACTGGGTTGCAGTTTTTGCCCTAGTTTTTTTACCTATTGTTGCGGTTATCGCTCTTCCCCTGTATGCCATGAATCATGATTTTAGCGCTAGCGCTTGGGTTAGTATGATTGTGTTATTGGGTGTAAGTAGTTTAGGTATTACTGCGGGTTATCATCGTTTATGGGCGCACCGTGCCTATGAAGCGACTTTACCTTTAAAAATCATTTTAATGATTATGGGTACTTTTGCTGTTCAGAACAGTATTTTATTCTGGTCTTCTGGTCACCGCACCCATCACCGCCATGTGGATGATGTAGAAAAAGACCCATATTCAATTAATAAAGGCTTTTGGTTTGCCCACATCGGGTGGATGTTACGTGATTATCCAGCAGCAGAACCAAATTATAAAAATGCACCAGACTTGTTAAATGACAAACTGGTCATGTTCCAGCACAAGTACTATGTACCATTGGTGATCTTGGTGCATACCGGTATTTTGTTACCGATTGGCTGGGCTGTCGGTGATATGTGGGGCGTGGTGTTATTGGGTGGATTGGTTCGTTTAATCCTCAGCCATCACGTAACTTTCTTTATTAACTCGCTTTGTCATATGTGGGGCAAACGTCCTTATACTGACGAAAATACCGCGCGTGACAACTTCTTGCTTGCAATTGCAACTTGGGGTGAGGGTTATCACAACTATCACCATATTTTCCAATACGATTACCGTAATGGGGTGAAATGGTGGCAATATGACCCAACCAAATGGTTAATTTGGTCATGTTCAAAACTCGGTTTAGCGAAGAACTTACGTCGTATTCCAAGCTTTAATATTAAAAAAGCGGAACTTGCGATGAAGTTTAAATATGCTGAGCAAGATTTGGCTGTATATGGTCTAAATGTTAATGAAGATATTGCCCATGCAAAACAGCGTATTGCGCAAGAATATGAAGCATTTACCCATACATTAAACGACTGGGCAAAACTGAAAGAACAGGAAATTCAAGCCAAGAAAGCATCAGTGGCTGAAAAAATTCATCAGATGGACCATAAACTAAAAGCGGACTTCCAATCAGTGGAACAACGTTTAGGTCAGCATCGTGAAACTTTAAAAACCTTGATGCGCAACATCAAAAAGAATGCAGTTTCTGAATAACCCTCAGCGCTGTATGCCATGAATAAAGCTTCCATTTGGAAGCTTTATTCATTTTTAGCTGATGATTTTGTTATAGTGGGCAGAGTCTAATCGCCAGATCCCATCTTATGTTGTTCAATTCACGCTACCCCACCCTCAGTCCGAAACTTTACCATCAGCAAATGCCACTTCCTCTTGTGGGCGCGAAAGCTGGGCATTTCAATCAAGCATTGGCTGAAGAACTGCAATGGAGTACTGAAGAACAAGCCGCTTGGGTGGAAATCTGTAGTGGACAACGAACATTTACTGAATTTCCGCCACTTGCCATGGTCTATGCCGGGCATCAATTTGGACAATGGGCAGGACAACTTGGCGATGGTCGTGGCTTACTGATTGCACAAATCTTAGATAAAAAGCAACAGACCATTGATTTACATTTAAAGGGTGCAGGTCAAACCCCGTATTCACGCATGGGAGACGGACGTGCGGTTCTACGCTCGGTCATTCGTGAGTATTTGGCAGGACATGCCTTAAATGCACTCGGCATCCCTTCCAGTAATGCTGTCGGATTCACCTCATCAACCCAAGGTGTCCAACGTGAAAAATTAGAACTTGGTGCAATGCTCCTCAGGACATCCGACTGCCATATTCGCTTGGGGCATTTTGAGTGGATTAATCAGTACCAATCTGACCTGTTGGCTGACTTTACCCAAAAATGTATTGAATGGCATTATCCTGAATGCCTAAACGCAGAACAGCCGATCTTGGCTTTTGCAACGCAAGTCGTGCAACGGACTGCAATCATGATTGCCAAATGGCAGTTGGTCGGTTTTGCGCATGGTGTTATGAACACCGATAACTTGAATATCACAGGTTCCACTCTGGATTTCGGTCCATACGGCTTTATGGAGCGTTTCCGCCCGAATTGGATTAACAACCATTCCGATTATCAAGGTCGCTATACCTATCAGCAGCAACCGAGTATCGGGCATTGGAACTTATGGATCTGGCTCAACAATTTAATGCCTTTGATCCCTGAAGGTTATGAAAAAGAGCAATGGAAAGAAGATTTGACCGCCAGCTTAAGCCATTATGAGCCGACCTTTCTCGAACATTACCGTTTAGGGCTTTGTCAAAAAATGGGCTTGCCTGATTTTCATCAAGAGAGTTTTGATTGTGGCATGCTCTTCTTAAGAATTTTGCAATCTGAACAACTGGACTACACCCAAAGCTTTATTCGTCTGCAAAATAAAGAATATCAACCGCTCTTGGACGACTGTCTTGATCGACGTCAGTTCGAGCAGTTCTTGCAGCAATATCAATCGATTCGGGAACATCAAGACCAAGCCGCATTAGATCAAGCCATGCAGCACGCCAACCCTCACTATATTTTGCGCAATCACATGGCGCAACGTGCGATTGAACTGGCTGAACGTAATGACTTTTCAGAGGTGGATCGCTTATTCAGCTTGCTCAGCCAGCCATTTACAAAACAGCCTGATGTGGAGTGCGCTGAAGATTTAGGTCCATTACCCAATGATGTGCCCGAAGTAATGGTCAGTTGTTCTTCTTAAATTGTCGATTTCCTCAACGCGTTTATCCACATTTTCTGTGGATAACGTTGTGGTTATCCACAGGAAAACTCGTTTTATCTACAAGCCTTAATCTTCTGGATACTCAAAACGATAGCCCACACCATACACGGCTTGAATCCATTCATGGCGATTTCCAGTCTCGGCGGCATCTGAAATCTTACGGCGTAAGTTTTTGATATGACTATCAATAACACGGTCAGCGACATCAAAACTGTCTGGGTTAATATGATCGAGTAATTGCACGCGCGAATAGACCTGACCGACATGCTCCAAGAACAACTCCAGCAAGCGGAACTCGGTTGGGGTTAAGTTGAGGGTCTTTTGTTGATACCAGATGCGTTGTTGTGCTTTATCTATACGGAACAAGCTATTTTCTTCAGGCTCGGCTTTACGGTCTAAACGACGTAACACGGCCTGCACACGAGCCACCAATTCTTTCGGGCTAAATGGCTTACAGACATAATCATCTGCGCCCATATTCAGACCCAATACACGATCAATTTCTTCAGTACGTGCAGTCACCATAATAATCGGCAAATCCGACTGTTCCCGCACTTTACGGCAGATGGTCAGACCATCCATACGCGGTACCATCAAGTCCAAAATCATTAGACTCGGTTTACGCTGCATAAAGCTGTCATAAGCTTCTTGCCCATCATGGAATAGACTGACTTCAAAGCCTGCTGCTTCTAGATAATCACGGACCAATTGAGCCAGTTCAACTTCATCTTCAACCAGCATAATATGCTTCATGAATATTTCCTTTATGCTTTCATTTGTTTGGGAAAAGTGAGTTTGCAACGCAACCCACCCAAAGGCGAATGTTCAAAACTCAAACGTCCACCCAGTGCCTGCGCAATCTTACAGGAAAGAGCCAGACCCAGTCCTGTGCCACCTGTGCTTCGGGTACGCGAATCATCAACACGATAAAAACGCTCACCCAAATGCCGTAATTGTTCATCGCTTAAACCGTAAGGACTGTCATCCACATACAGACTCCACTCTGTAGCCGTTTGTTCAGTATGAATCTGGATTTCTCCACCCTGCTCGGTATAGCGAATACTGTTGCTGAGTAAGTTGACCACAATTTGTTTGAATCGGTCTGTATCTAATTGTAAGACAGGCGCATCGCCCTGCACGCTGACTTTCAGATTCGCCTGTTCAAACTTTGGTTTGAAGTTTTCAATTTCTTGCACCACCACATCCCAAGGATTGATGGCATTGAAATAACACTTCAACTGTTGTGCATCTGCCTGCGCCAGATCCGCCAAATCCTGAGTTAATTTTTTCAGGCTGCTGACCTGACGCATCATGGCACCTAAATGCTCTGGGGTGGCTTTACGAATTCCATCCTGCATGGCTTCAATCTGCGCTTGCAGAACAGCCAATGGTGTTTTTAATTCGTGTGAGGTATCTGCGACCCACTGACGACGCGAAGTTTCGTGTTGATCCAGAATTTCTGCCAGTCGATTTAACTCATTGGATAAATCACCCAACTCATCATTACGGTTAATTTTCACCTGATGTTGGTAATTGCCTTGGGTCAGTTCACGTGTACCATTCAACAAACGCTGAATTGGTTTCTTGAAATAGGTCGCCAACAATAATGCAGCAATCAAACTCGCCAAAATGGTCAAACCATACACCAAGAACAAATAACGCTTTTGATTACTAAAGAAGTTAATACTTAGAGCATCATCCTGATCCAGCACTGGTTTTAAGCCTAAATAACCCACCACTTTGTCTTCAACGATAATCGGACGATACGAAATCTGATCTGAAGCAGGTTCTCCCACCACAAATTGGCGTTTGGCATCATATAAAGATAAACGTGAGCTGAGTCCGAGTCGGTCAGGCATCGAGATAAACTGTTTCTTCTGATTCGTCTCTTTTAATTTATTCTGCCCCTCTTTACGATCAGGCGGACGGAAGGCATTTTCATTGGATTTCAATGGAAATTTCAGCCCCTCAAAAGGCTGATATTCGGAAGGCAGGTTCAACTCTAGCCAGCGTAATTCTTCTTGATCTAATAAGGGCTTACCCTGATCTGCACGTGCCAAAGTAGGCGGCAAATTAACAAAGGTATGTTCTTCAAAATAACGCTGCTGCAAGGCAATATCATACTGTCGGCGTAACCACCAATGCGACAAACGGTCATAATCATCAGGATCTGCCTGCCCTTCAATTTGTAATATCTGGGCTTGAATGGCATTGCCCCAGTCATGATAGACCGAGTACACGCTTGCCAAATTACTGATCAGATGATCCAGTTTCTGCATTTCAACATCAGCCACATAGCGGGTGAAGTTTTTTTGCATGGTCCAATGCAATACCCCCAGACTTAGCGTAATAATCACTAAGGTGGTAAGCAATACAGTCAAGAAGAGGCGTAGTGCAATCGGGACACGTCGGATATTCAACAGCGGTGCTCAATTGTTATTTTGTTAAGGCTATTGTAACCAACCTATTTTCAAAAAACCCTCCATTGTTTCTTCATCTTTATTATTTAATCTTTAAGCACAAATGAAAAATAGCGTGCTGGGGTAACTTGTAATGAACTTGACGAAAAAAATTGTATTAGCCACTTGCTGTGTTTTAAGTGTAGGTGCTTTAACCGCTTGCCAATCAACACCTGAGCCACAAGATCAACCACATCGTATGATGGATGGTCGCCATGGTGAGCGTCTCTCTCCTGAACAGCGTGCTGAACGTGAACAAATGCGCGCTGGACACAAAGAAATGTTCAAACAGATGAAACAAGCCTGTGACGGCAAAACTGCTGGACAAAATGTTCAAGTAAAAGCAGGCACGCAAACGATTGATGGTCAATGTAATATCGTGTTCCAACCCGATCAGAAACACGGTCATGGCATGCATATGGGTCAACCGCCAATGCAAGGTGATGAAGGCATGATGCGCCCACAACGTGGTGAAAAACTGACAGATGCCCAGCGTCAACAAATGGTGCAACAGTTCGATCAACGTTTAAAAGAAAAACAAGCCTTCCAACAAGCGGTTGAAACTGCATGTAAAGGTCAAACCGATGGCAAAGTTGTTCAGATTAAGGCAGGTGAACAAACGCTTTCAGGCAAATGTTCAGTACGCTTCTTCCCAAATCAGCCGCAGCCGAATGCTGCACCAACAGCAAATATGGCTCCGCCTCCAGCCGCATAAGCAGATTTACAACAAAAAAGACGCCGCAAGCGTCTTTTTTTATGCCTAAATGAGGGACATAACTTTTTACGTTTTTTGACTATTTGTATCATCTAAAAAAACATAAAAACGTTTACACTCAATATACTTAGAAAATTCAAGCCACCTTTTTTTGACTTTACAGTCACTAAGAAATCGGGGGCAAGAGCTTGTACCTTATAACAAGATGTTGCACGATTAACTTGTACTTAAAAACGTGTCATTGAAGGCACGTCACCATGTTTATTAGGATTATAACGCTGGTTGAAACCAGTATTGAGGAAAACCGACATGCCACAATACAAAGCGCCCTTACGTGATATGCAGTTCGTTTTGCATGAATTACTAAATGCTGAACAACATTATGCAAAACTGCCTGCTTTCCAAGAAACCGTAAGCCGTGAATTGGTTGACCAATATTTAGAAGCTGCTGCAGATTTCTGTGAAAACGAATTGTCTCCAATCAACCAAAGCGGTGACCAAGAAGGTTGTACTTGGAATGATGGTGTGGTGACTACACCGACTGGCTTTAAAGAAGCTTATCAAAAATATATTGAACTCGGCTTCCCTTCTCTTTCTGCTGAAGAGCAATATGGCGGTCAAGGTTTACCAGTTTCTTTAGGTAACGTGATTTCTGAAATGGTTGGTACTGCGAACTGGGCTTGGGGCATGTACCCTGGTCTTTCTCATGGTGCAGTGCGTACTTTAGAACACCACGGTTCACCAGAACAAAAAGATGCTTACTTACCAAACCTTGTATCAGGTGTTTGGACAGGCACCATGTGCTTGACAGAATCTCATGCAGGTTCTGACCTTGGTATTATCCGTACCAAAGCTGAACCAAATGCTGACGGTAGCTATGCAATTACTGGCGAGAAAATCTTTATCTCTGCTGGTGAGCACGACATGGCAGAGAACATTATTCACATCGTTCTTGCACGCCTTCCAGGTGCGCCAAAAGGTACTAAAGGTATTTCATTATTCATCGTACCAAAATTCAACTTAAATGCTGATGGTACTGTGGGTGAGCGTAATGCAGTGCGTTGTGGTTCAATTGAACATAAAATGGGTATTCACGGTAATGCGACCTGTGTGATCAACTTTGACAACGCAAAAGGTTACTTAATTGGACCTGAAAACCGTGGTCTAAACTGTATGTTTACCTTCATGAACACCGCACGTATTGGCACAGCAGTTCAAGGTCTTGCTGCATCGGAAGGTTCGTTCCAAGGTGCGCTTGCATACGCGAAAGACCGTTTAGCGATGCGTTCACTTTCTGGTCCTAAAGCACCTGAAAAAGAAGCAGATCCAATTATCGTGCATCCAGCTGTACGTAACATGCTGTTAACGCAAAAATCTTTTGCTGAAGCAGGTCGTGCCTTGGTTTACTTGTTATCTTTCCATGCGGATATCGTAGAACAAGGTGCAACTGAAGAAGAGCGTAAAAACTCTGACAACATTTTGTCGTTGCTTACCCCGATTGCAAAAGCCTTCTTGACTGAAACAGGTTCTGAATCTGCAAAACACGGCGTACAAGTGTTTGGTGGTCACGGCTTTATTTCTGAACATGGTATGGAACAAATTGTTCGTGATACCCGTATCTCGTGCTTATATGAAGGTACAACAGAAATTCAAGCGTTGGACTTATTAGGTCGTAAAGTTTTGGGTACTCAAGGTGCAATGTTGAAAGACTTCACCAAGATGATTCACAAATTCTGCGAAGCTAACAAAGACGATGCGGCAATGAAAGAATTTGTTGAGCCATTGGCTGCACTCAACAAAGAATGGGGCGACCTCACCATGCAAATTGGTATGCGCGCAATGCAAAACCCTGATGAAGTTGGTGCTGCTGCAGTAGATTACCTATACTTCTCTGGTTATGTAACACTAGCGTACCTATGGGCTCAAATGGCGTTGGTTGCACAGCAAACGCTTGCTGCGGGCACTACCGATGTAGACTTCTACAATGCCAAAGTGACCACTGCTCGCTTCTACTTCAAGAAAATCTTGCCGCGTGTTCGTTCACACGTTGAAGTGATTTCTGGTGGTGTAGAGCCATTAATGTCATTAGATGCGGAACACTTCGCGTTCTAATCACACTTTAATGTTGCTTGCAATGTTAATTTAAGAAAAAAGGACTGGTCGGTTTTGACGGTCCTTTTTTTATGTAATCAATGCTAAATTTAATTCTATCAATAATACGTGTGATCGCGTGTTATTCCACACTCGGCACATGATGTATACAACAAAGGTGAACTAACTATGCCAATTTATAATGCACCGCTTGCAGATATGAAATTCATCTTAAATGATGTTTTTAACGCAGAACAATTCTGGCAGTCTAACGAAAATCTAGCACATTTAGATGCTGCGACTGCAGAAGCTATTTTGGAAGAGATGGCGAAATTTGCGCAAAATGTAACGCTTCCGCTGAACCGTACAGGTGATGAAGAAGGTGCAACTTATAACAATGGCGCAGTGACGACACCTGCTGGTTTCAAAGAAGCGTTCCAACAATATGCTCAAGGTGGTTGGATTGGTTTAGGTGCAGAAGAAGAATGGGGCGGCCAAGGCATGCCTAAAATGCTGACTGTACTTTCTGACGAAATGCTGTTCGCAACCAACCCATCTTTTATGCTTTACCCATTACTTTCAGTGGGTGCAGGTATGGCGTTAAACAGCTATGCATCTCAAGAGCAAAAAGAAACGTATTTACCTAAAATTTACTCTGGTGAATGGTCAGGCACCATGTGCTTAACTGAACCACACTCAGGTACAGATTTAGGGATTATCAAAACTAAAGCTGAACCGAACCAAGATGGTACTTACAACATCACGGGTACAAAAATCTTCATTACGGGCGGTGACCACGACTTAGCTGAAAACATCATTCACTTGGTCTTAGCGAAAACTCCAGATGCGCCAGCAGGTTCACGTGGTATTTCTTTATTCATTGTGCCGAAATTCATTGTAAACGAAGATGGTTCAGTGGGCGAGCGTAATGCCGCAGGTCCTGGTTCAATCGAACACAAAATGGGGATTAAAGCTTCTGCAACTTGCGTCATGAACTTTGACGGTGCAAAAGGCTACCTCGTGGGCAAAGAAAACGAAGGTCTTGCCGCAATGTTCGTGATGATGAACTACGAACGTTTATCAATGGGTATTCAAGGTCTCGGTGCGTCTGAATTTGCTTATCAAAATGCGGCACAATATGCGACGGATCGTTTACAAGGTCGTAGCGCGTCTGGTGTGAAATCTCCAAACAAGCCAGCAGACAGCATTTTAGTGCATGGTGATGTACGTCGTATGTTGCTCAACGTACGTGCGAACAATGAAGCATCACGTGCATTTGCAGTGTATGTGGGTCAACAGTTAGACATCACCAAGTTCTCTACCGATGCTGAAGCAGTGAAAAAAGCCAACGACCGCGTTGCACTTTTGACACCAATTGCCAAAGCTTACTTAACCGATACTGCATTCCAAGCAACGCTTGATGCACAAATGTGCTTCGGTGGTCATGGTTATATTCGTGAATGGGGTATGGAGCAATGTGTACGTGACTTACGTATTGCACAGATTTACGAAGGCACCAACGGCGTTCAGTCTCAAGACTTAATTGGTCGTAAAACCATTAAGTGTAACGGAGCCTACGTAGCTGAATACATCGAAGAAATTCGTGATTTCGCCAACGGTTTAGATGCTGACTTAAACTTCATTAAAGATGCAACATTAGATGCTGCTACAGAAGTTGCAGACCTGACTCAATTCGTTCTTGCGCAAGCGGCTGAAAATGTTGAATTTCCGAATGCAGCAGCGGTGGATTACTTACACGCAGTTGGTTTGTTAAGCTTCGCTTACATGTTTGCGCGCATTGCCAATGCCGCAAAAGACAAAGATGGCGAATTCTTCCAAAACAAATTGGCACTTGCTCAATACTTCGCACAACGTATTCTTCCAGAATTAGACATGCGTATTGCTAAAGTCAAAGCAGGTTCGGACTTGATTATGAACTTCAGCGAAGACTACTTCACTAGCCAAGCATAAGCCTTATAAATAAAAAACGCCTGCATTGTCAGGCGTTTTTTATTGCATAACGTTCATGTGCATGAAATTTGCTTATGCTTGAATACCATATTATTTAAAGCATAGGAGGTCAAAATGTCAGAACATAAACCCAAAGTTGCCAAACTTGAAACCCTCCTCGACCGTCTAGGCAATCTGGCGGTAGAAAGCTTCCATTACATTGCTCTGTTCATTATTGGCTGTATGGTGGCATGGTCTGCGGTACATACCGTGATTGAAATCCTTACGGTCAAACAATACGCCAGCATTGACGATATTCTGTTGTTATTTATCTATTTGGAATTGGGTGCCATGGTGGGTATCTATTTTAAAACCAACCACATGCCCGTGCGCTTCTTGATTTATGTGGCAATCACCGCCCTCACCCGTCTGCTCATTTCGGATATTCAACACGACCATAAAGCCGATATGGATCTGGTGATTATTACGGGTTCAATTCTGATTCTTGCGCTAGCCATTTTAATAGTGCGCTATGCATCATGGACGTTTCCTTCCGTCATCCGCGATAAACATCATGATAAACCTTTACCTCTAGGAAAGACCCCACGCCCAGAAGATGATGAACTGGCTTAAGTATGCTTCCTTCTTTGATGCACCATGTAATCTCTCATTCAAGCATCGAAGAAGGAACTGTCTATCTTGGGACTAACACATAGCGACCATTTTCAAAAATCCAGTACATGTTCTGCGGTGGTTCAGGCAGTCCTAAACGTTGCCAATCATTGATAATCCGATAATTTGAACTTTCTATGCGGGAATTGGCATCCCCAAAAACATAGCTGGTACTTTGATGGTTATATTGGGTATATGTAGGCGCCTGCATATTGATGCTGACATTGGCTTGTGGTCGGTCCCAATGGGGAGGACGATGATCATGTGGCGGATATGGTCGGTTTGGATAAGGCGGTTGTGGTGGATAAGGTCGATAATTCGGGCGTTTGGTACTGCTACCTTGATAGTTTGACCATTGATTGGCATCCGCCGAAGCATAGCTTGAACTCAACATGAAGATCGCGATAGCGCATGCAACATAGTATTTGGCTGTCATCTGCTTCTCCCAACTGTCTTTATGTATATTTTAACCGATCTTTGGATTCAAGCATGAATAAAACCAGCAGGCTACGCAAAGATTTGTAGCCACCTGACATCCAGCTATTCTCAATTTAGCTTGTCATGCTTTATGCTAATATAAGCTTTTTCATGGATTAGGCTGAACATTGTGGCGGAATTAAGTTTTGAACGACTGCATCAATTTTTCTCTAAAGTTCCAAGTGTACAAGCAAAATTTATCGACTCTTATGGAACGGATGGTCAACATGCGTGGTGGTTTAAATTCCAGATTAATATCGACCACCCACTAGCTTGGCAAACCGTACAAGAACTGGGACATGTCTTAAATTACATTTCGACCAATGAACGTTTACCGACGCAATTTCTCCCCGTTTCTCCTCCCCCATATATGAATGGTGAAGCAAAACAGTTCCTCTCTTGGGTCATTCAATGTAATCACGCAGACTTTCCACCCGATGTGGTCTGTGACTGGCTTGAAGCGCGCCTCCCGAGCCCTGTGGAAGACGCTGAAAAATGGAAAATCAAAACTGATTTGCACGAACTGGATAACATGAGCGATAAAGATTTGGATCAAATCATTCCGCCAAATCCTCAAGTATAAAAAATATTTCCTCCTGCCAATTCCTTATCTCTGTAAGGAATTTCCTCCCTTTCGCAAAGGGAGGTCAGGAGGGATTCAAAATTAAAACGTTGACAAGCCACTCCATTCCATAAAGCGGTATAAGGCATATTTCAATTTAGACTCATCTGCATATTGAGCATAGTCCACACTCATCTGCTTGCCTTCTAGATTCGACCATGCAGTATTAAAATACTGATCTGCATCTTGGAACACCTGCGCCTGAGTCGAACCGACCACGCGTAAATCTGTTTCCAAATTATAATTTTTGATATTGCGCGCAGTAAAATTGGCTGAGCCTAAAATCAGCTCGCTCGTATTTCCACTGCGTTTAATGATCATCTTACTGTGGCATTGCTCACCTTGGGTGTTACACCAGCGCACAGAGATACCTGCCTGATGTAGTTCAGAAGCGACCTGACGGTTAGGAATCCCATTCTTCTGGCGTCCAAACGCATCTTTATTCGGGTCAAGTAACACCCGCAGTTTTACACCACGCTCTTGCGCTGCAAGCAAAGCCTCAATAATTTGGCGTTCAGACAAATAGAACATGGCTAAATCAATCTGATCCTGTTTTTTTGCAGCATCAATTAACTTTAAGGTGGCATCCAGAATCGCTTGCTCGGTCAAAACTTGTACCTGCGGCTCAGTTTTTGCTGCTTCGTATTCCCCCAAAATCACCGTTGGAAGTTCAGTACCTGACATTTTCGCAACTGTTTGCTCAGTCTTTAAGACGTCCACGGCTGTATTGCCTGTGACCACCAAAGCCACATTGGAATGACGCGAACTGCCATCATGCGGATTCATGGACGTCACCAAAGTCTTCCAGCCTTCAGCGGTATCCACCACCAAGGTTTTACGATGATTGGCTTTAAAATTAAATAAATTAAAATAACTGCGTAAGGTAATTGGGTCTTTGCCAAATGGGTTTGGCAACCAGCCTTTTTCTGGGTTATTGCCTGCATCTTGACAGCACAAATACCAGAAACCCGACCAAGTCGGATTTGAAGCCCGTAGTGGACGTAAATCCGTTTCAATCACATCGATTCCAGCCTGACGCAATTGACGATAGTGTTCAGGTGCCAATCCGCCATACACTGAATTGATCGGATCAGTAATGAATTTGATGTCCATCTCAGGATACTGACGGCGTTTAGAAATCAGCGCATCGGTTAACTGTTGTGTTAAAGCCTGTTGCTGAACTTTAGACTCCCCCACTTCTTTATTAAACAGAAACATATCCAGCACAATGGTGGTTTTCGCTTCATCAATCATCTTCAACATTTCATTGAAAATCACATGCTGTTGCTGCTGTTTACCTTCAGGCGTTAAATAGGTCAGATCAGCGAGGAATTTGACTTGGGCATGGCGTAGTTTACCCGTGTAATTCAAACCTTCGGGTAAGGGTTTTACAGTGTGATAAATGCCTGAAGCCAGATAGCCCAGTGCCAATAAACCCACAAACACCGCAACATAGCGTCGCGGTGACCAATTTAATTTATGTTGAACTTTTCGGAGAATACGCATAACAAAAAACCTAACCCAATCGTCTCAGGCTAGGTTTTCTGCGCATGATTTTCAAGTGGCTTTCTGTGACAAGGTCTTGATTCAATTCCAAAAGCCTAGCAAAACTTAGAAACCAAACTCTAAGCCCACAGTGAAGTTACGTCCCATTTGCGGAATATTGGCCAAGAATGATGCATGCTGATACACCTGTTCATCTAGCAAGTTGTTGGCTTTGAAATACACACGATAATTGGTGTCTGCAATGGCTGGCGCTGCATAGGCAACCCCAAGATTAACCATATTATAGCCTGCGGTTTCTTGCTCATACGCCGTAATCTTGTCTTGTTTAAACACGTGATAGTACTCCGCCTGACCAGACCAGCCATCGGCAAAATCAACATCTACTTTACTGCCTAAACGACCTGCAGGTACACGTGGTGCATTTTCATTGTCAATTTTCCCGCGGACATAATCCCCAAACACACTAAGCTTATACAAGTCATTCAGTTGATAAGACGCTTGTGCTTCAGTGCCGTAAAACTTGGCTTTGTCTTGGGTATAATCCACTAAACGGAAGTTTTCATACTGGTCTGTGGTTTGTGCATAAATATAAGAATCGAACCAGTTATGATAAACATGCACATGATAATCAAAACGATCGGTTTCGTAGTGCAAGCCCAACTCAAGGTTATTGGATTTTTCGACGTCTAGATTTTGATTGCCGCGTTCATAAGTATTGGTCGCCAAATGTTTGCCGTCAGCATACAGCTCTTGTGCCAAAGGTAAGCGTTCTTGATGCGATGCCACCAATGATAATTTATAGTCAGGTGCAAATGCCCAATTTGCTGCGCCTGAATATGAAATGGCATGATCATCATAATCTTTTTGCGGTGAATCAATATCAATGTTTTGCTGGTCAAAACGTGCGGCCAGCTCAAAATGCACATCTTTCCACTGTGTATGTTCTAAAGCAAACAGACTCCATTTATCGGTAGTACTTGGACCTGAAAAGAGTGCCTCTTCGCCTGTAATATCCAGTTTTTGACGCGCAAACTGAGTACCAATCACCCCTTCCCACGCGCCTAGTGGGTTATGCAGTAATTCTAAACGGGCATCATATCCCTGACTTTTAAATGTGGTCGCAGCGACACCTTCTTCAATCTCGTCATGCTTGTAGTCAGTATAACTGGCATGCGCACGCAGTTTCTCAAACCCTTGGAAAGGCTGATTCAGTTCAGTACGGAAATCATAACGCTCAGATTTTAAATCGACCCATGGTCCGCCATGCTCATCTTCTTCCTCGTCATGGTCATGTCCATCATGTGAACCGCAATGCAACTCGTCATCATGTGGATGGCAGCTTTCATATTCATGGCTATGCCCTGGCAAGCCATACTGGTCTTGACGGTTACTATAGGAAATACCGGTAAAGCCTCGATCATGAATCCACGATAAACCGACGTTCACGGTTTGCCCGTCAGCAAAGGTATTGTCAACACGGCGTTCTTTTTCAAGTTCGCCCTCATGTTCATGCACATAATCTGGGGCAATATAACTATTGGCTTTACGCTTTAAGCCTTCCACACGTAATGCCACCTGATCACCCAGTGCTACGGTTGCTCCTGCACTGGCAAGCTTTTCATCATTGCCCGAGTTGTAGCGTAAACCGACTTGTCCCTCATAACCCTTTGCAGGCATTTGGGTCGGGATCTTGTTATCTGTGACATTGACCAAGCCACCGACCGTACCAGCACTGTAGAGCAAGGTCGACGGTCCACGAATCAGTTCCACTTGCTTGGCTAAAATCGGATCAACCGTGACCGCATGGTCTGGTGATAAAGTCGAGACATCGGCTGTTTCAGAAGCCTGTTCCAGCACTTTCACGCGCGCGCCTTCTTGCCCACGAATCACAGGACGGCTTGAACCTGATCCAAACTGACTTGAATGCACCCCTAACTCATCTGCCAGTGCATCACCAATGGTTGCACCACGTTCAGCCAATTGTTTGTGATCCACCACATGATCTGCTACCGCAAAATCGGCGGCACTTTGTACGAGGGGATGTGCCTGTAACTGAATGGTCGATAAGGTTTGTGCAGATTCATCATCTTGAGCAAAAACAGAAGGTGCAATCACAGCGAGAATTGCAACTGAAAGTAAATTCTTATGAAATAGCATGAGTCAGATAAGGTCTGGTGGAATTTATTAATTGTTATAATATAACATTACAATAAATTTGCAATAAAAAACAGAAATTACCTATTGGCTGCTTTACACTGAAAAAAGATGAACTATACCCAATACTTCATAAGAATTTATTAAATACCAGATGCCATGCCATTTACCCTATCCCATGCGGTTCTTGCCCCGCCACTCTCCAAACTGACACAAGGTCGTTTACCGATTGCCGCACTTGCGATTGGCTGTATGACACCGGATCTGATTCGTTTGTTTACGCAACATGATGGCGGAAAAACCCATCTTTGGCGCGCCTTAATTGAACCGAATTTATGGATTGGGCTGATTTTCTGTCTGTTTTGGTATGCACTGTATCGCCCTGTGTTATACCGTTTCTTCGGATTAAAAGATCCATTAAGGCTCAACCGCTCCCGTAGCATATTGGGCTTTGCTGTCGGTGTTGTGCTCGCTATTCTGTTGGGTGTGAGCACTCATCTGATTTGGGATGGACTGACGCATGTCGACTTTCGTACCTTCGCTTTTCATGATTTCCTGAGTAAAAACATCCTGCTCTTCGGGCACAGTTTCCCCGTGCATTTAGTTCTACAAATCGGAACTTCAGCTGCGGCTTTGCCCTTCTTATTTTGGATGTGTGCACACTATTATCAAAAATTTAGACAAAGCCAAACTGTCGCCCCGAGCATTAAAATTTATGCATGGAGCTTGCTTACTTTAATCTTACTTTTGGGGTGTTACTCGGTTTGGGATTATGCGCGCTATTTCACCCCAGAGCTGTGGATGTCCAACCTGTATTATTTTACAGCGCGAAGTATCAATGAATTCAGCCAAGCTGCCCTCATCACCTTTAGTTTCGGCTGTGTGCTGTTTATGTTTTTAGATCACCAACGGCATTTCAAATAAGTTTTGATGCCTGAATTTTGCATCGAAAAGTGCTGAAATCCTGAGGAATTTGGATCTAGTCCTTGTGACAAAATCCTCAACGAGGCATAATCCTCCCTTTACAGGCGGTACGCTGTTTACGTATGCGCTTCCTTAACCCATATAGTTGGATTTTATACGCTATGATGCGAACTCATTACTGCGGTTCTTTAACCGAAGCTCAAATTGATGAAACAGTCACTCTCTGTGGCTGGGTACACCGTCGCCGTGACCACGGTGGTGTGATCTTCCTTGATATGCGTGACCGTGATGGTCTCGTTCAAGTAGTCATTGACCCAGATACTCCAGAAGCGTTTGAAACAGCCGACAAAGCACGTTCTGAATTCGTATTAAAAATTACTGGTCGTGTCCGTCGTCGTTATGCGGGTACTGAAAATGCCAATATGGTGAGTGGTCAAATTGAAGTTTTAGGTAAAGAAATTGAAGTTCTTGCCACTTCTGAAACACCGCCATTCCCACTCAATGACGAAAATACCAATATTTCTGAAGAAATTCGTTTGAAATATCGTTTCTTGGACATCCGTCGTCCTGAAATGTTAGATCGTTTACGCTTCCGTTCTAAAGTGACCAACTTGATCCGTAACTACTTTGAAGATCATGGTTTCTTGGACGTTGAAACACCAATCTTGACTCGTGCAACCCCAGAAGGTGCGCGTGACTATTTAGTGCCAAGCCGTGTTTCAAATGGTAGCTTCTATGCATTGCCGCAATCTCCACAATTGTTCAAACAGTTGTTGATGGTCGGTGGTATCGATCGTTATTACCAAATCGCAAAATGTTTCCGTGACGAAGATTTACGTGCGGATCGTCAGCCTGAATTTACCCAAATCGACGTTGAAACATCGTTCATGAGTGACGATGACATCATGGATTTAATGGAAGGCTTAACGGTTAAAATGTTCAACGAATTATTGAATGTAAAATTCGATAAATTTGAACGTATGACGTATGCAGATGCGATGCGTGATTATGCCTCTGACAAACCAGATATGCGTATTCCGTTGAAATTGGTTGACGTTGCAGACTTGATGCAAGACGTTGAGTTCAAAGTCTTTGCTGGTCCTGCAAAAGATCCTAAAGGCCGTATCGTTGCGCTTCGCGTACCAGGTGCAGGTTCTCTTCCACGTAGTGCAATCGACGAATACACGAAATTCGTAGGCATCTACGGTGCGAAAGGTTTGGCTTACATCAAAGTCAACGAACTTGAAAAAGGCATTGAAGGTCTGCAATCACCAATCGTGAAATTCATTGAGCCAATCGTGCTTGATTTGTTGAAACGCGTTGGTGCTGAAAATGGCGACATCGTATTCTTCGGTGCAGACAAAGCTAAAGTTGTAAATGATGCCATGGGCGCGCTTCGTGTGAAGATCGGTCATGACATGAAGCTTGCAACTTGCGAATGGGCACCGCTTTGGGTGGTTGACTTCCCAATGTTCGAAGAAACTGATGATGGCAAATGGACCTCTGTGCATCACCCATTCACACTACCAAAATCAAGTGTTGAAGACGTGAAGAACAACCCAGGTGCTGCGCTTTCAGTTGCTTACGATATGGTCTTGAACGGTACTGAAATTGGTGGTGGTTCACTGCGTATCTATACTTTAGAAATGCAAAAAGCCATTTTTGAAGCCTTAGGCATTGGTGAAGAAGAAGCAGAAGAGAAATTCAGCTTCTTATTGAATGCATTACGTTATGGTGCGCCTCCGCACGGTGGTTTGGCATTCGGTCTTGACCGCTTGATCATGTTGATGACGGGTGCATCTTCTATTCGTGATGTGATTGCATTCCCGAAAACTAAGACGGCTGAATGTCCATTGACTCAAGCACCAGCACCAGTTGAAGCAAATCAATTGCGTGACTTGGGTATTCGTTTACGTGAAAAGCAAAAAGCTGAAGCGAAAGAAGTATAAGCTTTGACTTCACTAAAAACCCTGCATTAGTGCAGGGTTTTTTTATTACATTGAGATCGATTCTCTATAGTGGCATAATAGCCCGCAGTTTTTATGTTGATAGATGAGCAAGCGTATGGCTATGCGTCCTGAAGTCCGCCGTCGTGGTCTAGTGGTAATTGTTTTTGCAATCGTCCAGTGGTTGTTCATGCGCTATATTCTTGCCAATGGACTGTTTAACCTCGATACTTCTGACCGAATTCTGTATTTCTGCGTGAGTAGTTTAGGTGGTGCATTTGTGATTTTTGTAGGGCTGATTTATATGGTTTTGACGGGGAATGCGGATAAGGAATAGCCGCAAACTCCCCTAAAATTAATTCTTAAAATATTGATAAGATATTTTTTTATCTCTTTCATTATTGTCGAAATTTTCAAATAGTTCTTGCATTTTTAATATATTTTCACTAGAAACGTAAGTTTTTCCTTGAGGTCGGTAACTGTGATCAACAGGTGTAGCATCAACTATACCAATATTAAACTTCCATTTTTCTGCAATTTTAGGCCATATATAATCTAGACCATATCCCATCGGACTCTGACTAGGAAATGGTAAAAAATACTTAAAAACATCTCTATTAAATGAAAAGATAGGTCCAATTTCAACAAAATTTGTTAATCTTGCCTTAACAATAGAGTCTGCTTGTAAACAAATTTGGTGGTCATAAAAGCTATGCTTAGTACGTGCAGGTTGAGCTACTTTTAAATCATATTTATAGATATAACCTACATATACATCTATAAAATTATCCCAAAGATGAATATCATCATCGCTAATAATTAATAAATCATAGCTACTCATATCCAAATCAGAGAGAATTTCATTTAATACTTTAAATTTAGGATTTTTCTTTTTTGAGTAACCTATAGTTACATCTACCATATATTCAGGAATAGGCTTCTCCCCAATTGCATACCATTTTTGAACTACTTTATGCTGCATAGATTTAGAAAATTGATTTTTTAATATTTCTGCTTGATTTGGATAATCCGTTAAATATATACCAATAAGCAAAATTTTTTTTTGCGGTAACGTTTTTACAAATAAGTCTTTATTATCGTACAAGTGATTTGGATCTGAGAATTTTTTTCTAAGATAACCTCTTGAATAATCTTTTATTTTTTTTGTTAACCACATTATTTCATCTCCTCAAACTTCATACTATTCGTATCTTTATCACTTACTATTACCTTATCTACTTTATTTAAAGGCCAGTCAATTTCTAGTGCTGTATCATTCCAAATAATCGCACCTTCACTTTCTTTATTATAATAGTTGGTAGTTTTATAAAGAAATTGAGTATTATCTTCAAGTGCTATAAAGCCATGAGCAAACCCTTGAGGGATCCAAAGCATAGTTTTATTTTCTGCACTCAGTTCAACACCAACCCACTCCCCATAAGTTTCAGATTCAGGACGAATATCAACTGCCACATCCCAAACTTTACCCTGCACTACACGCACCAACTTACCTTGAGAATAAGGTTCGCGCTGAAAGTGCAAACCTCTTAATACACCTTTTTGTGAGCTGGAATGATTATCCTGCACAAATGTTGGAATAGGTAAATTTAACGTTTTTAATTCATTTTCAAAACGTTGTTGATTAAAGCTCTCCATAAACCAACCACGCTCATCCCCATAAACTTGGGGATGAATAATTAACAAACCAGCAATTTTAGTTGTTTCTACTCTCACTTAGCCTCTTCCAATAATTTAAACAAGTATTGACCATAATCTGTTTTCTTAAGTGCTTCAACACTTGCCTTCAGCTCACTCTTAGAAATCCAACCATGTTGAAAACCTATTTCTTCTAAACACGCAACTTTTAAAGATTGACGTTTTTCAACAGTATATACAAACTGTCCCGCTTCTAATAAAGACTCGTGTGTTCCTGTATCTAGCCATGCAAAACCACGCCCAAGTAATTCAACATTGAGTGAGCCATCATTCAAATAGGCATTATTAATATCTGTGATTTCTAGCTCACCACGTGCGGATGGTTTTACCTGTTTAGCAAACTCTATAACCCGATTATCATAGAAATATAAACCAGTTACTGCATAAGGTGATTTTGGTTTGGTTGGCTTTTCTTCAATGCTCAGCACTTTGCCTGTTGGATCAAACTCAACTACACCAAAACGCTCTGGATCAGTCACATGATAACCAAAAACTGTTGCACCAACATCAACAGCATTTGCTACTTTTAATTGCTTACTAAAATTTTGACCATAATAAATATTGTCACCCAATATTAAGCACACATGATCATTACCTATAAATTCTTCACCAATAATAAATGCCTGAGCTAGCCCATCTGGTGAAGGCTGTTCTTTATAACTCAATTCAATACCAAACTGCGAACCATCACCAAGTAATTTCTCAAAGTTCGGTAAGTCTTCAGGCGTCGAAATAATTAAAATCTCACGAATACCTGCCAACATCAATACAGATAAAGGATAATAAATCATGGGTTTATCATAAATTGGTAAAAGCTGCTTAGATACACCTTTAGTAATAGGATGTAAGCGTGTGCCTGAACCACCCGCCAATATAATACCCTTACGCTTTATGCTCATTTATGAAATACCTCAATTACTGTTCTTCGTACATGCTCTTTCCAATCTGGCAAATAGATTTGAAAAGCATGTTGAATCTTTTGATTATTTAATCGTGAATTATGTGGACGTTTAGCTGGTGTCGGATATGCTACTGTTGGAATCGGATTAACTTGTTGAACGGCTAAATTCACACCTAAGTTTTTTGCTTGCTCAAATATATAGTTTGCATACTCAAACCACGATGTTTCCCCACTAGCAACCAAATGGTAAATGCCAATTTTAGTTTGATCTCTCAATGTCTGCACAATCGCATGAGCACTTACATCGGCAATTAGCTCGGCTGACGTTGGAGCACCAATTTGGTCATCAATAATAGATAGTTCTTCAAGCTGCTGAGATAAAGCAAGCATTGTTTTCAAAAAGTTTTTACCTTTTTGTGCAAAAACCCATGATGTTCGAAATATCAAGTAATTACATTGAGCATTTTGAATAGCCTGCTCACCTAATGCCTTAGTTTGACCATATACATTCAAGGGTTTCAGTGTATCTGTTTCATTAAATAATGATGTACCTTCACCATCAAAAACATAATCTGTCGAATAATGCACTAAAAGTGCCTTAATTTGAGCACAAGCCTCAGCTATCTTCCCTACTGCCACATGATTAATGAGAGTAGCCATATCTTGTTCTGTTTCAGCCAAATCTACAGTAGTATAAGCACTTGCATTCACAACAACATTTGGCGCTATATCTACAATGGTTTGATAAATTTGATCGAGCTTACTTAAATCACCACACCATTGATTTAAACCATTTCGATCAAGTGAAATCACCTCACCCAATGGAGCAAGGGAACGTTGAAGCTCCCAACCAACTTGTCCATTTTTTCCAAGCAATAAGATTTTCATTACTTAGCCTTGTATTGTTTTCCTAACCAAGATTTGTATTCCCCACTTTGAATATGAGCAACCCACTCCTGATTATTCAAATACCACTCTACCGTTTTACGAATTCCCGTTTCAAATGTCTCTGTTGGTGTCCAACCTAATTCATTTTGAATTTTTGTAGCATCAATCGCATAGCGTAAGTCATGCCCAGGGCGGTCTTTTACGAAAGTAATCAGTGAATCATATGCTTGACCACTCGCCTGTGGTTTTAGCTCATCCAAAATTTTACAAATAGTTTTGACCACGTCAATATTCTGCTTTTCATTATGACCACCAATATTGTAGGTTTCACCCACCACACCCTCGGTCACCACTTTATATAAAGCACGTGCATGATCTTCTACGAATAACCAATCCCGAATTTGCTGACCATTACCATATACAGGTAAAGGTTTAGCATCCAGTGCATTTAGAATCACCAATGGAATTAATTTTTCTGGAAAATGGTAAGGCCCATAATTATTGGAGCAATTGGTCACAATGACAGGTAGACCATAAGTTCTGTGCCAAGCACGTACCAAATGATCCGAACTGGCTTTAGAGGCAGAATATGGAGAGCTTGGAGCGTATGAAGTTGTTTCAGTAAAGAGGTCTTTTATTCCTTCTAAGTCACCATAAACCTCATCAGTTGAAATATGATGAAAACGAAAGTTTTGTTGCGCTTCAGCGTCAAGCCCCATCCAATACTTTCGAGCAGCTTCTAATAAAGTATAAGTTCCCACAATATTTGTTTGAATAAATGCTGCTGGACCATCAATTGAGCGGTCTACATGCGACTCTGCTGCCAAATGCATAATTGCATCGGGTCGAAACGCATCTATTGCGGCTGTAATTTGCTCCGTATCACAAATATCGATTTGTTTGAACTCATAGTTCGGATGTTGATCGATTTCATTTAACGATTCTAAATTTCCCGCATAAGTCAGCTTATCAATATTTAGAACGTGGTTGTGGGTATTTTGCATAATATGGCGGATGACAGCTGAACCAATAAATCCTGCACCACCGGTAACTAAAATATTCAAAATATCTCCCAGTTTTTAAATAACAAAATTTACTTCTCCCTATAACGCTTATAAAAAATTTTAGCTAAATTATATTTCATACCCGAGCCAAATTTACTAATCAATAAATCCCTTGACTTTAATCTTTCAGCCTCAATTGTGCTTAAATTTTTATTTGACTCACCTCTCTCAACAACTGGATGATCAACAAGATAAGCCATTAAAATATTTGAAGAGGAATCAAAGTCATATAAATAACTCCAATCATCAGCACGTCTAACTGGTTTATGATATTCTAATAAATTTTTCGCCATTTTTCGATCTACAATATAAGATACTGTATAATTTACTCTATGATAAAAATCAGGAACCACCTTCAAAACTTTTTTATCTAATAGACTAAAATCACAAAACTCCCCTCTAACTTTTCGACATTCTTTCATTTGAATACCACCAATACTTAATAGTAAATTTTTAGGTAAATCTACCTTACTTAATTCATCACTCAGTATTTGATATGAAATATCATTTTTCAAAATAGCATCATCTTCTAGAATTAATGCAAAATCATCCCTAGTTTCCAAGAACTGCGTTAATGCCGCCAAATGCGATAAGGTACAACCTAACTCACCTGGTGTTAGTGGCTTATCACGCCCTTTAACAGCTAATTCAAAATACTTTTTTGCTGAAAGCTGTCCCCCTTTCACCCCAACTTTTGTATATTCTAAACTTCCATTCTGAAAAAAAGGCTGACATAAAAAGCTATTTAGTCTTGGTGAATTTTCTTCTTCGATACTAATAACAAAAACTTTCATACATATAAGCCAATACTGTATTGCTGCATATAATATCTAATGCGGAATTAGATAGATAGTCTTATATATCCAATTTTTATAATGCGTACAATTTTAAAGAAATGGTATAAATTTCAACAATACCAACAAGCCAAAAAAATTTAGTACGCATTTGTATATACGTTTAGGTTGGTTAGATGAATCCTTCAATAATCAAGAACAACTCAAAGATCTTTTTGAAATTCATTCGCCTAAAAAACTCACCTTTACTGATTTTTTTATGTACAATAAAATAATCAACTCTTTATATTTTTTAATCAGTAGATGATGTTCATCCCAGGTTTTTTTTATCAGTCTTGGAGGTTTTTAAAGATGAAAGCTACTCAAAGCCACAAACAATTTTAAAATTGGACTATCATCCATCTTATCCTTGCGTATTTAAGATAGAAAATAACTGGTAAATGATTCGAGAAACATATGCAAAAAATTGAACTGTGGAAATGTACTGACTTCCCTCTTCATCAACGAAAAAAAACTCATACTTATTATAATACTTGAAATTAGATATCCATTATTCCACTATCTAAATGCTTAATATCAAAAATTCAAAAATTCAAAAATTCAAAAATTCAAAAATTCAAAAATTCAAAAATTCAAAAATTCAAAAATTCAAAAATTCAAAAACAACCTAATCAGTATACAAAAAAGTTACCAAAATAATTATACTCATAAAGCACTCAATCTCTGGACGAACATTCTGATAATAGACTCGGACTTAAAATCCGAGTCTAATATTATTCAAAAAATATGCTCTTGTACTAAAAAATCAGCCAAAGACATAAAATAATATTTGCATTAAATATAATAATTTAAATTACATCAGTTTTATTTAATAAACCTCGATAAGCATCAAGGTACTTTTTAGCAACTTGATTTATATCAAATCTAGATGATTCCGCTTTGACACTAGAAAATTTCTTATTATATTCATAATAATGATGATAAACATCATCAAGTTTTACCGCTAATTTTTCTGCATCATTCTCAACAATAAAATCATCTCCTAATACTTCTCTATGATTAGCCGTATCTAGAGCAAATACCATTTTACCATAATAAATACCTTCAATCAGAGCTAAAGAAAATCCTTCAAGCCGTGAAGGTAACAACTGCAAGTCTGAACTATAAATATAATCCCAAGGGTTATCAACAAAACCTACTAGTTTAACTTTATCAGAAACATTTAATTGTTTAATTAGATCTTTAAGGGGTTGCTCATAGACTCCTTTTCCAAGAATATATAAACGATAATCAAAACTTACCTGACTTAATGCTGTAATCGCCAATTGCCAGTTTTTATGCTCTTCAAGTCGCCCAACACCAACGATATTAAAAATATTATCTGGTAAAACACGTTTTGCTTGCTTAAATCTTATACCATTCTCTATTAGAATGTTATTTTTTGCATTACAAAGCTTTAATGTTTCTGGAGAAATCCCAACACACAAATCAGCATATTTCATTCTTTTTTTTACAAACCAATTATGCTTAGTAAATATTATAGGTATTTTTTTAGGTAAAAATATTTGACAATATTTCATTATTTCTAGAAGTTTTGTATTATGACAGTGAATAACATCTGGATCTATTTTTTTTAGAATTTTTGAAATTTTATACAGATATAAAATATTATGACGGTTTTTATCTGTCGGAATATCAACAAACCTAACAGCATCTTCAAGATAATCAGTAATTTTATTACCTTGAAAATCATAAAGATTTCCAAGCAAAAAAACCTCATTATCTTGACTCATTGTGTTACACAAATCTACACAAACTTTCTCTGTTCCCGCAAATTCCGTAAAATATAGAAGATGAACAATTTTCACTTTGGCTCTCTTAGCTAATTGACTTGATTAAGTTAGAAATAAAATTACTAATTATACCTAATTATTTTAGGATGTTTTTTATATCACAGTTAAATTATGCCCTAATAAGCAATCATTGTTTCTAGAAGATACTTAATTTTAGACTCTACCAACACTAAACACTTACCCTCAAGGAGTTCCTCTCCTATGCTAATTAGAAAATTTTCATAATTACAAACAAATCTAGCGTTGCTGAATATAATATCTAATGTAAAATTAGATAGATAGTCTTATATATCTAATTTTTATGATGCGAACAATTTTAAAGAAATGGTACAAATTTCAACAAAACCAACAAGCCAAAAAATTTAATTCGCATTGGTATATGCGTTTTGGTTGGTTAGACGAATCCTTTAACAATCAAAAACAGCTCAAAGATCTTTTTGAAATTCATTCACCTCAAAAATTCACCTTTGCTGACTGTTTTTATGTACAAGAGAATAATCAACACTTTATATTTTTTGAAGAAGTAGATGATGTTCATCCTGTGGGCTTTTTATCAGTCTTAGAAGTTTTTACAGATGGAAGCTACTCAAAGCCACAAACTATTTTAAAATTGGACTACCACCTATCTTATCCTTGTGTATTTAAGGTTGAAAATAACTGGTACATGATTCCTGAAACCAGTGCTAATAAAACTATTGAATTGTGGAAATGTACCGAGTTACCACTGAAATGGGAAAAACATTCAAACTTATTTGATAATATTGATGCTGTAGATACCACCCCCCTTTATCATGAAGGGATGTGGTATTTATTGACTTCCACACGTAGAAACTGCAAAAAATTTGGTGACCGTTTAGATATTTTCTTTACTGAAGATATTTTAAATCCTAACTGGCAAGAACACCCAAAAAACCCAGTCTGCAAAGGTCATCAACAATTCAGAATGGCTGGTAAGCCTTTTATTTACAAAGAAAAACTTATACGACCTAGTCAAGACTCATTGAAACGTTATGGTGGAAATATTGAATTCAAAGAAATTCTTGAACTTAGCCCAACCTCATACAAAGAGCAACTTTTAGAAGTTATTTTACCCACATGGAATAATAACGATGATGGTTGCCATACAATAAATGTTGAACATAATTTTGTAGTTTTAGATGCAATACGCTTATCAGTTAAAAAGTAAATAAGCCCAAAACAACTATTTTAGCAAATGCTCATAAATATTGAGCGTTTGCTGTGTCATGGCAGTAACAGTTAACTCTTGCTTTGCTTTCATAAATAAAGGGGAAAAATCCGCTTGTGCTTGTACAGTTAAAGCATTTTCTATTGCTTGTTGCAACTCTTTCGCTTGTCCAATATTTGCAAGATATGGCTCAGGCAGCCACTCAATCACGCCATTTACTTTAGTTGAAACCATGGTTTTATCAGCCTGTAAAGCCTCCACCATGACCAAAGGAAATCCTTCACGATCAGAAGATAAAACGATGGTATCTGCAAGCTGAATCAAATCCCGAGCATCACTACGGAATCCCAGAAAAGCGATTTGATGCTGCATATGCTGCTGTGCTGCTTGCTTTTCCAACGAGTCTCGCAATGAACCATCGCCTACAACCCAAAGATTTGCATCAATGCCCTGCATGGCATTTAAAAGCAAGCTGATATTTTTGACTGGTTCAAGCCGACCAATACTCATTACAATTTTTTTAGAACTATCCATCTCAGGGTATTGAGCATAAAGGTCTGCCTTCAATTGCTGTTGTCGCAAATCTGAAAGCACAGGTTGCTGATATACCCCATTATATACAACGTGAACTTTAGCTGCAGGTATGCCTTGAGTTAGTGCCTGACTAACTGCAATGACAGCATCACCTGAAGCATAAATAGCTTTATTCTTTTTAGTTCCGTGTACAGTTGTGACAAATTTTACAGGATTCAACCAATAGCGAATTCTTGAAATCAACTCTGCAGCTTTTCCAGCTTGAGCATGCACAATATCTGGCTGTATTTGATTAATCAAACTTTTCAACTGCCACAGCAGGAAAATATTCCAACGGCTGCGGGCAAAGTCTATTGCATGAAAATGTACCCCTGTAATGAATTTTCCCGCATAGCATGGATGTGCCAAAACATGCACTTCATGCTGCAGTGACATTTCATTGACCAGATTAAAGGTATGTTGTTCTAATCCTCCAATGCCACCACTGGTCGCTAAAACTTGGACAATCTTCATGTCTAGTCCCGCTTCTGCTTCACATTTTGATATTGTTCAAACAGCTTAGCTTCTTTTAAAAATGCATAAAATGCATTAATCATGCTGTTTACAAAACCGCGCCAACCATTTAAACAACTACGGCGAATAAAGTAAGACTTTAAGAAAGTCATAGGCATGACTAAACTCAGTTTTAGCAAGCTTGGCTTTTTAGCCTTTTGAAACTTCTCCACAGCCTTTAAATTCGAATACTGATTATTTTTTTCAACTTTAACAAAGATGCTAGATTCACCATAATGATAAATATCACCCTCAGCTTTGACACTTTGCCCTTCTACGATCACGTTTTCATGAACTTTGTTAGCTAGATCATAATGCCCTTTGCTTTTGCGAAAAAAACGTACCTTGGCATGTTTTTTTGTATGCTTACTATTGGGAACACCCAAAAATACGTCATTAATTGGGGTAATTAAAGCATCGATTTGATTGGCTTGAATAACCTGTACAATTTCCGATTTTAATTCTTTAGATAATACTTCATCACCATCCAAATTCAGCACCCATTCATTTCTGCATTGCGCCAAGGCAAGGCTTTTTTGCCCTGCATAGCCCTGCCAATCTTGATGAGAAATCTTTACATTAGAAAAAGTCTGAGCAATCGTATAAGTATCATCTGTACTACCTGAATCCAAAATGATCACTTCTGAAAAGTCTTTGACACTGTTTAGAGTATCTTTGAGCCAAGCACCACAATTCAACGTAACGATATAAACACTGCATGGAATCATAATTTATAACGTCCTTTAGCTAAGGCAATACGCATTTGTAAGGCATTCATTGCACCATGTGTGCTCACTCGGGGAATGTTGAATTGATTGGCAGGCGTAAAAGCTTCGACTTTTTTTCTCGTAGACACAGCATTACTAAAACCTATATCTTTCGCCATCTGCTGATGCTTTTCGTTAAAACGACCAAAAGGATATGCAAAACTACGGCACGTCCCAACTAAAGCTTCAACATCTTTCTTCGATGCCAACATTTCTGTAAATGCTTCTTCATCAGACAGTTTTAATAAATTTACATGGTGTTGCGTATGCGCTCCAAATTCTATGACTCCTGAGTCTGCCATCTCTTGAATTTGTACTTCATTCAACTTTTCAATGCCTTCAATTTGTGTTGCCAAATAAATTGTTGCTTTGGCATTGTATTTTTTTAGTAATGGATAGGCATATATATAGTTATCTAAAAAACCATCATCAAAAGACAACGCAAAAATATTGCTTTTATCTGCATATTGATCAAGTTCTGATACGAAGCAAAACGTGGCCTTCTTTTTAACCAAATACTGCAACAGCTGTTCAAATTTTGCTGGTGGCATATTCATACCCGATGCCTCGGCATCAGGCGTCACTTGATGCAACATCACCACACGAGGCATTTTAGAACTACGAAATGGCAACCAAAACGTATAGTTTCCTAATAGATATAAGACTGCTGCCAATGCAAGCACACCTAAAATGACATATAAAATCGACATTAAGCATATACCTCATGCGACCACTCATAAGCCTCTGACAGTGGTAAATCAAAAATGACTTCTATCATAAATTGGCTGATACGCTTGGCATTAAAACTGTTGCGGGTTTTACTCCAGCCGGCTTCTGCAATTTGCTTAGCTTCCACAGGATGATCCGCATAGTATTTAATTTTGGCAGCCAAATCATTTTGGTCATCAAAATAAACTACTTCTTGTTCCGTATACAGTTTGCAAAAATCAGGAATACGGGGACTAAAGGTTAATAAACCATTACCAGTCAGCTGCACAATTCGGTCAGAACTATATAAAGTCACATCATTTCTACGCGAATAATTCAAGCCCATACGTGACTCTGACAATACTTTATAATATCCTTTACCATACACACCAGGTTGTTCAAAACAGCCATAATACTGATACTGCACTTGGTTTTGTTTTAATGTTTCGGCCAAATCTTTAAGAAATTTTTCACGTACTGGTTCTTTATAAACTACGCCACAGAAAATAAAATCTTTATCAATATTTTCTGATTCAAATTGCTTTAACATTTCAACATTATGATGCCCTACATTAGGCATATACGCGGCTTTCAAATGCGGCTGTTTGAGTTTTTTGAGGTATTCTCCTCCAGTCGTACAGAAAATAGCATCCAAGTACGGGGAGAATTCACGAACAAAGCCCAGCTTCTGCTCTAAGTACAATGGATCAACATACCAAAATGCAATTTTAGTTTTCGGGTATTGCTGCTTAATGTCACCCAGTACGCTCGAACTCATCAGGTCACTATGACCAATCAGCACTAGATCTGGTTCAATATTATTGACGATTTTTAAAATTTCTTTGTTGGCCCAATTTGCACCCAACTTTTTAGTTTTAAAAATGGTACCCATACGAGCCATATCACGAAAGCTGAAATCATAAACAAAGTGCCCATTCTCAATTAGGCCAGCTGAAATTTTACGATCTGTGCAATAAAAATGTGCACCTTGCTTATTAAATCCAAAATTTGCGATATGTAAAATTTTCATGTAAAAGCTCTATTTTTTCAATAGAATTTCGGCAACTCTCATTGCTTCGTTCATTTCTAAGTACAAACAGTTGTGTTGTGCAGTATCAGACGTATTCAGTGTTAATAGTTGATCTAACTGGCGTGTAATTCTATCAGACTTTAATCTATCTATTTTAATAATTCCCACTTTACATCCAGCAGTTAATGCCTCATAAATCATTGAGACGCTGTCTTCAGTGACCCAAACTGCTTCTGCTTTTTGCATCTCTTCAAAAATCCAGCCTTGCGGGGTATGTTCGACTGGAAAAAAATGCACATGCGGTAAAAAAGGATAGGCACTCAAGCGCTCAACAAACTGCTCAGGTGTTCGACGTGAGGTGGTAATAATAATTTCATTATTCGGATGTTGCTTCACAATCTGTTCAATCGAAGTAAAGACTTTATCCGCATTCCATTGATGGCGTTTAGATGAACCACCCAATGCAATCAAAATCCGCCCAGATTGATGTCGCTGTTCATTCACAATCGGATTCAAGGCGCCTTGGGTCACAATCACGCGATCAGAGGCTGGAATACCATCATGTTCTGGAATCACACTATAATTAAACCAAGCCAATGGATAATTCGGTTTCATTAAAATGACCGTTTTGGCTTGCGCATAAATTTTCCCAAGCAGTAGTACACGTAATTGCGTATGACTCCCGACCCCAATAATCAAATCAGGGGGAGTATTCAACTGTGAAATCGATCTACGAAACAGTCCTGCAATAAGTGTAAATAAAGCTAAGTCCTCTATCGAAATTTCTTCAAAGTTCACCGTTTCTATCGATTGTCTTTGTAGGGCTTTGAACAAGCCAAGTGCTTGTGAACGGTGTCCCGCCTTTCCATCACTCACATAAACAATATGCATAAACTCTAACCATTTTGAAATTTCAATAAAAAAAGGCGAAACCGAGGTCTCGCCTTTTGATCTTAACCGATCAACTTAGTTTACGTAAGTCAACCAGTGTGCATATTTGTCGTTACGACCTTGGACTGCATCAAAATAGGTTTTTTGAATTTCAGTTGTGATTGGACCACGTGAACCACAACCGATTTGACGGTCATCATATTCACGAATTGGCGTAACTTCGGCAGCAGTACCTGTAAAGAATGCTTCATCCGCGATGTAGAACTCATCACGGGTAATACGGCGTTCTACGACTTCATAACCTAAGTCTTTGGCAATGGTAATCACGGTTTGACGCGTAATACCATCCAATGCACCACCCGCAATATCAGGTGTATGTAACACACCATCTTTCACGAGGAAGACGTTTTCGCCAGAACCTTGGCAGACATAGCCTTGAGGATCCATGAGCATTGCTTCGTCATAACCTGAATGCGCAACTTCTTGGTGAGCCAAAATCGACAGCGTATAGTTACCTGATGCTTTTGCTTTACACATGGTCACGTTTGGATGGTGATGCGTGAAAGATGAAGTTTTAACGCGAATACCTTTCGCCATCGCCTCTTCACCTAAATATGCACCCCAACCCCAAGCAGCTACAGCGGCATGAATGGTGTTATTGGTTGCTGCAATACCGAGTTTTTCCGAACCAATCCAGATCAAAGGACGTAAATAGCATGATGCTAATTTATTTTCACGAACTACATCAATTTGAGCTTGTTCTAGCGTTGCTTGATCAAATGGGACTTTCATTTGATAAATTTTTGCAGAATTAAGCAAACGCTTTGTGTGGTCTTGTAAACGGAAAATCGCTGTACCTTTTGGTGTTTCATAAGCACGCACACCTTCAAAGACACCCATACTGTAATGCAAAGTATGCGTTAAAACGTGAACTTTCGCTTCACGCCAGTCAACTAATTGTCCATCTTGCCAAATAAAACCATCACGATCAGCCAAATTCATGGCACACACTCCAAATTTTTATACACAGTCATTTTTATCCAATACTGCCGTGGCAGTTGGATCTATTAATCTTTGCCATAACTTGCAAACGATCACGCGGGTATTGTGCCAGTCCGCAGCATTTACTTGCATGGATTGGTTCGCAAGTGCTAAACGGTGGCTCTCGGCTCGTTCACTGAGATAAGCTTGAATCAATGCTGTTGCATCGTCACTGGATAAGCAACCTGCTTTTGCAGCGTCTTCAAGGATTCGTACATTGTCGGAGTAATGGGCGAGATCGGGATTCGACCCACTCCATGCTAACACAGCATACTGTGCCATAAATTCAATATCAACGATACCACCTGCATCCTGTTTTAAATGAAAAATTCCATCTTTTTGTTGTTCTTTAGAAGAACCTAAATGGTCTTTCATTTTCTGACGCATTTTCAACACTTCTTCGCGGACATTAGCCTCTTCTCTAGGCAAGGTTAAGATGCGACAACGCAGTTGCTCGAACTTATCCCGCAAGGTTTCTTCACCCGCAATCGAGCGTGCACGTACCAGTGCTTGATGCTCCCATAACCAGGCATTTTTCAGTTGATATTGTTCGAAAGCTTTTAGACTGGTGACCAACACTCCCGCCTCACCCGAAGGACGCAGGCGTGTATCAATTTCATAAACACGACCATCTAGGGTTTGCGTGGTCATCAGTGAAATAAATTTCTGTGCCACACGCATGGCAAATTCAAAACCACTGATCGATTTCGGTCCATCGGTATCCGCCTGCTCATCCATATAATGAATAAACACCAAGTCCAAATCTGAACCATATCCCAGTTCAATCCCGCCGACTTTCCCATACCCCACCACGGCAAATGCCGTATGGTCAATCGCACAGCGCTGACCTTCAATGTCGAGCGGGAAACCATGTCGTTTAGCCACCATCTGATACGCCATATTCAGGGTCGCATTGACCGACACTTCTGCAATATCGGTTAAGGCATCTGACACTTTCATCAATGGGCTTTCTGCCAAGACATCACTGGCAGCCACCGCCAAGACATTCGACTTCTTGAACAGACGCAACACTCGCATCAGGTCTTCCACTTCATCCAGTTCAATACGCAGCAATTGCTGACGTAAAGAATCCTGCAAATCCTGACGGCGCGGCAGTTCAAAATCCATGGATAAGAATTCATCCAGCAGCACTGGATAATGCGTCAATTCTTCACAAATCCATGGACTGACCGTCGCCATTTTGACCAGACGTTGTAATGCGCCTTTACTTTCAATCAGCATCACCAAGTACACGGTACGACGCATCACCGATTCGACCAAAGGCATTAAACGTAATAAAGCGGTTTGCGGTTTATCCGACTCTAAAATTGCTTCAATCAAATGTGGCCAGAACATTTTTAAACGCTGTACGGCTTTGGCAGGCAGTTTTTTTAAGGCATTGCCATACCAGAACTCATGCACCAGATTTTTCGCATCTTCATCCAGTACAGCCTGTAAGCGTTGCTCTAGCTGACCGAAACTCTCCACCAATGGATCGGGTTCTTTTTCCTTAATCAGGTGCTCAAACTGATAAATCACTTTGGCGCGCTTTTGATTCAGCACATCCAAGAAAGACTGCCAATCTGCATAGCCCAGAGTCTCAGTCATGCGCTGACGCAGTTCAGGCTCACTCGGTAAGGATTGGGTTTGCTGATCGTTCAGTGCCTGAATGGCATGTTCAACTCGGCGCAAGAATAAATAGGCATCTTCCAGCTCAAGCACCACTTGTGGATCCAGTAAACCGACCTCGCCCAAATGATGCAGGCTGACCAGACATTGACGATCTTGTAGTTCGAGTTTTGAGCCGCCATAAATTAACTGGAACACCTGCACAATAAATTCGACTTCGCGAATTCCGCCTGCACCCAGTTTAATATCATCTTCAATATTCCGACGTGCCACTTCGCGCTCAATCATGGCTTTCATTTCGCGCATGGCTTCAAAGGCGGTGTAATCCACATAACGTCGGAACACGAATGGACGGGTCATTGCCAGTAATTCATCACCCTCTTTACCCCCTGTGACGATACGTGCCTTGATCCACGCATAGCGCTCCCATTCGCGCCCGTGCTGACTCAGGTATTTTTCCAAAGCCACATGACTAATGGCCAACGCAGAACCATCACCCCATGGACGCAAACGCATATCTACACGGAAGACAAAACCATCCGCAGTCATATGGTCCAGCAGGTAAATCAGCTTTTGTCCCCAAAGAATGCAAAATTGCTGTACATCAATACATTTGCGCCCATTGGTTTCGCCTTGCTCATCAAAAGCAAATATCAAATCAATATCGCTAGACAAATTGAGTTCTTGGGCACCATGTTTGCCCATGGCAATCACAATCAAATCTTGAACTTTGCCGTTATAACCGATTGGCTCACCGTGCTTGGCAACCAGCGGCCTACGCGCAAAATCTTTTGCAGCACACACCATGGCGTCAGCAAAATCGGACAGTTCGCGGGTGAGTGTCACCACGTCCGTCAACTGGTTGGCATCTTGCCAAATCCAGCGAAACATCAATCGAGCGCGTAATACTCGACTGAGTCGCAACCACGTCGTTTCATCTTCTACATGTTGTAATTCATCTTGGACGTGTGCATAAATTTGTGCTGTGGCTAAGGAACTCTGGAACTGATCAACGCTGTAATCTTGTTCTAATAAGCTGGAGTGGATTGCCAAAACTTGTTCTGCATATTGGCTGGCACACAAGGTTTTCTGCAATTGTTCAGCGTTCATCAAGAGCCACTCTCCTTTTTCGGCACACGCCGAGTTCAACGTCTTCTTTAATTATCAAGGTTCTTGTCATCGCATGTTGCATATCGAGTTGGAATTTCACTTTGATCCACATCGAATCATCAGCCCCACCCGTTTCAGCACGACTTGATCGTGTTGCTCTCCAGCATAGGCAGAACCATTAAAATCGGCTATTGGGCAAAAGTATGACCGCGTCTTTAGCTTGAGTGTACTCAATCATCTCAAGGGATACTACCTTGCACATTCTGTTTTCTGATTATTTTTATTGAAAATCAACTAGCGTTCAATTTTAAGGAGAAACTTCTATGAATTTTTGATTGGCACTGAGGGCGAGATGGGATTCGGCTTGCGGCAAAGTGACCTTAAATAGGGTGCCTTCTCCCTCTTTAGAATGCACTTCAATTTCACCATGATTAATTTCCACGAAGCGTTTACACAGCACCAAACCTAGTCCCATGCCTTTTTCACCATCGGTGCCTTTAAAACTCACTGTTAATCGCGGTTGAAATAACTGTTCAATTTGCTGGGGTGTCATGCCTAGACCTGTATCCTGAATGGAAATCTCGACGCCCTTTTCTGTCACTTTCGCTGAAATTTTCACCACTCCAGTCCCATCCATATGCGTAAACTTCAGCGCATTCGAGACCAGATTTTGAATTACGGAAGTCACCATATTGATGTCCGCAAAAACTTTTATTTCTTCAGGAACATCTTCAATCAATTGAATTTTCTTTTTAATCGCGAGTCCATTTAATACATCGAACACAATTTTAGAGGCTTGCTTCAATTGAAAATTGATTGGATGGAATACAAAGCGCCCGCCTTCAGCCATCGCCCAATTGAGTAAACTTTCCAATAGGCTATAGATTGACTGCGTAGTGTCATGCAAGTAATCGGCGATATTTTGAATACTGGCTTCATCTAAACTATCCCGCTCTTGCGCCAGCACTTCTGAAAAGCCCAGTAGTCCATGAAAAGGAGCACGTAAATCATGTGCAATAATCTGGAAAAATTTGGTTTTACTAAAATTTAAAGCCGACTGCTGCTCATACATTTCTTTGAGTTCAGCATGATCAATCTTCAGCTCAATATGCTTGATTAAGCTGGCAAACAACTCTTGCAGCATTTGGATCTGCTCTGGACTAAATGCGGTGGTCTGCTGATCAAAAAAAGCCACCTGACCAAAGGATTGCCCCTCAGCATTGCATAAGTTCAAGACCAGTAAGCGCGGCTCAGCAGCCAAGCCCAAACGCGAAACCTCACTCACAAAAGCAGTATAATCTGCATGTTGCACATCGACATAGTCTGGTACTTGTAAGTCAGCAAAAAGACCTGAACAGGCATAGGCTTTTAAACCCGTCGCTGTCGAGATCCATGCATAGGGCTCATGCTGAAATTGCAACACAGCATAATCGACTGCCAGTAATTGGCGAGCTAACTTAAGATAAGTGGAAATCTGATTCTGCGGTGTCGCAATACCCAACAACAATGAAAGTCTACACGCACTTAATTGCTCGGTTTCTGAGCCAATCTCTAGGAGTTGTATTTTCATAATTGCCTCGGGAAAACGTGAAGATCAAACATCGTTACATTTCATTTTGCTTATTTGTTTAAATCTTGAGCCGCAGATAAATCGAGAAATAGAGATACAAAAAATTAAAATATAGTTACAAAAACAATATAATACTTAATCTTCCTCTTGACCAGTCATGGCGGTGATAAGCACATGGATAATTTTTATCAAAACTAGATTTTTATCTCATTTCTCTATACATTGTTTGACATCCTACAAGTTTAAAACCCAGTTGGCGGTTATGTTCATCGGATCACTGGATGACGTGCAATCCAACCCATTTCATTTCCGATCTACTCCATAATTGTGATGACCATTTTGCAACGGCTACTTTCAACACTTAATCTAGATTTAAGAAAACTCATTCTTTTTTTGGCGATGTTCAGTGTCTTTAGCCTGTTTGTGATTTCACTGGCCGTCAGTTATTACATTCAGCGCCAACAACTGATTGAAAACTCCCTCTCCGTCAATTTTGACTATGCTTCAAAAATTGCACATGGCACCGATTTACAATTCAAAAGTCTAGTCAAGCAACTGGCCTATAGTGCCGACATTCTCGGGCATTCCTTTGATGATCCGATTCAACTACAAAACGAAGTGGATCGCTTACGCTTCCAGTCTGATGCCTTTGACAGTGTAGTAGTGATTGATAAAGAGGGGCGTTTCCTGTCTTATGCACCCGAGCAGCTGGCATTTGATAAAAAACGTATCAATAAAACCTATGGCATTCAGCTTTCCCTAGACCAAAAAGCCCCTGTCATCACACACCCCTATTATTCTGTACGCAATAATTTGATTGTTTTTGTCTCACAACCTATTTTTGACAACAATCACAATTATCTCGGCTTTATTGGTGGTGCGCTCTATTTAAAGAAAAATAACATTATTCGGGAATTACTGAGCATCAAATACAACTATCAAAACAGCTATATGTATGTGCTCGATCAGTATAACCGTATTATTTTTCATCCCGATCCAAAACGGATTGGTGAAACCGTCACGCATAACACGGGACTGGCACAGATTCAGGCAACCAAATTCGGCAAGATGCAACTGGTCAACAGTGAAGGTAAAGAAAATCTAGCGGGGTTTGCCTATGTACCCTCGACCAAATGGATCATCGTTTCACAGCAACCCACAGCGGTTCTGTTAGAACAAGCCACCAGCATTGTGTATAAAATTCTGTTTGGCATGTCGATCTTCTATCTGGTGATTTTCTTTATTGTTTGGCGCATTGCCTATCTGATTTCCAATCCGCTGGAACAGCTGGCGAAAATGGCGAGCATTTTGAATACCCCTGATATCGATCAAAAAATTAAAAGTATCGAACCTTGGTATTTTGAGGTGTTGAAATTCCGTCTCTCGCTCTTGCTCAGCGCGCAGAACTTTAAAAAACGAATTAACGAGCTGAACTACCATGTCAACACCGACCCTCTGACCGGTTTTTATAACCGACGTGGTATGGAGGTGTTCACGCAAGAATTGATGAATACCAAAACCCAATTTTGTGTGATTGCGATTGATATTGATCACTTTAAACAAGTGAATGACACCTACGGACACGACAAAGGCGATTTGGTGCTACAGAAAGTCGCAGCTCTCATACAAGCCAATTTCCGTGATAATGATGTCTGCTGCCGTTTTGGCGGTGAAGAATTTATCGTCCTGACGCCAAGTACAGATTTGAATATCGGCTATAAACTGGCAGAACGCCTAAGACTTAAACTTGAAACCACACTGGTGGAAGGTATTGGTCCAATTACCATTTCGATTGGACTCGCGCACTGGCCTGATTCTTCGGTACAGATTAAGGCAGTGATGAAACTGGCAGATGAAAACCTCTATCAAGCCAAAGCCGAGGGACGTAATCGTATTTGCATGTAATTGAAAGGTGAGATTAAGCTGAATTGAACAAGACTTTCAGTTACAACGGAGATCGAACAACTTCCTGACTAACCAAATCTGAGTCCACAGCTTAAACTTAGATCCGCTCAAGCTGCTCCACTTCCATCGGCATTGCAAATAAATAGCCTTGTAATTGCTGACAACCTAGACGCGATAAAATTTCCGCCTGAGATGCACATTCCACCCCTTCCGCGGTCACCACCAAACCGAGCTTGATCGCCAGTTGAATGATACTTTCCAAAATCATCTCTTCTTTAGAGTTTTCTTCTAAATCATAAATAAACTCACGGTCTATTTTCAGTTCATCCACAGGAAGATTCTTCAAATACAGGAAGCTGGAATGTCCTGTTCCAAAGTCATCAATAGCCAGTTTAATACCCATTTGACGCAATCGCTCGAAACTCAAAATACTGGATTCAATATGATGCATGGCGGTGGTTTCAGTGATCTCAATCATCAAATGACTTGGATCGATTTGATACTTTTCAAACAACTGCTCTAGGTTGGTAAATAGGTGTTTATGTTCAAATTGCACGGCTGAAAGATTGACCGCCACAGGGAAAAACGGCACATTATTTTTTTCCCAGATTTGAATTTGACGGCAGGCTTGTTCCAACACCCAATAACCCAGTTCAATAATTAGCCCTGTTTTTTCTGCACCACGAATAAACATGTTCGGGGTCAATAAACCCAAAGTCGGATGTTGCCAACGAATTAAGGCTTCCACACCACAAATTTGATGGTCTTGCGTGGTAAATTTTGGCTGATAAAACAGAACAAACTGCTGTTCTTCAACCGCCTTATATAGGTCGTTGATTAACTTGGTCAGGCTCTTGGTTTCTTGCTGATCCGCCGTATAGTTAAACACGGAATAGGTATTACGACCCTGGTATTTTGAGGACAGCATTGCTGCATCTGCATTAATCAGCAAATCTTGCAAGTTATTGCCATGCTCAGGGAACATGGCTATGCCGACACTGGCAGAAATATTAATTTCCTTGCCTGCAATAAGAAAACTTTCCTGAATCTGTTCCAGTGCAACTGCCGCCATGCGTTCCGCTTGTTCTAGGCTGGCATCTTCAATCACCATTAAGAACTCATCTCCGCCAATACGCAGCAGTTTTTGACGCTCATTCAGTTGGGCATGAATACGGCTCGAAAGCTGTACCAGCAATTGATCCCCTACATGATGACCAAAGACATCGTTGACGCCTTTAAAGCGATCTAAATCGATAAAAAGAAAGGCAATTTTCTGATCGTTATAGCGATGATTGGTAAACAGGAAATGTGCGTATTCAGCTAGATACAAACGGTTCGGCAATTTAGTCAGGTTATCTCTCACCGCTTGCTTGGCAAGTTCCTGATTGGCGGTATACAGCTGTATATTCCGCTCCTCTAGCCGCTGTTCGAGTACCGCAACAAAGAATGCCGCGATAAAAATTAGCGAGGTAACCAACAATACCGTAAAGACAATTAAGCCATAACCCGACTGCCCCAAGTTCAGCAAATCTGTAGAATCTTGGACAAATTTCGTTGCCGCCATACCACTAAAATGCATGCCGACAATCGAAATCGCCATCATGAATGCAATACAGAGTTTCAGCCAAAACTTATATTTAGTCGCTGCTTTATATTTAAAGGTGAGCCAGAAGGTTAAACCCGAACCACAAATGGCAAAGATAATCGAAAATACCACCATCATGGCGTCGTACTGAATATGATATGACGGCAGTTCTAAAGCGAGCATGCCCGTGTAATGCATCCCCGAAATGCCCAGCCCCATCAGGACTGCCCCCATAATCAGGCGAGCGAAAGATAAAGTGGGACGTGTGATCAGCCAAATGGCGAAAGTTGAGGCAACAAAAGCTATTACATATGAGGTCAGCGTTAGCCCAAGATCAATGCTAAAGGATTCAGGAAATTGACAAGCAAAAATAGCAATAAAGTGCATACACCAAATGGCGACGCCTAAAACTAGACCACTGGTCACCAAGATGACCTTGTGCAGCTTTTGCTGTGATCCGCGAAATAATAATTGTTCCAGTGACACAACCATTAAACATGCCAACAAAGCAAATAAAATAGAACCTACAACAAGGCTTAAATCATAATGTATATGAACCATATAAAGCTTCCGTTTAGGTCATCTTTTTTTTATCAATACATTCAAAGTCGTGCTCTCGAGCAATAAAAAAACCTAAAGTTTTTCAAATTTTATAATCCTGTTAAGAATCTAATACTCTATCGTTTTGGTCAAGTGTTTATTCCCGAATATTTACGCAATTTAGTTACAGCATTCAGCCAATATCCATTTATTTTTTATGTCTTTTTTATGCTCCAAACATTAAAAAGCCAGTCATGCATAGACTGGCTTTTTAAGCGAACAAACTTTACAACAACTTAAGATTTCGCCTTTTGCACTTTCGCATAGTCCAATAACACATTGGCTGCCTCGGTTACAAAAGCTTCCTCTTCAGGCAAAGCTGGGCGTTGTGTCGCTTTCATTTTGGCACGTGACTCAGCCAAAGCATCTAAAGAGGCTTGATAGCTTTCCCAATTTGCATACGGCTTTTGTCCCGTTGCCTGACGACGTTGGTTTTCGGCCTGTAAGGTTTCCTGCTCGAGTGCAATCAACTCAGCTTTACGCTGATCAATGTCTAACACGATGCGTTTCTGATCATCTGATTTTTTTGCAATCGCTTTACGCGCTTCCAAATATTTAAACTGTGGATCAACACTGACTCGTTGTTCAGAAGCTTGATCAAGCTGTTGTACATAAGGCTTCACCGAGCCTTCACGTTTGAAGGGTGCTGTCGGAATCGTATCCCATTTCAAGGCATTCTTGGCTTTACGCTCACCAAACTCTTCATTATAGATATCGACCAACGTGACATCTGGAACGACACCTTTATTTTGCGTACTGCCACCCGTCACGCGGTAAAATTTACGCTGCGTTAAAGTCGCTTGCCCATAAGCCAAACTATCAAGCTGAACTTGTGCTGTTCCCTTGCCCGTTGTGGTACTGCCAATCACAATGCCACGCTCATAGTCTTGAATTGCCGCCGAGTAAATTTCACTTGCCGAAGCGGAAGCCAAATTCACCATGACAGCCAATGGACCTGCATAGGTCTGTGCACCGCCATCATCATCTTCAAACACGCTGACATTGCCATTGCCATCACGGATTTGTACCACTGGACCCGACTTGATCACCTGCCCTAACATACGCGCGACTTCTTCCAAAGAGCCACCTGGGTTATTGCGTAAATCAATGATAATGCCTTCTACATTTTTGGTTTGTAGTTCTTTCAAAGCATTATTGGTATCTTCAGAAACTGAACGGTATTCATTACCCGCACGGCGCGCACGATAGTTCAAATAAAATGATGGGATTTCAATCACGCCCATACGGTGCACTTTACCATCACGCTTAACTTCAACCACACGTGAACGTACCCCAGCATCTTCTTCCTGAATCACATCACGCACAATGGTCACATTGCGTGCTTGGCTCATTGGAGCACCTGTTGCCAGTAAACGCACGGTGACTTTGGTGCCACGTTTACCACGAATCAGCCCGACAATTTCATTGCTTGGCCAACCGACCACATCCACCATTTTTTCGCCATCTTGTGCCACACCAATAATGCGGTCACCCGATTTCACTTGTCCTGTTTTACTCGCTGGACCACCATCTACAATGGTTTCAATCTTGGTGTAGTCTTCATTGCCACGCTCTGGACGAATCGACACCCCAATCCCTTCGAGTTGCAACGTGGTTTGACGGTTCAACTCCATCGCATCCACAGGCGGGAAATAGTTGCTGTGCGGATCGTAAGTCAGCATCATCGCATTCAAGGTTTTATCCAGTACATCATCACTCTTGGTCCGGCTAATACGTTCCAATTGACGGGTATAGCGCTTGGTCAGCGTCTGAACCGGGGTTAAATCTTCTGGACTGGTTAAGTCCTGACCATTGGCAAGTTCGGGATTATCTTTTAAGACCTTCTGTTTGGCTTGGTCTTCTTGCTTGCTAATGGTTAAATTGATCAGCTGCGACACCAGCATTTTTTGCCAATAGCTACGCTGCTCTTGGGAATTCTTAAAATAAGGAGCTTTTTCACGGTCAATATCAATATAGACATTGGCTTGATTTAGGTTCTGCGGCTTTTTCAACTCAGCCAGCATAAACTCATAAAACTGAGCCAGACGCTCACGGTACTGCGCATGAATGGTATAAGGACCGGTTAAGTCCCCTGCTTTTAGTGCCGCACCGAAAGTCGCACCATACTGTTTCTTATATTGTTCAACTTCGGAATTCAGGAAAATCGTATGGTCTGGATCTAAGCTGTCCAGATAAAAATCGAGAATACGGTTCGAGGTCTCTGCATCCAGACGCAAATTCAAATAATGTTGACGATCGACTAATGTTGCCAACTGTCGCGAAACCAGCGCTTGCTCTTTAGTTGGCACGACAGACTGCGAAACTACAGCGGTATCGTTGGCTGCAATGGCTTCATTGATTGCGTGTGTAAAAAACAAACCACCAGTCGCAATGGCAACTGCACAAGCTATTGTTTGAAGTTTCATAAATAATTTGTACTTCCTTGGTTTTCGACCAAAATTTCTGCGTCGTTATTCAATATGAATGGTGCAGATTCAACATCTTAAACAACTGAATATGTTTATGTCGTGTAGTTTTATCATAATCTGTGCTGACAAAATGTAGCAAATCATTGCAGAATTCGGGTATTGTTTCGCGGAAGCTGATCCCTTCAGCCTCTTTATTTAAATAATTCAAACACGGACACCGATATGATTGGCGCATTGATGCTGGACATCGCTGGCACAGAACTTACCCAAGAAGATATTGAACTATTGCAAGCTCCGCAAGTCGGTGGCGTTATTTTATTTGCACGAAATATTCAGTCCCCACAACAAGTTCGCGCACTGACCGATCATATGCGTCAAATTCGTCCAGAAATCTTAATTGCGGTCGATCAGGAAGGTGGACGTGTACAACGTTTGAGAACGGGTTTTACCCTGCTCCCAGCCATGGGGCGTTTCGGTGAATTGTATCTAGACCATCCTGAACAGGCACTCGATTTGGCAGAACAATGTGGCTGGCTCATGGCGACTGAAGTACTGGCGGTTGGTATTGATTTTAGCTTTGCACCTGTGCTCGATTTAAATGACATTAGCGATGTGATTGGTGATCGTGGTTTTGCCAAAAATATGCAGGATATTGTGCCACTTGCCAGTGCATTCCTAAAAGGCATGAAACGTGCAGGTATGGCATCCACAGGAAAACACTTCCCTGGACATGGTTCGGTGAAAGCCGACTCTCATGTGGCGACAGCAATTGACTCTCGCCCTTATGCCGAAATCTTTGCCAAAGATATGCAAAGCTTTATTCAACTGATGCCTCAGTTGGATGCCCTGATGCCTGCCCACGTAATTTACGATCAGGTTGATCCGAACCCAGCAGGTTTCTCAGAATTCTGGATTCAAAACATTCTGCGTCAAGAATTAAAGTTTGATGGTGTCCTGTTCTCTGATGATTTAAGCATGCAAGCAGCCTGTGTTGCAGGTGGTGCCGATGCGCGTATTCAAGCTGCACTTCAGGCTGGCTGTGATATGGGACTGGTCTGTAATGATCGCGCTGCACAATGTGTCGCGTTGGTAGGTATCACAGAACTACCATTACCGAATCAACAACGCCTAGAACGCATGCGCGGTAAAATTCCAAACATTGAAATTGGCGAAAACTTAGACCTCGGTGATGAATGGCGACAAATCCGAGACAGAATTGTCGCCTTTAAAAATGCAGGCTAACTATTCGACGGAAGGAGCATCACAAAATGCTCCTTATTCTTTATGATGTGAAAACTTTCAGCAACACTTGCTGTACGAAAATCAAAACAAAAAAGTAGGTCAGGAAGACATGACAGAAGGACTTTCACAACATCGCCATATTTCATTTACCGCACACTACACGGGCTATATTTGGTATCAGATGGGAATTTCTAATCCTATTTTCGCGACAGCCAAAGGCAAATTTCTGGCAAGACTGGCACATCCCTTAGAATCATGGGCAGAGCGTTATGTCGGCGGCAGCATGCGTAGTACCTTGAAGCAGCGCCATTGCATGATTGATGAACATCTTTACCAGTTACTGGCGCAATATCCGAAATTACAGGTCTTGGAAATTGCCTGCGGACTTTCTCCGCGTGGTTGGCATTTTCGACAAAAGTTCCCCGATTTGGTTTATCGCGAATTAGATTTACCTAATATGGCTCAGCTCAAGACCCAAGCCTTGCAACAACTTGATCCGAATAGCCCGCAGGTACTTAGCGCCGATATTTTTAGCCATGAATTCGCACAGATCTTTCAGCAGTTTGATGCACAATATCCACTCTTGGTCATCAGTGAAGGCTTGATCAACTATTTTGACAAAGCGTTGTTGGCGCAACTGTTCCAAGCGATTAGTCACCATGGGCAGCGCTTCCCTGAAATTCATTACCTCAGTGACCTGTATCCTGAACCTGTCAAAAATAAACTGGCACATATTATCTGGAGTAGCAGCAAGCTCTTAAAATTCATGTCACGCAGTGCATTTAGCTTCCACTTCAAGCATCCGCAAGAGGTACGGCAGTTTCTGGCAGATGCAGGTTTTCAAACCTCCTACATCGTTCAGCCCAAATATTATTTTCAAGCCCAGACCAACGAGACTTCGGCAGAAAAACATTCTGGTGATTTGGTCTGGATGCTACATGCTTCCAGTCGGCTATCTTCAAGATAATCCATGTGTAAAAAATCAAAAAAGGGCGTTTCATCAACTCCCTTTTTTAAGAACATACTGACGCTTAAGCACTAGCAGGCATCAACGCTGACTGTTGGCGCTGAATATAGCGTAGGAGTCGCTCCGCCACATCAAAACTACCATGTTTAAACAAGGCACGGACATGTGTTTCCCCTGCTTCAAAAATCAAACATTCAATCGAAAACTCCCCTTCCTCATCTTTTAAATGCAGAGCTAAATCGCGAGGATATTCGGCAACGCGCTGACTGTCTTGATGATGAAACTTGAGCATCAAGCCGAAGAAATTGAGATCGACGATTTCTGTGGCAAACTGCACATCGAGAAAACGATGCGTAAGCTGGGTAAAGGGCTGACTCACCTGAATCCGTGGCTCGCCACGGCGTTCCATGGTCAGCAATTGCGCCCGCGTCAGATTGATAATGCCTTCGAGCGATTGAATTGACTCGCCACGTAAATAAGTCGCAAATAGATGCATGGTTTCTTTGCGTCTTTGCAATTGCGGCACATGATCAGCATTGGCAATCATAGCGAACTCCATGTCGGGACATTGCAAGGCAAAATTGGCATTTTCATGCGGCAAGGTAAAACTGTCATATTGCCCGCATGCCACCAGCACTTTACAAATTGGAATTGGAACATCGGTCAGGCGTAACAAGCGATTACAGTTAATTTCATAACGCTCTTGTTCGGTTGCAGTGAAGTCCGCCATCTGCCGAAAGAACAGGCGCTTTGCCGTCGGTGACATACGCGTGACATCCAGTTTGGCATGATTAACTAGATACAAAATCACCGCTTGTCCAAACTCCTCCATACGCTGTTCTTGCATCAAAAATAAGGATTCTTCTAGCAACATACGCCAGCTTTTCCGCGTTTTCTGCATCACACCCATTAAAATCATGCGGTCAATCAACTCTGGGCGTAAATCTGCCAACCCCGATGCCACCACAGAGCCCAAGGACATTCCCATCACCGAAACATGCTGCATTCCGACAATATCCAGCCACTGACCTAACATGGCGGAAAGATCACTCAATTCCAAAGTGCCCGCAGAAAGCCCTGTATCGACATTGGTAATTTGCTGATTGGCACCCATCGAAGGCAAATCAATTAAAATCACGGGTCCCGCTGCGAACAACTGTTCAACACAATATTTATAAGAATTAAAGTTCTGGAATGCGCCACCAATAATCACAATCGGTGTCTTGTGCAGAGTTTCAGGTTCAGCAATCGCCATATACTCGATTTTCCAACCATCAATCCATGTAGTTCGAGCCGGCTGTTTAAAACTGTGTTTATGATATAAATCGAAGAAACCGTGACGATTTATTGATGAGTGTAATTCCGCGTCCAATTGGATAATGGAATTCATATTCCCTACCTCCATCCTTGTCTTATTTTTATTTTGCAAGACACTACTTCTGCAATGTATGTACCTATTTTTAGGTGCTAACTCTTTCTATTTTTGTGTAAGACGTCAATGTCATTATCGCTAGCCATCATATACAAAGGATGATTTTGGCTGCAACTCATTCCATGACCGCTTATCTTTTTTTCCCCTAAAAGCGATAGGAGGCACCCTGTACGCTAAAGTTTTGCCTATTTTCACTTGATATGCTTCATTGTCAGTACACAGGCTGTTACTATCGGAACTGAAATTTCTAAGTGATCAAACCGCCATGCAAGAGTCGATTGAACAATACATGCAAACGGTAGGACAACAAGCACGCCAAGCATCGCGCGTGTTAGCCAGCGCTTCTACCCAAATGAAAAACAATGCTTTGTCTGCAATTTACACAGCATTACAAAACAATGAGTCTGCGATTTTAGCGGCCAACCAAATAGACATGGATAAAGGTCGTAACAATCAATTAGACAGTGCCTTGCTTGATCGCTTAGAACTGAACCCCACACGCTTTAAAGGCATGCTACAGGGCCTGAAAGATGTGATTGCTCTGATTGATCCGATTGGAGAAATCACCGATTTGGCTTATCGCCCGTCTGGTATTCAAATTGGTAAAATGCGCGTGCCACTAGGTGTGGTCGGCATGATTTATGAGTCACGTCCAAACGTAACTTTAGAAGCCGCTGCGCTGGCATTAAAATCAGGGAATGCCATTATTTTACGTGGTGGCTCTGAAGCTTTGGAATCGAATAAAGCCATTGCGGCAGCCATTCAACACGGACTCAAAGCGTCAGGTTTAGCTGAAACTTCAGTACAAGTGATTAACACTGCGGATCGTGCTGCAGTGGGTCATTTGATTACCATGTCGGAATATGTGGACGTGATTGTTCCACGTGGAGGCAAAGGACTGATCGAACGCATCAGCAATGAAGCCCGCATTCCAGTCATTAAGCATTTAGATGGCAACTGCCATGTCTTTGTTGAAGCACAGGCTGATTTACATAAGGCATTACCGATTGCATTGAATGCCAAAACCCATCGTTATGGCGTATGTAATGCCATGGAAAGCCTGTTGGTCGATGAGAAAGTCGCTGAAGAATTTTTACCGCGCATTGCCGAGCTGTATGCCGAGAAAAATGTGGAGTTGCGTGGTTGTCGCGAAACTCAGCGTATTTTAGGTAGCGGCGTAAAGCCTGCGAGCGAAGAAGATTGGTACACCGAATATCTTGGTCCAATTTTAGCCGTGAAAGTGGTCTCAGGAATGGATGAAGCCATTGACCATATCAACAAATATGGTTCGCATCACACCGACGCGATTATTACTGAAAACTTCAGTTTGGCACGCCAATTCCTTGCCCGCGTCGACTCAAGCTCAGTAATGGTGAATGCCTCTACCCGCTTTGCCGATGGTTTTGAATATGGTCTGGGAGCTGAAATTGGCATCTCTACCGACAAAATTCATGCCCGTGGTCCAGTCGGTCTAGAAGGTCTAACTTCGCAAAAATGGATTGTGTTAGGCGACGGACAAATTCGCCAATAATTCCTCTCCAACTCAAGTATCTTTAAGTGTTCAGTTTCAACCATGAAGCTGAACACAGCGACAACACCATTCCAGCCCTAAATCTTGTAACATGATAAAAAAATTGAAAAAGATAAATGGGAAATCGCATGTTTTACTATTTGATCATTTGTACCTTTTTACTGGCATTACTGGTTTCATTTACCGTAATGAAAATTTTTTCCAATTCGATTAATGCGATTCTGGCGCGCATTATTCACGATCCAATTCATGAAGCTTGGGCAAAATACACCAAATTTGCCGGCATGGTGGTCGGAACATCCTCAGGCATTCGTATTTACGATATGGAAAAATACATCACGCCGCTGACTTATACCGAAAATGACAAAAAAATTGTGATTGAACTGACTCAAGAACGCTGGGTACTGGAAATTTACCGCACGATCATCGAGACCTTACAAGGTCTGGCTTGGATGATGTTGGTCTTTTTTATGGTGGCATTAATTGCCTATGTGATTGTACGCTGGTCAGAAATCAAGTATCAAAACTAAGCATAAAAACAACACTTCGCTCCTGCTCAAAATTCATTTCTCATGCTAGGGTTAAAAGTGTAAAGAAAGGAAAATTTGGGTTTGAGCACTATTTCATTAATAAATGAAAACTATCAACCTATAAATTTTATTTATTATTATTTCACTGGTCGATAGTGCTTAAGTCTAATCTCCTAAAGTCTATCTAGGACAGAAAATCAACACATGATAAAACATTATTACTGATCTGGATTGCATTGATAAGTACTGCATAAAGATCACTTTAGGGACGACTTATTTCAATTAAAATTCGGGTATATAAACGTGTCTACATCAGTATTAGTTATTAACTGCGGCTCATCTTCAATTAAATATGCACTTGTTTCAGAGCGTCGTGAAGATCGAATTTTTGGTTTGGCAGAAAACTTAGGTTCTGCTGAAGCTCGCATTAAAGGTGTCACTGTTGGTGGCGCACCACTAGAACTGTCTATTCCGCATGCGGACCACGAAAAAGCATTAGAAACAATCTTAGAACGTCTTTCTCACTATAACCCTCAAGCCATTGGTCACCGCGTTGTACATGGTGGTACCTTGACCAAAGCTGAATTACTCACACCAGAAATTATCGAACGTATTCGTGAAGCGACGCCGCTTGCGCCACTTCACAATCCAGCACACCTTGTTGGCATTGACGCAACCATGCGTTTATTCCCAGAATTGCCACAGGTTGCCGTATTTGACACCGCATTCCATCAAACCATGCCTGCACATGCTTACCGCTATGCAGTGCCTAAATTCCTCTATACTGAACACAACGTACGTCGCTACGGCTTCCATGGCACCAGTCATGCTTATGTTTCTGAACGTGGTTCAGAGTTGGCGGGCAGCTTAAAACAAGGCGGTTGGTTAACAGCTCACCTCGGTAACGGCAGCTCAACTTGTGCCATTTGGAATGGTCAAAGTGTGGATACTTCTATGGGTTTAACCCCTCTTGAAGGTATTGTGATGGGTACCCGTAGTGGTGATGTAGACCCAAGTTTACACAGCTTCTTGGCTTCTAACCTTGGCTGGGATGTCTACAAAATTGACAAGATGCTGAACAAAGAAAGCGGCTTGCTTGGTTTATCTGATAACTTGTCTAACGACATGCGTACATTGATTGAAGCCTCTGAACAAGGCAATGAAGATGCAACTTTAGCGATTGAAGTATTCTGCTATCGCCTTGCAAAATCTTTAGCAGCGCTAAGCTGTGGCTTACCACGTTTAGATGGCTTGTTCTTCACTGGCGGTATTGGTGAAAACTCTGCTTACATCCGTGAAAAAACCATGGCGTACTTACCGCACTTTGGTTTCAACCTAAACAAAGAACAAAACAACAGCCTCAAACGTGGTACCGAAGGTCGTATCGATGCAGGTACAGGACCACAGATTTGGGTGATTCCAACTGATGAAGAAGGTCGCATTGCCAAAGAAACGGCAAGTGTGGTTGAACATGAGGTTAATCAGACAGCTGCAAAAAAGCCTGAATCAAATGCCGCGATTGCTTAAGCAATCGCGCATTGCTCGACTTTCCCATTTTCTGAATTAAAAAATTTACGACTATGAAAACAATTCTTTTAGTCCCAACTGGTGACGGTGTTGGCCTGACTTCAGCATGTTTGGGTTTAATTTATGCTTTAGAATGCCAAGGCGTAAAAGCAGGCTTCCTAAAACCATTTTCTCAAGAAAGCAAAATTGAAGCAGATCGTACCTCTGCGTTATTCCAACATCTGACCAAAAGTGAAACCGTAGAGCCAATTCCGTATGCCACGGTTACACAGCGCTTAAACTCAGGTGAAAGCGATGAACTGCTGGAAGATGCGGTACGCCTGCATCGTCAGATTGCTAAAAAACATGACATCATCATTGTAGAAGGTTTATTACCAACTGCCCGTGATGCTTTTGCATCTGAACTCAATGCTGCTTTAGCCAAAGCATTAGATGCCAAAGTGGTGATTGTCAGCAATGCCGACATCAATAAAGCCACGGCAACGGCTGAAAAAGTCGAAGCACAATTGCGTCATTTTGGTGGTGCAAGCTGTGAACGTACTGCGGGCGTATTATTCATGCGCACCAAAGGCTTGCCTGAAGGTTCTGCACAAATTCCACTGACCTTCGACCCTAGCTTACGTCTGATCAGCGATACCAACAAATTTGTCGCAGATATTCAAAAAACTCATGCGCATATCGGGAGCGCTCAACTTCCTGCGATTGGTTTGGTGCCATTCAGCAACACGCTGAGTGTGCCACGCATGTCTGATCTGGCGGCAAATCTTCAAGCAGAATGGATCAACCAAGGTGAAGCACTCCAACGTCGTGTGCTACATAGCAGCTTAATTGCAGCCAATATTGAACATGAACTGGATAAGTTTGTGGCAGGTGAACTGATTATCAGTGCCTCTGACCGTATTGATGTGTTATTGGCAAGTAGTGTCGCCAGCAGCAATGGCACACCTTTAGCAGGCTTGTTATTGACTGAACATCATGCACCAAACAGCCAGATTCTAGATTTCTGCCAAGCTGCGATTAAACAAGGCTTGCCAATTTTACATACGCCACTCAGTACCTTTGAAACAGCTCAGAGCTTAATGAACTTAAGCAATGAAATTCCTGTAGACGATACTGAACGTGCTGAACAAGTGACGCGTTTCGTTTCAAGCCACATCAATGAAGAATGGTTAGCACAACTAATCAAAGGCACACACAAGCCGCGTCTATCTCCTTCTGCATTCCGCCATGAATTGGTACAAAAATCAATTCATGCCAAGAAACGTATTGTTCTACCTGAAGGTGATGAGCCACGTACGATTCAAGCGGCAGCAATCTGCCAATCTCGTGGGATTGCACACTGTATTCTTTTGGCAAAACCTGAAGCCGTGATTGAAGTGGCGAAAGCTCGTAATATCGAATTGCCATTTGACCTTGAAATTATCGACCCTGATTCAATCCGCGAAAACTATGTCGCGCAAATGGTTGAGTTACGTAAAGGCAAAATCAATGACTTACAAGCACGTGAACAACTACAAGACACTGTAGTTCTGGGTACCATGATGCTCGCACTTGATCAAGTTGATGGTTTAGTTTCAGGCGCAGTCCACACCACTGCAAACACTGTTCGTCCGGCATTCCAGTTGATTAAGACAGCACCTGAATATTCACTGGTATCTTCAGTGTTCTTCATGCTGTTGCCTGATGAAGTGTATGTATATGGTGACTGTGCGATTAATCCAGACCCAGACGCAGAACAGTTGGCTGAAATTGCGATTCAATCGGCAGACTCAGCCAAAGCCTTTGGTATTGACCCGCGTATTGCCATGATTTCTTACTCAACTGGTACATCAGGCGCAGGTGCAGATGTAGAAAAAGTGGCGCAAGCGACTGCCATTGCGAAACAACGTCGCCCTGACCTGTTGATTGATGGTCCATTACAATACGATGCTGCTTCCGTTGAAAGTGTTGGTCGCTCTAAAGCACCAGACTCGCAAGTTGCAGGTCGTGCCAATGTGTTTATTTTCCCAGACTTAAATACAGGTAACACCACCTATAAAGCAGTTCAACGTTCTGCCAATGTGGTAAGTGTTGGACCAATGTTGCAAGGCTTGAACAAACCTGTAAATGACTTGTCTCGTGGTGCGTTGGTGGACGATATTGTATTCACGATTGCCCTGACTGCGATTCAGGCCGAACAGCAAGTTGAAGCCAAAGCCAGCAAAGCGTCTTAATTCGGTTTCAGTTTTCCAAACCACTCTTTCGAGAGTGGTTTTTTTAGCTTTGATGGAAAGTTGGTACTCCATCAAAGAGCACTCTGCTTTCTCTTGCAGACATCAACGATAGAACTACCAAAGTTTGAGAACGTTTCATAACCGTCTACTAAAAATGGAAAGATCAGCGCAGTTCAATGGCTCGAATTCGATACCCAATCTATCCAAATTGATACTTCACACCAGCAGTTCTAGCGTGGGTTCACCATTTGTGCCAACCATACCGTATGTCCCGTACATTCAGGATCTTCCGCAACCATGTTCAACACCTGAAAACCAGATTTCGTTAATAAATCACGATACTCCTCTTGAGTAAGACTTGCATGATATAAAGGCTCACCAAACAATTCGCCAATCGCTTCGCCATGGGCAGGTCCACTGCTAAACATGAGCACTGTTCCCAGTTGAGCATGTCGTGCAAATTGGGCAAACATCTGCCGTTGATTGTCTTGCGTCAAATGAAAAAAGCTGTCCCATGCCAAAATTGCATCGAATTTTTGTTCTAGATGAAATTGCCGCATGTCTGCCTGAATCCAAGTCTGATCAGGAAAGTTTTGTTGTGCCATCAGCAGCATCGTTTCGGAACTATCCACCCCAGTGACTCTACAACCTTGTGCCAGTAAATATGCCGCGATTGGCTTTCCCGAACCGCAACCGATATCCAGAATTTTCGCCTGAGCTGGCACTAAAGCCAGCACACGATCCAGCCAGACTTTTTCATATAAATCCTCGCCACGAAGTGCCACCCATTCACGGGCATATTTGCGATAAAGTTCAATAATATTTTTCGCCAGATGTTGATTGTGCATCTTAGTGACCTGATGATTTTGCTTGCGCATCTTCTTGCATTTTCCAGACTCTATCTTAGGCTACGCAAGTGGATTTTAGATACGAGAGCGACTCAATTTTCGCGGTGCTTGTACAAAGAAAATTGCATTACCACAGAGAATTAGTACCACGCCAATCACTGCATTAATCTGCCATTGGTAGCCTTCCCATAGCGTTGAAATGATCAAGGCAACCAAGGGAAACAATAAGGTGCTATACGCCGCCTTACCAGCACCAATCCGCCCGACCAAATAGAAGTATGCCGTAAAACCGATCACCGAACCAAAAATCGCCAAATACAGTAAAGCTGAAATTGCACTCAACGAGATATTCGGGAAAAAGTCATCCATTTGAAAAAACGAAATGACGGCCATCAACATAGCACCATACAGCATGCCATAAGCATTGGTACTAAAAACATCCAACCCTTGCCGCTGGTGACGAGTACTGATCATATTACCCAAGGAAAAACCATAGGTGCCAATCATACACAGACCAATTCCCCACAAGGTTTGATGATTGAACTTTGTGCCCACCACATCATTCCAGAACAAGGCAATCATCCCCCAACCTCCTAATACAGCAGCAGGATAAAATCGTGCCGAGATGGGCTGTGCAAAGAACAATTTGGCATTGAGTGTATTAAAAATAACGGCCATGGAAAAAATCACGGCTTCTAAGCCGCTACTGATGTACTGCACCGCAGCATAAAAACAGACAAAGTTAAACCCGAAAATGCAGCATGCCTGTAACATACAGAATAAATGGTCTTTGACAGCCAATTTATCTAATTTTCGATACAGCAAGATAAATACAAACAAAACCATGGCTGAAATAAAAAAACGCCAAAACACCGCGACATTGGCAGCAATACCGCTGTGTTGTTGCACACTAATCGCAATCCAAGTCGTGCCCCAAATCACCACGACCAAAGCATATAACAGCGCATTCATTTCCAAACTATCCAGTTGAATCAACACGGCATATTGTGCTGGATGTCGATGCTAGGAAACTTGCAGCATCTTGCGGAGAGTTATCACCAACTTGTGGTTTTTTACTGAATCACGTCTACAGATGACAAGATCAAGCAGAAGTCCTACACTAGATACTCAATTTGGCACTGCGTGTAGAAGATGACTTATCAGATTCTAGATCAATTACAACAACATAAAGCCCAATTACTGGATTCAGTTGAATTGGGTTCAGGCATGCAGCTTGCCATGTGGCAAAATAATCAAGATCGGGTCAGTGTCTGTAGCAATCACCATACCTTAAGCATGTATATTCAGGGTGGCTTTCACAGCTACCAGAAGACGGCTCAAGGTTGGCAAAATGGTGGTGGACCAGATCATATGTGTCTGATGCCGCAAGATTTTGAATCGACTTGGGACTTACGCGACTCACTGACCTTTGTGCACCTGTACTATACCGAGCAGCACTTAAAACGTGTTGCAGAACAAGTCTGGGATCGAGAACCCAGTCAGATCAGTTTAAATCCACAAAGTTTCGTGGCCGATCCACAAGTTTCAATGTTGTATCGACATTTTTTACTGAGCGATGCTTGGCAAAATCGAGAAAATCATTTGCAGATGAGCACTGCCACCACCCTGCTACTGAATCATCTGATCAAAAACTATAGCCAGACCCAATGGCAAGCCCCTGAAGTGAAAGGCGGGCTCTCGCCCTATATGCTCAAACGATTATTAGCATGGATTGATCAACATCTGCATGTCAGCTTAACCCTATCCGATTTGGCACAACAAACCCAACTGAGTGAGTATCACTTTGCACATATGTTTAAACAATCTATGCATATGCCACCCCACCAATACGTGATGCAACGTCGTCTGGAATTGGCTCATCACGCATTACAAAGCACCGCAGCCAATATCACAGAAATTTCAATGCAATATGGATTTAGTTCCAGTAGCCATTTTAGCCACCGTTTTAAAAAGCACTTTGGCTATTCGCCTTCTCAGATGCAGAAAATGTCTAAACGAAATTGATTTGAAGATTTGAAGATTTGAAGATTTGAAGATTTGAAGATTTGAAGATTTGAAGATTTGAAGATTTGAAGATTTGAAGATTTGAAGATTTGAAGATTTGAAGATTTGAAGAAAGCTTAAAATAAAAAAGAAGATAAAGCTTAAGCCTGATCTTCTTTTTGACCGTACATCCAAGTTGCTGCGATAAAGAAACTAAAGCCAACAACCATAAGAATTGCAGATGTCATAACGATACTCTCTGTTTGGAATGCGCCTATTATGTGAAAGTTTTATTACAACTTTATGACAGTCTTGTCATTTTTCAGCAACAACACCATCTCAACCAATTTAAAATATAAAATTCAATACTTTATAGATTAATCATCTTATACATACAATCAGTTTCTGACTTTAGGTTGAGATTGGCACTGTAATATTCCCATCTTGATGACCGATTTTATCCATTAAACTTTAGCCCAAAAATGCAGCAAAACACCCACAACGCCAGCGTTATACCTTATAATTTAGCCCGCTAGCTAACAGCCCGCTCAAGAGATATTTGATATGACAACTATTATCAAGCAAGATGACTTGATCACTTCGGTCAAGGACGCGCTTCAATTCATTTCGTACTATCACCCACAAGACTTTATCCAAGCGATGAGCCGTGCGTACGACCGTGAAGAAAACAAAGCTGCGAAAGACGCCATTGCACAAATCTTGATTAACTCTCGTATGTGTGCAGAAGGTCATCGTCCAATCTGCCAAGATACTGGTATTGTTAACGTATTTGTTGAAGTGGGTATGGATGTTAAATTTGATTTAACCATGAGCCTCGATGATGCAATTAACGAAGGTGTACGCCAAGGTTACTTAGAAAACTCGAACGTACTTCGTGCTTCTGTTTTAGCAGATCCAGCGTTTGGTCGTAAAAATACCAAAGACAACACGCCTGCAGTGATTTACCACAAACTTGTCCCAGGCAACAAAGTAGACATTACTGTTGCAGCAAAAGGTGGTGGTTCAGAAAACAAATCTAAACTTGCTATGCTAAACCCATCTGACTCGATCGTGGATTGGGTACTCAAAACTGTTCCAACCATGGGTGCAGGCTGGTGTCCTCCTGGTATGCTCGGTATCGGTATTGGTGGTACTGCTGAAAAAGCCATGATGCTTGCGAAAGAATCACTCATGGAAGAACTCAACATGGACGAATTGCTTCGTCGTGGTCCGCAGAACAAACTTGAAGAACTTCGTATCGAAATCTTCGAAAAAGTTAATGCTCTTGGTATTGGTGCGCAAGGTCTTGGTGGTTTAACTACCGTTCTCGATATTAAAATCAAAGACTACCCTTGCCACGCTGCAGGCAAACCAGTCGGTATGATTCCAAACTGTGCGGCAACTCGTCATGCACACTTCCAGTTAGATGGTTCAGGTGTTGCACACATTCAAGCACCGAAACTTGAAGACTACCCTTCTGTTACTTGGGATTCTTCAACTTCTAAACGTGTTGACCTAGATACGATTACTCAAGAAGAAATGAACGCATGGCAACCAGGCGACACATTACTTCTTAACGGTACAATCTATACAGGTCGTGACGCTGCGCACAAACGTATGGTTGACATGTTGAACAATGGTGAAGAGCTTCCAGTTGACCTTAAAGGTAAATTTATCTACTACGTTGGCCCTGTAGATCCAGTGGGTGATGAAGTGGTTGGTCCTGCTGGTCCGACAACTGCAACACGTATGGACAAGTTCACTCGCCAAGTATTAGAAGCGACTGGCATGTTCGGCATGATTGGTAAAGCGGATCGTGGTCCTGCTGCGGTTGAAGCAATTAAAGACAACAAAGCAACTTACCTCATGGCTGTAGGCGGCGCGGCTTACCTTGTTTCTAAAGCCATTCGTGAAGCTGAAGTGGTTGCTTTTGCTGACTTAGGTATGGAAGCAATTTACAAGTTTGTCGTAAAAGACATGCCTGTATCGGTTGCGGTAGACGTAAATGGTACGTCTGTACACGCAACTGCTCCTAAAATCTGGCAAGCGAAAATTGGTAAAATTCCTGTAGTGGATGCTGCAGCTGGCTAATCCCTAAGTTTTGCTTTTTTCGATACCCTTAACATGCTAAGGTCTTGTTAAGGGTATTTTTTTAGCCCAAATTTATCTTTTTACAACAACAGTTCACTCTAAATATCATGAAAAAAGTACAGCACACACTCGCAATTCTTAGCCTCTCTATACTCAGCTTCACTGCATTTGCAAAACCCGCAACCGAAGCCTCTGTTGAAAAAGCCCTAAAACTGAGTGACATTTCAGGGACTTTGGCGCAGTCTCAACAAGAAATGCGCCCTATCTATCAACAGCAAGCTGAAGATACCATTAAACAAATCTTTAAAACCTCGAATCTAAATGCTGAGCAACAAAAGGCGGCAAATCAAATTGCTGACATTACAGCCTCTTTTAGTAATAAACTGATTTCTGATCCTAAATTTATGCAAATGCTCAAAGATGTTTATCAGAAAACCTTTACCGAAGAAGAAGTGCTTGCCAATATTCAGTTCCTAGAAACCCCAATTGGACAGTCGATTAATAAAAAAAGCAGCAAAATGATGAGTGAAGTCATGCGCAATAGCATCGATATGTCCGCACAAATGATGCAAGACCCAGCAACTCAACGTGAAATTAACCGCCAAATTGAAAAAACCTTAGCCCCTTTATTTGAGCAAGCACAGAAGAAACCTTAAGCAGTTTACCAAGTACGGATATCCCAAAACTTAAAGGGTTGAGTTAACTGTACATCAGAGGCAGCATCATATTTTGTTGCCTTAATTTTTTGTGCTTTATGCCTTAGCTCGCCCGTTTGTGGGTCTTGTGCAACAAAGTTATAACTTGAGGATTTAAGCTGAGTAAAGGCAATTTCATTTTGCCCAATTGAGTTAGGCACCAAAATTAAAGGCCCCGAGACTTCCTTACGCGTGTTCAGGTTTTCCTCATCATATTTCACGTAATAACTCTTCCCCGCCTCGATACTAAAATCTAAATATTTAGGCTTTTGAAAGTGCTGAATACCCAAAGGACGACTACTAGATAAACGATAAGTCCCCGCAGGCAATTCCAGCCAATAATAATGATTATTCAACAAGCTGGGGATTCGATATTTATTAATAAACAGGCTTGACGCCACAATTTCTTGACGATTCCATTTACTCTCAGGGCGATACAGGTACACCACGGCTGCCTGACCATGCTGTGCCTGCACAGGATGGTAAGCTTGACCCAGTTTTTGATTGACCCAACCACCAACCGAAGTCATGCCGAAACGATATTGCTCGACCAAGCCTGGTGCTTGACTGGTATCTACTGGATGCAGCGTAGAACTTAATTCTGGTTGTTCTAAAACGGCTTGTTTATGGCATCCAAATAAAAATAAACTGCTACATAACATCAAATAATGCGCACGCATGATTGTCCCTCACCGCGTATTTTTTTGTATTTATTGGGGCTAATTTTTGGATCTTTTACACTTTTAGGCATCCTCGCCTTTGCCCAAGATTACCACTGCACTTTTTTCTTGAAAATAAAAAAACGTGCGGAAATCATAAATTTCCGCACGTTTCAGACGAATAACCAATTAAGCAGATTTTGAGTTAATCACTTTCAAATCTACTTTGTTGACATCTTCAGTCGCTGTCTTCGGTTGACGTTCAGGCAATAATTCAGGTTTCGCAATCCCATTAATCACCGCTTCATTCACCACAACAGTACCCACATCTGTGCGGCTTGGTAAGTCATACATCACTTCAAGTAAAGCATTTTCCAAAATTGAACGCAGACCACGTGCACCCGTATTACGTTCAAGCGCTTTCTTCGCGACCGCACGTAATGCCGAATCTTCAAACACAAGATCCACATGTTCCATATCGAACAAATGCTGATACTGACGCGTTAAGGCATTCTTTGGTTCCGTCAGAATTTGCATGAGTGCTTCTTCATCCAACTCATCCAAAGTCGCGATGACAGGCAAACGACCAATAAACTCCGGAATTAAACCGAATTTAACCAAATCTGTCGCTTCCACTTGACGGAACAAGTCAGAAAGCTGTTTGCTTTCATCTTTCTTCTTCACATCAGCAGTAAAGCCAATCCCGCCCTTTTCTTGACGCTGTTGCACAATTTTCTCTAAACCAGAGAATGCACCACCACAGATAAACAGAATATTCGACGTATCAATTTGAATGAATTCTTGCTGTGGGTGCTTACGACCACCTTGAGGCGGAATCGAAGCCACTGTCCCTTCAATCATTTTCAGCAAGGCTTGCTGTACACCTTCACCCGAAACGTCACGGGTAATCGATGGGTTTTCAGATTTACGGGTAATCTTGTCGATCTCATCGATATAGATAATGCCTTTTTGTGCTTTCTCTACATCGTAATCGGCTTTTTGCAATAACTTTTGCACAATGTTCTCAACGTCTTCACCCACATAACCTGCTTCGGTGAGTGTCGTCGCATCCGCCATGGCAAAAGGTACATCCAGCAAACGCGCAAGTGTCTGAGCAAGTAAAGTCTTACCTGAACCGGTCGGTCCAACCAACAAGATATTACTTTTTGCAATCTCGACTGCATCGTCGTGCTTATGTCCACCATGAGTCACTTTAAGACGTTTATAGTGGTTATAAACTGCAACTGAAAGGGTTTTCTTCGCCACGTCCTGACCAATCACATATTGATCTAATGCCGCACGAATTTCTTGAGGTTTAGGCAAAGGCTTAGCCGCCCAATCACCAGATTCAACCTGCTGACTGGTTTGGACTAAGTCTAGGCATACGTCCACACATTCATTACAGATGTACGCGTCCTCACCTGCAATCAGTTTCCCGACTTCAGACTGCGTTTTACCGCAAAATGAACAATGCTTTTGTCCTTGAGGATGTTCGGACATATTTACTCCAATACTAAAATCTTAAAACTTATGGACGTTTGCTAAGCACTTCATCCACAAGACCGTATTCTTTGGCTGCCTGAGCAGTCATAAAGTTGTCACGGTCTGTATCTCTTGCAACAGTTTCATAGTCTTGACCACTATGCTCTGCCATTAAGCGGTTTAGACGCTCTTTAATGAATAGAATTTCACGTGCATGGATTTCAATATCCGATGCTTGTCCACGGAAACCACCAAGTGGTTGGTGAATCATAACACGTGCATTTTCTAAACAGTAACGTTTACCTTTAGCACCTGCATTCAACAAGAATGCACCCATTGATGCCGCCTGCCCCATACAGTAAGTCACGACATCTGGCTTGATGAACTGCATGGTATCGTAAATTGCCATACCTGCTGTTACCGAACCACCTGGTGAATTAATGTAGAGGTGAATATCTTTATCTGGGTTCTCTGCTTCTAAAAACAACATTTGTGCCACAATTAAATTGGCCATGTTGTCTTCCACTTCACCCGTTAAAAAAATAACTCGTTCACGCAAAAGGCGCGAAAAAATATCAAATGAACGTTCACCACGAGACGATTGCTCAACTACAACTGGGACTAACGCGTTTTCAATAGTTGGAACATACATACGTTTATTTATTCCTAAATTTTTTGTGACTTAACCCATATTCACAATATGAGGGATAATGACTGAAATTGCAAAATATTCCCCATTAAATAACAGATATTTTTTGCATAAGCTTTGTGAATTTGGGACAAGCCGATACCCTGCTCAGATAAAAAAAGGCGCTTTACGCGCCTTTTTTCACTTAAGCTAATTAGCCTTGTTGACGAGCTTGTTGCTCTTTCAACAATTCTTCATAGCTAACAGTTTTATCAGTTACTTTCGCAGCTGCTAAAATGTGATCAACCACTTGATCTTCTAAAACAACAGCTTCGATTTGTGAACGTTGTTGTTTGTCATTTTTGAAGTATTCAACAACTTCAGTAGGATCTTCGTAAGAAGAAGCCATGTCTTCGATGTAAGCTTCAACGCGCGCTTGGTCAACTTCAAGTTTAGCATCAGCCAATACTTTGCTTACCAATACGCCAAGTTTTACAGATTTTTCAGCTTGTTCTTTGAACAATTCATCTGGAAGCATGCTGCTGTCAAATGCTTTAGCACCTTGAGCACCAAACTGTTGCGTGAACTGTTGGATCATTTGTTGACGTTGACGGTCAATTTCTTGAGCAACCATTGCAGCAGGAAGTTCAACTTCGTTTGCAGCAACTAACGCATCAAAAGTCGCGCCTTTCACTTGGTTACGAAGACCATTTTTCACTTCGCGTTCCATGTTTTTACGCACGTCAGCTTTTAACTTTTCAACGCCTTCTTCTTCAGTTAAACCAAAGATTTGAAGGAATTCAGCATCAACTTCTGGAAGTTTTTGTTTTTCAACAAGCTTCACAGTGATTTTGAATTGCGCTGCTTTACCTGCAAGGTTCGCTGCTTGGTAATCTTCAGGGAAAGTAACATCAATCACTTTCTCTTCGCCTTTCTTCATACCAACGATACCGTCTTCGAAGCCAGGAATCATACGACCAGAACCTAAAACAAGTTTAAAGTCTTCAGCTGCGCCGCCTTCAAACTTCTCGCCATCAACAGTACCTTCGAAGTCGAAAGTTACTTGCATGTCTTTTTTCGCCATGCCTTTCGTTTCAGTCCAAGAAGCACGTTGCTTTTGAAGGTTTTCGATCATTTGATCAACGTCTTTGTCTTCTACTGAAGATGCTTTACGTTCAACTTCTAGACCGTCAAATTTCACGTCAACTTCTGGATAAACTTCAACAGTCGCTTCGTATACAAGCGCGTCGTCTTTGTTTTCCACTTTATCAATGTTTGGCATGCCAACAGCATTGATTTTTTCTTGTTGAATTGCTTCGAATACTGTGTCACGGATGACGTCATTTACCACTTCTTGGTAAATACCCGCGCCATATTCACGGCGAACTACGTTTAATGGCACTTTACCTGGACGGAAGCCGTTAATCTTTACAGTTTTAGCAGTGCGTTTTAAACGTGCTTCAAATTGCTCGTTCACACGGCTCGTCGGTACAGATACATTTAAACGACGGGCAACGCCCGAAACCGCTTCAGAAGTTACTTGCATGGCTTCCTCGAAATTTAGTAATAACAGTTTATAAAAAAGTGCCACATTATATGACAACATTTAAAGATATACAAAACTGGATGTTTAAACCACAAGATTTTATCTGATTTCTTTTGTTTTATTTTCTGAATTTCCGATCATTTTTCTATTTTTAAACGACTTTTATTGCAAATGATAAACTTTATCATTATTATATGCACAAACATAATATTTATATTTATTTTCAGTTATTTATCTCGTCCAACTTTGGAATTCTATTTATGAGTAAGTTCAACCTTCGCCCACTCAGTCTTGCGCTACTTGGTTTATCCACCAGTTCTGCTTTTGCGGAAAGCAGCTCCGAAAGCTCCTCCTCTACGCATCAATTATCCACCATTGTGGTTTCCGCAGCGGGGTTTGAACAAGATATTAAGAATGCGCCAGCGACAATGACTGTCATTACAGCAGAAGATCTAAAGAATAAACGCATTAATTCAATTGCAGATGCCTTAAGCGATGTTGAAGGTATCGACATCAGCCCAACAGCAGGTAAAACGGGTGGTTTAAATATTCGTATTCGCGGCATGGATTCAGAATACAGCTTAGTTTTAGTCGATGGACGACGCCAAAACAGTACAGGTGACATTACGCCAAACGGCTTTGGAGAATCAAATAACAGTTTTATCCCCCCTATTTCTGCAATTGAACGCATTGAAGTCATCCGCGGTCCAGCCTCGACTTTATATGGTTCCGATGCAATGGGTGGCGTTGTTAATATCATCACCAAGAAAGTCAGCAATGAATGGACAGGTGCTGTTACTTTAGAAGGTACTTTACTTCCAAATAGTTCAGAATTTGGCAATCAACGCTCCGTTGATGCTTATGTAACAGGTCCAATTATTCCAAATTTATTAGGTATTCAATTAAGAGGACGTAAAGCTGAACGCGATCAATCTCATCTGACTCGCTCGGATGATGAGGGTGGTTCTTCTGAATTGAATATGGGCAATAACCCAACCAAGTCAGATTTAGAAACTATTGGTGTACGTCTTACTTTAACGCCAACCGATCAACATGATCTTTCTGTTGAGTATGAGCAAACTGAACAGTGGTATGACAACAGCAATGGACAGTTGGGTACGCTTGGTGCAAATGGCGGCTATGATAAAGCTCAAGAATATAACCGTGACAAAATAATTTTAGCCCATACTTGGCGTAATCAAATCGGTACACTTGAATCTAGTATTGCCAATACTCAAACTGAAACCATTGGGCGTTTGATTCCAGCACGTGCGCAAAATATGTCTCAAGCCATCACGCCTCGTTTACTGGAAAGTGAAGACACGATTTTTGATACCAAATTTACCACTCAATATTTTGATCGGCACAATATAGCATTAGGCGGTCAATGGTGGGATGCCAGTCTGCAAGATGGCTTAAGAGAAAACAAAGAAATTTCATTTACCCAAATCGGATTATTCGCTGAAGATACATGGGCACTGACGGATCATTTAGCACTTACTCTAGGTCTACGCTTTGATGATCACGATACCTTTGGAGACTTTTGGACTCCTCGTGCCTATTTAGTTTGGAATGCGAATGATAACTGGACATTCAAAGGCGGTTATTCTGAGGGCTATAAAGCGCCACGCTTAGAGCGACTCACCAACGGTATTTATAATGTTGGCGGTCAAGGGCGTAATCCCCTCTTTGGTAATCCAAATTTAAAGCCTGAAACCAGTAAGAATTTTGAGTTCGGGACATCTTTCACCAACAATACAAACTTCGACTATAACATCACCGCTTTTTACAGCCAGATTGAAGATAAAATTGTTAGCGGCAATACTGAATTCAGCTGTAATACCAATACAACGTCAACCTCTGGAAGTAGCTGGTCTAAAGCAGACTGTGAAAAATATATGGCTTCTATTGGCACACCATGGGTGATGGGCTATCACCCAACCACTGGCAAAGCTGATTCTTGGAACGTCACACGACCAACCAATGCCGAAGATGCTGAAGTCTATGGAATTGAAACGGGGTTAAATTGGGAGTTCTATCCTGCATGGAACTTCGGTATTAACTACACGTGGACCGAAACTGAAATTACAGATTCTAAGCTTGGTAACCCACCTCTCAATGACACGCCTGAACATATGGTCAATGCATCACTTAAGTGGCAAGCTGATGACAACATTCAACTTTGGGCTCGCGGTGAATACAGAAGTGAACGCGCACGCTATACAAAAACTTATGCCAATCTGACCAAAGATGAAAAAGCCATTTACAATGCTTTAGGTGACTACAAAGCATATGCGCTTCTTCATGTTGGCTCGAATTTCACTGTGAATGATCATTGGGACGTTGGTGTTGCGCTTTATAACGTGTTTGATAAAAACTTCACGGATTATGAAAAAGTTGCAGATATTGGCTGGTATAACCACTATAGCAACACACAAGAAGGTCGCAGAGTCCAATTAAGTACGACCTTTAAATTTTAATATTTAAAATCCCAATAAAAAACCCTGTTTTGGCAGGGTTTTTCTATACATATATAAAATCATGCACTTATATACAGAATGTTACACAATCTCATTAATTTTTACATTTTCCTTACAACCCATTATCGGTAATTCCAATCATTTACAATTGGTAAAATAAATAAGAATTATTATTATTCGCATACGAATTTTTACTACTCTTTGTGAGTTCAGAAATGTCTTTTATTAAAACGCGTAAAAAATTAGTGTCGACGGCAATTGCCTCTTCTTTATCGGTTATAGCGACCACTGCAATTGCACAGGATGATGCAACACAACTTCCAACAATTCATACTGAAGCAACCCAAGAAGAATCTTTAAAAGTTGATCAATCTGCAAATGCAAAATTTGTTGCTCCACTAAAAGACACACCTAAATCTGTTTCTGTCCTCTCACAAAAATTACTAAAAGAAACCAACTCAAATACCTTGTTAGAAGCACTACGTTATGAACCAGGCATTACTTTAGGTGCTGGTGAAGGTGGCACACCATTTACAGATATGCCTTATATCCGTGGTTATAGCGGTCAATCTTCTATTTATGTTGATGGTGTTCGTAATACCACTTCACAAAGCCGTGATATGTTTGCCATTGAACAAGTTGAAGTCATTAAAGGCTCATCTTCTGCTCTTGGTGGCGGTGGTAGCGTTGGCGGAAGCATTAACCTGATTCCTAAAGTTGCTCATGAAGGCGACACTTATCAAGGCAGCGTTCAAGGCGGAACCGACAACTACCAACACATTCAATTAGATGCCAACAAAGACTTCGGTAATGGTATGGCGGGCCGTGTCATTGTGATGGGGCACGAAAATGAAAAAGCAGGACAAAGTGATGGTGCTGAATTTGCGCGTGCTGGTATTGCAACTAGTCTCGCCTTTGGTCTAGGCTCTGATACTCGCGGTTCTGTAGGCTATTATTATTTACGTAGTAATGATGAACCTGATGCTGGCATTCCATTTAATAACCCGACAAAAACACCTACAGGTGTGACTGCAAATCCAGGTGATGGTAAACCCGTTGATGTAAAAGCTGGGACTTACTATGGTTGGAAAGCACGTGATTTTGATAAACGTGAAAATCAAATTGGCACATTCAAGCTTGAACATGATTTTAATGACAACCTAACCTTGGCGAACATTGCCACGTATAACAAATCTAAATCTAATTATGTTTATACGAATGCTGATGACTCAAATGGTAATATCTATAGAGGCACAATCGCTCGTCGTGCACTAACCCGTATTTTAGATACTGATGCTTATAGCGACCAATTATCATTGCGCGGTAAATTCAATACTGGTGCATTACAACACTCGTTTAATGTGGGAACCGAATGGAGCCTGCAAGAAACTGATCAAGGCATGCATACCTTTACCAATGCAGCAGGTCAAACAACTTCAACAATCTTAACTTCAAATATCAATTCATGTGATTCAAGCGCTGCTGCACTTAATGGCTGGTGTACTAGCTTAAACAACCCTGGTAACGGTTCGTTTACCGATACCATTGGCAGCATTAAAGGTCAGTCTACCACTCGCAGCCAAACCATGTCTGTGTATGCTTTAGACAGCATTGAATTTAACCCACAATGGTTGCTTAACTTAGGTATCCGTTGGGATAAATTTGAAACTGAGAAGAAATATAATAAGGACGTCTATGGAACAACTGCTGGGGTATACAACTCCACAGTTACCATTCCTAAAGGCACCATTTATGAAAGTGACTCAGACTTTTTCACTTATCAAGCAGGTTTGGTCTACAAGCCAACTGAAAATGGTAGTATTTATACCAGCTTCGCAACCTCTGCAAACCCTGTAGGTGTTCTTGCAGAAGGCGATAGTAGTGACAATGCTTTAGGTACGACGGATATTATTAATGCATTAAAGCCTGAAGAAGCTCGTACTTTTGAAATTGGTACCAAATGGGACTTGTTTAATAATCGTGCCAACTTAACTGCTGCAATTTTCCGTACTGAAAAGCAAAATACCCGCATTCAAATTGATTCAACCACAACAGCGAATGCAGGTGAAAGCCGTGTTGATGGCTTCGAAGTCAGCTTAAACGGTAAAATTACCAACAAATGGGAAGTTTCAACGGGTTATAGCTACTTAGACAGCGAAATCACTAAAGCAGCATACAATGCGATCGCACAAGAAGGTAAACCACTACCATTCGTCGCGAAAAACAGCGCAACATTATGGTCAACTTACCGTGTTATGCCGAAGTTAACTTTGGGTGCTGGTGCAGAATATCGTGACCAAGTTTTTGTAAATACGACAGCACCAAAATACTTACCGACCTATACCATTTACAACGCAATGGCGAAATATGATGTGAACCGTAATGTGAATGTTCAGCTGAATGTAAATAATATTTCAGATAAACGTTATTTCACTAGCGCACACGCAGCTCACTATGCATTTGAAGGCAATGGTCGCAATGCCGTATTGGCAATCAACTTTAAGTACTAAGACTTAATCCCATAAATTAATTATGGAATTAACTTAAGTTAAGATAAAATAGCCTCTGCCCAGAGGCTATTTTTATAACCATTTATGAAGAAGGATATAGGCTGTGATTCATCACATTCCAAATGTTTTATCCAAAGAACAAGTCGCTGAATTCCGCCAATTAATGGCAACAGCAAATTGGGTCGGTGGGAAAGTAACAGCAGGTACCCTTTCTGCCTCAGTTAAACAAAATCAACAACTTTCGGAAAATGATCCACTCACCCATCACCTGAGTGAATTGGTGATTCAAGCCATTTGGAAAAATCCAGTATTTCAAGCCGCGGCATTACCGCATCAAATTATTCCACCACTGTTTAACCGTTATGATGAACATGAAAGTTTTGGTTTTCATGTTGATAATTCGATTCGCCTGATTCGCGGCACCTCACAACAAATGCGCACAGATTTATCCTGTACATTATTTTTAAGTGAACCCGATGAATATGACGGTGGTGATTTGGTGATTGAAGACACCTATGGCTATCATGAGGTGAAATTACCTGCTGGCGATGTTGTGCTCTATCCAGCAACCAGCTTACATGAAGTCAGTAGCATTACTCGCGGTACACGTTTTGCTTCATTTTTCTGGGTACAGAGTTTGATTCGTGATGACCAGAAACGCCATCTGCTGTTCAATCTTGATGAAAGCATTCGTCAATTACGTAAAGATCATGATGATGCTTATCCTGAAGTCATGAAACTGACCAACATTTATCACAACCTGATTCGTATGTGGTCGGAATTATAATTATTTAGCGTACTTTATTAGTATATTTTTCATAAAGAAAAACAATCTTGGGAAATTTTTTCTAATATTAAAATAATACTGCAAAATTAGAAAAACATTTCCCTTGCAATCCGATTAGAATAAATTATGAACTTTTTGCACCAAGTGCAATTTTCGCCTAGACTGCATTGATGCTATGCGAATACTTGCATAAGTGAAACCTTTGTATTGATCTTGATGGTTACATGATGAAAACGAATGATATTTTTGCTTTTCCGACTCACGCTCAACCTCAATTGAATCTCCTGATGCTGCGCCACGCGCGCGTATAAAAATTTTGCTTTTTTTAAGCAATCCCCCTGAATATCCCTTTAATTTTGTTTAAATAGACACCATATATTAGTAGTGCGTTGCATTTTAATAAGACCGCGCAACAGGCACTACACAAGGAGTTCCTCATGATGTTGGCTGATCCAAGTAAAAAATACCGTCGCATGTACCAGCGTGTAGACTTGCCTGACCGTCAATGGCCAAACAACGAAATTACCCAAGCGCCGATTTGGATGAGTACCGACCTTCGTGACGGTAACCAAGCAATTTTTGAACCAATGGACATGGAACAGAAGTTTAAAATGTTCCAAATGTTGGTCAAAATTGGCTTTAAACATATTGAAATTGGCTTCCCTTCTGCGTCTCAAATTGACTTTGACTTCACTCGTAAATTGATTGAAGAAGGTCATATTCCTGATGACGTATACATTGAAGTTTTAGTTCAAGCGCGTGACCATTTGATTCAACGTACCTTCGAATCGTTACAAGGTGCAAAACGCGCGATTGTGCACATCTACAACTCAAACTCTCCAACATTCCGCCAAAAAGTATTGAATGTGGATGTTGCAGGTGCAAAACAATTAGCGATTAACGCAGCGACAAAAGTTAAAGAATATGCAGCACAACAACCAGAAACTGAATGGGTCTTCCAATACAGCCCAGAATGTTTCTCTGCAACTGAATTAGAAGTTGCCAAAGATGTCTGTGATGCCGTGACTGAAATCTGGGATGCACGCCCAGACCATAAAGTGATTTTGAACTTACCTGCTACAGTCGAAGTATCGACTCCAAACGTTTACGCAGACCAAATTGAATGGATGCACCGTAACATTGCCCGTCGTGACGGCGTGATTATTTCTGTGCACTGCCACAATGACCGTGGCTGTGGTATCGCAGCTTCTGAATTGGCGATTATGGCAGGTGCTGACCGTGTAGAAGGTTGTGTCTTTGGTAATGGTGAGCGTACAGGTAACGTCGACGTTGCTGCGATTGCCTTGAACATGTACACCCAAGGTGTAGCACCAAACTTAGACTTCTCGAACATTAATGAAGTGATTGCGACTGTTGAAGAATGTACTGGTTTGCCTGTACACCCACGTCATCCATATGCAGGTGACTTGGTCTTCACGGCATTCTCTGGTTCACACCAAGATGCGATTAAGAAAGGCTTTGAATACCAGAAAAATGAAGAAATCTGGGACATGCCATACTTACCAATCGATCCGAAAGACTTGGGTCGTGACTACGATGCGGTAATTCGTGTCAATTCACAATCAGGTAAAGGTGGTATTTCCTACTTGTTAGAATCGAACTACAACGTGGTGTTACCGCGTCGTTTACAAATCGAATTCTCTCAAGTGGTACAGCAAGTGGCGGATGAAGAAGGTGTTGAAGTTTCAGCACAACAAATCTGGAACTTGTTCAAAGATACCTATGTTGAAACCAAAGACGCGCATTATTCAGCGAAAAATTACCGCTTGTCAGATGAAAATGGCAACCAAGTGATTGAGTTGGATATCGAACTTGATGGTGAAATTCAACATTTACGTGGCGAAGGTAACGGTCCAATTTCGGCCATGTTAAATGCGCTTCAATTACCAATTGATGTCTTGAACTATGAAGAACGTAGCATCAGTTCAGGTGCACATGCCAAAGCCTTGGCGTTGATTGAAATTCAAGTAAAAGGTACCGGTAAATCTGCCTTTGGTGCGGGTGTACATGACAACATTGTGACTGCCTCAATTGAAGCCATCCTTGCATGTACCAACCGTTTAATTGCACAAGGTGTGCTTAGCACTGACCAAGTAATTGCTGCTGCAGTATAAGTATTAGCAATAATATTTAGCACTAAAATGACTTTAGAAGGATACCCTCAAGTGGTATCCTTTTGTTTATTGTTCTAAAAAATTTAAGGCGAAGTATTTCTGTGTCTTTTCCAGCTGACTCAGTGGGTCTCGTAACCCCACAAAAGTTCCAATTCGAAGAGCCGTTAGAACTAGAATGTGGTCGTGTTTTACCACGTTTCGAAATGATGGTTGAAACCTACGGCACACTCAACGCAGATCACTCGAATGCCATTCTCATTTGTCACGCCTTGTCGGGACATCATCATGCAGCGGGTTATCATCATGAAGATGATAAAAAAGCAGGCTGGTGGGATTTATGTATTGGTCCTGGAAAAGCGATTGATACTTCAAAATTCTTTGTAGTTGCCTTAAATAATATTGGTGGTTGTAGCGGCTCAACAGGCCCTACTTCGCCTAATCCAGAAAATGATAATCGTCCTTATGGACCAGATTTTCCTTTAGTGACGGTACGTGACTGGGTCAAAACGCAAGCCATGTTGTCAGATCGCTTAGGCATTCAGACTTGGTATGCAATTATAGGCGGCTCTTTGGGGGGCATGCAGGCTTTGCAATGGTCTGTGGATTATCCTGAGCGCTTACAGAAATGCGTGATCATCGCCAGCGCACCAAAACTCTCTGCACAGAATATTGCCTTTAACGAAGTGGCGCGTCAGTCCATTTTGTCGGATCCAGATTTCCATCAAGGCCGTTACTTAGAACATGACAGCTATCCAAAACGCGGCTTAATTTTGGCACGTATGGTCGGTCACATTACCTACCTGTCTGAAGAAGCCATGAAACAAAAATTTGGTCGTGACTTGAAGTCAGGCAAATTTATGTATGGTTTTGATGTCGAATTCCAAGTCGAAAGTTATTTGCGTTATCAAGGTGAACAGTTCAGTCGTAACTTTGATGCCAATACCTATCTGATTATGACCAAGGCACTGGATTATTTCGATCCGTCACGTGAATATGAACATTCATTGACGCAAGCCATGTCGAATACCCAATGTAAATTCTTGGTAGTCTCATTTACCACGGACTGGCGCTTTACGCCTGAACGTTCACAAGAAATTGTGGATGCATTGATTAGCAACCATAAACCTGTCAGCTATCTCGACATTGAGGCAGAACAAGGTCATGACTCGTTCTTGTTCCCAATTCCGCTGTATGTAAAATCATTACGTGCATTTTTAGGTGGTGAAGAACACCTTAAATCTACCCCTAAGGAGGCTGTGTAATGCGTATCGATCATCAACTGGCTGAAGCATGGATTAAACCCGACTCCAAAGTGCTCGATTTGGGCTGTGGTGATGGCGAATTGCTGGCTCACATGAGCAAACAGCACAATATTCGTGCATATGGCTTAGAAATTGATCAGGAAAAGATTGCAATTGCGATCAGCCGCGGGTTAAATATTATTCAGCAGGACTTAAATTTAGGTTTAAGCCGTTTTGCCGACCAGTCTTTTGACTATGTGGTGATGGCACAAGCTTTGCAAGCTGTAGATGCGCCAGACGTATTGTTACGTGATATGGTGCGTGTGGGGAAACAGGCTATTATTACCTTTCCAAACTTTGCGCATTGGAAGACCCGTTCTTTCTTGGCTTTAAAAGGAATGATGCCTGTTTCAGAAGCATTACCGTATATGTGGTATAATACTCCAAACATCCACTTATGTACTTTTCGAGATTTTGAAGCACTTTGTGCAGAAAACAACATCCGAATAATTAATCGACTCGCCGTTAATGGGGATCAGCAAGGTAGTTTACTTAGTAAACATATCCCGAATCTGTTTGGTGAAGTCGCAATTTATCGAGTGAGCTCGCTATGAAAAAATTATTATTAAGCACACTAGTTTTTGGACTTTTTAGCATTCAGTCTCATGCTGAGTACGTTTCGCCATCTGCTTCAATTTCTAGTCAAGCTGCCCAATTTTCAACCATGGATATTGATAACTTGGTCAAAGCTGCTAAAGCGGGTCAACCTGCTGCACAGTTTTACTTAGGCACCAAATACCAAACAGGTAAAGACATCAAGCAGGATGACCGTCAGGCATTTGCTTGGTTTAAAGCTGCTGCCGATCAGGGTTTATCCCCTGCCCAGTTAAATGTCGGTCGTATGTATGCTGATGGTGTCGGTGTTGCCAAGAATGAAACTTTGGCTCGCCAATACTTTGAAAAGGCGGCTAGCCATGGTGACAACCGTGCCAGCTTCAACCTTGCCATGATGGAAGAGCAAAAGAAAAACTACATTGGTGCTTACCAGTGGTATGAACTTTCAACGCGTGATGGCATGCTCGACAATAAAGTGATTAGCATGTCAGAAGGCAAGAAAACCGCTTTGGCTGCTAACTTGACTCAAGACCAGATTCGTTTGGCACGTGACCGTGCCGACAAATGGATTCAGGCGCAATAATATTGCACTGACTCTAAACAGCACCTTCGGGTGCTTTTTTCTTTTCGGCAGTTCTGCTCTTTTGCATCATCATATATCTTAAACCATATGCTTCAATCACTTCCGATACAGTCTCGAAACCAAATTTTTGATAAATAGGCTGCGCATAACAACTTGAATTTACGCTTATTGTAGTGATATTTTCCTGTAGTTCAGCGGCAACATAATTCCACAGCTTTCGACCAATTCCCTGCTTCTGTACAGTAATATCTACGAAAAAATGTACGAGATGGGCGGGTTCTTTATATGCAATAATGCCTAAAATTGATTCATTCTGTTCATACACATAATAATGAACCTGTTCAGTGTTTAATAATTTTATAATAGCGGCTGAAGAAAATTTTTCTTCACCTTCACGACTTATGGCAAAGTCAGCAATATAAGGTTGAATTAATCTTTCAATTTGTTCTAAATCTGTATGAGTGGCTGGGCGAATCATATTCATTTATCTCTGTTTTCTTATTCAAAGTTAGCTGTTGGTTTTAATCTTCATGGATTTTGCTGCTTTTATACAATCCAATTCAGTTAAAATATAGACCTTTATTTTCAATTCATGAGCACAAATACAATGTCTGCAAATGCGTGGTTATCTCAAGGCACATTAGTGCTTGCCAGTAACAACAAAGGTAAAATTGCTGAATTTGAGAAACTTTTTGCTGAACTGCAACTGCCAGTAAACGTAGTACCACAAGGTCAACTTAATATTGAAGATGCCGTGGAAGATGGTCTCAGTTTTGTTGAAAATGCCATCATCAAAGCCCGTCATGCCAGCCGTATTTCAGGCAAGCCAGCGATTGCAGATGACTCTGGTATTTGTGTCCCAGTTTTAGGTGGTGCACCAGGCATTTATTCTGCACGTTTTGCAGGTAAACACGGCGATGATGCTGCCAACAATGAAAAGCTATTAGAGCAATTGAAGCCGCTACGCAAAGATGGTGAAGCGATTGAAGGGATGTTCGTGTGTGTTTTGGCACTGGTACAACATGCCGATGATCCACTCCCACAAATTTTCCAAGGCATCTGGAAAGGTGAAGTGTTAGAAGCAGCACGTGGTGAAAATGGTTTTGGCTACGACCCATTATTCTGGTTACCTGAACTGGGCATTTCGAGTGCTGAAATGAGCAAAGAAGAAAAGAATAAAATCAGCCATCGTGGTCAAGCTATGCAGTTATTCAAACACAGTCTGGAAAAATAATTTTCCAGCTCAATGATGCATCAATCCCTCTCTATTCAGAAGAGAGGGATTCTCCTCAAGACAACAGATGTAATAAAACCCCATAGAGACTCACCACCACGCAACTCACCATTGTTCCCGAAGCAATATATTTAGCTGAAGTTCCCGTGCCCTGATAATGGGTTTCCAACGCCACAATATTGGCTGCGGGTGGTAAACAAAACAACAAGAACATGACTCCAATGTAGTGTTCAATCTGTGGAATCGGAACAAAACGATAGGTCAAACCACAAAGCATTACACCGCACAATAATTTTAGTGCAGCCGTTTGGCTACTTCGCCACAAATCAGCGGCTTGGACTTTGGTGTGCCGCAGCCACATCCCCAAAACACACATGCCTGAAAAGCTCATACCCAACTTCGCTGCGGTATAAATCCAATTTACCCCATGCTGTTGTAGCCAGTGCTGTATACCAAACAACCAGAATAATGCTGCCAAACTTAAAGCAACGATTGGGGGAGAAAATGCTACTTTTTTCAAAATAGCAGCGATAGGCTGCGGCGCATCACTGACTGCAGTCACCGCCCAGAGGTTGCCAAAAATAGAACCCCCGATATATAACGCCACCATGGCAGGACTGATTTCTGCACCAAACAAAGCGATGGCAAAAGGAAAGCCCAACCATGCCATATTGACATAACTAAAGCACAAGGCACTCAGCTTGTTTTTCGAAAAATAAAGGAAAAAATAGAACAGCAGAATAGCGACCACAAAGCTAAATAGCATCAAGCTCAAGCTGCCAGCTTGGTAAAACACCATGTTGTAAATAATCACGATGGGAATAAAACAACGGGCTAACAGGCTAGATAGCACTGTTTTTAATTGCGAAGCAACTGGTGTCGTGGCAAGCATTAAACCTGTTAAAAATGCCAATAATGGCAACAGCAAAGCCACATTTATATTCCTTGAAATTTCACCTAATCATCATAACACCCATTGCTCCGACGATGCGCCTAATCCGCTGTCTTGAAATTGCAACCCTATCGTCACATCCCTGTCATCTTGAGCTGTTGAGATAAGGCATAAATAAAAATGAGGAAATTATGATGGCTGGTTTATCAATTTGGCATGTGCTGATTTTTGCAATTGTGGTGATTTTACTGTTTGGCACATCGAAACTGAAAAATTTGGGTAAAGATGTAGGTGGTGCCATTAAAGATTTTAAAAAATCAGTAAAAGACGATGAAGCGACTTCAGCACTGAATGAACCACGTACTTTAGAACATCAAAATACTGCTGAAGTGAAAACTTCAACACGCTCATAAGTTACAGGTAATCATTCAATGCTCAATATTGGAATGACTGAACTGCTGACCTTCGGCATCATTGCATTATTGGTGCTTGGGCCAGAAAAATTGCCAGAAGCTGCACGCTTTGCGGGCAAGTGGTATGGCAAATTGAAACGCATGATCAGCAATGTACAAAATGACATTGATCGTGAATTACGCATGTCTGAATTACGTGAACAAATGCAAAATGAAATGAAGCGCATTCAAGAGCTTGAGCAAAAAATGCAGGCCCAAATGCAGGAATTACAACAACAAAACCATAGCGCGGTCGAACAACAACAGCAAAACAGCGTTACTCAAAATAAGAATTTAGTTTTGACTTATATTCCATGCTCACAGCAAAAGCAGGCCATGCTTCATCGACATCCTGCTTCTACATTCAAACAGCTTGAAAATGAGAAGCCCACAACTTCTCTGGATCCTCTGATTGAATTGCCTGAATTAAAGGTGGCGGTATGAACATGCCTGTAGAGTCTCAAAATCTGCCCAGTGCGATGCAACCTACGCAAGCCCCTTTAGAAGAAATGCCGATTACCCAACATTTGGTTGCCTTAAGACAGCATTTATTCAAAATTGTCGGCTTATTGATTGTCCTGTTTTTTTGCTTATTGCCTTTTGCCAATCAGACCTATCAGTTAATGTCTGAACCTTTGCGTGCGCAGTTACCGCTTTCATCTTCAATGATTGCGACCGATGTCACCGCAACCTTTATGGCACCCTTTAAGCTTAACTTTTTTGTAGCTCTGATGTTGGCAATGCCGTTTATTCTTTATCAAATCTGGGCATTTATTAAACCTGCACTGTATGAAAAAGAAAAAACGCTGGCGCTACCTTTATTGGTGGGCAGTATCAGCTTGTTTTATGCAGGCATTGCCTTTGCCTACTATGTGGCTTTGCCTTCAATCTTGCATTTCTTTATGAGTGTAACGCCTGAAACTGTGGCGCCGATGACCGATATTAATAGTTACCTCACCTTCTGTTTAAAACTGTTTTTGGTGTTTGGTCTGACCTTTGAAATACCCGTGATCACCCTGTTGCTGATTTTAATTGGTCTGGTTTCGACGCAGCAACTGGTCGAAAAAAGGCGCTTTATTGTGGTGGGATGCTTTTTTGTCTCCATGTTTGTCACCCCACCCGATGCCTTGTCGATGATTATGTTGGCAGTCCCAATGTGGATGCTGTTTGAGTTGGGGCTTTTATTTGGCAAGCTGATTGAAAAAAAACGTCGCCTCGCATAAAACATATCATCACTTTAATTCGGCAGACTTCGGTCTGCCTTTTTCATCAAAATGACTTGATTTCTTCACCAGATTTTCACTGTTTGGTAAAAGTCTTGTCATATTTATTCCATAAGTTAATGAGGACTTTATAACTCATTGATGAATTAGGAAAAATCATGACCGAGCTGACGCCATATCATGAAGATCAGGAACTAGATAACAACACCTCTGATAATGTGCACTTCCGTGACATTTTAGAACAACGTATGACTCGTCGTAGCTTGATTGGGAAAACCGCAAGCGGTGCAGTCGCGCTAGCTTTGGCATCCTCATTAACCGCGTGTAGTGACGATGATGATAATTCAACACCGCCAAGCACAACTGTAGATCCAGAGCAAAAACCAACAGAATTAACCTTCTCTGTGGTCGATAAAAACCTGAATGACATTGTGACTGTACCTGAAGGCTATGAAGCAACAGTATTGTATGCACTAGGTGACTCAATTAATCCGAGCTATGCGGATTGGGATGACAACAATGTTCCATCAGGTCCAAGCTTCCAATTCCGTTCTGGTGACTGCCATGATGGTATGCACTACTTCGGTTTAAACAGCAGTACCAGTAAATTCGATGACACGGTTTCTACCGAAGGTTTACTGGTCATGAACCACGAATATATCAACCAAACCTTCTTGCACCCGACAGGCGCCACCAAAGTCGATGGTCGCCGCCCTGAAGATGAAGTGATTCGTGAAACCAATGCACATGGTGTATCCGTTGTTCATATTAAGAAAGACAGCGCTACACAAAAAGTTGAGATTGTAAAAAGCTCACTGTTTAACCGTCGTATTACTGCATCGACCGTGATGGACTTTGCTGGTGTTGCAGCAGATTCAGATTTGGTCAAAACCAAGTTTTCTCCAGCGGGTAAACAAACCCGTGGTACGCATAATAACTGTGGCAATGGTTACACTCCTTGGGGCACCTACCTCACCACAGAAGAAAACTTCATTGGCTATTTTGCTCGTAGCTCAACAGATGATGCAAACCGCAGTGCTTCAGAAATCATTGCCCTTAAGCGCTATGGTCTAAAAGCAGGTTCTAGCTCACGTTATGGCTGGGAAACTGCACAAGGTCAACTTGAATCTCAAGACCTCTATGACCGCTGGAATGCCAATGTCGTCGCTGACCTAGCGACTGAAGACTACCGTAATGGTCCAAATACATTTGGCTGGATGGTCGAGATTGACCCATTCAGTCGTAGTGCAAACCCAGTGAAACGTACCTCTTTGGGTCGTTTTGCACATGAAGATAGCGCTTGTCGTGCGGTAGAAGGCGAACCTTTAGCTTTCTATATGGGTGATGACTCACGTGGTGAATACATCTATAAATTTGTATCTTCTGCCAACTGGGACAGTCAAGATGTGAATGGTGGATATACCGCTGGCGACAAATACATGAATAACGGTACGTTGTATGTCGCTAAATTCAACAGTGATGGTTCAGGTGAATGGCTAGAACTCAGCTACGGCAAGAATGGTTTAGATGCATCCAATAGTGTCTATCCATTTAGCTCGCAAGCGGATGTCGTCACGTTTGCTCGACTTGCAGCCGATGCTATGGGTGCAACCAAAATGGACCGTCCAGAATGGGCTACAGTCAACCCTGTAAATGGCGAAGTTTATGTGACTTTGACCAACAACTCGAAACGCGGCACTGACTATCCAACCGATGCAGCCAACCCACGTAACTATAGTGACCCTGAAGGTGGCAAAGGTAACGTCAATGGTCATATCATTCGCTTTAAAGAAGCGGGCGACAAAACTACCGCGACAACTTTCGCTTGGGATATCTATCTATTCGGCTCTGAAGCTTCAATGGATTCAAACATTAACTTGTCAGGTTTAACTGACAATAATGATTTGTCTTCACCTGATGGTATGTGGTTCGACCCACGTGGTGTACTCTGGATTCAAACTGATGATGGTGCTTATACCGATGTCACCAACTGTATGATGTTGGCGGCACTTCCAGGTCAAATTGGTGATGGTGGAGCAACAACAGCAATCAATGGTCAAGCGACCATCGCTGGTGCTCAAGTCACTGACAAAACCTTACGTCGCTTCTTGGTGGGTCCTAAGGAATGTGAGATCACAGGCATTGCCATGACACCAGACTACAAGGCTATCTTCATTAATGTTCAGCATCCTGGTGAAGATTCTGACAGCTATGATGCTGCGACCAGCCATTGGCCTGCAACGCAAACGGATGCTAGCAACACGACTGCACGCCCTCGTTCTGCAACTGTGGTGATTACCCGTAAAGATGGCGGTGTCATTGCGGGTGCATAATATTCTGTTTTAGAAAATGCCGACCAAGTGTCGGCATTTTTTATCTTTCAGATGAATCCAATAAGGGAATATTCAGTTCTACGCTTTGCCCTTGTGTTACGCCTTGCTGTGACTTCTCCTGCCAATCCCAGCGCTCATGCCTCATTCTTAAAAAGTTGGAACAACGGGTGCCATAGACAGGACTTTGAATAAAGGTCGACGACAAAAGTGCTTCCATCTCGGCACTAATGCCCGTATCAGGTAACAGTTCTGGAATAATTTTTCGTTCATCTTCCAAAATATCCCACACTGCATATTGCAGCTCGGCTTCTGAACTTTGTTCACGTTGCAGCATCGGTAATAATTCTTGGGTAAAGCGTTTACGCAAATGTCGGGTTTTCTCCCAATGCTCGGTCATCAAACCATTGGACACCACATATACCCCTTTGGCCAGTACTTGTGGTGCTTCCCCACGATTACTCATATAAATTGCCTGCTCCCGATCCCCCAAGAACAAATTAAACCCAGCATATTCTCGTTGTTGATGCTCCAGTTCTTTGGCAAAACGAATAGGTGCCAGATCCGACTCTAAAAAGGCTTGTACTAGATGTCCGCGTGAAGTGGGATAAGTTTGCTGATCGCGTCCATCACGAAAATTGGTCACAATTGCCCAACGTCCTGTCGCGGTCACTCCCATCCATGTTCCACCAGACTGTAAATCCTTGCCTGCAATGACTGGACTGTTCGACCATGCGGATAAGGCTTGTGTAGGACGATGATAAAACTCATCCCGATTAGAAATGAGACATAACGGCGTGTGTTCTAAAATATGCCATGCGATTGCCACAATACACATAAAATTTGCTCTATATCTTTACACATTGAATGTACAACATTTTTCATTGTATTCCGCTAAAATCTGTACAAAACAGAATGACTAGGAACAGGAATGCTCACCTATCCAAATATCGACCCAATTGCGATCTCATTGGGTCCCTTACAAGTACATTGGTATGGACTAATGTATTTATTGGCTTTCCTTTTTGCATGGGGCCTTGCTACGTATCGTGCCAAACTCAGAACAGGCTGGACCTCGGACATGGTTTCCGATCTGATTTTTTACGGCGCACTGGGTGTCGTGATTGGTGGTCGTGTTGGATATGTATTCTTTTATGGCTTTGAACAATTCCTTGCCAATCCATTGTGGCTATTCCAAGTCTGGACAGGTGGCATGAGTTTCCATGGTGGTTTCCTTGGGGTCATGATTGCCATGTTGCTTTGGTGTAAAAAATATCAGATGACCTGGTTCCAGACCTTAGACTTTATTGCACCGTGTGTCCCGACAGGCTTGATGTTTGGTCGTATCGGCAACTTTATTGGTGGTGAACTGTATGGTCGCCCTGTATCTGATCCTAACTTTGCACTCGGCATGATTTTCCCGACCGATCCGCTGCAATTGGTCCGCCACCCGTCACAGCTCTATCAAGCGCTGTGTGAAGGTCTTATTCTGTTTATCGTACTCTGGTGGTTCAGTTCTAAACCGCGTCCGCGTATGGCAGTATCCGCCCTGTTCCTGATTGGTTATGGGATTGCACGTTTCGTGGTCGAGTTTTTCCGCGAACCCGACAATGGACAACTGTTCATTGCATGGATGAGTAAAGGACAATTCCTGACCATTCCAATGATTCTGATTGGTATCTGGATGATGTGGTATGCCTATCAGAAGAAAATTTACGATTGGGGTCCGCTCAAAAACACTTAATCGCCTTCCTCCCATGCTCTAGAGCACGATCCGTGCGTCGTGCTCTGGCATATGCTAAAGTTTAAACTCTTATACTGACCCTCTCCTGAAAATTATGCTCGAATTCTGGTTTGATCCCAAAATCGCGGTGTTCAAAAAACTGGCACTGTTGGTACTGCTTGGCTCAGTGACAGCAGCACTGTATTGGATGCAACCGTTACAACCTGATGCGATTCTAATGTTTATGGGAACAGGAATTGTGTTTCTGATTTGCCGTTACTGTAAAATCCATTTTGCAGCGAAAAATCCTACAGGACTGTTCTATCGCGTGCTGACTTGGATTCCGCTGGCACTGCTCTTGGCCTTAATCTTTATGCATCTCCAGTCTGGGGACATCCTGATCCCGGGTGCACAAGGTATTGGCTTTATGACTTTAGCCATTTGCCTGTTTTCACCCTTATCACTGCTGAATCAGCATAAGCAAGACCAACACTGATGCTGGACTTTTGGTATTCACCGCGTTGTAGCCGCGAGATCAAGCTGGTCAGCAGTATTGCCGTCTGTATAGGAATTTTTCTCTGTTCAACAGTCGTAGAATTGCCCGCTTTGTGGGTCGGTTTAAGCCTGATGCTGGGTATGCTGACGCATGAGCTGTATAGCGTCTATCTAAAGCTTGCACCCGCCTCAGCTTATCGAAATACGCTCCATAACGGGATTTATATCTTTCAACTGTTTGGCCTTTTCAGCTTGGCATACATTCTCCCTGAACAGCATAAATGGATTATGTGGTTACAGTGTCTTGGCTTTAACCTGATTGGTTTGTTCTTGGTTTCGATCTATAGCAATCGTGCCAAACGCCATGATCAACCGTATGAATAATTGCACTTAAAATTCAGTCAAAAAAAGACCGTTTATCTGTTTCAAATAAACGGTCTTTTTTATGCCTGATTCACACACATGGATTAGTGATCTAGGCGATAATAACTATATTGCACATTAGCATTCTTATACACAGCGTAACCTGATTGCTGAAAATCAGACACCCAACCCGAACCTGAATAACCCGCAATATGCCCATAAGTATGACCTTTGGTGCGGTCAATAATATAGATATCGCCTTTTTTCGGTTGGTCAAACGATGGACTAATACGACGGTAGCCTAATCGCTCGAGTGTATTGCCCCAATCCGCAGCCGCAACAGGATGACCCTGTACATTTGCACCCGCAGACTGTAATGCCAGACGAATACTCTTGGCACATTTCTGGGTGCTGGTACGGCGCGTGATACTGCTTAATTTCTGCGTGAATTTATCAATATCAACACGCTGAGAATTACTTGAGGTGTAGTTACGATTGCGTTCTGTGTTTGAGCGTTTGGTATCTGGTTTTTGTTGCGCATTCGAACGAATAATGATTTGTGTTTCGGCAGGAGCATGAACATCACTCATACCCGTATTAACATCATAAATCATCCTTAAAACCTCAAACTTCTTACATCAAACACAAAAAACTGAGTGCTGATAGTAGCTCGTGAAACTTAATTTTTCATACGTAAAATGTAAAAAAATATAAACATGTAACAGAGCAACAGATAACTTACTCTTTTTCTAGACATTACATGATCGCTTGGGGCGACCCTTATGCACAAAAAATAATCAATACTCTAATTTACTTCTCATAAAAAAACGCGTTTAATCTGCTTGATTCAATACATTTCACATAACTTTTTATCAGATCAGCCACCCTAACTGAGCTTTCCAATCGTGGGTGCTTTACACCACACAATTCAGTATAATCGACCCCATATTTTAGAATTTAGATTGGGACAATCAGGTCATTCCAAAACAGGTTTGCTTGCCCAAATTATTTATTTGAGAGTTTTATGAAAACGTATTTAGACCTTCTACAACACATCCTCGATCACGGTGGTGATAAAGGCGACCGTACAGGTACAGGTACGCGCTCGGTATTTGGTCATCAAATGCGTTTTGACCTGAATCAAGGTTTCCCTTTACTCACCACCAAAAAAGTCCACTTCCGTTCGATTGTGATTGAACTATTGTGGTTCCTCAAAGGTGACACCAACGTTAAATACTTACAAGACAACAAAGTCAGCATTTGGGATGAATGGGCAACGGCTGAACAGACGGCTCGTTTTGGTCGCCCTGAAGGTGAACTCGGTCCCGTCTATGGTCATCAATGGCGTAACTTCGGTGCAACCCAAATCGAAAATGGTCTGTATGCACAAGACGGTTTTGACCAAATTGCTTGGTTGGTGAATGAGATTAAAACCAATCCAAATTCACGTCGTCTGATCGTGTCAGGTTGGAATCCTCAAGAAGCAGGACAAGTCGCGCTACCGCCTTGCCATACTCTGTTCCAGTTCTTTGTACAGGATGGCAAACTGTCTTGCCAACTGTATCAGCGTAGTGCAGATGTATTTCTTGGTGTGCCATTTAATATTGCTAGCTACGCTTTGCTGACGCATATGATTGCGCAAGTCTGTGGCTTAGGGGTTGGTGATTTTGTCTGGACAGGTGGCGACATACATTTGTATGCCAACCATTTTGAACAAGCCAAACTGCAACTCAGCCGCGAGCCGCTGGGCTTGTGTCAGTTAAAACTCAACCCTGAGATTCAAGATATCTTCGATTTTAAATTCGAAGATATTGAAATTGTCGGTTATGAGTCACATCCAGCCATTAAAGCCCCTGTTGCCGTTTAAGCTACAGGTGAGATGCTTTCTGCCGTCAGGGAGCATCGTTTCATCACAATAATTCAACAGGTCAGTGATTAATGACATTCCAAAATTTAGAAGTCGTGCATGTTGTAGCAATGGATCAGCAAAGCTGTATCGGCAAAAATAACGATTTACCTTGGCATATTTCTGCCGACCTCAAGCATTTTAAAGCCATCACCCAAGGCGGTGTGGTGGTGATGGGACGTAAAACGCTGGAGTCGATGGGACGTACCTTACCCAAGCGTGTCAATTGGGTGATTACTCGCGATCCACACTGGTATTTTGAAGGCACCAAAGTGGCGTATAGCATTGAAGAAGCGCTGAATCAGGCGGTTGCCGATGTACAAGCATCAGAAAAGCCAGAGAGCATTTTCATTATTGGTGGCGGTGAAATTTTTAAGCAAACCATGCAGATTGCAGATCGTCTGGAATTGACCCATGTCGAGCTTGATGTACAGGGTGATGCGTATTATCCTGAAATTCCAGCTGAATTTAAAAAAGTCAGCTCAGAAAAACAACAAGATGAAAAAACTGGGATTGCATTCGAGTTTGCAACCTACACCAAATAATCCATCTACATGAGTGGCTGAAGATGCAGCAAAAAGGATCAGGTTCATTGTTGTTCAGAACACTACAATGGTTGATCCACTGTATTTTTAGTCTGTTTGTACTGCTATCTTCACTTTGGCTGTGCCTCGCCCTGTGGATTCAGCAGCCGATTCATGCCGTCGTGACCTACGGCTTAATGCTCGCATGGGCATGCTTTTCCCTCAGTATCTTGGGCATCTATTTTAGTCAGCATCTGATCAGTCGCAACAAAGACATTCTGTTGTATGTTTTTGGCTTGGTCTTGGCGCTGGGCTGGTACTTTGGCTTAGATGCGCGACAAGACCGTGACTGGAATCCTGAAGTCTCTCGACTACTCAGTTATCAGATGCAAGGCCATCAGGTGACCTTGCACAATGTGCGTGATTTCCACTGGCATGCAGATGGCAGTTATCAAGCCGCTTGGCAAACCCGTGTACTGGATTTAAATCAAATTACTGGGGTCAATATCATTACCTCCTACTGGACAGGACCTCAAATTGCCCACACGCTGGTGAGTTTTGATTTTGCCAATCAAGCCCCGCTCACCTTTTCCATTGAAATTCGGAAAGAACAAGGCGAAGAGTTTTCTGCAATCGGTGGCTTTTTTCGGAAATATGAGCTGAATTTGGTCGCAGCCAATGAAACGGACATCATTTATACCCGCAGCAATATTCGCCATGAGCAGGTTTATTTTTTTCCAATCAAGATGTCCAAAGCGCAAAGCCAAGCGTTATTTCTGGAATATTTAGATAAAGCCAGTGAACTGGCACAGCAGCCCAAATGGTATAACACGCTCAGCAGTAACTGCACCACGCTGGTATTTGACATGATTCAAGAGGTTTCCCAAAAACCACTCCCTGTCGATTACCGTCTTTTGGCTTCGGGCTATTTACCGAATTATCTCTATGACTTAAATGCAATCTCACATCGTTACAGCATGCATGAATGGTATCGTCGTGCCCATGTCAATCCCAAAGTTCAATCTTTAGCGTCAGTCCAAGATTATTCCCGCACCATTCGTCAAGGACTACCAACGCATTAAGTTGCGTCCTCACAGCGGCAAAGGACAACAAGAAATACGATAATCAACTGGAAATTTGCATCTGCTTTGTTTATAAAATATCGGATAAAGTCAAAAAAAGTGGAATTACAACATGTTAAAAAAAACCTTAAGTGTTGCCCTACTCGGCTCTGCCTTGCTTTTCACAGGTTGCCAATCTACGCCAACGTCTTCGGCTACTGAGATGAATAATCTACAAATGCTGCAAAACCATACTTGGATCGCGATTCAAATTGGTTCACAAATGATTAAAACCAATCCAAGTGCCCGCAATATTCCAGCACTGCAATTTAATGAAGCAACCAAACGTGTTGCTGGTGCCGATGGCTGTAACCGTTTGATGGGCACCTATCAAGCGACGGGCGATACACTGGTGCTGTCTCAGATGGCATCGACCAAAATGGCGTGTATTGATAGCACCATTCCCAACCAATTTAATGCTGCACTGGCGAATGTGACCAACTATCAGGTGTATAACAACACCCTGAAACTGATGGATCGTCATGGTAATTTACTGATTGAATTTGCCAGCGCCAAACAGCCGCGTTAATCTCATCTTTATATAAAGGTCTGTATTACAGACCTTTTTCATATTTACAACTCAACTTACATCGTTGTGCCACAATGTTCTCTTATAGTGGCGAGCAAAATTGAATTAAGGAAATTGTTATGCAACAGGCATTATTTGGCGGAGGCTGCTTTTGGTGTGTCGAAGCCGTGTTTCTACAATTGAAAGGCGTAAGCAAGGTCGTAAGTGGTTATGCAGGTGGGCTGACCGAAAATCCGAGTTATGAAGATATCTGTCGTGGCGATACTCAGCATGCCGAAGTGATTCTGATTGATTTTGATGAAACGCAAATTCAATACACGCAATTGCTTGAAGTGTTCTTTGCCACACATGATCCAACCACTTTAAACCGTCAGGGCAACGATATTGGCACACAGTATCGCTCCGTGATTTATTATTTGAATGCAGAACAACAGCAACAAGCCGTGCAAATCATTGATGAATTGAAAGCTCAAGGCATCAACATTGTGACTGAGCTCAGTCCTGCACCAACATTCTATCCTGCGGAAGAGTATCACCAGAATTTCTTTGCCCGTAATCCGTCACAAGGCTACTGTAACTTTGCCATTCCACCGAAGCTGTTGAAACTTCACAGTAAGTTCCAGTCCCTACTCAAAAGCGAATAAGCAGGCATAAAAAAAGCGACCGATGAGGTCGCTTTTTTTACCTCGAAGAGGCTTAATTTTCACTCACAAAAGCAATATCACTGAGTCCGGCTTCACTCGCACGTGACATTACTTGAGCAACGGTGTCATAACGTGATTCTTTATCTGCACGCAATTGTACCGTTGGTTTTTGCTCTGCCTGACCTGCATCATTAAAACGGGTCTGTAACTCGTCTAAAGTGATGATTTGGTCATTCCAAGCCACTTCACCATTGGCATTGATACTAACAGTAATCGCTTCAGGTGGTGGATTCACAATATCCGCAGTGGTTTTGGGTAAGGTTAATGGAATTGATGGGTTGGCAACGGTCGCAGTCACCAGAAAGATGATCATCAATACCAACATAATATCGATGAGCGGAATGAGGTTCATCTCATTCATGCCCGAATCGTTGTCTTCACCCAATTGAAAAGCCATTAAACTTGACCTCCAACTAAACCTTGTTGTGTTGCTTTCGCTTCAACTTGTTGTGTCGCAGTTTCTTGTTGCAACATGGTGTCAATCAATAAGCTGTGCGCTTGATCTTGTAATTCATTCGACAAGGTACGGTTGGCACGCACACAAATGTTGTACGCCAATACCGCAGGAATCGCGACCGCCAAACCAAGACCCGTCATAATCAAGGCTTCACCCACTGGAGTTGCCACTTGAGCAAGACCTGCCTGACCACTTTTACCTACCGCAACCAAGGCATGGAAAATCCCCCAAACCGTACCGAATAGACCGACAAAGGGTGCAATCGATGCGATGGTACCGAGTACCGATACGCCTTTTTCAGCATTGGCTTTTTCAACAGAAATCTGGCGCAATAACGCTTGTTCAGCAACGGCTTTACGCTGTTCAAAACTGAGCGGTTGTAATTTCGCCTTTAACTTCGACAATGCCGCTGCAAGTTGAGCATGGGCTTGTTGTTTAAGTTGACGTGTGCCCATCAGACGTAAAATAAAAATCGTCCATGTTGCGATAGACATTGCCAATAATACGAAATACAGGGTTTTACTCACCGCATCCGCATGTTGCCAATAAACTGAAAAGTTCATACTCGAACTCCTGAAATAGTTAGCCGTTAGGATTCAATGTCAATTCAAATGGTTGCTCTGCACGAATTGGATAAGCAACACCATTTTCCTTGTACGGTTTGAATTTTGCACTACGCACTGCGCGTAAAATCTTTTCATCTAAAGCAGCAACACCCGTCGATTTAGTCACACGAGCATTGGTAATTTTACCTTTTTCATCCGCCTCAATCAGCACCACAATGGTACGAGTCTCACCTTTCAAGTCACTATTGCCATAACTTGGTTTTGGTGAACGACTCCATTGCACCCCAGAACCACCAATCGACACACTCTTGGTTGTCGGTGTTGGTGCCACTCTTTCTGGTACGGGTTCTGCTACAGGTGCAGGCTTGCTGACCACTTTGGTTTCGACCGTAGGTGTACTGACCACAGCTGGTTTTTGTGGCTGGATTGTCGGCTGTGTAACAGGTTTGACGGTTTCTGCTTTTTTAACTTGTTGAACTTTTTCCACCTTCTTCGGAGGTTGTGGCTGCGGTTTTTCCACCACTTTGACCTCTTTTACTTCCTTAGGCTTAGGCTGTTCTTTTTTCGGTTCAGCTTTCGGCTTTGGCGGTAAAGGTTTTGGTTGTTCTTGAATTTTGACAAATCGTACTTTTAATGGCTCTTTGTCTATGATCGGAAGTTCAGGCGCTTTCATGTGGCTGACCGCCCACAATACCCCAACATGCCCAATGGCAACTGCAATTAAGGCTGAGATGACTTTCTTTTTCATCGGATTTGGAGCTTGCATAGACGGGGTAGAAATTTGACTCATTAGAATCTGCGACCTAAAAGAAGCGACTGCTCACGACAGTTTAATCGTGGATTTAACAATCAAGCTCATCGGTTAGTACAATTAAAGTATCGCAATAATAAATGAGAAGTGTTTTCATTTGCAACTATTAATTTCACTGTTTTGATGAGTTTTTTGAATCAAAATAAAAAAAGGACCGTTAAAAAACTGGTCCTTTTTCGCATATGCTAAAAATAGTTATTGGAAAACAACTGTTTTATTGCCATCCACAATAATACGGTCTTCTAAATGCCATTTCACAGCACGCGCCAAAACATTACGTTCAACGTCCTGACCCAATTCGCGCAATTGATCAACAGTAAAGTCATGATTCACGCGCTCCACATCTTGCTCAATGATCGGGCCTTGGTCTAAATCGGCCGTCACGTAATGCGCAGTCGCACCAATCAATTTCACCCCTTTCTCATAGGCTTGTTTGTAAGGATTTGCCCCCACAAACGCTGGCAAGAACGAATGGTGAATATTGATGATCTTCATTTCCCAGTGCTTCACAAACTCTTCATCCAGAATTTGCATATAACGCGCGAGTACCAGCAAATCATTGCCTTGCATCAACTCATCAATTTTTGCATAAGCTTCGCGTTTGTTTTCTTTATTGACTGGTACCACTTCGAATGGAATACCGAAGTTTTCAACCGCTTCACGCAAATCAGGATGGTTCGACACCACTTTGGTAATTTCACAAGGCAAACTACCACGTGCATGACGCCATAACAGCTCAAGCAAAGCATGGTCGACTTTAGACACCAAAATACCGACTTTTTTCACGTCACTAACAAACGCAAAACGCCATTGCATGGCATAACGCTCTGCCACATTCACCGCAAAGGTCTGAATCAGACTTTCTTTACGTGATTGCAAATGGTCTAACTCAAACTCAACACGCATGAAATAACGCCCGCCCGTAGCTTCCGTCGCGTATTGATCAAGTGCGGTAATATTTGCTCCCTGATGATACAAAAAGCTCGATACAGCCTGCACGATACCTGGCTTATCTTCACAAGTAATCAGTAAGCGTGCCGTGTTAGCAGTGGTCATGTTCATGTTGGTTCTTGTTACACCTAATTTAAATAAGCCGAGTATTCTAGCGCGTTTTAAACGCTTTCTAAATAGCTTGTTTCAGCTTCAATTGTTTTTCGCATGTGACAGACTGGCAAATAGCTCTGAAGGACCAAAACTTTCCAGTAAGCGCTCATACGTTTCACGGCTTTCACCGCGTAAATACGCCCCTTCAAGGAACACCATTTGACGCAGTGCCTGCCAGACCCACTTTTCTTCCAAATGGTTCGAGTCACTGATATGACCCGACATATATAAGAAGTTGGTCCAGTTAGTGAGTACAATCCACAGATTAATCACCAAAGCTTCAATTTCAGAGGCCGTCATTTGCATCAGCCCTGCATCTACAAAAGCCTGATAAATCTTTTGACCCTGTTGCATCACCTGCCCTGCAAAACGCGGATACATTTTGCGGAAATCTTCATTATTTTCCACCAAGTGATACACATCACGGTGTAGGAAACGATAGGCCCACAGTTGGTTGCTTAAGACTTGGAAATAACTGATTTTGTCATTCACATCCAATGCCCGATCATCAGGAAGTGCGAGCATTTCCAGCGTTTCTCTCTGGTATTGCTCCATCAACTCCTTAATAATTTCGTTTTTATTGCGAAAGTGGTAATACAAATTGCCTGGGCTCATACCCAATTCAGCCGCAATATGATTGGTCGTGACTGAGCGTTCACCACGTTCATTAAACAGCTGCAAACTTAATTGCAAAATGCGTTCTTTGGTTTTCACCGTTTTGGAGTGAGACATCCTAAAGTAACCATATATTCAATGGGTTAGAAAACTAACACAGTAAGTGACTTGACTATTTAGAGCATTTGCTCTAAAAATTTAATTATCCGCTTTAATGTAACTGGTAGTGCGTCATGAACAGTCAAACAAAAACAACGGCAATGACACCACATGCTTTTGATCTTCAATACTTACACGACGTACTTGAACAACAAAAACATGCTTACCAACGTTATCCTTTACCCACAGCAAAGGAACGTATTGATCGTTTAGCACGGCTTAAGCGTATCTTGGTTAAGTACCAAGATCAATTCGCAGAAGCAATTGACCTCGATTATGGTAACCGTTCTATTGCCGAAACCAAAATCGGCGAATTACTCACTTGCCTTGAGCAGATTAAATATTATAGCAAGCATTTGTCCAAATGGATGAAGCCCTCCAAGCGACACGTCGGAATCATCCATCAGCCCGCCAAAGCATGGGTGGAATACCAGCCTTTAGGCGTGGTCGGCATTATTGCACCGTGGAACTATCCTTTATTACTGTCTGTCGGTCCGCTGATTTGCGCATTGGCAGCAGGCAACCATGCCATGATTAAGGTTTCCAGCTCTTCTTGTAATTTTGGTCGTGTACTTGAACTCGCGTTATCTGAAATTTACCCACAGGAACTGGTTGCGGTCATTAATGGTGGTGGTGTCATTTCCGATGCCTTTAGTCATTTGGCTTTTGACAAAATTATTTTCACAGGCTCGACCAATGTCGGTAAAACGGTCATGGCAGCCGCTTCAGAAAACTTAGTCCCCGTTATTTTGGAGTTAGGCGGCAAATCCCCTGTCTTAGTCCATCCCTCTATTGATCTGGACGATGTCGCACAGCGGGTTGCGGTGGGCAAACTCTGGAATGCTGGTCAAACCTGTGTTGCGCCTGATTTTATGTTCCTACCCAAAGGCAAAACTCCAGAATTCATTGAAAAGTTTAAAGCCTGCGTTTTAGAGATGTATCCACACTTCAAGGACAATCAGGATTACACCGCGATAATTAATGACAAGCAATATCAGCGTCTGCAAAGCTATTTAGATGATGCACAAACACGTGGTGCACAGATTATCGAGATTAACCCGCTGCAAGAACAACTCAGTGATGTGCGTAAAATCGCGCCTACGCTGGTTGCTGGCGTCACCCCAGATATGCAGATTATGCAGAATGAGATCTTTGGTCCACTCTTGCCCATCATGGAATATGAACAAATTGACGATGTAATCGACTTTATTAATAGCCGTCCTCGTCCACTTGCTTTATACTACTTCGACTTTGATCAGGCGCGTGCGGAATATGTCGCACAGCGTACCCATTCAGGGCATTTTGGACAAAACACGGTATTAACCCATGTTGCACAAGACGATTTACCATTTGGTGGCGTTGGTGCATCGGGAATGGGAAAATATCATGGTCCAGAAGGTTTCTTCAGTTTGTCGCATGAACGGTCTATGATGTCGAATCCAAAGCTTTACAGCTTTAAATACATTCTCCCACCGTTTAATAAGCCGATTCACAAATTGATTTTGAAAACTCTTCTTCGCTAAGTGATCAAGGCATGATCTATTGCACCAGATCGTGTCCCGTTTTACGAAAAATCGCTTGTCTTTTAAGCGCATTTTTGGTATAAAACGCCCCTTGAATGAATTCAATCCGTTTATTTTTGACTGGCCATACAGATTTGCTGTTGGCTAAATCAATGGAGTTACACCATGTCTAAGGTTTGCCAAGTTACCGGCAAGCGTCCAGTCGTTGGTAACAACGTCTCACACGCCAACAACAAAACTAAGCGCCGGTTCGAGCCGAACCTGCATCACCACCGTTTCTGGTTAGAAAGCGAAAAACGTTTCGTACGTCTTCGTTTAACCACTAAAGGTATGCGTATTATCGACAAATTGGGCATTGAAAAGGTTGTTGCTGACCTACGTGCTCAAGGTCAAAAGATCTAAGTAAGGAGTCAGGACAATGCGTGATAAGATTCGCTTAGTTTCTACAGCTGGTACAGGTTATTTCTATACCACTACTAAAAACAAACGTACTATGCCGGAAAAAATGGAAATCAAAAAATTTGATCCAAAAATCCGTCAACACGTAATCTTCAAAGAAGCTAAAATCAAATAATTTTAGATTCTTAAAAAGAAACGACCTAATCTTGGGTCGTTTTTTTTTGCATTTTTTTTATGCGCCTTGATAAACTTAAATAACTTTTTGGCATTCTTTGTGCTTATTTTCTTTTCACCCTTAACTTGTGTTTAAGGAGTTTTTAGTGCCACATAATGTAGACCTCATCATATTACTGGCTTTTGGTTTTGGCTTAGCGCTGATCTTTGGTTATCTTGCCGCACGTTTACGCCTCCCCCCGCTGATCGGATATTTAATTGCGGGCATTATTATTAGCCCCAACACCCCGGGGATTGTTGCGGATATTCAACTCGCCAACCAACTTGCCGAATTGGGCGTCATGTTCCTGATGTTTGGCGTAGGCATGCACTTTTCCCTGAATGACCTGTTACAAGTGCGACGCATTGCCTTACCGGGCGCGATTCTGCAAATTGCCGTGGCGACTTTGCTGGGGATTGGTGTTTCCATGCTCTGGGGATGGAGCTTTGGCTCGGCACTAGTGTTTGGTCTGAGCTTATCATGTGCCAGTACGGTGGTATTACTTAAAGCTTTAGGCGATCGAGGTCTACTCAATTCGGTTAATGGTAAAATTGCGGTCGGATGGCTCTTGGTTGAAGATCTGGTCATGGTCTTGGTCTTGGTCTTGCTTCCTGCTACCGCCGTATTGCTCGGTGGAGAGCCTATGACAGCGCATGCTGAGAGTGGCAATATCTGGCTGACGCTAGGACTCACCCTTTTGAAAGTCGCTGGATTCATTGCCTTCATGCTAATTGTCGGCAAGCGTTTAGTGCCGCTGATTATGCAGTTTGTTGCCCGTCTAGGCTCACGTGAGCTGTTTACCCTGACTGTGGTTGCTGCTGCCGTATCGATTGCCTTTGGCGCATATAAGGTCTTTGGTGTTTCCATGGCACTTGGTGCTTTCTTTGCAGGCATGGTCGTCAAGGAGTCTGACTTTAGCCATCGTGCGGAAGAAGAAACCTTACCTTTGCGTGAAATTTTCTCAATCCTGTTCTTCGTTTCAGTCGGCATGCTGTTCGACCCAAGCATTTTATGGGAACAGCCTGAACATGTCTTGGCTGTGGTCGGGATTATCATGGTGGGTAAAACTATTGCCGCGATGGCATTGGTGCTGTTCTTCCGCTACCCGATCAATACTGCATTGACGGTGGGTGCATCTCTCGCACAAATCGGTGAGTTTTCCTTCATTCTCGCCACGCTGGGCGTCTCATTAAAACTCCTTTCACTGGAAGGACAGAATTTAATTCTGGCAGGCGCCTTAATTTCAATTACCCTGAACTCGTTTATCTTCTCTGCAATTGAACCGATTCAGAACTGGATTCGTGAACGCTCCTCCCTTGCACGCCTCTTGGAACGTAGTGGTGACCCTCTCGCCATGCTGCCTGATGAAGTCTCGCAGGATTATCTGCGTGATCAGGTGGTGATTGTCGGTCACGGTGAAGTTGGACGTCGCATCACCAAAACCTTGATGGCAGAAGAGATTAAAGTCGTGATTGCCGAAGAAAACCGTGAGATCGTCGAAGACCTGCGTGAAAAAGGCATTGCTGCCGTTTCAGGTGTGGCCACTGAACCAGGCGTCCTGATTCAAGCGCACATTCAACATGCACGGCTATTGGTGCTGTCTCCAATGGATATTATTGATATTCACAAAATTGTCGACATTGCCAAAACCCTGAACCCGCAGATTCAAGTGTTGATCTGTGCAGAAAGCAAACAAGAAGCCGAAGTGATCCGTAAAGAAAATATCGGTGAAGTGTATTTAGCCAAAGAAGAAATGGCGAAAAATATGAGCAATCATATTCTCAATCAAATTGAGATTGCCCATCACCAAGCACCAAGTCATTAAGCTTTAAACATAAAAAAAGCGCACTTCATGTGCGCTTTTTTCGCTAATGAAACTTAGCTCATAAACTGTGGTTTTTCGTCCACAACCTCGGCTTGCCATTCATTCACTTGTTTTTCAAGCAAGCCAAACAACGCTGCCTGTATCATGTGTTGTGCAATCACGGCAGTTTGATCACCTAGCAATGCTTTAACTTCATCGCTAAATTGAATTTTAACCAAAGGATCTTTTTCCGAGCCTGCATTTCGCAACGCCAACTCACCATCTTCTAGTTGAACTAATTCTAGAACCGCTTCCTGATTCCCAAATAATTCTTTCAATTGCTCTATAGACATATATTTCTCCATGTTCAACATGGTGGCAAAGGCAGTTGCGCTTTGCATCGCTTAGACTTATTAATATCGGGTCAAAAAACGAAACTTCAAGCATTTGCTTGGTTTTGCCTAGAATTCCACCATTTCATTACGAAAACCATCGATTAACTGGGTCAAATCACGATGCCACTCACGTAAAATTTTGGTGTCTGGCAACCATGCCTGAGGTGTTTGCGTCACCTTAATAATGAGATTCGAAGAAGTTTCATCCTCTGGCTCTGGCGCACTTGGTTCTGGTGCATACTGACACATGCGATAAGCGCGCTTAAGCTCTGCGATAAAACCATCTTTCGAGAGTTGTTGCATCACCACGACTTCAGGTGATACCTGACCTTTGGCCGCCATCTGTTCTTCAATCGACTTCAAGGTCGGCTGAAAATCATTTAGACGGTAATAACGCACTAATTCCTGTAAAAATGCAAGAACTGCTCCATGTAAATGAAAGACCGCTGCTTCACGGTAGGCCTGTGCTTGTTGAACATGATCGATTTGCTCGGCTTGCTGACACGACAAACGTGCAAAATATAATTTCTGATTGGTACGGTCGGCATGGAAGCGAGCAACACGGGACATACGAATTTCCTATTTCTTGGGCATTTGTTACAGCACTAAGATTAAACTTAATTGAATTCAATGCACAATAAAAAAATTACATCTGTTCCAGTTCGATCCAATAAATTTTACGACGAGCCATAGTTTTTATGGGTGGATTGATAGGTCTAACATTTTCAATTACCCAAGCCCAATAACCATCTTCCCAATAAGAAGCTTTCGCAGGTTCAATTTCAGTGTTTTTCCACACATGAACGGATTGAATATCAACAAATGCTATCGCTCGACCTTCTTCTTCATCTCCATGCGTATTCAAATAGTGAGTATTTTCCACGATCAGTAAATTTTTAAGAGGAAGCTGCTCAGGTCGCCAAGAACGAATTTCTAATGTCTTTACGCCTTGAACAATATATTCACCAGATGGCGCCACTATAGATAAAGCTTGGTACAACTTTTTCATTATTTTACTCATAAAAAAAGGAGCATATTCTGCTCCTTTTTATTTAAGCCTGCGGCTTGTCTTCAGCTTGCTTGACGCGAATACCCGTGCCATGTAAACGCAAGGTGTTGAGTGCTTTAATCGCTTTCACCGCTTCGCGACCATGGGGCATTTCCACAAATGCAAAACCTTTGGATTTACCTGTTTCAGCATCCAATACTAACTGGCAAGTTTCTACCGTGCCGTATTGTTGAAACAGCTTCAGCAATTCATCTTCTTTGACAGTACGCTCTAAATTACGAACTAAAATTTTCATCTTTAAACCTTAAAATAGGCAAATACTCAAAAGCAGCATGAAATTGGCTTTTGAGCTTCGCAATAGCGATAGTTTAATCGAGATTTATCCCAAAATCTAAATCAATTGACTGACGTTCAATTAAAGCACTTTTCACCGTCTGTTGACGGGTTTTATGATGCGTTTCCATGGTACACAATTGACGCTGTAAATCATTTAGAAAATAACTTTCTACTTTGCGTCCCTGCTCATCCACTTGATCACGCGCCCATAAGCTTAAATTCTGCTTGGTCAGAATCAATTCATTTTTCGCCCGTGTGAGCGCCACATAGAGTACACGGCGTTCTTCTTCCACCTCATCAAAATCACCTTGTGCGCGTGAATGTGGATACTGCCCTGGCGTCACATTCGCCACATAGCAGACTTTCTGTTCTGTGCCTTTGGCAGAGTGAATGGTAATCAGCGTGACCACATCGCTATCCGACTGGCGTTCAATTTCTGAAATGGAAACAGGATCAAGCACGTATTCTTCCAGAAACTCGCTCAGCTGTGCATGTTTGGCTGCCAGTTGTTTCACCAAGTCAAAATCCCCTTGGCGACGGTTCCAGTCCTTCTTGTAGTTTTCTGCCAATTGCATTTCAAGCGCTTGAATCCCCAAACTGACACAAGCGTGTACTTCTTGTTTCAGCACCGTCATCTGTTTCATGATCAGCAAAGTTTCATCGGGAATACGCCCAAACTGTTCCAACTTGGTAAAAATTGCCTCGAACTCAGGCTCAAGCAACAATTGCTGTGCTAAACGACTCGCCCCTACATCGCCCACACCATTCCACAAGGTCAAAAAGCGCATCCACGCAATATCATCCAGTGGATTGGCAATGACCCGTAACAGGCTGAGTAAATCTTTGACATGCGCAGTTTCCAGCAATTTCATCCCGCCAATAAAACGGTACGGCACATTGGCTGCAATACAGGCTGCTTCAATATGCCGCGCAGCAAAACTGGAACGCACCAAAACCATATGATCCGACCATTGATGCCCTTGTAGGTAATGACGCTCTTTAATATCAATCGCAATCCACTTCGCTTCATCAAACTCATTCGGGAAAATATGCATGCGGGGCTTAATGCCCTCACCACGATGCGCATCCAAACGCTTCTCATAACGAATTTCTGACTGATCGAGCAACCAATTGGATAAGTCTAAAATTTCTTGGGTGGAGCGATAGTTCTTTTCCAGTTTATACACCACCGCATCTGGAACGCGTTCTTTAAAATGGTGGATATTTTCAAAATCAGCCCCGCGGAAACCATAGATCGACTGCGCATCATCTCCCACGCAAAACAGGCTGACTTTATCCTTTAACGGTTCAAGCAAAGCCCATTGCAACGGATTGGTGTCCTGCATTTCATCAACTAGCATGTGCTTGCAGATGGAGGCAACATAATCGACCAAGCCCTCAGATTGCGCGAGTGCTGAGGCAACAATCGCCAAAATATCATCATAATCCAGAAAACCGCGCGCACGCTTGCGTGTCTCGTACTCTTGCATGATCTTGGCAATTTGATCTTTAAACACGATATGCTCAGGATGCTGTTTTTCTAAAGCATCACTCAACTTTTGACGGGTATTGCGTGCAAAAGAATATAAATCACATAGCTCTTGTGGTTTAGGTAACTGATTGGGATTTTTCTTGTCGTCTTTGCCGCGAATCAGGCGGAACATCATCAACTGATCATCGCGATCGATAATCGAGAATTGCTCCAAACCAAAGGCTTTCGGCACTCGACGTAGCAAGTACATACAAAAGGTATGAAAAGTTGATGCGCGAAGCCCTTTGGCTTGTTCACCCAAAGCCAACTCAACTCGCGCCACAATTTCACTGGCGGCACGTCGCGTAAAGGTCAAAATTTGAATTTGATTGGCAGGAATTCCCTGCTCAATCAGATAGGCAGCACGTGCCACAATGGTTTTGGTTTTGCCACAGCCAGCCCCTGCGAGCACCAGACTGTGTTGCGATGCAGTCGTGGCAGCTTGTTTTTGTTGCGGGTTTAATTCATCAATTAGGCTGGCTAAACTCATAATGTCTCATCGTGCTAGATCGAAGCATAGTTTAGCAAATCCCCGCCATAAAACCGAATCCAGTATGGGAATGAAGATTGCAACTTTTCCATGTCAATAGGATGACTATCAACGCATCGCCAGCAAGCGCGCAATATTTTCACAGGTTCGCGCTAAGTTTTGTTCTCCATGGCTTAATGCCATTTGCAAATCACAGGCCCCATCTACGATACCAAAAATTGCCGTAAAGCCCTCTGTGTATAGCTCCTCAATGCCTTTACCAATCGCACCTGCACAGGCGATGACAGGCTTATTCAGTCTTTTTGCCACTTGCGCTACACCATAGGGGGTTTTGCCAAATTTGGTTTGAAAATCGATTCCCCCCTCACCAGTCAGCACATAATCCGCCTGTTCAATTTTTTCAGCCAATCGTATTTCTTCAATGATGATTTCTACCCCAGAGCGGATTTTTGCGCCTGCAAAAGTCATCAGTCCAAAACCTAAGCCACCTGCCGCACCAGCCCCTGCAACATGGGCATAATCAAGTTGGCGTTGGTATTGAACTAGATTGGCAAAATAAGCAAGGTTCTGATCCAATTGCTGCACCATTTCTGGACTTGCACCTTTCTGTGGTCCAAACACCTGTGATGCGCCATTTTCACCGTAAAGTGGGTTATTCACATCACTGGCGATTACCAGTTCAACTTGCTGTAATCGCACATCCAAGCCTGAAAGATCCATCTGAAAAATGTGATGTAATTGCCCTCCACCTTGAGTAACAGGCTGACCCTGTGCATCTAAAAAGCGTACGCCAAGGGCTTGTGCCATGCCCATGCCTGCATCATTGGTAACACTGCCACCTAAACCAATAATGATTTTAGACACCCCCTGATCAAGTGCCAGTTTGATCATTTCTCCTGTTCCAAAGGTGGTGGTGAGTAATGGATTCCGTAATGATGGCTCAAGTAAATGGATGCCATTGGCTTTCGCCATTTCAATCACAGCCGTTTTCCCTTGATCAATCAAACCGAAATAGGTCTCTACTTTCTGTGCCAAAAGAGGTCCAGACACCGTACAACTCAGCCTCTCACCCTGTGCGGCAGCAACCAAGGCATCTACCGTTCCTTCACCGCCATCCGCCATAGGCACATGAATATACTCAGCCTCTGGAAAAACCCGCTGCAAGCCGCGTTGCATCGCCTGACAAGCCTGTTGGGCTGTCATACTTTCTTTAAATGAATCAGGCGCAAGGACAAAAGTTTTAGTCATGGCAAAATTGTAATTCGCTAAAAATCCCACCCCATCATACGCAATAAAAAAGAGTGCATATAGCACTCTTCTCAAGCTGAATGAACAATCACCTTACACATCAGCCGAACTCTTTGGCACTTCATGTTTGATATACGATGCCAAAGTTAAGTAGTTGATGCCTTGGAACAGAATATCGACCGCAAGGAACATCCCCAGTACCCAAAACGGCGCTGTCGGTGACATCAAAATGATCACCCCAGTCACAAAGGTGAGGATCCCTGAAAACAGCGTCCAGCCCCAACCTGCCAAAGGTTTCAACATAAAGGCATTCACACTGCGCACGATACCCGCAATCACCAAGAAAATCGCCAAGAAACTGGTCAGTACAATCGCGGTTTTTACAGGTGTGGTAAAGGCATAATAACCTGCGATGAGATAGAAAATAGCAAATGCCGCCCACAGCCAGCGATAACCACCCTCAAAAATTTTAAATGCTGCAATCAAGTGCAATACACCACCAATCATCATCAACATCCCAAACAAATACACTGCCGAGAGTGTTGCGAATGGTAAAGCAGCCAATAAAACAAAACCAAAGACTGTCAGCAAAATGCCGAGTGCCAAATACCATTTTCGATTTTCATGTAATTGATGACGAACCAAATCATTTCCAACTGTTTTCATATTTTTTCTCAAGTCGTTACGATGGAATAAAATGATTGTTGCCGTTTTTTCAATGAATGTCTGTTATCAAACTGCATCTTTTTTATCCACTGCACGCATTCATACTGTGGATAAAATTTAAGTTATACACAACTCATTTAATCCAGCCGATTTCCAGAGCGGTAATTTGATTTAATACGGTATCGTCTAAACGATCGGGCATTTTGCTTTGTTGAGCAGAAATAGGCAGATGTCCCGCCATCAACTCTGCTTTGGCTTGGGGAAATAAAGGTTGCTGATTGGGTGCTGCATAACCCTGCGGATACAAGGGTTGCCCTGTAGCGGCATCATATTTATCGCTTGCGCCAAAGGCATGTAACAGTTCATGCACCAGAACAATCTGATTTTGCTCATTTTGTTTTTTGCTGGCATACAGATTCACAGCCCCAATACGCCCCTTTTCCAAAGCGGTCGAGTGTTTTAACTGATTGGTTAACTGCGGATCATAATAATTCAAATATAGAGTCACAGCAGATGCCCCATCACTGCGCTGGTGCTGTTTCCAATCATAAAAGCGGAATTTTAGACTCCACCAGATGATATCCAGCAAGTTCGCCTGCTCAGGGACTTTCGGTGGTTTTTGGGTTAATTCACGCCCAAGATTTAAATAAAGCTGAATAGGTTGACCACGATAATGTGTCGACATTTGCTGCAAATATGGCTGCACAGCCCCCAAATCACTCAAAGATAATTGCTGAATGTACTGTTGCGTAGTGGCTTGACCATCTGAATTAATTGGATGCAATAGCACGATGACGGGTTTATCCCAGTTCTGATTTTGGTCTCGCCATGCGTTGACTGCGACAATGAGCAAAATCAGCAATAAGCACAAGATTCTAATTTTTTTCCACATTTCTTTTAAGCACTCTGCTTCTTCATTTTTCTTAAATACATTTGACTCATTTCTACTTTTGTTTCAAAAAGATTTAATGCCTTAATTAAGCCTGAGAGTTTTGCTCTACCATAATTGCGAGAATCAAAATCTGGTTTCACTGCACTTATATATAGTCCAACCATACCTAAATTTGCCCATCCATTCTCATCGGCATTGTCTTTGACTGCTTTATAAATCAGGTTCAAAGTGGCTCGATCCATAACATCTGTCACGATATTATCTTTCAATTGATTCGCAAGTTTTGAATCAGATATTTTACTAGACTCGAATATTTTTCTGACCTGAGCGCTCGTTACTTCTTCATCTTCTGAATTTTTAAGTTCATTTTCTGAAATTAAATTTTCAATAAAAATGAATTTATCACAAGCCTTTTTAAAGGCTTCTGGCGTAGATTTTTTGCCAAAGCCATAAACACTTAAACCATTTTCACGAATACGCGATGCTAAAGGTGTAAAGTCACTGTCACTAGATACAATGCAAAAACCATCTAATGCACCTGCATAGAGTAAATCCATTGCATCAATAATTAAAATCATATCCGTCGCATCTTTACCTTTTGTATAGGCAAATTGCTGAACGGGAGTAATTGCATGAGGTAATAAAACATCGCGCCATTTCTTCAGCGTTTCATTACTCCAATCCCCATAGACTCGCTTTACACTCGCAATCCCGTATTTAGCGACTTCTTCCAAAACAGATGAAATGGCACCAATAGATGAATTATCTGCATCAATTAACACAGCAAACTTTTTCGTTTGAATGTCCACTATTCCCCCAAATATATTTTTAATTTCTTATATAAATCATTGTGACATAAAAAATGCCCACCGAAGTGAGCATTTCTATTCAATCATTGATGCGGTTAAGCTTCAACCCATTTCCCATCTTGGAAAACCAATGACCACTTGGTCTGTTTCCCTTCAGGGGTTTCTGAACCAATATATTGTGCTTGGTTTTTACGGCTAAACTTCACCAAAGTCGGGTTCCCTTCAGGATCCACATCTGGCGCTTGCAAAATAAATTGATATTTTGGATCAAGCTGTTCAGCCACAGAACGTAACTCAGACACTTTCGGTGCACGCGTTTCACGGATTTTCGGGAACTTACTTGCTGCCAAGAACAGACCCGCCGCCCCATCACGCAACACAAAGAAATCATCATGCTTGGTTGAGCGTAAGTGTTCCATTTTAATAGGATCGACACGCGGAGGTGCTGGCTGACCACTCTTCAAGACCTTACGGGTATTGTCACAGCTCATGCACGCAAAGTATGGTCCAAAACGACCTGTCTTGAGTTGCATTTCACCATCACATTTGTCGCAAGGAATGGTCGGACCATCATAGCCCTTAATCTTGAATTCACCTTCTTCCAGCTCGAAGCCCGCACAATCAGGATTGTTACCGCAGACATGCAATTTACGCCCACCATCAATGACATAACTGTCCATCGCAGTACCGCAAATCGGACAACGCTTTTTCGACATCAAGTCTGCGGTTTCGGCAGCATCATCATCAGAGAGTGCAGCCAGTGATTCCACAGGTGTTAAGTTTAAAGTACCTTTACAACGTTCTTTCGGTGGTAAGTTATAACCTGAACAACCCAAGAATACACCAGTTGTACCCGTGCGAATTTGCATTGGGCGCGTACATTCTGGACACTGAACCGCATCCACTTCTACAGGTTGATTACGACGCATGCCGCTATCACCTTGTGCAGTGGTCAAACGCTTTTTGAAATCACCATAGAAACTATCGAGTAATTCTTTCCAGTTCCGTTCACCATCTGCAACTTTATCTAACTGACCTTCAAGGTCCGCAGTAAAGTCATAGTTCATCAGGTTATTGAAACTTTCATCCAGACGATCCGTGACAATCTCACCCATTTTTTCAGCAAATAGACGGCGATTTTCCAGTTTCACATAACCACGATCTTGAATGGTCGAAATAATCGCAGCATAGGTCGATGGACGACCAATACCGCGCTTTTCTAACTCTTTTACCAAAGAAGCTTCGGTAAAACGCGCAGGTGGCTTGGTAAAGTGTTGTGATGGATCAAGTTTTTCCAAATTCAGCACTTCACCCACTTTCACGGCAGGTAAGAGCACATCATCATCAGACTTGTTTTGACCACGAACTTTGGTAAAGCCATCAAATACCAAGGTACGACCTTTGGCTTTGAGTTCAACACCGTTGGCATCGACCAAAATGGTTGAAGATAGATATTCTGCTGGTGTCATCTGACACGCCACGAATTGACGCCAGATTAAATCATATAAACGCTGCGCATCACGTTCTACACCGACCAAGCTATCGCCTTTTAAGCCAACATTGGATGGACGAATCGCTTCATGCGCTTCTTGTGCACCCGCTTTGTTGCCGTAACGATTTGGTTTTGCTGGCAGGTATTTCGCACCAAATTCCGTTTCAATATGGTGACGCACCATATTCACCGCATCATCACTCAAGAACGTCGAATCGGTACGCATATAGGTAATAAAACCTGCTTCGTACAAACGCTGCGCCAACATCATGGTTTTCTTGACCGAGAACCCTAAACGCGTACTGGCTGCTTGCTGCAAAGTTGAAGTGATATACGGCGCACTTGGATTGACCTTGGTCGGTTTATCCTCACGTGCTGAAACTTTATAATCCGCATCTTTCAAAATTTTCAATAAAGCATCAGTTTCAGCTTTATTGCGTAATTTTAGGGTCTTGCCTGCTTGCTTCACCGCTTCAAGACGAATCTCATCACTGGAAGATTTGGTGTCTGCAAACACTTGCCAATATTCTTCAGGAATAAAGGCACGAATTTCACGTTCACGCTCCACCACCAGTTTCACAGCAACTGACTGTACGCGTCCTGCAGATAGACCACGTGCAATTTTCTCCCACAATAAAGGAGAGATCATAAAGCCCACCACGCGATCGAGGAAACGACGCGCCTGTTGTGCATTGACTTTATTGGTGTCTAGACGTGCTGGATGCTTAAAGGCTTCTTGAATGGCATTTTTGGTAATTTCGTTAAACACCACGCGTTGGTAACGTGAATCATCACCCCCAATCACTTCTTTTAAATGCCAAGCAATGGCTTCCCCTTCACGGTCCAAGTCCGTTGCGAGGTAGACTTCATCGACTTGCGATGCCAGTTTCTTTAATTCAGCAACCACATTTTCTTTGCCTGGAAGCACTTCATAATGTGCCTTCCAGTCATGCTCAGGGTCTACCCCCATACGGTTGACCAAAGCTTGTTGTGCTTTTTCAGCTTTTTGTGCATCGGTCAGTTTGGCTCTGGAGGTTGCAGTTTTCTTGTCTGCAGATTTACCTGAACCACCCGTAGGTAAGTCACGAACATGACCTACAGAGGATTTTACAATGTAGTTTGATCCCAAGTATTTGTTGATTGTTTTCGCTTTTGCAGGCGACTCCACAATCACTAAGGCACGCTTATTCCCAGCATCGGAAGATTTTGCTGTGGTGCTTTTGGATGTGGATCGAGGAGCATTCGCCATAGTTAACCGTTTTTCCTATTTCAGTGAATCTAAAAATTAAAGCTCAGCCAAAGAATGTAAATATGCTTTGATGTCTTCTAATTGGGTTGCTCTTAAATCAGCTTCTTCGTCCCAATAGGTTCCTACACAGTTTGCCTGCATATCAATAGCATAAATGCCCTTTAATGCAATGGGAAAATTATTAAATTTTTCATCACCATGCACCAGCTTAAGCTGCTGTTCTTCAACACGGGCGCGCATTAGCGGCAAACGTGCATCGGGAATCAGGACACTGTAATACGCCACCATACTGGCACGATCTGAAGATGCTTTGGGAATTTTGGTCCAATCAGGCGCAGCCACCAAGCGTGGGTGTAAACCCATTTTACGTGCTTTCTCTCGCATTAAGCCCAAAGCCTTTTCACGCGGACTGACGCGGAGACCAAAAATTGATCCCAGCACAAAAACCACAATGATAACGGCAACCCAAATTCCAGTATGTTCCATAAAAAAACCTTTTTTATCTTTTATTAGAGTTGCATAAGCACAATATAAAACGCAAGTTACAACGACGAAATTAATTCAAGAACATTTCATGACTATATAGAACTTCATGCCCATTCCAGTAAATATATCCCTTTTCGATCAATTCTTTGAGCAGCAAACGGATATCTGCTTTGGGAAACATTTGTTCTAATAAATCACGCAAGGCATAAATGTCTTTGGGCTTATCATTTTTCAATTCACGCAGTTTTTTCGCCACTTCCAACTGTACAGGGTCTATTTTCCCGAAATCCTTAAACAAAGGATCTTGTAGTGGTTGTTCCGCTGTAGTCGGAGCTTCTTGTTCTGCGGAAGCCTGTAATTGTTGCACCGCTTGATCTAAATTGGTGGACGTTAGCAACTCAGCCTGATCTTGTTCCTGATGCAATTGTGCCCACTGTTTTAATACTTTCTTACGAAAATTAATCTGCTCATCATAACGTTTGACAATTTTCAGATTAATCAGCATGCCCACCAAGTGCTGAGCTTTTTCCGGCACCACTTGCAGAATATTCATCACCGAATTTTTTAAGGAGTCTACCGTATTCGGTTTACCCGACATTTTCGCCAAAACTTCACAATACTGTTTCACTTGCTGTAAATAGGGTTTACTTTGAATCACAGCCAGACTGGGGATTTTGTATTTCGATTTGCTGGCTTCGCTCGCGTCTTGAATTTGAATCAAGCTGCAACTCAAAGCAGAGCCACGCATCAAATCAATTAATAGTGAACTGCTTTTTGTCGCCGAAATCACTTCGACATGCGTTTCAGGTTCGAGTAAGGCCATTAACTGCCCCACCAAGACCGCATATTCAAATTCTTTTTCTTTGGCTTCGACGGTTTCTAAAATCACCACTTGTCCACTGCTGACCCACGTTGCAAATTCAGTGAGATCTTCCAGCGTATAGGCAAACTGACCTGTGCAGTTAAACAGATATAAAGTGGGATAATGCTGCACGAGATCGCGTAACATCTTTGCCGTTGGCATATTATTTTCTAGATCGAACAAAACCGCTTTAACAGACATAAACACACAGTCATGAGAGATGAGCAAAGAGGGTGCATTAGAACGGGAAGCGGGCAAAAGGTCAAGCCTTGCCCCGTGTTCCCAGATTTGAAATGAAGCGAATTCAAGCACTTCATTTCAATCTACAAATAAGATTAATAATGGGGTGGTATATTGGTTAAAGGATCAAAAACTTCGATACCTTCCGATAAATCAGCCGATTCCACACGTTGATACAACAACTGCATTTGTTTTTTTAAATCAGCAATTTCGACATTTTGGCGTGCCACCTGATCATTCAACTGATCAACTAAATCATCCAAAAATGCAATTCGGACTTGCAAATCTTCAATGGGTGCGGAAAATGACGCCTGATTATCAAGATTTTGTTGTTTAGTCATTTAAAGTCCTCATTTGAGATTTCAGGAAACATTATGGCCTATATTACTTTAAGGGATGTCCAACTTGCATTTGGTGGACCTGCCCTGCTCGACGGCGCGAATTTTAACCTAGAACGTGGCGAACGAGTGTGTTTGATTGGCCGTAATGGTGAAGGTAAGTCGACACTACTTAAACTGATTGAAGGTAGCTTACTCCCAGACTCGGGCGAAGTGTCCATTCAAAATGGCTTAACCGTATCTATGCTGGCGCAAGACGTGCCTATGGATTCAGGCAAAGTGGCCGACATCGTTGCCGATGGTGCAGGCGAAGCCGCAACTGTACTGAAAGCATATCACGAAGCGAGCGATGCCTGCACCCTCGGTGACATGGAAGCCTGCGACCGCATGGGCAACTTACAACACAAATTAGACTTGCTTGATGGCTGGGCTCTAGAAAATAAAGTCAATGCTATTTTAAGTAAGATGGGACTGGATCCGAATGCGGATTTGGCCGATTTATCTGGTGGTCGTAAGCGTCGCGTACTGTTGGCACGTGCCTTACTGACCCAACCTGATGTGTTACTACTGGATGAGCCAACCAACCATTTAGATGTGGAAAGCATTGAATGGTTAGAAAAATTCCTACTCGATCAAAACAACCTGACCCTACTGTTTATTTCGCATGACCGTTCGTTTGTAGACAGCATTGCGACCCGTATTGTTGAGCTAGATCGTGGCGTTTTACGCAGCTATGAAGGCAACTATTCGCGCTATCTCGATTTAAAAGCGCAGCAAATGGAAGCTGAAGAAAAGCAAAATGCCTTGTTTGATAAAAAATTAGCGGAAGAAGAGGCCTGGATTCGCCAAGGCATTAAGGCACGTCGTACCCGTAACGAAGGTCGTGTTCGTGCCTTGAAAGCGCTACGTGAAGAATCCAAAGCCCGTCGCTTCCAACAAGGCAAAGTCAGCATGGCGACCCAAGATGCCAATCGTTCTGGCAAATTGGTGTTTGATATTGAGCATCTCAGTGTTTCGTATGATGGCAAACCGCTGATCAAAGATTTTTCTGCCTTGGTGATGCGTGGCGACCGTATTGGTTTGGTCGGTGACAATGGTGTCGGCAAAACCACCTTGATTAAAGCCATTTTAGGTGAAATTGAACATGGCGGTTCGGTCAAGACTGGTACGCAACTTGAGGTTGCTTATTTTGACCAACTCCGTAATGCACTTGACCTTGAAAAAACCGTGATGGCGAACGTATCCGAAGGTTCAGACTTCGTTGATGTCAATGGAAATCGTCGTCATATCTATAGCTATTTACAAGACTTTTTATTCTCGCCAGAACGCGCACGTACACCAGTTAAAGCGCTTTCAGGTGGTGAACGAAATCGTATCTTATTGGCAAAACTATTGCTGAAACCATCCAACCTCATCGTCATGGATGAGCCAACCAATGACTTGGATATGGTGACGCTGGAACTGCTCGAAGAAATGTTGTCAGACTACAAAGGCACTTTACTGTTGATCTCGCATGACCGTGCCTTTATGGACAACGTGGTCACCTCAACTTGGGTGTTTGATGGTAAAGGCAATATTGATGAATACATTGGCGGTTATCAAGATTACCTCGAACAACGTCCAGATCAAAAAGTGGTTGATCAGAAAAGCGATGTAAAAAAGGCACAAGCCAAAGCCGAAGCGGCTGCCGCAGCAGCAACGCCTGCACCGAAAAAAGTGAAACTCAGCTATAAAGATCAACGTGAACTGGATAGCTTACCGGCAGAAATTGAGGCACTAGAAGCTGAACAAACTCAACTTTCAGAGAAGTTGGCTGATGGTTCTTGGTTTGTGACCGATGCAGGTGCAGCAACTCAAGCTTCACAGCGTTTGGCTGAAATTGAAGAATTATTACTAGAAAAACTTGAACGTTGGGATGAACTAGAAAATCTCAGCAAAGGCAATTAATTTAGCCGAGCTTGAATCCTCAAATGTCTGAACAGGCATTTGAGGACATTTTAATACTTAAGAAATTAACCAACTAAATCATCTCTTTTAAAGCCTCTTTATCTTGTTATTTTTGCCAAAGTTTACGGGTTGGCTTGACCAACCATAACGACAGCTGTCGCAAGATCCGATCAAATAGGCTTTGGCGCAACACCCAACAAGTGATGATTGAAAGTAAAATACATACTGTGATTTTAATGCCAGTCGAAACATTTAACTGAATCCAATGTGCCAACCAAATCACCACAAACCCATGCAGCAAATAAACAGGCAGCGTATTTTGTCCCAATCGCGTAAAACGTGATCCCAAACCTTGAAATAACGCTAAAAGGGTGAATATGCCCCAACCAGACAACAATAAACAAGCCAATCGCGTCAAATTTCCCTGCCAGACATCCACTTTAAGTTGGGCATAACTCAAACTGCCGTACCACCAAAATTGACTGAGCTGGGTCGAATACAGAATCAGCATGATCAAAACTAGACTGAGACTACTCCAAATTGTGGCATGTTTCTGTTGTTGCAACCACGCCAATACAGTATGTCCATAACGACATCCCAATACAAAGAAAGGCAAGAACACCCCGATACGCCCAATGGAATAAGCATAATTATTCCACGGTGACAAACCTATTCCGAACGCTATCAAAACCGCCCACAACAGTACCCATCGATTACGATAAAACACATGCATGAACAGCGTCCACGCCATCATTCCCATCAGATACCACATCAGCCAATAAGGTCGTGCAAACAGGTTAAATCGCCATTGCCCCGTCATCAGCAAATCTGAAATGAGGTACAGCATTTGAAAGGGAATAAACAAAGCAATAAAAAAGACGATGTTTTTTAGCCAGTTTTTATCTTTATACAACATACCTGAAATAAAAATAAAAGTAGGCATGTGCATGGCATAAATGGTTTCCAGCAATAAATGACTACTCGGTTGTGACCAACCGATCATTCGCTCCAGAAAATGCCCCAGCACCACCAGAAAAATTAAACCCGCTTTGGCGGTATCCAGTGCGTCATTTCTCATGTATCAGCACATCTAAATCAAAGTTTTATTCATTTATTCTAGCACTGAGATCATTCATTCGATGCGCACTTAGCATTTTAAATCTCGCTCATTCACTCTAACGCCTTCGGCCTTCTCCCTCACACTACAGCCGAACAGTGTCCAATCATTTCCGCTTCATGTTACACTCAAGGCTTTCTTTTCTATGCTTTTCATCATTTATGAGCAACAAGCCAGACTATCAACCCGGTGAATTTCAATGGTCATTTGTCCATCCTAAATATTGGGGAATTTGGCTCGGCATCGTGTTCTTAATGATACTGGCAATTTTGCCATGGGCAATTCAGCACCGTTTAGCCACGTTTCTGGGTAATCTTGCATTTAATAAATTGAAATCACGCAGGAAGACCACCGTTCGCAATTTAGAGGTGTGCTTCCCTGAATGGAGTCCAGAGCAAATTCAAGAGAATGCCCGTCAGGTCTTTGTCGATCAAATGCTCGGGGTGTTTGAAACCCTGAATGCATGGTACTGCCCACAATGGTTTAAAAACCGCGTCACCATTGAAGGCTTGGAACATATTCAAACTGCCCAAGCTGCAGGTAAAGGCGTGCTCCTGCTCGGTACTCACTCTACCCTGTTAGATGCTGGTGGCTATTTATGTGCCCAGTATTTTGAACCTGATGTGGTCTATCGTCCGCAGAATAACCCTTTGTTAGACATGCTGATTTATCGCTGTCGTGCCACGATTTATGCCAATCAAATTGACCATGATGACATGCGTGGTCTGATTCGCAATTTAAAAAATGGACATGCTATCTGGTATAGCCCCGATCAAGACTTTGGCTTAAAGCAAGGCGTGATGGCACCCTTTTTTGGCGTACCTGCCGCGACGGTGACCGCCCATCGACGTTTGCTCAAAATCTCCAAAGCAGTTGCTGTGCCGCTGTATTTTTACCGTCATGGCGATGTGAACAATCCGAAATATCACCTGTTGATTGAACCTGCAGTTGAAAACTTGCCCAGCGAAGATGAAGTTGATGATGCAACACGCGTCAATCAAATTATCGAACGCCAGCTGCGGATTGCACCGACACAATACATGTGGTTTCACCGCCGCTTTAAAACCCGCCCTGAAGGCTATGAAAAGATTTACTAATTGGCGAATAACAGGCACGTAATTTCAATTCTTTTACTGCATGCTGTTTTGGTTTTGTAACTTGAACAGCACAACATCTCAAATAAGGATAAATTCAATGAAAGTGATGCAGCTTCTTCCTGAACTGAATAGTGGAGGTGTTGAACGCGGTACTTTAGAAATTGCCAAGGCATTGGTCAGCCAAGGACATGAGTCACTGGTGGTTTCCAATGGCGGGCGTATGGTGGCACAACTTGAAGCCGAAGGTTCCACACATTTAACTCTGCCGATTCATAAAAAATCCCTGTCGAGCTTATGGCAAATCCGTCCGTTACGTCAGCTGATCCAACAGCATCAACCTGAAATCGTGCATGTCCGCTCGCGTGTACCTGCGTGGTTAACTCATTTTGCCTTAAAGGGCATTCCTGCTTCACAACGCCCGCATCTGATTAGCACCGTACATGGTTTTTATTCCATCAATCGCTATAGTGCAATTATGACTCAAGCAGAAAAAGTGATTGCGGTGTCGGATAGTGTGGTGCAATACATCACCGATCATTATAAAAATTGTCCCCCACAAAATATTGTGCGTATCTACCGTGGTATTGATCCTAAAGCCTTTCCGCATGGCTATCAGCCCTCGGTACAATGGATTCAACACACCTTAAAAGACTACCCGCAACTCGAACATAAATTTTTGTTGTGTTTACCTGGTCGGATCACGCGACTGAAAGGACATGAAACCTTAATTGAATTGATTCAACAGTTAAATGAACAATTTCCCTACTTGCATGCCATCGTCGTCGGTGGGGCTGATCCAAAAAAAGCTGCCTATTTAGATGAGTTACAGCGCAGTATTCAAAGTAAAGGCTTGGAACATCAAATTACCTTTGTCGGACATCGCTCTGATATTCGGGAATGGTTGGCCTATAGTGATGTGGTTTTATCACTCTCCAATCAGGCAGAAACTTTTGGACGCACCGCGCTCGAAGCGCTGTCCGTGGGAACACCCGTGGTCGGCTGGAATCGAGGTGGAGTGGCTGAAATTTTATCGACGGTTTATCCGCAAGGTCTGATTCCTGTTGATGATCAAGCCGAATTGATTCGTGTGGTACAACAGCATATTGAACACCCTAAACAAGTTGCACCCGTGACCCAGTTTAGCTTGCAGGATATGTGTGATCAGACTTTGGCACTGTATCAGAACGTTTTGAAATCGTCATAATCTTTAAATATTTTTCAGATAGACTAAAACACATAACCCGAGTTCTGCTTCCTGCAAAACTCGGGCATATGAGGTTGTGCTTTCAATCATAATTCTTGTTTTAGTGTTTGGTCATCCCAACCAGCCATCATTTCCGTGATGATTTTCCTTCAGCGTCGTCTTCCTTAGTGGGATATTCCGTTCCCTGTTCCTTGTGCTGATGGAGTAAGAATAAAAGAATTCTTCTGCTTCGACCATTCGTCAGAGACCGAAACTTTTGTAAGCAATTTCGTACACAATTTTTTCTTCAGTTTGCAAACTAATTCTCCTTTTTATAATCCTGCGCTATTTCATCGGTCACTCTTTTCTCTTCTCGTTCTGCTTTTTCAATCCCCTCCTCAATGGCTTGCTGAGCTTCTTGTTCATCGGCATCGGTTTGCTCTAGCTCTTCTTGTTGCTGTTCAAAGACACGCCCCGATTGCAACTCGACATAAATTGGGAAATGATCCGAACCGATATGCGGTAGGCGCTGCATTTGAATCAGTGCGAAGTCAGTACTATGAAAGACATGATCCAGAGACCATCGTAAAAAAGGGTAATCGGCATGAAAAGTATTTACATAGTGTCGCCCGACTCGCGGGTCCAGCAAACCACTAATGCGCTGAAAGAGACGGGTGGTTCTTGACCATGCCACATCATTCAAATCCCCCATCACAATACAACTTTGATCCAGTTCTTTAATTTGATCCCCGACAATCAACAGTTCTGCATCACGCAGAGTGGAATCTTTGGCTTCGGTCGGACTAGGTGGTTTGGGATGCAAACAGTACAACTGCACAGGCTGCCCCGATGGCAGCAACACCGTGGTGTGAATCGAGGGAATTTCATCACTCAAGATGAATTTGACTTCGGTCTCTTTTAACTGCAAACGGCTGTACAAATGCATGCCGTACAAATTATCCAAGGGAATCGGGACACGATAGGGATAATCTGCTTCAATTACCTGTAAGGCTTGCTGCCAACGCTGATCGGTTTCCAAGGTCAAAATCAGATCGGGCTGAAATTTGGTAATCTGTTCAATGAGTAAATGATGCTGGGTATTGGGTGTGAGCACATTGGAAATCAGCAGGGAGATTTGCCGTTCGGGTTGTAATTGTGCCTCGGAAACGGTTTGCACCTGTTTTTTCCACAGAAAGGTATAAGGCAAAACCATTTTCAATTGATACGCCAGCGCTGCGATTAAAGCGGTGAGAATCAATTCACGTTGTACATCCCAAGCTGCAGGCCAGAAAATCAACAACACAAATGCCAGCAGACCCAGTACGAGGATTTGCAAACGAGGAAAATCTGTACCGCGAATCCACCACTCATCACGTGGAATCAAAGACCAAAAAGTTAGCACCACCACCGTGACTGCCAAGACTTCTACCCAAATCATATTGTTTTTCTCAATCGTATGCCGTTTGGTAAAACTAAGTCTGGACTAACTTTATCAATTTTGTATGTATCATAAACAAGTTATTTCGTTCAATTATCGTGATGTTTTACTTATGTAGTGCTTGCAGTTGTGGTCGCTTTTGATACACTCAAACCCCTTTTAATTTTTTAACGCACCGAGGCAAAATGACATGAAAGTAGGTCTGGTCGGTTGGCGCGGGATGGTTGGTTCCGTCCTTATGCAACGTATGGTTGAAGAGAATGACTTTGCTCACTTTGAGCCATTCTATTTTTCTACCAGTAATGCAGGTGGTGAAGCGCCTGCATTTGGTGGTAAGACTGCCCCAGCACTTATGGATGCAACAGACATTAGTAGTCTGAAGCAAATGGATGTCATTATTACCTGTCAAGGTGGTGATTATACTTCTGAAGTCTTTCCAAAGCTGAAAGCGGAAGGCTGGAATGGCTACTGGATTGATGCGGCATCTACCCTGCGTATGGATGATGAAGCGATCATCGTACTTGATCCAGTCAACATGAATGTGATCAAAGACGGCTTGGTAAAAGGCACTAAAACTTTTGTTGGCGGTAACTGTACCGTTTCACTGATGCTCATGGGCTTAGGCGGTCTATTCCAAAACAATTTGGTGGAATGGGCAACCTCAATGACCTATCAAGCCGCTTCTGGTGCAGGCGCGCAAAACATGCGTGAATTGATCACAGGTATGGGCTACTTGTATAACAACACCAAAGAGTTGTTAGATGACCCACGTTCTCCAATTCTAGACATCGACTCTAAAATTGCTGAATTACAACGTGGTGAAGGTTTCCCATCTGCAAACTTTGGCGTGCCTTTAGCGGGTTCTCTTATTCCGTACATTGACAAGCAGCTAGAAAGCGGTCAATCGAAAGAAGAGTGGAAAGGTCAAGTTGAAACCAACAAGATCTTGGGCAACCAGCAAATCGTTCCAATTGATGGTCACTGTGTCCGTATCGGGGCAATGCGTTGTCACTCTCAAGCACTTACGTTAAAACTGAAAAAAGACGTCCCGCTGGATGAAATCGAAGATATGTTACGCAATGCCAATCCGTGGGCGAAAGTTGTGCCAAATACACGTGAAGCATCGATGACAGATCTAACGCCTGTTGCAGTTACGGGTACCTTGACTGTTCCAGTGGGTCGTTTACGCAAATTAAACATGGGCAAAGAGTACTTAGGTGCTTTCACTGTCGGTGACCAATTGCTTTGGGGTGCTGCTGAGCCACTCCGTCGTATGCTCCGTATCCTGATTGATTTTAAAAATGCATAAGTATTTTTAAATTTTCAAACAAAAGCCGATCAATTATGATCGGCTTTTTATGTTACTCGAATGTTATCCATTTACAATTCCTCAACATCTCGGTAATGTATAATTCTCTCGTTGCGATATATGACCAGAGTCAAAAACTAAGATGACTGTATATAACAAATTAAAAATTGCTATTCTCGCCATTATTGCATCGCAAAATCTTCAAGCGATTAGTATTGATCCGCTACAGATTCAGTCTGCGCCTGGGGAACTGCTTTATGCAGAAATTCCGTTTCATCATGCAAAAACCGATGTGCCTGTTCAAGTCAGCTTGGCGACTCCAGAAGAGATCAATACTTTAGGCGTCATGCATCAGCCACCTGGTCATCTTAATTTCTTTTCTCGACAAAACAGTGCTGGCGAAGGTGTGATTACCATTACCTCATCTCGACCATTGACTGAGTCTGAACTGAATATTGTGGTTCGCATTCAGGAAGGTAGCGCGGTACATTTGCGACATATTCGTACGCCAATGCAACGTACAGCTGCACCAAAACCCATGTTTAGTGCCAAAGCCAATGAGAAAGTGCTCAGCCCGATCATGATTGTCAGTGAAAAAGATATTGCACTGAATTTACCAACCAGTACCCAGTTTCAAGCACCAATCACGACACAACAAAATTCCACCTCTAACAATGCTGCGGATTCACTCAAGCTCAAAACTATTCAACCACCCAAATTGGCAAGCGTGGCTGAATCAGCTGATGCGCCTATTGTCGTATCTAGCTTGAATACAGCTCCTGCACCAGCAGCAAAAACTCAAATCGCTGGACAGACTGAAAGTAAATCCAACACCCCTGACACAACGATTGCAAAACAGACCACCAACACGCCGAGCGCATCCGCTCAACAGTCTGCCGATCCTTTAGTACAGCAATACCAGAAAAACTCAGCAGCAAAGACGGCTGTGACTTCAGCAGCAACACCAGAAACCACCAAAGTATCAACTGAAGCAAAACTACAAACGCCAAAGCCAGCCCAAACTGCGCCTGCTTCTGAGCCAAAAAATCCCGCAAGCAATCAGCATGTGGTACAAAATAATGAATCCCTGTGGGCCATTGCACAACGGGTTGCCTCAGAGCAAAATCGCCCGATTGGTGAAGTCATGCAGCAAATTAAAACCCAAAACTCGCACGCGTTTATTCAAGGGGATATCAATCGCCTACGTCGCGGTGTGACTTTAAACCTACAGACCAATACCAATAAACCACAGCAGAAGATCGTTACCCCAGCAGATACGACGGTTAAACAGTCTGGCAAAGCCAAATATCGTCTCAATCAGGCCGAAATGAGTTTAGTTGCCGAAAAGAGTCCTGAAGCGACCAATGGGACGGCAAAACAACAGACTGAAAATGAACAAATATCAAATGAATTGTCATTAAAAGTTATGACATCTCGGGAAAAAACCGTTAAATTACAGAGAAACGTAACCCAGCTGGAATTGGCACTACGTCAAAAGGACCAGAGAATTCAATTATTAAATGCTCGTCTTGCGCAATTGCAACAACAGTTGAAAGCGCAACAAGCACAGAAAAAGCCAAACAGCTAACGTGTTATAAATTTTTTAATATTAGAATCAGTGTCTTAAGATTACATTTGATTCATAAGGGGTAAAACATGCTGATTTATGTGATTCCGTTTGTACTGTTGTTAGTCGTGGCCATTGTGCTGAAGAAACGTGAAGCAAGTAAAGAAGCCGATCAGGCACCAAAAAAAACAACTGCTGCAGCACGTACTAAGGCCAAGACACCAGCAAACAAACGCAAAGCCCCTCAAAAAACCCAAGTGATCGAAGATCCTGTTATCGAAAAGAAACAGGAGACTCCACTTAGCGATGAATTACGCACCCAAATTCAGGGGCTAATTCGCGATAGGAACTATTTTGCTGCGGAAGCACAAATCAATCAGGCATTGAATAAAGATAATTCTCAGCATGAGTTATATTTATTACTACTCGACATTCATCTACAACAAAAAGATGAATTTGCAATTAGCCAATTATTCAACCACTTACGCTCACTTGAATTAGAAGATACTCTTATTCAAGCTGAACAGAAAAAAACTGAATACGAGAAAGAAAATCTTTCTTCAGTAGATACTATTGAATTTCAACCGCAAACATCGTCTTCAACAGAAATCGAATCAGCTCCTACACTCAATACTCAAGATTTTGATGCACTAATTAATGATAAACCAATTACATCAAATTCTTTTGATTTATTGCAGGCGGAAACCACTCAACCTGCTGCTGTTGAAGAAAAGCCATTAGAGTTTAAGTCATTTTCACTAAACCCTGAGGCTTTAGAAACAAAGACAGAAGCTACACAAAATGTAGAAGCAGCTCCTCTTAAATTTGATGACCTAGAGCTTAATCCTCAAGCAAAAGACAACGTTGCACCTCAGCCTGAAAACGAACCTCTCGTTACTGAATTGAAAGATCTAGAATTTTCTTTCAATCTAGACCCTGCTCCAACGGTTGAAAGTGCTCCTGAACCTGTAGCGGTGCCTGCTGAAGATACGGTAGAGGATAAACCTGAGTTCAAGTTTTCTTTTGACCTTGAGCAATCTCCTGCTCCGGTAGAAACAACCACACAGATTGAAGAAGAAGCTGCTGCTCTTCCAGCACTTTCATTTGATTTAGACCCGCAAGCATCAGACCGCACAGCAACTCCAAGCATTCCAGTTGATAATGCTGAGCCTGCTACATCCGTTACGGCTGTGGCTCAGGAAGAGGTTAATTTAGAAGATCCATTAGTCCAGTCTTTCCCTGAACTTGGACAAATTAATGAAACCACACTCGATCTAGATTTAGCCGAGCAATATATCCAGTTCGGTTCTTATGACGCTGCCCGCCAGCTTTTAGCTGCAAATTCGAATAAATTTTCGACGGAGCAGCAACATCGTGCAGAACAGTTACGGAATCAAATAGCATCTTAAAGCATTTCCCTCTACTATAAAGCAGTCATACATGACTGCTTTTTTTATGATGAAAAAAATTGCTTTGATTTATATGGGTGGGACTTTTGGCTGTGTCGGTGAACCACTGAGCCCGATGCCTGCAACAGAATTTCTGCCTCAACTTGAGAAAGTTTTACCACTGGATCTTGCCATTGAATGCATGGTCGCACCTGTCATTAAAGACAGTAGTGCTTGCACACCTGCGGACTGGTTGCAATTGGTCCAATTTATACAACAACTGCAATTACAACAATTCCAACATTTTGTCATTATTCATGGCACAGACACCCTCAGCTACGCCAGTGCAATTCTGTCTAGATTTTTAGGACAATCTGCGCATGTCGTGCTCACGGGCAGTCAATATCCATTACTCAACATTCAGGGGCAGGACACACGCGAATTCACCGATGCCATCGACAACCTGAGTTTTGCACTGCATGCGGTTCACACCCAACCTGTTGGGGTATATCTCGCCTTCCATCAACAACTGTTGCATGGACGCAGTGTGTTAAAACAACACACCACGGAACTGGATGCCTTTGCAGGTGTGAACAGCCAGCACGAACTGCCTCAACCGAGTTCAGCATATCTGGTTCAAGCTGAAGATCTGATCAAAGCAGATCAATTCAATTGTCTGAACTTGATGATGCAGCCGATTGCTCTGGATCCTCAATTACAGAATCTACAAACCATCGCACAACGCCCACCCCAATTTCTGATTTTACAGGGCTTTGGTACGGGCAATCTGGCAGTCAATGCTACGTGTATAGCACTCTTCCAACAACTCCGCCAACAAGGTTGTATGGTGCTGCTTACGACTCAGGTTTGTTTTGGTAAAACTGACCAACGCTATGCGATTAGTAGCTGGATTCAGGAAGCAGGTGTGGTGGTGAGTGATTGTATCAGCCATGCTGATTTATATGCCAAAGCACTGTTGATGTATATGAAGCATAATTCGATTGAACAATGCTTTAGCCACTGGCATGACTCGGTTTAATCAAAGGTAAATAGATCTATGCAACGCTTTGCCATTGGCATCGAATTTTCAGGCGCAGCTTATCGTGGTTGGCAAACCCAACAAGCAGGTGTGATTAGCGTACAAGAAACGCTTGAAACTATCCTGAGTAAAATTGCAGACGAACCGATTGTGCTGCATGGTGCAGGTCGTACCGATGCAGGTGTCCATGCGACCAATATGGTGGCGCATTTCGATACGCATGCCATCCGACCGCTACGTGGCTGGTTAATGGGGGCCAATAGCCAACTGCCGAAAGATATTGCCATCCAGTGGATTAAAGAAATGGATCATGAATTTCATGCCCGTTTCAAGGCGCAAGCCCGTCGCTATCGTTATGTGGTCTACAATCATCCGCAACGCCCTGCTTTACTGCATAAACAAGTGACTCATGCTCACTATGCTTTAGATGTAGAAAAGATGATTGCGGCGGCAAAAAAGTTTGAAGGCACACATAATTTTGAGAGTTTTCGTGCCGCTGCCTGCCAATCCAATCAGCCTGTACGCCACGTCAGCCATTGCCGCCTCATTCGTCATGGAGCTTATTTGGTGCTGGATATTCAAGCTGATGGCTTCTTACACCATATGGTGCGTAACATTATGGGCTGTTTGCTGGAAATCGGACAAGGCATGTATGAGATTGACCAAATTGACCAGATTTTTGCTGCGCAGGATCGTAAAGCTGCGGGTGTGACTGCCCCACCTGATGGTCTGTATTTTATTCATGCCGACTATCCAGCCCAGTTCGATTTACCCAAAGTACCTTTAGGTCCACACTGGTTAAACATGCCTGACTAAGTCCTGAGTTCTGTTATCCCTAAAATAAAAAAACCTCCGTACGGAGGTTTTTTTATTTTGAATGGATTAACGTTGTTTCCGCTTGCGGTATTCCACGGGAGTTTCATTAGTCCAGCGTTTAAATGCACGATAAAACGTACTCGGCTCGGAAAATCCAGTCAAATACACTATTCTCTCTACACTTTCATTGGTGTTGGCTAAAAGCTTTTTGGCTAAGCGGCAGCGATAATCCGAAAGGATCTGCTGAAAACTGGTATTGGCTTCACTGAGTTGGGTACGTAAACGACGCGGAGTAATATTTAAATGCGCCGCCACGGTTTCTAAAGTCGTTTCACCACTTTCTAGAGTCGATCCGATCGCACGGCGAACTTCACCCACCAAATCATAGCGAGCCAGCTCTTGCAGTTTTTCAATTGCCAGTTGTTCGTGTAACTGCAACAGTTCTGGTTCAGCTTGCCATAGCGGATAAGCCAAAATGGCAGGATCGAAATAAAGCCGTGTTTCCTTTTGACCTAAACTGACGGGGCATTCAAATACCCGAAAGTATTCATCATCGGGTGCACCTTGAGAAAAGTTAAAGTCAATATACAAGGGCTGAAAACGCCCTTCCGTAATAAACTTAAAAAAGCGCAAAATGCCTGACATCGCACATTCAGAAAAATGACGATTAATTAAGTTTTCCGCCCAAGGTTGCTCACCATTGGTCAAATAACATCGGTCATCTTCTATCACCAAACGTGCATGAAAAGCATCGCTAATCAGACGCTGATACGCCAAGGCACGCTTTAAACCTTCACCAAAATTTTCACTACTGATAAACAGATGTTCAATCACCTGTCCACGATATAAGGGCAAATGCTCCCCTAAATGCAAACCGATATCAGGGTCCTTACTGACGTCTTCTGCTGCTGTCCAAAATGCAAATTGTGCATTCAATGGGGTACGATCATTGGCCTGAACTTGATTTAAGGCCACCCCCGCTTTTGTTAAAATTTCTTCGGTTGGTAATCCTGAACGACGAATCGCCTGATAGCCCAATCGTAGTACAACCGATGCATCCGTTAGCTGACCCACGCAATGACCTTCCTTGTATGTGATTCATTTATACCTAAAACAATAAATTTAGATTAACTGCGATTGACCAAACTGACAACATCTATAGTCAATTTTTTCTGGAAATTTTTGAAACCACCAGTTCGCTTAATTTACTGCCAGCTAGCACACTCCCGGGGGTTTGATTCTTGATTTTTTCTAAAAAATTGACTATAATTTGCCCCTTTCCAATTTGATCATCAGGTAGGCTATGGCCAATAAAGAGGAACTCATTGAGTTCGAAGGCGTTGTCACCGAAACGCTTCCTAATACGATGTTCCGTGTACGTTTAGAAAACGGTCACGAAGTAATTGCCCACATTTCTGGAAAAATGCGTAAACACTATATCCGCATTTTGACTGGCGACAGTGTGAAGGTAGAAATGACCCCTTATGACCTCACTAAAGGTCGTATCACGTACCGTGCACGCTAATTAGTGAATGCAAATGAAGCCACACATGATGTGGCTTTTTTGTTGCCTAAATTTGTCGATTTTACCGTCTATCGTGTTGTGAATCGCATCCAATAAGGGATGCTTATAATGAAGGGAATGATCAAGCTTAGGATGCCCCTATGAAGCTGGTTTCTCTCTTTCTCACAAGCAGCTATCTGTATTTATCTGCATGTGCAACATCACCCTCTTCACATCGACAACTCGAGCAGTACTTGCAAGGCTATATTGGTCAATCCAGCCAGCGAATTGTGCAAGACTTTGACCTCAGTGCTTTAGGCTATGCGCCTGCTCGGCTGGTCAAACAGAATCAAGACGTCTTGATCTACAGCATTCCTCGAGCAATGAATATCCCGATTCCCATTCCGCAAGCACCGAATAGCGCAGGTGAAGCCCCAATTTACATCCCCAGTAACAGCGCGCAACAGTACTCCACCGACTTGTCTTGCACAATTCAGTTTCAGCTCAAAAATGACATCGCAACGGCTGTTCAAGTGAGCCAAGGGACGTGTTAAATGTTCGATTTAACCCATAAAAAAACGCAGCTCAAGGCTGCGTTTTTAACATCAAGTAAGGATTAGGCAAGTGCCGCAACCACTGCTTGACCCATTTCCACTGTACCCACTTTATTCATGCCTTCAGACATAATATCCGCGGTACGTAAACCTTGATCCAAAACTTGACCTACCGCATCTTCAATCGCCTGTGCAGCAGCTTCTTCACGGAAGGTGTAACGTAACATCATGGCAACTGACAAAATTGTAGCTAATGGATTGGCAAGGTTCTGACCTGCGATGTCTGGTGCTGAACCATGGCATGGCTCATACATGCCTTTACCATTTTCATCTAATGAAGCAGAAGGCAACATACCAATCGAACCAGTCAACATTGCCGCTTCGTCAGAAAGGATATCCCCGAACAAGTTACCCGTTACAATCACATCAAACTGCTTCGGTGCACGCACCAACTGCATGGCAGCATTGTCGACATACATGTGCGACAAATTAATTTCAGGATATTGCTCTTCTTTTAATGCTGTAACGGTTTGCTTCCAAAGCTCAGTCACTTCAAGTACGTTGGCTTTATCCACCGAACACACTTTACCACCACGTAAACCAGCCAATTCAAAAGCAACTTTGGCAATGCGCTTAATCTCAGATTCAGCATAAACGTCAGTATTGAAGCCTTGTTTCTCGCCATTTTCGAGTTCACGAATACCACGTGGTTGACCGAAATAGATCCCCCCCGTTAACTCACGCACGATCAAGATATCCAAACCTGCCACGATTTCAGGTTTTAGACTAGACGCATCTGCCAATTGCGGATATAGAATTGCAGGACGCAAATTCGCAAATAAATTCAATTCACTACGAATTTTTAACAAGCCACGTTCAGGGCGAATTGAACGTTCAATGGTATCCCACTTAGGACCACCCACAGCCCCTAATAAAATCGCATCAGCATTTTTTGCCTGCGCTGCTGTCACTGCTGGGTACGGTTCGCCATGTGCATCAATCGCTGCACCGCCTAACAAGCCGTGTTCCCATGTAAGACCTAAATTAAATTTTTCATTGACTCGGTCGAGTACATGTTCAGCCGCCTTGACAATTTCAGGACCAATACCATCACCCGCCAAAATCAAAATTTGTTTAGACATGAGAACTTCCATTATTACATCAGTACATTGACTGTTTAGAGATTAATTTTTTTGCTCTACAAACTCACCCAACCCCGTTTGCGGGTTATATGGTCTGCAAAAGCGACGAATGGTTTTTTGTTGTTGCTGCAAATCGACACAAAGTGGGTCTGGCACAGACGCATTCAGTAAACTGACATGCTGTCGAGTACGATCCCGATACATTTTAAAGGTATAAGTCTGCTTAGCTTTAAAGGCATGAATCACATGCAGGGTTTCTGCTCGGTCTGGTGAAATCGGATAAAATCGGATCACCAGTTCCTGCTGCTTTGCAGGTGCAGATAAGTACAATGCATTCGGCTGATTTAGCGTTTTTGCCTGTAGACGGACCAAACCTTTATCAATTGCATCCGCATTCACTCGATGCGTTTTGGCATCCACAATGAAAACTTCACCTAGACGCTCAAACTCACAATTATGCGTTCCAGCACAATAAATCAAAGCATTTGCTGGCGTGTTCTCGGTGTATTCCACCTGCTTGATGCGAGCACTATCTACCCACTGGCACGCGCTGAGGGTACTGAACAATAATCCCGCAACGACACATTGACCGAGAACCTTCGTCATTTTGCTAGCCCAACCTTGCGTAATAAAGCATTGATCATGTTGATTATGCCCCGATGTTAGCAAGAGTTGGGCGCTGTTGTCATGAGTAAATATGCAACCTTTAGCCTTGAATTTCTTGAAAAACCCAAGGACGCGACTGTTTGGTTTTTTCTTCATAGGCACGAATGTCATCTTGCGCCTGTAAAGTTAAACCAATGTCATCCAAACCATTTAACAAGCAATGCTTGCGGAACGGATCAATTTCAAATTTGAACGCTTCACCTGATGGGGTACGTACTTCTTGCGCAGCAAGATCAATCGTGAGTTGATAGCCTTCATTCGCTGCACATTCTTTGAAAAGTTGATCGACAATTTCTTCAGCTAAAATTACAGGTAACATCCCGTTTTTAAAACTGTTATTGAAGAAAATATCGGCATAGCTTGGAGCAATTACTGTACGGAAACCGTATTCTTCCAATGCCCATGGTGCATGTTCACGGCTTGAACCACAACCAAAATTGGCACGAGAAATAAGAACCGAAGCCCCTTGATAGCGTGGTTGATTTAACACGAAGTCAGGATTTTTCGGACGTTGTGAATTGTCCTGTCCCGGATAGCCTTCGTCTAAATAACGCAACTCATCAAATAAGTTATCGCCAAAACCAGTACGCTTGATTGATTTCAAGAACTGCTTCGGAATAATTAAATCAGTATCGACATTGGCACGGTCTAATGGTGCAACAATACCTTGTTCAACGGTATAAGCTTTCATTCTTTGCTCCCTTCAACCCAATTAAAATGTACGAACATCGACAAAGTGACCTGCAATTGCCGCTGCTGCTGCCATTGCAGGACTCACCAAGTGCGTGCGACCGCCATTGCCCTGACGACCTTCAAAGTTACGGTTTGAAGTTGAAGCACAGTGTTCACCGGGTTGTAATTTATCAGCATTCATTGCCAAACACATTGAACAACCTGGTTCACGCCATTCAAAGCCTGCCTCAAGGAACACTTGATCCAAGCCTTCTTCTTCGGCTTGCTTTTTCACCAAACCCGAACCTGGAACCACCATCGCTTGTTTAATGCTAGCAGCCACTTTGCGACCTTTGATCACTTCTGCCGCTGCACGAATATCTTCAATACGCGAATTGGTACATGAACCAATAAACACGCGATCCAATTGAATGTCCGCCAATGCCTGACCCGCTTCTAAGCCCATATAGTTATAGGCACGTGTCCAGTCATTGCGTTGTACGTCATCTTTCGCTTGAGCCAAAGTGGGTACTGCTTGAGACACTGGAATCACCATCTCTGGAGAAGTGCCCCAAGACACTTGTGGCTCGATCTCTTCGCCTTGTAAGACCACAACGGTATCGAATTCTGCATCGGCATCTGAGTGTAAAGTATTCCAATACTCAACCGCCGCATCCCATTGTTCCGCTTTCGGTGCATAAGGACGATCTTTCACATAAGCAATGGTTTTGTCATCGACTGCAACCATGCCGACACGCGCACCCGCTTCAATCGCCATGTTACATACTGTCATACGACCTTCAATCGACATATCACGGAACACTTGACCACCGAATTCAATCGCATGACCTGTGCCACCCGCAGTGCCGATTTTACCAATAATGGCTAAGACCACGTCTTTTGAGGTTACGCCCTGACCCAAGGTGCCATCCACGCGAACCAACATGTTCTTCATTTTCTTTTGAACCAAGCATTGGGTTGCCAATACATGTTCAACTTCAGATGTCCCGATCCCATGTGCCAAACAACCGAAAGCACCATGCGTAGCCGTGTGTGAATCACCACACACCACGGTCATGCCAGGTAAGGTTAAGCCTTGTTCTGGTCCAACCACGTGCGCAATACCTTGACGGATATCGTTAATTTTAAATTCAACAATATTGAAGGCTTCACAGTTGTCATCCAAGGTTTGTACTTGAATCCGTGAAGTATCGTCTTCAATACCTGCAATACCTTGCTCACGCTCTTTCTTCGAGGTCGGTACGTTATGGTCAGGCGTTGCCACATTGGCACTTAAACGCCAAGGTTGACGTCCTGCAAGCTGTAAACCTTCGAATGCTTGCGGTGAAGTCACTTCATGTAATAAATGACGGTCGATATAGAGCAAGCATGAACCATCATCACGTTGTTTTACTAAGTGGTCATCCCACAATTTGTCATATAAGGTTTTGCCTGCCATGTCGACGCGCTCCATAGAACTGGGTAATTGCTTTACTTTAGGTGATTATAACGCTGAAATAATATAAATCTAATTTATCATTTTTATAGATTTAAAAACTTTTTAGAATACTTAAATACCAAAAATTAAATCGTATTATTCGATCCTTTTTAAAAAAATATTCGTTTTTACAGATTAAATCAAACTCATTATCATTTACTCATACCCAACGACTCAAGGCAAAAACTCATGGCGCATATTTATCAATTTGTTCAACACAATCAACGTACCTTAAAGAAAACCTTCAGCTATTACATTATGCATATTAGCGTTGCCATGCTGGTCGGCTATTTTGTCACAGGCAGCTTAGTGATGGCAATTACCTTAAGTTTACTCGAACCAACAGTACAAGCGATTGCATTCTTCTTCCATGAAAAAGTATGGGACAAGAAATCGAATCCAGAGACGAACTCTCAAGAAAGCACAGCTTAAATTGTTCCTCCTTGAGTCGGCTTTCCACTTTGCACCCTACCCTCGGGTGCTTTTTTTATTGCTTAATGCAAAAAGTTTATAAATAATACATTACACATAAAAAAACTTTATGGATTACTCCTATGAATTTGGCCGCCTTTGAAGCATTTGTAAAAGTCATGGAAACAGGTTCTATTTCTTTGGCGGCAGATCAACTGTTTATTACCCAACCCGCAGTGACCAAACGAATTCATAGCTTGGAAGATTATTTTGGGGTGAAATTATTTGAGTCGGCAGGACGTGGGGTACAAGCCACCCATGCCGCACATTCACTATTACCGAAAGTTAAAAACTGGCTGAATGAACTGGGCGATATTCACCATACCCTCAGCCATGAACAAGGTCAGGTGCAAGGCAAGCTCAAGATTGGCACCAGCCATCATATTGGTCTGCACCATTTACCGCATCATTTACGCAATTATGTACAACGCTTTCCGCAAGTCACTTTAGATGTGCATTTTGTTGATTCCGAACAAGCGCATGAACAAGTGCTGGCGGGTGATTTGGAGTTGGCATTTCTAACCTTGCCTCCGCAAGGTGATGATCGCCTGAATTATGTCACCATCTGGAAAGATCCTTTGGTGTTTGTGGCAGCACCGTTTCATCCCTTGGCACAAAAGAAAAATCTCAAACTGGAAGATTTAATCGCCTATCCGAGTTTATTGCCCTCTGCGCAAACCTATACCAGTCAAATTACGCTGGCAGAATTTGAAAAGCAGGGGTTAAAACCGAAAATCACCATGAGCAATAACCCACTGGAATCCATCCGGATGTTGGTTTCTATTGGCTTAGGCTGGTCGGTACTGCCGCAAACCTTGCTTAATCAAGACCTACAGCAACTCGACATTAATTTTGAAATGAACCGTCAACTGGGTATGGTGTGGCACCCTGGGCGTACACAATCCAAAGCGGTACTGGAACTGATTGAAATGATGAAGTAATCGCGACAATAAAAAACCATCTCAAAGATGGTTTTTTATTGTATTGGGTCTTAGGAATTCATGATGGCCAGTCCAATCAACCCAAGCACTATCAGCAACGGGATTAAACCTGCAACAACATTGGTTCCACCACATTTTTCCAATTCAACGCTCAGGTCACCTTTTTCCAATTGTCGTAGTTTGGCAATCTGCTTATCAACATGATGCTTATACAAAGTATTGCCGAATACACCGAAGGCGACACTCAAGCCGATGGTTGAAGCAAAACTGTCTATCTCTAAAACGGTTTCAATCACCCCAATCAGGATAATCAATGCGATTGCCATTACCGCATAGCTATACATTTTTCGGTAAAACAACCAAATAACACCGAAGAAAAAGGCGGCAATATTAAAGCCGGCATAGGGTTTCTTGGGCGTCATTTCCCCAAACTGTTGCTGGTAATAAGTTTGATATTTCTCACCGACAAATGCGGCACGATCTTGCTCCAGCTGATGCATCAAGGCTGAATTTTCTAAGGGCACTGACGGCGGAACTGCTTGTTGATCTAAAGTCATATTATTCTTCTTCATTTATGTGTTTATTTACGACCAGACGTAAAAGTCTTTTGATCACCACATTTGAATATAAACCCTATTTTTTAAGCACCGACTCTTCATGCAAGGATTCATTCAATTGATCAACCACAATCGCCCACTCGCCATCGGACTGGATTTTTTCTTCTAAAAACTGGCGTTGCGCTTCGTTCCAGTAATCTGCCTGCACAATATGAGTCTTTGCATTCAATTGATGGGTCACAATAAATAATGCAATCGCATCTTCACTCGCGTCTAAACCGAGCTGTTCAAATAAATGTGTCATTCTTGGTCGAACTTGATTCATGCTCATGTCCTTATCGTCTTATTATTCTCACCATCAGCATAGCAACTCGAAGCGCTGAAAACTGTTAAATCTGTTTAACATGCGCAAAAAAATGGGCAGATTTTCATCCACCCATGTCGCTTAAAATCCGCGTCAGATATACATGATTTAGGCAATCGACCAGTCTTGAATATCCCAACCTTTTTCTTTGGCTAAGACTTCTAAGCGATCATCTGGATTGACGGCAATGGCATGATCCGCATATTCCAACAGGAAACGGTCATTGATGGAGTCTGAATAGGCCCAAGACTCCTCTACTTCACGTCCGGCCAGCCATAAATCCAAACGTGCCAATTTGCCTTTTTGATAACATGCGATATTAATCACTTTACCCGTATATTTACCATCCACCACTTCCGCATTGGTCGCAATGATTTCCGTAATTCCAAATTCACGAAAAATCGGTGCGGTAATAAAGTCTGAAGTGGCCGTAATACCCACCAAGGCATGACCTGCATCACGATGTTTTTCAATCGCAGCAAAACCTTCTGGGCGCATTTGAGGACGAATCACTTTCTGCATGAACAATTCATGTAGGTCGCTTAAATACTGATTGTCATGCTGAGTCAGAAATTCGAATACAAATTCATTGTAGGCAATCGGGTCTAATTGCCCTGCCTTGTAGTCTTCATAAAATTTGTCGTTCATTTGACGATGGCGGATGGGATCGACCAGTCCTTCATTGACTAAAAACTCTCCCCAAGAATGATCTGAATCGGTATTAAGTAAGGTGTGATCGAGATCAAATAGCGCCAATTTCATGAAAATACTCGTAAAAACTGAAATTTAAGAAAAAAATTGTAAATCTATCTCCGCTAGTCGATAGAAATTCGTTAAGATCATAGCAATTTTAACATTTTAGCTTTGTTTTGGTTCGAGTTGGATAAAGAAATAACAATCCCCGAACGCGAGGCCACAATATTACACAAAATTTAGGTAGCCAAATGATCGACTCTGAAGGTTTCCGACCCAATGTCGGGATCATTTTGGCAAACGACTTTGGACAGGTTTTATGGGCAAAGCGCATTGGACACAATGCTTGGCAATTTCCACAAGGAGGTATCCAATATGGAGAAACCCCTGAACAGGCACTTTATCGTGAGCTGAGAGAAGAAGTTGGCTTACTGCCCGAACACGTCGAAATCATAGCGCAAACTAAAGGGTGGTTGCGCTATCGTTTGCCACATCGGTATATACGTGCGGATTCAGACCCCGTATGTATTGGTCAAAAACAAAAGTGGTTTTTACTCAAGTTGACCGCTTCGGTACAGCATATTCAATTGAATTTGTCCGATCCTCCTGAATTCGACCAATGGCAATGGGTGAGCTATTGGTATCCCTTGGGACAGGTGGTCAATTTCAAGCGTGATGTTTACCGTAAAGCCATGGTGGAATTGTGCAATCAATTACCCATTAAAAAACCTTAAAAAAATTGTATAAATATGCAGATTTTTTAGGACACTATTGCTATAAATAAAACTAATTTACACTTTTTTTGGGAGCAGACTCTATGTCGAATATGCAACTGGATACCCTTAGACGGATTGTACAAGAAATCAATGCGTCCACCAGTATGCATGAATCACTCGACATTATGGTCAATCAGGTCGCAGAAGCGATGCATGTGGATGTCTGCTCCATCTATCTGCTTGATGAACGCAATCAACGCTATTTACTCATGGCATCGAAGGGGTTAAACCCTGAGTCTGTCGGACATGTATCGCTGCATACGGGTGAAGGACTGGTTGGTCTGGTTGGACAGCGCGAAGAAATTGTCAACCTAGATGATGCACCCAAGCATGAACGCTTTATGTACCTGCCAGAAACTGGGGAAGAAATTTATAATTCTTTCCTTGGGGTACCTGTCATGTACCGCCGCAAGGTGATGGGCGTGCTGGTGGTGCAAAATAAAGATAAGCAAGATTTTAGTGAAGCCGCAGAATCCTTCCTCGTGACCCTCTGTGCGCAGCTTTCAGGTGTAATCGCACATGCACATGCCGTGGGCAATATTGATGTCTTCCGCAAACCTAGCAACCTGCCAGCCTACAAGACCTTCCAAGGGGTTTCAGGTTCAGGTGGTATCGCCTTAGGTCGTGCCGTCATTCTATATCCGCCTGCCGATTTATCCGCTGTTCCTGACCGTGAAGCCGATGACATCAGTGAAGAATTGGATTTACTGGATCGTGCACTGAAAGCAGTCCGTGAAGAAATTCAATCGCTTGACGATAAAATGCAAGATGCTTTGATGGCAGAAGAACGTGCCCTGTTTAGTGTGTTCTTGCGCATGCTGGATGAAAATGCCCTGCCTGCCGAAATCAAGTCCGAAATTCGGGACGGCAACTGGGCACAAGGTGCAGTCCGTATTGTCATTGATAACCATATTGCGCTGTTTGCGCAAATGGAAGATGACTACTTGCGCGAGCGCGTGGCGGATCTGAAAGACTTAGGTCGACGGATTTTAGCGTTTTTGCAAGAAGCCGATTCCAGCCATCGAGAACTCACCGATGAAAGCATTTTGATTGGCGAGGAAATTTCGACCGCTGCCTTGGTGGAATTGCCTGTCGATAAAATTGCAGCGATTGTGACCACTGAAGGTGCCATGAATTCACATATGGTGATTGTGGCACGTGCGTTAGGTATTCCGACTGTGGTCGGGGTGACTGAACTGCCGATTAATACCCTTGATGATGCAGAAATGATTGTGGATGCCCATCAAGGAAGGGTTTTTATTAATCCGCCACGTCGTTTACGTACCCGCTATAAAGAAATCCAGAAAGAAGAAGAGCAAATTGCCAAAGACCTGAAACAGTACGAGACCAAAGATGCAATCACGCCTGATGGGATTGCCGTTCGTCTCTATGTGAATACAGGCTTGATGATTGATGTAGTACGTGGTGTGCAACGCGGCGCGAAAGGGGTTGGTTTATATCGCTCTGAAATTCCGTTTATGTTGCGTGACCGCTTCCCGGGTGAAGAAGAACAACGTGCCATTTACCGTCAGCAGCTCAGCCACTTTGCCAACAAACCCGTGGTGATGCGAACGCTAGATATTGGTGCCGATAAAGATTTACCCTACTTCTCGATTGAAGAAGAAAACTCAGCATTGGGTTGGCGAGGCATTCGCTTTACTCTGGATCATCCTGAAATTTTTTCTTCGCAAATTCGTGCCATGCTCAAAGCCAGCATTGGTCTCAATAATTTGCATATCTTGTTGCCAATGGTCACCAGTGTCAGTGAAGTCGAAGAAGCCCTGTATTTACTCGATCGTGACTGGCATGCGGTACAAGAAGAAGAACAGGTCAAAATCAATAAACCGAAAATTGGGATCATGGTCGAAGTGCCAAGTGTGCTGCTGCAAATTGAAGAGTTTGCAGAGTTGGTGGACTTCTTCTCGGTGGGTTCGAACGACTTGACCCAATATCTATTGGCAGTGGATCGTAATAACCCGCGAGTTGCCAATGTCTATTCGCACTACCATCCATCCATACTACGTGCGCTCACTCGCTTAGTTCAAGAATGTCATAAATTTGATAAACCGATCAGTATTTGTGGTGAAATGGCGGGAGATCCGCTCTCTGCAATTCTACTCATGGCGATGGGCTTTAATACCTTGTCCATGAGTTCGAGTAACATTCTACGTGTGCGTAAAGCCATTTGTCATGTGCCGATGTCTGATGCGCAAGAACAGTTGGATCGTGTGTTAAAAATGAGTAATCCACTGATGGTGAAAAGCTGGATGGAATATTATTTTAAAACTCATGGCTTAGCCGATATGGTGAAATCAAGTACCCGTATTGTCGGAGTTTAACACAGCACTATAGGCTGAAAGACCGAGCATAAAAAAGGGCGATAATCTTCGGAATATCGCCCTTGCTTATGTTTGCTATAACCACGTTTTGCATTTTTCTTTCGATCTATAAACACTTGGCTTTTATTGACCTCATGCATATGTTTTGCCACAAAGTTATGCACGACCAGTTCGGGTTGTCGTTTCTGTTTTGCCATGTAATTTCACCTTTTACACACCAATGTTGATTGAACTACTAAAAAAGTAGGAAGTTGATGATACGCCTTTTTGGCTATTTTACAAGCAGATTTCATCCCCTATAGATGCTGTGCTTCACTGTCCAAGTTCACCACCTCTATACAGGTTCTCGCATGTAGCTTTTGCCTAAACGCCTGAATCTACAGATAGCTATGTGCGTCATGCTGGCTTAAAGTTATAATAAAGTCTATTCATTAAATTGGTACGATCCTATGTCAAATCAAGAGGAGTTATTAAAGCTCGATAATCAACTTTGTTTTGCTTTATATTCCTCTCATCTTGCCTTGAATCAGTACTATAGAAAACTGTTACAACCGCATGGCATTACCTATCCACAATATTTGGTGATGCTGATTTTATGGGAACAAGACCAACTCACCGTTTCTGAGATTGGACAACGTATTTTCTTAGAATCCTCCACCCTCACTCCCTTATTAAAACGTCTGGAAAGTTTAGGTTTGATTGAACGTAAACGCTCGGCTGAAGATGAACGACGTGTACTGATTTCCCTGACTGCCAAAGGACGTGCTTTAAAGCAAGCTGTCATGCCAATTCCTGAACAGATTCTGACCGCGATTCAGTGTGCACCCGATCAAGTCAGCCAGTTACGTGAAGAACTCAATCGTTTACGTGCACAACTCAAAGAACAATGATGTAGAAAACTGATCAAGACACGATTGAAAAGTAGTAAGAGTACATTTTACAATCATCTTATCCCTGACGTTCTGAGGTATGAGAGCAACGACTGAACTCATTCAGTTGGGTGCAATACAGGCAGAGCAAAGTTCTTATGAGATAAAGCCAATCCATAGCTATTGGCAATGATAGTTTTCATTGATTCGATACACAGATAAGATTTCACACTGTCATATCCCTCAAACTGAAACCGAGAATAATTAAAGCTACAACAACTGATAATTCAATGCTTTCGCTAGATAAGAGCAAGATCAATTATAAAAAACGAATGCAAAAGGATGACAATAATGAGGAATCAAGCATTTCGGTTATCCAGATATCCACAAGGAAAATTCAGTATGGATATATTTGATATGGTTCCCTTACCACTCCCGCACTTTACCGAGGGTGAGTTTCTGGTCATGCAGACCCATATGTCTTTAGACCCTGTGATGCACGCGTGGTTTCAGCAAACTAAATTCCATCATGCCCCACCCATGCACATTGGTGAAATTTTGCAATCTTATGGTGTCGGCAAAGTGGTTGAATCGTTAAATCCAGATTTTCCCGTGGGGGCTCAGGTGGTCGGTTTGACGGGCTGGAGTGAATATATAGTCGGGAATGACGACATGTACCTGATGGATGCAAGTCTCGCACCTGAAGCGATCTTGTCCCTGTTCTATTTCACAGGACTGACCGCCTATGTCAGTCTGTTCAAACTCGCGCAGCCCAAACAAGGCGAAACTCTGGTCATCACAGATGCCGCAAGTGCGGTAGGCTCCCTGCTGGGTCAACTGGCCAAAACTAACGGTTTAAGCGTGCTGGGCATAACTGACTCAGAGGAAAAGTGCCAATGGTTAATGCAAGAAATCGGATTTGATGCTGTCATCAATACGCATAGCGAACATCTCGAAGCACAATTAAAAGCCGCCGCACCGAATGGCATTGACATCTTCTTTGAAAATAGCGATGAACCGATTCAAGAATTGATCTATCCGCTGATGAATCCTTATGGGCGTGTCATTATTACGGACATACCTGAAACACAGCAGCACAAAGCCCGCCCTATTCCAGATTTAATACAGATTCAGCACAAACGCTTAAGTATTCAAGGATTTGAAGTCCGTGATTATCTCGCGTTGATGCAGGAATCGCATTGCGTGTTGGCGGAGTATTTCGCGCAAGGCAAAATTAAATACCAAGCCCATGTGATTGAGGGTTTTGAAAACTTACCTGAAACTTTAATACAGTACTTCAATGAGACAGCCCCCATGGGCAAATTGATTGTCCGATTTTAATACAGCAACAAAATGGAATGATGCAGATGAAGCGGCGGGTTGATTGATGAGATGCTGTGCGAATACACATAAAAAAAGCCCAACATCCTGTCGGGCCTTTTCCATATTCGTTGCTCGGTATAACTTCCTGTTGCACCAAAACGATCCTTGCTTTAGAACATCACAATCCTTGTATGTTCTGGAACATCCAGTTCCTGAATGAAATGCATGATAGGAGATTTCGAAAAAATTGCCTATACGCAATGTCCATCATTCATTGTAAGCCTAGGCTTACACGTGTGATTAAATAACAATCAACAGTCTATCTAAACAAACAGCCTCTGCTCGCGATTAAATCGCCAAAGCCCGTGCCAGTATGGCTTCGACATCATCATGTTGTAATTCCAGCATACCGACCACGCGCCCATGAAAAGCCTGATAGCGGGATTGAATAAATGCCCCTGCTACATATGCAGGTGCATATTGTTGTAATAATATTGCTTGCGCAAGGATTACCAAGCGACTGACCAAGCTGCGGGCCATAAATTGTAACGCATCGGGTGATTGCTGGAATAACTGGGTCAGTTGTTGCAGTTCTTGTTGCAATATAGGTTGGTGCTTTGCCACCTGAGCAAAAGACTGGAACAATAGCTGGATGGATTCAGGTTCGCGTTGAATCGCACGTAGCACATCCAGACACATGACATTACCTGAACCTTCCCAAATAGTATTTACTGGGGCCTCTTTAAAAATTCGCGCCATAATGCCCGTATCGACATAGCCATTGCCACCAAACACTTCCATCATTTCGCCTGTTAGTTCCACTGCCCGTTTACAAATCCAGAACTTTGCCGCAGGCGTCATCACCCGTTTCCATGCCACAGATAAATCATCGTCTTGAGCATAACAGTGAGCTAAATGGAAACTTAGTTGGATTGCGGCCTCGGTTTCTAAAGCCAAATCGACCAAAACCGCCTGCATCAATGGTTGTTCAGCTAAATGTTTACCAAAAGCTTTACGTTGTCGGGTATACGCCAAGCATTGCACCAATGCCTGACGCAGCATGGCACTACTGCCCACCGAACAAGTGAGTCGAGTGTAATTTGCCATTTCAATAATGGTTGGAATGCCGCGTCCTACCTCACCAATCATGATGCCCCAAGCCTCTTGAAATTCGACTTCGGAACTGGAATTACTGCGGTTCCCTACTTTTTCTTTTAGGCGTTGCACCTGTACGGCATTTTTACTGCCATCTTCCAACCAGCGTGGCACAAAGAAACACGCCAAGCCGTCCTGTTCGGTTTGTGCCACCACCAAATGCGCATCACACATCGGTGCCGAGAAAAACCATTTATGCCCCGTGAGCAAATAGGCTTGCCCCCGCCCCGCTGTAGAGACTGGGCGTGCAAGGGTCTGATTGGCACGTACATCCGATCCGCCCTGCTTTTCAGTCATGCCCATGCCCAGCCAAATCGATTTTTTCTGGGCGATTGGGAGATCGCGTGGATCATATTCAGTCGAGAGCAATTGACTGCCGATTTTTTCCCACAATTCAGGTTCACGCTGCAGTAAAGAAATACTGCCAAGCGTCATCGCTGTTGGACATAAACTACCGCATTCCACTTGCCCCGAGAGATAAAAACGTGCTGCCCAATCCACCCAAGCCGATTTTGATTGCGGTGCTAAAAATGGATGGGCATGCACGGCATGTTGGCGATTGAATGCCATCCATTGATGCCATGCAGGATGAAATTCAATAAAGTCCTTACGCCGTCCACGTGCGTCGAAGACATGTAAAATTGGCGTATGTCGATTGGCTTGATCGGCATAGCTATAATATTCCGCAGAACCTGCGACCTGTCCGAGTTCAGTTAAAGCCGTTTGATCTTGACTGCCATAGCGGGTCAAAATTTCCTGTAGCACTTGATCGGTAGCAAATAGGTTATAGTCCTGTTTTTCATCAAATTGATTACTAATTTGATGGGTCATCCATGTATTGATCATCGTCATTTTGCTCTTGTTCTGATTCGATTTTCATTTCAGTATAGAGAAAAAATGACCTTGATATGTTCAGCTTTGTGCCATGAAAAATCCTGAGATCCAAGTCCGCCGCAGACCGCGCCAATCACGTGCCAAACTTACCCAAGAAGCCTTGCAGGAAAGTTTTGTTCGGCTTTTGCATGAGCATTCGGCCGATAAAATTACCATTCGTGAAATTACCGATCTGGCAGGTGTCGGCTTAGGTACCTTTTATGAATATTTTTCCAAAAAGGAAGATTTGATTGCATTGACCATTTTCCAGCAGGTGAAAAGCAATGCAGAACAACTCAAAAGTTATGCACAACAGCAGATTGAGTTATCCACAAATTTAACTTTACAAGGGTATTTACAGCGCATTATTCATTTTCAACTAGAACAGATTCAAGCCCAGCAATTTTTATGGGCGCAGACGTTTTTGCTGGAACGGCAGATCTCCAACATAGAAAGTTACCGTAAAAGTTATGCCATGATGCTGGAGATGTGGCGCAGCATTCTTACCCCTTTTATTCAGGACAGTGAACAATTACAACGCAGCAGTTTGAATGTACAACGGATTTGCTATGGCTTTGTCTCGCAAAGCCTGTTGATGGAACCCGAATTTGATGCTTGGTCAATCTTAGAACATGACATTCTTTTCAGCTTAGCGACTTTGGGCGGCTGAGTAATATCACTGCTTCCAATGGTGCAACATCACTGGCTTTATAGGTCTATTTACTGCGCAACCCAACATCCGACGTGCGTATATCACATCGGATATTTTGAACAATTTAAATTTAGCAGTGCAATAGACAGTTCAATAAACCACTTTTAAAAGTGCATGAACTAAAACGCTAATGTAGAAGTTAAGGCCGCACATCAAAAATTAAACAGGTTGTGGTGGCGTGAGCATAAATTTTCCCGTCTGGACCCACGATACGACCTTCGGCTGTGGAAACTTGATGACCACTATGAACCACCTTACCTTCAGCACGGACAATCGGGACATCCACGGTTAATGCCCGCACCATATTGACTTTGATTTCCAACGTCGTAAATACCTTGCCCTGAGGTAGCGTACTCTGAACCGCACATCCGACCGCAGAATCCAGTAAGGTACATAGCCAACCACCATGTACCGTCCCTAAAGGGCTATAGTGTTGATACAGTGGTCGCCCTTGGAACACCGCACTCCCTTTTTCCATATGTAAGGGAATAAAATTTAAAGTCTCCCCGATAGGGGGTGATGGTAGCTTGCCTGCAAACATGTCATTAAAAAAATCCATACCCGTGCGTTCAATCAGCTCGGATGGATGCACCGAACCTGCAGATGCCAAATGTTCACGCACCTGCCGCTCTTCCTCTTCCCAAATTTTTAGGACGTCTTGAATATTGTTCATTACTCATCCTTTTCTTCTTGGTTTTTTTGACAGTTTGAGCGTCTTCATCTTCCTCGCTGTGATTCATCTCACTTTCATTTTACGCCCAAAATCGGCAATATCTGCGAAACCAGAACCCCAAGCACTGTATTGTTTGTGAGCAATTATCTCCATCTACAAGACACTCATAAAACTTAAAAATGAAAAAAACCGCCTTTAACGGCGGTTTTCACTCTTGATTCAGGATCACATAATTACTGAGCTTTGGCTGCTGGATGGTCTTTAGCATTCATATCTTTGGGTGGCATTGGGCAACCGTTGGCATCCTTTGGTGGTTGCGGACGATCTTTACCTTGCGCATCTTTTGGAGGTTGTGGACGGTCTTTACCCTGTGCACCTTTTGGTGGCGGTGGACAACCTTTCGCATTCATTTCTTTATGCTGAGCAGCATCATGCTGCATGGTTTGAGGGTTTTTAGTATCCGTAGCAGTGCTTGCAGCGAATGCTGTCCCTGTCATTGCCAATGCACTCAAACTTAAGATTAAGCCCGATAGAATTTTTTTCATTGTGATGAATCTCATTTGTTTCATTTATTCTCACCATCCTATAAATCAATTATGAATTTTTAATGGATTTATCCAGTTTATCCTGTATTTTCTAACAAATAAGATTTCACTCATCCTCATAAAAATGTTGCTTTTATTCGTTAAACAAGCCGCTTAAATTGGCAAAACTCTTTAAAATTTCTGACAAAAATATAGACTTGTTTCAGAGCCAGTATTTTTATTGAGACTAAATGTTTTAAGTTACTAATTTTTAAATAAATATATAAGATATTTTCTCATAACCCCCTTATGTTAAATGAATAATAATTAATTTCTTGTGCAAGAATTTTAAATCCAAACTAGAGCTATAATCATTATTATATTATGCAATAAGTATTTGATAGTGAGAAAAGACAGCCGCCTTTCTAGAATGTTACATGTCCTTCTACATATGGCATATGCGAACAAGCCGCTTTCATCCGAAGTGATTGCTCAAATGATAGAAACGAATCCCGTTGTAGTCCGTAGAACAATGGCAGGACTAAAAAAAGAGGGATATGTGAAATCTTTGAATGGTTCAAATGGTGGTTGGATCTTAAACAATCGCCTTGAAAATATCACTTTATATGATGTTTTAATGGCTGTAGGCCAAACAGAATTCTTTACTATTAATACAGATATAGAACATGCAAACTGTGCCGTAGAAGTCGCTGTAAACCAAGTACTTGATAGTATTTTACGAGATGCTGAGCAACAATTGATTGATCAGTTCAAAGCTATAAAATTATCAGAGCTGTTAATTCATTTTGAGAATGAAGCAAATAATAAAAATTGTCCGTCTAATTGAATGAGGGCATTTTAAGTGATTTAATATGTAACTTTAAAAGATACATATTGGTTCTGATATGGAATTTATTCAAGATCTTTGGGTTTGTCTGGTAATTGCTGTTGCATCTGCAAGTATTGCAACGACGATTACACTTACAGAACTTTTCGTACCTGTACGTAATTTTGCTAATAAATGCGGGCATATGATAGGTTATCTATTCCAATGCTTTTATTGCATGAGCCACTGGATCGTTCTATTCGCAGTTGCAATTTATCAACCTATCTTGATTAAAAGTGAATATTATTTAATTGATTTAATCGTTTCAGCTTTCTTTACGATAACAATCAGTACACTTGTGAATGGGATAATTTTTAAAGTATTTACATGCAAAATGAAGATGAAAGTTATTGAAAATGAAATAGCTAAATTATAAAGGTTCTCTAAAATTGACATAATACAGCTTAGACAAGGTTAAAAATAACCAATGTATTTCAATATTTTAATTCATAAAACCAAACAAATTAGCCGTTTATTTTTAAAAGAAAAAATGAATATCCCACTAAAAACCGCCCTTACGAGCGGTTTATTTATAGTGCAAAGAATACTTCACATTAAAGCGGTCTGCATTCGTATTCCTAATCAGAATCTAATTAAAATTGCTAACGATATTAACTGATCGCTTTAATATTCGATGTTTGAAAGCAAACTAAAACTGCTGCTATACATCCAATTTTAAAAACACGTATATGCCCTTTCTCCGAAACGGCTTGGAATTATTGCACCGCAGTAACCGTACTTTTCAGGCATTTTTCGAGTGCTTGAATATTTGCAGAGGCTAAATTTTTTCTCCAAATTAATTCAATCTGAATGCGTCCTAATGCGGTATTCAGGGGATGTATCGACAGTAAATCTGTATTCGGGAAAATCTCCAACATCGATTTGGGAATAATCGCAATGCCCATCCCAGCAGCCACACCGCCTAAAATTGCATGGTAAGAAGTGACCTCAGCAATTCTTTTCGGCGTCCTATTGAATGACTGATACCAGCTTAATAAGCGATCGCGGTACGAGCATCCCTCTTTAAACACAAGGATGGTCGCATTTTCGGTATCAGATGGAGTAAGAATTTCAGGATGCGCTTTGGCTGCAATGATCACCAGCTCTTCATCAAAAATGAGTGTTCTATTCAGGAGTGAATTCTGCGGGGCGTCTCCAATCAAGATCACATCCAGCGCCCCATCGATCAGAGATTGATACAAGGTATCTCGGATGCCAGTGACCAGTTCTAATTCTATTGCAGGATAAGTTGCATATAACCGAGCCAGCGGAAGTGGTAATCGGGCTGCTGCCATACTTTCCAGTGCCCCCACTCTAAAAGGTCCACAAGGTTGATCACTTTTGATCTGATGTTCTGCTTCTTGTGCTAATGCCACAATCTGCTGGGCGTACTGATAAAGTAATAACGCTTTTGGCGTAGCAATTAAGCTTTTTTTCTCGCGTAAAAACAGCGGTGTATCCAAATTTTCTTCAAGTTGTTGCAGGCGAATAGTAATCGCAGACGGAACGCGATTGAGTATTCTGGCAGCCGCTGTAATGCTTCCAGTATCGACCAGTGCAATCAATGTTTTTAGCTGGCTAATGTCCATCATTCAATGTAGTTAAACCATTTATTCAATATTACTTAATTTTATTGAATATCACCAGCCTTTAACATGCTGCATATCGGTTGAAAAAAGTATAGAGATCAGTCAATGCTTGGTATAAATCTGCAAGTCATAGAAGTAAGCATCGGAGAAATAACAACACAGTTCTGCGCAGAGGCTGGGAAATGAAAAAACTCGGATTAATTGGTGGCATCGGACCAGAGTCAACCCTGCTTTACTATAAAACACTGGTCTATGCCTTACAGCATGAAATAGGTCCAACATTCTTTCCAAACTTAGCGATTGAAAGCCTAAATGTCTTTGATGTACTGACATTTTGTGAAAACAAAGATTTGGAAGGACTGATTGCCTATCTGATGCAAGGTATTCACAGTCTGATTGCGGGTGGTGCCGAAGTCATCGCCCTGACAGGCAATACGCCGCATATTGTATTTGAACAACTTCAAGCGAAGTCCTCCATTCCATTAATCAGTATTGTGGAAGCAACCAAAGCGGAAGCAGAGCATCGCAGATACAAAAAAGTCGGATTGTTTGGGACAAAGTTCACCATGCAAGCCAAGTTCTTCAAGCAACCGTTCATTGCAGCGGGCATCGATGTCGTTGTTCCACAGAACAATGAACAAGGCTTTATTGCGGACAAAATTTCAAATGAGCTAGAACATGGCATGGTTTGCAAAGAAACGCAGCAACAGATGTTGAAGATTGTGCAACGGATGTATCAGGAAGATCAAATCGAGGCGATCATCTTAGGCTGCACGGAATTGCCTTTGATCTTTAAGGATACTGTTTTGCCTATTCCAGCTTTAGATACCCTAGACATTCACATTCAAAAGCTGATCAAAGCCGTTCTATACTGAGTTCTAAACGTAAAATGAATTCTGACGATACGCACTTTAATCACGGATAAAAAAACCGCTCTGAAGAGCGGTTTTTTTATGGTACGAAGCTTACTTCACATCAAAGCGGTCTGCATTCATCACTTTATTCCACGCGGCAATAAAGTCATGTACAAACTTCTCTTTATTATCGTCCTGTGCATACACTTCAGCATAAGAACGTAAAATTGAGTTTGAACCGAACACCAAATCCACACGAGTTGCCGTCCACTTCACTGCACCCGTAGCACGGTCACAAATTTCGTAACGGTTTTTACCCACAGGTTTCCATGTGTAATTCATGTCGGTTAAGTTGACAAAGAAGTCATTGCTGAGCACGCCAACGCGGTCTGTGAATACGCCTTCTTTTGCACCACCATAGTTGGTGTCTAGCACACGCATACCACCAATCAACACGGTCATTTCAGGTGCAGTCAAGCCCATTAACTGGGTACGATCCAACAGCATTTCTTCAGGTTGCACCGCATAGTCTTGTTTTAACCAGTTACGGTAACCATCATGGGTTGGTTCTAAATCGGCAAATGAATATTCATCGGTTTGCTCTTGGGTTGCATCGCCACGACCTGGTGTAAATGGCACTTTGACATTCACACCCGCCGCTTGTGCCGCTTTTTCTACCGCAGCCGTACCCCCCAATACAATCAGGTCGGCAATGCTGACTTTCTTGGTCAGACCTGCCTGAATTTCTTCCAGTTTCGCAAGTACTTTGGCTAAACGTTCAGGTTCATTCCCTGCCCAGTCTTTTTGTGGCGATAAACGAATACGCGCGCCATTAGCACCGCCGCGGAAGTCCGAACCACGATACGTACGTGCACTGTCCCAAGCCGTGGTAATTAAATCACTGCTGGATAAACCGCTGTTCAGCAATTTGGCTTTCAGTTCATCAATTTCCGCTTCAGATAAAGTGTAGTCCACAGCAGGAATTGGGTCTTGCCAAATTAAGTCTTCTGCAGGGACATCTGCACCCAAGTAGCGAGATTTTGGACCCATATCACGATGGGTCAATTTGTACCAAGCACGAGCAAAAACTTCGGCTAAACGTGCAGGGTCTTTATAAAAACCTTCTGCAATTTTGCGGTATTCAGGGTCGATTTTCAGTGCCATGTCGGCATCGGTCATCATTGGGTTACGACGTACATTTGGGTTGTGCGCATCAACAGGCTTGTCTTCCTCTTTGATGTTAATCGGTTCCCATTGTTTTGCACCCGCAGGACTTTTGGTTTTTTCCCACTCATACGTGAACAACAGATAGAGGAATTCATTGTCCCATTTGGTTGGATGTGTGGTCCATGCACCTTCTAGACCGCTGACCATGGTATTCGGGCCATTGCCTGTGCCTTCAGGATTATGCCAGCCTAAGCCTTGGAATTCGACATCGGCACCTTCCACATCTTTACCCAGTAATTCTGCCTTACCATTACCATGCGCTTTACCCACGGTATGACCACCCACGGTGAGCGCAACGGTTTCTTCATCGTCCATACCCATACGGTCAAAGGTGACTCGCATGTCTTGTGCAGTACGTAGTGGGTCTTGTACCCCATCTACCCCTTCAGGATTGACATAGATCAAGCCCATTTGTACCGCTGCCAAAGGATTTTCCAGTGATTTACGGTCTTGGTCACTGGCATAACGGTTGGCTGTTGGCGCTAACCATTCCTGTTCATCGCCCCAATAAATGTCTTTTTCTGGATGCCAGATATCTTTACGACCACCGCCAAAACCAAAGGTTTTCAGTCCAGCAACGTCATAGGCGACGGTCCCTGCTAGAACGATTAGATCGCCCCAAGAAAGTTTGTTGCCATATTTTTTCTTGATTGGCCAAAGTAGGCGGCGACCTTTATCGGTGTTGACGTTATCGGGCCAGCTGTTCAGCGGGGCAAAACGCTGATTACCCGTGTTGGCACCACCACGTCCATCTTGCTTGCGGTAAGAACCAGCCAAGTGCCATGCAGTACGAACAAACATACCAATGTAGCTGCCATAATCGGATGGCCACCAGTCTTGGCTGCTGTTAATGAGTTCGCGAATATCTTGTTTAACGGCTTCTAAATCGAGGGATTCAAAGGCTTTCGCATAATCGAAATCGGGATCTAAAGGATTGGTTTTGGTGTCGTGCTGAGAAAGAATGTCTAAATTAAGTGAATTTGGCCACCAATCGTTTGAGCTGGCAGCGGAGGTATTTGCACCATGTGAAAATGGGCACTTACCTGACGAGGCTTGCGAATTATTGTCCATGTTATCTCTCCAAACTCAATTTCTTAAATTGATTATTATTGAACCGTCTAAAGTAGTGTTCGACTATCAACATAGCCTGTTTTTCAACTGAGCTAAAGCGGAATTTACTAATCAAAACAATCGAATTCTTCTATCTAAAACATTCACAATCTTGAGTTTTTTGCTTTGAATTCATCCATTTCTGGCAAAAAATAAAGGCTATGCTGCTGAGCAGCAAAGCCTTTAAGTAATATCGAATAAGCTGTTTAAATTTTATTCAAAATAAGGTGATGTAAACAGCACATTTACACAATTAATCGTTTGCCTTCACGGATGCAATAAAAAGGATTCATCAGTTTGGACGAACCTCGCATTGCCACATGCAAATCATGCTCAGGCTGCTCGCGTGCTTCATCGGTCAGTTGGTAAGTCCGATAATGAATCGCCAAAGAACATTTGGCGTGTAAATCTTTATGTGCCTGAAAAGCATCTTCAGGATTCATGTGCATATAACGCATCAGCTCACGGGGTTCATATGCCCCAATTGGCAATAAGGCAATGCGCGGCGCACCCAAACGGGTATGAATTTCTTTAAAATGTGGTGAATAACCTGTATCCCCTGCAAAGAAGCTGTATTCACGCCCTTGTTTGACCGCAAAGCCGCCCCAAAGTGCCATATTCTGATCGCGCATACCGCGTCCAGAACCGTGTTGCGCAGGGGTATATATCAGTTCCAGCTCATGAAACTGCGCCGATTGCCACCAGTCCAGTTCTATCACATGCATGCTTTTTGGCAGATACCAGCCATTGCCCAAGCCAGTATAAATTGGCATGGCGAATTTATCATGCAACCAGTTCAGGCTGGCCAAATCCATATGGTCATAATGATTATGACTGAGCAGCACCGCATGAATGGTCGGCAATTCTTCTAGTGCAATCCCAGCGGGACAAAAACGCTTGGGACCACGCCCCTGTTTCGGACTGACAAATTCTGCCCAAACAGGGTCGGTAATCAAGTTGTAAGGACCAATCTGTAACAGCACAGTGGCATGGCCTACAAACCAGACCTGCCAATCATTCATGGCCGCATTCGGACGGTCTTGTGGTAAAACACGCTTGGTTGTTGCGGTATTCGGGTTGATATCTACGGTTTCTGGGGTTCCCCACGTTGAGGATTTGCGTTTTAACAGCCATTTAAATAAATCAAAACGGGTACGACCTTCAGGCGAAGGTAGCGGATTTAAAAACCGAGTCCCATTAAAATGTGCCGATTCAAGATATTGAAAATAAGGTTTGCGCCAAGTATGTGACCAACATTCTTGGGTTTTAATCTGGAAATGCTGTTGTTCTAAATTCTGTTTCATGTACTGTCATTATCTAAAAGAAACGTCACATTCAATGCAATAACATGAATGTCGAGATTGGCGTGTTTCTTATTGTAGATACTCTATGCGCTAATTCAAGCCAAACAACAAAATATAAACTTTAGACTTCGCTATGTTTTCTCGTGCTCAAAATCGAGTATGCATTGAAAATAACAGATACATCACAAAAAAAAGCGGCAGACTTAAATCCGACTCAGTCTGCCGAGGTTGTAAACCCTAAAACTTAAGCAATTTTGCGTAAGTCTTGCACCAGATCTAAATGTTTTTCTGCATCGAAAGGCTGTTGCTTACTGATCATTTTTTTCAGATGACGCATTTCTTTGGCAGCATTGATGGTAATCCCGCCCACCACAACCCCATCGGTCACACCAAACAGCACACAAGAACAGGCTGAACCTAAAGTAGCATCCATTTCACCACGTACATGCCACTGTGCTGCCTGCATATCACCAACAAACTGGTAATTAATCTCCAGCTGATCCGTCCAGAACCATGCTGGATTGGCTTGAGGATGTGACACTCCCATCACATGGCGTGCAAAAATGCCCGCCTGCAGGTTGGCATTTTCCCAAGTTTCTACGCGACGATACTGTCCATCGGCACGTAACTGAGTTGCAACATCTCCCGCAGCATAAATATCAAGATCTGAGCTTTGACAGTTTTCATTGACCTGAATGGCAAAATCAACCGCTAAACCTGCATCCACTGCCAGTTGGGCATTCGGCACAATCCCAATCCCGTAAATCACTGCATCGGCACGCAGTTCCTCGCCATCGGCAAGTGTGATCACCACGTCTTCACCGTCTAAACGACAGTCGCTAATTTGCGTATTCAGACGAACATCGACACCCGCTTGACGCTGCTGTGCCAATAGAAACTCGCTCAAAAGCTGCGGTGAAGAACGTCCCATTACCATTGGACCCATTTCAATGACCGTGACTTGACAATCTTTAAAACGTGCCGAAGAAGCCAGTTCCAAACCAATCACCCCGCCCCCAATCAGGACTATGCGACGTTCGGGTTGCAGGACTGGCACCAAGGCTTGTGAGTCTTCCAAATTACGTAAGGTATACACCCGCTGCCCCAAGGCATCGAAATTCGGCAAGCGGCGTGCTGCGCCACCTGTAGCCAGCAACAGTTTGTCATACCCCAACACATCGCCATTTTTCAGGGTTACGGTTTTGGCTTCTGCATCGAGTTTAACCACGCCATTGTTGCGGATCACCTCAACCCCCAACTCCGCCAGTTTGGCTTCCGACAGAATTTCGATTTTGGTTGTTTCAGGCTTTAAAATCACATCTTTAGATAAAGGTGGGCGCTCATACGGAAGATGGCTTTCATCGCCCACCAAAATGATTTTGCCTGTGTATTGATTGCTACGCAGTTCTAAAATCGCACTTGCGCCAGCCTGTCCTGCACCGACAATGATGATGGTTTCAATCGTACTCATGTGCTTACCCTTTCAATTCTGCCGATACGATGCCAAAGCCCGCAATCCATTCACTGATCGCTTCATAGCAATGTGTGGTCATCTGGTATTCCCCCAATGTATGCAAGGCGGCAAATGCTGCCATCCATGAACGGACTTCCTGTCCACCACGTCCACCATCACGACGGATGTCTGCTTCGGTCATGGCTTCAATCGCGGCAAAGTCTGCTTTGGCCAATGTATCGAGTAATGCCCGATCCCATTCGGGATTTAGCGGCACAGCAACCGACATATCTCCCGCGGCCAGTTTCTGTCCCACCGCAATAATTTTGGCTTGACGGTTGTTGCGAGATTCTGCGGTTGGATTGCGCCCACAAATCAGGAACTCTTCGACCTCGGCAGGTACCGAGCCCATTTGTGGTGTCGGTGGATCATGTGACAATCCGCCCGTACCTAAAATCAGGATGCGTTCATTTTCCAGATTTAAGGACTGGATGAATTGCCCCACTGCACGACCCAAAGCCAGCGTACGCTTGGTGGTTGGCATCGGTGCAGCGGCACCGTTAATAAAAATTGGAATGGTTGGATAACGGTTTAATTGCCCATCACATAAGAAATGCAAGGGCTGAGTCACGCCATGATCGGCCTGCATACGGTAGGAATACGCCACATCCACGCCTTCATCCAAGACACGGCGTACCAATTGTAACGCGGTGGCTTCAGGCACATTTAGTTCAGGATGCGCTTTGCCATAATCCCAATCCCCTGCGGCTGTGGCACGAATACCCACGCAGAAACTTGGCATCAAGTCATAAAAGAAGCCATTAAAATGGTCTGGACCAAAAGTAATGATTAAAGTTGGATCGTAAGCTTTGACTTCCGCAGCCAGCTTGGAAAAAGTGTCACGAACAACTTGCTCTTTGCGTTGTTCCTGCGGAGAGGCAAATTCCATTAATGGGCTGTGCGATGCACAAATGAGTTTAACGGCCATGTGTGACTCCAAAATAAAAATATTCACTAAAAAGACAGCTGCCCAGTAAAGTCTTTAGTAAATGGCTTAAATCATTGTGAGTGGTTTTAAATGAAATATAGAATTCACAAAGCTATTCACTATCGCGGTTGGCGACATGGATGTCGCCGTTGGGTGGAGGTTTCAGGGATGAACCTCTCACCCAACCATGGATTTTTGTTACTTTTGATCCTTAAAAGTAAGGAAATGCCTCCGAAAAACCATCTAAACTTTCGCATTTATTTGTGGCTGTGCTTGATTTAATTTAAATCTGGGCTAATCAAAAACGCGGCACCACATCCAAATCACTCATCAAAAAACCCAGCGCGAGGCTGACGTAAACCGCGAATTCCCAGACCACATTCGGCATTGATTAACACACCCGTTAGTGGACGGTTATTTTGGCGCGATGCCAGCAACACATAAGAACCGGTCATTTCTTCAGGTTCAGGCAGGAAGTTCAGTGGCATACCGCGTGCAATTTTTTCAGGGTCGCGTGCATCCAGCAGACCCAAATTCTCTTGCCCTAAAGAAGCCGCCCCTTTGATATTCACATTCATGCCTGATGGCGCGACGGCATTGACGCGTACCTTCGGTGCAAGCTCATACGCCAACTCTTTCATCACGCCTACACCCGCATGTTTCGATGCGGTATAAATTGGACCACCGCCCGCAGAATACAGGGCTGAATTGGACAGGGTGAAAATGATGGAACCTTCAGACTTCACCAATTCATCCAGTGCCGCTTTCGCCCCCAAAATCAATGCTTTGGTATTAATCCCCATGATTTCATCAAAGGCGTGTTCTAACTGTTCACCTGACATATTCACGATGTCGGCATAGTGATCCCAGATTCCTGCATTGCCAATGAAGCAATCCAGTTTGCCAAAGCGTTCTACCGTGGCCTGAACAGCACGAACGTTATCGGCAAAATTCGCCACGTCGCCTGTGACCGCTACAATACGGTCACCAAAATGAGCTTTTAGCGCATCCACTTTGGCTTGTGAGCGTTGCAGTACCGCAACTTGAGCACCTTCTTCTAAAAAGCGCTCGACCAAAGCCCAGCCTAGCCCCGAGCCACCGCCCGTAATCAGAGCAACTTCACCCTCAAGCCAGCCCATGCTTATGCTCCTTCCATATGGACGTACAGCGCACCATCTTCCACAATCACAGGAAAGGTCTGAATCGGATCCGTTGCAGGCAGGCACAATGCCTGACCTGTTTTAAGACAGAAACGGGCAGAATGTAATGGGCATTCCACCGTACCATCGTCTTCAAGATAGCCTTCTGACATCGAGGCATTGCCATGCGAGCAACGGTCATTCATGGCGAAGAATTCTCCGCCATTGTTAAACACGGCCAAAGCATCAATTCCATTGACACCACAATCGACCTTGAGTGCTTCACCTTCATCCAATTCATCGATTTGGCATACAAAAATCTTATTCATTAGAAGAACACACTCAAGTTATGTGACGAATAGGTCACCTGATCCAATACAATTTTGCGGTTGAAAATCTGCCAGCCCAGCTCCGTGTCTACCTGACGGATTTTGTCTAAGCGTTTGCCGCAATAGATAGTCACATCTTTTTCCTTTTGTGTGCGATACAGCAAATAGGTCAGATGCACATCATATTCGCCTTCAACTTCAGTCGCTTCGACCAAAATATTCGAGACCATATGCGTGGTCCGTGATGGCGGCTCTTCTGCCCAAGCCATCCCTGTTTCCAGACGGGCTACACGACGCTCCAACAAGTGTTTATTGTCATTAAACACCCACGTGGTTGGCGGCTCGACCGAACGGCGACGGTCACGGGTTTGTGCATTTGGCGTGGTGCGTAAGGTGTAGGAAATATCCTCTGCCAGCACATCCAGCCATTCCCGAAATTTCCAGTCATCCAATAATTTGGCTTCGGCATACATAAACTGGCTAATAGAATGATAAAGCTCTAAGCTGACTGATTTCATTTCACAAGCTCCTTCTCGTAGGCTTCGGCTGCGGCTTCAACGTCTTCCCATTTCTCATGGATCAGCAAGTCTGCCCAACGGCGGTATAAACCACGCGCTGCGGTTTCAGAGAAAATGTAATTGGTAATGCCTGGAATACCATCTTCACGGACTTTCTCATTGCCCATGCCCATTTCCATAATCAGTTGGTTTTGGCGGGCTTTATAACCACGTAAGACTTTCTGAATTTCCACCCAGTTTTCTGAGTCATCTTGCTCTAGGAAACCTGCTGGACCAAAGGCACGGGTGGCTGAACGTTCAAACGCATCTTTGACTTCTTGTGATGCTTCGGCATCGGCAATACAGAATGCCCAAACTTCAGTTTTGTTTGGACCACGTGGGTGCCATACGCGCAAGGTTGCTGTGCCGTTTAACCAAGACAAGGTTGGGAACATGGTGTTATGTCCAGCCAAACGTAAGGCTCGGATTTCACCCAAGCGTGCCTTCACTTCGTCAAAAGTTTCGCGGAAGTAGTTGGCGACTTCACCATCGACCCAAACGTTAGCATCGGGTTTTTCGGTAAAGAAGAAGCCTGAACCATGACCACGCTGACCATATTGCAAGGCATCTTTGGCGGTTTCCCAAACTGGACGGGCGGTTTGCGCAGCACCCAATTGTTTGGAAGCATCATCATTCGGTTTGGCACCCAAGACTTGTACCGCAGACGCATGTGAGAACAAGGCATGGTACTGGTCTGAGGCAAACTGTTCCGCAGCAAATTTCCAGTTACACTCGATTTCCCACTTGTGTACGCCACCAATAATTTCCGTGCCACCTGGACGACGGTCTAGCACACCATCAAGATACCAAGCGATGTCGCCCATATACTCGACCAGATCAGGCGTGGTTTCATCCCAGCAACCGAAAATTAAGCCTTTATAGCTTTCGACACGGTTAACTTCGACCAAGCCCCACTTCTCTTTACATGCCCCTTGCGGAAAGGCACGGTCTTCCAACGGAATATCTTTTAATGCGCCATCCACACCGTATGACCAGCCATGATACGGACAGGTAAAGGCACGGGTGTTGCCACAGTCAGCAAAGCTCACACGCATCGAGCGGTGACGACACTGGTTTAAAAATGCTTTGATTGAGCCATCTTTTTGACGTGCCACAATAATCGGGTCTTCACCCATATAGGTATTAAAGAAGTCGCCCGACTTTGGAATTTGGCTTTCATGGCAGAGAAATAACCAAGTACGCCCAAACACACGTTCAAGTTCTAATTCGTATAAATCTGGGTCTGTATAGATGGATGGCGAGATACGTCCATTTTGTGCATCGACCAAAGCGTCGATTTCACGCACATCAATTTTTCCACTCATGAAAAGCTCTCCTGCGACCAATACACGGCACAACGTAAATAGACTCAACTTTTGCAGGAATCATGATTTTTTAGACCCATTTAGGGAAATATTTTTTTTGTTTTAATTAATACGTTTTAGCAATTATTAAAAAAGTTAATTCTTATATTAAAATCTCAGTTCTAAGCTCAAGACCATTTATTTTCTAAATGCTTGAATCAACTTCACGGCATAGTTGTTTATAGATTATACTTTACTGCAGTCGTGGTAAGACATTTTTTGGATTACTCAGTGGGTTATTTATATGGAACTTAGACACCTTCGTTACTTCATTACCGTTGCTGAAGAACTGAACTTTAGCAAGGCGGCATTGAAGCTTTATACCGCTCAACCTTCTTTAAGCCAGCAGATTAAGGATCTGGAGGAAGATGTCGGGGTGCAGTTACTGCATCGCACCAAACGTAAAGTGGAACTCACGGAAGAAGGTGCTGTTTTTCTGGAACAAGCGCGCCTGACCTTGGCACAAGCCGATAAAGCCGTGGCGATGGCACGCCAAGTGGCACAAGCCAAACAGCAAATGCTGCGCATTGGTTTTGTCCCTGTCGCGGAAATGAAAATTTTCCCTTATGTTCTGCCGAATTTACGGGTACAGAATCCTGACCTGAAAATTGAATTGCTGAGTATGAACAATACCGAGCAAATGCGCTTGCTCAAGAAGGGTGAACTGGACATCACCTTTACCCGGCATAATTTTCATAACGACGAGATTGAAAGCCAGTTTGTGCTGCGTGAACCGCTGCTGTTCCTGCTTCCGAAAGATCATCCTTTGGCAAAATACGAACGTATTCCTGTCAAAGCCTTGAACGGAATTGATTTTATTATTCCTGCGGCAGAACAGTCGCTGACCTTGCACAACACCATTTTGGAGTTTGCCAAAGCCAACAATATTGAATTCAATATTGTGCAAAAAGCCGACAATATTCTGTTCAATATCAACTCGATTGGTATGGGACTCGGCTGTACGATTTTGCCGGGTTACATTGCCCCACTGACCATGAACAATACCGTGATTCGTCCACTCGAAGTCGAATTACCTTCGCTCGACTTGTATGTGAGTTACCGCAAACAAAACTCCTCGCAAGCGGTGGACAAGTTTATGGAATTGCTGACACGCGTGTTTTATTTGGATATAAATCGCAATTAATGCGCTCTTGTGTCGATTCAGCAACTGAACTTTGTACACACCATTATTTCCTGAGTAAATATTGGTGTGCTTTTTTAACGGTAAAAATGCCCGTTTTCTCTCAAAAACTCAGCATTCCAAAGCGTATTTCTCCTCAACTCTGCTGAACTTTCAGCACCGCCTTAATTTTTACGATACGATTGCAAAAAAAAAATCAGATTTTTTGTAGGGTTTTTCCTACAACTTAAGTCTAAACAGATGCGCCCCTCAGCATAAATTTTTATACTGTCTGGCATACGATAAAAAACAAAAATCAAAAGGGAGCGCTTGATGCCTATGTCCACCTTGCATCGCCTAAAATCTGGGATGCAATTTCGCCCTTACTTTTTTATTACCTTTTTGCTGACCGCACTGCTGTTTGGCGTACTCACCCTGTTTACCCACTGGACATGGTCGACCAATTTACTGATTAGCTGGAATATTGCTGTTTCCAGTTATTTGCTGAAAACTATGACCACGCTTTGGGCTGTCGATCATCAGCACATTTTGCAACATGCACAGCAACAGGATGCCAGTAAATGGATTATTTTATTGCTGGTGATTCTGACCCTAGGCATGTGCCTGATTGCAATTGTGATAGAACTGACGCATTTGCCACACAACTCACTGCTGACCCTTGGGCATCTTTTGCTTTCACTGCTGACCATTATCAGCGCATGGTTTTTTATGCATACCATTTTTGCGATTCATTATGCGCATGACTATTATCTGGCACTGGCAGATGAGCAAGATGCAGGACTGGATTTTCCCAAGACCCAATATCCAACTTATCCCGACTTCTTATACTTTAGTTATGTGATTGGCACCTCAGCACAAACGGCCGATGTTTCCATTACTTCCCGCTCCATGCGGATTTTAAATATTCTGCATATTATTCTAGCCTATGGTTTCAACACTTCCATTTTAGCCATCAGCATTAATGTGGCTGCTGGCTTTATCACGCTTTAAATTTGCTTTGACCTCTATAAAATATCAGGCATAAAAAAGGGATGGCTCAAGCATCCCTTTTCTTTTCGATCAGATTATTTCACGCCACGCGCGGTCAAATAATCTTTAATCACCGTATTAAATTCTTCGGTTTTTTCTACTTGTGACCAGTGTCCACACTGACTAAAAATGTGTGCATCGGCAAATGGCACTGTATTTAAGATATCCCATGTACGTGAAACGGGAATCACCACATCCTGAACGCCATGAATCAGCAATACAGGCACTTGAATGTCTTTCATTTTTTCAAAATCGAGCGGGAATTCAAAACGGTCGCGGTCACGTGCACCAACCACATCCATTAAACGGTCTGAAGCATAATCATTTTTTGCAGCTTCATAGCGAACTTTCACCAATTCATCGGTAATCAAGCTTTTATCGACCACGAACATCGACAAGGTATTTTTAATACCTTCTTCGGTCAATACTGGGTTGGCATGTGCTTTGAGCGCAGCGGTTTGTTTAGCACCACCTGTCCCCATTGAGACAATACCCAACACACGTTCAGGATAATCCAACACCATTTGGAAGGCTAACCAACCGCCCAATGAATTCCCCACTAGCCACGTTTTTTCAATGCCCAACGCATCAAGGGTACGCACCGCATGATCGACCCATGCGCGAATGCCATACGCTGTACCTTCCGCCACGACTGTTTGACCATAGCCAATCGAATCGATGGCGATACAACGGGCTTGTTCACCAATTTGAGGTAAATTCAACCACCAGTTTGCTGCTGCCGAAACACCCGTTCCAGAGCCGTGTAAAAATAAAATCGGCGTTCCTTGACCCACTTCATGGTAATGGGTTAACTCACCTTCAGCCGTTTCAATCCATTTATCTTCCAAGCCAAAAAATGGGTCGGTGGTGTAATTCGGGATTTGGACCGTGCTCATACATACTCCTCGTACAGCCTAAGACCTGTCTGATGTTCTGTGTTCAAGACAGGTCAATTCATTCATTTCGACAGGTTTTACTGTTCCATCTTACCTGTTCAAAAGCCTCATACTGATACTTGTTTTCGATCACACACTATAAAAAAACGATTATTTAAGTTTATGTTTTAAAACAATATTTTCAAGATAAAAATCAACAATCCATTCGCTACTCTGCATTTCAAGATTGCATCAATAAAAAAAGAGCGACTTGTTACCAAATCGCCCGCTTGCAGCTGAAAACTTAGAATTTATAGCTATAGGTGGTCGCCACACGATACTCTTTCAGGTCACTTTTCCAGTCATAATCGGTGTCGATGTACATGGCTTGTACCCCCAGACCTTTGAGTTTGCCTTCAGGCACGGTGTAATTCACAATCAGGTTCAGTTCTTGTTCATCCTGATTGGTCTTGCCGCCTGCTTTGGCATCAAAGCCTGCAAAGTAAATGGCATTGGCATTCAAGCCTTTCAGCCCCAATCCTGCAAAATCATAAGCATAAGACACACTCCATGATTTCTCCTTGGCATTAGTAAAGGTCGCAACAGACCAGTTCACCAAATACGGCTGCGGCACCCAGCCAGCCAAGGTTGGGAAATTATTTTCCCCAAACATTTGTTGATAACCCAGTCCCAGCGTATGTGCACCATGATTGAATTTTGCACCAACCGACAAGGCTTGGTTATCAATATCACCATATAGTTTGTCGCCTGACTCGGAATTATCAAAATAGCGCACATGACTGCTGAGCTTAGTGTTTGCTGTTAAATTGGTGTTGTAATTGATGCCTGCATAATGCTGTTGATAGATATCTTTGACATCGGCATACCAATAACTCGCCCCAATGGCAGGATTAAACTGATGATCAATCCCCGCGATATACATCCCATCCGCAGCTTTGGCTGTATTCGGATTATTGTTCGGGAATAAATTTAAGTCCTGAAACTGATTGTCATAACGCGCATTAATGCCATCAATATACGCCAAACTCAGTTTGGTATCTTTCAGCTCTTTAGACTCTAACCACGCCCCGCTATAGGTCGTGAGTAACTGACGAGATGGATCAAATACCAGCACCGGTGACACAGGCAATAATTCACCCACTTTGAGTTCGGTTTGTGACACTTTGGCTTTTAAAGTCGCACCGACTTTGCCGAAATTGCTGGCTTGTTCCTGTCCATTATGCGGAAGTACCCAATCCGCATTTTTGTCACGCCCATTTAAACGGAATGCATGTTGCACCAAAAGATCGGCACCCAATTGCAAACCACCCAATTCGGCATAACCTGATTTGGCATCTAAAGTGATGCCTTGCGACCAACTGCCCCAATTGTTTTGCGGCACCGTTTCATACTGGCGGTCTAAATAAAAATTTCTGAGTTTAAGCTGGACTTGGCTATCGTCGATAAATTCTGCATTCGTTGCAGTTGTACCTAATGCTGCTGTTGCAACACAGATGGCTGTCCATAAAGTTTGACGACGCATGAGATTCATTCCAATGATCACGTTAAGCTATGACGCCATCATGCGGAACTTGTCGGGCAGAAAAAATCCGACCACAGTCTTAAGAAAATGCACCTAAACCTGACTTAAATAGCTGAATAGACCGAACATTTTTTAGATTAAGATATAATTACAATAACTCGCTCTTTACCCAATTTCGCAAGATATGATGAGAGCTTGGCTCTACCAAGCCTTTCCTAACAAAATTCGATTTATTTTCTCAAGAGCTGAAATTTTTAAGTGTTTTTTTGTTTAAATTTTAAAGTGGAAAATTTTACGTTCGCTACAGAATTATAAGAAAAAGCGCTCATATCACAGATATTTTCTATATTTAAAGCCTGTAAGTGAACAGCCTGAAAACCTGATGAATATGCAATTAAATTAAGGAAGAAAAGTATTTTTCCCTATAGCTTATTTAACAATCATGACTTGGTTCATTGTGAGTTCATAAAATAAAATTAGCTTCCCTGTGGAATCTTCTTTTTTATTTGATATGCGAAAATGGCATTCGCAATTGTTTGAGGCAGACTGTATTTTGCAAGTAAAGTTTCTGCGATTAATTATTTAGTAATAATTATATGACGAGTTTTGCGATGAGGCGCACTGCGCCGCAAGATGCCTTTGGTTACTTTGGGCTTATCCAAAGTAACATACGAGCTCCAAGTATATGATTCTGGAGGGACTCAACAAAATTATGAAAAGAAAAAAGTTAAGAAGTTTACGAGAAACTCCTTAACTTATAGACATTAGATGCTTTCGATTCTTCGCTTTAATTAATAAATTAAACCAAAGCAGCCTTCGCTTTAGACATGGTCAACGCCAAATCTTCAATCATGTCTTCCTGACCACCTACGGTACCACGACGTCCCAATTCCAACAGAATTTCACGTGCAGAGACACCATATTTGGCTTCAGCGCGTTTCGCGAACAACAGGAATGATGAATACACGCCTGCATAACCTAAAGTTGCGGCATCACGGTCGGCACGAATTGGATTTAGCATCATTGGAATCACCAAATCTTCTGCTACATCTTGCACCTTAAACAAATCTACACCTGTTTCCATGCCCATCCGGTTTGCCACCGCAATAAACAATTCCAATGGTGTATTGCCCGCACCTGCACCCAAGCCCGCAGAAGCCAAGTCGACACGAATTGCACCCGCTTCAACCGCTGCTACCGTATTGGCTACGCCCATGCCCAAGTTATGATGACCATGGAAACCCAGTTCAATACTGCTGTCCAATTCTTGGCGCAGTAAACTAACGCGGTCTGTCACATCTTGTGGCAGCATATAACCCGCTGAGTCTGTCACATAAATACAGTTTGCCCCGTAAGACACCATCTTTTTCGCTTCTTCTAAAAGACGCTCCGGTGATGCCATATGCGCCAACATCAAGAAACCAACTGTATCCATCCCCAAGTGACGCGCAGCGGTGATATGCTGTTCGGAACAATCTGCTTCGGTACAGTGCGTCGCCACACGAATGGTCGACACACCAATCTCATGCGCCATTTTCAAATGATCGACGGTACCAATCCCCGGTAGAAGTAATGCCGAAACTTTGGCATTTTTCATCCGCGGAACCACAGCAGATAAGTATTCTTCATCACTTGCCGCAGCAAAACCGTAGTTGACCGATGAACCGCCCAACCCATCCCCATGAGTGACTTCAATTAACGGTACACCCGCATCATCCAAAGCAGTTGAAATTGCAATCATTTGCTCAACCGTAGTTTGATGGCGCTGAGGATGCATCCCATCACGCAAAGTCATATCATGCACAATAATCTTAGACATGGGTTGCTCCTTATACTTCAGCGGTTGCCAATAAACGTTCTGCAAACATTTCTGCGGTTCGTGCCGCTGCTGCAGTCATAATGTCGAGATTGCCTGCATAGGTCGGCAAGAAATCGCCCAAACCTTGTACTTCAAGGAAAATCGAAACACGATTGCCATCAAAGACAGGACCATTCACCAACTTGTAACCCGGTACATATTTTTGTACTTCTGTGATCATGGCTTGCACCGAAGCGGTAATTGCCGCTTGATCAGGCTCACCTTCGACCAAGCAATGCACGGTGTCACGCATCATCAATGGAGGTTCGGCTGGGTTAATAATGATGATGGCTTTCCCTTGTTTTGCACCGCCAACTTTTTCAATCGCACCTGCCGTAGTACGGGTAAATTCATCAATGTTTTTACGTGTCCCTGGACCGACCGATTTGGTCGAAACGGTGGCAATAATTTCACCATAGTTCACAGGCTGTACACGTGAAATCGCAGCCACCATAGGAATGGTCGCTTGACCACCACAGGTCACCATGTTCACATTCGGCAACTCACCTGCATCCAACAATTCTTGAAGATTTACAGGTGGCACACAGAACGGACCAATCGCAGCAGGCGTCAGGTCAATCATCTGTACACCCAACTCATTCAACTTGCGGCTGTTTTCTGCATGCACATATGCTGAAGTCGCATCAAAGGCAATCTGAATTTCATCTGCAAGTACATGTGGCAGCAAACCGTCTACGCCTTCTGCCGTAGTTTTGATGCCCATACTGGCAGCACGTGCCAAACCTTCCGAAGTTGGATCAATCCCAACCATCCACACAGGTTCCAGAAATTCGCTACGCTGCAACTTATACAGTAAATCAGTCCCAATATTTCCCGGACCGATTAATGCACATTTAATCTTTTTCATGCATCTACTCTCTCAAAAATCCAATTTATTCCGCAGCAAACGCAGCGACCACTGAGCCAAATCCTTCAATTTCAACCTTGAATTCGTCCCCAGGATGGGCAACCACCATAGGTCCCAAAGCACCGGTTAAAATAATGTCGCCTGCAAGCAATGGACGACCACGGCGTACCATCTCATCGGCAAGCCATACCGCAGCATTCAGTGGATTGGCTAAACACGCCTTACCCACACCTTGCGAAACCACGTCTTCACCACGCGTCATGGTCATTGTGCAATTGACCAAATCAAGTTGATCTAATTTGACTGGACGTGAGCCCAATACAAACGCAGCCGATGAAGCGTTGTCTGCCACCGTATCAATCAATGAAATTTTCCAGTTTTCAATGCGGCTATCCACCACTTCAATTGCAGGCAAGGCATAGGCTGTGGCACTGATAATATCGGCATAGCTATGTTTTTCTTGGGTCAAGTCTTTGTTGATGACCAGCGCTATTTCAGCTTCGACTTTGGGCTGAATCAACAATCCCGCAGGAATGGCTTCGCCATCTCCATAAGCCATATCGGCAAACAGCATTCCAAAGTCAGGCTGATCTACGCCAAGTTGTGCTTGAACCACTTTGGAGGTCAGACCAATTTTGCGTCCGACTAAACGACGACCTTCGCTTAAGGCACGCAGGGTATTTACTTCCTGAACCGCATACGCAATATCGACGTCTGCTTGTTCCGCACCCAGTTGTGGGCGAATAGGAGCAATCGCAGTCTGTGTAAGCTCAGCGTTACGAAGTGCTAAGGCAACGGATTCAACAACAGCAGAATTCGACATCTATGTTTCCTTAAACTGCAAATAAAGATAGATAACGTTTTGCGCGAGAGAAGCGTGTAGACAGCATCTTTTCGATTTAACGAAAGTGCGAAATGAAATCTGATGGCTGTCCCTAACCACCGCTAAAACGTGTATATTTAGACAGCTTAAGCATCGGAAAATTGGCGATTTTATGCCAATACTTATTTTATTTTTTACAATAGCTAGAACTTATTAATCTTTGTTTGTTTTACTCATCAAAATAAACAATGTAGAAAAATCAAAGAGAAAAATGCGCTAATCATTCAGAATTCAACGTTATAGAGTGAATTGAATTTTTCAACTACGACTAAAAAATAATACGCGAGCAGTCTATTGAGATAGATCTACAACTTTAAAAAGCCTCTTAGATCAGAGGCTTTTTGAGTCAAATGGCGTTATGCCGCAAACAAAGCAGGATTGTTCTTTAAACTTTCACGTTGCTGTATGGCCAATACATAGCGGTCAATTGTAGGATGTGGCTTTAATAAATTCATCTTTAATTGCCACATAAGCATTGCCCCTAAACTGATATCGGCTGCCGTAAACTGTGCACCGCATAAATACGGACTCGCCTGCTCCAAACCTTGAATCAAGGCTTGATAGGTATCCTGATAATCGCCATAGCCCATAAACATTTTTTGCTCGGGTGCCACCTGAACTTTTAAATGTTCATTGTCGGAAGCTGCTGCAAACGGACCTGCAGCAAAGAACAACCAACGATAATATAAACCTCTTTTCGGATCATCGAGTGCAGGCGCTAAACCTTTTTCAGCGAATTTATCTGCCAAATATGCACAAATGGCATCTAATTCATAAATTACCACTTCGCCATCCACCAACACAGGCACTTTACCAAATGGGTTGAGTTTTAAAAATTCGGCTGATTTCATTTCCGCGCCATAAGCGACTTCTATCCGCTCAACCTCAATCCCCAAATCAAGCAAGAGCCAATCCACTACAACGCCTCGAGATTGCTTATTTGTATATAAAGTTAAAGCCATTGTTCTATCCTCTGTGTATATTGTTTTTTTAGAATAGACCTGAGCTGTGTCAGTTTTTGTCAGTAGTGCTGGCTGATTGTTCTGAATTTGAAAATTCTTTTTGACACCATTGCTGAAATAAATGACGTTTAAACTGAGGATAGATATGTTCAGTCAATACCAGCGTTTGTATGCGATCTAAACGGAAATTTCTAAAATCTTCCCGTAATTCACACCATGCAGCCAACAACATTTTGTCGTTAAAATATCCCAATGCAAACGGCCATAATTGCCTGTGTGAAATCTGTTTGTGCTCATCTAGATAATCAATCTGAATTTTAGTTTGTAAACGAATGGCAATACGCACTTGTTCAACAACAGTTGAGTCGACCTCAATCCACGAATGAATCGATTTTAGATAAGTATCATTTAAAAATTCTTGTTTTCTTTGGGGTAATACTGCTCTTAATTTACTTAATACCGAATGTGAAGCCTGTTGTAAGGCTTGATCAGGAATGGATTTGGCCCATTGTAAGGCCAGATACATGGCCTCAATTTCTGATTCATCCAAACTCATGGGGGGAAGAAGAAAGTTTTCTTTCAATTGAAAGCCTACACCGACACTTCCCTCAATATTGACGCCTTGATCACGTAAACTTTCAATATCTCGATAAACACTTCTTACACTGATGTCTAGATGTTCAGCCAAACGTTGCGCCGTAACAGGATAACGCTGTTCACGGAGATGCTGTAATAAATGCAGTAATCGAATAGAACGACTCATAGCCTATTTTCTTGTTATTCAAAAGTCATTTTAGGCGCATATCCTGATACGCCTTGAAAAATAATCAACTTTGCTTATGCCACATCAGCAGCCTTGACTTGCCGATTTAAAAACTGAGCTAAACTGGCAACATCATCAGCAATGGTTAAAGGTTGATACTGTTTTAAGGTTTCAGGCGTATGCACACCATAACTCACCCCCACGCGAGGCATGGCAATATTTCTCGCCATTTCCAAGTCGTAGCTGGTATCACCGACCATAATCGCTTGTTCTGCATGCAGTCCAGTCACCTGCAAAATTTCCTGCAACATCAACGGGTCAGGTTTAGAACGGGTTTCACTGGCAGCACGTGTCGCAACAAATAACTCGTGGCTATTGGTTTGCGCCAAAACACGATCCAAACCTTTACGGCTTTTGCCCGTTGCAACCGCCAATAATAGACCAGCTTCGCGTAGTTCATTGAGCATGTTAGCTACGCCATCAAACCAGACATCGCCTTTAGAATTTGCGACATAATGCTCGGCATAACATTGCAAAATCTCGGTGTGTAATTCAGGCACTTGCGGGAATAAACGTTGTGCAACTTCAGGCAAACCTAAACCAATAATACTTTTGGCATCTTCACGCGTGAGTGGTTGCGAAAATTGCTGTGCTGCAAACAACAAACTCGCCACGATTTGCCCGACTGAATCAAATAAAGTACCGTCCCAATCAAAGATAATCAGTTCTACAGGTTTATTCATGCTGGGGTTCCAATATTTGCTTTTATGAAGAAAATTTACACGATGCATTTGCTACATGATGGCGACAAGGATGTCGCCATTGAGCTATGGTACAAGTACGTTCCATCAGCTCAACAAATGATTTTTGTTACTTTTCATCGCTGAAAAGTAAAGATGACCAATACCGCATCATTTCCAGTTAATCACGACAAAAGAGGTGCTGTTTTAGCACCTCTCCCTACCCCTCTCCTAGTTAGAGAGGGAAAAGGCTTAGTCCTTTTTCTGTGCTCTCAACTGCGCCACAATACTCTGCATATCTTCAGGCAACGGTGCTTCAATCGGCGGATAACCCGGAATATCCAAACGCATCGCGTGTAGACATAAACGACGTGGTTTAGGACCATTGTACTCAGTTTCATGTCCATATTTTTCATCCCCCACCAGCGGATGACCAATACTTAAACCATGCACACGAATTTGATGAGTACGACCTGAAAGAGGCGATGCATACACCAAAGTGGCATGCATAAAACGTTCCGCCACATTCCATTGGGTTTTCGAGTCCTTGCCTTCTTTCGATACGCGCACACGACGTTCGCCATTCGAAAGTTCATAGCGGTGTAACGGTGCATCTATCAGTTGCTTGTCTAAACTCACCACACCTTTCACGACAGCCGCGTAGGTTTTCTTGATTTTGTGCTCACGCAACAGGTCTTGTAAGGTTTTTAACACACTACGCTTTTTAGAAATCATCACCAGACCTGACGTATCACGGTCAATACGGTGAATCAATTCTAAATATTTTTTGCCTGTAGCCGCACGCAAGCCTTCAATCAGACCATAGGCCACACCACTGCCACCATGTACCGCAATGCCCGATGGCTTATTCACCACCATCAGACCTTCATCTTCATACACCACACGGCTGAGTAAACTCTGCGCCACTTTGTCCGATACAGGTGCAGCCGTTTCATCTTTTTGTTCATAGCGAATCGGTGCAACGCGAATTTGGTCACCAATCGCCAATTTGGTTTCGGCTTTAATGCGCTTTTTATTCACGCGCACCTGCCCTTCACGAATCAAACGATAAATGCGACTTTTCGGTACACCTTTGAGTCGACTAAATAAAAAATTATCGATGCGTTGACCCGCTTGATGCTCATCCACTTCAAACCAAGTGACACTTTGCCATTCTTGCGTAGAATTCATACAGATACTGTGACCTAAAAAAATACTAAAATTGATTAAAAACTGATCATTTAGGCTATACTTTTCACTAGAAACGTAAGCTTAGCCCATAGGCAGATGATGCAAGGTTTGCTATAGTCAGCGCACGGAAACCACCGTAAGTGAATCATCGTCAACACATTTCAATTATATTCATATTGAAATATGGCTGAAATTTTGATTATAAACTCGGAAAGGTCCCAAAAGAATTATGCCGACGCCGAAGGCTTATTATATCGGCAAAACTGCAAACTGTTGCGTTTAATTGTACCTCAGGTACATAAATCAGTTTGCCTGAAAAAATATGTCGCCAACCTCAAGTTGGTTTTTAAACGTAAACTGATACACATCAGATTAGTCGCACCCTGAAACCACATTCAGGCTACAGCGTCTGATGCATTGGATCTGCACAATTTGTAAAGATACGACGATAATTCCGTATCAAGACACTCTTATTTTGTAGGGATGCTCTTCGAGCAATGTGACAGTGAAAGTTACTCACATCCAATGCACCGCTTGTTTGCCAGTGAAGTGTACAGGTGACTTTAATCGTTTAAAGATTGAAGCCGTATTGCCATCATCAATACGTGAATCAAAACTGGAGCCCACCTTAAAACAGGCCAGTGTAAACCCTCAGACCGCAATCGGTTTATTTGAGATCTGAGTTTGATCCGTGATGTTTGATGTTCGCTACGTGTATAGCGATTTTTTGCTGTGTATCACTATAAGGTGTTACACCCATGAAACGTATGTTGATTAATGCAACACATGCCGAGGAAATCCGCGTTGCACTGGTTACAGGTCAGCGTCTTTACGATTTCGATTTAGAAAATCGTACCCGTGAACAAAAAAAATCGAATATCTACAAAGGTCACGTGACTCGCGTTGAGCCTTCTCTAGAAGCCGTATTTGTTGAATACGGTGCGGGACGCCAAGGCTTCCTGTCTATGCGCGAAATCGCAAACTCATACTACAAAGCTGACCCTCGCCAAACTTCGAATATTCGTGAACTGATTACTGAAGGCACTGAGCTTTTGGTTCAAGTTGAAAAAGAAGAACGTGGCAACAAAGGTGCTGCGCTTTCGACTTTCATTTCTTTGGCTGGTCGCTATTTAGTGTTGATGCCAAACAATCCAAAAGGTGGTGGCATTAGCCGTCAAATTTCGGGTGCAGTTCGTGAAGAATTGAAAGAAATGTTGGCTTCATTGAATGTACCGCGTGGCATGAGCGTGATTGTACGCACTGCGGGGATTGGTCGTTCTCAAGAAGAATTACAACTTGATCTTCAACACTTGCTTGACCTTTGGGCACAAATTCAAAGCACGGCGAGTTCTGGTCCATCACCAATGTTGGTGCATCAAGAAGCAGGTGTAGTGACACGTGCGATTCGTGATTACTTACGTGATGATGTGGCTGAAATCCTAATTGACTCAGAGCAAGCCTATAACGAAGCCTATAACTTCGTAAAAGCGGTGATGCCTCGTCAAATCGATAAGTTAAAAACCTATACGTTAAATGAGCCATTATTTGCGCATTTTGGTATCGAAAGCCAAATTCAAACAGCTTATGAACGTGAAGTAAAATTGCCTTCTGGCGGTTCAATCGTGATTGACCAAACAGAAGCTTTAGTTTCAATTGACATTAACTCTGCGAAATCTACACGCGGACATGATGTTGAAGAAACTGCACTGAACACCAACCTTGAAGCCGCAGAAGAAATTGCGCGTCAATTACGCTTGCGTGATATTGGTGGTTTGGTGGTGATCGATTTCATCGACATGACCAAAGACCGCAACCAGCGCATGGTTGAAGCGAAATTACGCGAAGCAACACAAAGTGACCGCGCACGTATTCAGTTTGGTCAATTGTCTCGCTTCGGTTTAATGGAAATGAGCCGTCAACGCTTACGTCCATCTTTAGAAGAAGCAACAGGTTATGTCTGCCCACGCTGTCATGGCACAGGCATGGTGCGTGACCTACGTTCACTTTCACTATCAATTATGCGTAAAGTGGAAGAAATTGCCTTACGTGAACGTCATGGTGAAGTACAGGTTGAAGTACCGGTAGAAATTGCAGCATTCATGCTGAATGAAAAACGTCACAGCTTAGTTTACCTAGAACAAACGTCAAATGTACGTGTAACGGTATTACCACACCCGCACTTAGAAACACCTCATTACGAGATTTCCTATAACCCTGAAGGCTTCGCGCCAACCAGCTATGAACGTACTGAAGCAACACGTTCTAGCGAAAAAGAATTGGGTTATGAAGCTTCAGATTGGCACTTAGAAGATGCTGATCAACAACCAAGTGTTGCACCTGTTGCTGAAAAACACGGCAAGAAAAAACCACAACAAGCGACTCAACAACAACAGCAAGCCCCTGTCGCTGCACCAGCTGCATCAAGCAGCCCATGTGCATGGTTAGAAAACCTGTTTGTTCAAAAGCAAGCGGCAACTGTAGACCAAGCGCGTACAGCAAATAACGCAGCTGCTGCAATCGAACAAATGGTGAATGGCGGTGCCGTTAGCCGTGGTCAATTTGGTCAAGTGACAACACCTGCTGCTGCCGCACCAGCACCTGTAGCAAGCAACAACGCGTACCTATCTTCAACACCTGCTCCACAAAAAACTGAGCAACGTGACTTTGCTGAGAAAAATGCAGAGAAAGAAGAAAGATCGCAACGTCACAACAAAAAACGTAATAACAACAAGCAACGTGAACCACGCGAACAGCAACCACAAGAACAAAATCAAGTGGTTGAAGAAGTTGTACAAATGTCGCGTCAAGAGCAACGCCAAGAACAGCGTGAACAAAAGCGTCAACGTCAACAACAACGTCAACAACAGCCTGAACAACAAAATGAAGTTCAAGCTGAACAAGCTGTACCACGTCGTGACCGTAACAACCAGCAACGTCCAAATCGCCCAAATCGCCACCGCGACCAAAGCGTATTTAACGAGCAGCAACAACCTGCGGCAGCAGCTCCAGCACCAGTGGTTGTAGATGAGCAACAGGTCAAAGTGGAACTCATTGATGCGCCACGTCAAGACATGCTACCTACGGCATTGGTGGTGAATGTTGATCAAGCACAAAGCGAAATCGTAGCCATCAACAACACTGCGCCAGTCGCTGCGGTTGAAGCTGCAGCTCCAGTTGCGGCTGAACCTGTAAAAGCCGTGAAAACTGCACCTGTGGCTGTGGAAGCAGAAAGCAAGGCAGAAGCTCAACCAGAAGCTACGCCAAGCGTTGAAAAAGAAGAGCAAAAGCCGCGTTCTGAAGTGAAACGTGCCAGCAACGATCCGCGTATGCGTCGTCGTCAGCAACGTGAAGCGCACGCTAAACAAGCGCAAGCACCTAAGCTCAACCCTTCACAAGTGCCGACTTTGGCGCAATACACAGTGGGCAGCTTAATCCGCCATGTCTATGGTGAAGACTGTGCCGTACTGATTGAACAATTTGGTCTAATTCCAACGTTCAACCGTGCGCTACAAAAGTTCACGACAGAGTATGCAGCCAGCTTAAGCAGCGCTCCTGCTGCTGAAGCAGAGAAGAAGCCTGTTACACGTGATGTAGAAGTGGCGAAAGCTACGCCTGAAGCTGAACCAGCACCAGTGTTGGATTTAACTCCACCAAAGCCTGAGTCAGAAAAGCGTGTTGCCAATGACCCGCGTGAACGTCGTCGTTTAGCCAAACAAGCGGCTGAACAAGCCCATGCGCAAGCCAAACAAGCACAAGTGGAAGATGCTCCTGTTGCCGCTGAACCAGCTGCTCCAGTTGTAGAAGAAGCTCCTGCTATTGCTGAGCCTGTAGCGGTCGTTGCTGAAGTTACAGCAACTGAAGTTGTTGCTGAAGCACCAGCCCCTGCTGTAGTTGAAGAAGTTGTGGTTGAAGCGAAAGCCCCTGCGAAAGCTAAAGCCAAGGCAGAACCTGTACAAACTGAACTGGCTGTAGATGTGGTTGAAGAGACAGCCCCTGAAGCAGTTACGACAGAAGACACTGCGGCTGAAAAGGAAGAGAAAGAAAAAGCTCGTCCGCGTCGTCCACGTGGTCGTCCACCGAAGAAAGCCAATCCAACAGCAGAGTAAGTATTTACCCAATTGCTGTGAAAAAATTAAAACCTAGTCATTTCGATGGCTAGGTTTTTTTTGTTATTTTGAGCAGATTAGGTTGATTGCACTAGAAAGAAACGATTAAAAGGACAACTGTACAGATTACCTCGTTCAACCTGTAGACAAAGACATCGTATTGGACACGAAAAATAAATAGGATTCTTATGAGCCAAACCACACAAAGCGATCTTATTGGAATTACAGACGTCGCTGCCAAAATCCCACAATTTCTTGGAAAACTGCCGCATCTGGTTACAGGGTTGAAACAAGCCTATATCCGCACCCCAAATTCTCCTGCTGGTTTAGGGATTGCCTTTGAAAAAGCGGTCAAACGCAATCCTCATGGCGCTGCACTCCTATTTGAAGAACAAAAATATACTTACCAGCAGCTCAACGACTGGGCCAACCAGATTGGACATTATTATTTGTCGATTGGCGCGCAAAAAGGCGATGTGATTGCGGTCATGATTGAAAACCGCCCTGAACTGGTTGCCACGGTACTGGCATTGGCTAAAATTGGCGTGACTGCAGCACTGGTGAACACCTCCCAAGTGGGCAAGGTACTGGCGCATAGCATCAATTTAGTTCATCCAATTGCTTTGATTGTCGGTGAAGAATGCCGCAAAGCGGTCGATGAAATTCGTCAAGAGCTGAATTTGCCTGAACAGCGTTTTTACTGGTTTGCCGATCAAGAAACACGTCAAGATGCAGGTAATGCACCTGCGCAATATCTGAATTTGGCCAATGAAATTATCACCTTCCCAACCTTTAACACGCCAACTACACACAGTGTCAAAGGCAAAGACGGTTTATTTTATATCTACACCTCGGGAACCACTGGCTTGCCGAAAGCCGTGATTTTCACCCACAGCCGCTGGACCCTCGCTTATGGCACGTACGGGCATGTGCTGGGCTTAAACAGCAAAGACGTAATGTATGTGACCCTGCCGCTCTACCATGCCACAGGCATTGTGGTGTGCTGGTGTGGCGTGATTGCAGGGAGTGCCGCATTGGCCCTGCGTCGTAAATACTCCACCTCCTCTTTCTGGAAAGACGTACAGAAATTTGATGCCTCTGCAATTGGCTATGTCGGAGAGTTGTGCCGCTACTTAATGGATGCACCTGCATCGGATTTAGACCGTGCCCATCGTGTGAAAAAGATGATTGGCAATGGCATGCGCCCAAATATTTGGGACAAATTCAAGCAACGTTTTGGTGTTGAAGAAGTACTGGAACTGTATGCCTCGAGTGAAGGCAATGTCGGCTTTAGCAACGTGTTTAATTTCGACAATACCGTGGGTTTCTCGCCTACACCGTATGCGATTATTCAATTCGACAAAGAAAAGAATGAGCCGATTCGTGATGCACAAGGCTGGTGTCAAAAAGTCGCAAAAGGCGAGGTTGGTTTGTTAGTCGGAAAAATTACCCGCCGCTCACCTTTTGATGGCTATACCGACCCTGAAAAGAACAAATCCGTGATCATGCAAAATGTGTTTAAACAAGGAGATGCCTTCTTTAATACGGGTGATTTGGTCCGCGATATTGGCTTCCGTCATGCACAGTTTGTCGACCGTTTGGGAGATACCTTCCGCTGGAAAGGTGAAAACGTCTCTACCACCGAAGTGGAAAACATGCTGTGTGAGTACCCTAAAATTGTTGAAGCTGTCGTTTATGGCGTGGAAATCCCGCATACCAATGGTCGCGCAGGTATGGCCGCCATCACGTTGGCAGAACAAGTTCAACTGAATGAGCAAGACCTGCAAGCCATGGTCAACTGCTTTAAAAAGAGTCTGCCTGCCTATGCTGTCCCAGTATTTTTACGGGTACAGAAACAGGTTGAAACCACAGGCACCTTTAAATATCAGAAGAATAAACTGAAAGAGCAAGCATTCAATCCTGAAAAAACTGATGAGCAAATTTTGGTCTTATTACCGAATAGCAGTGCCTATTGCGATATGGATACAGAAATCTATAGCAACATTCAGCAGTACCAATACCGCTTCTAAACTGAGAAATCGGCATTTTTTTGCATAAAATCAGGCAAAGTTGTTGTATTTATAATCAAACATCAACAACTTTGCGATTTTTCTCTTGCGCTCGTGTCATATCTTGCTACAATACGCTCCATCAAAACGAGATGGGTCGTTAGCTCAGTTGGTAGAGCAGCGGACTTTTAATCCGTTGGTCCCGCGTTCGAGTCGCGGACGACCCACCACTTATTTTGATTCCTGATGGGTCGTTAGCTCAGTTGGTAGAGCAGCGGACTTTTAATCCGTTGGTCCCGCGTTCGAGTCGCGGACGACCCACCATCTTTAAGCTTGATTAAAAAGCTGTCATAATATGAAAGCATTCTAAATGGGTCGTTAGCTCAGTTGGTAGAGCAGCGGACTTTTAATCCGTTGGTCCCGCGTTCGAGTCGCGGACGACCCACCATTTATTTCAAAGCTTCTTCAAATTTATTTCTCTTCAGCACTGCTGCTCTCAAGCTCTAAGCTTGCGTTTATATTTTTTTAGCTCTTCAACAAATTTAAGCCCAGTATTATTGATCTTTGATCAAGCGATACGCTTGTGTCGGCATGGGATAACCTGCTGCGAAAAAGTGCTGATTGGTTTGATTATTCAAGTCTAAAGTTCGATCTATATCTAGAATTAAATTATGTTGCTGGTCGACCCGATAATAAAATTTTGCACCTTCTTCTAAATGCACCACCAGTTCAGCATTTTCAGGATTGACCGACCATGTATCTCGGCGGTAAGTGCGAATATTACTGTCTTCCGCCATTTTTTCGCTAAACAGTTTTCCCGTATAAATGATACTGCGATACGCAGAACCATCAGCAGCCAAGGTCAAAATATATTCTGCAGAGCCTTCCGAGCATTGCACAAAATCATCTTTACAGGAAATCTGAACGTGATAGCGCCCAATATAAGGGGCTTTATCCTCGGCTGAAGCCTGTTGTACCGTAGATGCTGCTTCATTGTCCGGCATACTTGCCTGCCCTGCCAGTTCCGTGAGTTTTTTACCAGACTGAGGCGGATTGACAACTGATGCGGGCTGCTCTTCTGCGGCAGAAGCCGTCGGCTCATCCGCTGGCGTTGACGATCGGCTACACGCCGCGACCACCAGACTGGCGCATAGGCAACCCAAGAGCTGCCAGCCGAACTTCGGACGAAGTTTTAAACTGTTCCATTTCATCACGTTAATACACAATCCACTTTCATTTGACCGAGCACCCAAAGGGTAAAAAATGCTATGGCATTATTTTTCCTTAAATTCAGCAATAGCATCGCAAGTGCCTGTATTTGCTTGTCAAAAATAAAGGCATCTGTAAATTTGATCACATTTTATGTACAGCGCAGCTCAGAGCAAATCTTTCTTTACATAACTTAACTATTTTCATGCTGGCTTTGCTTTAAAAATTGAATTGCATCACCATTTATTAATTATGAGATTACATAAAATCTCTCAGTTATTTTCTAAGGAGACCTCGATGGCCAATGTTGGTTTATATCGTTCGAATCGCCAAAATATAATTGCAGGTGTTATGGGCGGTATTGCTGAACGTTTTGGTTGGAACGCAAACTTATTAAGAATTATCTTCTTTTTAGTTTCAGTGATGAGTGCCGCTTTTCCAGGCATTCTTGTGTATTTGGTTTTATGGTTAGTGATTCCAAAACGTCAGGACGAGAGTTATTCCGATTCATCGAATTACCAGCGTCCAATGCGGACCGTAAATAATCACAAATCGCCATTATAGGTTTTCATGAACATCATTTGACCTACCGTTTTGGTCGCTACGGCTTTTTCCCCAAAGAGTCGTAGCTTTTTTTATATCAGCCCATCATTTTTGCTGTTTCAGTTGAATCAATTGCTGGTTCAATGCCGCAATCATATCTGCGCGACTAATCATACCGACCAGTTGTTGCTGCTCAACCACAGGAATATAGTTAAATGAGCGCTCAACAAAGTACGGCACCAAATCTTGGATGGGTTGACTTGGCTGCACCGTCACCACTTGTCGATTCATAATCTGTTGCACCTGATGTTCCCAACTGGCTTTAGGGTCAGCAGCACGTTTAAACCATTCCACCACATCATACAGCGCCAAAGTCCCCACCAACTGCCGTGCATCATTCACCACAGGCAAGCTCATCAAGTTAATCTGCTTGAACTTATCCAAAGCCAGATGAATATCATCCTGCGCATTCAACATGGTGACATCTTTAGACATGAGGTCTTGGCAGGTTAGTTCATTCACCGCACGCGCGTTGGCAATTTGCTGTGCCTTCAGAATAATCTTCTGTAAATCATATTCACTGATATCCAGCAACTGCGGCTGATGTTCCAAGACATTCTGAATATCTTGTGGCTGAATGGTGACTTTTTGCGTTGGGGTCGGATCATTAGAACGTAAATTGAGCTGTGCCGTTTGCGGATATTGACGCCCCAACATCCGATTAAACCCAATCGCAATCAGCAACAACAACAGCGAATTCAACAGCACTGGATAGGCAATAAACGCATAGCCCATGTCATGTACGTTTTTCCCACCCAGTACCGCAGTAATGGCGACTGCACCACTGGGCGGATGTAAAGAATCTGTGGTCATCATCAGGAAAATAGACAACGCCACCGCAATACTAAAGGCTTCCGTTAAATTCGGCAGATACAGCGCACACGTTACGCCAATAAAACCCGCCAACGTATTGCCAATGATCATATTCCACGGCTGTGCCAATGGACTGGAAGGTACAGCAAACAACAAGACAGATGAAGCGCCCATAGGGGCGATATACCATGCGTTAATATCACCTAGTACCCACCAACTGATCAAAGATGACAGTGTCAGACCCAATAATGCACCGAAACCGCAGACTAGGCGTTCCTTCAAAGGTAACACTTTAAAATTGGGTTTGAGATGATTTAACCATTCAAGCTGAGTCTGAAACACGGTCATCCTTCTTTATTCTAGGCAGGCTTGCAAATTATACGTGGGCTAAACAATAAGATGTATCTATTTTACAGGTTATAACAATCAACTTTTTTAATTCTTAAACCTTTAAGATTTAGTCGATATAGAGCTGTAACTGCAACACCCGCTCTGCATAGTGTTGCATCGGGCAATAAGCATACATCGGTGAACCAATATACTGCCCTGCATTCTCACATTCTTGATCGACATAAGTTTTCCACAAACGCTGTGATTTCAAAATGGCTTGGTAACGCTCAGGCTGCTTCCAATCTGCACTTTGTACCCGAATTTGATCGAGCAAGGCCACAATTTGCTTTTCATAGCCGTGCTTGGCTTGGTCGGAACAAATCTGTACCACGCTGTTATTGATACTGGCAAGCTGCTGTTCTTGAATGGTTTGCTCAACACACGCATTATAAGGATCAGGCTCTTCTTGAGCTGGTTGCGCATAGACCGCGCCACTACAAAAAAGTGTGAGCAATAAAATAAAAGAAATCGATTTCAGCATAGGTTATGGCTTTTGTTGTTATGCATTGTCCTCACTATAGCAAAATGCAGAATCATTCCCCAAATCACAAAACGTATGCGGTATCTTGCAAGATAAATACCTAAGCTTCGGATCACCGCTTATCAACCGACTTTTAAACCGAAAAACCACAAAGCTGTGCACAAATATTAAATTGCTGATTCCAACTGAACCCTTTGCCACTCCCCTGCAAAATCCTTATACTTAGGGGCAATTTTTCTCTAATTTTTAATGGATGCACCATGAGTCGCGCCATATCGCATATTGATACATTTCAAGGCTTAATTCTTGCCTTACAAAACTACTGGGCTGAACAAGGTTGTGTGGTTTTACAACCCTATGACATGGAGATGGGTGCAGGAACTTTCCACACTGCGACATTCCTTCGTGCCTTAGGCCCAGAGACGTGGAACGCGGCTTATGTACAACCTTCACGTCGTCCGAAAGATGGTCGTTATGGCGAAAACCCGAACCGTTTACAGCACTACTACCAATTCCAAGTGGTACTGAAGCCAAACCCAGACAATATCCAACAGCTTTACCTCGACTCTTTAAAAGCAATAGGGATTGACCCACTGGTTCATGACATCCGTTTTGTAGAAGACAACTGGGAATCTCCAACGCTCGGTGCGTGGGGCTTAGGTTGGGAGGTTTGGTTGAACGGTATGGAAGTGACTCAGTTCACTTACTTCCAGCAAGTCGGTGGTGTTGAGTGCTACCCTGTGACAGGTGAAATCACTTATGGTCTAGAGCGTCTGGCGATGTATCTCCAAGGTGTAGACTCGGTTTACGACTTGGTTTGGACCAAAGGTCAGTTCGGTACAGTGACTTATGGCGATGTGTTCCATCAAAATGAAGTAGAACAATCGACCTATAACTTCGAATATGCCCCTGTCGACAAATTGTTTGAATTGTTCGATTTCTACGAAGGCGAAGCCAACCGTTTAATTGAAGCGAAATTGTCTCTTCCTGCTTATGAACAAGTAGTTAAAGCATCACATACCTTTAACTTACTTGATGCACGTGGTGCTATTTCGGTGACTGAACGTCAACGTTACATTTTACGTGTGCGTACTTTGGCACGTGCGATTGCACAAAGCTATGTAGCAGCGCGTGCGGAATTGGGCTTCCCAATGGCAGAGCCACATTTACGTGATGAAGTTTTAGCGCAACTCAAAGCTCAGGTTGAAGCAGAAGCTGCTCAAGCAGAAAAAGCAGCGGAGAACAAATAATGTCTAAACATACTGTTTTATTTGAACTTGGCTGTGAAGAACTTCCACCAAAAAGCCTCAAAACTTTACGCGATGCCCTAAAAGCTGAAACTGAAAAAGGCTTAAAAGATGCAGGCTTGGCATTTGATGCGATTGAAGCCTATGCAGCGCCACGTCGTTTAGCCCTTAAAATTGTCAATGTTGATGCAGCACAAGCTGACACGCAAAAGCGTTTTGATGGTCCTGCGGTTCAAGCAGCCTACGATGCTGAAGGCAAACCGACTAAAGCTTTAGAAGGCTTTATGCGCGGTCAAGGCATTACAGCAGATCAAGTTTCGACGTTCCAAGCAGGTAAAGTTGAAAAAGTGTGCTTCTTGAAAGATGTGAAAGGTCAAAGCCTTGAAGCACTCTTGCCACAAATTTTACAAACAGCTTTGGACAACTTGCCAATTGCAAAACGTATGCGTTCTGCGGCAAGCCGTACCGAATTCGTACGTCCTGTAAAATGGGTCGTATTACTGAAAGACGATCAAGTGGTTGAAGCGACCATCCAGGATCACAAAGCTGGCAACGTGACTTATGGTCACCGTTTCCATGCGCCCGAAGCGATTACTTTAGCGAATGCAGATGCTTACTTAGATGCGCTTCGTGCAGCGAAAGTTGTAGCGAATTTTGAAGAACGTCAAGCGATCATCGACCAGCAAGTCAAAGCATTGGCAGATGAAGTGAATGCGATTGCAATTGTACCTGCGGATCTGCGTGATGAAGTGACTGCATTGGTTGAATGGCCTGTCGCATTACGTGCCAACTTTGAAGAACGCTTCCTTGCTGTTCCTCAAGAAGCCTTGATTACCACCATGCAGGACAACCAAAAGTACTTCTGTTTGGTGAATGCAGACAACAAGTTACAACCTTACTTCATTACCGTTTCAAACATTGAGTCTAAAGACCCAACACAAATTATTGAAGGTAACGAGAAAGTGGTACGTCCACGTTTGTCGGATGCTGAATTCTTCTTCTTGCAAGACCAAAAGCAACCATTGGCTTCTCGTTCAGAAAAGCTTGCCAACATGGTCTTCCAAGCACAATTGGGTACGCTTTGGGACAAATCTACACGTATTGCAAAACTCGCTGTAGCGCTTGCGCCAATTACAGGTGCAACCGTTGCTGATGCTGAAAAAGCAGCACTTCTAGCAAAATGTGACTTAACTTCTGAACTTGTGGGTGAATTCCCAGAACTTCAAGGTATTGCGGGTACTTACTACGCACGTCTTGAAGGCGAAAATGACGAAGTGGCTGAAGCTTTAGGCGAGCAGTATCTACCTAAATTTGCGGGTGATGTATTACCACAAACCAAGACAGGCACCACCATTGCCCTTGCTGACCGTTTAGACACGCTCACAGGTATTTTTGGTATTGGTCAAGCGCCTACAGGTTCAAAAGACCCATTTGCATTACGTCGTTCTGCGATTGGTATTTTGCGTTTAGTGACTGAAAACAACCTTGACGTTTCAATTGAAGCACTCATCAAGTTGGCTTTAGCGGCGTATGGCGATGTATTGAAAGATCACGACAAGACTTTGGCAGATGCAGTTGCATTCTTAGAAGGTCGTTACCGTGCGAAATATGAAGACCAAGGTGTTGCGATTGATGTGATTCAAGCGGTTCAAGCCTTGTCTCCAAAATCTCCACTTGATTTTGACAAGCGTGTGAATGCGGTCAATCACTTCCGTAACTTGGCTGAAGCGGCTGCGCTTGCTGCGGCAAACAAACGTGTTGCCAACATTCTTGCGAAAGAAACGACACCAGAAGGTGCGGTAGTAGTTGAAGCGAAGCTGGTTGAAGATGCTGAAAAAGCTTTATTCGCAGAACTTCAAGCGATTACTCCAGTGGTTGAGCCATTATTGGCTGCGAAAGACTACACCGAAGCACTTTCTAAATTAGCTGCCCTTCGCGCGCCAATTGATGCCTTCTTTGATGGCGTAATGGTGATGGCGGATGATGCAGAATTGAAAGCCAACCGTTTACGTTTACTGGCTCAGTTACGTGGCTTGTTTACAAGTGTTGCGGATATTTCAGTGTTGCAGCACTAAGCCTTAATTGATTGTAAATTAAAGAGAACCCCGCTATAAATTAGTGGGGTTTTTTATTAAAAATAAATATGGAAAATTTAGAAGTCTTTCTTATCAATTTATTCATGTTAGGTGAAAACCTCTCTAACCATAATAATCAGCGAATTCGTGATACAACAGTCATAGAATGTGAAGGTTTTAAGTTTGAATTTAAGCAGCTTAATATCCACCTAAAGCAAAGTGAATTTATAAATCAAAGTTTAATTACCACTAAAATTACTATTGAAAACATTAGTTCCGATCAAGTTGAGCATGTTTTAGAAGTCATTGATGATCTTTGCTGGCTACTGTCGTTTGCTCAACAATCTCCAGTTCGACGCTATAGCCATAAAATCGGTTCAGCCGAATATGGAACAAACTGTTCAGGAGCTGCTGTTAATCCACTTCGTACAATAATTGAAGATAGTGGTAAAGAAATCCGCAACTTTATTGAGCAAACTTATCCAACTTTTAAAAAACTCAAATCGATTAGACAGCTTACGGTAGTCTTCGGTTATTTATGTGAAGCCAATCGCTCCACTTTAGCTTTAGAGATAACTCTAATTTCACATTACGTTGCGATAGAAAATCTAAAAAATACGTTTGCGCTAGATAATCGATATGAATATTCAGGACAACATTTCACGCATAAAGATTTTCCACCTTTGGATAATCCACCTACAAACGTAGAAGATTATTGGTTACCTAAAGGGAAAAGAAAAAAATATGTACATAAAATGTATGGTCAAATTACATCAACTGAAATGACATTGAGAATGTTTGAAGCATCCCATTTTAATAGGGATGAAATAACGCCTTTCTTAATGAAACGTCATAGAATGATCCACGAAGGCATTTTATTACCGTTCGGAGATGAAAATTATATGGAGCAAGCTATAGAAGACCGAAGAGATGTTAGCGATCTATTACGGAAATATTTACTGACTTTATTAAATTATAAAGGAGCATATTATCTCAGCCGAGATCGATTAGGTGCTTCAGGATATATCCCTTAATATCGAACTAGCCAATCTAAATTCAATTCCCTATACTCAAGCTAACAACACTCAACAAGAAAGAACGTTATATGAAATTAAAAACACTTTTACTTACGGGCTTCACTTGCGCAGCACTTACAGCATGTACTTCATCTCCTAAAATTCCACAAATGGAAACAGGTGTACTGCAAGAAGTTCAAAACCTAGATGTATATCCGAACACCACTGATAACAAAGCCAAACTGACCAAATTTGCAGACAAATGCGTCATCGAATTTACGGGGAATTTAGACGGCAACAAAGTCGTTGAACAATGGTCATTTAGAGGCAACACGCTCATTACAGGCGCTACAGCAACCTTCGCGAAAGATGGCACCAGCCAAGCCAGCAATTTTGACCTGAATAATGCCGATGTTCAACAAAACTTTATCAAGTTACGTAAAAACTTCGCTAAAGATGCCGTTGCACAATGTGACTAAAAGACACACAGGCTTTGCGTCCACATGACGTAAAGCCTTTCAAGAATGCTTAAAATTCAAAGCCATAAATTCATTTTCCACATCTTCCCTGCGCTTACATAACGTTGCTGATGCCAACAAATGGCAGCATTCAGACACATCAACACCCTCAAACGAACGTGTATCTCTACAATCGTGCGCCAACTGTAAAACTGCTGTGCGGAACTGTGTAACTTTCATCTCAAAGCGCAAAACACGCTTTAAACCTGTTTATGATGGCTCTCATTTAGCACTCCCATAATACGGAGTGACGTCATAGAGGAATATCTAACATGAACATGATGAAAACAGCGCTAATGAGTACCGCATTTTTTGCTTCTGCATCGGTCTTTGCTAACGTAGCAGTCAATGGACAGGTCAATGCCTCTGCCGAAGCACAAGGCAATGCGCACGGCGTACTACACAATATTCATGAAGGTGTAAGTACATCTACCCAAAAAGTCGGTAATGGTTTAAGTACAGCAACAGAAAATGCTGGGCATGGCATTCAACATGCGACTACCCAAGTTGGACAGGGACTCAGCACAGCAACCCAGCGCGTCGGTCAAGGCATCGAAAATGGTGCTGAACACACTAAATCTACCAGTAAAGCGGCATGGAACAACACCAAACAGTTCAGCGCAGAACAAGCGCAAAACATTAATCAAGGCGCAAGCAAAGCCAAAAATTACAGTGCAGAGAAAGCTGAACGTACTCAAGCCTATTTAGGACAAAAAATGCAGCAAGGTAAAACCTCAACTGAGCGTACTTGGAACAAGACTAAAACGGCATTGACCCAACCCGCACAGGCAGATGTGAGCGCACAAGTGGGAGTACATACTCCAGTTGCCAAAACTCAGGTTGGAGTTTCATCACAAACAACAGTGAACACACCAAAATAATTCTGCCAATCCGTTTGAATAGACACATTTTTAAACCAAGCTGTGCATTAGCACGCAATGAAAATTCTTGACGTCCGATGGGATACAGCAGAATATGGGGTATCCATTCGGTCGTGACACTATGCAAAACATGCCAGCCCACAGCGTGTTTTCGCCTACATAGTGCAGAGCAATAGAGGACTATGTGCATGCAGTTGATGAAAGCCGCCTTAATTTCGAGTACGGTGTTTATGGTTATGGCGCTCCCTGCCCATGCCGCAGAAAGTAGCAAGAAAAAAGGCTATGGAGACAATCCCAATATTTTTGAAGTGCTGGGGCAAAAAACCTTAGATACCGCACAAGATGCCGCCAATGCCGTAGATCGTACTACCCAAGAAGGCATTGCCAAAGTCAGACCGAAAGTGGCTGAAACTTGGGAAGGCACCAAAACCTATAGTGAAGAACAGGCAGAAATTGCCAAGGAAAACTCACAAAAAGCGGCTGCGACAGTCAATAAAAAATGGCATGAAGCCAAAGCCAGCGTCTTAGGCGATCCAAACAGCCCACCTGTCCCAATTGAATCACATCCATTAAGTCAACCGAATAACGCACCTGCTCAGAATGGACAGCTTTAAGTCCATTTGCTCTGTCTCAAAATTAAAAAGCGCAGCATAAACACTGCGCTTTTCTCATTTGAAACGTGAAAATATCACATCAGCTTAAGCGACTTGGCGAATCGGTTGCCCCTGCTGATAAGCCATAAAGTTTTCCAACATTTGCTGCACAATACGCTGTCTGGCATCGACACTGCCCCATGCACTGTGCGGGGTAATAATCAGGTTTGGAATATCCTCTGCCAATAAAACATTACCCGCTTTCGGTGGTTCCACCGTCAATACATCAGTTGCAGCACCTGCAATCCGCCCTTCACGTAATGCTTGTGCCAAAGCCGCTTCATCCACAATGCCCCCGCGGGCACAATTAATCAGAAAGGCACTGGTTTTCATAATTTCCAGTTCATCCGTACTGATTAAATTTCGGGTAGATTCAGTCAATGGACAATGTAAGCTAAGAAAATCGACCTGAGGCAATAGCTCCGCCAAAGGCAAACGACCTTCACGTTGCGGGCGATCAGGCAAGCCTGCAATCAAGACCCGCATATCAAATGCTTGTGCCAGCTTGGCTACCGCCTGTCCCAACTCACCGTAACCGACTATCCCCAAAGTTTTGCCTGCCAATTCCACAATTGGAAAGTCCAACAAACAAAATTGTTTAGCGGTATTCCATGCGCCCTGCTTCACTGCACGGTCATATTTCAACAGTGAAGTCGCCAGTGCCAGCATCAACGCCAAGGTATGCTGTGCCACCGCCGAAGTGCCATAACCCTGACAATTACATACTACAATACCTTGCGCTTTGGCTTGAACCAAGTCGACGTTATTGGTGCCCGTGGCAGAAATTAAGATCAGTTTTAACTGCGGACATTGCTGCATCACTTGTGCAGAAATCTGGACTTTATTGGTGATGATGACATTCACATCCTGCACCCGTGGTAACACCTGATCAGGTGCAGTGGCAGGATAAAGTGTCAACGCATCAAAAGCAGCAGTTAAGGGACTCAAATCCAGATCGTGCTGATCTAAAGATTCCACATCTAAAAATACTGCTTTCATTCGACGCTCCTGCTGATGTTGCTCATGACCTGTATGCAGTTCATTAAAAGCCAAAGCAGGTTTGGGTTCAATACATGCGTGTGAAAAAAGAAAAATCCACTATTTTGTGGATTCCTTTATACACTCACGCACCGACAGTCGAATTTGCTGATAGACATAACTTGCCAACATCAGCAGCACCAAGACGCCACTGACAAAGACCATCGCTGCCAGATCAAAACCTTGAGAAATGAGATAAATCAAACTGAGAATCAGTGTGATAGACAAAAGTACAGCAGGTATAAATATCCTATTCATACAACCTGACCTTGAGTGAATAATAAAAAAGAGTGGATGTTTTTTATCCACTCCTTCAATCTTAAACCTATTCAATTAAAAATCAAGCGATACAAATCGAATAAGATTCACCTAATTTTTAAGCCTGTTCAGGTTCTTCCGATTCTTCTGGCTGCGTCATGAACTTGGCAGTATCTGGCGTATCTTCAACAAAGTCATTGCCGCCATATTCATCACTGCTGAGGTTAAATTGCTTATAGCTGAGCAAGTAATAGTCGCTATATTTTTTTAACACCAGTGGATGCATACCGCCTGACAATTCATCCTGTTCTTTAAACAGTTTCATCACATGACGGTCATTCATGGCAATCACATAACGCTCATCATTCAGACTAATCTGTACCAGCCCTGTACCCTTGGCAAAAATCGGAATCAGGAACTTATGGTTCAGGTTAATCGCATTTTGCGCATAACTTTCAATTTTCTGGCTAATCACGTTAAACACCAGACCATGCCCAAAACTGTCCAGCAACTGACTGTTGCTTTCCTGTGGCAAGTTCACCTGAATGCCCAGTTTCAGCAAGTCCTGCTCACTGACCTGACGGTTGCTGAGCAACTGACGGATAATGCTTTGTTTGAGCTTGGCATCGAAGAACTGGCTGTCGAGCTGCATGTCATTATTTCTGAGAATTTTCCCCAGCGAACGGCGGTGATGCGGCAACAGGGTTTCAATGACTTTGCGGTAATAGAACTTACTGCCCTTTTTCACCTGACGAATTTTTTGATAGAAATAGACACTGTCAAATTCACGGGTTAAAAAGTCTTTGAGCAACTCGGAACTTGCCAGCACAGCGATGGCATCATGTCCTGTAAACGGCAAGTTCAGCACTTTAATCTCAGGAATCACTTGTTCTAATTCAACAAAGTGCGCGCGATCTTCGGCACAGTAAGGGTCATAGACCACGATATATTCGCAGTCTGCCTCAATATCCTGCGCCTGAACCTGCATATCTGCATTCAGTTCTGGGTGATAGAACATGTTATAACGGCTGTCTTCAACCACCTCTGGGTCAATCGAAAACTGCGGCACCAAAGACACTACACGACTTAAGCCCAACAAATTGGAATACTTAATGGCGGCATAGCCACCCATTGAACCACCATAGCCAATGCGTTTTTGGAAGGGTGCAATCAGCTCTTCAATGGCTTGGAATAAATTGTGCATGGACTCCGCAGGAAACCATGATTTTTCTTTGGGCATAATGCCAATCACATTAAACTCAAATTTGGCTAATGATTTTTCAGCGTTTATTGCAAGTCCTTTGGCACGGGTAATCAAGTCACCAAAAGAAAAAACTAACTCGTCTGACGAACCTTTTAAAAAAATAGCGCGAATTTGTTCGTCTTCAAAAATAATGTGTTTATCCATGTCCACACCGAAACAAATCGGCCCTAATTTTTTGTATCAATAAAATTCATAGTCCAGCAGCCTATCACGCTGTCTATGTAGGAGAATGTGCTGACTGTCATCTCAATCACAATCAACAACAAGATAATTCAACGGCATCACAGATCCGTGGCAGCATTTTAACGTATGCATCAGCAGATGTATGTATCAGAAAAACACATCCAGCTCAGGCTTGCTAATATCCATCAACAGGGACTATGTTATTTTATAGATGCCCAGCAGATAAAAAAGCGCAAAATATGACACAATCACTTCATCCTGCCGCACAACAAGGCTTCAGTTCTGCCGCTGAACTTTATCAACAAGCACGTCCAAATTATCCACAGCAGATCGTGACTTGGTTACAACAATTAAATTTAGATGCGCAATCGACAGTGGTCGATTTGGGCTCGGGTACAGGAAAATTCCTGCCTTACCTGCAACAAGTGACCAGCAAGATCATCGCGGTTGAACCGATCAGTGAAATGTTGGCGCAGTTAAAACATGCCTATCCGCAGGTTTCAACCTTGCAAGCCAGCAGTGAACAACTGCCGATTGCCTCGGAAAGTATCGATGCAGTGATTTGTGCACAATCTTTTCACTGGTTTGCCACGATTGAAAGCCTGAACGAAATCCATCAAGTCTTAAAACCCAATGGGCAACTGGGTTTGGTCTGGAATCAACGCGATATTCAGGTCGATTGGGTCAAAGCATTGGCAGATGTGCTCGAACCCCTCGAAGGTGACACGCCGCGCTTTCATAGCGGGCAATGGCAACAGGTGTTTGAACAGCAGTTTTTGTTTGAACTGGATCAGATCAAAACCTTCCCGCATGTGCATTTTGGACGGGTTGATGAAGTGGTGTCCAAGCGCTTGCTCTCGACCAGTTTTATTGCCGCAATGCCAGCCATTCAGCAACAGCAGTTAAAAGCACAGTTTGAACAGATTGTTACCGATTACACGGGTAAAGCGCCACATGACGAAATTGCTTTCCCTTATGTCACCTACGCGTATAATTTTAAGAAAACAACATAAAATATTCTTTAGGATAACCACGATGCGTAACTTTAAAGCCTATTTACTGCCTCTGCTTTGCAGCTTGCTACTGTTCACGGGGTGCAGTAAAAACAACGAAGCTGATGCCCCAGATCCTTCCGAAGATCGGATGATGCAGGAGCTGGAATCTTCCCCAATTAAAGAATTCCCGCAAACTGCAGATGATCAGCATGATATTGCCCTGCTCCTTGACTATGACCGTCGTTTTAGTGAAATGAGCGATGAAATGGAAGATGAACTGATTAAGATGCGGGACAATGGCAACCTCACCGATGAGTTTGCCCGCAGCCGCAAACAGGACAATATCCAATCGGCATTGACCATGCTCAAAGATCTGGATTTAAAAACCGAACAAGGGCGATATATTCAAGGACTGATGGCACAGTATTGGGAAAATCAAGCCAAGCTTCTGAACAACACCAGCAAAACCTCCCAAGATATTCCCAACTCGACCCCAGACAATATTAAAGGCTTGGGTGAATTCCTGCATGCACAAGAACAATTGGATCATTGGGAAGCACAATATCCAAGTACTGAAAAAACTAAGTCTTAAGCCTCGTTAAATAAAAGAGCTGCACATAAAAAAGACCAGAAAGTCATAAACCTCTGGTCTTTTCATTTTCATGATCACTGTCTCAAGGACGTTCAGGGTATTGCGGCAATTGATCGCAAATCACATCCCATTCCGCCTTAGAATCAACAAAAATATGCATGCTTGGCTTTTGTGCTAACGGCGTATCCAAAGTCCCAATACGCAAACGGTAATACTCTGGTGTATCCGCTTTAACGCTCATAATAGGTGAACCACATTCACTACAGAAACAGCGTTCTGTGGTGGCAGTTGACTGGTACGATTTTAAAAATTGTTCACCTTGTACCAACTGAAAGTCTAACTTTTTAATTGGCGCGTTGGTGGCAAAGGCTGTCCCATTGGCTTTACGGCAACGCTGGCAGTGACACTGCACCACATCGCCAATTTCACCGCGCACTTCGTAACGAATTGCCCCACATAAACAGCTTCCCGCATAATATTGTTGTGACATCAGTTCTGCCCTGTGATTAGAGGAGTTTTAAACTAGCATGACTCTGTCAGGCTTTACATCACTTTTTGTTGCTGAGACAGATAGGCATGCACCCCTTCACCTGCGGCACGTCCGGTGGCAAAACACGCCGTTAAGAGATAACCACCTGTTGGCGCATCCCAATCCAGCATTTCGCCACAACAAAAAATCTGTGGCTGCTGTTTTAACTGCAAATGAGTCGTCAGTGCTTCACGTTTCACGCCGCCTGCACAGCTAATCGCTTCCTCAATTGGACGAAAACCCGTTAAAGCAATTGGCAACTGTTTAATCTGCGACGCCAATTTTTCAGGGTCATTCCAGCCCGCTTTTGGCACCAATTCACGAATTAAACTGGCCTTTGCGGCATCCAGACCTGCTTTACGCCAGACATTGCTTAAAGATTGTTTCTTGCTCGGCTGTAGTTTTTGTACCAATTGTGCATGACTCAGTTCAGGCAACAGATCTAGCATTAACTGCTTTTTCGACTGCTCCCTTAACGCTCTGCCCAGTTTATAAATCAGTCCACTTTCCAAGCCATAATGGGTGATGACGATATCCCCCTGACTCTTTTGTGTAGGATCGACCCAAGCAACCACTCGTTTCAGGGGTTGCCCAAAAACTGGCTGCATAAAATTCGACCATGCGCGTTCAACACCTGCATTACTGGCTTGAAACGGATTCAACTGTTCGTTAGACAGCCAGTTTTGCCACTGCCCATCACTGCCCAATTGCGGCCAAGAAACAGCGCCACATGCCAGTACAATCGCAGCAAAATCTTCAGAAAACTCGTGTTGCTGGAGTAAATCTTTAATCTGCAAGGTATTCGATTGAATTCCCATGCAACTGTGTCGGTAATGGAATTGCACGCCTTGTTCAGCCAAACGTTTTAACCATGCTCTTAACAAGGGTGCGGCTTTCATCTCAATTGGGAAAATACGCCCTGAGGAACCGACATAAGATTCCACTCCCAAGCCCTGCATCCAATGCTGAATCCACGTGGCATCCCAACGGCGGATCCAATCTGCCAACCACTCTGCCTGATCATAACGCTGAATAAATTGCGCAAGTGGCTCGGCATGTGAAATATTCAATCCCGTCTTGCCTGCCATCAAAAACTTACGCGCAGCAGAGGGTTTCTGCTCATACACATGCACTTCATAGTCCCATTGGCTCAAGACTTCGGCTGCCATTAAACCCGCAGGACCCGCCCCAATAATTGCAATGCGTTGCTTCATGACTTAGGCATCACTTGGCGTATCGGTAGTAGTGTGTTTTGGCACATTTACACCTGCCAAAGCCTGAAAATCATCAAAACGCGTGCGGTAATGTTCAGGCTTTTGAATCAGTAATTGCTGGCACAATTCACCACGTTCCAAATATTTGATTTCAAAATGCGTACGTGCTGAATCTGAAGCGATGACTTCTTTCACATAAGGCAGTTTCCATACTTCGAGTAATTGCTGTTCTGCTTCTGCAATATATTCAGGAATATTACTGGCAAGGGTAATTTGTCCACCGACTCGTAAACGAGACAATAAGAACTCGAAGAACGGCATGTTTAACCAGCGCTGTGCTGGATTATGTGGTTCTGGATTTGGATATAAAATAAAGAATTGCTGTACTTGCTGTGGTGCCAAGGCATGCACAATCCACGGTAGAGCATCGGCATGCACTGTTTGTAAATTGGTTTGACCTTCCAGTTGATGCTGTTTTTGCATCGCCAAGAATTTTTCGCGTGTGCGTTCAATGGCAATCAATTGGCTGTCTGGATGTTCACGGGTAAACAATAAGGCATGTTTCCCCTTACCTGCTCCAATTTCCACACAAATCGGGTCTGAATCAATCATGATAAAATCACGAGGGGCATGCATGTGCTGTGCTTGAAATTGACGAATCGGCATAATCAGATCAAACTAAAGAAAATCTGCGCCAGTCTAACACTGCACAAAGTTTTGACCAAATCTTCCCAGCCTTTTCTCAGGAGCCAATCATGCCGAAGACCTTTGCTTGCCCACGTTGTGGCGAACCTTCAACTTGGGAAGGCAATCCATTTCGACCATTTTGCTCAGAGCGTTGTAAATTGATTGATTTGGGTGCTTGGGCAAATGATGAATATAAATTACCTACCGAGGATGCACCGCAAGCTGGCTTGCAGCGCCACGAAGATGATTACGAAGATTAACCCGCCTTACCCGCTACAAACGGATTGTGCTGTTTTTCAAAACCAATGGTGCTTAAAGGTCCATGACCTGAAATAAATTGTGTTTCATCAGGCAAACTAAAACATTCACGCTTGATTGAATCAATCAGCTGCTGGTGATTACCACGCGGGAAATCAGTGCGACCAATCGAGCCTTTAAACAACACATCCCCTGTCCATAACAATGCATTTTCAGCGTTATAGAACATCACATGACCTGGGGTATGACCGGGTGCAAAACGAACTTCAAAACTTTGCGAACCAAGCTGTAAGGTCTCACCACCTTCCAGCCATTGCGTAACTTCAACTTTTTCTGGAATTGGAAAACCATAACGTGCGGAAACGTCTTGCAGCATATCCAACCAGAACTGGTCTTCTTTATGTGGACCTATCACAGGTACATTCCAGATACGGCTCAGCGCACCGACTGCACCTGCATGATCTAAATGCCCATGGGTTAACCACAACGCTTTGACCTTCAAACCCAATGCTTCAACTTCTGCCTGTAATTTTTCAGGTTCACCGCCTGCATCAATCAGCACTGCTTCTTTACTCTCTGAATCCCAAAGAATCGAACAGTTCTGCTGAAATGCAGTTACAGGTACAATTTTCACTTGAAGCATAGTCGCAGCTCTCTCTTAAGCAGATGCCAATGTTTGTTTTAAGCCATCAAGATTAGCTTGCAATAAGCTCAAGAGCAATTGCAGATGATCTTCACGCGCATTCAACGCAGGGATATAAGCGTAGTGCTCACCACCATGAGACAAGAATAACTCTGCATTCTGAATCGCCAATTCTTCTAAGGTTTCCAAACAATCGGCTGAAAATGCAGGGCTCATAATCTGCACCGATTTCACCCCTTGCTCCGCCCAATCTTGTAACAATTGATCGGTATAAGGCTTGACCCATTCCTGTTTCCCAAAACGAGATTGGAAGCTAATGGCCCATTGATCTTCCCTCAAATTCAGGGCTTGAGCCAGCAATTGCGCGGTTTGACGACAACGATCTGCATAGGGATCGCCCTTATCGGCATAAGGTTGCGGAATACCATGGAAAGACATCAATAACTTTTCCGCCTGACCATGAGCTGCCCAATACTCTTGGACGCTCTGTGCCAAAGACTGAATATATAAAGGATGCTGATAGTAATCCCGCACAATCGAAATACCCGGCAAATTACGCTGCTTTTGCATCCACTGGGACAATAAATCATACAAAGGCGCGGTCGAGGTCGCTGAATACTGTGGAAACAATGGCAGTAAAATAATATGGTCTTGCGGGGTTTGACTGAGCTTGTCCAGTACAGTGACCATGCCCGGTTGACCATAGGTCATGGCAGGAACCACGTTTAACTCAAACTCTGGATATTGTGCCAATAAAGTCTCACGAACCTGTGCGACTTGCGCGAGGAGAATTTCCCGCATCGGAGAATCTTCAGCCCAGACACTGGCGTAGGCATGTGCCACACGTTTCGGACGAAACGGCAAAATAAATAAGCGCAAAATGATTTGCCATAACGGCTTGGGAATTTCAATCACGCGTTGATCAGACAGAAATTGTTGTAAAAACTTTCTTACTGCAGGTGCCGTGGGTGCATCAGGTGTCCCCAAATTGGCCAAAATAACGCTGATCTTTGCTTTTTCCGCAGGCATTATGCAATCTTCATTTCTAATTCAACCCACTCACTTTATCAACTTTTGAGTTAAATTAAATATGAATTAATACAATTATTTCGATAGAGAAACACGATCATCTGAAAGCAAATGACTTTCGATCAGGTTATGTCCCTTCTGCGTCAACTTCCACAACAAGCGTTGACGATCATCCCGCCCCGCAGGACTGATCCATTCATTCTGACGCATCTGCATTTTAATATTATGTAAAGCTCGAATGTTGATTTGAGCACGTGCAACCGCATGCGCGCGTGGCATTTCCATCCGCGCATCTTGCAGTCCAATTTCATTCAAGAACTCATTGATGCGTTTTGAAAAATATTCTTCAGGGGTGGGATTAACAAAGGTACTGCCCAATACCGCCAATAATTCCGCCCATGTCAGGGTTTTCTGAATTTTCAATTCTTTAAAATTGCCATCTTGATAGGCATGTACACGATACTCAAAACTAAAAGCTTCATTCATCGCCACTTTGGGCAAGGTCAAAAATGGATCTGCTTCTCGTGTTCCCAAATCGCGTTCTAATTGCGCCATTTTGGCTTTTAGGCGATCAATTTCATCATGCAAAGCTTGAGTATTTTGTGGACGCACCCATCCTGTAGCAGGATAACGTTCCAGCATTTGCGTCATATTCAAACGTACCGCCATCTCTAGATCACGCAAAGTACGATAGCTAAAGACTTGATCGACTTCCTGCTGCAACAGTTTACGGAACTCGTTGAACTTTTCTTTCAGCTCAGGCTTTTGATCATGTAAGGCGGGGTCACGTGCAGCAGGATCATCATGCATAAATACGATAATCGGCTTTTGCTTGGTCACGGCATAAATATATTCCAGATGCATATAGCCCACACCCGAAACCGACTGCTCCCCGTATTGGCTGCCTAAAAGCAGAATCACATAATCACAATCATCAATCTGGCGACGTGCAAAAGCGGTACTCAGGGGTGTTCGTTGTTCTAATCCCCAAGAGAAAAAACCCATGCCCACCAAAGTTTGGGACAAAACCATCCGTTCTGGTTGCATCTCCGCACCAGATGTCGAAATAAATACTTGATAACGCTTATCGATCATTGGTTATCCTCATCCTTTCTTTGCATCCCACAATCAAGGTCTTGTGGTATTACAACCCCAATTTTTAATATTGATACTCAAGTGTTAAGACGGATTATTGTTCTGCATTTATTGCATCGAGATATTGTGGATACTCCAACTCAAATCAGGCTGAATCAGATGTTGCAATATCGGTTCTAAATGCGCGGCATTATTCCCACTGACATAACATTCTATGCGCGGTAAGCCATCCTTCCGTCTTTGTTCAAATAATAACTCATTTTTTAACAAAATACGGGAAGTTTGACGCGCAACGGCATATCCAGAGTCAATTAATGTCATTTTTTGCCCAAAAATTGATTCAATCGCTGGTTTTAAGAACGGGTAATGCGTACAGCCGAGCACCAAATAGTCTGCGCCTTGGTCCACCACGGGCTGTAAAATCTGTTTTAGCGTCGTTAAACAGGCAGGACTCATTTGCTGTCCATTTTCGACAAACGGCACCAAATCTAAACAAGTGACAGGAATGACGGTGACATGTGAAGGCTCGGCAAAGCGCTGCACCACATCGTGAATTAATTTACCGCGAAAAGTTGCAGGTGTTGCCAGCACGGCAACGGTTTTACTCTGACTTTGCAGCACCGCAGGCTTGAGTGCAGGCACCAAACCAATAATCGGGAAATTCTCCCCATAATGCTCACGCAAATAATCCAGACTAAAAGCGGAAGCAGTATTACAGGCGACCACAGCCACTTTACAACCTTGTCGATATAACCATTCAATCGCACGCGCAGTCAGCTCGCGAATCTCCTGATCCTCGCGCGGGCCATAAGGGACATTAGCGGTATCGGCAAAATAGAGAATGCGTTCATTTGGCAAATAATGTGCAATTTCCTGCGCCACCGATAACCCACCAATGCCTGAATCAAAAATACCAATCGGGGCATCCAATTGCGCTTTGGGCATGGGATTAACTAAAGGGTAAATCGGATGGATCGCTGTCATGACACGCTATTTACAAAGAAAAGATGGGAATGGATCAAGCTTAAACCTCAGGTGCCCAATTGCAAGTGAAAATCACCGCTTTGTAGGTTTAAAATGGTATCGCCCTGTGCATTTTCAAGCAGCTCGCCCATCTCGATCAGATGAAAAAAGGCGGAACGTTGAATCAAGGCATTCATGCCCCAGCGTACATGCACATATGGGCGCAGTTCTCCTGCAAATTCACGCATAAAAATTGGATGTTCTTCATCCACAAGAATCACATCCTGATTGGTGGTGGTGAATTGAATGAATTTCTGCCCATCAATGACCGTAGAGTCAACTTGGTTGACGAATAACGCTTCGTCTTCCACCTCAATTTCAATTTGCTCTACAGGTGTCTTTAAATAAAAGCGCCCCTCTTCTTTCCATAGAACGCTCGAAAACAGGTCCAGTAAGGACTGGCGCTTAATCAATTGACCTTCGTGCCACCATTCTCCATTCGCAAAAACCTTCAAATCCATTTTGCCACAATGCTTTGGCTGCCATTGCTCCAAAGGGGGGATTGACCTTTTGTGACCGCCCTGTGCACTTTTTAAGTCTTGTACAATACTCATTAAGTTTTTATCATCATTTTTCGCTGAATTATTCGTCGGACTGATGGAATTAGTTTGATTTACCATGAATTAATGCCTCCCTGACGTAAAAATATTATGATTCAGCCAATTGGCTAGACCGCGGTTTAAAACTATACTAGCCCACAATATAAAAGGCACGATAATCCATCTGTGCCGAATATTTAAGAACACTCATGGCAGCACTGTAAAGAGTCATACAGTTGCCACCTTTAAGTAATATGAGGAGTCCTACATGGAACACATCGAACGTGAATCGATGGAGTTTGACGTCGTTATCGTAGGCGCAGGCCCTGCAGGTCTTTCTGCTGCGATCAAAATTCGTCAACTTGCGATTGAAAACAATTTATCTGATTTATCCGTTTGTGTGGTAGAAAAGGGCTCCGAAGTCGGTGCGCATATTCTTTCTGGTGCTGTACTAGAACCACGTGCAATCAATGAATTATTCCCGAACTGGAAAGAAGAAGGCGCGCCTTTAAATGTTCCAGTCACGGAAGATAAAACCTATTTCTTGATGTCGCCTGAAAAAGCGCAAGAAGCGCCACATTGGATGGTACCTAAAACCATGCACAATGATGGCAACTACGTGATCTCTTTAGGTAACGTGGTCCGCTGGTTAGGTCAAAAAGCTGAAGAACTTGAAGTTTCAATTTTCCCGGGCTTTGCGGCAGCTGAAGTCCTTTACCATGCAGATGGTACAGTCAAAGGTATTCAAACGGGTGACATGGGCATTGGTAAAGATGGCGAACCAACGCATAACTTTACGCCGGGTTATGAACTGCATGCCAAATACACCATTTTTGCTGAAGGCTGTCGTGGTCATTTAGGTAAGCGCTTAATTGCCAAGTTTGATTTGGACAAAGATGCCGATCCGCAACACTACGGTATCGGGATTAAAGAACTTTGGGAAATTGACCCTGCAAAACACAAACCAGGTTTGGTGATGCACGGTGCAGGCTGGCCTTTAAGTGAAACAGGTTCTTCAGGCGGTTGGTGGTTATACCATGCAGAAAACAACCAAGTGACTTTGGGCATGATCGTGGATTTATCTTATGAAAACCCACATATGTACCCATTTGCAGAAATGCAGCGCTGGAAAACCCATCCGCTGGTGAAACAGTATCTGGAAGGCGGCAAACGTATTTCTTATGGTGCACGTGCAGTTGTGAAAGGTGGTTTCAACTCGCTGCCTAAATTCACCTTCCCGGGCGGTTCTTTAATTGGTGATGATGCAGGCTTCCTTAACTTTGCCAAAATTAAAGGTTCTCACACGGCCATGAAATCAGGCATGTTGTGTGGTGAAGCGGTATTTGAAGCGATTCAAGCGGGTGTTGAAAAAGGTGGTGATCTTGCCATTGCTCGTGTCACCGAAGGTGAAGACTTCTTCGCGAAAGAACTCACGGCTTATACTGAAAAATTCAACAACAGCTGGTTAAAAGAAGAGTTATACAACGCGCGTAACTTTGGTCCAGCGATGCATAAATTTGGCACGTTCGGCGGTGGTGCATTTAACTTCATCGACCAAAACATCTTTAAAGTGCCATTCACACTACATGACTTGGTACCTGACTTCAGCACATTAAAAACTGTCGATGCGGCAAGCGTTAAACCAAACTATCCAAAACCAGATGGCAAGTTAACCTTTGACCGTTTGTCTTCAGTCTTTGTTTCAAACACCGTGCATGAAGAAAATCAGCCTGCACATTTGAAACTGACTGATGCTTCAATTCCTGTGAACGTGAACTTACCAAAATGGGATGAGCCTGCTCAGCGCTACTGCCCTGCGGGTGTTTACGAAATCATGGAAAATGATGATGGTTCAAAACGTTTCCAGATTAACGCAGCGAACTGTGTTCACTGTAAGACCTGTGACATTAAAGATCCATCACAGAACATCACATGGGTAACGCCTGAAGGTGGCGGTGGTCCGAATTACCCTAATATGTAATTCACCTAGGTTCGGGCTATGCCCGACCTCACTCTGGAGATCTGCATGATCTCCATAAAAAAAATCCCCTCACTTGAGGGGATTTTTTGTCTAGAAAAACTCTGAGTTTTTGCTAAAGACCATGACGGTCGGTCCTATCGCTGTATGCCCGACGCCATGATCCTGATAAATTTCAATTCGATAATCATGGCATTGATAAATATATTTATTTTGTTGTTTTATCCAGCCTTTTTGAGCCACTTTAAACTTTTTAAGAATTCTAGTTTTAAAAAGGTTCAAATCCGTCTCATAGCTTGCCATGGGTCCATCCAAAAAACTTAAACTATAGGAAGTAATCATTTTTGAGTGCGGATCATAGCGGATATGCTGAACCCAGCTCACACCTGCTTGTTTAATCCGTGAATCAACCCCATCAGCAAATTCTAATTGGTAATTATTACCCCCTAACACCACAGATTTCACTGTGGGATGCTGCTTTTGAAACTCTCCGATGCTTTGCCCAACTTTTAAACCTGCGACATTCATGCTCTGTACTGGAATTTCACAAGGTTTCGACCATGCCACTGAACTACATAAGGCAAAAATACCCAACCCTAAACATAGCGAACTCATTTTCATTTTATGTCCCGAGATGAACTGCATTTATTGTTTCAAACACTTGTGATCATTGAGTTCAAGCGCAGCAGCAACAGCGCTCAATATCGACTTAGCCCTTTTTTACCAAGTAATGGAACTCTTTATTGCCGTTTTCATCTAAACGTTCTTCTTGCAGCAACAATTCATGCCCCAAATGCATACAAAATTTAGGAATATCCCAAGAGGTTGAATTGTCCGTTGCAAACACTTCCACCACATCCCCTGATTTAGATTTACGAATGGCTTGATGCAACATCATTACAGGTTCAGGACAACGCAAACCACGGGTATTTAATTGCAGGGTCGGGGTAACAGAGGATTCAGACATCTAGGCACTCTTGGTTCAATTTCAGCGCTATTCTAACATAACTCGACTGGACACAGCAGCGCTTGCTATTCACCCCATGGTGCACAAAATAGTCAGCCATCAAATGCCAGTTTGAGTCGAAGAATGACCTCAAATTATGACGATAACATTCATATTTTGCTGTATTTTTTGCATAGACATCTGCATTTTCTAAGGTATGATGAAAATAATTTTTTTCATATCTAGAGTCTTTAGGAAAGATCATGCACGATGAATCCAGCCCGTCGTGGGGCATGCGTGGCTTAAGAAAGTGGTTAGGAACCGCACCAGAAACTCGCGACGAATTGCTCAAACTCGTACAAGATTCACGTCGTTTTTTAGAACCTGATACGGTCGCCATGCTAGAAGGTGTGCTTGACCTGCCTGCGACCAAAATTCGCGAAGTCATGACGCCGCGTACCGCAATGATTAGCCTGCAAGAAGATGATGAATTACTTGATATTCTGCATGTCTTGATTGAATCGGCACATTCACGCTTTCCCGTATTTTCTTCAGACCTGCCTGATAATGTGGTTGGGATTCTGTTGGCGAAAGATTTACTGCCTTTTCTGACTGAAAAAGCCAGCAAAGTCGACATTCGGGTCTTGATGCGCCAACCACTGTTCGTTCCTGAAAGTGCGCGCTCGGATCAAGTACTGCGTATGCTGAAAAACACCCAGACGCATATTGCGGTGGTGATTGATGAATATGGCACGACATCTGGTCTAGTAACGCTAGAAGACATTTTGGAAGAAATTGTCGGTGAAATTGAAGATGAACATGACATGGTCGATGAAGAAGCACAATACATCGTGCCTGATGATGATCCGAAAACCGCTAATACGTGGATGGTTCAGGCACTTACACCAATTGAACATTTTAACAATCTTTTAGATGCTGATTTTCCAGAAGATGAAGTAGAAACTATGGGCGGTTTGTTGCTTCAAGAAATTGGTTTAGTGAGCGATTTACAAGGTCAAGTCATTGAAATTGGCGATTGGGAATTTACCATTGTAGAAGCAGATGCACGCACTATTCATCTGATTCGAGCTGTACTTAAATGAGAACATACTTTCATGCGCTGTTAACGTCTTCACAACAACAAAAACAGCTCCCCATGATTTTACCTTTTATTATTTCCTTATGTTCGGGTGCCATGCTGAGTTTCGCATTGGCACCTTACTATTATTGGTGGATTGCACTGCTCTCGCCAGCCTTGTTGTATGCCTGCCTGCGCCAACGCTCAGCCAAACAAGCCTTCTTCATTGGATGGGGCTATGGTTTTGGGCTGTGGTTTGTGGGGGCGTTCTGGCTTTACACTTCAATTCACGTCTATGGCGATACCAGTGCGGTCCTCAGTGTCATCATGATTGCGATCATGGCTTTGGCGATGGGGCTGTTTACGGCACTGCAAACTTGGATTTATCGCCGGTTTTTTCCTGAAACACCGTTAACCTTCGCACCACTCTGGGTCTTGTTTGAATGGGCAAAAACTTGGGTGTTTACAGGCTTTCCGTGGCTATTTGTCGGTTATGCCTTCACTGAACGTTTCCTCGATGGCTATGCACCGCTGTTTGGAGTATTCGGGGTTTCTTTTGTCGTGATCCTGCTGGCTTGTGCTATCGTGGAAATCCTCAATAAGCGTCTATTCTGGTTGGTTCCTTCGCTCCTGTTACTGCTAGGGGCTTGGGGCGCAGCACAAATCCAGTTTGTACAACCCAAGAATGAAAAACCACTTTCGGTTTCTCTAATTCAAGGCAATATTCCTCAAGACCTGAAATGGCTGACCGAATACCAAACGCAGACCTTGATGATCTACGCAGAACTCAGCCGTAGTGAATGGGGCCGAGATTTAATCGTGTGGCCTGAATCTTCTATTCCGATGTTCCAGACTGACATTCAGCCCTTTTTAGATGCCATGAAAGTACAGGCAGAAAAAAAAGGAACAGCATGGGTCACAGGTATTCCGTATTGGGATTTAGCAGCCTCCAAGCAAGAAGGCTCTCCAATGTTCTACAACAGCATCATGGCATTGGGTGATGATGCCGATGGCCTCTACAAGAAGCAACGTTTGGTGCCTTTTGGGGAATACATTCCACTGTCAGGCATGCTGAGCTGGGTGTTGCCTGCATTACAAAACGATCCTTCGGTCAGTGGTTTTTCACGTGGTGCTTCAGATCAGCAACCCTTACACATCAAGCAGCATAATTTAGCTGCCGCGATTTGTTATGAAGTTGCCTATCCGAATCTGACTCGTCGCAATGCCAGCAACAGTGATTTCTTGGTGACCGTGTCGAATGATGCATGGTTTACAGGGACCGCTGGTCCATGGCAACACCTACAAATGGTGCAAATGCGTGCCAAAGAGAATGGACGTTGGTTTATTCGTGCCACCAATACAGGGGTCACCGCCTTTATTAATGAGAACGGGCATATTGTGCGCCAAGCTCCGATTGATCAACGCACGGTGTTACGTGGCGATTTACCTGCCATGCAAGGTCAAACCCTGTATACCCGTCTAAGTGACTGGCCTATCCTCGGATTTTCAGCGCTACTCTTGATCATGGGCTGGTTCTTCCGCCCACGCAAAGTGGATATTTCGTTTAAATCACGACGCTAATCAAAAGGGGATTTTTAAAATCCCCTTTTTTTTATATTGAAATTCAAGCAAACTTTTGAAAGCTAAAATAGCTTAAAACATGACTGTAAATTGACTCGCCAAATAGGCCACTAGACTGGATAAGAACAGCATCGGCACATAACGATAAGCCTGAAAGATTTTTTGCTCCATTACAGAGTGCTGAGTTTGCACCTGCCAGAGCGTGGCTTTAAGAGCCGTCATGAAACACACCACCAACCAAGCACTCATGACACTCAAGGCAAAAAAGCCAATCATGATCTGGCTACTGCCCTCAGTATGCTGCCATAAGGTCACTGCCCCATTCATCAGTGGCAAGATGGTCAAAATCAACAGAACAGATTTCAGCATCGCCCAATGAAATTGGGTGATTTCATCTGATAAAACGAATGCTTTCATTCTATTCTCCCCAGCACACTTTTTGTTCTTAAAATCATTATGCTAGGTTTTTTTTAAATAAAAAGTCTATTTATCTACATACTTGACGATTTTTGTAAACATTACGGTTAGGAATAATTCTTATTATAACTCTCAAAAAACTATTATTATATTTAATTATTATTTATCAATATCTTATATTTAAATTAATAAATAAGAAAGATTATCACTTTATTTTTAATTGGAACACTCAATCATATAAAGTGATAATTTCCATAAATTCAAAAACCTATTATTTAGGGTTGATAATAAATATCAGCATCGGTGCCTTCACCGCCTTCTTTGCCATCAGCACCAAAAGAATATAAGTCAAAAGCACGACCTTCCGCACCCGGACTAATATACTGAATGTCATTTTCCCAACTGTCTTTTGGATAGCCACCTTTGACATAGCCCCCTTGCATCCAGTTCTTCGCTGAAGCAGGCTGATTCACCAAAGCATCTAAACCACCATCTTGCATAGATGGGTATTTACCGTTGTCCAATTTATATTGATCCAGCGCACCCGCAACGCCCTTCAAGGTAATCACCGTGGTATCCACTTTGGCTTTTTCACCACGTCCCATCACATTCGGGACAATCAGCGCAGCCAATACACCTAAAATAACAATCACCACCATCACTTCAATTAAAGTAAAACCCGATTGCTGGGCTGGATATTTATTCATTTGCATGCAACAACTCACTCTAAACTCTTTTACTTCTTAAATCATATTGTTCATATTGACGATTGGCAGCATAACCGCAATCACAATCACCAAAACAATGCTCGCCATCAGTACCAGCATTAAAGGCTCCAGCAATGCCAGCAAGGTCGAAATCAGCGTGGTCACTTCCCGATCTTGCATATTGGACGCACGCTCCAGCATCCGATCTAATTCGCCCGAGGCTTCGCCACTTTTGATCATTTGTACCATCATCGGCGGGAAATAACCACTGCGCTCCAGCTGGGTTGCCAAGTTGCCTCCCTCGGTGACTTTTTCTGCGGCCAAATCGACAGAATCACGAATAACCCAGTTACTGCTCACAGCGGCACCAATGCGTAAAGCATCCACCAGCGGCACACCCGACTTGGTCAAAATAGACAGTGTACTGGCCAAGCGAGCTGAATTAATACCACGCGACAATTTACCAAATAATGGCAACCTGAGCGTTAAACGATCAAAAGCATAATGTCCCGCTGTGCTCTTTAAAAATCGTAATAAAAAAACAATGCCCAATACTGTGAACACAATTAAAAACGGCCAAGCCACGCGAATAAAGGCACTGGCTTTCATCAGTGCCACGGTAATCCAAGGTAAGGCATCTTTATTCTGATCGAAGGTTTTGACGATATCAGGCACGACATAGGTCATTAAGCCCATCACAATCGCAAAGGACATCAACATCAGAATAATCGGATAGATCATGGCACCTTGAATTTTCTTTTGCATGGCAAAACGGTTCTCGGTGTAATCTGCCAATTGCTCCAGAATTAAATCCAAATGCCCTGAACGCTCGCCAGCAGCAATGGTGGCACGATACAGTTCTGGAAAGCGCCCAGACTGCTGTAAAGCACTCGCCAAGGAATGCCCTTCCAGTACTTTTGAGCGCACGGACAGCACCAGTTGCTGCACATGGGCTTTTTCACTTTGTTTGGCCACGGCACGCAACGCTTCTTCCAACGGAATGGCAGCGGCGACCAACACAGACAACTGACGGGTAAACAGCGCTAAATCATAAGCGGTAATACTTTTTTGAAACCAACGCGTGCCTTGCTGTTTGGCTTTATGTTCTACAGGGTCAACAGTAATTGGGATCAGTGATTGCTCACGTAACTGCTGACGAATCTGGCGTGCCGAATCTCCTTCGAGCACCCCTTTTTGCTGCTTCCCTAAAGCATCAATGGCGGTAAATTGATATGCAGGCATTGTAATGCTCTAATTTTCCAAAATTTGTTGCAGCGCAGTTGCGTCTGACCACTAAAATCATTCATATTCTTCAATATAAATTTTATTTGCACACTCTAACATAACTCTAGACTACACACGACGACCTTTCAGCTGGAACCTTTGACCTGTTTATGCCAAATCCTGTATCGCCTGCCTTAACCCCATATCGCATCCGTGTTGCCGTTCCAGCACATGTCTACGACTGTTTTGACTATCAAATTTCCGCGGAAGATTATGCACGAGCACATGTTGGCGCACGCGTAGCGGTGCCTTTTGGGCCTCGCAACTTAATTGGCGTGATTATGGAGAAACTGGCACTAGATGCCCCAAGTAATCCCAAGTTCAAGCTAAAGTCTATTCAAGCCCTGTTAGATGATGACGCGATTTTAGATGGCAAAGTTTTAACTTTGTTGACATGGGCGGCACAATATTACCAATTCCCAATTGGTGAAGTGGTGCAGAGTGCACTGCCAACTTTATTACGCCAAGGCAAACCTTATGATTTACTGGCACATATGTGGCGCCTGCAAGATCAACATGCTGAAGACAAAATCAAGCGCTCTGAAAAACAGCAACATGCTTATAAAATTTTAAAGCTGCACCCTGCAGGCACGTCTGAAAATATTTTAAATCTGGCTGGCATTGAAACTGCCACTTTAAAGGCTCTGGAAAAGAAAGGTATCTGCGAAGCCTATTTAGAACAGAAAGATTTTAGTCCGCAAAGCATGAGCTTGGCGCAAATGCCGCTGACGGCCAATCCAGATCAGAAGCATGCCATTCAGCAGGTATTGAAATCACTGTCGTCGTATCACGCCTATTTACTAGATGGTTTAACCGGCAGCGGCAAAACTGAAGTGTATTTGCAAATCATGCATGAGGTACTGAAACAGGGTAAACAGGTGTTGGTGCTTGTACCTGAAATTGGACTTACCCCTCAAACCATCAGCCGTTTCCAATCACGTTTTCACTGTCATATTGCGCTGCTGCATTCGGGACTGACCGATGCCAAACGTCTGCAAGCCTGGCAAAGTGCACAAATGGGCAAAGCCTCGATTATTCTCGGCACCCGTTCGGCGATTTATACCCCACTGCATAATTTGGGCTTGATCATTTTAGATGAAGAACATGATCTGTCGTTTAAACAGCAGGAAGGCTTTCGCTACCATGCGCGCGATGTGGCACTGTATCGGGCACATCTGGAAAACTGCCCGATTATTCTTGGTTCCGCAACGCCAAGTATGGAAAGCTATGCACTGGTCAATCAAGGTAAATTAACCTGTCTGGAATTGAATGAACGTGCAGGCACCGCACTGCTGCCCAAACTGCATATCTTGGATTTAAAACTCGGGCGCAAACAGCATGGCTTTAGCCAGTTTTTGCTGGATGAAATGCACAAGCGCTTGGCACGCAAAGAACAAATGCTGATTTTTCTGAATCGACGCGGTTACGCACCCGTGCTGATTTGTGAAAGTTGCGCTTGGCAGGCGAAATGCCCGCATTGCGATGCCAATTTCACCTTACACACTCAACCCTATCAGCACTTGCATTGCCACCATTGTGGCACCATTCATCGCGTCCCCGATCACTGTCCGCAATGCCAGCATACCGAACTAAAACCAATTGGCATGGGCACAGCCAAAGTCGAGGAAAGTTTAAACGAGTTATTCCCCGAGTTTGATGTGATTCGAGTGGATCGCGATTCGACCAGTCGTGTGGGTAGCTGGCAAAAAATTTATGATCGGATTCAAAAAAGTGAACCTGTGATTTTGCTCGGCACGCAAATGCTGGCCAAAGGACATCATTTCCCTTTTGTGTCTTTGGTCGCGATTTTGGATATTGATTCAGGTTTGCTCAGTGTTGATTTTCGTGCGCCCGAGCGTACCGCACAACTGATTGTACAAGTCGCAGGTCGTGCGGGTCGGGGCGAGAAAAAAGGCGATGTCTATTTACAAACCCTGCGCCCAGAACATCCCTTATTGCATACTTTGGTTGATGGGGATTATCGACAGTTTGCACGCCAGACCCTAAAAGAACGGCAACAGGCTTTATTTCCGCCTTATCGTTATGCCGCGCTGATTCGCTGTGAGTCGAAAAGTCAGGAACAAAATCAGCAATACCTGACCGAGCATGCCCAGCAATTGCGCCAGATCTCGGAATTGAATATCGATATTTGGGGACCAATTCCAGCACCGATGGAGCGTAAAGCAGGTCGTTATCAGGCACATATGGTGCTATTGTCTAAAGATCGCGCACGTTTACATTACTACTTAAGAGCATGGTGGCAAAATATGTTGCAGCATAAGCCAGCCAGCATGAAACTGAGTCTGGATGTCGATCCACAAGAATTTAGCTAAACGGGGAGCATCCCCAGCTAATCACGCTTAAAACTATCTTTCAGGACAGATGCATGTCGTTATTGTTGCAAATCACGCTTTTTCTCGGTGCCGCCCTGCTGGTGGTGCCGCTACTAAAACGCTTGGGTATTGCTACAGTCTTGGGCTATCTCATCACGGGTATTGTTTTGGGACCACATGTGCTGAATATTGCCAATGATCCCGAAGCGATACACAAATTAGCTGAATTTGGCGTGATTTTCCTGATGTTTTTAATTGGGTTGGAGCTGCGACCACAACGGCTCTGGACCATGCGTCAATCCATTTTTGTCATCGGCAGTGCGCAGGTAGGGATCACTGCGGTGGTGATTGGTACCATTCTGTTTTTCCTGTTACAACAAGGCATTGCGACCAGTCTGGTGATTGGCAGTGCACTGGCACTGTCCTCAACCGCATTTGTCTTGCAACTGTTGACCGAAAAGCAGCAACTGAATACCAGTTATGGTCAACAGTCTTTCTCGATTTTACTGTTTCAGGATATAGCCGCAATTCCGCTAATTGCCGTGATTCCCCTACTCGCGGGGAATGAATCCACCCATTATGGCATCGCCTATTTTGCGGCAATCGTGGCGGCATTTACTGGACTATTTTTGTTTAGTCGCTTTTTAATTCGACCTTTTTTCCGCTTTATCGTGAAAACTGGTGCACATGAGTTAATTACGGCGATCAGTTTATTCATTGTTCTCGCTGTTGTGTTACTCATGGATCTGCTCAATATCAGCACCACGTTAGGTGCATTCTTAACGGGAGTATTGCTGGCAGATTCTGAGTTTCGGCATGAGCTGGAAGCCAGTATTGCACCTTTTAAAGGGCTGTTACTGGGGCTGTTCTTTATGACCGTGGGGATGCTGACCCCCATTCAGCTTTTATGGCAACAACCGCAGTTTATCTTGGCGGGCGCACTACTCTTGCTGTTGATCAAGTTTGCCCTATTAACGGCAATTGCCCGTTATTATCAGCTGTCTTGGCCCAACAGCTTACTTCTGGCCAGTTGTTTGGCACAGGGGGGAGAATTTGCCTTTGTCATATTCAGTGTGGCACAAAGTGAACAACTGCTATCAGAAGCGATTATCGCGCCAATCACCTTAATCGTGATTATCTCGATGATCCTTACCCCAGTTTTATACTGGATTATTCGCCAAGGAATTGTGCCTCATCTTAGGCCTGTCACCGTACCCGCTTATGATGAAATTCTAGATCAGCAACCTACGATGATCATTGCCGGTTTTGGTCGTTTTGGACAAACCATTGCACGGGTGGCGCATCTGCAACACCAAAAGTTTACTGCCATCGACAGCAATCTGGAAAAAGTCGATTTTGTGCGTAATTATGGCGGTCATCTGTATTATGGCGATGCCACCCATCCTGACATTTTAAGAGCCGCGGGCATTCAACAGGCCAAGGTATTTATTCTGGCGATTGATGACATTGAGGACTCCATGAATGTCGCACGCCATATTCGCCTGAATTACCCTGAGTTACAGTTATTAGTCAGAGCACGAGACCGACATCATGTACACTTATTACGTGACTTAGGTGTGCAGCATATTTGGCGAGAAACCTATTTATCTTCACTCGGGATGGCCTATCGCGCCTTGTGTGATTTAGGTGTGAGTGACAGCGATGCCAAGAAAAGTATTGAGCTCTTTCGCGATTATGATGAACAGCTACTGGCACAGCAACAACGCGTCTATACCGACGAACAGAAGGTATATGAATCGCATCGCAATGCCCTGGCTGAACTGGAACATCTGTTTGAGCGTGATGCTGAAATTCGTGCAGTCGAAACAGGCGTGGATTTACAGCGCGGTTTAGATTCTACTCGAATAGATGTGACACGAGATGAAGCAAAATGACTTGTGTTTTACAATATCGCCACCATTAAAGCAGGGTTTTGGAGAAAATTATGTCTGATATACGTCAACGCTTTTATATTGAAGATTGCCCTGTGCGTGGTGAAGTCGTTCATTTAGAAGAAACCTTACAAACGATTCTTGCCCAACGTGACTATGCACAAGCGGTACAAATTTTACTGGGTGAAATGCTCAGTGCGACCGCCTTGTTGGCCAGCACGCTAAAAATTAAAGGGCGTATCAGCTTACAAATTCAAGCCTCTGGAACATTCAAATGGGCAATGGCGGAATGCAACCATTTAGGTGAAGTCCGTGCCTTAGCAGACTATGAAGAAGATCCGCGCTTCCAAGCCGCAAGCGACAGCAGCACTGTCCTAAAAGCATTAGTCAGTCCTGTATTGTTCATAAACATTGAACCTGAATTTGGTGAGCGTTATCAAGGCATCGTACCGCTAGATCAACCGACTCTGGCGGGCTGCTTAATGCAGTATTACGACCTGTCTGCGCAAATTCCGACGCGTATTGTGTTGGCAAGTACGGCACAACGTTCAGGCGGTTTACTGATTCAACTGTTACCGCGTATCAGTGAAGAAGAACAGCAACGTGTAGATGAAGATTTATGGCCGCGTCTGACCATGCTTACGGAAACGCTAAAAGTGGAAGAGTTGACGGACTTGGAAGCCAATGAAATTCTGTACCGTTTATACAATGAAGAAGACGTGCGTCTGCCTGAAATTGAACAACTCAAGTTCGGTTGCACCTGCTCTAAAGATCGTTGTGCCAATGCCCTACAACAAATTGGGGTCGAAGCAGTACGTGAAACCTTAGAGCATCAAAATCCAATTACCATGGATTGCCAATTCTGTAATACCCAATATCAATTTACCGCTGAAGAAGCGCTTGGATTGTTTGGTGAGCATTTAAGCTAAGGATTAAATGTTCTCGTCTGCCTGTACACATCGACTCCGTTCATGAACTACAGGCAGTCATCCCCTCCCGAAACCATCCTACAGCATTCCTCTCACCGTGCTTATCTGCATCAAACTTATCTTAGTTTTTGAATCTATTGGACTAAAATCGTATTTATTCAAATAACCAAAACACTCTATAAAATACTGCGACCTAGATAACAGTCATTTGTTGAACAGCGTCCAGATATGACAATAAATCCATAATTTTAATATGTGATTCATTCTAATTTTATACATTGATATTGAGGTAATGTTCCATGGGAACTTCTTCTCTTTCCCGCACGGTTTTCCTTTCTGCGTTGCTTTATAGCGCGCACAGCTTGGCAGCGACAGATCCCCTAATTGGTAAATGGAAAACCATGGATGATCGTACAGGACATTCACTGGCAGATGTGATCATCAGCAAAGATCAAAACAATCTGTACAGTGCCCAAGTCACCGAAATCCGCCCCCTACCTGGCAAAGAAAAATTGAGCACCTGTCAAAAATGCACAGGCAATCTGAAAGATCAACCGATGATTGGCTTAACCATTTTGTCGGGCTTAAAACGCGATCCTGAAAAGCGTAACCAATTTATTGAGGGCAAGTTTCTGGATCCCCTCTCTGGGCAGCAATATGTTTCAGAAGCCCATTTGGGTCAGCAAGACAAATATCTACAAATTCGTGGTCAGGTTATAGGCTCGTCCAATGTACGTCACATGACATGGGTGAAAGTGAATTAACTACTGCGACCCGTTCCACATAAAAAGCCCCAAGTGGGCTTTTTGTCATTGTCATGATTTGAAACAAATACGAACAGTTCTACACTACTTCCCACTTTCCGAAAGACATAATAATATTGATGAAAATATCATCAATTTAACAATGCTCTTATGCCTAAGAATTATTACGAAATCCTTGGGGTAACTCGCGACGCAGCCCCAGATCAAATTAAAAAAGCGTATCGGAAGTTGGCACGAAAGTACCACCCCGACATAAGTAAAGAAAGTGATGCTGAAGCCCGTATGCAAGAAGTGAATGTCGCATACGACACCCTCAGCAACGAAGAAAAGAAAAAAGAATATGACTTCATCTTAGATCATCCTGAAGGTTTTTCAGGCTTTGGGGGACAAGCTGGTGCCTCAGGATTTGATGGGGCTGAATTTTATCGGCAAGGATTTGGTCAAGGCAATTCTTCCGATTTTTCAGGCTTTGAAGACCTGTTTGGTCGCTTTGGTACAGGTTTTGGAGGAGGAAACTATCAATATAAACAACGACAGCAATCTTTCCGTGGTGAAGATCAACACGCCAAGCTTGAGGTTGACTTAGATGTTGCCTTCCACGGCACTTCACAGCAGATTACCCTGCAAATTCCAACCATCAACGCCTTTGGAGAGCCAGAAGTTCAGCGCAAGACCTTACAGGTCAAAATTCCCAAAGGAATGAAAGAAGGACAGCAAATTCGTTTGACTGGACAAGGACAAGTCGGTGTACGTGGCGGCGAAAATGGCGACCTGTATATCGAAATTTATTATAAGGATACCGCGCAGTACCGCGTTGAAGGTGCCGATATTTATTACACCATTCCCGTGACGCCATGGGAAGCAGCCTTGGGACAACAGATCGAATTACTGACGCCAGCAGGGACAAAAGTTCAGGTTAATCTGCCGAAGAATGCGCAAACAGGACAACAATTACGTTTAAAAAATCAAGGGATTCCCAATAAAATAGCAGGACATTTATTTTTAATTCTTAACATTGTGAATCCACCTGCGCAGAGTGCAGAGCAAGAACGTGCTTACCACGCCTTTGCCGAAGCCTTTTCGCAGTTTAAGCCTCGACAACTTTAAGGAGAACGCTATGACAACTATTCATTATCGAGAAATTATTTGCGACGGTTATAGCACCGCAGAGATCGTCGATGAACATCGTAGTTTCGATTTAAAACATTTTGCCGAAGCCTGTGGTCAAAGCCCTGAATGGGTTTTACAGCTGTTGGAATACGATATTTTGCCGACCCGTCCAGAAGAACGCATTCATCAATTTTTTGGTGAAGATGTTTCGCGTGCGCGTAAAGCCTATCGTTTACAACGTGACTTTGATGCTAGTTTTTCCGCAGTGGCTATGATGCTGGACCTGATTGATGAAGTACAACAATTACGTCGCCAAGTTCGACATTCACATCATCAACAATCATAAACCAAAACATAACCCATTCCCTGATGCCAAAACATCATTGAATGGGTTTCTTCTTTGATCGCTAATACGAGAGAAATACGGTTCCATGAAAACAAAAGAATGCAATAAAAAAGTCAAACTGATGTTCCCAGAGCATCGTGAAATTATTCCGCAATTACGCCAAGACAATCCGCATTTTGCGAAAATTTTTGAAGAGCACGAAATACTCGATCAGGAAATTTGCCAGCGTGAGCTCAATCCTGTGTTTCGTATTAATGATGATATTGAAGCCCTCAAGCGTAAAAAACTCCGTCTTAAAGATGAAATTTATCGCCTGCTTCAGCATCATGCCAGTTCACAAGTCTAAGTGAACTCCGAACGCGCATTATACTTTATCTGCCGAATGATAAGTGCATTAGAATAAAATCAGATCATCCACTTTTGGCTGTATAAAGCATAAAAAAAGAAGATGTCATTTTCATGACATCTTCTTGTATTAGATCGTGATTATTTCAACTTGGTCAATTTTTCCACTTCTTTTAAGGTGACTTTAACGCCCTGCTTGATCGGCTCATAATCCAAGAACCACAACAAGCCCACATGCTGGTCCTGATGTTGCTGTGCCAGCATATCAATCACGCTTTTTTCTCCGCGTCCAACCAAATGACGTCGATAAAAATACAAAATCAACCAGATAGTCGTCACCAGCATCACCATCAACATGATCCAAAATCCAATCGGAGATTTCAGCCCTGGAATAAACTCGAAGTTCATGCCATAAATTCCCGTGAGCAAGGTCAGTGGCGCAAAAATGGCGGTAATAATCGCAAGAATGCGCATGTTTTCATTGGTCTGATTGGCAATGGCGGAGAAATGCAATTCAATTGCCGCCTGCACCGCACTACGTAAGCGCGTGGTGTGTTTTTGAATGCGCTCGACATGACTGACCAAATCATCGGTACGCACCAAGACAATATCGCGTTTTTCCGAGCGCTTTTTCGGTTTTAAGTGGGAATAGTTTTCCACAATTTCATCGCGTAATTCTTGCAGGACTTCAATTTGTTCTTCACACAAATTTTCAATTTGCTGAAAGGCCATGTTCTCTTGCAACAACTGATTCCATCTAGTAAAGCGACGATGTCCTTGTAACAGTTCCTGCTGCCAATATTCCACCCGTCTAGTTAAGGGCACTCGCAAATCCAAATAACCATCCACCATGGCGTTCAATAGGCGCAATGCTAAATCTAAAGGGCTGTGCGACAGTTTACGCGGCTTGTTTTGCTCATCCAATGCACGGGCTGCAATCGCGTTGATCCGTTCAATATATTGCTCCACCACCTGATTACCCTTTTCCCGCACCGTAATCAACACTTGTGAGGTCAAGACAAAGCTAATGGGTGTAGTCGACAGTCCGAAAAAACGCTCATGCTGCTCTAAGGCTTGCTCACCAACCTGAATCTTGTCATCGGGTGTAATCAATTTACGGAAAATTAAGAGGTCATAATCTTCCATGGCATCGAAAGCACAGGGATGTTCCAGATTCAAAATATCCTTAAGATGGAATTCATTCAGGCTAATGCCAGTCAGTTCAAAGATTTGGTTTTGCCAGTGTTCAGCATGATTCACCACATCATCACGCGTGCTGTCGACCCAAATAAATTCTGGCTCAATCTCTTGCAATGGCTGTTGTTGTACATACAGATAAGCATCAGTCAGATGTTGATAAAAATAGTAACTCTGCATCTATCTCGTCACTCTATTCCGTCAATCTTGTTATTCAATTCATGGCTTCGAGTGTACTGCATTCAACTGAAAAGATTCATTTTTATCGCAATTTCACCACAAACTTTCTCTATTTCATCTTTATTCCTAAGATTCAGGCATAAAAAAGCCCACTCAATTGAGCAGGCTTTTTTTTAGATTAAGCGCAGTAGATTATGCTTGCTCAATATCTTTCATCGTCAATTTAATACGACCACGGTTATCAACATCCGCAACTTGTACTTTCACTTCCTGACCTTCAGATAATACGTCCGCAACGTTGGCAATACGCTCATTTGAAATTTGAGAGATGTGAAGTAAACCGTCAGTACCTGGAAGGATGTTTACGAACGCACCGAATTCAACGATACGAATCACTTTACCTGTGTAAATTGTACCTGGTTCAACTTCAGCAGTCAGCGCTTGGATTTTCGCAATCGCAGCTTGTGCAGCCGCTTTAGTTTCACCAAATACGCGCACTGTACCGTTGTCTTCGATGTCAATCGCTGCTTTAGTTTCTTCAGTAATGGCACGGATTGTTGCACCACCCTTACCAATCACGTCACGGATTTTGTCTGGGTTGATGTTGATGACTTGGAATGTTGGCGCATGCATTGAAATTTCAGGGCGTGCACGTGAAATCACTTGGTTCATGGCGTTAAGGATGTGCATACGACCTGCATACGCTTGGTTTAACGCAACTTCCATGATCTCTTCGGTAATCCCTTCGATCTTGATGTCCATTTGAAGTGCAGTAATACCGTTGGCAGAACCAGCTACTTTAAAGTCCATGTCGCCAAGGTGGTCTTCGTCACCCAAGATGTCAGAAAGAACTGCGAAACGCTCGCCTTCTTTCACAAGACCCATTGCGATGCCCGCAACTGGTGCTTTCAATGGCACACCTGCATCCATAAGTGATAATGAAGCACCACATACAGAAGCCATAGAAGATGAACCGTTCGATTCTGTAATATCAGATACGATACGGATGACGTATGGGAAGCGATCAGCTGCTGGAAGAACCGCTTGTACACCACGACGTGCCAAACGACCGTGACCGATTTCACGACGCTTAGGACCAGATTCACGACCCGTTTCACCTACAGAGTATGCAGGGAAGTTGTAGTGCAACATGAAGTTGTCAGTTTTAGTCCCTGCAAGGGTATCAACCATCAAGGCATCACGTGTATTACCCAAAGTAGTGGTTACCAACGCCTGAGTTTCACCACGTGTGAACAATGCAGAACCGTGCGCACGACCTAAAACACCCACTTGTACGTCTAATGCACGTACAGTTTTGGTGTCACGACCATCGATACGTGGTTTACCCGACAAGATGTTGTCACGCACAGTGCGGTATTTCAAATCTTCGAACAATTCGTTCAAGTCATCTGCAATACCCGCTTCGTCATTTTCAGGAACGAACTGTGCAACCGCTTCTGCTTGGATTGCATCTAATGCTGCATAACGGTCTTGCTTAACCGCAATGGTATACGCTTCAGAAATTTTCGCTTCAAACGCTTCTTTTAATTTAGTACGAAGGTCTTCATTTTTCGCTGGTGCAGTCCAAGTAGACTCTGTTGCACCCGCAGCAGCAGCAAATTCTTTAATTGCTTGTACAGCAATTTGCATTTCGTCATGACCGAAAAGCACGGCACCTAACATTTGGTCTTCTGAAAGTTCTTTCGCTTCTGATTCAACCATCAATACTGCTGATTCTGTACCTGCAACCACAAGGTCAAGGTCAGATTGCGCCATTTGTTCAAAGTTCGGGTTAAGAACATATTCACCGTTGATTAAACCAACACGTGCAGCACCAATTGGACCACGGAACGGTGTACCCGCAATTGCCAATGCAGCAGAAGTACCAAGCATTGCAGCAATGTCAGCATCCATCGTTTTGTCAGAAGACACAACCGTTGCTGTAACTTGAATTTCGTTGTAATAACCTTCTGGGAACAACGGACGGATTGGACGGTCAATTAAGCGTGAAATTAAAGTTTCAGCTTCTGAAGCACGGCCTTCACGTTTGCCATAACCACCTGGGATACGACCCGCTGCATATTGTTTTTCTTGGTAGTTCACAGTCAATGGGAAGAAGTCTTGACCCGCTTTAGCAGTCGGTTGAGCCACAACTGCAACCAATACAGTCACGCCACCCATGGTGATTAAAACTGTATTTGCTTGACGTGCAACACGACCTGTTTCAAGTACTACATTGTACTGACCATATTGGAATTCTTTACGAACAATATTAAACATCGACATATATTTTTCTTTCCTGATTTTATTCTAGTGGAGACCCCTAAGGTTTGGCATTCACAACCTAAAGTTTGCGCAAATGACAAAGCTTAGAAGCCGACCTCACTAGATACACCATTTTTAAACACAAAGAAGGAGCGAAACATTCGCCCCTTCCCCATTATCTAGACGTAGCTAGATAGACTTTAGTTTTCAGCAATACAGCATTCAACATGCAATAATCCGAAAATAAAAGTTTCAATCGAATTAACGACGTAAACCTAAAGCACCGATCAAAGCAACATAACGGCCGTGATCTTTACCATTTAGGTAGTCAAGTAACTTACGACGTTGGTTAACCATACGGATAAGACCGCGACGGCTATGGTGGTCGTGTTTGTGCTCTTTAAAGTGACCTTGTAAGTCATTGATTTGAGCAGTTAAAAGCGCTACTTGAACTTCTGGTGAACCAGTGTCGTTTTCAGCACGAGCAAATTTAGCGATGATTTCTGCGCGATCTGCGTTTGTTAAAGCCATTCGATTTCTCCGAGATGCTTAATAAGTTACATTTGATACAAATCAAACTGATTCTTCAAAACCAATTTGACTGCCGTGCATCACTACAGCAAGAGCGATATTTTAAGGGAAAACGGTGCTGATTGCAAAATATGCGCACTATTTAAATTTTCTAAATAAATAAACTTTTCTTTTCAATCACTCGCATACAACTTTGGTATGAAATGTTGCTTAGGCTTGGATTTAAAAATAAAAAATGAATAATAAATCACATTTTTACATCCATTTAACTCTTAGCACCACATTGTCATATGCAGTGAGATGCAAATCCTGTAGACCGCTTGTCTTAAGCCAGAATACACAGCCGACATTTTAATCAAGCAGCGTTTTAATGCGGCAAGTGCAGAATAAAATTTAAGCCTAATCAAAAGCAGCTGAGTGATCCCCTACAAGCAGATACACCCCCCTAAAAACCGTGCGTTAATTCTCATAAAACATCAATAAATACCGATTACCTCTAAATATAAACAAGTCCCTTTTTGATACTTTATGCCAATCCACCAACTCAATAATCGCAAAAAGAAAAAAGCCCAAGCTCAGCTTGGGCTTTTTTCATTGCGCTGTAGTTCTTATATTTATTTTTATCATTGTTCTTATTTTTGCGCATTATGCGCTTATTGTGCAAACAGTCCTTGTTTCCACCAAGATGTCCTTATGTGTAACATTTTGCCACAATAAAAAAAGAAGACTAGAGGTATTTTTCCTAACACGATGTACGTTTAAACTTACAGCCGCTGAACGGCGTGGATTTGGATTAAAGAAGTTGAATGCCGCAAACCATACAAAACTCGCAGCAATAAAAAAGCCCTGTAGTCTCTCCCAAAACTACAAGGCTTAGCGGCTGTAAGTTTCCTCTTTCACCTACTTCACTGTAAGTTCGCTGTCCTATTCCGACTTTGTTATTATCCTTTTGCGATTATGGCTCAACGTTCCGTGTTGTGCTCTTTATGTGAACTCATCTTCTCAGAAACCGAATCAAAGCTCTATGCGCAAATATCTCGAATCAATGTAAGCTTTTTCGTACAAAACCACACATTATGTAGTACAGGTTAATAATCCAGAATACCCTTTATTTTTTCTAAAACTCCACTGACTCGGGTGGTTCTTTTTGACAAAGCTTGCATCAATGCTTGAGGATCTGCCAACACACTTACCACGGTTTTAGCACGCGTAATGGCGGTATAAAGCAACTCCTGACTCAATAAGTTTTGTGCTTGCGCATCTAAGACCACAGCCGTATGGCTAAACTCCGAACCTTGAGATTTATGAATGGTCAACGCAAAAGCGGTTTCTATGTTCTTAGGTAAACGGGTTGCCAGCACCCATTTCTCCAGACTCGGGAAGTAGACCTCAAACTGTGTCTGCCCCTGACGTTGCCGCTTAAAACAAATGCCGATATCACCATTCGAGAGTCCCAACTGGTAATCATTGTAGGTCATCATCACAGGACGTCCGACATACCAGTCGCCCTGTTTGGCCGTATAGCGGCTCAGCCCTTGCAGTAAGCGCTGCTCCATCTGTTGATTGAGTTGCTTTAAGCCAAATGCACCGTGGCGAATGGCCGTGAGAATACGATAATCATCAAAAACTTGAATGACATGCGGAATAGACGCTTCAGGATCTTCAGCACTCAAATGGGTCTTCAAGGCTTCAATATAACGCAGATAGCCCAGCATCAGTTTATCGTAATACGGCTCTGTGACTTGAACCTCCTCCGCGAAATACTCCAATTGCAACACATTCGGCATATTGGCTAGCAGTGGCACAGTTTCAAGTTCAGTCGGAGCAATCACTTGTTGCTGAAACTGCTCGAGTAAAGCTTGAGAAGAAGTGACTTCAGGAGGCTGCTGAATAAATGCAGCCATTTGTCCAATCAAAGCCTCTCCATCAAAACGTCGACTGGTCTGTAAATGCACCCGATTGCTCTGCAACGCAGGAACTTGTTGCAAATCTGCCAGCACCGCCCCAACATCAACCGACGCCAATTGATTGGCATCACCCAAGAGAATCAGTCGCGCCTGATTGGGTACAGCAGCAAACAACATGCTGGCGAGATTCAGATCCAGCATAGACGCTTCATCCACCACTATCACATCATAAGGTAAAGGCTGTGTGGCATCATAGCGAGGTCGTGCGGAATGCCCCAGACCCAACAAACGATGCAGGGTAACCGGATTTAATTGCTTTAATGCAGGTGTGACCAAAGCTTGCAGGTTTTCATCATTCAGGGCTTTTTGCAGGGCTTCTTTCATACGCTGCGCTGCCTTACCGGTCGGAGCTGCCATGGCGATGCGTAAATTGGGTAATGACTGATTCAATGCTGCAATAATACGTGCCAAGGTATAGGTTTTGCCTGTGCCTGGTCCACCCGTAATAATATTCAAGGCTTGCTGACACACCATACGCAGTGCCTGTTGCTGATGCTGGTCACTCAGCAAAGTGGCATACGCTTGCGGATCAACCATTGCGACGGCTTGTTGCTGTAAGCGTGCTACATGCCGTGCCAAACTATCTTCCTGTTTCCAATAACGGTAAAGATATAAATACTGCGTGTCGTAAATAAAAGGCGCCACTCGGCTCGACACTTCTCCCGCACTGACTGCCAAGTGACCTAGATTTTGCAGGGCATTTGCCTCAACAGGCACACAACTATTGCCCTGCAACATCGCTTCGAACACCGCCTGGACAACAGCATCTGCCTGTAGATTAGGTGTTGCACAAAAAGGAGGCTGCTGAATGTATTGGCTCCACGACTTGATCCATTCGGCATTCAATGGCTGTTCCTGCTTGTTTTCCACACAGTTATCCTCAAAGTTATCCACAATCTAATTCATTGTTTTTACATCAGAGTAAGCGCTACTTATGCACTTTTATGAACATGCTCTTCAGCAAAATAGCCCAATAATGCATCCAATCGCAGAATAAATTCTGCATCAGGGCACCAATAGTTGACCCCATATTGCGCATCGCCACGCATGCCACGCAAATACAGATAGCTGGCACCGCCCAAATGTTTTTGAATGTCGTAATCTTCCAACTGCACTTGTAAATAACGATGTAATGCCACCAAATACAGCCCCGCTTGTAACCAGTAACTGGCGTGTGACATGCTTTCCTGTAATTTTGACGGCGTGTAATCGGCAATATCGGCACCCAAGAAATTACTCTTGTAGTCGGCAATTTGGTAACGCTGCCCATCAAAATAGACCAAATCGATGGAACCGGTTAAATAGCGTGCTGAATTGGCAGCATTCAGTTCAGGCATGAAAATGCCGTATTCAGCATATAAGTCCTGTATGCGCTTAATCGCCAAGACATGATTGGACAACGCCAAATAGAATGGAAATTCTGCCAAATGAGACTCTGCACTCAACTGGTTTAGACAAAACTGTTGATGCAATGGGGTCGACAACACCTGCGCCAGCCATTCGCTCATCCAGAGCAGCAACTGCTCTTCATCCAGTTGCTGAAAGTCTTGCTGATATTTCTCGCACAAGGCGCTCCACAAACTTGGATAATCATTTTTAAAACGGCGACGCACTTCGATTTTCCAGTCCTGTTGCTGTTGAAAATCAATATGCTCAAATATTTCATGCAAGAAATTACCTGCCAGTGTCCCCATCGGAAATTGACGTTTGATCCAACTGATCGGTTGGGCAATTGCTTCAGGTTGCTCCATCACGTTCAGATTGATTTCATCCGCGGCACTTTGTAGTTGTTCACGCTGTACCGCGAGCGCGTCCAGTGCTTGCTGCCGACTCAGATGCTGTGCCAAGGCACTAAAACTGGTTTTGGCACGCGGATAAAAACGTTGCGTTGGAAACGCCATCGCATACAACTCAGGAAGCTGCTGATCCTGTGTACGCTTTAAAGCTATAGGACATTCGCTTAATACCGCTTCATCTGCACTATGTGGGTGCTGAAAAACCTGATCGGCATGCCCACGCCAGAATGCCAAACCGGTGGTCGACTTCCCCGCCTGATCTTGCAACATGGCATAAACCCGATGACTGGCCCGGGTCAGTGCCACATACCACAACCGATGCTGCTCTGCTTCGGCACGGGCATTGTGCTGTTGAATCGCCACGTCATCCAAAAGATGTTTATCATTCACTGCAATCACGCGCTGCATTTCAGGCTGCCCTGTCACAGGATCGGGCAATTGCTGGGTGGAGAAATTCAGGGTCTTATTCATTTCCCGAAAATCTTTATCTGCGCCCAGCAGGAAAACGATCTTAAATTCTAGACCTTTGGATTGGTGAATGGTCATTAACTGCACGCCTGCCTCACTCGACAGTTTGCGTTCCAGCTCCCACTCACGCTCACTTGGCGCTTGAATCTGTCTGAGATACCAGTGATAGAGCGCCTGCGGTCCCTGAAAATGCTCACTGTGCTGACTGAGTAATTCGGTTAAATGGCGTAAATTCACCACACTGCGTTCATTGTCGCGGCTTTGGCTGGCCACCAGATTCGACCACGCCTTAAACAAATTCAAGGCATATTGCCAAGCACTTAAAAAACCCGTGTTAAACCACATTTCCCGAATGTAATCAAAATCCTCAATAAACTGGCTTAAGCCTTCAGGACGTTGCTCCAATTCCATCAACTGACTGAGTTGAAAATTCAGCAAGCGTGTCAGCAAAGCCCGCTTGACCTTGGCTTCATCAAAAGGATGCATAATTGCCGTCAAAATAGCCGCAACATCCTGCGCAATCGGGCTATCAAATACACTGCGCTTGGACGGTCGATTGACCCGAATCCCCAAACGCTCGAGCTCATATTGCACCTTATCCAGCCCATCATGGTTTTTAGACAAAATCGCAATGTCATTTTCATCGATGCCACGGTTGCCTGCACTTTCCGCCAGATACAGTTGCTGCTGAATCCCCTGATTCAACAAATCACGAATTTTCCACGCCACTTGGATAAATTCATCTTTCTTGTCTTGCAGCATTAGCCAGCGTAAAGGCTGATGATTTTGACCGTGTGCATCGACCAAAACTGGATGTGGCCGTGGTCCTGCCTCAACTACGCTATATTCAACCTCTTCACCAAATCGGATTTGTCTCTGGAATAAGGCATCCACCACCGTGACCAGTTCAGCCACAGAGCGGTGATTATATTTCAGGCTATATAAGCGACCTTGCTTACTCAGTACATCGACACGCGCTTTGTTATAGGTCAGCATGTCGCCGCCACGGAAGCCATAAATCGCCTGTTTCGGATCACCCACCATGATCATGCAACCTTTGGCATAATGCCCTGCATCGCGCCAGATGCGTGCCAACATATTGTCCTGATCCTGATTGGTGTCCTGAAATTCATCCACCAAAATTAAGGGATAACGCGCTTGGACAAAACGCGCAAAGCGCGCACCTTGCGCATCTTGCAAGGCATCAGCCAAGGTACGAATTTGCTGGGCAAAAGTGGTTTCACCTTTTTGCTGCAAGACTTGTGGCAAACGTTTTTTCACTTGAGAAGCCAGATAGAATTGCAAATAGCTATCCAGCGTGTCTAGGTCAAAACTGAGCTTGTCCAGACTTTGCATAAATGCGGTGAGTTCACGGATCAGCGCATGCTGTTGAAAGCCTTGTAAGACCTCATCAGGGCATTTATTCAATACTTTATTCGTTGCATCACTCAGATTTTTCAGGGTTTCCGCATATAGAGGGGCAAATAAGGCATAGCTGCCTTGCTGCTTTAATACCGCTAACAATTCAGGAAGTTTGAGCGTCAAGAGTTGCTGTAGTTTGTGGTCATCGCGCCATTTTTTTGCCAGCAATTTAAAATGCGCACCATCGGCAGCATAGTAATCGGCCAATTCAGCAATTCGGCTCCAGTCTAGCCCCAACAAATGTTCAACTTGCTTATTAAAGCCATCCACATCGACTTCGGGAGCTGCCACCGCCTGAAAATGTGCAGAGGCAAAATTCAGACTGTTTTCCACTACGGCTACATAGGCCTGCTGCGACTTTAATTTCTTGTTCAACAGCAGATAGTCCAAAATATTTTGTGGTTGCTGCTGAATCCATTCGCGTAGCACATCATGAATCAGTTGCTGAGTATATTGTTTGGCATCATCAGTAATTTCTGCGCGTTCAATTTTGCCGCTTTCAAAGGCAAATTCACGCAGCAACTTCTGACTAAAGCTATCCAAGGTCCCGACAAAAAGTTCATCTAACTGATCAATCACCAATTTCAGCCGTTCACGCGCATAATCCACGCGTGGTGCATAATCCTGCAATAGCTTTTGATATAAGGGATCCGACTCTGCTGCGATTTTCTGTTGCAGTTCGGATTGCGTCAGCGTTTGGCAGGTTTCAAAATAACGCAAGGTATCGACCAAACGACTACGAATCCGCCCTTTTAGCTCCGCCGCCGCAGCACGGGTAAAGGTCGTGGCAATCACCTGATTCGGCAGATAATCGCCCAAGAAAATCCGCACCATCAAACTGGACAAGGTAAAGGTCTTGCCTGTGCCTGCGGAAGCCTCAATCCAATGCAGCCCTTTAAATTGCATATCTACAATGGGATGATAAGAAATTGAAGCAGGTAGAGTTAAAGTGGTCATCTGCATTATTCCTTAATCAATTGTTGATACTGAAAAATCGGGGCATATAAGTCATAGGCATATTGCTGGCAGGCTTGGGCTAACAAAGCCGTGGCATCTTGTTGCTGCAAAATAAACTGCCAATCCCGATGCTGTTGACTGGCTTCATTGTCCAGTACGGAGAAACCTGCAAAACGTCCATCATCCTGCCAGTCTTTTAGCAAACTGTCCCAGTCTTTGATCTGCGGTCTACCTTGTTCATCCGACTGCCAATCCAGCTGTTTGCCTTTTTCTGCTGTCTTAAACAATAACGCTGCGGGTAAGACTACAGGCTGGATCTGTCCTTGTTGCCACATCTGAAACCATGCAAGAAGATGTTCTCGTGCCTGATTGGAAGTCACCCCACTACACAATACGGTCTGGTCACTAAACACCACCAATCGCGCCAAGTCCTGCCCTGCATCGCCCAAATTGGCATGTGCCAGCCAGAACAGATACTCTAACCAGAGTTGCACCCGTCTTTTAGCACGCGCGCTAGAAGCTTCCAGACTGACCCATTGCTGCGTTGATTGCGCGGGAACGCTAATCTGAAACTGGATCGTTGCGTCCATATTCCAGAGCTGCTGCGTGACAGGCGTGACCTCTGTTGCATAACGCTGCAAACGTGCCTGTAATTGTTGCTGCTCAATCACACTGATTCGCCAAGCCGCCTGCTGCATTTTACCAACCGGTAATTGATCCAGTAGCAACTCAGGTTGAGTATGTTGCCCTTGCTGCTGCAAGAAATGGCGCACCGCATAACGTCCTAAACCATCTAAAACCAAAGGTTCCACTTCATCGGGCAAGTCTTCAGGTTTTAAATTTTCCACCCCAAGTGTTTTCAGATACAGACGCGCGGGGAAGCAAACATCCTGAATCCATTGTCGGCTTTGCAGACTGAGAAAATCACTTTGCGTCGCTAAATATGAGGTATCTTGCCATGCCTGACGTTGCCCCATTGGTGCCGCAATCTGTTGTGCCACCCGATACCAATGATCCTGAAAGCGTGTCGGCTTCGGCTGGGTAAATCCTGCAACATCAAAAGGCTGTAAGGGATGAATCTGATACAGCGACTGCAATTGTGCAGGTACATCTAAGCCTTGCAGATTCTGGCGCGTTTCTTCCGCTTCATTTTTCTGGGTAATCAACGCCAGATGCTGAATCAGTTCCTGCAAGGCGGTGGATGGCTCACGTACTTCACCATCATTGACATCAAAACCATTATAAAACAGCCACAAATTTTGCTGTGCCAGCAACAAGGCATCCAAAAATGCCCCTTGATCATCCTCTAAACGCGAGCGATCGCCCAATTGCGGTTTTAGAATATCCATCAAATCAAAAGGTAAATGTTGATTGCGACTTGGGAACTTGCCGCTGTCCAAATTCAGCATCACAATCAGGCGATACGGAATCGGACGAATCTGCCCCAACTGGCTAAAGGTAATTTGTCCTGTTGGTTCTGCCTGATCCAGCTGTGCATCCAAGGTGGTTTGAATTTCATCCAACAAATACGCCAACGGCAAGCTTAACTGATCCAGACCATACTGATCCTGCCCCTCATAGAAGTTGGACAGAGTCAGCATCCGCTCTTGTTTTTTAATAATTTGCGCAACCGTAGCTAAAACCTCAACGCCTGCCTGCACAAATTCCGCGACTTCCTGCATCAGAATTTTCAGCCATTGCTCAACCTGTTTGGGCTGCTGTTGTTCATGTGCCAGCAACCAGTCACGGCGCGCATCCAAGTCTTGATAAATCTGAATCAACTTCGCAATCAGCTCAAAATCACTCGGCATCACCTCGGCAAAACTTAGGGTGTCTGCAAATAAGGTATGTTCTGGAATGGCGATGCCCAAAGCCAAACGGTCCAGTGCAAATTTAAAGCTGAAGCGGTAGTCACAATCGCCTTCGGTCAGACTAAGAGCCAAATGTGCTGCATCCAGTCCACGCTTAAAGCCCGCTTGTTCAAGCAGTTCCAACATGCGTTCGACGGCATTCATGTCTAAAGCATAGCATTGCTGTGTAGCTGCCAAACCCAACCAGTCGGCAAAGTCATCCAGACGGAAACGCCCTTGCGTCAATTGCATGCGCCCCAATACTGCACGCCACGCATTGGCTGCATCCAATTGCGTTACCCCTGCAATTTTCACAGGCAGATAAATACTGTCTTGGCTAATGCGCCCCGAACTGGCACCCGCATCTTCACGTTCACGCACGGGCGGCGCAAATACACTCCGAATATGCGGTTCGATTTCTTTTAAATTCGGACTGAGTACCAAAATATCACTCGGACGGCGCGGCTGCTCTTTAGAACCTTGTGCCAACCATGCAATCAATTGCTCCTTCAATACTTCCAATTGACGCAAACTGGAGTGACAGACATGCACTTGAATGGAATCATCCTGTGCATCCAGTGCAAATTGATGTTGCTCAGGTTCCACCAAATACAAAATATCCGACTGGACTTTACCCAATAAGGTCGGCTGATATTCATCCACAAACACATCTGCCCAAACCCCATCCTCCCCTGAAGAAAGTCCCGAAAGCAGTGAAAAGTGATCACGTGCTTGCTTGCCAAAGCGGGTCAACAGCGGATGGCGTGATTCACGAACCTCAGCATTAAAATGCAGGGTGAAATCCTGAAAGAACTGTTGAATTTGCTCATCGGTGGCTTGCGGATGTTTGGCAATAAAACGCTCTTTGACGCGTAAGTCGTAACGTGCTTTCCAGTTCGGATCGACACTGTCTGCCCAATATTCCTGTGATGGATTGTAATGCAACAGATAAATATCAATGTATTGCCCCAAACGCTGCAAAAACTGTAACTGGCTCGGTGGTAAGTCCAGCAAGGTAAACACCACCAAGGGCTGTGGCAGTTTTTTCAGCGCTGCTGTATTCGGTGCTTCCACACTGCCCAAGGTCTGCCAAAATGCCGCATCAATCTGCTGCATTTCCATAAAATCCTGATGAAACACCACCTGCCATAGCCAGCGCTGCCACGCTTCTAGTTCATGTGCCTGATTCAGGGCAAAGGCCGAAATTTCGGTATTGGTCTGAAAGAACATCTGCTCAATGGCTAAGGCTTGATCATTGCCCCAGCGCTGCAACCAGTTGGTGGCACAGGAACATTGATGGGCTGGACAATTTTTCTGACAATGCCCGCGATATTCCATGTAATGGCTGAATAATTTAGACACCTGTTCTGCCACCCAATACAGCATGCGCTGCTTCTTCAGCTGTTTTTCACTGCCTTGTTGCAGTTGATCGGCACTGGCATAAATGCGTTGCACAATCGGGGTCAGAGGATGTTCCGCATCTAAGCTGCAATGTTCAGGCTGAATATACGCCAGCAAGGCTTGATAGACCCGCCATTTAATAATAATCCGTGGAATATTGGCTTTACGCACCTGCTCTTTGTCTTGATCCAGCACCCACTGATAGGCAGACCATTGAAAACCACGAATGCGATGGTGAAACTGGGTATTGGCACTAATGCCTTTTTGTTCTGCCAACTGCTGGGTCAACCAAGCTTCTACCGCTGGTGATGGCACAATAAAATGCTGGGTTTTGAGCACGTGCAAGGCATTGCGACTTTGAGATTTTATCGTTTTCAACATGGCCTGTAACAAAACATCAATCCGTTGACTTTGAATCACGTGAATGGCCATGAATATTTATTCTCCGACGATAAATGAACGACAATCTACAAAAGCATAAAGATTATTGACTATACTTGGTGTACTGTCTATGTCACGGTATAGCACAATATCGATTTAAAAATGACTTTGAAAATCGATGCTTAAAGATGCTTCAATATAAAAATGGATACAAGGTTTAAACTAGACAATGAAAATAGACAATATTCCCGACTCAATTGATGCCTCGTTAAATCTAGAACAAATCCGCGCCGAATGCCTTGAACTGGTGCAAAAGCGCGCCTATGTTTCTGCGGGTGCTGCCGTCATTCCTGTGCCTTTTTTTGATGTGGTGGTTGATGTTGGCATCTTGTCGCAACTGATTCCAGAAATTAATGCCCGTTTTGGGCTTGCACCTGAACAAATCAGCGTGTTTGATTTGGAAACCAAACAAGTCCACTGGCAAGAACTGCGCAAACGTGGCTTTGAGTTCTCAGGTCTGGTGGTTGCACGTACTGCGGTCAAAAATTCATTACACAATGTCGCGTCTAAAATGATCACCAAACAAGTGACTAAATATATTCCCTTGGGTGGTCAGTTGGTGGCGGCAAGTCTCGGCTATTTCGTGATGAAAAAAGTGGCTGAGGCACATGTGGAAGATTGCTACAAACTCGCCAAATCCATCCGACACAAGCAAAACCTGCAAGCCACTGCTTAAACTTAACCCAGTGAAAGCCCGATTCCAGCAAGCAACTCAGCCCAGACTATTCTGCTTTGAGTTGCTTCAGAATACTTCTTAAAATTTCTAGCCGTGCCCCATATTTATCATCGTTGGCAACGATGTACCACGGGGCATAATCGGTATGGGTTCGCTCAAACATATCTGCTGCGGCATGCAAATACTCATCCCATTTTTCTCGATTGCGCCAGTCATCTGGTGTGATTTTAAAGCGTTTATGCGGTGTTTCTTCACGCTCCTTAAAACGGGCATATTGCTCGTCTTTACTGATCGACAGCCAAATTTTCACCACAACGGTATTACTATTGGTCAGATCTTTTTCAAAGCGGTTAATTTCTTCATAAGCGCGTTGCCACTCGACTTCATTGGCAAAACCCTCAACCCGCTCCACCAGCACACGTCCATACCACGTGCGATCAAAAATGGTGATCCGATCATTGGGTTGAATCTTGCCCCAAAAGCGCCAGAGATACGGATGACGTAATTCGTACTTTTCAGGTGCCGCAATACTGTGAATTTCGTATTCCCGCGGATCTAGACTTTTCACAATCCGTTTAATGGCACCGCCTTTGCCCGCGGCATCCATCCCTTCTAAAGCAATAATCACATTGCGTTCGCCAAAACGTAAGGTGTCTGCAACCTTGCGGGTCAGCCGCTCTAACTCGGTTTTGTACTCGGTCTTATCAATTTTAAGGGTGGGTGGTTGTTCTAGAATGGCTGGGATTTCAACTTGCTTCCATTTATGTTGTGCCGACTTCACATGATCCGGGCAATGCTGCATGGCTCTTAAAACATGCTGTGCAAATTGTTGATCACGCGATTGCTCATCTTCACAGTCAATAATAATCCAGTCTTCGGTAAAACGCTGACGTAACTTCTGCAAGCGTTCATATTGTTTTTTATTGCGCCAATTTAAACCATGCAATTTATGCCAATGTATTTCACTGGCATCCATCTCATCCAGCCGCTTTTGTAGCGACTTCCAAGACAAGTCAAACCAGACTTTAATTACATCAACATGATTATTTTTCAGGTCTTGCTCAAAAGCACGCATGTTGTCGACATATTCATCATAAAGCGTTTCATCCAGCGGCTGTGACACATGTAAGGCAGTGCTAAGCAAGTCTCCATACCAGTTTCCAAACAACACCGCAATTTGCCCTTCACTGGGAATAAAGCGTGCATAAGGCTGCCAAAAGGTTTGGGTATTATTAAACATTACGGGGGCATCGGCTTTGACGCGTAAATAACGCGGATCCATCCACTCCCGTAATTGCTTCACCGACTCCCCTTTGCCCGCCAGTTCGATGCCGCTGACCAACACCACTAAACTTTTAGCATTGGGCTGATCTTTGGTGTCTTTTAAGGCGTATTGCGCATCAATTAAATCGAGTGACAGTTGGCTTTCATCTACCAAGGCTGGTTCTAGTTGTTGTTTTGCCATTTTTGTCTCGCCATCAGTTGATTGATATCAGTTCGGTCTTTTAAAGCCGTTGTTTTGTTTCAGTATAAAACAAGCCGAAAGTTCATTTTTGCAGATCTTTGTATAATTTCATGACAAATTGGCTGATTTTCATGTCGTATTCGATCATTTTGTCATGGCGGGAACGTGCAACAAGCTCTAAGATTTGCACACGTTTCAAATTGAGATAGCTCATGTCTAAACTTGCAGTACTAGATGACCTACTAGAACAGTATTATCAATTGCAATATCACCATAATGCTGAGCTATTTCAACGTCTGCACGATGTGCAAATCTGGCAAAAACAGCGGATGCAACGCACCCATCAACAGCACTTCGCAGTGAAAAATAACCAATTAATGGCGCAGTACTTTTTGAACCGTTTATACGGTGGTCCCGATTTTGATGCTTTGGCCAAACAAATAGCCCGCATGATGAAATATGTGCACAAAGCCGAAAAACTGATTCCAGAAAATGCGATTAGAACAGGCACCGCAGGGGTGGAATTGGCGATCCTTGCCGTTCAGTTGGATGAACAAGTGGCCCTGCAACTGCTCGAGGACTATGCCCCGAACACCCCACTGACCGATGAAATGATGCGCCTCAGCTATTTAAAGCTCGATCAAGGACAACCCCGTTTACATCAACTGGAATTGTTGGATCAACTGGGTGCCAGCCTCGACAAATACATGCGCTCATTCATGGTCTATACCGCGTTCAAAATGTGTAAAGGGGTGGCGTATAAACACCATTTCGACGTGATGTACGAATTTATGCAGGACGGTTTTTTGGCCATGAAACCCTTAAAATCGGCAGAGCAGTTTGTCAAAGACTTTACCGCGATTGAACGTCAAATTATTGCCAAAGTACATGCAGGTGATCTGCATCCGTTCCAATAACAGCGCATTCACAGCGGGATTAAATCGTGCACGTAGGTACAGGAAGGGTCATTTTTTCTGTATATTATTCATAACAATTGCATGATGATTGCTGTACATCGGCTGAGAATCTGTCATCATGCTTGCACTGCAACATTAACCCTATTTTTATGTTAGGAGTGACTTGAATGTCTAATGAAAATCAAACGCCTACCCCTACACCTGAGTCGGCTCAACAAACAGACAAAGTCAGCCCCTTCCTAAACAGCCCACTTCCTGAGGGTATCCCTCAAGGGCAGCAACAATCCTTACAACAACAATTAACTGATACGCCTGTGAATGGCACAGTACCCAAATACAACCTGCCACGCGGTGCCAATACAGGCAACGTCGGTGCGACCACTCACTTCGGTTACCAAACCGTGAACAGTGAAGACAAAGCACAGAAAGTTGCGGAAGTGTTCCATTCGGTTGCCAGCAAATACGACATCATGAATGACTTGATGTCTTTTGGTATTCACCGCCTCTGGAAACGCTTTGCGATTAACATGTCGGGTGTGCGTCGTGGTCAACACGTGTTAGATATTGCAGGCGGTACGGGTGACTTGGCGAAAGTCTTTAGCCGTGAAGTCGGTCCTACAGGTCATGTGGTGCTTTCAGATATTAACGAATCGATGCTCAACGTCGGTCGTGACCGTCTGATTGATTCAGGCTGTACCAATGTCGACTTCGTTTTGGCGAATGCAGAAACCTTGGAACCTTTTGCTGACAACAGCTTTGACTTGCTTACCATCAGCTTCGGCTTACGTAACGTGACCGATAAAGATGCGGCGCTGGCAGCCATGTACCGTGTGCTTAAGCCAGGTGGTCGCTTACTGGTGTTGGAATTCTCGAAGCCTGTGTTTGAGCCATTCTCAAAACTTTACGACTTGTATTCCTTCACAGCACTGCCAATCATGGGCAAAATCATTGCCAATGACTCTGAAAGCTATAAATACTTGGCTGAATCGATTCGTATGCATCCAGACCAACGTACCCTGAAAGGCATGATGGAACAGGCGGGTTTCCAGAACTGTGACTACCATAACCTGACAGGCGGTATCGTGGCTGTTCACCGTGGTTTTAAACTCTAAACGGACTGGTGAAGGTTAAGCTATGTGGTCAATTCTGGCACTTGGTGCAGTTGAACGCTTGATTCACCATGTGATTGATCTGGATGCCATCACGCGCATTCAGCTCAATCAACTGCAAGGTAAAATGTTGCGCGTGGTGCTCGAGTCACCACAGCTCTCGGTGGATGTCTTCTTTGATCAAGACAAAGTGCGTCTTGAACCGAGTGTTACAGGTCAGGCCGAGCGTCCGTCCATTTTTGAGCAACGCCCGTTTGATCCGCAGCAAACCATTACTGCTGCAACAGCCACCTTACAGGTTAAAAATGTGGTCGAACTACTGAAACTCTTTTTAGCAGAAGATGTCGGCACTATTCCTGTACAAGGTGACTATCATTTATTGCAAGATCTCCAAAGAATCATGCAACAGGCTGAACCCGATTTGGCTGCGCATCTCAGTCCTTGGGTTGGACCTGCCTTGGCGCATGAACTGGGCAAAATCCAGCTTGCGCCCAAACATCTAAAGCGCTCTTTACAGAGCCATCTATTCTTTGCTGAAGATGCCCTCAAAGAAGATTCAGGCTTGTTTGCTGCACGCTGGCAAATGGATGACCTGCAACAAGACACCCGTCTTTTGAATCAGAACCTTGACCGTGCAGAAGCCAAAATCCAGCAACTGCAACGTCAAATTGATGCCCTTCCAGACTCTCTTTAAATTTAGGTAATACACTTTATGATTCCGCACGTTTCACGTTTACTCGAACTTTGGCGCATTGCTGCGCACTATAGACTCGACACGTTGTTTCCTGCGGAAGAATTACCTGAAAAGGCACGTCATGCACTGGCGATTATTCGCATGCACCCAGCGGCATGGTCGAGTAAAGAACGTAAAAATCCACTAAAACTCAAGCAAGCGCTTGAAGATATGGGACCGCTGGCGATTAAGCTGGGTCAATTGCTCTCGACCCGTCGTGACTTGATTCCACCTGAAGTGCTGGCGCAACTGGTGTTGTTGCAAGATCGCGTCAAACCCTTTGGTAGCGATGTCGCAAAAACACGTATTCAACAATCGTTGAAAGCCGATGTTGCCACCCTGTTCAGCCGCTTCGATGAACAACCACTTGCCGCAGCATCAATTGCACAAGTGCATACTGCTGCCCTGCATGATGGTCGTGAAGTGGTGGTAAAAGTTACCCGTCCTGATATTCGTAGCCAGATTCTGCAAGATTTTGAAATTTTAGAATGGCTCGGTGCAACTTTAGAAAAGCGCTTAGAAGCAGCACGTGCGCTGCATCTTTCTGAGATTATTCAAGATTATCGTCAAATTATCCTGAACGAATTGGATCTGACTTTAGAAGCAGACAACACCCGTCGCATGCGTCATTACTTTACTGGTTCAAGCATGATGTACGTGCCTGAAGTCTATATGGACAGTAAAGAAGTGATGGTGGCGGAACGCATTACTGGCGTGCCGATTTCTGACACGGCGACTTTCGACCGCATGGGCATGGATCGTAAAGATCTGGCTGAAAAAGGTCTAACCATCTTCTTTACCCAAGTGTTCCGCGACAACTTCTTCCATGCGGATATGCATCCAGGCAACGTGTTTGTGGAAACCATCAATCCGAGCAATCCACGCTTTATTGCACTGGACTGTGCGATTATGGGCGAGCTGTCCAAGCACGACCAAATGACCGTAGCGCGCATGTTACTGGCGGTGATGAACAGTGACTTTATGCAGCTGATTCAGATTGTGTATCAAGCAGGCTGGATTCCACCGGGCACCGACCAAGATGCCTTGGCGCGTGAAATGCGTCGTACGGTAGGACCAATGGTTTCGAAACCGATGCACGAATTGGACTTTGCAGGCATTCTGATTCAGGTTATGGATATTGCGCGTCGTTTCCATTTGGAAATTCCCCCGCAATTGATGTTACTGCTGAAAACATTGGTACATGTAGAAGGTCTGGGCACTGACCTGTATCCAGAATTAGACATCTGGAGCTTGGCAAAACCAATCCTGACCGATTGGATCAAAGCGCAAATGAACCCACAGAAAAACCTCAAAGAACTCGGGCAGAAAATCCCTGATTTACTTTTGGGTGCGCAGGACTTCCCAACCTTGTTGGTGGACAGCTTAAATGGCTTAAAAAATCAGTCAGCTTGGAATGCAAAACAACTGAATGAACTGCAAAGCCTGCGTCTGCAAATGGAACATCAACAAAAACGCAGTTGGATTTTTGGCAGCTTGATGGCCATTTTCCTGTCAATTGCGATTATTGCCCCGTGGTACATCTCTATTATTTTGATTGTCTGTGCCAGTTTGTTGTCGTTCTGGCGCCTGTTTAAATAAATACTTGCGGATAAAACATACTGTGGATAGCCCGAGAGTTATCCACAGATTTGTTTGTTTTTAACTCACTTCACTAAAGTGACTGCAAAGTCACCTAAAGTTTTTCCACGCCATTGAGACCCTAGACAGAACTTTTAAACTGAGTGCACATTCGTATATTTATAATTGCACCATGATTCAAATTCTTGAAAAGCGCTCTCCCGCCCTGAACATTCGTGCTGGTCATCTGGCTCGCCAACTGATCCAACAAGAAGGCTTCCATGCCCAACAGGTCGATATTTTACCCGGTGCAGCAGGTGGCCCCAAAGGCATCGGTTTAACAGGTCTTGATCAAGCCATCTTTGGTAGTTTTCTGCCGCAAGCCAAACAGCGCCGCTTTTTGGTAGGGTCTTCTGTCGGTGCATGGCGTTTTGCAGGGATTTTGGCGCAAGGTGAAACGCTGGGTCCTGAGCAATTGGCGGAGCTGTATATCCATCTGCCTTTTCATAAAAAGATGAAAATTGCCGAGATCGAAAAAATTTCACGCGACATGCTGGCAGGCATTTTAAATCAGCAAACCCAAAAATTGGTTGAACACCCCGACTATCACCTGACCATCATTGCGGCCAAAGCCCAACATTTATTCCAAAGTGATCAGCGTCTTGCTCTGTATGGCTCATTGCTCGGTATTGTCGGGAGCAATGCCATTGCACGTCAGTATTTAAATCTATTTATGCATCGCGTGATTTGCCAGCCGCAGAATTTTCCACAATTTAAAATTAAAGAGGATAGCTTCACCACTCATTATCTCAACTTCAACGCTGACAATGTTGCAGACTGGCTCATGGCCTCAGGTTCGATTCCGGGGGTAACGCCTGCGGTCAAAAATATCCGTGATGCCCCGCAAGGTGCCTATCGCGATGGTGGTTTAATTGACTATCACATCGATTTACCCTTTGAAAGCCAAGGAATTGTGCTCTACCCACATTTTAGCGATAGCATTACCCCGGGCTGGTTCGACAAGATGTTTAAATCGCGCAAAGCCAATCCGACGAATCAAGCACGCACTCTGCTGATTTCACCTTCACTGGAATATCTGGCCAGTTTACCCTTGGGGCGTTTACCAGATCGTAAAGACTTCATCCTGAAAGGCTTGGAACCGCAGCGTCGTATCCAGCTCTGGAAACAGTGTGTGGCTGAAAGCCAACGTCTGGGCGATGAGTTCTTAGAACTGGTTGAAAAACAGCGCTTTGCCGAGGTCATGCAAACGCTTTAAACCTCAGATCTGCAACATGAATGAACGGTGCCAAGTTCATGTTGCAACGCCCAGACTGGGCAAATTGATGAAAGATAATTAACACAAATCCAGCCCGATCCCCTACACTATAGCCTGATGTTTTTCGCATCAACTTGAATATTCTTTTCGATTAACTGATTTTGGTGAAGTCCCTATGAACAACGTGCGCTGGCTCGATGAAGTAAAATTTAACGAACAAGGTTTAGTCCCTGCCATTGCACAGCATCATCAAACAGGACGTGTGCTCATGGTGGCGTGGATGAACCGCGAAGCCTTGGCACTCACTGCGGAAAAAAATCAGGCGGTTTATTTTTCCCGTTCACGCAACAAGTTGTGGCACAAAGGGGAAGAATCTGGACACTTTCAAACCGTGCATGAAATTCGCCTCGATTGCGATGCCGATGTGATTGTGCTGCAAATTGAACAGCGTGGTGGCATTGCTTGCCATACGGGTCGTGAATCGTGCTTCTACCGCAAACTCACTCCGCAAGGTTGGGAAATTGTGGATGCACAACTGAAAGATCCAAACGCAATTTATGGCGAAAAATCCAGTAACCCGCATACCCTCGCCATGAATGCATCAAATGCACAATCGGAACAGGTCGAAGTGCTGTCTTATCTCGGTCAGATGATGGCTGAACGCAAAGCCGCAGATCCAGACTCGTCTTATGTGGCAAAGCTGTATCACAAAGGCTTGAACAAAATTCTAGAAAAAGTCGGTGAAGAAAGTGTCGAAAGCATTTTGGCGGCTAAAGAGCTCCAACTGGCGGCCAATGCAGACAATAAAAATGACCTAATTTATGAAGTTGCAGATTTGTGGTTCCATACCATTGTAATGTTGGGTCATTTCGACCTGGATCCGCAACTGGTATTGAATGAATTGGCGCGTCGCCAAGGACTGTCAGGTTTGGTCGAAAAAGCCAACCGTAGCCACTAAAGCCCTCTTTGCCTGTGTCCAATCAACATCCAAAACCGAGCGCAACCTATGAGCAGGCGACTGCCATTGATAACGCGCGTCTGGGACAATCCTTTAAAGTGATTGCCTATGCGGGCACAGGTAAAACCACCACCCTGCAAATGATCAGTGATGCCATGCCACAACGACGTGGCATGTATCTCGCATTTAACAAAGCCATTGCCAGTGAAGCCCAGCAAAAGTTCCACTCCAATGTGGATTGCCGCACCTTTCACTCGTTAGCCTTTCGTAGTGTTCCACGTGGAATTACCGACAAACTACGTTTACCCCGACTCAGCCCCAGCTTCATTGCCAAAGAGTATCGCCTAGAACCGATTACCTTAAGACGCATGATGGGCGGACGGTATGAAAAATACGTGCTGATGCCGAGTCGTCTTGCCAGTCTAGTGGCGAATGCCGTCAGCTATTTCTGCTCGACCAGTTCACAGTACCCTGCGCCGCGACATTTGCAAGCACCGAACTGGTTGCATCCCGATGATATCGAAACGCTACAAAAGCACCTTTATCCTGCGGTTGAACGACGCTGGCTAGAATCGGTTGATCCCAATCATCAAGCCGGCATTGGGCATGATATTTATTTGAAACTTTGGGCGTTGTCTGAACCCAATATTCCTGCAGATTATGTCTTGTTTGATGAAGCACAGGATGCCGACCCGTTAATGTTGGGCATTTTGCTGCGGCAACGGAATACCCAAGTGATTTATGTTGGTGATGCGCATCAGCAAATTTATGCTTGGCGTGGTGCCGTCAATGCCATGCAGCAACTGCCCTTGCCCGAATCTCGTTTGACCACCTCATTCCGCTTTGGCGAAAGCATCGCGCAAAATGCCAATGCGATTTTGGGCGCACTGAATGAAAAAGTACCACTTTTAGGTAATCCTCTACTCAATTCCAAAGTCGTGAATAAACCGCACACCAAAATGCGTGACGCAATTTTATGTCGTACCAATGCCCGCGCCATGGAACTACTGCTTTCGGGTTTGGTGCATGGTGATAAAGTCAGCCTGCAAGCCGACCACGTCAAACTCAATCGTTTTGTCGATGCCGCCAGCATGCTGAAACAAGGCAAACGCGTGACCGATGTCCCTGAACTGGCATGGTTTAATTCTTGGCATGATGTGCATGAATATTGTGAAACCAATGAAGGCAGTGACATTAAACCGTTGGTGAAACTGGTGGATGATCATGGCACCGATCCGCTGAAACGTGCTTTAGCCAAAATCACCCCGATTGAACATGCCGACTATATTATTTCTACGGCACACAAAGCCAAAGGACTGGAATGGGACCGTGTGCACATTGAAGATGACTATCAATTTAAGCTGACTGAGCAAGATCATAAAATTAGTGACGAAGAGTTAAGATTGCTGTATGTCGCTTGCACTCGTGCTAAAGTAAGTCTAAATATTCACCATATTTACGACTTGATGCAACAACTGAAAAATAGGATGCCTAGCTCATTACGCCAAGCAGCAGGCTAACCGTTGCACGAATGCGGGGCTTCTATGAAAATCGAATCGTTACAGCTCAAACACACCAATCTGTTTGCCAATTTACAACTGCAATTTCAGTATCATGATCAGCCGATCACCCTCATTCTAGGTGATCAGGCGACAGGCAAAACCAGTATTTTAAAACATGCCTATCAAGCGCTGACGTGGTTTTCTGCCCGCTACAAAGATTTGCGCAGTGCAGGTGTGGTGATGCTTGATCAGGACATCATGTACAGTCGCCTGCAATCCAAAGTCCAGATTAGTGTCGAAATCCCTGCGGACATCGGCACCATCGCAGAATCCGAAACGGCACAAGCCGAAGCCTCTAATCGTTGCAGTTGGCAACTCTATAAAACCCTGAATCAGCAAGGCATTGGACTCAGCAAAGCAGAAACCGATCAACTGGAACAACTGGTACAGCTCTACCATCGGGCACTACAACAAGACCCGATGCAGGGTTTGCCCTTGATTGCCTATTACCCTGCTGAGCGCTTTGTCAATGAAATCAATCTGCTGAGTAAAAACAATCCGATTGTATTTCAAGCAGCACATGCCTATGAAGTGGCAGCCATCCCGTTTACCACCTTTAGTCGTTTCTTCGAATGGTTTCGTGAAATCAGTGATCTGGAAAATGCCCAAACTGCACAACTGTTCCAGCAACTGATGCGGGATAAATTACATCTAGGACCGCATTTACAGCCTGAAAATGTCCCCAACACCTTGTTTCAGGCGCATGTGCAACTGCACGCGCCCTGTTTAAAAGCTTTGAAAGATAGCCTGAAAATCCTTGTACCTGAACTACAGGATATTTTCGTACAGTATCAGCCGAAACTGCAATTGATGGTGAACTACCAAGGCAAGGTCATGCAATTTCAACAGCTGTCTAGCAGTCAAAAGAACTGGATTGCCTTGATTGGCGATATTGTTCGTCGCATGTGCTTGCTCAATCCCCTCAGTCTATATCCTTGCTTGGAAGGTGATGGGGTATTAATGATTGATGCCATTGATGAACAACTCGATCAAAACCACTGCAGCCAGATTTTGCAACATTTACATCAGGCTTTTCCACGCTTGCAAATTATCGCCACAGGCAACCGCACCGAACTCCTCGAAAATGCCGCTGCCTACCAATGTCTGCAACTGGGTCCACAAGGTGTACAGGACATTATGCTGCAACCATTGCAGCAGCAATTTGATCAGATTTATGCTGAACTCAGCCAAATTTCCTTGTCGGGGGCTGCAACATTGGAACAATTGTCTGATGAACCTGCGCTGTCTGCCGCACAGCAACTGTATGCGCAGATTCAGCAACTTTCACCCGAAGCCCAAACCGAATTACAACAACTTTGGCAACAACCGAAAGATTCTTCCTTCAAGGATCCCTCCTCTTAGTTGCCGATTTGGACTGCATTCAGCAGCTAAGTTTTAACCTCAAATCAGTGTTCTGCGCGTATAATCGGACAGGTGTGCGCGAAATGGTTTGATGTTGTTTTATTCATGTAATAAGATCAGATTTATTTGCCTTTTTTATAGTAAAATTTTGTTTTGCTATAATTTTGCAAGTTGCGCAACACAACTTGTTTTTCGTTTTTTATTTTCTTTACGGCTTTCAAGATTGAGTATTTTTGGATATCTCTTTGCTGTCCTGTAATCCTTGAAAGATAAGATTCACCCTTAGGTTTCGACCTATCACGACAATGGATACAAGTGTGCTACCAATTATTATCTTGTTACCGTTAGTACTTGGCACAACCCTTGTCTCGTGGCTGAAGAAATTCTCGCGCGGGGTAACGGCTTTCGGGGCTATCGGAGTCAGTTTAAGTAGTTTAATTCTGTTACTGACTCAAGCAAAGCAGGTCTTTCATGGTGAAGTCATCCTTCAAAGCTGGTCATGGTTACCACAACTGGGGATTGATCTGAGTTTTCGACTCGACGCCTTAGGTCTCCTCTTCTCTTTGCTGATTACCGGTATCGGTACCCTCATTTTTATTTATGCCTATTATTACCTGAGTCCTAAAAACTCATTAAGCAAACTATATCTGTTGCTGATGCTGTTTATGGCCGCGATGTTGGGCATCTCTCTTTCCAATAATTTAATTTTGCTGTTAATTTTTTGGGAACTCACCAGTATTTCTTCCTTCCTGCTCGTCGGCTACTGGAGCAACTATGACGTTGCACAGCGCGGCTCACGCATGGCTCTGACCATTACGGGCATGGGTGGCTTGGCAATGCTGGGGGGCTTTGTGCTGCTAGGACAAATTACGGGCACCTATGAAATTGACCAGATTCTGACCATGTCAGAACAAATTCAAAGTCATGCGCTGTTTGTTCCGACCTTATTGCTGATTTTATTGGGCGCATTTACCAAAAGTGCGCAATTCCCGTTCCACTTCTGGCTACCCAATGCCATGGCGGCGCCCACCCCAGTTTCCGCTTATCTGCATTCAGCCACCATGGTGAAAGCCGGGATTTTCCTGCTGGCACGTTTGCTCCCAATTTTTGCAGGGGCTGCGCTGTATCACAATATTGTGACCTTTGTCGGCTTGTTTACCCTGTGTATGGCAGCTTTCTTTGCCATTTTCAAAGAAGATCTCAAAGGTTTGTTGGCCTACTCCACCATCAGTCATCTCGGCTTAATCGTATGCCTGTTGGGTATCGGTTCACCGCTGGCGGTTGCTGCGGCCATTTTCCATATCATCAACCACGCCACCTTTAAAGCCGCGTTGTTTATGATTGCGGGGATCGTTGATCATGAAACAGGAACACGTGATTTACGTAAGCTGAGTGGGGTCTGGCAATTACTACCATTCACAGCGACCCTGACCATGGTCACAGCCGCAGCTATGGCAGGTGTACCACTGACCAACGGCTTTTTGTCCAAAGAGATGTTCTTTACCGAATTGTTGGCAAACTTGAATGGTCCTGTCCTGATTTTGGCTGCAATCATTGCCACTTTTGCAGGGATCTTCGCAGTGGCCTATTCGGTACGCTTGGTGCACGGTGTGTTCTTTGACGGTCCACTGGGTGAACAAGTCCCCAATAAAGAAGGACACGAACCGCCGATTGGCATGCGTGCCCCTGCCATTTTCTTGGCGATTTTATGTATTGTGGTAGGTATTTTCCCTGCTCTGACAGTTGAACATATCGTTAATAGCACCGCACGTGCCAGCACCCAACTGCATGATTTTTCAGGAACCCATTTAGCCATCTGGCATGGCTTTAACCTGCCTTTGGTAATGAGTCTGATTGCACTGGTCGGGGGGTTAAGTTTTTACTTCGCACTGGCTAAAAACCGCAAACTACGCAGTATCGATTTAGATCCTGCTTTGGGTCCATTTCAAGGCAAGCTTCTCTTTGAATCTTTCCTGAAACATTTATTACTGACTTCACGCAAGATTAAACGCAAAACCGAAACAGGTTCCCTACAGACCTATCTGATCTGGATTGTGGCATTCAGTATTGTCATGGTGGCTGTACCTTTAATCGGTCAGGGTCTGACCACAGGTACACGCGAACTGACTCATGCCCCAATGCTGGCCATTGTGTTGTGGCTGCTGTTGTTCTCGGCGTGCTGGATGATGCTCTGGTTCCACCATGAACGCATTAAAGCCGTACTGATCAGTGGTGCGATCGGCTTAGTGGTCACTATGGTGTTCGTGACCTTGTCAGCGCCTGATTTGGCATTGACCCAAATCACTGTCGATGTGGTAACAACCGTATTGCTACTGATGAGCCTTTCACTATTACCACAGCTCACCCCTTATGAATCTACGCAGGCACGTCGTTGGCGCGATGCCATTATTGCGATTGCGGGTGGTGTCGGGATTGGCTGGATCACTTGGCTAATCCTCACCCGTGATCATAATTCGATTTCGTGGTTCTTCTTGCAACAGTCTATTCCGTTGGGTGGCGGCTCCAATGTGGTCAACGTGATTCTGGTCGATTTCCGTGGTTTCGATACCTTCGGGGAAATTACCGTATTGGGCATTGCTGGGATTGGAACCCTATGTTTGATGGATGGGATGCGTACGCATGGCACCACCATGACTCAGGGCTTAACCTATCGTTTCAACCCCTCCCCTTTAATGCTGCGTATCGCTTCGTCTTGGATTTTGCCTTTGGCACTGGTGATCAGCCTGTATATTTTTCTACGCGGACACAATTACCCTGGCGGTGGCTTCATTGCAGGCTTAATCACCTCCTTGGCGCTGATCATTCAGTATATTGCTTTAGGTCAGGACCAAGCCGAGCAAATGCTGAAAGCCAAATCTGGGCGTTTATATGAAATCTGGATTGGTACAGGCTTAAGCATCGCTGGCTTAACTGCACTGGCGGCTTGGTATTGGGGACGACCTTTCCTGACCAGCGCGCACATTTATGTTTCACCGCCAATTTTAGGTGAAATGCATTTGGCTTCTGCCGCAGCATTTGATGTCGGGGTATATATCACTGTGGTTGGTGCAACCATGCTGATGATCTCGGTACTGGGCGACTCACGTCACTCCAGCATGTCTGGTCCATTACCAAAGGGGAAATAATATGATTAGTCTAGAATTTCTTATTGCCTCTGCGATTGGACTATTAATTGCAACAGGCATTTATCTGATTCTACGGGCACGTACTTTTCCAGTCGTGCTCGGTTTAGCCATGATTGGTTATGCCGTCAATGTGTTCTTGTTTGCCATGGGTCGAGTACAGGTCGATGCCCCAGCGGTATTAACCGAAGCGACTAAATCCACCGATCCATTACCGCAAGCACTGGTACTGACCGCAATTGTGATTGGTTTTGCCACCACCGCCTTTATTGTACAGCTGGCATTACGCAGCCGTTATGAATCTGGGACAGACCACGTTGACTCCAAAGAAGAGATTAGTCTTGTCGACCCGCGTGAGGATGAGCCTTAATGCATAATTTCATCCAATTTTGGGCCGAACATACACCAATTTTTAGCATCATCATTCCTGCCTTCACAGGCTTCCTACTGGTTTTACTGGGCAATCCGGGTTCAGGTTCGCTCGCCTACGACTGGCGTCAGCCATGGCGACGTGGCATCAGTCTTATTTCGTCCTTACTGGGACTTGTGACTGCGGTAAGCTATTTAATCATCGCCAGTCAGGGACAAATCAGCAGTTATAACCTGAGCGAGTGGACGGCACCTTTCGGTATCGTTTTGGTCTTGGATCAGCTCTCCGCCTTAATGCTGGTCTTAACCTACGCTCTTGCCGTACCTGTGTTGTGGTTTGCCAGCCGTGAATGGGACGAACGTGGTCGCTATTTCCATGCCATGTTCCATTTCTTGCTGATGGGACTCTGTGGTGCTTTCTTAACCGGTGACTTATTTAACCTGTTCGTTTTCTTCGAAATCCTGTTGATGGCTTCTTATGTCTTGCTCTTGCACGGACAAGGCAAAGCACGTTTCCAGCTTGGCATTCATTACGTCACCATCAACCTGTTGGCTTCTGCCCTGTTCCTGATCGGTCTGGGCATGATTTATGGCAGTGTTGGTAGCTTGAATATGGCAGATGTCGCACGACTCATCCCAAGTCTACAGCCTGATCAGCACAAGCTCGCGGTTGCGGGTGGTTTGCTACTGTTTGTGGTGTTTGGCATTAAAGCCGCCATGCTCCCTGTCGGTTTCTGGCTACCCAAGACCTATGCTGTTGCCACCACACCTGTTGCCGCCATCTTTACCATCATGACCAAAGTCGGAATTTATGCGATTTTGCGGGTCAACGGGACGGTGTTTGATGATGAATTGAGCCAATCCATTTTACAGAACTGGTTATTACCGATTGGTTTGATCACTTCACTGTATGGTGTAATTGGTGCCATTGGTGCGGAACGCTTACGTCGCTTTGTCGGATTTATGGTGTTGTCTTCGATTGGCACCCTGCTGATTGCCATCTCAATGACGAATACGCAGGCATGGTCAGCTACACTGTATTATCTGGTACACAGTACCCTGATTGCAGCGGCATTTTATCTGCTCTGTGGCTGGATTACCTCACAACGTGGGGTCTATAAAGACCATCTGAAAATTGCACCGCAAATGAAGCAGCATCATGTGCTTTCGCTCTGCTATTTCCTGATTGCCTTGATGATGGCAGGCTTACCACCCTTCAGCGGCTTCTTGGGCAAGGTTTTCATTCTACAAGCGACGGCTAATGAACCTTATCAAGGGCTCATTATTGCCGTGATTCTGATTGTCAGCCTGTTAAGCATTATTGCCTTTACCCGTGTCGGTTTTATCCTGTTCTGGCGTGCCAGCAAACCTGAAGAATTGACCCATACCGAAGCAGATTATATCGCTTATCAAGCCACACCTGAGCAAGCTCCAGCACGTAATGATGCGGCAATTTACATGCTCTTGGCAGGTTTAATGGTGTATATGGTTGCGGCTGGACCGATCCAGCAATACACCCAGAATGCAGCATTACAGATTCAAAATAATGCTTTGTACGAAGCGACAATTTTGAAAAAGGATGAACTCAATCAAGTGATTAGTGTGCAGCCTTTCGATCCTGAAAATTTGCCTGAAACCAAATATGGTGGTGAAACACTCGATCCAAATGCGCATTTAATTCCGTATGCCATCAGTGAAGACACCTTGTCTGGTGAACATATTTCACCGTACAAGTTACGTCAAATTCAAGAACAGCAGACCCAAGAAATGTTGATTCCTGATGATGCTCAACTTAAACCAGTGGAGCCATAACCATGCAAAAAACAAATTTTCTTAGTCGATGGCTGCCGCATCCTTTTGTTTCGGTTTTGGTTGCCATCACTTGGATTATGCTGGCGCATAGCTTAGATGCCGCCACCTTGGTCATGGCGGCTTTACTGGCTGTGATCATTCCTCGTCTGGTACAACCGTTTATTCAGCAAACCCCTAACATCAACTGGACAGCGGCGATTAAACTGTTTTTTGTGGTGCTGTGGGATATCATCATTTCCAACATTCGTATTGCAAAATTAGTGTTGGGACCGATGGATCGCTTGCATCCAAAATGGTATCGCGTGCCTTTGGAAACCCAGCACGATGAAGTGAATAGCTTACTGGCTATGATCATCACCACCACGCCTGGTACAGTTTCTGCGGGAATTGACCAAGACCGTGGTGATATCTTGGTACATGCCTTAAGCACGGATGATGCGGAGATTGATATTCAAGACATCAAGAACCGCTATGAAAAGCCTTTACTGGAAATCTTCCACGTCAACTCAGGAGATGCCACATGACCATTTTGCCTTATGCTTTAGGGATTTGCATGGTGGCGATTACGCTGTCGATGTTGATGTGTCTGGGTCGCCTGATTATTGGACCATCAATTGTCGATCGTCTCTTGGCTTTGGATACTTTGTTCCTGAATGCGACCTGCCTAATTGTTGTTTTGGGTATTTACTGGAGCACCACTTCACTGTTTGAAGGGGCACTACTGGTCGCCATGCTCGGCTTTGTTTCAACCGTGGCTTTGGCGCGCTACTTCACCTCTGGCCATGTCATCGATTAAGGAGAACCTTTAATGCAATTACTCATGGAAATTCTGGTTTCTATTTTCTTGCTGATCGGTGCATTCTTCATGCTGGTTGGAGGCATTGGTATGGTGCGTCTACCCGATTTGTTTATGCGACTGCATGCACCGACCAAATCCAGTACTTTAGGCTTAGGTAGCTTCCTGATTGCCGCCATGATTTACTCAGCATTTCAAGGACGTATCGGCTTTGCCGAAATTCTACTGACCTTGCTCGCCTTCATCACCGCACCTGTCTCCGCCAACCTCATGGCACAAGCCGCATTACATTTACGCTTGCGCTCCATGAGTGGTGATGTACCTGAAGCTTTAAATCGACCATTGCCTTGGCAGCGCCAACGCCGTCGTGACTAAATCCTAGACATAAAAAAAGCCACCCGAAGGTGGCTTTTTTATTTCACTCAATATTTTAATTGAGCTTATTCATCATCTTGTTGCTTTGCTTCAGCAGCAGGTAAATCCTTGACTGCTTCAGCAATCAGACCAAACATATAGTTACCATAGGCATTGGTCTTGTCATAATGGAAACGCAAGCGTGGCGTAATACGTGTCTTAATACGACGACTGAGTTCATGGCGTAAGAAACCTGATGCTTTATTCAAGACATCCAAAGTTTCTTTATTTGCCACGGCACTTTGCTCATCGCCTAGTTCACGTCCCATCACAGTGACATAGACTTCTGCATAGCCTAAATCTGGGCTGACCTTCACCGCAGAGATGGTCACAAGACCACCTAAGCGTGGATCTTTCAGCTCTTGGCGGATTAAATCAGACAACTCACGCTGTACTGTATCTGCCATTCGCTTCAGACGCTGACTACCCGCCATTAAAGACTCCGTTTAATCAGTTGAACATCATAGACTTCGATCTTATCTTTGACTTTGATGTCTTTATAACCTTTCACTGCAAGACCACATTCCATGCCCGCACGAACTTCTTCAACCACATCTTTATAGCGACGAAGAGATTCAAGCTCACCTTGGAACACCACCACGTCATCACGTAATACGCGAATCGGTTTATTACGGTGTAAGTGACCTTCAAGAACCATACAGCCTGCTGCTGCACCAAACTTACTTGAGTGGAACACTTCACGAACTTCAGCCACACCCAGAATCGTTTCACGATGTTCTGGCGCAAGCTTACCGCTCATTGCATCTTTCACATCGTCAATCAATTGGTAAATCACTGAATAGTAACGAATGTCGATACCATCTGCATCGGCTTTTTGACGCGCAGTGTTGTCCGCACGAACGTTAAAGCCAAGCAATACCGCTTCTGAAGATTCAGCCAAGGTAACGTCAGACTCAGTGATCGCACCCACGCCTGAACCAATAATACGAACTTTAACTTCATCCGTCGCAAGTTCAGCAAGGGCTACGTGCAATGCTTCCAAAGTACCACGTACGTCAGTTTTCAATACCACGTTAACAATCGGCACATCTTTCTTGCCCATTGACGCCATGATGTTTTCCAAACGCATTGCGCTTTGACGCTCAAGACGTTTTTGACGTTCACGATCCATACGTGCATCAGCAACTTCACGCGCTTTCTTCTCATCGCTCACAACAAGAACTTCATCACCCGCCATTGGCGCTTCTGGAAGACCCAAAATTTCCACTGGAATCGATGGACCTGCCGACTTAATGCGTTGACCATTTTCATCAGTCATCGCACGAACGCGACCATAAGATGAACCTGCAAGGACAAGGTCACCCACTTTCAAAGTACCGTTTTGAACAAGAATAGACGTCACCGCACCACGACTAGTGTCTACGCGCGCTTCAATAACCACACCTTGTGCTGCACCTTCTTCAGATGCTTTCAACTCTAACATTTCTGCTTGGATTGAAATCAGGTCAAGAAGCTCATCGATACCCATACCAGAATGTGCAGATACCATTGCAACTGGAACATCACCGCCCCATTGCTCAGGTACGATTTCTTTCGTGGTCAATTCATTCAATACGCGATCTGGATCAGCAGATTCTTTATCCATCTTGTTGATTGCAACAATGATAGGCGTACCCGCTGCACGTGCATGGTCAATTGCTTCTGCAGTTTGTGGCATTACACCATCATCTGCTGCAACAACCAACACGACGATATCCGTTGCTTTCGCACCACGTGAACGCATTGCAGTAAATGCCGCATGTCCAGGTGTGTCAAGGAAAGTAATGATACCCTTGTCCGTTGTCACATGGTAAGCACCGATGTGCTGAGTAATACCACCTGCTTCACCCGCAGCCACTTTCGAGCGACGAATACGGTCAAGTAATGAGGTTTTACCATGGTCAACGTGACCCATAATCGTAACAACTGGCGCACGAGTCGATTGAACACCACGCGCTTCTTCAGCTGCTTCTAATAGATTGTCTTCTGCTTGAGTTTCAGAAACTAAAACTGGGTTATGACCCATTTCTTCAACCACAAGTGCAGCAATTTCTTGGTCAATCGCTTGGTTTTGTGTAACCAATTCACCCATTTTCATGAGTGATTTAATGACTTCACGTACTTTAACTGCCATTTTTGCAGCTAAGTCCGCCACCACAATCGTGGTACCAATTTCTACATCATAAACCTGTTTTTTAACAGGTTTTTCGAAACCGTGCTTGTTCGCTTGGCTAGACTTCAAACCGCGCTTATGAGAGTTATCACGGAATGATTGCTCTTCACCACGACGACCGCCTTTCTTCGATGAACGTGTATTCGTCGTGCTTGTACCACGCTTAATTTCACGGTCTTCTTTCGCGAAAGAATCTTCGTAGGCTTGACCAACGAGACCTGCTGCAAGCGGAGAGTCATCAATCACACGAATTGTCGGTGCTGCATCGTCAGAAGAATATTTCGAAGCCATCTGACGCATCTGTTCAAGCGTACGTTGTTGTGCTTCTTCAGCAGCTTTACGACGCGCTGCTTCTTCAGTTGCTTTAAGCTGTGCTGCTTGAGCCTCACGCGCTTTTTTCTGCTCAGGCGTCTCAATCACTTTAACTTGAGCTTTTACAATCGGCTTATTAGTTGATTTACGCTTCACCACAACCGCAGCTTTCGCTGTTTCTTGCTTTGTGGTTTCTTGCTTCGCAGCAGCACGCATCGCTTCTAAGTTTGCAGCCGCTTTGTTTACTGGAGCTTCAGCTTTAGTCTCAACTTTCGCTTTAGAATCAACAGCTGTACGTGCTTGTTGTTCAGCTTGTGCTTTTGCCAAAGCTTCTGCTTTGATTTGTTCAGGATCTGGCTTGGTAAATGTATGTTTCTTGCGAACTTCAACATTAATCGTTTTAGCCTTACCTGAGGTACTTGCCACTTTGGCAGTACCTGTCGTTTTACGTTTCAACGTGATTTGTCCTGCTTGCCCTACGTCCTGACCATGAACTTTCTTCAAATGGTTAACGAGGGTATCTTGTTGTTCAGTGGAAATAATGTCGTCAGCTTTACGTTGCGGTAAACCTGCATCGCGAACCTGCTCTAGGAGCTTGTCTACAGGACGTCCTACGCTGAGTGCTAACTCTTGAATCGACTTGTCCGTCATATATTACCTCCTAGTTAAACCATGATTCGCGCGCTTTCATAATCAATTGACCCGCTTGTTCAGCCCCTAAACCTTCAATATCAGAGATATCGTCAGTCGCTTGGTCTGCCAAGTCATCAACTGTCACTACTCCGCGTGCAGCCAATGCATACGCGATTTCTTGTGTCATTCCTTCCATTGCAAGAAGTTCAGCACTTGGATCTTGGATATTTTCTTGCTGTTGTAATGCATCTGCCAATGCAACTTCTTTCGCACGGCTTTGCAGTAATTCAACAGTTTCAGCATCTAATTCGATTTCATCAAAGGTTTCAGCTGGAACATAAGCAATCTCTTCTAAAGAAGTGAAGCCCATCTCAACCAAAGCCATTGCCAAATCTTCTTCAATATCTAAACGTGTAACAAACAAGTCTAGGTATTGTTGAGCTTCGTTTTGCTGACGTGCATGATACTCTTCTTCAAGCATCATATTCAGTTTGTAGCCTGTTAATTCAGACGCCAAACGTACGTTTTGACCTTGTGAACCAATGGCACGCGCCAATTGATCGCTGGTCGCGAAAATGATGTCCGCAGTACGTTCTTCTTCGTCAATCACGATACCCGAAACATCTGCTGGTTCTAATGCGCTTGCGATGTACTGTGCAGGATCATCAGACCAAACCACCACATCAATACGCTCACCATTCAACTCTTGTTGTACCGCTTGAATACGCGTACCACGCATACCAATACATGCACCCACAGGATCAATACGGTGATCATTGGTTTTCACTGCAATTTTAGCACGAACACCAGGTTGACGCGCTGCAGCTTTAATCTCGATGATTTCTTCAGAAATTTCAGGAATCTCTTTTTTCATCAATGCCATCAGCATTTCAGGGCGGGCACGTGACAATAACAATTGTGCACCACGACCTTCACGATTCACGTTAAACAAAATCGCGTTGACGCGTTGTTTTGGACGTAAAATCTCTTTAGCGATCATTTCTTCACGCGCAAGATAGGCTTCAGCATTATCACCTAGATCAATGATAAAACCGTCTTTAGTTTGCTTTTTCACTTCACCGTAGATCAGCTCACCAACTTTAGATTCATAAGCATCAGCAACCAATGCACGCTCAGCTTCACGAATCTTTTGTACAATCACTTGTTTCGCAATTTGCGCAGCAATACGACCGAAATCAATCGACTCAACTTCCAATTCGCGGATGTCGCCAATTGACCATTTCGCAGGATCAACATCAGAAATCGCATCTTGGCATGCAGGCATTTCATGATCTTCATCTGCAACCACTTCCCATTGACGGAAAGTACGATAGTCACCAGTTTTACGATCAATCTCTACACGTAAGCGTGCTTCTTCAGAATGCGTGCCTTCATAAAATTTCTTTTTCGTCGCTGCAACGAGAGCTTGTTCAAGCGCTTCGAAAATTGCTTCGCGACCTACACCTTTTTCGTTACTAACCGTTTCAACGACGGTAAGGATTTCGCGTGCCATAAGTCACCTATTTGTTCAGATTCTTATAAATTGAATTAATCTTGATAGACCAGATTTGCTTTGTCGATATTGTTACTATCAATTTCAAGCACCTGTTGCTTTTCCACTTCAACCTGAATCACTTCATTTTCCAGATCTACGGCAACCAATTTGGCTTGAAACTTACGACGATTTTCTACAGCACTGATCAGACGTAATGCGACTTGTTGACCAATATATGCAGGCATCTGCTCCAATTGGAAAAATGGACGATCCCAACCTGGAGATGACACTTCTAGCGCATACTCCCCTGAAATCGGATCATGTACATCAAGCATAGCACCCACTTGTTGAGTGACACGCACACAGTCTTGAACGCCAATACCACGGCCGAGCTCTTCCTCACCGTCTTCATTGATAATTGGTTCTACATTTTCATCAACAGCTTTGTCAATATAGATACGCAATAACGAACGTTTGCCTTGAGGGATAAATTCAATCCCCCAAAGATCTACATTACAAGCTTGCACTGCAGGAGCGATTAAATCTTGGAGTGCTTGGGTTTTATTTGATAACTTCATTTACTCTCGTCATTTTTGTGCGATTCAATGGCCATGTTGACCGATGAAACAGACCTACTATAGTGAAGCATGACTATTTGACCAATTGATGTCGACACTACACGATAGCCAATAAAAAAGGGCGCAATCGCCCCCATTATTACACAGAAAATCAATATCCACTGTGCAAAAAGGCCCACCTTATTGTGAGCCTCTTTAGAAACTTGGTAGCGGGAGCTGGATTTGAACCAACGACCTTCGGGTTATGAGCCCGACGAGCTACCAGACTGCTCCATCCCGCATTAACGTTGCAAAATTATATACAAAATTTAGAAAATCTTCAAGGAAAATCTTTTTCATTTTGCTTTAATTAAGTTGCATCTTAATTAAAATTGGTAGCGGGAGCTGGATTTGAACCAACGACCTTCGGGTTATGAGCCCGACGAGCTACCAGACTGCTCCATCCCGCATCAACATATTCACTGCATACACCAAACTATCTGGTTTTATAGTTTGGTGCGGAAGGGGGGACTTGAACCCCCACGCCCGAAAGCACTACCACCTCAAGGTAGCGTGTCTACCAATTCCACCACCACCGCAGCTGTGACGCATTCTATGCGCAACAACATAAAAAAGAAAGCACTATTTCAGCTTATTCGCCAGTTTTTGGTGCAGTTGGTGAAGTTTCACCCGAATTGGTTGTTGCAGGTGCAGTCGTTTGTACGGATTTCAAACTATAGGCTTCGGTGGTTTGCTGTTTGGCAAATACCGCCAAGGTCAAACTGGTAATAAAGAACAAAGCCGTCAAAATTGCAGTTAAACGCGTTAAGAAGTTTCCAGAACCCGAAGCTCCAAATACGGTTGCAGCGCCACCACCACCGAAAGAGGCACCCGCATCAGCGCCCTTACCATGCTGTACAAGAATCAAGCCGATCATCAATACAGCAAGAATAATATGCACCACCAGCACAAAAGTATGCATGATGAACTCCTCGTTATTTCTTCAGCGCAAACGCCTGAGCAATCTGATAAAAAGATGCAGCATTCAGCGATGCTCCACCCACCAAGGCGCCATTAATATCTGGACAGGCTGCCAACTCTACTGCATTTTCAGGCTTAACACTACCACCATACAAGATTGGCATGCTTGCACCGAATGCTGTCAACTGTTTTAAACCTTCACGAATTTTGGCATGCATAGTTTGCGCATCTTCTGGTGAGGCAGTTTTACCTGTACCAATTGCCCAAATAGGTTCATAAGCAATGACAATCTGCTGCCATTGTTCAGTGCTTACACTCCTGGCTATATCACAAATTTGTTGTAATACCACTTGTTCAGCTTGACCACTTTCACGCTGCTGCAAACTTTCACCCACGCAATAAATCACTGTGAGTCCTGCCGCGAGCGCATGTTCCACTTTTTCAATAATCACCTGAGGATTATCGCCAAAGAACTCACGACGTTCAGAGTGACCAATCAACACATGCTCAATGGCACTGTCTTTTAATAAAGATGCACTCACCTCGCCTGTATAGGCTCCCGTGCCCGACATACGAGATACATCTTGTGCAACCACATGCACAGGACGACTCGCCTGCTTAAATTCATCCTGTACCCAACTCAAGGCAATTGAAATTGGCGCAACCGCTAAATGACATTGCGCTGGAGAAATTTCATTCTTATTCAATAATTCTTTAAATTCATTTATAAGTTGTTTGGCATTGGCCTGCATTGGATTCATTTTCCAATTACCCACAACCCAAGGCATGATCGTCGAATCCGACATACTTAACCCATTCACAAAACAATTGATTTAAACGGCGACATTCTACACGGAATTGCTGAGCGAGAAGATAATTTTCTTGACGGTTTGGTATGATCTTTACTTTTTTATATTTTTTTCAGTTAGTCACATCGAAAAAATGACAGTTTCATTAGACTGGTTCATGCTTTTCATCAATACTTAGCCCAACACAACATTTTCAGATATGGTATTTTTATACAACAAAAGTATAATTTTACGATACCAATTATAAACAATTTAATTGAAGTAGGCATTTGCGAATGACAGCACTACAAAGTTCTCCACGATTTACAGGTTTTATTCGCCGCTTGGTCGAAGATGGGCTAGTTTCTACTGAAAATATGCATATTGCAGTAACCAATGCCAAGAAAGCCAACCAAGATATTGTTCCTTATCTGATTGAGAACTCGAAGCTTAATCCACTCGTGATTGCCGAAAAAATTTCTGAAGAATTTGGCGAACCCTTATTTGATCTTTCAACTTATGATGCTTCACATATTTTAAAAGATATCGTTGAAGATAAACTTATTACTAAATTCAGAATATTGCCCATTTTCAAACGTGGGCATCTTTTATTTGTGGCAACCAGCAATCCCACGAATATTGAAGCTATGGATGCGATTCGTTTCAACAGTAAACTCAACATTGAAGTCATTATTGTTGAACATGACAAATTAGAAAAAATCATTGAACAAAATTATGCAGAAGACAGCACCTTCGAATTTGATGATGACTTTGAACTACACGTGCATGAGGAAAATACCGATCAAGAAGATAATGATGATCAACCTCAAGAAGATGAAGCTCCGATTGTTAAATATATCAATAAACTACTGATTGATGCGATTCGTATGGGTGCATCCGACTTACACTTTGAGCCTTATGAAAAAGTCTATCGTGTACGCTATCGTGTAGATGGTGTTTTACGTCAAATCGCAAATCCCCCATTACAGTTAGCCACTCGCTTAGCCTCACGCCTAAAAGTTATGTCACAAATGGATATTGCTGAAAAACGTGTGCCGCAAGATGGTCGTATCAAACTTAAAACTTCCAAGACCAAAGCCATTGATTTCCGTGTTAACTCCCTTCCTACACTGTTCGGTGAAAAAATTGTACTGCGTATTCTAGACCCCTCTAGTGCAATGCTCGGGATTGATGCCCTAGGTTATGAACCTGAACAAAAAGCCTTATTTATGGAGGCACTGGAAAAACCGCAAGGGATGCTGCTCATTACAGGTCCTACAGGTTCAGGTAAAACCGTCTCGCTCTATACTGGCCTGAATATTCTTAATAAAGAAGATACCAATATTTCCACCGCGGAAGATCCAGTTGAAATTAACTTAGAGGGCATCAATCAGGTCAACGTGAATAATAAAGTTGGTCTCACCTTTTCCGCGGCATTAAAATCCTTCTTACGCCAAGATCCAGACATTGTCATGGTCGGTGAGATTCGAGACTTGGAAACTGCAGAAATTGCGATTAAAGCCGCACAAACAGGTCATATGGTGATGTCAACCCTACATACCAACAGTGCGCCAGAGACACTCACACGTTTAAGAAACATGGGCGTCCCTTCCTTTAACATTGCAACCTCTGTAAACTTGGTAATTGCACAACGTCTGGCTCGACGACTCTGTTCACAATGTAAAACACCTGTTGAAATACCTCAAAATAGCCTGTTAGAAATGGGCTTTACTGAACAGGATATACAACATCCTGACTTTAAGATTTTTCAACCTGTCGGATGTTCTGAATGTCGAGAAGGTTACAAAGGACGTGTCGGAATATATGAAGTAATGAAAGTTACACCTGAGATATCCAAGATTATTATGGAAGATGGTAATGCAATTGAAATTGCAGAAGCATCGGCAAAATCGGGGTTTAATAATCTACGTATTTCAGGCTTAAAGAAGGTCATGCAAGGGGTAACTTCTCTTCAAGAAGTCAATCGTGTGACCAGCGAATAAAGTGAGTATTTAAAATAAGGATAAATGCATGGCTGTCAAAAAAGCACAGATGATGCCAACCTTCAGTTATGAAGGAGTTGACCGCAAAGGGCTAAAAATTAAAGGGGACTTACCTGCACGAAATATGGCTTTAGCAAAAGTCACATTACGCAAGCAGGGTGTGACCATTAAAACCATTCGGGAAAAACGGAAGAATATTCTAGAAGGCTTGCTTAAAAAGAAAGTCAGCACGCTAGATATCACCATTTTTACTCGACAATTGGCAACCATGATGAAAGCAGGTGTACCCTTAGTACAAAGCTTTGAAATTGTGGCTGAAGGTCTAGAAAACCCCGCCATGCGTGAAGTCGTTTTAGGCATTAAAGGCGAGGTTGAGGGTGGTAATACCTTTGCAGGCGCCTTACGTAAATATCCTCAGTATTTTGATAACCTATTTTGCTCCTTAGTCGAATCTGGTGAACAATCTGGCGCACTGGAAACCATGCTCGATCGCGTCGCCATTTATAAAGAAAAAAGCGAACTCTTGAAACAAAAAATCAAAAAAGCCATGAAATATCCAGCCACGGTCATCGTCGTTGCAGTGATTGTGACGATTATTTTGATGGTGAAAGTGGTACCTGTATTCCAAGAAATATTTACCTCTTTTGGTGCTGACCTTCCTGCATTTACCAAAATGGTGGTGAATATGTCGGAATGGATGCAAAAATACTGGTTCATTCTGATTATTGCGATTGGTATTGTAATTGCTGCTTTTCTTGAAGCAAAGAAGCGTAGTAAAAAATTTCGCGACTTCTTAGATAAGACCGCATTAAAAGCTCCAATTTTTGGTGATCTCGTCTATAAGGCCATTATCGCCCGCTACAGTCGTACCTTAGCGACCACGTTTGCAGCAGGTGTTCCATTGATTGATGCCTTAGAATCGACGGCAGGAGCAACCAACAATGTGGTCTATGAACAAGCTGTAATGAAGATTCGAGAAGATGTCGCCACAGGTCAACAACTTCAATTCTCGATGCGCGTCACCGACAAATTTCCATCTATGGCAGTTCAAATGGTCGCGATTGGTGAAGAGTCAGGCGCGCTAGATGCCATGCTAGACAAAGTTGCGACTCATTATGAAAATGAAGTGGATAATGCAGTTGATGGCTTAACATCGATGATGGAGCCATTGATTATGGCAGTACTCGGGGTACTCGTTGGTGGTCTCGTGATTGCCATGTACTTACCAATCTTCCAAATGGGTTCTGTGGTTTAATGTACGACTTAATCAATTATTTGGTTCAAAACCCAACTGCACTTTATGTTGTGGTTGGGATTATTAGTTTATGTATTGGCAGCTTTCTGAATGTGGTGATTTACCGCACGCCTAAAATGATGGAACATGAATGGCGTCAAGATTGCCAATTATTGCTACATCCAGAACAAGCGATTATTGATAATGAAAAGCTCAGCCTGAGCCAACCAGCTTCGACATGCCCAAAATGTAAAACTCCAATCCGCTGGTATCAGAATATCCCCGTGATTAGCTGGTTAGTACTACGCGGTAAATGCGGGACCTGCAGCAATCCGATTAGTATCCGTTATCCTCTTGTGGAGTTACTCACAGCAATTTGTGCCTTAACAGTTGTAGCAATTTATGGTCCAACCCTTCAGATGCTGTTTGGTTTAATCCTAACCTACACGTTGATTGCACTGACTTTTATCGACTTTGATACCCAGCTTTTACCAGATCGCTACACCCTTCCATTGGCAGCATTAGGACTAGGGATCAACAGTTATTCTATTTATACCTCTCCAAGCATTGCCATCTGGGGCTACATCATTGGTTTTCTTTGCCTTTGGATTGTGTATTACCTGTTTAAAATCATTACAGGTAAAGAAGGCATGGGCTATGGTGACTTTAAATTACTGGCCGCTCTAGGCGCGTGGATGGGACCCTTAATGCTACCCTTGATTGTGCTATTGTCTTCATTGGTCGGTGCTATTATCGGGATCATTCTTCTCAAAGTCCGTAAGGAAAACCAACCTTTTGCATTTGGTCCCTATATTGCGATTGCAGGCTGGATTGCCTTTTTATGGGGTGAGCAAATCATGAAAGTTTATCTGGGACAATAGCGATGCTAACTCCATTCATTCTAGGCCTAACAGGCGGAATTGGCAGCGGGAAATCCGCTGCCAGCCACTGGTTTGAAAGCCAAGGCATTCAAGTGATCGATGCCGATGTGGTGGCACGAGAAGTGGTTGAACCTGATCAACCCGCCCTGCATGCGATTCAAACTGCTTTTGGAGACTGGGTGCTCGATAAAACAGGAGCACTGAATCGTAAAGCCTTACGCGAACATATCTTTCAGCATGCTGATGCACGAAAAGTTTTAGAAGGCATCACCCACCCTGCCATTCGCCAGTCTATTATTCAGCAGCTACAAGCTGCCACTAGCCCTTATGTGATTTTGGTCTCTCCCCTGTTACTGGAAACCAATCAACATGAACTCACTGATCGCGTGTTGCTGATTGATGCCTCAGAAGATCTACAGATTGAACGTGCCAGTCAACGTGATCGGCAAAGCATTAAACAAATTCAACAGATCATTCAAGCACAAATGCCGAGAACGCAAAAACAGCAACTGGCGCACGATATTGTGCTGAATGACGGTCATCTCAAGCATCTTTATGCCCACCTGGAACCATTACATCAACAATATCTCAGCTTGGCACAACAAAAGAAGTCAATTTAGGACGACTTCTTTTGTTGATCGAGTCGTTCCTGTAATGAATCTTTCCGTAACCAGCGCCATGGCTGTAAAGCACCAATAGCCATACCGAATAAACCACACATAATTGCGATGCTGAGAGGCTCATTGAGTAATGGAACTGCCAGAATCGCAGCAATAAAGGGCGCTAAAGTGACAATACTGCCAGCCTTAAAGGCCCCTAAACGTTTAATGGCTTCCACATAAGTCAGGGTTGCAACAATCACCACAAAGATGCCATGGAAGAGTGTTTGCAGCACCAAATGCATTGGCTCTGGCTGATCAAGATGTTTCGGTAAGAATAATACATAAATCGGCAAATAGATGATTGCAGACCAAATCGCCACACTCGCCATAGAATGCCAAGCGGAGAGTTTCCACTGCCGTAATAGTACCGTAAAAATCCCCCACCACATGGCACTGAGTAAAAACAGCAAATCTCCGAAACCAAAGGCAACCCCTGTTTCCTGATACATCAGATAGGCCATTGAGCCAATTGCGGTCAACATAATTGACAGACTTAACCATGTATGCCGATCAAAAGGTTGCTGAAACAGAAGATAAGCAGCAATCGCTGTACATAAAGGTAAGCAACCATTTAGAAAAATTGCGGCATGTGCCGCTGGCACGTAATGAAAAGCGCTATAGGAGGTCAGGCAATACGCCACACCACCAATAAGCGCTAAAATCACAGGTTGCTTATGCCACAAGAATGCCGTGTCTTTCTTATAAATTAAAATCGGCATTAGAATGCAAAATGCCAGTGCAAAACGTAATGCGGTAATATCCCATGCACTGATATGCCATTGCGCACTTAAACGGGAGGTTAAAGTGAAACCACCCCAAATGCACATTGTTATAGCAACAAATAAATAACCTTGGGAGCGGTGTGAAATCATGATTTAAACAATATTTTAGAGAATAACGGTGAATCAAACACTTTGGCGTTGGCGACAAGCTTCATACAGTGCCATGCCTGTTGCAACACTGACATTCAAGCTTTGCAGGTTACCCGCCATTGGAATATAAACCGTCTGATCACATTGTGACTGGGTCACAGGACGTAAACCCGTATCTTCAGCGCCCATTACCACACACACAGCCGTACCTGTAAAATCAAATTTTTGTAGCGGTAATGCCTTTTCATCCAGCATGGTTCCGACCACACGGACATTAAATTGCTCTTTAATCTGCCCCAAAGTGCGTGCCAAATTGGTGACCTGAATAAATTTGACCTTCTCGGCACCGCCTGCTGCTACTTTACGTGCGGTCGGGGTTAAGCTTGCTGAACGATCACGCGGCACAATCACGGCTTCAACACCCATGGCTGCTGCGGTACGAATACATGCGCCTAGATTATGCGGATCTGTGACTTGGTCTAAACCTAGCAATAAACAATTCGGCGATTGCTTTAATAATTCTTCTAAATCTTTTTCATTTAAAACTGGATTAGGACGGACTGCAGCCACGACCCCCTGATGGAATGGTAAACCCGCCATTTTTTCCAATCGATCGCGACCAGTTTGTTGTACGCTAATCCCAAAAGGTTCGGCCAACTCAAGTACACGTTTTAAACGTTGATCGTCACGCCCCTTTAAGGTGAACAAAGTCAGAACACGTTCAGGCTCCAATTCTAACAGAGACTCTACCGAATGAACGCCATAATAATATTCAGGTTTTGCCATGAACAACCTCGAGCAAGCAGAATGACAGGGAGAAATGAAAAAAAAAGAAAATCCTGCAAAGTTGCCTTTACAGGATTTTGACATAAGCCATAGTTTAACTGATTTTAGTTAAAATAGCTTTGCTTATCCGTCCTAGACTTAGCCTTCTAAATGGCAAACGTAGTCCAAAACTTCATCTGTTTCAATTTTAAAACGGCTATTGCCTGGGACATAAAAAGATTGTCCTGCACGGAACAATTCGCTTTCTTCGCTATCCGCGATTTTGACACGACATTCACCAGAAATAATTTCCATACGCTCAGGCACATGCGTTTCAAACGTTAAGGCTTGTTCAGTTGGAAGAATTACGCCTAGGGTTTTTTTGGTTCCATCTTCAAATTGAACCGTATGGCTGATACACAAACCGCCAAAGTAAACGTTCGATTTTTTGATAACTGATACATGATCAAACTGAGCTGACATGCGTATTCTCCAGATGATGCGCATAAATATCTTAATGATTGATGTAGTTTAAATAGGCAATTACAACTAATCAATCGATGTTTCTCTGTAAATAGCATTTTTCCTAGAAAACCTAGAGTCACACTTTTACAGCCCCCATGTTTTAACAGAAAAAGTGTATCTGATTGAGGTCTCAGACTCAAATTGCTTTAGTCTTAAATCTTTACTATGCAATTGAAAAATTTACGCTAATATAGAATCCAACACAGTGACAGCCCAGCTTGTATCTTGTGATAATTAAAAAACTTGACTATCTTACAGAAACCAAACTTTTCGCAGCTTGGACGCGTTTATGCTGACACATTTAACTCTCATCAATTTTGCCTTAGCTGATCACTTAGCCATTGATATTGATCAAGGTTTTAATGTTCTCACTGGTGAAACAGGTGCAGGAAAATCCTTACTCCTAGATGCACTTTCGGCTTGCTTGGGCGAACGTACCGATACCAATTATGTGCGTTATGGCGCCGATAAGGCGGATATTACAGCCGTCTTTAGCTATGAGCCGCAGAGTCCCGAAGCGAACTGGTTAGCGCAACATGAGTTAGATGATGATTCGGGCGAAATTCATTTAAGACGCGTGGTGTTTGCCACAGGGCGTAGCAAAGCCTGGATTAATGGACGCCCAAGTAGCTTGTCCGAACTGAAAGAGTTGGGACGACTACTGGTACAACTCTACAGTCAGCATAGTCAGCAACAACTTTTAGAGCCACCTTATCCTAAACACTGGTTAGACCGTTACAGCAACTTTACCCAACCTGTGCAACAGGTCAAAGATGCTTATGCGAACTGGCAGCAAACCATTCGTCTGCATCAGGCGGCACTGGATGCGCAAGCGACCCGCAAGCAACGGATTGAAACGCTTGAATTGCAGCTCGAAGAATTAGAAGACGTGGTGCAACTGGAATATAAGGAAATTGAACAAGAGTTTGATCGACTTAGTCACCATGAACACATCATGCAGGACTGTAGTTATGCCTTAAATGCACTGGATGAAGCCGAACAAAATATTAATCAGGAATTGTCTGGACTGATCCGTCGTCTAGAATCCCATGCGGGACGCAGTGAACAGTTGGCTGAAATTCATACATCTATTTTAAATGCGCAAAGTGAACTGGATGATGCAACCGCAAATTTACGTCAGTTTATTGACCGTCAAAGCTATGACCCTGAACGAATGGAAGAATTAAATACCCAACTTGAAGCCTTCCACCGTTTTGCACGCAAATACCGTACTCAGCCTGAAGCCTTAAAAGCTGAATACCAAGGCTGGCAAACTGAATTAGAACAATTACATGCACTGGAAGACCCTGAAACTTTAGCAGAACAAGTTGAACTGGCACATCAGGACTTTTTAGCCAAAGCCCAGCATTTAGATGACATTCGACGTGAAGCAGCGACCCCATTAGCCAAACAATTAACCGAACAAGTCAAACAATTGGCGCTGCCTGAAGCGCATTTCGAATTTAAGTTTGAACCGCTGGAACAAGCCTCTGCCGATGGTCTCAGCTTTATTCAACTGTTATTTACAGCCAATAAAGGCATCCCTGCTCAACCTTTGGCGCGCGTCGCTTCGGGCGGTGAATTGTCCCGTATTGCTCTGGTGATGCAGGTCATGAATGCAGAGAAAACCGAAGCCGAAGTTTTGGTCTTTGATGAAATTGATGTAGGGATCAGTGGAGGTACTGCGGAAATTGTCGGACGTTTACTGGCAGATTTGGCTCAACACGTGCAAATTCTCTGTATTACCCATCAGGCACAAGTGGCAGCACAATCAGATCAGCATTTACTGGTGAAAAAACAGCAAACCGATCCTGCCAGCAGCACCATTATTTCCCTAGAAGAACAACAGCGTATTCTAGAACTGGCACGCATGACCGGTGGCGTGGAAATTAGTGAAACCACGCTGCAGCATGCCAAACAGCTGCGCCAATTAAAGTTTCAAACGGCATAAATTTAATATCAAAGCGATAAAAAAGATTGGTGAATACGACAAAGTCTTGTAAGTTGAAAGCATACAGACCGTGATCATCACATCCATGAATGTTTAAGGAGAAATGCTTAGGTGACCAAACAATATCTCACGCATCGTTGCCTGATTGCCCCGCCAGAAATGAAAGATGAGTTTTTTGCTCATACCGTCATTTATTTGGCTCGTCATGATGATGAAGGTGCGCAAGGCATTATTATCAATCGACCTTCTGGCATTTCCGTAAAAGAATTACTTAATGATCTAGAAATTGATGCCGATAATGTGCATCCCCATGATGTTCTACAGGGCGGTCCATTGCGCCCTGAAGCAGGCTTTGTGTTGCATACAGGGCAACCGACGTGGCATTCATCGATTGCGGTTGGTGAAAATGTCTGCATTACCACATCCAAAGATATTCTAGATGCCATTGCGCATAATGAAGGGGTCGGACGCTACCAAATTGCACTGGGCTATGCCAGCTGGGCAAAGCACCAACTGGAAGATGAAATCACCCGCGGTGACTGGCTGATTTGCGATTCGGATATGGATCTGATCTTCAATCTTCCATACGGCGAACGTTGGGATGCTGCCTATAAGAAAATGGGCGTTGATCGTACCTGGTTATCTTCAGAGATTGGTCATGCCTGAATTAGCTCAACCCCAATTAATCATGGCATTTGACTTTGGCACACAGAAAATGGGCATGGCGGTTGGACAGTCGATTATTTCTAGTGCCAATCCCCTGCCTTTGTTTCCAATGAAAGATGGCATTCCACACTGGGACAATTTGCTGAAAGTGGTCAAACAACATCAACCGAATTTATTTTTGGTTGGCTTGCCGTTAAACATGGATGACAGCGAATCGGAACTTTCCACCCGTGCCCGCAAGTTTGCCCGTCGCTTGCGTCATCAAACCAATATTGAAACCTTAATGGTCGATGAACGTCTCACCACCCGCGAAGCACGCGATGAGCTGGATCATTATCAAGCCCAAGGTCGGGGCAAAAAGCTGGCTGCCGACAGTCTGGCTGCCGCACTCTTGATTGAGAGCTGGTATCGCCATCCCGAAGGTGTACAGCCTTAAAACCTGACCAGGAAAAGGAGAAAACTCCTTTTCCATGTTGTTATTGCTTGGTTTGAATATGAATGGTCGCTGTTCGACCTGCTACAAATGCCAACTGGTTTTTCGGCATTTCATCCAGCACAATTTTCACAGGTACGCGCTGGGCCAAACGCACCCACGTAAAGGTTGGATTCACATTGGCCAACAAGGTAGAACTGCTGGAACGCTCGCGGTCTTCAATGCCCGAAGCAATGCCCTGCACATGACCTTTAATTTTCTGATCATCGCCCATTAACTGCACCGTTGCAGGGTCACCAATTTGAATATGGTTCAATTTGGTTTCTTCAAAATAGCCCACCACATACAGTTGCTGACGATTGACCAAGGCAGCCACAGCATCACCAGTTTTCACGTAATTACCGACTTGCAAACCAAAATTGGATAAGCTGCCATCCGCAGGTGCAACCACTTCAGAACGGGTGAGATTGAGCTGCGCCAAATGCAAATTACTGTTAGCCACTTCAATCAGTGCTTTTTGTTGCACAATATTGGCTTGTGCCTGTTCTATGGCCGCCAACATCTGCTCATGTTCGGCATGTGATTGATCTCGTGCTGCAAAGATCTGATCCTGCTCTTGTTTTGAAATCGCGCCATCCATTAAATTAGCGTAGCGGCTGGCATTTTTATCTGCCAGATTGGCATTGGCTTTAGACTTCACCAGATTGGCTTTGGCTTGTGCCAAGGCGGCCTCAGCTTCAGCTAATCCCGCATGGGCTTTGGCTAAATCGGATTTTGCCTGTTCGACATCCAGTGACTGACGTGCCACATCAATTTTAAACAGCACCTGCCCTTTTTTCACCGTTTGGTTATCTTCTACTAAAACCTGAGTCACCAAACCAGAAACATCCGAAGACACTTGCATGACATCTCCTCGGACTCGGCCATCACGTGTCCAAGGTGCTGAATTATAATAATTCCATAAATGCACCACCACGTAGATCGCTGCCAGCAACATTACGGCTGTCACGATCGGTCGTATGACCTTACGCGTATCCAAGGTATTCATGTCTGTTTCCTCTTCACTAATCCAATCATCTGTACGGCCTAAATACCCCAAAACACCAAAAACACTTCATGCACGCCCATCAATAAAACGAGATAGAGGCAAAGATTGAAGACCCCTGGTAAAGCAATCCACCCTTGATCAATCCACCTATCGCTCAAGATGGAAACCAATTTAAAAACAACATAAGCACAAATGGCCTGCATGAGAAAAACAGGAATATAAATTCCATAGACATTCAATTCTCCCATCTCAGGCTCCTTTTTCTGCTGCATGCCCTGCCTTTACAGGGGGATGTTCATGAAAAATACTGCTGCGAATATTATTAATATTCATGCTGACCCGCGTACAAATTTCAGCATTCGACTCATCCTTTAAGCTTTGTTCTACAAGCTTTAAGTCGATAAACACTTGTTGCTTCAGTGCTTCGGGTAAAATCTGTTGTTTTTCTTGTGCTAAAAAGGCCTGTTCCAAGCTCTGTTGTAACGTCAGCAACGCCTGTTGCAAAGTCCTATTAAGCTTCGGATTCTGCACAAATTCCGCCAGACGACTCAGGTTGATCACGGCACTGGTCTCAATTAAGGCCAAATTCATCGCCCGTTTGATATGTTCTGATTGCACCAGCTTGGTATTCAGTACACCAATGCGATCTAACATGCTGCGTAAATGAATCCGAAACTGTACTCCATATGGAATAAATAAGGCTTCACGCATCGCTTTATAATGTAATGCCAAAATACGATTGGCACTGGTTTCTGGCGACATGGCTCGAATAAAATAAATTGCCAAAATGGAGATGATCGGACCAACCACACCTGCCATTGCCGTATCCATCAGCAACACCGCATCCGTGCTATAACGGTTTTGCAGATTCAAACTCATAATGAAGTTGATCAACATCGGTAAAGCCAAACCCATCAACGGCGGATTCGGGAACATGCTCAATAAATACAATGACAGCGGCGCCAGTACAAAGGCCAACTGCCAGAACTCATGCACCTCGGGCATAATCACAAAGGCATAGAACATGGTAATAAATGCCGCATAGACTGAACCGCGCACAAACAGGCGTAATGCAGGGACAGGATTGTCCAGACCAGACAAGATACACACGCTGACTGCCGTCAACTGCGCCATCATATAACCCGCATGCCAACCACTATAAATCCACAGCAAGAATGAGATGATCGTGGCGATGCTTGCTGCGACCGCACTACGCACTGCTACCCCATGATCGCGATGTAAACTCGGATAGGAGGTGGTCAAGGTCACGATTTGCTCTGGAATGCGTTTGTCGCCACGTTGAATCAGATCCCACAGGCACTTGATGGTCACCACATTTTCCATAAAGTGGCGAATATCCATTTTGAGCGCATTTAATGCAGTCTGTTGTTCAGCCGTTGCCAGATCCGACAAAGCAGCGAAATCTTGTTCAAAACTATCTGGCAACTGCTTCAACTGCTCGGCCTGTACGTGCTGCTGCGATTGTAAAAATTGCAGTACATGCTCATGCAAGAGCGGTAACACCTGTCGATAACGGGTATCGATTTGATCCAGCTGGGCAATACGTTCCGACATCGCAACCAAGTTGGCAACGGTCATACTGACCTGATGCAAGAGTTCTTGTAGTGACTTGGTCATGCCCTGTAAAGCGCTACGCTCATAATTTAAATGAACGGCTAAGGCATGAATATCTGAAGTGTCGCGGGTAATGCCCGCCAACAGTTGGGTATAACTGCTACTGTGCTCAGGATCGGTCAAAATACGGCGAAACACCTGACGTGTATCATCCAGCGTTTTTTGCACACGCTTTTGTAGCAAACTGCCTAAATGCACAGGAAACAGCGTACTGGAAACCACGGCGCTACACAGTACCGCCACCGATATTTCCAAGATACGCCCCAGCGCCATATCAAACACGCTATGGGTACTAATACTGTTGATCGAGCTACAGACCACCATCACCGTGGTATAGCCTGCCAACATGAACACATAACTGCGCGGAGTACGGTCTAACAAGGAGATATACAGGCACACGCCGACCCAGCCTGCCAAAACCAAGGTGAAAAAGATGGGAAGATCGATAAATTGAGGCGTCAGTACAATGGCAACAATCCCGCCAATGAATGTGCCAAGCAGGCGATAAACTGCCTTCGAGGACACCATCCCGGCATAAGGATGTGCCACAATAATCACTGTGCCTGCCGCCCACATCGGATAGGTCAGATCAAGGGAAAATGCAATAAACAGCGCCAATAACATCGCAATAAAGGTTTTAACTGCAAAAACCAAATCCATGCGACTAGGGCGAAAAGCCAATATCGGTTTAATTAATAACATCGTCCCATCCTTTAGACGAAATCAGACTGCTGAGCTGTTTCAAAGTCACACCAATGTCGACAATATCAATATGCAAGATCTGTCCATTCCGCGCAATCACGGTGACAAAAATAATGATTTAAATGAGGGTGCAGACCGTAACGTGGGAGAAACGTCATGGCTGCAATTCATGCGTAAATTTTGAGCTGCAAAATTTACAGTGAGAAATTCAATGCGGCTATTTTGCGAATAATCCACACCAAAGTCAAATAAAATATCTCATTATGATAATTTGATTTAATTATTTTTATAATTTTATACATTAGAAAGACAAATTATCGCCACATGCCGAATTTTGACTCTCCCGTCGTTTTATTACAAAAGCCCTGCAAGCCAACCCACAATTTGTTATAACATTACTTTAAATGTCTTTTTATTTTTGACGTTGTGGCTTGTTATGACACTTTCTAGTTTTGGTAAAATTCTCACCGTTTTAGACCTGTTTTCAGTGTCTCGCCCGATCATTAATGTCGATATCATTAGTGAAGAACTTGGCCTTTCTAAACCAACCAGCTATCGCTATTTAAAAGAATTGGTCTCTGCTGAACTATTACAACGCCTGAGTGGCACTTCTGGGGACTATACCCTTGGCTCAAAAATTGCCGTTTTAGATTATATTTCGCACAAATCGAATCCATTGATTCAAATCAGTATTCCTTTCATGAAGGAAATTGCGGAACGGACGGAATTTTGCTGTCTGTTGACCCATCTCAATCATGACTCCTGTATTGACTTACATCATGAAGTAACCAAAGGTGTGACGTTATTGTCTTATGGTCGTGGCTGTCCTCGCCCTGTCTATGCTGGCTCTTCACCGAAAACCATCATTTCGCATTTACCGAAACAAGGAATTCTGGATTATTACCAGCGTTTTGCAGTGCAACTTGATGAGGTGGGTTTTGCGCATGATGAACAAGAATTCTTGAGCAAAATGAAAAAGATCAAAAAGCAGGGCTATTACTTCTCCAATGGTGAAGTCGACCCGAATGTGTCTGGTCTGTCTGTACCCATCAAATTTTCCAGCAAAGAACCGCCTTTGGCACTAACTGTGCTCGGTTCCAGAAATCGATTTGAATTTGTCAATTTAGATAAACTGATCGAAGTTTTACACAGCAATGCTGCCTTGATTGAACAAAAGTTCATTGCCTTGTCTAGTGAAAACGCACTCTAAAACACTGCAAGCCGTATACAAGAATTGAACAAACTGATGGGGGATATTTTATTGAATCCAGCAACAAATTCTCATAATATGATTATAGTTCTTCAGCGGCTTTATGTTTCCATGACATGAATACGCCCTATTCTCCCTCAGAAGTTGTTGTTAGAAAGCTCAAGCACCGTCTTGGGCTTTTTAATGTCTGTACCTCCTGCTTTAAGTTTAAAAATTTCAGGCATAAAAAAACTCCAGTACTGGAGTTTTTTTAGAATTCGCAATTAAGGCTGTTTTAAGTACGGCCACGCCGCCCTTAAATAAATAAACATCGACCACAAGGTCAAAACCACCGCGGTATACAACAGTAAATACGCCAAGGTTTCTAGCGGTTGCCAATTCAATAAAAATACTGAAATCGCAATCATCTGAAACGCGGTTTTGTATTTACCGACAGTCGATACAGCCACATTGGTGCGGGCACCGAGTTCAGCCATCCACTCTCTTAATGCAGAAACGGTAATTTCACGCGAGATAATTACAATCGCGGCAAAAGCCATGGAAATTGACGGCTGCCATTGTACCAATACAATCAATGCCGCTGCGACCATCAGCTTGTCGGCAACAGGGTCAAGGAAACGACCAAATGCCGAGGTCTGGTTTAAGGTTCTGGCCAAATAGCCATCGAACCAGTCCGTGACGGCTGCCAAGACAAAAATCGCAGTCAGGATCATGTGCCGCGTCAAACCGCCATCATGCCCCGCAACCCCAATGGCAGGTGGCCAATAAGCAATTAATAAAAATACAGGAATCAAGGCGATACGCGCCAAGGTCAAGATATTTGGAATGTTCAGGATTCGACCTGCTGTCATAGACACCGCCAACTTTTCCCCTTTAAGTGCGATGAGTTGATGTATTTGATTAACACATTTTACTCATCGTATTTAGGGCTCACTTTATACGAATTGGCGTACAGTGTCACTAGGCAAACACCGTAACGGTTTGTCTAGAAATGGCAATTAAGCGATTTTCTGCATCCCACAAATGCGCATATTCGGTGGCATAGCCTTCGGCAGCATAGTCGGTAAAAACTTTATATTTAAACCAATCATGCAAATTTTGCTGTAATGGATTTACATACGTTACATGCCAAGTCAAAGAACTGGCGGGTGCCAAATTCTTAAACAAAGGCAGCACCCCTGGCGGCCAGATATCAAAAAGCGTCATCAAATCGGCCACCCCAAAAGCTCGATCCTGATGCTTTTCAGGTTCAAAGCGACACCAGCCGCCAAAGTCACTTTGGCTACTGGCAGTACAAGGCACAGCACCTTCTGCCCAGCGCACATCAAACTGCTGATAACATTGCGGGAAATCTGCATGCTTTTGCATGCCTGATAAATGCTCGGGGGGCAAATAATTCGGTGCTGCGCGCTCCTGACGCACATGAATTTCGGAAGATCGGGCTGTACCAAAGCTGGCAATTAAAATGCTTTGTACCGCATCATCCTGCCATAAACGCACTTCTACAGTGGTGACCGATTTGCCCTGACGCAAGATTTCCGCAGTAATTCGCGCCGCGCCCTGCTGCACAGGCCCCACAAAAGTCACACTGGTACTCAGCAAGCGCTTGCTTGAATCGGCAATACTGAGCAGGGCTTTTTGCATCATCAGTCCTGCGACCACGCCACCATAAATGGTCCGCCCCTGTAACCAACCCTCTGGGATGTCAATCCATTCACTTTGCTCAAGCGCCTGATACACCGTTAGCAGTGACATGTATGTTCTCTTATTTTATCCTTTGGGAAATATTGTTCACCAAGTTCGAGCGTTTGTGAATGCTATGTGACTGCTGCGTCAATGAGCATTTTTGCTATTTACCCTGCTTATTCATGCAGAATTTTATAAATGGTGCGTGCCATGACTTCACCCAAGCCCGGCACCAAAGTCAGCTCATTTTCTGAGGCTTTCAGTACCCCCTGAATTCCACCAAAATGGGTCAGTAAATCACGGCGACGCTTCGGCCCTAATCCCGGAATCACTTCCAAGATAGATGAGCCACGCTTTTTATCGCGTTTGGCACGATGTTTGGTAATCGCAAAACGGTGCGCTTCATCACGCACTTGCTGAATCAGGTGCAATGCCTTGTGATCTTCGGGCAATTGAATTTTGGTGCCATCGGTAAAGTGCAAGGTTTCCAAGCCCGGTTTACGCCCCTCCCCCTTGGAGACCCCAACCATAAAGGCATCCAGCGCCAAGTCCTGCATCACCTGCATCGCCATGTGCAATTGTCCCTTACCCCCATCAATCAGCAATAAATCGGGCAGCATATGCTTTTTATAACGTCGTGTTAGCGCTTGTCGCATTGCCGCATAATCATCGCCTTCGGTAATGTCTTGAATGGAGAACTGACGGTAATCCCGTTTCCGCGCGCCACCCGCATCGAACACCACACAAGATGCTACAGTAGCTTCGCCCATGGTGTGCGAAATGTCGAAACATTCAATCCGATCAATCGGGCGACCCACCACTTGCTCCAACTGATGAAAGCGCTCATTCAGTTCCAAGTGATTGGCAAGTTTGCCTTTAATGGCATGTTGCACATTCATCTGTGCCAACTCCAGCCACTCGGCACGAGTCTCGCGGACATTGTGTTTAATCTGAATTTTCTGTTCAAAATGCTGCTGCAAGGCTTGTTCGAGTTCCTTACGATTCGGAATTGCCACATTGACAATCAATTCATTCGGCACTTCATCCGCCACCTGAAAATAGAAATTCGCCATAAATTCTGACAGCATTTCGCCCAAATCATCGCCCAACATGTCAGGGAAATAGGCTTTACCCCCCAGCATTTTGCCATTCCGCACATGCATAATTTGAACACAGGTCACACCAGCTTGATAGGCAATCGCCAAAATATCGGCTTCGCCCTTAATTTTATAAATCGCTTGCTGTGCCTGCACATCACGCAGTAATGCCATACGATCCCGATAGAACACAGCCTTTTCAAATTCCAATGCTTCTGCCGCCGCTTCCATTTTCTGAATCAATTCCTGATTCAGCTCTCGGGTATCGCCCTGTAAAAAGCGAATGGAATTATTGACATCTTCCTGATAATCCTCAGGGCTAATCAAACCCACACAAGGTGCAGAACAGCGTTTGATTTGATACTGTAAACAGGGACGCTTACGCTGCGAAAAATAGCTATTTTCACACTGTCTGACATTAAACAGTTTCTGTAATACCAGCAGCGTATCACGGGCATTATAGGCACTCGGATATGGTCCAAAAAACTTGCCGACCTGATGTTTACCCTTGCCACGTCCGCTGGCAATCCGCGGATAAGGTTTATCTGCCGAGATAAAGATATATACATAGGATTTATCATCGCGCAGCATAATGTTATACGGCGGACGATGCAGCTTAATCAGGTTTTGCTCGAGCAATAGCGCTTCGGTTTCGGAACGCACCACCAAGGTTTCAATGTCATAAATCCGTGCCACCAACGCCTGTGTTTTGGGATGCTCAATAGTTTTGACAAAATAACTCGACACCCGATTTTTCAGATTTTTGGCTTTGCCGACATAGAGTAACTCGCCGTCTTTGCCCAGCATACGGTACACTCCGGGCAAGGTGGTCATGTTGGCTAAAATCTTTTCGATATGTTCACGGGCGTTTTCGTTCACAGTGCGTTAAAACCTTGGAAAGTTATTCAATGATGTGGATGTGCAAAGCAACTTTTTCAAGCCGCCCTGCTAAATCCATTGTGCGTTATTCATTTACAGCTCTAGGGTTAATTTTTCTGGTGGCTGCTCTTGTTTGACTTGTCCATACAAATCCATGTGCTCATCGCCCCATGCTTTTAGCGCCATTAAAATCTCTCGTAAACTCAGGCCCAAAGGCGTCAAACTATATTCCACCTTGGGTGGCACCTGAGGATAGACTTGGCGGTGAATAATGCCATCTTCTTCTAATTCACGCAGTTGATTGGTTAGCATGCGTTGCGTCACGTTCGGAATCCGTTTACGAATTTCACTAAAACGTAGCGTATGTTCGGTCAATAAATGCCATAAAATAATACTTTTCCACTTCCCATCCAGAATGCCAATGGCGGCTTCCACCGCACACCCTGGACTGCAATTAAAGCGCGAATGCTTTGCTTTACTCATTTCAATAGTATCCTTTTCTACACTATATGCGAAATTTAACCGTATAGACTCAATTTAAAACTACGCTAAGATTTTAATCATAAACTAATCCGAGATTAAAAATATGAAAGCTGTGGGATATTTACAGGCCGGTGATGCCGAGCAACTACAAGATGTTGAACTACCCGTACCAACGCCAAAAAACAGAGAAGTCTTGGTGGCAGTTCAAGCGGTTTCGGTCAATCCTGTCGATTGTAAAATCCGTACTCGCGTCTCCCCTGAACAGGGACAAGTTAAGGTCTTGGGTTGGGATGCCGCAGGTGAAGTGGTCGACGTGGGTCCAGAAGTAGAACACTTTAAAGTGGGTGATCAGGTCTGGTATGCGGGTGACTTGACCAAAGCAGGCACCAATGCCGAATTTCATGTGGTGGATGAACGGATTATCAGCCTAAAACCACAAAATCTGTCCTTTGCCGAAGCAGCAGCCTTACCCCTCACCAGCATTACTGCATGGGAAATGCTGTTTGATCGTTTGCAAGTACAACAGCATGATCATCCGCAAGAATCGATCCTGATCATTGGCGGTGCAGGTGGTGTCGGTTCTATGGCAATTCAATTACTGAAAGCCAAAACCCAACTCAAAATCATTGCTACCGCCTCGCGCCCTGAAACGCAGGCTTGGGTAAAACAGTTGGGGGCAGATGTAGTGTTGGATCATCGCCAGCCTTTGGCTGAACAAATTCAGGCACAAGGCTTAACTGCACCGCGCTATGTGCTTTCCACCACGCATACAGGCAGTTATCTGACTCAAATTGCAGAACTGATTGCCCCACAAGGACGGTTTGGTCTGATTGATGACCCTGAACAACTAGACATTAATCTGTTTAAACGGAAATCGGTGGCAGTGCATTGGGAATTTATGTTCACCCGCTCCATGTTCCAAACCGCGGATATGTCTGCACAGGCGCATCTGCTGCAACAAGTCACACAATTGATTGAAACAGGAAAAATTAAAACCACCTTGAATCAGGTCATGGGCAGTATTAATGCCGCCAATATTCGTCAAGCGCACCGTGCAATTGAATCGGAACGCACCCAGGGTAAACTGGTGCTTGAAGGATTCTAATCTACAAAAGCCCTCATACTAGAAAGGATGAGGGCTTTGGATGGCAAACTGAAATGAATGAATTAAGAGGGTTGCTGCAAAGCCTGACAAAATGCCGTTTTATCTTTGGGTGAAACCAGTACAAATTTGGCTTTACCTTCCTTGAGATAGTCGATACGGAGACGATCCAAAGACAATGCAGGCGATGAAACCGAATTCGTACTTGGACTCACCTGTTGAATGCTCGATAAGGGAATTTTCCAAGCCAGAAACATACAGGTAATGATCAGTTGATCTGCTTCAACTCGATATTGCGTGTTCCATACGGGCCACCACAACACTGCAATGGTGAGCACATAAGTCAGGGTATGTACTGGATATTGCGCCATGGTGCCTTTGGCATACATGGTCAGTAATAATTGAATCAGCAAGCCCGTCATGGCAATGATAAAACCTAAAATCCACCAATCTTTTTTTGAACGAAATTTTTGCATATTCTCCCCCATTTGCTCTTATCTTACACAAAAATCCCTCCGCTGTAAGAGCATGCCCTGTTGAATTTAAGACAGAAAAAAACGCCCCGTAGGACGTTTAAATTCGATTAATCTTTAGAACACATAAGGACGTACAAAGATCAGGAAGAAAATCCCTAGCATCAGGAACCATTTTAAGAAATAGTACAACTGACGATTGGTTTTCTTTAATTCTTTGGCTTTTAAACGTAACTGATATACATAGCCAAACACCTTGTTCAAGCCACCCGTTTGGTCACCTGTTTCATTCGGCGAGCTGGCAGCCGTCATCACATTTTTACCAAACCAGTGATTAAATTTTTGCATCAAGCGAGTCTTTAACGGACGCTCGACATCGGCAAAGAAAATAATGCGATTTTGATCGGTTTTGTTTTCGGCATAATGAATGTAGGTTTCATCAAACACCACGCTTTCACCATCGCGCCATGAATAACGTTGCCCATCGACATCAATAAAACAACGGTCGTCATTCGGTGTGATTAAACCCAAATGGTAACGTAATGAACCTGCATAAGGGTCTCGGTGACGTACCAAACGGCTATCAGGTGCCAGTTCGGTAAACATTGCGGCTTTAATGCTCGGCAAGGTCTTTAACAATTCAGTAGTTTTCGGGCACAATTCTGCTGCCGATGGATGTGCCGAGTCATACCATTTCAGATAAAAACGCTTCCAGCCTGTTTTGAAAAAAGAGTTAAATCCAAGATCATCATAACTGCTGGATGCTTTAATACCGCCGCGCTCATACAAGGCTTTGGCTTCATCTCGAATCATTTCCCAGTTTTCATCCAAGACTTTCAAATCTTTAAAATATTGGGTTTCAATATAGGGCTGATTGGGCACCTTGGAAAACAGGTACATCAAAAAGTTAATTGGCGCCAATAGGGTTGAATGGTCAAAAAATTGACGGTAAAAAGAATGACGCACTTTACCGCGATTTTGGATATATAACGCTGAAATCACAAAAATCGCCAAGATAATCCACTTAATCATACAGCACTCTTTTCATTGCTTCTGATGATCACACTTTGCAGCATGATCATGGGTCTAGACATTAATTTTGGCGAAATTCTATCAAATCTCTCCGTTTTTTTCATACCATCCAGATAAACCCTCACTCTGTAATGCTGAAACACCTGAATTTTACTTTGAATTTTCCCGTAGTCATCTCAGTCAAATGTCTGTCTTTCCTGCGTAGGTATCGGTCATAAAATCACGCATCCCTACAAGTGAAAAATGGTCTGTTGATGCACCCTCACTGATCCGCTTATCCTCTAGCAGCATCAACTGCTTAATCCACCTAACAATAGATAAATTACTGGAAACTTCCAAAATACAATTGACTTTTTTGACATAAAACGCATAGTGAGAAGCGGTGGTTTTTTATTCTCCATCAGACATAACAAGCGCAGAACTATTACAATTTTTTGATAAAAAACAGAAGCATCTTATTGAACAGTTTTTCACACACTTTTTTCTTCAATAATTTTTGCTGTAAAGGAAATTAAAATTGATGACCATTGCGTCACTGCTTGATACAACTTGTTATGTTCTTTTTGGATATAGTTATCGTAAGATTAGCGAAGCATTCATGTGCGCAGAACAAGCGAACACGCTTCAAAACATCAACTTAGAAGTCCTCCAAAATAAAGGAGATCAGGCATGATCCACGCTGGCAATGCCATTACCGTCCAAATGCTTTCGGACGGAATTGCAGAATTCCGCTTTGACTTACAAGGTGAGTCGGTCAACAAATTTAACCGTGCAACGATTGAAGATTTTAAAGCTGCTATTGCTGCTGTAAAAGCAGACAGCTCTGTAAAAGGCTTGGTCGTTACTTCAGGTAAATCTACTTTCATCGTTGGTGCAGACATCACAGAATTTGGTGAAAACTTCGCACAAGGTGAAAAAGCGATTATCGACTGGGCAATGCCAGTACATGACATCTTCAACAGCTTTGAAGATTTAGATATTCCTAAAGTTGCTGCAATCAATGGTATGGCATTGGGCGGTGGTTTTGAAATGTGTTTGGTTTGTGACTACCGTGTCATGTCTGAACAAGCGCAAGTGGGCTTACCAGAAATCAAACTCGGTATCTTCCCTGGTTTCGGTGGTACTGTTCGTTTAAGCCGCGTGATTGGTATCGACAATGCGGTTGAATGGATGGCAATGGCTGCGCCGAAAAAGCCTGCTGCTGCGTTAAAAGATGGTGCTGTAGACGCAGTCGTTGCAGCGGACAAACTTCAAGATGCGGCAATTGACTTGGTAAAACAAGCACTTGCTGGTCGTGTAGACTGGAAAGCTAAACGTCAAGAAAAACTTGACCCAGTGAAATTGAACCAACTTGAACAAATGATGGCGTTCAACACGGCGAAAGGTGCGGTTCTTGCGAAAGCAAACCCTGCGCAATACCCTGCGCCAAAACTCCTGTTGGATTCATTACAAGCAGGTGCAAGCCTTCCACGTAATGACGCATTAAAAGCGGAAGCTGAAGGCTTTGCCAAAGCAGCCGTTACCCCACAAGCAGGTGCATTGATTGGTTTATTCATCAATGACCAAGTGGTGAAGAAAACTTCGAAAAAATATGAAAAAGGTGCTCACCCTGTTAACCAAGCAGCGGTTCTAGGCGCGGGTATCATGGGTGGTGGTATTGCTTACCAAGCGGCAAGCAAAGGCACACCAATCATCATGAAAGACATTGGTAATCCACAACTTGCTTTGGGCATGAAAGAAGCCAATGGCTTACTGACCAAACAAGTTGAACGCAAGAAAATGAAGCCTGCTCAAATGGGTGAAACACTTGCGCGCATCCGTCCTACTTTAAGCTATGACGAGTTTAAAGAAGTAGACATCGTGATTGAAGCCGTGACTGAGAACCCTAAAGTGAAGGGTATCGTACTGGCTGAAACCGAGAAAAATGTTCGTGAAAACACGATCATCGCATCGAACACATCTACGATTTCGATTACACGTTTGGCTGAAAATCTACAACGTCCTGAAAACTTCGTAGGTATGCATTTCTTTAACCCAGTTCACATGATGCCGTTGGTCGAAGTGATTCGTGGTGAGAAGACTTCTGCTGAAGCGATTGCAACGACTGTGGTGCTTGCTCAGAAAATGGGTAAAACACCAATCGTAGTCAACGACTGCCCAGGCTTCTTGGTAAACCGCGTATTGTTCCCTTACTTTGGTGCGTTTGACCTTCTGCTTAAAGACGGTGCGGACTTCCAGCAAGTTGACAAAGTGATGGAAAAATTCGGCTGGCCTATGGGTCCTGCTTACCTCATCGACGTAGTCGGTATCGACACAGGCGTACACGGTGCGGAAGTGATGGCAGAAGGTTTCCCTGACCGTATGAAGCCAGACTTCAAAGGCGCAACTTTAACCATGTACGAAAACAAACGTCTTGGTCAAAAGAACGATGTTGGTTTCTACCAATACGTACTGGATAAAAAAGGCAAGAAAGCTAAAACTGTTGATCCAGTGGCTTATGAACTTGTGGCATCTGTGACAACTGCTGAGAAACACGAATTCGACCCTCAAGAAATCATTGACCGCATGATGCTTGCTTTCTGTAACGAAACGGTTCGTTGCTTGGAAGACAACATTGTTGCTACTGCTTCTGAAGCGGATATGGCGATGATTATGGGTGTAGGCTTCCCTCCATTCCGTGGTGGTCCATGCCGTTACATCGACCAAACAGGTGTTGCTGAATACGTTGCACTTTGCGACAAATATGCACACTTAGGTAAAGCTTATGAAGCGCCACAAATGTTGCGTGACATGGCTGCTAACAACAAAAAATTCTACGGTTAAGGAGCAACGTGAATGGCTACTTTAAATCCACGTGACGTTGTCATCGTTGATGGCGTACGTTCAGCAATGGGTAAAACCAAAAACGGTATGTTCCGCAATGTACGTGCTGACAGCTTATCGGCTGAATTGGTTCGTGCACTCGTTGCTCGTAACCAGTTTGATGTTAACGAAGTTGAAGACCTTATTTGGGGCTGTGTAAACCAAACTTTAGAGCAAGGTATGAACATTGCTCGTAACATTGGTTTATTGGCAGACCTTCCAAAAACTGTTGCAGGTCAAACGGTAAACCGTCTTTGTGGTTCTTCTATGCAAGCGCTTCACACTGCTGCTGCACAGATTGCAACCAACCAAGGTGACATCTTCATCATTGGTGGTGTAGAGCACATGGGTCACGTCGGTATGATGCACGGTATCGACCTGAACCCAGAAGCATCTAAACACTATGCAAAAGCATCGAATATGATGGGCTTAACTGCTGAAATGTTAGGTCGCATGAACGGGATTACCCGTGAAGAGCAAGATGCGTTCGGTGTTGAATCTCACCGTCGTGCTTGGGCTGCAACGCAAGAAGGTCGTTTCAAAAACGAAATTATTGGTGTTGAAGGTCATGATGCCAATGGTTTCAAAATCCTGTGCGACATTGATGAAGTGATTCGTGCAGATGCTAACCTTGAAGCATTCCAATCGTTAAAGCCTGTATTCGACCCTAAAGGTGGTTCGGTTACTGCGGCAACTTCTTCTGCACTTTCTGATGGTGCATCTGCAATGTTGTTGATGTCTGCTGAACGTGCTCAAGCTTTGGGTCTTAAGCCACGCGCTGTCATTCGTTCTATGGCGGTTGCAGGTTGTGATGCAGCAATCATGGGTTACGGTCCTGTTCCTGCAACGCAAAAAGCGCTTAAGCGTGCTGGTTTAACGATGGCGGATATCCAAACCATCGAGTTAAACGAAGCGTTTGCTGCTCAAGGCTTATCAGTGATGAAAGGCTTAGGCATTTATGACAAGCAAGACATGATTAACTTGAATGGTGGTGCGATTGCGTTGGGTCACCCATTGGGTTGTTCTGGTGCACGTATTACCACGACGTTGTTAAACGTGATGGAACAGAAAGATACGCAAATTGGTCTTGCGACCATGTGTATTGGTCTTGGTCAAGGTATCGCGACAATCATCGAACGTGTTTAATGTTTAATTAAAGACTGAGATGAAAAGAAACCCCGCTTATTGCGGGGTTTCTTTTATTTATATTTAACTAAATCGTAAATACACACTAACCTTTTAAAAGATGAATTTTTTTTATGTTCATCAAATTTGACCCTTAAAAAATCATTAACTACCTTTAAATCACTTTTCATTTTTAATATACACCAGCTAAGAACATCAAATTTCCCAGTATCGGACAAATCTGAATTAATAACATCTTGAATACTTGTAAAATTTCTATTTTTATAAGTATTTTGATAGTTTGCAGGAATTAATTTTAGATAATCATTTTTATTCCGCTCAACTAATTCAGTTAACCCAAGTTGTTCTAGTTCTTCTATAGTTACATCTGTATTCTTTAAAAATTTCTGGATAGGTATATATTTACCTTTAGACTTTAATCTAGGAAGTGTTTTAGTCAATATTTCCTTTTTCTCAAATTGAATATCATCATAAATGATATCTCTTAATAAATTTTCAACTTCAATACCTTGTAAACCAATATCACCTATTTTACCTCTACTTAAGCCAAAACCTGCAACAAATTCAATTTCGCTTTTTCCATCCATAATTTCATCAACATTAGTAGCACAGTATAATTTTTTTTCAGGAGCATCTCCTTTAACAATTTCATAAAATTGCTCTCTAAAAACACGTAAAAGATACGCTGGAATCTTTCTTTCCCTAGCTTGGAATGCTTTATACACCTTTGAGTAATCATCTGTTTTAATTTGAGTAATAGGAATACTCTTACCCTCCTCAAAAGCAAAATGTGTTTTTGAAATTGAATCTTTTCCATCATGTGAACGATTTAAAAATATTAAATTATTTGCAAGTTTTTGTTTATGTTCATCATTCGTCATCATTTCAGAAATCGAACACAAAATAGATTTTATATTTTCATCATGTAGTGAGTAACCTATGAATAAAACTGGATGCTCAAGAAAAATTGATAATAGCTTTGCTGCTAAATATGGATTTTTCTTATGGAATTCATCATAATCTGCTTTAGTTAAGACTAAAGATTTTGGATCTGAACAACATCCATGAATCTTATATATTTCTGCTATTTTCTGTGGATTTGAGAATAATAAATTACTTTGACCTATATAAACTTTATATTTTTCATTAATAAAAATATTTTCTAAAAGTAAGTCCCAATTTGTTGTAATGATGCCATCAATAATAGTTTTATTAGATGTAAGAACATTCAGCTCGTGTTGTAATTTCTTGTCATCCATCATAACTGTTTTTAAATATTCACAAATATCATGCCTTAGCGGTGAGGATATATGTGTATGCCATTCAGGACGATTTGCTATTTCCTCTGAGGTTGGTAATGACCACCAATAGTTAGAATAGGGTTCAGCCATTTTTTCAGCTGCTAAAGCCAAATCTCCATTACTTTCACTTACATAACGAATAAATCCAGTCGGTAATTTTTCCCCAAATTTACTTAACAACCCTTTCCAATCCTCTAACCCTAAATACCTTCTAGAAAAACCAGAACCGATAAATAAAAATGGGGCTGTAGGACTATCTTTAATTATACCTTTCAAATTTTCAGTTATATCCATAGTACCCTCTAAATATTATAAAATTCAACAAAATAGATATATTAAACTTACAATATTTAAAATTCCACTTATCTAAAAGCAAACTTTACTAGATATTAAAATACATATGAAAAGTTCCTTCTCCCCTTGCGAGAAGGTTAGAATGAGGAGACAGTTTAAGAAAATCCTCACCCTAACCCTCTCCTTAAAAAGGAGAGGGAATTTCCATTATGAATCAATGGCTATACAAAAAATAAGAGATAAAAGCTTTTACAATCCTTTGAATCTTTTAATGATAGGCTTAACAACAATAAAAAATCTGCTTTATAAATTTTTAATGATTCGGAGTGACAGATGTTTTCATCACCAGTTAAAACCCTCATTGGTGTAGGCGTAATGGCGACACTTTTTACAGGCTGTGCCACCAAAACCCTCATCACCAAAGACAATAAAACCTATACTCGCTCCAACAAAGTCACTTTGGTTGAAGACCAAGTGGTTGCGTTTGGTAAACCCGCCCAAGCACTCACCACCCTACCTGCCAACAGCTTGGTCATTGCAGGGCAAAAGAATAGCTACATCTTGACCCAAGGCGGTGCTCAGTTTGTCACGCTCATCACCAAACTCGATCCCAAAAATATTCAAATGACCAAAGCACTCGACTTCTATTCAGCAAAAAATGATGGTCATTTCACAGGTACGCTGCCGCTTTCTTATATCAAACTCAAAGAAGACATCAGTAAAAAAGACCTCGAATTCTTTATCGAAAATGGCGCAAAAGAATGTTCAACTGTCAGTGATGAACGTATGCAGGCTCAACGTTTCTGTTTCGATATTCCTTTAGCAGGTGTGGTTTACCCTGCTGCAAATAATCTGAACAGCTTAAAACCGCTGAGTAAGCCGTATCAGGTCAGTATTTATAGCTATCAGGAAGAAAGCTATCAGTCCAAATCCAGCCTAAATCCTTTTGAGAAACTGGTGCTGCTGCCCTTTGCTGTTGCCATTGATGTGATTAGCCTGCCGTTTCAGGCTGCCGAAAAAATCTTTGATTAATCTCATACGATGAAGTCCATGCAGCAAGGCATGGACTTCTGTTTAGCAATGCGTATCAAGCCGCCAATAATGCCTTTGCCGCGGCGCGATGCTTGAATTTCAATTCTTCCAAATCCAATCCTTGAATTTGTCCTGCTTTGACTTGCCACTGCCCTGCCACCATCACATGTTCCGCTTTGTCGGCACCACATAACAGTAAGGCGGCAATCGGGTCATGACTGCCTGAAAACTTCAAATCATCCAGCTTATAGCACGCTAAATCTGCCTGAAAGTTGGGTGCCAACTGTCCCAAATCCTGACCACGTCCCAATAATTGTGCCGAGCCTTGCGTTCCCCAACTCAGTACCAGTTCTGGGGTAATCTGCTCTGCCCCATATTTCAAACGCTGTAAATACATGGCTTGACGTGCTTCTAGAATTAAGTTCGAGGCATCACCTGAAGCAGAACCATCAACCCCCAAACCAATTGTGGCACCGGCCTGCATTAAATCCAGTGTCGGGCAAATCCCCGAAGCCAAGCGCATATTCGAATGTGGGCAATGGCAGATGCCGACTCCAGCCAGACCCAAATGTTGAATTTCATCGGCATTGAAATGGATGCCGTGCGCCAACCATGTGCGTGCATTTAACCAACCGACACTTTCCAGATAGTCCACGGTACGCATACCAAATTTCTCTAAACAGAAGGCTTCTTCATCAAGGGTTTCGGCCAAATGGGTATGTAATCGTACATCCAACTGTTCGGCAAGTTGCGCACTTTCACGCATAATTTCAGGCGTGACCGAAAAAGGTGAACACGGCGCCAGCGCAATATTGACCATCGCCTCCGCACCGCGTTGATGATAGCGCTGCACCAGACGTTCGCTGTCTTGCAGAATGGTGTCCATGGCTTGTACGGTATGTTGCGGCGGTAAACCACCCTGTTCCTGACCCAAGCTCATCGAGCCACGCGTCAGCATCACCCGCATGCCCAATTGCTGTGCCGCGTGTACTTGAATATCGATGGCATCGGTCAGTTGCTGCGGGAATAAATAATGATGATCCGCGGCAAAGGTACAGCCCGAAAGCAACAATTCAGCTAACGCCACTTGGGTCGCCAAATGCAGTTGTTCAGGATTCAGTTTTGCCCAGACAGGATACAAGTTCACCAGCCAAGGAAATAAAGGCACATTGACCACAGGCGCCCAAGCGCGGGTCAGGGTTTGGTAAAAGTGGTGATGGCTATTGATCAAGCCTGGAATAATCACCAAATCTTTGGCATCAAAAACCTCATCACACGGCAGGCTTGGCAGTTGATCTTTGCCAAGTACCTCGACAATTTTCTGATCCTGAATCACCAGCCCATTGCGGGCATCCAGTTGATTGCCTGTAAAAATCGCCAGCGGTTGTTTAATCCAAATTCTTGAGTGAGTGAGCGTTGTCATGCAATGTTTGATTTCATCCATAAGGGAAACTCAAACAAGCAAAAAACAGACCATCCAGTCAAAAACTAGAGGCTTTCGCCTAGTGCAACAGCTCTTCCATCAACCACGCCATGTATTTCTCTTTGTCCATAAAATCAGGGGCATTGCCTGTATCTAGACTGAAATACTGACGATTAAACTCAATCACAATCTGTTCGGTATGGTGCCAGTCTTCAATCAAGCGAAAATACTGGCTAAAGAAGAAACGGTTTTTACCCCAATTGCTTAAACTTTCGAGTTTGGGATAGGCTTTATTTTCTAAAAACTCGGCATACACCTGTTGAATATCATCAAAGACCTGAATGGTTTTCATTGCTGTACCTGCTTTAAATCTGATGCGTGAATGTGTTCAACAGCTTCAACTTAACGCAGTTATCTTTAAGTTACATGACAATGCAAACCACCCCTTAATCATGCTTTTCTTGCAGGGCTGTTCGATTTTGTTGCTGGATCTGTTGCATCTGGCTATTCAGTTTCACAACCTCTTGATACAACGTATTAAATTGTTTTAATGCCTTATCATCATAAAACATGAAGGTATTGTTTTTATTTTCCCAGCGGTTATTTTTCAAGACCAGAAAAATCTGATCGGCTTTTTCCAGCACCTGTTTTTCAATTTCAAATAAAGCCAGTGCTTCATTTTGCTTTGCGCTTTCACGCAAATTTTCAGCCAGTTGCTGACGATAGCGCGATTGTATCGGTAATTGTTTGGCCTGTTCCAAGGCATTCTGTTGGGCTTGCTCAATTTTGACTTGATATTCCGTCGCCAAGGCATGTGCTTGCTGCAACATTAAGTCGGTTTCTTGGTAGTCTTGCTTTTTATCTTTACTTAAACGCTGAATATTTAAAAAATCATCCCAATGAATGGCTTTTAATTCACGCAAATAGGCATTACGTGCTTCGGCACTTTGAATCATTTGGCTCAGGACAAAATTTGCCATGACCTCATAATCCCCGTGTAAACGCGGGTCGCTGACATCTACTTCAATGGGTGTGTTCCAGTCTTTGGCTTGCGCATAAATCAGGTCGGTTTTTTCATATAAAACCTTTTGATATTGCTCCAATTGTGCGCTTTCTTGTTGTTGCACATGATATTGATAAAATAACCCACCAAACACGGCAGCAGTGGCTAAACCTAAAATCAGAAAGATACGTGGCATGATTCGCTCCGACTCCCCTTTTTTCCATCATAGCAAAGATTGCCTGTTGCTGAATATTGCAACATGTTAACGCTATCGCACACACCGTTGCGTAGGTGAAAAATCTGTAGCAAGCACGGTCTGCACACTATTTAAAAGGCGGGGCTTGAGGCAAACTCATGTTCTGCGGCAAAACCGGTTGAGGGTTAAAATCTATTTGCCCTATCGAAATCTGTTCACGAATCAGTTGTACATTGGATGCACCCCGATCAATGCCAAAAGGCTGCAACATAATGTACAGGCCTTCGGTTGGATCGGAGGACTGCAAACCCGAAGCAATATTCAACACATGCTCACGTAGCAGAGGTGGCAGCGTATCCAGTGCAGGCTCAGGAGCGGGTGCTAAAACCTCCAAATTTTGCGTGACGGTCGGATCCACCACAAAGGCCTGCGTATCTCCCTGCAACTGAATAATCCGATGCTGTAAAGCTTTACGAATATTTTCATCCTGCTGATAAGGAATCACGCCCGCTTCGGCGCGAAGTTCGGACTCCGCCATGCTTTTAAAGGTCGGTAAGGGCACAATTTCACCATTGGCAGATGCCAGTTGGGCACTACAGCACAACATTAGAGTTAGCACAGGAAGAAACTTCACAATCGCCATAACAGCATCCCAACAAAGCAATGAAGAGTTCGGTCATTTGAAATGATGACGTCTCCTTTATTGTATATTTTTCAAGCTTTATGCAGCATGCTTGTCAGATAAACGGTCAAGATGAACCTGTTATCCATCAGCCCATTACCCCGCATTCCGCTGACTTTTTCATGCTTGCTGCTTTAAATTCTGCAATTCACCCCCATAATTTTTAGCATTGCTATTTTTACTTTTTGAGAAATTCCATGCGCGTTGATATCTGGTCTGATGTAGTCTGCCCTTTTTGCTATATCGGTAAAAAACGTTTAGAAGCAGCAGCTGAACAGGCGGGTGTAGAACTTGAAGTGCATTGGCACAGTTTTGAACTCGATCCAGAAGCCCCTGCACGCCAAGAAATTTCCAATTCAGAACGTCTGGCGCAGAAATATGGTCGCACACTGGCAGAAGTGGAAGAAATGCAACGCAATATCGCGGCTATGGCGAAAGAAGAAGGCATTGAATTTAACTGGGAAAATGCCAATTCAGGCAATACCTTCAATGCCCACCGTATTATCCATTTGGCACAAAGCAAAGGCTTAGGCTCAGATGCCAAAGAAGCCTTCTTCTACAGCTATATGACTCAAGGTCTGCCAATTGGTGAACGTGAAACTGTAGAAGATGTGGCTGCACGTATCGGACTCAACCCTGTGGAAGTTGAAGATGTCCTCAACTCAGATGAATACGCCGATTTCGTGAAGTTCGATCAGGAAGTTGCGCGTGATCAACTCAAGGTAACAGGCGTACCATTCTTTGTGTTTGATCAACGCATTGCTTTGGCGGGTGCACAGCCACGTGAAGTGTTCCTACAAGTCCTCGACAAAGCGGTTGAAACTGCACAGGCAGCTGATGCAGGTCAATGTGATGTTGACGGTCAATGCGACTCGAGCTCTGAATCAAACCAATAAGCCTCCATCTCTAAATGCTGGATCATCAAAATCTCCTGCAATGCAGGAGATTTTTTTCGCCTGTTACTCTGCAAGCCTGATTTCAACCAAGGTGGCAACCTAATCCCTACCGAACATACATTTCGCACAAATAACATCACGCTTCTATTGCAGAAGCCCTATGCGGATGACACAGGAAGCCAACACGGCTTACATTCCTCTCGGCTAGGCTAAAACCTCATTCTTGTTACCGCGCTTTGACATGAGGTTGATATGAATATGCAACAGAATCCAGAACAACTAGCTGTATCCGAAACCCCACCCGATTTAAGCCGTGCACGATCACAAAGCAAATCCCGAAAATCCAAAATTTCACCCGCCTTAACGGGTGCAATTATGGGAGCCATTGCAGGACGTTTTGTGCCCAAACTCAGCCCTTTTTCAGGTGCTGTACTCGGTATTATCAGCAGTAAAATGTATCAAAAACATCAAACCCGAACCCGTTAAACTATTTATTTTTCAACATTTTTTTCATTCGCTAGATTGCCTTAGCCCCCAAGGCAATCTTAGAGCAAAAACTCTATAATATTGATTTATAACAATAAATTAACTGATCAGTCATCTTTTAACCCGCCAAAATTGTTTGTTTTTTGATAGCATACCTTGGTTATTATTTCTCCCTATCCATTTTGGATAATCTCTCCTCAAGGTGATTTTTATGTCTATCATGAAATCTATTTTGGCTATTGCCGCATTTGCAATCTCAGCTCAAGTTTCTGCTCAAGTGGTATTCGTACCCAACTTCCCTGTGCAACCAGAGAGCAAAGCCCAAACTTCAACAGCAACGCCATCTGAACATACGGCGCAAGATACTTCTGCTCCTGCAAAAGACGCGGCATAAAACTTAGCGTTTGATATGCTCAACAAAATAGCCCCTTTGGGGCTATTTTTTTATTCTAGCTTTACAAGGACTCAAGTTGTTCAACGACACACGCTAGCGTTCATCTTGAAAATGTTTAGTTCGGCTTCACGGTGTCAAAATGAATTGTTACGAATATTTTTCAGCTAAAATTTTAAATAAATGTCATATTCAAATAAAAATGCGTCAAATATGACAAAAAATTTCATGTTTTTTTCATATAAATCCATATAATCAGAATATCTAGGTCATTGAATCAAGAGTTAAATTTCATGCACATGCAAGATATTCAAGCACTCATTCAAGGAAAAGTTGCACCACAAACGATCAATTTAGATGAATTGATTGCGATGGCAGAACGTTATCCGCAACATACCTCTACGGAATACAAATTATTAGAAATAGCCGCCAATATTGTTTTGGCGAGTTATTTGGAACAGGCACAACAGCATCTTTAAAGACCGCCTATGAATGTTTTAGAAAAAGCCCATTTAGCCAAGGAATTACAAAACCTTATTCATGGTTTAGACCAGCGCTCTTTATCATTTTATGAAATAGCAAAGTCTAAATGTCGTCTCAAGGAAATTTTTGTCCGTTGTGATGAGCCTATTTTTAAAAAGCAAATTCTGAATTTTAAATCTCATATGCAACCAGAACTTGCAGCTCAAGAATTTGCTAAACATTCATTATATGTGCAAACTTTTCGGGGAGTCTTTAAGCAAGATACTGCTTTAGAACAAGCGCTTGAGCAACACCCAGAAATGGGCTGGGCAATTCTGCATCGCGCCAATTTAGGCTTCCAAATTTGGTATATTCCTGCCCCAAACCGTACAGCACTCATGAGTGACTGGGATGGACTCGAACAAAATTATGCTTGGATGTTAGAACAACAGGAAATGTATCATGGACTTAAAACTGATGTAGAACTAAATCAAGCAATTTTTGAACCGAGCAAAGGGTTCAAATCCCAGAAAAGATTTTCGATGCCTGCTACTCAGACCACTGCAGATGACAGCAAACAGGTAATGTCAAATATGGCAAACTTACATCAGGATAATACCTTTTATGTTGAGCCACTGACACTACAGCAAAATACTTCACTCGCTACACGTACAGAAATAAAACCTGAATCTAATTCGACTAGCATTTCAATGCTTGATCTCAGTCTTACACCGAAAGATGACGAACAAAGAACGGTCTTGACTACTCCCGCAAACATGACGATGACGGCTCATTTCAAGGCAGCGACCCCATCAACTGCTTCAGATCATCTGCTTCCCCAAGTGATTGAACTTGGACAATGGAAATGCCGCTTAGCCGCATTACAGTTTGCACAGGCACAAGAACATAAACTGTGCAGTTTAACCGTGGAAAATGTGCCTGAGTTAATGCCGCTATTGGAACTGATTATTTCAGTCTCCGAATTAGAACAGTATGTTAATCAACCCGTCTATTTGGCTGAACAAATCAATGCTCAAGGCCGTTTTGTTAAATATCTTGCCATTTTAGGTGCTGAAGATCAGCTACAGGCCATTCGCTTAGGTAACATTGTCAGTCAGCATTATGCTTATGAAATTTCAGCCTTAAAATTACTGCCGAATGAACAGAAACTGAAGCAATGCAAGATGGCTGAACAGCTGTTCGAGTTATATCATGAGCATGCACAATTGGTCTGGAACACCGAGACTTATCATCCGTTTATTCCTGCAAAATGCGTGCAAAAGCAGCGATTTATTGCCTTTGATGAAGCGCCAGCAAATTATGAAACGCCTTTAATTCTCCTGAAAGAGCGGCAGAAAATTCGAATCATTCATGGTCATGCACGACTGCAGTTATCGCATGAAGAAATTGCCTATCCATTTATTCTTCTGGATCGCAATCAAGGCATTTCGTGGCAATTGATTCAAAGCATTATTCAGACGCTCCCACAACCCATTTCGGCGTCAAAATTGCATGCCGCGATTCAAACGCACATCGGCAGTTAATTTATTTTATTTTGTAGCAAAAGCTTGATTTTCATCCCTAAAATTCACCAAACTTGTGAGGTAAATTTAGAATAAAAGATTATGAGAATGCCTACAATGAGAATAACTTTTACCCAGCCACTTGTGTTGATGGTTGCCTTGGGGATGGGGCAGACCTCAAGCTGGGCCAATACGACCGATATACAAGAAACTGCCCCAACTTCGGCTCCCTACACCATCGAGCAAGCCCCCGATCAGGAGGGCAGCTTGTTCTATACCATTCCACGCTGGATTGATTCAACACCAACCGTGCTGCCTGAACAATCCGATGAACAAATCGTCCCATCGACTGTGGTGACGGAAAACCAGACTTGGATTGACCGTAAACAAAAGCAAATTCGCAATTGGGCGGATGACACTTCGCAGGACATCGATGGCTGGTTTGGGGATCGAAATAGCGATGACCCCGCCTCTGCCACCTTAAGGGTATTGATTGATAACCGCTGGAATAAATACGATGAATACGACGTTAAACCGCGTATTCGCGGCAAGATCCGTTTACCCAATCTAGAAAAGAGACTCAGTCTGGTTTTCGGGGATGACTCTTTGGATAATGAACTGTCAAATAGTGTTGCCATTACCAATGAAAATCCGCCAAGTCCAGATAATGACAAAGCCTATGACCGTCGGCAAAACCGTGATGCCAACAGTTCCTTCGCCTTACGCTGGTCAGACATTTCCAGACGCTTACCTTTTGAAACTGACTTTGATATCGGTCTGCGTTCGGGCGATGACATCTATCTACGCTTAAAAGCCAAAAAAGATTGGACCCTTGAAAATGACTTTTTCTTTCATGCTGAACAGATTTACCGTTATGGTATCGACAGTGAAAATTATTTACGAACCAACTTGGAATTGACCCATGCCCGTCCCGATGCAGCCTTTTTAAGTGACCAATTCAGCTTAACCTATGCCGATGTACAAAAAGATGATTTAGTTTGGGACAACTACGCTTTCCGCCAACATCAATTCTTTCAAGGCAATACCTTTAACTACGGGCTCTATACAGGCGGGTATCTCGATAATTCAGATTTACGTCTGAATAGTTGGGGACCGTTTGTCTCTTGGCGTCAACCATTGTGGCGTGAATGGTTCTATGTCCAAACCGATCTCAATTATTACAATGATGATCGCGCTGACCGAGATCACTATTTCAGTACCATGCTCCGTTTAGAAGCATTGTTTTAAACCCTCTTGTGGAAACAGCGTTGTGGATAAGTTCGCTTTTATCCACATCAGCGCTCAATAAAAAAGGCAACCTAGATTAAGTTGCCTTTTTTATATTAAAGCTTAGCTTATTTCAGCAACAACTGATTAATGCGCTTCAGATACTCAGCAGGATTTTCAGGTAAACCACCCTCTGCAATCACCGCCTGATCAAAGATCACATTGGCAAGATCTTCAAAATGAGTGCTGCCATCCAGCTTTTTCACCAATGGATGCTCAGGGTTAATTTCCAGAATTGGTTTGCTTTCAGGAACAGCCTGACCTGCTTGTTTCAGCATACGAATCAACTGTGGAGAAAGCTCACCTTCACTGGTCACCAAGCAGGCTGGTGAGTCCACCAAACGCGTGGTTACACGAACTTCTTTGGTTTTGGCTTTTAAGGCATCAGATAATTTATCTACCACAGGTTTAAATTGCTCTGCGGCTGCTTCGAGTGCTTTCTTCTCTTCCGCATCTTGCAAGTCGCCTAAATCGACCGCACCTTTAGACACATTTTGCATTGGTGTACCATCGAAGTCCTGAACAAAATTCATTGCCCATTCATCCACACGGTCAGCCATTAACAAGACTTCAATGCCTTTCTTCTTGAACAGCTCTAATTGTGGTGAGTTCTTCGCTGCATTCAGGCTCTCCGCAGTCACATAGTAAATGGCTTTTTGCCCTTCTTTCATGCGCGCTTTGTAGTCTGCCAAAGAAGTACTGATCTCATCATTGGTTGAAGTCGCAAAACGCAATAACTTTAAGATGCGCTCACGGTTACCAAAGTCTTCACCCAAACCTTCTTTCAACACTGAACCAAATTCAGTATAGAAGGTTTTGAATTTCTCTTGATCTTGTACATCTTCCGACTTTGCCAAACCATCCAATACCGTCAAGATACGGCGGGCGTTGCCTTCGCGGATGGTTTTGACATCACGGCTCTCTTGCAACAATTCACGGCTGACATTCAGCGGTAAGTCTGCACTATCCACCACACCTTGTACAAAGCGCAGATAGTTCGGAATTAAATTATCCGCATCATCCATAATAAACACACGCTTCACATACAGCTTGATGCCTGCTTTGGCTTCACGCGTGAAAATGTCATGCGGTGCTTTACTTGGAATATACAATAGTTGCGTATATTCGGTACTGCCTTCAACACGGTTATGTGCCCATGCCAATGGTGCATCAAAATCATGGCTTAAGTTTTTATAGAATTCGATATACTGCTCTTCAGTGACTTCATTTTTACTGCGGGTCCATAAGGCACTCGCCGAGTTAATCGCTTCCCACTCATCGGTTTTGACCATCTGACCGCCTTTCGGTGTTTCACCTTCGGCAACTTCTTCTTCCTGCCAAACCTCTTTCTGCATTTCAATTGGCAAGCTGATATGGTCGGAATATTTATTGATAATTTGCTTAACTTTATAGCTTTCTAAATAGTCCAAGGCATCTTCACGTAAGTGCAGAATAATGTCTGTACCACGCGTTGCCTTGTTAATTTGCTCGACTTCAAAATCACCAGTACCGCCACTGATCCAGCGCACCGCCTCTTGCTCAGGCGCACCTGCATGACGTGATTCAACGGTGATCTTATCCGCGACAATAAAGCCCGAATAGAACCCTACACCAAACTGACCAATCAATTGTGCATCGGCTTTTTGATCACCTGTGAGCTTCGACATAAAGTCTTTGGTGCCCGACTTGGCAATAGTACCAAGGTTATCAATCGCTTCTTGCTCCGTCAGACCAATGCCGTTATCCGAAATGGTCAGCGTTTTTTGTTCTTTATCCAAAATGACACGCACATGTAAATTTGGGTCATTTTCATAAAATTCAGGATGGTTAATGCCTTCAAAGCGCAGCTTATCGCAGGCATCCGAAGCATTCGAAATTAACTCACGCAAAAAGATTTCTGGGTTTGAATACAGTGAATGGGTCACCAAATGGAGTAATTGTGCCACTTCAGCCTGAAAGCTATGTTTTTGTGTATTGTGCTCGCTCATACAACCTTCCTCGAATTCATTCACACAGTGTTTTTATCAGATGCTTTATGAATTGGAGTGACGCAGTGATTTTTCAATAGCAATTGATCTTTTTTTTCAGCAATCATGCTTTTTTAATACGGTCCGCGTTGATAAATCTGCTGCAAATAAAGATCCAGCCGCTGTTGACGCATGGCATAAACATCTGTCAAACAACGTGAATTATCTCGACATTGGTCACGTAAGCGCAGCCATTTGACTTGTTCATCTTGAATCACCGAACGTGTACCCATCGGGACTAATCGTTTTAAAATGTTATAGGTGGCCGCCATTTTAACATCCGCATCATTCAAGCTGAGTTGGTTACAGATTTTATGTTCGGTGAGGGTTTCCGCACGTGCACAATCAAAACTGGCAGCAGAACTTCCCATTGCAATGAATGAAGTCAGTGTAAATAACGTTATTTTTAAAATTCGCATGTCTAAACACTCTATTTTTTATCTAATTTAAACAAAATCAGTAAGATAAAATGTAATCTTTTGCGTCTGCACAGTGAAGGATTGTTGCAGCTAAAATAGCAAATGAACAATAGAAAAAAACCCCATCAAATGATGAGGTTTTAGCGGTGTTATTATTATTCTTGTTTTTATTACTTAGAATTTATAGCTATAACCGATGGTATAAACCACTGGATCGATATTTAAATCAAATTTAGTGCCATCAATTAAAGTGACTTCTGGACTTAAATCTGCATATCGAACATCTAAATATACACCCCAGTTTTTCGCATCAGCGGGTTGATAATTAAAACCAACCTGACCTGCAAAACCAAAGTCTTCTTTAACATCTTTCGCTAAACCATCTTCATCCCATGCAATAAATGCGGTACCACCAACACCAATATATGGAGTGAAACGGGTTGAATTTTTAAAGTTATATTTAGCCGTAATTGTTGGTGGTAAATGTTTTACCTTAGCCACTTTATCGCCATTTAACAGTACGTCATGATTAAATGGGGTCGCTAATAACAATTCAGCAGAAATAGGAGAGTTACCAAAGAAATATTCAATAGAAGGCGTAAAACCAAATTCGTGATCTGCTTCAACCACTGCACCTGGTGCTAAAGTTGTATCTCCAGTTGGAGAAAGTAACGATGCCCCTACTTTTGCCTGCCAGCCACCTGCCATTGCAGATGCAGAAATCCCCATTAAAGCAATAAGAGCAACTTGTTTTAACATATTAAACCAACCTCTATAATAAAAAATTTAACGCTTAATTAATATTAAACAAGACTGTTATTAATATGCAACACTTATTAAATAATATAAATACAATTTATTTTCAAGCCACTGATTAATAATATTATTTATTTTAATCTGACCAATATGGTTGGTATTTAAAACCAACCATATTAATCAGATATTTATTATTATATTCAGAGCATACCACTCAAGTTTTTATTATTAACATATTCCAAATATATCTATTAATTTATCAAAATAAAATAGATTAAAATACTCAGAATTAAATTAAAGTACCATTGCTGCAATCCAGCCAAATACCAACAACGGCAGATTAAAATGCAAGAAGGTTGGCACTACACTATCCCGCATGTGATCGTGTTGACCATCCATATTTAAACCTGAAGTTGGACCTAAGGTTGAGTCTGAAGCTGGTGAACCAGCATCACCCAGTGCCGCGGCTGTACCGATAATGGCAATGGTCGCGGCTGGACTAAAACCGAACTGCAAACATAACGGCACATAAATAATCGCTAAAATTGGCACAGTCGAAAATGAAGAGCCAATCCCTAAGGTAATGAGTAAACCAATCATCAGCATGAGGAAAGCCGCCAGTGCCTTGCTGTTACCAATCCACTCTACCGAAGCTTCCACCAAAGCAGGAACCTGATTAGTCGCTTCTATCACCGCTGCAAAACCCTGTGCAGCAATCATAATAAAGCCAATTAAGGCCATCATGCGCATACCGCTAATAATCACATCGTCGGCTTCTTTCCACTTGAAAATGCCTGCACAACTTAAAATGGCAACGCCAACCAGACCTGCAAGAATCATGGAATCTGAATACAGTTGCACAGCCAATGTCGCGATCACCGCAAATGCAGCCATCCACAAGGTAAATTGTGCGATTTGCGGCTTGCCATCATGGCTTTGATTTACATCGGATGAAATACGGTGAATGGTATTTCCGACTTCTAAATCTTCATAGACACGCGGTTTACGGTAGCTAATAAATACAGCCGTTAATAAACCCAAGAACATACCTGATACCGGAATAATCATCGCATGCGGAATTTGCTCATTGCTGATGGAAAAACCATAAGGCTTACCAAAAGTATTGATGTTATGCGCCAAAATGTCATTTAAGAAAATGGCACCAAAACCGACAGGTAAGCACATATAGGTGGCCACCAGACCAAATGTCAGTAAACAAGCAACTGCACGACGGTCTAATTTTAAGTGGTTAAATACACTTAATAGCGGTGGAATCAACACAGGAATAAACGCGATATGCACAGGAATCAAGTTCTGAGAAAATACTGCTGCCAATGCCACGGTAAAAAAGATCACATATTTCACTTTGGTTTGTGCTTTGTGATCCGCTTCATTTTTCACCGTTTTAATGAGTTTATAAGCCAATAAATCGGGTAAACCCGAACGTGCCAAAGCCAAAGCAAATGCGCCCAATATGCCATAGGCTAAAGCAATTTTTGCCCCGCCACCAAGCCCATTGTTAAACGCTTCCAGCGTCCCTTGCAAGCCTAGACCTGCCAGCAAACCTCCTGTCACTGCACCAGTAATCAATGCAAATACAACAGGAACACGAGCTAAAGACAGTCCGAACATGACTGTAATAGCAGCAATAATCGCGAACATAACAAACAAGTATGAGAAAAAAAGAAGCATTCTAACAGAGTTAAAACTGAAAATTACTTCTCTTTCTCATACCGCTCTGGGAACAGGGTTGGCAAACTTAATACAGATTTAATTCGCGAGTTGATTACGTTCGATAAAATTCTGAATATGAAATGCCACTTGCTCAGGCTGACTCAAAATCGCCCAGTGATTGGCCTCCAAATCAACCCGATGAAAGTCTGGACTCCATTTTGGCATTTCATCAATCAATGCAGGACTGACAAAATTATCCTTCTTTAACACAATGGCTTGGACTGCACATTGCGCAAAACGTTGTCGTGGCTGAGTCAGTCGAGGCAGAAAGTTTGCCCTATAGAGTCCCACACCATGCTGACCATCTTTGGCAATATGGGTATTTAAAGGCAGGTCTTGCACTTGTTCCAACTGTTGTAGCATCCGCCCCCAATGTTGCGGTTTAAAAAAGCGCCAAAAGGTCGGTGCCAGAAAAGGGAGATGAAATGCCATGATGTACCATGATTTGCCCAACTGTTTGAAAAACTGTTGCGGCTGTTGCTGAAATTGTTCCCGCATCCAATACGCTGCATGGTCTAAACACGGTCCAGAAATGGTGCTGTAGGATAAAATCCGTTGACCAAACTGCTGATCCGTCACCGACTCCCATGACTGAATTGAACCCCAGTCATGCGCTGCCAGATGAAAATCACGTTGCGGTAATACACTGTCAGCCACGGCCTGCAAATCTGCCGAGAGTTGTGACAAAGCGTAAGCGTGAATGGATTTTGGTACAGAAGACTGTCCTGCCCCTCTAACATCATAAGTGATGATATAAAATTGCTGTGCCAAGAACTGAATGACAGGTTCCCAAACTTCCTGATTATCAGGATAACCATGAACCAAGACCAAGGCAGGATTCGTGATCTCTCCCCATGCTTTCACATAAAGACGCTGCTGATCTGTGGTGGTGACCCATTGAGTTTGTACTTGCATGATGGATTTCCTTTTTTGTTTTATCGTATTTTTTCTACAATCAGACGAGCTGCTGACTGCTGATTTGCATTTTTTCGGTGTCAGGTTAAGATGAGAACAAGCGCTAAAAATACCTATTCTGTCCTATGAGTATTCTCAAAAGATTACAAAACTTCCCCACCATCACCAAATTCATATTGAATCGCTATGCCCCTTACCGTGGCGCAGGGATTCAGGTCGAAAAGATTGATTTTCCGAACTACCATATTCGGGTCAAAATGCCACTGACAAGCAAGAACCAGAATATTGTCGGTGTGCATTTCGGGGGAAGCCTCTATTCAATGATTGACCCATTCTACATGTTGTTGCTGATGCATCACCTTGGCTCAAAATACATCGTCTGGGACAAAGCAGCCAAGATTCAGTTCTTAGCGCCAGGACGTGGAACCGTATACGCCGATATCCGTATTGATGCCGCTGAACTTCAACAGATCAAAACACTGGCTGAAGACTATGCTCCTGTGAATCGTATCTACCAGCTCAATATTTATGATGAAGCTGGTGTCAGAATTGCTGAAGTGGAAAAAACAGTCTACATTCGCCGCAAAAAATCAAAGTCAGATCCAAAATGAAAAAAGGCACTGTATTCAGTGCCTTTTTTAAATCATATCAGCCGTGCTTAGCGGTTATTGTTTTCCAGTGCTGCGCCAGCACCTGCACCAATTGCACCACCAATTGCGGCGCCCGTGCTACCACCAAACACTGATTTACCAATAATGGCACCCACGCCTGCACCTACACCACTATAGGTTGCATTTTTGGTTGAACCATTTTGCGATTTGCTTCCTACAGCCGCACCTGCACCTGCACCAAGCGCAGCACCGGCACTGCCACCGATATTACTACCGACACCACCACCTAAAGCGCCACCCAAGGCTGCTGCACCCACACGCTGCTCCGATGCAGACATATTGCTACACCCAGTGAATGCAAATGCAGAAACCGTAGCAATCAAGGCTAAATTCATTAATTTTTTCATGAGCGTATCTCCATTCCCCATTGTCTTAGTACACACCCTACAGGAGCATTAAGGAGTGAAGATGGAGCTTTATCAAAAAATCCCCATAAAATTATGAGGATTTTGTAAAAACTAAGCATGCTATAGCTCTAATCCCTACTCATCTTTGATCACCATCACATCTTTGGTGGTCTTACCATCACTCTGAATCACGGCATGGGTGGCACTTTTGCTGTGTTCGGGATTTTTGACCTGATCAATTTTCAGATTTTTATGGACAGGTTCTTCCCCTTTTTTAAACTGAACACCTGAAGCATCGACCTGTTTCCCTTCAGCCACCACTTCACCATCTCGCATTACTTTGGAATCCACTTCAATTTTTGAAGTCGGTACAATTACACTGCCTTTTTGTACCATGGGTACCTTCATTTTTTCATCTGAAAATTCAGCTTTGTCATCCACAATTACCACATCACGTGCCACCACATCTTTACCTTTATTGGTCACTTCAAAAATGGTCGCGTTCACGGTTCTGACTGGTTCTTTGCCTGACATACTACGAATGACTTGAGTTTTCACAATAGGCACAACTGCTTTATCTTCGATCACGATGGTATTGGGCATTGGTGCAGCGAATACTGAACCTGCCGCCATCATTCCAAACACACTTAAAATCAATTTATTATTAAATTTCATATTGTTAATACCTTATGATTAATTATAGATTTACGTTTAAGCATAGAACTTTATGCGTATTATTTTGTGATTTTTTTTAGTCGTTCTGCTTCAGAATGTAAAAAAGCCACCCGAAGGTGGCTTTTCATCAGCGTTTAAGGACTATTTAAAGACCATTAAACTCATCATTAAATGCTTGGCTAAGCGCTTGGTCTACATCAGAGAAGTCATTGTGAAGCTCAAGCTCTGCAGCCTCTGCTTCTTGACGACGACGTTCTAAGTGGTAAGCCAAACCTGTACCTGCAGGAATCAAGCGACCTACAACCACGTTCTCTTTCAAGCCACGTAAATCATCTTCTTTACCTGTTACAGCCGCTTCAGTTAACACACGTGTGGTTTCCTGGAACGATGCAGCAGAGATGAACGAGTCAGTAGAAAGCGATGCTTTGGTAATACCCATCAATTGACGTTCAAACTTCGCTGGGAACTTGTTCTGAGCAAGTACGGCTTGGTTTTCACCTACAACGCGGATGTAATCCACTTGTTCGCCTTTGATGAAGCTGGTATCACCACCATCCGTGATGTCTACTTTACGTAACATCTGACGCACAATCACTTCAATGTGTTTGTCGTTGATTTTTACACCTTGGAGACGGTAAACGTCTTGAACTTCGTTCACGATGTAGTTGGTTAATGCAACTTCACCTTTCAAGCGTAAAATATCATGTGGGTTTTGTGGGCCATCAGAAATGGTTTCACCACGGTTCACATGTTCACCTTCAAACACGTTGATTTGACGCCATTTTGGAATCAATTCTTCGTAAATTTCAGAACCATCATCAGGTGTAATTACCAGACGGTTCTTACCTTTGGTCTCTTTACCGAAGCTCACGATACCTGACACTTCTGCCAAGATTGCATGCTCTTTCGGCTTACGTGCTTCGAACAAGTCCGCAACGCGTGGAAGACCACCGGTAATATCACGAGTACGTGAAGATTCTTGTGGTACACGACCAATAACGTCACCCACACCAATTGTTTCGCCATCACGGACAGAAAGAATAGTGTTTTGTGGCAAGAAGTAGAACTGTTCGCCGCCATCAGCAGTATCCAATACCACCGCAGGACGTAAATCTTTACCAGAAGCAGGACGTGCTGTTACAGGCAAGATTTCAACAGTCGTCATACCTGTTGCATCATCCGTCTTAGAGGTTGCTGTAACACCATCAGCGATTTGGCTGAAACGGATTTTACCTGCAACTTCTGTAACAAGTGGATGTGTATGCGGATCCCAAGTCGCTACGATACCGCCCGCTTCAACAGCTTCACCATCTTTCAACAAGATTGACGCACCGTATGGCAGTTTATAACGCTCACGCTCACGACCTAAGTCATCTGCAATACCGATTTCACCTGAACGTGAAACAGACACCAAGTGACCTTTGGCATGCTGTACCGTTTTCACGTTATGGAATCGTACGGTACCTTTGTTACGTACTTGTACACTGTTCGCAGCAGAAGTTCGGCTCGCAGCACCACCCACGTGGAAGGTACGCATCGTTAACTGTGTACCAGGCTCACCAATCGATTGCGCAGCCATTACACCCACAGATTCACCTGGATTTACCAAGTGACCACGTGCAAGGTCACGGCCATAACATTTCGCACACACGCCAAATGTAGATTCACAGTTTACAACTGAACGCACTTTAACTTCATCGACACCCGCTTCTTCAAGGAAGTTTGCAAGTTTTTCATCAATTAAAGTGTTACGTGGAAGAATAACTTCGTCAGAACCCGCTTTCTTCACGTCTTCTGCAACTACACGACCCAATACTCGAGTACCTAAGTTCTCGATCACGTCACCGCCCTGAATGAACGGAGTCATCACTAGGCCACCTAAAGTGCCACAGTCAGGCTCAGTAATTACCAAGTCTTGTGCCACGTCTACAAGACGACGTGTTAAGTAACCAGAGTTCGCTGTTTTCAATGCAGTATCGGCCAAACCTTTACGTGCACCGTGCGTTGAAATAAAGTACTGAAGTACCGTCAAGCCTTCACGGAAGTTCGCCTTAATTGGCGTTTCAATGATCGAGCCATCCGGTTTTGCCATCAAACCACGCATACCTGCAAGCTGACGAATCTGCGCCGCACTACCACGGGCACCCGAGTCAGACATCATGTAGATACTGTTGAATGATTTTTGCTTCTCATCTTCACCCTGTTTGTTTTTCACAGTGGTATAAGACAAGTTGTCCATCATCGCTTTCGCAACTTGGTCGTTGGTACGTGCCCAAATATCGACAACTTTGTTGTAACGCTCACCCGCAGTTACGAAGCCTTGTTCAAACTGTTGTTCAATTTCACGAACTTCAGTTTCAGCTTTTTCAATAATTGAATATTTCGCTGGTGGAATAACCATGTCTTCCATACCAACCGATACGCCTGAACGTGTCGCTTGACGGAAACCAAGGTACATCAATTGGTCAGCAAAGATAACAGTATCTTTCAAGCCCAATTTACGGTAGCAAGAGTTGATTAACTTCGAGATGTTTTTCTTGGTCATCTCAACGTTAATTTGTTGGAAATCCATACCTTCAGGAACAACTTCCCAAAGTAAGCAACGACCCGGTGTAGTATCTACAACGATAGTTTGCTGTTCACGGTTACCATTTTCATCAATCACAGTTTGGTGTACACGTGCTTTAACGCGAGCGTGTAACGCAACCTGACCTGTTGCCAATGCGCGGTTTACTTCATGCGTATCCGCAAACACCATGCCTTCACCTTTGGCATTGATTGCATCACGTGTGATGTAATACAAGCCCAAGACCACGTCCTGAGAAGGAACGATGATTGGCTCACCGTTTGCAGGTGACAAGATATTGTTGGTCGACATCATTAACGCACGAGCTTCTAATTGAGCTTCAAGTGTTAATGGTACGTGTACCGCCATTTGGTCACCGTCGAAGTCGGCGTTAAACGCAGCACAGACGAGCGGGTGTAAACGGATTGCTTTACCTTCAATCAGGATCGGTTCAAATGCTTGAAGACCCAAACGGTGAAGTGTTGGCGCACGGTTCAACATCACTGGATGTTGACGAATCACAGATGCAAGAACGTCCCAAACTTCTGGAGTCTCACGCTCAACCATTTTCTTCGCAGCTTTAATGGTTGTTGCCTGACCAGATGCTTGTAATTTCGCGAAAATAAACGGCTTGAATAATTCAAGTGCCATTTTCTTCGGAAGACCACATTGGTGTAAACGTAAGTTAGGACCTACAGTAATTACCGAACGACCCGAGTAGTCAACACGCTTACCAAGTAAGTTTTGACGGAAACGACCTTGCTTACCTTTGATCATGTCTGCCAAAGATTTCAATGGACGTTTGTTCGAACCCGTAATTGCACGACCACGACGACCGTTATCAAGCAACGCATCAACAGACTCTTGTAACATACGTTTTTCGTTACGTACGATGATGTCTGGTGCAGCAAGGTCTAGAAGACGCTTCAAACGGTTGTTACGGTTGATCACACGACGGTAAAGATCGTTCAAGTCAGAAGTCGCGAAACGACCACCTTCAAGAGGAACCAACGGACGAAGATCTGGTGGAAGTACTGGAAGTACGTTCATCACCATCCATTCTGGCTTGTTGTTCGACTCTTTGAATGCTTCCATCAATTTCAAGCGTTTAGACGCTTTTTTCAACTTCGTTTCAGAAGTTGTTTGTGGAATTTCTTCACGAAGACGAGAAATTTCAGCTTCAAGATCGATGTCTTTTAACAAGTCTTGAACTGCTTCCGCACCCATTTTCGCAGTGAATTCATCACCGTGTTCTTCTAACGCATTGAAGTATTCTTCATCGTTAAGAAGTTGGTATTTCTCAAATGGAGTCATACCTGGGTCAGTAACAACATAAGATTCGAAATACAATACGCGTTCGATATCACGTAGTGTCATATCCAGTAACAAACCGATACGGCTTGGTAATGATTTCAAGAACCAGATGTGTGCAACTGGAGAAGCCAATTCGATGTGACCCATACGCTCACGACGAACTTTCGCAGTTGTTACTTCAACGCCACATTTTTCACAAATGACGCCTTTGTATTTCATACGCTTGTATTTACCACACAAGCATTCGTAATCTTTTACTGGACCAAAGATTTTGGCACAGAATAAACCATCACGTTCTGGCTTGAACGTACGATAGTTAATTGTCTCAGGCTTTTTCACTTCACCGTGAGACCATGACTTAATCATTTCTGGTGACGCAAGACCAATACGGATGCGATCAAACTCAACTGGAGCATGACCGTCTGAGTCCGTCTTTTTGCGCATGATATCGAGCAAGTCTTTCAATTTTTTTCTCCGTGTGTTGTGGAGATTTTCACTTCACAACTGGGTCACAAATATTGTTTCTTAACTGATTAATCTCCCACTCCCCTTTTTCTCAAAGAGAGTGAGAGATTTAATGGAGAGAATTAGTCACCATTTTTCAGTTCAATGTTGATACCTAAAGAACGGATCTCTTTGGTCAATACGTTGAACGATTCAGGCATACCTGGGTCCATGTAGTGGTTACCATCTACAATGTTCTTATAGATACGGGTACGACCTTCAACATCATCCGACTTCACTGTAAGCATTTCTTGAAGTGTATAAGCTGCGCCATAAGCTTCAAGTGCCCAGACCTCCATCTCACCGAAACGCTGACCACCGAACTGAGCTTTACCACCCAATGGCTGTTGCGTTACTAATGAGTAAGAACCAGTTGAACGCGCATGCATCTTGTCGTCAACCAAGTGGTTCAACTTCAGCATGTACATATAACCAACAGTTACAGGACGGTCGAAACGCTCACCTGTACGTCCATCAAACAATACCGTTTGACCCGAACGTGGAATTTCAGCCAACTCAAGTAACTCTTTGATTTGCTCTTCTTCAGCACCATCAAATACAGGTGTTGCTAAAGGTACACCAGCGCGTAAGTTACCCGCCAATACCAAGATTTCATCGTCAGTTAAGCTGTCTAGATCTTCTTGCTGACCGCCAACTTTGTTGTAGATCTTGTCAAGGAAGATACGTAATTCAGCAATTTCACGTTGTTGTTTGAGCATCTTATCAATTTGCTCACCCAAACCTTTCGCTGCCATACCCAAGTGAGTTTCAAGAATCTGACCCACGTTCATACGTGACGGTACGCCCAACGGGTTCAATACGATATCAACTGGTACACCATTGGCATCATGTGGCATGTCTTCAACAGGCAAGATGTTGGATACAACACCCTTGTTACCGTGACGACCCGCCATCTTATCACCAGGCTGGATACGACGTTTAACTGCAAGGTAAACCTTCACAACTTTCAATACGCCAGTTGTAAGTTCGTCACCTGTAGAAAGTTTGCGTTTTTTCTCAGCAAACTTCTCGTCAATTTCGAAGCTCTTCTCTTTCAAGAACACTTGAATTTGCGTCAAACGTTCAGCAATTGCTTCATCGCTTGGCTGGATTTCAAGTAAGTCAACCAACTCTAAGCCAGACAACATATCTTCAGAAAGTTTGTCGCCACGCTTGGTACCGCCACCGCCATTCGATTCTTGGCCAGTCAACAAGCGAACAATACGTTCACGTGCCGCTTCTTCGAAGATTTTGTATTCTTCTTTCAAGTCTTTACGGTATGCATCTAATTGAGCTTTCTCAATTGCAAGCGCACGTTCATCTTTCTCTAAGCCATCACGTGTGAAGACTTGAACGTCGATGACTGTCCCTTTCGTGCCCGATGGAACACGTAAAGAAGAGTCTTTTACGTCCGCTGCTTTTTCACCGAAGATTGCGCGAAGCAGTTTTTCTTCAGGAGTTAATTGCGTTTCACCTTTAGGCGTTACTTTACCAACAAGGATGTCACCCGCAGCAACTTCAGCACCGATATAAACGATACCTGACTCATCGAGTTTAGAAAGTGCAGCTTCACCCACGTTCGGGATATCAGCGGTAATTTCTTCTGCACCCAATTTAGTATCACGTGCAACACATGACAATTCTTGGATGTGAATCGAGGTTAAACGGTCTTCTTGAAGTACACGCTCAGATAATAAGATCGAGTCTTCGTAGTTATAACCATTCCACGTCATGAACGCGACGCGCATGTTTTGACCCAGCGCAAGTTCACCGCCATCAGTTGATGGACCATCAGCCAAGACGTCACCGCGAGCAACTTTGTCGCCCATGCGCACTACAACGTTTTGGTTGATACATGTATTTTGGTTAGAACGTGTATATTTAATCAGGTTATAGATATCTACACCTGCTTCACCCGCAACCATTTCTTCTTCGTTTACACGAATCACGATACGAGAAGCATCAACGTATTCAATTGCACCACCACGGTTTGCGATGACACACACACCCGAGTCACGTGCTACGTTTGCTTCCATACCTGTACCAACAAGTGGCTTGTCCGCCAATAATGTCGGAACAGCCTGACGTTGCATGTTCGAACCCATTAATGCACGGTTCGCGTCATCGTGTTCAAGGAACGGAATCAATGATGCTGCAACAGATACAACCTGCTGAGCAGATACGTCCATATGCGTCACTTTTTCAGGAGGCATACGTACGAAATCGCCTTGGTGACGTACAGATACGAATTCTTCAGTCAAATGGTTATCCGCATCAACTGCAGAGTCGGCCTGTGCAATAACAGTACCTACTTCTTCAATCGCAGATAAGTATTCAACTTCGTCTGTTACGCGACCATCAACAACTTTACGGTATGGAGTTTCCAAGAAACCGAAGTTATTACATTTTGCATAAACAGAAAGCGAGTTGATCAAACCAATGTTTGGACCTTCAGGCGTTTCAATTGGACATACACGACCGTAGTGAGTTTGATGTACGTCACGTACCTCAAAGCCCGCACGCTCACGTGTCAAACCACCAGGACCAAGCGCAGATACACGACGTTTGTGCGTAATCTCAGACAATGGGTTGTTTTGATCCATGAACTGAGACAATTGGCTTGAACCAAAGAATTCTTTGATTGCAGCAGCAACTGGTTTCGCGTTGATTAAATCTTGCGGAGACAAGTTGTCTGTTTCTGCTTGGCTTAAACGCTCTTTCACAGCACGTTCAACACGAACTAAACCAACACGGAATTGGTTTTCAGTCATTTCACCAACAGAACGTACACGACGGTTACCCAAGTGGTCGATATCGTCCACTTCGCCTTTACCGTTACGGATTTCAACCAATGTTTTTAATACATCAGTGATATCACCGTTTGAAAGAATACCTTCAACTTCACGTGACTTCTGGTCAGTACCCACTTCATATGGACGACCAAGACGACGGTTAAACTTCATACGACCCACTGGCGATAAGTCATAACGCTCAGAGGAGAAGAATAAGTTGTTGAATAAGTTTTCAGCCGCTTCTTTGGTTGGTGGCTCACCTGGACGCATTACCTTGTAGATTTCTACAAGTGCTTCTTCACGACCTGTCGTCGTATCGGCACGTAATGTATCTGCGATGAATGAACCGCGGTCGATGTCGTTAGTGAACAGAATATTGAACTGTTTCACACCGCCTTCAGCCAATTTCACCATGATTTCATGGCTCAACAAGGTGTTAGCAGCAATCACTTCACCATCACGTAAAGTAATGTCTTCAGCCGTGATACGCTCGTACAAGTATTCATCTGGAACAGAAAGCTTGGTTAAGCCAGCAGCTTCCATTTGACGTACATGACGCGCATTGATACGTTTACCTTGCTCAACAATCACTTTGCCGTCATTATCAGCAATGTCGAATTGCGCCATTTCGCCACGTAGACGTTCTGGTACAAGGTCAATTTGGTAGCTACCCATGTCTAAATAGACAGGTACTTTCTCGTAGAACAAGTCTAGAATTTGTTCGTTGCTGTAATCTAATGCACGAAGCACCACAGTCGCCAATAATTTACGACGACGGTCAATACGTACATAGACTAAGTCTTTCGCATCAAATTCAAAGTCTAACCATGAACCACGGTAAGGAATAATACGTGCTGAATAAAGCACTTTACCGCTAGAGTGGGTTTTACCCTTGTCATGGTCAAAGAACACGCCTGGTGAACGGTGTAACTGAGATACGATTACACGCTCAGTACCATTAATAACGAAAGTACCGTTATCCGTCATGAGTGGCATTTCACCCATGTACACTTCTTGCTCACGCACGTCTTTGATTGATTTCGTTTCACGATCTTTAATGATCAAACGAATTTTTACGCGCATTGGTGCCGCATAAGTTGAGCCACGAAGAATACATTCGCGTACATCAAACTCTGGCTTACCAAGACTATACTCAACAAATTCTAGAGCAGCATTGCCAGAATAACTTTCTATAGGAAAAACTGAACGAAATGCGGCTTGGAGACCGATATCTTCGCGGCTTTTTGGTGATTTGCCATCTTGCAAGAACGTTCTGTACGAGTCGACTTGAATCGCGAGCAAGTACGGAGCATCCATAACACTAGGCAATTTACCAAAATTCTTACGGATCCGTTTCTTTTCGGTATATGAGTATGCCATCTGGAGTCCTCGGAAAGTAAACTAAACCCGCCTGCAGAACGGGTTTAGAAGGAATTACGCAGGCCGATATGGCCACCACTGTTTACAAATGCTGCAATTTTTAGTGGTATTAAAACGCTTAACAATATTTTTTAAATGGAAAAATATTGGTAAGCGTTTAAAGTTTGTGTTTATTGTTTAAATTTGATGATTTTTACGTCAATCAAATTACAGTCGAGCCGATTATTGTAACGCAAAAAGGCTGATGACCCAAGAGCCATCAGCCATTTTGTGGAGCCGATTATAAAAAATCGACTCCCCTTAAGATTACTTAAGAGTAACTGTAGCACCAGCTTCTTCAAGTTTCTTCTTAAGCTCTTCGCCTTCTTCTTTAGACACGCCTTCTTTAAGAACTGCAGGAGCGCCTTCAACCATATCTTTAGCTTCTTTAAGACCAAGGCCAGTAGCTTCACGAACTGCTTTAATTACAGCAACTTTGTTAGCACCGAAAGAAGTCAACTCTACGTTGAATTCAGTTTGTTCTTCAGCAGCAGCAGCAGCGCCAGGAGCAGCAGCAACAGCTACAGCAGCAGCAGATACGTTAAATTTTTCTTCGAAAGCAGAGATAAGTTCAACAAGTTCAAGAACTGTTTTTTCAGCAACTGCGTTTAAGATTTCTTCGTTAGTTAAAGCCATGAGAATAACTCCAAATGGATATTGAATGGTGTGAAAGTAGGATTAAGCCGCTTCTGACTCGTTTTTCTCTTTGAGCGCTGTAATAAGGCGACCCAATTTCGAAATAGGAGCTTGAAGAACAGACGCAAGCATAGTAAGCGCTTTTTCTTGGTTCGGAAGATTTGCGATAACGCTAACTTCAGCACCTTGATAAACTTTGCCATCAAAGGCAGCAGCTTTAAGTTCAAATGCTTTGTTAGATTTTGCAAATTCTTCGAACAAGCGAGCAGCTGCACCCATGTCGTCTTCAGAAGTTGAGAAACCGAGAATGGTTGGGCCAACAAGATCATCGTTCAAGATATTGAATTGAGTATCTTGAAGAGCGCGTTTAGCTAAAGTATTACGCACGATACGTGTAGTAACACCCAACTTACGAGCTTCAACACGAAGTTGTGTTAATTGCTCTACGCTTGAACCTTGATAGTTAGCCACAACAACAGAAAATGCCTTAGCAGCTACATCGCTAACTTCAGCAACAATCTGTTTTTTGTCTTCGATAAGAAGAGCCATTGTAAAACCTCCTAACGGTGATTTATGTACCCGTGAAGGTACACCCCAATTCGTAAGTCCTTTCAGACTTACACGCGGAGGAGGAATAAATCACACCACCGCGTCTACTCAGGCTGGGTTATTAAGAGAGAGGCGTAAAACCCCTCTCGCCCGAGGTCTTTGACGCTGATAAATATATATTTATCAATTCAAAGTTTGCCTAAGTTCGCAAAATACGACAGCGCGTTTCTTGCGTAAAAATCAAAGCAGCACTTTGATTTTTACTCAGGGCTTTAAAATTCCGGACTAAGTCAAACTTAGTTAGAAACGTTGTTTACATCAACAACAAGACCAGGACCCATAGTTGAGCTCAAAGTGATCTTTTTGATGTATACACCTTTAGAAGTCGCTGGCTTTAATTTTTTCAAGTCAGCAACTAAAGTTTCAACGTTTTGGCGAACAGCTTCAGCAGTGAAACCTACTTGACCGATCGCAGCGTGGATAATACCCGCTTTGTCTACACGGTAACGCGCTTGACCAGCTTTTGCATTTTTAACTGCACCAGCAACGTCAGGAGTTACAGTACCCACTTTCGGGTTTGGCATTAAGCCACGTGGACCAAGAATCGTACCCAACTTACCTACAACGCGCATTGCATCTGGAGCAGCAATGACTACGTCGAAGTCAAGGTTACCTTGTTGAATGCTTTCAGCAAGATCATCAAAACCAACGATGTCCGCGCCTTCAGCTTTAGCAGCTTCAGCAGCAGCGCCTTGAGCAAACACAGCAACACGTACAGTTTTACCAGTACCTGCAGGAAGTGTAGTCGCGCCACGAACAACTTGGTCAGATTTACGAGGGTCAACACCTAGGTTTACCGCAACATCCAAAGATTCTTTGAATTTAGCAGCTGGTAAGCTAGAAAGAACTTGTACTGCTTCTTCCAAAGTGTAAACTTTGTTTGCTTCAATAGCAGCAGCAATGGCTTTTTGACGTTTAGTTAACTTTGCCATGTCTTATAGCTCCACTTCCAAGCCCATAGAACGTGCAGAACCAGCGATGGTACGAACACGTGCGTCTAAATCAGCACCAGTTAAATCTGGTTCTTTAGTAGTCGCGATTTCTTCTAACTGAGCACGAGTCAACTTACCAACTTTGGTTTTGTTAGGTACAGATGAACCCTTTTGGATACCAGCAGCTTTCTTAAGAAGAATAGATGCAGGTGGAGTTTTCATGATGAATGTGAACGACTTATCGTTGTACACAGTGATCACTACAGGAATTGGAAGACCTGGTTCAACTTTTTGTGTAGCAGCATTGAATTCTTTACAGAATGCCATGATGTTAACACCACGTTGACCTAGTGCAGGACCAATCGGTGGAGATGGATTTGCTTTACCAGCTGGAACTTGCAGCTTGATATAGCCGTCAATCTTCTTAGCCATTTCAATTACCTCTGGGTACGAACGCCTTTTACAGCTCCCCAATATTTTCTTGCAGTGGTATCCACTACAACAACAATGCCCGATTCAAGAAATCGGGCGTTTTAAACCAATTCAGATTAAATTGTTTTTTCGACTTGGCGAAATTCCAATTCAACTTGCGTTGGTCGATTAAACACATTAATCGTCAACGTTAAACGTGACTTATCGTATAGAACTTCTTCCACCACGCCTTTAAAGTCGGTGAATGGACCGTCAATTACGAGTAATTCTTCACCTGGTTCAAACATCGTCTTCGGACGAGGTGCTTCACCAGTATTGCGTACACGAGCAAGAATCGCGTCTGCTTCTCTTTGCGTAATCGGTGCAGGTTTTTCTGCTGTACCACCGATGAAACCTAAAACTTTAGGACACTCTTTTACAATGTGCCAAGTTTCATCATTCATTTCCATTTCAACTAACACATAGCCAGGAAAGAATTTACGCTCAGACTTACGTTTCTTACCATCCTTCATTTCTACCACTTCTTCAGTAGGAACGAGGACTTCACCAAAGCTATCGGCTACAGCGCTACGCTGGATTCGATCATTAAGTGAACGCATCACCTGTTTTTCATAACCTGAATAGGCATGAATAATGTACCAACGTTTCATAGCTCTCTTACCCGATAATAAACTTCATTAACCAGCCCAAAATATAGTCAAAACACCACAATAAAATAGATGCTACAACGACTACCGCAAGAACCTGCCATGAGGTGGTCACGGTCTCTTGCTTGGTTGGCCATGTGACACGACGCAATTCAATACGCGCATCTTTTAGCAAACGAACAAAGCCTTTGCCTTGATGGGTGGCGTATAATAAACCTAAAGCCACAACGATACAAGACAAAATTACACCAACACGCACCCAAATATCATTTGCTGGTGCCCAGTATGCTGGCAAGTGCTGATTTACCATGGTTGCACCAATGATTAAAATCAATGCAATAATCCATAGCACAACATCTAATGGTGAGCCAGAACTGACAACTTCAGCAGAATTATTTCTTTGAGGGATAGGCGCGTCGCTTAATGCGTCACGCGATTTATCATTCGACATTTTTTTACTCGTCGTAGAATTCGCGATTTATTATATGACTAGTTTAGCCAGCATCAAGCTCTTTTACGAAAAAAGTGGCAGGCTAGGAGGGACTCGAACCCCCAACATTCGGTTTTGGAGACCGACGCTCTACCAATTGAACTACTAGCCTGCAGAGTAAGTCGAGAATCGAAATTCTCGACTTAAAACATATATACTTATTATGCAGTTACTTTCGCAACAACACCAGCACCTACTGTACGACCACCTTCACGGATCGCAAAACGTAGACCTGGGTCCATTGCGATTGGATGGATTAATTCTACTGACATTTCAACGTTGTCACCAGGCATTACCATTTCCACGCCTTCTTGTAATTGGATTGCGCCAGTTACGTCAGTTGTACGGAAATAGAATTGTGGACGGTAACCGTTAAGGAATGGAGTATGACGACCACCTTCTTCTTTAGAAAGTACGTATACTTCTGCGTCGAATTTAGTGTGCGGCTTGATTGTACCTGGTTTAGCAAGTACTTGGCCACGTTGTACGTCTTCACGCTTAGTACCACGAAGAAGAACACCACAGTTCTCGCCCGCACGGCCTTCGTCAAGAAGCTTACGGAACATTTCAACGCCAGTAACTGTAGTTGTTTGAGTATCACGGATACCAACGATTTCTACAGATTCGCCTACTTTCACGATACCAGCTTCTACACGACCAGTTACTACTGTACCACGGCCAGAGATAGAGAATACGTCTTCGATTGGCATTAAGAATGCTTTGTCGATAGCACGTTCTGGTTCTGGAATGTAAGAGTCAAGCGCTTCAACAAGAGCAAGAACTGAAGACTCACCATACTGACCAGCGTCGCCATTAAGCGCAGCAAGAGCAGAACCACGGATAACTGGAGTGTCATCGCCTGGGAAGTCATAAGTAGAAAGAAGTTCACGAACTTCCATTTCTACTAATTCAAGTAATTCTTCGTCGTCAACAAGGTCGCATTTGTTTAAGAATACGATGATGTAAGGTACACCAACCTGACGTGAAAGAAGGATGTGTTCACGAGTTTGTGGCATTGGACCATCAGTCGCAGCACATACAAGGATCGCGCCGTCCATCTGAGCAGCACCAGTAATCATGTTTTTAACATAATCGGCGTGGCCCGGGCAGTCTACGTGAGCGTAGTGACGAGTTGGAGAATCGTATTCTACGTGTGAAGTATTAATTGTAATACCACGTGCTTTTTCTTCAGGAGCAGAGTCGATTTGTGAGTAATCTTTCGCTTCACCGCCGTAAGTTTTTGCACAGATCGTTGCAATCGCAGCAGTTAAAGTAGTTTTACCATGGTCAACGTGACCGATTGTGCCCACGTTTACGTGTGGCTTATTACGTTCAAACTTAGCCTTAGCCATGTTTATATTCCTCGTTTACGTCGAACACACTTCTGAGAAAAGCTCAGCATCGACATATCGCCTAAAAAAGCAGACACCCAATACTTGAAAAGCAGACTAATAAGCCTGCTTTTTAAAATCTTTGTAGAATATCTACTAAACTGTATCTGGAGCTCTTATCGAGATTTGAACTCGAGACCTCTCCCTTACCAAGGGAGTGCTCTACCACTGAGCTATAAGAGCAATCATCTTCGATGGAGCGGGAGACGAGGGTCGAACTCGCGACATGTAGCTTGGAAGGCTACCGCTCTACCAACTGAGCTACTCCCGCTTAATGTTGGTAATGTACCACTTCAATCGAAGTTAATGGTGGTGAGAGAAGGATTCGAACCTTCGAAACTTTCGTAGCGGAGTTACAGTCCGCCCCCTTTGACCGCTCGGGAATCTCACCATATCACACTTATTTCAGTGTCGTTCTTTACTTCACAACTACACACCTTTAAGATGGTGCCGGCACACGGATTCGAACTGTGGACCTACTGATTACAAGTCAGTTGCTCTACCAACTGAGCTATGCCGGCTCTTCTTAGTGTTTCGTACGTTTCGTATCGGAACGGTGTGCAGTTTAGCAAAACTTAGAATCCTTGCAAGTGTTTTTTTCAAAAAAATTGCGAAAAACTCATAAAATCAATCCATTTGATGATAATTCAACCGCTTTGATCACTGCGCGAGCTTTTATTTGGGTTTCATTCCACTCAGATTCAGGATTTGAGTCCGCAACCAGCCCTGCTCCAGCCTGAACATAGACCTTATTTTCACGAATGACACAGGTACGAATCGCAATCGACATGTCCATTTCACCATGCCAGCCTAAATAACCAACAGCACCACCAAAAATTCCACGTTTTACTGGTTCAACTTCGTCAATAATTTCCATGGCACGAATTTTTGGCGCACCAGAAAGTGTGCCTGCAGGGAAAGTTGCTTTAAAAACATCCAATGCATCTACATCATCACGCACTTCACCTTGTACATTGGAGACAATATGCATCACATGCGAATAACGTTCGATCACCATTTGATCAGTCACTTGTACTTTACCAATTTTAGAAACGCGACCAACATCATTACGCCCTAAATCAATCAACATTAAGTGCTCTGCAATTTCTTTTTCATCGGAAAGCAAATCTTTTTCCAACGCCAAATCTTCTTCTTTGGTTTTGCCACGTGGACGTGTGCCCGCCAAAGGGCGGACTGTAGCAATTCCGTTTTCTAAACGCGATAGAATTTCTGGAGATGAACCGACGATATGAAACGGCTTCTGATCTTCTAACGTCCGCCCTTGTACCAAGAACAAATAGGGTGATGGATTCAAGTGGCGTAAAGCACGATAGACCTGCAAAGCCTCACCATCAAAATCCGAAACCATACGATGTCCAGGCACCACCTGCATCACATCCCCTGCACGAATATACTCTTTGACCGTTTCAATTGACTCCAGAAACTTGTCTTTGCCTGTCAATGATTCAAAATGCGGTGCGGTATGTTTCTTCGCTTGCAAACTCACAGGGGTTGCTAGCAACCTTTCTAATATATCGAGCTGTGTTTGCGCTTTAAAGTAAGCTTCTGGATCATTCACATCAGCATGCACAATCAAAAACAGGGTGTCTTTTAAATTATCAAACACGATTACAGTTTTAGACAGCATCATCCATATATCTGGCAAGCCTACTGGATCAGCCTCAGGTACATTATTGAGGCGTGGTTCAATATAACGCACCGCATCATAGCCAAAATACCCCACTAAACCGCCCGTAAAGTTTGGCAAAGCAGGTAAATCTACTTGGGTTGGCACTTTAAATTGCGATAAAAAATCACGAATGTATTGGAATGGGTCAGCACAGGCTTGCTTTTCATGTGAACCATTGACATGCTGAATGGTGAGTTGTCCCGCATTACAGGAAAACACGGTCGATTCACCCAAACCAATAATCGAATAGCGCGCCCAGTTTTCACCACCCTCAACCGACTCGAATAAGTAGGCTTGCTGATGACCCTTTAGACGGGCAAAAACAGATAAGGGGGTTTCGGTATCCGCCAAACGTTGACGGTAAACGGGAATCAGGTTGTAGCCTTGTGTTTTTAATTGTTCGTATTGCACTTGAGTCGTCATGAGGTTCTCTTTAAATTTTCGATTAGGGTCAATTCAATTTTTCGTTACATCAGACTGAGCGACGCCATCGAAAAGCTTTACAACGACTCATGTGTCATTATTCCTTATCTACAAATTATGCTGTGATTAATTCTCTTAAATCATCCACCACAAGTTGTGGTTGGCAATCCTGTATATCTTCTCCATGATTATAACCATAGCTTACGACAATACAATCAATACCCGCACGTCGCGCCGCTTCAACATCATTGCTTGAATCACCAAACATCAGCGTTTGAGATTTTTCAACCTGATATTCCTCTACACAATGCAGCAACTGACGTGGATGCGGCTTACGCTCTTCAAAACGATCACCACCGATGACATCGACAAAGTATTTCGACATGCCTAATGCCTCAACAATCATGCGTGCAGGCAATTCAGGCTTATTGGTCACACAAATCATGGTTTTATTCTGTTGTAAACCCCATTCCAGAAACTCCAGAATGCCATGAAATGGACGTGTTTCAACACAAGGCTCTGCATTGTAAATTTGCAAAAAGGTATCGAGCAATTGCTTATGCTGTGCAGGATCGACCTCGCCTGTGAGATATTCCAAGGTGCTGTGACAGAAAATTGAAGTCCCCTTTCCTACCCAAACACGGACTTGCTGCTCGGTGACCAGTGGCAGCTGAAGTACATTCAGGCTCATATTCATTGCACGATATAAGTCGGTCGCTGAATCGACCAAGGTTCCATCCAAATCAAACAGCATTAATTCACGGCGATCTAATTGTGCAATATTCATAAGCGACCCAAATTCTTCAGTAATAAAAAAGGCATGCCAGAGCATGCCTTTATTGTAGGGATTTCCCAGATTATTTAAACATCACCCACGCCAAGATGGCTAAAATCACCAAAACAATAATGGTGATTAAACCCAACGACGCATTTTTCTGTTGTACACGCTCTTCTTCAACACGAGAAACAGGTTGTTCAACGGGAATTGGCTCAGGATTTGGCGTGGCTTTAGACACATCCACACCTTCTGGAATTGGCGCAGGTTTTGGCACAGAGACATGCTGTGGCATACCATCTCGACTTAACTGCACATTGCCATCACGCTCAGTCAAGCTAGGCATTCCTTGATCATTCATCTGTTCTGCTGCGGTTTTTTCTGCAGTCGTTTCAGATGGTGCAACAGCTTCTGCAGGCTGCTCTACTACGGTTTCAGCCTCTGCAGCATCTGCCGATTGCGCAGGCGCTAACACGGAAAATTTAAAGCTGGCGAACTGAACAATGTCGCCCTCTTGTAATGGACTTTCAGTTTCAATTCTTAAGTCATTCACAAAAGTGCCATTAGATGAGTTTAAATCTTGCACCCATAACGCTTGCTCTTTTAACAACAACGCGGCATGTTTACGCGACACTTCTGCCGACTGCAACAAAACATCTGCTTCTTGATGACGCCCAACCAACATATCACGGTCGATGCTGATTTCCTGCCCCGCGTATTCGCCCGTAATTGCCTGTATCTTCCAAGTCATTACATTATCTCTTTATTGATTTTGCATCATCATACCATGCAAGCAGTACATTTCAATTTTGCCCACTCGCCATTAAGACGCTGGACGAACACTGATGGTGGTCACGGTATTTTTGGTTTTTTCCACTTCGGATTTCGGCACAGGCGTACTACTGATCGCAGGTTCAATCGCAACAGGAGTTGTTACGGCCACAGCATTAGATGGCTGTGCAGCAGAAGGCACTGCCTGATAAGGACTGGTCCGTGGTGCGCCAGATTTCACAGGCAAACGCTGCATATAAGCGTCATCTACCTGCTCAGGCAACTTGGCAAAACTACCATCTTTATCCAACGCCAACTGCAAGCTATACAACTGGCTATAGCGTTGCTGAGATAAGCGACGTACATCTTCACCGCTACCAACAATTGTTGGATGGATAAACACCAATAAATTGCGCTTCTGATTGGATTTCGAATCCGATCTAAATAAGCGCCCAACACCGGGAATTGCCCCAAATCCTGGCACAGATTGACGACTATAAACCGAATTATCTGAAATTAGACCACCCAAAACCACGGTTTGTCCATGTTCCGCCAAAATTGCAGTTTTAATCGCTCTTTTACTTGTCACCAGATCTGAAGCTTGACCTTTGCTGCTTTTCACCCCAGAAACTTCCTGCTCAACTTCCAAGCGAACCGTGCCATTTTCGCCAATGTGCGGAATCACTTTCAGCGTGACACCGACATCTTTACGCTCAATGGTAGTATAGGGGTTGACTGTGCCATTACTGGTACTCACTGATCCTGTCACAAACGGGACGTTCTCACCCACCACAATATAAGCTTCTTCGTTATCCATGGTCACAATCGAAGGTGTTGAAAGCAGATTGGACTTGGTATTTTCCTTGAGCGCCTGAATCAGTGCACCATAAAGCTGACGTGAGCCATCACTGCCTTCTTTATAGTCACCCAGCACCAATGAACTACCAGCACCCGTCAATGCCTGCCCCAAACCAGAAGCACCACCAGTTAAATAACCTGCTGCCAGACTCGCCAAACTTGAACCCACATTATCAAAGCTGATTAAGCCCACGCCGCTACTAATATCCCCTAAAGCCCATTGCACACCAAGCTGATCAGCATCAGTGCCTTCAACTTCAATAATTGCTGCTTCAATCAGGACTTGTTGACGACGGATATCCAGTTGCTGAATCGCTGATTCGATTTCTCGCATCAATTGTGGATCGGCTTTGACCACCAGAGCATTTTGCGAACTGTCCGCAATGATACTGATGCCGTTGGCATTAAAACTGGTAATGTTATTTTGATTGCTACTCGAAGAACCACCACCCAAGTTAATGGAAGGCGTCGAAATACTTGAAGAGGATGAGCTGCTAGAGTTGGTGCTGTTATTACTATTTCCCAACATGCTGCTGTTCGAATTAGAAGTGCTATTGCCTTTGCCGTCAAACCCTGAAACTGCCTGCCCAGTCACAAGACCTTGCAATATTTCCGCCAAATTTTTGGCACTGGCATATTTCAGACGAAAAACCTTCAACCCACCCAAGCGGTCCGCAGCAGGCACATCCAGCATTTCAATCAGTTGACGTAAGCGCTTACGAGTTGCGGTATCACCTTTAATCAAAATGCGGTTGGTCCGGTTATCCGCAATCACACGCACGCGAGCACCTTTCAGGTCTTTGGCTGCACCCGTTGCTGTCATGGAATCCAATAAGCCAATCATTTCTTCAGCTTGGCTGGATTGCAAGGTAATGGCTTCAATATCGTGCTGGTCAGTCCCATCCAAGTTACGGATGATGGTTTCCAGTTGATAAATATTGCTGGCACGATCAGAAACGATCAGTGCATTCGCCCCCGGCACAGCCGACAAGTTTGCGAACTGCGGCATCAATGGGCGTAGTGCAGGAATTAAGTCATTGGCATTGGTATTTTCCAGCCAGATCACACGGGTGACAATTTGATCCCCCGTAGCGCGCTTTCTTGCATCGTAGGGAATGCCCGAGCTTTTTACATTACTATCTGGCACAATTTTGACAGTATTGCCTGAGGGAATCGCGACCACGCCATTAACATTTAATACCCCAAGGAACAGGTCATACACTTCATTTTTGTTCAGTGGCTTATTAGAAATGACCGTCACATTGCCACGCACACGCGGATCCACAGCAAAGTTTTTACCCGTAATATCGGCTACTTCATTAATAAATGCCGTTAAATCTGCATCACGTAGGTTAATTTTCCATGTTTGCGCATAGGTACTGCTACTTACAGCAACAATTAAAGGTGCACTTGCGAGCAAAGCCCAAACTGGACGATTATTATGAAATAAAGCCATATACTTCTGTGTTTCCTAACCCTAGGGTCGATTTCTCATCATTTAAAAATTTTGTTGTATGGTCATCACCTGATCACCACGTTTTATTTCAAGTTTGACTTGCCCTGCTTGTTTGGCTTGTTCAAGTAATTGTGCATCATTCTGTCCCTGTCCCACATTCTGTCCATTTAAAGACAAAATCCGGTCCCCAGGCTGCAATCCCAAAGTATTCCTTAATGCCGCTGGGGTTTTACTGGTCACCTCATAGCCTTCACCTGTTGCCGCCCCTACCCCCATATCCGCCAAGAACTGGTCACGGTTTTGCTGCATTTGTTGCACCGCCTGCCCCAGAGCATGCTGCGTCGTCGTTGGTGCTGTCGCTGTAGGCAAAGAGGTTGTCCCTACTGGAGGAACGATCGGCTGATCTAAACCATTCGCAATACGGTTAAATGCCACTTCTCGGGTTTGCCCTGCAGCATCCCGCAACACAACATGATCCCAATACACTTCGGCCAACTGAAAGGCTGTACCTGCCAAAGTTTCACCGACACGATATCGATCAGCCACTTGATTGACTTTAATCACGGCAGAAGAGTATTGATTCGGATAGGACACCACCACGCCTTGCAAACTCAAATTACTGAGATTACTCATGCTGGCAGTATTGGACTCCTGAAACAAAGCAAATGCGCTAATATTGGGAACTTGCGGCTGCTGTGAACCTAACTGTACACGCTCTAGCTGCATAGGCATTGGCGGAGCCACCCACAACCAAAAAATACTGGCCAATTTCCAGCTTAGATAAGTCAACAATAACGCCAATAACCACGGTGCAAAACGATCCAGCTGCCCGATATTGAGTTTCTGTAGTTTGTCTTGTAACACGCTCATCACATACCACCTTTCAGTAGCGGTTGACGTGAACTCACCACATATGTATCCAGACCTGCTTTACCCTGATAAGAAGGCACATTCATGAGCATACGCTGGGTAATCTGCACATCCAGCATCAGATTCTTATCCAACAGCAGATTTATCATTTTTTGGTCACGTTGATCACGCACATCAATATTCAGGACTTGATCACGATCACTCAAGCTTCCTTTTAAACTTGGGATATCCATTTGTTCTTGGCGTTGCGCAAACGTGTAAGTGAGTTCTCCACCGACCCATTGTGTTGCACCTTCAACCTTTTGAAAGCCCTGCTCTTTTTGATATTTAAACTGAATATCTTGCAATTGAATTGGATTACTCGGCCATTGCCAATCTGCAACTCGCTTTAATGTTTCAGGGGTTATTTCGCCAGAAAGCTCTTTAACCGTCCAACGCTGCCCCAAACCATAACCGACTATCCCTTGCAACTGGGTGCGCCCACTATGAATCTCAACTTGAGCACCTAATCGGAGTAACAATAGATCTAGGGGACGCACTTTCCAATTCAATGAGCCTTTTAATGCACCTTGATGCCAATCCGCCTGCCCCTGCCAAATATTGCCACTGACATTTTGTAGCACCTGGTTATTTTTATAAAATTTTGAAACGAGCCAAGCTGCAGGAATTTGCAGCACGACGAAAAATAAAAATGTACTTAAGGCAAAAATCCACCATCCAAGGTGCTTATTTTTTTTTGTCATCCCACCACAACCAACATCACTATTTTTCTTCCTAAAATATATATTTTATCTTTGCCACCCATTATGCACACTTTTTTTTCACCGCCAATTGATCAATATAAAAAAACCAAGCAGTTTTGCTTGGTTTGAATAATTTAATCAGATTGGATGACAATCTTATGAAGATTAGATAAGGAAATCTTCAAGTTTTGCACCTTTTTCCAATTCAGCCACTAACCAGCGCGGTTGTTTACCACGACCAGTCCAAGTTTCTGAAGCATCTGATTTATTGCGATAACGTGGTTCTACAGATTTACGAGTACTTTTCTTACGTTTAGTTGCGCCAAACTCTAAGATTTGTTCAATACTCAAACCTACTTTATCAGCAACATCCATAATCTGAGTATAAGCATCTTCAATTGCTTGATCTTTTTTAGAAACGATTAAGGCTTCCGCTTCTACTTGTAAACGCTTTAACTCTTCTACAGATAAATTACTAATGTCTGGCATCATATTAACTCCATTAAATACGATTTAATTTATAACACTGGATTATCATATTTTTATTAAATCCAATATTCAACACTTATATTTAAATTCACAACAATATACAAACAGTTTAAATAAAATAATCTAGATTCACTATTTAATAGCGCATCAGAATTAAATTAAATGTCCGACCGCATGTTCCATTTTGAGAATTTTTTCACGAATATCTTCTGGGATTGCCGCCTTTTGCATATTTTCTTGATCGACACACACGATCACTGCTTCTGCCGTTGCCACGAGTGCATTTTGTGCAGTGCTGAATAATTGATAAGTCATGCGCATTGCACTATTACGTAACTCATCCACTCGAACTGCAATTTTCAATTGATCAGGATAAAATACGGGACGTAAATATTTGCACTGATTTGATGCAACGACAGTTAATACTTTTTGTCCAAATATATTTAATGCATCAAAATAATTAATTCGTGCACTTTCAATATAGCGATAATACATCACATTATTTACGTGACCAAAAGCATCCATATCCCCCCATGCGACATTTTGCTCATGCACGATTGGATATTCACTGAATAAAGACATATATTCCCTTAAATCTTAATTTTTACAAAATTTGCATTATTTTCAAAGATAAAATTTAACTGTTGAATCAAATCTTCACGATTTTTCAACGTCGATTTAATCCGCAAATAATTCATCAGCACATTATCAGGATATAAAGTTAATAATTCATCTGCTTTATTGAACCGACCAGTCGCATCATAGACATGCCATTTTGCAAAGGTTAAAACAGGCAAAGACGGATACTTCAATTCCCAGTCCTGAATATGCTGCTCCACATCACTATAATTCGGCACTTGTTTCAACAACTGCTGCTGGAACCACAAATAAAACACTTCTGCATTAAATTGCTGATCAAGCAAATGCAGGGCCAAATCTTCATGTTGCTGACTTAAATCGGGTAAGCGCGACAATAATTTCAACCATAAGGTTTTAATTGAATAACTCCGAGTTTCAATTTCGCTGGATAAATCTAAATAGCGCTGCTGCAAATCTTGCAAATTTTCAAGACTGGCACGATCAAACTGTTGTAACAGTTGTTCTAACCAAGCTTGCTTGGTTGCTTCATCCAGATGACCATATTGCATGGAGCGTAAATATTGCCACGGAAACTGAACCGCGAAGGCTCCCCATAACTCAGTTAAACGTTGCTCATAGGCCGTTTCTACATCTTTCAACCATGGAGAGAGTTCATGCTGGGTTAAAAACTCAAGGTGTGTCAGTGCCTGTTCTGCATCCTGCTGTGCAAGAAAAACCTGAATCCGCTGAATTTCTGCCAACTCAAATGCCATGGCATGACTCTGACTCAGTACCGACAAGGCTTCAGGATATTGTTGCTGCATCAAATACAGGCGTGAATCAATCACACCACGCAACAATCCCGACTGGGTAAATGCATTCTGAATAAACTGCTGTTGCTCCCGCCCTGCATCCAAGAGCCAAATCACCGCCAATTGTTCATAAGGATGCAAGGTTTTGAAGTCATAAATGACTGTTTGCTTTCTTTGCTCACGAGTAAAATAACGTTTAAGCAACAACCAAACCAACTGAAAGATAAAACCCAGCACAGCCAATACGATAAACACAAACCAGACATTGCTCTGGAATTGCCATTCACGCCAATAGACGTAGACATAACCTGCGCCATAGCCATAACTCAAAACACTGAGTAATGCGATCAGGATCAGACAGATAAATGCATAAGCCAAAAGAATCTGTTTCATATTAAGATCCTAGCAAAGCGCGCGTATTCAGGACTGGCATTGGAATAATACTGAATCCTTTGATCTTCTCGACTTGCTTACGAAATTTCTGCGCCTGTGCATCAGGCAAGCTGGCTAAAATCTGGATAATCTCGTTTAAATCTTTTTGATATTCTAAATACTGCCCTTGCGTTAATGCCTCACGTGCAACCAATAAACGCAACTGTACTTCCTTCAAAATAATCGCCCGTTGCATCAATTGAGTTGCAGGCTGAGTGGCAGGTTGCAATACAAACCAGCGTTGCCAGAATGAGCTATTCTCCGCACTCGCTGGACGCATTTGCCCTTGTTTGATTTCTTGGGTTAATGCCAAATCAAGTTGTTGTGATAATTGTTGGATTTGTTGCTGTTGTTCTATCCGCGCTTGTACCGTCTGCTGGATCAGCTTCTGGTCTTTTGCAATCGCCTGATGCAAACTTTGTTTGAGGGCTGGTGCTAAAGCATACTGTTCCAGTTTCAGATTCAGCTGAGCCAACTTTTCTAAAGCATAATGATATTGCTGTTGCTGTAAGGCAAAATCCACCAAGTCTAATTGTTGACGAATCAAGACCATCGGATCAATCTGCAGCATGGTGTTTGCCGCTGGTTCACTCGCAGCGGCAGGTGCTGAGGCAGTGGTCGCTGCTGGTTCAGACTGCTTAGGATTCTGACGTTGCAAAGCCACGAGTTGATCATTCAGACTGGCGCTATTACTTTCTAATTGCTGTAATGTGTTCTGCATGACCATCTGGGTTTGATTCAATTGAAAAAGGTCATAACTTAATTTGGCAATCCATGCCACACAGACCAAAATCACAATAATTAAAAACTTTTTCATGCATTTCTCGGCATCGCCCGCAGGCACTGCAATATTGTTTCAGTACTTAAATCGGATAATAAATGAAGATGGAATTCTAAATGCTGCTGCTTTTGGGCTTTAAGCAGCAGTTGAAATAACCGCTCACCGAGCACCATAAAGTGCCCATGTGCAAAAAGGCGCTGATGGGATTGCATCAAAGCCAGCCAGTTCAACCAACTAGCTTCACTGCTGATCAGCACACTATAAGACTGATGCTGTTGCAATTGTGCGACAACTTGCCCAAAATTTTGCATCGTTTGCGTCGGGCAACGACGCTGATACAAAATAAAATTTAAAATCGACACGCCCTGTTGTTGCAGGGTCTCCATCATAAATTGGCGTCCGCCTTGCCCCCGCCAAAAAGCGATACAAGCCGATGAAGACAAATGCTGCAGGAGTGGAATTTGCAACATCCCCTCTGAGGTTTCAACTTCAGGCACATGACTCTGGATTCCATACTCGGCCAATGCTTGTGCGGTTTTTTCACCAACCGCAATCCATTGTAAAGTTTGCAGATCCTGCAACGTCAAACCACTGCGCTGCAAGCCTGCCATCCCAAATTCTACTGCCGAAGGACTCACCACCACGACACAACTTGCCTTGGGCAACTGCTGATACAAGCCCTGCAAATCTGTAGACCAAGCACATGCTTCTAATTCCAATAATGGAACATCTAGAACTTGCATATCTGCTTGTGCCAAAGCCAAGCTCAATTCCTGCGCACGCGCCTGCGGGCGAGTATTAATAAATAACATGACTTAATGCAAAGCTCGTAACAGCTCTCCAGCACCTAAATCGAGCAAGCGTTTTGCCAAAGTTTCACCCAATTGTTCCGCATCAGCCACAGATCCACTTAACTCAGCAACCAGTAGACTCGCTCCATCAACACTTCCGACACGCCCTTCAATATGAATTTTCTCGTCATTTAAGGTTGCATAACCTGCAATCGGCACCTGACATCCACCTTCCAAATAAGCATTGAATGCACGTTCGGCGCGAACACAGGCTGAAGTTTCTGCATGTAATAACGGCTGAATCAGATCAAGCACCTGTTGGTCGTTTGCACGACACTCTAAGCCGAGTGCACCCTGTCCGACCGCAGGAAGACTCACACTGGCAGGCAAAGTATGGCGAATACGCTCTACTAAACCGAGACGTTTTAATCCTGCACTCGCCAAAATAATGGCATCATACAAACCCGCATCCAGCTTAGACAGGCGCGTCCCGACGTTGCCACGTAAATCAATGATATCAAGGTCTGGGCGTTGTTTTAAAATCTGGCATTTACGGCGCAAGCTCGAGGTTCCGACTTTGGCACCCTGTGGCAGGTCATCAAAATGCACATAGCTGTTTGAAACAAAAGCATCAAAAGGATCTTCACGCTCGCAAATCACCGCCAGACTTAAACCTTCAGGCAAGGCCATCGGTACATCTTTCATGGAATGTACCGCCAAATCAGCACGACCATCCAACAGCGCAGCTTCAAGCTCTTTAACAAACAAGCCTTTACCACCGATTTTGGCCAGCGGGGTATCTAAAATTTTATCGCCTTGAGTCACAAACGTTACCAGTTCTACTTTTAAATCGGCATAACGTGCCTCTAAGCTAGAACGAATAAATTCTGCCTGCCATAAAGCGAGTGGGCTTTGGCGTGTTGCAATCTTCAAAGTTTTCATAAATTTTTAGATACATTGAATGAAGTCAGTTATTCTAAACTTAACTTGCAAACTTTAAAATGCAAGCAGAATTACCAATTCCATGCACGAAATCGTAGATTCATGTTCAAAGTTTCTGAATTCGTTCACGTAAATAGGGTAAATGGCGTCGACTGACCGACAAACGCTCGTCCAGTTCACGACAGCGCACTTGATATTGACCAGAATTAATCAGCTCCAAACCTTCCAGATAATGCACCGAAACTAGGGCATTACGATGAATACGGATAAATTGCTGACCAAACTCCTGTTCCAAATCTTTTAAGGTTTCATCAATCAGTACGCTGCCATTTTTATGGCGAACCGTGACATATTTTTGATCGGCTAAAAAATAATAAATATTTTCGACGGGTACCAATTCCACGCCACGATAAGTTTTCGCCGCGATTTGATGGCGTTGTTCTAGATTATCCATATCTTCTTTTTGTTCTAAGTGACTCACTTGCGCTTGCGTGAGTTTAGTCAGTTGATCCAAAACCTGCTGCAATTCCTGTTGCATAATCGGTTTGAGTAAGTAGCCCTCGGCATGGGATTTAAATGCATCCAAAGCATGCTGATCATACGCTGTACAAAACACAATGGCGGGTGAAGGCTCCAACTGACGCAAGTATTGCGCACAGGTCAAACCATCCATTTCTGGCATTTGTATATCTAACAACACCACATCGGGTTGATAAAATTGCACCATCTCAATTGCTTCCTGACCATAAGCGGCAGTTGCAATGACTTGATGCCCCATTTGTGTGACCAATCTGGATAAACGCTCTACTGCAAGAGGCTCATCATCACAAATTAGGATGTCCATTCTTACTCCTTCGTTCAGTTAACATGGTTTATTTTTATAAGTTAACCGCCACTGTTTTACTTATACGGATATTGCACCACAGTGGTATACATCCCATCCCCTGCAAAGGTTCGAAAGATGACCGCACGCCCATAATATGCCATCAGGCGTTGTTTTACATTATCAATGGCAATACCGTGTCCTTGTCGTAAATTTATTTTATCCTGTATGTACGGGTTTGTAATGACGATATTGACTTGATTGTGTGTAATTTCGACCAATACACTGACTGTACTGATTGATAAATTTTGCTCAACTCCATGAAAAATACTATTTTCTAGTAAAGGTTGTAAAGTCAGCAGCGGAATTTGCACCTGTGAAAATAATTCTGGATGCAGCAACTTCCACTCCAAATTTAAACGCTTGCCTAGGCGAATTTGCTCAATGGCTAAATAACGTTGGCACAGTTCAATTTCATCTTGCAGCTTGACCAATTTTAATTCTTGAAAGCTGGCACGAAATAATCGCGATAAATCCAAAAGCATCTGTTCGGCCTTATCGGGATCAACCGCAATTAAACTGATGGCACTATTTAAACTATTAAAAAGAAAATGTGGATGTATTCTTGCCTGCATGGCCTGAATGCGGGCATTTAACTCGCTATGCTGCTGCCGTGTCCATTGCTCGCGAATATATAAATAGCGAAAACAAAAAGCCCCCAATAAGCCGCCATAACTTAAATGCAGCACCACACCCTGCAATGCCGTTCCCAAGCTTAAACCCCTAAAGGTAAAATTCTGCCCAAAAAATAAAAATATATTCAAAATGAAAGTGGTGCTGAAAATAATCCCTTGCAGCAACACAAAACCGAACACCAGCAAAGCGGTGACCCCCCATTGCTGCAAGCGAGGTTGTAAACGCTCAATAATGGCGGTAAAAGACAACAGCACCCAGTTGATATACAGCATAAACAACAACACGCGTGTTGCACTTAGGGCTTGCCATGAATGCGCTTCTGCCAAGGCCAATAAAATAGCCAACAGATTCCCTGCCACACACAGCTCGGCTAAATTTTGCCAACGCCCTGCCGTGCTAAAAAAATAAGAATAAGCAGGCTCAGATCGATTTTGTCTGAAAGAATGCGATACTTGGGCTTCGGCAACTGCTTTTGAATTTGCTATACTCTGTTTGATTTGCCGATTTTTTATTTTACTGAGCCGACATGACCACATCTTCTAATTCCTCTAATCCGTCACAAGCCCAGACTTCTGGCATGTGGGGCGGTCGTTTTACTGAAGCGACTGACGCTTTTGTTGCAGAATTTACCGCATCTGTTCAATTTGACCAACGCTTTTATAAACAAGATATTGCAGGCTCAATCGCCCACGCAACCATGTTAGCAAAAGTTGGCGTACTAACCGAATCTGAACGTGATGACATTATTCAGGGCTTAAGTACCATTCAAGCTGAAATTGAAGCGGGTAATTTTGAATGGCGTATTGATTTAGAAGATGTGCATATGAATATTGAGTCGCGCTTGACTCAACGTATTGGCATCACAGGTAAAAAATTACATACTGGTCGTAGCCGTAACGACCAAGTGGCCACCGATATCCGTCTTTATGTGCGTGATGAAATTGATGCCATTTTAGAATTATTGGCAAAATTGCAAAAAGGGATTTTGTCTTTAGCGGCAAAAAACACGGACACCATTATGCCGGGTTTCACTCACCTACAAACTGCACAGCCTGTGACTTTTGGTCACCACCTGCTGGCATGGTTTGAAATGTTGGTGCGTGATTCTGAGCGTTTAATTGACTGCCGCAAACGTGTTAATCGCATGCCTTTAGGTTCGGCTGCACTTGCAGGGACTACTTACCCAATCGACCGTGCTTATACCGCTGAATTACTTGGTTTTGAAGCCGTATCTGAAAACTCGTTGGATGCCGTATCTGATCGTGACTTCGGGATTGAGTTTAATGCTGCAGCATCCCTGATTATGATGCACTTATCGCGCATGTCTGAAGAATTGATTCTATGGACATCTGCTCAATTTAAATTCGTGAATATTCCTGACCGTTTCTGCACAGGCTCGTCAATCATGCCACAGAAGAAAAACCCAGATGTTCCTGAATTGGTGCGTGGTAAAACAGGTCGTGTTTACGGTGACTTGATGAGCTTGTTGACTCTCATGAAAGGTCAGCCATTGGCTTACAACAAAGACAACCAAGAAGACAAAGAACCATTATTTGATGCAATTGATACTGTACGTGGTTCACTCATGGCATTTGCAGACATGATTCCTGCCTTAGTGCCAAACATTGAGATTATGCGTGAAGCGGCTCTACGTGGCTTCTCAACTGCAACTGACTTGGCAGATTATTTGGTGAAAAACGGCGTTGCTTTCCGTGATGCACATGAAATTGTGGGTAAAGCCGTGGCATTAGGCGTACAAGAAGCGAAAGATTTATCTGAGTTAACCCTTGAGCAACTTCAGCAATTCTCTGATTTGATTCAAGCAGACGTGTTTGAAAAAGCCTTAACGCTTGAAGCATCTGTCAATGCACGTAATCACATTGGTGGTACTGCACCTGCACAAGTCGAAGCGGCGATTGCACGTGCTCACCTTCGTTTAGAAAAGCTTTACGCTTAAGAGGTCTTGCAATGACTCGTCAAGTATTTTGCCGTAAATATCAAAAAGAGATGGAAGGTTTGGACTTTGCGCCATTCCCTGGTGCCAAAGGTGAAGAGCTGTTTAACAATATCTCTAAACAGGCATGGCAAGAATGGTTAAAACACCAAACCACGCTGATTAACGAGAAGCGTTTAAACGTGTTTGAACCAGAAGCCAAGAAGTTTCTGGAAGAACAACGCGAGAAATTCTTCAGCAATGACAGCAGCATTGAAACTGCCGAAGGCTGGAAACCTGAAGCTTAAGCTTTAGCGCGCTTCATCTTAAAAAGACCAGCATCTGTGCTGGTCTTTTTTATTGATCGCAACTTGATTTTCTTGACCGAAAAGGCACTTGCATCAAGCTTTGGGATGATGATCATGATTTCAAGGGATAAGATATAAAAAGCTACATATCCTTAAATAAGGCTACATTTGCACACAATATCCTACATGAGTCATGCGTAGCATCTCACTATAATGACAATTAAGGAGATGGAGACATCTCTGAATACTAGAAGAATATCCCCCTATTCATTTTCTTCCCAGATTTCCCCCAAAGTCTGGGATTTTTTTTAACTTGCTGCGCTTGAATCTATTTTCTGCTCCAGCTCAATCTTAGACAAATAAAAAGACCCATACCTTGCATGTATGAGTCTCTTCAATTTTTAGACGTTCAGTCGGTAATTGCGACTGGAAGCAACGTAACTTAACGTTCTTGAACTTTTTCTTCAATTTCCGCTACGCTGGTATGGCGTACATCCAAGCCTTTTACCATATAGATGACTTGCTCGGAAATATTACGTGCATGATCGCCAATACGTTCCAGTGAACGCAATACCCACATCACATTGATCACACGCGAAATATGGCGTGGATCTTCAATCATATAGGTCATTAAAGTACGGGTTGCAGACTGGTATTCACGGTCAATATCGGCATCTGCCAACATGACACGTAAGGCTTGATCCACGTCTAAACGCGCAAAGGCATCCAAAGCATCATGAATCATGACACGTACTTGGTTGCCAATATGACGGGTTTCCATATAACCGCGTGGTGAACCACCCTCTTCACACAGGGTTTGCGCGATGCGGGCAATTTTCGCGGCTTCATCCCCAATACGTTCCAAGTCGGTATTGGCCTTACTCATGGCAATCACCATACGTAAGTCAATTGCAGCAGGATGACGGCGCGCAAGAATTAGAGTTAGCGCTTCATCAATTTCACGTTCATAGCGATTCACCGTATTGTCTTGATACTGCACATCAATCGCCAGATTGGCATCGGTATCTAACAGTGCATGGATTGAATTCGCCACTTGCTGCTCAACTAACCCACCCATGGTCATAAATTTGGTATTGACCGCCTGCAAATCTTCGTTAAATTGCGAAGAAATATGATGGTTTAAAACAGGGTTACTTGGACTCAAAATGCACACTCCACAACAGCGGTTAAAGACAAACGCTTTCGCTCAATATTAAAGCATATCTATTATGAACATTTGATGACAAGCGCACTATCACCCAACTTTATTCCAATTATTTTTCGACCAGCCAGACATTCATTTTTTCCAGCTCTTGCTCATTCAATTGACCCACCGCAGCTTTTAAACGTAATACATTCAAAATATAGTCATATTTGGCATTTACATAGTCTTGCTTGGTCGAAAATGCATTGCGCTGCGCCAGTAACACATCCACCATAGTTTTTAGACCTTCCTGATATTGCGCCTGTGAAGCGTCCGAAACCACTTGTGAGGACTGCATAGCTGCTTGACGTGCTTCAAGTTTGGCTTGGTCGGTTTCAATCTGATAATAGGCTTTTTTGACCTCCGTTTGGGTCTTACGAATCGCCGCCTCTAATTGTGCTTCGGTCTTACGCACATTGACTGCTGCTTTTTGAATGGAACGCTGGGTGCTACCTCCAGTAAAGGCATTCCAGCTCATTTCAATCCCAATCTGGTCAAATTGTCCATCGCTAGAAAGCACGCTGGAAGGTTGCTGCTGGGTATAACCATAAGTGCCCACCGCTTCGAGTTGCGGATAGAGTGCAGCTTTTTCCACCCGCTTCTGATCTTCTGCATAACGCTGTTGTAAACGCGCTTGTTGTATTTCCAGATTATGGGTCCGTGCCAAATTTTCCCATGCCGTCAGTTGCGCTGGATTGGGTTTTTGATAAACAAAATCTTCCCGTATCACCGCCAAATTTTCCCGATAAGGTCCAATCAGTTGTTGTAACTGCTCTTGTGCCAACAGCAATTGCACTTGGGTCGAGATTCGGTTTGCACGGGCATTCTGATACTGTGCCTGCGCTTCACTGACATCACTTTTCGCCACCAGTCCTTCACGTAACTTGGCATTCATCATATTCAATTGCTGTAACAAAGCCTGTTCTTCTTGTAGATAGGCTTGGGTCAGACTTTGCTGTCGTAACACATCAAAATAACTTTCTGCTACCGTTAAAATATGCTGCTGTTGCTGTAGCTTTAAGGTTACTTCACTCAAATTGACCGAAGTTTCCACCTGCTTGTAGCCTTGCCACGCATCCCAGCGAAACAAGGGTTGGCGTGCCGTCACTGCAATTTGATGTGTGGTCGTGGAAGATGGAATGGACAAACTCGCTTGCGCAGCATCTGAATTCTGCTGTGCTTTACGGGTACTGCTGCCTGAAACGGTGATGGTTGGTAATAAATTGCCTTTGGCAATCCCCAGATTCAGTTGATCTGCTTCGTACTGTAATTTGTTCGCCTGCCAATTGGGATCAGTCTGCTGCGCTCTAGCATACGCCTGTACCAAGTCCAAGGCATGTGCCTCAAACCCGAACCCGCATAAAGACAAACCCAGCAGCCAATGTTTTTTCATTCTTATCCCTGATGTAAAGCGTCACTCATGGCATGTTCTCTGTAAGAACCCACGCAAACGCTGATAAATTAACGTGATTAACCCGCTTTTGCACGAATTTTTCCACGCTTTTCTGCACTTCAAACCCATCTTTTGGTAACCAAACTCCCTCACAATAGTACAAACCCAACGCATTTTTTAGGCTTAAAATAATGTTTTCTCTCTCCGCTTCTTCTAGGTCTACGTTCCAACGGTTGTGAAATTCAAGTTTATGCTTTCAATAAAACCCTGCTTTGCCTTGTTGTGCGGCATCTTGCTCTTTGGTTGCCAGCAACCTGAGTCTCCAGTGACTCAAGAACAACCGCCCAAACAACAGAAACAAGAAGCAGTTGTTGATTTGACTCTAATGTGTAAAAACCTGAAAAAGAATATGTCTGAGATCAACAATCAGCGCACTACGTTTGCCCTTGAAGAAATTAATCAAGATTTAAAAGTCTGCCTCCCCCTTTTAAAATTAAATGAACAGAAACAGCTATTAAAATTGTCGACCACGATGTACGACAATTTCCTAGAGGTCGAGCGCACACCGCAGCAGCAATTGGCTTTCGAGCAATATGCTTTTGATATGGCGCAGCATCCAACCATTCAACAAAGCCACTTCGAACAATTCTCTTTACGTGACCAATATCTGATTAAACATCAGGGGCAGGCCTATATAGAACTGATCGACCAAGGTGAAGGAATGCTCGCTTACCGCCGCAGCCCACAATATCTCGCGATTGTCTTTGCACCCTACATGCCTGAAGCAGAAAAAGCCTTTATCACTGAGCTGGCACAACAAAACATGCAAGCCCCGTTTCTGGATGGTGCCTTGACCATTGACCCACAAGAAATTGTGGCACGAGCATTGTTCTGGGAAAATTATTTACAGCAATATCCGCAAAGCAGCTATCGACGTGATGCAGAATATTTACTGCAGATGTATACCCATTTCCTGTTTAAGGGCATGAATAATTCACCTGTGTCTGAAAGCTATAGCGATCAAAGTGCGATTCGGAGTAGCAGCCTGTTTGAAATTGAAAAACTGGCGAAATTAAAGCAGTCGCATTTGGCATGGCAAGCCCAGCGCTTTCTGCAATTTCTGGATTTATCTGAGCAACAGCGCCAAACACAAATTCCAGTAAAACTGACCCCGCAACAAAAACAGTCAGGTCAAAACAACTTAATCACCTTAAAACAACTGGATCAATTTTTGGGTCTACCTGAACTGAATACGCGCTCACCTCGCGACTGTTTCCGCGATGCGATTTGCCTCGCTCCCGCCGCTTAAATCAAATTGTTTTTTATTGTTTGCAGCACAATCCCCATATTTTGACCCGCAATAAATGTCATCAAATATGCATGTGCATTTCCCAGATTGCATGCTAACATTTGCCCTAGCTTGACGGAGCGCGAGTAATGCCTCGCTGAGATTGTGCAGTTCTAAACATGAGCACAAGTACCGTTGAACCTGATCAGGTTAACACCTGCGTAGGAATCAAGCGCTCACTAAAACTGCCGCCCTCCGTCTATCTGGTGAATTTACCACTCGCATTTTAACCAGAAGACTTGCCAAGTTTTGGTCGTGCTTGATTCGTTGATGTCATTCATAAGGATCATGCTATGAACCAATTAACGAATCTTTCCCCTGCTGAAGTTTCAGCTCAACATGAGCAAGATGCAAAAGATTTAACTCGAATTTTACCTGCTTCAAGCAAAGTCTATATTGAAGGTTCACGCCCAGATATTCGTGTACCCTTCCGTGAAATTAGCCTGACCGATACCCCAACAGGTTTAGGTGGTGAACAAAACCTGCCTTTACGCGTCTATGACACGTCTGGTGTTTATACGGACCCGAATGTTTCGATTGATTTAAATAAAGGTTTACCTTGGGTTCGTCAAACATGGATTGAAGAACGTGAAGATACTGAAGTCTTAACGGGGCTAACCTCGAAATTCGGACAAGAACGTCTAAAAGACATTCGCACGGCTGAAATTCGTTTTGCGCATATTCAGAACCCACGTCGCGCCAAAGCGGGTAAAAATGTCACGCAAATGCATTATGCCAAGCAAGGTATTATTACCCCTGAAATGGAATATATTGCGATTCGTGAAAACCAGCGCCAACGTGAAGGCGTCGACATGCGTCAGCATGCAGGGCAAAATTTTGGGGCACAAAACTTACGCGAAATCACCCCTGAATTTGTCCGTCAGGAAATTGCGGCAGGCCGTGCCATTATTCCTGCCAACATTAACCATCCTGAAATTGAACCCATGATTATTGGGCGTAATTTCTTGGTGAAAATCAATGCCAATATTGGTAACTCAGCACTGGGTTCTAGCATTGATGAAGAAGTCGCGAAAATGACATGGGCAACCCGTTGGGGTGCAGACACCATCATGGATTTATCGACAGGTAAAAACATCCATGAAACCCGCGAATGGATTATCCGTAATTCCCCTGTTCCAATTGGTACTGTACCAATCTATCAAGCGCTTGAAAAAGTCGATGGCGTGGCTGAAGACCTGACGTGGGAAATCTTTAAAGACACCTTGATTGAACAAGCCGAACAAGGCGTGGACTACTTCACTATTCATGCTGGGGTGTTATTACGTTACGTCCCAATGACCGCCAACCGTTTAACTGGTATTGTGTCTCGTGGTGGTTCCATCATGGCGCAGTGGTGCTTGGCGCATCATCAAGAAAACTTCTTATATACCCATTTCGATGAAATCTGCGAAATCATGAAAGCCTATGATGTGTCTTTCAGCTTAGGCGATGGATTACGTCCAGGCTGTGTGCAAGATGCCAATGATGAAGCACAATTTAGCGAATTAAAAACGCTGGGTGAACTGACCCATCGTGCATGGGAACATGATGTACAGGTAATGATTGAAGGTCCAGGTCATGTACCAATGCACATGATTAAAGAAAACATGGATCTGCAATTGGAAGTCTGCAAAGAAGCACCTTTCTACACGCTTGGCCCACTCACCACCGACATTGCACCGGGTTATGATCATATTACCTCGGCCATTGGTGCAGCCATGATTGGCTGGTACGGTACGGCAATGCTGTGCTACGTCACTCCAAAAGAGCATTTGGGCTTACCAAATAAAAAAGATGTGAAAGATGGCATTATCACCTACAAGATTGCCGCACATGCAGCAGATTTGGCGAAAGGACATCCTGGTGCGCAAGCCCGTGACAATGCCCTGTCTAAAGCCCGTTTTGAATTCCGTTGGGAAGATCAGTTTAACTTGGCCTTAGACCCAGACACAGCGCGTAGCATGCATGATGAAACCATGCCAAAAGAAGCACATAAATCTGCACACTTCTGTTCGATGTGCGGCCCGAAATTCTGCTCAATGAAAATCACTCAGAATGTGCGAGATTATGCGCAAAATCAAAAAAATGCGTCTGCTTCAGAAGCAATAGATTCAGAAGTAGAATCAGGTCTAGAAGCGATGAAAAACGCCTACCATGAACATGGTCAAAAATTGTACCACAAGGTGTAATTGGCTAAAAAAAAGATTTGTGTTCAGAAAAAACTCCGTTAGGATGAAATAGTCATTTTCATCCTGACCGAGCTTTATGAATATTATTAAACGAGCCACGTATAACAGCGACGAAGTAGACATTCTTTCTCGAGAATATTTATTTCGCGGCTTTATTCAGGTTGAAAAAGTCAGCCTTCGGCATCGTTTATTTCAGCAAAGCGACTATACCTCTGTCATTCATCGGGAATTGATTCAACGTCCTGAAGCGGCAGGGGTTTTAATTTATAATGATCAACAACAAAAATTCGCTTTAATTGAGCAATTTCGTATTGGCGCAATGGATGATCCAGATTCACCTTGGCAACTGGAAGTGATTGCAGGTGTACTCGATGGTGATGAATCACCTGAAAGCTGTATTCGCCGTGAAAGCCTAGAAGAATCAGGGTGTGAATTGCAAGCCTTGCAACATCTGTTTAGCTTTTACCCTTCTGCGGGTGCTTGTGCTGAACTATTTCATTTATATAGTGCAGAAGCAACATTACCAGAACAGGGTGGAGTTTTTGGCGTTGCGAACGAAGGTGAAAATATCCAACTGCATATTTTAGATTATGCAGACATTCGCAGCCTGTTGACCAATGGTCGGCTCAGAAATGCGCCTGTCATCATGGCATTGCAATGGTTAGAACAACATATTAATACAATAAGGAATGTCTAAGGGGAAGGACATGACTTTGAAACAATCACATGACCAGCCACAAGGCTGGACCATCATACAGATTTCAGATACACATTTAATGAATCAGGACGATTTAGAATTTGTGCATATGAATCCTGAACAAAGTTTTCATCGCGTGATGGCACAAATTCAACATGAATATCCGCATGCGCATGCTTTGATTCATACGGGTGATTTGGCACAGGTGCCTGCGCCTGAGACTTATCAGCGCTACCTGAGCTTTATGCAAGGCACAGGCTTTGCGCATTATCAGGTGCCTGGCAACCATGATAGTGAGGAATTCTTTCCATTTCATGACCAGCAAAACAAAGTTCATGCCATTTCCATGGGAAATTGGTGCTTAGTGCTGTTAAACAGTGCCGTCAAAGGAAAGATTGATGGCTGGATTGGAACCGAACAATTACAGCAATTGGATCTGATTCTGAATCAGCATGCCGAGCAACACATCTTGATTGCCTGCCATCATCATCCTTTTGAAATGCAGTCACGCTGGATTGATCAACATATTCTGAAAAACACGGAACATCTGACCGATGTCTTGGACAAGCACAGTAATGTGAAACTGGTGCTTTGCGGGCATGTGCATCAAACTTCGGAAAATCAATGGCATGGCATTCATTTTCTGTCCACCCCATCAACCTGCGTACAATTTAAACCTCACAGTGATGACTTTGCGCTCGATGACGAAGCGCCAGGTTATCGTGTCGTACATTTAAAAGCCAATGGTGAGTTCAGCACTCAAGTTCATCGCACCCAGCCCATACAGAAAAAAATAAATATTGAAATTACAGGCTACTAACTTTTCATTTCATTTTATTTCCATTATGTTATGGCTGCTAAATAAAAGGTGATAGCTTAAATCGAAACATCAAAGACTATCCAGAACTGAAAAAAGTCTATATGATGACGACCCCTGTGGAACAATCTCCGCATGGGCGGTAGATAAAAACACTTGCATATCACCATATTTTTTGCGTATAGATGTACGTATATGATGAGGAATGCCCTATATGGCGAATGACAACCAAACCCAAGTCTTGGATGAAGATGTTGTAGATGACAAATCTACTAAGCGCGTACGTAAAGTGAAGCCGAAGGCAACAGAAGGTGGTTCTACTGCGAGCTTATTTGGTATTGAACCTTATCAGCCAAAAAAGAATGAAGAATACATGTCTGAAGGGCAGCTTGAGCATTTCCGTCAGATTTTATTGGCATGGAAAGCTGAGCTCATGTCTGAAGTGGATCGTACCCTCAACACCATGCAAGACGAAAATACTGCATTGCCTGACGTAAATGACCGTGCAACGCAAGAAGAAGAATTTGCAATTGAATTAAGAACACGTGACCGTGAACGTAAATTGATTCGTAAAATTGAACAATCGATTGAAGCCATCAAAAATGATGACTACGGTTTCTGTGAAACTTGTGGTATCGAGATTGGTTTACGCCGTTTAGAAGCACGCCCAACAGCGACTTTGTGTATTGATTGCAAAACTTTGGCTGAAATCAAAGAGAAGCAAAATAACGGTTAAGCATGTTATTCAATAATCCTCCCCTAACCCCTACTTTCACCAAGGAGGGGGACAACAGGATGGCTTATGTGGGTCGGTTTGCGCCATCGCCAACCGGCCCTTTGCATTTTGGCTCCTTGCTCACCGCAGTAGCCAGCTATTGTGATGCCAAGGCACAACAAGGACAGTGGTTGGTTCGGGTCGAAGACACCGATATTCCACGCATCTATCCGGGTAGTGAACAGCATATTTTACAATGCTTAGACGCCTTTCAGCTTTATCCTGATGCCGAAATCATCTTTCAGAAAGATCGCTTGGCGCTGTATGAAGCTGTGCTTGAACAGTTAAGAGCAGCCCATCACGTCTATGCCTGCGCCTGCACCCGTAAAATGCTGGGTTCCAATCATATCTATGCAGGAACTTGTCGTGATTTAGGTCTGGACTTTGAACATCAAGCCATTCGCATCAAGGTTGAAGACCAACGCATTTGCTTTCAAGACCGTCTACAAGGTCAACATTGTTCCAATTTAAAAGCGGATTTAGGTGACTTTGTCCTGAAACGTCGTGACGGCATTATCAATTATCAACTCGCCGTTGTGGTGGATGATTATTTACAAGGCATTACCCATGTGGTGCGCGGTGCAGACCTGCTGGATAATACCGAACGTCAAATTTGGTTGGCGCAGCTTTTAGGCTACCCTCGCCTGAATTACATGCATTTACCACTCGCCATGAATGATCAGGGACAAAAACTGTCAAAACAGAACCTCGCACAGGCCCTAGACCCAGCACAAGCACCAGCATTATTACAACAAGCATTACAGGCTTTGCATCAGCCCGAAGTGGATCTCGACCGACCTGAAGTAATGCTGCAACAAGCCGTGGCACAGTGGAATACTGAGCTGATTCCACATAGTATCGAATTAGAAGGACATTACCTCTAAGTTCCAATAAAAAAACTCCAGTCACTTTGGACTGGAGTTTTTTTAAATGAAGCATTGTTTGCAATCTGACACTTAACAATCCAACGTTATTAGAAGCTTGATTCTTCCTTACTCGGATTGATGTCTTGTGTAGTGGCATCGATTTTCAGAATTAAACTGATCATCACCGCGCACATAATTAACGAAGAACCACCATAACTAATAAACGGCAAGGTCAGACCTTTGGTCGGTAACATGCCCATATTCATGCCTGCATTGACCAGAATTTGCAGCAAGAAAATGATACTGATGCCATAAGCCAAATAGCCCGCACGCAAATACTGATTGCGGAGCGCACGATGACCAATCTTGATACAGCACACCAGCATACCAAATGACAGCAGCAACACCACGGTAATCCCAAGAAAGCCAAATTCCTCCCCCAATACCGCCAACATAAAGTCGGTATGTGCTTCAGGCAAATACGACATCTTCTGGATACTGTGACCCAAACCGACCCCGACCCATTCACCACGACCAAACGCCATCAAAGCATTGGAAAGCTGATAACCTGCGCCCAATGGATCATTCCATGGATTAGAGAAGGACATCAAACGTTCAAAACGATAGGGTTCAAATACAATCAGGAAGAAGAAGGCAATCAGAATCGCACCAAGCGCGATACCAAATTGAATCACGGGTGCACCCGCCAAAAAGAACACACCCAGCATCATCAATACAATCACCACCGTCGCCCCCAAGTCAGGCTCAGCAATGATCAGGCCCACCGTAAGGATCATGATGGCAGCTAAACGTACCAGACCTTTGACGTTATTTCGTACTTCTGCGGCACGCCGCACCACATAGTCTGCAGTAAAGATCGCCATCATCACCTTGGCAACCTCGGTGGCTTGCAAGGTAAAGCCTGCAATACGAATCCAACGGGTTGAACCGTTTACTTCCGTCCCGATCACCAACACCGCAGCAAGCAATGTAATGGTGATGAGCCACAGAGGAAAAGTATTATTGAACCATACATTCAGTGAAACCCGATATGCCAAAAAAGCTGCGACAGCAGCCACCACAATGGAAATAGCATGACGGACCACATAATGGAAAGGATTCTCCATCATCCGATCAGCATACGGCATAGAGGCCGAGGCCACCATGATGGAACCTAAACACAGTAAGGCAATCACACAGAAAATCAGCACATTACGAGCGGTAAATTCCGCTGGAATTCTTGGACTGACACGGTCATAGACTTGCTGAACTTTATTGATCGTTGTCTGAGCTAAACCCGCCATACAACTCTCTCCTTATCATTCTTTTAAGTTAGAGCATTCACACAATCGACAAACTGATGACCACGATCACCATAACTTTTAAACATATCAAAACTTGCACAGGCTGGAGACAATAACACCACATCATGCGGCTGTGTATGGGCTTGGCACAATGCGACCGCTTCTTTCAGCGTCGCAGCATGCAAGATGGTGGTGGTTCCTGCAATCGCCTGTTCAATCTGTTTGGCATCTTCACCAATCAATACAGCCAGTTTGCTGTATTTCGCCAATGAATCTTTTAGTGCAGTAAAATCCTGCCCCTTGCCTTGTCCACCCAAGATAATCGTCACTTTGCCGTGCTGAGCTTCAATCGCTGCCCCCAAACCATCAATCGCCGCCAAAGTCGCGCCAATGTTGGTGCCTTTAGAATCATTATAATAACGAACCTGATTCACTTCTTTGACAAATTCACAGCGATGTTCCAAGCCTTTAAAATGCTTCAAGGTATTTAGCATCGACTCCAGTGGTAAGCCAATCGCCTCACCCAAAGCCAAACATGCCAAGGCATTCGCGACATTATGTGTCCCTTGAATATACATGTCCGAGCTTTTCAATAAACGCTCACGACCACGTGCCAACCAGATGGTGCCATCATCATCTTTAAGAATGCCGTATTGATTCAAGTCAGGTGCATTCAGACCAAAGCTTTGTAATGGCGTAACATCGGGTACCAATGGACGAGTTAAAGAATCATCACGGTTATACACTACTTTTTTCACGCCTTGGAAAATGCGGTGCTTGGCTTGATGATAGCCCCACATATCGCCATGACGGTCTAAATGGTCTTCACTCATATTCAGCACCACCGCAACCGCTGCATTCAAGTTCGACGTGGTTTCCAACTGGAAACTGGATAATTCTAGAATATACAGCTCTGGATCATCTTTGGTTAAATCCAGTGCTGGACGTCCCAAATTACCACCGACAGCCACTTTTTTGCCTACCTCTTGCGCCATTAAACCAAATAAGGTCGTCACGGTACTTTTCGCATTCGAACCCGTAATCGCGACAATCGGCTTGTCCGTGGCACGGCGTAAAATTTGAATTTCACTGACCACGGGAATTTGCTGTGCAACAGCCGCTTGAAGTTCAGGAAGTTGGAGATCCAAACCTGGGCTGACAATAATTTCTTCGGCTTGTAGTAACAATTCTTGATCCAATTGACCAAAACTGGTTTGTACCTCGGCAGGAATCTGATCATGTCCTGGAGGAGTCGCTCGTGAATCTGTTACTGCAACGCGGTAGCCATTTTCATGTAAGAAATTTACTGCTGCAACACCTGAAATTCCCAGTCCTGCAACGACTTTTAATCCACCACGTTGTATTAACATTTTTGCCCCATGTTTTGGTTGATTGGTAAAACTGACAAAATGTTAGCACTTTGCTGTTTTGAATGCTTTTTCTGTTTTGACTTTCTCTCTGTTTTTTTGTGTCAGCGCGTAAAAAAGCCGTCAAATTTGACGGCTTTTTTGTGATATGGGGGAAATTGCTTATTTCCACTTCACGGCTTGAATTTCAGCATTCTTATTGGCATTAGGGGCATCGTCTTGGCTACAGCCACAACCGCCACCACAGCCTGCGACAGGCGCAGGTTTAAGCCATTTCGAAACAGTATTCCAGCCCTGCTTTTGCGTCTGTTCTGCGAGCACTCCAAAGGTTTTATTGGCGGTTTTCGGAAATACTTTCTTAAACACCACCACTGTGCTCCACAGCACCAAGACTGCAACAATCAGAATTTCAACCATGTTCAGAGTCTCCTCTCAGATTAACCGAAATAGTGCGAGGCAATTTGATAGGTCAGGAATGACATCAAATACGCCAAGCCAAATAAGTACGCAGTCATAAAGCTCACGGTTTTCCATGAACCTGTTTCACGACGTACCGTTGCCAACGTTGCTAAACAGTGCGGTGCATAAATAAACCAGACTAGTAATGACAAGCCTGTAGCCAATGACCAGCCCAGATCACTATTTCCGCTGATCAGTGCGGCCAAACCTTGCGACATGGCATCATCATCTACCGCAGATAAGGCATACACGGTGCCTAACGCGGCTACCACCACTTCACGTGCCGCCATGGCAGGAATCAAGGCAATACAAATCTGCCAGTTAAAGCCAAGTGGAGCAAAGATTGGCTGCATCACATGCCCCAACATCCCCGCGAAGGAATAGTCGATTTCAGGCATGGTGGCGCCCACTGGCGGTTGCGGGAACGTACACAGGAACCAGAGCAACACGGATAAGGCAAAGATAATCCCACCGACGCGCTTCATAAAGATTTTGGTACGGTCCAACAAACCAATCCACACGCTTTTTAAATCAGGGAAACGGTAGCTCGGTAACTCCATCAACAAGGCATGTTGCGACTTATCTTTCTGGAAAAATTTCAAGACAAATGAGACTGCTAAAGCACTGACTATGCCTGCCATATACAACGCGAACAGCACCAGACCTTGTAGATTGAAAATTCCCCATACGGTTTGCGCAGGGATAAAAGCGGCAATCAACAAAGCATATACCGGCAGACGTGCCGAACAAGTCATCAGTGGCGCCACAAAAATCGTGGTTAAACGATCACGCGGGTCACTGATACTGCGGGTTGCCATAATCCCGGGTACGGCACAGGCAAAACTGGACAGCAAAGGAATAAAAGCACGACCACTCAAGCCTGCTTTAAACATCAGTTTATCGAGCAAGAACGCTGCACGTGGTAAGTAACCCGACTCTTCCAACACCAAAATAAAGAAGAATAGGATAATAATCTGTGGCAAGAACACCACGACACCACCCGCACCCGCAATAATGCCATCGACTACCAAGCTATTCAGCAGCGGATGGGCAATATTGGCACCCACCACCTCACCCAACCAGCCAAACAGACTTTCAATACCATCCATAAAAGGCGCTGCCCAAGCGAATACTGCTTGGAAAATCACGAACATCATCACCGCAAGGGTGACCAAGCCGAATACAGGGTGCAGGAAAATACGGTCTAAAAAATCTGAACGCTTATCTTCTTGATCGGCATATTGCACCACATCATGCAAAATCGTAGCGATTTTCTGATGATGCGAACCTTTTAAACCACTGAGTTCAGTGTGCGGTACGGCATATTTCGCCTGATCCAAGGCATTTAACAAGTTTTCAATGCCTGCATTACGCACTGCAACTGTTTCTGCCACGGGAATACCCAAGCGCTCAGACAATTTTTGGGTATTGATCTGCATGCCACGACGGCGTGCTTCATCCATCATGTTCAGTACCAATAGAATTGGACGTCCCAATTCGATCATTTCCAGTACCAAACCTAAATGCAGTTTCAAGTTAGTGGCATCTACCACACATAAAAATGCATCCTGATGACCTTCTTCGGCAATTTTGCCTTGCACCACATCACGGGTGATGGCTTCATCAGGACTGGTCGCATCCAGACTATAGGTACCTGGCAAGTCCAAAACACGGACAGGCTTGCCTGAAGGCAAAGAGAATTGCCCCATTTTACGTTCAACCGTGACCCCAGCATAGTTGGCCACTTTCTGACGGGTTCCCGTTAAATGGTTAAATAAAGAGGTTTTACCGCAGTTAGGATTCCCGACAAGGGCAATACGCAACGCATCACTCATGCAGGTGCTCCTTCCATATCAACTTCAATTTTGGCTGCTTCAATTTTTCTGAGTGCGAAACGGGTAAATCCGACCTGAATTAAAATCGGATCGCCACCAAAAATACCTTTAGTCACCACCTGAACCGAAGTCCCAGGGACAAAACCCAAAGTCTCCAAACGGCTGGCCACAAGGTCGGTCTGAGCCGCATCACCATCCACCTGACGTTTGACGTTACGGATGATGGCTGTTTGCTTGACTTTCAAATCAGATAAAAGCACCGCACTAAACCCTATAATATTTTCTGTAGTATACAAGCAAATGAGAATAATTACCAAATAAGGTTTGATTCCAATTCGCATTCACTTTATACCACAAGGTCAATCCAGAAAAATGTTGTAAAATTAGTTAAGATGCTCGTTCTAAATCGGTTTCCTGAATCTGAAGCGAAGATGTTAAATAAAAAACCTAGAATACCTACACCTGTCCAAATTCCAGAAAAACTCAGCTTTCTTCAGGGTTTCCGTGATTATTTAATTGCCCAGACCGTCAGTCCACACACCCGCAATGCCTATTTATCCGACCTGATCCAATGCAGCGAATCCCATTCAAAAGCCTTGATTGACTGGCAAAGTGAAGACATTGCCGATGTCTTACTAAGCCTGACCCAACAAGGCAAAAGCCCGCGCTCTATCGCGCGTAGCCTGTCCGCTCTGCGTTCATTTTTTAAATTTTTAAGAGAACAAAAGCTACGCAGTGACAACCCTGTGGCCAGTCATCGTACCCCGAAAATTGGACGTGCCTTACCCAAAGACCTTTCAGAACAAGATGTTGAAGCATTGATTCTTGCACCAGACACCAATACCGCTTTGGGCTTACGTGATCGCGCCATGTTTGAAGTCTTGTATGCCTGTGGTTTACGTGTATCAGAATTGTTAAATTTGCGCTTAGAACTGATTAACCTCAAACAAGGCTACTTACGGATTGTCGGCAAAGGCAATAAAGAGCGTTTGGTTCCCTTGGGACAAGTCGCTTGCCAATGGATTGAAAGTTATTTGGCTCAAGCCCGACCGAGTCTGTATAAATCGGCAACCGACTATGTGTTTCTAACCCAGCAAGGCGGGATCATGAGTCGGCAAAACTTCTGGTATGCGATTAAACGTTATGCCCTACAAGCAGGCATTCAAGCCGAACTTTCCCCACATACCCTACGGCATGCTTTTGCCACGCATTTACTCAATCACGGTGCCGATTTACGCGTGGTGCAAGTGTTACTCGGACATAGCGATTTATCCACCACGCAAATTTATACCCATGTGGCACAAGTGCGTATGCAGCAGTTGCATGCCGAGTTTCATCCTCGTGCTTAAAGGCTAGATAGGCTTCACACAGTGCCCACCAAGAAATACAACGCGCTACATTTTTTTTTGCTATGCTAGCCTCCTGTTTTTATACCTAAAAGAAAGGGTTTTATATGTCATTTACCCGCACAAAATTATTGATTGCATGTACCTTGGCAGGCAGTTTCGCCCTCACGGCATGTTCCAATTCAAATAATGATGACAAAAAGCAAAACACCTTAACGGCAAGCGCCCCTGCAACTGGCGAAGCTTCTAACCTTTCCGAGCGCAATGCACAACAACGTTTAATCAAAACGCTGGAACAACATTTTAAAACTGCGGGTATTAATGCCAAGATTGTGGATGTCAAAGCAACTGAAGTCCCTAATCTATATTGGATTAATCTGGAAGGCATGAGCTCGGTTTATGCCACCAGTGATGGTAAGTTCCTGATTCAAGGTGATGTGATTCGTCTAGGTGACAAACAGCTACATAATGTCAGTGAAAATCTGCAAGCGGCTGCCAATAAGAAACATTTAGCCAGCTTAAAAACCGAAGACCTCTTGGTCTATCCAGCCCAAGGCAAAACCAAGCATGTGATTTATGTGTTTACCGATGCCAGCTGTCCGTATTGCCACAAACTGCATGAGCATATTCCTGAAATTACTGCCAAAGGTATTGAAGTCCGTTACATTGCATGGCCACGTGGTGAACAATTCATGCCTGCCATGGAAAGCGTCTGGTGTAGTGCAGATCGTCGTGCAGCATTTGACCAAGCGATTGCAGGTGCCCAATTACCGCCAGCAACCTGCAAGAACCCAGTTCGTGAGCAGTATCAATTGGGTCTGAATATGGGGGTAAATGGCACACCAGCAATCTATAACACCGAAGGGGTTTATTTAGGTGGATACCTCAGCCCTGAAGAATTAGACAAGCGCTTAAATAACTAATTTTTATTTGTTATTTTACTATTAGTTATAGGTGGAGATTATCTTCTCTCCACCCTAGAGTCTGAGCGTTTTTTTAGCTATGATCTAGACTCGCGTAAAATTGAAGAAATAAATGGAGTGTGACGTGAAACCAGTTCGTCTGGCAATCCTCGGTCTTGGTACTGTGGGTGGTGGTGCCCTTAAACTACTAAAAGAAAACGCTGCTGAGATCAAACGTCGCACCGGTCGAGGAATTGAAATTACCCACGTGGGTACTCGTCGTCCGCGTCCAGACCTTGATCTTCCAGCATCTGTAAAACAAAGTGCTGACCTGATGGACATCGTACGTCAACCCGATGTAGATGTTGTGGTCGAAGTCATGGGGGGTATTCACCCTGCTTACGAAGTCATCATGGAAGCCATCAAACATGGCAAACAAGTAGTCACTGCCAACAAAGCATTACTGGCTGAACATGGTAATGAATTATTCAAAGCGGCAGAAGACAATGCCGTACAAATTGCCTATGAAGCTGCGGTTGCAGGCGGTATTCCAATTATTAAAGTGATCCGTGAAGGTCTGGCTGCCAACAAAATTGACTGGTTGGCGGGTATTATTAACGGTACAGGCAACTTTATTCTGACTGAAATGCGTGACAAAGGTCGTGCCTTTGAAGATGTTCTGCAAGAAGCACAAGAATTGGGCTATGCCGAAGCAGATCCAACCTTTGACGTTGAAGGCATTGATGCTGCGCACAAACTGACGATTTTAGCCTCATGTGCTTTTGGTATTCCTTTACAGTTTGACAAGGTCTATACCGAAGGCATCAGTAAAGTGACTGCTCAAGATGTGAAATATGCTGAAGAACTCGGTTTCCGCATCAAGCACTTGGGGATTGCCCGTCGTGCTGAAAAAGGCATTGAACTTCGCGTTCACCCAACCCTGATTCCAGCTGAAGAACTGATTGCCAATGTCAACGGTGTGAAAAATGCCGTATTGGTGCAAGCCAATGCCGTAGGTCCAACGCTGTATTACGGCGCAGGTGCAGGTGCGGGTCCAACAGCGTCTGCGGTGGTTGCCGATGTGGTGGATATCGTGCGTGATATTTCTTACACCGAAGATGGCGCAGGGACTATTCCTCAATTGGCGTTTGAAGCTCTAGCGGATTTACCAATTCTGCCACGTGAAGAAATGACCACGGGGTACTACATCCGTATTAATGCCGAAGATCAAACTGGTGTATTGGCAGATGTCACCACCATTTTAAGCCGCGCTGGGATCAGTATTGATGCCATCATGCAGCAATCACGCTTAAAAGACCTAATTCCAATCGTAATTTTGACTGATCCAGTCAAAGAATCGAAAATGGATGAGGCACTTGCTCAAATTCAAGCCTTACCCGTCATTCATGGCGAAATTGTGCGAATTCGTTTAGAATCGCTTGATAATTAATCGGGTCGAGGGGGCAATTCCCCCCTTACCAAGCTCTACCCATAATTGGAACATCATCATGTCGAATGCCAATCGTTATACTGGTTTAGTTGACCGTTATCGTGACCGTTTACCAGTGTCTGCTACTACTCGTGGAATCTCTTTAGGCGAAGGGAATACCCCGCTGATTAAGCTGGAGAACATTCCACGTATTATTGGTAAAGATGTTGAAATTTATGTGAAGTACGAAGGCTTGAACCCGACTGGTTCATTCAAAGACCGCGGCATGACCATGGCTGTGACCAAAGCGGTTGAAGAGGGTTCAAAAGCAATTATCTGTGCCTCTACAGGTAACACGTCTGCCGCTGCAGCAGCCTATGCCGCACGTGCTGGCATCAAAGCATTTGTACTCATTCCTGAAGGCAAAATTGCCATGGGTAAAATGGCGCAAGCGATGATGTACGGTGCGATCACCATGCAAATTCGCGGAAACTTTGACGATGGTATGCGCCTCGTGAAAGAAGTTGCCGACCAAGCGCCTGTAACGATCGTAAACTCAATCAACCCTTACCGTTTACAAGGTCAAAAAACCATTGCTTACGAAATCGTAGAAGCTTTAGGTCGTGCGCCAGATTATCACTGTTTACCTGTAGGTAACGCAGGCAATATCACGGCACACTGGATGGGTTATACCGAAGCGGTAGCAAACCAACCTGCTGATCAGTTTGAATACGTGACTTATGATGCTGCAACAGATCAATTCACGGGTCCTAAACCTGAAGGCTTACCTACTATGGTCGGTTATCAAGCTGCGGGTGCTGCGCCATTCTTACGTGGTGCACCAGTAGAACATCCTGAAACCGTTGCAACTGCAATTCGTATTGGCAACCCACAAAGCTGGAACCATGCCAAAGCAGTGGTACGTGACTCTCAAGGTTGGTTCGATGAACTGCAAGATGCTGAAATCCTGGAAGCACAACGTTTGCTTTCTATGTATGAAGGTGTGTTTGTAGAACCAGCTTCTGCGGCTTCAATTGGCGGTGCAATCCGTGACATTAAAGCAGGTAAAATTGCTGAAGGTTCTGTGATTGTATGTACCGTGACTGGTAATGGTCTAAAAGATCCAGATACAGCCATCAAGCAATGTGCTGATGCTGTGATGTTGTCTATTGATGCAACGATGACTCAAGTAAAAGACTCTATTCTTTCAAACATGTAAGTCATTACAAAGATTGATGGAAAGAAAAAGCCCTGTGATGACAGGGCTTTTTTACGACTCAACTTTTGTGATTGGAGTGAATCGATGAAGAATGACGATTTTAGATACGTTTAGGCAGTTGGCTTGCCCATGTCATCAAACGGGTCGCATCTTCAGTTCGACTTTGAGATGTACTCGCGCCTAAAATGACCACGACTGCTGGACGAGAATTCAAGGTTGTATGCATCACGACACAACGCCCTGCCTCATTGATATAACCTGTTTTGGACAGGTTGATATTCCAGCCACCGTTACGAACTAAAGCATTGGTATTGTTTGATTTTAAGACGCGATACCCCAAGTTAAAATCATAACTTGCCGTGGTTGAGAACTGACGAATTAAACCGTATTGCGACGCTGTACTCACCAAAATCCCCAAATCACGTGCCGAAGCGACATTGTGTGGATCAAGACCCGTAGACTCAACATAATGGGTTGAATTCATGCCCAATGCACGCGCTTTGGCATTCATTGCAGCAATGAAAGCACTACGTCCTCCTGGATACGTTCGCGCTAACGCTGCTGCTGCTGGATTTTCTGATTTCATTAAAGCAAAAAGTAACGCTTCGGCACGGTTCATGGTATCGCCTGAACGTAAGGTCGAACTCGAGTTTTTGCCGCCCGCTCCTGCAAAATCAATCGACTGTAATGTAATTTCTTCAGACATGTCTAAACGTGCATCAGCAATCACAACCGCTGTCATTAATTTGGTAATCGAAGCAATGGGTAAAGCGGTATTGGTGTTTTTGCTATAGAGCACCTCACCTGTTTGAGCATCCATGACCAGCGCGGCACGAGCACTCACAGACGGTTGGCTGCTATAGCCTGCAGAGGTATCAATAATGTGAACCGTTTTCGGTGCAGAATAGGTCGGTACCCCATTTGAACTGCGAACCGTGGTGGTCACTTTGGTTGAACCCTGCGGAGATATTTCCTCGCCGAGCGCAGAAACATCACTATTTAATAATTGACTTGCTTCCTCTGAAGACCAGCTCATTGAAGCCTGACCTGTACTCCCCGAGGAAGGATTAATGACGAGTTCAGCAAAACTTGTTGAACTCAGGCTGAGCAGAATAGACATACTCAACACATGCATGAATGACTTCTTAGAATTTTTCACAATCGTTTACTCAACTCAGGGAGGTAAGATACATTTGCGTATTACCTCAAATATGCCTTACATTTACACAGTAACGGGAATTTTTGATTCACGCTATTGTGCAAAACTTTTAATTTCGGAATAAGAATAGGATTGCTAATTTTGTCGTTTCATTGCAAGCTTATTTTGCTTTATGTAACAAAAATTATGTAATTTTTTAGCCAGAGGGAGAAATCGGTGATTACAGTTTTAGTGGTGGATGACCATGAATTAGTCCGTACTGGTATTTGTCGAATGCTAGAAGACCATGCTGATGTTCAGGTGATTGGTCAGGCGGAATCTGGTGAAGAAGCCATCAATCTGGTTCGCCAACATCATCCCAATGTTGTATTACTCGATGTGAATATGCCTGGCATTGGCGGCGTAGAGACTACACGCCGGTTATTACAAACTGCACCCGAAACCAAGGTTTTGGCGGTGAGCGGTTTAGCAGAAGAACCTTATCCGTCTTTACTCCTTAAAGCAGGTGCCAAAGGCTATATCACCAAAGGTGCACCAGTCAGTGAGATGGTACGTGCCATCAACAAAGTGATGCAAGGCGGCAAATACTTCAGTGCAGACATTGCTGAACAGCTCGCCAGCTCTTATTTATCCGATACGCAGCAATCGCCATTTGACTCTCTTTCAGAACGTGAAATGCAAGTGGCAATGATGGTGGTGAACTGTATCAGCGCACAGGAAATTGCCGACAAGCTCTTTGTCAGCGTAAAAACGGTCAACACCTATCGTTACCGCATCTTTGAAAAACTCAATATCGATAGCGATGTCAAACTCACGCATTTAGCGATTCGTTACGGTCTCATCAAACCTTAATTACCATTATTTAAATCTCATCATCGGTTTGCAGCATGCAACATTCCCAATATTTCGAATTAAATCAATACTTTTTTGGGATCTGGTATGCCGCTTACCGCTTACTGATTACCAGCTGCCTGGTCTTAATTTTTATTTTGACCCAAGATGAGCTGGCCAACAATTATGAATACCCCCAACTGTATTTCTATGGACTGTTGGGTTATTTTTTCATTAACTGTGTCCAGTTCTTTAATCTCAAACATTTTAAACAGCATATTCCACAGCAATTTGCTTTTATTTTCATTGTCGATGTCATCGCTTTAAGCTTACTGACCTTTGCCACCAATGGTCCAAGTTTAAGTATCAGCGTCTTATTTTTAACAACCATTTTTGCAGCTTCATTGCTTCTGAGTAAACAAAAAGCTTTAGCCATCACGCTGATTGCAATCATTGCTGTCATTTATCAACAGTTTGTTATCAGCTTTCTGACCCTGCATTCTCTCCAGAATCTCAGCAATAGCGTCATTTTGGCGGTGTTGTTTATCGTTTTTTATATTTGCGGGCAAATTGCAGTTCGGCGTTTTCAATTATTGGATCATGTCAATTTCTCACAATCGCAAGAACTAAAACGGCTTCAAAACATTAACCGTTATATTCTGGAGCAAATTGAAACGGGTTATTTGGTGCTGGATGAAAATTGCCATATCGTGTTAAGCAACCCCGCGGCCTGCGCGCTATTAGGCATTTCTCCATTCTATGCCTTTGATAAGTATCCCCTGTATAAGCTCCAGCCCGATTTATTTGAGTTACTCAATTTTGACCAAGTCCAAAATGGGGAAAAATTCCAATTTGAATCCCAGCTCAGCCACTATCATCTACATATTGAAGTGCAAAAACTGATTGTCCCGCAGCAGATTCTTACGCTGCTGGTGATTCAAGATGGGCAAAAAATCAATCAACAGGTACAACAACTCAAACTGGCTGCACTGGGGCAACTCTCTGCCAGTATTGCCCATGAAATCCGCAATCCTTTAGCCGCGATTGTACAAGCCAACGAATTACTGTCCAACAGCACCGCAGAACAACAACACACGCTCAGCCAGATGATTAACAAACAAACGCAGCGGATTGATAAAATTGTACAAGACACCTTAAGCATGGTACGAAATAAAGGTACCCAACCGATTGATATTCAACTGGATCGGTTCATCCCGTTATTTATTCAAGAAGATTTACCAGATCTCAAAAATAAAATAGTCTGTCATATTGCGCCAAAGCTGAGCTTGAGCTTCGATGAAGCACAGTTTCGACAAGTCTTAATTAATTTAATTCGCAATGCGATCCGACATAATGCACCTGAACACAGTACAATAGAGCTGCACGGCTATGCGCAGGACAACAATATTCACATTGATGTGCGTGATTTTGGGGAAGGCGTGGCCATTCATGACCAAGCTCGCCTATTTCAACCGTTCTTTAGTACAGAAATTTCCGGAACTGGTTTAGGATTATATTTATCGCATAGCTTCTGTGAGGCCAATCAGGCACTTTTAAGCTATGTAGAACAACAACAGGGAGCATGCTTTCGGATTGAATGCCGACAGCTGACTTAATGATTTCAATTTTTACTGGGGTGATAAGGTGGCGCAACAACCACTCGTTTTATTTGTAGATGACGAAGAAGATTTATGTACGCTCATGCAAATGATGCTGAGTCGTATGGGGATTGAAACGCATGTGGCCTATCGTTTGTCACAAGCACGCAAAATGTTGTCGGAACATCAATATGATGTATGTTTCACCGATCTCAACTTGCCGGACGGCAATGGACTAGAACTGGTTGAAGAAATTTCGAAACAGTATCCTCTACTTCCTGTTGCTGTGCTGACCGCCTACGGCAATATGGATATTGCGATTGCTGCGCTTAAAGCCGGTGCTTTTGACTTTGTCAGCAAACCCATCAAACAAACCCATCTGGAACAGCTGCTCCAAAAAGCCCTAAATAAACCAATATCACAGCAAACCCTCAATGAAGATGCGTTGGAACAACGCATGCTGATTGGGCAGTCCTTACCGATTCAGCAGCTACGTGTGACCTTAAAGAAAATCGCGCGCTCGCAAGCACCTGTGTTTATAACTGGTGAGTCAGGTACAGGCAAAGAAGTGGTGGCCAATCTGGTACATCGCTTAAGCAATCGCAATGAAGGGCCTTTTATTGCCATCAACTGTGGTGCCATTCCTGCGGATTTACTCGAAAGTGAATTATTCGGGCACAAAAAAGGCAGCTTTACCGGTGCCACACAAGACAAACAAGGCCTGATTCAATCCGCCCACGGTGGCAGTTTATTTCTGGATGAAATTGCAGAACTTCCGCTGAATATGCAAGTCAAACTGTTACGCGCAGTGCAGGAAAAAGCCATTCGCCCGATTGGTTCTGAAACAGAAATTGATGTGGATTTCCGCGTGATCAGTGCCAGCCATCAAGACTTAGAAAGTCTGGTACAGCAGGGTAAATTCCGACAAGACCTGTTCTTCCGTATTCATGTCATGGACTTGGTCCTACCACCGTTACGAGAACGTGGTCAGGATATCTTGATTCTGGCACAGCATTTTATTCAAAAAGTCAGTCGTGAATGGGAAATTCCAGCCAAAGCCCTAACGCCACGTGCGAAAGAGTTTTTACTAGCGCAATATTATCCCGGCAATGTGCGTGAACTGCGCAACATCATTGAACGTGCCATCACCTTAAGTGATGAAGATTATATTGATGTGCAGCATTTACAAAGCGCACCGCTTCGCCGCAGCGTACAGATGCAATCCCCTTCTTCGGTCGATCAACTGTTAACCACTTCCTCTGAACTTACTTTAAGCTCGAAGAAATTACCGGATGAAGGCCTGGAACTGTATTTAGAGAATATCGAGAAAGAGATTCTGTTGAATGCACTCAACATCACCCATTGGAATCGCACCTTGGCGGCGAAAAAACTGGGGATGTCTTTCCGCTCTTTACGTTATCGTCTGAAGAAATTTGGACTGGATACTGATGAATAATTAACGGCGATTGGCAATCATCTCTGCAACATGCTCCAGATAAGTTTCTTCTTTCATGTCATGTTGCAAGGGATATTGCTGATCAGGTTGAATGCCAATCCCTTCAATCATCTTGCCTGTCGGGGTGTAATAATGCGACACCGTCATTTGCAAGGCTGCACCATTGGATAAAGGGAACAGTTTCTGCACCACCCCTTTGCCATAACTTTTTTCGCCAATCACCCAAGCACGACGGTGTTCTTTCATTGCAGCGGTGAATACTTCCGCAGCAGAGGCTGAACGACCATTGATCAACACCCCCACTTTAAGATTCTGAAATTCGGAGCTGGGTAAAGCCTGAAATTGCTGATTGCCTTCCGAACGACTTTTGGTGGTGACAATAATACCCTGATTTAAAAACAGGTCGGCCGTTTCAACCGCAGCCGAAAGCAATCCTCCCGGATTGTTACGTAAATCAATCAGCACCGCCTTGAGGCGCGGTGAACTATTTTCTTCGATTAAACGCTTGATTTCATTCGCTGTGTCCTGCTGGAAGACACGAACTTTCAGGACCAGCACCTGATTGTGCAACAATTGCGACTCGATATCGGTTTCAATCTTCTTGGTACGAACCAAACTGAGCGGTTTGCTGGTTTGCCCCAGTTGTACACTCAGTGTCGAGCCTATCGCCCCATACAACAAGGCATTGACCTGCTCTCGATTGAGTTTTCGTAATTCTTGGTCATCAATTTTAAAAACAGAAGACCCATTGCGTAAGCCTTGTTTATAGGCATCTGCTTCGGGTTTTAAACCCTGAATAGTCCACTGGCGCTGATTGTCATAACTTAAATTAAAATCCACCGAAGCCAAATCACCATCGGTATATTGCACCAGTTGTTTATAATCTTCGGGAGATAAATAACGTGAATAACGGTCTAGTCCACTGACCAAACCTTGAATGGCTTGTTGGAAGAGTTGTTCATCATTTTTATTATCGACATAGTTGTCTTTGACAATGCCATAAATCTGCACAAACTGCTGAATCGATTCCACGGGAACTTCAGGATAGCTTTGCTCGACTTCATCAAAATCTGGAGCAGTATCAATTTCATTGACTGCTCCAGTGGCATGAGCACAACACATGAATAACGCTGTTAAGGGAATAACAAATTTCAAGTGTTGTGTCATTGATTCACCTGTAATCAGCCAGCTTAGGCTTGTAGGGTAATTAAGTTACGACCTTGCATTTCTGCTGGAATCGGTAAGTGCATCAGGTTTAATAGTGTTGGGGCTACGTCAGCCAATACGCCACCTTCCGCAATCGTTGCTTGGGTTGGACCGACATAAATAAATGGTACCAATTCAGTGGTATGCTGAGTATGCACCTGACCACTATGATAATCCTGCATTTGTTCCACATTACCATGATCGGCAGTAATCAGCATATGCCCTTTTTTCGCCATCACGGCGTCATACACTTGACCTAAACAGGTATCCACCGCTTCTACCGCTTTGACTGCGGCTTGGAAGACTCCTGTATGTCCAACCATATCGCCATTGGCATAGTTCACTACCAACAAGTCATATTCACCCGAATTGATCGCGGCAACCAGTTCATCGGTCACTTCATAAGCGCTCATTTCTGGTTTTAAATCATAGGTCGCAACATTTGGAGATGGAATCAGAATCCGTTTTTCGCCTGGATATTCATCTTCACGCCCACCACTGAAGAAGAAGGTCACGTGTGCATATTTTTCAGTTTCTGCAATACGCAACTGGGTTTTCCCCAAGTTGGATAAGTATTCACCCAACGAATTATGTAACGCTTCAGGCATATACGCCACAGGCGCATCAATGGTTGCTTGATAACGGGTGAGCATCACAAACATCGACAGGTTTGGCACGACTTTACGTTCAAAGCCAGCGAAGTCTTGTTCAACAAAGGCTTTAGTAATTTCACGTGCACGATCGGCACGGAAATTCATGAAGACAATACTGTCACCGTCTTCAACTTTTGCCAGCTCACCAATACGGGTCGCTTTCACAAACTCATCAGATTCATCTGCTGCATAAGCCATTTCCAAGCCTTCAACCGCAGTTGCTGCTGTACGAACAGCTTCACCTTCGGTCAAAAGACGATACGCTTGTTCTACGCGATCCCAACGATTGTCACGGTCCATTGCGAAATAACGACCAATCATCGTGGCAATACGACCCTGATTTGGATATTGCGCAAATAAGGCTTCTAATTTTTCTAAAGAAGGTTGCGCGCTTTTTGGTGGAGTATCACGTCCATCCAAGAAGGCATGTAAATACACTTTCGCGCCACGTTTCAAGGCCAATTCTGCCATGGCCACAATATGGTCTTCATGCGAGTGCACACCGCCTTCTGACAATAGCCCCATAATATGTACGGCACCTTGTGCAGCTTTGGCTTTTTCAACCGCATCAATCAAAACTTGATGTTGGAAAAATGCACCTGTACGAATGTCTTTGGTAATGCGGGTAAAGTCTTGATAGAGCACACGACCTGCACCCAAATTCATATGACCCACTTCAGAGTTGCCCATTTGACCATCTGGCAAGCCAACATCTTCGCCAGAACCAGAAATCAATCCATGCGGATGCTTTTGTTGCATAGCCGTCAAGTTTGGTCGTTGTGCAGCAAGGAAGGCATTGTCTTCAACCGCTTCACGGTGTCCAATACCATCCATAATTACCAATACGTGCGGAACTTTGCCAGCAGTTGCATCCGTCATGATTTACACTCTTTGTCTATAAATTGGTCGCACTATCTTACCGAATTTTCGCTCAAGACTCCATGTGCGCAACATGGTTAAACCCGCTTGTGTAGATTGTTTTATTCAATCTGCACATTTATTAGCGTGCTCGGCGCAATAAATAACCACCCACAATAAACATTAAGCCAATTGGCACAAAGACGAACCAAGCTGGCGATGGGGAATAAACCAAACTGGCGTAACCCAGAAAGTCCTGTAAATAGAAGAAACTGAGTCCGATAAATAAGGCAATCACTAAACGAAAACCCATGGATTGCTGACGAAGTGGTCCAAAAATGAAGGAACAGGCAATCAAAACCAGCGCAATCAGGGCAAACGGTGAACCCACTTTTTGCCAGAAAGCCAACTGATAGGTTTTTGGGACTTGGCTATATTCATGCATATAGCGCATGAAACTGACCAATTGGCTTGGTGATAAGTCCTCAGGATCAATCGTGACCATATGCACATATTTCGGTTGCAGTGCCAACGACAAAGGCTGCTGTGCAGCACGCTGTTGAATGGCATTGCCGGCATCTTGAATTTCAACTTGCTCAGTATCTTTTAAGTTCCACTGCCCATCTTGTACAAACTGTCCTTGCTCTGCGTTCAGAACACTTTTTAAATGATAATCTTGATTAAAGTCGACCATCTGAATATCACGCAGTTGACCTTGTGAATTGGCATAATCAATATAGATAAAGCGCTGCCCTTCACGTGTCCAATAGCCTTTGACTTCGCCCAGAGCTGCCACGCTACGTTGGCTTTTCACACTCTTGGCTTGTTCATTGGTATAGGGAATCACCCACTCACTCAGCACAAAAGACAGCACCACCAAAATCAAGGCAGAACGGATCACCCAACCCACAATACGCCAGAGACTAATCCCGATCGAGCGCATCACAATCAGTTCACTGTTGGATGCCATGGTCCCTAAACCCAGTACCGCACCAATCAACGCAGCAATCGGTAAAATCTCATACAGGTAACGTGGCGCACCCCACAACACATAAATCAGCGCCTGCCAAGCGGTATAGGTCTCGCTCAGGTCACTCAGTTCACCCAAGTACGTAAATAAAATCTGTAACACCGACAAGACAGCGGTGGCGCCCAACATGGCATAAGCCGTGGTCTTAGTGACATGTTTCGCGACAATACGACGTGCAAACATTTTTAAGACCTCACTCGCTGAATCTGTTTCTTAATTTTTGGGGCTAATTTTTGCTTACGCGAGAAAAGCGCAGCGGCAATGGCATAGACAAAGAGCACCAATGGATAAGCCCAAACCCCAATTTCCTGTTTGCTCACGCGGGTTTTAATCGCCATCATTGCCACAATCAAGCTGGCAAAAATCAATAAGGCAGGGAACAGTTTTAAATAACGTCCCTGACGCGGACTGACTTCAGATAATGCAACTGCCAAACCTAATGCCACAATCATCACCAAAGGCACAAACATTCGCCAACCCAATTCGCTGGCAACGACAGGATCATTGCGGTTTTGCCAGAGTTTTCCAGTCGGGAGCGCTTCAACTTCCGCACTTTCAAATTTGGCTTCTTTATCACTTTCTAAACGTAAACGATAACTTTGGAATTCGGCTTGGGTGTATTTAGGCTTGCCTGGATAGATTTCATAACGACGCCCTTGCACCAAATCCACCACATTGGCGCTGTCATTCGCGACTTCCACCCGTGTGGCTTCCTTCGCCAAAATCATCACATCTGGCTTGCCTTCTTTTTCCGCACGCTGGTAGAAGAAAATATCTTTCAGATTACGGCGATCTTCAGATAAATCCCCCGCATAAATGGTATAGGGACCCGAAGAGATAAACTCTTTGGGACGAACTAGATCGAAGCCAGTACGTACCGCTTGGCTGGTAGTGAGCTGTTCAAACTGACGTAGCCCCCACGGGGACATCCACAGCATTAAACCAGCTTGAACCAGCATAAACACCAAGGTCATAGGGATAAGCAAGCGCGCCAACTGATGACGGCTCACCCCACTACCATTCATGACGGCCATCTCATGATCGACATATAAACGACCAAAGACCAGCATCAGGCCAATGAAGAAACCTAAAGGCAGAATCAGGGTTAAGAACTCAGGCAAGCGATAGCCAATGATGCTAAATAAAATGCTGGCATCTAAACGACCTTGAGCAGCCACGCCGAAGTATTTGATTAATCGGCCACCCATCATGATTAAGGTCAATAAGGCAATTACAACCAATGAGGTAGAGACCACTTGCTTGACTAAATAACGCCGAATAATCAAATTGATTCTTCCAATTTTAAAAAGAGTAAAAACTATCGATAGTTTACCCGAATGTTAAAAATATAAAACCTATTCCCCTGCTTCTGCATTGAAACTCTATCCATAAAAATGTTTCAATGGTTGAATGACTTAATACTCTCAAAGGCGTGAAGACCCCCTATGAAACTCAGCTTGAATACCGCTCTACCCACTCCCGCTACCGATCAGGCTTTATTCATTTTAGCCACCAATGCTCAACTTGCTCAGATTGCAGCCACATATCAAATCAATGACTTAGAACAGATTGCTCAAGCAACTCAATTTAAAGCAGGCTTAAATGAGACATTGCCTTTGTTGGCAAAGATTCCCGGCTATGCTCATGCTGTCTTAATTGGACTAGATAAAGCTGAAGAGTTGCAGCCAGCAAAGTTAGCAAAAATTGCACAAACCATTATCAAATCTTCACAAAAAAAATATCAGCAGATTCAAGTTGATCTGAATGCCTTGCCTGAAGCTTTACACTATGTCTTTGCCTTGAGCCTGACCCAAGCAGCTTATGGCTACGATGAATTCAAATCGAAGAAAAATGAGTTTTTACTCAGCGAAATTGGACTGATTGCGGAACAAAGTCCGTTAAGTAACCAACAGCTAAGTCTGATTCAAGCGATTCAATCGGGTCAGAATTATGCACGTGACTTAGGCAACCGCCCTGGCAATATCTGCTTCCCAGAATATCTTGCCGAGCAAGCCTTGGCATTGGCACAGCAGTACCCTGAACAACTCAAAGTTACCATCATCAATGAACAGGAAATGGCGGATCTGGGCATGTTTGCCTTCCTTGCTGTCAGCCGTGGTTCAGATCGCCCAGGTCGTATTATTACCCTTGAATATAAAGGTCAGCCTGAACAAGCACCGATTGTGTTGGTCGGCAAAGGCGTGACCTTTGATACAGGTGGTATTTCATTGAAACCGGGTCTGGGCATGGACGAAATGAAATTCGACATGTGTGGTGCAGCCTCTGTACTTGGAACACTACGTGCCCTCTGTGAAGCAAAATTTCCAATTCATGTGGTGGGTGCCATTGCTGCCGCAGAAAATATGCCTTCAGGTCATGCAACTCGCCCAGGTGATATTGTCACAAGTATGAGTGGTCAAACCGTTGAAATCTTAAATACCGATGCTGAAGGTCGTTTGGTACTGTGCGATACTTTGACCTATATCAAACGCTTTAACCCAGAACTCGTGATTGATATTGCAACTTTAACAGGTGCGTGTGTCGTGGCATTAGGTTCAGTACTCACAGGCATGTTTACCCCTGATGATGAACTGGCAGCAGAACTTAATACCGCAGGTCAAACCGCTTTTGACCGTGTATGGCGCATGCCCGTGATTGATGATTATCAAGAACAGTTGGATTCTCCTTTTGCCGATATCGCCAACATTGGTGGTCCAAAAGCAGGTTCAGTGACCGCTGCATGCTTCCTACAGCGCTTTACCCGTGAATACCGCTGGGCGCATTTAGATATTGCCGGCACAGCATGGTTATCGGGTAGCAGTAAAGGTGCAACTGGTCGTCCAGTCCCATTGTTAATGCAATTCTTAGCCAACCGCGTTAACACGAATGGCTAAAGTTAGCTTTTATCTGTTTGAAAAAAGTCCAGAACGGCAAGTCGAAAGCACTTGCCGTTTGTGTCGTAAAATTCTGCGTCAACCGAAACGGATTTGGCTGTATTGCCCCGATCCTGCTTTACAGCAACAACTGGATGAACGCTTATGGAGTTTTGACGACACCAGCTTTATCGGACATGGCATTGATCAAGAACAGGCACGCGTCTGTATCTCTGCGCACTTGCCCAAAGAAAATGATTGGATTGTCTTTAATTTTAACAATCAGGCACTTGATCAATTTCATGAATTTAGCCAAATTATAGAAATTATTGAGAATAATGATTCTGCCAAACAGCTCGGTCGTGAAAAATTTAAACAATATCGACGCTTAGGCATTGAACCTCAAACTTTCAAGCTGTAATTGTTCAACCTCAGGGAGATATATGGTGGCATTAAATGTCGGTCCAGATTTTAAACAGCGCTGGTTAGATGCGCCCGAAGCTGTGCGTCAGACATTTATGGATGACCTGAATCATATCTGTGATTTATTGCAGCCAAATACTCAGACGCAACTGTGGTTGGCAGCAGATCAAAAAGCACAAGATCAAGCGCAGCAGATTATTGAACAGGCTTATGCTGACTTAAAGGCACGCTTGATTGAAGAAGCTCGGATTCGTCGCCAACTGGCACTAGAAAAATCTCTGGCAGAAAAACGCGCAGCAACAGCGTTATATGCGCAACATCTATGGGAAGATGAAGGTCGTCAATTTGCCGAGCAAACCCAAACCTTAGCTCATTTACGCCAGCAGATTGAACAAGAAACCCTCGACTATGCCGAGCGTTATCATCAAAATGATAGTAGCCAAACCCTAGATTTTGCACCGGGTCTCGGACATTTTGACCAACACATTCACTCTGAACTGGAAAGCGTACGTCTACGTCTTGAACTTGAAGCGGAAGCCCAAATTGAACAAGCGGTCAATCAATTCCGACACAAGCTACGTGCTGCAGCACAAGAAGAAATTGAATACATATTACAAAATTCTAATTTTTCTGATGTAAAACCAATCATTTAATTTTTTCTTTCTGATTTTAACATTGTCATGAAACTGACATATAAATGTCACAAGATGGTCATCACTTTAAAACAAACGGTTTAAAGTGACCGCGCCAAAAATTGACTTATCAATAAATCAGGAAGAAAAAATGGACCTACTGAACCACGTTTCTCACCGCATTGCTGCACTCGATTCAGGCGAAAAATGGATTGTATCTGCGCAAAAATTACTGATTAGTCGAACTGATTTTCAATCGCTTTCAGTATTTTTAACCCGCGAATCGGAAAAAGGACATTTCAGCCTCTCCCCTGAAAGTGAAAGCCTCACGTGGCATGATGAACCAGCTGTAACCATTATCAAACACTAAACTTCAATCATCCCCGCTGAAGTTATCGAGTGATCTGTCAGCAGATCACTCCACCAATTCCAGTGTCGCAAAAAAGATATTGCCCGCCCCATAGCCAATACTGAGCAAGACGCCAATCCAGATCAAACTGCCAATGGTGTTGTACCACATAAAACTGGAAAATTTCATATGCCCTGCACCTGCGGCAAAGGGCGCAAAGGAACGTACAAAGGGAATAAAACGCGCCAACATAATGGTCTTGCCACCATGTTTGACAAAGTAATGGTTGGTTTTACTCAAATATTCAGGCTTCATCCAACGTGAATGGCGATGTAAATACTTAAAGCCCAGTTTCTTGCCCGTGTAATAATTCACCGCATAACCCAAAATCGCGGCAACAATCAGCACCATTCCCATACTATGCAGCTGTATGATGGCTGAAGAGGAACACAATGCGCCTACGGCAATCAACAAACTATCGCCGGGCAGAAAAAACATAAAGACAAAGCCAGTTTCTGCAAAAATAATCAGAAACAAGATGGCATAAATCCATGTCCCATACTGCGCCAGCAGTATCGGCAACATTTGTTCAAGATTTAGAAAAAAATCAAGCATTACATAAATCTACGATATTCAATTTAGGTATCACGTGCTTTATTTCACTCAAGTAGAAACGAAAACAGCCTAGTATTCTAGGCTGTTTTCAGAGCAAATATGTAGTTTTTATTTCAAAAAGCCGTTTTCAGCCAAGAAATCCATGCTGATTTTTGACTGTGCTTGAGTCTCTGCCGCTTTGTCACCCAAGAGTAAACGTTCGATATAACGTGCCAACACATCGACTTCCAAATTCACTTTAGAACCCACTTTCCACGTTCCAATATTGGTTCTCTCAGCGGTATGAGGAATCAAATTCAGACTCAAAATATTGCCACGTAAATGGTTAATGGTCAGACTGATGCCATCGACTGTTACCGAGCCTTTCTCTGCCAAATATTTGGCAATTTCTGCTGGCGCAGTCACTTCAAAATAAAGAGAACGAGCATCTTCACGGACTAAAGTAATTTCGCCCACAGCATCGACATGCCCACTGACAATATGTCCACCAAAACGTGTGGTCGGCAGCATGGCTTTTTCGACATTTACGGGTTGCCCGACTTTCCAATGCCCTAAGGTACTTCGGTTCAGACTCTCACGTGAAACATCGGCTGCATACCAGTTATCGCCCCATTCAATCACGGTGAGGCAAATCCCATTGGTAGCAATCGAGTCACCTAAGTGTACATCCGACATGTCCAAATCAGTTTGAATACGTAAACGTACATCACCGCCCACGCTTTGTAAGCTTTCGACGCGACCAAGGCTTTCTATAATTCCTGTAAACATAATCTTTCTCTTTCCTGAATTTGGACTTACCACAATGCCAATTGGGTACTCACGCCTGAGGTATCTACCCCGCCCAACTCTGCAAAATGATAGAGTTGACCCAATAACTGACGCAGTGGTGGACCCGATTTGGCATGGGTATCGGTAATCACAATAAACTCCAACACGCGTGCGCGCTCAGACTGACGTTGTTTGCTGACGCGATAACGTGGCACATCTTGGGTTAATAGTGTCACGCGTCCACGCTCAAGATTGGCTTTGAGCAAATCGGCCGCTTCAATATTACCATCGGTCGAATAGCTGGTCAGAATATAACGTGCATTAATGGTCGACAGCAATTTCTCATAGGCTTCTTTGGCGTACTTGGAAGAATTGTACGGACTCGGACGTTCTTTACGCCATGCACGGTCAATCCCACTCTTAAAGCCTTTGGTGTCAGGGCTTGGTAAATCCACCTGATCCCACAGCGTCAATGCATTCAACACATGATAATTACTGCTATAGGCGTGCTGATTATACGGTGGATCCAGATAAGCCACATCGACTTCAAAGCCACTCATCTGATTTGCCAGATGCTGCGCATCGACACACCACATTTCAGCCATCGGAGTCTTTTGCTTATTAGCTCCGACTTCACAGAAACGGCTTGGTGTTAGCCACAGCAAAGATTCGATCCGTTCCAACGCAGTTTGGGTTTTACCTCCCCAACCATGATGGAAGCTCTTAAAAACACCACTGGTATTACTCACGAAACTCGCCGAATAAAGTAGCGGTGCCAACAAGGCACTCATTTCCACATCATCAATTGCACCTTGTGCCTGCCAAGTGGCAATTTGCTGACGAATAGCATCAATCCGCATACCATTACGACGTTTAAAAAACAGTCGGTCGCGGGCAGGATCATAAATTTCGTCATTGCGCGGGCACAGGTTATGTGTGACCCAGCCTTTCACTTCAGGCAAACGGTTTAAATAATCAATCGCCTTTTGATAGCCACCCAACTCTTTAAATGCGGGTGCATCGACACATGCCAAAATGGCATGGTTCAAGGCATGGCTATAAGGTTCCCAGTCATTGGCAATCACACGATAGCCATTTTGACGGGCGAGACGGGATACCACACCGCTGCCCGCAAAAAAGTCGGCAAAAATTGGTGCACGACCTTTGGCATTCAAGGTGCCTGTTTGTTCAAGTGCCTCTAAAATCAGATGCAATAAACGACGCTTGTTTCCTAAATAAGGAACCAATTGATGAAATAAGTATTCGTCTGTGGTCCGTGCCGCGTGACGTCGTTTATGATAAACCGTAGACTCTTGATTCATATAGACTCTTGAAGGGGAGTTAGTCTTAAGCGCACATCATTTCCCACTTGGGAAACCTCGATGAGCTTAAAGCGAAGTTGCTCTGCCAAATGCTCAAACTCTGCATTAAACATCGCGCGTGCGGATTGACCCAATAAGGTCGGTGCGACATAACTGATCAGCTCATCCACCAAACCCTGTTGCAAAAATGCACTCGATAAGGTTGCACCGGCTTCTACCAACACATCGTAAATTTGAAAATCTTTCAGCGTGCGTAGCAAACTATGCAAAGACTGAATTTCTAACTGGATCACACCCAGTTGTGCCAATTCGGCACGAAAAGGTCCCATCACCATCACGGTATCGGGCTGTTGTAAAATTTGCGCATCTAAAGGTAAGCGACCTTGACGATCCAGAACCACCCGTTTGGGTTGCACCACCGTACTGATATCGTCTACATCAGGCAATTGACGCACATTCAGTAGACAATCATCCGCCAGCACGGTTTCAATTCCCGTAATCACCGCGCCTGAAATGGCACGCCAGTGCTGCACATCCTGTCGTGCTTCAGGTCCCGTAATCCATTTCGACTCCCCCGATGCCATGGCTGTTCGACCATCTAGGCTAGAGGCAACTTTTAAGCGTACATAAGGCAAGCCTGTGGCCATGGCTTTGAGAAAACCACGGTTTAATACAGCAGCTTCTGCTTCACAGACACCCGTACTGACCTGAATCCCAGCTTCCTGAAGAATCTGAATGCCTTTACCTGCCACCAGTGGATTCGGATCGGAACACGCCACCATGACTTGCGAAATACCAGCTTCGACCAGACCTTTGGCACACGGTGGTGTCCGCCCATAATGCGCACAAGGTTCCAAAGTTACATAAGCCGTTGCCCCTTGGGTCAACGCACCCGCTTGGCGAATGGCAAAAACTTCAGCATGGGGTTGTCCTGCACGTGGGTGAAACCCCTCTCCAACCACTTTGCCATCTTTGACAATCACGCAGCCCACATTCGGATTTGGTCGTGTCGAATACTGACCTTGTTGTGCGAGATGAATGGCACGTTGCATCCAGATTTGGTCTTGGCTTAACTCAGACATGGGTAAACTCACTCATGTTCACGTTGTTGCATTTGTTCAATTTGACGACGAAAGGCTTCTACATCCTGAAAGTCCTGATAGACCGAAGCAAAACGCACATAAGCCACGTGATCCAGTGCAAATAAAGCCTGCATCACAATTTCTCCGATGGTGCGCGATTTCACATCACGTTCACCTAAACGACGGATATGCAACTGGATATCACTGAGTACGGCTTCGATTTGTTCTTGGGTAACAGGACGCTTTTGTAAAGCGTGCATCAATGAACGACGCAACTTGGCTTCATCAAAAGGTTCATTTTTACCGTCTGATTTAATCACGCGTGGCATGACCACTTCAAAACTTTCAAATGTCGTAAAGCGTTCCCCGCAACTGATACATTCACGGCGACGTCTGATTTGGCAGCCTTCCGCGGCTAAGCGCGAGTCGATGACTTTACTGTCTGCGGCGTTGCAAAAAGGACAATGCATGGCGGTTGAATTAAACAAAACAATTTTGAATTCTGAGTGTAGCAAAAATTATGGTTTTTGTAGAGCATTACGCTAGATATGGAAAAAAAACAGCCCTTTCGGGCTGTTTTACACAATATATTGATTATATCGTTATCAAATTATTCAATACGTTCGCCATGTTGACTCAAGTCGAGACCCATGCGTTCATCATCAGCTTCAACACGAATACCAATCACCACATCAATCACTTTTAAGATTACGAACGTTAACACTGCTGAGTAAGCGACAGTGGCAAGTACACCTTCAACTTGAACCCACAATTGGCTCACCATGTTCGCAGGTACTTTATCACCCATGATGAATTCACTTGCGAAGAATGCAGTTAAAATCGCACCGACAATACCACCAACACCGTGTAGACCAAAAGCGTCTAAAGAATCATCTGCTTTAAGGGCACGTTTCAGACCCGTAATCCCCCAGAAGCAGACTACGCCACCAATCAGACCCATCGCCAAAGCACCACCGACGGTTACAAAACCAGCCGCAGGCGTAATCACCACCAGACCTGCAACAGCACCAGATGCGCCACCAAGTACAGATGCTTTACCACGTACCACTTTTTCAGTAATTAACCACGCCACTGCTGCTGCCGCTGCAGCCACTTGTGTAGTCACAAGTGCATAACCTGCAGAGCCATTTGCACCCAGTGCTGAACCACCGTTAAAACCAAACCAGCCTACCCATACAAGGCTTGCACCGAGCACAGTTAAAGTCAGGTTATGCGGTGCCATTGATTCACGACCCAGCCCCATACGTTTACCCAGCATATAGGCAGCTACAAGACCTGCAACACCTGAGTTGATATGGACCACTGTACCGCCTGCGAAATCGAGTGCGCCATCATTGAATAACCAACCGCCACCCCATACCCAGTGAGTAATTGGTGCATAGACGACCACAACCCAAATGGCGATGAAAGCCACAAAAGCACCAAACTTCATACGTTCTGCGATAGAGCCACTAATAATGGCTACCGTGATAATGGCAAAGGTCATTTGGAAAATGACGAATAGAATTTCAGGAATAGTGCCTGTTAAAGCCGTTGTAGTAATGCCAGACAGCATGACTTTATCAAAACCGCCAATAAAGGCATTTCCTTCGGTAAAAGCAAGCGTATAACCAACAATCACCCATGCAAGGCTGACTACTGCTGCCGCAACAAAGCTATGTGCCATGGTACTTAACACGTTTTTCTTACGAACCATACCACCGTAGAAAAGTGCTAAGCCTGGAATGGTCATAAGTAAGACCAACGCGGTAGAAACTAAAATCCAAGCCGTATCACCTGTATCAAGGGTTGGCTCAGCGGCAGGCGCTACAGCTTCCTCAGCTGGAGCTGGTGTTGCTACTGCCTGTGCATCGGGTAATGCCGCTGCAGTAGTTTCAACTGTTGTTGTCATTTCTTCTGATGGAGCAGATGCTGTTACTTCTTCAGCCCAAGCAACAGAACCTCCTAAGAGTGCGCCTGATAGACTCAGCGCAAGTAGCATTTTTTTCATTCGTGTCCCCCAACCTAATTTTGCGAGTTATTCGATACTCTGCAAACTTTATGCCAAATTAAACAGCATCTGGCCCTGTTTCACCTGTACGAATACGGATAACTTGCTCTAAGTTAGTCACAAAGATTTTTCCGTCACCAATTTTTCCAGTGCTAGCAACACGAGTGACAGATTCAATCACTGCGTCAACCATTTCGTCGCTGATTGCGATTTCAATTTTAACTTTTGGTAGAAAATCAACGACATACTCAGCACCACGATACAGCTCAGTATGACCTTTTTGACGACCAAAACCTTTGACTTCAGTTACAGTGATCCCTTGAACACCAATTTCTGACAATGCTTCACGCACATCATCCAATTTAAAGGGTTTTACAATTGCAGTTACTAGCTTCATGTTTGTTTTTCCTTCGGCTTTTCTCACCAGTAAGGTTTTATGTTCAATTTTCGTGCCAAGATTTTTAAGGTTGAGGGAAATAAAAAACCTGATACACGCCTCTATTTATACCTTATTTTTGTCTTTTAATCGAAGCTTAGGTCTTTAATATTCGAGATTTTTAGCCGAAAGTCGCCAATTTTGGTCTGATCGGGGCGAGGATGTTCGAGAAAGCACTATAGTCTCGCTTGAAGCAGTGATACACTGCACGCGCACGTCTCCATCAGATGGATAACTCAATGATTGAAACTTTATTACAAGCCATTCTAGAACAAGTAGAACAACCCAAAAGCGATTTGGAACATAACTTAAGAGCCTTGCTAAATGAGGCCGTGAGTAAAATGGATTTGGTTTCTCGTGATGAAATTGAACGCCAAAAAACTGCGCTAGCCAATGCCAATCTACGATTGAATGAATTACTGAATCACGTCGAAGCACTTGAGCAAAAGTTACAGAACAAAAAATAAGCACACCTTTAGTGCAAAAAAAGACAAAAAACGACCAAAAATAACGCACCAAAACGGAACAACAAGATGTCTTTTGCTAAAATTAATACGCGAGGGCTATTGGGTCTGCACGCCCCGCTCATTGAGGTTGAAGTCCATTTAAGTCAAGGATTACCGTCACTTACTATCGTTGGGCTAGCTGAAGCTGCTGTTCGGGAAAGTAAAGATCGGGTCAGATCTGCCATTATTAATAGTGGTTTTCAGTTCCCCAGTAAGCGGCTGACGATAAATCTTGCACCCGCAGATTTGCCCAAAGATGGTTCACGCCTAGATTTACCGATTGCCTTGGGCATTTTAATTGCTTCTGGACAATTGCCAGAACATTCGGTCGATCAGCTTGAATTTATTGGAGAATTGGCTTTAGACGGACAATTACGTCCGACCACAGGCACCTTGAGTATTGCCATTGCCTGTCAGCAAGCGCAACACAAACTCATTTTGCCCGAACAGAATGCATTTGAGGCAGCACAACTGCCCCATTTTGAGGTGTATGCTGCAAAACATCTCAAAGAAGTCTGTGAACATTTAAGTCAAAACCAGCCTTTGTCACCTGTACATGTTCAGGCTGACTCATATTTACAAGCTTATAAATTTGATTTGGCCGATGTCAAAGGACAACTTCGTCCAAGACGTGGATTGGAAATTGCTGCGGCAGGAGGACATTCCTTACTTTTTCGAGGCCCACCAGGTACAGGAAAAACCTTATTAGCGTCTCGTTTGCCCAGTATTCTGCCGCCTTTGGATACGCAAGAGAATTTAGAAGTCGCCAGCATTTATTCGGTTGCCAATACTCAGCATCAATTTGGGCAACGTCCCTTCCGTGCACCGCATCATACGGCTTCCGCGATTGCACTGGTGGGCGGCGGTTCACAGCCCAAACCTGGAGAAATTACCTTGGCGCATTTAGGGGTGCTGTTTTTAGATGAATTACCCGAATTTGACCGCAAAGTTTTAGAAGTATTAAGGCAACCCCTGGAGTCCAAAGAAATCGTCATTTCACGGGCATCTCGCCAAATTACCTATCCTGCAAACTTTCAGCTGATTGCAGCCATGAATCCTTGTCCATGTGGTTATGCTTTTAATCAGGATCAACGCTGCCAATGTTCAGCGGAGTCGATTAAACGCTACCAAAACCGAATTTCAGGACCATTACTGGATCGCATCGATTTACATATCGATGTTCCACCACTGACGGTGCAAGAATTACAAGCACAAAGTGCTGCAGAGCGTTCTGAACAAGTACGTGAACGAGTCATTCAAGCTTATGAGCAACAGATTCAACGGCAAAATTGCCTCAATCATGCGTTGAGTCCACAGCAGCTTGAACAATATGCCTATTTAAATACTCAAAGCAAACAAATGCTAGAACTTGCGCAGCAACGTCTGAATTTATCGGCCCGTGCTTATCATCGAGTCTTAAGAGTAGCAAGAACCATTGCCGATTTGGCTAATGTGACAGAAATTCAAACGACGCATTTAAGTGAAGCTTTATCTTATAGACAACAAAACCTTTAAGGTCTTTGGTTTAACGATTCAAAATACAAAAACCTCTAGCTTTTAAGGCTAGAGGTTTTTTTAACATACTTTTATTTAGAATGTTTTGGTTAAGGTGAATACAGCGCCTGTTTCTACACCACGTGCAGTAGCATCATCAAACGTATCGGTATCAATATTGGTGCCAACAGCCGCTAATTCAGCTGTTGCACCTGAAATTGATTTAAACGCGTAGTTCACACCCACTTTCCAATCAACATAGTTGTCATCGCCACCGAAGTTATATTTCTCTTCATCATCCACCACGGTATAACCTACGCTTGCAACACCGCCAAAACCAGTTGAACCGAATGGAATTGAATAACCCGCATTCACATTCCAGCTATCGGTATCAGAGCCAGCATAGTCATTGGTATAGTTCACATTGGTCAAGATGCTATCACCTTCAGCCAAAACACTCGCGAAAGTTAATTTGCCATAAAACTCTACCCAGCTAAGATCTGTTGCACTTGGATAGTTGTAGTACACCACACCCACATCTAATAACGGTTTGCTCGAAAAACTGTCCAATGTTGTTGCATAACCTAAATATGGATCTAATTCTAAACTTGGTGTTCCTGAACCAAAATTCACATTTGAACCCCAAAGACCAGCATATACACCTGAATCATGTGTAAGGGTGAAACCGGCTTGCACCGCTGGGTCGCTTTGAGTTTGAGTCAAACCACGGAAACGATAGTCAGTGGTCACCGCAGCATTACCGCTAAAAGATAAACCAAATGGTGATGCTACTTCATCCGCAAAGGTAAATGTTGAAGCCGCTGCAACAACCGCCATAGATAATACTTTTAATGTAAATTTCATTCTAAGGTTCCCCCACATCGAATTACGACGTTTTTGCTGTAATTAATAAACTCCTTGATGTATTAGCAAACGTTATGCCAACTTTAGAAAAAACAATTAACACCCCTCACTTTTTCTTTATAAAAACGATAAAATCGACCAAAAATTAAATCTAAGCAATTCTTTATCCAAGCATAAGATTGAGCTTTATCAGTTAAATCCTGATACAAATCAATCATCCTAAACTAAAGCAGTTAAATGGGAGCTATAGTGAAGAACACCTGTAATTTCCAATATTTTTATATAAATAACAATTGGTTAATAAAGTATTTCCATCTTCAAAATCTACATGGGTGCTGCATCGATTTCAGTGAAAATGAGGTCGGAGAATCTCAATTTTTTTATATTCACTCATTGAATCTCTCCAAGCATTCCTGACTTTTAAAGCCATTCACGCTCACTATGGTGCATGATTTTAGGAGTTAAATAGACATGATCGTGTTCCAATAATACTGAGGATAAATGCAGTACGAATACCGATAAGATTGAGAGAGCAAAATTAGTCTAATGATAAAAATGGCTGCTTTTTTAGGAAGATTGATAAATACAGCATAGTTTTTCTTTAAAATGCTTCATTTTAGATCAACAAATATACTCGACAGCCTTTTCTGTACAAAATATGCGCACCACAACAGTTCATTCCCCACTCTGTCCATGAACAAAATCACAACTCCACTTTACGTGGCCAGCACCTTTCAAAAGGAATATTTTGAATGAACCAAAATGAAACATTTCTCATTTTCAATTAGAAATAGGGTTTAATAATAAAAACAAGCCCAAAGCAGATTAAAAAACAAACAATCAAGCCGATAATGAAGAAAAAATAAACAAAAGAATTGGCATTTTTTTCATCTTGATTTAAAACAAAACAGGGCTATATTTTCCATTCAGTAAAATATAATTTTATTATGAATGAATAGCTTATGTATAAAATATGGTTATTACTTTTCCAACAACAAGAATGCAATTTCGTCAAGTAGCGTGTAACAAGAATGAAATAAAATTAATAAAAATCTATCTTTTTTATAGATTAATTATACAATTTATGAAAATTTCGAGTTATGCCAAAAAACGAAATTCTGAATCTATCTTTTTTTGAGGTTGTTTCTTATGCCAAATGCGCAAAAACTTACATTAGCAGTATTAATTCAGGCTGCCCTTATTACTACCGCTTATGCAAGCGAACAAAGTGAAGCAAAAGGATTTGTAGAAGATGCTGAAGGATCAGTATTGTTCCGCACTGGTTACCTTACTCGCGACAAGAAAAATGGCGTAGCAGATACGAGCTCTGTTGCTCAAACAGCTATGGTTAAAATCGAATCAGGTTATACCCAAGGTATCGTTGGTTTTGGTGTGGGCGTTATTGGTGATGGCTCATTCAAAATTGGTGAAAACAAAAATGCTGGCAACCAAATGATTCCTAAGTATAACGATGGTTCTGCTTATGACCACTGGGGTCGTGGTGGCGGTATCGTAAAAGCGCGTATTTCTAACACTGAAGTCCGCTACGGTACTCAAGTACTTGATCTACCTGTACTTGCAAGTAACACAGCACGTTTAGTGCCTGAATACTTTGAAGGTGTTTTAGCGACTAGCCGTGAAATTAACGGTTTAGAATTAACTGCTGGTAAATTTACCAAAGACCAATACTCAGACCAAATCAATACTGATGGTAATGAATTAGATCGTGCCATCGTTTGGGGTGCTAAATATAAGTTTAATGATCAAATCAACGCATCTTACTATGGCTTAGACAGCAAAAATGCTCTTGAGCGTCATTATGTTAATGCCAACTACGCACACCCTCTTGCGAACAACAGCACCTTAACATTTGATTTTAGTGGTTATCACACTGAATATGATGAAGAAGCAACTACTTACTCACATACAACTGATGATCTTTCTGATCGTAAAAATGATATTTTCGCAGTTTCAGGCACATACAACACTGGCAACCACAACGTAATGTTGGCTTACCAGCAAAACAGTGGCAATACTGGTTATGACTACGGTTATAATGCTGATGGTGGTCAAAGTATTTACCTACCAAACTCTTACCTTTCTGACTTCATCGGTAACGATGAAAAATCAGCGCAACTTCAATACACTTACAACTTTGCAGGTATGAATCTTCCTGGTTTAACATGGACAACTGCATTTGTTTATGGTTGGGATATCAAAGTTAAAGACGTAACTGACAGCGCTCAAGAACGTGAATTCTTTAACCAAGTGAAATATACCGTCCAATCTGGTTTTGCTAAAGATGCAAGCTTACGTTTACGTCACTCTTACTATCGCGCTAGTGATTCATATCAAAATGATATCTATATTGGTGATACCAACGAATGGCGTATTTGGTTAGATATCCCTGTAAAATTCTTCTAATTTGAAGACTTTTTCAGAGATCTAAAAAAAACCTGCACATTGTGCAGGTTTTTTTTTATGGGTTGAACTTTACAAAATAAAGTTCAACCTCAATCCTTGAAAGGATTATTTTGCAGCTTCGATAGCTTTAAGGACTTCAGCTTTCGCTACGTCAGCACCTTCCCAACCTGTCAACTTAACCCACTTACCTGGTTCTAAGTCTTTGTAGTGCTTAAAGAAGTGCTCAACTTGTTGAATTAACAAAGGAGGAAGATCCGTATATTCCTGAACGTCTTTATAGATTGGTGTTAATTTTTCATGTGGAACAGCAATCAGTTTCGCATCAATACCGCCATCATCTTCCATGTTCAATTTGCCTACTGGGCGGCAACGAATCACTGAACCTGGCTCAACTGGGTGTGGAGTCACAACCAATACGTCAAGTGGGTCACCATCTTCAGACAACGTATTTGGTACATAGCCATAGTTCGCTGGGTAGAACATTGCTGTACCCATGAAGCGGTCTACAAATAACGCATCCGAATCTTTATCAATTTCGTATTTGATTGGCGCTGCGTTTGCAGGAATTTCAATGATGACATAAATGTCATTTGGCGCATCTTTACCCGCAGGGATATTGCTGTAGCTCATAGCATCACTCTTGAATGAATTAATTTATATTGAAAGCCAAATAATCGTATTCGGTTTAATCACGGAGCGATTATACATCTGCCCCGTAAAAATAGGGAATATGTGCGTTCATTAGCTGAGTTTGATCACCAAAATCAACAGAAAAATTGGACACAATAAAGACAATAACCAGACGATTGAACGTAAAGTCGCCCAATTCGCCAAGTAACACACGCCATAAATCACGCGGAGGACCAAATAGGCAATACCGAAGGTCATAATGATGGATTGCGATACGACCATATATTCTGCCATCAAAATCGCGGCAATAAATAGCGGCAGCCCTTCAAAGCTATTCTTTTGCGCTGCATTGGCACGTGCAGCTAAACCTGTAGTTTGCGCTAAAAAATCACGTGGATGTTGATTATCTCGTCCCTGAAAGCCACCTGCCATTTTAGCAATAACGGTAAAAACGTAGGGTAATAAGCATGCAATTAAAATGAGATAGACAATGCCGCTAATACTCTGCATCAATTTTATTCTCGTGAGGGATCAATAAGGCTTATCATAGCATGGCAATTCTAGAATATTTTTTGTTAAATATGTGTTTTTATAACCAAGCCTTTCGGGAATCGTTATGTCATTCAATACAGATCAGCACAAACTGTTTGATGAGCTGGAGAAACAGCATCAACATCAACGGCAGATGGATCGTGTACTCGCCATCGTGTTCCCTATTATCGCTTTCTTACTGACGGTCATTTGTGCCAACATGAACATCTGGTCGACGGTCTGTACTTTTATTCTGCTTTGGCTAGCTTTTTGGGCAGTCGGGATTCGTCGCCTTCCCCTCTGGCATTGGGTACTGATTACCCTGATTTACTGCTTGGCGGATAATTTCTTGAGCTATGGTACTTTTAATCGTTCTGGCTTTAGCCGTCAGTTCGGCACCATCTTCATTTTTATCGGGATTGCAGGGGTTGGACGCCCTTATTTCGATCGCTGGCTGATGAAGAAAAAATAATGTAATCCAATAAAAAAAAGCGCCCAAAGGCGCTTTTTTTAATGTAGTGCTTAGGCACTCTTACGTAAATCTTTACGTAAAATCTTACCGACATTTGATTTTGGCAATTCTTCCATAAACTCGACATAACGTGGGCGTTTATATCCCGTTAAGTTTTCTTTCGCGAATTCAAGGACTTCTTCAGTCGTTAAAGAAGCATCTTTTTTCACGACGAATAACTTCGGTACTTCACCTGATTTTTCATCAGGTACGCCAATCGCTGCAACTTCCAATACTTTTGGATGCTTCGCAATGACTTCTTCAATTTCAGAAGGATAAACGTTAAAGCCAGACACCAAAATCATGTCTTTCTTACGGTCTACAATTTTGGTGTAGCCACGCTCATCCATCACACCGATATCACCGGTACGGAAGAAACCATTTACCATCACTTTGTCTGTTTCGTCTGGGCGATTCCAGTAACCTTTCATCACCTGAGGACCACGGATACAGATTTCACCCTGTTCACCCAAAGCAACTTCATTGCCATCATCATCTAAAATCGCAATTTCAGTAAGTGGTAATGGAATACCAATAGTACCGCTAAACTCATCAGACGCTGGTGGGTTTGCTGTTGCTACAGGTGAAGTTTCAGATAAACCGTAACCTTCAATGATGTTGGTACCTGTAACACGTTTCCATGCTTCAGCTGTAGACGGCAGAACGGCCATACCACCGCCCATCGCCATTTTTAACTTGCTGTGATCGAGCTGTTTAAACTCTTCATTGTTCACAAGCGCATTAAACAGTGTATTAACGGCTGGGAAGAAGGTTGGTTGATATTTGCGTAATTCTTTCATCACCGCAGGTAAATCACGCGGGTTTGGAATCAAGACGTTGGCTTGACCTTTGTACATGCCGTACATGGCACACACCATGAATGCAAAAATATGATACAGCGGTAAAGCACAGAAAATACGATCTGTACTCGAACCATCTTGCACCCCAAATTTACTTTGGAAAATGCCATCACACTGCAATAAGTTCGCCACAAGGTTACGATGGGTTAACTCTGCACCTTTAGATACACCTGTAGTACCACCTGTGTATTGAAGTACAGCAGTATCGCTTAAGGTTAGATTAGGACGTTTGTAATTGCTTGGGCTAACTTTAGACATGGCCGCATTGAAACGGATATGACCTGGAATATTCCATGCTGGAATTTGTTTACGTACTGAACGCAAGACAAAGTTCACTAAAGTGCCTTTTAGGGTGCCGAGCATGTCGCCCACAGAAGCCACAACCACATGCTTGACTGGCGTTTTACCAATAATGCTTTGATAAACCGAGGCGAAGTTTTCAATAATGACTAAAACTTCAGAACCAGAATCATTCAATTGATGTTCAAGTTCACGTGCCGTATAAAGTGGGTTGACATTCACCAGCACCAGACCTGCACGCAATACACCAAGAGCAACCACTGGATATTGGAGAACGTTTGGCATCATGACCGCAACACGCGATCCCTTGGCTAAGCCTAAACTTTGCAAATAAGCAGCAAACTTGCGGCTAGCTTCATCGAGTTCACTAAAAGAAAGTGCTTTATCCATAAAGATAAAGGCATCACGTGAACCAAATTTTTGGAAATTACGCTCAAATACATCAACCAAAGAGGTGTTCTCTGGTGGCAATTCTACAGTTTCAGGAATGCCTGTCTTGCGGTATTCAGCGAACCAAATCTTTTCCATAATCCCAATCTCTCCAATCTATAGTCCTTAAAATATGCAGCTTTTTTTTCGGGTTTGTGCGTGTTTATTTAGCTTGTTAATGCACATTCCCGTATCCATTTTCACGAACACAGCCACATATATAACTTATTTCAACAACCACATGCTAGTTTTATCTCTGAACCAACAGTCTATTTGCTTTTTGATATCCACGTGGTAGCAGTTGCCCTTTTGTCGCACGTTTACCCATATATTTTTGTAAATCGTCACCTTTTAATTTCAATTGTTGTTGTCCCGCAACCACTTGAATTATTTCATCTAAATTCAGAGTTGTCATAGCAATAATCTGATCTTTGTCTTCGAGTTGTATCAATTTATTACCTTTACCTTTATTCAGGATTGGCAATTCTGACAAATCGATAATCAGTAAACGCCCTGCCGAACTTAACAGTGCCAAATGGGTGGCTTGCTGTAAAGGGTATAATGGTAACGGTTTCGCATCCTCTGGAATCGTTAGGAAAGCTTTACCTGCCTTGGCACTGGTATCGAGTTGTTTAGCTTGGGTTTTAAAGCCGTAGCCTTTACTGCTCATCGCCAAAATCTCGGATTCATCTTCTTCAATCAGCACTTGCAGGAAACCGACGCCACTGACAGGTGCAAGCTTAGAACTTAATGGTTCACCTAGACCACGTGCCGATGGCAAGCTATTGATGGGCAGTGCGTAACTACGCCCAGTTTGGTCTAAGATATAGACTTTTTGATTGGACTTGCCTTGTGCATGACTGAGATATTGATCGCCCGCACGGAAATTCAGGTTCTCTGCATCCACATCATGCCCTTTGGCACTTCGAATCCAGCCCGCTTCCGAAAGGACAACAGTCACAGGGTCGGCAGGCATTAAATCTTGTTCACTAATCGCCGTGGCTTCAGCGCGCTGTACGATCGGTGAACGGCGATCATCGCCAAAACGTTTCGCATCGTCTTTCAGTTCATTGATAATCAATGCTTTTAAAGATTCTGGATTCGCCAACTGTTCACGAATAATGGCTGCCTTGGCTTCCAATTCCTCCTGTTCACGACGAATTTCCATTTCTTCCAATTTCGCCAAATGGCGTAATTTCAATTCCAAAATGGCTTCGGCTTGAATCTCATCAATGCCAAAATGCGACATCAATTCCGCTTTCAGATGCTCTTCTTCACGGATGATGCGAATCACGGTATCAATATCCAGATACGCAATCAGCAAGCCTGCCAAAATGTGCAGGCGCTTTTCAATTTTATTGAGATGATATTGCAGACGACGAGTCACGGTGTCTTTGCGGATTTCAATCCATTCCAGCAAAATGCGACGAATTGATTTCACTTGCGGACGACCATCTGCCCCAATCATATTCATGTTGACACGATAGCTGGACTCTAGGTCCGTGGTGGCAAATAAATGACTCATCACCGCTTCTGCATCAATACGGTTCGAGCGTAACACCACCACCAGACGGGTCGGATTTTGATGATCCGATTCATCGCGTACATCACTGACCAAGGGCAGTTTTTTCGCCTGCATTTGATCGGCAATTTGCGTGATGACTTTGGAACCCGAGACTTGGTACGGCAAGTCGGTAATCACGATTTCATTTTTTTCTATCGTATACACCGCACGCATACGGTAACTACCACGACCTGTAGTTTGAATTTTCAGCAATTCATCAGGTGGGGTAATAATCTCGGCTTTGGTCGGTAAATCAGGCGCCGGAATATATTCTGCGACTTTTTCATCCGTTAAATTTGGATTACGAATTAAGGCAATCGTACCTTTAATGACTTCACGCAAATTATGTGGTGGAATGTCGGTCGCCATCCCCACGGCAATGCCTGTCGTACCATTCAATAAAATATTCGGTACCCGTGCAGGTAAATTCACAGGTTCTTTGAGCGAGCCATCAAAGTTGTCTTGCCAATCACAAGTACCTTGTCCCAACTCTGCCAATAACACTTCACTGTACTGCGACAGTTTGGCTTCGGTATAACGCATGGCAGCAAAAGATTTCGGATCATCGGGTGAACCCCAGTTGCCCTGACCTTCAATAAATGGATAGCGATAACTGAAAGGTTGCGCCATCAACACCATGGCTTCATAACAGGCTGAATCGCCATGCGGATGGTATTTACCCAATACATCACCCACGGTACGTGCAGATTTTTTCGGTTTACCACTTGGTTTTAGTCCAAGCTCACTCATGGCATACACAATACGGCGTTGTACTGGCTTTAAACCATCACTGATGTGAGGCAAAGCACGGTCCATAATCACGTACATGGCATAGTTGAGGTAAGCACGTTCAGTAAATTCTGCGACGGAGCGGTTTTCAGTTGCGTGATGCGCAAGGTTTGTCATAACAACCTTTCATCCTAATCAAATCATTTTTTTATCTAAGTTCTTATGCTAAGTCTCAGACTGTGACTGCACAAGGGTGTGCCCTTCACTACCACGACAATTTGTGTCTTAACGAGGTGCTGATGTCGTAAAATTATCCACTTTTAAATAAATGATCAACTTATAATTTTTATTTTCTAAAGAATCCATTTTCCTCGCGTATCTGTATGTGCTGAAAAAGCCGAATGGTGATGGAACATCACCATGACAACTTGAACATTTTACATCCCAATTGACTCTAAGGTTTTGCCTTTGGTTTCTTCACCCAAAACCAAAATCACCAATGCCACCGCTAGCAATACCGCAGTGAACATCATAAACACATGATTAAATCCGTTTTGCTGCACCATCATCTGGGTGACAATCAATGGTGCGACAATCCCGCCCATACGCCCAATCGCCGATGCCCAACCTGAACCAAAAGCACGAATATTGGTTGGGTACTGTTCTGGCGTATAGGTATACAGTACGCCCCATGCACCCAAATTAAAGAACGACATTAAGCAGCCCCAGAACATAATCAGAGTAACGGTATTTGCCTGACCAAAGAAATAAGCCGACAAGGCGCAGAAGCCGATAAAACCTGCCAAGGTCAATTTACGCCCGAGTTTTTCCACCAGCCATGCAGCCGCGATATAACCAGGTAGTTGTGCCAAAATCATCACCAGTACATATTCAAAGGACTGCACAATGCTATAGCCCTGTTTCACCAACAGGCTTGGTAACCACGTAAAGATGCCGTAATAAGAATAAACAATCCCAAACCAGATCAGCCACAACATTAAAGTGCGTTTCGCAAAAGGATTCGACCACAGTTGTGAAAAGGACACAGTTTGCTTGGCAGCAACGGGTTGCACTTCTATTTGCTGAATCACTTCCACGCCGCATTCACGCTCCAGTTTTTGTACTAAGGCATGTGCTTCTTCAATCCGCCCACGATTAATTAAATACGGTACCGATTCCGGCACTTTCTTTAAAATCATAAACACGTACAACGCTGGCAAACCACCAATCAAGAAGGCCACATGCCAGCCATAGCTTGGAATCACAAAATAAGAGACCAATGCAGCAACCAACCAGCCCAAGCCCCAGAAACTTTCCAGTAAGACGATAAAACGTCCGCGCACCTGTGCAGGGATATATTCACTGACCAAAGTCACTGCAACCGGTAACTGTCCACCCAACCCTAAGCCGACAATAAAACGAAACACCAATAACCAGGTCAGATTTGGAGCGAAAGCACATAAAGCAGTCGCTATACTATAAGTCACCAAAGTTGCCGCAAAGACATTACGGCGTCCCCAACGGTCTGCCAAAGCCCCAGAACAGACCGCACCAATCGCCATGCCGACAAAACCAATCGACACCACCCAGCCTTTTTCGGCAGGGCTCATATTCCACTCGGTTGCCATCTTGGTCAGAATAAAGGAAATTAGCCCTGTATCCATGGCATCAAACATCCAGCCCAAGCCAATCACCCACAGCAAGGTATAGTGGAACTTTCCAACAGGTAAACGTTGTACACGTGAAACTAAATCCATAGTGATGACTCTGGTCAAGAAGTGAAATCATGACAGCACGGTGGCATGCTGTTCAGATTGAAAAGAAAAATAGCAGATCCGCTTATTTTAATAAATTCTGCGTAAGTATGGGGAATGAAATTTCGTTTTATACACAGCAAAAAGCCCAAAACAGGTTTGGGCTGGTCAGTTTTATTACTTTATATAGATTAAATCGTTCAGTGCGAATCGGTTGAAGAGGCCGAATCCGCATCATCATCTTTATAGATAAACTTCGGCATTTCCAGACCGAAATAAATCGCAATCAGACGTAAAGTGAACCCAAAAATTAGGGTTGAAATCACAGTTAATTCTAAGGACAGTCCAATTTCCTGACAGACCCAATAACAAATCACCGCGACAAAAGAAATACTAGCATAGAGCTCACGGCGGAACACTAGAGGTACATCGTTACACAAAATATCGCGCAGGATACCGCCCGAAACCCCAGTCATAATCCCTGCCACCGCAGAAACCACGAATCCATGTCCCATCGACAAGGCAATTTGACAGCCAATAATGGTAAAACCAATTAAGCCCAAGGCATCCAGCACCAAGAAGATATTGTGTAAATGGCGCATCCATTTGGCAATCAGAATAGTGAATAAGGCAGCACAACAGGTCAAGACCAAATATTCAGGATGCTTGACCCAAGTCAAAGGATAATGTCCCAGCAATACATCACGCACCGAGCCACCACCCAAAGCCGTCACACAGGCAATCAGAATCACCCCAAACCAATCCATACTACGTCGACCCGCAGACAGTGCCCCAGTCATGGCCTCAGCCGTAATCGCAATAATATAAATTATGGTCAGTAACATCGCCCTGCGCTTCCATTGAAGGGTTAAGATGCGGGCTATTCTAAGCCATATCTGAACTGAACGTTATAAAAATTGTGCGCAACATTGCTTAAATTTTTTCCCCGAACCACAAACGCAGGGTTGTTTCATGGTCAGCACTTGATCCGTGGTCGGATCGAGAAAATACCAGTGCTGGGCATGCTTCACAAAATGTGAAACCTCATGATGGGTGTGCGCCTGCTGACCATCATGATAGCGGGCTTTGAATTCTACCTGTGCATGGGTTTTGTCCAGCTTTTCCTGTGCCTGCACCACTTCGAGTCCAAGCCATTGGTTGGATTCACTCCACGCTCGAATCGCTGGAACATCCAAGGCTGGCTGCTGTCCCAGTGCCGTGGTCTGCACAATATAATCAATCTGATGTTTGGCAAAAGCACTATAGCGCGAACGCATTAACTGTTCCGCAGTTGCAGCCACCCGTTGTCCTAAGTGCAAAGGCTGGCAACATTCAGCATAAATGCCTAAACCACAAGGGCATTGTTCTTCTGACATATATTTTCCCAATAAAATAGCCCGCATGATCGGGCTAGTTTAACTGAAGTTCGCGTGAGACACTGCTCAGAATTAGTCGCCTTGTCCAGCGTCATGTTGCGGAATGACATGGACTTTCTCAATTTTATGTCCATCCATGGTCACCACTTCAAAAATAAAGCCATCGGCTTCGATACTGGAGCCATTTTCTGGTAAGCGCCCTAAATGGAACAGGAGATAGCCCGATAAAGTCGAGTACTGTTCCGACTCATCCACCAAGTCTTTACCCAATAATAAAGACACATGACGAATATCAGTCGAACCTTCCAACATGAGCGTTCCATCTTCCAGACTTTCCGCCGCAGTTTCCAGTTCATCTTCATCTGGGAATTCGCCTGCGATGGCTTCGAGTACATCAATTGGTGTGGCAATACCTTCAATCGAACCATATTCATTCAGCACAATCGCCAACTGTAACGGCGCCTGACGTAACTGTTCCATCACCATCAGCACCTGTGCATTTTCATGCACAATCACAGGGTCACGTAAATGTTTCTCGAAATTCAGCACGCCTGTTTCGATGTATTCATTCATGACTTTATGCGTGAGTACCACCCCTGCAATATTGTCTAGCTCACCATGCGCCACAATCAAGCGTGAATGAGTCATGCTCAACAGCTGTTCTTTAATTGAAGCTTCGTCTTCGTCTAAATCCAACCATTCCAATTCAGGACGCGGTGTCATCACCGATTTGACCGGACGCTCTGCCAATCCTAAAACGCCCTGCACCATGACACTGTGATAGACCCCGTTTTCCTGATTAAAGACTTCATCGGCAAAGGCACGCGTCGCCAATACATCTTCGTTTTGTTCAGGCGCATCACTGGATTTACCACCCAACATACGTAATACAGCGGAGGCTGTGCGGTAGCGTAAATCGGTGGTGGTGACCATTTTTTCCTGATTTTTCTTCACGGTTTGGTTCAGGAATTCGATCAAGACCGAGAAACCAATCGCAGCATATAAGTAACCCTTCGGAATATGGTAGCCAAAGCCTTCCACCACCAAAGAGAAACCGATCATCATCAAGAAACACAGACACAGAATTACCACGGTCGGATGTTTATTGACGAAATCCATGAGCGGTTTGGAAGCCCACAACATAATTCCAACGGCAATAATAACCGCAATCATCATCACGGAGAGATGCTTCACCATGCCGACTGCAGTGATCACGCTGTCTAAAGAGAACACGGCATCTAAAATGACAATCTGAACAATCACCATCCAGAAGGTGGCATGCACAGGATTTTCTTCTTTCAGTGCAGGTTTGCCTTCAATCCGTTCACGCAATTCCATGGTGCCTTTAAACAGTAAAAATACCCCGCCCAGCAACAAGATTAAGTCGCGACCAGAGAATGGATGTTCAAGAATATGGAATAACGGACTGGTCAGGGTCACTACCCATGCAATTGATGCCAATAAGATCAAACGCATGCCGAGTGCCAACAGCAGACCGAGAATACGTGCGGTATTGCGTTGTTCAGGAGGGAGTTTTTCTGCCAAAATTGCAATAAAAACGAGGTTATCAATCCCCAATACAATTTCAAGCACGACCAAAGTGGCCAACCCCACCCATGCAGAAGGATCAGACATCCACTCAAAAATCATTGAATGTTCTCCTTCAAGATGTCTTCAGGATAAATAAGCTGAGGTTTAAGCGCAGATGGGCTCTGCATCATCTTCTCTTTTATTATGGCAAAAATGTGTGTTCGTCCTAAGTGACAACAACCACGACTCATGATGATTCATTTGTTGTAAAACAGAATCTCAGTATAGGCAAGATCAACGCTAAATTCATCTTTTTTTCAGTGCCTGATGGGTCTGCTTCACTGAGTCACCACATTAAAGCGACCCAACGCACTACAAGCAACATCGCCTTGTCATATTTCTTGCATAAGCTAGAGCAGCCAACAAGAAAGTGATAAGGTTAAACAGAGAATGATGAATAGCGTATTAAAAATGACTGTACATGAAAAAGTAACCATTAAAACAACTCAACCCCTCATTGCGCTCTACTGTGGTTCACGTTCTGGAAATCGTCCAATTTATCAAGAAAAAGCCATTGCGCTGGCAACCGCAATTGCAGAACAAGGTTTCGGTCTGGTCTATGGTGGTGCCAGTATTGGCTTAATGGGGCAAGTCGCAGACAGCGTGATTGCACATGGTGGTCAAGCTGTAGGGGTAATTCCCGAATTTATGCTGGACTATGAAATTGCCCACCATCAACTGACCGAATTACACATCGTCAAAACCATGCATGAACGTAAGGCCATGATGGCAGAGCGTGCCAGTGCTTTTGTTGCCCTACCAGGCGGCTTAGGGACTTTTGAAGAAATTTTAGAGGTGGCGACATGGGGCCAGCTCAATCAACACCAAAAACCCATGATGCTGTATAACGTGAATGGCTTTTATGATGCCCTGATTGCACAACTGGATCATGCGGTACAAGAAGGCTTTTTACCTGCTCAGCATCGTGCCAAACTGATTGTCTGTAACCATGCCGATCAAATTCTAATTGCGCTAAAAAATCTACAAGCACCAGAACGCTTTGTGATTTAACTTTTCTTTTAAACATAAAAAAGCGAGCCTGAATGACTCGCTTTTTTATGTTTCAGGTCAAATTAACCTGAAATCTGTTGATACAACCAAGGCAAGCCTGTTGCCAACAAGACACTGACGGCTAAGCCGAACATCAGCTTCATGGCATCCTTACTCACATTGCGCGAAGTACGGTATTTATTCACTTCTGCCAAATGCATTGACATGGCGAACTCACGACCTGCCAGCAAACCAAGGAAGACCCAAGTGGTACTCATTGGAATGTTGCTCCACTCTTTGAACACCAACAAAATCAATGCATACATAAAGTCGATGATGGTGGCTGAGCGAATATCCGCAACGCCCGTTTTGGTATCAATAATGTTTTGAATGGCACCACCACGGCGGTAGAAAATCCAGCCAAGCAACACCACAAACACCAGAATGCCAAAAATCAGGAATTCAAACGGCACTTGACGCGGGACATAGACAAAAATATTGGCCAAATCTTGAATCAGCCACTGACTCCATAAGAAGGCAGTCGAGACCCACTGTAAACCGACCCAAATATGGGAAGGTTCTTTGTGACGGGTTTTACTTAGGTAAATCGTAATCCCTTTCATCACATAGCGGTACACCAAGATTGCCACCACAAAGGCAACTGCATAGCCCATCATGGATTTGGTCAGCATGGAGCTTAAGCTACTTGGTGAGAAGATGGTAAGCACTAAAAAGGTGGTACTGACTGGAATCCCATATTTGGTCAATATAATTAATAAAATCGGTGGAACAATATACAGCCAAGTAATGCCTGTTTCTGGGAAAGGAATGGTTTCCAAACGTCCATAAGATGCATCACCAATTCCTGAGGCATACCAACCATAAAGTAAGACAACAATCAGAATACTGCTGGTATATAGCCAAAGAACCCACCAAGGGCGGTGTGCATTGGAGGAGATAAAGGTCCCCAAAGTTTGTGGCACATCATTTCCGACAATTGAGTAAGCTGCTAAACAGAAGCCTACAATCATCAAAATCTCGATTGTCATAAAACCTAAACCTTTGTCAGTCAAAAGGACCCCTTATGGGGAAGGCTCATAAATTATGACATTTTTATTTCATTTTCATGACACTGTCGTGACCAGTATGATAAGAGCTAAGATGTATTATTTATTTATCATTAAATTTCAATAAATTAAGATACTTTCTATTAATTCATTTCACTCTGATTGATTTCTATGTGGTCATCAGAAAAGCACCTGTTTCTATTTTACAACAGTAATTTGATGGCATTTTTTTGACCTATTCAGACCGCAGTTTTGCTATGATGAGCTTCTCCATTTCATTGATTATTCACACTTCCTGTCTATGAGCCAAACCACGCCGCATCGAGCCTTACAACCTGAATACCGACTCTTGGTGTTACTGGTTTCAATCGGCTTTTTTATGCAAGCGCTGGATACCACCATTGTCAATACGGCGATCCCTGCCATGGCAGCACATTTACAGGAAGACCCTTTGAATATGCACAGTGTGGTGGTGGCTTATGTCTTGGCTGTGGCGGCATGTATCCCGCTTAGTGGTTGGCTGGCAGATCGTTTTGGCGTTCGGAATACCTACTTTGCTGCGATTGTAATTTTTACCCTCGCCTCACTCGGCTGTGGGCTTTCACAAAGTCTGAATCAACTATTATTTTTCCGGATTATTCAGGGCATTGGTGGAGCCTTGCTCTTGCCTGTTGGTCGTCTGGCCATGCTGAAATTGATTCCACGCGATCAATTCCTGTCTGCCATGAGCTTAATGAGCTTGGCGGGTTTGATTGGTCCTTTAATTGGACCCACGCTGGGCGGCTGGTTGGTCGAAGTCGCGACATGGCACTGGATTTTTCTGATTAATCTACCCATGGGGATTTTGGGAATTTTAGTCACCTTAAAAGCACTCCCCAATGCGACAGAACCGAGTGTCAAAACTTTTGACTTGAGTGGTTTCCTCTGGCTCGTGGTGGCAATGGTCGGACTGTCCTTGGGCATCGAAAGTTTTGCCAGCCCCAAGCATGGTCATTGGCAAGGACTGGCTTTGGTCGGACTGGGATTACTCAGTACCGCCATCTATGCCTACCATGCCCACACCCATGAAAATGCACTATTTCGCAGTCGCCTATTTCAAAATAAAATCTATGCTATTGGCATTCTCGGTAACTTCTTTGCACGACTCGGCGGCAATGCCTTACCTTTTCTCCTGCCGTTAATGTTACAGGTTGCATTTCATTTTGAACCTTTTGTCACAGGTTTATTGATGATTCCTGCGGTACTGGGTTCCTTGGCATCTAAACCTCTAGTTCGCCCTGTCATTCAGAAACTGGGCTATCGTCGTGTCCTGATCATCAATACCTTGCTGGTTGGCAGTTGTATTGCCAGTTTTGCCTTAACCACCGCCGATACACCTTTATGGCTGCGCACACTGCATTTCTTTATTTTCGGCATTCTTAATTCGACTCAGTTTGTCGCCATGAACACCTTTACCTTGAAAGATTTGTCTCAGCAAAATGCCAGCAGTGGTAACAGTTTCCTGTCCATGATCATGATGCTGTCTATGAGTATTGGCGTAGCACTGGCAGGAACACTGGTCAATCTGTTTACCGCACATTATGGTGTAGAACAGGTCACGACAGCGTTTCATCTGACCCTGATTTATTTGGGTGCGATTAATATCATTACAGCGGCAGTGTTCTGGCAGATTCCGAAAAACAGTACCCTCTAAGACTTTTGCAAAATGCACGTGGAGTCGGTTTTGTGATCGCGTTATCATAGCGGCACGACATTAGATGAAATAACACATGAGTAAAGCAACGCGCACAAAAAAATCCAAGTCTTTGCTGGCTTCCTGCATTGGGTTGGGTACATTTGCACTTGCCGTGGTCCTTTATCTCTCTATTTTTCATCAGAATCCTGCTTCTGCGCAGGAATTTCCTGTGCAGGGTTTCGATGTCTCACATCATCAAGGCGAAATTAACTGGAAGCAGATTCCCCGTAAAAAATTCCAGTTTATCTATCTAAAAGCCACAGAAGGTGGCGATTTTAAAGATCGAAAGTTTCAGGACAATTGGCTGCAAGCCCGTGAACAAGGTTTTCTGGTTGGGGCATATCATTTTTATCGTCTCTGCCGCGATGGTCAAATTCAGGCACAGAATTTTATTGAAACCGTACCCAATAAACCTGATGCCCTCCCGCCTGTGATCGATCTGGAATATGACAGCCACTGTATTAATACCTATACCAAAGAGCAGCTGTTATCCGAGATTCAGGTCATGCATGACCAGTTGCAACAGCACTATGGAAAACAACCGATATTCTATATTTCCAAAACGTTTTACAACATTGTGCTGGCAGGCGAATTTAAACAAACCCCGCTTTGGGTACGTGAATATCAAGGACAACCTGAGCTGAAAGGCAATCCAAAATGGACCTTTTGGCAACATACCAATCAAGGCACAATTCAAGGGATCACAAAACCTGTCGATATGAATGTGTTTCATGGCTCGGTCTATGACTGGAGCATCTTTTTGCAAAAAAACGGCATTCAGCCTCTGACACCAACCTCACCTTAAAACAGAACCGTCAGAGGTTGTCGCGCAATAGAAATGTGTGTCTACACAGCACTGCCTGAGCATGCCATACTCTCCAATTCAGGGAGATTAATTTGAGTGTTATGAGAAAAATCATACATATTGATATGGATGCTTTTTTTGCATCGGTCGAATTGCGTGATCGCCCCGAACTCAAGCATCTGCCTGTGGTAATTTCCTCGCATCATCCACGTGCAGTAATTGCAGCCGCCTCTTATCCTGCCCGTCAGTTTGGTCTTCGCTCCGCCATGTCCATGAGTCAGGCCAAAAAGCTGTGCCCGCAGGTGGTGGTGATTGAGCCCAATTTTAATAAATATCGTGAAGTCTCCGAACAAATTCATCAAATTTTTCAGCGCTATACCCCACTGATTGAACCACTGTCTTTAGATGAAGCCTATCTGGATGTCACGGAAAATTTGTTTGCTTTACCCAGCGCGACCGAAGTTGCACAGCGTATTCGTGCCGAGATTGTTCAAACCACAGGACTGACCGCCTCCGCAGGTGTGGCACCAAATAAATTTCTGGCAAAAGTTGCCTCAGACTGGAATAAACCTGATGGGCTGTGTGTCATTAAACCCAGCCAAGTACAAAGCTTTATTCAGCATTTGCCGCTGAAGAAAATTCCGGGGGTTGGCAAAGTCACTCAAGAAAAATTAAAACAGCTTCAACTGGAAACACTAGGTGATTTACAAAAAATCGAAGAAAGCACCCTGATTCATCACTTCGGTAAATATGGGCACCAACTGTTTTTGTATGCGCAAGGCATTGATGATCGCCCTGTACAGGTGGAACGTGAGCGTCAACAAATTTCCAAAGAAACCACCTTTGATGATGATTTTACCTTGCAGCAATGTCAGCCTTACTGGTCCAAGTTAACAGTGCAAGTCTGGGAGAGTTTAAATCGGAAGCAACTGCGGGCACGCGGTGTCACGGTCAAACTGAAATTAAAGAACTTTCAAGTGCTGCAACATAGTAAAAGTTTTAAAAATCCGCTCCGTAGCCTTGCGGAACTTACCCAAGTGCTGGAATTACTGCTCAATGAAATGCATATTCCAGATACCTATCAATTCCGACTGATTGGTGTGGGGGTCTATCAATTAAGTACTGACGATGAGCAACCACAACTCAGCCTGTGGTAGGCATGACGATATTTTGTTTCTTTTTTAGACAAAAGAATAAAAATACAACAATTAGCCCTACACTTTTTTTATTTTTAGGTTACCCTAGTTCACGCGAGACATTATCCATGTAAACGCTGAAATGCTAAAAATCACCTTTACTTTTAGCATGTTGTCCTGTGATGAACGCGACGATCCAATCCGAGTATTACAGGGCAATTCTGAACAAGTCGCATGGTTTCAATCAATTGTCTTCTTATCATAAAACTACAAGACCAGCTCATTTCTTCTTTCTGTTCCCATTCAAATACTTAAGACTTTTTCTCAGACATGCATCGCGCTCAATGCTTCTGTCTTAGACTGTATGCTATCTACAAAACAGCATTTGCAGTTCATCGCGGATCACGTAAACTGAGTGTTCTCTTAACATCATGGAAATCACATGACGGTTCAACGTTTACATGTCGAAAAGCGTTTTTCTGAAATTGCCATTTCAGGTAACTTGGTTCATCTTGCAGGACAATTGGCTGCAGACACCAGTCTCGATATTAAAGGACAAACCCAACAAACTTTAGACATTATTGATCGTTTCCTTGCCGATGCTGGCACAGACAAACGCCATATTCTATCCGTCATGATTTTTTTAAAAGATATTGAAAATGATTATGCAGGCATGAATGAAGTTTGGGATGCATGGTGTGCAGATATGCAAGCTTTACCACGTACCTGTGTCGAAGCGAAGATGTATAAACCAGAAGTGTTGGTTGAAATGACCGTCGTAGCGGTTCGCCCAGAATAATCTGCTTACCCTCAGCTTGAACCATCGTTCAAGCTGATCTTATCCCCATACTTTCAGTTTGCGCTTTTCGTGGTTGTGATAAAAATTATATTTTTTCAATGATGTATCCAATTCTTGGGCATCAGGTTCCTGCCATTCCTTACGCAACTCACCGAAAAAGTCGCGACGAATTTGCTGATAACTCGGCACTTCATCATAACGAATCACACGATAGCCTGCCATCGAGAGCAACGCATCCTTATAATGGGCTTGCTGAAAGCGTTTGAGTACGTTCGGATCATCTAAGCCAATAATCGCCACAATTTGATGTGATGCATCCATCACCACAAAATCAGCCAATAAATTACGATACTTATTGCGGGTACGACTATATTTGGTCGTCATCAAGGCATCATAGGAAACATGCGCCAATATGGTATGCGTCGGCAAGGTTTCTTTTAAGCGGGTAAAAGCCAGCTGTTCATTCAAATTGAATACAGCACGACGTTTTAGCACGCTATCTTGTTGTTTTGATTGGCTATTAAAACTTTTAAACACCATCAAACTAAAAATTAATAGGAGTCCAATCAACAAATACATACTCATAAATTTATTCCTTAAATCTATTCTTATAATCCTGCGGCTTTATCCCGATTTTTTTTGCCGAAAATCGATTATAGCGCCTCTATTTTTATTCAAGCGTTCAAGTTAAAAAAACTACATTCATCTTGACGAAAATTATTATAAAAACTGACCACACGTGACTTGACGCGAGTCAACGAATCCGTATGTTTTTTACACACGCAAACTGAATAAAATCACTTTAGCCTAATCTTGAAGCAAGATGCAATTCATCTTAGGTCTGGTGTCAAACAATTCCGACGAATAGAAGCATAAAAAAAGACGCCGAAGCGTCTTTTTCCATTCTATTAAGCTCGCGCTTTCGGATTTTTTCTTTTCTTCGCCGCATTGGTATTAAATGGACGTTTCTCACCTGTTTCGCGTGGCGGTAAACCCGTATGTTGGGTCAAGACCTGTCCCTTTTTCGGACGGTTATTTTGACCTTGGCTATTCGAGTTACGCGTACCCGCGGTACGTTTTTGCGAATCACCTGCAACAGTCGAATTCTTCTTACGTGCAGATTTATATTCCCCTTCCGTGCCTTGTGGCTGGTAGGTCGGAATCAAATGCTGCTTCGAATTACCAATAAGATCCGCACGCCCCATATCCTTCAAAGCCTCACGGAGTAAAGGCCAGTTGTTTGGATCATGGTAACGCAAGAAGGCTTTATGTAAACGACGACGTTTTTCACCTTTCACAATATCGACTTCTTCGGTATAGCGTGCCACTTTCGCCAATGGGTTTTTACCCGTATGGTACATAGTGGTTGCCGTTGCCATTGGAGATGGATAGAAGGTCTGAACCTGATCGGCACGGAAACCATTCTTCTTCAACCACACCGCAAGGTTCATCATGTCGTAATCGGTGGTACCCGGATGCGCTGCGATAAAGTAAGGAATCAAATACTGTTCTTTACCCGCTTCTTTACTGAAACGATCAAACATTTGTTTGAAACGGTCATAGGTCCCGATCCCTGGTTTCATCATCTTGGACAATGGACCTTTTTCGGTATGCTCAGGGGCAATTTTGAGATAACCACCGACGTGATGCTGCACCAGCTCTTTCACGTATTCTGGATTCAATACAGCCAAGTCGTAACGCAGACCTGAACCAATCAGAATCTTCTTTACACCTTTAATTTCACGTGCTTTACGGTACAACTGCACCAAAGGCGCATGATCAGTATGCAAGTTCTGACATACGCCCGGATAAACACAGGAAGGCTTACGACAGTTCTTTTCAATTTCAGGATCTTTACAGTGCAAACGGTACATGTTGGCGGTTGGACCACCCAAGTCCGAAATAATGCCGGTAAATTGTGGCGCAGTATCACGAATCTTTTCAATTTCACGCAGAATTGATTCTTCAGAACGGTTCTGAATAATTCGCCCTTCGTGTTCGGTAATGGAACAGAAAGTACAACCACCAAAACAGCCACGCATAATGTTGACTGAGAATTTGATCATATCAAATGCAGGGAAACGCGCACTGCCATAAGCGGGATGCGGTAAACGTGCATAAGGTAAATCAAACACATAGTCCATTTCTTCCGTGGTTAACGGAATTGGCGGTGGATTGATCCAAACATCACGTTCCCCATGACGCTGAACCAAAGCACGGGCATTACCGGGATTGGTTTCCAAATGCAAAATACGGTTGGCATGGGCATAAAGCACCTGATCATCTGCAACTTGTTCAAAAGATGGCAGACGAATCACCGCTAACTCACGTGGTGGAAGTTTATGCTTAATCGCTTTCGATGGCGCAGCTCTGAGCTGAACGATTTGCGTATCGTCATCCAGTTGATCGCCTTCGCGTACAATTGGATTGGCAACAATTTCTTTTTGAAAATCTTGATATTGCGCTAATGAATTACCTTTGTCTTTTTCAACTTCACAACCATCAATATCATCTGTCATTACATATGGATTGATGATCGGGTCTACACGACCCACAGTATCGACATCATTCGAGGCGATTTCCACAAACTGTGCTTTAGAAGCACGATTGTGTTTATTAATAATAAATGCAGTACCACGAACATCAGTAATTTCGTGGATTTTTTCACCTTTGGCTAAACGGTGCATCACCTCAATAATCGAGCGTTCACCATTGCCATACATCAATAAATCCGCTTTCGAATCCATCAAAATCGAACGACGAACTTTATCCGACCAGTAGTCATAATGCGCAATACGACGTAAGGAACCTTCAATCCCGCCCAATAATACAGGCACATCTGGGAAAGCTTCACGTACACGTTGGCAATACACTGTTGCGGCGCGGTCTGGACGCTTGTTCGGAACATTGTCGGGCGAATAGGCATCATCAGAACGAATTTTACGATCAGCCGTGTAACGGTTAATCATCGAGTCCATATTGCCTGCGGTCACGCCCCAAGCGATGTTCGGTTTGCCCAAAACACGGAATGCTTCTGCATTGGTCCAATCGGGTTGTGCAATAATGCCGACACGGAAACCTTGCGCTTCTAAAGTACGACCAATAATGCCTGAACAGAATGATGGATGGTCGATATAAGCATCACCACACACCAAAATAAAGTCGCAACTATCCCAACCGAGTTGATCCATTTCCTCGCGTGACATCGGCAAAAATGGTGCGGGTTCAAAACATGACGCCCAATATTTGTCGTAATCAAACAACGCTTTTGGCGCAGTCTGCATGGTATAAGCAGTAGACATGGCTAGCAATTCTCGGCTGGCAGATGGAAGATCCAAAAAATAGATCAAAGATGAAAGCCGATCATTTTACCATGAATTTAATTCATCTTGCTTGATTAAAATATATACAAAAACAAGCATCTAAAAATTAATGTTTATTCTAAAATCAAAACCCTGCATCTTTAACATACTGACCTAACTCATAAACTTGCTCACATAGAAAAACCACCTTTTCGATTGCCGTAGCATCAAGCAGGTGGTCATTGAATTCATAATTTCAGAACAGAGGGCTTAACTTACCGCTGAACGTTTAGATGTCTGTAATGGCGCCTGTTCTTGAGCAGCGCCATCGACGGATGCTTTTAAATTCACCATAAATACTGCCAATGCTGCAATCGCACCTGGAATCGCAATCACCAGAAAATTCATTTGATGCGGCAACTGTAAGGTCAGCAATGCACCTGTCAAGATTGGACCCACAATCGCACCAATCCGTCCAATCCCTGATGCCCAACCCATGCCCGTTGAACGCACGGCAGCAGGATAAAATTGTGCAACAAAGGTGTAGAGTAGAATTTGTGAACCAATGGTGGCTGCACCTGCAATCGCAATCAGGCTATACAGGATTGCCTGTGGACTTTTAAAGCCGAGTAAAATCAAGGCTAAAGCACCCACAGTAAACATGATGCTGAGTACAGGTTTAAGATGGAAACGGTCTGCCAAAGCTCCGCCACCAATCGCACCGACCATGCCCCCAATGTTCAAGGCGAACAGGAATAACATGCTGGCACCCAATGAATAGCCTGCCTGAATCATCAGTTTTGGTAACCAGCTGCCCAGTGCATACACCATCAACAGGCACATGAAGAAAGCCACCCAAAACATCAGGGTACTGAAGGTACGCCCTTGCTGGAACAAGGCACGTAAGGGCGCTTCATCCCCTGCAATCACATCATTCAGCACAAACTGTGTTGCCGCATTGATGTTTTGTTCAGGGCTAATTTTCTGAACAATCTTCGCCACTTGTGCAGTGTCACCTTTTTTGGTTAAGAACATTAAAGATTCAGGTAAGAATTTCCACAAAATCGGCAAAGCGACAAACGGAATACCCGCAAGAATGAACATGATTTTCCAGCCATAATCTGCGACTAGCCATGCCCCCAGTAAAGCCGAAGTCATACCACCAATGGCATAGCCACTAAACATCACCGCCACCAAAGTACTGCGAATGCGTTTCGGGGCATACTCGGTCATCAAGGCAACCACGTTCGGCATCACTCCACCAATGCCCAATCCCGCCAGAAATCTCAAAATGCCAAACTCGACAGGCGATGAAGCAAAAGCACCTAAAAAGGTAAAACCACTGAAGATCGCCACACAGATCATAATGGTTTTCTTCCGCCCCAATTTATCGGACAAAGTACCAAAACTCATGGCACCAAACATCATCCCAAATAATGCCGTACTGGCAAGTAAACCTGCCTGTACGGCACTGAGCCCCCACTCCTGCATCAGCAAGGGTAAGGCAACGCCATAAATCACCAAATCGTAGCCATCAAAAATAATAATCAGCAAGCACCAAATCAAAACACTCCAGTGAAAGGGTGTAAATTTGGCTTCATCAACCACCGTGTTGATATTTAAGTTCTGTGTACTCATGCTTCACCTCCAACCTGTGAAGTCGTCCCAAATTAGACCACCACAATGCGGCAAAGCTGCTTTATTGTCCAAAACCGATTGCATATATAGATATGCCATAAAGGTATGCAATTACTTAATTATTCACGTTTTTATATTGTTCAAGATATAGATCGAGCAATTTTTCCGTATTATTCACAAAGTTACACTGGGAAAACCTGCACGCGCTGGTTAATTTAACAACAAGAATAAAATATCGGAAAGATCATGCTGATTTACATTATTGTGGGCAGTGTTCGTGAAGGTCGAACCGCCATTAAAGTCGCGAACTGGGTCAATGCGTGTATTCCCAGCCTTGAATTGAATGACCTGAAAATTGAGTTAGTCGATCTCAAACAATGGGATTTATCGCTCTTTGCGGGATCACATCCGCCTGCAACAGGCATTTATGATCAGCCAAAACAACAGCAATGGGCTGATAAAATTGCCTTAGCTGAGGGTTTTATTTTTATTAGCCCTGAATACAATCATGGCTATAGTCCCGCATTGAAAAATGCCTTGGATTATGTGGGCAAAGAATGGCAAGACAAACCCGCGGCTTTTATCGGCTATGGTGCAACCAATGGTTCTCGCTCCATCAGCCAAATCCGCCAAGTGACCTCAAGCTTGGGCATGATTGATCCAAATGCCGTGCTTGAAATTCGTGATATTTTTAAACGCAATAAAGATGAAATTTTTGAGGCGAATGAATTTGAAGTACGTGGCTTGCAAGCGATGCTGCACAAACTGCTGAAATATGCTACAACCCGCTAAATATAATTCTTTTGATTATTTTGAAGATAAGAAACCCTGTCCAACAGCGTTTCTTATCTTGTTCTGGTACTCGTTTGCAAAACTGTTAACTCTACGTGAATTAATTTTTTCCTGTTTCTCTTTAAATCCAGATATGGATAATTCAGTATATTTTCTTTAAGACTTGATCTCCTTTATTGAGCAATTGATGGCTTTGGTTCAAATCTCATCCTTTTGGTCTCTTTCATTGAATCAACTGATGTTAGTCGTATAAATTCTGCCACCTTAACGATGCCTAATGCTTGTCCTGAAAGTGATTGATGGTTTGCCTTTGTTGAATAATATCGATTAATTTTCCATGGATGAGCAGGAGGACAATTTTTTGGGATGACGACATCATAGATTGCTGGAATACGCTGTCCGATGATGGAAAGCAATCGTGAATTGAGGGTTAAGGTTGTTCCCATGAGGGTATCCTCTTTATCTCCTTTCCACGCCTGAGTTGCGTGTCGCTTTAATTTTGAATAGATAAAATCTCCTGAAATTGAATGAAAATCAAAGTTCGTGTGCTAATTAAAAAAGTACGAGAGGAAAAGTTACTGGATACTGACACCACCTTTATTTGTTTAATTTTCACTCAATATAGAACGCTTGTAGGCAAGCATCAAGAGTAGACCGTCTCTAGCTTTTCAAGCAAAGCGTGCTATATTTTCCCCTTTTATTCGCGAGCATGATGCGCGACTCTCTTCTGCGGTGCTTTTTGATATTTTTGTTTACACTTCAAGCAAAGTACTAATGCCATTGCTAGGACTTCGCCAGAGCAAATCTGCAATTTAGGCTAGATTTGAAAAGTCTAATATTTAAAGTTGAAAAGTAGCACTTTGAATGAGACAAAGTTCCTCGACCTTACAAATATAAGCTCACTAGATTTTTAATAAGATTTCGGTGATTGAATCCAAGCAGCACAAAGCGTCAGTACAAAATTTACTAAAGTAATTACACCACGTTTCCAGCGGTTCTTCGTCAGCAAAAACAGTAACGGCATCACACCCACGCCAAACATTAAAATTGTGCCCAACGCGAATAATGGTTCTTTAAACATCCAAACATCGACTAATACCGCAACCAGCCCCCAAGTTGACACGGCAATTAAGGCACCACGCCCTCGCCAAATGGTGCGCTCTTCATGAATCCCTTGAATATCCTTTTCCTGCTGAGGCACAACCAGTGCACTCGCAAAAAAAATGGTTAAGGACAATAAAAGCAATGCCAAAAACTCAGGTAAGGTCCATGTTCGGATCAAACTTGGTAGTTCAATAATTGCCCAGAGATATTGAATTTGCCAAATAAAAATACAGGCTGACCATGTAAGCGGAATCCAGTCTAAAGAAAAGTGACGGTAGGATCGCACCCATAAAATCATATCTGAACAAAGCCGTGTGATGCCCAAACTTAAAATAATCGAAGGAGCAACCCAAACGGCACGAAAAGCAGATTCAGCGGATTGAATTTCCAAGTGTAAATCCTCCTATTCTTTTTCTAGATAGGTATACATATTGTTATTCTTCGTTGATTTTAAATTAGATCATATTTTCAGCAATAACAATCATATTCTGCATAACTTTCATTCGCAAATTTGCCAAAAAAATACCCAAATCGATTGATTTGGGTATTTGGATTCTTGCTTTGACTCAATTAGATTGAGAACAACTTAAGCTTTAGCCGTAACAGAAGCATTGTTTTTGATCTTTTCGAGGTCACTTTCATCCATAATTAACGCGACAGCAATTGCAGTAATGAGTACGGGTAAGCCCACCGCAATAAAGTTGAAATGTGCAGGCAAATTCATACCAAGCAATGCACCAATGAGAATAGGACCAACAATTGCCCCCATACGACCAATCGCAGATGACCAACCAATTCCAGTAGAACGGACAGCTAACGGATAATATTGCGCCACATAGCTATACAACAGCATTTGCGAACCAATTGATGCTGCACCCGCCATAAAGACTAAGATATAAAGCAAGAACTGATTCGATTGGAAGCCCATCAAGCTCATCACAATCGCCCCCATAATGCCTAAACACATTAAGACTGGTTTTAGATGGAAACGATCTGCCAGCACACCACCGCCAATAATACCAACCACAGCGCCGACATTCATGGTCATCATGAACATTAAGCTGTTATTCATGGAATAACCTGCCGCCATCATCAGCTTTGGCAACCAACTGCTTAAAGCATACATGGTGAGTAAGCAGGTAAAGAAAGCCAGCCAGAACAGCAAAGTATTCATGGCACGACCACGTTTAAACAAACTCACCACATTCGCCGCTTCAGGTTCATTGGTCTGATGTAAAGCAAAGGTGGTCTCTGGAGTAATGCTTAATTCAGGCGCCAAACGTACAACAATCGGACGTGCCTGTTCTTGCTTATTTTCTTTGACAATAAACATTAAAGATTCAGGTAAGAATTTCCAAATTACAGGTAATAAAAATAAAGGGATCCCTGCAATGAAGAACATAATCTGCCAGCCAAAAGTCGGCGTAAAGGCAGCGCCTAATAATGCCGCCATAACACCACCCACAGCATAACCACTGAACATCGTGGTCACCAGTGTGCTACGCATGGTTTTTGGTGCATATTCAGATGTAAGCGCAACTAGGTTTGGCATCACCCCACCAATCCCTAAACCTGCAAGAAAACGTAAAATCGCAAATTCAGTCGGGTTTGAAGCAAAACCGCCTGCAAAAGTTAAACCGCTAAACAGCACAATACAAATCATGATGACTTTTTTACGACCAATTTTATCAGCCAACGAGCCAAAGGTCATCGCACCAAACATCATCCCTGCCAATGCAGTACTTGCCAACATCCCTGCTTGTACAGCGCTTAAGCCCCATTCATCCATCAATAATGGTAAAACTACGCCATTAATCGCCAAATCATAACCATCAAATAGAATGATCAGTAAGCACCAAGCGACAACATTAAAATGAAATGGCTTAAATTTTGCGTGATCAATAATATCATTCACATTTACTGCTTTAGCTGACATTACCCCCCCTGTGAATCGATTGTTTCATTGCACTTTAACTAGCGCTCTTCGGTTTTATAATCTGTAAATTCAGTTTAACCAGAAGTCATTCACTAAAGTAATTTATGCAATATTCACATATTTTATAGTGGTATAAAAATTCAACATTAGTCTAAATTAAAAATATAATATTGTTTTTTAAAATTCATTTATTAGGATAAATTAATTGAATTTTTTAAATTAAAATGATTTGTTTAATAGAGTTAAACTAAACTTAAATATATTAAGCCAAGAGCAATAATCAAATTTTATATAAAATTAAATTAATATTTCCAGTTTCACAAAACTCAAAGAAAATATTTTTAATAATCCTGAGCTATTTATTTTTTATTTTATTCATGAACAGTTAAATCTAATTTAACAGTCGCATAACTTCTGT
>NZ_JAACKC010000002.1 GCF_009939195.1 Acinetobacter kanungonis | reverse complement strand
TTACTCTCACATGGGTAACCCCACACTACCATCAGCGCTAAGAGGTTTCACTTCTGAGTTCGGGAAGGGATCAGGTGGTTCACTCTTGCTATTGTCGCCAGCACAACTGTTTATGGATACTCGCTTAGTCTTACGTATTGCTAAGGTTTTTTCCAAATGAGTTATTAACGGATTAGTTAACTGAGTCGAATTTTATGTTCTAGCTTTCACTAAATCAAGTTCTTTGTTTCAGATCAGGATTAACTGATCTTTTATGAATCGATATAAGCTTTATATACAACTGCTTGGGTGTTGTATAGTCAAGCCTCACGAGCAATTAGTATTGGTCAGCTTCACATATCACTATGCTTCCACATCCAACCTATCAACGTCGTAGTCTTCAACGGCTCTTTAGAGGACATAAAGTCCTAGGGAAATCTTATCTTGAGGTAGGCTTCCCGCTTAGATGCTTTCAGCGGTTATCCCTTCCGAACATAGCTACCCGGCGATGCGACTGGCGTCACAACCGGTACACCAGAGGTTCGTCCACTCTGGTCCTCTCGTACTAGGAGCAGATCCTCTCAAATTTCCAGCGCCCACGGTAGATAGGGACCGAACTGTCTCACGACGTTCTAAACCCAGCTCGCGTACCTCTTTAAATGGCGAACAGCCATACCCTTGGGACCTGCTTCAGCCCCAGGATGAGATGAGCCGACATCGAGGTGCCAAACACCGCCGTCGATATGAACTCTTGGGCGGTATCAGCCTGTTATCCCCAGAGTACCTTTTATCCGTTGAGCGATGGCCCTTCCATACAGAACCACCGGATCACTAAGACCTACTTTCGTACCTGCTCGACTTGTGGGTCTCGCAGTTAAGCGCGCTTTTGCCTTTATACTCTACGCGTGATTTCCGACCACGCTGAGCGCACCTTCGTACTCCTCCGTTACTCTTTAGGAGGAGACCGCCCCAGTCAAACTACCCACCAGACATGGTCCTCGTCCCGGATAACGGGACAGAGTTAGAACCTCAACATTACCAGGGTGGTATTTCAAGGACGGCTCCATTGGAACTGGCGTTCCAACTTCAAAGCCTCCCACCTATCCTACACAAGTAAGGTCAAAGTTCAATGTCAAGCTGCAGTAAAGGTTCACGGGGTCTTTCCGTCTAGCCGCGGGTACACTGCATCTTCACAGCGATTTCGATTTCACTGAGCCTCTGCTGGAGACAGCGCCGCCATCATTATGCCATTCGTGCAGGTCGGAACTTACCCGACAAGGAATTTCGCTACCTTAGGACCGTTATAGTTACGGCCGCCGTTTACTGGGGCTTCGATCAAGAGCTTCGCTTACGCTAACCCCATCAATTAACCTTCCAGCACCGGGCAGGCATCACACCCTATACGTCCACTTTCGTGTTTGCAGAGTGCTATGTTTTTAATAAACAGTTGCAGCGGCCTGGTTTCTGTGGCTGCCAATAGCTCAGGGAGCAAGTCCCATCACCGTCAGCAGCGTACCTTCTCCCGAAGTTACGGTACCATTTTGCCTAGTTCCTTCAGCAGAGTTCTCTCAAGCGCTTTGGTCTACTCGACCTGACCACCTGTGTCGGTTTCGGGTACGATTCCTGTGTAACTGGAGCTTAGAGACTTTTCCTGGAAGCATGGTATCAGCCACTTCACTGTACAAGTACAGCTTGCTATCAGTTCTCAGCATAGAGTACCCCGGATTTGCCTAAGATACATGCCTACAACCTTCCACCTGGACAACCAACGCCAGGCTGACTTAACCTTCTCCGTCCTCTCATCGCATTACACAGAAGTATTGGAATATTAACCAATTTCCCATCGACTACGCCTCTCGGCCTCGCCTTAGGGGTCGACTCACCCAGCCCCGATTAACGTTGGACTGGAACCCTTGGTCTTTCAGCGAACGGGTTTTTCACCCGTTTTGTCGTTACTCACGTCAGCATTCGCACTTCTGATACCTCCAGCAGACTTCTCAATCCACCTTCATCGGCTTACAGAACGCTCCCCTACCACTTGACTATTGTCAAATCCGCAGCTTCGGCACATAGTTTTAGCCCCGTTACATCTTCCGCGCAGGCCGACTCGACTAGTGAGCTATTACGCTTTCTTTAAAGGGTGGCTGCTTCTAAGCCAACCTCCTAGCTGTCTATGCCTTCCCACATCGTTTCCCACTTAACTATGATTTTGGGGCCTTAGCTGGCGGTCTGGATTGTTTTCCTCTTGACTACGGACGTTAGCACCCGCAGTCTGTCTCCCGGATAGTACTCATAGGTATTCGGAGTTTGCATCGGTTTGGTAAGTCGGGATGACCCCCTAGCCGAAACAGTGCTCTACCCCCTATGGTATTCGTCCGAGGCGCTACCTAAATAGCTTTCGGGGAGAACCAGCTATCACCAGGCTTGATTAGCCTTTCACCCCTATCCACAAGTCATCCCCTGGCTTTTCAACGACAGTGGGTTCGGTCCTCCAGTTAGTGTTACCCAACCTTCAACCTGCTCATGGATAGATCGCCTGGTTTCGGGTCTATACCCAGCAACTATACGCCCTATTAAGACTCGGTTTCCCTACGGCTCCCCTAAACGGTTAACCTCGCTACTGAATATAAGTCGCTGACCCATTATACAAAAGGTACGCAGTCACCGAACAAGTCGGCTCCCACTGCTTGTATGCATGCGGTTTCAGGATCTATTTCACTCCCCTCACAGGGGTTCTTTTCGCCTTTCCCTCACGGTACTGGTTCACTATCGGTCAGTCAGGAGTATTTAGCCTTGGAGGATGGTCCCCCCATATTCAGACAAGGTTTCACGTGCCTCGCCCTACTCGACATCATCATATCAGCCCTTTCGTGTACAGGACTATCACCCACTATGGTTGCACTTCCCAGAGCATTCCACTAAAACTGATATGACTTAATGGGCTTTTCCCCGTTCGCTCGCCGCTACTGAGGGAATCTCAATTGATTTCTTTTCCTAAGGGTACTGAGATGTTTCACTTCCCCTCGTTCGCCTTGCAACACTATGTATTCATGTTGCAATACCTACCTTATAGTAGGTGGGTTCCCCCATTCAGAAATCTCCGGATCAAAGGATATTTGCCGCCTCCCCGGAGCTTATCGCAGGCTATTACGTCTTTCATCGCCTCTGACTGCCAAGGCATCCACCACATGCACTTAATTACTTGACTATACAACCCCAAACAGTCGTTATTACCTACAAGTAGTAATAAGACAGTGATCAATGATCTCTCATTCATCTCTTACAGTTCGTTGTCCGTGCACTTAAGCACCGTACAGCTTCAATCTAAATTCATATACCAAAACGCTTGATTCAGTGTTTTTGCTAGTTCTCAATCAACTTAGATCAAAGAATTTCTTCCTCTCTCTTCGTTATTGAGTGAACAATTTATTTCAGACTCAATCTTCTAATCTGTTAATGATTTATCTAGCCTTCGTCAGGTCTAGATACTGTGATAAATCACAGAAGTTAACAAGACGCGCATAATACGCTAACTTCTTATTAATTTCTATAATCTAATACATCGTTTGCTTGTTTCTTAGCTCATCGCATCGCGATGTGATGGTGGAGACTAGGAGAGTCGAACTCCTGACCTCCTGCGTGCAAAGCAGGCGCTCTACCAACTAAGCTAAGTCCCCAGCTTATCATTTCGATCAATGTTTCTGTGTTCTGTACTAATTGCTTAGTCAATCAGATTTGGTGGGTCTGACAAGACTTGAACTTGTGACCCCACGCTTATCAAGCGTGTGCTCTAACCAACTGAGCTACAGACCCTCAGATACATCGTCATGAAGAACAACTTGTTGTGGATTCTTACCAATCGTCAATCTTTCGTTAAGGAGGTGATCCAGCCGCAGGTTCCCCTACGGCTACCTTGTTACGACTTCACCCCAGTCATCGGCCACACCGTGGTAACCGCCCTCTTTGCAGTTAGGCTAGCTACTTCTGGTGCAACAAACTCCCATGGTGTGACGGGCGGTGTGTACAAGGCCCGGGAACGTATTCACCGCGGCATTCTGATCCGCGATTACTAGCGATTCCGACTTCATGGAGTCGAGTTGCAGACTCCAATCCGGACTACGATCGGCTTTTTGAGATTAGCATCCTCTCGCGAGGTAGCAACCCTTTGTACCGACCATTGTAGCACGTGTGTAGCCCTGGTCGTAAGGGCCATGATGACTTGACGTCGTCCCCGCCTTCCTCCAGTTTGTCACTGGCAGTATCCTTAAAGTTCCCACCCGAAGTGCTGGCAAATAAGGAAAAGGGTTGCGCTCGTTGCGGGACTTAACCCAACATCTCACGACACGAGCTGACGACAGCCATGCAGCACCTGTATCAGAGTTCCCGAAGGCACCAATCCATCTCTGGAAAGTTCTCTGTATGTCAAGACCAGGTAAGGTTCTTCGCGTTGCATCGAATTAAACCACATGCTCCACCGCTTGTGCGGGCCCCCGTCAATTCATTTGAGTTTTAGTCTTGCGACCGTACTCCCCAGGCGGTCTACTTATCGCGTTAGCTGCGCCACTAAAGCCTCAAAGGCCCCAACGGCTAGTAGACATCGTTTACGGCATGGACTACCAGGGTATCTAATCCTGTTTGCTCCCCATGCTTTCGTACCTCAGCGTCAGTATTAGGCCAGATGGCTGCCTTCGCCATCGGTATTCCTCCAGATCTCTACGCATTTCACCGCTACACCTGGAATTCTACCATCCTCTCCCATACTCTAGCTTCCCAGTATCGAATGCAATTCCCAAGTTAAGCTCGGGGATTTCACATCCGACTTAAAAAGCCGCCTACGCACGCTTTACGCCCAGTAAATCCGATTAACGCTCGCACCCTCTGTATTACCGCGGCTGCTGGCACAGAGTTAGCCGGTGCTTATTCTGCGAGTAACGTCCACTATCCTAGAGTATTAATCTAAGTAGCCTCCTCCTCGCTTAAAGTGCTTTACAACCAAAAGGCCTTCTTCACACACGCGGCATGGCTGGATCAGGCTTCCGCCCATTGTCCAATATTCCCCACTGCTGCCTCCCGTAGGAGTCTGGGCCGTGTCTCAGTCCCAGTGTGGCGGATCATCCTCTCAGACCCGCTACAGATCGTCGCCTTGGTAGGCCTTTACCCCACCAACTAGCTAATCCGACTTAGGCTCATCTATTAGCGCAAGGTCCGAAGATCCCCTGCTTTCCCCCGTAGGGCGTATGCGGTATTAGCATTCCTTTCGGAATGTTGTCCCCCACTAATAGGCAGATTCCTAAGCATTACTCACCCGTCCGCCGCTAAGCTAAGGTGCAAGCACCCTCGCTCCGCTCGACTTGCATGTGTTAAGCCTGCCGCCAGCGTTCAATCTGAGCCATGATCAAACTCTTCAGTTTAATACTTTGTAGCACCTTAAAGGGTACCAATCTTGGCTCATCAATTACTGACAAAAAATTTGCTCAAATAAACTTCGAGAAATTTCTACCAATTATCAATGAAAATATATTCGATTGATCAACCAGTAAAAATCCACACAAGTTGTTCTTCATAATCTCTTAATGATCTNTCTCGATGATTCGTCATCATCAAGCTAGGTCGGCTATGTTACTCTAATTTAAATCAAAGTCAACAGGTAATTTCGATATTTTTTAAAACTCATTCAATCAATCTAAAAATTCAACCCTTAAGCTAAATCATTGTTAATCAACAAGTTTTTATCTGCATCACCGCCGATGGATGTGCATTCTACAGNCAAAAAAAGCGTTTATATGCTTAATTAATGCTCAAAATTGGCTTTTAATGTTATTTTTTGAGCATAAAAGGCACAGAATTCGCGAAATCATCTAATATTTTTTCATCCTGATTTTTCTCTTGCCACTTCAATGTACGGCAATCGACATATTCACAATAGCCCGCTTCACCGTATTCTTCTCGTGAATTGATCTTAATTTGATATTTGAAACTGCCTACATAACCTGCAGCCAATCCAAATTTAAAATCCCCGCGACTTTGTGCCTGTACCTGAATGATCTCCCCTCGCTTACTTTGATAATGCCATTCAAATTCCCGAGGCAAATACATCGCTTGACCATTGGGGGTGATTACTTTGGGGTACACGCGGTGAACTTTAAATTGCACACCCTCATCAAAAAGTTCGATTCGTTCGACTTGGGCGTATTTTAGATAAATCCGAGATTGCACAATCCGATTAAAACTGTCCCTCGTTTGTGCCAATAGCAGTTGATCACCATTATTGAGTTGAATAATTTGATAGGTAAAAAATGCAAGTGGCAGATAAGGAAACTGAATGGCTCGGGCAAATTCAAATACCCCGTATTGGGAAATTTTAAATTTTTGCTCTTTATATACAATTGAACCTTCACAAAAGCATCGGGTCGACCAGTGTTCTGCTAACCCCATCCGCATCTTATTAAAATAATTGATCTGTGAAGTACTATGCAGCGAAAGCTGGCAACTTAATTCACTGTCTTCTCGCTGAATTTCTAAATTGGGTAAATTTCCCAGAACCTGTTCTTGACTAGAGAATTGCAGGAGCCCCTTTGAAAAAATACAGTCTTGTGCCATGGCATAGCTATGTAACTGTCCAACCATATGTGGGCTGCTACTACATAAAATGGTTGCGGTATCTATGGCATGAGTTTGCAGCGCACTTTCATTGCGTAGCATCGGTGCATGTGCAGCCCCCATTAAGCCAATAAAATTAAAGTAATGTAAAGGAGCAGGAAGATTGGGCAAGATCACGCCAAAGTAGACAAATTTATATTGACGCGTAGGAACATGAAAGTTTAAGCGTGACTTTTTGGGAGCCAGATTCAATTGTTTGGATCGATCTAAAAAATCTTGGAACAATTGCATCGTCTAGCTCCTCATCACGCTTAGTCCATGCTTAGCTCACACTTTGTTTGCGAGCAAGGAAAGTGGTAACAAAACCAGAAAGTGCATAAATGATTGAAATCACTAAAATACCGACTGGAATGTTGTAAGTCATGGCAGCAAGGATAAATACCGCGATTGGTAATACTGCAAACGGCACACGTTTACGGTCTACACTCTTAAATGAGTAGTATTTAATATTGGAAATCATCAATAATCCGACTGCCACAATAATGACTGCATTGACAATCTGGATACCCAACTCGTTTAAATCGAAGATATTGGGAAAATCACGCCCGACCCACACCATCGAAATAATCATGACAGCAGCCAATGGACTGGCTACCCCAATAAAGTAACGCTTGTCTACCACGCCAATCTGTACATTGAAGCGTGCCAAACGAAAGGCTGCACAAGCGGTATAGACAAAACAGCAGGCTAAACCAATACGCCCTAAGTCATGCAAACTCCAGCTATACATGAGAATAGCTGGAGCAACACCAAACGCCAGCATGTCAGACAGCGAATCAAACTGTTCGCCAAAAGCACTTTGCGCACCAATGGCACGAGCTACACGACCATCCAAACCATCAAACAAGGCCGCGAGAAAAATTGCATAAATGGCTTGCGTAAATTCACCATTCATACTGGCAATAATTGAGTAAAAACCCGAAAGCAATGCGGCTGTGGTAATTAAATTCGGCCACAGATAGATACCACGACGTTTGACTTTCTGCCCTTCTTGCGTGTGCTCCTCTTCCACAACTTCGAAGGTAATCCCATCGTAGTCATGCTCTGGCGCATTTAACTCGCGTTCAGGTTTAGAGCTATTTGTCATTGTTTTATATCCTAATCTGCAACCTAATTTTTTACTGTCTATTTGCGATTATTCGCCAACCAACCAACGTACTGCGGCATGTCCGCCATTTTCTTGCATACGTAAATGCGGGAACAACCATTGTAGCGCTTCATCCGCATCTTCAGAGAATTTCCAAGGTGGATTGATCACCAACAGACCACAACCGTTTAAGCCGACTGGGGTGTCATCTGGCCATACACACACTTCGCAGACTAACTGACGGCGAATGCCTGTCTTAAACATTTTCTTTTCAAAACGTTCAATCATGGCGCGGTCTTTGATTGGATACCAAACTGCAAACACACCTGTCGGCCATTTTTTATAAGCTGCAACCAACAACTCCACCAATTGTGGGAAGTCTTTACGTTCAAGCTCGTATGGTGGATCAATCATGACCAAACCGCGCTTTTCCTTCGGTGGAATCACACCCAGTAAGCCTTCATAGGCATCGCGCTCATGCAGACCCGCACGTTTGTCATGAATGTTATGACGTAATTGCTGGAAGACATCACGTTGCATTTCAAAAATGGTCGCTTTATCCATTTCACGCATACCTTCCAGCGCAAACCACGGTGAACCTGGGTAAGCACCTTTACCGAAATTACCACGCATTTTTTCAACAATTTTTAAATATTGCTGAACCCCTTCAGGCGCAGTACGTTTAACCGAATCATCCAGTTTTACTAAACGGTGAATACCATTTAAAAATTCACCTGATTTTTGTGCTTCTGAAGAAGATAAATCGTATTTACCCGCACCACCATGCGTATCAACATAGCGATATGGTTTATCTTTTGCATTGAGTCGAGTCAAAAGCTGTAGCAATAACACATGCTTCATGACGTCGGCAAAGTTGCCTGCATGGAAATGGTGACGGTAATTCATTTCTGTTTAATTCCTAAAATCAATGGGTATTTTAGCATGAAAAATAGTTTCGTTCCGATGCTTATGTTGTTCTAGAATAAAGCGGTACTGTTTTCTTGTTTTGAGTTGTGCTTTTATGCTTGCTTCCAAGCTTCCCGCATCATGGAATATTGATCAAGTCCTGAATGATCTTGATCAACAGGGTTTTGCACTGATTGATCAGGCCTATCCAGCCGAATATGTCAACGATTTAGTCAAAGAATGCACCTCACATTTAGATCAATTTCGTGAAGCCGCAATTCAAAATGGGGTCGTCAGTAAAATTCGTAGCGACCATATTCTCTGGATTCATCCAGAATTGTCTGTCGCACAACAACATGTGGATACGTTGTCCTTGCTGTCTGAGCAACTCAACCAAGCATTCTACTTCGGCATTCGTGAAGTTGAGGCACATTTTGCTTGCTATCATGCAGGCGAGTTTTATGCGCTGCATCGTGACAATCCGCAGAAGAAAAATGACCGTGTCATCTCCGTGGTTTACTATTTACATGAGGCTTGGCAGGACGACTGGGGTGGTCAGCTTCGACTTCAAGACAAGCATGGCGAATGGCATCTGATTAATCCTCAACCCAATCGCATTGCTCTGTTTCAAAGTGATTTGCTGCACGAAGTGATTGAAGCCAAACAGCAACGTCTTTCGATTACCGCTTGGTTAAGAAGTGGTAACTCAATTTGGTAAACCTTTAAATTTTTCCAAATGACCACATATAAGCCACTTAACTGAAGAGGACAGTACTGATGCTGAAAGATGCCAAGCAAATTATTGCGCGAATTGGTGAGACTGACCAAATGTATTTGGAAGGTAATACCCCAGAGTTAGCGTTAGAACGTGCGGACCTGCGTTTAGCATTGGTGACTATAAGCCGTGTACGTCAGGAACAACTGCATTTCTTGCAAGAAGCGATTGTACTACTCGAGCAAGGGCGGATTGAATTTGAGGAAATGCCGCTACTTACTTACTTGAATTTGTCTTTGCATTTAGCCAAAGCCTATATGTTGTACTTTGAAATCACCAAAGAGCAGCGTTTTGCCCTCATTACCCAGCAAATTTTAAAACCGCTGACCGTACATGAGCATGGTGATGTGTATTTCTTGCTTGCCTATGCCAGTGCTTGCAAGAATGAAGATGCCATGAGCCGCCATTGGTTAAAGAAATATAGCCAGACCGCTGAATTTGATTCGTTCTTATTGCATCAGCATCCAGCATTTGAGGCGTACCGTGAAACTTTATGGTTTGTACAGCTCACACAGCAGAATTTGCATTAAGACACCACACCAGTAAAAAGCGCCACAATCGGCGCTTTTTTCTATACACATTGGGCAATTACTTTTAATAGCGGAATAGCACATTAAGCGGTTTGTAACTTATAAGCATCCATATGAAGTTGTTGATTCAATTCATCAATCCAGATTGCCCAATCGTCATCTTGTACCAAATGGCTAATCAAAAAATCACGCTGTGACTTATTCCAAAACGGCGCTTCATGCAAAGACAAATGTGCAGGGAGTTGATGTGTACGGACATACAGCTCGATGGCTGCCATACTGTTTGCCAAACCTAATTGTGAAAACAGTAGTTCTAAGGATGGATGGTTTGTCATAGTTTTCCCTACCCCTTATCAATTCATCTGTAATTTATTATTTACTTAACTTATAAGAAATACACAGACAAAAAAAGAGGCTGTAGCGACTTTGTTGTAGTTTTTTGTGTACTACGCCAAAGCCCTACAGCCTGTATTAACCACTAATATTCATGGTTCCTGTATCTTCATGTAGCTGCTCATTTAAGGTATCAATCACGATTGCCCATTCATCATCTTTGTCCCAATGACTGTGCAAAAATTCACGCTGTGCATCGCTCCAAAAACTGGCTTGATGCAGCTCGACATCAGCACCCAGTTGATGCTCACGGATAAATAGATCGATATCGCTTTCGCTGGCGTTTAAACCGAGCTGTTCAAATAGCAGTTCTAGGGTGGGTTGTACATCGAACATCATTCTGCCCTCGCGTCCTTGTTCTCTTTTCAAGGTAACGGAATGACAAATTAAAATCATTCTGTATATTTTTTCAGCATGTTATTTTTTGTTGGTTCTCTTCAGCCATAAAAAAAGCACCCCGCAATGGAGTGCTTTTTTAACTTAATCTAAGAAGATTAAATTAGTTCACCATGTCAGCAACTGCTGCACGTTCTTCTTCTAACTCGTTTAGAGTGAAGTTGATACGCTCACGGCTAAATTCGTCAATTTCTAAACCTTGAACGATTTTGTATTCACCGTTTTCAGTTGTTACAGGGAAACCGAACATTACGCCTTCAGGAATACCATAAGAACCGTCAGAAGGGATACCCATCGTTACCCATTTGCCGTTTGTGCCAAGCGCCCAGTCACGCATATGGTCGATTGCAGCGTTTGCAGCAGAAGCAGCAGAAGAAAGACCACGTGCTTCGATGATTGCAGCACCACGCTTACCAACTGTTGGAAGGAATACGTCTTTGTTCCAAGCAGCATCGTTGATTTTGTCTTTTAAGCTTTCGCCGTTTACTTTAGCAAAACGGTAGTCAGCATACATTGTTGGAGAGTGGTTACCCCAAACAGTCATGTCTTCGATGTCAGAAACAGCAACACCCGCTTTTTGAGCAAGTTGAGTTAACGCACGGTTGTGGTCAAGACGTAACATTGCAGTGAAGTTTTTCGCTGGAAGATCTGGAGCAGATTTCATTGCGATGTAAGCATTAGTGTTTGCAGGGTTACCTACAACCAACACTTTAACGTCACGGCTAGCAACTTCGTTCAGTGCTTGACCTTGACCAATAAAGATTTCGCCGTTCACTTTTAACAAGTCAGCACGTTCCATACCAGGACCACGTGGACGTGAACCAACCAATAACGCGTAGTCAGCATCTTTGAATGCAACTTTAGGATCATCAGTACCGATCATGCCAGCCAATAATGGGAAAGCACAGTCATCTAATTCCATCATTACGCCTTTAAGCGCAGCTTGAGCTTTCTCAAATGGAACTTCTAACAATTGCAAAATAACGGGTTGGTCTTTACCAAGCATTTCACCGCTAGCGATACGGAATAATAAGCTGTAACCGATTTGACCAGCTGCGCCAGTAACGGCAACGCGAACAGGTTGCTTCATGTAATTATCTCCAATTGAGGATCGTTAATATGATTAAACGGGTCTGTCCGTTTTCATCGAATTATCATAAACGGCAAAGATTGTACTCCAATCCTCAAGGATATGCATAAAAAAGAGCGTCAATTTCAACAAAAGTCTGATAGGAAATATAAATCGCCAGTCACAAAAAAATTAATATGAGCCTTTAATGGTGATCTGACTTGGGCAATTGCTGACGACTGCGGTCGAGCATTGTTTATACTGACCATTGGTTTTGTAGCAGATATTGACTTTGGTCAAGAAGTTTTCACCGCGATAACTTTGACAACCCAACTGAATGCCTGTGCTTGGCAAACTCGGATTCAGGCGTAAAAACTGAAGCTTAATATGATTTTGCGGCAAGGTCCGCGTTTCAGGGCTGGACAATTCTGCGGGAATTTTTAAACGTTCGGCATAATTAATGATGGTGCGAAAATATTGACTCGCCCCCATCGGCACACAGCCACCTATTGACTGCCAAAGCTGCACCCGCGCATTCTCGTCGGGCATCACTCGCGCCACCACTTTGGCTTGTAACGGAGAAAGTGCGGCTGAGGTTGAGGTATCACAATCTCGCTCGGTTGTGACAGGCAACAATCCCACAATATTCAGCGAATAGCCTTCCAGACACTTACGTTTCTTGCTGCGTTGACTATCCATCATGCATGCCGCAGGGGTCATTTGAATTTCCATGACATAGCCCTGCGTGGCAGCAGAAGAGCCTGCCGAGGTTGTGAGTGAACAGACAGATAAGCCCAACCCGCTCAGTGTGAGCAGGGTGCCTTTCAAGTATGTCTGTTCAACAACATCAAACCACATCAAGATTAAACCTTTAAGTGCTTATACAATAATTTTAAGGCGTAGCACGATAAGGAATCACTTGCATGCGATTTCCAATCGACTGCGCCCCCTGCCCCAATAAAACACCATAATGCGTGGCATTGGTCATGACCTGTTTCACATAGTCACGCGTTTCACTCAACGGGATGGTTTCCGTATATTGGTCTGCCGCTAATGGACGGTCATCAGGCTGCCAACGGCGCGCCCGATTGGGTCCTGCGTTATAACCTGCTGTCGCCAAGACTGGATTACTGCTTAACTGCCCATTGATCATCGACAGATAAAACGTTCCATAGCGAATATTGGTATTCATATCCGACAAAGCGGCTGGATTATAGGTTTCACCCATTTGCTTGGCAACCAGTCTCGCGGTATCTGGCATGATTTGCATTAAACCGCCCGCCCCGACATGCGAGCGTGCGCTGGAGACAAAACGACTTTCCTGACGCATTAACCCATAAGCCCACGCAGGATCAATGCCTGCATTCTGGCTATGGCTGACCACATAACTCTGATGTGGCATGGCATAACGGTAAGCATAGTTATGCTTATTTTCAGTACGGTCTGCGGCATAAATAGCACGATCATACCAGCCCATATCGGTGGCACGCTTGGCTGCGGCAAGCAACAAACCATCATCATGTTTGAGATAAGCTTGACGCACGGCCCAGTTCCATTCGCGATTCACATAGCTATCCGGTGCATTGACATTACGTAAGGTAAATGCCCGATTAAAATGAATATCTTGGCTTAAACGCTGGATGTCACTGTTACTTGGCTGCACATTGGAAGGAATAGAGCTATAGCGCTGTCCCACATGATCTTTCGCCAATAAATTATGATACTGATCCCCTTGCGCCAGTTTACGGAAAATATCCTGCGCAGCACGTTTGGCACTGGCATCATTACGCTGCTCATAAGCACGAGCCAGCCAGTACTGCCAACGGTCTTCTTGCTTTTGATTGACACTCATGGCATCAATCGCACGAATCAGGCTTTCCCACGCACTAAAGCGAATGGCTTGACGGGCATAAATTTCCGCTTCTTCAGGACTAAATGGCAGGCCATAACTGGCATCAAAATTGTTCAAGACTTCGCGTTTGAAATTATTCTTCATCACCGTAGTACCGCCGATATAACCGACAGCACGATATAAGGCTTTCTGTACCGCTTCAGGAGTCCCTTGTGCCGTCCGCTGCACCGATGCAATGGCGGCATCCAAATCGCTATCTGCCATACGCCCCATGGCAAAAATCAGATAAGCTTGATCTTCCACTGTCGCTTTCGGTGCAGACCAGACATAATTCAGCGGATCCGCCTGAATCTGGTTCAATTGAGACAGACTCAGATTTAAACCGAGCGTCTGCGCGGTAGCGACTGCTTGCCCCGATTGTCCTGCACGCAACAATACCCATAAGCGTTGCTGCTTGTCCTGCTCCGTCATTAACGGACTAGACAGCATTTGACGTGCTAAACCTGTACAGGATTCAGGTTGCGAGTTGGTAGTCAACCAAACATCTTTATATTCGGCAAACACCAATGAATCACCTGTTTTGGCACGCACTTGAGCAACAGCACAACTTTCGGCCTGATCTGGATTGGTCACATAAGGTAAGACTGGTTGTGCACTGCTAAAGTCGGCCTGTTTAACTTTCTCTTCCACATAGTCCGCCGCTAATTTTTCGGCCATGGCCGATTGCGGATAACGACGCGCAAAATTGATAATATTGTTGGCAGGCTGGAAACCTAAATTGGCATTCAGACTCCAATATTCTGGGTAGTAGCCCAAAACATCACTCTGCATGGACATTTGATATTGTTGTAATAATTCCGTATTGCCCGAATTGGCGGCTTGCAACGCATCATTAAACTGTTCATCTGCCGCATAGGCATGACCGAAGATGCCCATTGAAGCCACACTCCATGCAAGTACGTGATAATAATTTTTCTTATGTAACCACTGATTTAACATATGTGCGCCTTCATCCTTTATTTTACCTAGCCGACCCAATCTCAATGCAAACACGCTATTCAAGTCGCTAGTGTAGAATATTCTCTAGCCACGCTGTTGTTGTGTTGTGTAACCTTCTGATAAGGCAATATTAATTTTCAAACATTTTTACTTCATAAATCAATATTTTTGCTTCGAAATTTAAAGCTGACCGTTTTTCTGTAAATCCTGCTAAAATATGCGCCTTCATTAAATTCTATCGTGTTTTATCTCTGTTTCTCCGCTCGCGGATGTTCATCGAACACTTGCCAGCCCAAACCATGCAGAGGACACGTTTCTCCGTTTTACCCTGTTAGGAGCCTACATGACGGTTCAAACCTTCATCCCGAATGGTGCCAACGCTGCTTCAGAAAACACTGTTACCCAGCCACAGCACACCCCAGCCGACGGTTCAGTTAAAAAACTGTATATCGAAACGCAAGGGTGTCAGATGAATGAGTATGACAGTCACCGTATGGCAGATTTACTTGGCGATTCACACGGTTACGTGCTCACCCAAGATCCGAAAGAAGCCGATATTCTACTGATGAATACCTGCTCGATTCGTGAAAAAGCACAAGAAAAAGTGTTCTCTGAACTAGGTCGCTGGCGCAAACTGAAAGATAAAAACCCAGACCTGATTATTGGTGTGGGTGGATGTGTCGCCTCTCAAGAGGGTGACAATATCCAAAAACGCGCCAATTATGTGGATATGATTTTTGGTCCACAGACCTTGCACCGTTTACCACAAATGCTGGATCAGCATTTCGAACAGATTGAAAAACCAAAGAAAGAAAAAATCAAACTGGTGGATATTTCATTCCCGGACATTGAGAAGTTTGATTTCTTGCCTGAACCACGTGTAGAAGGCTACAAAGCTTTCGTTTCGATTATGGAAGGCTGCTCTAAGTACTGTTCATTCTGTGTCGTGCCTTACACGCGCGGTGAAGAAGTTTCTCGTCCCCTCGACGATGTGTTGGCAGAAATTGCCACGCTGGCAGAAAAAGGCGTACGTGAAATCAGCCTATTAGGCCAGAACGTGAATGGTTACCGTGGCGAGACCTTTGAAGGCAATATCTGTACTTTTGCAGACTTATTACGCCTTGTGGCTGAAATCCCGGGCATTGGTCGCTTACGTTACACAACCTCTCACCCGCTTGAATTTAATGATGATTTAATTCAATGCTACCGTGATTTACCACAAATGGTTTCACATTTGCATTTACCTGTGCAAAGCGGTTCTAATGATGTGTTACAAGGCATGAAGCGGAACCACACTATTGATGTGTATATCGAGAAAATTGCCAAGTTGCGTAAAGTCCGCCCAGACATGCATTTATCTTCAGATTTTATTATCGGCTTCCCTGGTGAAACCGATGCAAACTTTGAAGAAACTTATCAGTTTATTCAAGACATGGATTTCGATCATTCTTACAGCTTTGTCTATTCAAAACGCCCAGGAACACCTGCGGCTGAATTGCCTGACAACACACCTGAAGATGTGAAAAAAGATCGCCTAGCCAAAGTTCAACACTGGATTAAGCAATCAAGTATCCGTAAGACCGATGCCATGCTCGGCACCATTCAACGTGTCTTGATTGAAAAAGTTTCCGACAAAGATCCAAATGTTTTGATGGGTACTGCAGACAATACACGTTTTGTGACATTTATTGGGGATGCAGCATGGGTCGGACGTTTCGCGGAGATTGAGATCACTGAAATTAAAACTTTAAATTTAGTTTATGGTGAACTCTTGAATCTTGAGCCTGACGTGGCGTAATGTAAGCGTATAGACTCAAGCTACCATAAAGGAACTCACTTGACTGCAGCGATTCGACGTACAGTAACTTTTCCTGGTATTTCAATGGAGCGTTTAAAAAGCATGCTCGGTGCTTATAACGGTCACTTGAAACAAATCGAACAACGTCTAGATGTCCAAATTTCCCATCGAGGTGATTATTTCTACATCGATGGGGAGATTGATGCAGTCGAGAGAGCCGAGACACTCTTGCAACGTCTGCATGAAGAAGCTGAAACCTCGCAACAAATTACTGCCGACGTCATCCACATGATGATTCAAGGCAGCCAGACTGACCGTGAAATTCAAGCAGATTTTTCTGACAATGAGCACACGGGTTTAGAAGATGTCTATCTGCAAACCCGTAAAGGTCGTATTAATCCACGTGGTGCAAACCAACGCCGCTATGTTCAGCGGATTCTACAAAGTGACATTTCCTTTGGTATTGGTCCTGCGGGGACAGGTAAAACCTATCTTGCCGTAGCTGCCGCAGTTGACATGTTAGAACGAAATGAAATCCAACGGATTTTATTGGTCCGTCCTGCAGTCGAAGCGGGTGAAAAACTGGGCTTCCTGCCGGGTGATTTAAGCCAGAAAATCGATCCTTACTTACGCCCTTTGTACGATGCCTTGTATGAAATGCTCGGTTTTGAAAAAGTAGCAAAGTTGATTGAACGTCAAGTGATTGAAGTTGCACCGCTGGCTTATATGCGTGGTCGTACCTTAAATCATTCTTTCGTGATTCTGGACGAAGCGCAAAACACCACGCCTGAACAAATGAAGATGTTCCTGACCCGTTTGGGCTTTGGTTCACGTGCCGTGATTACGGGCGACATCACGCAGGTCGACTTACCGCGTGGTCAGCAGTCTGGTCTTGCACACACTCTTCGTGTGATTGAAAACATTAAAGAAATTCACATTACCCGCTTCCATTCACGTGATGTGGTTCGTCACCAACTGGTACAAAAAATCGTAGAAGCTTACGAGGGTTGGGACAGCGAACAACAACGCCTGAGTGCCGAAGCACGTGCAGAACGCAAAGCACGTCAAGAAGCGTTAATTGCCGAAAATGATGCCGCTGCGGATGCACAAGATTAACCGCCTTAAGGATTCATTTTGAAACTTAGCCTTTCCTTACAACAGTCGTTTCAGTCACCAAACTTGGTGCTGAAACGCGCCTATATCAAAAAAGTGGTTGAAACCAGCTTACGTCATATCGACACCCAAAGTGATTGTGAAATCGGGATTGCCTGTGTCGACAATGATGAAAGCCATAAACTCAATTTAGAATATCGCGGCAAAGACAAACCGACCAACGTTTTGTCTTTCCCGAGTGATTTGCCTGATGAAATGGCGCAGGTGCTGGCCTCATTTCCGATTGGTGACTTGGTGATTTGTATTCCTGTGGTGCTGCAAGAAGCACTAGAGCAAAACAAGGCAGCACTAACCCACTTCACCCATATGTTGGTGCATGGCACCCTACACCTCATGGGCTATGACCATGAAACTTCGGATGAAGATGCGGAAGAAATGGAAGCACTGGAAATTGAAATTTTAGCCAAACTGGGTTTTGACAATCCCTATCTGGAACAAGATTAAATCTTAAAAATGCGAGCTTCGGCTCGCTTTTTTATGCCCAGAAACTTCACAACATTAAGCAAAAGGGAAAAGCATGAATTACGTGGTGATTTTTAAAGCCAAAATCAAAGCACTGGATGAAACCTATTTTAAAACCGCACAAGCATTGAGAGAAAAGGCATTAACCCAGTTTAATTGTCAGAAATTTGAAGCCATTTCCGAGCAAGATTTTGAAATTGCCTTATCCTACTGGAATCACCTAGCCGACATTCAGGCATGGCATCGGGATGCGGAACACCAAGTCGCACAACAACTCGGGAAACAGCAATGGTATCAGTCCTTTAGTGTAGAAATCTGCAAGATTGAACATCATTATGCCAGCACTACCCAGATGTAATAGTGCATAGCAGCCCAGACGAAAATTGATGTCAATGCTTATACATCAATTCTCTAATCTCAGTGGCTAAAGTCAAATTGAGTGGAACTTATTCTCTTGAATTAATGCACTTCAAACTCGGCTTCCGCGGGGTCGAAACGCCATGTACGCACAATCCTTAATTCTGAAATATCCTTCATTTTGCTATCAAATGCAGTGAATGGCGCTGCTTTGCGTACCGAAGCTTTGGCCGCTTCATCCAGCAAATCATGTCCTGAACTTTCAATTAAACGAATGGCACGAATCCCACCATTACGGTTTAAAATTACCATCAAGCGTACTTCACCCGCCATGCGTTGTTGTTTGGCTTGTTCTGGGTAATAACGATTGCCATAAAACTCAACTTTTTCTCTGAATTTTTCCAAATAGGCAGCCGAAATGTCCTGCTTGGCTTGAATGCCATCCACAGTTTTAATTTTTTGTTGGCGGCTAAAATTTTGCTGACGTTGTAAATATTGTGCTTCTAGGCTTGCCACCATGGCTGCTTTGGCTTGGAACTGGCTATTGAGTTCTTCCATTGCCTTTTTACGACGATTCTGTTCTGCCTGTTTTTGCCAACTGAACGTGGTCATCAGGACTTTTTCTTCAAAATTCAATTCACGCTTTTGTTGTGTTTTTTGCAGCGTTTCCATCTGTTTTTCACCCGCACTTTGCTCCAGCATCGGTGCAGGCATATCACTGGACATACGGTGCGCTTCGCGGAAAGTGCCAGAGCCTTGTTGATCGGCCTGTGCCAGAAAGTCAGCATGCTCAACTTTTTGTTCACTCGGACGTAAGGTCACCGCAATTTCTTTTACAGCAGCATCTTGTTGGGTCGGTGCAGCAAATTCGATGGCTAACACCAGAAGATGTACAATCAGGGCGAAAACCACCGCCGTTGTAAAAATCGGATCTTTCCACCACGCACGCAATAAAGGCGTATAATTTATTCTATTCAGGATCATAACTAAGCGACAAACTGCCTTCCCCACACTGCATATACAGTAAAATTTTGACTTGGTTGCTATTCTTTTGATAAAACCTGAAGTTCATCAATACAACAGAATCACTGCATTAAAATACTGAAAATGGTGCAATTAATTTTGCTAAACTGCAAGATTGATTTTCTGTATTTTTAAATACAATTCGGCAAAACTCATCATCAGCCAGTAGATTCACTTGCCAGGACGCTTCTATGCAAACGCTACTTTCCAATATTTCTAAACGGCTACATCAAGTGTACCAAAAAGCGGAAGGCTTTATTGAAGATGAGCGGGAATTTCCATTATCGCAAGTTTTTCTGAATGCCACCTTCCAACGCTTTGTCACAGACAATGTGAAGATGCTGAAAGATTTGCATGCCGACCTGCATGATGACTGGTTACGCCTATACGCGACTTTGGAATATCAAGGTATTTACACCACGCTCTCGGTTGACCTGAAATTGGTTCAGATGGAAATGAACAAAGACATCCAACTGATCGTGTTTGAGCAAATCAGTGACACCCAAGTGATTGAAGCCAAATTTCAAAATGTCTTGCATAAAATCGGCTTTAACGCTGCCATCTTCTTTTATCAAAAGATCTTAAATAAAGACCCTTTGGGCATGATCCTAGAAAAACTCAATGTGATTAAAGTCAAAGATGATTTACTGCATTTGGATCTGAATCGCTGGCTGGGCAAACAACGCTCCATCATTGACACGCTCAACAAGGTGCATGTCAATCATGCGGTTTTACGTGAAGCGGAATTGGTGGTGCTGGGGAATGTCAATTTAGCCGCACTGTTTGGCAAAATGACCGAAGACGAGATTGATGACTGGGCGCATGAAGGCATTCCTGATAACCAAGTCACACCGATTAAACAAAAAGGGAAATAAGCAAAATCCCGCCCCCAAACAGACATGAAAGTTAAAGAAAAAGGCTACAGGAAAGATACATTTTGCACAAAAATGCAGATTTTATCTTCATAATGCTTAGGCATAATAATTTGGTGTAATTTTAAGATACACTCACTTTTAAACTTCACAGGAACTCGTTCACCAATGGCTAAAAATGTTTTAAAAACAATAGCAGTGACCACAGGTATTGCCTCTACATTGTTATTTACTGGCTTTTCCAGCCAAGCATTCGCCATGAGTCCATTCCAAGCAAGTTATCAATTTAACTACAATGGCAAAAACATGGGCTCGGCAACTCGCACATTAAGCAAGTCTGGTAATAACTGGACCTATGTTTTTGCAGCCAAAGCTGGGGCTATCGCTTCTGCTTCTGAAACCAGCCGCTTTGGTTTTAATGCAGGCAAAATTAGCTCGAACAGCTTTAGCCGTACCAGCAAAATTTTGGTGCATAACAACACCATGAGCATTAACTTCAATCCAAGTACAAAAACCATCAATACCAAAAAAGACGACACAGCACGTTCTTTTGCATGGAAAGCGGGCGCTTTGGATGAACTCAATGCTGAATTACAAATTCGTGAAGATTTAAAAGGCGTCGGTATGAAATCAAGTTACTTGATTGCCGATGCCAAAGAAGTTGAAGCACGTCAGTTTGTGAAACAAGGTTCTGAGAAAGTTAAAACCTCGTATGGCACCTTCGACACCATTAAAGTGGTGATGAAGCATGATAAACCAGGTCGTGACACCACCTTCTGGTTGGCACCAAAATTAGACTATCTGCCTGTAAAAGTGACCCATCAGGATGGTAAATCTTCATACGGTTTATTGCTGACTGGGTATAAAGGACCCATGAATTAATCCATTTTGATGATTTTTACTTGATTTTTTTCAGGTGCTTTTTAAAATACGCTTTTGCTTGAAAAAGCACCTGCCCCCGAGGATTCTCCCGTGCACGCACTAGAACAGAAAATCTTAGCAGAAGGTATCGTTCTCTCTGATCAAGTTCTGAAAGTCGATTCTTTCTTAAACCACCAAATTGACCCAGTAATGATGCAACAAATTGGTCAAGAATTCGCGCGTCTGTTTAAAGATGCTGGAATCACCAAAATCATTACGATCGAAGCATCAGGCATTGCACCTGCAGTTATGGCTGGTTTAGAACTCGGCGTGCCTGTAATTTTTGCACGTAAATATCAATCTTTAACTTTAAAGGATGATTTATACCGTTCAAAAGTTTTCTCCTTCACCAAACAGGTTGAAAGCACGATTGCGATTTCGAATAAGCACATCAGCTCAACCGACAAGGTTTTGGTGATTGATGACTTCTTGGCGAATGGTCAAGCCGCACTCGGTTTAGCGGATCTAATTCATCAGGCTCAAGCTGAAGTGGTCGGGATTGGTATTGTGATTGAAAAATCATTCCAACCTGGTCGTGCATTACTTTTGGAAAAAGGCTACCGTGTAGAATCACTGGCACGCGTGAAATCTTTATCCAACGGTACAGTTGAATTTGAACGTGACTAAACCAAACTTAGTTGCATAAAAAGAGCGCTGTTGCGCTCTTTTTTTATTGTGCATCATTCGGAAAAGTGGGCGAAATATGTTCCCAGCAGTTTCATTATTTTCCTGAAAAATTCATAAAAAAAGCATACTATGGATGAGTATCCCTATTGAGCATATTTAAGCTTCAAAACAGCTTAATATCGCTCATTAAAAAATGAATACCCCAATTCCATCTAAATAAAAAGACCACGCTACAGAGCATTGAATCTAGAGAACCTTGTGTCAATGAAGAACAAGAACATCGCCGAACGAATTTACACTCCCCACCAACTATCCCTGTTGAATGAGAGTGACTGTATTCAACTTCCAATCAAGTTTATCCACGATTTAGCACAAGCAAACAGCTTACAGAGTCTGCTCGATAAAATTGCGTTCTGGATTTCACGGGTATTTCAGGCGGAACGGACCAGTATCACCCTCTATGATCATCATGATTTTCTAAGACTGTATTCCATCTCAGGGAATCAGGCGATTCCTCTCAATTTTCAAATGCCAATTCAGAATACCTTTGTCGGACGAGCATTTAGTAGCACCACCCTACGCATTTGTGATGATGTTACACAATTTGAAGAATTAGACTGTCAAATGCTGGCACAACACGGCATGGGCTCATGCATGGATGCCCCGCTCATCCATAATGAAAAATGCTTGGGCACCTTGAATGTAGCGGACCGAGCCACTTTCCATTACACCGAACAACAAGCCATCTTACTGCAATGTCTCGCCAACTGGATTGCCTTGAATATTAAATTGCATTTACAAATTCAGGATATGCAGAAACTCACTGCGACGGATGAACTGACAGGCACTTTTAACCGGCGTAGCTTTATTCAGGAAAGTAACCAAAGCATGCTGTTATTTTTTAATGCCCAAACCCCATTTAGTATTGGCGTGCTGGATATCGACCATTTCAAAACCCTCAATGATTTTTATGGGCATCAAGCGGGTGATTATGTGCTGAAATGCATGACTGAAAATATTCAAGCCTATTTGGGCGAGCAGGATTTTCTGGCTCGTATCGGCGGTGAAGAATTTGCGATTATCCTACCTGCTCGCTCGAAAGATGCGGTCAAACTGTTCAAACAAATTCGCACAGCCATTGAAGCCATGAAACTGCCCTATCAGGAAGAAATCATCTGCTTTACCGTCAGTATTGGGGTTGCTGAAGTACAACCGACCGACGCCAATGCCGAAGCCGTATTTAAACGTGCCGATAAAGCCCTATATCAAGCCAAACAAGCGGGACGCAACCGTGTTCACCTAGACCACACTTCTCTCAAAAATTAATTCTAGATACTGACCCTGCTTGACCTAGACTTCATATTTTATTCATGAAGCTTTGTTCTCACGTGGATTTTTTACAACTCAGATAAACACAAGGCGGCTCATTTTCGCTAGAATTTACTCTAGATTTACGTACTTAGCGAATATGTCCAAGTCAAAGCAGCACAAGGTTGTTCTGCTGAAGCGTATAATCCTTACCCAATTATGCTGTTTTGCTCTCTCTGCAATGACAGCACGCAAAGGCAAATCATCTATGGAAAATACGATTCTCTGTCCCAAATGTGGCTCAAGCGAAATTGAAAAACGCAACCATGATCAGCACCTGAAAAAAGCCAGTGGGATTTTATTAGGCTCGGCAGGCGTTGCAGCAGGAACCGTTGGTGGTGCAGCAACTGGTGCATCTACAGGTGCCGCAATTGGTGCAGTCGCAGGACCCCTCGGTGTGATTGTCGGCGGGACAGTAGGTACATTTATTGGTGGCATCAGCGTCGGGATTACGGGCGGCTTTTTAGGCAATTATTTCGGCAAAAAAGCAGGCGTGGTGATTGATAAGAACATTTTCCTCGATTTCAGATGCTTAAAGTGCAAGCATCGCTTCAAAGCTCAAGTCGAAAAGTCATAACAGTCATCTTGCTATGACTCATCCAGTGAGGGTTCTTACCCTCACTTGGTTTAGAAAGCTCAGCCAAGTATCAATGCGCTTGTAATTGTTGCACCACGCTTGCTAAACGACGACCCTGCGCTTCACATAAAGTCTTCTCATCCTGACTGAGTTGTTGATCATGTCTTGGACCACTGACATGACTAACCCCATAAGGTGTACCGCCTGTTTTGGTATTGGACAAAGCCGCCTGTGCATTGGTTAAACCCATAATCATCATGCCATGATGAAACAATGGCGGTAGCATAGTCAGCAAGGTACTTTCCTGCCCGCCATGCATAGAACCCGATGCGGTAAACACACAAGCAGGCTTATCATGTAAGGCACCACTGAGCCACAAACTGGTGGTCTGATCCCAAAAATATTTCATTTCCGATGCCATGTTGCCAAAGCGGGTTGGCGAACCCAAAGCCAGTCCAGAGCAATACTGCAAATCTTCCAAAGTACAATAAATATCGCCTTCGGCAGGAATACTGGCTGCCGCTTCGGTCACCACCGTTGCCAAATTGGGCACAGTACGGATTTTGACTGCCATCCCTGTTGACTCGACCCCATTGGCAATTAAATGTGCCATTTCTTTGGTTGAGCCATATTTGCTGTAATATAAAACAAGGACATAAGGTTGCATGACGTTTATGATCTAAGCTAAAAATGAAAACTATACGGTATTTTTCCGACTTTTTGGTTAAGCTTGTGCTTGAAAAGTATATAAAATGATTAAGAATTGAGACTAGAAACGCATGATAGAAAAGTATTTAGTACGACTGCCTTTTTACAGCAAGACTTGGTTTCAGTTTGTTTTATTTGTCCTTCGACGTTTTGAAGCAGACCGATGCCGCGAACAGGCAGGCTCCCTGACCTATACCACGCTGTTTGCGGTCGTTCCCATGTTGACTGTTTTTTTAGTCATTATTTCTTCCATTAAAGCCCTCGAACCTGCGCGGCAACAATTGCAGCAGTTGATTTATAGTAATTTTCTCCCTAAAACCACGATTGCCTTCGACAAAGTCCTGACTGCTTTTACTGATAAATCCAGCAACTTAACCGTCATTGGGGTTTTATTTCTATTCATTACCACCGTCATGATGCTGACCAGCATTGAAAATGTCTTTAATCGCATTTGGCGTGTCCGTGAAAAGCGCGGCGGTATGATTGGCTTTATGCGCTACTGGACCATTATTTCTTTAGGCCCGATTATCTTGGGCAGTGCTTTTGCCTTGTCCTCTACTGTAGCGTCCATGAATCTGCTGAGTAGTCATTTGGCAGGCTATGAAGTCAACGGTGCCTTCCTGCTCTGGATCATCTCTTTTTCACTGTCGATTTTGGGTTTTTTTATTTTATATTGGACCATTCCCAACCGCAGCGTGCCTATTAAAGCCGCCATTTTTGCTGGCATATTCAGTGCCAGCGTATTTGAGTTATTAAAGAACTTATTTGGCTACATCATGTCTAATTTCACCAGTTATGAAATTATTTATGGTGCATTTGCCGCACTGCCAATTTTCCTGTTATGGATTTTTCTGTCTTGGAATATTGTCTTGCTCGGGGTCGAAATCAGTTATGCACTCACTGCATTCTATACGGGCAAAGAACAACGACGCCATCCCGTGATTATGCTGCTTGATATTCTGCAACTGTTTTATCTTAAGCAACAAAGTGGCGAGAGTATGTCCGACAAAGAGGCCCTAGATGTACTCGGTCGCGAAGAAATTGGGCACTGGCCAACTTATGTTTTGCTATTGGAACAACAAAACTTAGTCAAACGCACCGATAACAATGAATATGTCCTCGTCCGAAATTTAACACAGGTTGATTTTTGGAGTTTTTATAAATCCCTACCCTATCCACTGCCTCGCCGTCCCGATGTAAAAAATATTCATCCCGATGACCATGAGTGGATGCAGCGAATTGGTCCCATGTTTGAAGAAGCCGATGATTATCTTTCAGCTAAACTGGCCATGCCCTTAGCCAGTATTTTTGAACAGCGCTAAACATTTGAAAATAAAAGAGATGAAACTTAATCTCATCTCTTGTAAGCCCTACCATGCCTGCCCATCTGCGCCTTTCACCAATCCAACTTAAATCACATTCAATTCATTTTTGATTACGTAATTCTCTAAATTCCACGCTATATAATGCTTAAAAAAACAGCTAAAATTAACATTAGACCGAATGATAAAATCATCTAAAAACATGATTTAGAACAATAACATCCACAAGCAAGAATTTTTGTTTGCGTGATTCAATCGAGAATTCGCCATGACAGACAAAAAAGAAACCCCCACCATCATTATTGATGATGAGCAACCCGAACAAGAACGCTTTGAAAACTTGAAAGAAAAGTTGCGCTATCAACAGGCGCTACGGGAAAATTCAAAGACCATTGATCACAAACAAGTCCGCTTGAATATTCAGGCCGATGCGCTGCCGAGCAAAACTTTTTTCATTATGAATGCGCTGGCTGCCGTCATTGCCGCCTATGGTTTACTCAGTGACTCTACGGCTGTGGTGATTGGTGCCATGCTGGTTGCCATGATGCTTGGACCTATTGCGGGGATTTCTCTCGCCTTGATTGATAGCCGTTGGATGCTACTGAAAACTGCCCTAAAAACGCTTACGCTGGGCATCATCATGATTTACGGGATTGGCTTCCTGATTGGACTCATTCATCCCAATATTGCCATCACCAATGAAATTATGGCACGCACCCACCCCAACTCTCTAGACTTAATGATTGCTCTGGCGGGCGGTGCTGCGGGGGCTTTCGCTTCTGTTTCTCCACGTTTATCCGTTGCTGTGGTGGGTGTGGCTGTTGCAACCGCCTTGGTTCCACCTTTGGTTGCCAGCGGTCTTTTATTGTCCCGCGCTGAATTTTCTTTGTCTGCCAACGCATTCTTGCTGACCTTTACCAATATTATTGCAATTCAAGTCAGCTCTTCAATGGTACTCTGGATTGCAGGATTTAGACGGGGTTCAAATGAAGAAGTACAAAGCAAATACCTCGAATTTGCAAAACGCAATTGGCTCAGTTTAATTATCCTGCTGGTTTTGGCGGTCTATCTGACCTTCAACTTAATTTATACGGTTCAAAATGAGCTATACAAATCTCGCGTCAGTGATCAACTGGGGCTAAAGCTCAATACGGAAACCAATATTATTGATACCGTACAATTCGACACGCATCCAGAATTTACCCTAGCACGGGTATTTATCCGCGGGGTTGAACCCCCATCAACCAATCAAATTGATGAACTTAACCGCACCCTCGGTCCTGACCGAAAAGGGTATCCGACCTATGTACAGATTCGTTTTATTCCAATTCAAATTATTCAAACTCAACCCACCAAAATCGTGCCCTTAAATACAGACGATACTGAAAAACCAAGCATTAAAATACTGAAAAAAACAGGATGAATCATGACAAAAAACTTACTTTTAATTGCAACTTTAAGCAGTGGACTTTTAATCAATTCAGCACTTCAAGCCTGCACTCGAGTGGTGTTCCATGGAGATGTGCAAAACGTCATGACCGCTCGCTCCATGGACTGGAAAGTCGATGTTGGTACCAACCTGTGGATTATGCCAAAAAATATTACACGCAGTGGTCTAGCAGGACCACAATCCATCCAATGGACGGCAAAATATGGCAGCGTGGTCGCAACAGGCTATGATCTTTCCACCACCGATGGTGTCAATGAAAAAGGACTGACCGCCAATCTACTCTGGCTGGTTGAATCACAATATCCTGAAGTCAAAAACAATAACAAACCAACGATGAGCATTTCCCTCTGGGCGCAGTATGTTCTAGATAATTATGCGACTGTGAATGAAGCCATTCGAGCATTGGAGAAAGAGCCATTTATTGTGGTCACGGATAATGTGCCTGGGGAAAAACGCCTTGCAACCCTACACCTGTCACTATCCGATGCTTCGGGCGATAGCGCGATTATTGAATACATTAATGGCAAACAAGTGATTCATCACAATGCCAAGTACCAAGTCATGACCAATTCGCCCATTTTTGATCAGCAGCTGGCATTAAATCAATACTGGAAACAGATTGGGGGAACCACCTTCTTACCGGGCACCAATCGTGCCTCGGATCGTTTTGCCCGTGCCTCGTTTTATATCAACGCCATTCCTAAAAATGCCAGCAGCAAACAAAGCCTTGCCAGTGTCTTTAGCGTGATTCGCAATGCCTCCGTTCCTTTCGGCCTAAACACAGAAGAAGAACCAAATATTTCATCAACACGCTGGCGCACGGTTGTTGACCACAAGAATTTGTTATACTTTTTTGAATCGGCAGTTTCACCCAATACGTTCTGGGTAGATTTAAAGAAAATCGATTTTAAAACTACGCCTTTCCAGAAACTCGACTTAGGTGCAGATCAAGCCAATGTCTATGCTGGTGATGCCACAACACACTTTAAGACAACGAAAGCATTTCAATTTTTAGGAACAGAATAGGCAAGATGCGGCAGATATTTTCCACTGCCCAAACGCATCTGCCAAACTTCTGAACGAATATATAAAGGTCTAACATGAATATATTAAAAACTGCATTTTTAGGTACGGCGACTGTCATGGGGTTAGCAGGCTGCGCAACGTCCTCGACACAACCACCGAATATTGCCTCTACAGGACTGCTGATTTGTGCGCAGAATGAACTGTGCCCAGCCGTCAAAGTGACATGGAATGAACAAGAGCGTAGTCACTTAAAAATTACTGCGTATTTGCCGAGTGCGAAAGAGGATTATGACATTCAGCAGTTTGTGTTCTTGATTGATCAAAAACCTTATAGCTATACCCCTGCGGCTGCGACCACACATGAATATATCAACCGTATGGTTCCGCACCGTTCATCCAATTATATTGTGGTACCAAGTTCCTTCTTGAGCACATTTAAAAACGCCAAAGATATTGAATTAAAATTGGTAACCAACAAAGGCAACATTACCCGTCCTGTCTATCGCAATGGACAGCAATCTTCTGCCTATCGTGCCTTTATTAATTTATATCAACCTTAATGTTACCTATGAAAAAGCCTGTCGAGTTGACAGGCTTTTTTAGTTCACTATAGCGAGATTAATCCGATTTTAAGGCTTTGGCGAAACCGCGAGATTGCACCCAACCCTGCAAGCTGACCACCATAATCCCCAACATCACTAGTACGGTACCCACCACAAAGTTCAGTTCAATTTTTTCATTCAACAATAGCACACCAAAGAGTACGCCAAACAAGGGGGTTAAAAAGGAGAATACACCCAAACGCGAAGCCAAATACTCTTTTAATAGCCAGAACCAAATGAGATAACTGGCAAAAGACACAATAATGGTATGGAACAATAAACTGCCAATGGTAAATGGCGTCCAGTGAATACTGGCTTGCCCTATGACAAATGCCAAAGGAAATAACAGTACAAAGGCGATTAACAGTTGATAGAACAAGGTTTGGGTTGCAGGTGCTTCCGCCAATTTCGTTAAACGCACTGCAATTGTGGTTGCCGCCCACAAAATCCCCGCCAACAATGCCAATGCATCCCCCCACAAAGCTGTTGTAGAGGCTGCTGCCGAACCCGCAGGATGAAACAGGAATGCGATAATAATGCCCAAGAAAGCAAGTGCAATACCACTCCACTGTAAGGGGCTAAGTCGCTCAGAGGGCAGCTTCCAGTGCAACCCCAAAGCCACAAAAATGGGAGCGGTATATAGCAATACGACCGTATGTGAGGCTGAGGTAAACCGTAAGGCTTCTGCCACCAAAAAGAATTCAGAAGCAAACAAAATGCCGACCAGAATCCCGGGAGCCAGATATTCACGACTCCACAAAGAAACACCCTCTGCGAGTTTAATCATGGGGTAAACCATCAGCGCGGAAAGACCTGAGCGCAATGCAATTTGCATTACAGCAGAAATATCAGGTGCAGCCATTTTTAAAATCACTTGCTGCAAGCCCCAAATAATGCACAGCACAAACATAATGCCCGATGCTTTGCTGTCTAGTGCCCGACGCTCACTCACAGTCTACTCCACTTTCATTCATGAGCCATCACTATAGACCTGTCTCTTTTAAAAGATATAATTCAAAACAGACAACCCATCCTATTATTCAGGCAAAATCAGCAGGGGGCGAAACAGATGCATACGCGTCAACAACATGACTATCATCCGATGCCCACCAATGATGAGATTCCTGCGCCACTATGGCTGCGGATTTCAGACGCCCCTGCCGAATCTTGCTACCCCATGCACGAACATGCTTGGGGAGAGTTTGTCTATGCCTTGAATGGAGTATTGGAAGTTAAGGTTGATCAGATACATTTTCTGACCCCGCCTCCGTATGGGATTTGGCTGCCGCCGCACTTAAAACATGCAGGCATTAACCGTACCGAAGTGACCCATTCCACCTTATACGTCCACGAAAGCCTGTGTGAAGCGCTGCCGAAACAGGCGGGAATCTTGCTAACCTCGGCCTTGGTTCCTGCGCTGCTGCATCATTTGCGCCAGCATCCCATGCCTGATCATGAGCCTGAATACTTACGCCTGCTGCATGTGCTGTTAGATCAACTGCGACATGCGGAATGGGTTGGTAGTTATTTACCTTCGACCCAACACCCAGCATTACAAGGTTTACTGGATTATTTACAACAACATCCCGCCGATCAGAGTACTTTGGCACAATTGGCACAGCGGATTAATATGACTGAACGTACCCTAGCGCGTTATAGCCAGCAGGAACTGGGTATGTCGCTCAATGAATGGCGACAACGACTAAAAGTGATTAAAGCCATGTCGATGCTGAATGAAAACAGAACCGTGGAAAGTATTGCGCTGGACTTGGGCTATGCCAATGCCTCCGCCTTTATCAACTTGTTCAAACGCTGGATGCGCTGCACCCCCGATCAATTTCGTAAAGACTACGCAGCAGATAACCCATCCAAATAAAAAAAGGACTGTATTTACAGTCCTTTGAATCTTTAACTCAACTTAAGCTTTTACAAAAGTGTTCCAAACGTAGTCTTGCTGCTGACCCTTTAACGTCATTTTGAGTTGATCACCAGCTTGCAATTCCGCAACACCCGCTGGCGTACCCGTCATGATCACATCACCCACTTCTAGGGTAAAGACCTGACTCATATCTGCCAATAAGGTACCGATATCAAAAATCAGATGCGAGGTGTCCCCTTTTTGGCGAAGCTCATCGTTGACATGCAAGGTATAATGTACCTCGTTCCAGTCCTGCACCACCTCGGCGACATCGACCCAATCTGCCAACATACATGAACCATCAAACGCTTTGGCACGCTCCCACGGCTGACCTTTGGTCTTTAGATCATCTTGTAAATCACGCAAGGTTAAATCCAGCCCTAAAGTCACAGCCCCCACTGCTTGTAGGGCTTTAACAGGATCGGTTTCTGCTTTCAGTTCACGATCAATACGTAGAGTCAGTTCACATTCATAATGACAACTGCCCCAAGCCGAGTTCCACGAAATTCCATCTTGCAATGCTTTTAAGCTGCTTGGCGGCTTGATAAACAACACTGGACGATCGGGAATGGCATTTCCCAGCTCTCTGGCATGGTCTGCATAGCTACGACCGACACAGACAATTTTAGATGGACGTGTACTCATGATCTTCCCTTCGACTTGTTGTGACAATAAATCTTTTATTTAGAATGCTTAAAGGTATTTTCAAATATGCCTTGATCTTCAGCGCTTGCAAAGGCACGTTTCGGTACAATCACCACTGTACGATTTTTTAATTCCAGCATATAGGTCAGTTTACCCACTGCAAAATTCTGGACTTCGTGGTAATGCACCACTTTTTTACGACCATTGGCATAAATATCGGCATAGTCCTGATACAGATCTACACCTTGCTCGCTTTTCCCAAACTGATACTTTACAAACTGACGCTTAAACATCATCGGTAAAAACCAATAACGTAAAACCAGCTGTAAAACCAAGAAAAATACGCCCAGCGCAACGTAATAACGACCGACCCCAGTAAAACCCAAATAAATGCCCCAGCCAATAATGGCAATACTAATCAGTGGGGTAATAAAACGGGTGAATAACTTTTTACCAAAGGTGGCTAGAGCAAAGCCATCTTGAGATTCTTCAAGGTTTAAGTAATAACGTAAAGATAAGGCAGGCTTGCTGTCTGACATAAATCCATCATCAATCTGAAAACGAGACTGTAGCATAGTACACCAAATTTCAGCTTTTCTTTATGCTTTTCACTGCTGTTCAGCGACAACAAAGTTTGGAATTGTCACGAAATCGACATGCTTTTTAGATATTTTAGGCACAAAAAAACCGCAAAAAATGCGGCTTCTTTTTTATGCACCAGAACAGATAAATGATCTAGGCAATCAAGTTGGTGCGCTCAGAGAGATTCGAACTCCCGACCCCTTAGTTCGTAGCCAAGTGCTCTATCCAGCTGAGCTATGAGCGCGACGTCTTGATGGAGCGCATTATATATGGTTTTTTCATTTTGATAAGTATTTTTTCACAAAAGTGCAACCAAATGCCTAGATAATGGGCAATTTAGGCATGAAAGTGCATTTTTAGGCCAAAATCATCGCACAGCCAGTCAATTTAGCTACTCTATTTTTCGATCTCTGATGGACAGAAATGGCATGCAAGCACTGCTAGCCATCCAGACATATCCTGACTCTGCATAATGTGAAATAAACCTGCCTCACCTATCAGCTCATCAAAGTTGGTATCACAAGTACACTGCATCACCTAATAGGCTTTTTCTAGCCGCAGATATTGATCATAACCATCACTCAAGATCATGCCACCCGCCTATTCTTAATCTTCGACTGACGATACGAAGAAGTAGCGAGACACAGGAAAAGAGCCAACACCATGCAGTAAGATAAGTTTAGTCGTGGAGATAAAGAACAGAATGCTAAATTTCAGGCACAAAAAAACCGCAATATATGCGGTTAATTGTTCAAGTTGGTGCGCTCAGAGAGATTCGAACTCCCGACCCCTTAGTTCGTAGCCAAGTGCTCTATCCAGCTGAGCTATGAGCGCATTACTTGTGTGCCATTCGGCGATACGTTACATACAGTTTACTTATTGGTGCGCTCAGAGAGATTCGAACTCCCGACCCCTTAGTTCGTAGCCAAGTGCTCTATCCAGCTGAGCTATGAGCGCGATATAAGTAAATTTGGCGGTGAGAGAGGGATTCGAACCCTCGATACAGTTGCCCGTATGCATCCTTAGCAGGGATGTGGTTTCAGCCACTCACCCATCTCACCGTAACGTGCCGCCATAATACAAACTTAACCCTAGTACTGCAAGCACAGCCGCTGTTTTTTTTGCATTATTTTGCTCAATTAAATATTTTTTAAACAATTTACTCAATTTTGTGCAGAATTTATCCCGTATCAGCTCAGCTTTGTTTCTGAATCTGCCTTATTGACTTCAATTGCTCGAGGAAAAACACATTATTGCAATCATTTACGTGCAGTCTGGCGCAGCATGTCTTATGCTAATCCTATCTTCTGACACAAAACCAAATCCATGATGAAAAATTGGGTCGATCCTGAAGCCAAAGCGGAAGCTGAACGCTACGAAAATCCTATTCCGAGCCGTACGCTCATTTTAGAAACTATAGAACAATTAAACTCGCCACAATCGCATGCCGATTTAGTGGAACACTTCCAAATTGCCGATCAAAAGAGCATTGATGCCCTCAGCCATCGCCTGATTGCCATGGTGCGTGACGGTCAACTCATGAAAGATGGCTTTAAATTCCAACGCATGGCAGATCAACCCAGCCATGAAGCCACGGTTTATATCAACTCCAAAGGTTTTGGTACAGCCAGTATTGCTGGACATGATGACCTGCTTTTACCTGAACGTGAACTTCGCCAAGTGTTTAACGGCGATCGTGTGAAAGTGCAGCAAACTTCGGTGGATCGTAAAGGTAAAGCATGGGGCTTTATTTCCGAAGTCTTACAGCGCCGCGTCAAGCAGATTATCGGTAAAGTCTCACAACATGACGGCGAATACTTTATTCAGCCTGCAAATCCGAATGCACATCAGCCGATTACTTTAGAAAAAGAGCTGATTGAACATGCCCAACTCAAACTGGGGGATTCGGTTCGTATCGCGATTGATGACTACCCTACCCGTGAAGAATTCGCAACGGGACATGTGATTCAGTCGATGGCAGACAAAGCAGACACTGAAATCATTATTCCGCAAACCATCTTAGAATTTGGTTTACCTTACGAATTCCCTGAAGAAGTCCTGAAAGAAGCCGAAAGCTTTAAAGAGCCAAGTGCCAAAGACCGTGAAGGTCGCATTGACTTACGCGACCTGCCTTTGGTCACCATTGATGGTGAAGATGCCCGCGACTTTGATGATGCCGTCTATGCCGAAAAACGCTCGGGTGGCGGTTATCGTGTCGTGGTGGCGATTGCCGATGTCAGCCATTATGTGCGTATTGGCAAACCCTTGGATGAGGAAGCACAAGAACGCGGGACCTCCGTGTATTTCCCGCACTTTGTATTGCCGATGTTGCCTGAAGCCCTTTCCAATGGACTGTGTTCTTTAAATCCACATGTCGACCGTCTATGTATGGTCTGTGATTTAAAACTTTCGCGTGCAGGTCGCGTGACAGGCTTTGAATTCTATCCTTCTGTGATGCATTCCAAAGCACGCCTGACCTATACGCAAGTAGCACAGTATTTTGATGGGGATAGTGCTGCGGTGCCTGAAGACCGTGAAGTCCGTAAATCACTAAACACCCTGTTTCAACTGTATCAAGTGCTAAAAGACCTACGTGCCAAACGTCATGCAATGGAATTTGAAACCGTTGAAACCTATATGACCTTTGATGACTTAGGCGGTATTAACGAAATTCTGCCACGTACACGTAACGATGCACACAAGCTGATTGAAGAATGTATGTTATTGGCTAACGTGGCTGCAGCTGAGTTTGCACTCGAGCATGATGTGCCGATGCTGTATCGCGTGCATGAGCCACCTGAGTTCTCGCGCATTCAAAAAGTCCGTGATTTTGTCAAATTGCTTGGTTTGAAATTCCCAGACCAACCGACCCAAGCCGACTATCAGGCGGTGATTGAAGCGACCAAGGACCGTATTGATGCACCGAGTATTCATGCAGTGTTATTACGCTCCATGATGCAAGCCTATTACGGCGCCAAAAATGCAGGACACTATGGTCTGGCATATGAAGCCTATACCCACTTCACATCACCTATTCGTCGCTACCCAGATTTATTGCTACACCGTGCCATTAAAGCCAAACTCGCGGATAAACCATTCCCGCTTTCTGGTGCGGCACTGGATGATGCAGGCGAACATTTCTCGCAAACCGAACGTCGTGCCGATGAAGCCTCTCGCTCTGTGACCATGTGGTTAAAATGCCACTACATGCAGCAGCATTTGGGCGATGAGTTTGTCGGTGTGATTTCAGCAGTAGCAGAATTTGGTTTATTTGTGACGCTGAAAGACCTGTATGTCGATGGTATGGTTCATGTCAGCCAATTGGGCGATGACTTCTTTGTCTTTGACCAAGTCAGCCAAAGTCTGGTGGGGCAAAATCGTGGGCAAACATTTGGTTTGGGCGATGAAGTCAAAATTAAAGTGGCTGGCGTGAACTTGGAAGAGCGTAAGATTGACTTTGAACTGATTCAGCAACTGACGCATGCAGGACGTGCCATCCGTAGCCGTGCACCGCGCGTAGCCAAAGCTGGCACTGCACAGGTGAAGGAAGAAACCTTTAATCCTCGCGCGGCAAAAGCACCTACTGAAGCACGTGAGTCTGGCGATCAACCTGTTACGAAAAAGAAAGCTAAGCCTAAGCCGAGCTCTTATGGCAAAAAAGCCGACAAGAAAACCTCCGCCAAGGCCGAGGTAAAAGCCAAAGACAAGGCCAAGAAAAAGAGCAAAGCCAAAAAGAAAAAAGCCAACGCCAAAGTGCGTAGCGAATAACCTGAGATCGGTGTTAAGTCTCTGGGCTTAACACCTTTTTTTATATAAAATCATGACCATTATTCGACGTTTGATCCCTAAACCGATTAGCCAATATCATCCCCTGCTTTACTTTTTATCGACCCGTACCCGACGGGCGCTGCGCTATTGGCAATGGAAAACCGATGGTCAAGATTATGCCCAAGAGAAATGTTCTACACCCTTGCCCTATCGGGTGAAAAAACATCAATCGGTCTTGATTCGAAAATTAGGAGACAGCGAACAACACTGGCAATACAACAAAGTCATCAACCTGAAAATTGCCAGCCCCTGTATTTCAGGCATTCTCATTCATCCCCAACAGACCTTTTCTTTCTGCCAACTGGTGGGGCAACCCACAGCCGCCAAAGGCTATGTCGAGGGCATGGAACTGAGTTTTGGTCAGGCGCGTGGCGGGATTGGTGGAGGTATCTGCCAAATTGCCAATCTGATCCATTGGCTGGTGCTGCATAGCCCACTTCAGGTGAAACAACGTGCGCAGCATTCCTTTGATCCCTTCCCCGATCAAGGACGGGTTTTACCTTTCGGCAGTGGCGCGGCCATCTTTTACAATTACATTGATTATCAATTTTATAATCCGACCCCGCATACCTTTCAAATCCGCTTATGGTTTAGCGACAAATGTCTGGAGGGGGAACTGCGCTGCTCGGTAGATTTGGGTTATGTCTATCATGTGTTTGAACAACAGCATGCCTTTTTAAAAATTGGCTCTGACTATTATCGTCAGAATGAAATCTGGCGGCATCGTAAAGAAAAATATAAAAGTGGCGAAATTCTGGATACCGAATGCATGACCCGTAACTTTGCCAAAGTCCTGTATATCCCTCAGCAAATTGATCAATCCTTTGCCTCTTGGGCAGAATTTACTGCCGAACAGCAAACTCCCACAATAAAAACTTGATTTCCCTGCCAACAATCCCTACATCTAGATTAAGTTTAAAATGAAATGGCGAATGCACATGCTCTTAGATCAAGCAACTTTACCTGTTCCTCAGTTTGATCAAATTCAACTTAGCGAATTAAAACAACAAATCGAACAAGCCATTCAACACGGTCAGCAATTTTTAGCCGAACTCACAGCCGTCCCTGAACAGCATGCTGCTCAACTTCAAGTCTTGAGCCAAGTCGATGAACTTGAAAATAGCATGAGCGAATCTTGGGGGGTACTGTCTCATTTAAATGCGGTCATGAACAATACTGAAACTCGTGAGGTCTATCAGTCTTTGCTCCCTGCACTGAGTGAATATTACACTGCGCTCGGGCAACACACCGTGCTGTACCAAACCTATCAGCAAGTACAAGATTCGACAGAATTTAATCAACTGCCTGCGGCACAGCAAAGCGCCATCAAGCTAGCATTACGAGATTTCAAACTCTCTGGGGTTGCCTTAGTAGGTGAAGCGAAAAAACGCTATGCTGAGATTTCAGCGCGACTCTCTCAACTGTCTTCCGACTTCTCCAACCATGTCTTGGATGCCTCACAAGCCTATTTCAAACCTTTGAACGAAGATCAACTAAAAGGCTTACCCGACAGCAGCGTTGAACTGTTAAAACAATATGGTCAGCAACGTGAGCTTGAACAAGCGGTTGCCACTTTAGACATTCCCGCCTATTTGGCGATCATGACCTATGCCGAAGATCGTGCAGTACGTGAAGAATTGTATCGGGCTTACACCACCCGTGCTTCAGATCAGGCAGAACAAGCTGAATTTGACAATACCGCGGTGATGGAAGAAATCTTGAGCTTACGTCAGGAAATGGCACAATTACTGGGTTTTAACAACTATGCAGAACTGTCCCTCGCCAGCAAAATGGCACCCGATGTCGACACCGTGGCCAACTTTTTGGTTGAGCTAGCAGAACATGCCCGCCAACCTGCCGAGCAGGAAATTGCCGAACTAAAAGCCATTGCAGCGCAAGACGGGATTGGCACCCTCGAACCGTGGGATACAGGGTTTTACTCTGAAAAACTCAAAGTTCAGCAATTCAATCTGTCTCAGGAAGATTTAAAACCGTATTTCCCTGCACCGAAAATTGTACAAGGCTTATTTAGCATTGTTGAACGTCTGTATGGCATTCAAGTTGTACAGCGTGCAGCACCTGTCTGGCATGCCGATGCACAATATTTTGAACTTGAAGATCAAGGCAACGTCGTCGGTGGTTTCTATTTTGATTTGTATGCCCGTAATGGCAAACGCGGTGGCGCATGGATGAGTGGTTTCCGTTCACGCATGCAAACCGCACAAGGTCTACAAAAACCGATTTGCTACATGGTCTGTAACTTTACCCCACCTGTTGCAGGACAAGCGGCTTTACTGACCCATGATGAAGTGACCACCCTGTTCCATGAATTTGGACACGGCTTGCACCATATGTTGACCGAAGTCGATCATATTTCTGTGGCAGGCACGCATGGCGTGGCTTGGGATGCAGTAGAGCTGCCAAGTCAGTTTATGGAATTCTGGACATGGGACAAAGAAAGCCTCGATTTACTGAGCGAGCACATTGAAAGCAAAGACGTGCTCCCTGAATCTTTGCTCAAAGCGTTGCTCGATGCGCGTTTCTTCCAGTCAGGCATGCAAACTCTTCGTCAAATCGAATTTGCCTTGTTTGATCTGAATATTCACCGCACCACGCCTGCATTAAATGCAGCGGGTATTCAAACGACTTTAGATCAGATTCGTCAAAACTATGCCGTTGTCCCGACAGCAGCTTATAACCGTTTCCAGCACAGCTTCAGCCATATTTTCGCAGGCGGCTATGCAGCGGGTTATTATTCGTATAAATGGGCAGAAGTTTTAGCCAGTGATGCCTTTGATCGCTTCGAACAAGAAGGGATTTTCAATACCCAGACTGGCAAAGAGTTTCGACAGTTTATTCTAGCAGTTGGCGGAAAAGATACAGCGCTTGATGCATTTATCAATTTCCGCGGACGCGAGCCAAAAATAGACGCATTATTACGCCATCAGGGTTGGACGAACACCGATAAAAGCGCTTAAACTACGTCATTATTGTTCACAGGGTGTTATTAACTGACATGAAAAGACAGTTTATCGCAGGCGCAAAATGTCCCAAATGCGGAGCTTTAGATCGTGTGGTTAAGATCATCACTGTGGATGACGAGTGGATTGAATGTATAGAGTGTGAATATGCAGAAAAGCGTCCGACCCATGTCGAACCTGCTGAGCCTGAATATCCAGACGAAATTGGGGTCATTCAATTTAAACCTCGTCAGCCTGAATAACCACAAGGTTCAAGTCATGACGTTAGATCAAAGACAAAATTCAAAACTTTTAATGGGGATCATTGCAGGACTGCTTGCTGTGGTGGCTATTTTTCTTGCCTACCAATGGATGACTTCCTCGCAACCAAAACATGAGCTAGAGCAGCCAGTCGTGCGTGCAGCAGCAAAACCAGCAGCTCAAGCACTTGCTCCTGCCGCTGAAACGGCAGCATCTACGGCAACAGTAGCTAGTGCTGATGCGCCAATCCAATTGGTCGATGAAAGCCTGCTGAAACAAGATGTACCAAAAAATGCAGCATTGGCAAAAGAAGAAATTGCCAAACTGGATGACATTCAGACGCAACTGAATGATCAAGAAAAAATGCTGAAAGCACAACATCATGATGCAGATGACCTGATTGAGTTGAAAGAGGAACAAATTAAGTTACTCGAAGCACAACTCGCACAAGCTCAATAACCGACTGCTTAAAATTCGGCTAGAATAGATTCGTCTATGACTATGCCGAATTTTCGCATGAACATCTCCCCAACCAATCGCAATCTGGTCAAGGCGCTTGGTTTTCTGACCCTGTCTGCCTTTTTATTTTCGCTGATGGGCGTCTGTATTCGTTATGCCTCTTATAGCGTCGATAATCCGACCATTGTCTTTTTCCGCAATTTTATTGGCTTATTCGTCTTTCTGCCGATCATATTCAATAAAGGTCTGGGCTTTTTTAAGACCCATAAAATCTGGATGCACACGTGGCGTGCAGTGGTCGGTCTAATTGCCATGTACGGCTTTTTCTATGCCATTGCGCATTTAAAACTCTCCAATGCCATGGTATTTACTTATTCCTCTCCCATCTTCATTCCACTGATTGCATGGCTGTTCTTAAAAGAAAAAATTACCCATTCCATGCTCTTGGCCGCTGCCATTGGTCTGGCGGGTGTCTTGTTTGTGGCAAAACCAGACTCAGGACTCTTCAACAAGATTTCCCTGATTGGCTTAATCGCGAGCTTTTTAGCCGCCATGGCGTTTGTCACCGTGCGTGCGCTGACCAGTACCGAGCCACCTGAACGGATTGTATTTTACTTCTGCTTGATTGGTACGCTTATTTCCATGCTTCCCATGTTCTGGTTATGGCGACCTTATACGCTGCATGAACTCAGCTTTTTAATTACCGCAGGCGTATTGGCGAACATCAGCCAGATTTTCATGTCCAAAGCCTACCAATTGGCACCTGCTGGTCAGATTGGTCCCGTGAATTATATTGCGATTATTTTTGCAGGATCTTGGGGCTACATTTTCTGGCAGGAAGTACCTGACCACTACAGCCTCATTGGTTTCAGTTTGATCTTGGGCGGTATCCTATTTTGTAGTCCTTTATTTCAACAACGCCAAAAAACATAAAGCACCCGAAGGTGCTTTATCTATTATTCAAGTCGCTTAATGATACCAACCAAACAATTTAAACAAGTAAGGCACATAAGCAATAATCAGCATGGCTGGGAATAATACCAAGAGTGGCAAGATCCATCGTTCATAGCGATAGTAAAAAGACGCATGTCGAACTTCTGCATCCGCTTCAGCGACTTCTGCATCACCAATCGATTGACGCGCCAGCAAATGATTCAGCGCTACAGGCGGCGTCACATAACCTAATTCAAAACCAATCAAGGTAATCATCCAGAAATGTACAGGATGAATGCCATACTGATAAGCGACTGGAGCAACCGTCGCTGAAATTAAAATCACAGCACCAAACGGATCCATAATCATGCCGACCACAATCATCAGCGCCACAATCATCGTAATTACTAAATAAATATTCCCAATATCCGTTGGGAACATACTCATGACTTCAATCCGCTCCAAGAAGCCCCCGACACTGACCGATAATGCCATGAGAATGACCAATGCCCCAATATGCCCAACCGTCTCACTGGTCGAAATATGCAACGATTTCCAGAAACCCACTTGGCGCATCGGATCTAACTTTTCTGAATGTTGCACCGCATGATTGACAGCAAGCTCATCTGCCACTTGCTCTGTATAAATCCCCTCTCGATATTCCGCGGTATTAGATAAATCAGCACCCGCCATCGCAGGTTGAGTCGATGATGCATAATTTAAATCCAGCGTTTCATCCCAATGTCCGACCGCTTGAATCGGAGCAGGTTCATGACGTAATTTATCAAACAACACCATAACCAGCAGAATGATCGGCATCATCACAGGTGCAGTAAATTCATTCAGATCTGTCGATAAGGCATATTTATAAAACAACCAGATCAGCACAAAAATTAAAATATAAGGCAAAACAGGTGCAATTGCGCGGACAGATTTAGGCGCTGCAAGATGCAAAGGTGCAATCCGGAACTTCTGTTCCGCGAGGAACAACGACACCACTAAAAACAGGGTCGATGTTAACAAGAATATATAACTACCGTATTGATACAGCCAGTCTGTCGTGACTTCCTTATTCAGTGATGCCACTACCACAATCAATAAACACGGTCTTAATACCACACCCAAAGAACCCGACATCGCTGTTGCTGCCAAAGCAAATTGACGGCGCCCTCCCGCATTCCAGACTTCTTTATAAATGATTGCTCCAGCCGCAATCACGAAAATCCCTGAGGCACCGGTATAGGCGGTTGGTAATGCCGCCGCAATTAGAATGAGCCAAGTTAAGGTTTCAGGTGCCAGATTCCATGGACGCAAAATATTCAGGAATAAATCCACAATTCGGGTTTGCTTTAACAACATCCCCGCCCAGATAAAGAGCGCAAGATTCAGGAAGATACTGGAGAACTCGACCAGTTGCCCCAAGTAAATCCCTTGTCCCATTGGGTAGTCCATAAAGAAGGTAAAGGCAACACCTGTAATCACCGCCATATAGGCATATAAAGGCACACTTAAAAATGCCATGCCCAAGCGCCCGCCCTCTTTGGTCAGTACAGGCTGTTTAAATAATTGAAACAGGCTAATCAAGGTCAGCAAACCAAATAACGTAATCCACATCCAGTAAATACTGAACATTTCACCCGTCATCGGTACACCTGAGTTCTGGACAGAATGATACTGGCTTAAACTGGATGCCACTAAAAAGCCATTTGCCACCAGCATAAATAGGCTATATACCCTAAAATCAATTTTAGTCGCAGGACTACGCAAACCAATATGATGGGTTTTTAGGGTTGCGCTGATGGCTGCAAATACCACCATCAACACCAGTAAAATGGCGCGATTTTCACTCCCAAACTTAAACACCCCAAAGAAGGTGGTTTCCACGGTACGGTAGGTTCTTAAGGTTGGATGTGCCTGCATGTGTTGCATGGCTTTATCGTAGAACTGATATTTTTCTTCACATAAATTTTGTGCCGCAAGAATTGAAGCCCTGACATCCGATTCTGAAGCCGTACCAAAAATATCGGCAAACTCATCTGCTGCATTGGTTTTCATTTGTGCTTGAACCAATGCATCCACATTCGGATGACGGTTACAATCGGGTTTGCTCGGTTCTGCTCTTAAGAAAGAATATTGCATGCCTTTGGCAGGGTCGCCATACAGGCTTTCCCCCATACGCAATAATTGTCCATGAATCATTTCACCTGTGCCAATAATCAGTGTTAAAACCAGCAACACCAAAATCACAAAGGCGGAGATCCATTCAGTCCAAATATATTTAAACAGGTCTAATCCAGACCGTTTCTGTCCTGCATCGTACATATGCGTTCCTATTTTTATTTTACTCATCATCAATGATGATGTAGACATCTCTCTGCACAGAACATCTCCATATTCTGTTGCTATCTTTATTTTTCAACTTCACTCTGCATGACTTTCAGACTGAAAAAAATGACTGCTTTTGTTTTCTTTCTGCTTAAAATGTCAACTGTTTGGCTTCAACAGCCTTAAATGAAAAGGAAAATACACTGCGGCCAACAGCATGCCCCAAATCGCACCCAACAAATGCGCTTCGACCAAAACAGGGCTGCCTATCAATTCGGCAGTACTAGTATTCCCCAAGGTATTTTCCCAAATCAGTTTCAATATAATCAGCCCCAACACGCCTGCCGCAAATTTACGTTCATGGGCATAATTAAGATGAATCAACGCCACGGCAACATAAGCCCCATGCAAGACACCTGACAGTCCTGCATAGGCTTCAATATCAGGAAAGCCATAATAAAAACTCAGACTGATACAGACTGGAAGCAAAAGCAGCAATGCTGCAAATTTCCACACGCGTACATGCGGAAAAATAAAAGGTAAACAGGCAAAGGCCAGCATATTGAGCAGATAATGAATCCATCCGACATGCACCCAATGTGCAGTCCAAAGGCGCCAAAATTGCGCCAACAGATCTGGGCGCCAATAAATAAAGTAGTCTGCAAAAATCTGTAGGCTGGCAGAGATTGAAGCAACCCCTGCGATAAACAGCACTTTTCGAGCAACATATGGATCATTCATTAGCATCTCCCTCTACCTCAGCAGAAATTCCATTGCGGCTATTCGCAGGCTCGACCTTGGCTATTGTTTAGTGCTACTGGCGGTATCTTCTGATGCATCAAACAGATCATCCAAACCTGCACTGTCATCCTGCTCATCCCAGAATTGGCGCATCCCGCCATCACCTGTACGTTTGCCCGTATGTTCTGTCCAGTAACGATCAGAAATCCCTTGCACCATACTGGCAGCCATACTGTCAATCAGCTTGAACTGAGGATTAACGGGCTTTTCATCCGAACGTGCAGCAGCAAACTGCTTTAAGGCATCACGAATTTTGGCATCATCGCCACTGGCTTGCGCGGCAACCGCATATAAGGCATGAGGTAAGCGTACCCCCTTTTGTTCGCCAATTTGCATTGATTGTTTAAGGGTTTGGTATGGATCTGGTTTACCATCACCTGCACCTGGCAGTAATGTCCAGATTGCTGCACGAGTCGCCTCTGGCGCGCCCCAAAACTTTTCATTGTTCAAGCAGACCATCCCGCGCTCAACGATCGCAGCGATGTCTTTCGGTACATTGACTGCACCTCCTGAGTTAATGTCATTGGTCATGGCTTGCAAACCACTGAGCATGCCCAGTAAATATACGGTCTGATCAATGTCACTTTTCATCTTCGGACAACTTTCACCCAAAGCTTGCTGGTATTTGGCTTGCCAGCGCTTTTCTAACAGTTGATAGCCCGCATACTGACGCTGTGCCGCTACTGCTGACCAACGCTTTTGTTCAATTCGTGCATCCTGAGCTTCGGTAACTTGCCCCGATTTGGATGCACGTAAATAGCGCAGCTCGGCATCCAAAGCATGATTTTCAGCGCATGTTCCCGCAGCGGAATACAGTAAAATGGCAATACGGGTCGGGTCTGCACCCATATCTTGGGTCGACATGATGGCTGGGGTTAAGGCAGTACCTGAGTTACAGACCATATCCGCATCATCCATGGCTAAAATGGGCGGTACAATATGTTTTTCACTAAATCCTAAAGCGACATTAGCACCTGATTTCACCACATGCGAACACCCTGTAAATACGGTTGTTGTAATCATTAAAATCGCCATACCTTGGCAAATTTTCTGGACTTGCGACATCTTCCTGTCCTCTATATTTTTTGTTTGTGTCCTTCGCAGTAAACATAGCAGAAGCGAATTTTGAAGAAAAGAGTATTTACTCTAATTCAAAGCATTACTTTGCCATGAAAAATAAAGAGAAAAATTGACTGGAAAAGCAGGATTATTAAATTTTGGGCAAAAAAAAGTAGCATTGCGACGGTTCAGCACATGCTACCTATTAAATGAACGCCCGAAGGGCTTTATGTTTGTGCAAATCGATCCTTCAGCACCGTTCCTAATCGTCCTATAACAATTGCCAAAACAATCGCCATCATCAGAAACATCCACGTGGGAAAAATCATACTGATCTCCTCGTCTGCTGTTTGGTGATTTTAATGTACAAAGAAAATGCAGTTGGAAGCGCTAAAATTGTCTAACAATTTATACTTTATGCCAATATATTGAGTTCCTGTCCGACAGGAATAAGTTAAAGTATATATAATATTTTGATTTTTATCATTTTAATGAAATCAGACATACCATCAGGTGTCTGACAATTAGAGCATTTTTGCCAATAATTTAAGTCTTTTCCAATCAGCCAAGCTCAGTTGGTCATACCAAATCACATAGCTACAGCGTTGTTGCTGCTGGAAATAAAGCACGATATACCAGTGATGATCCACCACGCGCAGGAGTTGCATGCGCTCCACCTGCTGATCGGTGATAGCAACCGACCATTCATCTAAGGAGAAAGGTTCAAAATAAGATACAGTGGCGCGTTGCAACTGTCGCCAAAATGAGAGCAATACAACCACTAGAGCGATACAAGCTAACCAAAGTGGTAATAAGATAAAAACTACACTGAGAATGAGGATTAAAATACAGATTTGAAACACAATCGCCACGCGACTGCGTTTCAAATAATAGGCTGTATTAGCCATGAACATAATGCTTTAATTTAAGAATAAACGTCTTGATCTCAGCGCGAGGCGGTTCACCCACTTCCATAAACCAATCCAATAAATCTGGATCTTCTTGATCGACCAATTCAGCAAATAATGCCTTTTCTTCAGGAGAAGCATTTAAATAATAATTACGAACATATGGGTCAAAATACACATCAATTTCTTTTAATCCACGACGTGCACGGTAAATCACTTTGCGTTCTTCAAGCGTCATTTCTTCGCTCATTATATTCCCCTAGGCCGAACAGAATTGCCCTAGTTTAACCGAATCATTTGGCCAATTTCGAGCACATTTCCACTGAATGACCAAATCTACCATTTTTATTATGGAATTGAGCATTGCTCACATTGCCCAACGCCCAACAGATCTTTTAACTTCGTACGCACAATTATAATTCAAGGACTTCAACATCATGCAATCTGGTGCTATTCGCCCGCTCGACCCGATGCTACCACGCCAACTGTTCACTGAAGAACATGAAGCATTTCGTGAAACTGTACGTAAATTTTATACACAGGAAGTGATTCCCAATACTGAAAAATATGAACAACAACAACATGTTGATCGTGATTTGTGGAACAAGGCGGGTGCGCTCGGTTTACTCTGCGCCACCATGCCAGAAATATATGGTGGTTCAGGAGTTGATCGTCTCTACAGCATGATTCTGATTGAAGAGCAGGCCTATGCCATGGACTCCGCAACTGGCTTTTCCCTGCATTCCGACATTGTCGCCAACTACATTTTGAATTTTGGCAATGAAGAACAAAAGCAGTACTGGCTTCCCAAAATGGCAACGGGTGACACCGTGACAGCGATTGCCATGACAGAACCAGGCACAGGCTCAGATTTGCAAGCGGTAAAAACTACAGCAGTCCTTGATGGTGATGAATTTGTCATTAATGGCTCCAAGATTTTTATTACCAATGGCTACCTGTGCGATATGGCTATCGTGGTGTGTAAGACAGGTCATAGTGACAAAGGCTCAGCCAATCTGTCTCTCATCATGGTTGAAGCAGATGGTGCAGGGTTCAGCAGAGGCAAGCCCCTGCATAAAATTGGCATGAAAGGTCAGGATACCTGCGAGTTGTTCTTTGATGATGTCCGTGTACCCAAGCACAACTTGCTGGGTGCTGAAGGCATGGGCTTTATGATGCTGATGAAGGAACTGGCATGGGAACGTATGCTGGTGGCAATTATTTGTCAGGCCGGTGCAGAAGCGGCTTTTGCGCATACTGTGCGATACACCAAGCAGCGCAACGCATTTGGCAAACCTATCGCTTCTTTCCAGAATACTCGGTTTCAATTAGCGGAGCTGCGTACCGAAATTGATTTTTGTCGCACTTACCTTGATCGTTGTATGCAACAGCAACTTCAAGGGCAACTCGGAGTTGATGCTGCGGCGGCAGCGAAATACAAAATTTCAGAGATGTACTCCAAAGTGGTGGATGAATGCTTACAACTGCATGGTGGATACGGTTACATGCTGGAATATCCAATAGCCCGTGCCTATATCGATCATCGTGCCAATCGAATCTATGCGGGAACCAATGAAATTATGAAAGAACTGATTTCACGAACCCTATAAAACCAAACCCATAAGAAAGGAGCGATGTGCTCCTTTTTTATGACTTAGATTTATTACTTAGATTTATGACTCAGACTATGACACTAATTTAGGTTTACGTTGATCGTGCGGATGTGCTTTCTGGAATTTTAAGACAGCATCTTCAAAACTCGCATGTTTTAAGGTTTTTCGATCTGCAAGATAATTATTGGTGACTTTCCAAGGTGCATGCTTGCCTTGTTTAGGCATCACGTTGGCTGCACGGGCAATATACCCCGAAGTCAGACTGCCCATGACCGTATCTTCCAGCAATTCAGTCTGATCCCCTTGTGGAATCACCTGTACATAGCCTTTTTGATCCATATAGTTAATCAAACGACAGATATAATCTGCTGCAATGTCGACTTTTAAAGTCCAAGAAGCATTGATATACCCAATGATCATGGCCATATTCGGAACATCACTGACCATGACACCTTGGTAAAGCATATGTTTCGAGGTATCAATCGGCTGACCATCCAAAGTGGCTTTTATTCCACCTAGAATTTGAATGTCTAGGCCCGTCGCCGACACAATAATATCTGCATCCAGATGTTTACCAGACTTGAGTAACACTCCTGTTTCGGTAAACTTCTCGATTAAATCCGTTTCAACACTGGCTTGCCCAGAACGCAAAATCTTGAACAGATCCCCATCTGGAACCACACACAAACGTTGATCCCACGGATTATAGCTTGGGGTAAAGTGTTTCATATCCACCTTACCTTTGAGCTGCATTTCGATCGACTTCAATAAAAATTTACGCAGTAATTTTGGCTGCTTTTGTGCAAGCGCATAAATACCCCGTTGCATACCGATATTGCGGGCACGGGTCAATTTATAAGCGACATCTTCGGGTAGGTATTTCCGCATTTTATCGTAAACAAAATCAACTGAAGGTACAGATGCAATATAGGTTGGCGAACGTTGCAACATCGTTACATGTGCAGCCCCACCCTTCGCCATCGCAGGTACCAAAGTAATTGCCGTTGCACCACTGCCAATAATGAGGACTTTTTTATCACGATAGTCTAATTTTTCAGGCCAATGCTGTGGATGAATAAACTCACCCTTAAATTCGAGCTGGTCAGGAAATTTAGGCTGATAGCCATGCTCATAGTTATAGTACCCTGTGCAGCCTAAAATAAAATTCGCCACCCAAGTCTGTTTCTTTTTCTTATGATCTTCAATTTCAACCACCCATTTCTGAATCTCATTATCGTAATTGGCTGAAATAACATTATGTTGAAAGTGAATTTTAGAAGAGAGATTAAACTCATCTACCACCTCGGACAAATAGCCTTTAATTGCAGCACCATCAGCTAACACACTGGATTGCTGCCAAGGCTTAAAATTATAGCCAAAAGTAGACATATCCGAATCAGAACGGATCCCAGGATATTTAAATAAATCCCATGTCCCACCAATACTCTCGCGACGTTCAATAATCTCGTAAGAACGATTTGGATTGTTTTTGGATAAATGTGCCGCTAGCCCAATACCTGAAATGCCAGCACCCACAATCAATATATCAATTTGCTTTTCCATGTTGTTTTTATAACCTGACTGATAATACATTTTTATTAAAGCACATATCTGACAATGATCAATGTCAAGTTTAATTAAAACCGCTATTAAAACGTGTCATTTCGGGACATCATTAAATCTTGTCTAACAACAGACATTAAAAAAGGTCGGTTAAAAACCGACCTTTTTTAAGAACAACTGAATAGCTCTACGAAATTATTTAACTTCGCGATCTACTAGTTCAACGTAAGCCATCGGTGCAGCATCACCCGCACGGAAGCCCGCTTTAAGAACACGTAGATAACCGCCGTTACGCTCTTTGTAACGAGGGCCAAGAACGGTAAATAATTTACCAACAGTTGCTGCTGAACGAGTACGAGCAAACGCTAAACGACGGTTTGCAACAGTATCGTTTTTAGCTAAAGTGATTAAAGGCTCAGCAACGCGGCGTAATTCTTTAGCTTTAGGAACAGTAGTTTTAATTAACTCGTGTTCGAACAAAGAATTAGCCAAGTTTTGGAACATCGCTTTACGATGACTGCTTGTACGGCCTAATTTCACACCACTATTACGATGACGCATGGTGATAGTCCTACTAAATTAACGGCTACGATAGGCGAAACGATCGTCCATACGGAGACTAGCTGGTGGCCAGTTCTCTAAACGCATGCCGAGTTGTAAGCCTTTAGAAGCCAGAACATCTTTGATCTCAGTAAGCGATTTCTTACCAAGGTTAGGAGTTTTAAGCAACTCAACCTCAGTGCGCTGTACAAGATCACCAATGTAGTAAATATTTTCTGCTTTTAAACAATTCGCAGAACGAACAGTAAGCTCTAGATCATCTACTGGACGAAGCAAAATTGGATCAACTTCTTCACGAGGTTCTTGAGCAACAGGAGCTTGATCTTTCTGAAGATCAACAAAAATTGCAATTTGTTGTTGCAAGATTGTTGCCGCTTTGCGGATTGCTTCTTCAGGATCAACTGTACCATTGGTTTCAAGATCAATGATCAGCTTATCAAGGTCAGTACGTTGTTCTACACGCGCATTTTCTACGATGTAAGACACACGTTTGATTGGGCTATAAGAAGCATCTAACTGTAAACGACCCACTGGGCGAGTTTCGCCTTCTGGGAAACGTGAATCAGAAGTTTCATAACCACGGCCTTGAGCAACTTTAAGGCGCATTTTTAATGAGCCAGTTGCACTTAAAGTACCGATCAAGTGTTCAGGGTTAACCACTTCAACATTATGAGGTAAACGAAGGTCAGCGGCAGTTACGTCGCCAGGACCTTGTTTCTCTAATGTCAAATAAGCTTCATTTTGATCGAACAGCTTAATAGACAATCCTTTCAGGTTCAGCAAGAGCTCGACGATGTCCTGCTGCAAGCCTTCCAAGGTACTGTACTCGTGCTCGACACCTTCAATTTCAACTTCAACCACAGCTGCGCCAGGTAAAGAAGAAAGAAGGATGCGACGTAAAGCATTACCAAGAGTATGACCAAAGCCACGCTCTAATGGTTCTAGAATAACTTTTGCCGAGGTCCCGCTTACCGCTTCGACCTTGATCGCTTGCGGAGTTAGAAACTCATTTGCAGTACGCGTCATATTGCTACCTCAAGGATTATTTAGAATACAATTCTACAATCAAGCTTTCGTTGATTTCAGCAGGTAAATCAGAACGATCAGGTGCAGCTTTGAACGTACCTTCCAGCTTAGAATGATCAACTTCCATCCAAGAAGGAATACCACGTTGAGCAGCTAATTCAATTGCATTTTTGATACGCAATTGTTGTTTAGCACCTTCGTGAACTGCAATAACATCACCAGCTTTTACTTGGATAGACGCAATGTTAACACGACGACCATTCAAAGTAACACTACGGTGAGATACGAGCTGACGAGCTTCTGCACGTGTAGAACCAAAACCCATGCGATAAACAACGTTATCAAGACGGCTTTCAAGCAATTTCAACAAGTTTTCACCTGTTGCGCCTTTAACACGAGCAGCTTCTTTATAGTAGTTACTAAATTGACGCTCTAAAACACCGTACATACGACGTACTTTTTGTTTTTCACGTAATTGTAGTGAATACTCAGATTGTTTTGCACGGCTTTGACCATGTTGGCCAGGAGCTTTAGCATGTTTTTTAGTCTTAACGTCAAATGGTTTAACGCCAGATTTTAATTGCAGGTCTGTCCCTTCGCGGCGAGAGAGTTTGCATTTTGGACCAATATAACGAGCCATGAATGTTTCTCCTTACACGCGACGTTTTTTAGGTGGACGGCAACCGTTGTGCGGAATTGGAGTCACATCGGTAATGCTGTTAATTTTATAACCCACTGCACCTAATGCACGAACCGCAGACTCACGACCAGGACCAGGACCTTTTACAAGGACGTCCAAGTTTTTCAAACCGTAATCTAAAGCAGCTTTACCAGCAACTTCAGCAGCTACCTGAGCAGCAAACGGAGTTGATTTACGTGATCCACGGAAGCCTTGTCCACCTGAAGTAGCCCAAGCCAATGCATTACCTTGACGATCAGTGATCGTTACAATGGTGTTATTAAAAGAAGCGTGAATGTGTGCGACACCTTCAGAGACGGTACGAGTGACCTTCTTGCGTGCGCGAGTATCTTTAGCCATCTTTTAGCTTCCAGAAATCTTATTTCTTAATAGGTTTGCGCGGACCTTTACGGGTACGTGCGTTAGTTTTGGTGCGTTGTCCGCGGACAGGCAAGCTGCGACGATGACGAAGACCGCGGTAGCAGCCTAAATCCATTAAACGTTTAATGTTCATGGAAATTTCGCGACGTAAATCACCTTCGGTAGGAACCTTAGTAACTTCTGCACGAATCGCATCAAGCTGAGCATCATCTAATTCACGAATCTTTGTAGTCGGTGCGATACCAACAGCAGCCAAGATGTTCTTAGCAGTGTGGCGACCAATACCAAAGATATAAGTGAGAGAGATAACAGCATGCTTGTTATCCGGAATGTTTACACCGGCAATACGAGCCATTCAATTTTCTCCAAAAAGGCAGTAGAGATAATCAACCGCCCCACAAAAATCTTGAGGGGCGGATAATAACCTAATTAGCCTACTGAAATCAACAGGTCTTGATCAGATTTTAACCTTGACGCTGCTTATGACGAGGTTCTGCGCTGCAAATTACGCGAATAACCCCATTACGACGGATAACTTTACAGCTACCACAAATTTTCTTTACAGAAGCTTGTACTTTCATGATGAAACCTCTAAGTGCGCTTATCCCTTCGGATGAGCAGTCGTTTTTCTCATTAACGTTTGATTATCATATTGATGAGAAGTCAGGTGTGCTTGCAATTGCGCCATGAAATCCATAACCACAACAACAACGATCAGCAAAGAAGTACCACCTAAATAGAATGGGATACCAAACGAGCTTTGCAGAATCATCGGCATTAAACACACGATCGTAATATAAATCGCACCAATAAATGTCAAACGATTGAGAATATGATCTAAATAACGAGCAGTTTGCTCACCTGGGCGAATACCAGGCACATAAGCTCCGCTGCGTTTTAAGTTCTCTGATACTTCTTTAGGACTAAATACTAGCGCCGTATAGAAATAACAGAAAAAGATAATTAACGCACCAAAGAGCACCAAATACAACGGCTGTCCAGGCGACAATAAAAGAGCCAAATCTTGCAGACTACGCTTGATAATCCCTGCACTTGGATCTGAGCTACCTACCCATTGACCCAGACTGGCTGGAAACAATAGTAAAGAACTCGCAAAGATCGCTGGAATCACACCTGCCATATTAATTTTCAATGGCAAATGCGTTTGCTGCGCAGTAAATACACGACGACCTTGCTGTTTTTGAGCATAGTTCACTGGAATACGACGTTGCGCTTTCTCAATAAACACAATTGCTGCCAACACCGCTAGGGATAACAAGCCAAAAATAGCCAAGCCAATCAAGCTTGTTTGACCATTATCTACCGATGAAATAGATTGCATAATTAAATTCGGCAATCCGGCAACAATACCCGCGAAAATGATCATGGAAATACCATTGCCCACTCCGCGTTCGGTAATTTGTTCGCCCAACCACATTAAGAACATAGTACCTGCAACCAATGAAGTTACAGCTGGAACGTAGAAGGCTAAACCAGCAGACAGCGTAATGCCCTGACTGATCAAACCAGCACACATCCCTGTTGCCTGCACTAAAGCAAGAAGCAACGTACCTTGACGTGTATATTGGTTAATCTTACGTTTTCCTTGCTCACCCTCTTTCTTCAAAGCTTCGAGTGATGGAATCACTGTCGACATTAACTGCACAATAATCGAGGCAGAAATATACGGCATAATTCCCAAGGCAAGAATTGACATTCTTTCTAAAGCACCACCTGAAAACATGTTAAACAAACCAAGGATCGTACCCTGGTTTGCATTAAAAAGGTTTTCAAGTGCAGCATTATTAATGCCCGGTACTGGAATATGCGCTCCTAGTCGAAAAACCAACAATGCACCGAAGAGAAACATCATTCGGCGAATAATTTCACGGTATTTCACGTAAAATGGTTGCCCTTTCATCATGTGAACATGACCTGAAGAACTAGGAGACATAGACACTCGCGATTACTCCTCGACTTTGCCGCCAGCAGCTTCAACAGCAGCTTTAGCGCCTTTAGTCAATGCAACACCTTGAACAGTGAATGCACGAGTAATTTCACCAGAAAGTACGATACGAGCACGAAGCATATCTTTACGTACAACATTCGCCGCTTTTAAAGTTTCAAGTGAAACGATATCACCTTCAACTTTAGCAAGCTCTGATAAACGTACTTCAGCAGTTTTTAAAGCGATTTGGCTAGTGAAGCCGAATTTAGGCAAACGACGATATAACGCAGTTTGACCGCCTTCAAAGCCCGGACGAGTACCACCACTTTTACGTGAGTTTTGACCTTTGATACCACGACCACCAGTCTTACCAACGCCAGAACCGATACCACGGCCTAGACGAAGATTATCACGCTTAGCACCTTCTGCAGGTGCAAGTTCATTTAAACGCAGAGTCATGGCTTATTCCTCTACACTAACCATATAGTAGACTTTGTTGATCATACCGCGGTTAGAAGGCGTATCTTGCACTTCTACCGTATGACCAATACGACGCAGACCTAAACCTTGTAAGCAAAGCTTGTGATTTTTCAAGCGGTGCGAAGAAGATTTAGTCTGGGTAACTTTAATCGTTTTCATGATTGATTACCCTTGAATTTGTTCTACAGAAAGACCACGTTTAGCAGCTACTTTCTCTGGAGAAGTCATATCACGCAAACCTTTGAAAGTTGCGTTTACAACGTTCGCAGCGTTTGTAGAACCGTAACATTTAGCAAGTACGTTATGTACGCCTGCAGCTTCAAGAACGGCACGCATTGCGCCACCAGCGATTACGCCAGTACCTTCAGAAGCAGGTTGCATGTACACACGGCTTGCACCATGACGCGCATTCACAGGATGTTGTAAAGTAGTACCAGCAAGGTCTACAGTAATCATGTTGCGACGTGCAGCTTCAAGTGCTTTAGAAATAGCAGCTGGAACCTCACGAGCTTTACCACGACCGAAACCTACGCGACCATTACCATCACCCACAACAGTTAATGCTGTGAAAGAGAAGATACGACCACCCTTAACAACTTTGGCTACACGATCAACGGCAACCAGCTTTTCAACAAGACCTTCGTTTTGTTCAACTTTAGCCATGATTAGAACTCCAAGCCGTTTTCACGAGCAGCATCAGCCAAGGCTTTGATACGACCATGATATTTAAAACCAGAACGGTCAAATGCAACTTTAGTAACACCAGCTGCTTTAGCACGCTCTGCGATTAAAGCACCTACTTTAGTCGCTGCTTCAATATTACCAGTTGAACCCGAACGTAAAGTAGCATCTAAAGTTGAAGCTTGCGCTAAAACTTTGCCACCATCTGCTGAGATAACTTGAGCATAGATGTGACGCGGAGTGCGGTTTACACACAAACGAGTCGCACCCAATGCACGAATGTGCAAGCGTGTGCTTTTCGCACGACGCAAACGGGATTGTTTCTTTTCGTTCATAAGAACCTCGCGCCTTATTTCTTCTTAGCTTCTTTACGAAGTACAACTTCGTTAGAATAACGAACACCTTTACCTTTATAAGGCTCTGGCGGACGGTAACCACGGATATCTGCAGCAACTTGACCTAAAGCTGCTTTATCAGCAGATTTAAGGATAATTTCAGTTGCTGTAGGAGTTTCAGCAGTTACACCTTCAGGAAGCGTATAATCGATCGGGTGAGAGAAACCAAGGTTAAGGTTAACAATGTTACCTTTAACCGCAGCTTTATAACCAACACCGATAAGTTGTAACTTGCGTTCGAAGCCTTCGCTCACACCTTTTACAAGGTTGTTAAGCACAGCGCGAGCAGTACCAGCTTGCATCCAAGCGTCTTTCGACTCAGTTTTTGGAGCAACAGCTAAAATACCGTCTTCCTGTTTAAGCTCGACCAGCGCATGCAGGTTGAAAGACAAAGTACCTTTACTGCCTTTCACTTCGACCTGCCGGCCGTTCTGAGTAACTGTAACACCGTTAGGTACAGTTACTGGGGCTTTAGCCACACGAGACATGAGGAATCACCTATTAAGAAACAAAAGCAATAACTTCACCACCAACGCCTGCAGCACGTGCAGCGCGATCAGTCATGATGCCTTTGCTTGTAGAAACAATTGCAATACCTAAACCTTGCTTAACGCTCGGAAGTGCATCTTTACCGCGATATTGGCGAAGACCTGGACGGCTTACGCGCTTCACAGTTTCGATAACTGGTTTGCCTTCGAAATATTTTAAAGTGATGGTCAAAGTAGCTTTGCCTTCAACTTCAGCAACTTCTACGTTTGAAACATAACCTTCTTGTTGAAGTACGTTTGCAATTGCAACTTTCAACTTAGAATTAGGCATAGAAACAGTTTGTTTCTTAGCCATTTGTGCGTTACGAACACGTGTTAACATGTCGGCAACGGTATCTTGCATACTCATTTATAGTCGCTCCTTACCAGCTTGCCTTAACAACGCCCGGTACATCACCTTGCATTACTGTGTCACGTAATTTGTTACGGCTTAAGCCGAACTTACGGAAGTAACCATGAGGACGACCAGTTAAACCACAACGGTTACGAAGACGTACTGGAGACGCATTACGTGGTAATGCTTGTAACTTCATCATCGCTTCGAAACGCTCTTCGTCGCTTGCATTTACATTTGCAATCGTAGCTTTTAATTCAGCACGTTTTGCAGCAAATTTAGCAACAGTCTTTTCGCGTTTCAATTCGCGATTAATCATACCTTTCTTAGCCATATCGACCTCTTATTTGAACGGGAAGCCGAATGCACGCATAAGCGCACGGCCTTCGTCATCGGTGCGAGCAGTCGTAGTAACGGTAATATCCATACCACGAATACGATCAATCTTATCGAAATCGATTTCAGGGAAAACGATTTGCTCTTTAAGACCCATAGAGTAGTTACCACGACCATCAAATGATTTCGAAGAGAAACCACGGAAGTCACGAATACGAGGGATCGCGATAGAGATCAAACGGTCTAAGAATTCGTACATACGTTCGCCGCGTAAAGTAACTTTACAACCGATCGGCCAACCATCACGGATTTTGAAACCAGCGATTGATTTGCGAGCTAATGTAAGCACTGGTTTTTGACCAGCAATTGCTTGCATATCAGCAAGAGCACCATCAAGGAGTTTTTTGTCAGCAGCAGCTGCACCAACACCCATGTTGATCGTGATTTTAGTAATGCGAGGAATATCCATCACATTTTTAACGCCTAAAGTCTCTTGTAACTGAGCTTTAAGTTCGTCATTGTAACGCGTTTTAAGTCTGGCCATTGCCTTCTCAACCTATTACTTCGCTACCGCCACTGATTCACCATTTGACTTGTAAACGCGAGTTTTCACGCCTTCAATCACTTGGTAACCAACACGGTCAGCCTTTTGGGTTGTAGCATTAAAAATTGCCACATTAGAGATATGAAGCGAAGCTTCTTGTGTAACGATAGCGCCTTCAGCACCTGTTGCACGGTTCGGCTTTTGATGCTTCTTAACCAAGTTAAGGCCTTCAACCATAACACGGTCATTAGAAACAGACAGAACAGTACCCTGTTTGCCTTTTTCTTTACCTGCGATCACAATTACTTGATCGCCTTTTTTAATCTTAGCCATGAGTGCCTCTTATAGAACTTCAGGAGCCAATGAAATGATTTTCATGAACTGTTCAGTACGAAGTTCACGAGTCACTGGTCCGAAAATACGAGTTGCAATCGGCGCTTTGTTGTTGTTCAAAATAACAGCTGCGTTATCGTCGAAACGAATCACAGAACCGTCTGGACGACGGATGCCGAATTTTGTACGTACAACCACAGCATTCATCACGTCACCTTTTTTAACACGTGCGCGTGGAATAGCTTCTTTTACAGTAACTTTAATAATATCGCCAACTGAAGCATAACGACGATGTGAACCACCAAGTACTTTAATACATTGTACGCGGCGAGCACCACTGTTGTCTGCTACGTCGAGCATGCTTTCGGTTTGAATCATTGCCCTACTCCAAAACCGTGCATCACCGGTCGCAATTTCGAAAGGCTCAAAGAGTACTCGAAATTGACCGATGATGCAAGAACGTTTAATTACTCAGCAGCAGCTTCAACAACTTCAACTAAAGTCCAAGACTTAGTTTTAGAAATTGGGCGGCTTTCTTTGATTGTTACAACATCGCCTAATTTAGCAGTGTTGTTCTCATCATGAGCATGTAATTTAGTTGAACGGCGGATTGATTTGCCATACAACGGGTGTTGAACACGACGTTCGATAAGCACAACAATAGACTTGTCCATTTTGTCGCTTACTACTTTGCCGGTTAACGTGCGGACTGTTTTTTCACTCATTGTCCGTTCCCCTGTTTTTCGGTAAGGAGGGTCTTAATACGAGCAATTGTCTTGCGAGTAAGTGCAACTTCGTGCGATTTACCCAATTGACCAGTTGCTTTAGCCATACGAAGACGGAATTGGTTAAGCTGTTGCTCATCAAGCAAAGCTGTCAACTCTTCTACCGACTTTTCACGTAGATCTTTAGTTTTCATTACATTACCGTCCGAGTCACGATAGTGGTTTTAAACGGAAGTTTAGCAGCAGCAAGCTTGAAAGCTTCAGTTGCTAATTCATCGTTCACACCTGCCATTTCGTACAGGATCTTACCTGGTTTGATTTCACAAACCCAGTATTCCACGTTACCTTTACCGTTACCCATACGAACTTCTAATGGCTTTTCAGTAATTGGTTTGTCTGGGAATACACGGATAAAGATCTTACCACCACGCTTAACACGACGGCTAATGGTACGACGCGCAGCTTCAATTTGACGTGAAGTCATACGACCACGTTCAGTTGCTTTAAGTGCGATTGTACCAAATGATACTGTACTACCACGGTGCGCAAGACCAGTGTTACGGCCTTTTTGCACTTTACGGAATTTGGTACGTTTAGGCATCAACATGGATTATTCTCCCTTGTCAGCAGCACGGTCGTTACGACGTCCACGACGTTGTTCTTGACCTTCACCACGACCACGACCGCGTTTAGCTGGACGCTCTTCAGCTGGAGCTGGGTTCATGACTTGTTTCATGCCACCCAAGATCTCACCACGGAAGATCCATACTTTAACACCAATCGTACCGTAAGTAGTTTCAGCGCGCATAGTTGAGTAGTCGATGTCTGCACGAAGTGTATGCAAAGGTACACGACCTTCACGATACCATTCAGTACGAGCGATCTCTGCACCACCTAAACGGCCAGAAACTTCAACTTTGATACCTTTAGCACCAGCACGCATAGAGTTTTGTACCGCACGCTTCATAGCACGACGGAACATAACACGCTTTTCTAATTGAGAAGCGATTGCTTCAGCAACTAAACGAGCATCTAAGTCTGGGCGATCGATTTCGTTGATGCTTACTTGCGCTGGAACACCCATAATGTTGGTAAGTTCGCGCTGTAATTTTTCAATGTCTTCGCCTTTTTTACCGATAACGATACCAGGACGAGCAGTGCTAATCGTAATTTTAGCAGCGCCTGTTGGACGTTCGATAAGAATATTGCTCATCATTGCGTTCTTAAGTTTTTTAGTCAAAAACTCACGAACTTGTAAATCTTTAAGCAAGTATTCAGCGTATTGTTTCGGATTCGCATACCAGTTAGCGTTATGACGTTTCACAACACCTAGGCGGATACCGATTGGATGAACCTTCTGACCCATATCAAACCCCTACCTTAACGGTGATGTGACAAGTACGCTTAGTAATACGATCTGCACGGCCTTTAGCACGTGGCATAATACGTTTAAGGCTCATGCCTTCATCAACGTAAATCGTAGAAACTTTAAGGTCGTCTACATCTAAACTGTTATTGTGTTCAGCATTCGCAATTGCAGATTCCAATGCTTTCTTAACTAAAACTGCAGCTTTCTTGTTGCTGAAGTTTAAGATATTAAGCGCGTGAGCAACTGATTTGCCACGGATAAGATCTGCAACCAAACGAGCTTTCTGTGCCGAGATAGCGGCACCGCGTAATTTAGCAGTTACTTCCATCATAGCACCTATTAACGTTTAGACTTCTTGTCAACACCGTGACCACGATAGGTACGAGTTGGCGCGAATTCACCTAGTTTGTGACCAACCATGTGTTCAGTAACGATTACTGGAACGTGGTTACGGCCATTATGTACAGAGATTGTTAAACCAACAAAATCCGGGAGGATCATCGAACGACGTGACCAAGTCTTGATCGGCTTACGGTTGTTAGCAGCAATAGCAGCTTCAACTTTAGCAAACAAGTGCGCATCGACGAATGGACCTTTTTTCAATGAACGAGGCATTAATCAGATTCCTTTACTTGACGCGACGATCGCGAATAATCATCTTAGTCGTACGCTTGTTGGTACGTGTCTTGTACCCTTTAGCTTTTTGACCCCATGGGCTTACAGGTTGAATACCTTTGTTACGCCCTTCACCACCACCATGTGGGTGGTCAACTGGGTTCATCGCCATACCACGTACGGTAGGACGAACACCACGCCAGCGTGCAGCACCAGCTTTACCTAGTGAGCGAAGGTTGTTTTCTTGGTTAGAAACTTCACCTAGTACAGCGCGACATTCAACGTGAACTTTACGCATTTCACCTGAACGAAGACGGATGATCGCATAAGAACCGTCACGACCTAACAACTGAACAGAAGCACCAGCAGAACGAGCTAATTGCGCGCCTTTACCGATTTTAAGTTCGATGTTGTGAAGTGTAGAACCGATAGGCATATTGCGAAGCGGTAAGCAGTTACCTGGACGAATTGGAGCATCGTTACCAGATTGTACTTTATCGCCAGCACGCAAACCTTTAGGTGCGATGATGTAACGACGTTCACCGTCAGCATACTTCAACAATGCGATGTGTGCAGTACGGTTAGGATCGTATTCGATACGCTCAACTACAGCAGGAATGCCATCTTTGTTACGTTTGAAGTCAACAAGACGGTAGTGCTGCTTGTGACCGCCACCAACGTGACGAGTCGTGATGTGACCGTTGTTGTTACGACCACCAGTACGTTTTTTAGCTTCAACCAACGGAGCATACGGAGCGCCTTTGTGAAGGTGGTCATGAACCACTTTCTCTACAAAGCGACGTCCTGGAGACGTTGGCTTACATTTTTGAATCGGCATAATTTTCGTCCTTATTCCGCTGCGCTTTCAGCGGTATCGCCCAAGTCAGCCATTTCTACATCTTGGCCAGCTTTCAGGGTGACGTATGCTTTTTTAACATCAGAACGACGTCCTAATGTTTTACCAAAGCGCTTAGACTTACCTTTAGTGATAGTCGTGTTTACTTTAACCACTTCTACACCAAAGAGTTGTTCAACTGCTTTTTTGATTTCAAGCTTGTTTGCATCAAGTGCAACTTTGAATACTTGAACACCAGCAGTCTCACCTAAAACTTGTGCTTTTTCTGAGAATACAGGTCCTTGTAGGACTTGATAGATACGTTCGTTGTTCATCCGAGTTCTACCTCAATTTTCTTAGCAGCAGCAACAGACATAACAACTTTATCGAACGCGATCAAGCTAACAGGATCGATTGCAGCAGCATCAACCACATCAACGTGTGGAATGTTGCGAGCCGCTAGATATAGATTCTCATCTACAGCATCAGTAACGATCAATGCACGAGTAGCATTCAAGTCGTTAAGTTTTGCAAGCAATTCTTTAGTTTTTGGAGCTGCAACAGCAATCTCTTCAACTAATACAAGACGATCTTGGCGAACAAGTTCAGCTAAGATACATTGCATTGCACCGCGGTACATTTTGCGGTTAACTTTTTGAGACCAATCTTGTGGACGAGCAGCAAAAGTTTTACCACCACCAACCCAGATTGGGCTACGAATAGAACCAGCACGAGCGCGACCAGTACCTTTTTGACGGAATGGCTTTTTACCACCGCCAGATACGTCAGCACGTGATTTCTGAGCTTTCGAACCTTGACGACCACCAGCTAAGTAAGCTGTAACAACTTGGTGTACAAGAGCTTCGTTAAATTCACGACCGAAAGCAACTTCAGACAATTCAACAGCAGAGCCGGAAACAGTTTTTAAATTCACGTTATTTCCCCTCAGGCCTTAATCGTAGGACGAACGGTAACGTCACCACCAGTAGCACCAGGAACCGCACCTTTAACCACTAGAACTGAACGTTCAGCGTCAATAGCAACGATCTCAAGACCCTGAGTAGTTACGCGTTCAGCACCTAAATGGCCAGCCATTTTTTTGCCTTTGAATACGCGACCAGGTGTCTGGTTTTGACCAGTAGAACCTAAAACACGGTGAGAAACCGAGTTACCATGAGTAGCATCTTGAGTACGGAAGTTCCAACGCTTAACACCGCCTTGGAAACCTTTACCTTTAGACGTACCAGTAACGTCAACGATTTGACCAACTGTGAACATATCAACAGTTAGAACACCACCAACTTCACGACCTTCAAGATCAGCTTCTGTAGCGCGGAATTCTTGAACTAGACGACCAGCAGCAACACCCGCTTTCGCAAAGTGACCTTTCTGAGCGTTAGTTACGCGAGATTCGCGACGTTCACCAGTAGTGATTTGAATCGCTTGATAACCATCAGTTTCAAGCGTTTTGATTTGAGTGATGCGGTTAGGATCAACCTCAATCACTGTTACAGGTACAGAAACACCAGCATCTGTAAAGATACGGGTCATACCGCACTTGCGACCGACTAAACCAATAGCCATGTGCATAACCTCTAAAAAAGCGGCCTAATTAACTTTAAAAGCGTTAATTAACCGAAAGCCTTAACCCAAAGCGATCTGAACATCAACACCAGCAGCAAGATCTAACTTCATCAATGCATCAACAGTTTTATCTGTAGGTTGAACGATGTCGATCAAACGTTTGTAAGTGCGGATCTCATATTGGTCACGCGCATCTTTGTTAACGTGTGGTGATGTTAAAACGTTGAAACGTTCGATGCGAGTTGGCATCGGGATTGGACCACAAACTTGTGCGCCAGTACGTTTTGCTGTTTCTACGATCTCTTGAGCAGATTGATCAATTAAACGGTGATCAAAAGACTTCAAACGGATACGAATTCTCTGGTTAGACATACCAGTTAACTCCAAGCCAAATATATAAAGAATCACCCTTGACGCATCTCACCCCACTAAATAAGGTAAGTGTCAAGAGCAGTGAAATATCACTAAGGTCATGATCGATGCCACGACTGTCACGATGTTAACTACTTTCTTCGCAGTTAACCCCCTTTCATTAAAGGGTCGCTTATTATAGCCATTGTTTAACGCTTAAGCAAATCCAATTTACTTTTTTTAGTCTTTTTTTCATATTTTTATGATTTTCAATTGTTTATTATTTAATCGCTATGCGGTTTTCTGCAATACGTATTCGATGGCCTGATTGAGTAATTGATTGCCCTGCAAAAACTGTGCTTTTGGAGTGTGTTTTAACTCCTTTTCTGTCTGCACATAAGTACCTGAATAATTGGCAAACTCATCATCATTTTCTAAAAAGAGACTCAAGGTTTCAGGCGTGATCTCAGGATGAAACTGAAAGCCCAATACGTTCTTGCCAATTTGATACATTTGATTGCGACAGACATCATTTTCTGCCAGATGGATTGCGCCTTTTGGAATTTCAAAGCTCTCACTATGCCATTGCATGACATTCAAATATTCAGGCAGCTCGAAACAGTCTTGTGGTACATGCGGGACTTTACGTACCGTGGTCCACCCTAATTCTTGAATGCTGGTTTTACTGACCGCTGCACCTAGAGCATTGGCAATCAACTGCCCACCTAAACACAAGCCAATCGCAGGTTTACCCAGTGCCAAATAACGTCTAAGCCAACGTTTTTCAATCTTTAGCCAAGGGAAATTGGCTTCATCATTTACACTCATGGTTCCACCCATGATAATCAACAGATCAACATCTTCGACCTGCGGCAAGGCTTCAATTTCCAAAGGCAAATCCACAGGCAAGGCGAAAAACTCTGTGGCTGTAATTTGAGCTTTATGGGCTTTTAAAAATTCATAACAACTACCGAACCCTTCACCAGCAATGTGCTGAAAATAATGTACTTTTAAATGCGACTTCATGCGCTGTAACCTATTGTTGTAGCTTTCCTTAAGGATTTAGCAAAATTGAAGCCAACTTTTAGTTAGGTTGCGTGTTTTTACAGTTCTCGCCAATTCGGTAGCGAAATTGCATCGATTCTCTTAATCTAGAGCGCATCTTACTCTCTAAATGAGTCACATCTTGAACAAGAAATCTCAAACTGCGCTGATTCATGCACCAAGAAAAGCACCTCAGTATATTTCCAGCGTTCAACCTCCCCTGTTTCGTGCATCCACCATCATCTTTGAAAACACCGATGCACTATTTAATCGCCACTGGACCGATCCTTATGATTATAGTTACGGGACACATGGCACGCCTACCACATTTACCTTAGCCGATCAGATTGCACAGATTGAAGGTGGCGAATATTGCCTGCTCGCCCCGAGTGGACTGTCGGCAATTAATTTAGTCAATTCAGCATTGCTGAAACACGGCGATGAGGTCTGGGTACCAGATAATGTCTATGGTCCAAATATGGAACATCTGCGTAATCTGGAACGCCGCTACGGGATTCAAGTTCACGTTTATAACCCGATAGACGTAAATAGTTTCACACCATCTGAACATGCCAAACTCCTTTGGCTTGAAGCCGCAGGATCAGTGACGCTGGAATTTCCAGACCTTGTGGGTTTGGTGAAGAAAGCTCAAGCGCAACACATTCTGACTGTGTTAGACAATACTTGGGGCGCGGGCTTAGCCTTTAATCCTTTTGACTTTTCGGCAGAACATTTGGCGGTCGATATCAGCGTACATGCACTGACCAAATATCCAAGCGGTGGCGGTGACATCTTGATGGGTTCTGTGGTCACGCGTGATCAGCAATTGCATCACCAATTGTTCCGTATGCATGCCATACAAGGTATTGCTGTGTCGGGTGATGATACCGCCCAGATTCAACGCAGTCTGGCACATATGTCGATTCGTTATGAACAACAAGCACAATCTGCCTTAAAGCTACTCACATGGTTAAAACAGCAACCACAATTTAGTCAGGTGTTACATCCGAGCGATGCGAATGCGGCGGGACATGAATACTGGAAACAGGTTTGCCAAACAGGCAAAAGCGCAGGCTTGGTCAGTGTGATTTTCAAACCCGAATATGACTTAAAAGCCATCCGTAAATTCTGTGACCATCTGAATTTATTCAAGCTCGGCTTTAGCTGGGGCGGTCCAGTTAGCCTCGTGATGTTGTATGAACTGAACCATATGCGCTCACAACAACATACACATTTACAACAAGGTTTATTGGTGCGCTTTTGTATAGGACTAGAAGATACTGACGATTTAGTCCAAGATATTCAAAATGCATTAAAACAGCTCGAATAATTCTAAAACAGGTGAAAAATGAGTACACCAATCGTCATTGCCAAAAAAACTACAGATACCTCACAAGAGATCGTTTTACATTCTCAATTTGCCAATCGGCATGGTCTGATTGCGGGTGCAACAGGCACGGGAAAAACAGTAACTTTAAAGGTACTGGCAGAAAGTTTTTCACGGATTGGTGTTCCCGTTTTTTTAGCCGATGCCAAAGGTGATGTCTCCAGTCTGGCACAAGCAGGCAGCAGTAGCCCTAAATTTGATGAACGTCTTAAAACACTAGGGATTGATGCCATTCCTTTTGCGGCCTCGCCTGTCGTGTTTTGGGACTTATTTGGCGAACAAGGACATCCCATTCGCAGTACAGTTTCCGAAATTGGCCCACTCTTATTGGCACGGATGCTGAATCTCAATGACACCCAAGAAGGCGTATTATCGGCTGTTTTTCGTATTGCCGATGATCAAGGCTTGCTACTCATCGACTTTAAAGATTTAAAAGCCATGCTCAGCTATGTCAGCGAGCATGCCGCAGAATTTAAGGCCGAATATGGCAATCTCTCCCCTGCTAGTTTAGGCGCTATCCAACGCAATTTATTGGCGCTTGCCGATCAAGGCGGGGATCAATTCTTTGGTGAACCGAGTTTAAATATTCTAGATTTTATTCAAACGGATAGTGAAGGTCGCGGCTATATCAATCTGCTGGCTGCAGACAAACTGATGAACACCCCCAAACTCTACGCCACTTTCCTGCTGTGGATGCTTTCGGAATTATTTGAACAATTGCCTGAAGTCGGCGATATGGATAAACCAAAACTGGTGTTTTTCTTCGATGAAGCGCATTTACTGTTTGATAATGCCAGTGCAGCCCTACAAGAGAAAATTGAACAAGTCGTTCGCTTGATTCGCTCCAAAGGCGTTGGGATTTATTTTGTCACCCAAAATCCTTTAGATTTACCTGAAAGTGTGCTGGGACAACTGGGTAATCGAGTTCAACATGCCTTAAGAGCTTTTACCCCGAAAGACCAGAAAGCCGTTAAGACAGCAGCGGCAACATTCCGTGCGAATCCTAGTTTTGATGTCGAACAAGCCATTACAGAATTAGGTGTAGGCGAAGCACTGATTAGCTGCCTAGATGAACAAGGCACACCACAAATCGTTGAACGCGGCTGGGTGATGCCGCCCTACTCAGCCTTTAGCCCGATTTCATTTGAAACTCGCAAAAACTTAATGGCGCAGAGCATTGTGGCGGGCGTCTATGAACAAAGTGTTGACCGTGACAGTGCCTATGAGCGGCTACAACAAAAAGTGGCTGAACGCCAACAACAAACTGAATCGGAAGCAAGCGCGAAAGAACAAGCCAAACAACAAGAAGCGCTTGCCAAGCAGCAAGCCAAAGAGCAGGAACGTTTGGCACGTGAACAACAAAAAGAAGCGGATCGTGCTGCCAAGCAGCGGGAAAAGCTCACTCAGGATATTGTGGGAACCTTTGCCAAAAGTGCTGCCCGTAGTTTAGGTGGCTCGACTGGACAAAAAATTGTGCGCGGTTTATTAGGCTCCTTATTTGGTGGGAAATAACGCCCCACTCCAACTGAGGATTTCACCAAGGTCTGAAATAAAGCGTCTAAAGATCAGCACAATAACCATAATTTTTTCAACCCAAACCATTGTTGAACTAAAAATTGCAGCAGTATCAATTTTTAGTTTAACTCTCAATTTTTCGCACAAGCTCCCGATTTATTTTATTCCATAAAAAAAATAGGGTTTTGTGTTAAAAAGAGATTGCAAATAAAATATTAAATATGTATTTTAAATACATCTTATAAATAACAGCCAGTGAGATCGCAAAATGACTCCGCAGCAAATTGAACTCGTAAAAGCCACCGTTCCCGTTCTTCGTGAAAATGGTGTTGCATTAACAGGCTATTTTTATAACCGCATGTTAGGTAACAATCCGAACTTAAAAGAAACATTTAACATGGGGCATCAACGCAGTGGTGCTCAGGCACAGGCTTTGGCAGGTGCGGTACTGGCGTATGCTGAAAACATCGAAGATCCTTCGGTTTTATTACCCGTGGTTGAACTGATTGCGCATAAGCATGTCAGCCTGAACATTCAAGCGCCTGACTACAATATTGTAGGTGAGAACCTGCTGCATTCAATCAGTGAAGTGCTGAACATTTCGATGGAAGATCCGTTAATTGGGGCTTGGGCTGCAGCTTATGGTCAATTGGCTGATCTGTTTATTAGCACCGAAAAAGCAATTTATGATCAGCATCAGCAAACCAAAGGTAGTTGGTTAGGCTGGCGCAATTTCAAAATTGCCAAGAAAGTGGTTGAAAGCGATGAAATCACCTCTTTCTATCTGGCACCTGTTGATGGTGGCGAATTACCAAAATATGAAGCAGGTCAATATATTTCGATTCGCGTTTTTGTCGAACAGCTAGGACACAAACAGCCTCGTCAATATACGCTTTCCAATAGCCCGCAAGCGGACTATCTACGTATTTCAGTGAAACGTGAAGATGAAAAAGGTGAGCAAATTGCAGGCTGGGTATCTTCTACCCTACACGGTTTGGAAGAAGGTGCTGAAGTTGAAGTTTCGGCACCGACAGGAAACTTCTACCTGATCGATCCAAGTAAACGTAATGTGTTTATTAGTGGTGGTGTAGGTCTAACCCCAATGATTGCCATGCTGAATCAGTTGGTGACGATGGACATGCCGCAACCGGTCAGCTTTATTCATGCCTGCCGTAGCAGCCAAGTACATGCCATGAAAAAGCATATTCATGAATTGAAAGACAAGTATCCACGTTTAAGCACATTTACTGCCTATGAGTTCCCGCATGAGGGCGATGTCTTAGGTGAAGATTATGATGTGGCTGGACGTTTAGATTTAGGTGCAATGGATGCAGCTGTTTTACCCGCCAATGCCGATTACTACCTCTGCGGTCCAATGCCATTTATGGCTGAACAACACCAAGCCTTGGTAGCTCGTGGCATCAAACCCGAACAAATTCACAGTGAAGCATTTGGTACAGGTGGCGTGCGCATCTAAGCTTCCGATCGCATGCATACCTAATAGGGCTAGTCTGTGATAGACTAGCCCTATCTATTCATCTCAAAAAAAGATGAGCACAATCATGCAGCTAAATAAATTTACCGATTATGCCCTGCGCATTCTGATGTACATTTCACGACCGAGGGACAGTGCCTATACCATTGCGGAAATTGCCGCGGACCTGAAAGTGTCACAAAACCATTTGGTCAAAATTGTGCATTTTATGGGCAAACAGAACTGGTTAATTACCACCCGTGGTAAAGGTGGCGGCATCCGTTTAAACCCTGAAGCCGTGCATCTCCAAGTGGGCGAAGCCGTTCGCATTTTGCAGGGTGAAAATCCGATTGTGGAATGCAACAATCCCCCTTGTGTACTCAGAAGCAATTGCGGCTTAAAAAGTATTTTAGATCAGGCACTCGAACAGTTTTATCAACATTTAAATCAATATACCCTAGGTGAAGTGCTGGCGCGCTCCAGTGCGAAGAACAGCAAGACCATTCAAAATGGGATTGAACTGCTCAATCTCTAAGATGCTTGAGGCGGTAGAGGAAAATTCGCGTGCGTGAGCGACTTCCTTTATACTAGGCACTTGAAAACCAGTGAATGAAGTTGAGTTATGCACCACAGCAGAGGAAAATCAAAAAACAGTAAAGCCGCACAAGCGCCTAAGCAGAAGATCAGCTATGAAAAAAAGATGGATCCTGCAATTACTGAATATGCTGTACGCGCGCTCAACTGGCTACGCAGAGCCGCATTTTTAATGAGCGCACCCAAGCTCAGCATTTGTGTAGAAGATACAGGCTACGAAATTGCCTTTGCTGGACGCTCCAATGCTGGGAAATCTAGCGCGATTAATGCCCTGACCAATCAAAAACAACTGGCGCGCGCCTCAAAGAAACCTGGTCGCACCCAAATGATCAACTTCTTTAGTTTGGGCAATCCAGATCAACGTCTGGTCGACTTACCCGGTTATGGCTACGCGGCTGTTCCTGAAGCCATGAAAATTGTGTGGCAGAAAGAACTGGAAAACTATCTGATTCATCGTAAAAGCCTACAAGGCTTGGTGCTGTTGATGGACATTCGCCATCCACTGCAACATTTTGATGTGATGATGCTGGAATGGGCGTATTCACGCAATCTGTTCGTGCATGTGCTATTAACCAAGTCGGACAAGATGAACCGTGGTCCAGCCAATAAAGTCCTCTTAGATGTCAAACAGCAATTGAAGAAAATGAAACTGGATTTCTCAATTCAATTATTCTCCTCACTCAACAAACAAGGCTTGGAAGAGCTGGCAAGTGTGATGGGTGGACGTCTGAACTTTACCCTTGAACAATCTACCCAGTTTGATTTGGCACTCATTCCTGATGCAGAAGAAGATGCATCGCTGGAAGACAGCCTTGAAGAGGATGAAAGTGCTGATTTTGAGGCTGAAGAAAGTCCAGCTGAACTAGCTGAACAAGCCCCGAAACAGGATTAAGTTCCGCTAAATCCAATCAATTCATCATGAATTGACATTGAAATGTCCCGCATTGCTAAACACATTGCGGGACATTTTTTTCATACTGCCTTCAATGCGTTAAAATGCTTGAGATCGTAGAATGAAACTCTTACAACGACTGAAAAAAACAAAAATTGGCTCTTCCATTCAATATCGGATACAACCGCGCAAAGTGAAATTTGAATGGCAAAACACCCCCGTAGACTGGGTACCTGACCAGCCTTTTGTGAGCTATTTTATTAATGAAATTAACATGATTTTACCCGCAGGTGAGTTCTGGTTTTGCCGCCTGTACAATAAAGTGTTGCCACAAATTCAGGATGAAAAACTCAAACAAGATGTGCAGGCTTTTATCCGCCAAGAAGCCATGCATGCACAGGCCCACAACTCTGCCAACAAAGAATATTTACGCGAACGCCAGATCGATATCCAGCGCAATCTGGATGTGATGGACTTCCTGTTTGGTAAATTACTGGCTGATCAACCTCTGGGCTTGAATATTCCCAAACCTTTCGAGCAACAGTGGGATTTGTTCCGTCTTGGAATTGTCGCGACGGTGGAACACATGACCTGCGTCTTGGGTAAATATGCGCTCTACAATACCGAGTGGCAACAGCGTGGTGCAGACCCTGCCATGCTTGATTTGGTGAAATGGCATGGTGCTGAGGAAATTGAACACCGAACCGTAGCATTCGATTTGTACCGCCATTTGGGGGGCGGCTATCTGGCACGCTATTACCTCAGTGTGGTGGTAATCGCGGCGGTACTCGGACTGTGGGTAGATGGGACCGCGCATATCATGCAACAAGATCCGCGTTTTAAATCTATACGTCCAGCATTCTACAAACCGTGGATTTGGCGTGAATGGTATGCGATTTCACAACGCAATAATGGTTTGTTGCCCAACCCGCTTTGGCTAATCTCGCAACAGCTGGGTTATTTAATGCCGTGGTACGACCCAGTGCATGAAGCCAAAACAGAGGATGCCGTGGACTATTTAAATCAATCCCCCGCGGCACTACGGGCAATGCTCAAAGTCGCTTAAACCGCCCACCTATCGGAACACAACAAAAAGCAGGCTGAATTCGCCTGCTTTTTTGCTCATGCTGAAAGTCACTTTCCGTTTGAGTTCGCCCCTATGCATCCTCATCTTAGTGTATTGACCCTTGCGGTTCGTGACCTCCAAGCCTCGCTGGATTTTTACTGTCAAGGACTGGGCTTTCAAAGTGAAGGCATTATTGAACAGGAATATGAAAACGGTGCGGTCGCATTTATTGAACTGCAATCTGGTTTAAAACTGGCGCTATGGTCTCAACAGAGTTTGAGCTTAGACTCAGGCGTGGCTTTAACGCCCTTGTGCCCGACTGGATTTTCTCTGGGACACAATGTCGGTTCAGCCGCAGAAGTCGATGCCATTATGACACTCGCTGAAAAAGCGGGTGCAACCATCACCAAAGCTGCACAAGCCACCTTTTACGGTGGCTATGCAGGCTATTTTCAAGACCTCGATGGACATCTCTGGGAAATTGTCTGGAATCCCTGCTGGGAACCAAGCTAAGCATTCGACTCATTTGTAATATTACGAGTATGACGATCGACCACCACACTAATCATCATATCGCCTTGTACATTCACCACGGTGCGTACCGTATCCAACAAGCGGTCGATTGGCAGTAAAATTGCAATGGCTTCTGCGGGCAAGCCCACCGATTGCAGGACCATAATCATGGTAACCATACCTGCACTTGGAATTCCAGGTGCACCCAAAGAAGCAATCATGGCGGTTAAACACACAATCACTTGCTGCCCAAGACTTAAATCCAAACCAATTAAATTGGCAATAAACAAAGCGGCAGCCGCCTCATACAGGGCCGTACCATCCATGTTTAACTGCGTTCCCAAGGGAATTACAAAACCCGCTGTTGCAGGACTGACTTTGAGATTCTCTTGTGCACATTTCATGGAAAGTGGCATGGTTGCTGAACTAGAACTGGTCGCAAATGCCGTGATCAGTGCAGCACGTGTGCCTTTAAAGAAAGTCACAGGATCCATCTTGCCAAAGATCCATAACAGCAACGGTAACACCACTGCCCCGTGAAAAATGGTTGTGCCTGTGACCACCACCGCAAATTCAGCCAAACGACTGAGTACAGAAAGATCTTCGGTAGCAATCAGTTTGGCTAAGAGCGCAAAAATTCCCAGTGGAGCCAGTTTCATGACCCAACGAATCATCAGCATCATGATTTCAAAGAACTGTCCCGCGAGCTGACGTACTGCTTTAAAACGCTCTCCGCCATGCACCAAAGCCACCCCAATTAACAGCGCAAACACCACCACCGCCAATACATTGCCTTCGGCAAAGGCTTTAAAGGGATTAATCAGGGTGTTTTGAATAAAATTGGTAAAGAAAGAAGATGGCGTTAAGGTATCTGGGGTTTGATATTGATTCATGTCATTCTGGAATAAGGCAATATCTACGCCCTTGCCGACATCAAATAAGTGCGCACAGCCAATACCCAAAATTAAAGCCAAAGTGGTGGTGGTGACACAGCAAGCCAAAGTGATTTTCCAGACGCGCCCGAGTTGCCCTCCCGCCTGCAAGTTAGAGACTCCAACCACAATCGAGCTAAAAATCAGCGGGATCAACAGCATTTTTAACAAACCAATAAAAATGCTACTGATAATGCCCAAGCCATATAAACTGGTTGAAAAAAAGCTACTCTGTGGAAAGAGACTGAGTAGAAATCCAAACGCGATCCCCAGAATGGCGGCAATCAAGATTTGAGTATTTAGGCTCATAGCAGATGTAATTTTATCTTTTAAAGTCACCCCACTATGGCATACCTTGTCAGTGAAAATCGAATTTTTCTTGTCGCAAGCCTGCCACAGACACCGCAAATCAACTTTCGCATTTGCCTGTATCCCGTTGATAACTCTGCAAGACCGTACACCCTTTGAAAAATTTTGCTTCAATCCCTCAACAAAAAAGCCTCATGACAATGAGGCTTTTTAAAATATTTAACGCTTATTGCGTTTCAATTTCCCTGAGCCGAATCAAACCTTCTTGGGTGGTGCTACACACCAACTCGCCATTTTGCCACATCCGCCCAAAATTCAGTCCACGTGAATTGGCACTCACGGTTGCATCCATGTCATACAGCATCCAGTCATCGACCCGGAAAGGTTTATGGAAATACATGGCATGGTCAATACTGGCACATTGCAAACTCGGAGATAACCAGCTCAAGCCATGCGGACGTAATGCTGTGGTCATTAAGGTAAAGTCTGAATAAAACGCAGCAATTGCTTGATGCAATGAAACCTCATCAATCTCTGCCGCAATACGGTCATGGGTGCGAATATAGTGTGCATACGACGGCGCAGCAGGTTGCGGTTGATAGGGATTGGCTGGATCAATCGGGCGAATTTCGACATGACGATCACGCATAAAGCTGGCGCGCACATTCTCAGGCACAAACTCCACCATCATTTTTTTCAGTTCAGCTTCCGATTTCACTTGCATCGGTGCAGGATAATCGGGTTCCTGAATCTGATAATTCAACCCATCTTCAGGTTCTGCAAACGACACCATGGCCGTAAAAATGGTACGTCCATGCTGAATGGCACGCACCTGACGGCTGACAAAACTTTTGCCATCTCTTAAGCGATCCACTTCATAAATGATGGGTGCATTGACATCCCCCCCAAACAGGAAATAAGCATGCAAGGAATGTGCAGGACGATCTGCCGTATACGATGCAGCACGCAGCGCCTGACCTAATACTTGCCCACCAAAAACACGCTTACCGACTAAATTACGGCTTTGACCACGAAAAATATTCTCTTCGATTTTTTCAAGGCTAAGCAGTTCAACCAATTCTTGAGTTAAGGCATTCATAGCAGACCCGTTTTAAATTTTAGACACACCCATGCAGGTGCTTATTAGAAAGACGACTGAGCGTTGGCTCTAAAACTATATTACATAAATGTTGACCGAACCCCTAGAGATTAATTGACCGTACTGTCACTGTAATTTTCAAATTTAATTGCTAAAAATATGTGGTTTAACGCTAGAATCTTGGCATAAGTAGTAAATTTGTCAGAAAATGACATCTAGTTTTTGATTACAATTACGCAGCATCATTTCCCCTGTGCATTTTGGGGCTTCGTACCGTATTAGGAGTGTTTATGTCCAAGCGTGGCTTTGGTCAAATGTATCGCCAGCTTTCCAGCAAGCTGCTTGACCTTGTGGTAACCCCTCATATTTTGGGTGAAGTACCCAGCAACCCGACAGCTCCAAGCGACAGTGCAGCCCCAGATGCAACCCAGACCACCACGCAAAAAGTGGTGTGCTATGTCTTACAAAACTATTCGCGTAGTAATGCCTTGGTGGTCGATGGTGAAACCCGTCGTTTAAAACTGCCTGCGGCATTGGATTCGCTCTTGATTGGTGAGCATAAAGAAAAAGCTTCGATCTTGTTTTTACAACATCATGACGAGCAGAACTTACTTAATCCGCCACCGAATACCTTTCCACCACGTTTGTTGCGCCTCATCGACTTACTGGAAAAACACCCTGAATTAGACATTGAACTGGTGCCTGTCACCGTGCTGTGGGGACGCTCGCCTGACAAGGAAGACTCTTGGTTTAAACTGTTGTTTACCGATACTTGGGCAACCCCTAGCCGCGTTAAGCAGATGGTGAACATTGGCTTGCATGGTCGTGAATCTTATCTAGAATTCCATGAAGCCCAGTCTTTGCGTGACCTGATTCAGTACGCGAAAACCACCCATCCAAATTTATCGCCTGCGACCTATATTATTAGCAGCTTAAATAACTATATGGATGCACAACGTGAAGTGGTACTTGGTCCTGACTTGTCTGACCGTCGTAATGTCGTGCATGGTCTGATTAAGGCCCAAGATGTACAGGATGCGATTCGTCGTGAAAGTATCCGTAGCAAAATCAGCATGCTGGAAGCGGAACGTCGTGCGATTGGTTATTTAAATGAAATCGTATCGGACTATTCTTCCTCTGCGGTACGTTTTGCAGATATGGCACTGACCCGTCTATGGACCCAACTTTATGACGGCGTTGAGGTGCATAACTTTAGCACCGTGCGCGAACTAGCCAAAGAATACGAAATTATTTATACCCCATGTCACCGCAGTCATATCGACTACCTGTTACTGTCTTATGTGATTTATAAACGCGGCTTGATGGTGCCGTACATTGCTGCGGGCGACAATCTGAATATGCCATTTGTCGGTCAGTTGCTGCGTGGTGGCGGTGCGTTCTTTATTCGCCGTACTTTCCGCGGTAATGGCTTATATACCACCGTATTTAAAGAATATTTATTCAGCATTCTGTCGCGCAACACACCGTTGGAATACTTCATTGAAGGTGGCCGCTCACGTACAGGCCGTTTATTACCTGCCAAAACAGGCATGCTTGCCATGACGGTACATGGTCACTTGCGTGGACGTGCCAAGCCTATCGTATTCGTGCCGACCTATATTGGCTATGAACGCCTGATGGAAGGTTCGACCTATGTCGGTGAAATGCAAGGCAAACCGAAAGAAGCAGAATCGGTGCTTGGAATTGTAAAAACCCTGCGCAAGATTGAACGCATCTTCGGTAAAGTGCATGTGAACTTCGGCGAACCTGTGTTCTTGGATGACAAGCTCAAAGCCTTTGGTGCGGATCAGATTCGCATTGAGAAAAATGACGATCCAATTCCAAATGAAGTGTCTGATGCGGTGAACAGTGCAGCACATACCATTTTGGAAAACATCAACCGTGCGGTGGTGATTAACCCTGTATCATTGTTGTCGTTAATTCTATTGGCAACGCCAAAGCATACACTGGATGAAGAGCTGTGCATTAAACAGTTAGATGCTTACCGCAATCTACTGACGGCATTGCCTTATGATGAACGCACCCAAGTGACTCCGCTTTCAGGCAAAGAAATTATTGCCTACGGTTTAAAACTGAAACTAATTAAGCGCGTGAAGCACGTTCTGGGCGACATCATTGCGATTGAAGACAATCAAGCCGTGTTACTCACCTACTTCCGTAACAACATTGTGCATGCTTTTGTCTTACCATCTTTGATTGCGGCTTTGGTTGAACATAACGGCAGCATCAAGCGTCACGATTTATGTAATGTCATTCGTACGCTCTATCCATTCTTGAAAGCTGAGCTGTTCCTGAAATGGGATGATGAAGGCTTAAAAGCGCAAATTGCAGCTTATGCAGATGCTTTAATTAATGCAAAACTCATTACTGAAGATGCGGAAGGACATTTAATTTCCCCTGCACCGAACAGTGAAGAGCATAATCAATTGTTAGTACTTGCAGGTCCTGTAATGCAGAGCCTAGAGCGCTATTACATGACATTGGCACTGATTACCCAGCGTGGTTCTGGCAACATTTCGACGCGTCAAGTGGAAGAGTTGAGCCACTTGGTCGGCCAACGCCTCTCTGTACTGTATGAATTCAATTCGCCAGAGTTCTTTGATAAAGCCCTGTTCCAAGGTTTTATTCGTGTCCTAACGCAGCAAGGCTATATCAGCACCAATGCCGAAGGCTCAATTGTGTTTGACAGCAACTTTAGCAATATTGCTGCCAATGCGAATTTGGTACTGGATGATGTGACTTTGCAAATGTTGCAGCACATTACCACTTTTAGCGATGAAGAGTTGAAACAAGTGTTAGATGCGGTTGCGGCTCAGCAAGCGAAACGTCGTTTGAAGCGTAAGAAGAAGTAATTTTAAAAAAGCATAGGTATCTGCAATTGGTAGATGCCTATGCTTTATGTATAACAATAAAGTTTTGTCGATTTTGAATAATCATCATTATATTAAATAAAGGCTAGATTTCTTTTATATCTTCACAAATTTTATTAGTCTGGTAAAAACCAATACCTAGAAGAAACAACTTAAAAATATATGCACCTATCGTATTTTGATAGTCTAAAGGAACGAATATAAATTTGATAACAAAGCCATAGAAGATAAGAAGAATTCCCCAAACTAATAAACCTTTAGATAATTTTTCTAGGTTTATGATCTGTTTATCAGACGGTTTATTCTTTACATATTTGAACATCATCGCTCCGACAAATAGTCCCCCGAAGATCGAAATTGTAAGGAATAACGGAAATGAGCCGAAGGCCACAGGCTTATCTTGAATGTCTCTGATAAGGCTAACAATCAACGTAAAAGATATACCCCAACCAAGTCCACTATATAAAAAAATCCACTTTAATTTTTCATTCATTTTCATCTTTCTACTTAGTACCAATTTTTTTTCTTCTCATATAAATAAAAACACCAAATTCTAGAAGTATGAAATAAGTTAAATTTCTTAAGATAAGTGTCAAAAAGCTAGATTCACTCCAAATGCTATCTGTTATAAAAAGGCATAATATTAAAAAGATATGTACAAATAACGCTTTTGATTTTTCTTCTTTAGCAGCGCTTAAGGCATTGTAATATCCAATAACTATCAATCCTAATATCCCAATAAAGATAGCTATTCCAAGTGGAATATATTCATGTACATATAAATTCTTATCTAAAATGACATTGAAAATTCCAGACAAAATACAGAGAGCTAGAAATGATAGCAGAGAGTTTTTTATATAGAATTCATGAATATAATATTTTGAAGTTTGCATTTTAAGAGTTGTAATTAAGAATTAATTTCAATTATATCAAATTCCAATTTTTTATAAAATTTAAGATTTCCTAAAATTAACGCAATATACCTTATATAAAACTCCTTCTATTTCCCATATTAATCAAACCCTGATACCAAGCTATTCCTGTATTCAGCATACTAGAATAGCTTTTCCATAATCATTCATATTCCGATGCTACTTCGCAATCTGCATTTCACATCTTTCACTCGACAAAGGACAAAATATTTTTCACTCACTCTTTACCAACAACGCCGAATAATCCTCAAAACAATCTGGATGCTCTAATTCAAAATCCATCTGCTGCATGTTGGAGGCATAAATTTGCTTACCTGATGCGATATCACTTTCCAAAACTAAAGCTGGCAATCCCAACTGCTGCTGAAACCATTGAATAATTTCATGTAAAGAGATGGGCTGATTATTCGTGACAATATAAGAATTTTTAGGATGTTCCACGTGAATCAAATGCGCCAGAAAGCGGGCTAAATCTTCAATATGAATACGATTGCTATAATGGATATTCGGATAGGTTGCGGTCTGCTGTGCCAACTTCACCATCCGTGCCACAGACGTCCCGTAAATACCTGTCGGTCGAATAATAATACTTTGCTCAGGATACGCCGCCTGCCACAACAACTCCATCTGACGCAGCACCTCGCCTTGTGCATCAATCGGCTGAGGTGCAGTCGTATCGTCAATTCGCTCCCCTGCCTGTTCACCATACACCCGCGTTGAAGATACCACGATGACTTTTTTGACAGGGTGCTGTTTTAGTGCTTTCAGCATAGCAGGAATGGCATCCACAAAAGTCGTTTGATAGCCTTCAGCTGTACTCGCTGCGGGCGATAACAATACATAAACCACATCGACAGGAGCAATCTGACTCAAATCCAGCTGATGAATATCTTGAATCAAATGTGTAGCAAAATCCTGCGGTTTGGCAGTACGGCTAATTGTGGTAATTTGGTGGTCTTGCTGAAATAATTGTTTAGCTACCCGTTGAGATGTTTTACCATAACCTATAAATAAAATATGCATTTAGCACCTAATGAGCACTTTAGTTGAGGGGACATGGCCGCAGTCCAGCAATTGCAAGGGGTTGGAAGCGCCTCTGCTGCATTACTTGAAAAACTAAATATTTTCACCACGGATGATTTACTGTTTCATCTCCCGCGGGATTATGAAGATCGTAGCACGATCATCCCCATGAACCAATTAGAGGTTGGACGCAGCTATCTACTTGAGGGTACGGTAAAATCGGTCGACTTTCCCCCTGGAAAGCGCAAATCCATGGCCATTTTACTGGATGATGAACTCGGTAAAGTCACGCTACGCTTTTATCACCTGTATAAAGCCCTGACCGATCGTGGCAAAGTCGGCAATCGTTTACGCGTATTTGGTGAAGTCCGTGTCGGGGCACGTGGCTTGGAAATGTATCATCCTGAAATTCAACTCATTACCGAGCACACGCCACTGCCACAAACCCAGCTCACGGCGATTTATCCTGCTACCGATGGACTGACCCAAACCAAACTGCGTGACTACGTTAAACATGCCTTAAAGCAGCACAGTGATGATCTGCCAGAACTCCTGCCCCAGAAATTCACCAATGGCTACGCCTTAAAGCAAGCGCTGTATTACATTCATGAACCGCCTCTCGATGCCAACATGTTGCAGTTAAGCCAAGGCTCACACCCTGCGCAGCAACGCCTGATTTTTGAGGAATTGGTAGCGCATCAAGTTAGTCTCCTGACGCGCCGTGCCTATATCCAGCAGATTGAAGCGCCTGCCTTTGCCATAAGCAAGACCCTCGCCAAACAACTACTGGCAGGGTTGCCGTTTAAAATGACTGCAGCACAGAAGCGTGTATCCAAAGAAATTTCTAATGATTTAAAACAACATAAGCCAATGCTGCGTTTGGTACAGGGGGATGTTGGTGCAGGCAAAACCCTTGTGGCAGGTGTCGCAGCTTGTCATGCACTTGAAGAAGGTTGGCAAGTTGCCTTAATGGCACCGACTGAAATTTTGGCAGAACAGCATTATCTTAATTTTAAACGCTGGTTTGAACCTTTGGGCTTAACTGTGGCATGGCTCTCAGGCAAGCAAAAAGGTAAAGCACGTGCCTTGGCAGAACAGCAGATTCAACAAGGCTCGGCTCAACTGGTGATTGGGACGCATGCCTTATTCCAAGACAGTGTTGCCTTTCATAAGTTGGGCTTGGTGATTATTGATGAACAGCATCGCTTTGGGGTCGATCAACGCTTGGCGCTCCGCAACAAAGGCGCGCAACAAACCACGCCACATCAATTGGTGATGACGGCCACCCCAATTCCGCGCACCCTTGCCATGTCGGCTTATGGTGACCTGGACACCTCTGTGATTGATGAACTGCCACCTGGTCGAACCCCGATTCAGACCGTGACTATTCCTTTAGACCGACGTGAAGAAGTCCTGCAACGCATTGCCAGCAATTGTGCCGAAGGCAAACAGGCGTATTGGGTTTGTACACTGGTGGAACAGTCGGAAACTTTGGATGCCCAAGCCGCGGAAGCCACCTATGCCGAAATGAAACAACGCTTTCCTGAGCTGAATATCGGGCTGGTACACGGCAAAATGAAAGCGGATGAAAAGCAAGCCGTCATGCAACAGTTTAAGGACAACGAACTACAACTGTTGATTGCCACCACCGTGATTGAAGTCGGAGTGGATGTACCGAATGCCTCCATCATGGTGATTGAAAATGCTGAACGTTTGGGGCTATCGCAATTGCATCAGTTACGTGGACGGGTCGGACGGGGTGCCAAAGCCAGTTTCTGTGCCCTGCTATATAAAAATCCACTGTCGCAAAATGGACAAGAACGGCTACGCATCATGCGTGAAACCAATGATGGCTTTATTATTGCGGAAAAGGATTTGGAAATTCGCGGACCGGGTGAGTTACTTGGTACCAAACAAACCGGAGATATGGGTTTTCGTGTCGCCAAACTGGAACGGGATGATCATTTGCTTAATCAGGCACATTATGTCGCCCAGCAAATCTTAAAAGACTATCCAGCACAGGCCGATGCCTTGCTGAAACGCTGGCTGCCTGAAGCCCCTCGTTATGCCTATGTTTAAACCCTTGTTGTCTAGTACCCAAAACTGGCTGCATACGCAACTGCCCTGTCAGTTTTGCGGGCTGGAACGTGGGCGTCACGCCAGCTTGTGTCAGGATTGCTGGAATCAATTGCCGTGGTTAAAGCACAGCGTGCAGCGACAAGAAATCGAAATTCAAGTTGCCTGCCACTATGCCTACCCGATTGATCGAGTGATTCAGCAATTTAAATATGAGCAACAATTACATTTTCAAATCTTGCTGACTGGACTGCTCAAGCAACTGGACTATCGACAGATTCAAGCCATTGTCCCGATGCCGATTTCCACCCAACGTTTAGCCGAACGCGGCTATAACCAAAGCGTGGTGCTGGCACAGCGTTTAGGACAGCATCTCAAGATTCCCGTCTGGCAACCGATTCAACGGCAACATCAACATTCGCAAAAAGGCTTAAGCCGTTTAGAACGACTGGATCACATTGAGCAGCAATTTAAAATCGCACCGAGAAATGCCTTGCGTTATCGTCGCGTGTTGATGCTGGATGATGTGGTGACGACAGGCAGCTCACTTAAAGCCTTAGAGCAGACACTCACTGAATTGGGCTGCCGAAAAATTGCAGCCGCCTGTATTGCAGCGGCTCAATCTTAATCATGGCGCTAGTGTTCAAACTCATTTAAACAGACTAGGCCTGCGTTTTTAAATACCGATGCACCCATGGCAACACAATTTCACGGGTTAACGGGGCTAAAGGTGTGGTCTGGTCATCCAGATCAATCCATTTCAGCTCCGCAATTTCAGCCGCAATTTGCGGTGCACTGTCCAGCTCGACTTGGAAGACATGACTCACCAACAAGTGATCAGGCTCATTGGCCGCCGCGGTTTCGAAACGCCCAATAGCCTGCACAATTTTCGCCTGACAACCAATTTCTTCTGCAATTTCACGCAAGATACACTGCTCAGGTGCTTCATCAGGCTCCAACTTGCCACCCACCTGCATAAAAAAGCGGGTATTGTGCTTACGCACCAACAACAACTGCTGCTTCGCATTTAATATAATGCCTGCAGCGACGGTAATTTGTTTCATTAGCCGTGTTTCACCAAATCGTGCTGCTCACTCATACCCCATTTCGGTGTTGGTGCAGTAAACAGTTCAAACTGTTGCAAAATCTCTTCGACAGTAGCCTCTGCAATCAGAGTTTCCGTAAAGCGTGCATGAGTAAAACCCTTCTGCGTGGTCAACTGAATAAATTTCAGAAGTTCATCATAAAAGCCTTCAACATTTAAAAATGCACAAGGTTTAAGATGAATGCCCAATTGCGCCCACGTCCACTGCTCAAAAATTTCTTCTAAAGTGCCTGCGCCACCGGGTAAGGCAATAAATGCATCAGACAATTCCGACATTTTGGTTTTACGTTCATGCATGTTTTTCACCACATGCAATTCAGTCAAGTGTGGATGTGCCAATTCACGATCCACCAAGGCATGTGGAATCACCCCAATCACACGACCACCCGCCTGTAAGGCGCTGTCTGCAATCACCCCCATTAAGCCAGAACGACCGCCGCCATAAACCAAGGTTTTACCTTGCTGTGCCAGTGTTTTTCCAACGTAACGGGCGGTATCTAAAAAAATTGTATCTGTACCAACTGCTGAACCACAAAAAACTGCAATAGAATGTGTCATTGTTTCACCGTGTTATGATCTTGTCATGCCGCGAAAGTAAACTAGAAGGAGATTTTTTCATAAATTAGCAATCCGATCAGTGTTTTTCATGAAATCCTTGTCTAAAATACACCCATCGATTTAACCCATACTGCGCAAGGGAGAAAAGACATCCATGCTTGAAGCCTTTTACGCCACAGAGCGCGGTAGTTTAGAAGACGCCACCATTAATGGCGGTTTTGATTTACACCCAGAACTGGTCTGGGTTGACCTAATTGCCCCTTCACAAGAAGAACAGCAATGGGTACTGGATGCCTATGATCAAAACCTGCCGACCTTAAAGTCTTTGGAAGACATTTCCTCATCTGCCCGATTCTACCGTGATGATGATGGCATTTTGCATATCAGTACGTATTTTTTAACGAAAAATAAAAATTATCAGGTCGATGGTGAAGCGGATGACAATTCCAGCATTCTCGCCACGGTACAAACGGTTGCCTTTATTTTACATAAAGAACGCTTGTTTACTTTACGTGGCGAAAAGCTGGTGGCTTTCCGTGCCTTCCGTGCACGTGCGCGTCGTAATGACTATGAAATTGACTATAAAGACCCGACTTGGGTGCTGCTAGGCTTGCTCGAAGCCAAACTAGATGAGCTTGCGGATATCTTGGAAGATATCCACAAGGACTTGGAAAAGTATTCCACAGAAGTGCTGAATAACCGTCATCGTGAACAGATTCTGGATCTGGACGACATGATTACCCGACTGGCACAGCTCGAAGATATGTTGGGTAAAGCCCAACTGTGTTTAATTGACTTACGTCGCGTGCTGACCTTTTTAGCGCGTCCGCGTGCCTTAGGCAGTCATATTTATGATGCAGATATTCGAGAGTTAAGTGAAGATGTACGCTCACTGGTCGAACATGATGCCTTCTTGTTCCAGAAAGTGCGCTTCTTACTGGATACCACGTCAGGATTCATTAACACCGAGCAAAATGACACGATTCGTCGATTCTCGATTTTACCCAGTATGCTTGCGCCACCCATGCTGGTTGCCAGTATCTACGGCATGAATACCGACGTTTTACCCTTTGCCCACGGCACCACCAGTTTCGTTGCGGTGAGTTTGATTATTGTCGGCTTCTTTATTGGTCCACTGATTTACTTCCGCTGGAAAAAATGGATTTAAGCATGCATTGTTGTACAACTCTTACTGCGAAATACAGCAAGGTGTCTGCTTGAATGAATCACGACTCCCCATAAAAAAAGCACCGCAATTGCGGTGCTTTTTTGATTTAGATGATCTGTAAATCATCTTGCAAGTGGCAGGCTTGAATAATCTTCATCATTTTTTCAGGCACTGCTTTAAATTGTAAACCTTGCGCCTGCGGGGTTTGTCTTAACCAACGTACCAACACCGCCAAAGCCAAAGTACTACCATGCTCTAACTGCGCCAGATTTACCACCATAGGCAAGGACTGTTGCTGAATCACAGCCAAACCCTGCTGGTAATATTGTTCTGCATTGGCATAATCAATTTTACCAGCAACCTGCATTTCCTGATTGACGAGACTAATCACCATTCACCTGTCTTATTTTTTCTTGTTAACCGCTGCATCAGCATCTGGTTCAAAATTCGCAATCGCTTTATCCAGATCACCACCATTACGTTTTACCGTTGCTGCAAACTGGTTACGGAACTGAAGACCCAAGTCGATACCTGAAACATTGATGTTACGGATTTTCCACTGGCTGCCTTTATCCGTCAACTGGAATGATACTGGAATCTTCTCGCCATTGTTTAAGAAATCAATGGTCACCACAGGATTGGCACTGCCCGTCGCTTTGTAAGGACGCATGCTATAGGTCTGGTTACTGAACTTCGCAAAAGCAGTACCGTAGTTTTCAATTAGGGTTTCACGGAAGTTTTTTTCAAACTGCGCACGTTGTGCTGCGGTGCTGTACTGGTTAGTCGCATAAGTCCCCATCACAATACGCGTAAAGGCTTGTGAATCTACATACGGATCTAAGTTCTGACGTACAATCGCTTTTACTGCCGCTGGGTTGTTTTGCAATTTCGCATGGTCTGCTTTTAAGCGACCAATTAAACCATCAGCCACACGCTTAATAAATGCTGGAGGAGCTTCAGCTGGCGCAGCGAATGCAGTTCCTGCAATCATGGTGGATAAAATGCTAGCCGTTAGTGTTTGTTTGAACAACATATTCACTCTAAATTCCTCTCTCAATTACTGAACAAATGCGGGTTCAGCATCTGTTGTTTCAGTTGGTGCTTCAGCTTCTGCCGATGGCGTCGATGACTTACTCGCACCTGCTGTAATAAATTTACTAATTAAATCTTCAAGATCCATCGTGCCTTGGGTATTGGCAATCGCTGCACCGCGTTTGACGTAATTTAAACCGCCACCTGGAACCACTTTTAGATACTTCTCACCCAACAGACCATTGGTTGCTACCATTATGTAAGCATCCTCATCAATGCTGGTGATGGATTTCATGTTCGCAATAAGTTGCTGTTCCATTTCTTTTTGTTGCGCTGGCGTTGCTTCAGTATATTCTGTGCTATAACGCAACTCTTCCAAGGCATTGCTTTCTACAGTCTTTAACTGTTCTGCATTAAATGAAGTCAATTTGCCATCTAACTCAAATTTTACTGTGGCCAAACGAGTCACTGGATCTAAGGTAATATCCGTCACGCGACCAATGGTGACACCACTCATGGTCACTTTGGCACGCGGTTTTAAACCATTTACATTGTCAAACTGAGCCGTCATGTTATAAGCATCACGTAAATTGGTGCCTACTAGACCACTCACTTTCATTGCCAAGAAAAACAATGCAACACCGAAGACAATGACAAAAAATCCTACGGCCAGCTCACTTGCACGTGATTTCATTAAACCCCTCCGAACATGACCGCAGTCAACACAAAATCAAAACCTAATACACAAAGCGATGAGTACACCACGGTACGCGTGGTTGATGTCGCAATACCTTCCGAGGTCGGCACACAGGCATAACCTTGATATACCGCAATCCACGTACAAATGATGGCGAAGACAATACTCTTAATAATCGTGCCATTAAAGATATCTTTATAGAATTGCACGTTACTTTGCATGCCACTCCAGAACGAACCTTCATCTACACCCAAGAAATCGACACCAACCAATTTCCCGCCAATGATACCAATGGCTGCAAAAATCACGCTGAGCATTGGCAAACTGAAAATGCCGGCCCATAAACGTGGCGATACAATTCGTTTTAATGGATCAACCCCGATCATTTCCATACTGGACAATTGTTCGGTGGCTTTCATTAAACCAATTTCCGCGGTCAAGGCAGAACCTGCACGTCCAGCAAATAATAATGCCGCCACCACGGGTGCCAATTCACGCAACAAGGTCAGCGACACCATGGTGCCCAACATGGCTTCTGAACCAATGTTGACCAAAATGGAATAGCCTTGTAAGCCCAACACCAAGCCAATGAACAATCCCGACACCGAAATAATCAGCAAGGACATCACCCCAACACGGTACATTTGGTAAACAAACAGTTTAACCCCTAACCATGTTGGCATAGAGAATAGGATTTGCAGCAACATGATGGTTGCAACACCTACCCCCTGAACACTTTGAATAACGCGTCTACCTAATGAGGCAATAGCATTCATGCACGAACCTCGTCTACCAAATATGCTTGATGACTAAACTGATATTCTACAGGTCCTTCAGCCGCACCCGTCAGGAACTGATGCACAAATGGCGATGCATTAGCCTGTAATTGCTCAGGTGTGCCTTCTCCTTGCACCTTACCTTCTGCAACCACATAGATATAGTCAGCAATGGATAATGTTTCTGCCACATCATGCGACACAATAATGGTGGTCAGTTCTAAAGCTTCACGCAAAGAGCGAATTAAACGGGTCAGCACCCCTTTTACAATCGGGTCCTGTCCAGCAAAAGGCTCATCATACATAATCAATTCAGGGTCTAAGGCAATGGCACGTGCCAACGCCACACGACGGTTCATCCCGCCTGAAAGCTCCGATGGCATTAATTTTTCTGTGCCGCGCAGTCCGACCGATTCCAGCTTAAGCGCCACCAGTTCTGCAATTAAATGCTCTGGTAACTGAGTATGTGCGCGCAACGGGAATGCCACGTTTTCATAGACACTCATATCGGTAAATAAGGCACCGCTTTGAAACAGCATGCCCATACGTGCGCGAGCCGCAAACAATTCATGTCGCGACATATGCCCGATATCCTTACCATCCAGCAACACTTGTCCGTGATCAGGTGTCAATTGCCCCCCAATCAAGCGTAACAGTGTGGTTTTACCTGTTCCCGATGGCCCCATAATGGCAGTAATCTGCCCTCGTCGAATCTTTAAACTGACTTGATCATAAATGATTCGTTCCCCTCGCTTAAAACTCAGCTCTTTGACTTCGACCAAAGAGGACGTTTCGAGGGGTGCTTGATTATTCATAGCGGAGAAAGTTCCTGCATTTTTTCAGCACGCATACTATAAAGGATTGAACTATAAAATGTTACCTAGTTAGGTCGGATAAACTGTGTGCAATTTGTGTTTTGAATCGATCATTATAATTATTAGAGCAGGTGCGCACAGTCTGAAATTTAGAACGCTGTGTTATATGAATTGAGCATAGAAGAAGTAAATGAGATTACTCATCAAAAGAATAAAACCAAGATAAGGCATAATGACCTCTTTTAACGTATACGCTAACACAGGCTGTTGTTCTATATTGTTGTTCATATTTGTCAGATTTCAACAGAAATTTGACATAGTATACATTTTTTAAACTACAAACAGAATCACTAAACATAAAAAAACCAGCGCAATGCGCTGGTTTTTTTATGAACGTAAGACTTAGTCGTTGAATTTACGACGTGGACGATCAAAACCACCTTCGCGACGTGGACGATCTTCACCACCGAATGAACGCTCACGACGTGGACGATCTTCGCCACCAAATGAACGTTGTGGACGATCACCAAAATCACGCTTAGGACGGTCACCAAAACCACCTTCACGACGTTGTGGACGATCACCAAAATCACGCTTAGGACGGTCACCGAAAGAACCTTCGCTACGTGGTTTGTAATCTACACGGTTACCACGATTGTCATCATTCGAGTTAAAACGCGGCTTATCATTGAAACCACCTTCACGGCGCGGACGATCATTGTTGAACTCGCGACGTGGACGGTCTTCGAAACCACCTTCACGACGTGGACGATCATTGTTGAACTCGCGACGTGGACGGTCTTCGAAACCACCTTCACGGCGTGGACGATCATTGTTGAATTCGCGACGTGGACGGTCTTCGAAACCACCTTCACGACGTGGACGATCATTGTTGAACTCGCGACGTGGACGATCTTCACCACCGAATGAACGGCGTTCGCCATCACGGCCACCTTCACGACGTTTGAAGTTTGATTCGCCTTCAAAACGACGACCGCCACCGAAACCACCGCGACCGCCTTCACGACGACCACCGCCATTGCGACCACGACCACCGTCACGACCAGAGCGTGCTGGAGGTGGAGATGGCTCAAGACCTTCAATTTCAGATACTTCTAAACGTGCATCTAAGTAATCTTCTAAAGCACGGATTTTGCCACGCTCACGGTAAGTCGCCAAAGTAATTGCTTTACCTGTACGACCCGCACGACCTGTACGACCGATACGGTGTACATAGTCTTCGTTCTTCATTGGAAGACCAAAGTTAATTACGTGAGAGATGGTTGGTACGTCAAGACCACGTGCTGCAACGTCAGTTGCAACCAAGATCTTCGCACGACCTTCACGAATGCTACGTAAACGGCGGTTACGAACGGTTTGTGGCATTGCACCGTGAAGTGCAACAACTGAGTGACCTGCTTCAGCAAGTTCTTCAGCCAACATATCTGTGTCTTCTTGTGTAGAAGCAAATACAACTGCTTGATCAAGATCTTCTTCGCTCAACCAGTGAGTTAAAAGTTTTTTCTTGTGCTCAAAGCCATCAGTCCAGTGTAAAGTCTGAGTGATGTCTGTATTGGTAGAATGACCTGTTTCAATTGCAATACGCTCAGGATCATTCATCATGCGTTCAGCAAGGGTAATGATACGTGGTGCAAAAGTTGCAGAGAACATTAACGTTTGTTTACGGTTTGCCGCAAGATCGCTAATTGCTTCTAGGTCTTCAGAGAAACCTAAGTCAAGCATACGGTCGGCTTCATCAACAATTAACGCGTCAACTTTGTCGAGTTTGATTTGGCGACGGTTCACAAGGTCAAGTAAACGACCAGGCGTTGCAACAACAACTTGTGCACCTTTCAACTGTTGGATCTGCTTACCAAATGGCATACCGCCCATGATCGCAGCAATACGTGCACCTTTCATATGACGTACAAATGCAATCGCATCTTGGCTTACTTGTTGCGCCAACTCACGTGTTGGGCAAAGTACTAAAATATTCGGTTGAGTAATGGCTTTCATGCGTTCTTTGAACGGAACGAAAGTTTCTTGACCTGCAAGCGCATTTAACGTTGGAAGTAAGAACGCCGCAGTTTTACCAGAACCTGTTTGGCTTGATACAAGAAGGTCTTTACCTTCTAATGCCGCAGGAATCGATTGTTCCTGTACAGGCGTAGGAGAAGTAAAACCTAGGCTTTGTAAAGCTTGTTGTAACGATTCATGTAAAGGAAATTCAGCAAAAGTTTTGCTCATAGAGTTTTTCACCCGAAAAATGGGTGCTCCATTAAAATAAAGTCAGATGGACATCGGCAAAAAGCGGCACAGCAATAATCGCTGAAAATATAGAATCAGCGGCGATCCGAGAACGACGATGCGTATAACGCACATTTGATTACAGCCGCAACCTGAAGGAATCGCTTAAGCGATTGGGTGGGGCGCGAAATAATGTCCTCTCTTTGGACCGGACGCGCATACACAATGATAGAAGAGAATGTTCAGGTAATGAACGAAATTTAGTGCGTGGCAAGATTATAACAGCATTTTTTAAAAAGTCACCCTTTTTAATCGACTTTTACCATTTTTTTACAAAACATGATTCAAAGATGCAATTAAGCCTCAGAATTGTATAAAAAAAAGCCCTCAATTTTTGAGAGCTTTTTTTGTCATGACTTGATCGCGTAAGTATGCAATTACTTCGCTGCATCGCCCCATGCTGGCACAACCGCCTGCATTAATGGCTTCAACATTTTCATTGAACACGCAAGCACTTGACCATTTTCCATAGAGTCGCTACCACCACGTGCATCAACCACAGTACCGCCCGCTTCTTTCACAATCAGCTCGCCTGCTGCGATATCCCAAGGCTTAAGACCCAATTCGAAATAACCGTCATAACGACCAGCAGCCACATAAGCAAGATCCAATGCAGCAGAACCAGCACGGCGATATTGCGCACCCGCTTCAGTCACATTCAATAAAGATTCGAAGTGGTTTTTCGCATAAGAAACGATTTCACCATTACGTTTTGCACGGTACGCATGACCTACAGCCAAGAAGGTATTTTCAAGACTGTCTTTCACATTTACACGGATACGACGTTGGTTCATCATGGCACCACGACCACGACTTGCAGAGAACAACTCATCACGCACAGGATCATAAATTACCCCGTGTTGAGTTACACCTTTATGCTGAACAGCAATAGAAATACAGAAATGCGGTAAGCCGTTAACGAAGTTCAGTGTGCCGTCTAAAGGATCAATCACCCAGCACCAATCTGCATCGTGACCTTTACCTTCTTGTAGACCAAACTCTTCGCCAAGGAAACTGTGGTTTTTATAGCTTTTACGTAGGGTATCGATGGTCAATTGTTCCAAATAACGGTCAACACGCGTTACTGGACCATCAATTCCTTTTTCTTCGACTTGTAGATCAAGTTTATGACGATTTTGATGCGCTTTTAAAAGCTCTAGACCGACTGTTTGAGCCGCACGCGCAGCCATCACCACCATAGGTTCCATTGAACACCCACTACAAATTTGAAGAGATTGATTAAAGAATAATGCATAAAAGCCCTTATATCTTATCAAATATAAGCGCTTTTAGGGAAAAAATGTTTCGAAAATTTAGCTGTTGATCAGCTTATGCTTTGTACAAGCTTTGACCACACAGATTCTACTGATTTAACAATACCTTGTGCATCGAGACCTGCCTGCTGCAACATTTGACTGTGTGTCGCCTGATGCATAAAGGTATCGGCCAAGCCTAAATTCAGCATCGGTTTGACAATTTGTGCCTGTGCTAAATATTCATTCACTGCACTGCCCGCACCTGCCATTACCGCATGCTCTTCCACCGTAACAAACAACTGGGTTTGATCGGCTAAGCGTGACAACATCTGTTCATCTAAAGGTTTCACAAAGCGCATATTTACCACACGCACGCCAACCTCAAGTTGCTGTGCCAGTGTATGTGCCGCCTCGACCGATGCCACCACTCGACTACCAAAGGCCAGAATACTGATCTGCTCATCTGCTGTTTCGTTCAACTGCAAGACGATTTCAGCACGACCAATTTCTAGCTCGGTCATCTGCTGCTGAATATCCACACCTAAACCATTGCCACGCGGGTAACGTACAGCCGCGGGTCCTGGGTATAAATAGGCGGTATGCAACATTTGACGACATTCATTTTCGTCTTTTGGCGCCATGATCACCATATTCGGTACAGTACGCATAAAGGCGTAGTCATAGGCACCCGCATGCGTTGGTCCGTCTTCACCGACCAAACCTGCACGGTCAATGCCAAAAGTGACATCCAGATTTTGTAATGCCACGTCATGAATCAGTTGGTCATAGCCACGCTGCAAGAAGGTCGAATAAATGGCAACCACAGGTTTTAAGCCTTCACATGCCATACCCGCAGCCAAAGTCACTGCATGCTGTTCTGCAATCGCGACATCAAAGAAACGCGCTGGATATTGTTGCGCAAACTTAACCATGCCTGAGCCTTCACACATGGCAGGGGTAATGGCCAATAAGCGTGCATCTTGTGCCGCTTCATCACATAACCACTGACCAAAAACATCCGAATATTTCGGTGCTGTTTGTGGTGTAGCTTTTGCATTTATTTTGCTAATGGCGTGGTATTTAATTTGATTGGCTTCGGCAGGCTCAAAACCTTTGCCCTTTTTTGTATAGACATGAATTAGGCGTGGGCCGCTACGCTTTTTCAGTGCTTCAAACACCTGCGCCAATTCTTTGACATTGTGGCCATCAAAAGGTCCGAAATAGTCAAAACCAATGGCTTTAAATAAATTATCTGCAGCTTCTGTTGCCGATTGATGCAAACGCGAGTTGTACGACCATTTTGGATGTGGCTGGACGTAAGCCTCGCCTTGCTCCGAGATATGCACCGATTGACCGCTTTCCCAAATCGCAGCCAAATGCTTGGCGAAACCACCCGTACTGCATGAAATCGACATATCATTGTCATTCAATACCACCATAAGATCAGCATTGTGTGCCACTGCGTCATTCATAGCTTCAAAGGCCATCCCCGCAGTCATGGCACCATCACCTACGATCGCAACCACTTCGCAAGGGTTCTGTTGGTAACGACGCGCCAGCGCCATCCCCAAGCCTGCTGAAATTGCAGTCGAAGAATGCCCTACCCCAAAGGTATCAAAAATCGATTCTTCTCGCGCAGGGAATGCCGCCAAACCATCTTTAGAACGAATGGTGGTCAACTGTTCACGACGACCCGTTAAGGCTTTATGTGGATAAGCCTGATGCCCCACATCCCAGATCAAGCGGTCATCTGGGGTATTAAAACAGTAATGCAGCGCCACTGTAAGCTCAATGACGCCAAGGTTGGCACCAAAATGTCCGCCGCTTTGCCCAGCTGCATACAAAATAAATTGACGTAACTCATCCGCCACTTGTGGTAGTTGATCACGCGCGAGCAAACGCAGTTGTTGTGGATGATCGATCGTATCCAGCAACGGTGTTACAGGGCGTTGAGTTGGAATTTCTGTATACAACATATGTGGCAAAGCCTTCTAAAGCCTGGCAAATCCTAAGCTAGGTAAATGGGTTATTCGATCATCTCGAATGATATCACTTTCAATCAGCCACATTTCTGGCGATGCATTCTTGAGTACAAAACTCAATTGGCGTTTTTTGGTGCGTAGATTATCCTGAATAATATAACGTTTTATCAACTATTATCGTTCGCTTTCTACAAAAAAGAAAATCTTGAGCACATTTTCAGCATCACTCTTCTACTAATGTCCAAGCATTACGCTATACTTTAGTCAATTTATACACTATATACGGGTTAAACAGTGCCTATAGAATTTGTCGCAACTTCTCGCCTTCCCACTGCTTTTGGTGAATTTAAAATTACGGTCTTCCAAGATCCTAAAACAGGTGAAGAACATGTGGCGCTCTCTAAAGGACTCGATACACCGCCAACGGGTCCAGTATTGGTTCGCATTCACTCGGAATGCTTGACTGGTGATGCGTTCGCATCATTGAAATGCGATTGCGGTCCACAATTGCAAGCCACACAAAAACTGATTAATGAAGTCGGGCAAGGCGTGATTTTGTACTTGCGTCAGGAAGGTCGCGGGATTGGACTGACCAATAAAATTCGTGCCTATGCCCTGCAAGATCAAGGACATGACACCGTTGATGCTAATTTAATGCTGAATTTACCTGCCGATGCGCGTCGTTATGACATGTGCAGCATTATGCTGGATCATTTAAATGTTAAAGAAGTCCGTTTAGTCACCAACAATCCATTAAAAATTAAAGCCTTAACCGATCTTGGCATTAATGTGATTGACCGTGTCCCGCTTACTGTCGGCTTAAATCCTTTCAATGAAGATTATTTAAAAACCAAACATGAGCGTATGGCGCACATGTACAAAAAGGATGACTTCTAAGTCATCCTTTTGCCTGTTTTCTGACGATGTTAAATCGTCATTGAGAAAATACGATTGTTCGGCATCTTGCGACTGAGGCGTAAATCAAACGCCATACAGATATTACGCACGAAAGGTTTGCCCTGTTCAGTAATCTGAATGCGATCTGATGCTATGCTTAACAAGCCGTCTTTTTGCATTTCTTGCAGTTGCTGTAACACCTGCGGCAGTTCAGGAAATACCAATGCTTGATCTTGCCATGACGTAGTGAAAGTACACATCAAATTCAGAATGTGCTGTCGGATTACCAAGTCTTCTGTGGTGAGTACATGCCCGCGATACACAGGAATTTCATTCTGCTCCAAACGTGCATAATAATCTTCTAAGGTCTTTTCATTTTGCGCAAAACTGTACCAACTGTCACTAATTGCGGACAGTCCCAAACCAATCATGACTTGGGTTTTTGATGAGGTATAACCCATAAAATTACGGTGCAAATTTTCCTGCTGAAAAGCTTGATACATCTTGTCATGAGTCAAGGCAAAATGATCCATGCCAATTTCGTGATACCCCTGCGCCAACAGTTTTTTCTTGCCTTCTTCATAGAGCTGACGTTTCAATGCGTCTTTTGGCACATCCTGATCTTTAAAGCCACGCTGCCCATTGCCCTTAATCCACGGTACATGCGCATAACTGTAAAACGCCAGACGGTCGGGCTTTAAACTGTTGGTTTGATCAATGGTATGTAATACATCAGCTAAATCCTGAAACGGTAAACCAAAGACCAAATCATGCGAAATGGAGGTATAACCAATCTCTCTTGCCCAATCCGTCACTTGTTGCACATGCGCAAAGGGTTGAATGCGATGAATGGCTTTTTGTACTTTTTCGTTATAATCCTGCACCCCATAACTGACACGGCGAAAACCCAAATCATACAGGGCTTGCAGATGTTCGCGCGTGGTATTGTTCGGATGTCCTTCAAAACTAAACTCATATTCATCTGCAATTTTAGCCTTTGCCAAAATTCCCTGAATCAACTGGGTTAAATGTTCAACCGAAAAGAAGGTCGGCGTACCGCCGCCTAAATGAATTTCTTTAATAATCGGCTGATCGACTATAAGCTGACAGTACAGGTCCCATTCTTTTAACACCGCCTGAATATAGGGCTGTTCCATCTCATGCTTTTTGGTGACTTTTTTATGACACCCACAGAAGGTACACAGGCTTTCACAAAAAGGCAGATGAATATACAGACTAATGCCTTCGCTGGCATTGGATTCATCAAAAGCCCGTTTTAAGCTCTGTTTCCAAAGCGCCAGACTAAAATCTTGCTCTTCCCAATAGGGTACAGTCGGATAACTGGTATAGCGTGGACCAGCAACATTGTACTTTTGAATCAGTGAATTGGCTTGAGTCATGGGTGCCCCATTTAAATCTTTGCTTGTAAATACAGGCTTTCAGCCCCTATTGTGCGGAGCTTAAATCAAGAATTCAACCTAGCCTTTTAGTCGGAATAACGGTTGCCAGATCAGCAAGATAGTTCATCTGAATCAAATCAAACGACCTCTCTGTTAAAGAAAAAATCCTTAAGTTTTTTATGATTTTATGTTACATGTTAAGGCAACTTTTATTTTACTTTAGAGGCTTGAGATGCAACATCCAACGTCCACTGATATTCAACGTGTTCGTGATTTTCTCCTCGACCTGCAAGCCCGTATTTGTGCCAGCCTAGAACAACAAGAACGTGCTGGTGGTGGAACGGCTGAATTTGAGATTGATGACTGGCATCGTCCTGAAGGTGGTGGTGGACGTTCACGGGTCTTGCAAAATGGGACAGTGATTGAAAAAGGTGGAGTGATGTTCTCGCACATCAACATTTCCAAGCTGCCTGCTTCTGCGACCGAGCGCCACCCCACCATTGCAGGCGCTAAGGCACAAGCCATGGGCGTATCTTTGGTGATTCATCCGAAAAACCCCAATGTACCGACCTCACATGCCAATGTGCGTCTCTTTGTCGCAGAGCCTGAAGGACAAGACCCAATCTGGTGGTTTGGTGGTGGTTTCGATTTAACCCCATTTTATCCGAATGATGAAGATGTCTTGGCTTGGCACCAAAAAGCCTGTGAACTGTGTGCGCCATTTGGTGATGACATCTATGCACAGCATAAGCAATGGTGCGATGACTACTTCTATTTAAAACATCGCGATGAACAACGCGGTGTGGGTGGCTTATTTTTTGACGACCTGAATCAATGGGATTTTGAAACCTGTTTTAACTATATTCAAGCGGTCGGTAATGGTTATTTAGACGCGATCTTACCGATTTTCCAAAGAAATCAAGACAAACCTTATACCGAAGCACAACGCGAATTCCAGCTGTACCGTCGGGGTCGTTATGTGGAATACAATCTGGTCTATGACCGTGGCACATTGTTTGGCTTACAAACAGGCGGACGGATTGAATCCATTTTAGTGAGTATGCCACCGCTTGCCGCATGGTCCTATCGTCCCGAATGGGAACAAAATAGTCCTGAAAAACGCCTGACTGATTATTATTTAAAACCACAGGATTGGCTCAAGCTACTCAAATAGACGCTCAGCCTTACAATTTTAAAACCTTAGTTACGCCCTTTTTGAACAAATTAGGGCGACTTTTTGCTCAGATTCTGTATATTTCCCTACAAACTCCCCGTAAAATGCCCTCTACAAAAAATGTCTATTCTTTGCATAAATCAAAAATACGGTCACAGCTTTCAAATAGCATTCGTGTTCATTGCGGTTTAAAAATACCTAAGCTCAATGCGTTTATTTTTAGTATATTCATTTGAGTGACATTAAAATCCAGTATCGTTCTGTACTGTTATCTGAGGTATCTAACATGTTCGCAAAAAGAGTAAGTTCAACCATCATGGTTCTTTTCTGCTTTGCCATTGTCTTTCTAAGCTCGATCAGTACTACGATTTTTTCCGAAAGTGCATTCAATGATAATGCCTCAATCAGTATTGCTGTCCTTGCAGGTATTGGCTTAACCCTGACCACGGCAAAACTCATCTTGGAGACCATTCACGATATTTGTAACCCATAAGCACTGGATCTCTCCCGCAGAAAAAATGGGGGAATGCTTTAGCCTTGGTGCAATTTACCGTATATTGAACAGCATTTCTCACATGGATTTTGTGCGATGCGCAAACAATTCGCTGTCATCGGCAACCCGATTGAACAGTCTCGTTCCCCAGAACTACATCATGCCTTCGCGGCAAAAACAGGCATTGATTTACATTACAGCAAACGCTTGGCGCCCTTGGATGGCTTTGAAGCCAGTGTGCAGGAGTTTTTTGCGCATGGTGGTTGCGGGATGAATGTTACGGTTCCATTTAAAGAACAAGCCTTCGCACAATGTCAGGTGCTGACCGAACGCGCCAAAATGGCAAAAGCAGTCAATACCCTGTGGATGCAGGATGGCAAACTGTATGGCGACAATACTGATGGGCAAGGTCTGGTGGATGCCATTCAAGCCTTGGGCTGGTCACTCGCACAAAGCCGTATTTTGATTTTAGGTGCAGGCGGTGCAACACGTGGCGTGATCTATCCACTGGTACAGGCGGGCGCAAAAAAAATCGTCATTGCCAATCGCACCTTATCGCGTGCAGAACAATTGGTTGCAGATTTACAACCACATGTCCACGCAGCAGAACTGAGTGCCACTGCCCTAACCGATTTGGCGGGTGACTATGATCTGGTGATTAATGCCACGTCTGCCAGCCTCAGTGGTGAAGCCTTGATTCTTCCAGAACAACTGACGTTCCAATATGCCTATGAAATGGCCTATGGCAAGCCATCGACTTTCCTCGATCAAGCCAAAGCACGGGGTGTACCGACCTCAGAAGGCTTCGGCATGCTGGTTGGTCAGGCGATTGAAGCTTTTTCAATTTGGAACGGGGTAAAACCTGAATTAAAGGATTTCATTTAATTTCCACATCAAAGATGTCAACGCCTTTTAGCCATAAAAAAGCCAGCCTCAATCGGCTGGCTTTTTCTGTAAAACGTCTTATTTCAAATGGGTCGCTACATCCACATAAGCTTGTTCATACAAATCAAAATCAAACAAACCATTGTGTTCTTTGTTGAGCTTGGCTATCGACTGTTCTGAAAGCTTATGCTTTCGATCATCTGCAAATGCCTGACCCAACACAGCCGCTGCCCCAGTTAAAGCTTTCGCCTGCTCAGCATTCAGCTCATAATCGTCTTTGAATAACTCAGCATAATAATTGGCAAAGATGGCTTGTGGAGTTTTGTATTGCTGAATCCGTTTATCCCACGCCTGACGTTCTTTGGCACCTTCTGAAGCTTCTTGCACAATACGCGCAGCACTATAACCCAGCTCATCAAACTGATCGGGTTCCAGCAATTTGTGCTTTTCTTTCAGAGCATTCAAACGTGTTAAAGCTTTGCCTTGAGGTTCATCTAAACGATCATTAAAGCGATAGGCATAGACTTCTGCAATTTCATTCAGTTCCGTATTGCTATAGTGTTTGACCACTTCAGATCGATTGGCTGAGAGCATCAACACAAAGACTGCCTGATAGGTTTTGACATAAGAACCCGTCTTGGCATACGTCTTCACGGCTAAATCAGACAATTGTTCATCAAAACTCAAAGGTTCTGCCTGTGCTCCCGCTGCAACCTCCTCAGACACACCCAAGGACTTGGCAAAGCCACTAATCACATTTTCCAGCATGGAGCCTTTGGTGACTTCTTCAATTGACTTGGCTTCGCGTAAAGCTTTTTTATCAATTGGTGTGGCACGCCCATAATTTGAGACTTGCATATCAACATGCACCCCCATTTTGCCGATGGTGTCATCCTTAAATTCTAATTGATAATCCAAATCCACTGCGCGACCTTGTGCATCTAATGCCACTTCAATGCGGATTGGCATCGTTTGTCCACTGTCTGCAACAGCAGCCTGAATTTCTGCTTGATGCTTTAGCCACAGCGCTTTAAAGGCTTGCACATCGGTTAATTGCTCACTGACATAAGGTTCAAAAATATGTTGCACCGTTTGCATGGCAACCAGTTTTTTCTCTAAGCTGGACGCTGAAGTCGAGACTGGGGCACTGCCTTGTTCAGCTTGTAGTAACTTGATGCCATACATATCCTGACAATACGTCACATCACCTATCGCCAAATGTTTTTTACTCGTCAAGAGTGCCTCGCAAGCCTGTTCAGACAACACACTGGTTTCTTCTGCATCCGCATTGACTGCACGGGCATCTACATCGGTTTCGACAGCATCCTCTGCATCGGTATACGCAGATTCAGCCATATCGCAGGTGGTCTGATCACCTCCACAACTTGCTTCTTCGGCCTCAACCACCTCATCTGCTGCATCTTGTCCTACATAGAGCAGCTCATCCAAACGTTCATTAATTAAAGTGCTGACGCGATCGGAAGAAGCATAAGCTTGTGCACTAATCGAGCCACCCGCCTCTTCAACTGCGGCTACTGCTTTTTCTGCCTCAGCCATTGAAGTTGCTGCAGCATCCTCACTTCCCGAAGCAGACTCAACCAAGCCCAAAACCTGTTGATTGAAATATGGCTTGTTGACCTGTTCAAAGGCACTCATTTGCAGGATTAAACTGCCCAAATCGCCTTGATAGCGAATTTTGTTGCTGATGCCCTGCTGTTTTTCTTGCGCGCTTACATTCACACGCTGTAACTGCTGCGCATCCGCGAGCATATAAGGCAAAGCATTAACTTGCTTTAAATAATCGATCAGCTTTGGCAGACTGACACGCTGGAATTCCTTCTTGTATTTAGAGAAATCTAGATAGGCATAAGACGCCTGACTATCTTTATTTACCAAGTACGGCATTAAGGCAAAATAGTTGGCATAGAATTTATAGTTTTGAAAATCCATCACCATTGGCACTTTGGCTTCAACCAATAAGGTCGGTTTTTGATACTTCGCGACTAAATTCAAAGATGCCAATTTGTCGCGATAATGCACCGAACCATCGTAATTGATTTGCAAATCATTCATGAAATTCGTGATTCCCGCAGCGACACGTGCTGCCGAAGAATCCGAACCTTTACCATAACGCGCATATGGATTTTGCTGTTCAAGCATGGCCGCATATAAGGCTTGTTTTTCTTGCTTGCTGAGAGACAGGTGTTGCTGTTTCAAATATTGGTCTAGCTGCTTTTGAATTGCAGGGTCTAAAGCCTGTGCTGCATTGGCTGTTTCTTTGGCACCTGAAACTTTGCCTGTACTGGTATCAAACTGAAAGCCCATGCTGCCGCGATAATCATAGCTTGGGTATTCGTACATGGCATTCACACCTTTGACCGCTTGCTGTTCTAGGGTCAGCTGCTCAGAAGATGCATTCGGATTGGATTTTATGACATGCTGGGAGCAACCGATCATGCTCAAACTTAAAAGACAGCAACTTAAATATTTTAAACGCATAGGTTTTTTTAAACCCCTTATTTATTTATACTTTAAGACATCAAGAAAATTGATTAAACGATCAAAAGACCGCGGTTACTGTAGCAAAAAAATACAATATTTTGATAACATTTTTTACGTCAATTAGCCTTTCTGACATTTTTATTGGGCTACACTATCAATGTATTTTTATAACTAATGTGAATAATCAAATTATCGATTCGGATAATCCAAAACTATTTTTAAATTAGGATTAATATCATGCCAGCATATAAAGCCCCACTACACGACATTCGTTTTTTAATGAATGAAGTGTTTGATTACCCTGCACATTATAAAACTTTATCCAATGGCGAACTCGCCGATGCTGACACTGTAGACATGATTCTAGAAGGTGCAGCGGATTTCTGTGAAAACGTACTTTCTCCGTTAAACCAATCTGGCGATGAAGAAGGTTGCCATTTTGACAATGGTGAAGTGAAAACACCAAAAGGCTTTAAAGAAGCGTATGACCAGTTTGTTCAAGGCGGCTGGCAAGGTCTTTCTTTCCCTGAAGAGTTTGGCGGACAAAACTTACCACAATCGCTAAACCTGATTAAATCGGAAATGATGGGCACGGCAAACTGGTCATTCCAGATGTACCCTGGCTTAAGTATTGGCTGTATGAATACCATTTTACAGTTTGGTAGTGATGAGCAAAAAAATCTGTATATGCCGAACTTGGTCGCAGGAACGTGGTCTGGGACAATGTGTTTGACCGAACCACAATGTGGTACCGACTTGGGTCAAGTCAAAACCAAAGCTGAACCCACTGCTGATGGCACTTATCATATTTCAGGCACCAAAATCTTTATTTCAGCAGGTGAACATGACCTGACTGAAAACATTGTGCATATTGTATTGGCACGCTTACCCGATGCACCTGCGGGTACCAAAGGTATTTCCCTGTTTATTGTGCCAAAATTCTTGGTCAATGAAGATGGCAGCTTGGGTGAACGCAACCCTGTGAGCTGTGGTTCAATCGAGCACAAAATGGGGATTCGTGCCTCTGCGACCTCTGTATTGAACTTTGACAACGCTGTGGGTTATTTGATTGGTGAACCCAACAAAGGTTTACATGCCATGTTTACCTTTATGAATACCGCACGGATTGGTACTGCAATTCAAGGCATTGCCCATGCAGAGCTGTCTTTCCAAGGTGCATTGCCTTATGCCAAAGAGCGTATGTCCATGCGTGCGCTTTCTGGTAAAAAAGACCCCGAGAAAGTCGCAGATGCGATTATTCACCATGCCGATGTACGTCGCATGTTGCTTACGCAAAAAGCCATTGCGGAAGGTGGTCGTGCCATGATTTATCATGCGGCACAAATTGCCGATAAAATGGCGGATGCCTTAACCCGTGGAGATACCGCAGCCTTTGAAGAACATGATGATCACTTAGGTTTCTACACCCCTATTTTAAAAGGCTTCCTGACCGAACTAGGCTATGAAGCGGCCAACCACGGCATGCAAGTCTACGGTGGTCATGGATACATTAAGGAATGGGGCATGGAACAGATTGTTCGTGACTCTCGTATTTCAACACTGTACGAAGGCACGACTGGTGTACAGGCGCTGGATTTAATTGGTCGTAAAGTTTTACTAACCTCTAAAGGTAAAGTGATTCGTGATTACACGGCTGAAATTTTGAAATTCTGTGGTGTGCATGCACGTAATAAATACATGCGCCGTTTTGCATGGGACTTAACCAAGCTTTGCGCACAATGGAATGCATTAACCGTCCGCATTATGTTGGCTGCACGTAAGGATCGCGACATTGTCTCCAGTGCTTCGGTAGACTTCTTGATGTTCTCAGGTTATGTCATGATGGCGTACTTCTGGGCACAACAGGCTGCGGTGGCATCTGCCAAACTTGCGGCAGGTGAAGGTCAAGAAACGGCTGAATTCTATAAAGCCAAAATTAAAGTGGCAGACTTCTACTTTGAGCGTTTATTACCGCGTACCCAAGGTCATGCCGAAGCGATGGTGAATCCTTCACGCACCATGACTTCTTTGGCGGCTGAACATTTTAGTTTTGATTACTAATTGATAGTTAAAGTTAAAAAGACCGCTGAGGCGGTCTTTTTTTCAGTTTTCAATATGTACTTTAGAAATTCAGTTTAATTTTCAATTCCGCTTTTAAATATGGTTTAAAGCAGACTGAGTATTAGTTATTAGACTTCAATCTCATCAAAAATACATAAACATCAGCGACCATTCATTTCAATCTCATTCCCGTGTTGGTCATAGAGTTTGACTTCACGCACCCCTGCACCCAAAAACAATTCTGTAAATGCACGTATTTCAATGCTTGCCAGACCATGTGGTATGGGTTCCATAATTTGAACAATGGCAATAGGGGTTGTGATCTTTAGAAAAGAGAACCCTTGAGAATGATGCTTCATCAGGGCTTTTAACGTTGCTGAAGCCCGCTCAAAATCGGCCAACACCATTCTGGGATGGTGATAAGGCATGTGGGGTGTTTCTATTGCTTTAACGGTGTCATCCCTTTCCATCAATTTCATACAGTCTTTATAAAAATGTACCCACAAGCTTTAGGAAATTTATTTAAATCATGTTTGATCATTTCTAGTTCTTAGTTTGAAGATTTATTGGGTTATAAAGAAATTCTCATCATAACAGTTGCTTCTAAATATCTTATGTTTACCCAATTCAACTCATGCATTGTCATCTGTTATACACGTCTTTTTATTTATCAATAAAAAGAATCTAACCATCTTATCGATAGTTAGATTCTGCACTACGTTATTGAATGGGATTATTTTACAGTGACTGTAATTGCACCTGTATTCACTGCACCAACCGCTGTAGTTTCTATATTACCCAATGTGTTGGTAAATCCTGTGGTATTTACAGAGGCATTAATATCCCCTGAGTTAAAGGCAACGTTAGCCGCTGCATAGTTACTGGCTGTACTTGCCACTGATGAGGCACTACTTGTACTAATTTCTGCCTCAACACCAGCTGCGAGTGCTGCTGTAAAAGCTTCACTTGCGGTATTGTAATAATTATTCGCATTATAGTACCAACCACTGATACTACCATTGCTACTAGAGCTCTCATCAGAGACACTACTACCATGGTGGTGCCCACCGTCAACTTCTTCATAAGATGAAGATGACTGTCCAGCTGAAGCTTGGCCTCCTCCTGCAGTTTGGTCAGAAAGTGCCGTAGTCTCTGAATCAGTATGGTTTACATAACCTGCTACACCAGCTTTAAAGCTGCCATCTAATGTTGTTGATTGGCTGGCAGTTGTACTGCCTTGTTGAAGATTAATGGTCCCGTTATTAGATGCACCGAGTGCCATCGTTTTAATATCACCTTGCAATTTATTCATAGACTGAGCATCTACTTGAAAGCCATGATGATGATTTGTGCTGAGATCAAAACCTTCACCCGTTGTAGTCACACTTGCATCCACTTTGCCCGTATTGATTGCAAGGTTCAATGCGGAACCATCGAGACCTTGTTTCGCGATTGTTGCTAGAGTGTTGGTTAAATCAGTATCAACCACAATTTGCGTGTCAGCCATAGCCATACTAGATAGACAAGCCATTGATACCGACAAGACGATTGTTTTAATTTGTGTTTTCATGATTATTTCCTTGTTTATCCTGAAATACTCCTCGCTAAGTACTTCTTTTTTGCAGTGAGAGCGAGCTCATTAAATATTTTTTAATCTCGTTGGGTAGAAGACCAATAGTTTTCAACAACAGCTGGGTTTGCACTCCAAAGTTGTTGGGGTTTCTCATCTTCTTGTTGATTATCTGCCTTCACCTGCTTTGCAGGTACAGGCGGATTTTGGCTAATATATTTAATTAAATCTTGTTTACTCATTTCAGGCTCGGCATCAGGATCCTGAATTAAATCTGATTCTTTTTGCTTGGGAGGCTGAGTCTCTTTACTTGGCATATCTACTGATTTATTTTTATCAGTCACTGTTGTACTTTTATTGGTAACATTAGCTGACTTATTTGGGTCAGTGACGACGGCAGTTTTTTGAACTGCAGCTGCCTGAGTAGTCGTTTTCAACGCTTGAGTATTCTGTTGCTGACTGGTTTGATACTTATGCAATGCAACCGCACTGCGTGTTAAGTTAAGCTGTCCAAACTCTGGCGGAATAACTGCACGGCAACTTTCGAATGCATTGGGTGGAATGACCTGACTCAATAATTCAAAAGTCGCTAGATTCAACATTTGGCGTAAAGCAAAGTTGGTTGCTTCGCGTTCGCCCTTACCGATTTGAATATTAAGTAACGTGTGCCCGACAAATCGGCCAGCATTAAGACCATAATCTTGTGCAACAATTTGCTTTTGCAAAGCTACATTCGCAACTACTCGACTCGTCTTAGTATCAGTTAAAGATAAATCTAGACCAACCATGATGCGGGTTTGACTATATGTAGGTCCGACACCCGCAATTTGCATATCCAAACCACCACCTGGAATAAAATCCAAGCTATTGATACTGCCCGTGACATAATAATCTGAAGCCTGAATATTTTTCGGATCACGAATACCCCACTTCGCTTCACTTTCAATAATACGTGGATCACGTCGGTTGAGTAGGCTCACACCTGCTTGGAACAGGGCAGACTGCACCATATCCCCTGCACCTTGGGTGACCATTTTTCCTGTACCACCATCCGTAACCATATCTTTACCAGTCTGATCTAAAATCGCACCGACAGAGAAACTCACATCATTCCGCAAACGCCCTTTTAAACAGGACAATGCCATATCAAAAGGCGTAAAAATATCGGTAATAGGGGGACCTTGTACCAAGGTGACTGGTTTTTTGTTAGAAAGAGCAAGTCCCGTACAAGCTGTCAAAACTTGACTCATGACAAGTACAACACTTACAGAAAAGATTGTTCTTTTAATTTGAAAATTCAACATAGTGTGGCTCCCGTAAGGGTACCTAAATTAGGACATGCTTGATTGGCTTTATTAGTTGTTGAATTAACCTCTGACTCATTCTGCGCATCAGCAGAAATACCGACATTATTGTCTGAACCCGTAAGGTTGACATTGCTAGTCGATGAGTTGACTGTACCGATTGAACTTGTCGATGTGGAGTTACTATAAATTGTAGTTTTCCCAACACCATCGTAATAATCGGCTTCTTTCAATTCAATTAAATTTGCTTGAGCTAAATGTTCTGCTGAACGTGTTCTCGAGGGCTCCCAGCGCTGACTCCATTCGTCTGCCGCATAGGAATTATGTAAAAAAAATAAACAACACAATCCTATTCTTATCGCTACTATTTTCATGACTGTGACCATCCATTTAGACCTACTTTCGATTTCTTATTTAGCGTGTCTAATCTCGCCATTTATATAATCTGAAATAATTAAATCACAGTTGTAGAGCCAAAACCCAATCAAAATATAAATTAACATTATGTTTTTAAGCAATATGATTAATATATTGTTGTTTTAATATTTATTAGCAAAAACTAGTGATATCATTTAAATTGTAAAAAATTATTAAATAAAAGTTAAAATACATAATAAAAATATAATACACAGAAATATTTACATTTAAATTCATAAATTTAAATAAAAGCACAATGAAAATTATAAAATAATTAAATATAACCTCAATCCTATTTAAGCCAATAATTCCATAATTTTATTTTTTGGCTTATTCCGATGGGTTAATTGATATGCGCATAATGATGCGTAAATCCCACTTAGAAATCCATGAATACTACGTGCTTTACTCGTCACTAAATTGTATTGACCTTTCAATAAACTGAACAACGTTTCTATTTTATTGCACTGTTTCAAGTGATATTCATCTGATGCAAGGAGTTGAATAGTTTGCATATTCTTTCGATGATAGGTAATCAAATCAATACCTTGATCTTTTAATCTGCTTTTTAACTCGTAACGGATATAGCCACTATCTGCATAAAGCTTTGCTACTAAGCCTTCAACTAAATGCTCAACCATTTTGATATCCGCTGTATGCCCATTCGATAAGGCTGTACTCACAATGTTTCCTCTTTGATTCATGATTAAATGTGACTTACAACCAAAAAACCAACCCTTTGCGCTCTTACCGCGCGCTGCACTAGAGATCATTGATTTATGTCTTTGAATCCGCTGATTTCTACAGACAGGTAATATTGTTGAGTCAATCCATAGGCAATTGCTTGTGTGTTCTTTCATCAATGCATAATGCAAGGCATGTAAAGTAAGTTGATGTGTATTGATCTGATAAATCGTATGTTGGTAACAAATTAGGCATTTTAATAAATGGGAATAGTTATGTTTCAGTGCGGCAAAGAATGCTTTGAACTTATTGAAGTGAGAAAATTTATACCAAATGGCAATAAAAATGATTTCTGAGAGAGTGAGTTGGGCAGGTCAAATTCTTACTGAGTGACGAGTTTGTTTGAGGAATTTCCAATAAATTGCTTCAAATTTTAGAAAGAAATCATCAACTAGAAAGAATAATTGGGTACTATCGAACATAAGGACTAGGGCTGTGAGTTTTGTGTGGTAGCTCAACTGATGGCTCTAGTCCTCTTATTTTTCAAGTCAATTGCTTATCCGAGATTCGCGGTAAATATAATAAAGTAAATAGCAGTAGTTTTTATATATTAATATCACTCAATAAAATAAATTAAATATGGAAAAACACAATAAAAATTAACCATTATTTCATTTTAATATTAAAGTTAATTAGATAGCATACTAGGAAGAATAAAACCAAAATAATTAATTATATATAAAATTAATTACAAGATTTAAATCATCATATACATCCCATCTGATGGTAAATTACCATCAAATTTAGCCAGACATTTAATAAGAAAAACTACACAATTAAAGAAACTCTTCCAGTACTGAATTTAAAAAAACATGCCCCTGCTCGGTACAAGCCAAACGAGTTTCATCTTCTAACATCAATTTTCGGCTGCGCAACGAAGCCAAGGTTTCAGACAACCCCTCTAAATTTAAACCTGTACGCCGTGCATAGTTCTCTGCCGCTACACCGTCATTTAAACGCAAGGCATTCATCATAAATTCAAACGGTAATTCATCTGCATCAACCCGTTTAAATTGCACATGCTCCGCAGGGACTCTGGCTAAATAATCTTTCGGTAAACGAGTCTTCTGGAAACGGTAAACACCTTCTGGCATCGTAACTTTGGCATGAGCCCCCGACCCAATCGCCAAATAATCACCAAATTGCCAATAATTTAAATTGTGTGCCGAAGGTAATTCTTTACGCCAAGCTGAGACTTCATAGTTGATAAAACCCTGTGCTTTTAAATAGGCTTCACCCTGTGCCTGAATTTCTTCCAGCACGGTATCCACAGGTAAAATTGGTTGAGTTCTAAAGAACACGGTATTGGGCTCAATGGTCAGTTGATACCATGAAATATGGGTCGCACCACTTTCCACCGCCAGTTTTAAATCCAGTAAGGCTTGTTCTAAAGTTTGCTCAGGCAAGCCATGCATTAAATCGACATTAATCCGTTGAAAGCCAGCATCACGTGCCAAACCGATCGCTGAAATCGCATCGTTATTGCTATGAATACGCCCAAGTTTCTTTAAATGCTCGGTATCAAAACTTTGCACGCCAATCGATAAGCGATTAATACCTGTTGCCAAATAATCAGCAAAGGGATCATGTTCTACCGTACCGGGGTTGGCTTCCAGCGTAATTTCACAGTCATCTTCAAAGGGTAGCAACGCCTTTAATTGGCTAAATAACCAAGCATAACCCTGTGCAGAAATCAGCGATGGCGTACCGCCACCAATAAAGACACTATGAATACTACGACCTTGGGCAAATTCAACTTGAGTTTTAAAGTCTTCCACCAATGCCTGTAAATATTGTTGCTCCAAATCCAAAGACAGTTTGCCATCAGGTACCGCATGCGAGTTAAAGTCACAGTACGGACACTTACGCACACACCACGGCATATGAATATATAAAGACAAAGGAATATTGGCAGGATGTAAATCAGTCAAGGAAGAGACTCTAAAGCACAGCGAAAATCCTGCACATTTTAACATGACTGCATCAAGACACTTATGAAATCTGTATGTATTTGCATTAGACTGATAAAAACACAAGAAGAATGAATAGGTTGAAATGATAAAAATATCGAGCCAATTGCTGTTTTTCTTACCGCTTGCCTTCGGTATTGGCATTGCCATGACCTTTCAAACCGCAATCAACTCGCAACTCAGAGAACATTTACATTCTCCGCTACAAGCCGCCTTATTGTCATTTTGTATTGGTACCATTGTGTTGGCACTGTTAACCCTGTTACAGCCCGTCAGCAAACCAACTTTACAGGAATTTTCCAGTATTCCTTGGTACTTATGGCTGGGTGGCTGCTTGGGGGTTTATGCCATCAGTATAAGCATCTATACTGCCCCCAAATTAGGTTTTCTCACGTTTTCAGGTTTGGTGATTTTTGGTCAAATCCTGACCTCGATGATTTTTGACCACTTTGGTCTACTTGGTACCGACAAAACGCCTGTGAATTGGCAGCGTTTACTTGGTGGCGTCGTAATTTTTATTGGTGTGCTTCTCACTTTACAACGCTGAATTTATTCTGACCAAGCACATAATGAAGATGAGTAATTTTTGTGTCGAATGTCATATCTACCCGCTATGAATTAAAACAACTTTTCCATTTGATGTTGCCGATTTTGGTGACGCAATTTGCCCAAGCAGGTTTGGGCTTGATTGATACCATTATGGCAGGGCATCTTTCTGCGACTGATCTCGCAGCCATTGCCGTGGGTGTTGGGTTGTGGATTCCTGTCATGCTGTTGTTTAGTGGCATCATGATTGCCACCACGCCTTTGGTGGCTGAAGCCAAAGGGGCACGTACCCCTGAAAAAATTGCCACCATTGCTCGACAGTCCTTATGGGTTGCCTTGATTTTAGGGACGATTGCAGGGCTGATTTTACAGCTCATGCCATTTTTATTGCCTTTATTTGGCGTGCCTGAAAGCCTGCAACCCAAAGCCAGCCTGTTTTTACATGCCATTGGTTTTGGTATGCCTGCCGTAACCATGTACGCTGCCCTGCGCGGTTATTCCGAAGCATTGGGTTATCCACGCCCTGTGACGGCAATTAGCCTATTAGCTTTAATCGCACTGATTCCACTGAACTTTGTGTTTATGTATGGTCTGGGTCCTATCCCTGAACTGGGCAGTGCGGGCTGTGGTTTTGCGACAGCGATTCTGCAATGGCTGATGTTCTTTACCCTTGCCAGCTATATTTACAAAAGCAGTGCTTACCGTTCTACACAGGTGTTTTCACTGTGGGAAAAACTTGATCAGTATTGGGTGAAGCGCATTTTAAAACTCGGATTACCGATTGGTTTAGCCATTTTCTTTGAAGTCAGTATTTTCAGTACTGCAGCGATTATCCTCAGTCCTTTGGGCGATACCATCGTTGCGGCGCATCAAATTGCGATTTCGATTACCTCACAGTTGTTCATGATTCCAATGTCCTTGGCAATTGCCCTGACCATTCGGGTCGGCACCTATTATGGTGAGAAAAACTGGGCAGCGATGCGTAAGGTGCAATATGTCGGACTGGCTGCCGGCACCTGTTTTGCCCTAATCACCATGCTATTGCTGTGGTTATTGCGTGCCGAAATTATTGCCATTTACACTTCCGATGATGCTGTTACACAGATTGCCATGTATCTGGTGCTGTTCGCGATTGCCTACCAACTTATGGATGCTTGGCAGGTTAGTGCTGCGGGTTGCTTACGTGGGATGCAAGACACCAAAGGTCCAATGTGGATTACCATGCTGGCGTATTGGGTGGTGGCTTTTCCTGTCGGCATTTATTTGGCCCGCTTTACCGCCATGCAAGCCGCAGGGGTTTGGGTCGGTTTGATTGTCGGACTCAGCGTTGCCTGTGTGCTATTGCTCAGCCGCTTGTATTTGAATAATCATCGTCTGAAGCAGACTGTTTAAGCCATTGTTATGATGACCTTGAGCGTCTTGTTCAGGGTCATTTCAGCACCTTTCAATTCTCATCTTGATCTTTAAGCTATTCAGATCACAGCGTAGTTCATCTTTCATTTGTTTTTTTCCATTTGAAAATGCTCCAAGACGCCATACAAAAATACTGCGATAAACACATCAAAGGCTGAATTCGACCAAAGGCTTAACTCCAGCTACGCATTTTTAACAATTTAAAATAGGCAAATCCAGATTTAACGCCTATGATCAAAACACCCCTGACCGAGATCACTCCGAGGAACACTGCATGGCCAAAACGACTCATACATCTGGTCGTCGCTTTATGAAACTTGCCAGTATGACGGCAAGTATTGCCACCAAAACTGTGTCCAATTCCATTAAAAACTTTAATGCCGATGAAGAACAAAAAAATGCCGCACGCAGTAAATTGTTTCAGGACATTGGGGTACAGATTGCCGACACGCTGGGGGAAATGAAAGGCGCAGTGATGAAAGTCGGTCAGATTGCCTCACAATATAAAGATATTTTCCCACCTGAAGTGGCACGTGCCATTGCCAAACTGCAACGCCAAGCCCCTGCTATGCCCTTTGCGGAAATTAAAAAGCAAGTCGAAAGAGAACTAGGCAAACCCTTAGAGCAAATCTTTAAACAGTTTGATGAACAGCCTTTTGCAGCCGCTTCGATTGGTCAGGTGCATAAAGCCATTTTGCCGCATGGGGAACAGGTGGTGGTCAAGGTACAATATCCAGGGGTGGATGAAGCCTGCGAAAGCGATCTCAAGCAAGTGCGACTCGCCTTGCGCTTGATGGGTGTTTTAAAGGTTGATCGTAAATTACAAGATCGTTTATTTAAAGAAATCCAACACAGTTTGGATAATGAACTGAATTATCAGATTGAAGCGCAGAATCTGGAAGTTGCACGCACGTTCCATGAAAAGCTCGACAGCAAGATCATTATTCCGAAAGTCTATCCAGACTATTCTTCACGACATATTCTGACCCTAAGCCTAGAAACAGGCGAAAGCATTGAAACCGCAAGCACGTGGTCACAACAAACCCGCAATGAACTGGGGCGACGTTTACTGCGTGCCATTGGGCAGGAAATTTTTTATCTGAAGCGCTTTCACTGTGACCCACACCCAGGCAACTTTGCCTTCCGTGAAGATGGCAGCGTCATTGTTTACGATTACGGCGGTGTGAAAGTGCTGTCCAATGACATTGTGCATCATTTCAAACAACTCATTCAGGCAGCGCGTCGACAGAATGTTGCCGAAATTGAACAGCAGCTCGATGCTTTACACGCGATTGCTGAACAAGGCAAGTTCCCTGAAAACCTATATCAAGCATGGCTGGAAGTGCTGATGCGTCCACTGACCACGCATTATGATTTTGCAGAAAATTCTGCACATCATGACGGCATGGAGCTGGTGAAATCCTCGCTGAAATATTGGGATGTGTTTAAGCCATCTCCTGATACCTTAATGGTGAATCGTACTGTGTCAGGACATTATTGGAATCTGATTCATTTAAAAGTGAATGACAATTTAAATGATGTATTTGAAGAGTTGGTCCCTTCTCCACACGGTTAAATTGATGCTTAAAAGGTCGCTGGCAACATCGACCTTTTAATTTAGCATGTTTATGTTATATTATAACATATCAATTAAACCTTATCAGGGAGTCCACCTATGCGTCCAAATATCCATCCTGAATATCGTGAAGTTCTGTTCCATGACACCAATGCCGATGCCTATTTTATTATTGGCAGTACCTTGCAAACCAAGCAGCAACGCGAATATCAAGGTCAAAGCTATCCTTATGTCACTTTAGATATTTCCAGTGCCTCACATCCTTTTTATACCGGTGAAGTACGTCAAGCCAGCAACGAAGGTCGTGTTGCCAGCTTTAATAAACGTTTTGGACGTTTTCAGCGTAATCGTTAAAAATTAATCTTGCTTTAAGTTTGAGGTTCTAAACTACAACTATTCAGAAGTCTAAGCCCCTATCCTCCACTTAGACTTCTTTTTTTATGTCTAAGCTTTGAACTGGAAGAACTGAGAAAAAATAAAATAGCCAATCGCTAGAAAAATCACCCCAAGAATCACACTGGAAACCGCATAGCCAACCGCCCACATGACTTGCCCTTCGCGCAATAAATTAAAGGTCTCGAGTCCGAAACTGGAAAATGTGGTGAATCCCCCCAAGATGCCGACCATCAACAATAAACGGGCTTGATTTTGTAAAGTGGGATATTGCAGACTCACGGCAAAGAACACGCCTGCCAAAAAGCAACCCAAAATATTGATGCACCAAGTAGCCCATGGAAAGGTCGAACTGGATTTAATCAAGTAACTGCCCAATCCATAACGAGAAACAGCACCGATTGCACCACCCAAAGCCACTAACAGCCAATTCATGCCTTGATCATCTTCATGCAAATAAACCCTGTTATCCTCTTCCCATCCCCTATTGTCAACGTTTGCGCCCTAAAATACCGAATCAATACTGAGAAAAACGCGCCGAATTTGGATAAAACTTGTTATAGTCAGAACCCATTTTCTACTGTGTTTGAGGACATTATGGCTCAGGACTTACTTGCGCAATTACAATCAGGTGAAGCGAAATTTGCAGATGTATTGGCGTATATCGAAGCACGTTATACCCATACCCCAACTGCATTCAAAAATGGACAACACAGCAATGCAGCAACTGAAAACCAAGGCAGTGCTAAAGTGTTTTCTTTTGCAAAATTGAATGATTTGAATCCTGAGCAAACCTTGTCTTTATTTGCAGAACATTATGCTGCGGTGTTGGCAACCCCAGAGGCGACAGATCACCAAAATATCCGCCAGTTTATGCAACATGGCTGGGCAGGCATTGAATTTGAAGGGCAAGCATTAACAGCCAAATAATTGCTGGTTAATTTGTCCCCGCACTGTTCAGTTCTTTCGCTTTATGAAAAGTACAAACTGAGCAGTGCGTGGTTTTTTTATTATCCTTTAACTTTTTCAATCCAGATGATCGAATTCACACGGAATAACTCACAAGCACCATCGCCCGTGTCGGTCGGTGTTAAAGAGGAACGCCAGACCAAGTCTTTGTCTTTAATTTCCACCAGTTCACCCTGTAAACGCACCAAATCCCCGCGTTTTACTTTTTGAATTTGCTGTGCAATCTGCGGATTGGCAGGAATGATGTGCATATTCGAGACCATCTGCATGGCTTGCTCAGTCGGCACAGGTACTTTATCCATTTTCCAGTTCAGAAAGCGATCATACTGATTGACCGAGATATGCCGTGCAATTTCAGGTTCTGCAAACAGTCCCCAACTCACCGCATAGTCGATGGGTGAAAACTTGGCTTGTTCATCATCGGTATAGGTTTTAGACCCCAAAATTCGGAAATCGCCCCGAAATGGCTGTAATACGGAAATCGATTGTTCTTTGGCAATCGGTGCCAAACCTTTGGCAATATTATATTCAATTGAAGATGCCATTGAGCCTGTGCTCAACATACTCAAACCCAATAATGAAAGTGCAATGAGTCGAATGTTCATGGCTACCTCTTGCAATGCTTTTAAACCTGTTCTAGTGTCAATCATACGCCTGAACCCAAGCTTAAAAATTGCAGAATTGGTAACAATATAGAAGAGTTTGGTCACGGCAAACCCGCTTGGCTACTGTTTAAAATGGATGTATAGCGCAATGCTTTATCAGTTTTATCAACAACAGATTTTTCCGCATTTACTCAATCAGGTCATGCAAACCGCGAGTTTGATGAATAAACGCAGAGAACTGCTGCTGCCCGTCGCAGGGGATGTACTGGAAATTGGCTTTGGCACAGGCATCAATTTGCCGTTTTATCAAAACGTAGAAAAGCTGTATGCACTGGAACCGAATCAGGACATTTTTAAATTGGCGTCTAGCCGCATTTTTGAAAGCAATCTTGAACTACAACATTTACAAGCCAGCGCCGAGCATATTCCGCTTGCCGATCAGTCCATCGATCACGTGGTCAGTACTTGGACCCTATGTAGTGTGCAACGGCTGGATCAAGTCTTGAAAGAAATCAAACGTGTCCTGAAACCCAATGGCACCTTTCACTTAGTGGAACATGTTTTAAATACCGAAAATAAAAAAATTCGCCAGCTACAACACCTGATCACGCCCATTCAAAAGCGCTTGGCCGATGGTTGCCGCTTAAATCGCAATATTGAGCTAGCCTTGAGCAAAGCAGGTTTTCAGCTCAATCAATATGATTATTTTTATGCTGAGGGCATTCCGAAAATTGGACAACAAATGTTATTGGCACGTGCACAGAAACCCTAACACCCCATCACGAGCTTTTAATGAACCAGTTGAATCTGGCTGATTCAAGTCTCTTCAAAATCAATGCGGATGGTTTCAAAACGAATCCGTCCTTGCTGTATGGCCTGTGCAATCGCCTGTTGTCCTTTGGTCAGACGTGCGCCACCACTTTTAATATCAATCAATACAATTTCGACATCATCTGCACTGCCTTGCCCATCGCGCAAATCGGTATAACCATCAAACACTACATAATCGACAGGATCGCCTAAAAACTTGGCATCACTGGGTAAATACTGAAATTCAGGCAAAATCGGCGCAAATTGTTCCGCCATCTTGCCCTTTAATACCGCACGACTGGTATTCACACTGCGTTTTTGCGCCTGACTCAAGGCTTGCTGATGTTCCAGTTGTAGCTCCGCAATATAGCGCTCATATTCGGCTTTAATTTTCCCATTTCGGGTTTGACTTAAAATTAAAGTCGTCAGTACCACACCTATACATGCCCCAATCAGCATAGCCATCCAAATCGACATGCACTCATCCTAATTTCGAGTAAATTTTGCTTTACAACTTTTGTCCTGTGCCCTCGTCTTGGCACAAAAGAATGATATGCTAGGACTGAACAGAATTAAATCTTTAGGGTCATGAAAACAATTTTAATTGCCAATCAGAAAGGGGGTTGTGGGAAAACCATCACCGCGATTAGTCTTGCCGCAGCCTTAGCTCAAAAAGGCTATAAAGTGGCGCTTGCCGATGCCGATAACCAAAAATCTGCCCGTCAGTGGCTGAAACAACGTCCTGAAACTGCGGCCAATATTCAAAGTCTGGATTGGCGTCAGGACAAGTCCGTTGGTGAAAGCCCCAAGCATATTGAATATTTGGTGATTGATGCACCTGGGGCATTATCGGATAGTCAGGCTGAGCAACTGATCAGTGAAGCACATGCAATTATCACCCCCTTGCAGCCATCTTTTTTCGATATCGACAGTACCCGTCGTTTCCTGAAACATTTACAAGACATTAAGCGTATTCGTAAAGGCAAGGTACAGATTTTACTGCTGGCAAACCGTGTCAAAGCCAATACCTCAGGCTCAAAAGAAATTCAGGAATTTTTCACTAAAATTGAGCAGCAACCTGTGGCATGGATTTCTGAACGCACGGCCTATGGTCAGCTGGCGATGCAAGGTTTATCGGTGTTTGATAAGCCGCAGAAAAACTATATTACCCTGCAAAATCAATGGCAGCCCGTATTGAATGCCATTATTGATGATCCGAGCGAGTGGTTCTAATTTTTCAAGATGCGTTCGCCCGCTTCGAGATTATGTGAAACTTACCGAGCACTCATGTTCGCGTGTGCTGTTTTCGGTTAAGATGAGTTTGACCTTTAAAATGAATCAGTGAAAATAGTGCAACAATACGCGCCGACCATACAGAAAGTCTTATTATTCGGGTTGTTTTTTATCCTGATTTTTTTGGGCTTTCATGTACTCAAATATTTTATTGTTCCTGTGCTGTGGGCCAGTATTATTGCCTATATGACTTGGCCGTTGTATCAAGCTATTTTCCGTGCCTGTGGTCAACGCTCTACACTTAGTGCGACCCTGATGATTTTAATCATCATTTTAGTGGTTGGCGTACCACTGACGTTTGCTATTTTCATCTTGCAACATGAAGGGCGTAATCTGTATTACGAACTGCAAAAACAGGTCTTTTCTGGGCATGTCAATGTGCCGCAATTTATCCGTGACCTGCCTGTGATCGGCAAAGAAGTGACCCGTACCCTAAAAGATTTAAATCAAGATCCGAACAGTATTATTCAGAATATTTCCGACTGGATTCAAGGTCATCTGAATTACGGCAAAGCACTCTTGAATGAAGTCAGTAAAAATATTATTAAGCTGTGTTTTGCCGTGATGTCCTTGTTCTTCTTTTATCGCGATGGACACACCATTTTAACCCAGGTCAGTAAAGCGTTAGAAATGGTGATTGGTCCTCGTGTACATCACTATATCGATACCATTTCAGAAACGACACGTGCGGTGGTGTATGGTGTCGGTTTAACTGCGGTTGCGCAATCGGTATTGGCGGGTTTGAGCTATATGGTGGCGGGTGTACCCAACCCAATGGTACTCACCATCGTCACCTTCTTGCTGGCACTCATTCCTTTTGGACCGCCTTTGGCGTATACCTCTGTCGCACTCTGGTTGTTTGCCCAAGGTCAAACCATTGAAGCCATTGGTGTGATGGCTTGGGGGGTGTGTATTGTCAGTACTGCCGACAACGTGATTCGACCTTTGGTTATTTCAGGGGCAACCCAAATTCCGTTTCTGCTGATTATGTTCGGAGTTTTAGGCGGTCTTGCCAGCTTTGGTCTGGTCGGACTGTTTATTGGCCCCGTGATTCTGGCGGTGTTATTGGCCATCTGGCGTGAATGGCTACATGAAACTCATGATGATGAAGCCTTAATGATGCCGAAAGCCACACTGGCCTATGATCTGGATGATGACTTTGATCCTCCCAAAGATCCACCTAAGTAAAGATTCTCTTTAAGCCAGTTGTATGCCAACTGGCTTTTTTATTGATGAAATTCATACAATCCTCTACGCAATCCATACCCTAGAGTCTGCCAATCTCTGATTAAATAGGAATCATTTACAAATAAAACTTCATAAGGACAGTAAATGCAAACTTCTTTGTTTAAAACTGGAGTATTGGCTGCCTGCGCATCCCTACTGATGGTTGGATGTAGCACCACCCCAACCCAATCCACTACCAATATGAAAACCGTCGAACTCAATGCAGTTTCGGCAGATGGCATTGGTGCTTCAGTCGGTACCGTCACCTTACAAGACAGCCCTGTAGGCTTAATCATTCAAACCAATTTAAGTCATTTGCCGATCGGACCACATGGTTTCCATATTCATGAAAAAGGCTCGTGTGAACCTGCTGAAAAAGATGGAAAAATGGTGGCTGCGTTGGCTGCGGGTGGACACTACAACCCGACCCAAGTTGCCAACCACGGTACCCCAATGACAGGACATCTGGGAGATTTGCCTGTATTGCATGTCAACTCTGCGGGACAATCGCAACTAAAACTGATTGCGCCACGCTTAAAACTGGCTGACATTCAAGGTCATGCCATGATGATTCATGCGGGCGGAGACAATTATTCCGATCAACCCAAACCCTTGGGTGGTGGTGGAGACCGCATTGCCTGTGGTGTCATTTAAGATCAACTGTGGATAAGTTAGCGGTTATACACAAGCCGAAGTTCACAATTTGAACCATGTTGATAAACCGAAACTTATCCACAATTTTGCCAAATTTACGCATTGCTCTACAAAAACAACTCCCCTAAAGTTTCCATGTCCAACCTGAAAATAGCATTCAGTTGGACGCCATCTTTCATCAGCAATTGACAGTCCGACTAAAAAAGTTCAGGCTAACTGAAAAGCAAAACAACCGATAAAGAACAATATTGTGAATCCTGTGCGTCAGTTTTTCTCCAATTCAATTTTGGTGTATTGCCTGCAAATCTTGATTGTTTTAACAGGCACAACGCTGGGGTTGTTCTACACAGGGCATCAACTTTTAATTGTGCCTGTGACTTTGGGTGCCATTGCCGCAGCCCTCACGGATTTTGATGATCGGCTCAGTATTCGACTACGCAATCTGCTTTATGTCTGTCTTTTATTTTTCAGTGTCAGCAGTATCCTTGAATTTTTAGCTCCTTATAAACTGCTGTTTATTTTGTATTTATCTTTGTCCAGTGCCTTGCTGATTTTACTGGGTGCGCTCGGGCAACGTTATGCCACCATTTCTTTTGGCACCATCCTGCTCTCGATTTACACCATGTTTGGTCTGGGAGAATATCAGGCGTGGTATCAGCAGCCGTATTATTTTGTCTTGGGAGCAATCTGGTATGGGTTCAGTTCCATTCTGTTTTACTTACTCAAACCCACTCAAGCCGTGCAAGATAATTTGGCGCAAAGCTTTCAGCAACTTGCCACACTCTTACAGGCAAAAGCGCGACTGTTTGACCCCGATAATATTGAGAATGTCGAAAGCCTGCTGTTTGAGGTTTCCCTACAAAATACGCAAGTGGTGCAACGTTTAAATCAGTGTAAAGCTTCTCTCTTGACCCGTTTAAAAGCTTCACGTGCCAATCAAAAAACCATTTACTGGCTGAATCTGTATTTTCTGGCGCAAGATATTCACGAACAAGCGACCTCTAACTATTTGCATTATGAAAATATTCATCGCAACTTTAGCCGTACCGACTTAATCTTTCGGATTCAGAAAAATATCCGCTTGCAAGCCCACTCCTGTCAACAATTGGCAAGCTCCATCTTGCAACAACAGGCTTTTCAGCTAGATACCTCTCATGCCTCGGCTTTGGCACATTTAGATGCCTCGATGCAGAGCTGGATTCAGGACAATCCGCACAATATTGAAGTAAAAAATTTGGGCTTGGTGCTGCGCAATTTACACAATGTTCAAGAGCAGTTTGCCAATCTGGCAATCGAGCAAGACCATTACCAGCAGCATTATTCGACTCATCAAGACAATTTAAACCTGCTGGATGATGACATTCATGGCTTACAGGATTTATGGCTCAAACTACGTCAACATTTAACCCCGCAATCAGCGCTGTTTCGACATGCGGTACGCATCGCCTTTGTCTTTGCGGTGGGCTATGCCATTTCCTTGTTGCCCTTTGCCAAAAATGGCTACTGGATTTTACTGACCAGTTTATTTGTCTGCCAGATCAGTTATTTTGCTACCAAAAGCCGTTTAAAACTGCGAACTTTGGGCACAGTGCTGGGTGTGATTTTAGGCGTGCCGCTGCTGTATTTTGTGCCCAGTATTGAAGGGCAATTGATTCTGACCATTTTATGCGGCGTGGCCTTTTTCTATTTACGCTCGCAAAAATATGCCATTGCGACGCTGATGGCGACCTTAATGGTGCTGCTGATCTTTAATCTGAAAGGTGCGGGTTATGACATTATTCTGCCAAGGATTGTAGATACCCTGCTCGGCTGTTTTATTGCATGGTTTGCGGTGAGTGCCATTTGGCCTGACTGGAATTTCCGTAATATTTCTAAAAATATTCAAAACAGCAGTCAAGCCACACTGGATTATTTCACTGCCATTGTCGAGCAGTATCAACACGGTAAAGATAATAGTGTTGCCTATCGTAAGGCACGGCGCTTGGCACATAATGCGCAAATTGAACTGTCCAGCATGATTTCCAGTCTCAGTACCGAACCGCAACCGAATCCTGAACTGATTCAGCAGGCTTTCCGTTATTTGGTCTACAGCCATAGCCAACTTAGCTATATTTCAGCTTTGGGCAGTCATCGGGAGCAGCTTCACGATCCGCAAATTCTGGAACTGATGCAGTGGTGTTTACAGACCTTGAATCACTGCCTGATTCAGCAGCAAGTCTTGGATCAAGCCCAAATCCAACGCAAACTGGATGAACTACAACGCATGAGCAGTGATCCCGAATTGCCTGAACATTGGCAATTGGTACTGAAACAAATGAGCCTGTTACTGGAAACCTTGCCAGAATTATTAAGCCTAAAACAACGCTTGTTGGCATTAGACATTAAATAGATTTGGATGAGGCAAAGAGTAGGAATATAGAAGTGCATGAATGGTTGATGTCAGAATGACTTTCTGAATTGAAAGTTTTATCTATCGGCTAATTTTTTAAGTATAAAGATTCACCCATTTCAGCTAGAATCGAGATTCATTCTCAATTTTATTGTTTTGAATATGAATATTAAAACCTTGCGTGTTGTTGGTTTTCTGGAAGGCTTATCTTTCCTGCTGCTCCTGTTTATTGCCATGCCGTTGAAATATATTTGGGGCAATCCACTCTTGGTCAAATTTGTCGGCATGGGACACGGCATCTTGTTTATTCTGTTTTTAATTGTGCTATTTGCGGTGTGCGAAAAACAAAAATGGTCAATTAAAATGTTTATTCTCGGCTTTATTGCTTCAATTCTACCGTTTGGACCTTTTGTTTTTGATCATAAACTCAAGAAATTTGAATCTTAACTGATGTCACAATTCCCGTAGAAAAACCGCCAAACAGGCAAATATATGCCTGTTTGAGCCAAGTTTTCATGCCGAGTTAAAACTCACCATTGGCTTTACGTTCCAATAAAACTTGCTGCAACATGCGCCGTGGAAAACTAAACCATAGCGCAATCAAGACAAAACATGCCAAGCCATATGCGATTAAATGGTACTGTTCATACAGGATGCGCACTGCTTCAATAATAAAAAAGAAACTGAACATCAGCAGCATCGACACAGCCGCAGCCACAGTCCCTTTCGATACTTCAGAAGACATCAGCGCAAAACGGTACAGCACCGAAAAGCTGATCCCTTCACCAAAGCTAATCAAAGTCATGCCGACAATTAAGCACAGCAAGAAATAATCTCGCCAGAAGATACCCGCTAAAATCAACAGCGTCCCCAGCAGCATAATCGGTAAACCGATCATCACGGTTTTACCCAAAGCCCAGCGATCAATGATTTTAATCAGCACCAGATTGCCCGCAATCAGACCACCCAGCACAGGAAATTGTGCCAGACCGTATTGCAAACTGGTGAGTTTTAATTCTTCCACCAGCATCACAGGTGACAGTGCAATCCACAGCATTAAAGGCATACTGACCATTGGCAATGCCAAGGTTAATCCAAGAAAACGCTTATTTTGATAGACCCGTTTAAAGTCTGAAAAAATATAACGTACTGGCTGTTTCACTACAGCCTGTTGGCTAGCAGGCATTTTTGCTTTTAAACCAAACCAACTCAGAAATGCCAACACCGCAATACCGATAAAGCCCCAATGCCATGACACATGGTCAATCAGGAAAGCACCTAAAACAGGTCCCAGCAAAGGTGCCAGCAAGGAAATATTGGCCATCAGTGCCATGACTTTAATGGCATCCCGCTCTTCAAAGGTTTCCTGAATGGCGGCATAACCTACGGCAGAAATGACCGTTAATCCTATACCTTGTAAAAAGCGCAGGGCCAGAAATTGCTCAATATTATGAGTGAGTAAAATCAGTAAGCAACAGACGCTAAAAAATAGTACGCCTGTAAGCAGGACTTTTTTACGTCCCAGTCGATCTGACAATGGACCCAACAGCCATGCTACACAGGCGCCACCCAGCAAATAAAAAGACATGGAAGATGGTGCCCAACTGCTGCTGACCCCAAATTCTTTGGTGATGGCCAGCATGGCAGGTTGGACTAAATCATTTCCGATATAGACGGAAAATTCGAACAGCACCAAAGCTAAAGGAAACATCAGCGTAGCGCGGTTCAACGTGGTCGTTTGAACTTTTTGCATTATTTTCTACAGATCATGATGGTCTGGTCGAGGTCTTACGCTATTTTTCGGGAGATAAGCGTCAGCCCAATGACCAGCACTGAGAGATTTATTTAAATTACGTTTTTTTGAATGCGCTTAGGTTAAGCGGCTTAATACACCGTATTCACAAGGTGTCTAAGACAAATCAAGGTATTTCAGTTGTGAGATTTTTTATCACTCAAGCTAGTACGCCCACTAGGTCAAGTGGGTGTAGTGTAGCAGTTTATCGGTTGGGAATTGTAATTTTTTACATTAAGTAAAAGATTGAAATTTTAATTAAGCAATCTGCTGCTTTTCAGATTCAATAAATCTAACTTCGGGATTTTCTTTAAATTGTAGCCACTTATTTTTCATCCATTGCTCAACTTTATCTTTTCCTAAAATTGCCAATAAATTATTTAATAATGCAAATTTCGCAGGTTTATCAAAATAATAAACGGTTACTCGTACATTTCGATCTATGTCATCATTTAAACAAAAAAGATCAATAATATAGTCTTTATCTGAAATATCTAGTGAATGCCCCCAAATATAAAAATTTAGATTTAACCTTTCTTTTCTCATAATTTCTGCATTGAAATCTTGCAAATTTAAGTTCACATAGTCTTTTCTATATGACTCTAAATTAATCTTATACATTTTTACTTTGGAAACAGAATCATTCAAAAAAATGTAATCGGTATCTTTAAAAAGTTTCTGATGATATTTCGTAAATCCATACGCTTTAATTTTCTTTAATGATTCACCCTCCAAATCAGAAACACCCAATACAATATTTTGATATTCCCCACAACTACCATGCAAGTATTCCACATCGACAGAATCATGAAGTCGTTGATAAGTATTGGTATAATTAAATGAAAATATCTTGTCAGGATAAGACCACTCAGCATCAATATCTATCATTCTGCTTTGGAAGAGTTGGCCAACTACAATTTCCAAATACAGGTTAAAAATTTCAATAAATTCTTCTAATTGCTTATGGGAAAATTCTAAAAATGAAGATAGATTCATTCCATTTTTGTCATTTCCTCCATAACAAAATTTAGCATTGAATCCTATATGCATTCCCTTATTTTCAAATAGATGAAAACTATCTAAAACCGAAATATTTCTTTTACCAACAGTATTCTCAAACAATCTGAGAGGAAAAGCATATTCTGATTTTCCATTTATTTGCTCGATAAAAGGGATCATCTGCACAAAACTTAATAATACTTCTTCAATTTTCTGTTCAAAATCAATCCATGTTTTTACCTCTTGTACATGATCTTTAAAATATCGATACCAGCAATTTAACTCCAAGCGGTATTGGAGTTTTAAAACATCTTTTGCATTAATTTCTACATTTTCAGTCAAATAGTATTCTTTCGTTTTTTCTATGAATTTTTCGTCTCGTGTTTCCGAAAATAACTTATCAAAACTCATCCGATAATTTGGCTCACTTTCTTTAGCTCTTTTATCAAATAAAGAATCTATCTCTTTCATCCATTCATCGACTGTATGAATCGACAAATCTTTTGCTTTTTCACCCGTGTTCTTTTTCTCAATGGCCCCCATCACATCCATAAAGTGGTCGTACTTTGTCGGCAAATAATGGGATAAATCGAAGCCATTCCCCACAATTAAAATATTCATTTTTATAAAGTCTCAAATAAAAAAGCGCATCACTAGATACGCTTTTTATGCGACAAAATTTTCAAACTTTCAAGCTCATTCCTATATCAAGAACACACCGCTGTCTGGAAAGTCTTGGTATTTTTACCACGCATACATTGATACGATTTTTCGGTCTCAACCAATTTCCAGTCATTGTCTACATGCTTAAAACTATAAATGGTACGAATTGAACGCACTGAATCATCCATTAACCCAGTTTCTGTCACTTTGACTTGTGCAGCCGTTGGTGATTCTACACTGTTAAAAAATTGACGAATTTCAACGGTCGATAATTCTTTAACCAAATCAGGACGTTGTTTTAATACTTGCGCCAAAGGTGTATCCGAACTGCTGACTTTATTGACTAAATTCTGAGTGGTGGCACAGCCTGCCAATAAACCCAAACACAAGGCTGAAACCGTGGCTAAACGCAACATGACAAATTCCCCATAGATATCATTACTTACCCGTAATGATGCAATGCTTAAACACATAACTCTATGGCAACAATGTAGCGATTGTTTTTCTGAGTTGAATTTTTTATCTTTTTTATTACTGCAATAAAAAACACCGCAATGTTGCCATCACGGTGTTTAGTACTTCATTCGGGATAAACTTATAAATCGAAAAGTTTACCCGGGTTCATAATGCCGTTTGGATCGAAGACTTTTTTCAAGGCTTTCATGTATTCAATTTCTTCGGCACTACGTGAATATTCTAAATATGGCTTTTTGGTCATACCCACACCATGCTCGGCAGAGATTGAACCGTCATATTTTTTCACTGTTTCGAACACGTATTTATTTACCACCTGACATTTGGCAAAGAATTCATCTTTGCTTAAATCCGCAGGTTTCAAAATATTTAAGTGCAAGTTACCGTCACCAATATGACCAAACCAGCAAATTTCAAAGTCTGGATAGTTGCTTGCCACAATTGCATCAATTTCTTGAATAAATGCAGGTACATGCGTAATTAAAACTGAAATATCATTTTTGTATGGGGTAAATGGTGCGATCGATTCAGAAATATCTTCACGTAAACGCCATAAACTTTCCACTTGCTCAAGGCTTTGGCTCAACACGCCATCCAACACCCAACCCTGCTCCATGCAGTGCTCAAAAATTTCCATCGCCTTGTCCATAATTGGCTCAAACGGCGCTTCAAATTCAAGTAACACGTAGAATGGGCATTGTGTTTCAAATGGACGTTGCACAAGACCGTGATCCAGCACTTTCTGCATCGCCAATTCACCAAAGAATTCAAATGCAGTTAAGTCAATTTTAGCTTGGAAGGCATGCAATACAGGCATCACTGCTTCAAAATCAGGTACACCCAACACCATCACTTGCAGGTCTTGTGGCTGACGCTCTAATTTGATTTCTGCTTCAGTGACTAAACCTAAAGTACCTTCGCCACCAATAAATAAATGCTGTAATGCATAACCTGTGGCATTTTTAATCATGCCTTTGTTTAAACGTAAGATGTCGCCTTTGCCTGTGACCACAGTTAAGCCCAACACCCAGTTACGCGTCATACCATATTTAATGACTTTAATGCCGCCCGCATTGGTACCAATATTGCCACCAATTTGTGAAGAACCCGCAGAAGCAAAATCCACAGGGTAGTACATGCCTTGTTCTAGTGCATAACTCTGTAATTGTTCAGTGACCACACCCGCTTGTACACGCACCATACGATCGGCAGGGAAAAATTCCAGAATCTGGTTCATTTTGTCCATGCTCACCACGATTTCACCATTGGCTGCCACGGCACCCGCAGATAAACCCGTACGACCACCCGATGGCGTTACCGCAACATTGTATTGATTGGCAAGCTTAACAATGGCTTGAACTTGTTCAGTCGTTGCAGGGAAAACGATCACAGATGGGTTTGGATCAAAGTGTTTAGTATAATCCCGACCCCAATTTTGCAGGCTATCGGTATCCGTTTTAATACGGTTTTCGCCAACAATTTCGGTCAATTGGGTCAACAACTCTGGGGTTAAAGCGACTGGAGCATTCATCGTTTTCAGACCTTGCAATGAAGTAAACAAGTGGTGTCGAATCTAATGCATTATTCAGCTGAAACTGCGTAACAAAGGAACAATAACTAGACAGCACGTGAAGTAACGGACAGTCCATCTGCACCGTATTTTTTCACGGAGCATTATTATAAGCCATTTTTAGCCAAAACCCGCAGAAAATCGCGTTTTAACAAGGTTACCTTGTAAATTACAGGCTTAGTTAGACCAACTACGACAGGTTGTGACGCATATTTCGCCAAAATACCTGATTGCTGGGTCATAAAGGAAATGTATATCCCCCTACGTCCTATGCTATGATACTGCGACCAAATTTGGCCTTTGTAGCGGAGCCGTAATGAGCCAACATCTTTCCCTGCCTAAAGATAAAATTCGTTTCTTGTTGTTAGAAGGCGTTCACCAAAACGCAGTCGACACTTTAAATGCAGCTGGATACACCAACATCGACTATCGTAAAACTGCGCTTGAGGGTGAAGCGTTGAAAGAAGCGATCAAAGATGCGCATTTCATTGGTATTCGTTCCCGTACTCAATTGACTGAAGAAGTTTTTGAAGCGGCAAACAAACTCATCGCGGTGGGTTGTTTCTGTATCGGGACCAACCAAGTGAACTTAAATGCTGCGATGGTTCGCGGTATTCCAGTCTTTAACGCACCATACTCAAATACTCGTTCAGTGGCTGAACTGGTATTAGCAGAAGCAATCCTTCTTCTTCGTCGTGTACCTGAAAAATCAACAGATACACATGCGGGTGGCTGGAACAAATCTGCTGTAGGTTCGTTTGAAACACGCGGTAAAACTTTAGGTATCGTGGGTTATGGTTCAATCGGTTCGCAACTTTCAGTTTTAGCTGAAAGCATGGGTATGAAAGTCATCTATTTCGACACAGTGACCAAATTACCTTTAGGTAATGCACGTCAAGTCGGCAGCATGGGTGAACTTCTTGCCAATGCAGACGTGGTGTCTTTACACGTGCCAGACGTTCCTTCTACGCGTAACTTCATGACCAAAGATCAATTTGCGCAAATGAAAGAAGGTTCAATCTTCATCAATGCGGCACGTGGTACATGTGTGGTGATTGAAGATTTGGCTGATGCACTTAAATCGGGTCACCTTGCAGGTGCTGCGGTTGACGTATTCCCGAAAGAGCCTAAAGCGAATGGTGAAGAATTTGTTTCTCCACTCCGTAACCTACCAAACGTGATTTTGACTCCTCACGTGGGTGGTTCAACCATGGAAGCGCAAGCGAACATTGGTTTAGAAGTGGCTGAAAAATTTGTGGCTTACTCAGACAAGGGTATGACGCTATCTGCGGTGAACTTCCCAGAGATTGCGTTGCCGTTGACTGAAGGTAAACACCGTTTATTACACATTCATAAAAATGTGCCTGGCGTACTTTCAAAAATCAACAACTTGTTTGCTGAACACGGCATCAACATCTCTGGTCAGTCTTTAATGACTAAAGGTGATGTCGGCTACTTGGTGATGGATGTTGATGCAACTGCATCTCAAGAAGCACTGGATACTTTACAACACGTTGAAGGTACAATCCGCGTTCGCGTATTGTTCTAAGTTATTCGATGTGAAAAACCACAGACTTGTGTCTGTGGTTTTTTATTGACCCCTCCTCCGCTTAAGGGGGTCAATAAAAACCGATTCACAGCGCTAAACCGATCTATTGCCGATGGGGAATAGATCGGTTTTGTTTCAGTACAACTTGCCCGTACCTGCTGACTTTTTATCTGTCTGCATGACTGTGTTAGATCTGGCTCATCCGCTACGAGCTATTTCCACGGCACAATGTTATGATTGAAAAAAATACACAAATTGACCATCCGATATAAAACATAATGCCCTAGATCATGCTGAACTTAAAAAACTCCTCCTATTTCCAAGCCGTGTTCCTGTTGTTCATTGCCATGCTCTGCGTGCAAAGTAGTGGCTCATTGGCCAAAATTCTGTTTCAGCAATTTCCTGTCTTAACGGTTTCCGCCATGCGTATGCTGTTGGGTGCGCTCATTCTGGCGATTATTTTTCAAATCTGGAAAATTAATTTTAAAAGCGTACGCTGGTCATCCATTCTCAGTTATGGCATTGCACTGGCAGGCATGAATGGACTGTTTTATTTATCGATTGAACGCCTGCCTTTGGGCATTGCAGTATCATTTGAGTTTATTGGTCCCCTCAGTGTTGCCTTGTACTATGCACGGCAAAAATATGACTTGCTCTGGGTCTGCATGGCAATTTTAGGCTTAATTTTACTATTCCCCTTTGACCAAGCCACACAATCGCTGGATTTAACAGGCATTGCCTTTGCCATTGGTGCGGGTGCCTGTTGGGCAGTTTATATTATTGCGGGGCAACGCCCTTCGGGAATTTCAGGCAACCATACCGTGTGTTTGGGCATGTTTGTCGGCATGTTGTGTTTAATGCCGATAGCCTTGTTTTCAGGCATGACCAGCAATGTTTTCCAGCCCCCTAATTTATTCTATTTTGTCGGCCTGGCCATTCTCGCCAGCGCCTTACCATTTACCTTGGAAATGATTGCCTTACGCAATCTGACCGCCTTGAGTTTTGGCACCTTAATGAGTCTGGAACCCGCGATTGCGGCACTTTCTGGTTTTGTGTTTTTAAATGAGCAATTGCTTTGGACACAGTGGCTGGCACTCGGCACCATTATTACTGCATCAATTGGTTGTACCTATACCACCCAGCAAGCCAGACGTCGCAATGAGGCAGCCTTAAAATCTACGAATGAATCGGTCTGATTCATTCCTGTCCTAAGCCTCAGGAGGTTTAGGGCAGCATCCTATCTTTTCCCTCACCTGTCATGGAGACCACTGCGGATATGCCAAACAGTCAATTGAGTGCCGTTTTTCTCATGGTGTTATCCATGTTGGCCTATCAAGTCAGTGCCTCCTTTGCCAAGCAACTGATGCAAGCGTTAGATCCATTTACTGTGGTGACTTTACGCCTCAGTTTCGCCTCAATCTTGGTGGTGTTGATGTTCCGTTCATGGAAAATCATTCAACGCCTACCTTATTTAAAATGGCGTGACTTGCTGTTTTACAGTGCCGCCGTTTGTGTCATGAATGTCTTGTTCTATGCCTCTTTGGGCAAATTGCCGCAAGGCATTGCCGTTGGATTAGAGTTTTTAGGACCGCTCACCTTGGCGCTACTTTCCATCAAACAAAAAAGTGATTATCTCTGGGTCGGACTCGCCATTACAGGCATTGCCCTGATGGTGCCTTGGCAGGATGCGCAAGCCCACAACTTCTCTTATATCGGTGCGGCCTGTGCTTTGGGCGCAGGGATTTGCTGGGCATTTTATATTTATTTTGGTCAGCGCGTGGCTCGGCAAAACATCGGCATGCATGCCCTGAGTATTGCCATCGTACTGTCTACATTGGTGCTCTTGCCCATCAATAGTGTCCGCAATCCTGAAGCGATGTTGCAATTTCAATATTGGCCACAAGCCCTGATGATTGCCTTATTGGCCACAGCCATTCCTTATGCTTTGGATCTTATGGCACTCAAACGCCTGAGTAAACTCAGCTACGGTACGCTCTCCAGTTTATCCCCAGCCCTCGCAGCTATTGCAGGCATGTTACTGCTCAAAGAGCATATTAGCCTGTGGCAAACTTTAGCGCTGATTTGCATCATGACCGCCTCGGTCGGGGTCACTTATCGTGCCAGTCGTTCTGCGCCCGATAACGAAAACTAAGTTCCAATCACGCTATTCTACAACCCACCCTTGAGTGACTGTTGTATGCTTCTGACTGCATCAACAGTCCCTTTTATTTCTCTACGTTGTTTCATCCTACATATGCCTTCGTCTGAAGAATGGCTTGAATTCGCTGACCTGAAAATCTACTATGAGGAAAAGAGCAAAAGGGAATATAAGAATAACAATGCAGCCACATATCCGCCTGAATATGATCGTCAAAAATGAAACCGCGGTGATTTTACGTTGCTTAAAATCGGTCAAACCGTGGATTCACTCATGGGCCATTGTTGATACAGGATCGACAGATGGTACACAGCAACTGATTCAAGACTTTATGCAAGATTTGCCTGGCAAGCTATTTGAGCGTCCTTGGCAGAATTTTGGTTTCAACCGTACCGAAGCATTACAACTGGCACAGGATCCGTCCCTGCCCCATGCTGACTACCTGATGTTTATCGATGCCGACCAGACCCTTATGGTGGATCCTGATTTTGAATGAGGGACTTTAACTGGCTTAGCGTATTATTTTGAATATATTTACGGAAATATCCGCTATCAATTAAATTCGCTTGTATCAACGCAAATTCCATGGAAATGGGAAGGTGTTTTACACGAATATTTAAACTCGCCTGAACCTCACCAATGGCAGCTCTTAAAAGGTCCTCATGTTTTTGTGCAGCATGATGGGGCCAGAGGACGTGATCCCACCACCTATCTCAAAGATATCGAAATTTTAAAGCAAGCCATCATCGATGAGCCTGATAACCTGCGATATAAGTTTTATCTCGCACAAAGTTATCAAGATGCAAATTTACCCGAACCAGCCCTCGAAGCCTATCAAATACGCGCCAATGCAGGGGGATGGGAAGAAGAACGCTGGACCGCACAATTTCGTGCAGCAAAATTTACAGAAAAATTAAAGAAACCCGCAGCAGCGATTCGTACTGCATATTTGCAAGCGTGGGTGAGTCGTCCGCAGCGGGCTGAACCCCTCTATGAGCTGGCCCGCTTTTATCGAGAGAACCACTTATTTGAATCTGCCTGCCAATTTGCCTTACAAGCCTGCCAGATCAAACGCCCGAGTGATACCTTATTTGTCGATGAAAGTGTCTATTCATGGCGGGCTTTAGATGAGTTCAGTGTCGCTGCATCGTATTGCCCGTCCTATAAGGAACAAGGTAAACAAGCCATCCTGAAATTATTGATGGAGCAAAAATACCCAGCCTCTGAAGAAGCTCGGCTGATTGCCAATCTGCGTTTCTATAAATAACTAACCCTTGCTATGGCAAAGGTCAACTTAGAAAATGAATGTCGCCGCTGATGTAAAATTGCATCAGCTTGACACTTAAGCTGGGAAAAAGATTTGATAACTTAAACGCACAATTAAAATAGACACTAAAACCAAGAAGATAATACGGATAAAACCACTACCGTATTTGAGTGCCATGCGGACACCGACCAATGAACCAGCAATATTGGCGACTGCCATGGTCAACCCGATTCCAAACAGGACATGACCAGCAGGCACGAAAAAGCTCAATGCAGCAAAATTGGTCATAAAATTGGCAATTTTGGAAAGCGCCGAGGCATGAATAAAGTCGACTTTCAAATAACGAATAAAATAGAAAATAAAGAAACTACCCGTTCCTGGACCAAAAATACCGTCATAAAAGCCAATCAACACACTGCCGATTGCGGCGAGTACCAGTATTTTCGTGGTGACTTCCTGTTGAAAATGCACCTGCCCAAACTGTTTTTTCATGAAGGTATAGATCGCAATAATGATCAACATACACAACACAAAAGGCTTCAACACTTGGGTGGGAATCATCGATACACAAGCAGCACCTAAATAGGAGCTAATAAAAGCACCGACGCCTATCACTAGCAACAACTTCCACGACAATGACACACGGCGAAAAAAAGAAAACGCCGCTGAAGCCGTACCGAAAATAGAAGAGAGTTTATTGGTTCCAAATACGGTCGCGGGAGCCAATTGTGGCATTGCACCCATGATGGCAGGAATCTGAATTAAGCCTCCGCCTCCAACAGCAGCATCAATGGCGCCTGCACAAAAAGCAAAGAAGACCAGACTCAGAATCAGATCGAGTTCCATCATTGTCAGCCACCTACAGATTCAAAACACGTTTAGGAATTAAACGCTTTCGCTCATTAATTTCGGCTAATCCAAGGCACTTTTCCCCATCAAACACCAGCACTTGGGCTTCCGCAGCATGATCAATATTACTTTCCATACCACGACTAAAATATTCTGCCCGACCTTCAGGCACTTGAATCTGGGTAAAATGCTGGACAGGCGCATACACAGGCAACAGCAGTGCTTCACGCTCCTGTTCGGTTAAGCCTTCTAAATATTCAATGGTATAACTTGGAATCAGTTCAAAATGACCCGTTTGAATGCGGTGTAAATAAGTCAAATGCCCATACGTACCTAAGGCTTTGGCAATATCTTCACCCAGCACACGTATATAAGTGCCTTTAGAACACGTCACATCTAAGGTCACACTGTTTTCCGTAAAAGAAAGCAGCTGAATGGCTTCAATGGTAATTGGGCGTGCGTCACGCTCAACCTCAATCCCTTTACGCGCCAACTCATATAGCGGACGACCCTGTTTTTTGAGTGCCGAATACATGGGTGGAATTTGTTGAATCTCCCCCTCAAACTGCTGCAAGACTTGTTGAATACGCTCTTCCGTCAGTTCAGGTACAGCTTGTTCCAACAAGACTTCACCTTCAACATCACCTGTCGTCGTACTGTGCCCAAGCTGAACCGTAGTTTGATAACGTTTGGTCGAATCTAATAAAAAATGCGAAAACTTGGTGGCTTCACCAAAACAAATCGGTAATAAACCTGAAGCCAGCGGGTCCAAAGCGCCTGTATGTCCTGCTTTCTCTGCTCGCAATAACCAGCGTACTTTTTGTAATGCTGCATTTGAACTAATACCCAAGGGTTTATTTAACAAAAATACCCCATGAACCGCGCGGCGCTGGATTTTTGCAGCAGATGATTTCATAACTCAGAACACGTATTTCAACTGTCGCCATACTAACAACCGCTCATCTAGTTTTACAACTTTTCTGTTGTTTATTTGCATTCACATTGCACAATAAAACAAGTTCAAGATGAACCCAATAAAAATTAAAAATGGATGTTAGGCATAGGATATGCAAAAAAAGAAATTATGGCTGGTACTCGCCATCGTGGTTGTTATTCTGCTGGGCTTTTTAGTCTGGTTGGCGCCGAGTGCCACCACAGGCTCGAACGCTACCTCAAATTCCCTCACGCCATCAACGCAGGACTCTAGTTCAGTTCGCACAGCCCACGCAGGCTTATCATCCAATTTAGCCCAAGCCTTTGGCAGTCCAAGTCAGCAAGATACGGAGGTGAATTGTCAAATCAGCTTAGATCAAAGCCAGCATTTAATCGTGAATGAACAAACCCGAAACTGCTTTGAATATTTCATCACGCAATATGGTGAAAAACAGCTGGAGCAAATCAAGCAAGATTTTGCACTGTATCTGCAAAAAAGCTATCAAGAGCCTGCTTTAAGCCAAATTCTGGATCTATGGAATCGCTATCTCGATTACCGTGTGCAATTAGGCAACTTGCAAGAACCGAATTTAAATAAGCAAGATCCTGAATACTATCGTAAGGTTTTTGGACTGATTAAGAATCTACGCAATCAATTCTTCTCAAATGATGAAATAGAGGGGCTCTTTGGTGCAGAGAATATTTACCATGAATATACCTTAAACCGTATGTCGATTATGGCGGACCAGTCCCTCAGCGAAATAGAAAAAGCACAAAAATTAAAAGAACTGTTTGCTCAATTGCCTGAAGATTGGCGAGAAAATCTAGAACAATTATCTAAATTAGATGATCTGCGTAAACTAAGCAGCGATATTAAAGCGCGTGGCGGTTCTGCTGCTGAACTTCGCCAAATGCGCATGAATCTGGTTGGCGCAGAAGCAACTCAACGTCTAGAGCAGCTGGATCAGGAACGTGGACAATGGAAATCACGAGTGAATAATTATTTAGCGCAACGTGATCAGATATTGAATAGCCACATGAGTGAATCAGCACAACAACAAGCGATTGCACAATTACGTCAGCAACAATTTAAAAATCCACAAGAACAATTACGACTTGGCACTTTTGAAACTACGCACGACGCAGGAGGGAAATTACCTTTCGCAGAATAATTCTGTATCTCATGACCTTTTTTCAGGATGAAAATATGTATAAAACGAAAAAAATAGCACATAGCCTTTCACTACTTGGTTTAGCCACCTGTATTGGACTCAGCAGCAGCTCGCTCACTGCAGGCGTACTCAGCGTCAATGCGACTGCACAAAGTAGCTACGCCAAAACCAAATATCCCTTATTGTTTACCCATGGTATGTTTGGCTTTAGCCGCGTTGGGGTTGCTGAATTTGGTTTAGATTACTGGTATCAAATTCTGCCCGATTTAGCGCGTAATGGGGCAACCACTTTTGCTGCGCAGATCTCACCTTTAGAATCGACCGAAGTTCGTGGGGAGCAACTGTTACAACAAGTCGAAGAGGTCCTCGCTATTACTGGTAAGCCTAAAGTCAACCTGATTGGACATAGCCACGGAGGACCAACGATTCGTTATGTCGAAGCCGTCAAACCGCAATATGTCGCATCCTTAACTGGGGTCGGTGCGACCTTTAGAGGTTCCAAAGTGGCTGATGATCTACTTTCAAACCAAGCGGGTTCGCAGCTCCTGAGTATCGCTACGGATTATATTATTGGGCCACTAATTACCTTTGCCGAAGGTAATCCTGCGTTGAAGAGTGATTTGCATGCCTCGCTCACCTCAATCAGTGAACAGGGTTCGCAAGTCTTCAACCAGAAATATCCGACAACCGCATTGGCTGCAGACTGTAGCAAAAGTGGGGCTACCTCCAATAATGGCATCTACTATTACTCATGGACAGGGACATCCCAAGTGACCAATATCATTGATGTTGCAGACAGTGCCATCTCCCTGCTTGCACCAATCTCGTATATCAGCACCGACAATGATGGCTTGGTTGCACGTTGCAGCACCCATTTTGGTAAGGTCATCCGTGATAATTATGATTGGAACCATTTAGATGAGGTCAATCAGGTCTTGGGATTACGCGGGCTGTTTAGTCCCGATCCGGTCGATGTCTACCGTCAACACGCCAACCGTCTAAAACTGCAAGGACTGTAATATCTCTATTCTCTCTGGGGCAATCTTCAGAGAGATTTTTTTGAATTATTTAGTTACACACTGTATTTTATTTAATCGGATTTCAAAACCTAATTTCGCTCTGCTCTTTATACTCATGGCTGACAATGATCATTGTCGGTAGAAAAATTAAAAAAGAGGAAGATCAATGAAATATGGACTCTTGATAGCTGGATTGCTATCAACCTGTGTGCTGAGTACCACGCAAGTGCACGCCAGCGCATCACAAATTCAAGCCAAATATGTGACCTCCAGTTATGCCAAAACCAAATATCCCCTCGTGTTCGCACATGGGATGGGAGGCTGGATTCGTGCAGGTACAGATGAACTTGGTGTGGATTATTGGTATCAAATATTACCCGATTTAGCACGCAATGGCGCCAATGCATGGGCAACCCGTGTTTCCCCATTCAACAGCTCTGAGGTTCGCGGTGAGCAACTGCTACAACAAGTCGATGAGATTTTAGCGATTACGGGGGCAAACAAAGTCAATTTACTGGGGCACAGTCATGGTGGACACAGCATTGCCTATGTTTCCAATATCGCGCCAGCTAAAGTCGCTTCTGCCACCGCCATTTCAAGCCCACTCAAAGGCTCACCTGTTGCTGATCTAATTATCTCAGCTCAAGGCACACCCCTCGAACGACCCTTGGTTAGTCTGATCAATTTCGGTTCTCAGGCCATTGTCTGGGCACAGCAACAGGACCCAAACTCCCTACCGCATGATGCACTGGCAGCGGGTATCAGCTTAAGTCAGGCAGGTTCTAAAACCTTTGCCCAAAAATATACACTTGGTATGCCTAAATCAGCTTGTGGTGAAGGAGCTTCTATCGAAAATGGCATTTACTTCTATTCTTTCTCTGGTAATTCAACCTTAACCAATATTCTTGATCCAGACTCGGTATTGGCTGCCACAGGATTACTGATGCAAGCGCCAAATGACAATGATGGCTTGGTCTCTCGTTGTAGTGCCAAATATGGCAAGACCATTCGTGACAATTACAACTGGAATCATTTAGATGTGATCAATCAGTTCTTCGCCTTACGTTCAGTCTTTTCTCCTGATCCTGTCGATATCTATCGTCAACATGCCAACCGCTTAAAACTACAAGGACTATAAAGTCATCAGCAAAAAAAAATGCGCCAAACGGCGCATTTTTTTCACTCAAATAAAACTGATTAAGCTTCAGTTTTACGAGCTGGTAACTTTTCACGAATACGTGCAGCTTTACCAGACAATTCACGTAGGTAGTAAAGTTTAGCACGACGAACGTCACCACGACGTTTCACTTCGATTTTAGCAACGATTGGAGAGTGAGTTTGGAAAACACGCTCAACACCAACACCGCTAGAAATTTTACGTACTGTGAACGCAGAGTTCAAACCACGGTTTTTCTTCGCGATTACAACACCTTCAAATGCTTGAAGACGCTCACGATCACCTTCTTTTACTTTTACCTGAACGATAACAGTGTCACCTGGTGCAAAAGCTGGGATGTCTTGTTTAAGCTGTGCATTTTCAACAGCTTGTACTAAAGGATGCTTACCGCTCATGGGGTATCTCCAATATGTGTGGGTCAGAAGAGGTCTGAGATCCACTGGGTATAGAGGCTAAAGCGCATAGACCCGATTGACTTTCCCTTTATGCCTGACCGCTTCAATGCATAAAGAGCCTAATAAACAATACTTCAACACAACCGCTCAAGTATTGGCTTCAGTAAATAACCTAAAGTTATTTTCCTGATAAATCTTTGAGCCATTTTTTTTGCTGCTTGCTCAACTCCACCTTTTCCACCAACTCAGGTCGGCGTTCAAGAGTACGTTGATAACGCTGCAAAAATCGCCATTTCTCGATATTGGCATGATGTCCCGATTTCAAGACTTCAGGTACATCCAATCCTTCAAAATGGTCTGGCTTGGTATATTGTGGGCAATCTAACAGACCATCCACAAAAGAATCTTGCACATGAGATTGCTCATCAGACATGGCACCCGGAAGTCTCCGAATTACACTATCTAACAGCACCATCGCAGGAAGCTCGCCACCCGATAAAACGTAATCCCCTATCGACCATTCCTGATCAACATATTTTTGGATTAAACGTTCATCGACCCCTTCATAACGCCCACATAGCACAATCAAGCCATCATAATCGACGAACTGCTGTACTGCTGGCTCATTCAGGGTTTTGCCTTGCGGTGACATATACACCACAGGAACATGAACCGCTCCCGCTTGCTCTGCAAGCTGTTTGGCACGTTGAATCGCTTTCGCCAAAGGCTCAGCCATCATCACCATACCAGGACCACCACCAAAGGGACGTTCATCCACTCTTTTGTAGTTGCCCTCAGCAAATTCACGTGGATTAATACAATGGATTTGCACAATGTCACGTTTTGCTGCGCGCCCGCTAATACCGTAGGCTGTAATCGCTTCAAACATTTCAGGAAAAAGCGTAATGACTGCAAAAAACATCGCAGACCCCCGTATTTCCAAAAATAATTAGTAATCTACGCCCCAATTCACGTAGATACGACCAGCTTCAAGATCAACGCGTTGTACCACATCTTTATGCCATGGAATCATACGCTCTTCGCTATCGACACTTTCAGCAGTTGCGCGAACCACCATCACATCGTTAGCCCCTGTTTCAAACAGTTCATGGATTTGACCGAGATTGACTTCTTGTTCTTCATCATCCAGACCTAACACGGTTAAGCCTTTTAAATCCGACCAATAATACTCGTCCACGCCTGCTTGAGGCAGTTGCGATTTTGAAATCCAGACATTTGCGCCAACCAGATTATCCGCCGCAGTACGATCACTCACACCTTTTAGCGAAACAACCAAGCCTTTGCCATGCGGTTTCCAACGTTTTACATCAACTTGTTGCCAACCTGCTTTGGTCTCAATGTACCAAGGCAGGTAGTCAAAGATGTTGCTCATAGGTTCTGTATTGGAATAGACCCAGAGCCACCCATTTAATCCATATGCTGAACGTAACTGTCCAATCTGAATACGATCTTCGGGAACATTCTGTGTTGGTGTCATGGGCTACCTACTACTTAATTCGCAAAAATTATGCAGTAGCTGCAGCTTTCTTAGCTTGAGCAGCTAAAGAAGCAACACGGTCAGAAGGTTGAGCACCTTGAGAAACCCAGTGAGCAAAACGGTCAGCATCTAAACGAAGTTTTTCTGCTTTACCTTGAGCTGTAGGGTTGAAGAAACCGATACGTTCGATGAAACGACCGTCACGTGCATTACGGCTATCAGTCACAATGATTTGATAGAACGGACGTTTTTTAGCACCACCGCGTGCAAGACGAATAACTACCATGATACAACCTTATAGTTTTTACGGATTATCCCTGTACCGACCATCGATACACTTCAAACCCCTTTCATAGAGGGCAATATTCTACGCTAAATTCAGCTTAAGGGAAAGATCAAAAAATGATTTATCCACAGTTTTGAATTTGAAAGTTAGCGACCATCCCAAACTGATGTCGCAGACAGTGCGCAAGTTGTGGCTGCCTTTGCCCAATATTTTTGTCCTTGGTCATTTAAACAAATAATCCCATCCCCAGCTTGCGAAGTTGTCGAAATTGGTGTGGCTGTCATTATCCAAGTGTTGTCATTTAATGTCGTAAAAGTCAATGTAAATAAAGCCGTGCCAACCGAAGGATAGGTTTTACCTCCATAGAGTGGATTTACAGTATTATCTGAAGGATACTTAAAATTAGCTAATTTATAGGATTCCATTCTCTGAGCAATATTTATCATTTCTGTTTGGACATCAGAACGATTTACTCTTTTTTTATATTGCGAGTAACTAGGTAATGCTATGACCGCAATAATTCCAATAATAGCGACTACTATCATTAACTCGATCAATGTAAATCCATTTCGCATCACCAAGCCTCACTGTTTGTTTCACAAATTGTACATACTGCACTCGAACAATCATTATCTACAGCTGTTGCAGTTCTACTTTGACAACGTAGCCCAGAACTTTTCGCAAGTATCTTCATTTGCTGATTATCCGTAGTTGTAGCTTTGATAACCCAAGTCTGACCATTTGTTGCAGAAGAGTTTAATGCATTTCCAGCACTCGTATCATCCGTAACAGTCAGAGTATACCCCCCTCGACTAAGTGTTACTGATGTTGGCGTAAAATTCCTATAACTAAAATTTCTGGACTTGTGCCTTTCTAATTGATCAGCTAATTTTAATATTTCCTGTTGAGCGAAAGCTGCATTCGCTTTACGAGCATAAGCTTGATAACCAGGGAATGCAATTGCAGCAAAAATAGCGATTACCAATACCACTATCATCAATTCAATCAGGGTAAATCCCTGATTGAATTTTAGCGTTAAAGATCTATTCATGCATAAGTCCTATTAACGATAACGCTCATACCATTGAGTTGGAATAAAATGGCTGGTACATTGCCATTCACCTGTCCCGGCAGTATTTCCAGACATTGTTAAACGCCCACAACTTCCTGACGATGGACTACCAGAACCCTCACTTTTCGCAACAAATGAAATTCCTCGAATACCACTACCCAAAACATTACTATTTTTATTATTACTAGTTAGTTTAAACCCTGTTTTAGACTCTGATGAGCTATTTAGTGTTCCATCAGCATTTAAACAAGCGCCAAATGGTAGGCAAAATCTCTGCCAATCTGTTTCACCTACAATACGTGGATTACAAGGATCATTTGGAGAAACACCATCTCCTTCAGGATCATATACTGATACCAATAAGTGATTTGTTAAAGCTACAGGCTCTTCAAAGGCTTTTAAGCCACCTTCACGTCTAAATACATTATTCGCCTTTTCAGTTCCATCATAAAGGCTGGATAAAGAACGATACCAGCCAAATTTCTGTATTTGCCCATTCAAGATAAAACGGTTTAAGACACTCGTAGTTCCAGATGGCAACACCTGAGGATTACGTATTAAATCGGCAAGGGTTTTATTTACAGTTGTTAGCGTTGGTGACCCTGTAATAAGATTTCTCATTGAAAAATCGGTATCAATGATCCCATACACATTATTAACTGGTTTAGTAGACAAAGCTGTTGTAGGTAACATTCCCTCACGACCAATTGTTGGAGCAACATCCAATGGTGTACTTCTGTCTCCTGATGCGATACCAACAACTATAAAGGTTTTCCCCCCTTCATCATGAATAGTCACTGTAGCAGGCTCATAAAAGCGTGGCGCATTTTCATTTAAATAGGTATTGCTACTCGTATACCCAGTATCAGTAATTGCCGTTGCTAGATTAGCAAGTCGAGTTACTCTTTTTCCTAATCCTGAAGCGGCTGTAGCATTATTGTTTAAATCAATACGAAATACTTGCCCACCCAAATCACCAAAATATAAATGATCAGTTAATCCATCAGCATCGCGGTCTAATGTACTAATACGACTTACAATACTATGTTTAAGATATTTCTTCCCATCAGTATCAAGTGCACTACTATCATAAGTAGCCGACCATATTAGATCGCCATTTGATGCATCTACAAGGTATACAGCATTTCCTTTAGCTGTTGATTTACCATTACAACTGCTATTTGGGTAAGTTAAACCTGTCGCACCTAATTTAAAATTAGGATTTTCGTAACATTGATCATACCCCCCACCAATGATCATCACCCGCTTAATCACACCGCCATAACGAACATTTGCAAGTACTGGTTTAGACCAAGATTGCCCCATATCACCATAACCACTAGTATTGCTATTAATTCTAAACAATAGTTTCGGCTTCTTCGGATTGAGGGCATCTAAGCCGTAGTAGCTACCGCCACCCATACGCATACCACCATAGACATTCATTCGACTTGCAGTAACTTTAGTAGTAGTAGTTGTACCGCTGGTACTACTTGTCATTGTATATGCTGGATCAGCGACCCATGCACCATCCACCCCATGAGAGGGTGCTGTTACATCAGTAGCTGTTGGAGATAATGCTTTGGACTTCACTGTATCATTTAAAATCTCCACAGGAACAAAGACCGACTGCTCATCTCCATTTGAAGCATCTACAATATGTAACCCTCCTTCCATAGTACCAAATAATATTGAACGATCTCTTGTTGATGTTAGATCACCATTTGCATCTAATGTTCCGGAATATGTAAGCTGTACTGGATAAGAATGCACAATCCCACCCAATGAAAAATATGGCTCATTAGAGACTGATAATGTTGTAGGCAAAGTATCTGTCGTAAGCTCTAAGTTAAAACCCAAATAATTTAATAATTTTCTTTTCAATAATACTGGGTAATCTTTGATTGTGGTTGCAGTAGCAAACTGGTTTAGAATATATGAAGCACTATTGTTCGGTGCTGTAGTATAGCCTCCTGAAGGAGAGGTCGGGATTTGTAAAAGCGTTGTACCAGAACTCGAGCCAGATAATGCTGCTAAATTAGTCGACGTTGCATCATATGCACCAGCATCTGTATAAAAGTTACGTACCACACCAGATGACGCATAAGCATATTTAACAATTTCGTTTCTAGCATTTCGCTCTTCAGCTTGACCTAATATTGGCACAGGCATATGCCAACGCACACCACCTATTTCAATATTACCACCGTCATCATAACTATATGATGTCGCACCAATGGTTGTTCCAGAGTTCCAGTAATCTTTCGTCGTTTTAGAAAAATCACCAGTACTGTTATAAACTAGATTACCTGACTTATCCCTAAAAGCTCCCGCATTGGTACCAGATAATATAGTTTCATATTTTTTTAAATTACCACGCCAGCTCAAAGAAGTACTGGCAGGGTTCGGTTCTAGTGCACGTAAATAACCTGTTGTATCTAATGTCTTTGGATTCAAAGCATCATACGGTACAGCAATCGCACCTGTAGTTAAAGGTGCAAGAGGAGCTGAACCTAAATTACGAATAAACTCCAATACACTTTGGGTAACTTCATTATCGGTATCAGCAATAAAAAAACCACCATTACCATAACCACCATCATAAGCAGTTTGAGAAGATGGCGCAGGAACACCAAAAGTCGTTCCTGGAGAGCATCTGTCATTTGGAGCAGTTTTTGTGATTGGATCATTATATGCACGTGATGACAACTGACAAGAAGACTTTACATATGATTCCGTCATACTATTCATATCAGAACCAAACCCCACAAATGCTGTTTTTATTGATACTCCAGATGGATTGGTACTTGGATTAAATAGTTTTTTGGCATAATTAGCCATGCACCCCAAAGCGGAAGCAGCAGTATTGCCATTTGCATCGACCAAACTATCACTACAATTTAAAGTACTTGCGTACGTTGGAGTTAAGGAAGCCCTCATAACAGAAAGTGCCTCCTCATTACTAGATCTGTTTGCTTCACCATCGGACAGAATATAAACACCTTGGCCGTCACAACTTTGACGATTAGCTACAGTAGGCAACGGAGATGAATATCTAGCAGTTGCGTCTGAAGCTGTACGGTCAACTACGATTCCTGAATATGTGGCATCCTTGATCTTAGAATTTGCAATCCCCGTATTATTTACTTGGCTATAAGTAGTATCCTGATATGTATAATAGTACCTAAGATTACCACTATAATCACTATCCCTTGCCTCATAACTTGGCAACATCGAGTTACTAGGTTCGCTACTAAGATTACTAAGATAAGCAGTAGTTTTCCATTGCGCACAAGTTTGAAAATAATTAGAACCACTTTGACTAGTATTATTCCAACTATTATTACACTCATACACGGAATATTTTCTATTAAAAATGCCTCCCGTTCTTTCAATCCGAAAGATTTCCTTGTAAGCCGTTACAGGAATATTATCGACAGCGTAAGTTGAAGTTCCCATTAAATAAGCAGCAGCTTCTGCATAGGCATGTGCAGTAGGTGTATAACTTGAAGCGGTTAAATTAGCTATCGCTTTTTTTAATTTAGCTCGCTGCTCACTACCAACAACACCTAAGGGTGCAGCTGGTACTAATATTTGCCCCGTTTTACCATCACCATTCGCAGAATAATTTCCCAAGCCAACACTCGTACGTGGCAATTCAGAATTATCACTATTTAAGAAAGCAAACATACCATCTTGCAATCGACTCAAACGAGTATATTTCCTACGACCTGATGAGCAGCCCGAGCTTGTAGAATCACGTGTGTAACTGATCGTTTGACTCACACCTCCAATAGTTACAGTTTCCTGATATGGAGAAGTTTTAGTAGTCTGACAATTATCATAGCCATCCATACTCCCCGAGGTATCTAGCATCATGATCAGCGTTTTTTTACCAGATTCAGGTACTGCATAAATCTGTAAATCGCTTGCACGCACAACCGAAGATACCATTAACCATGACATTGTTAATGAGCTCGCACATACTGCAAGCCACAGCTTATTCCGTTTAAATTTATTATTCATTTGATTTTCTCCTTAACTGCCCGGTGCTGTGACTTCAGTCAATTTATTCAGATAATTAAATTCCTGAACTTGAACACTAAAGGGAACATTATTCGTTCTCAAACAATCCGCAAGTGTTTCTTTATCTTTCAATGCATCAGAAAGATTATCGTTAATTTTAGTATGAGCAGCACTCAAACAGTTTGCCTGAATTGTGGATATTGCTGTTGAAGAATACGCTGGTAACATTGCCGTGGAAATTACCCGAATTCGTTGTGTCGAGGTCATACTTTTCGGAAGTTGCGCACCCTCAGTTAAATTAATGCCGCGCGGTAAATTAGAACCTGGAGCCTCATTACTAGCATCTGTCGGAATACTTACTGCCACTTGAGTAACCACTGCAGCACGGCTACTACCAAAATCTGTATCAAGTGTACAAAAACCATTACCTAGACCAGCCTCTTTAACTGCATCATTACCTGAACCAGCCCGAATTAAGGCAGCATCAACCGTTTGAGAAAATTTCACGGTCGAAGAGGTCGGCTTATAACAAAAAATATACTCAGCGCCTGGGCTACTATCATGTGCACGCAGACTAGCACCCACAACATTGCCAAAATTGGTTAAAATCGCTGGATCTGTGTTTGCCAATAAATAAAGCGGTGTATCTGAGGACTGAAAGTTTAATTGACCTACCTGACTATTCGTCGCCACTCCCAAGGAAACAACGGCAACACGAATAGCCATTATTCCAACAACAGTGACAATGAGCAAAATAATCAAAACAACGATCAATGTCGCACCTTGTTGCCGATGCAAAGTGTACGTCGGTGTTAAGAGCTTCATAAACGGTCTCCCATTGCATTACGCAAAGCAACCGTAGAACTATACGTTCGTCTTAAAAAGCGAGTTGATGTATCTGTAGCTTTCACTGTTGTATCCAACATTACATAAGTAGCTTGGCTAGGATCCACTGCTGTATTTTTTGCATTATTCGTTGAGCGAATAAGCACAGAAACTTGAACAGCTAAAATTCTTGGCGCCTTTTTCGCCGTTGGCGTTGTCGCTCTAGCAGCAGCTGCTGCAGCCCTATATTGAGGAATAGTATAAGAGCTTAAATTTCCAGCCTCATCACGTGCTTTTAAAAGTATGTGAAAGTGATCAACTCTAGGAATGATAATTTGTCCTGCAGTTCCCAACCCATTAATCACTGCCGGTTGGGCTGATACTGCAGTAGCTGTGGCTGCGGGAGTGTTTGCATCACAAGCCAGCGCTAAATCACTAGCACCTGTGCCGTTTGCATCAACTCTTAGAAAGTAACGCTGTACGACCAAATCCCCAGGATAAACGATCTCTCCCTCACAATTAAATATCTGATATGGAGCAATAAATTGTATCGTCAATTGATCACTGACCTGAACTGTACCTGCTGTACTGTTGGCGTTAGATAATCCTTTCCAATAATTATCAGTAGATGAAACACTATCACCACTACCTCGGCTTAATAATGCTGAATCGATATAGGTTGTAGCACCTATTTTAGGCACAAAGTTTACATTTGTAGTGTCCACCGCTGAAGAACCTGTAAGAACAATACCTCCATAAGCCGTCTGATCATTTATTTCTAAATTCGTTGTATTACCCACATTCGCCAAGCGGATATCTTGCAACATATAATCCATACCAAACACTCCACTCTCCTGAATGTCAGCATTTGCTTGTTGCAATTGACTAGATAAAATTCCACCAGTAAAAAGCTGAATTGCTGCCGCAACTAGAATCAATCCTAGAACTAAAGCAACCATTAGTTCTATCAAGGTAAAACCCTTTTGCAAATTTTTAGAAGTCACAGTCATCTTAATAAACCTCCATCATTAAACATGATGAGCCGCTTACATAGGTTCCTGAGCTTGACATACAGTTTGAAGCATCTACTGTAGTCGTTGTTACCCCATTTGTTGTAGTCGTTGTAATATTAGGCTGCGTCTTACCCCAAAAAACAAATAAACATTTCCGCTGCAAACTCATAGAACTGGTTACACCTGGACAATTTTCCATGGTAATTTTCATTCCATACTGATCTGCGCTTTTAGCTGCATTATAAGCATCATAGGTTGCCATTTGCTGTGCTGTACAAGCCGAGTTAAGACAGGATGTTGGCTCTGATGTACTAGATGAATAATTACTATAACTTTGTATTAAAGCAGGGTAATTTGAGAAAGCATTAGGATTAGCACGTATATTCTCAGCTATTCCCCGCATTACGAGTATGGCTTGCGATTTACTTAATGCTTCAGCAGATGCATCCAATGCACGCAATTGTAAAGCCACGTAGCCCAATACTCCAATTGCAAGCACTAGTAAAGCTACTAAAACCTCAACCATACCCACACCTGCCTGATTTTTTAATATTTTCATCAACATGCCCCCTCAGGTTTGGTATAAACAGCACCTAATCGAGTTAATACCAACTGCTTTTTTTTCTTTAAGTTTGAGTTACATAAACTAATTAAAGCATCTTGACTTAAACTACTAACCAAACCATTTTTATCAAAAATTAAACTAGTTCCAGAATAGGAACCCAATGTTTGACTAGAAGATAACGTTTGAATTGTTAAAGTAATATTAGCGCCTTTGTCCCAATTTATTGCTGTATCAGTATTTGCGCTTGTTGAATTAAGATTTACCGTTGTATTTGTGCGTTTCAAAATAGCCTGACTTTTAGTCTGAGCTAAGACCGAAAGCAATTCTCTTTCTTTTCCCTGAAATCTCTGCTTTTCCAACAATAATCCCAAAGAAGGCGCTGCCATCATCGCGATAATCGCCAACACAGTAATCGTCACCATTAACTCAATTAAGGTAAATCCTCGACTTTTGTGCATACTTCCCCCAAGGCAATTAATCTTTTACCCTATTTAAAATCATATTTCTTTTTTTTACAAAACGAACACAAACTGGATAAAAGGCATAAAAAAACAGATGATTGTCAAAAACCAATCACCTGTCAAATTATTAATAAAAATAGAATGTTAAGTATTTATCACTTTAAGCTTGGGTTACAGGAATACGTAACTCTTTCGGCAAACTAAAGGTAATATTTTCTTCTCGACCAGCAAGTTCTTCTGGTACTTTCGCCCCCCAATCTTGCAAACGTTGAATCACTTGCTTAATCAGAATTTCAGGTGCAGAAGCGCCTGCTGTCACCCCTATTTTGGTGTTTTCATTAAACCAAGCTTGTTGTAACTGTTCCGCATTATCGACTAAATACGCTGCTTTACCCATACGCTCTGCCAGCTCACGCAAACGATTCGAATTCGACGAATTTGGAGAACCAACAACCAGCACCACATCACATTGCTCAGCTAAATCACGTACCGCATCTTGGCGGTTTTGTGTGGCATAGCAGATATCATCTTTACGTGGTCCCTGAATATTTGGATATTTTTTTCGTAGCGCATCAATCACTTTGGCCGTGTCATCAATTGACAAGGTTGTTTGTGTTACAAAAGCCACTTTGTCAGGGTGTCGCACATCTAATTGCGCAACATCTTCCTCATCCTCAACCAAATAAATGTCACCGCCATTTTTCTTGTCATACTGCCCCATGGTACCTTCGACCTCAGGGTGCCCTTCATGACCAATCAGAATCGCTTCTACACCTTCACGCGCATATTTGGTCACTTCAATATGCACCTTAGTCACCAATGGACAAGTCGCATCGAAAACTTTTAAACCACGGCGTTCAGCTTCTTGTTGCACCGCTTTAGATACGCCATGTGCACTAAAAATCACAATATTGTCATCAGGAACTTCATCAAGTTCATCGACAAAAATTGCACCACGCTGACGTAAGTCATCCACCACAAATTTATTATGTACTACTTCATGACGTACATAAATTGGCGGCTGAAAACACTCAAGTGCACGATTTACAATCGCAATGGCTCGGTCTACCCCTGCACAAAAACCACGCGGATTAGCCAATACAATTTCCATAAAACCCTCATTGCTCACTTAAATGCACGTCATACGTTGCTAAATTTATGCAAACTAAAATACAGCTAGCTATTTAGTTTACAGCTCGTCTACTCTAAAATAGAGAAGATATTTTATCATATCAGGAAAAATATCATGTCGGGTCTCTTGTTTGTCGTTTCTGCTGCCTCAGGAACTGGCAAAACATCTCTCGTAAAAGCCCTACTTGAACGTGTAAACAACCTACATGTTTCTGTGTCTCATACTACTCGTGGTCAACGCCCAGGCGAACTCGATGGTGTACATTACCATTTCACGCAAAAAGAAGATTTTCTGGCTTTGGTTGAACAAGGCGGGTTTATTGAGTATGCAGAAGTTTTTGGCAACTATTACGGTACAGCACAAGCGACTGTAAAAGAACAATTGGCCAAAGGACATGATGTTTTACTTGAGATTGACTGGCAAGGTGCGCAGCAAGTGCGTAAACTCTTCCCAGAATCTAAACAGATTTTTATTTTACCGCCAAGCCAGTTTGATTTACGCCAACGTTTATCTAACCGTGGCACAGACAGCGTGGAAGTGATTGAACATCGCTTGAGTTGTGCTGTTGAAGATATGCAGCAGTTTGTTAATTTTGACTATGTCATTATTAATGATGACTTTAATAAAGCGCTGCATGATTTGGAATCAGTCATTACTGCAAATCGTCTGGTGCTTACCCAGCAAGCCAATCGCCATCAGGATCTCATCCAGAAGCTGATCACGCCTGTTGAATCGTGATTAAAACTTGAGTCTCAACTGAAAGCATTTTATACTGCACAGTCTGTTTCAGCATTAGCATTTAAACGAGAACACTTATGGCACGCGTAACCGTTGAAGATTGTTTAGACCATGTAGACAACCGCTTTGAGCTTGTACTAGTGGCAAGCAAACGTGCGCGTCAACTCGCACGTCAAGGTATTGAACCAACTGTAGAATGGGACAATGATAAACCAACAGTGGTTGCATTACGTGAAATTGCAGTCGGTCACGTTTCAAAAGATATTTTGAAGCAACGTGAGCAAGACTATCAAACTTCAAGCCTTGATCTTGCACTTTCTGCAAACAATCTTAATTTAGATGGTTTTTCTTTCCAATAAGTTAGAAAAATTATGTAAAGGCCTAGTTTTTAACTAGGCTTTTTTATGCTTGGAACTTTAATATTTCTTCAAGAACAGTTATAACATTAACTCAAACCATTCTATTTTTTATAAACTGACGATTTGCGAATTTTCGACAAAAAATTTGACAAGTTTCGCACTTTGCTTTTTATTAAAAACTGAAATGATGAATAGCTTTTTCATGGTATAGGTAAAGGTGTTATATGCCAGGCGCAGAAGTCAGCCAAGCCAAACAACAACTCAATGTGATTATCGACGCTTATCTCAATGAAAGTGAAGTCGAACGAGTGCTTGCGGCCTGCGATTATGCCGATATTGCCCATGATGGAATTACCCGCAAAAGTGGTGAACCCTACATTTTACATCCGATTGCCGTCAGCTGTATTTTGGCGCATATGCGCTTAGATGCTGAAACCTTAATGGCCGCACTCCTGCATGATGTGATTGAAGACACCGATTTTAGCAAAGAAGATATTAGCGAAAAATTTGGACGCACCGTGGCAGAACTGGTCGATGGCGTCACCAAACTCAGCCATTCCAGCGACAAAGAATATAACAAAGCAGCCTCTTTCCGAAAAATTTTACAAGCCACCCTACAAGACCCACGTGTCATTATTATTAAATTAGCCGATCGCTATCATAATATGACCACACTGGAGTCACTACGCCCAGACAAACGTGCGCGCATTGCCCAAGAAACCTTTGATGTGTTTGTCCCAATGGCACGCCTCGTCGGCATGAACGAGATGGCAGATAATCTTGAACATTTGTGTTATCAAAATCTTGATTTAGACATGTTCAACAACGTTCAAGAAGCCTTAGCCAAAACCAAGCCGAAACGCTGTGAATATCAGGCCATCTGGGAAAAAAACCTCACGTCGCTCTTACAACAAAACCAAATTAGCGGTCGTATTAAAAAGAAAAACAACAACATTGAACTACTCCGCCACTTCGTAAAAAATGATATTGATTTACAAGAACTAACCCATAGTCATGCCTTTGAAATCATTCTACAAAGTATCGCCGATTGCGATAATCTTGCTGAAATTTTAAAAGAACATTTCCAAGTCTTGTCCTATCAAGATCATATTCGTCGCCCCCTACCTGGCGGCAACCAATCTTTGATGCTGCGCCTTAAAGGTGAAAAAACCACACTGTCTCTCACGCTACAGACCGAACTGATGCGTAAAGCGGCACGGTTTGGCGTGGTACTGGGTGAAAGTGCACCGCAAGCTTGCCGCTCTGCCATTCAAGCCTCCATGCAAAACCTGAATGTGCTGATTGATAGTAGTTGCGCCAAAACTACATTTAATGATTTGCTGGATTATCTACATCAAGAAAAAATTTGGGTCTATACCCCACACGGGCAATTACACGAATTACCACAAGGTGCGACAGCCGTGGATTTTGCCTATTCTGCCAGCCTATTCTTAGGCAACCATGCGGTTGGGGCGAAAATTAATGGTGAAACCAAGCCTTTATCAACCCCTCTTCTCAGCGGACAAGTGATCGAAATTATTACCGATGTACTTGCCACGCCAAATCCTGACTGGCTCAGCTTTATTAACACCCAAAAAGCTCGACGCGCCATTCAAAACATTTTGCGTGATCAAGATGTAGAAGAACAACAATTGGTGGGCGAACAAGCCCTGAACCGTGCGCTCAGACTGTTTAATCGCTCTACTCAGGATCTCACTGAAGATGATTGGTTAGATCTATTGCAATGGCGTCATTTAGATTCTAAAGATCGCCTGTTCCAGCAAATCGCTGTGGGTGATTTATTACCGCAACTGGTTGCCAATCATTTATTTGCTCAACAAGGGCAATCCATTGAAGAGCATAGTTCAGACCGCCTGATTCAAGGCACTGAGGGCGTTGATGTTAAATATGCCCACTGCTGTAACCCTGTACTGGGCGATCCAATTCAAGGACATCTTTCACGTCGTGGCCTGATTGTGCATCGAGCACGTTGCCACAATCTGTTGCATGAACAGCATTTACACCCAGAAAATATCATGCCGCTACAATGGGCTTCTGAAGACCTTGATGACGTTAGCTTTACCGCCTATCTGTGCATTGACATGGAAATGGATGATGAACAAATTTCCGATTTGATCTATCAGTGTCGTAAAGCCAAAACAGGGGTGGAAATGGTACGCAATTATGACCATAAAACCTACGTCAATATTGTGGTCAACAATCGTAAGCAAATTGCCCAGATTATTCGCGACTTACGCATGCATTATGGTTTCCCGCGCATCACTCGCCTCGCCATTCCACTCAGTGTGACCGAAGCTTCTATAGCAAGTTAATCAATTAAATCGATAGGGCTTCTGTATCTGAATACAATCCTTTAAGATGTATTCAGATATAAAAGGAGAAATCGATGTCCCGCCAAGTCATTCATACAGAAAATGCCCCTGCTGCTATTGGTACTTATTCACAAGCCATTCTCGTTGGTGAAACACTTTATCTTTCAGGGCAAATCGGTTTAGATCCGTACAGTATGGAATTGGTTGAAGGCATTGAAGCGCAGATTCGCCGCGTATTTGACAACTTAAAGGCCGTGTGTGAAGCCGCTGGTGGCTCATTGGCCGATATCGCCAAACTGAATATCTTTTTAACTGATTTATCTAATTTTCAATTGGTGAATCAGATTATGGGCGAATACTTTGCGCAACCTTATCCAGCACGTGCCGCATTAGGCGTTGCTAGCCTGCCAAAAGGTGCTTTGGTTGAAATGGATGGTATTGTGATTATTCCACAATAATTGATCCCATCCATTCAACACCCCCGCTTTAAATATTTAGATCTAAATGACCTAACCCCTTTCGCGAAATCTGAGCAACACTCAGATTTCCGCTTAGATGGTATTTTTTTATTCAAATTCCCAATGATAATAATTCTCTTTTCAAATGAATTTGATTGACAAACGATAACAATTATCAATAATATTACTTATCGTATTTAATCTAGTATGGCTTACAGCAATGTACGTATGTTTGTGTCGTGGTATTACAGATCAAGATATTAAAGATGCCGTTGCCAGCGGTGCAGAAAGCTATCGTGAAATTCGCGACATGCTTGATCTTGGCACTTGCTGTGGTCGTTGTGCACCTGAAGCCCGCGCCATTATTAGCGACGAAGTAGCTGAAATTGCTGCAAGAATCGCTGTTGCTGCTTAACCTCAAATAATCATAATAATTCATGTAATGATCTGATCGATCACTCTTCCTCCCCGCTTCTGACACTCTAGGCGGGTTTTGTTTTTATAGTTTAATATCCAATTGTTTTTGATTGCGATTTTCATTTGCTGTTCAATAAAGCACTCGCCTTTCCTTACGTTCTTGTTTAAGATTTATAAAATAACAGACTGTCACGGTCTAACTGACAATTTTAAATCTGCATTGATGGATGGAGTTCATGCTATGAAAGGCAATCGCGATGTGATTAACCAGTTAAATCAGGTGCTCTATCATCATTTAACGGCAATTAACCAATATTTCTTACACTCAAGAATGTTTAATGACTGGGGCATTGAACAACTGGGTTCTGCCGAATACAAAGAATCTATTCGTCAGATGAAGCATGCCGATAAAATTATTGAGCGGATTTTATTTTTAGAAGGTTTACCGAATTTACAACACCTCGGGAAACTGTATATCGGTCAACACACAGAAGAAGTCCTCAATTGCGATATTCGCAAAGTCAAAGAGAACATTGAAAGTATTAAAACCGCTGTCACCTTGGCTGAGCAAACCTTAGATTACGTGACGCGTGATTTAGTGCAAGAAATTCTAGAGAAAGAAGAAGAGTACTGGGATTGGCTCACCACCCAACTCGATTTAGTCGAAAGCGTGGGTATCGAAAATTATATTCAAAGCCAAATCTAATAAAAAAGCCAGCATGTTGCTGGCTTTTTTATGCTTATGTCTTTTACTTCGTTGGCGCTAACAGCGACTCATAGCTGACATCAACATGCTTCAACTCTTTGAGTAACCATAATTGATGACGTGCTCCTTGCTCATCCCCATTAAAAGCAAGCACACGTGCATATTTCAACAGATCATATTTAGTTGGATAGCATTGCACCATCTCATAAATTTGCTGTAACTCCGCTTTGCTCAATACTGTATTTGGATTCAACCGAATCCATGCAATTCTTCGACTGAGTTCATCCAAAACATAAATTCGATCATGATTGGTGATTTTTTCAGGTGAATGTTCATAGCGCATGGATTGATCCAGTTTCGGCACAGCCACCATATAATCACGATGAATTAGGACTAGAAGTAAGCCACCAACAATAAACATCATCTGCGTATATTTAGGTGCTAAAGTCCAAGCTTTTAGCTGAGTATCCTGCGATAAGACCAGACCGACAATAAAACCTAAAGGCAATAAAAAGTAAGCATAGTTCTGTGGATATTCCAATAAGGCATGCACCAATACTGCCACAATCATCAAAATACCAATGACTGACTCAGTAGAGTTCACGCGGCTAATCAGGCGATATCCAAGATAAATTAAATAACTCAAAAATGGCACGCCAATCAACAAACCATTCCATACCAAGAAATCCAGTACAAAATTATGTGAACTTCGCACCCACTCTGGAATACGATAATATTCACTCACGGAAACCTGCGCCACACTGGTCTGGTTCCAGCCATACCCAAACCATGGACGATCCGAAATGGCATAGAGCATCTGCTGCCAAATACCGAGACGCAAATGTCCTGTACTTGCTCGCTCAATTGCCGTTGGAGAATCTGCAATTGCCAAGTGCGAAGCCTGTGCAATCCAGTGGTCCAAAGCTGGCATTGCTAAAATCAAAGCAATAAACAACCCCACCCAAGTCAGCATTGCATACCATTTTAGATGCAAATATCCTCTATATTGCTGATAGAAGAAATACGCTAAAAATAGAATACAGACCACCCATGAGGTTCTAGACTGACTTAAGACTAAGGCGATTAATATCGTTAATGAGCAAAGACTCAGAATCCAAGCCTTAAGCTTACTTTTCTCAAATAAATACAAACTCGCCATTAAGGAAAGAATGAGGAAGGTTGCCATGTTATTCGGCTGAGCAAAATTTGCATAAGGTCTGTTACTACGCAAATTTGCAATACCGGGAATATGATTTTCAATCGTGAGCCACTGTGCGATAGCCATTAAGCCTGTAATAAAGCCTGCTATCAACAGTACATAGCTAAAACATGCAAAGGCTTGCTCTCGATCCTTTTGGGTGAATGATAAGTTATACCCCAACATTATGCTTAACCAAAAAGCAAAGACAAAAAGGCTCGAAATCAAAGCAACACTAAAGAAAAACTCTAGCCCAAATATCCATTGCAATAATGGTATAAATGCCATAGCCACAAATGGCAATGTCACCACAGGCAACTTAAGCTTTTGTTGCAGAAAAATAGCAGTGAGCGCAAATAATGATAAAAATGCAAACAGCTCGCCTGTATAGGTCACCCACGGACGATAGTGAATAGGCAAAAGCCAAGCCAGTGCAATCAGCACACTGGCAAGTAGTGAGAGAATAAATTTCATGGGAGGCTACAGTTGCAAAACTGCGCATAGTGTAATTCAAAATGTCGTTTTTTTCTTCCGCTTCAATTTATTTCCACGGACGAAGATCGACAATTTTAATAATCTGAGTCGTATCCTTATTAATTAAAACCGTCATATCCACAGCATTTGCTTTAAGCGGGAGATATGCATTTGCTTGTGGGTATTTTTCCAATACTTCTTTAACCCGCCCTTTAGCATTGAATTTATCAAGTAAATTCAAAGACAATGAACGTTGCTGTATCTGCGATCTTGCTTGGTTTATTGGAACATACAATTCTGGATGCTGCGAAAGCGCAATTCCTGAAAAAATTTCTGCAAACATATCTTCACTACGCTGCTTTGAATCTTTAGCAAATTGAACAGCAACATATTCGGGTTTAAACCATGATGGATTTTGAAATTGAATTTGCGCTTGTTGAATATTTTTATCAAAAATCTCATTATTACGAACCACCTCAAAACGATCAACTGCATAAACTAACCATACTGGGCGACCTTGTGCAATACTATATATCCCATAACTAAGTGCTGAAAACTGAATTAAAACAATCACCATCAAATCAAATTTAAGGGATTTTTTCCCCTTTTTATACACAATCAAACCTAGAATGGGACCAACTAATATATCCACGATGATTAGCATTAAAAAAATATAAGTAACCCCTACAGCTTTTGCCAATGGCGCAGGATACCAAATATAAAAAATGATAAACATTGTGAAAAGCCCCACCAATGCAGAAATTCCCAGGTGACGCAAAAAAAAACTTAGACGCTTCGACATAAACACTTTCATTTTTCTTAAAAATCAATTCTTGCACTTTGAAGGCAAATATTTTTCATCAATACCTGTGGAATCTTGTTTAGGTTGGCATTTCCATGCCCTTATTTCTTTAGCAGTAGCTGAAACAAAATCTGTAGAAATAGAAGGTCGCAACATGGTCCCATCACTATAAGGCACTAACTCCAAATTCACTCGTAAACCCAACTCAGGAACATTTCGTGCCTGTACCGAAATTACACCATTTTGATTAGTAGTAATAATTGCAACCTTATTAGAAACATCATTATCTCCGCAACTAAATTCATTCCCCGTAATGGGCGCAGTTTTAAATCCAGATTGCGAAGCTTCCGTAACTGCTCCCCTACAAACCGAGGTCGCCATTACTACTTCAGACACTTTACTGCGTATTATATAATCATTATATAATGGAAATGCTATCGCACTCAGGATACCAATTATCACAACGACGATTAAAAGCTCAATCAATGTAAATCCTTTCATCTTAAATCTACATCCAAACTTATTATATCTATTTAGGAAAGCAAAAAATATGCCAATAAAAAAATAATATTAATCAATAAATTAATTTAAAAAATATAAATAAAATGTCAATTTTTAACAAAAATTGCCGTTATCTACAATTTAAAGTTTATTTTTTATATCATTTAGTGATAAGTTCTGCTTATAAAATGCATTATATAACTTTAATACATGAGCAGCCTCATAATGTCGCCCATTTACATATAAAATTTTTAAATATTTATAAATTAGAGGCCTATCTGGAAATCGATAGGCCACTTTTCGCATTCTTTCGAGCTCCATATTATTTTTTGTTGATCCAATCGGCTGACGGACAAACCAAATATAGTCATTTAATTGGTCAAATAAAATAAAATCAGATCCAACATTTATTAAATCAACATTTCTAAGTTTAGCATTTTCATATCTCATTAATTCATGCTTCGACTCAACTTCTTTATAATCACTTATTAAGATTGCAAACAAAATTAAACAAAGTGATAGATATACAAAATAACAATTTCTACTTAAATAAAAATAATTAAAAACTCCTGAAGAGAGAACACCAAGAAGAAAACCAAGCGGAAATAAAAAATAAGCATAAGCAAATGGATACTCAAAAAAACTATGAACAAGAAGAGCCCCGACCATAGAAATTATAACAATAGATTCCTTATCTTTTTTCTCAAAAATTAATTTAATAATAAATATCGAAATTACAGAAATTAAAATACAGCCTATAAAAATTCCATTCCAAACTATAAGATCTAAAAGTAAATTATGACTAAATCCAAAAATTGGGTATTTAAGTAGTTTGGTTTCATTAGTCAACTGAGCAACATTTAATTGCCCCCAGCCATATCCCCAAAATGGACTTTCCTTAATAATTAAGATAATTTGCTTCCACTGACCTAGACGATCTAATCCTGTAGTAACTCGATCAGAAACAGTTTGTAAATTTGAGACTCCCAAAAAATTAGATATATAGGGTAAGTAAATCCAGAAGCTTAAAAAAATAAATATCCAAAACACTAAGTATGCAGGATGCAAACGTAAAGTGATTGATTTACTTTTTATAATCCACCATAAACAAAAACAAAGCAAAAACACCCATGATGTACGAGATTGAGTTAAAGCAACACCAAACAAAAGGAAAAATGCTGAAAATATTGCTACAACTGAATTTATTTTACTCTTCTCATAAAGATATAACAAAGAAATTTCACCCATAATAATAAGGGTAGCTAATTGATTAGGCTGTCCCATATTAGCAAAAGGACGTCCATTAGGAGGAAGATCTACAATCCATATACTACCAGAAAACATCAGCCACTGATGCAACTGTATCCATACAGAAATTATACTAGCAATTAATATTAGAATTATAAATGTCTGTATTATTTTTTCTTTATTATCATCTTTTAATTCCCCAATATTATACCCACCTACAAACACTGAAAAAAAACCCAATAAATATACAGAAATTATTATAGCATCTCCTAAATAGTAAATAATATTTAATAAATATTGAATAAATGGAATACATGCTATTATTAATAAAAAAAATGAAATATAAGGTATTTTTATTTTTTCATACACTAAGAATGTTGATGACAGAATTAATGTCGCCACAAACATGCTAGTATCTTGATAAAAGGACAACCACGGCTGGTAATGATTGGGTAGCAGCCATGCCAGTAAACAAAAAAATGCCGAAGCTAAGTAAATATATTTCATAAAAAAGCAAAGAGTTAAAATCCTCTTTGCTTTCCCATAATTATTAACGGCAAGATGCTGGTAAGTATTTAGCTTGAATACCTGTAGCACCACTTGCACCAGCACATTTCCATGCTTTAATTGGTTTAATCGTTGCACTAGCGAAATCAGCGGCTACACTTGCAGTTGTACCTGCGGCATTTGAGTACGGAGTAAATGTAACATTCACACCACTTCCTAATTGGCTGATGTTCTGCGCCTTAACTGTAATAACACCAGCTGTCGAAGTACTAACACTTTCAACATATTGAGATATCGGGGAAGTACTAGTACCACCTTCACCACAGCCAAAACTATCTGCTGCTGTTGGAGCTGCTGCGAAACCTGTTTGAGAAGCTTCTGAAACCGCTGTACGACATGTAGAAGCCGCCAAAACCACTTCTGAAACTTTTGCACGAGCTGTATAATCTTGATATGCAGGCAGTGCAATTGCCGCCAAAATACCGATAATAGCTACCACGATCATTAATTCAATAAGAGTGAAACCCTTTTGAGCGTTCATAACATTCTCCACAAATGTTTTTGTTTCGTTTTTTTTAAGCTTTGTAAAGCAAGAAGCGCTTTTGTATGCTTTGTTTATAATTAGCACGGAATGTGCCAAGATTTATTATAGTTAAATTCAACAAAAAAACAGCACCTTAGCCATCTTTTTTTCAATTTATTTTATTCAAAAATCTTTCAACAAAAGACACAAGTGATACATAAGTGTCAATTTTTGTCAGTTTAAAACTAAGTAATTTTTGAGTCCGTGCCTTAGTTCGCACTCTTAATTTATTATGATAGGTGCATCAGGACGCTCATTTACATTTACTCTCTCGTTAACTTCATCATATTGTTGAAGGATATTCCCTACTTTTTGGATCGCTTGAATGACGGCTTCACAATAATTTTTTTGACCAAATTGCTGCACCATATCTTGGCAAATTAAATTCCAAACTTCTTGCTGAGCGACTTGCTGCAATCCTCGGTCAAATATGAGTTCTACCTGCCGTTCGCATAAATTTAAGTACAACAACACACCACTATTATATTCCGTATCCCAAACACCCAGTTCAGCAAATAACTGCTCGGCACGTTTCCGTGTATTCTGTTTATACGCTTGCAAACAGGGTAAATGCCCTTCAATCACCACCTGAATTTCACCGACATGACCACATTCTGCCTGCTTTACAGCAGCTGCTATTCTCTGTAGATCAGCAGGTTTGAAATAACGTCGAGTATGTTGAAAATAAAAACTATGCTTAAGCCATCGTTTAAAACTCGGTTGGGCATGTTCTTGCACATTCGGTGTTGTGACTATTTGCGTTGAATCTGTTACTGTTACCATGAGCCTGAAGCACCTCCCCCACCAAAACCGCCACCACCGCCTCGGTAGCCACCTCCGCCACCAAAACCACCGCCAGAACCGCGCCCCGAACCGCCGCCACCAGAAGCAATGATCTGTAAAATCAATTGCGCAAATGATGTAACAAGCAGCAAGAAAATTCCAAAGCCAACCAATAAGCTGGTGAGCAAACCAACTCCACTAACCAAACCCGCCACCACACCTGCTACTCCCGCAGTCGCTGCACTGAGACGATTGCCAATCATCATGGAAGCAAAAGTACCAACCACAACAATCATTAAGGCATAGGTCCAAAGTTGAGAACGTGCTTGCTGTTCATGTAATGCTTGTGCTTGTTGTTCTTTTAATTGTTGTGCGGCTTGCTGGGCAATTTCAGGGTCTAAATTTAAGATTCGCTCGATTTCACTCAGCCCAGCTTGAATCCCTTGTGCATATTCAGCTTGTTTAAAATATGGCGTGATCTGATTACGAATGATCTGTCCCACCACAATATCTGGCAAAACCCCTTCCAATCCGTAGCCCGTCAAGATCTGAATTTTACGATCATTAATCGCGATGACCATGAGCAAACCATTATCCCGTTTTGCCGTGCCCAACTGCCATTGCTCTGCAACCCGCATCGCATAATCAAAAATCGCTTCCTGTCCTGTAGTCGGTACAATAATTACACCAATTTGAGCTTTGCCTTGCTGATGCAACTTGAGAATCTGATCGCTGAGTGACTGCTTATCTTGTACTGAAAGAATATTGGTTTGATCAATCACAGGTGCATTCAAACTGGGTAAGCTACGCATTTGCCCATCAGCCAAATCATTCGCAACTTGTACCGAAGAGGATGCCTGTTGTTGAATCTCTGTAGACACAGCCCCTTCTTTAGCTTGTTGCAGAATCTTACCAATCACAACGGCATCTTCAGTATGACTTTCTGTTTGATTAGTCTCTGCCCAACTGAATGAACATAAAATCAAAGACAGGAAACCACTCAGCAGCCATAAAACTGCTCGCTGCATTCCGTCTTTCAAACAAGTCATTTGACTATTCTGCTTTAGGATGAATTAAAAGGAGACTTTCGGGGCAGTCTGCGCACTTTGTTCCGCACTAAAGTTTGGTTTAGTATGCATGCCAATCACTTTTGCCGTCATCACCTGCGGGAACTGTCGCACATAGGCATTGTAATCTTGTACTGTGGTGATATAGCGATTTCGCGCTACAGCAATCCGATTCTCAGTGCCTTCAAGCTGAACCTGTAGATCACGAAATTGTTCATTGGCTTTTAAATCAGGATAGTTTTCGGAAACCGCTATCAAACGTGACAACGCACCTGTAAGCTGCCCTTGAGCTTCTTGATATTTCTGGAACAATGCTGGATCTTCCAAGACTTCCTTATCAACTTTTAAACCCGCGACATTGGCTCTGGCCTGAGTCACTTCAGTCAGGACTTGCTCTTCGTGTTTGGCGTAACCCTTCACTACATTGACCAAATTAGGCACCAAATCGGCACGACGTTGATACTGGTTTTGCACTTCCGACCAAGCTGCGGTGACAGCTTCGTCTTTGACTTGCATGGTGTTATAACCACAACCCGTGAGCATCAAACTGCTACTCAACAACATGATCAGCGCACTTTTTTTCATCCACTGCATGATTCGATCCTCATTTTATTCTTAGCATGTCATTTTCACTGAATGACTACATTGTAGACCGAATCTATTTTGCTTGTGTTTGATTTGTTTTATTTTAAGCACAAAAAAGTCGGGGAATTCCCGACCCAAACCAGTTCAATCTTATGTAAGCGTGGCAGCTGGATGAAAGTCCCGTTGATAATAACTCCAATATTCAGGTGCCAACTGCACCAACATTTTTAACAATAGATAGATGCCAAAGATATTCCCTTTTACTTTCAGGACACTCCTTTTTCGGTCTTGCCAAAACAGACGTGTCGCAGAATAAAAAGTTAAACTGGCAAATCCTGTGGTCACACTCCGCATTATCATGCGGCGTACAGCATCATCCCCATATATATGCTGATGCACATCAAAAGCCACAGCGCGATGTTCAATTTCCTCTATGGCATGCCAGACCCACAATTTTTGAGCATCTTCATCTAAAGTACTCAACACTTCAGGATGACGCAAAATATAACCTCCTAATAAAGCAGTGAAATGCTCAAAGGCGCAGGTAATGGCCAACTGAATTTTGGGATGTAAACTTTTGACATGATGGTCTTTACGTGCCAGCCATGCCTGAAAACGATCCAGCTGATAATCATCACGTCGCCAAGCCTGATTAAATTCCGTGTGTGCTTTGGAATGCATGGCTTCCTGCCCAATAAATGCTGCAATCTGCGCCTGTAAAACTTGATCAGTCACCCGATCCCGTACATTACGCACACTATGCACAAAAAAATGCTCACCAATCGGAAATGTTGAAGATAAAGCGGTCAGCAAATGTGACATTACAGGAGAATTGGCAAAATAATGGCGATGAATCGCTTTCGGATTAAACTGCAACTGGCGCACAGTGATACCGTGTGCTTGAGGACGATTTAAGTATGATTTTTCTGTCGTCGGGTTCAGCATGGTGACATCTCAACTTTAGTCAAAATACAAAGTCTCAGTATCCAAATGTCATCGCCATCACTAAATGGCAAAAATGCTTAGTCCATTTGCCAAATGGCTCAGCCCGATTATTGGTCAAATCGTCATAAAAAAACCCACCGAAGTGGGTTTTAAAATGTGCTTAATTTGAACGATATCAAGTCAAATTAAACATCGAGATAGTCTAGAATCCCTTCTGCAGCTTGGCGTCCTTCCCAGATTGCAGTCACAACCAAGTCAGAACCACGTACCATGTCGCCACCTGCGAAAATTTTCGGGTTAGACGTCTGGAATTTATATTGTTGCTTTTCAGCAGCAACAACACGACCCGAACCATCTAAACCAATATTGGCACCAGCAAACCAGTCCGCTGGACTTGGGCGGAAACCAAATGCAAGTAAGACCGCATCTGCTGGTAAAATTTCTTCAGAACCTGGAACAGGCTCAGGGCTACGACGACCACGACTATCTGGCGCGCCCATTTGTGTCGTTACGAATTTCACACCCGTAACTTTACCATTTTCGCCGACAATTTCGATTGGTTGACGGTTGAACAGGAACTTCACACCCTCTTCATAAGCGTTTTTTACTTCACGTGCAGAACCCGGCATGTTACTTTCGTCACGACGGTATGCACAGGTCACATCATGTGCGCCTTGACGTAATGAAGTGCGGTTACAGTCCATCGCGGTATCACCACCACCCAACACAACCACTTTTTTACCATCAACACTAATGTATTCGCTTGGATCGTTCTCCCAGCCTTGGCAACGGTTGACATTGGCAATCAAGAAGTCAAGGGCATCATAAACACCGTCTAAATCTTCACCTGGGAAACCACCCTTCATATAAGTGTAAGTTCCCATCCCCATGAACACGGCATCATAATCAGCAAGTAATTGTTCAATGGTGATATCCGTCCCAATTTCAGTATTTAAACGGAATTCAACGCCCATCCCCGTGAAAATTTCACGGCGACGCTTCATCACGTCTTTTTCCATTTTGAATTCAGGAATACCAAAGGTGAGTAAGCCACCAATTTCAGGACGCTTATCAAAGACCACTGGTTTTACCCCATTACGGACCAAAATATCAGCACAACCTAGACCTGCAGGACCCGCACCAATAATCGCAACTTTCTTGTCCGTCCATTTCACATGTGACATGTCTGGACGCCAGCCAAGTGCAAAAGCCGTATCGTTAATATACTTTTCAGCATTACCAATCGTTACTGCACCAAAACCATCATTCAGGGTACATGCCCCTTCACATAGACGGTCTTGTGGACAAACACGACCACACACTTCAGGCAAGGTATTGGTTTGGTGACAAAGTTCAGCCGCTTGGAAAATACGACCTTCTGCAATCAGTTTTAACCAGTTTGGAATGTAGTTGTGTACTGGACATTTCCATTCACAATACGGGTTACCACAACCTAAACAACGGTGGGTCTGGTTCGCAGCCACTTCCGCAGTAAACGGTTTATAAATTTCCACAAACTCTGCTTTGCGGACAGTAATATCTTTTTTCTCTGGATCTTGGCGTGCGACATCCAGGAATTGAAAGTCATTATTTAGGCGCTCTGCCATGTCTCTCTCCGTGGGTAGGTGCAGTCATTTTTCTCTGCTGCACCTGCCTATATATCTGCAGTAGTGGAATTATTGTGGATCAGCTTTGGTCGTTTTCAAAAGCGTAAGCAAGTTAGCAGCTTTTGGTTTTACAAGCCAGAATTTACGGCTGTAAAAATCGAACTCGTTGCGGATCTTATACGCCCACGCACTACCCGTCTCAGCAATATGCTCATCGAGAATACGCAATAAGAACTCTTTATGCTCTTCCATCGATTCTGTTGAGATACGGTTCAACTCAATTAACTCGTGGTTGTAGTAGTCGACAAAGTCATTATCCAAGTCGAGTACGTAAGCAAAACCACCTGTCATACCTGCACCAAAGTTGTGACCCACTTTACCGAGTACAGTCACCACACCACCAGTCATGTATTCACAGCAATGGTCGCCTGCACCTTCAATCACAGCAAAGGCACCTGAGTTACGCACCGCGAAACGCTCACCCGCAGTACCCGCAGCAAATAACTTACCGCCTGTCGCACCGTATAAACAGGTGTTACCAATAATCGCCGTTTCTTGGGTTTGGAACGGTGAACCTTTTGGTGGGAAGATCGATACGCGACCGCCTGCCATGCCTTTACCCACATAGTCGTTCGCATCACCTTCAAGTTTGATGTGCAAACCACCTGCATTCCAAACCCCTAAAGATTGACCCGCTGTGCCGGTAAGATTCATCACTACAGGATGAGCTTCCATATCCAAATTGCCGTAACGACGTGCAATTTCACCTGAAATACGTGCACCGATTGAACGGTCACAGTTACCGACTGTGAAGCTATATTCGCCCCCCGTACCTGCTTCAATCGCTGGCAACATTTCAGCAACCATCTGCTCAGCCAACACGCCTTTGTCGAATGGTGCATTACCTTCAACTTGGCAATATTGTGCCTTACCTTCTGCTGCAGGATGCGATTCAAGCAATGCGCTTAAATCTAGGTGAGCATGCTTTTCAGTTTCACCTGGTAATACTTCAAGCAAGTCGGTACGACCAATCAAATCTTTCAGGCTAGCTACACCCAATGTCGCTAACCATTCACGTGTTTCTTCCGCAATGAAGTGGAAGAAGTTGATCAACATTTCAGGTTCACCGATGTAGTGTTCCTGACGTAAATGATCTTGCTGCGTTGCAACACCGGTTGCACAGTTGTTCAAGTGACAAATACGAAGGTATTTACAACCCAAAGCAATCATTGGAGTTGAACCAAAACCAAAGCTTTCTGCACCTAAAATTGCGGCTTTAACTACGTCTAAACCTGTTTTTAAACCACCATCGGTTTGTACGCGAACCTTACCACGCAAGTCATTCACACGAAGCGCTTGATGTGCTTCAGAAAGACCCAATTCCCATGGCGAACCCGCATGGTGAATTGATGAAAGTGGAGATGCTGCTGTACCACCGTCATAACCTGAAATGGTAATGAAGTCGGCATAGGCTTTAGCAACACCCGCTGCGATTGTACCCACACCTGGTTCAGAAACCAGTTTCACCGACACCATCGCTTTTGGATTGACTTGTTTCAAGTCAAAGATCAATTGTGACAAGTCTTCAATCGAATAAATATCGTGGTGTGGCGGTGGAGAAATCAGTGTTACCCCAGGTACTGAGTAACGTAAACGTGCAATTAAGCCATTCACTTTACCACCTGGTAACTGACCACCTTCACCTGGTTTTGCACCTTGCGCGACTTTAATCTGTAATACTTCTGCAGAAGTTAAATAGGCTGGTGTTACACCAAAACGACCTGATGCAATCTGTTTGATTTTCGAGTTACGAATCGTACCGTAACGCGCAGGATCTTCACCGCCCTCACCTGAGTTTGAACGACCACCAATAGTGTTCATGGCAATCGCAATCGCTTCATGTGCTTCTGGCGATAAGGCACCTAAAGACATGCCTGCAGAGTCAAAGCGTGGCAAGATTGCCGCAACTGATTCCACTTGATCCAATGCAATTGAGTTGTCTGTTTTTAACTTAAATAAGTCACGGATGGTTGCAATTGGACGATGGTTGACCAACTCAGCATATTCTTTAAAGTCTGCATAATCACCTGAACGCACTGCTTTATGTAAAGCATTGATCACGTCTGGGTTAAATGCGTGGTATTCCTTATCGAATACGAATTTCAGCAAGCCACCTTGATCGATTGGCTTACGTGATTTCCACGCAGTATCTGCCAATTTTTTCTGATCATTTTCGAGGTCAACAAAGGTTGCACCTTTAATACGGCTAGGTACGCCCGTAAAGCACTTGCCCACCACTTCTTCAGATAAACCCACAGCTTCAAACAGCTGACCACCGCGGTAAGAGGCAACGGTTGAAATCCCCATCTTAGACAGAACTTTCAACAAACCTTTATCAATACCTTTACGGAAGTTGGCTTGTGCGTGAATTGGATCACCCAATAACTCGCCTTTTGCAATCAAGTCATTGATCACGTCATAAGCCAAGTATGGATAAATTGCGGTTGCACCAAAACCTAAAATTACCGCAAATTGATGTGGATCACGGGCAAAACCAGTTTCCACAATAATGTTGGCATCGGTACGTAAACCAACATTAATCAAGTGGTGATGGACTGCACCTGTTGCCATCACAGCATTGGCAGGTAAATAGCCTTCACGGATTTTTTTGTCCGAAAGCAATAATAAAGTTTTGCCATCACGAATCGCTTGTGCAGATTCTTCACAGATACGCGTGATTGCTGCCGCTAAACCTTCACTCTCAGCGTAGTTCAAATCGATATCTGCAATTTCATAACCCTTACGACCTAGAGTACGGATTTGATGCATTTTCGAGTTTGACAGTACAGGACTTGAGACAATTAAACGATCTGCATGTTCTGGACCTTGTTCAAATACGTTTTGCTCACGACCAAAGCATGTTTCCAATGACATGACAATTGATTCACGTAATGGATCGATTGGTGGATTCGTTACCTGCGCAAACTGTTGACGGAAGTAATCCGATACATGACGAACTTGACGCGACAACACGGCCATCGGCGTGTCATCACCCATCGAACCTACCGCTTCCTGACCACTTTCCGCGATTGGGCGTAATAATTGGTCACGCTCTTCAAAGGTCACCATAAACATTTTTTGCGCTGCTTTCAGGTCATCACCTTTTAAGCCTTGCTCGCACAAATACTCTTCTAGTTCTGGGCTGCCTTGCAGGCGAATTGAATTTTCACGCAACCATTCACGATATGGACGCATTTTCTTCAAATGGTTGCTGACATCTTTGGTGTCTAGCAATTTACCTGTGAAAGTATCTACCACCAAAATCTGACCAGGACCAACACGACCTTTAGAAATCACATCTTCAGGTTGATAATCCCACACACCAATTTCAGACGCTAAAGTGATGTAACCATTTTTGGTGATCACCCAACGCGCTGGACGTAAACCATTACGGTCTAACATACAGATTGCATGACGACCATCCTGAATCACCAGACCTGCAGGACCATCCCACGCTTCCATGTGCTTCGAGTTAAACTCATAGAATGCACGTAAGTCTGCATCTAAAGTTTCAACGTTTTGCCACGCTGGTGGTACAAGCATACGCAGTGCACGGAACAGATCCATACCGCCACCAACAAGAATCTCAAGCATGTTATCCAAGCTTGAAGAGTCAGAGCCAGTACGGTTTACGATTGGCTTAAGCTCAGTTAAGCCTGGTAATAATGGGTTTGCAAATTTTGGCGTACGTGCCATTGCCCAGTTACGGTTTGCAGTAATTGTGTTGATCTCACCATTGTGTGCAAGGTAACGGAATGGTTGAGCCAATGGCCAACGCGGCAAAGTATTGGTTGAGAAGCGTTGATGGAACACCACAATATGTGATGCCAAACGTTCATCTGCAAGGTCTGTATAGAAGTCTGCAATCGCAGCAGGCATCATCAAACCTTTATAGCTGATGACAGTTGAGCACAGTGTTGTGACATAGAATGACGGATCATTGCTAAGTTGCTGCTCTGCACGACGACGTGCCAAGAATAACTTACGGTTAAATTCAACCTCAGTAACTCCCATAGGGCAGTTCACAATAATCTGTTCAAAGGCTGGCAAAGATTGCATCGCAATTTCACCCAGCGCTGCATTATTCGTTGGCACTACACGCCAAGCCAAAACACGCAGACCTTCTTCTTCAATTTCTTTGCTCAGAATTTGTTTTGAGTGTGCCGCGATTGCTGGGTCCAAATTCAGAAAAATGGTGCCTACCGCAAAAATTTCACTCAGGGTAATATCGCTCAGTTTCTTCGCTTCTTCGCGGAAAAACTGTTTTGGCATTGCCAACAATAAACCACATCCATCCCCTGTCTTACCATCGGCGGCAATACCACCACGGTGGGTCATACAGCTCAAGCTATGAATAGCGGTCTTGACCAGATCATGACTTTCGTCCCCTTGCATATGTGCAATAAGGCCGAAACCACAGTTATCTTTAAACTCATCCGGTTGGTATAAACCTTGAGCGGGAGCTACAGTATTAGGCGATGGCATGTGCATAGCGTACCCTTCTTTCTACTTGGCCCTGAAACGGGCGCTGACTATCGAACTTCTTTGCGACTTAGTCTAACTTTCTCACACTAAGATCAATTTAATGCAATGATCTTGCACTCTCATGTCAAAGATAGACTGAATTTGTCTTTTGTACATGACCGAAGTGCAAGAAACTATTGCGACTTTTGCGCACTCTTTTAAAGCAGGCAATCTTGATGTTTTCGCACACTCTTTGAATCTTTTCGCGCCAAAATAGTGACATCAACTCAAATCATGCACCATTTAAGCAAAAAATATGCCAATTTTATGATCGCTGATTAAATTCTTTTAAAGGTAGAAATATCAAGTGTTCGACCTAGGTTGGCATCTTTTAAGCATTATTTTAATTGCACCATTTTTGCGCATTTAACCATTGGTATAGCACAGTATGCGCCATTTTAGAACGATTAATTAAACGGATCTGCAATTTCTTGGCGCACTGGAGTGCTGCTGTTTGACGTTGGACTGGTTGATTTTGAATTATTCTCGGTATGAGATTGAGATTTTTGCACATCAATCACATTGCCTTGCGCATCTCTGCGCGTAACCGTAGTACTCGTGGTCGCATTACCCACATCGGCTTGACTTGAATTAGCACTCGCGGGCTTCGGCTTATTTGCATTGAGCATAGTTGCATCAATTTTAGGTAGAGCCGCAGGACTGAGTTTCACAGCGTATAATTGAGTCGAACCCTGCATTTCCTCCATACCCATATCATTCACTTGAGCTGCGTAGTCTTCCAAAGCTCGTACTTGAGGCTGTACAGATGCAGGCAATTTCAGGTCAAGCTGTGCAAGTGCCTGCTTCGCCTCATTTTCATCTGAGTACACACCATAAAACAAAACATATTGTTCTTGCTGTTGTTCTCCGCTTAAACGGAGATAAAAATAATTTTGTCGATTCGCCTGCTTATTTAAATAACTTTTAATAATGTCTTCTTCAGTTACATGAAAAAGCTCAATCGCCGTTTTATTTTTTTGCTCTGCAATAAACTTACTGCCACGAAATTCACTCGCATGATTTCCCGTTGCCACCACTCTAGTAGTCAGTGCAATCGGGCGCACCTCTTCTTGTAATGTGCCTAAATTGGTTGTTGCTGTGACGCGTGCAGGCTGAATCTGTAACTCTGCATCTGATTCAACTGCTTTATTGACCTCTACCAGTTCTTCGCTACTATCCGAACCCGCCCAAAATATCAATGCAATAAAAAGACACACCACTCCGCCCACAAGCCAGATATAGCGCTGTGTATTTTGCCAATGTGTGCGGAGCGTTGTCATATGTAACCTTCTATTATATTTGATTCGCAACAATTGCCTGCTGCATCAATTCTACATCGAATTCTTTGGTGATCACGGCTTGACCAAGCTGTTTTAACAAAACCAGTCGCAATTGACCATTCAGCACTTTTTTGTCATGCGCCATATAACCCAAGAAGTCATCTAATGGAATCGCAGGACATACTATCGGCAAACCTGCATGCTGTATGATTGTTTTTGTACGCTCAAGATCGGCTTCAGAAATCCATCCCATACGGTGAGACAAATCTGCTGCCATCACCATGCCTGTTGCTACAGCCTCACCATGCAACCACACCCCATAACCTAAATAGGATTCAATCGCATGACCAAAGGTATGGCCTAAATTCAACAGCGCTCGTTCACCTTGTTCTTTTTCATCATTTGCAACAATGTGCGCTTTATGCGCACAAGAACGATAAACTGCTTCAGCCAATAATGCAGGATCACGCGCAACCAACCCTTCCATGTTTGCTTCAAGCCAGACCAGAAAGTCCTCATCTCCAAGCAAAGCATACTTAATTACTTCTGCTAAACCAGCGGATAATTCACGATCAGGCAAGCTTTTCAGTTGCGACATATCTGCCAGCACCACTTGCGGTTGCTGAAAAGCCCCAATCATGTTTTTTCCGAGTGGATGATTAATGCCAGTTTTACCACCCACACTGGAATCCACTTGAGATAATAGTGTCGTCGGTACTTGGATAAAATACACACCACGTTGGAAACAAGCAGATGCAAACCCTGCCATATCACCAATGACTCCACCACCTAAAGCCAATACCGTACAATCTCGGTTAAAACCCGCTTCAAGCAAAGCATCAAAGATCAGATTCAAATGTTGAATATCTTTATATTTTTCACCATCAGGCAAAATACAAGTAGCGACTTTCTTACCCAAAGCCTCAATTGCTTGCACATAGTGATCTAAATACAAATGTTGAATCGTGGTATTGGTCACAATCATCACTTGTTGCCCAAAAATATAAGGCGCAAGTAAAGTTTGAGGATCTAAATTACTGCCAATGAAAATAGGGTAACGGCGTTCACCGAGTTCTACATGTAAAGTTTGCATGAATTCAACTGCTTTTCTATTCAATCAATCGGTTGTGAGGTAATCATGGTTAAGATTTTATGTGCCAGATCTCGTGCAGCACCTTGATTGGTCTCAATCACATAATGAGCAACATCACGATACAAAGGGTCTCGAATCGCAAGTAAATCTCGGAGTTTTTGCTCAGGATTTTCCACTTGCAACAACGGGCGATTCTTATCGCGATAAGTCCGCTGTAACTGAATTTCGACGGGAGTATAGAGATAAACAACAATACCACGTTGCTTTAAAAAATCACGATTCGGAGCTTGAGTGACTGCTCCACCACCTGTAGCAAGTACCAAATGAGGGCGTGTGGTCAACTCATCAATCACAACAGTTTCACGGGTACGAAACCCCGTTTCACCTTCTTTTTCAAAAATCCACGGGATGGTCGCCCCTGTTTTTCGCTCAATTTCATGATCACTATCTAGAAATTCTCGGCCTAACAATTCCGCCAAATGCCGTCCAACTGTTGTTTTTCCCGCCCCCATCGGCCCTACCAAATAGATATTTGGTAGGGAATTAAACTCTTTGCTTGGCAAGGAGTCACCTATTAATTTTGTTTAAATTGAAAATATATTAATGATTTCTTGAAACACTGTCATTAACAATTCGCGGTGTCACAAAAATCAAGAGCTCTTGCTTGTCATCTGACTTGGTATCTTTTCTAAATAACCAGCCTAAATAAGGAATATCCCCCAAGAAAGGTACCTTGGTTTGTGAATTCGTAGTCGTTTGCTCAAATACTCCACCCAAAATCACCGTTTCACCATTATTTACCAAGACATTGGTCGTAATGGTGTTTTTATTCAAGATCAACTCACCATTTGGTGCCTCACCTGCAATCGAGTCCTTCGCAATATCAAGCTGCATTTGAACTTTACCATCTGGGGTAATACTTGGTGTTACTTCAAGGCTTAACAAAGCCTCTTTAAATGAAGTACTTGCAGTTGAACCTGAAGCCGAATTGGTCGTAGTTTGATACGGCACTTCTTGACCTGTCGCGACTTTAGCCTTTTGCTTATCGCCTGTCAGTACTTTTGGTGTTGAAATCACTTCACCATAACCATCCGCCTGTAAAGCTGAAAGCTCTAAATCCAACATAAAATCAGATAAACTGATTAAGCTAAATGCAATTTGACCCGCAGGATTAGTGACACCCAAATCCACATTCAAGTTATCTGGACGTTGGATGGTATATTTACCATCATCATCAGGTGTTTTTAGATCCCATAGCGTCTGGTCACTACCACCTACTAAGAGATCATTATTACTATTAATCCCTTGCGATAGAATCCCCCACTTCACCCCCATCTCTTTGGTAAATGAAGTCGATGCACGCACAATACGTGCTTCAACCATCACTTGTTGTACTTGCACATCTAATAGATCAATCATCTTACGAATTTGATCAATTTTCTGTGAGGTATCATTAATAATCAGCATATTGGTACGAGGATCAATTGAAACCGTCCCACGTGGACTCAATAAACTACCGACACTATCTCCCAGTGGATCTGTTGAAGCACCAGTATTGCCGCCTGAATTCGAAGCATTTTTACCCTGCGTAATCATTTTTTCAATGTCACTAGCTTTGGCATAGTTCAATTGAATATATTCGGTTTGCAGAGGAGCAAGCTTTACGCTTTGTGCGATTGCTTTCGCTTCTTCTTCTTCGGCTTTGATGAGCTCTGAAACAGGTGCTATCCAGATCACATTACCATTACGACGCTTATCTAGGTTTTTGGTTTTAAGAATAATGTCGAGTGCTTGATCCCAAGGAACATCTTTTAAACGCAGTGTAATATTGCCTTGCACTGTATCCGCAGCAACCATATTAATGCCAGTAAAGTCAGCCAATAACTGCAATACACGACGTACTTCAATATCCTGGAAATCGAGTGAAATTTTCTTGCCTGTATAACTATTTGACGCATGCGGTTTCATTGGGTTCTTATCAACAGGGCGTTTCAAGCTAATTGTCAGCTTATTTTCCGCCTGATAAGCCATATATTCATAACTACCAGAAGACTGAATGGTAATGACTCCATTATTACCATCATTATAAGCATCCACAGTCGCCACTGGTGTCGCAAAGTCATTCACATTTAAACGGCGAGTTAAATGGGCTGGAATTTTAGTTCCCAACATGCGTACCACAATTTTACTGCCTTGTTGTTGGACATCTGCAGGCGTGTTGCTGCCTAACAAATCAATAACAACTTGACCTTCACCTTCCGAGCCACGCTGAAAACCAATATTTGAAACACCTTGAGTTGATGCCTTGACACTGGTCGCTACTGGTGTGGCAAAATTATTATTGGTTGAATTAATTTTCAGAATAAAGGTGTTGCCTTCAACACGTGTGGTAAACGCACCTGCATCAGCCAGATTCACCGTTAAGCGTGAGCGCTGGGCATCTGAAGACACATCGACCGAACTTGCTTCTTTTGTCGCGACTTTAATATTGCTTTGTTTTAAGGTCTGTTGCGCTTTGTCAAAGTCTAAAATCAGACGAGATGGTTGTTCCAGCTGGTAGGCTTGTGGTTGTGGTGGAATCCCATTAAACATCACACGAATTTCTGTACCTTGTCCCGGTATTTGCATCGGCACAACATTTGTCATGCTCACTTGCGCGCTGGCAGCTTGCATCACCGCCATCGCTACTGCACCCATAGAAAATTGACGGAAAATATGATTCATTGTATTACCATCCCCAAATATAAAATCTTGAATACTGTTTTTCATTTTTATTCCTTTAAATTAAGGTGCAGGCCCAATTAAAACCAGACTACGTGGGCGCTCAACATAACCTTCTCTTCCATCTGGAATAATTTCTATTAAGTCAATCTGTGTAGGCGTAATTTTTACAATGCGCCCTTGATTCATGCCCATATAGTTACCAATTAGCACACGCTCAATCTCACCATCAGGTGTCTGAATTAACCCCAAAATTTGCCCAGACTGATTTCGCATACTGCCTTTCATATTCAAGGATTCTAAAGCATAACTTTCGAGTGGTTGAGGCTGACGTGAGAAGTTCGGATAAACACGTTTACCTGCCATAATTTTTAATTCTGCCGCCAGTGAACTCGGCATAAATGGACTTTTTAATTGATGCGCGGCATAGTTAAAAGTCGGTACAGGCGGAAATACTGGGGCAGGTTCAATCGGCATTGGTTGCTGATTACGAATATTGACCATTTCCATATTCACAGCATCAATACGCGAATCACACCCCACTAGCACCAACCCACACATCAAAGCAAATGCTATTTTCTCAAATTTCATTACTTCGCTCCTTCTGGAGTAACTGCTGTCGGAGCAGTCGCTGTACTCGTACCAACTGCCGCATTTTGACTATCTTGATTACCCACATAGCGATATGTTCTCGCCTTAGCCACATATGTTACTTGCGGAATTTCCGACTTTTTGTCATTACTAATTGAAGATGTAATATCAAAGTCATGCAAGGTCACAATACGTGGTAATGCCGCAATTCCACTCACAAATGAGCCGAAAGCATGGTAATCACCCGTCGCTTCAATACTGATCGGCTGCTCAATAAAGAACTCTTGTTTAACTTCTGGCTCTAAACGGATATTCTTAAACTTCAATCCAGAATTCACACCGGTCACGTTAATATCTTCAACCAAACCTGGAATTTCGGTTTCTTTAGGCAGCTGTTCAAGCTGCTGGTTAAAGTTTGCCTCCATTTCCTGTAACTGTGCTTGATACTGCTGAAGGTTACGTAACTTTGAATCTTTTTCTCTGAATTCATTCAGTAGATTTTGCTCTTGCGCATATGCACTGGAGATTGCATCTAATTTCGGTTTAATCACTAAAAAGTAACCCACCGCACAAATTAAGAAAACAATAAAAATCCAGCAAGTAATTTTTACTGATAACGGCCAACTGCCATAATTATTTGGATCTAAAGTATTAAATTGTTGGAAAAACTTCTCCACTGTCATTTTTTTCTTCGGCTTAATGACAGCTTCCTGATTTAGCTCATCAAATTCATCATGACTCATTTTGCTGCCCCCGCTGTTGAACTAGCTACGGCATTTGCATCATTCGCAGCATCCGTAGTAGGCATTGCGATTTCATCCAGATCTGCAGTAACTACAAAGCTTCCATAACCATCCTCAACACGAGGAACAACTGAACTCGGTGCCTTGTTTTTGTTTTCTTCGACAGCCAAGAAGGAGTTCATAAAGGCATTACGATACCAAGGTGAAGCTTCTAGATTACGCAAGAATTCAGCCACAGCATTTGGACTTTCGGCCTTACCTTCAATGGTGAATTTATCGCCAATTCGCGAGAATTTGGTGATATACAAATTCGCAGGAACCACTCGCGCCATTTCATCAATCAAACGTACTGCGATAGGACGTTGACTTTGCAGCCCTTGAATCAACTTCATACGTTCTACAATGGCATTACGCTGCTCTTGTAAGCCTTCTAAAGACTTTAACTGTACATCCAGATTTTGATTGGTACTGATAATCAGTTGGTTTGCTTGTTCTTGATCTTCAAGCTTATAGTTGTAATAGAACCATGCCATAACAACCAGTAACACCCCAATTAAAGCAGCCCCAATACAAATAACAATGAATTCTTTTTTCCGTTTCTCTCTTAGCTCATCACGCCAAGGGAGCAAGTTAATTTTTGCCATTAATCAAAACTCCTCAATGCCAGACCACACGCCACCAAGAGAGAGGAAGCATCATTTTCAATCTTTTTAATATCAATTTTTGGTGAAAAGCCCATTTGCAAAAATGGATTCGCAATCGTAACGCGATAACCTAATTTTTGTTGTAGCAGCTTCGCCAGACCTGGGATGTTGGCATTACCACCCGCCAACAAGATATGATCGATTTCGTTAAATTGCGAAGATGAAAAGAAGAATTGTAGTGAACGCGCTGCTTGTTGCACTACAGCTTCTAAAAATGGCTCTAAGACTTCAACATCATAATCATCGGGTAAGGTACGGCTTTTCTTGGCACGACCTGCTTCCTCAAAGGAAAGGCCATAACGGTTTTGAATTTCCTGAGTCAGCTGTTTTCCACCAAAGACCTGTTCACGGGTATAAATAATCTTGTCATTTTGCATCACAGACAAGGTGGTCATGGTATGCCCAATATCCAAAATCCCGACGGTATTCACCCCCATAGGCATGGTATCCGCAAAGACTTTATAGACATTCTCCATTGCGAAACTTTCGACATCTGCAATTTTAGGTGTGAGTCCTGCCAGTTCCAGCACCTCTGAGCGTGCTTCAACATTTTCCAGACGTGTTGCGACCAAGAGCACATTGACGCGATTTGGATTCGCCAAACGGTCAGACAACACTTCAAAATCAAGACTGACTTCATCTAAAGGGAACGGAATATATTGTTCGGCATCCATACGGATTTGAACTTCACGCTCATCATCCGTCATATCCGCATCCATTTCGATAGTTTTACTAATCACCATAGATGTTGGAATGGCAATTGCAGCCGCATTTGATTGAACATTTGCTAGATTTAAAGCACGTTCCAAAGCATCCCCAATCGCTTCAGGATTTAAAATGTTCTTTTCAACAACACTGCCTTCTGGTAATGGGACCAAAGCATAACTTTCCACCCAATAGCGACCGTTTTTTACAGACAGCTCTAACAACTTAACAGAAGTGGAACTAATATCTACTCCTATTAACCCCTTACTTGGCTTACGATATAACCTGAGCACAATACTATTCCTATTATTTTTTTATCCCCAATAGAAGTAACTAACCAACTGGCTGCGGTCTATAATTTTATACGGATACAATAACTCATTAACAATCCGTATCTGTAAACGGCTATACTGACCACCAATTAGTTTGCCATTAGCTCCTATTAAAACTTACTTGTTATGAAAAAGCTATCTTGTTCAGGCCGTGTTCATCCATTTTTTTTGATCATAATTATAGTCTTGGTCGCAATTCCTATGGGGTTTTATGGCATGTATCTCTATATTGCCCCCTCTTTGCCTGAAATGAGCATCTTAAAAAAAGCACCCTTATTAAAACCATTACAAGTTTATAGTGCAGATCAACAACTGATTGCAGAATATGGTGGCAAACTTTCTGTACCTGTTGAGTATGATCAAATCCCACGTACATTCATTCATGCTTTTTTGGCTGCAGAAGATTCGGCCTTTTTTGAACACAGTGGTATTAGTTTTAAGGGACTAGGACGCGCGGTCAGTGAAAGCATTACAGGATCAAATGTACAAACAGGTGGTTCGACCATTACCATGCAGGTAGCAAAAAACTATTACCTCAGTCCTGAACGCACTTTAAAGCGTAAATTGACCGAGGTTTTCCTTGCGCGCAAGATTGAGCAAAACTTGAGTAAAGAAGAAATTCTCACGCTCTATGTGAACAAGATTTTTTTGGGTAAAAATGCCTATGGGATTGCTGCTGCTGCCAAGATTTACTACAACAAAAACCTTGAAGATTTAAGCATTGCACAAATGGCCATGATTGCAGGTCTTCCAAAAGCACCTTCAAAATACAATCCCGTCGCTAATCCAGAGCGTGCACTAGAGCGTCGCAACTGGATTTTAGGTCGTATGTTACAACTGGGCTATATCAACCAAGAACAATATCAAACTGCAATTGCTGAACCCATCAACCTCAACATGCCTGACCGTGGTGTGAGCAACTTGTTTCCTTATGTCGGGGAAATGGTTCGCTCAGAATTGGTCAGTAAATTTGGTGAGCAAGCGATTGATTCGGGCTATAAAGTCTATACGACCATCAATAGCCAACGCCAATTCTTCGCAGAACAATCGGTACAAGATGGTTTGGAAGCCTACGACCGACGCCATGGCTGGCGTGGTGCAGAAGCCCACGATAAAGATCTAAAACAGTTCACTGCCTATGCCAACACCTATCCTGCCAAAGTAACCAAAGTCAACGACACTTCTTTTGAAGCCTTTATGCAGGATGGTTCTAGCGTGACAGTGCCTTGGTCTGGCATGTCTTGGGCACGCCCCTATCGCAATGCCAACAGTGTTGGTGCTGCACCCAGTCGTGCGTCTCAAATTGTCAAAGTCAAAGATATTGTGCGCTTAAGACCCAATGCAGACAAAAGCTCATGGGCTTTGGTTCAAATTCCCAAGGTACAAGGTCAACTGATTGCGTTGAATCCAAACAACGGGGCGATTGAAGCGGTTGTCGGTGGTTATAATTTTTATCAGTCTAAATTCAACCGTGCCTTACAGGGCTGGCGTCAACCTGGTTCGACCATTAAACCCTTTGTTTATGCTTTGGCTTTAGAGCGTGGCATGACGCCTTTTACCATGGTCAACGACAGCCCAATTACCATTGGCAAGTGGTCACCTCGAAATTCAGATGGCCGCTATTTGGGTATGATTCCATTACGTCGCGCCCTCTATTTATCACGTAATACTGTTTCCGTCCGTTTACTTCAAGCTGTAGGGATTGAACGTACTCGCCAGTTATTTATGGATTTTGGTCTGCAAGAGGATCAAATCCCCAATAACTACACCATCGCCTTAGGGACACCACAAGTCCTACCAATTCAAATGGCAACAGGTTATGCCACATTTGCCAATGGTGGTTATCGCATTCAACCACACTTTATTGATCGTATTGAAGATGCGTATGGCAAAGTCATTTATCAATCCAATCCAGAATATGCTTGTATCGAATGCATTAATGCAAAAGAAGATGCTTCTGATTCAGCAGCACCTGTAACACCTGACGATGAAGTCATTCAGGTCACCAACCAAGCTGCGGAAGCCAAAATTACGGAGCCCAGTGCGACCAATCCAGAATATCGCCAAGCACAGCGTATTTTAAAATCCAGTTCAGCTTTTGATATGGCCAACATCCTCAAAGATGTGATTCAGCACGGTACTGGCCGTGCTGCACTCAAAATTGGTCGTGATGACTTGGGGGGTAAAACAGGAACCACCAATGATGCTAAAGATGCGTGGTTTGCTGGTTTTAATGGCAAATTGGTCAGTATTGCATGGGTCGGCTTTGACCAACCCACCACTTTAGGTCGTCGTGAATATGGTGGCGTTGCTGCACTACCGATCTGGACCAACTTTATGGACAATGCTCTAAAAGGCACACCATCTGCTTGGGTACATTTGGATCAAAATGCCAAAGCACCAACTTTGCATAACGACACCCAATTTATTGAAGGTGAGACCAAAAAGGACTACCGCTCTTCACCACCTTTGGCTCAGCCTTTATCACGTCCAAAACCTGCTGCACCCGCACGGGCACCTGAACGTGATTTTGATGACTTACCTGATGAAGAAGCCTTGGTTCCAAGTGATCAAACGCCTCCAGCCATGCAAAACGCACCTGCGACAAAAAAGGCTGATGCCATTGAACATCTGATTGATCAGTTCCAATAAGCGATGCATAACGGCGTAAAAAAGCCCTCTATTTTGAGGGCTTTTTATATGCTTATTTCTTTTGAAATAAATACAATTGGAACTGTGCGGTTACGCGAAACTCAGCTAATGCTTCCAATGCACTCCGTCGTTCAACCTTAGCTTTGTAAGCGTAGGGCGTCATTGCAATCAGGTTCTTTAACTGTTGTTGCGGCAACTGCAATTCAGCACTCACCACCTGCGATTCAAGCAAGTCAAAATCAGAAGCCAGCTGCTGCACAAATTTATTCGGCTCATGCGGTTTGACTTCTTCAAACAGCGCTTCTCGCAAAGCAAACAAATGTTCTGGCGCAGGCGTCACCACCAACAAGTAACCTTTGTCTTTTAAAACACGCAAGATTTCTTGCTGCGGAATAGGACTAAATAGGCTGCTACACAAATCAATCGATTGATCTAATACAGGTAAGGTTGCGCCTGTACCCACCACCCACGTGACGTCTGGATTCAGTTTAGCTGCAACTTGTACTGCATTTTTCGCAATATCCACACCCACACATTGCAATACTTCAGACTGCATGGCAGCGGTGTAATAGCCTTCACCACAGCCAATATCCAACAGGTTTTCAATACGAAGCTGACGTAATTTCTCTACCACAGCCTGCTGCAAAGGTGCATAAAATCCCGCACTTAGGAATGCACGTCGTGCTTGTACCGATTCGACTGTATCCCCAGGGGTTTTACTGTGCTTATGCTGTACAACATGTAAATTCACATAACCTTGTTTAGCCACATCGTAACTATGACGATTCTCACATTGCCACGTCTTTTCGACCAAACTTAATTTCTCACGACATACAGGGCACATGAGTAGATTCATCATATTCTCCAAAAACTGCCCATAAAATAAAAAGGTCTGCATATGCCGACCTGATTTTTACGGATTTTGCTTAGCGCAATTTTAAAGTCATTAGACCCAAAACCACCAGCATAATTGTGATAATCCAGAAACGAATCACCACTTGCGTTTCACGCCAGCCTTTTTTCTCATAATGATGGTGGAGTGGTGCCATCAAGAACACCCGCTTATTGCGCATGCGCAGTGAACCAATTTGCAGGAAGACCGAAATCGCCTCTACCACAAATACACCACCCATAATTGCAAATACGATTTCTTGACGAACCATCACGGCAATCGTACCCAGCATTGCACCCAGTGATAAAGCACCAACATCACCCATAAACACCTGAGCAGGATGTGCGTTATACCAGAGGAAAGCCAAACCTGCGCCAATCATGGCTGCACAAATCACCACCAGTTCAGAAGAGTATTTGACATAAGGGATATGCAAGTAGTTAGCAAAACGTACATCACCCGCCAAGTAAGCAAATACACCTAGGCCCGCAGCCACCAGTACAATCGGCATGATCGCCAGACCATCCAGACCATCCGTCAGGTTCACGGCATTGGATGCCCCGTTGATCACCAGATAGGTAAAGATAATAAAGCCAATCCCTAATGGTATCGCTGACAATGGAATACTGAGGTTCTTGAAGAATGGAATCAGTAAATCCAGCATGTTTGCCGTGTGCACTGGGTTATCTTGTTGTTTTGCAATCACATACAAGGCTATCCCCGCACCTATCGACGCAACCGAAGTCCAGAAAAACTTCTTGCGTGCAGGTAATCCAGCATTGTCTTTATAACGGATTTTAATCCAGTCATCCGCCCAGCCGACAGCACCAAAAATCACCATCACGCCCAAGACAATCCAGACATAAGGGTTGGATAGATCTGCCCAGAGCAAGGTCGAAATCCCGATTGAAAGCAGAATCAGTACACCACCCATGGTTGGCGTACCCATCTTCTTGGCATGGTTTTCTGGGGCAAAGGTACTCACCGCCTGACCATATTTTAAAGCCTGTAACTTACGGATCATGACTGGACCCAGCACCAATCCAATAGAAAGTGCGGTCAAAACGCTGAGCAATGAACGTAATGTTAAATAGCGTACTACTTGGAATGAGCTGTGATAGCCCGCAAGCTGTTCAAATAACCATAACAGCATTTTAGAGTTTCTCCATCAAGTCAGTCATCAACGTTTCCATATGGGTATAACGAGAACCTTTAAACAGGAAACTCATCGACTGGGGTTGATGTGTTTCGACTAAACTAATTAAAAACGGTAAGGCTTGTTCTTGATTCAAGAAAGCCTGTAATTTTTTACCATATTGGGTACTGCGCGCACCTTCTTGCGTTGCAGGTGAGAATTCACCGACCGCCACCACAAAGTTAATGCCTTTGATCGAGACCAAATCACGACCCAACATATAGTGTTGCTGTGCCGCACTTTGACCCAGCTCACCAATATCACCAATCACCATCACACGGACACCGTCTTGCTGTGCAAGCACTTCACCCGCAGCACGCATGGACGTTGGATTGGCATTATAAGTATCATCAATAAATAAATAAGGTGCTTTATGAATAAAATTCAGACGACCTTTGGCACCTTTTGCCTGCTCTAGACCAAGGACAATATCATCAAGATCAATACCGATCGCCAGTGTAAAAGCAACAGCAGCTGTGGCATTCTGCACATTATGTTCACCAGCAAAAGGTAAATTCACAACACGCTCGCCTTGCGGGGTATGCAAGCTAAAACTTGCCGATTGCGGTTGTAACTGCACATCTGAAGCATAGACATCACCGCCCTGACCAAAACTCAAGACTTGCTCTGTGTGTACCACTTGGCGAATTTGATCGGTAAAATCATCTGCTGCAGGGACAATCGCAGTCCCCGTCGGGGCAATATGTGCATAAATTTCAGATTTGGCACGGCAAATCCCGTCACGACCGCCAAACTCACCCAAGTGCGCTGTCCCGATATTCAGAATACCTGCTACATGGGGTTGAACCAATTGTGAAGTGTAATCAATTTCACCCTGATGACTGGCGCCCAACTCCATGACCGCATAACGATGCTCTGTGCGTAACTCTAACAACATCATCGGAACACCCAAATCATTGTTCAGGTTACCACGCGTAATAAGAGTCGGTGCTAGACGTGACAAAATACTACCAAGCATTTCTTTGGTGGTGGTTTTACCGCTACTCCCCGTCAATGCAATCACTTTTAAATCTTGATGCTGTGCACGTCGATAAGCCCCCAAATGCCCCAACGCCAAACGCGTATCAGGCACGACCAACTGACAAATATCCGCATCAACAGGCTGACTGACAATCGCCACCTCACAGCCCTGCTCTGCAACTTTTGCAACGAAATCATGTGCATCAAAACGCTCACCTTTAAGCGCTAAAAATGCATCACCCAGCTCTGCATGACGTGAATCGGTCAAAATACGTTTAATGTCAGCGCTTGGCGGTCGATCATGCAGCCAATAACCCTGTGTGGCTGCCAGTAATTCTGCCGCAGTCCACGGCTCTAAAGGAACGGTACTGGTAGTTGAAGTATGCATCTTGATTTCCTATTGCGCGGGATATGCTGAATCGGTTGCGAGATGTTGAGCATCAAGGGCAGCTTGCACCTCAACCACATCATCAAACCAGTGACGGACACCTTCAATTTCTTGATAGTTTTCATGCCCTTTACCCGCAATTACCACAATATCACCTGCCTGCGCAGTTTTAACTGCAAATTTAATCGCTTCACGGCGGTCATGAATTTCATGCACCACATGTCCTGAGAAATCGATGCCCGCTTTCATGTCAGCAAAGATCTGCTCTGGATGTTCAGTCCGTGGATTGTCCGAAGTGAGCAGCACTACATCGGCACCATTTAAAGCGGCTTGGGTCATCAATGGTCGTTTACCGCGATCCCGATCCCCACCACAACCAAACACTGCCCATAAATTTTGCTCAACATGACGTTTCAAAGTGGTTAAGACTTGCACCAACGCATCTGGGGTATGTGCATAATCCACCACAAACAAGCGCGCATCATCACGAATCACCTGCATGCGTCCAGGTGCGCCTTTGAGCTGCGGAATTGTTGCAATCAACTGTGCCAAGTCAAAACCTGCGTGTTGCGCCACAATCAAACTAGCGACCAGATTTTCAATATTGAAATGTCCAAGCAGTGGACTTTGCACTATGAATTGCCCTTGCGCGGTCACCAAACTGAAATTGGCACCCGACAAACTGTATTGAATATCCTGAACTTGATAATCCGCGGCTTGGGTCATGGAATACGTCAAAATCTGTGGCTTGGCTGGGTTGGCTTGTGCTGCCGCCAACATCAATGCTGCGTATTCATCATCCAGATTAATCACCGCAAATTTCAAAGACTCAAATTTAAACAGCAGCGCTTTGGCTTCGGCATAAGCTTCCAGTGTGCCGTGATAATCCAGATGATCTCGACTTAAATTGCTATACGCTGCAATCTCAATGGAGCAACCTGTTAAACGCCCTTGTTCTAAACCATGCGAACTTGCTTCAATCGAGGCAAATTTTGCCCCTTGTTTTGCGTAATTGTGCAAGGCATTTTGTAGTTGCAAGGCATCTAGGGTGGTATGCGAGGAACTTTCTAGATTCGGAAGAATGCCATTACCCGTGGTGCCCATCACAGCACATGGCTGACCTTGTAGTAGTAGCAACTCTGCCACCAATCTGGAAATAGTGGTCTTACCGTTAGTACCGGTCACCGCCAAAAGCTGCAGCGCTGCCGTTGGAGATACTGCTTGCAAATAATGTTTTTGCCACGCACCCATCAAATGACGGACTTCAGGTACCACCAAACTCGGAGCAAGCCCCAACTCGGTTTCGCTGATAATTGCCAATACCCCTTGATCCAAGGCAGCCTGCGCAAATTGCACCGTTTTTTCTGGCTGACTTAAACTATTTAAAGCAATAAAAATTTGTCCAGCCTCAACATGGCGACTGTCTAAACAAAAACCTTGAAAAGGTTGTTTCATCCATCCAGCGATCTGATCAGAAGGATACAGTTCTTGAAATGTAATTGACATTCAGCACCTATTACTGGATTTTCGGCGTGTCTAAAGGTTTATCTAAAGGCACATTCATTAAACGGAGAGACTCTTGCATTACGCGTGCAAATACAGGGGCTGCAACCAAACCACCATAATATTGACCTTGTGGATTTTCCACCACCACAAAGATCGCCAGACGTGGATCACTCACAGGGGCTACCCCTGAAAACAGCGCACGATAATCCTTTTCTGAATAGCCTTTACGGTCAGCACGTAATTTATGTGCCGTCCCTGTTTTACCTGCGACACGGTAACCTGGAATGTTGGCTTGACGCGCTGTACCACCCGGTAAGGTTACCGCTTCCATCATCAACAGCACTTGATCGGCAATTTTCGGATCAATCATTTGCTGACCTTTCGGCGGTTCTTCCAGTTTATATAAACTTAAAGGAACTTTGACCCCGTGATTGGCCAGCATCGCATAAGCATCCACCATTTGTAGCACTGTCGCATTAATACCATAACCATAAGCCATGGTCGCCACTTCCGAAACATTCCATTTGCTTGGCGGTAAAACCATACCGGAACTTTCACCAGGGAATTTCACGGCTGAACGCTCGCCAAAACCCACGCGCTTCAAGAAAGTCGGTAAGGTTGAATACGGCAAGGACAAGGCAATTTTTGCGACACCCACGTTCGACGATTTTTGGATAATCCCTGCCAGCGTCAACTGTCCATAGTTATGCGTATCACGAATGGTGTGATTACCGACGCGCATCGAACCTGGTGAAGTATTCACCACGGTATTGGGTTGATATTTACCCGTTTCCAAAGCCATCGCGACCGTTAATGGTTTCATGGTTGAACCTGGTTCAAACATGTCCGTCGCACCACGGTTACGCATGGCATCTTTATTGGCTAAGCCATTCTTGTCATTCGGGTTATAAGATGGCCAACTGGTCATCGCCAAGATTTCGCCCGTTTTTACATCCACGGCAATGGCAGATGCAGAACGTGCATTATTTGCAACCCCTGCCGCAGTCAATTCGCGATAGAGAATATATTGCAGACGCGAGTCGATACTCAGGGTAATATTTTCCCCAGACTCGACTTCTTTAACCACTTCAGGGTCTTTGACTCGGTTACCCTTCTTATCACGCACCACTTGCTGCTCACCATCTACACCTGCAAGGCGCTTGTTGAGCTGCATTTCCAAACCTTCAATCCCCACCCCTTCACTATTGGTCAAGCCAATAATTTGCGCATTCGGCTGCGGTTGCGGGTAATAACGTTTGTAGTTTTTCTCGGTGTACACCCCTTGGAATTCACGTTTCTCGATCAACTCAGCCTGCTGCGGCGGAATCTCTTTTTGCAACACCAAATAGCGCGAACGCGGGCGCTCATTCATTTTTTTCTTAAGTTCGGTGCGATCCATACCTACCGCATCAGCCAACTCATCTAAGTTAAGATTTTTATCAGGCAACTGACGCTTTAATTTGCGGTTGTGCGGATCTTTTGCCAATTCAGCGGTAATTTCATCAAACAGTTTTTTATTATCAAAATAGTCACGCGGGTCAATCACCACCTTCATCACAGGGGTACTGATTGCCAACGGCACACCATGACGATCATAAATGACGCCACGCATGGCTTTTAATCTTTCGGTGCGCAAAATATTGGCATTGGCTTTATTTTGTAAAAAGTCACGATTAATGACTTGCACATAGAATGCACGCCCAACAAGAGCGATAAAGCACATGAGTACCACGGCCCACATCAGATAAAACCGCCACATCTCGACGCTGATGGCATTTTTTCCCGTAATTGACTGCTGCTTTTTACGTGGTTGCTTGGTCTGCTTGTCTACCATATACAGCTAGCCTTATTTTTTATCATCTGAAGTCATAGGTAAAGAAATCACAACCGTTTGCGCGGTTGGCGGTGAATACATTCGAAGCTGGGTGACGGCACGCGTACCAATCTGTGCCGTCGCACCAAAGGTTTGCTGCTCAATCAATAAACGTCCCCACTCTGCATTCAAGTCATCGCGTTCGCGCATAAATGAACTGAGTTCACGATAATCATGACGGTATTCAAACACCTGAAATACCACCATAATTGCGCTGATAAACACCAAAATTAACATGCAGGCATACGTAATATATTTTTTCGTCCGCAATTTTTCTGCTTTCTTTTCGACTGCTTCAGTTTTCATGGTTTGCCTTTTTAAACTAAGCGTTCCGCAACACGAAGCCAAGCACTACGGGAACGTGGATTGGCTTTTACTTCTTCTTCGCTGGCACGTACACGCGAAATTTTCTTCAAACGACGGGTATCTTGCTGTTGTTGTGGTAAACCCCATCCTGAGTCTTCAGGCAATGTTGATTCTTTCTGAATAAATTGTTTAATCAGGCGATCTTCCAGAGAATGGAAGCTAATCACCGCCAAACGACCTTCAGGTTTAAGCACCTCAACGGCTTGAGGCAGGAAAGCTTCAATATCTTCTAATTCTTTGTTAATCGCAATACGTATTGCCTGAAATGTACGTGTTGCAGCATGTTTATTTTTTTCCCACTTGGGATGCGCGACTTTCACAATCTCTGCCAACTGACGCGTGGTGTCGATCTGACCTGCAGCCTTAATGGCTTTGGCGATACGACGGCTATAACGCTCTTCACCATATTGGAAAATCACATTCGCCAAAGCTTCTTCTTCAATCTGCATTAACCATTCTGCGGCCGTTGGACCTTGCGAGTTGTCCATCCGCATGTCCAATGGACCATCTTGCATAAAACTAAAGCCACGCTCAGCCTGATCCAGTTGCGGTGAAGACACGCCTAAATCCGCCATGACCCCGTCGACATGTTCTAAACCTAGTGCAGCCAATTCTTGTTGTAGGTCTGCGAAACTGGCGTGAATAATATGAAAGCGCGGATCTTCTGCCGCCAACTCGGCTGCAACAGCCAAAGCTTGCGGGTCTTTATCGAAGGCATAGACGGTAGAATTTGCATCGAGTTTTGAAAGCAACAAGCGCGTATGTCCGCCACGACCAAAGGTGCCATCGACATAAATTCCTGTATTCCGACCTGCCAACAAGGCATCCACAGTTTCATGAAGTAATACAGAAATATGAGACATAACAGAGCAATCAAAGTACCAAAAATTTAACTGCACATTATTACCTTGTTTTATCAAAGCTCCAAACGTCTTTTTGTAGGGAAATATTACTTTCCATAGAGAAAACCGTTTCTATTGTATAGCTTCCACAAAAAAAGCCTCCTTTGGAGACTTTTTTGTACTGTTTTCAGTCAGATTAATGGGCTTGATTATAGATTTGATCAAAGATCGCCCCATTCACAAAATGCGTTTGCTGTGCTTTTGCCCAACCACCAAAAACATCACCAATGGTGAACAGTTTCAGCTTCGGAAATTGTGCCGAATATTTGGCTGCTGCTTGCGCATTGCGTGGACGGAAATAATATTGGGCGGCCAAATCTTGCCCTTTAGGTGAATATAAATAATTGAGATAGCCCTTGGCTACATTGCGGTTGCCATTTTTATCTACCGTTTTATCAACAATCGCAACCGAAGGTTCTGCCAAAATTGAAATCGAAGGATAAACAATTTCAAACTGGCCTTTGCCCAAGCCCTTGGTTGCCAGTAAAGCCTCGTTTTCCCAAGACAGCAACACGTCCCCAATACCACGCTCGGCAAATGTGGTTAACGACCCGCGTGCACCCGAGTCCAATACTTTGACATTGTGATAAAGATTTTTGACCAACTCACGGGCTTTGGCATCATTTCCACCCGGCTGTTTCAATGCATAGCCCCAAGCCGCCAGATAAATCCAACGCGGTGCACCCCCTGTTTTCGGGTTTGGGGTAATAATTTCCACCCCAGGCTTGACCAAATCATTCCAGTCTTTAATCTGTTTCGGATTGCCTTTACGCACTAAAAACACCACGGTTGAGGTATAAGGTGCAGAATTGTTCGGAAATTCTTTTTGCCAGTTTTTATCGATATAACCTGCTTTCACAATTTCATCGATATCGTTGGCGAGAGCCAAAGTCACCACATCTGCTTCCAGCCCTGTTGCCACAGCACGCGCCTGTTTACCTGAACCGCCATGCGACTGCTTAAATTCAATCTCCTGCCCTGTGCGCTGTTTCCAATATTGTCCAAATTCTTTGTTATATTCCTGATAGAACTCGCGAGTTGGATCATAAGACACATTCAAAAAGCTTTTCGCTGCAAATGCCTGTCCAGAAACCCCTGCCAAGATGGCGATTCCAAATGCCAAGATGTTTTTATTCATGTGCTAACTCTAATCACTGTTTTTAGCACTATATTTTTAATAAATTATTTTAACAATCATCAACTTATAATCATTTAAGCGTAGTATTTCTGATTTTCAGATATATAAAATGTTGCAATATACACAAAGAAATATGCTGAAAAGATGTCATGAAATAGTCTAAAATTTGTCACAATATTACAATCTTCATGATGTCTTCATATTTATTTGCTACAACAGCAAGACATCAATATTAATGTAACAATGATGCGTAGAATCGCTTAGATTTTCTTATCTTTTTGTAAAAAGTGTGACGTAAGTCTACTTTTCTGTTTCTAAAGATGTTTAAATTGTAGCTATAGTATGTCGAACATTATTTGATAAAAAAGTTCTCAACATATTGAGTTAAAGGGGAATTCGAGATGAACTTACACTATTTGCAAGCGATTTGCCTCAGCCTTGGCTTGGGTCTCATGGCACAAACAGGTCATACGGCCGCCATTAAAGCCACCATGAACAAAAGCGTTGCCCCTGAAAAAGTCTCTTTGATTGAGAAAGCACTCAATCAACAAAAACAGGGTGACAATTATTTACAGGCAGACAATAACCTGAAAGTTCTGACTGCAATTAAAGTCGCGCCAACACAAAGTTTCTTTGCGACACAGAACGAACGCTTCTCTCGTTTTTTACAGTCGATTTTCCCGCAAAATAATTCTTGATCCAAAACACCAATTTCCCCCTTTGAAATTGGTGACAAGCCCAATCACAAATGTTGAATTTAGCATTAAGTGATTGGGCTTTTTCGTTATAATAGCCCCAGTTCACCTTTTGAAAATATTGTTATGACTATTCGTACCCGTATTGCTCCCTCACCAACAGGGTTTCCTCATGTAGGAACTGCCTACATCGCGTTATTTAACATGTGTTTTGCGAAAAAACACGGTGGCGAATTTATCCTACGTATTGAAGATACCGACCAACTTCGCTCTACCCCTGAATCTGAAAAAATGATTTTAGATTCTTTACGCTGGTTGGGTTTGAACTGGTCTGAAGGTCCAGATGTTGGGGGGCCTCACGCACCTTACCGCCAATCTGAGCGTATGCATATCTATAAACAATATGCTTTGGACTTGGTTGAAAAAGGTCATGCATTCTACTGCTTCGCAACGGCTGAAGAGTTGGATCAAATGCGTGAAGAACAGCAAACACGTGGCGAAACACAAAAATATGATGGTCGCGGCTTAAAACTGACGCAAGAAGAAGTACAACGTCGTCTGGCAGCAGGCGAACCCCATGTAATTCGTATGAAAGTGCCTGAAGAAGGCGTGTGCAAAATTAATGACTTATTACGCGGTGAGGTTGAAATTCCTTGGGCGCAAGTCGACATGCAAGTGTTATTAAAAACTGATGGTTTGCCAACTTATCACTTGGCCAACGTGGTCGACGACCACTTAATGGAAATTACCCATGTGCTGCGTGGTGAAGAATGGTTGCCATCTGCGCCAAAACATCAGTTACTTTACCAATACTTTGGTTGGGAAATGCCAACTTTGTGCCACATGCCGTTGTTGCGTAACCCAGACAAATCAAAACTGTCTAAACGTAAAAACCCGACTTCAATCAACTACTACCGTGACATCGGTGTTTTGCCTGAAGCGCTCTTGAACTACTTGGGTCGTATGGGCTGGTCTATGCCGGACGAACGCGAAGTATTTACCTTAAATGACATGGTTGAACACTTTGATGTACAGCGCGTGTCTTTGGGTGGTCCAATTTTTGATGTGGAAAAACTCAATTGGCTGAATGGTCAATGGATTAAATCCCTCACGCCTGGTCAGTTGCTCGATCGTCTATTGAGCTGGAAAAGTGACCGCAATACCCTAGAAGATATTGCAGCTGCGATTCAGCCACGTATTCACTTGCTCTCTGAAGCTGTGAATTGGGCGGGTTTCTATTTCAACCATATGCCGCAGATTACAAAAGAGCAGTTTGAAAGCAAGAAATTGACTGAAGAACAAGTGCGTCAAAGTTTACAGTTTGCGATCTGGCGTTTAGAAAGCCAGTTCACATGGAACAATGACACTGTCAGCCAAATCCTGATGGATTTAGCCAACCAGATGAACATTAAACTGCGTGATTTCATGCCAGCTTTCTTTATTGCCATTGCAGGTTCAACCTCTTCGACACCAGTGATGCAATCGATGGTGACTTTAGGACCAGACTTGACCTTCGCTCGTTTACGTCATGCACTGGAAATTGTCGGCGCACCGAGTAAAAAAGAAGCAAAAGTATGGGAAAAACTGAATGAAAGCCTGAAATTGCCGAAAAATGATGCAATTGAACAAGCTTAATTAAATTAGCTGTTGACGTGTGAGCAGAATATCCCTAATATTGCGCTCACACAGACTGGGGTCATAGCTCAGTTGGTAGAGCGCTACAATGGCATTGTAGAGGTCAGCGGTTCGATCCCGCTTGACTCCACCAAAAAATCGTTTTACCTGTGTTGCCTCATAAGTCCCTATCGTCTAGAGGCCTAGGACATCGCCCTTTCACGGCGGTAACCGGGGTTCGAATCCCCGTAGGGACGCCAGATTCAAAAAAGCCACTGTTCAACAGTGGCTTTTTTATTGCCGCAACAAAAGATAAATGGCCTGAATTATTTTGGCTCTGCGCAACATTCCGCTAAAATACATCCAGATCAAAATAATGGAGCTGAAATGCAATACCGTTGCCCAAAATGCCAAAGTCCAAAGATTATGCCTGTTGCTCAAGGCAATACGCCTGCGACACGCCCAGTTGTACCAAAAAGCTTGGTCTTTCTGGTCCCTTCGATTTTTGTCTTACTCTTGTTGGTATTGATTAGCATCGCCATGTGGTTATTTGGTGATGGTGCGGGTTCAACGCTGCAAATTGCAACTGTGGTGGTATTTGTGATCTGTGCTGTTGCAGGTTTCTTGTTTTACCGTGATTTGCCTGATTTTAAAATTTCGATGCAAGCCTTTATGCAATCACAGAAAAAATGGAAATGCCGCGAATGCGAGCATGAGTGGGAAATCTAAATCTTCTTCCCCAGCACTTCACATCAGCTTAATGCTGATGTGAATGATCATGTGCTTGGTGTTCCGTGTGCTCATGTTCATGTGACTGATGTGGATGCGGCTGGCTATGTGCATGTGCCAGACATTCATCATCTTCAATCTGTAAGGTCATTTCAGCAATGCCATGTTGCTGATGCAGCATTGCAGACGCTGCCTGATACAACTGCTTCTGATCGGCTTGTGGCGCATACAGATGCACGGTCAAGTGAATATTCTTGGAGCTAATGGCCCAGACCTTGAGCTGGTGAATACTTTCCACTTCAGGCAATTGCAGTAAATCTTGGCGTAATTGCTCAATATCAATTTCTTCAGGCACCCCTTCCAATAAAATATTGATACTTTGCTTGAGTAAAATCCATGTGCGTGGTAACACCCAAAACCCAATCAGCACTGCAATCAGCGTATCCACCCAAAACCACTGGGTAAAATAAATCACAATCGCCCCGATGATCACTCCCACCGAACCCAAGGCATCACTCAATACCTCCAAGTAGGCACCTTTTACATTGAGGCTCTCCTGCGCGCTGGAAAATAAAATACGCATGGAAATCAAATTGATGATTAAGCCAATTACAGCCACGACCAGCATGCCCACACTCTGAATTTCAGGTGGGTGACTAAAGCGCTGATAAGCTTCATATAAAATATAAATCGCAACCAAGAACAGCATCAGCGCATTGAAAAGTGCCGCCAAAATTTCAAAACGCTGATAACCAAAAGTGCGTTTATCGTCAGCAGGCAATTTCCCAATTTTTATGGCAACCAACGCAATCGCCAGCGCAGCCGCATCGGTAAACATATGTGCAGCATCGGAAAGCAATGCCAAACTCTGGGTCATAAAGCCTGCAATGACTTCAATAATCAGAAATAGACTGGTCAACGCCAAAGCGACACTTAATTTTTTGGCATTTTGTTCAGTGACTTGTGCATGTGAATGATCATGCCCATGTGATCCACTCATGATTTGCCCTCTTTAGCTTGTTATCTGCATCACTTTCGTCTTATTTCAGCAACAAAATAAGACGGATGACTTTTAAAATTATATGAAAATAATTATCATTTACAAAATTAAAACTTTTACTTGGAAATGATTTTGATGAAAAAACTAATTTTGTACCCCGCATTCCTATTCAGTGCTTCTGTTTTTGCCCATGAACCTTATGTTGCCCCTTTGGCTTACAACACTGACAATACCCAAATCCCAGTAATTGCAGGCTATGCTGAGCAGGCTTTACAAGCTGAATATGCACTGAAAGATGCTCAGTTTAGCATTATCCCACCCAACCAAACCGCATATACGGTACAGGATCTTCAACAACAACAGGCCATGACGGCTTTTAATCTTAAATTACCCGAATCTGGGACCTACACCATCTATAATAAAACCACTTATCCTGTGCAATATGTAAAACATCAGCAGCAATGGAAAATCTTGGCCAATGTCACCGCCGAGCAAGCACCACCGCTCAAAGAACGCGACTACGTAATTGCTAGCGACTTTAAAGGCAAACTCCCCAAGACAATAGATACCATTCGAGAATGGAGCATTCAGTCTTATCTCAGCAAAACGTCCACTTCAGACGTTGCCACAACCGCAGCACCCATCCAAGTTCTTTTTCAAACCCATCCGAATCGCATCGTTGCACAGCAGCCTGTACACGTTCAGATCTTAAATTCAGGAAAACCTTTTGCTCAAGCTGAGCTTGTGCTGCGTGCCCAAGGGGCAACGGAACAACAAGCCCAAAGTATTCATGTTGAATCTAATGGTACAGCCAGCCTCACTTTCCCGCATGCGGGTCAATATTTGCTTGAAGTGACGGAAAAAGTCGATCCCAAAGCAACGCCTAAAAACCAGTACTACACCATCATCAGTTTAAATGTGGCGCCAGCCAGCTCTTAAGACCACAGCCGTACCTTCTAGCCAAAGCGAAAAGGTACGGTCAACATCCTGTTAATGGCTACTACGCTCATTCAACCAGCGATACAGCACAGGCAATAACACCAAGGTAAGCAGCGTAGATGATACAATCCCACCAATCACCACCGTGGCGAGAGGTCGCTGTACTTCCGCACCAGTGCCTGTTGCAATCGCCATTGGAATAAAACCCAGTGACGCCACACAAGCGGTCATCAACACAGGTCTTAAGCGCAAAATCGCACCCTGCCAAGTTGCATGATAAACATCTAAATGCTGCCGCAATTCTTTAATAAAGGTCAACATCACCAGACCATTCAGCACAGCCACGCCAGATAAGGCAATGAAACCCACGCCTGCCGACATCGAAAGTGGGATATCGCGTAACCATAAGGCAATCAGACCACCGCACAGGGCAAACGGCACTCCTGTAAACACCAGCAAGCTTTCTTTGACATTATGAAACACCGCCATCAACAAAATAAAAATCGCGATCAATGCCAGTGGCACCACCCACAACATCCGGTTTTTTGCTGAGATCAGGTTTTCAAACTGTCCACCATAATCCAGCCAATAACCTTCAGGTAAGGTTTGTTCAGCCAAGGTGCTTTGCAGCTCCTGTACAAAGGAGCCCAAGTCGCGCCCTTCTACATTCGCGGTCACCACCACACGGCGCTTGCCATCCTCACGGCTGACTTGATTAATGCCTAAAATGGTTTCCACTTTAGCCACATCTTGTAGTTGAATTAAGCCACCATTGGCGGTTTGAAGAAGTAAGAGTGCCAAATGTTCAGGGGTACGCTGTTGATCATCCAAGCGAATCACGAAATCAAAACGGCGATCGCCCTGTAAAATTTGTCCAACATTTTGACCACCGACACTGGTCGCCACCAAATCCTGAATCGCTTTGACCGACAAACCATATTGTGCCGCCAGCGCAGGATTGACCTCGACATTGAGCAATGGCAGACCACTGGTTTGCTCCACATTGACGGCTGTGGCGCCCGAAATGCTTTGAATCTTTTGCGCAATTTGTGTGGCTTGTTGATTCAGCAGCTGTATATCATCACCGAAAATTTTCACCCCCACATCGCTACGTACCCCTGAAATCAGTTCATTAAAGCGCAGCTCTATCGGTTGCGAAAATTCACTGTTGTTCCCCGGCAAGGTGGCGAGAAAAGCAATCATGCGTTGACGTAGTTCATCCAGACTTTGTTTCGGCTCAGGCCATTGCTCGCGGGGTTTTAACAGTACCGTAGCATCGGAGATATTCGGTGGCATCACATCGGTTGCCACTTCTGCAGTGCCTGTACGGGCAAAAATTGCCTTAATCTCAGGAAACGCTTTTAACAGCAACTTTTCGGTATTTTCCTGCATGCGTAGCGATTGTTCCAAGCCCGTACTTGGCGAACGCATCTGCTGCACCGCAAAATCACCCTCACTCAACTGCGGAGCAAACTCACTCCCGACTTGGGTGGCAAGCACGCCAGTAAAAAATAAAATACACAGTGCCAGCGTCAGCACCAATGCCTTGAAGTCATAGGCCCAATTCAACAACCGAGTGTATTGCTGCTTGAGCCACAGCATCCAGCGACTTTCTGTTTCTTTGACTTCCCCTGTGACCCATAACGCCACAGCAGCAGGCACAAAACTGATGGACAAAATGATGGCGCCAATTAATGCCAATACCACGGTCATTGCCATCGGGTGAAATAGTTTGGCTTCGATTCCTGACAAGGCAAAAATCGGGAAATATACCACCAAAATAATCAGTTGCCCAAAGATGAGTGGACGGCGTGCCTGCTTCGCCGCCAAAAACACTTCCTGAAAGCGTTCAGCGCGGGTGAGTAAACGCCCCTGTCGATGCTGCGCTTCTGCCAGTCGGCGAATACAGTTTTCGACAATCACCACAGCACCATCCACAATGATGCCGAAATCCAGTGCCCCTAAACTCATTAAATTGGCGCTAATGTTTTGCTTGGCCATCCCCGACAACGTGAATAGCATCGAGAGTGGAATCACGCAGGCTGTGATCAGGGCTGCACGAAAATTCCCGAGAAACAAAAATAGAATCACGATAACCAATATCGCACCTTCAACCAGATTCTTCTGTACGGTGCGTATCGCGCGATCGACCAGACTGGTGCGATCATACACGGTTTCAATCATCACCCCTTTGGGTAAAGATTGCTGTACCTGTTGCAGCTTGGCATTCACAGCTTGCGCCACACTACGGCTATTTTCACCCATCATCATCATGGCGATACCCAGTACGGTTTCTTCTCCGTTGTAGGTTGCCGCACCTGTGCGTAAATCGTGTCCGATCGAGACCGTAGCCACATCAGCAACTCGAATCGGAAAACCATTTTTATTGGCAATGCTGACATTCTGAATCGCTTCAATGCTGTTTAAAGTGCCCGGTACACGCACTGTCAGTTGCTGCCCATTCTGCTCGATAAACCCCGCGCCACGGTTTTCATTGTTTTCAGTCAACGCTGTCTGCAAATCTGACAATGGAATTTGTAATTGCTGTAGGCGTTGCAAATCAGGCGTCACCACATAGGTTTTGTTATAGCCGCCAATCGAGTTGACCTCCGCTACACCCGCGACACGTTGCAATTGCGGGCGCACAATCCAGTCCTGAATTTCACGTAAATCCATGGCGCTATAGGCTGTGCCATCTGGCTTGCGGGCATTCGGCTCTGCCTTAATCACCCATTGATAAATCTCGCCTAGTCCCGTAGAAATCGGTGACATAGTCGGAATAATCGCATCGGGAAGCTCCGCCTGTGCTGCTTGCAAGCGCTGGTTGATTAGCTGCCGTGCCCAATAAATATCGGTCCCATCCTGAAAAATAATGGTGACCTGTGACAAACCATAACGGGAAATGGAACGGGTTTGCTGCAATTCAGGCAAGCCTGCCATGGCCGTTTCAATCGGATAGGTAATCCGTTGCTCGACCTCCAAAGCGGTAAAGCCTGTGGCTTGGGTATTAATTTGCACCTGTGTATTGGTAATGTCAGGCACCGCATCAATCGGTAATTGCTGATAGCTATAAATTCCCACCCCAATCCAAGTCAGTACAAATAACATGACCCAAATCGCATTGCGGATGGAAAATTGGATGATCCGGTCAAACCAGCCTTCTGGCTGCGGTAAACCATCTGGGGCGAGCTGTGCCACCTTCTCATCGGATGGTCGAGGCTGATTAGTGTGCATGGCTCGCCTCTCCTTTTTCCAGCTCAGATTTCAGCAAGAAACTGCCTTGTGCAGCATATTTCTGACCTTGCTCCAAACCTGACAACACTTCAATCCATTGACCATCACTCGAACTTGTACCTAAAATCACGCTCTGCGGAGTAAACTCGATCTTTTGCTCATGCTGCGCTGCCACAAACACCGCATCTCTCCCTTCAATTTTTTGCACGGCACTGGCGAGAATGCGCAAGCCTTGCTGCGCTTGTTGCTGTTGCAACTGTACATTGACCATTAAATTTGGACGCAGTTCAGCAGCATTGGACAAGACTTTGGCACGCACTTGCAAGCGACCTGTTTGCGCATCGGCTTGGCTATTCAGGCTTTGAATTTGTGCCTTAAACAGATTTCCTGATTGTAAAGATTTAAATTCAATGCTTTGATTCGGCACGATGTCGGCAAACTCACTACTCGGGGCAATAAATTCCAGCCACAATTGGTCCAGTTGATCAATCACAACCAATTGATCTGCCAGTTGCACATTTTCCCCCAACACCAAATCTTTCTGGCTGATTACTCCTGCTATTGGCGCAGTCAACACATAACGCCCCTGACTGGTCGTTTGCGCCCCCAAAGCAGCGATACGCGCACGCGTAGCGCGAACCTGAATCTGCGCTTGTTGATAGGCGTTATAGGCGCGCTGATAATCCTGTTTGGCAGAAATCCCTTCACTCCACAGTTTTTTCTCGCGCTCATAGTCTTGTCGTGCCAATTCCAAGTTGGCTTGTTCGACTTGTAAATTGGCTTGCTGATCAACCAAATCGGGCACCAACAGACGGGCAAGGGCTTGACCTTTTTTGACTTGCTGCCCCAATTCCACATACACCGCCTCGACATGACCTGCAAATGCAGGCGCCACATGTGCCTGACGATCGGTATTCACCACCAGCTTGGCAGGATAGGCAGTCGACTTGACCACAGCACCCAGCTCTGCCACTGCCAGTTGAATGCCTTGTTCAGCCAATTGCTTCGCAGTTAATGCGATTGCTGCTTCATGCTCCTCCGCTTCGCCATGATCGTCTTCACCCGCATGTTCTTCTGCTTCAGCATGCCCATGCTCACCTTCATTCGTCGATGGCTTTTGACTCAACCACCAGACACCCATCGAGAGCACCGCAGTGATGCCAATCGCCAAGAGTATTAACAATTTTTGGGAAATCCGTCCCTGTTGATTCAACATTTTATTTTTTAAATTCAACATATCAGTTCTCCCCACCAATCACAGATAATGCCTGTGTGTCTTGCCACAGCGCTTGATTCATTTGTGCAATTGCATCCTTGTGCATGACCTGACTCGGCCCGATTCCCAAACTCAGGCTTTCAGCTTCTAGCGCGCGCTGCCATGCATCTTTCAGTAACTGCACTTTACGCATACGCACCTCTTGCAACTGCAAGGTGGCTTGCTGCACATCCAACAGCGAAAATTTGCCGACATTAAAGCCTTGCAGTGTTTTTTGTTGCACCGTTTGTGCTAAAGGGAGTTGGATTTGTTGCAGCGCTTTAAATTGCAGCTCCAATCCCTGTAACTCGGTCAATAAACTGCCGACTTGCAAGGCATTTTGCTTAAGATAAAATACTTGTTGCAGCTCTAGCTGAGTTTGCTGTGCCTGTGCAATCTGTCTGCCATATTGCTGACGATCAAACACATTTAAGGGCACGGACACTCCTACCACCAAGGCATTGTCTGTATCGGTTGCAGCCGTCTTCGTACGGTTGATTCCCACATTCAAGCTAGGATTGGGTCGTGCCTGCGCTTTGAGTTGCTCAATTCGGGCTTGCGATTCCAGAAGTGACAATTGTCGATTTTTTTCGAGCAAGTTCATGGCGAAATGCTGCTGCACTTGCTCCTCCGTTGCGGCCGGCCATACATGCTGTGCAGGTAACGCCACATTCAGGGTTTTGTCGCGTTCACCCCAAGCACTCGACAAGTGTTGTTGCGCGACTTGCACTTGCAAATCGGCCTGTCGAAACAAACGTAAATTCTCGGCATGGCTGAGGCGAGCACGATCGACATCGACCTGCGCCACACTCCCCGCCTGATAGCGCTTTTGAATCGCATTTAGATTGTCTTCACTGACCTGTCGCTGCTCTTGCACGACCTGACGCTCCAACTCAAAAATCGCCAGTTGCGACCATAAATATTTCACTGCCAGTTCAAGCTGCGCTTGATAAATCTGCTGTTTCAATGTGGTTTGCTGCTGGGCTATCTGCGCGTAGTTTTGATTGGCTTTACGCTCACCAAACAGATCTAGACGTTGGGAAATACCGAGTGCCAGTTCCCGATCTTGGTCAGAATTAAAGCCAGTTTGCTCTATGGACAACTCTGGATTTATCCACAGCTTTGCCTGTTTTATGTTCGCAGTGGCAATTTGCTGCTGGGTTTGCCACACCCCTTGCGACTGCTGATACTCACTAGAACGTTGAATGGCTTGTGCCAAAGTCAGCGACTGGGTCGGCAATTCTGCCCATGTGCTCTGACTATAAAGTGCCACACTTAAGCCGAACGCGATGACCCGTTGCACTGAACGCATCGCATCGAAACCGAAGGCTTCGGAAATTTTAAAAGACATGATGATGCCCCACTAAAGTTAAAAATTAGTGGTGGGCAATATTATCGGCTACCCCACCTATAGCGGGGCGAAAACAGGAGGCGGGTTTGAAGGGAATAAATGTGGCGATTGATACAAGTTTTGCCAGTTAAACTGCACCTGAACCAATTTTGGAATAAACACGGGAGATACTGCTGCTGGCTGCGCTTCGGTCAGCATGATATGCGCAAACGAAGGCAAATGATCACTGTGATCATCTTGCTGAAAGGCAGCTAAATCGAAGGCGGTTTGAACTTGATCGGTCTTTTTCGAATGAACCGCAGCGGCCTCAGAGTCACAACTAGCCGTAGTATGATGCCCAAAATGCGACATCACCATCACGTTCTTTGGCTGCTCTTCATGCACACAAAAAGCTGCCGCCACATTCCAAAAACTTTGAAACATGAACAAGCTCAGCAATAAGGCGATAAAAAAACGAGAGCGTTTCACGGGATAAAATACGGTCATTTCAACTTGCGGACACTATAGCAGCTTCATGGATGTAATAAAATTACACTGGCCATCTAGGCAACCAAACGAATGAGTACAACAAAAGAAAGCCAGCCATATCAACAACTGACTTTCTTAAACGCACTTAAGCCTTATTCAGACTTCTGCTTAATGTTTACTTCTTGGCTCTTGTTATCGACTTGAGGGTTGACTTGTTCCTGAGCGGCTTGATTCTTCTCCAAGAAAATCAAGCCTCCATCTGCATGTGCTGCACCCGCAACAAGAAACAAAATAACCCATAAAAATTTTGAATTGCTTTTAATTAACATCAGACTCACCTCATCTAGAATAATTTACTCATGATTTCGTTCATGAAAGAACTTGCATCACTGAGCAGCTTTTTAGACATAAATTCAAAAGCAGTTTTGCTTAGAGTTCACTTCAAATAAGAAAGTAACTCTTTAAAATTTATATCTTTATGGTGAGTGAATTTTCGGCTACCCCACCTATAGCGGGGCTAAAACAGGAGGTGGGTTGGAAGGAAATAAATATGGTGATTGATACAAGTTTTGCCAATTAAACTGCACCTGAATCAATTTCGGAATAAACACGGGAGATACCGCTGCTGTCTGTGCTTCGGTCAGCATGAACTGCGCAAACGAAGGCAAATGATCACTGTGATCATCTTGCTGAAAGGCAGCTAAATCGAAGGCAGTTTGAACTTGATCGGTATTTTTTGGATGAACCGCAGCGGCCTGAGATTCACAACTGACCGTGCTATGATGCCCAAAATGCGACATCACCGTCACACGCTTTGGCTGCTCTTCATGCACACAAAAAACTGCCGCCACATTCCAAAAACTTTGAAACATGAACAAGCTCAGCAATAAGGTGATAAAAAAACGAGAGCGTTTCACGGGATAAAATACGGTCATTTCAACGTGCGGACACTATAACAGTTTCAGGGATGTAATAAAATTACACTGCCGATATTGATCGACTTCGTCACACAACATACAGAGAAAAACCAATTTGTTACAATAATTTAATACATCTGAGTGCCAGAACGTTTAAATTAAATAATGACACTGATGTTGTCAGCAACAAGGAGGCGAAAATGAATATGAAATACCTCAAAACAGTATGGACACTGTTATTTCAAACGCCCTATCACGACTTGGTAACACCTACATTTGACCTCGCAGGTGAACATGAATATCAACGTGGGCTACATTTCGAGCAACTGGCATTATGTGAGCACTATCATGTGTTCATGCAAAATAAGGTATTGCACACAGCCGCCCCGATACAGATCAACCACAGCCCGATAGCTTCCAGTAACACCCGTAATGCGATGTGGTATTTTCTTCGTTCTGCCTTACGCGGTAATCCTGATGCTGAATTTAAAATGGGCATTGGCTATTTAAATGGTCAATTGGGTCTGGATCGTAATTATGAGAAAGCCGAGAAGTGGTTAAAAAAAGCCGCACAAGATGGTCATCCTGACGCGAAACGCTGTCTGTATCATGCCTATAGTGAATTGGCTTTTTCTTAAAGCGTGTGCATAAAAAAACCAGCCCGAAGGCTGGTTTTTATTGGGTGAAATTAACCACCAATCTTTTTGTATTTGGTACGCTTTTGTACCGCATCTTCACCTAAACGAGCCAAACGGTAAGCTTCATATTCAGCATAGTTCCCTTCATAGAACTCTGGCTGTTCATTTTCAAATGACAAGATATGCGTCGCAATACGGTCAAGGAACCAACGGTCATGCGACACCACCATTACCGTACCTGGGAAGACTAAAATTGCATCTTCAAGTGCACGTAAAGTTTCGATATCCAAGTCGTTCGATGGTTCATCCAGTAGGATTACGTTCGCGCCCATTTGCAGGATTTTCGCCAGTTGTAAACGGTTACGCTCACCACCAGACAATTCACCGACACGCTTCTGCTGGTCTTGACCTTTGAAGTTGAAACGACCGATATAGGCACGCGATGCAATTTCGTATTCGCCGATTCTTAAGATATCCAAACCGCCAGAAACTTCTTCCCAAACCGTTTTGTTGTTATCCAAAGTATCACGGATCTGACCCACATAGGCCACTTTAACCGATTCACCTAAAGTTACAGTACCTGTATCAGGCTGCTGTTCACCCGTCATCATACGGAATAACGTGGTTTTACCTGCACCGTTTGGACCCACGATACCGACAATCGCAGTTGGTGGCACAGTAAAGCTTAAGTTTTCATACAACAAACGACCATCAAATGATTTGCTGATACCTTCAACTTCAACCACTTTATTACCTAGACGTGGACCAGGTGGAATATAAATTTCTGAAGTTTCGTTACGTTGTTGGAACTCACGCGAGTTAAGTTCTTCAAAACGCTCCATACGCGCTTTGTTTTTCTTTTGCTGACCCTTGGCATTTGAACGAACCCATTCAAGTTCTTTTTTCAATGCTTTGGCAAAAGATTCTTCTTGCTTCTGTTCTTGCTCTAAACGGGCATTTTTCTGCTCTAACCAAGCAGAATAGTTGCCTTGGTAAGGAATACCCATACCGCGGTCAAGTTCAAGAATCCACTCAGCCACGTTATCCAGGAAGTAACGGTCATGCGTAATCGCCACAATCGTACCTGGGAAGTCTTTCAAGAAACGCTCTAACCAAGATACAGATTCTGCATCCAAATGGTTCGTCGGTTCGTCAAGAAGCAACATGTCTGGCTTAGATAAAAGCAAACGACATAATGCAACACGACGGCGCTCACCACCTGACAGTAAAGTTACATCTGCATCCCAAGCTGGAAGATTCAAGGCAGCTGCTGCTTGATCCATTTGGTTGCTCAGGTTGTGCGCATCCCATGAATGGATAATGGCTTCTAATTTTTCTTGCTCTTTCGCGAGCTTATCGAAATCTGCATCTTCAGCTGCATATTCAGCAAAAACTTCGTCCAAGCGTGCTAAAGCATCAAGCGGTTCACGTAAACCATCTTCAACGTTACCACGCACATCTTTGTTTGGATCTAAAGGTGGTTCTTGCTCTAGGTAGCCGATTTTGATACCCGGTTGCGCACGAGCTTCACCAGAGAAATCTTTGTCTACGCCAGCCATAATACGAAGCAGGGTCGATTTACCCGCACCGTTTAAACCTAGGACACCAATTTTAGCACCTGGGAAAAATGACAAAGAGATGTCTTTCAAGATTTCGCGCTTAGGCGGAACCATCTTAGACACTCGGTTCATCGTATAAATATATTGGGCCACGCAGGACTCCTCAATAGAAAACCAAAAAATCGCAAAACAGCGAAAAATATTTTGGGGCATTATACGATGAATACACTGAAAAAATAAGGCATGAATCCGATCTTCAATGCAATGTTACAACTTTCAGTTCGTCTAGTTTTTATTCAGCATCTTCTTCGTAGCGTTTTACTCAACGAGTGCTGAACCTATTTCATCTTTATGAATTTTTTAGATAACTATTCTTAATATTCACACTTTCACTTATATTCAATAGTGATAGAATGTGCAAAATTTAACTCACGCAGATGAAGTTCATGACCTATAAAGATGAAACTTTAGCCATTCACGCAGGTTACAGCCCTGAAGCCACCACCAAAGCGGTGGCTGTGCCAATCTACCAAACCACCTCTTATGCCTTTGACAATACCCAGCACGGCGCTGATTTATTCGACCTGAAAGTCCAAGGTAATATTTATACGCGGATTATGAATCCGACCACGGCGGTACTGGAACAACGTCTGGCAGCACTTGAAGGCGGTATTGGTGCATTGGCTTTGGCCTCAGGTATGGCTGCCATTACTTATGCGATTCAGACCATTACCGAAGCAGGCGACAACATTGCCTCAGTCTCTACCCTGTATGGCGGAACCTATAACCTGTTTGCACATACCTTGCCGAAACAAGGCATTGAAGTGCGTTTCTTTGACTATCAAGACCCTGAAGCCTTGCGTGGACTGATTGATGACAAAACCAAACTGGTATTTGTCGAATCCATTGGCAATCCACTGGGCAATATCATTGATTTAGAAGCCATTGCCAAAATCGCCCATGAATATGGTGTGCCTGTCGTGGTGGATAACACAGTGGCTACTCCTGCCCTGCTGAAACCGTTTCAATATGGCGCAGACATCGTGATTCACTCGCTGACCAAATACATTGGTGGGCATGGCAACTCAATTGGGGGTGCCATTGTCGACAGCGGGCAATTCCCTTGGGGCAAATACCCTGAACGTTTTAAAGTGTTAAATACGCCTGACCCTAGCTATCACGGTGTCAATTATGTCGAAGCCTTGGGCGAAGCTGCATATATTGCGCGTGCCCGTGTGGTGCCACTACGTAATACTGGTGCTGCGATTAGCCCTTTAAGCGTATTCCTGATTTTACAAGGCTTAGAAACGCTGAACTTGCGTATGGAACGTCACACCTCTAATGCGCAGAAAGTGGCAGAATATTTGCAGCAACATCCAAAAGTAAACTGGGTCAACTATGCAGGCTTGAAGGATCATCCACAGCATGGCTTGGCGCAGAAATATGTGAAAGGTCAGCCTTCAGCCATTTTATCCTTTGGCGTGCAAGATGGTCGTGAAGGTGGAACCCGCTTTATTGATGCACTGCAACTGTTTACCCGCTTAGTGAATATTGGGGATGCCAAAAGCTTGGCGTGCCACCCTGCAACCACCACCCATCGCCAACTGAATGAGGCAGAACTCAAAGCTGCGGGCGTGAGTCTGGATATGGTTCGACTCTCGGTGGGCATCGAACATATTGATGACCTGATTGCCGATTTAGAACAAGCCTTGGCAGCAGTTTAAACAATGTGATCAAGACCTCACTGGAGGTCTTGATTTTTGAGCATTTTCTCTTGGAATTGCAGCAAAATCGTGCTAAAACTAAAAAAAATAAAAATCACCTATAGAGTAAATACTCTAAATTTATTTGTTAATTCAAAGACTTATTTATAGCTTTTTTCAGTATATCCGCTATCATTATGCGTGTGAGTTTTAGTCAACTCATGGAATAATGTGAACTAAGTTCTCCAATAAAATAAAGACAATTTAGAATTCAAGTGAACTAAATTCTAATCAGGGAAACACAGCGTGAAAGCAAAATTAGAGAAACAATTTCGGGACCGTATTCACGGTAAAATCGTCCTTATTACTGGCGCATCCAGCGGCATTGGTTTAACCACAGCACATCGTCTTGCCGATGCAGGCGCGCATGTACTGCTGGTTTCGCGAACCAAAGAAACCCTAGATGAAGTCAAAGCAGAAATTGAAGCCAAAGGCGGTAAAGCCTCGGTCTTCCCATGTGATTTAAATGACATGGAAGCAATTGATGCGGTCTCTAAAGAAATTTTGGCGTCTGTCGATCATATTGATATTTTGATTAATAACGCAGGTCGTTCTATTCGTCGCGCAGTACACGAGTCTCTTGACCGTTTCCATGATTTTGAACGCACCATGCAATTGAATTATTTCGGTGCGGTGCGCTTGGTTCTGAATTTATTACCTCACATGATGGAGCGCAAAGGCGGTCAGATCATTAACATCAGCTCGATTGGTGTATTGGCAAATGCCACTCGCTTCTCGGCATATGTTGCATCTAAAGCGGCACTAGATGCGTTTAGTCGCTGTTTATCTGCCGAAGCGCATTCACATAAAATTGCGATTACTTCAATCTATATGCCGTTGGTGCGCACACCAATGATTGCACCAACCAAGATTTATAAATATGTACCAACGCTGTCGCCTGAACAGGCAGCCGATTTAGTAGCCTATGCAATTGTGAAGCGTCCGAAGAAAATTGCCACCAATCTTGGTCGTTTGGCATCCTTAACCTATGCGGTTGCGCCAGACATCAACAACATGTTTATGTCGATTGGCTACAACCTGTTCCCAAGCTCTTCTGCTTCTGTGGGCAAGCAGGAAAAATTGAACTGGGTACAAAAAACCTATGCTCGCATTTTCCCAGGCGAGCACTGGTAAGCCCAAATCTTCAAAAAGCCTGTCATTTGACAGGCTTTTTTATAGCTGTATTTCTTCTTTAGGTTTCCAGAAAATTGACTCTGCCGGTTTGCACATCATAAATCGCACCGACCATAGCAATCTGTCCTTGCTCTACCATCTCCGCCAACACGCTACTATGTTGCTGGATATATTGCATGTTATACAACACATTCAGTGCCGTCACTTGATCCAAGAACGCTTTATTCAGCTCACGTGGTTGCATTATCTGATACACACTGTTGACCGATTGCATTAAGGGTCCCAGCACATATTGAATATGCGGCATCTCTTTCACCTCCGCGATCTGTTTCTGCTGTAAACGTAATTGGCAAGCACTGCTGACCGCACCACAATCGGTATGTCCAAGTACCACAATCACTTTCGAGCCTTTCGCCTGACAGGCAAATTCAAGTGAACCCAAGACTTTTTGTCCTGCAATATTGCCTGCTATACGCAAACTGAACAAATCGCCAATCCCGACATCAAACAACATTTCTGTCGGTGCACGTGAATCCATACAACCCAACACCGCGGCAATCGGGTGCTGACCTTGATCGGCCGTAACACGAATCTGACGATAGATATCACGTTGCAAACGATCATTTTGGACAAAGCGCTCATTACCTGCTTTCAGCAAATCAATCACTTGAGCTGGGGTTAATTGATGTTGTAATTCGGCGGTACTGATGTCTATATCTAGTACCGCATCATCCAGTTCTTGATAATGCTGCTTAAAGCCAATTAATTTCACATCGACTTGACGTTTCAGTGCCGTTTCAGCTTGATACTCCTGAATGACCTGATAGATATCTGCATCTATCGATTCCGATTGGGTGGCATCAATAATTAACTGTTCACCTGCATGAAGATGCTCCAGTGCGGAAATTAAGGCAGAACGATTCAAAAAAGTGACTTGTGAAGGCAATTCAATACGGGTAACAACACCATGCAAATGATGCTCTTTATAAATTCTGACGCCTTTATGAAAATTGCCGTACAGAATAAAAGCCGCACTAAAGAATAACCCAACCAGAATCCCCATCAACAAATCGGTCAGTAAAATCGCTATCAGGGTAATAATGAAAGGCACAAACTGGTTCCAGCCCTTTTGATAGAGCTGCTGGAACAACTTAGGATGGGTAAGTTTAAAACCAGTCACCAATAGAATGGCAGCCAATGCCGATAAGGGAATCATATTCATCAGTGGTACAAAGCACACCACAGCCAACAACAGCAATAACCCATGAATCACACTGGAATACTTACTCCGCGCGCCTGAATTGGCATTGACCGAACTGCGGACAATGACCGAAGTCAACGGCATGCCACCAATAGTACCTGAGACCACATTGCCAATGCCCTGCGCCCATAATTCACGATTTGGAGGAGATGAGCGTTTATAAGGATCTAACTTGTCTGCCGCTTCCAGATTCAACAAAGTTTCCAAGGAGGCAACCACGGCTAGGGTCAGTGCTCCTGTATAAATTAATGGCTCAGTTAAATAACGCCAGTCGGGTCCCATTAATACCTGCTCTGGTGCCTGCCAAATGTTGGGTAATTGAATTAAATTGGACGTACTCACTGCCCAAGGAGATTGAGTGGCGACTAACAGATAATTGATTCCTGCAGCCAATACGACAGCCACCAAGGCTGAGGGAATATTGTATTTTTTCAGTGGACTACAATCCCACATCAAGATCAGCAACAAGCTGAATAAGCCCATCAGTGCCGCACCCGCATCGACTGTGGCAAAGACCGTGTGGATTTGACCTGCCCAGAGCTGTTCCCATGAAAAATTGGAAAAACCCACGAGATAAGGTAACTGACTCAAAATGAGAATAATCCCGATCGCTGCCAAAAGCCCTAAAATGACATTATTGGGAATAAAATTGGCAAAGAAACCGAGCTTGAGTAGACCAAAGCCAATTTGCAGCAAACCCGCAAAAATAATACACAATAAAAAAGCGGCATAATTGCCGCCTAATTGATCCAATTGCACCAGAATCACTGCCGTCAGCCCTGCTGCTGGACCCGCAACGCTAATATGTGAGCCACTCAAAAGCCCAACCACTATACCGCCAATAATTCCCGAAATGATTCCTGAAATAATTGGTGCACCAGAGGCAAGTGCAATGCCTAGACACAGTGGCAACGCCACCAAAAACACCACCAAACCAGACAAAGCATCCCGTAGATGAAATCGGTTTTTTCTTTCTAAAGTCAACATAGTTAAACCGCTTATAATGATTAAATAGCAAAAAATTTACGTCTGTATATTAATATCCAGACGCCCTCAATCTTGTCGGACAATCTGCTGGGTGAAAAGTGAAGTTATGCTGTGCTGTTGTGAATGTTTAACAGCTTTTAATATTATTTTTGTTGATCTTCAGATTCGACTCATCTTGAAGTTAGAAACACGACAATAGCAAAGTTGAACATGGATCAATATTTTAAGCATAAAAAAACCTCCCGATGGGGAGGTTTTTTTCTCAGGTTAAGGCTTATTTCGAGCCTTTAATCCCTGCTTGTAATAACAATGCACCTAAACCACCAATCTTGTTGTCTTGTGGTTTATGGGCTTGCGGCTTTTGACCACCTTGACGCTCTCGACGATCACCTTGTGGACGCGCTTGTTGCGGACGCTTACCTTGAGGCTTACGCTCGCCACGCTGTTCTTGACCAGCATGTTCACGACGTGGTTGACGCGGTGCTTTCGGCGCTTCTGCTCCTTCTGCACGCATCGACAAGTTCACACGGTTACGTTCAGCATCCACCTGTAAAACACGGACCTGAACAATTTGACCTGGTTTTACCACTTTGTGCGGATCTGAAACAAACTCATTCGCCAATTCAGAAATATGCACCAAGCCATCCTGATGGACACCCACATCAACAAAGGCACCGAAATTCGTCACATTGGTCACTACGCCTTCAAGCTGCATGCCTTCCGTCAATTGCGCCACTTCAGTGATGTCTTCACGGAATTTAGCGGTACGGAATTCTGGACGTGGGTCACGACCTGGTTTTTCCAATTCGCTTAAAACATCTTGAATGGTTGGCAAACCAAATTGTTCATCTGCAAAATCTTCCGCCTTAATTTGACGAATAATTTCACTGTTGCCAATCAAGTCTTTCACAGTCGTCGCTTTGGCAGTCACCATTTTTTCGACCAAACCATAACTCTCAGGATGTACAGCAGAAGCATCTAGCGGTTCGCTACCATTTTGAATGCGTAAGAAACCTGCTGCTTGTTCAAAGGTACGATCACCTAAACGAGGCACTTTCTTCAAGGCTTGACGGTTGTCGAAACGACCATTTTCTTTACGGAATTCTACGATTTGCTGTGCAATGGCTTTGTTCAAACCTGCGATATAACCCAGAATTGCCGCAGAAGCGGTGTTGACATCTACACCGACCGCGTTCACACAGTCTTCAACCACTGCATCCAGAGTTTTTGCCAAACCAGTCTGGTTCACGTCATGTTGATATTGACCTACACCAATCGATTTAGGATCAATTTTAACCAATTCAGCCAATGGATCTTGCAAACGACGCGCAATAGACACTGCACCACGAATTGATACATCCAATTCTGGCAATTCAGTCGCAGCCAATTCAGATGCTGAATAAACTGATGCACCTGCTTCACTGACCGTCACACGTGTCACTTTAAGTTCAGAATGTTGCGCCATCATTTCAGCAACTACCGCTTCAGTTTCACGGCTTGCTGTACCGTTACCAATCGCGATTAAATCAACATTGAACTCTTGGCACAAACGCGCCAATTCAGCAATGGAGCCTGCTTTATCTTCTTTAGGTGCAAACGGATAAATGGTGCTATGTGCCACCACATCACCCGATTCATTGACTACTGCCAATTTCACACCGGTACGGATACCAGGGTCTACGCCCAACGTGCAACGGCTGCCTGCTGGTGCAGAAAGCAATAAGTGACGTAGATTTTCCGCAAACACTTGCATCGCTTCCGCTTCGGCATTCAAACGCTTTTCTGTCAGTAATGAATGTTCGATGCTAGGACGAACTTTGCCTAACCAGAACAGCTTTGCCGTTTGTTTTAAGAAGTCCTGACGTGCTTGCGGCTGAACTTGATCTAAATTGTATTCAACTTCAATACGTGCCAATGGTGCACTATCTTCACCATCCACTTTTAAACCCAAGACATTTTCTTGACGGCCACGCAACATCGCCAATAAACGATGTGAAGGCACTTTGTTCAGGTTTTCAGAGAAATCGAAATAGTCACGGAATTTTTTACCGACTTCTTTTTTCTCTTCACTTGCCACCAAGCTTTTTAGTACCGCTGTTTTGGCAAAGGTCGTTTTTAATTCAGTGGTTAATGCAATATTTTGTGCCCAGTCATCAATCAGAATGTGCTGGATCGCATCCAGTTGGCTTTCTAAATCTGGGTATTCTTCATGACTAAAACCCGCCAATGCTTCACTTGGTTCCACTGCTTCTTGAAAGATTTTTTCTGCAATTGGACCCAAGCCCGCTTCTTTCGCTTTAAACGATTTACTGGTGCGCTTTGGACGATATGGCGCGTAAATTTCTTCTAAAGCATTTTTGGTTTCAGCAGCATTTACGCGTGCCAATAAATCATCTGACAATTTATTTTGTTCTTTCAATGATTCAATGACTTTTTCGCGACGCTCGTATAAGTCTCTTAAATACGCTAAACGTGTATCGAGCTGACGTAACTGAGTGTCGTCTAGACCTTGCGTCACTTCTTTACGGTAACGTGCGATAAATGGAACGCTTGCGCCTTCATCGATTAGTTTAATCGCAGCTTCGACTTGATTTGAACGTACGGCAAGCTCTGTTGCCAACTGCTGAACTAAGTCAGTCATCGTGTTTGATCCCACAAGGATAAGTTCTAAAAGCCATGATTATAAAGACCAAGACCATAAAATCCACAATTGTTTTATTAAATTTCATTCTGATCGAATTTGCCAATTTTCGATTTTTTCATCAATCGCACACTTTTTTTGCATATTCTGGCAAAGAACTACAGTAAATCAGGCGTTAATCCGCTATTTTAGATGTATATATTTGGTATCTATGTCTTGATTTTAACTGCAATATTTGTTGCTTTAGAACATAGCAAATCGATATAAATGAATCGTATACTCCTAGTGATCTCTTGACCCCGTATACGATGACAATAAAGAATAAGGAGCACACATCATGAGTTTAGTTGTACCTGCAGAACATGGCGATGTTGTACATGCAGACACTGATCGCGTTGAACGCATTCTCGTCGTAGATGATGATGTGCGTTTACGTACGCTACTACAACGCTTCTTGGAAGATAAAGGCTTCGTGGTCAAAACAGCACACGATGCTACCCAAATGGATCGCTTACTCCAACGCGAACTGTTTTCACTCATCGTGCTCGATTTTATGCTTCCTGTGGAAGACGGTTTAAGTATCTGTCGTCGTTTGCGTCACTCCAATATTGATACCCCAATTATCATGCTGACCGCGCGTGGTAGCGATTCAGACCGTATTGCGGGTTTAGAAGCGGGTGCAGATGACTATCTACCAAAACCATTCAACCCGAATGAGTTGTTGGCGCGTATCCGTGCGGTATTGCGTCGCCAAGTACGTGAAGTGCCTGGTGCACCAAGTCAGCAAATGGAAGTGGTGAGTTTTGGTCCGTGGTCTTTGGATCTTTCAACACGCACCCTGACCCGCGAAGGGCAAGTGGTAACCCTGACCACAGGTGAATTTGCGGTACTAAAAGCCTTGGTGCAACATCCGCGTGAACCACTGACCCGTGACAAATTAATGAATTTGGCACGTGGACGTGAATGGGGGGCGATGGAGCGTTCAATTGACGTACAAGTTTCTCGCTTACGTCGCTTGATTGAAGAAAACCCTGCCCGTGCTCGTTATATTCAAACGGTTTGGGGTGTAGGTTATGTCTTCGTTCCAGATGGTGCGGAATAATACTGATTTAACGAAATCATCCAAATACATTTTAGGAATTTCGTGACATCCCATTCGCAACTGTTCGAGGCAGGAGAATTTCGATAAGAAAGTTTCTGCGAGAATTCAGATGAATGCTTACATTGGACGAGTTTTGCGAATGGAAATGGTTTTGCCTACTTTTGCCGAAACAAAAGTAGGTCCAACTGAAGGTTAAAACTGGATTTCAAACTCATCACAGTAAGACCCTGCAAAAAACCTCACCATATTCTTAAATTATTGGTAATTACCGTGAAGCTAGATCCCATCGACCCGCAAGAATTTACTGATTTTGTCCACTATTCCGAGAAAAAACGCACGCCCTCAGAACGCTTTCTCGACAAAATTAAACCGCGTTCAGCCGCCATGCGTACAACGGTGTTGGTGCTGTTTGTGGTGTTCTTTAGCTTATTCATGTCGTTATGGTTCTTCTGGAAAACGCTGTATTTACCTGAAATCCAACAGCATGCGAGGTTTCTTGCTGTTGAACTGGAAATGATCAACAACCCGCACTTAAAAATTTATCATGACGATGTAGAACTGGATATTGACCGATGGCTGAAACAGCGCGTTGGAGTTGAATATGTCACTGATCCTCAAGAATATCCCAACGTCAAAGATAAACTGATTGCTGACTTCTTTACCAACCGCATTGAGCATCAGCTCGCCAATGAACTAAAAATTAAAGACGTCACGGTGTATTTCCAGTTTAAGCCGAGCCCACGAATTTGGGTGCAAACCCCCGAAATGAATGGGCACTGGGTGCGAGAACCATTGAAAACCTATGCCAATTACAGTCCGGAACTGATTTTTGGCTGGCTGTTTGGCGTTCCACTGATTTCTGCGGTGATTATTCTCACCCTTGTGCGCCAGCTAAACCGTCCATTACGTCGCCTGCAAAATGCAGCAAACAGTTACAGTAAAACTGGTACGGCACCCTATTTAGAAACCAATCATGGACCTCAAGAGATTCGTGAGGTGAACCAAGCCTTTAACCACATGATTTATACGCTGGATCAGACCGAGCGTGATCGTCGAATTATGCTGGCTGGGATTTCACATGACTTGCGTACACCCCTGACCCGTATTCGTCTCAGTGCAGAGATGATGCCCGATGATGACTTCTTAAAAGAAGGCTTAATCTACGATGTCGAAGATATGGATGCCATTCTGAATCAATTCATCTCGTTCATGCGGGATGGATCGGATGAAGTCCTGCAAGCCACAGACATCAACAACTTATTGCAAGAGTTGGTGATTCAGTTTAAGCCACTGGATATACGTTTTAGCCCGCAAGAATTGCCATTAATTCAAGCCCGCAGTTTGTCGCTGAAACGTCTGATTGGCAACTTAATCAATAACTCTAAGCGTTATGGAGCTGAGCCTGTGGAATTGGCAGCTCGGGTCGAAGGCGAACATATTATGATCAGTGTGGCGGATCATGGTGAAGGCATTCCCGAAGATCAGATTGAAGAATTGATGCAGCCGTTTGTCCGTGGCAATGCCGCGCGAACCGTGCAAGGCAGTGGCTTAGGTCTCGCAATTGTGAAACGGATTGTCGATATTCACCAAGGTAAACTCCTGATTCACAACCGTAAACAAGGTGGGCTGGAAGCCATTATTTTGCTGCCTTTACCGCAAGAAGAACCTGAAGAACACGCGACCAGCAATCCAATTGAGAAACTCAAACAAAGTATTAGCGAACACTTCTAACAAACGCAGTGATTCTGCCAAGGTGAATGTTGTACAGCCCATGCTACACAGCTTCACCTTTTCATCAATGAGGACGTCAAGAAGGCTCCCCTGATCAATCCTTCAACAGCAATTAAATGAAATTTCCAACATATTAAAAATGATTTGCTCTACTTTTTTATCTAAATTTTTCTGTATCGTGACATTGTGATCTTCAAAACATGCCATTTGTAACAAACTTTACGCTAATTTTGATCAATAACCGTACAGTCAGCTTTAAAATTAAGCGAATTCTGAAGAAATATCCCTCATAAAATCAATTGATTAAAAATTATCAAAATTTGTTATACCCGCATTTTTCTAAAAAATTAGACCTTAGCATAACAGGTATGCAAAATGCTTTTTCTGATGGGTACAATCCCTATCAGTTTCAAGATTTCAACGAGAGTCAACCATGTCATTAGATCGCATTCGTTTAGCTTCACTTCACGACAAAGTCATCAGCGCAGAACAAGCTGCAGCATTCATCGAAGACGGCATGACCGTAGGTATGAGTGGCTTTACCCGTGCAGGCGAAGCAAAAGCTGTTCCATTGGCTTTAGTAAAACGTGCTCACACCAACCCTTTAAAAATTACGTTAATCACGGGTGCGAGTCTGGGTAATGACCTTGACAAACAATTGACTGAAGCGGGTGTTTTAGCACGTCGTCTTCCATTCCAAGTAGACAACACTTTACGTAAAGCCATCAACAATGGCGAAGTGATGTTCATTGACCAGCATTTATCTGAAACTGTTGAGCAAATGCGTAACCTTCAGTTGAAAAAGCCAGATGTTGCCGTGATCGAAGCGGTCGCAATCACTGAAGATGGTGGCATTATTCCAACAACGTCTGTAGGTAACTCTGCAAGCTTTGCAATTTTTGCTGAAAAAGTGATTGTTGAAATCAACACCAACTTAAGCCCAGCATTTGAAGGCTTACACGACATCTATATTCCAACGTATCGCCCAACACGCCAACCAATTCCATTAACTCAAGTGGATGAGCGTATTGGTACAACTGCGATCAACATCGATCCTTCTAAAATCGTAGGTATCGTATTTAACAGCGAATTACATGACTCTCCATCAACCGTAACTCCTCCAGATGATGAGACTCAATCAATTGCTAACCACTTGATCGCATTCTTCGAAAAAGAAGTTGCTGAAGAGCGTTTACCGAAGAACTTAGGTCCTCTTCAAGCAGGTATCGGTTCAATCGCAAACGCAGTATTGACTGGTTTGAAAGATTCAAACTTCGAAGACTTGATCATGTACTCAGAAGTCCTACAAGACTGTACGTTTGAATTGATTGATGCAGGCAAAATGATTTTTGCATCAGGTTCTTCAATTACTCTTTCTGCAAAATACGGCGAGAAAGTATTTAACAACCTTGAAGCTTACAAAGACAAATTGGTACTTCGTCCACAAGAAATTTCGAACCACCCAGAGTTGGTACGTCGTTTAGGCATTATCGGGATTAACACTGCACTTGAGTTTGATATTTACGGTAACGTGAACTCAACTCACGTTTGCGGTACCAAAATGATGAACGGTATTGGTGGTTCTGGTGACTTCGCACGTAATGCACACTTGGCTATCTTTGTAACCAAATCAATTGCGAAAGGTGGCGACATTTCTTCAGTTGTTCCATTTGCATCACACGTTGACCATGCAGAACACGATGTCGACATCCTTGTGACTGAACAAGGTCTTGCAGATCTTCGTGGTTTAGCTCCACGTGAGCGTGCGCGTGCGATTATCGACAACTGTGCACACCCAATGTACCGTGATGCGTTAAACGACTACTTTGACCGTTCATGTGCAAAAGGTGGTCATACGCCACACTTACTACGTGAAGCGCTTTCTTGGCACTCTAACTTCGAAGAAACTGGTCACATGCTTGCAACTCAAGCTGAAGCAAAATCTGCTTAATCAGATCAGTTAAAAAACGCCCCGCATGGGGCGTTTTTTTATGCACTTAGTGTGAGGTCAATAAAAATAGCTTCGCTAAACCACCCACATTCATTCGCTGTTCTACAGTTCCCATTGAAACCACACCAAGATTCAACTGAATTTGCGAGATCGGCTGGGTATGCTGTAAAGGACTATTCGGATTTACCACAGGATCAATCATGCGATATAGCCCCAGCCGAGGATCATCCGACTGTAAGCCTTCCGCAATTGAATAGACCTGCAACAAAATTGGCAGCGGCAAATCAAAATCTGGAATCTGCTGCGGTGGTAAAATTTCCTGCGAAATTCGCGCACTTTCAATCAAAGGAGATTGCTGTGCTGCAACTTCTAGCTGCATTAAATAATGCTCAAAAATTTGCTGTCTACCTTGATCGGGTTGGGATTGAATATCCCCCGTTTCGGCGCGTAAATCTTGTTCTGTTAATGCGGAGAGATCATAAGCGTCTTTGGCATAGCCGTGACTCATCAACAGTGCGCTCAAAACCAGTGCACTGGATATGATGGGAGAGAAATACATGGCAAAATGTCCATTAAAATTTCTACCCTTTATATTTTAAAACTCAGATAGAGTTTAAACAGTTGCATCCACGTAAAGCCACGCATTTAAATCATAACTGAATGGCGCGTTCGACGTATTGAATCCTTCCCAACCAGCTCTCACCTACACTCTAAACGTCCAAGCCGCAACAGAACTGGGAAGCTCAGGCTCAGCATAGGATTGCCTTTCGCTGCTAACAGCTCACGTAGCTCATGCAAGGGATCATGCTGCTGAGCACGCTGGTAATGCTGCAAGCCCGACCATGTGGCGAGATACTGCAACACTTGCGCGCTGCGCCATGTGTAATTCAAGGCTAAAGCTGGCACTGTTAATTCCTGAAAAGGAAAAGGGATCGTTTGATAGTGCTCATCGATATAACGCCGCTCTGGATCCCAATAACCTTTTAGCGTTTCAAAATAGAGCTGATGTAGCGCTTGTTGCACTTCAGCATCTTGTAACTGGATCAAACCATAACCAATCACGGCAATGACGCCATTCGGCTTGAGCACGCGCTTCACTTCGGTATAGAACGCAGTAAAATCGAACCAATGAATTGCTTGTGCCACACAAACCAAATCTACCGAAGTGCTTGCAAGTGAGCTGTGTTCAGCGGTTGCATGTAAATAGCGTACATTCGCAAAGTAAGGGGCATGCTGGAGTTGTTGCTCGCTCAGGTCTGTTGCAAGCACCTGCGCGAAATGAGGCGCAAGTAACTGGGTAAATTGTCCTGAACCTGCCCCACAGTCCCAAGCCAATGCGCATTCAGGGACATACGCCAAAATAGCCTCTAGAATTTCTGTCGAATATTGTGGGCGTGCCTGTTGATAACGCTGACTATGCTCAGAAAATAAATCCTTATTCATGCTGCTGATCCCGCCCTGTTGTTATTGTCATGTTTGCTTATTTAAATTGTATCGCATGACTTTTCTTGCGGCATAAAAAAACCCAAAACATTGTTTGGGGTTTTTTGAATATGGTGGCGAGACCCAGGATCGAACTGGGGACACACGGATTTTCAATCCGTTGCTCTACCTACTGAGCTATCACGCCGATGCCGTGTATTAAGCCGTATCTGAGGTAAATAGTCAATGCTAATTCTAATTATTTTAATCGTTTGAATATTTTTTACCCAAAAAAAATCCCTGATGGGATCAGGGATTGAAAACACAAATTCGGTTTTAAAATATATGGTGGCGAGACCCAGGATCGAACTGGGGACACACGGATTTTCAATCCGTTGCTCTACCTACTGAGCTATCACGCCGATGGGGCGTATTAAAGCGCTTTAAGATACAGCAGTCAAGCGACTTTTTATTATTTTTGTATCAAATGATTGCTTTTTCATCAAAGCTTAAGCTCTATCTTAGTGAAATGCTTTAACTTTGCATGGCATTAGAGTGGAATCTTCAAAAGAAAAAGCAGCATCACTGCTGCTTTTATGGAATGCGAAGACAGACTAGAGCATCAGCACGGACGCAACTTTTCCAGTTAACTCGGCAATTTATTTAAATGTGCCAAACAACGGTGAATAGCGCCACACCCCGGCTCAAACACCTTCACGCCTTTGGCTTCTTCCATACGGCACACCTCTGCCACCAAGCGCTCCGCAACGCCACGTCCGCGATTGGCAGGATGGACCACAATATATTCAAGGGTTTTACTTTCACCCTGCCCCGTACACCAAATTGCACCAATCACTTTGGTATTAAATTCTGCGGTGTAAACTAGGGTATACTGAGCTAAGTTTTGCTCAAGTTGTTCAATGGCATCTTGCCCGTCACCAAATTCTGGGCTGGTGTCATACAGTCGCTCAAGCTGGCTGCGAATTTCTTCATTTTCTAGTGAAGTATAAGCATGTACGGTGATAGGCATTGATAAACCCTCCTGAGCAATCTAATATGCGGTGATTTCGTCACGGCGAAAAACAGTTTACATCAATCATTTTTGACGTTTTTGAGGAACGTGTCTATGACAGAACGTATCAGTGAAGTGGTAAGAAATACCAACGAAACCAAAATTCGAGTTCGTTTAAATCTCGATGGTACAGGTCAAGGCACTTTAAACACTGGAGTTCCTTTTTTAGACCATATGATTGATCAAATCAAGCGGCATGGACTATTTGATATCGATATCCATTGTGATGGCGACTTGGAAATTGATGATCACCATACGGTAGAAGACTGTGGTATTACCCTTGGTCAGGCTTTTGCCCAAGCATTAGGCGATAAAAAAGGCTTACGTCGTTATGGTCATTTTTATGCGCCACTGGATGAATCTTTAAGCCGTGCTGTGGTTGATTTATCGGGTCGTCCAGGTTTGTTTATGGATATTCCTTTCACACGCGCCATGATTGGTCGTTTTGATGTAGATTTATTTTCTGAATTCTTCCAAGGTTTCGTCAATCATGCGCTCATGACGGTGCACATTGACAACCTTAAAGGTAAAAATAGTCACCACCAGATTGAAAGTGTGTTCAAGGCTTTTGCTCGTGCATTGCGTATGGCATGTGAAATTGATCCTCGCGCAGCCAATACCATTGCTTCAACCAAAGGAAGTTTGTAATGACCCGTATTGCACTTCTTGATTATGGCATGGGCAATTTGCACTCGGCGGCAAAAGCGTTAGAACATGTCGGTGCGACGGTGGATGTCACCAATGATCCTAAACTGATTGCCCAAGCGGATAAAATTGTATTTCCTGGCGTAGGTGCCATGCGTGACTGCATGCAAGGCATGCATGAAGCAGGTATTGATGAAGTGGTACGCAAAGCGACTTTTAACAAACCTGTTTTAGCCATTTGCGTCGGTATGCAGGCACTGATGCAACATTCTGAAGAAAATGGTGGTGCTGATGCACTGGGCATTTTTGAAGGTGAAGTCAAACGCTTTCCAGACATGGATGGCTTAAAAGTGCCACACATGGGTTGGAATCAAGTGCATCAAGCAGATCCAAGCCACCCAATGTGGAACAACATTGAACAAGATGCGCGTTTCTACTTCGTTCATAGCTTCTATGTTGAGCCAAAAGACAGTAGCATTGTTGCTGCGACTTGCGATTATGGCATTCAGTTCTGCACTGCCATTCATCAAGAAAATCTGTTTGCGACACAGTTCCACCCAGAGAAAAGTCACACGGCTGGACTGCAATTACTGAAAAACTTTGTGGAATGGGATATTTAAACCTATTACACACTCGAAGCCCGCAACTCGCGGGTTTTTCTTTTTAGGCTAATTAATGCTTTAATCTTCAGCTTAACCTAATTATAATTTTAAAATTAAATCAAATATTTATTTCAAAAACCCATACATTACACTTACTAAAAATTATAGGAATATCATTATGCATTCTTCTGTGAATGATTCTGCACTCAGCGCGGCTGGACGTTTTGGACGCTTATCTTATTTAGGATGGAATGGTCTACTTTTGGTCGTAGTCATCTTTTTTGGCATTCTCGCAGCTATCGTACTCCCCGGCTTTTCTCCAGAAGCAGGACAAAACATGCCCTTCCTTGCCTTGCTCATTATTGGAATTCTTTATATTGGCATAATGTATTGTAGCTTTGTCTTTAGCATTCGTCGTTTACATGACCGTAATCATAGTGGTTGGTTATCTTTACTGATATTGGTGCCGTTTGCCAATTTCATCATGATATTGTATTTATCTATGGCGAAAGGCGATGCTCATGAAAATCAATTTGGTCAACCTAGACAAACACAAACGTGGGAAAAGATTTTAGGCTGGATTTATATCCTTATTTTTCCGATTGGTATTTTATTCGCCATTGCGATTCCTGCTTATTCGAATTATGTACAACGCGCACATCAATCACAGGTCGAAATGCAACACCAGCACATGGACACGCAGAAAGCTGAATAAAATCGCACAACACTAATGCGCTTTGAAACCTGCAACTTGCAGGTTTCATTTTGCCTTTAAAATAAAAAAGCGCTAGTCTGCTTAAAAAGCTCGCATTGAATTCAAATGAATCCTCTCCATACTCCTTCGCCCCTGCCAAGCAAAGAACAAATTCAACAACTACCTCTTTTTCAAAATTTAGCCCCCGAACAAATTCAACTGGTGTCCAACTTGGCGCAATGTCATGCCTTACAAGAGGAATTATTTAAAGCACCTTTGTTTGGTTTTGACTCCGAATCCAAACCCACTTTTCGCAAGGGGGAAGTCGCGACAGGTCCACATGTGATTCAATTGGCGACCGCAGACAAGGCTTATATTTTCCAAATTAGTCCTGCCATTCTGGATTTTCTGACCCCAATTTTTGAAAGCCCGATACAACTGAAGGTTGGTTTTGGACTAAAAAATGATGCGCATCTATTTCGCAAAAAAGGCATTCATTTCAATCAGGTGCTGGATCTCTCCAAAGCCTTTCACGCCTTTGGCATAACTACGCCTGTCGGGGTGAAAAATGCCATGGCCTTGCTGTTTCAGGTCAATTTTCCGAAAAGTAAAAGTGTCAGCACCTCCAACTGGAGCAAGTTCCCCTTAAACCCCGCGCAAATCCAATATGCAGCTGCCGATGCCTACGCTCCCGTGCTGATTTATCAAGAATTGCTGCGTTTAGGCATTACTTTGCCTGCCGCACAACATAGAACGAAATAAAAGCAACAACTTGCTTAGATATTTGCCAATACTTTGCTAAGATTGCGGCGAATAAATTTTAAAAGATCGGGTAAGGAGCGAAAGCATGCTGATCATCCCTGCAATTGACCTGAAAGATGGCAAATGTGTGCGTTTAAAACAAGGCCGTATGGAAGACGATACCGTATTTTCTGATGACCCTGTAGCAACTGCACAGCATTGGGTGAATGAAGGCGCACGCCGCTTACATTTGGTCGATTTGAATGGTGCTTTCGCAGGTACACCAATTCATAAGCCTGTAGTCGAAGCGATTGCCAAAGCACAACCTGAGTTGCCAATTCAAATTGGCGGTGGGATCCGTTCACTCGAAACGATTGAACACTACCTTGATGCAGGTGTGTCTTTTGTGATTATTGGCACCAAAGCAGTGAAAGAGCCTGAATTTGTTGAAGAAGCCTGTAAAAAATTCGCAGGTCGTATCATTGTCGGGATTGATGCCATGAATGGCATGGTCGCGACCGATGGCTGGGCGAACGTAACAGACGTTAAGGCAACCGATTTGGCTAAACGTTTTGCTGATGCAGGTGTCTCCAGCATTGTGTACACCGATATTGCGCGTGATGGCATGATGCAAGGGGTGAACGTAGAACAAACCGTACACTTGGCACAATACTCAGGCTTGCCTGTGATTGCTTCTGGTGGCGTGACCAACTTGGATGACGTGCGTAACCTCAAAGGTCAACCGGGTATTTTGGGTGCGATTACAGGTCGTGCAATTTATGAAGGTTCATTGAACTTACGTGAAGCACAATTGTTATTGGATCAGCAAGCGCTCTAATCCTAAGCACTAAAAAAGAGGTCGAATGACCTCTTTTTTTTATGCGGTAAATCTAGGATTTAATCTATTCACTGGCTTTAGTAAATTGCATTACGAATAAATTTCAGGGGAATAGCCGCCTGATTGATATAGCGGTAGTCCATGCTACTGGCATACACAATTGATTCGCCTGCACGCAGCACTTTCATTTCGCCTGCCAAATCAAGGGTCAGTTCGCCTTCAATCACATATAGCATCTCGCGCCAACCTTCTGGGTCAGGTTCAGCACAATACTGTTCATTCGGTGCGAGCGTCCACGTCCAAAGTTCCACTTTTTTACTGGCCGATGCCGAAGCCAACAGCTTTGCCTCACTGTGCTCTTGCGTGCCCTGCCAAGCCAAGGCATTGACCACCGCTTGCCCTTGCTGTTCAGGGGCAGCAATCATCTGAGCAAAATCCACTTCCAGCACATCGGCAATCAAGCTAAGTTTTGCCAGACTGATATTGTCCTGTCCTGTCTCGACCCCTGCCACCATGCGACGACTTAGGCCTGCTAAATCCGCCAATTGCTGCTGGCTCAAGCCCCTGAGATTGCGATAATGGCGCACATTTTGACTGACATATTGTAAAACTGAGGGATGCTTCATACAGGTGTTTCAAGAAAACATTGAGCAGTATATTGCACAAAAAATAAAAGCATGGCAAGCTATGTGCAATATACTGCACAATATTAAAACCCACTATGTTCACTCAATCGCTCGGCAGCAAAGCGCCTGTGATCGCCCTGATTTTAATTACCTTTATCTGGGGCGGTACCTTTTTGACGGTTAAATTCGCCTTAAATTTTAGTTCACCGATGTTTTTTGTCGGGCTGCGTTTTGCCTGCGCTGCGACCCTGATCGGCTTGCTGTCTTTCAAACAGTTAAAACACATCACCCGTCAGGATCTTTGGGCTGGATTTATTATTGGCTGTATGTTGACCATTGGTTATGGCACACAAACAGTCGGCTTAAAGACCATCAGCAGCAGTGAATCCGCATTTTTAACCGCGCTGTATGTACCACTGGTGCCAGTATTGTTGTGGCTGATCTTCCGCAAAACTCCACATTTCATGATCTGGATTGGTGCCTGCTGTGCCTTTCTCGGTTTAGTGTTACTTACAGGCAACGGTTTCCAAGCCATTTCGCTTAACTTCGGTCAAATCGTGACTTTGTTGGGGGCGATTGGCATTGCACTGGAAATCATTCTGATTGGCTATTTTGCCCCAACAGTCAATTTGGCACGTGTCACCGTGATTCAATTGGCAGTGGGTTCAATCCTGTCTTTTGCTGCTATGCCACTGGTAGGAGAACATCAAATTCCAGCCTTCTCATGGCCACTGGTGAGCATTGCCTTTGCTCTGGGACTTGCCAGCGCCATGATTCAATTTGTAATGAACTGGGCGCAGCGTTCGGTTAATCCTTCTCAGGCTGCAATTATTTATGCAGGCGAGCCTGTTTGGGCAGCGTTATTTGGTCGTCTAGCTGGGGAGCGTTTGGCTCCACTGGCTTTACTGGGCGGCGTACTGGTGGTGCTTGGTATTCTGATTAGTGAATGGAAGCCCAAGCTGCTGAAATCAAAAAAACAAGCAGAGCAGCTATAATGTTACAACACGAAGTCGCCCTGATCTTTGGCGACTTCGTCATGAGGGTAGATAATTAGAACGACACCATTTTGCCCGGATTCACCATCGCCCCCAGACTATAGGCACTTTTCGCCATCGGAATCACCACTGGGGCTAAGGCACGACCGAACAGAATATCCTGATGCTGAATGCTGGTCAGCATCTGAAAATCATCCGCCTGACCACAAAAATCATCGGCAATGGCTTTACCAATCCTGACGGTCTGTGCCACGCCATGCCCGCTCCAGCCTTGTACTGCATAAATTGGATATTGATCGCCAAATTTGCGGCTATCCGCAGCACCATTCATGGTGAGATCGGTGGTGCCACTCCAGACAAAATCCAGTGCTACATTTTGCAGTTGCGGGAACACATGCTGAATCCGCCCCAATAAATATTGATGGGTCTTTTCTGGGGTCCAGCAAGAACCTGTGCCTTCCCCTCCAAACAACAAACGGTTTTGGGATACGCCACGGTAATAGTCGATTTGGAATTGAGTGTCATACACAGGCGTATCTGATGGTAACAGCTCTTTTAAATCCACTTCTAACGGTGCTGTGGTACACACATAGGTATAAAACGGAATGGTGGTTTGGTTATGCTGTTCTAGCAGTTTGAACGAGGCATGATGCACCGCCATGACCACACTCTTACGGGCTTTAATCACCCCAGTGGGAGTCGTCACATAAATACCATCATCACGTTCCTGTACCGCAAGTACTTCGGTTTGCTCGTAGACCTTGCCACCATTCTGGCAAAAGCCATAGGCTAAACCACGATTCAAGGCCAAAGGATGAATCTGCCCACCTAAGCTGTCCAGCAAGCCGCCAAAATAATTGTCGGAGTTCACATGCTGCATCAGCTCGTGTTTGCCCACCACACGGGTATGATCTTCACCTAAATATTTACGTGCATCTGCACCTTGGGTGAGTGCCACCAAATGTCCTTCGTGTACCGCTGCGGTAATATGCCCCTGCTTGCGCTGTAAATCGAGCGCATAACGCGCTGCAATGTCATCAATTAAGGACATAGCTTCAGTCGAAGTAAAGTGCCACAGACGCTTGGCATCTTCATAACCGAAATGACGAATCATTTCTTCGGCTTCCCAACGCGCTAAACCAGGGGTGAGTTGACCACCATTGCGCCCTGATGCTGCCCCTCCAATCCGATTTTTCTCGACCAGTACGGTGTCTACCCCTTGTTCGGTTAAATGTAGTGCGGTGGATGTACCCAGTAAACCACCACCAATCACCAGCACATCACAAACGATATCGGCATTCAGCGCATCGAAATGATGCCAATCCTGTAAGGAACTTTCATAATAGTTGGCAGGATGGGGAAACTGTCCACGTGTGTCCGGAATCCAGTTCCACTCTTTGCCACTTTGTGCTTGATGGCTGGCTTTGAATTCCACATCTTCGAGAAATTTTGGCTTATTGATTTGCATATTTACACTCACTTCTTTTAGATTTACACGTCACAATTAATAGGCATTGCCAATTACAATATTTTGCTTTTTCAGTTTCTTATAAATGAAGATCACAATTCCGACGGCCAACCACGCCAGACCAAACAGCAAGGCTGATTTTTCGAGGTTGAACCAGAGGCATAAAATGGCCACGACAGAAATTAACGGTAAGAACAGATTTTTAAATTTGTTATTCCAGCCCTGACGTTGCTTTTCGTGTACATAGAATTTCATAAAGACCGAGAAATTGACTGCGGTAAAGGCAATCAAGGCGCCAAAACTGATCATGCTGACCACGGTGGCCAAATCCAGCACGATAGCCAGCAAGCAGATCACTCCAATCCCCAACACCGCATACAACGGCGTGCCCAATTTGCTGTGCACCTGACCCAAAGTGCCTTTATGGAAAATGCCGTCACGTCCCATAATATGCAGTAAACGCGATGCACTGGCATGGGTTGCCAAACCAGAAGCAAAGGTATTCATGATTTGTGCACACAGGAAAACAGCTTGGAATAATGCCCCACCGACATACATCACAATTTCAGGTAAGGCGGCATCAGGGTCTTTGAAGAGGACATTGCTTGGGAAATACAACTGAATAAACCAAGAAGCGGTAAAGAAAATTACCCCGCCAATTAATGTGGTATAGATCACCGCACGTGGAATGGTCTTCTTCGGGTCTTTGGTTTCATGCGACAAAGTGGTGACTGCATCGAAGCCCAAGAAGGAAAAACAGAGGATTGAAGCACCCGCAATCAACGGCAGAATTTCAGTATTGCCATTAAACAATGGCGCCATAGTGAGTACATGATTATAACCTTGATCATGCCCAACACCCTGAATCACCAGATAGACAAACAGCAACATCAGGACTATGGGCGCAAAGACAAAAATCAGACTCAAATTCGCCAGCAAATTAATTCGGAAACAGTTAATCAGGGTGACCAAAACGGTAAACAGCACCACCCACGCCCAGTATGGCACTGCTGGAATCACGGCTTCTAAATAAATCCCTGCCAGCAACGCATTAATTAAGGGCAGTAAAATATAGTCCAGCAAGGCACACCAGCCGACAAAGAAGCCTGCCTGCGGACCACATGTTTCTGCGGTATAGCTATAAGCCGAACCGGGTTTATCACTGACCCGACTAAAACGTGCATAACTGATAGCAGTCAGTAGCATGGCAAACAGTGCCAATAAATATGCCAGTGGCACACGACCTTCGGTGACTCCCGAAACAATCCCAAAGGTATCGAACACAGTCATGGGCGTCATATAAGCCACACCAATAATAATGACCTGCCATAAAGACAATGTTCTGAAAGAAACCTCAGTTTTTTTCATTTTGCCACCACTTACATATTTTATTTAACTTAATTCTTTTTTTGCAACAACTATGCCATATAATATAAAAAATCTTATTTTAAAAATGAGACAAGTTAATGCCTAGATACTCCATGGAAGTGCGCAAAGCCGCAATTCAAGCCTATAAAATTACCGACTACAAAGTGGCGGTTTGCAAACAATTTAACATTTCACGGGTCACTTTAGATGCTTGGATCAAGCTTGAAGAAGAAACGGGCGACCTTGTCCCAAAACCGAGTGAAAAACGCGGTGCACCCAGTCATATCAAGGATTGGACGGCCTTTCAAACCTTTGCAAAGAAAACAAAATTTCAGAATATTAGTGATTTAGTGCCCTTGTTTGAACAGGAATTTGGCTATAGTGTTTCTTATGCGGTGTTGGTTCGCGCCATCCATGTTTTAGGCTTACGCAGACGTCGTGGGCGCTATTATGCTTAATCTATTTCCAACTTTATTTTAAATAAAATCACTTTATAAATTTAAAAAAATAACTGTACATATATGTAAAGTTAATTTATTAAAAAGGTAAATTATAATTATTAAAAATGTAATTTTAATAATATAAAAAAGTTCATTATAAATATTAAAAAAGTAATTTTAAATTATTAAAAATGTAAGTTATTTATCAAAAATATGTACATTTGATAAATCCACAATGTAAAGCCAGTTTGCTTAAAGCGTCCAGCTTGAGGCAATTCTCCGACTAACCATGGTGCATACGGGTTCAGAATTGGGCAAAAAAAGAGTGGCTTTCGCCACTCTTTTCATTATTCAAAGCCATTCAACGGATATTGAGATTTCAGTTTTGATCGCTATATCTTGAAGGGCTTAAATAGGTTGGTTGTCATTCAAGGTGATAATGCCACGGATGGCACGATAGACGATCCAAATCCAAGCAATGGCAATTACGCTGACACAGAAGATGGTACTGCCCAAGGCAACCCCTGCAAACAGGTCTGGATTATCTCCCGTGAAAAACAGGAAAAAGAACGGCACAAAAGCCATCACATTCCAGAACAAATACCACCAGAAACTGCGGATTTGCCAGATAAAGTGGCTCTCGAAAATGGAGCCTCGCACATCGTTCAGTTTGATGTAGTTAATGATCAAGGCAATCAGAGCCAGTAAGCCACCCGTAAAAATTGCAATGATATAAAGGACATATAAAACGAGCGTTAAGCTACGATTTGGATCTTGATCAATGGGTTTATTCATTCTTTTTTCCCCTTTGTGTTGGCAGGCTTTCCTCTAGATTGGCAAGCTATTTAAAGGAGAGATCAGCCATAAAATAAGTAATAGATTTAAAGCTATAGTACAGAAATACACTTTCTTAAAAGGTTGTTTTTGTGTTTTGTGCCGTAATTTTTGCTGTGCCAGCCATGCCGCAGGCCAACCCCCTAAAAATGCCAGAATATGCAGCGTCTGTTCGGGTACACGACGTCCACCCAATTGTGCGGCCTCTTTATCTTGGGCATAAAACCAGTAGCTGGCCGCATTCATAAGACTGATAAACAACAGCACCAGTCCGCTAAGCAAACCCAACATCACCAAGATGGCCAACACAATAAAATAAGCGATACATGCCAGCTGCATCACGGAATGTTTTTGTGGTGTAACAGGTTTGGATTTCGGCTTAGGTCGTTTTGCTGTTTGTGAGGCTTTGAGATAGGTCACTTGCTGGGCACGAAAACGCCCTTGCCCATCCAACAACACCCCATATTCCAAAGCACAGCCGACAATTGGGCGCGGACCAGGTCGCGCAAAGTCCTTAATATGCAAGAACACACGCTGCTTATTGGCATCATCAGGTTGAATAAAGCCATAGCCTTTATCATCAAACCATTCCACCAAGCGTCCCTGATCTCGCATGTAAGCTTCCTTGTTAACCGTTTACAAATTTTAAGCGTTCAATCAGCATATTACGCATTTCTAAAGGATTTTTCTGCAAAATATCATCGCCTGTGCGTCCTTCAGCCGCATTTTTCTGTGCCACTTGTAAACGCATCATCCAGAAACGCCCTGCTGCCATAGCCAAATACAATTCCAGACAGGCTTTTTCATCTTCCGTTAGCGGACGTACAGTTTGATAGGCATTCAGGAACGCAAGCGCTTTTTCTTCATCTAAATGCACTTCTGGATAAACCGTACAGAAATCATTCAGGGTAATTGCCACATCAAACAACAGCTCGTCTTTGTTTAATTCATAAAAGTCGAGAATGCCCTTGAGCTGTTCACCTTCAAATAAGGTATTGTCACGGAACAGGTCTGAATGGATAAAGCCTTTTGGTCGGTTTGGATACACCTCAGTCATGGCATCATACACACCCAACAATTCATTCAGTAATGCCGTATCCGCAGCATTTAACGTCGGTTTAATTTCACGCGACACCTGACGCCAGTACTGATGATTACGGTACTGCGCACGTTCCAAAGGAAAATTCTGTAATGCCACATGCATTTTGGCTTGCGCCACCGCAATGGCTTTTACCTGCGCCAAAGTGGCAGGCATCGGGTGTTTTCCCATTAAACGCGGAGCAATCTGTGCAGGTTTTTGTTTAATAAAATGAATCGCTTGACCTGCATGTTTTAAGGGTACAGGTACAGGCAAGCCTTGCTGTCCGAGATGTTCTAAGATGGGCACAATTTCGCCCGCCCCATGCTGATCCATTTCTTCAAACACGGTTAATACATATTGGCTGTGGTCTTCACAGACCAGAAAATAGTTTGTATTTTGAATACCTCCTTGAATGGGAATCAGGTCAATCACCTCTAATCCATAAGGGGCTGCGAAGTCCTGAACTTCCTTTAAAGTCAAAGTGGTATAAACCGACATAGAAAACCTGCGAAAAATCTTACATAAGTTTGATAGAATACCGTTTCAATCTACCAAGGTGTAGCGCTTGTGTAGGTGAGTTTCATAATCGGCTGTAATTATTGGAAAAAATTATGCTAGCTAAACGTATTATTCCTTGTCTCGACGTCGACAACGGTCGTGTGGTGAAAGGTGTACAATTCCTTGATATTCGTGATGCAGGTGACCCTGTTGAAGTTGCCCGTCGCTATAACGAACAAGGTGCCGATGAAATTACCTTCCTTGATATTACTGCTACACATCATGGACGCGACACCACGTACCGCACGGTAGAACGTATGGCAGAAAGCGTATTCGTTCCACTAACTGTGGGTGGTGGTGTCCGTAAAGTTGAAGATATCCGTTTATTGCTCAATGCAGGTGCAGATAAAGTCAGTATTAACTCGGCAGCAGTCACCAATCCAGAATTTGTTCAAGAAGCATCGCAACGCTTTGGCGCACAATGTATTGTAGTTGCGATTGATGCGAAAAAAACGGGTGAAAACAAATGGGAAATTTTCACCCACGGTGGTCGTAAACCGACAGGCATTGATGCGATTGAATGGGCTGTGAAAATGGCGGACTACGGCGCAGGTGAATTACTGATTACCTCAATGGATGCCGATGGCACCAAAGCAGGTTATGACCTTGGCTTAATGCGCGCGATTAATGACCGTGTGACCATCCCGACCATTGCGTCTGGTGGTGTCGGTACATTGCAGCACTTGGCAGATGGCATTTTAAAAGGTGGTGCCGATGCAGTATTGGCAGCCTCTATTTTCCACTTTGGTCAGCACACCATTCCTGAAGCCAAGCAATATTTAGCAGCGCAAGGCATTGAAATGCGTCTCTAAACACAACGCATCCATCTGGCTGTTCAAAGGAGTGCTGAATGCACTCCTTTTTTATTGCCGCCCGTGCTCGCGAAAATCAAAGCAAAAAAAAAAGGAGTCTTGACGACTCCCTATAAACCAAGAAACTGAATTGCCCTTGATTTGGCTCAAATACTTCAACAACTTAAAACGAGATACAGATATTCGTTGCAATGGAAATCAAGCAATGAATAGAGCTAATTTAGGTGAGATTTCCTCGCGAGTATTGACCAAAGCCGACAAAATTATTGACCAATTACGACAACTCCGCAGATTCTACTGATTCCCCTACTGGTTTTTGCTGTGGGCTGGCAAGGCCGTGATGGTTTTTTTCAACCCACTGGGCAGGGAAATAACGTTGCGACAGTTGATTCAATCGGCTTGCCATGAATGAGGGTAAAGTCACGCCCAACGGATTCTGCTCTTGTAAATTTTCTGCCGAAATGACTCGAGTACCCAGCACATAATCAAACCATGGTTTGGTCACACACCAGTTGGCATCCTGATTGGCATTCATATGATGATCATAATGCCACGGGATCTTTTTCATCGCCCATTCAGGCTCTAAGTGCGCGCGACGGTGAATATAAAAATAATTGCAGGCACTATACACGGCAGCCGCAGCCATGCCTTTCGAGAGAGGATAAAATAAGGCACTGCTCACCCCTGCGGCGACCAGCAAGGACATCACTTCATTTTTGGTACGCCAATGCGCTAAACCTTCCACATAGCTGTCATCATGAAACTGCTGTTTGCGCACTTCGCGGTGATGTTCCCAATGTGATTTCATACTTAAAGGCACAGGGCTATAACGCGGCTTTCCTGCCCGATGAGTGCCATGTAACAAATATTTATGTGCCACCCACTCAAAGCCATTGGCGACCACCAGTCCTGCTAAAAATCCTTTCCACATGTAAATTCTCCTTTCATGGCTTGAATATAGAAAACTGAATGTGATAAATATTGACCATCAACACGCTTAATATTGACAAATCACGACAACAAAAACAGATGATGCATACCCTGAATGATTACACAGGTTCAGTCTATGGTGGATTGGGGCACCTGCTTTATTGCTACAGCCAAGCCAAAGGACTGACCACTTCGCCACAACTGGAAAAAGTGCAGAATCTAGAGCGCTTTGACTATCGCATTTGGTATGCCTTATTACATGATTTACAGCAGCAAGTGCCTGAGCCTGCACTGGGGCTGGAAATCTCGGCTTTTGTGCAAGCCAAACATTTGGGTATTCTGGCTTATCTGGCACTGGCTTGTGACACGCTCGGGGAAGCCCTAAACCGCTATCATGACTTCCATCGCTTAATTTATGATGGTAGCCCACTACAAGTTGAAAGCCATAGCGACTATTTGTGTATCCGTTGGGGCGAGCTGCCACAGCACCTGACCACCCAACTCACCGATGAGATTGCGATTGCCCTGATGATCCAGTTTCTGAATCAGAATATGGCAGCGAATCCCATTCAGCTACATGAAGTCCATTTTCGTCACGCTACTCCGAAAAATAGCCGCCTGTATGAGCAGTTTTTTCATTGCAAGGTGCGCTTTTCACAGCCTGCCACGCAAGTCTTGCTACCGCTTGCCGAATTAAGCAAACCCTTACAACAAGGGGATCACACCTTACAACAACTTTTAATGCAACAAGCGCAAGCCTTGTTTAAGCAACTCCCGCATTCGACCCAGCTCGACCACCGCTTGCAGCAATTGATTCTGTCTGGTTTGCAAAAAAACCAGTATCAAGTTGAAGTCATCGCCCAGCAATTGAATATTTCAGTACGACAGTTACAACGCTATTTGCAGGCCCAAGGCAGCAGCTACCAGCAACGTACCCAACAGGTGCGTCAAATGCTGGCAGAACAATATCTCAAAGACCCACACCTGAGCTTGCAGGAAATCGCGCTACTTTTAAGCTACTCTGAACAAAGTGCATTTCAGCGCGCCTTCAAATTATGGACAGGGCAAACACCGCAGCAGTTCCGCAAACTATATCTTCAAGCAATATAAGTATTTATAAAAATAAGCACATTTTTTAATCATTTTTACATTGAGTAATCTTAAATTAATCGTTAAAGATAAGACGTAATACTTTAGAACAAAAATTAACCACAATAAAAAACCGTGGAGATGACGATGAATAAATATCTTGCCGAGCTGCTTGGCACATTTTGGCTGGTGTTTGGTGGCTGCGGAAGTGCAATTTTTGCCGCAGCATTTCCTGAACTCGGCATTGGTTTTGCGGGTGTCGCACTCGCCTTTGGTCTGACGGTGCTCACGGGCGCTTATGCCTTTGGACATATCTCAGGAGGACATTTCAATCCCGCAGTCAGTATTGGTTTATGGGTCGGTCAGCGTTTCGATGGTAAAGATTTACTGCCTTATCTGGCGGCACAAATGATTGGTGCGGTGCTGGCGGCTTTTATACTGTTCTTGATTGCACAAGGACAAGCCGACTTTGCGGGCACAGGTTCGTTTGCCAGTAACGGTTATGCAGAGCTTTCCCCTGGACACTATGGCTTGCTTTCGGCACTTATCATTGAAGTGGTACTAACTGCATTTTTCCTGATTGTGATTATGGGGGCGACCGACAAACGCGCACCTGCGGGTTTTGCCCCAATTGCGATTGGTCTGGCGCTAACGCTGATACACCTGATCAGTATTCCTGTCACCAATACCTCGGTCAACCCCGCACGAAGTACTGGGGTTGCACTGTTTGCAGAAACTGCTGCCATGCACCAACTCTGGCTGTTCTGGCTGGCTCCGATTTTCGGAGCCGTAATTGGCAGCCTGATCTACAAATTTGTCGCACAAAGCAAAAGCTGAAATGAAAAAAAGCCCGTCGATGTGATCTGCATCGACGAGCTTTGATTGGATCTATCCACTTATAAAAACGGGTTTTCCACTTCCTGAGTTGCCGCATCATTCAGCTGTTGCGGCAAATCTGTTTCTGCTTCCAGATGAATCACAATGGCATTTAGATAGGCTTGCAACACTTTGGCTGCCGCCAAACCAGCCTGATCCTTGGCAATTTGCAAATTGCCATAAATATTGATCCGATCCAGCTGATTTTCTAAGGTCAAATCATGAATCGCATGGGACTCAGTCTCATTTTCAAAAGGTTTAAACATGGCCACCTCGGCGTAAATGCGGCAAATGAATGTGTGCTGTTTTTTACTTCACCAATTGCAACATATACTGCAACAAGGCTTCAATCAACTGTTTCACAATCGCATCTTGGGTCCCTGCATCTAAACTTGGGACTGAGCTGGTGGCTGCCTTGCTACTGCCTGAGCTGAAGCTTTGTTGCGCTGCTTGAATCTGATCCGCAGAGACATCTTCCGCACATTGGCTTTCCGCATCCCAGTGCGAATAGGCAATTTCCTGTTTGGCTTTCACCGCATTGGCCGTCAGGGGCAACTGATAGGTATTGCGCTTTTGCTCTTCGGTCAACTGCGGGAATAAATTTACCCCAATTTGCTCTTCCAAATAACAGACGCTGACAATTTTCACCTCTTGTGAATTGTTGTTTGGCGCGTAATACACCCCGATGGCACCCGTTTTTGGAATATACACCGCTTTATACACTGCGGTCGGCACCATGACCCCTTGCCCAATCACTTTCAGCGTTTTGCTGGTAAAGGTCGGACCTGTCACCACATACACATCGGTCTGATGTTTGGTCACAATTGCACGAGTCGCTTCTTCCAGTTTGCGCCAAACTTCCTGATTATTCCTCGGTGCTTGCGGCACCATATTGGCAAGAGAAAAACTGTCAAACTGCGATGTCTTATTCGGCATATCGGCATTTGGTGCCATATGCCCACGGTCATACCCTGAACCTCGATAATCCGACAAGGTGGCACGATATTGCGCTGGAATTCGCTCCTCTTCATGGAAGCTGTCTTCACGCGGAATTTTCTGGCTCAATCGCGCAGGGGTTAACGCTTCAGCCACCCACAACGGGGTTCTCGACACTCCGGAATACATGACATTAAAGCCATTAAAACACAGGGCATAGCTCTGCTTTTTCAGGCTTTCTCTATTTAAATACGGGGGTACATCTCGATAAAACTGGTCTAAACATGCCGAATTCGATGCAGTGGGTAAAGACAAGAACTGACTAATCCGCTCTTGCCCAAAGGCAATGGCAAAACTGCCTGCTGCAACCACCCCCAACACCACTTTGGAACTGTGCTGATTAAAAAACCACGGAAAGGATTGCTTAGAACTACGTTTTTTACTTGCCATTACTTTATCAAACGACTGATTTTGCAGGAGCTTAACAAAGCCCTTCTGTAGAAGTATATCCAGATGTGACTGATCGTTTAACAATTCTACAAAAACATGACATGCAGGTAGTACTTGTAACAAATTGTCTGATTTCGTCAGGCTTTTGAATGGCTTATCGATGCAATTGGGTAGATTCGATTGTCAGGTCAATTTTGAATATGCCAAGGTAGATGCACAAATAACGGTAAGAATAAAAGACGGAGTAATGATGTCTTCAAATCATGTAGTTGCTGCAAAAGTTTTGGCCTGTGGTTTATTGATGGGTCTTGTGAATGTTACTGCGTTTGCAGAACCCGCTGTGCAAGCAGGCGAAACCTTAGAAAGCCTGTCACAAGCCAAAATTACAACCAGTATTAATGGACAGCCAGGCTCCATTCAAGAGTTGGTTCAATCTGGACAGGTGCGCTTAGTTAACCCTGAGAATAGCTCGGTACAGCCAAGCCCAGCAGCAACAGCGGATCTATCATCAGATGCCTCAACCGCAGTATCCCCAAGTCCATCCATGTCTTCTGCCCCGCAACTCGACTCTTCCGCAGCACATCCAGTCAATGCCGCAGAAGCTGAAATTCCAAGCAGCGATCAGCCAGAGGCCGAGCAAAATCTGCAAGTACAACCTATGCCGACAGAGAACCAAAGCCTGCCTGCACAATAAACGGCGTGGCACTGCCTACATTGAAATAAGCATAAAAAAACCAAGGTCTATGCCTTGGTTTTTTCAATTATCTGAAAGAATCAGTTCAATCAGATTTCAATTTGACTCCCCAATTCCACCACGCGGTTTGGCGGAATTTTATAGAAGTCGCTGACTGGACTGGTATTGCGCTGCATGGAAATAAACAGCTTTTCACGCCACGGCGCCAAACCATCACCCACAGTACTGATAATCCGTTCACGCGATACAAAGAAGCTGATCTGCATAAGGTTATATTCCAGATCAATCGCTTGATAAACGGCTTCAAGTGCTTGTGGAATATTCATTTCATCTTTAAAACCGTAGAACAATTCAACGCGATAAAAATGCTGATTCATGATTTCCACGTGGAACCGATCTTGATCGGCAACATAAGGTACATCCTGAATTTTAACCGTCAGAATGATGTTCTTTTGATGCAAAACCTTATTGTGCTTCATGTTGTGCAACATGGCATGTGGCACCACGGTTGGCGTACCGGTCAGGAATACCGCCTCACCTTCAACCCAGTTTGCCTGCTCACCAATGCTTTGCACAAATAAGTCTAGCGGAAGCGTATCTTGCTGTAACTTGGCAAAGGTCAGTTCACGACCATCTTTCCATGTCATTAACAGCATGAATGCGATACCACCAATCAGTAATGGTACCCAACCGCCTGAAAGGACTTTCAGCGATGTTGCGCTCACCAAAACCAGATCTAATACCAAAAATGGCGTGATAAGTAACACCAGTTTCAGCTTGCTCCATTTCCATGTATAACGAATAAACACCGCAATCAATAAGGTGTCACACAGCATGGTCATGGTCACGGCCAAACCATAGGCATGAGATAGACGCGAACTGGTTTGGAAAATCAGAATCAGGACAATAATCGCTGCCAACAGCACCCAATTCAGTAAGGGCACATAAATTTGCCCTTGTTCTGAGTCTGAGGTGTGCTTAATGTTCAGACGTGGCAAATAGCCCAGTTGAATAGCTTGACGTGCCAATGAAAACACCCCAGAAATCACTGCTTGCGAAGCAATGACCGCTGCCATGGTGGCCAAGAAAATCATCGGATACAGTGCCCATTCAGGCACCAATAAATAGAATGGATTTTCAATCGCATTCGGATCACGTAGTAGTAAGGCACCTTGCCCTGCATAGTTCAGCAGCAAACACGGTAACACCACAACAAACCATGCCAAACGAATCGGAACAGGACCAAAATGTCCCATATCGGCATAGAGTGCTTCGCCGCCTGTGACGGTTAACACCACCGCACCCATAATGAAAAACGTCATTAATGGATGGTTAATAATAAACTGAATTGCCCAGTGCGGACTCAGCATGCCCAAAACTACAGGTGTCTGAATGATGCTTGAAATTCCCAGTATGCCTAAAGAAAAGAACCACAATAAAGTCAGTGGACCAAAGAACTTTCCAACAAAGGCTGTCCCATGTTTTTGCATCACAAACAGGGTGGTCACAATGGCAATCGCAATCGGCACAATATAAGGATCCAGCGCATCTGTCGCGATGGATAAACCCTCTACCGCTGACAGCACCGAAATGGCAGGCGTAATGATGCCATCCCCAAAGAACAGTGAGGCACCAATAAAGCCAATGGCGATCAAGAGCAGTTTTCTACGGTCACTAAAATTGGTATTGCGCAGGTTCAAAGCAAGCAAGGCCATGATACCGCCTTCACCATTGTTGTCTGCACGCATGACAATCGCGACATACTTAATGGTAATGACCAGTGTCATTGTCCAAAAGATAATCGACAAAATACCCAAGACATTCTCTGGGTTAATCCCCAATCCATGTGCAGCATGGAATGATTCTTTCAATGCATAGAGCGGACTGGTTCCAATATCCCCAAACACAACCCCTAATGCTGCCAAGGTTATCGCAGGCAATGCGGCTTTTTTTGCAGAACTTTGCATATTTTGTCTTCAAAAAGGAACAGTATTTTTGTGCCATATTATCATTAAGAAAAATCTTTTTCTGCAAATCAATTGTTTCTGACTTGGCAGACTGTCTTTTTTTGGCTATTATCGCGCTCCAATGGTGAAGTGTCCGAGTGGCTGAAGGAGCACGCCTGGAAAGTGTGTAAACGTTTATAGCGTTTCGAGGGTTCGAATCCCTCTTTCACCGCCAAGATTCATGATCATGCAGTCACATGATGTCTTAAAAGGCTTAAACCTAAAGGGTTTAAGCCTTTTTTGTTTGATCCAGCAGACCCAACATCATGCATTGGGTTAAGCCCTTAAAAGAACTTAATTCGAGGATTCACTTGTCGGGCAAAAGCATCTTTTGCCGTAATCAATAATGTCTTTCCCACACCGTGAATTTTGCTCTGATGAATCCGATACAAAGAGCGATACATGATTCGGGCAGAAGGACCTTGTACCAGCGTATTTCCTAAAATTTGCCCCACGGCTTCAGACTCACTCAGCGAAACCAAAGTCCCTTTTTCATTAAATTTAAACATCGGGATTGTTTTCCCTTTCAGATGGCACAGCACCGCATTGACCAAGAACTCCGCTTGTTGGCTCGCCACTTGTGCTCGCGCACCCAAGGGATTTTCTTTACTGTCTAATTGACAATGAGCGCAGTCTCCAATTGCGAAAATATTGGGGTCAGTGAAAGTTTGTAGCGTTGCATGTACTTTTAAACGGTGGATCCCGTCTTTTTCAAAACCGTTTAGCTGTTCCAAGACTTTCGGTGCTTTCACACCTGCTGCCCAAATGATGCAGTCCGCATGTAAAGTCGTTCCATCCGCAAAATGAATCTTTTGATGTTCAATACTTTTGACACGATGATTGGTTAACAGATTGACCTGCAACTGCGACAACACCGTTTCTGCACGTTCCGAAACTTGTTCTGACAGGGCATTCAGAACTCTGCTTCCACCTTCAATCACATGAATATTGATATTTTCAGGTCTGATTTTCTCAAAGCCATAATCAAATAAGGTATGTTTAACTTGCGCCAATTCCGCTGCAAACTCGACGCCTGTCGCCCCACCGCCAATAATGGCAATATTGACCACAGGTTCATGCTGCAATTGCTGTGAGTTCTGATAAGCCAACATCATGTCTTGATGAATCTTCTGCGCTTGCTCAATATCATCTAAAAAATAGCAATGCTCTCTGACACCCAGTGTTCCAAAATCATTGGACTTTGCTCCCAGTGCCAAGACCAGAACATCATAAGCCTGCTGCTCCGTACGGCTGACCCACTCATTCGCTTCGGTGCGATGTTGAGTTTTGATCTGAATCGTTTTCGACTCACGATCAATACTGATCAGTTCTGCTTGAATAAAGTGATAACCATGTTTTTTTGCATGCAGAAAATAGTTGGTTTGTTCCTGCTCGATATTTAAGGTGCCCAGTGCCACTTCATGCAGCAGTGGCTTCCACATATGCGCAGCGAGTTTATCAATCAGGGTAATTGATACATCGTCATTTTTTTTCAAAGCTTCCGCAAGCTGGGTGACAAATTCCAATCCACCAGCACCACCACCCACGACCACAATATTTTTCATACCTTACTCGTCAATTTGATATTGAAATGTAAAAAGCCGAACGACCTTTCACATTTCATTTGCTTAGGACAAACCGCCACCTAAAGTTTTGTACAGATCCACTTCAGAACTTACTTTTTGCAGTTGCAAATCAGATAAAGCCTGTTGTGCCGCATAAAGACTGCGATGTGCATCTAAAACATTGAAATAGCTATCGATACCCGCTTTAAAACGGGCTTGGGCGAGGTTGTAAGTCACCTGAGAAGCTTGTACCAGCTGCTGCTGAGCCTTGACTCGGCTGTCGATCGATGCCCGAAATACCAAGACATCGTTAACTTCTTTAAAGGCAGTTTGGATCGACTTTTCATATTCCGCTAAGCGGATTTCATAGTCGATTTTGCTGATGGCTAAATTTTTCTTACGAGTCCCGTAGTCAAAAATAGGCATGTCAATCTGCGGACCAAAGCTCCACACGCCCTTATCAAACAGATCGGACAAATCTGTGGAAGCAAAACCCGCACTGCCAGTCAACGAAATACTTGGAAATAGCTTTGCGCGCGCCACATTAATATTGGCTCCCGCAGCTGCCAACTGAAATTCCGCCTGTTTCAAATCAGGTCGATTGATTAACAAATCACTGGGTAAACCCACTTGGTTTAAATCAGACGATGTGACTTGTAAAACTTTCACTTTCGGTAACAACGCTTCTGGAACACTGGTTCCAGCCAATAAGTTAATTAAGTTTTGATCCTGCTTGATTTGGGTCTGAATGGTCAGCATGTCCTCTTCAGCCGCATGCATTAAGGTTTCAGACTGACGTACCGCGACTTCAGAAATGACCCCTGCCTGAAACTTTTTCTTATTGAGGTCATAAGATTTCGCTTGTAGCAGCATGGTGTTTCGCGCAATTTCATACTGATCTTGATGATAAGCCATCGCCAACCAAGCTTTGGAAACTTCACCAATCAGACTGATTTGTACCGTTTGCATGGCTTCATCAGAAGCCAAATATTGATTCAATGCTGCTTCTTTTAGATTTTTGGTTTTACCAAAGAAATCCAATTCATAGGCGGTCACCCCCACACTCAAGTTACTTGAACTGGCGGGTTGATTCATTCCCAATTGTTCACCACGGCTATAACCCGCGTGACCATCCAGCGTTGGCAATTGATTGTTTTGGCTGATTTGATACAGGTTTTTAGCACGTTCAATATTGAGCAGTGCTGATTCCACATCACGATTATATTCCAAAGCGAGTGTAATCACTGAAACCAGTTCAGGCTGATTAAAAAACTTTTGGTAGCCTTCTAAAATCACCGCATTGCTCGCCTCTGGCGACCCCGCTACAAAGGCAGCAGGAATATTAGCATCAGGCTGGCTGAGGGATTTGCTATTCAAGGTTTGACAGCCCACCAGTCCACTGGCAGAGACCGCGAACAGCAGGCTCAAAGTCAATTTCGACAGTTTCATGAGTTAGACTCCTTCACCAAAACATCATCAGCTTCAACCTCTTTCGGTTTATATTTGAAGATGCTTCTGACCCAGACATAGAACAGAGGAATAAAGAACAAGCCGAGTATTGTGGCACTGATCACACCACCCAAGACCCCAATACCCACGGCGTTTTGACTGCCTGAACCTGCGCCATTTGCCAGCGCCAAAGGCACCACACCCAGACCAAAGGCCAGCGAGGTCATAATAATCGGGCGCAAACGTAATTTCGCTGCGGTCAAGCTCGACTCAATCAGTGAATAACCTTGTTCCTGCAAGTCCTTGGCAAACTCAATGATCATGATGGCGTTCTTCGCAGACAGACCAACCACTGCAATAATTGCCACTTGGAAATAAATATCATTATTTAATCCAGACACCATGGTCAGGCCCACTGCACCAATCACCCCTAAAGGCACCACCAATAACACCGCCAAAGGGACCGACCAACTTTCATATAGACCTGCGAGGCACAGGAAGACAATCAACAGTGAAAGTGCATACAGCACAGGTGCTTGGCTACCCGAGTCTTGTTCTTCCAAAGACAAGCCCGTCCACGCATAACCCACGCCTGCAGGTAACTGCTGCGCCAGTCGTTGCATTTCTGCCATGGCCTCACCCGAACTCACGCCTGGAGCAGGTTCACCCTGAATATTCAGAGAAGAAAGTCCATTGAAACGTTCTAAACGCGGGGATCCATAGACCCACTTGCCTGTGGCAAACGAGGAGAACGGCACCATTTCGCCATGAATATTACGGACATACCACTTGTTCAAATCTTCAGGCATCATGCGGCTTTCAGATTCAGACTGCACATAGACTTTTTTGACACGACCACGGTCGATAAAGTCATTAATATAGCTTCCACCCCATGCACTCGATAAGGTTTGGTTTATTTCAGAGAATCGAACGCCCATTGCACCCGCTTGTGCTTGGTCAATAAAGATTTTGTATTGTGCATTGTCTTCCTGACCATTTGGACGGACACGAACCACTTTGTCTGATTGAGCTGCCAATGCCAGCAATTGATTACGTGCAGCCATCATTTTTTCATGCCCTAATCCTGCTTTATCTTGCAACTGCAAATCAAAGCCTGTAGCGGTTCCCAGTTCAGGAATGGCAGGTGGAATTAACGGTAAAACATAAGAGGCATCTTTAATCTTGCTAAAGGCTTCATTCGATCGTGCCAAGATACTGCCAATCTGGGTCTCTTCTGTATTTCGCTCTGCCCAGTCTTTTAACTTCACAAAGGCAATACCCGAGTTATGACCGATCCCGGTGAAACTGAAACCCGCCACGGTCAGCACAGACTCCACGCTCTCTTTCTCATGATCCATATAGTATTGGGTCATCGAGTCTAAGGTTTGGTTGGTCCGGTTCAGTGAGGCATTTGGTGGTAATTGCACCAAGTTAAAAATTACACCTTGATCTTCATCAGGTAAGAAGCCTGTCGGCAATTTCATAAAGGCAAAGGCCATCACGCCGACAATCGAAGCGTAAACCAACACAAAAGTCGCCGCACGTTTCATCATGCGTGCAATATTATTGGAATATTTTTCGGTTGAACGCTCAAATGCAGTATTGAACCAGCCAAAGAAGCCTTTTTTCGGTTGAGTATCACCATGTTTTAACGGTTTTAAAATGGTGGCACATAAGGCTGGGGTAAAGACCATCGCAACCAGTAACGACAGTGCCATAGAAGTCACCAGCGTGACGGAGAACTGACGATAAATCACCCCCGTAGATCCACCAAAGAACGCGAGCGGTAAAAATACCACCACCAAAACCGAGGTAATCCCCATCAATGCGCCTGAGATTTGTTGCATGGATTTGCGTGTTGCTTTAACAGGCGACAAACCTTCTTCATGCATCAAACGTTCGACGTTTTCCACCACCACAATCGCATCATCGACCAAGAGACCAATCGCCAGTACCATGGCAAACATGGTTAAGGTATTGATAGAGAAGCCGAATAAGTTAATGACAGCAAATGTACCTAACACCACCACAGGAATGGCCAAGGTTGGGATAATGGTGGCACGCCAGTTCTGTAAGAACAGATACATCACCAAGAACACCAGAACAACGGCTTCAATTAGGGTATGCACCACCGATTCAATCGACAATTTCACAAACGGTACGGTGTCATAGGCAATCGTGTCTTTGAAGCCGTCAGGGAAATTGACACGTAACTCGTCCATTTTCTGGTTAATGGCTTCAGCTGTCTCAATCGCATTGGCACCTGTCGCCAACTTGATCGCAATACCGCCTGCTGGTTTACCGTTGTAACGCGCTTTAAAATCGTAACTATCTGTTCCAATTTCAACTTTCGCAACGTCACTTAAACGCACCACAGAACCGTCGGCATTCTGCTTGAGAAAAATCTGTCTAAACTGTTCTGGGGTTTGTAATAAACTTTGTGCACTCACCGTTGCATTAATGGCTTGATCATTTAAGGCTGGTGCACCGCCCAATTGACCTGCTGCTACCTGAATATTTTGCGCACGAATCGCTTCGTTTACATCGGCAGGCGTCAGGCTATAACTATTCAAACGTTGTGGGTCTAACCAGACACGCATGGCATAGGAACCACCAAAGGTCTGAACTTCACCCACCCCCGGAACACGGCTCAACTGATCGACAATATTCGATTTCACATAATCGGTAATGTCATATTCGGTCAAGCTGTCATCGGGTGAATAAAAGCTCAGGACCTGCAAGAAGCTCGCCCCTGCTTTGGTCACTGTGCCCCCCTGACGTTGAACATCGGCAGGTAACAACGGTTCAGCGGCAGATAACTTATTCTGTACCTGAACTTGAGCAATATCTGGATCGATCCCTTGTTCAAAGGTCAGGGTAATGGACACCGAACCATCACTGGTACTGTTTGAGCTCATGTAGCGCAAACCGTCTAAACCCGTCATCTTTTGTTCAATAATCTGAGTCACAGTATCTTCGGCAGTTTTAGCAGAAGCACCGGGGTACACGGCAGAAATGGTTACCGTCGGCGCGGCGATGGTGGGATATTGGGCAACCGGCATGCCTTTTAACGACAAGATCCCCAACAGCATAATAATAATGGCAATCACCCATGCCAAAATTGGTCGGTCAATAAAGAATCTGGACATTGTGTGCTTCCTTATTCTTTATTGACTGGCGCCGCGAGGGCATCTGGGGTGTTTTTTAGCGGCTCTTGAAGCACTTTGGCATTGGCTTGAGTTCCAGGTTTGACTTTGGCTACCCCCTGTAAAATTACCCGATCCTGATCTTTTAAGCCATCCGTCACAATCCATTGATTGTTCATCGAGGCAACTGCATTGACTTTGACTTGGGTCACGACATTGTCTTTATTTAAAATATAGACAAAGGCATCGCCTGTTGGTTCACGCATCACAGCCGATAGAGGCACCAAAAATGCATTGTTATAACTGGCCTGAGAAATTACTCCAGTCACAAACATGCCTGGGAGCAGCACATTATTCGGATTCTGGAAAGTCGAGCGTAGGGTTAAAGTTCCGCTATTCGGGTCTACCGCCACTTCAGACAAGGTTAACTGCCCTTGAATTGGATAGGTTGAACCATCCTCAAGGCGCAAACTGACATTGCGACTTGAACTGGCTGACATTTCGCCTGTTTCTAATTGGCTTTTAAGACGCAGCAGCTCTGCACTGGATTGATTGATGTCGACATAGATCGGATCTAATTTATGAATGACCGCTAAAGGTTCAGCTTGGTTTTCGGTGACCAAGGCACCTGCAGTAAAGCGACTACGTCCAATTTTCCCCGAAATCGGTGCTTTAATGACGGTGTAATCGAGATTGATGCGGGTATTTTGCAAATTGGCTTGAGATGCTTGTACATCTGCTTGTGCCAATTTTACTTGTGCCACAAGATCATCATATTCTTGTCGACTGACCGCATCGATATTCACCAACTGCTGATAACGATTCAACTTGGTCTGCAAGACCGCTAGATTGGCTTGGCTACGGTTTACTGTCGCTTGCGCATTTGAAGTGTCCGCACGGTAGCTTCTTGAGTCAACTTCAAACAGCGGCTGACCTTTTTTCACATAACTGCCTTCTTTAAACAGCTGCTTTAAAATAATGCCGCGAATTTGAGGGCGTACTTCTGAAATTTCATAGGGATTGACACGACCCGCCAATTCCACATTATTTTCCACCACTTGTGGCTTGACGAGCATCACGTTCACTTCAGGCAATTGTGCCGTTTCATTCACCTTTGTCTGTTCTGCTGTTTGTTCGCCACAACCACTTAAGCCCAGCGCTGCCACCGAACCCATCAGCATGATCGCGAGTAGCGAGCGTTTGGTTTTAACTTTACCGATTCGCGTATTCACATCAATCAACCCTTAATAATTTAACTAATTAGTTTAGTTAAGACCAATTTCAATAAAAAAAACCATCAAAATATTGATAGTTTTTTCGTTAAACCCGCAAATGCGAGCACAATTTAGCCATAATTTCGCTCAATATTACTACTTGGTTTAGTTATAATCAATAAAATCGTCTTAAAAACTTAAATTTGTGCAGATAATATAAATTTTAGCCAATAAAAGCATAGATAATATAAACTATATAGTTTAGTATTAATTCTGCGACATCATCGCAAACCTCAAAGGTTGGGTACTTCTAGTAGCCAACTTATGACCATATCGCAGTATTTTCTGGTCTGACCCATATCAAGCTGATATGGGTATTTTTTTGTCCTTAGAACAATAGAAGTAACAATGCTCGAGTGAATCATGTGACTCAAAATACAGAGGAATATGCATTGAAATGGAGAGACATGCTCAGTCTTGCAGCTCTCATTTGGGATATGGCCATGTCAAAACATGGCATTCACGCAAGTAGGAACAAAACAAGATAAAGTGCGGCACCGCCCGATGTTGTAGAAAGATTCCCTGATGGGTAGGCTCGGAATTGAATGCGCAAAAAAACCAAGAAAACGTGCTTAAAGACTATCAAGGCAACTTAAAACAGAGATTTCAACAAAATTCCCGCTATCCTAATTTTTTTATCAGGCAGAGGTCGCTGAACATAATACGAGCGGAGCTAAACTTAAGCGCCATATATTTTTAAGAAATTTTTGACCGCCATTTGTGTTTGTAGATGAATTTCTTCTTCTGTCCAAGTCAGCTTTTGCCCCCATAAGGCCAATTCTTGGCATTCAGCATCACACAGTGCTTTAAAATACTTTGCCAGCACACATGGATTTTCATCTTGTAAAGCTTTACTTTTTACAGCCTTTTCCATGACATAAATAAAGGTCGCAATGACTTTCATCACCCCCTGCTCAAAGTAAATTTTTACAATTTCAGGTTGTCGTTTTGCCTCACCAATCACCAGTTTATTTAGAGCAATGATATGTGGTGATAAAAGTTTTTTAATATAAGTTGAACCCAAATGATATAAGGTTTTATCTATAGTGGTGGTGAAGGTAATGGTTTCATGCAACTCATTCATAAAATCCTGAGCCGAGTCGATAATGTATGCCTCAAACAGGTCATCTTTAGACTTAAAGTAGTTGTAAAATGTGGGTTTTGAGCTTTGCGCAGTGGTCACAATTGCATCGATTGTCACCGAGGCATAATCCTGATTTAAAAACAATTCTTCAGCAGCGTTGATAAAACTTTTACGTTTTTTACTTGTTTTAACGCGCACGCAACACCCCAGCTCATCATTGATATTCATCTATCCCTAGATAGTTTAATAGATTACAACATTATTCGACAAATGCAGCCTTTAAAGCTCTGAAATTATATAGATTCAAGATACTGCACAATTTAAATCACGGCATGATCTTTCTCTAAAACCAAGCCGATCTGTATCATCCAAACTCGGCACAAGGCACAAATAATGCTGTACCCATCCTATAAAAAATCCCCCAACAAAGGGGGATTCAATCATGAGTACTCAAAAAAATAAGGGGCTTATACCGATGCACTCATCTGCTTTTGCTGTCGTGAAGGAGGCAACAAGTTTTCAAACTGTTGCATCAATTCGGGATTTGCCTTTTGCCATTTCGGATGTTTATCCTTATCAATCAACAAGGCACGCACACCTTCCAGCATATCGCCCTGCTCAAACCAGATATCCTGCAAATCACGCTCAAGCTGCATACATTGCTCTAAAGACAAACCGCGTCCTACATGCTGGAGTTTCAGGCTAATCTGCTTTGCCAATAATGAGCGTTGCTGTAAAGTCGCCACAATTTTGGCTGCCCAATCCGCATGCTCACCCTCTGCTGCATTTGCCAGACTGGATTCAATCTGTCCCAATTCAGCATGAGCAAAATGCTGTCGTATTGCCTCTTCATAGCGTTTTAATTCACTTGGTGCTGGGGTTTTTAAATGACGTGCGATGATCTGTTCAATCAACTGCTGATTTAATGCTAAGGCACTCGTCAGCTCAGTTTGCAAAGCAGCCAACTGCTCACTGGCCACCAAATAATCAATCAAATCCAGATGCAAGGCATCGCTACTGCTGATCTGCTCCCCTGTCACGGCCATATACACGCCAATATCATCTAGGCGGGACAAGAAATGCGTCGCTCCGACATCAGGAAAAAAGCCAATGGCAGTTTCAGGCATGGCAAAGCGTGATTTCTCACTGCTAACAATAATATGACAGGCTTGCGCCAGACCAAATCCACCACCCAAAACATAACCATCCAAAAACACCAGCACGGGTTTTGGATATTGGCGCAGCGTATTCAGCATGTGATATTCGTCGGCAAAATAGCGCTGGTGATTGCGGGTGCCATTTTGATAACTGTCATACAGGAAGCGAATATCGCCCCCTGCACAAAAGGCTTTCGGGCTATTCGAGTTAATCAAGATCGCCTGAACCTGAGCATCCTCGCGCCACTGTTCCAGTTGTTGGGTGATGCCGTGAATCATGGTGAGGGACAGTGCATTCAGATGACTCGCTCGATCCAGCGTGATCACACCTAAATGCCCTTGGACACAGATCTGTAAATTATTTTCCATACGACATATCCATCCCTATTGATTGTTGAATTGCGCTGCACGCTTTTCGACAAAGGCTTGCATGCCTTCTTTCTGATCCTGCGTTGCAAAGATAGAATGGAAGGTACGACGTTCAAAGCGTAAACCTTCACTGAGGCTGACTTCAAATGCACGGTTAATCGTTTCTTTAATCATCATGGTTGCGGTCAGGGAGCGCTGGGCAATTTTCTCAGCCGCCTCCAAGGTATAAGCCAGTAATTCTTCTTTTGGTAACACCTTTGCGACTAATCCACTTTGCTCTGCCTCAGTGGCATCCATTTGGCGGGCGGTTAAACACATTTCCATGGCTTTGGCTTTACCGAGTGCCAGCGTTAAACGCTGCGTTCCGCCAATCCCCGGGATCACACCCAGTGTCACTTCAGGCAAACCAAATTTGGCATTCTCGGCGCAATAGATAAAATCGCACATCAGTGCCAATTCACATCCACCGCCCAGTGCATAACCACTGACTGCGGCAATCAAAGGTTTACGGCGCTGTGCAATGCGATCTGCCAAATGGAAAAAATCATCAAAATAGATATTCGGGAAATTCAGCTCTGCCATTTCCTTAATATCGGCACCCGCAGCAAAGGCTTTTTCTGAACCTGCCAAAACCATACAGCCAATCTCACGATCACGTTCAAACTGGTCTAGCGCATGGTTAATTTCAGCAATCAGTTGGCTGTTCAAGGCATTCAGCGCTTTAGGACGGTTCAGGGTAATCAGTCCCACACCATTGCGTTTTTCCACCAAAATGGTGTCCCATTGTTGTTCTTCGATGAAGGTTTTTTCCCACTGCATGCTTTTATCCTTTCTGTTTAGACACGCTGTACAGGTATTCCGCCGATCGCACATCGGTCACTTGGAGTTGCTTGTACAGCCTTCAATGCTTGTTTCTTTCTGTTTATAAACTACGCGCAATCACGAGACGCTGAATATCACTGGTGCCTTCATAAATCTGGCAAATACGGGCATCGCGATAAATCCGTTCAATTGGAAAATCTTTCAGATAGCCATAACCACCAAAGATTTGTAAGGCGTTGGAACAGACGCGTTCCGTCATTTCCGAGGCAAACAGCTTCGCCATCGATGCTTCAGTGAGGCAAGGTTGCCCTGCTTCTTTCAGACGTGCAGCTTGATGCACCAACTGGCGCGCAGCAGCAATTTCAGTCGCCATGCTGGCTAAACGGAACGACACCGCTTGCTGTTCAAAAATAGGTTTGCCAAAGGCGACCCGTTCTTTAGCATAACGAGTGGCTTCTTCCAAAGCGGCTCGGGCTAAACCGACTGCCTGTGCAGCAATGCCAATGCGTCCACCTTCCAAATTAGACAAGGCAATTTTTAAGCCCTCACCTTCTTTACCCAACAACATGCTTTTGTGCACGCGCACATCGGTCAAGGCAATTTGGCAGGTATCGGAAGCATGCAAACCGAGTTTTTCTTCCACCCGAATCACCTCATAGCCTGGGGTATTGCGTGGTACCAAGAAGGCGCTCATGCCTTTTTTACCCGCAGCAGGGTCGGTCACGGCAAACACAATGATCACGCCTGCGTTATGCCCCGAAGTAATAAACTGCTTGGCCCCATTAATCACATAATAGTCACCATCTTTCACCGCACGGGTTTTAATCGCTGCGGCATCGGAACCGGTATGTGGCTCGGTTAAGGCAAATGCACCAATCATTTCACCTTTGGCCAAAGGCAGCAAAAATTGCTGCTTTTGCTCTTCGGTGCCAAATTTCAGAATCGGCACGCAACCCACGGAGTTGTGTACACTCATAATGGCTGAGGTTGCCCCATCCGCCGCGGCAATTTCTTCCAGCGCCAGTACATAAGCCAAGTTGCCTGTGGCTGAACCGCCCCATTCTTCAGGCACCAACATGCCCATAAAACCCAATTGCCCCATTTGCTGTAATGCCTCTGCGGGAAAGATGCCATGTCGATCCCACTCACTGGCAAAGGGTTTAATTTGTTCTTGGGCAAAGCTTTTTGCCATGTCCTGAATCAGGACTTGTTCTTCAAAAAACATGCCGTGTCGATCCCACTCACTGCTCGTCGATTTCATCTGTTCTTGATCAAAGCTTTTTGCTGTGTCCTGCGTGCGGACCTGTTCTTCAGTGAATTGCATACATCCCTTCCTTACAATCTGTTAACTGGCAACAGCCGTGGCTGTTTGCTGCTTGGCAATTTCCTGATTACGCAGTAAAAAGCGCTGAATTTTTCCACTTGGGGTTTTTGGCAGTTCGCTGACAAACTCAATCAAACGAGGATAGGCATGTGCGGACAAACGTTTTTTCACAAATTGACTCAGTTCGTTTTGTAATTCTGGGCTGGCCAGATGCTCACCCGATAAAATCACAAAGGCTTTAATTACTTCAGTACGCTCAGGATCAGGCACGCCAATCACCGCAGCTTCAATCACGGCATCATGTTCCAGCAAGGCACTTTCTACATCGAATGGACCGACGCGATAGCCCGATGTGGTAATCACATCATCACTGCGACCGACAAAGCTCATACTGCCATCGGCATGAATTTCTGCAGTGTCACCGGTTAAATAATAATGACCAACAAAGGGTGATTTACGACTTTCTTCATAGCCACCAAACCACATCATCGGTGATTGGCTGATATCCACCGCCAAAATCCCCGGGGTATCGGCACCCAGTTCATTGCCCTGTTCATCCACCGCCACGACTCGATAGCCCGGGCTGGCAAAACCTGCCGAACCTGCGCGCACTTCATGTTCCAACGCATGATGGTTACACACCACCATGCCGACTTCGGTTTGACCATAATGGTCAAAGATTGGAGCATCCAGTACTTGCTTGAACCAACGGAATACTTCTGGGTTCAGCGGCTCGCCTGCACTGCTCACCACACGGAATTTGCCGTGCAATTTCGCCATTTGTTGTGGATCTGCCGCCATCATCATGCGATAAGCGGTTGGTGCACCAGCCAGATTGTTCACACCATAGTCTTGGACAATTTGACATAAGCTGTCTGGGGTAAATGCACCTTCATAAAAAATGGTCGGATGTCCCAGCAATAGTGGTCCGGTAATGCCGTAATACAAGCCATAGGCCCAACCTGGATCGGCAATATTCCAGAACGAATCTTCAGTTGTTAATCCAATCGCATCTTGCATATAACCCCCAAAGGCAATGAGGGCTTTCAGCGGCACTTTCAGTGGCTTAGCAGGACCTGTGGTGCCTGAAGTAAACATCAACAAGAACGGATCTTGAATGTTCATCATCACCAGTTCGCATTGATCCGACTGGCGGTTCACTTCTGCCCAGAAACTGAAATCGCCCTGATACAGTCCTGTGCCTTTAGCTCCTGACACAGTCACAATTGCAGGGCAGCCTGCTACCTCATGCAATTTATCGCGATTGCCGACATCAGTGACCACCAGTTTGCTTTGTGCCAACTGTAGACGATGCTCAATGGCTTTGGGACCAAATGCGGTAAACAAGGGTTGATAGACCGCACCAATACGCCATGTGGCTAAAATGGTGATGATAAGCTCGGGGGTACGTGGCAATAAGCCCGACACGCGATCGCCTTTGCTAATCCCTTGTGATTTCAGGAAATTGGCAAATTGGCTAGCCCGTTGTTGTAATTCACGAAAGGTATACTGTTCTTTACGGCCATCTTTCCCCTGCCAAAACAGTGCAATCCGCCCCGGCAAGGCATGCCGATCGCAACACTCATAACACGCATTCAGCGCATCGGTTGAACCTGATAAGAACCGTTGCGCAGCCTGTTGCAAATCAAAGCTTTGCTGCGCTTGTTGATAATTTGAAGTCATCCTTTCACCTCAGTCTCATTTATTGTTATTCACGACACGAGTTTTTATAGGGCGCATTCATTGCGCCCATGCTTTTCTTTTGAATCAGCTTTCTCGAGGTAAGTACTGCTGGATAATGCTGGAAAAATCCAAATGTGCATTGCCTTGCAGGCAGAGCTGTTGATACAGCTGTTGCGCCAAACCGCCGAGCAATACAGGTTGCTTGACTTGGCTCGCCGCTTCAATGGCCAAACCTAAATCTTTTAACATCAGTTGCGAGGCAAAACCGTCGGTATAACCACGCCCCGCTGGCGCATTCGGACTAATATCTGGCCACGGATTACAGATTTCTGAACTCCAGCAACGACCGCTAGAGCTGTTGATCACGCCTGCCAGAGCATGCGAATCAATCCCCAATCGGCTACCGAGTGCCATGCCTTCTGCCACCGCCGCCATGGAAATTCCCAGAATCATATTGTTGCAGATTTTGGCAATTTGCCCTGCACCGACCGCGCCGCAATGCACGGTGTTTTTGCCCATAAAACTGAGGATCGGTTTGACTTGCTCATAAGTTGCTTCATCCGCACCGACCATAAAGGTGAGCGTCCCCGCTTTGGCACCAATGGTGCCACCAGACACAGGCGCATCACAGACTTGAACCTGATGCTTCAAGCCCTCAGCAGCCACATCTTTAATGGTTTGCGGGTCAATGGTGCTGGAGTCGATACATAAGCTGCCTGCACGCATGACTGCCAAAATCCCAGTTTCCCCCAAATACACCTCGCGCACATGCTTGGCTGCAGGCAACATACTGATCACCACATCTGCTTGTTCTGCTGCTGCTTGCGGGCTGTCACAGACGATCCCGCCACTTTCGGCAAACTGCTGCAAGGCTTTTTCACTCAGGTCATAACCCAGAACCGTTTGCCCTGCTTTGAGCAGGTTCTGTGCCATGGAACCGCCCATATTGCCTAAACCAATGAAAGCTATCTTCATCGTGCTACTCCTTAGCGTAAACTGATGGTGGTATTCACTTCCCCAGCCTCTTGGCTGTCTTCAAACCAGCGGCTGGTAATGGTTTTGGTTTGGGTATAAAACTGCACCGCCTGTTTGCCATATGGACCCAAATCACCCAATTTTGAACCCCGTGAACCCGTAAAACTGAAGAATGGCACGGGTACAGGAATTGGAATATTGATGCCGACCTGACCGATATCAATGCGGTTTTGGAAGGTACGCGCCACGGCACCGCTTTGGGTAAATAAGCCCACACCATTGCCGAATGGATTGGCATTGACCAACTCAATCGCCTGCTCCAAGGTATCGACACAGAGAATCGCCAGCACAGGACCAAAGATTTCTTCTTTATAAATGCGCATATCGGTTGTGACTTGATTGAAGATGGTCGCACCGACAAAGTTGCCCTGTTCATAGCCTTTGACCTGAATCTCACGACCATCCAGCAATAATTCTGCACCTTGCTCCACGCCACTATTGATCAGCTCAATCACGCGGGCTTTGGCACGCGGTGAGATGACCGGACCAATGTCAGTATTCGGTTCATGCCCTGCATTCACGCTTAAGGTTTTGGCTTTAGCCACCAACTCATTGATCCAATTTTTACTGTCACCGACCATGACTGCCACCGACAATGCCATACAACGCTGACCCGCAGCGCCAAATGCGGCACCCACCATAGCATTTAAGGTTTGCTCTTTATTGGCATCGGGCATCACCACCACATGGTTTTTCGCACCCATCATCGATTGCACACGCTTACCATGCTGACCTGCCAAGTTATATACATGTGTACCCACGGCAGTCGAACCAACAAAGGAAATCGCTTTAATATCTTGATGGGTGCACAATGCATCGACCACGTCTTTGCCGCCATGCACCACATTCAACACGCCTGCTGGAATACCTGCTTCAATTGCCAATTCCACCAGCATCATAGTCGACAGCGGATCTTGTTCAGACGGTTTCAATACAAAAGTATTACCGCAGACGATTGCCATTGGGAACATCCACAAAGGAATCATCGCAGGGAAGTTAAATGGGGTAATGCCCGCACAGACACCCAAAGGTTGTTGCAAGGTGTAGGTATCCACGCCACGTGCCACGCCTTCGGTATATTCGCCCATTTGCAAAGTGCCGATGGAGCAAGCATGTTCCACCACTTCCAAACCACGCTGAATATCACCTTCGGCATCGGCTAAAGTTTTACCCTGCTCAGCCGTCAACACCTGTGCAATTTTCTTAGCATTGGCACGAATCAGCTCCTGCAATTTCAGCATAATGCGCATACGTGCCTGAATCGGGGTTTCTCTCCAGCTGGCAAATGCCGCTTTGGCTGAAGCAATCGCCGCCTGTACTTCTTCAGGCGTGGCAAAAGGCACCAGACCAATCACTTCTTGGGTGGCAGGATTGACAATGTCTTGCCATTGCTGAGTTTTAGATTCGACGAACTCACCGTTAATCAATAATTTAGCTGTCGATAGTTGGATCTTAGGAACCGTATTCATAACCTCTCCGTAGGCTTTCATTTTTATTGTGTTGCTGCTGAACCCTACGACTTAAACCGTATGTTCAATTTGTGATTTTCAAATCAGACTAGCAAAGAAAACTTTGACCACCAATGCAGATTGGTGCACGATGGTTGTGCAATTTTGCACAGGATGTGGAAAATAAAAAATGAAAGTGGATTGGGATCATCTACAGTTTTTTTTGGTCTTGGCGCGTGCCAAAACCCTGACCAATGCCGCGAGGATTATCGGGGTCGAACACAGTACTGTGGCACGGCGGGTACAAGCATTGGAACTGGCATTAGGCACACCGCTGTTTAAACGAGAAGCCACAGGCTATGAACTGACGGTAGATGGCATGGCGCTGGTTCCTCGCGTCGAGCAAATGGAACAGGCCTTTTTGCAGATTGAAAAACCGCAGCAACCGCTCGAAGGTCGGGTCAGAATTGGCGCACCTGAAGGTTTTGGTACCGCATTTTTGACCCAGTTATTGGCCGAACTGTCACAGCAATTTCCACTGCTGACCATCGACCTGATTCCCGTTCCCAAAATGATTAAGCTGTCGCATCGCGAAGCCGATATTGTGATTTCAATTGACCGTCCTAAATCGGGTCCTTACATCATTACCCGTCTGACCGATTATTGTCTGAAAATTTATGGCAGCCAAAGCTATCTGACACAACATCCCCCGATTCAAAACATGCAAGATTTAGCCCATCACCGCTTTGTGAATTATATTGATGATCTGATTTATAGTTCCGAACTGTATTGCTTGGAACGCTTACCGATTCCACTGACCGCCAATTTCCGCAGCAGCAGTATTTTGGCGCAGCAAATTGCGGTAAACGCAGGGGCTGGACTGGCGATTTTGCCGCAATTTTTAGCCCATGATCAACCCAATCTGGAGCAAGTACTGGCTGAACAAGTCCGCTTTACCCACACCTTCTGGATGCTGACCTTTGTCGATTTACAGCATGAACCACGGATTAAACTGGTCTGGGATTATCTGCGTAAACAGGCCGATCTGAAGCAACGGATTTTAATGGATTAAGCGGTCAACGCCAGCTACGTACCCTCAATACTCGCCCATTTCGATACGACGGGTCAGCTGTTCCAGACGATCCACTTTCTGGCTTTGCGGCAAAACACGGCACACCATTTCAGCGGTGTAGTCCACCGCAGTATTTGGAATAATCGGGCGAGCCTGACTGGCGGCATAATTCTGGCTACTAATTAAGGAGCCATTTTTCTTGAAATTGGCAGAGGAACGAATGCTGTATTGTTCATTGTCGCAGCCCACACGGTATAACGCCAAGGAATAATCGCCCAGCTCCAGACCATCTTTTTCTTTATCATTTTTAATCAGATATTTGACCCAGTATTCGACCTCATTGCTCTTGGCATCGAGGACTTTGACCCGATTAAAATCGACATAAATGAATTGCGAGCGATCGTAATTTGCATTAACAAAGGTCCACTCGGCACATGCAAACACACTCCAAAATAAACTGAGACAACTGATCAGCACACGATTGAACACCATACTCTCCCCCAGATAGGCGCAAGGGATTATAGCAACTCCATGGCTTAAATCACATGATAAAACCAAACTAAGATACTGAAATAATTAAATTAATATGCTTTTTATTTCAGCATTTTCAGCACAGATTCGGCAGCAATCTCATAACTATTCCACACTCCAGCACCGACTCTGTGGCTTATGTAGCACCCTGATGACAGACCATTTGTAACATGCTGGCAAAATTAATCGCCAGTTGGGTTGCCAAATGCTGCTTATAAATGACCGCCAGCCCAACCGTCGGTGCAGGCGATGCAAAAGGACGATACACCACACCCTGAATTTGTAATTGCTGTGACGACTCAGGCACCATCGACACCCCTAAATTGGCGGCCACCAAGGATAAAATCGACACGATTTGTGGGGCGCTCTGCCCCATTTTCGGTTCAAATCCCGCCTGCTGACAGGCATCGAAAATGGCATCATACAAGCCTGCACTGACACTCCGTGGTGACACAATCAACTCCTGTTCACGCAAACATGCCACCTGTAGCGGCTGCTCGCCCTGTGCCAGATCCCGGCGTACAGAAACTGCGGCAATCAGGGCTTCATCCAGTAAATGCTGCATGGCCAAACTGGCATGAATTTGTTTGGGTGGGCGAATAATCGCAATATCCAGTCGATCTTCCAGCACATAGTCAATCAATTTAAGTGAGTTGGCTTCTTCCAGTTTTAAACCCACTTTCGGATACTGCTGCTGATAACGACGAATACTTTCGGGAATCAGCGGATTGAGCATCGAAGTGCCTGTAAACCCAAGACGCAACTGCCCCACTTCACCATTGGACACATGTCGTGCCAGCTGAATCGCATCCTCCAATTGGTGTTGCAGCGGTTCGACAGCCGTGAGAAAAGCCTGTCCAACCTCGGTCAGCACTACGCCTTGTGAGGTGCGTAAAAACAGTTCAGCTCCAATGCAATCTTCCAGATCGCGGATTTGCATACTTAAAGGTGGCTGGCTCATGCACAAACGCTGTGCCGCGCGGGTAAAGTTTTTTTCTTCGGCCACAGTTAAGAAATAGCGGATATGGCGCAGCTCAATATTCATATATAAAACATATATTGCTATAGACTCAAATATATTAGAAAGATAATCAGACCACTGCTAGGCTTATTCTGTAATTGATCATAAGCGCCACACCTTTTGGCGACTGGAAATTCAGATGCTCAGCCCCGCCTCATCAAGTCAAGAACTTGACCCTCTCCCGCCCCTTTCCGAATCTTGGATTCAGTCTGGGACAGCCACCTATTACCGTGCAGGACTTGCCCTTTTCTTGGTGGGATATGCCAGTTTCTCGCTGATTTACTGTGTGCAACCACTGCTGCCTGCCTTTACTGAAACTTTTGCAGTCAGCCCTGCCAACAGTGCACTGGCCTTGTCGCTCACCACTGCCTTTTTGGCAGTTTCAATTGTACTGTCCAGCGCCTTTTCACAGGCTTTAGGACGTCGCAATGTGATTTTCACCTCAATGGTCTGTGCAGCAGCACTGAATATTTTGGCGATGTTTATTCCACACTGGCACACCTTTCTCGCGACACGCGCACTAGAAGGTTTTGTGCTCGGTGGCGTACCTGCTGTAACCATGGCATGGATTGCCGAAGAAATGGACCCCAAAGCCTTGGCACAAACCATGGGGCTGTATATTGCGGGAACGGCGTTTGGCGGCATGATGGGTCGGGTCGGCATGGGCATGCTGATTGAATGGGTCAACTGGCAAACCGCACTGGGTATATTGGGCATGCTGTGCTTGCTCTGCGCATTCGGCTTTGTTTATTTACTGCCACCTTCCCGCCATTTTGTGGCCAAAAAAGGACTGAATTTAAACTTTCACCTGCAAGCATGGTGGTCGCATCTCAGTCGTCCTACGCTCCTGCGCCTGTATGCCGTCGGCTTTGTGCTGACCAGTATTTTTGTGACCTTGTTTAATTACATTACCTTCCGTTTGGATGCTGCCCCCTATTTTCTCAGCCAAACGCAAATCAGCCTGATTTTCCTGTCTTATAGTTTGGGGATGGTATCTTCATCACTGGCAGGTGGCTTGGCACAGCGTTATGGTCGGCAAAGTATGGTGATTCTAGGCTTTGTCTGTATGGGACTGGGTATTACCTGTACCTTGGCACAGAACCTCTGGGCAATTATTTTCGGCATCGCCTTGATTACCACAGGCTTCTTTATTGCACATGCGCTATGTAGTGGTTTGGTCGGTGCAGCGGCACAAAACCATAAAGGACATGCCACCTCCTTATATCTACTGTTCTACTACCTCGGTTCGAGCATTATCGGTTCGGCTGGCGGCTGGTTCTGGTTACATGCAGGCTGGCTGGGGGTGGTATTCCTCACACTCGGCTTAGTACTGGCAGGCATTGTACTCTGCCTGATTCAAATTCGTCTGCAATCGCCTGTTTAAATCGGCTTCATCTCTTCTTCAAGGAACAACGGCTAATCATGTTGAGTTTATTTGTTTATGGCACTTTAGGACCAAATCGTCCCAATGCACACATTCTAGAAAATATCGGTGGAACATGGGCAGAGGCCTATGTACATGGCGAGCTACAGCACAAAGGCTGGGGTGCAGAATTGGGCTTTCCAGGCATTGTACTGAAAGATGATGCGCCTGCCGTACACGGTTTTGTGTTTTTCTCGGACAATTTAGCCCAACACTGGACCGTGCTAGATGAATTTGAAGGTGACGGCTATGTGCGTAGTCCTATACAAGCCAGCTTAGTTTCAACAGGTGAACAGATTAACACGTGGGTCTACAGCCTAAAATAGCCTGAATTTTAGACGAAAAAAGAAGATGGCGAGTCGCTTGGATGCAATTCAACATCCTGAATATTCGATCGTTCATTTTTTGGCTTGCATTCAAAACAACTTAATGTAAAATGCACTGCACAAGATGCCGGCATAGCTCAGTTGGTAGAGCAACTGACTTGTAATCAGTAGGTCCACAGTTCGAATCCGTGTGCCGGCACCATCTACTTAAGCTCACTATTTATAGTGGGCTTTTGTTGTTTTTAGCCCTGCATTTTTTATTTCTTCTGTGCACTCACCTGCACATACTGCACCATGCCCTGCGCCCATAATTTCTGACACAGTTTTGCCGTCAGCTTAATTTTCATCACATCAAAAGCCGTGTGTTGTTCGCCTGTCTGTGCCGTGTTCTGCTGCTGAATATATCGAGCGAAACCACCAAATACAGCTTCGGATAAATCTTCAAGCTGAATGTGTTCAAATCCTGCCTGTGCTAACTGTTGCTGTAACGCCATGTGATCGGGCAGATCTTTTAAATTCACATCTGCCGCTTTGAGTAATAGCGCCAACTGCATTTTTTCCACGGCATTTGAATTCAAAAATTTTGGACTCAACATTAAGTAATGAAATGCCAAACGCCCTTTTGAATTCAAAACGGGAGACACTCCGCTTAAAAATGAATTCAAACTGCTGTGATAGGCCGCATCTATACACAGCACTACATCAAAAGGGTACTGAAAGGGAATTTGTTTTAAATTCAAAAAAGACTGGCAATAAATCTGTTGCGGTTCGGGGAAGATGGCTTGAATGCGTTGCACACATTCGGCTTGCAGTTCGACTGCTGCAAGGTGTTGAATCTGATAATGCTGCCGCCAATGCAGCACGCTTGCGCCTTGCCCACAACCCAGATCCAGCACATGATCGGATGCAGTTAATTGCACACTCTCTGCCAGATGATCGGCTAGGGCACGGCAAGCGTCGGGATAGGTCTGCGCTGCGTCAGACCAATAGCCCAAATTGCTCCACGCCAGTTCGCTACTGTCCCCTAATAATTTTGCATTGATGGCATATTTATGTTGGGACACTTCTGCGCGAAGCTGTTGGAGCCATTTCATGATTACTTAGTAGCCGAGTTGCGGAGCAACCTCTACTTTAGGCTTTAAGCCCACAAACGGCAATGGTGCACCAAAAATCTCGGCAATATTCATGGCCGACGTCACCGCAGATTCCAAGATTGGTAAACCATCACATGACCACGAACCGCAATAGAACACTTTACGATCGGCCTGCTTGTGGCGTTGTTGCAACTGTTTATTCAATGCTACAGTTTCTGAATTCACCACCGCACGGGTCAAAGTCACACTGGAAATGATCTTTTTCGGATCAATTTCAGTGACAGGACGCCAAGTTTGGAACACCGGATTTTTACCCACAAGGCTTGGCTCAACCGCATTTAACCAGACGGTGAATTGCTGACGGGTAAACTTACGATCCATCATATAGCTCAATACCGCCCAGTCTTTACGCTTTGGTGGCATCACCGATGTGTCGGTATGAATCACCAATTGACCTTGTTCAAATTTAAATTGCTTCAACAAATCAATATCTTCTTTAAACTGATCTTGATCGAGGAAAGTGTCAATTTTGTTGGTTGGCGTCGCAATCACTGCACGATCAAACTGGTAGGTTTCCCCAGCAGAATTTTCCACCTGCACTTTATCGCCTTGCTGTTTCACATGGGTAATTGCAGAACCGCTACGAATTTCAATGCCTTGAATCAGCTTATCTACCAGCGCTGGTGTGCCACCCTGCATACGAAGCAAAGCATCACCATCCGTCAATTGACGCAAGAAGGTCAATAGGGGTTTTGCTGGCCAGTCGCCAATGGTTTTCGGGTTACAGGTACAGATGGTATACAGCACAGGCATCACCGCACCGTGCCAGAACACTTCTTCAATATCATTCTGATTAATGAATTCAGCCAGCGTAATATCTTGATTGTCTGATTTAAAGAATTGCGAAATGGCCGTTTTCAACTGCAACATGCCTTTCACCAAACGCCAACCGTACTGCTTGATGCCTTTACGGTTATTGATGATTGGGAAATTGCCAATACGGGTACGGGTGGTGGTCAACCACGTTTCGGTTTTGTCTTCAAATAACCAGCTGCACGCCATATAGGTGCGTACTGGGAAGGTCTGAATGCCTAAATAGGTCGCCAGACTTAAAGTATTCTTCCACAAATGCGGATTCATGACACGTAAAGGCGCATCAATCAATCCACCCTCAAATTCGGTACTGTGACTATCCATTCCACGGCCTGGTAAGGCTTCAAAAATTGTAATGTTATGTCCAGCATCTTTAAGAATTCTCGCGGTAGCCAGCCCAGCCATGCCACTACCAATAACTGCAATATCCAAAGTTATTATCCGTCAGTTACACATTAAGGAAATTATGTACCAAGGGCAGACAAAACAGACTATTAAAAAGTGCCAGATTCCGCGCTTTTAAAATTCGCTAACAAAATAATTTCAGAGCGTTTTTTTGATTTTATTTTTAAGTATATTTTTTAAACAAACTCTATTTTTAAATTATTAAAATTTTATTTTTTGTTTAAAATTAGTTAATTATATTAACCAATATTTTACCACCCATTTTACAAACACAGCAAAAGCAGGTATCATACGCCGCAGAAAAATGACAACTTCATCACACTATACAAAGTAGGACACTATGCAAATCTAATTCATAACAATGGTGTCACCCAGAACAAAACTTACAGCGCAAAAAGCCCCGATTCACCTCGGGGCTTCTTCTTTTTGGATGGATATAAAACAACGAAAGAGTGGCGAAATGATTTAGCGCACACGCTCTTCCACAGGGATTTCACCAAATTTTCCTTGGTTAAAATCTTCAAAAGCCTGAATAATTTCCTGTTTGGTGTTCATTACAAACGGACCATAACCCTGAATCGGCTCATTTAAGGGCTTGCCGGTCAAAATCAGGAATTTGGCATCGGTCACAGCTTCTAGCTGAATCTGGGCTTCGCCATCCTGAGCAAACAGTACAATGGAGTGATCCAGCACTTTTTGCTGACCATTCAGCAGCATTTCACCTTGAAGCACCACCACCAAAGTGTTGTGATCCACAGGCACAAATACCTGTTCAGCATGTCCTTCTTTTAAGGCACCATCCCAGACATTCACTGGTGTAAATGTTGATGCTGCGCCAGCATGACCTGCATATTCACCTGCAATCACGCGCAAATGCCCTGCCTCATCGTCAAATGCAATCACCGGAATCTGTTCTGCTTGAATGGCTTGATATTGCGGTGCGGTCATTTTATCGGCAGCAGGTAAATTCACCCACAACTGCACCATTTCAAACAAACCGCCTTGCGCTGCAAACTCACTCGAATGAAACTCTTCATGCACCAAGCCCGAGCCTGCGGTCATCCACTGCACATCACCTGTTTGAATGGTGCCGCCACCGCCACTGGAATCTTTATGCGTTACCGCACCTTGGTAAGCAAGGGTCACGGTTTCAAAGCCACGATGTGGATGCGAACCGACACCATGTTGTGCCGTGGTCGATTTGAATTCATAAGGTGCCGCATAATCCAGCAACAAGAATGGGCTGATCGCCTGACCTAGACGGTCATAAGAAAACAGGTTTCTGACTGGGAAACCGTCACCGACCCAATGCATATTTTGGTTACGGTACACGCCTGTAATTTTTTTCATTTCAAAACTCCTATCTCTAGGACTTAACATGCAGGCATCTTAGGAATTTTAAAGCGCTGAACCTAGTCAGCTTGTGCGATACACCATTCTATTTTTAAAACGATAAAAAGTAGATGTCGTATTTGTCGCAGAAGTTCTAAACATAACAAAACTCACGCAAGAACAAGACAATCCTGAGTGCTTATTCAGATTAAGCTCAAATGGCTGTTCCCACCAAAACAACAACAATATCGCCAAGTTCAATCTTGAAAAAATCAATTGGCGTAGACCACGCATAACACAGATGAGGAATCAGGTATGGGTACTCCCTATGTTCGTTTAGATAAAGACAATGCTGCCGTACTGTTAGTAGATCATCAGACAGGACTGCTGTCACTGGTACGCGACATCGACCCCGATAAATTTAAAAATAATGTACTGGCTTTGGCTGATGCAGCCAAATATTTCAACTTACCCACAATACTCACCACCAGTTTTGAAAATGGTCCAAACGGTCCACTCCTTCCAGAATTAAAAGCCATGTTCCCTGATGCGCCTTATATTGCCCGACCAGGACAGATCAATGCTTGGGACAATGCCGATTTTGTTCAGGCAGTTCAAGCGACAGGCAAAAAACAACTGATTATTGCGGGTGTGGTGACCGAGGTTTGTGTGGCTTTTCCAGCCCTATCGGCACTCGCAGAGGATTTTGAAGTCTTTGTCATTAGCGATGCTTCAGGCACATTTAATGCCCTGACCCGCGATGCAGCATGGGAGCGCATGTCGCAAGCAGGCGCACAACTGATGACTTGGTTTGGCATGGCGTGTGAATTACATCGTGATTGGCGTAATGATGTTGAAGGTTTGGCGACCCTATTTTCAAACCATATTCCTGATTATCGTCATTTAATGATTAGTTTTGATCAAAATAACTCGTAAAATAATGCCCCAATGGCTGAAACAGCCAAATGATCGCCAAAAAAAATCCAGAACCTTAAGTTCTGGATTTTTTAAATTCAAAGCATTTTCGACTTAGATTTTTCCAATCAGGTCAATTGAAGGTGCTAAAGTCGCATCGCCTTCTTTCCATTTTGCAGGGCAAACTTCGCCTGGGTGAGCATGTACATACTGCGCCGCTTTAACTTTACGCAATAATTCTTGCGCATCACGCCCTACACCACCGGCATTAATTTCAATAATCTGGATTTTCCCTTCAGGATCAATCACGAAAGTACCACGATCTGCCAGACCTTCTGCTTCAATCAGTACTTCAAAGTTTTTCGCCAACACCCAAGTCGGATCGCCAATCATGCTGTACTGAATTTTCTTGATTTCTTCAGAACTGTCATGCCATGCCTTATGCGTGAAATGGGTATCGGTCGACACTGAGTAAATTTCTACACCCATCTTTTGGAATTCAGCGTAGTGATCGGCTAAATCGCCTAATTCGGTTGGACAGACAAAAGTGAAATCGGCAGGATAGAAAAAGACAACGGACCATTTGCCATAAAAATTCTGTTCAGATACTTGAACAAATTCACCATTTTTATAAGCAGTGGCGTTGAATGGTTTGACTTCAGTATTGATTAAACTCATGTGTTGTTTCTCGGTCTCTGTAACGGTGTTTGTTTAACTTGAAACCAAGAATAAGGAATTTTACTACATAGGTAAAACCGTAGTTTTTTATAATTTTAATCGGTTTTATAGATTTATAATTTAGATAAAATCTTTTATTTCCATCTATTTCTTCGATCCCAATAAAAATGCTGGTGACAACCTCAGCCATCACCAGCATTTTGAACCATCAGCAAAAATTATGCTGTAGTGTCAGTCACATCGATACACATGTACTTCATTTCCAAGTACTCTTCGATGCCCCACTCTGAACCTTCACGACCTAAGCCAGATTGTTTCACACCACCAAACGGCGCAACTTCATTGGAAATGGCACCCGTGTTGACACCGACCATACCGTATTCCAAGGCTTCGCCGACACGCCATTGACGTGCTGCGCTTTGGGTAAAGATATAGCTGGCCAAACCAAACTCGGTATCATTCGCCATCGCAATTGCTTCTGCTTCCGTTTCGAAGCGGAATAATGGCGCCAATGGACCAAAGGTTTCTTCTTTCGCAACACGCATGTCTTGCGTTACATCACGCAATACTGTTGGTTCGAAGAAGGTCTTGCCTAAAGCATGCAATTGACCACCAATCAGCACTGTCGCACCGTTCGCTTTCGCATCATCAATATGTGATTGCACTTTAGCAACAGCTTTGGCATCAATCAGTGGACCTTGAGTCGAGCCTTCTACGCGACCATCACCCACTTTTAATTTCGCCACTTCAGCCACTAAGCGCTCGCACAGTGCATCATAAATGCCTGCTTGCACATAGATACGGTTGGCACAGACACAGGTTTGACCGCTGTTACGGAATTTGCTCATCATGATGCCTTGTACGGCTTGATCAAGATTTGCATCATCAAATACGATCACGGGTGCATTACCACCCAGCTCTAAAGAAAGCTTTTTAATGGTAGGTGCACATTGCTGCATCAAGATACGACCGACAGGTGTCGAACCTGTAAAGCTCAGCTTACGCACCACATCGCTATTACACAAGGTTTGACCGACTTCAGCAGAATCACCACTAATGTTCAACAACACATCTTGTGGTAAGCCTGCTTGTAATGCCAACACTTCTAAAGCATACGCGGTTAACGGCGTTTGTTCTGCTGGTTTCACCAACATTGAACAACCCGCCGCAATTGCAGGTGCTGCTTTACGGGTAATCATTGCAGCTGGGAAGTTCCACGGCGTAATAGCCGCAGTTACACCAATCGCTTGCTTGATCACCACCAAACGCTGATGCGCTTGTGTTGGAGAAAGCACGGCACCATCAATACGACGCGCTTGCTCGGCAAACCAACGAATAAATGATGCTGCATAAGCAATTTCACCACGTGCTTCAAGCAATGGTTTGCCTTGTTCAGCCGTGAGTAACTGTGCCAAGTTTTCCTTGTGTTCAAGCATCAACTCGTACCACGCCCACAATACATCGGCACGTTGTAAAGCGGTTTGCTTTTTCCATTGTGCTTGTGCGTGTTCAGAACGGGTAATGGCAGCTTCGACACCAGCACGGTCATAGGTTTTCACCCATGCAAGGCTTTCACCTGTCGCTGCATCTTGAACTTCGATATAGTCACTTGAAGCAGGCGCTTCAAGTGCAATATCAGGATGTGCTAATAAATATTGCAATCCTTGTTGAATCATGCTGATTGCTCCGCAGTTTGCGCCCCAACAGTCTCTGGAAGTGCCAGTGAATCAAAACCTTGTTTTAAGATGTCTAATGCTTGGCGGAATTGTTCTGTTGGAATGGTTAATGGATATAAGAAACGAAGAACGTTTCCATTTTTACCACAAGTCAACAACAACAAACCTTTCTGCATTGCAAAAGTTTGTACAGCTTTTGCGATGTCGGCATTTTCAACTTCAACAGCCACCATTGAACCCAATGCACGAACATCGTTCACAATCGTGGTTTCAGCTTGGATTTGTTTCAACAACGTTACTAATTCGTCACCCAAGACATTGGCACGTTCGCATAGCTGTTCTTCTTGAATCGCATCAATCACCGCGTGCGCTGCTGCAACTGCAATTGGGTTACCTGCATAAGTACCACCTAAACCACCTGGGTTTGGTGCATCCATCACGTCTGCGCGACCTACAACACCTGAGATTGGGAAACCACCGCCCAAGCTTTTCGCCATGGTGATTAAGTCTGCCTTAGTTTCGTAGTGATCCATTGCGTACAATTTACCTGTACGTGCAAAACCAGTTTGAACTTCGTCAGCAACCAATAAAATACCGTGTTGATCGCAAAGCGCACGTAAACGCTTTAAGAATTCCGCAGGAACAACGTTAAAACCGCCTTCACCTTGAACTGGCTCAAGGACAATCGCTGCAACGTCATGTGCTGCAACATCTTCACTGAAAATGTTTTCAACGCTTTCAATCGCTGCATCAATAGAAATACCTTTAGATGCAACTGGGTAACGTGCGTGGAATACGCCTGCTGGCATCACACCAAAATCACGTTTGTACGGTGCAGTTTTACCTGTCATTGCCATGGTCATGAATGAACGACCGTGGAAACCGTTACCAAAAGTAATAATGCCGTGACGACCTGTATATGAACGCGCGATTTTTACCGCATTCTCAACCGCTTCTGCACCTGTGGTGAAGAATGTGGTTTTTGCTGGACCATCAATCGGTGCAAGTGCGTTAATACGCTCAGCCAAAGCCACATAGCTTTCATATGGAGTTACTTGGTAAGCCGTGTGCGTGAACTTGGTTAATTGTTCAGTCACTGCTGCAATCACTTTCGGATGACGGTGACCTGTATTTAATACCGCGATACCACCTGCGAAGTCGATGTATTGGTTGCCTTCCTTGTCCCAAATCGTGGCATTTTCAGCTTTTTCTGCATACCACTGACACATCACGCCTACACCGCGTGGAGTTGCTTGCTGTTTACGTGCGTTGAGTGCAGAATGTTGAGTATCCATTATTTTTCCTCATTTTTTCATCATCAATTACAGCTTTGGTCTATGCATCCCTTCGCCTTATTTCAGGATGCTTTACAATGACTGCCTATGACTGTAATTTCGCGCTTCTTGCGTCAACTGACGAGAGCCACTTTTTAACTGTAGGAGAGAGCCAATTGCGTAGTTTGTTAGGCGACCATTTGTTACACCGTCTCCAACAGGATACTGCGGGTAAACTGCATCAACGTTTATTCCGTTGTTTGCGAGGAGCAATCACCGAAGGCGTGATTCAACCCAAAACTCGCCTGCCCGCTTCTCGTGATTTGGCCAGTGAAATTAAAGTCTCGCGCAATACCGTGCTGTCTGCCTATGAACAACTGCAAGCCGAAGGCTATCTAGAAGCCCGTACAGGACATGGCACGTGGGTGGCAGAACATTTGCCTGAAGTGTTTTTAAATACCATTCACGGTAAAAAAACCGAAGGCATTGCCAAAGCCAAAAAAAATGCCTCGCTCTCGCAACGTGGCGCACTGGTATTTGGTCATGCCGCAGCATCGCCGCATCAATGGGGTGCATTTGTGCCGGGTGCACCTGATGTGACCGAGTTTCCGCATCAAATTTTTAGCCGCATTCAGGCGCGCTTGAACCGTGAACCTGATATTACGCAATTGATTTACAGCAATGCGGGTGGCTGTATGGAGCTGCGCAGTGCTGTGGCAGACTACTTGAGGGTCGCGCGTTCAGTGCAATGCGATACCGACCAAATTATTATTACCGAAGGCATTCACCAAGCCATTGATCTGGTGTCTCGTGCGCTGTGTGATATTGGCGATCAAGTCTGGATTGAAGACCCAGCTTACTGGGGCATGCGTAATACCCTGCGCATTAACGGGCTGGATATTCATCCCATGCCTGTGGATGCCGATGGCATTATTCCTGAACAAAATCCAGAAAAGCCGCCGAAACTGATTTTTGTCACCCCTTCGCATCAGTATCCTTTGGGTTCACACCTGAGTTTAGAACGCCGAAAACAACTGTTAAGCATTGCTAAACAAAATAATAGCTGGATTGTGGAAGATGACTATGACAGTGAGTTCCGCTTCTCAGGACAGCCTTATCCGTCATTGCAAGGTTTAGAGCCTGACTCGCCCGTAATTTATATGGGGACTTTCAGTAAAACCATTTACCCTGCACTGCGGATTGGTTACTTGGTGGTGCCACGCTCGCTGTTCTCTCCATTACGGGTCTTGGCTGCGGAACTGTACCGTGGCGGACATTTGCTGGAGCAGCGTGCCTTGGCGGAATTTATTCGTGAAGGGCATTATGAGGCGCATATTCGTCGTATGCGCTTACTGTATGGTAAACGTCGCGCCTACTTGGTCGATTTAATCAATCGCTATCTCGGGCCTGAATTTGTGCATGAATACAATGATGCTTCAGGACTGCATTTGGTGTTGAAACTGCCTGAGCACTGCGATGATGTCGGCATTGCCTCTTCTGCCTTGGAGCGTGGCATTAAAGTCCGTCCACTGTCGCAATACTATATGCACTCACATGCACGCGCGCAGCGTGGACTGCTAATGGGCTTTGCCTGCGTAAATGAACGCGATATGGTGATGTCCTTTGGCGTGTTGCTGCAATGCTTGCGTGAAGCTGGGGTTCCCACCCTGAATTAAACTGATCCCCTGTAGAAATAAAAAGAGTCTCCTAATTGGAGACTCTTTTTTTAACTTGGTCTAAGCAAGGCTTAAACCAGTTCTTCTTTATGGGTATGCGCAAGATGAACAGCTCTACGCTCCTTCCCCCAGCCCAGCTTTTCCGACAAGAAGCCAAAGAAGACAATGGTGCCAAACAATGCTGTGGTGTAGATCACTTCTTTGAAATAAGTGCCTTCAATCAGCATGGTCAGAATCGCCCCAATAATCGCAATGATTACCGCATAGGTCACATAAGGGAATAACCACATTTTAAAGTCAATTTGCACCCCTTGTGCTTCCAGCTTTTTACGCATACGCAGTTGCGAATAGGCAATGGTCAAGTACACATACAAGGTTGCTGCACCTGTGGTGAGCATGAAGAAGTCATAGACATCCATACTCTTGGTTGCAGTTAACACTACCGCAATTACCGAGAAGATACAGGACACAATCACACCTACAGATGGACTACCATGACGGTTGATTTTGCCAAAGCTCTTCGGTGCATCACCACGTTTAGACAAAGAGAAGATCATACGTGAGCAGGTATACAATGCCGAGTTAAAGCAGCTACATACCGAAGTCAGTACCACGAAGTTCACAATATGACGCGCACCTGGAATGCCAAGAGCAGTCAAGGTCACGCTGTACGTACCCCAAGTTGAATCTTTCAACAGTTCGTTGTTGTGTGGAATCAAACAAACCGCAACAAACATCGAACCCACGTAGAACAACACAATTCGCCAAACCACCGAGTTTGAAGCTTTACGAATTTCTTTAGATGGATTTTCAGATTCAGCCGCTGCAACGGTCACAATCTCAGCCCCGATGTAGGCGAACATCACACCCAGCAAGGCAGTAATCACTGAGGATGCACCATTTGGCATAAAGCCTTCAGCCGTCAAATTGCTGATACCTGATGCAGTCGGATCACCCCAAGGCCATAAATGCATGATGGCTAAGCTACCGATCACAAGGAAGATCACAATCGCAATCACTTTGACCAATGCAAACCAGAACTCAAACTCACCGTAATTTTTCACGTTCTGTAAATTGACGGCAACCAAAGCAACTATCACCACCACCATATAGGTCCAGATCGGAATAAACGGGAACCAGTTATTTAAAATTTTACCGGCAACATAGGCTTCCCATCCCATGAGCATGGCTAAAGTACACCAGTACAGCCAGCCAATTGAAAAACCAGCCCAACGACCAATTGCACGGTCGGCATAAGTTGAAAAAGAACCACTATCAGGATTTAAAACCGCCATTTCACCAAGCATACGCATGATGAACCAAACCAATAAACCGCCGAGTGCGTAAGTGAGAAAAACAACTGGTCCAGTGTTGTAAATAATACTTCCTGAACCGACAAAGAGAGAGCCGCCAATAACACCCGCAATCGAGATCATGGTCAAGTGGCGTGACTTAAGCCCATTATTTAAGCCTTGGGAGCCTTTGGACTCAGACGTATTTTGATGTCCAGCCATACAATTTTCCTTAACATGATAGGAATATTGGTGTCACAGAGTGAGTTCACCCTAGGTCATCCCTATTCCTAAATACTTGGTGAATTTGCCCAACCGCCTGAGGGAGAGGATTGTGTGGGCAAATCCGACGTTTCCGTATGCATACTTCTAATAGGCTTAATTTGTCGTTTTGGCACTCAAGAAACGAGAGCCATTTTTCTATAGAAAGAAAGAGCCAATTGCTTTTTTAATGCACTGTTTTTGTGCGTTTTTGTAATTTGTTTCCGTGTGCCGTGTCTAATTTAAACTAAAATTCAGCGACCAAAGTCATTAAAAATAATAACTTAAGCAGAAAATTTCCTATCTAAATTAATCCACTTGTACAGGAGCCAATTCATGAACCTCGCGAACGGCTTATCCTCTAGAACTTTAGTATAGCGCGCAAATTATTTAGCTGAACTAAATAAAAAAACCTTCCTAGCTGGGCTAAGAAGGTTTTGCTTGTTTACATCAATGGGATGAAGGTACTTGAATCCGATTAAAACGGTAAGTCATCATCTAAATCTGCGGGAGCAGGTGCTGCTGGCGCCGCTTTTGGTGCAAAGCCACCCGGATTATTATTACCATAACCCGCTTGGTTGCCACCGCCCTGATTGTTGTTAAAACCGCCTGCGTTGCCATAACCTTGGTTGTTATTATTGTTGTTATAACCTGTGTTATTGCCATAACCACTGCTCTGGTTATTGTTAAAACGCGGTTGGTTAAAACCAGCATTATCGCCTGGAACACCTTCGCCTTGCTGACGGTTCGAGTCGAGCATTTGCATTTGCTCACCACGAATCTCAGTCGTGTAACGCTCTTGTCCGTTTTGGTCTGTCCACTGGCGGGTACGCAATGAACCTTCAATATACACTTTAGAACCTTTACGCAAATATTGCTGTGCAATTTCACCTAAACGGTTGTGCAACACAATGCGATGCCATTCCGTTTGTTCTTTACGTTCACCTGTGCTTTTGTCAGTCCAAGAATCGCTGGTTGCGATTGAAAACTGAGTAAGCGAGCCCCCATTTGGAAAAGTTTTCGTTTCAGGATCACGACCTAAAGTTCCAACTAAAATAACCTTATTTACACCACGCATCTGCTGACTTCATCCTATTTGTTTCTATATTTTACTTTATAAGAGTTATGCTTAAATGGCTACCTCTTTCCCCAACAAGTGCGTTAAATGTTGTCGCGCAGCTTCATCAATGCGCTGCTTATCTACTTTTATATACGCCACATGCTGGTCCGACATCACCACGACTTCTTCAATACCACGAATTGCCAAAAGCTGAGAAGTCCATTCATCCGTTTGTTTGCTTTCAGGTAAACGCAACACAATAGACGAAAGATAACGCGGCTGAGCCAGCCCAAAACTAATGAGCAACCAAATTATAGCAATAGCCGTCAGGATACTCCAACCCATTGCGGTGTTATTCAGCATCAATAACTGACCGCCGAGCGTACCACCAAAAAAAGCCCCTAAAAACTGGCTGCTGGCATTTACACCCATGGCGGTGGCTTTGGATTGAATCGGTGCTGCCTTAGACAACCAAGACGGCAATAAGGCTTCCATGACATTAAAGGCAATAAAAAATAAACCCAGTCCAGTCAATAAGATATATTTCGACTCATAACCAAAAATCAGGGTGATTAAACCGAGAATAATGCCTGCAATCGCGGTCAGGAAAATACTGCGCATTTTGCGATATTTTTCCGCCACAATAATGCTTGGAAAGGCAAAAAACAGACTGATCACCAGCAGCGGTAAATAAATGAGACCATGCTTTGCCAACGGAATTTGAGCAAACTCAATCAACTGTGAAGGCACATAAATAAACATTGCTGTCAGCAACAAATGCAGGGTAAAGACCGACACATGCAGACGGTTGAGATCGGGCATTTTCAGCACTTGCTTCAATTGTGCCAAATAGCCTTGCTGGAAATTTTTATGGTGACGGGTCACTTTCGGCACCAACAGCAACATTGCAATCGCGGCCAAACCCATAATGGTCGTGACCCAAAACAGACCCGAAATGCCCACCAGACTGGTCAGCCACGGTCCCAAACTAAACGCCACCACAAAGGACAAACCAATACTCATGCCCATGGCTGCCATGGCTTTGGTGCGCTGTTCTTCACGCGTGACATCTGCCAGCAATGCCATCACCACCGCAGAAACGGCGCCCGCCCCTGCAATCGCCCGTCCAATAATCACCCCATAAATGGTGTCGGACATCGCGGCAACGGCACCGCCAATGGCAAACAATAACAGCCCCAGCACCACCAAAGGTTTACGGCTAAAGCGGTCGGCAATCAGGCTAAATGGAATTTGTAAAATGGCTTGGCTCAGACCATAAACCCCGACGGCCAAACCAATTAACGCAGGAGTAGCGTATTGATACGACTGACCAGCCACAGAAAAGACTGGAATAATCATGAACAAACCCAACATGCGCAAGGCAAAAATACTGCTTAAGGCAAAGGTCGAGCGGCGTTCTAAGGAATTCATCATATCAATAGACTTAATGGCGTTGAATTTGGGAGCTATGCTACAACATTCGGACATGAATGCGTTGCGATTCTGGAATTATCTCAAGAAAAAAGGGCGCAATTCAATGCACCCTTGATTCTACTCTGTGGACATTTCGTTCACATGAAAAAGCTTAGCCGTGTTGCCCTTGGCGTTTGCTGTATTGAATGGAAGCAATGATTGCCCAAACAATAAAGGCCACACCAATCAGACCCGTGACCACTTCTGGAATATGTACCCCAGTACCGCTCGCCAACATAATGAACGCCAAAGCACCAATGGCATAATGCGCACCATGCTCAAGGAAGATATAGGCATCCAGCGTGCCCTTTTCAACCAAATAAATGGTCATGGAACGCACGAACATCGCGCCAATTGCCAGACCCAGCATAATGATGACCACATCTGAAGTAATCGCAAAAGCACCAATTACACCATCGAAACTGAACGAAGCATCCAGCACTTCCAGATAAATAAAACCACCTAAGCCCGCTTTAATCACCCCTGTCGATGCACCACTGGCATCATGCGCCACGGCATTACCATCTTCGTCAATTTCAGGTTCACCCCCAAGCAAATGACTGAGGACTTGCACCCCGATATAAATCACGATGCCCCAGATGCCCGCCATGGTCACCACCAAGCGTTTCGCCTCATCCACATTGGAAGCCATGATCAATAATGCAATCAGGGCAACAAACACCGACATCGCAGGCACATTCGCCAAGTTACTTAAACGGTGCTCCAGCCATCTGAACCAATGCGTATCTTTGCCTTCATCCAGAAAGAAGTTGAGGAATACCAGTAACAAGAACGCGCCACCAAAAGCCGCAATTTCAGCATGATGTGCCATCAATTTTTCAGAATATTGCTGTGGCTCATTGAGTGCCATTTTGACCACTTCGATCATGCCCATGTCCGCAGTGACTGCAACAATCACAATTGGAAATACCAGACGCATACCAAATACGGCAATCACAATCCCAAGCGTTAAGAAAATCATTTTCCAGAAATGATCCCAACCTCTCAGAACTGACGCATTGACCACCGCGTTATCGAAGGACAAAGACACTTCCATCACAGCCAAAATGGCGGTAATGGTCAAGGCAGTAAACATGGTCTTCAAACCCGCTTCTGGACCATGGGTAAAGCCCCAGTAAGCAGAAATGGCAAGACACACAATCGTAAAAAAGATAGAGAAACCAAAATGTTTCATCATAACGAAGTGACCTATGGATAATAAGAGTGCTATAGCCTGACTACAGCTTTAGAATTTATGCGCGTTATTATGCCGCGTTTAAACGCCAAACCAAAATTATTCCGCTATTTTTTATCCAGCAACCCGCGCAACTACAAAATCAGGGTCGTGTATTGCCCATGCTTGGGTTAGTCTAGGCGCCAAGAATCGAAAAGAGAATGAAGGACACCGTGATGCTTTTTTCTGAACAATTGTGGCAGCGTAATCTGGACTTATATCAACAAACCTTAGCCCTGCCTTTTAATCAAGAGCTGGCACGCGGCACGCTGAGCCGTGAAGCTTTTAGCCATTATGTGATTCAGGATGCGCATTATTTATTGGCCTATGGTCGCGCACTTGCAGTCTGTGCTGCCAAAGCCTATGAAGCCGATGATGTGATGCAATTTTCCGAAGCGGCCAAAATTGCCATTGTGGTCGAGCGCAGTCTGCATGACAGTTTTATGCAAGAGTTTGATGTCAGCAAGCAGCAATTTGAAACCACCCCGCTGACCCTCGCATGCCATCACTACACCTCATTTTTAACCGCAACCGCATGGTCGGAAAGCTACCCTGTTGTGCTTGCAGCACTACTGCCATGCTTCTGGATTTATGCCGAAGTGGGCAATGACATTGTGCAGCATTCTGTGCCGAACAATCCGTATCAAGCATGGATTGACACCTATTCGGGTGAAGAATTCCACACCGCGGTACGCAATGTGATTGCGACTGTGAATAAAGTGGCGGCACGTTGTGATGCCGACACCTTAGAAAAAATGCATGCGGCGTATCGCATGGGTGCCAAACTGGAATGGCTGTTCTGGGACAGCGCTTATCAGCAAAAGCAGTGGCATGGTTTAGATCAGCTTTAATAACTTCATCTATATCTATACCCAGAGTGTGGTGCGGTCCTTACCTGAGTAGCTAAGGGGCAGCACCCTACATTAACTTTGCAGGTACTGCCACGCATAAATCAAAACTGCTGCTGCCCCTATCCAACTGAGTGTCGCCACCCCCAAGCACGACCACAGTGACAAGCGTGTTGCCAGCACATAAACCACCACTAAATAAATGGCATAGGGAATCAGTGACCATAGCCCAAACAAGGCAGTTTTTTGCAAGGCGGCTGCACCTTGCTGCTGAAAGACAATCACATGCGCAATCAATGCAAAGGTCGGAAATAGCGGCACCAAGCCTGCAATATAAAATGCCTTACTTTTCGATAAAATAGAGATCAGCAGAACGACCGCTGCGCCCAAGATACATTTTAGAAATAACGCCCACATCTTTTATTCTTTGCCACCGCATCAGTTGATGCAGGTTATTCTGCGCCTGAACCCGCATTTTTGCATGATCCATTTAGCACAAATCCACTGTTATTCATTTGATTGAGCCACATCATCCCATAAGGCACGCCTTCCGTGCAGTTACTGTCCGCCAAAATATCTTTACATCTTGAACAACAAAACCGACTAGACTTTTACGCCCTATTAAACAATAATGATTCTCATTACAAATAAGTAGATTAATTCGAGGGCTTTAGATATGCAACAAGCGACTTTAGGCACTGAAGCCATTCGCGCGTTTTTTACCTTGCAATGCTGCTGGCTGAATAGTGAAGAAATTTATCTGGAACAAGGCTGTTTGCATTGCGGTTCTGCTGCCACCTATCTGATTTACCATACCAACCCACATATTCAAAAGCGCATGCTGGACTTTATTACACAATTTAGCTGTATCTATAACCAACGTATCGACTTGCTCTATGTCGATGATTTTGAACAACACTACAATGAATTTCTACAAGTTTTAGAACAAGAAATTAATCATTATGCACGGCAACATCATGATATTCCGCGCCAACATGCCTTTGAATCAATTGACTCTATTTTTGAACGCACGTTTGCCCTAGCCTGCTAAGTCAAACCCAACAGAGGTGCTTTGCACTGCACATGCTACACCTCAACTACCATCCCGCTTTAAAGTAAATTGACCGCCAATAAGGCCAACAACGCTGGTACGGCCTGTATATAAATAATCTTTTTACTGGCGGTCAGCCCGCCATAAATTCCTGCCACCAAGACACAAGCTAAAAAGAAGTTTGCCAGAGCCACGGCGTAACTTTCAGGTGCGCACAAAGACCAGAACAGACCCGCGGCCAAAAAGCCGTTATACAAACCCTGATTTTGTGCCATGACCTTGGTCAATTGAGCTTTTTCAGGGGTATTACCAAAGGCTTTCAAACCATAAGGTTTGTCCCATAAAAACATTTCCAGCACCAAAATATAGACATGCAACAGGGCGATCAGTCCCACTAAAATTTGTCCCAGCATTTTTATTTTCCTTTGTTGTTTTCTGTGAGATGGCAAAAGTGAGCCCTTTGGCTCACTCCTGTCTTTTTATTCTTAAGGCTTAAACAATACTTTACCTTGGCGCGCATCTTGAGTCGCTTTTTGTGCCGCTTGCGTCACTTGATCAAAGGCATACACGCCTTCAACTGGTAAAGTGAGTTTCTGTTGCGCTGCGAGGGTTAACAATTCCATCACCAAGGCTTTTTTACGTTCTGCTGGCATCTGCTGATTGACCACGCTGGCCCAGAAACCTTTAATCGTTGCTTGTTTAAAGATGAGATCGCCCGATTCAATCTGCATGGTTTCTCCCGTCATACTGCCGAAAGACACCAACAAGGAATTTTCACCCAACAGGCTGAGTAACTCACCACTGGCTTTACCGCCAATCGAGTCTACACCCACTATCAGCGGCTGCTCACCCTGAATGGCTTTAACTTGTGCTTTCCAGTCCGCCTGATCGGTGGCCACCACATGTTGAATGCCAAGCGCGTTCATTTCAGCAACCGCTTCTTGGCGACGTACCAAGTTAATCACATGAATACCACGCGCTTGCGCAATCATCGCCACCGTTTTACCCACGGCACCATTGGCGGTGTTTTGAACCATCCACTGCTCTGGCTGCAAATTGGCAAAATCCAGCAGCATTAAAGAACTGAGTGGCATGGCAATCAACTGCGCTGCCAATTCATCGGGAATCGCATCGGGTAAAGGAATCAATGCACCTGCGGGTGCCAGACAATATTCTGCCCAACTGCCATGAATGCCTGCGGCAGAAACACGTTGCCCCAATTCAAATCCTGTAACCCCTTCACCCAGCGCATCGATAATCCCTACCGCTTCACTACCGCCAATCGCAGGCAATTCAGGCTTGTAGCCATAGCTGCCACGCACCGTCCAGACGTCATGGTTATGAATCGGAGATAAAATCACCTTGAGACGAACTTGACCCGCTTTCGGCTCAGGTTGTGGCATCTCTGCTTGTTCTAAGACCTCGGCAAATTCGCCAAAACTACGATGAATAATACTACGCATGGGTTAATCCTTCATGGGTTGTAAGAGGTTGTGTGTGGTTTCCAGCGCCAAATGCAACGGGGCTTTGTCTTGCGCCAGTTTGGCCAGTAAGGCTGCGCCTAACCACAATTGATACATCACTTGCGCCATTTTCACAGGCTGAATATGTGCGGGGATCGACCCTTCCTGCTGCCCTTCTGCAAGTAAAGCAGCAACCCGTTCGATTAATTTACTCACGCCGAAATTCAGGATTTGACGCATATCTTCAGACAAGTCGGAGACTTCTGCCGCCAATTTCACAATCAGACAGTTTTCCGCCCAGCCACCATGAATCGGGTCTTCAATCCATGCCTGCCACAACGCGATCAAACGCGCATAGGCACTGCCATCGGTCAGTTGCCACAACTGCTCCACTTGTTTGCTGTAGTCAATGATGTACTGCTCTAACAGGGCGCAACCAAAGGCTTCTTTGGAGGCAAAATAATGGTAGAACGAACCTTTCGGCACGTCGCACGCTTTTAAGATTTCTTGCAGCCCTACGCCAACAAAGCCTTTGTGGAGAACCAGTGGAAAACTGGTGTCCAGAATATGCTGACGAGTGGCTTCACTTTTGCTTGATCGTTTCATGCGTTCACTTTAATTTAGTATTAGACCAGTCGTCTAGTAATTTTATGTAACTGACGCAGGATCTCTTGCTTGAGTAGCCACTGCGACAAATGAATGTTAATAATAGCGCGCTATACTCTGCTACAGTGTTCAGGGATAATTCATCCGTCATGCTGTGTCGCTTAAAAATCAACACAACAGACTTGAACAATTTTAAAGCGTTATCATATAAGTTTCTATTTGCACATAATTGAGATGTTTTCATGAGCCAAAGTCATATCCGTATTCGAGGTGCGCGTACCCATAATTTAAAAAATGTGAGCCTCGATATTCCCCGCGACAAGTTTGTGGTGATTACGGGACTTTCAGGTTCAGGTAAATCTTCCCTTGCCTTTGACACCCTGTATGCCGAAGGTCAGCGCCGCTATGTGGAATCGCTGTCTGCCTATGCACGCCAGTTCTTATCGCAAATGGAAAAACCTGAGGTCGACTCGATTGAAGGTTTAAGCCCCGCGATTGCGATTGAGCAGAAGTCGACCAGCCACAACCCGCGCTCGACGGTTGGTACCATTACCGAAATTTACGACTATTTACGTCTGTTGTATGCGCGTGTCGGTACGCCATTCTGTCCTGAACATGATCTGCCGATGGTGGCGCAAACCATTTCGGAAATGGTCGATGCAGTCAAAGCCCTTGAAGAAGGTACTGCGCTGATGTTGCTTGCGCCTGTGGTACGTGAACGTAAAGGTGAATACAGCAACCTGTTTGAACAGTTGCAAAGCCAAGGTTTTGTCCGCGCGCGTGTAGATGGCGAGATTATTGATATTGACTCCCCCCCCGAACTGGACAAAAAGAAAAAACACACCATTGAAGTGGTGGTCGACCGTTTTAAAGTCCGTGATGACTTGGGCAACCGTATTGCAGAAAGTTTTGAAACCGCACTGCGTTTAGGTGGCGATATTGCCGTCCTGTCATGGATGAAAGGTGAACATCCAGACCGTGTCTTTTCAGCCAAGCACTCGTGCCCTGAATGTGACCGTGCCGTAGCGGAACTGGAACCACGCCTGTTTTCATTTAACAATCCCTTTGGTGCCTGCCCGGTCTGTGATGGTTTAGGCACCCGTAGTCATTTCAGTGCCGACAAACTGATTCCCAACCCAGAACTGTCGATTAGTCAGGGCGCGATCCGTGGTTGGGACAGACAGCGCCCGTATTACTACAGCATGATTCAAAAAGTCGCGGATCACTTTGAATTGTCGCTGGATACCCCGTGGCACGAACTGGACAAAGACACTCAGAAAAAGTTTTTATACGGCACAGGCAAAGAAAAAGTCGACCTGAGTTATATCGATGAACGTGGTCGCAAACACAACCGCGTACAACCCTTTGAAGGGATTTTGCCGCATCTAGAGCGTCGTTACCGCGAAACCGAAAGCAACTATGTGCGCGATGATTTAGCACAGTATTTATCTAATGCAGCGTGTGATGCCTGCGGTGGTTCGCGTTTAAACGAAATTTCCCGCAATGTGCGCGTCAAAGACAAGACCATTTCCGAAATCACCAAAATGTCGATTGGCGATGCCGAAGCCTATTACCAAACCCTGAATTTAACTGGTGCCAAAGGTGAAATTGCCGACAAGATTTTTAAAGAAATCCGCGAACGTCTGCACTTCCTCGTGTCAGTGGGTTTGAACTATCTCAGCCTGTCCCGTTCAGCGGAAACCCTGTCGGGCGGTGAAGCACAGCGTATTCGTCTAGCTTCGCAAATTGGTGCAGGTTTGATGGGCGTGATGTACGTGCTGGATGAACCATCCATTGGTCTGCATCAGCGTGACAATGACCGTCTACTGGAAACTCTAGTGCGCTTGCGTGACCTCGGCAATACCGTGTTGGTGGTCGAGCATGATGAAGATGCGATTCGTGCAGCCGACCATATTATTGATATTGGCCCAGGTGCGGGTGTGCATGGCGGTGCGATTATTGCCGAAGGTACGGCAGATGAATTGGCACGCCATGAGGATTCCCTTACAGGGCAATATCTGTCGGGCAAACTCAAAATTGCGGTGCCTGCACAGCGCACGCAACCACCGCGTCCAGATGAACAGATTAAACTGATGGGTGCTGCGGGACATAACCTGAAAAATGTCGATTTGACTGTTCCACTGGGTGTGATGACCTGTGTTACAGGCGTATCGGGTTCAGGTAAATCCACCCTGATTAACCGTACACTGTTGCCACTGGCTGCAACTCAACTGAATGGTGCAACCACTCTCACTGCCGAGAAGTTCGACTCGATTGATGGTCTGCAATTCCTCGACAAAGTTGTGGATATTGATCAAAGCCCGATTGGACGTACCCCACGCTCGAATCCTGCCACCTATACGGGTTTATTTACCCCAATTCGTGAGTTGTTTGCGCAAACCCCTGAAGCCAAAGCCCGCGGTTATGCGGCAGGTCGTTTCTCCTTTAACGTGAAAGGTGGACGCTGTGAAGCGTGTGAAGGTGACGGCATGATTAAAGTGGCGATGCACTTCTTACCCGATATGTATGTGCCCTGCGATAACTGTCATGGCAAACGTTATAACCGTGAAACCTTGGAAGTTGGTTATAAGGGCAAAAACATTTCCGATGTGCTAGATATGACCGTTGAAGATGCCATGCATTTCTTTGATGCCATCCCCGTGATTCACCGTCGTTTAGAAACCTTAAACCAAGTGGGTTTGGGGTATATCCGTCTTGGTCAGTCAGCCACTACGCTATCTGGTGGTGAAGCACAGCGTGTGAAACTGGCACGTGAGTTGGCAAAACGCGATACAGGCAAAACCTTGTACGTGTTAGATGAACCAACGACTGGTCTGCATTTCCATGACATTGCCAAGTTGCTCGACATCCTGCATGAGCTACGCAATAAAGGGAACACTATTGTGGTGATTGAGCATAATTTGGATGTGATTAAAACCGCGGACTGGATTATTGACTTAGGTCCTGAAGGTGGAGCAGGTGGTGGTCAGATTATTGCGGAAGGTACGCCAGAAGCAGTGGTGAAAAATAAAATTTCACATACAGCAAGGTTCTTAAAACCTTTATTGAAGTGATTTTAGAATCTCCCCTAGCCCCTCTTTTTTAAGAGGGGGGAAATTCCCTCCTTTCCCAAAGGAGGGTTAGGGAGGATTTAAATAAACATAAAAAATAAATAATTTTGGGAGGTAAATAATGGGGTTTTCAGAAAGATATGGGTATAAACCTGTTCGCGAAATTATTCAGAAAGAATCAATTGATGATATTTTAAAGAATAAATTATGGTCGATTTTGTATGACCAGATTTTCGAAAAATATTCAAAGTATCCTCGTTATACAGATTTATTTTCTAATCTAATATCTAAAATATGGATAGATTTGTTTAAGTTACCATTAGATGAAAAACCATCCGCACAGAGGTTTACTTCTATTATAAAAAAATATTTATATGATGGTGAATGGTATATCTTTTATGATCTTATTGAATTCATTGTTAAAAATAAAAGAGGTTCAACTTCATTTGGTTACACAACCGCATATAGCCAAATAAACTTAATAAATGCTATCAATGAAGCTTTAGAGACAGAAGCTTCAGCTTATAGAATAATTAATGAGCAAATTACAGAAATCACATCAGAACAAGAAATCCAATCTATCGAAGATGCTTTAGAAAATACAAATCCATATGCAGGTGTTCAACAACATCTTAATCAAGCTTTAAAACTGATGTCAGATCGTCAGAAACCTGATTATAGAAATTCAATTAAAGAATCGATTAGCTGTGTAGAAGCTTTAGCAATGCAATTACTAGAAGACGACTCAATAACTTTAGGAAAAGCTATACCAAAACTCAAAACTAAATATTCTTTGCACCCAGTCCTTATGGAAAGTTTGAATAAATTATATGGCTACACTTCAGATGAAGATGGTGTACGTCATGGTTCTCCTAACTCATCTACCGTCACTTATATTGATGCAAAATTTATGTTGGTTGCCTGCACCAACTTTATTAATTATTTGATTGAAAAAACCAGAACCCAAAACTGAAATCCAATCACATGACAGGCGACATGGAGGTCGCCCGTTTGACTGTGCTCAAGGGACTGAGCATCAGTCAAACACATGGGTTTTGTCACTTTTGCCCCGTCAAAAGTGAGGCAACTCCTACGCAACTAAAATCAAAACTGCTACTTGAATATAAGGACGTGATAAAGAATCAGACTGATATTCAAATCACTTAACACCAAAATCTAAATTCTATTTCTCAATTTAAATTCAAATCACGTAAAATCCGACTCGGCTTCCATCAAAACAGAAGCCCTATGACTTTTCAATAACTCAATTACATAATCAAAATCATGAAAGCACTCCTTCTTAGCATGTCTTTAGGACTCGTTTCCCTACACACCTTTGCCGATGGCTATATGAATGAAAATATGATTGTTTTCACCTCAGAATCCGATGGCAGCGATGACCCATGGCAAGACCACCCCAAATGCACAGCCAGTATTCAGAATGCTGGTTCTTCCAAATCATGGTTGGTGCAATATTTCTATGCCGACCAGAGTCCCCTCACCTCTGGATTTATCACCACGCAAAAACCTTCAAATAAAGCCCGCGAATGTGAACATCTGGTGCATTTCCCAGATCAAATACAAGGCTCAGGGACTTTTGAAAGTTTTTATCCGAATGGAAAAATGCGCAGCCAAATCGAATATGAAGATGGCATCTATCATGGCAAGCTCACTTTTTGGCATGCCAACGGCTTAAAAGAACAAGAATCAAATGCGATTCATGGTGTCACTGAAGGTGACTACCGCATTTGGCACCTGAACGGACAATTGGCACTGTCCATGAAATATAAAGAGGACATGCAAGATGGCATGAAACAACGCTGGTATGCCGATGGAAAACCGTGGAGCTACGTGCGTTTTGAACATGGCGTGATGCGCGGTGAACTGAAACAGTGGTTTCAGAATGGAAAACTGGAACGACGCGGTGAATACCGTAACGGACTTCGACAAAACCGCTATGAAATCTGGCACGAAGATGGCACGCAAGAAGCCATATTAACCTATGATGCAGGCAGTCTTATTCAAGCGCAGTGTTGGAGTGCAGCAGGTAAGGCTCTCGCGAGTAAAAGCTGTATCAATAGCTATCGAGATGAAGAATAATTCTGAATAACAGCATATGAATGCGGTGACAATCTAACCTTGCACCGCATTTTTGCCCTTGGCTTTGGCTTTAAATAAAGACTGGTCAGCTTTATGAAACAATTCTAACCAACTGGCAGCACCCACCGCATAACCTGCACTGATAGAAACATGTAATTCCTTTGCTAGTCCAACTTGCAGACTACTGCTGTCGACCTCTCGTCGTATTTGATCAGCAATACTCAGGGCTTCCACATCGGTAATTAGTTCCAGTAAAACCAGAAACTCATCCCCACCATAACGCACAATTAAATCTGTGGCACGTACATGGTTTTTTAAAATATTGGCGACCATCTGAATGACTTTGTCGCCAATCATGTGTCCATATTGATCATTAACGTGTTTAAAATCATCGATATCAATCACCAGCAGTCCCAGTTTTTCAAGCTTTTTGGGCTGCTGTTCCAGATGCTGAATATAACTTTCTAAAGCCAAGCGATTGGCGACACCAGTTAAGGCATCCGAATTGGCAATATTTTTTAGCTGAAATTCCAAAGCATCGCGTTGCTGCAACATACCTTCCAGTTTGCGGATTGCGGTAAATAAGGAATCCACACCACGCTCTTGCAACAATCGGTCTGTAGGCTGCGGTTGCGCCTGCGATAAATTTAAAATGGTTTCTCTAGCTTTAATTAAGGGTTCAAACACATTGCGACGTGCATAAATCATGGTGAACAATGCCGCCAATAACGACACCGAAGTCATAAATAGGGTCAGAAAAAATTGTCGCTTGGCTTGCAATTTCTCACGTTCCGCCACTTTTAGACTGTAGTCCAATATATAGCTTTGCAGATTTACTACGGAACTAAATTTATCAACAATTTGCTTGGTCAATTCGGTGCCAGAAAGCACATATGCCTGCCCTGTCATGCTGTTTTGAATCAGCGTTTGTACGGTTCCAATGCCCTGATCGAGAAAGTCGGTTTTGACTTTCTGATGCAGTTGAATAAATTCAGGAGTCTTGTCTTGCTCTGGCAAAATGGTATAGACCAAATCCCACAAATAGCGCGCTTGATGTTGGGTTTGTAAGGAACGCGCCAAATTGGTATCGGGCATTTTTTCTTTAAAGGTCACAGGCGCAATAATATTCGAGGCGACGCGCCCTGCCTGATCACGCAGGTCTGCCAAAATCAGAATCAAGGTATAGTAATTCGAGGTGTATTCATCTTGGCTTTGTGAATGAATCACCATATGTTTCAATATATTATGACTTTCATCCCAAGCAGAAAACATTTTTAAAATTGCCGCATCCAGTTGTTGCATGCTGCGCGCTGTGCGTGGCAGTGCCGCATAGGCATCCACTGCTGCACGTCCTTGCTGGAGCTGCGGCTGCAATTGCGTTGCAATTTCGGAGGCTTCGGTATAAAAACCTGTGGCATTAAGCTGAACAATCGTACTTTGAATATGCTGATCCACCCCACGTCGATATTCAGCTAATTCTTCTCGGTTCTGGGCATATTCTTCAGGCGTACTGGACATGACTTTATTGCTTGGAGCACGTTCCCGCGAAATTTTATTGGACAATTCCGCCACCGTGCGCAAACTCTGAATTTCAGTCAGTGCCAACTGGGCTTGTTGATAATGCTGATAGCTTTTAAAAATAAGCGGGACAGAAATAAACAGTAACGACAACACAATGACCAACATTGCGCCGAATAATCGTTTACTTATATTTTCTGCACGTAATTTTGCCATGAATCGCTTTTAAATTTTATCTACGTCGCTACTGCACAGTTAAACCATATCATGGATTCAACATGCAACGGGGAAAATGAAATATTCATCTGTTCTCGAGATTTTTATTCTAGCAAGCACTTTAAATTTAAATCTACTCATAAAATAAAGCGCTTATTCCGCAATATTAAAAGGCAAATCTTCACACAAAAATAAAATCTATTTGCCTTTTAAATTCAAACTTTCGCCTTATAAATAAGGAAAAACCCCGAGTTTATCCAAAGCATCCAAGGTCAATTGTTTACGTAAAGGCAACTGCTGTTCTCCCTGCAACTGCATATTTAATGCAAAAGCCAGAATGTGACCATTCGGTTGCTCTACCCAACCCACATACCAGCCGACTTGTGGGCTAACATCCGCTCCCCAGCCCGATTTGGCATAGAGTTTGGCATCACCACGGCGTTCGACATACAGCATGTCTTTCACTTGCTTTTGCACTGTGACATCAAAAGGCAGCTTTTCTGTCGCCAATTGATAAGCAAACTCAACCTCTTGTTGTGGAGTAATTTTAAGCGGACCATCTAACCAAAAGCGGTCTACCTGCGTGCCAACCTGTGCATTGCCATATCCCACACGTGTCAGCTCTTGTTGCATTAAGCTCAGCCCTATACGGCGTGCCAAGATTTGGTAGACAGGTACCGCAGAAGCCTGCATGGCTTGTCCTAAGGTCATGTCTTTTTCCCAGCTTTTAAAGGCACGCGGCTGCCCATCCCAAGCAAAAACTTCTGTTGCTGTCGCTTTGTGATGCTGCAAGCCAATCAAAGCATTCAGCATTTTAAAGGTTGATGCAGGAATATAAGCGGTCTCGGCACGGGTCAAATCATTACCAAAGCGTTGTAACCGTTGACCATCAAAGGTCACCAATACCGTTGCTGTATTTACAGCCTGAAACATGCGATTGAGTTCATCTTGGCGTGCATGTTGCATCATCGACGACTGTGGCGCGGAATGGGTTACGGGCTGCGGACTACACCCATTCAGCAAGACCCAACCAAGGACAACACAACTCATTGCTCGAAAGCGCAACATCATCTTTTTACTCCCCAATTTTAAGGTTCATGATAGCCAGATTTTGACCAAATGGAATAATTATTATCGAATCAGTTTACTTATGATCTATTATGGTGCATAATGCACGCTATTAGGGCGTTTTTTAATTTCATCCTCAGCAGATATTTTTAAATTTCCCTGTTTTTTGGCGAAAAGATCCCAGTTTATGTATTTAAATTGGGATTTTTTTCGCTTATACGAATAAATCTCAATAGATCAGCTCATTAAAGCCACAATAAATAGCACTATATTGGTGCATAATGTAACTAACAATGACTCTGCCTCATCCCCTTCTCAAGCAAATCACATACGCCATTTTTCGTTAAACAACTTGGGCTAAATCAGGGCAATGCCAAAAAGTTGCACCAATTTAGACGTTTTGCTTGAAATTTTAATCTTAGCGAGACAGGCAAATAAACAGACAAAAAAAAGCCCAACCTTGGGGAAAGCTGGGCGATAAACTAAAAACCTTTGTGGAGAATCAGTCAGCTATCACACTATTTGAATGAAACATGATCTGATTACAGCTTTATTATGTTCCGCTTTTTATCAGAAGTAAAGCCGATTAAATCACTTTGTTTTATAGAAAAACACATAAAACCAAATTTAAGCCAACCAGATCACAATTATTCTTAAAAATAGTTTATTTAAAATACAATTGTTACATTTTTTGCAAGTTTTAATTAAATTTTGCACAAATCTTTGCGGTGCTACACAGAAAAATACGACTATTAGATGAAAATTACCATTGTTTTTGGCAATTAAAAACTAAAATTAATCTTTTTTAACAATAGTAAAACTTAAATAACTCGCACCAATATCGTGCTTTTTCTTTGGTGATGTCCGCCTTATTCAGTTGTTATCTCAGCCTTTTTTGAATGGTTGACAACAATTTTTCTGTTTGCTGAATTTACAACCAATTTTTTATTAGAGCAAAAGCTCACTACGAACTGTAACATGACCTCGGTTGACTAAATAAATTGTTACAATACAATGCCCTTGTTTAATCCATTTTAACAAACTGGTAATACTTATGAAAAAACTCGGTTTAGCCACTGCTTTATTATTAGCCATGACCGGTGCTCAAGCATATCAATTCGAAGTGCAAGGTCAATCTGAATACATCGATAATACTGCTAATGACAAAAACTTCACTGGCGCAGCTCAAGGTACTTACTACTTTAAAGATGTAGATTCTTCTAAAGGTCCTTTAGCTGAAGCGGCGTTCTTAAACCAAGCATCTAATGTTTCTGTTGCTTATAACTATACTAAATATAATGAAGAAGATGGGTTCAATACTGAAACTCATACTTATGGTGCGAAAGCAGAAGCTTATGTGCCAACTAAATTTGTTCCTGTATATGCAAGCGCTTCTTATAACCATACCAAAACAGATGCCAAGAATACGTATACTGCTACAGAATTTGGTGATATAGAAGGCAATGGTGACCGTTATGCGCTTGAACTTGGTGCTTTAGTTGTACCAAACTTCTTGGTTGCAGTGGGTTATACCAGCGTTGCTGACGAATATTCTCTTGACGCATTCAACATTTTATCAAATGGTGTTGTGAGTGCTGGTTTAGAGTCAGATACCATTCGTGATGACCAAGACGCTATCACTGCACGTACTAAATATGTAGGTAACATTGACGGTACAAACATGGCTGTAGGCTTTGAGTCTGGTCTTGTTTATGGCGAAGACACCGCTTACCAACTTAAAACTGACTTATATGTAACACCAAAGCTTAGCGTTGGTGCATCTTATGTAAAATCTAGCTTTGCAGATACTCCTGACTCAGCTTGGGGCGCGAACGTCAACTACTTCATCACTCCAGCAGTTGCTGTAGGCGCAAGCTATGTTAATGCAAATGCTGAAGAAGACAACCTTGACACGCAAACTGTTGGCTTAAATGCTAAATTCCGTTTCTAATTGATTAGACGCTGAATACAAAAAAAGGACGCCACGAGCGTCCTTTTTTATTATTCCTCTTAGCTTGGGCTACGTACCAAACTCAAGAAATGAAGATGTCGCTCATACTGATCAATAATATCCTGCAATAAATCTTCAATGGTCCAGTCCATCACATCATAATTCTGCCCACCTTCTCGCAAGCAAACTTCCGCCTGGTAGAATGGCTGATCTTGCACCAAAGTATCTGCCATAAAACTTGGCGGTTGAGTTTCACGTGAAACCACCTGATAAATAAAATTAATCTCATTATGATGATCGACCCGTAACTGCAAACCCGACTCAATCGGACGAATGCTGACTTCCAACTGACGGCGCTCAAATTCCTTTTGCACTTGTGAAAATGCTTGCTGCACAGTTTGCTGAATGAATTGCTCAATCTCTTGCTGAGTATGCGGATAATGCATGATCAGCCCTAAACGCTGTTGCCAACTGCGCGGGTTTTGGATGGCACGCGGCGTAATGCGAGCATCCTGCAAAGCATTCATTTTGGTCAAATCGAGGCTTAAGGCTTTGACCAGCCCCCAGCACACCAACAGCATAATTAAAGTAAAGGGCAAAGCACTCATAATGGTGGCGGATTGTAATGCCGCTAAACCGCCAGCCATCAATAAAATAATGGAAAGCACCGCAATCAGTACCGTCCAAAATAAGCGCTGCCATAACGGCGAGTTTTCACTTTCCGCGGTCAGGTAATCAATCACCAGAGAACCTGAATCGGCAGAAGTCACGAAGAACAGTACGACTAAAACCGTCGCAATTAAACTGGATACTTGAGCAAAAGGCAGATGCGTTAAAAACTCAAACAGGGCGACCGAAGAATCTTGCTGTACTGCGGCAATCAAAGAACTTTGCCCTTCCTGAATAATGCTGAACAAGGCCGCATTGCCCATAAAGCCCATCCAAATGAGGGTAAATCCTGTCGGAATAAAGAGTACCCCAACAATGAATTCCCGAATCGTGCGTCCGCGTGACACACGCGCAATGAACATGCCCACAAATGGCGACCATGAAATCCACCATGCCCAATACATAATGGTCCAGCCCCCAATCCAGCCATTCGGCTGATAGGCATATAAATTGAAGGTCATGGTGAATAAATTAGAAACGTATTGCCCTGCATTTTGAATGGTGGTCTGTAAAATATAGATGGTCGAGCTACAGAAGAAGACAAAAAATAACAGCAGCAAGACCAGAATTAGATTCAGTTCCGACAAGCGCTTAATGCCTTTGTCCAGACCAAAACCCACGGACAGGGAGGCTAAAAAAGTCACAAAGACAATGAGTCCAACTTGAATCCCAATGCTCTGCTGAATGCCAAAGAGATAATTCAGACCTGAATTGATTTGGGTCACCCCAAAACCAAGCGTTGTTGCCACCCCGAAAATAGTCCCTAGGGTCGCAAAGGTATCCACGGCATCCCCGACTGGGCCATAGATTTTTTTACCCACCAGCGGATATAAGGCAGAACGGACTTTCAGTGGTAAATTATGCCGAAAAGAAAAATACGCCAAAGAGAGCCCCACCAAGGCATAAATTGCCCAAGCATGCAGCCCCCAGTGGAAGAAGGTAATCCGCATGGCTTGCTGCGCTGATGCTAAGGTCTCTCCCTCTCCAGTGGGTGGATTGACATAATGCATTACGGGTTCAGCCACCCCGAAGAACATCAAGCCAATGCCCATGCCTGCGGTAAACAGCATCGCAAACCACGAGCTTTTACTATATTCAGGGGTACTATGATCGGGACCCAGTTTGATTTTCCCCATACCCGACATGGCAATGAAAATCAGTAAAATCAGAAAGAAAGCAACGGCTAAAACATAGAACCAGCTAAACGAATCAATAATCCATTGATTTAAATGTTTGGTGAGTGCTTCAAATCCACTTGGATCAAACAGAATTAAAGCCAAAAACAGTGCAATGATGATGACTGTACTTAAAAACACATTCCGTTTGACATTAGCAAACGGAGACGTCTTTATGGAAGGCATGATTTCCCCCAGAAGATTTTTATTAATGTAAAGATGAAACCAATCCGGTTTATTCGCGGGTCTTATAAAGAGTAAGAAGTGAATGTTTAAAATTTAACAATTCATCATCATGATAATTTATGTCGCAAAACAAGGCAGTGCAATTCCTGTAACTATTTATCTTGCTGCCTTGGCGCATGCCGAATGTACTGGAGGGCAATCAGGCGTGAAACGATTAACGCCAAATACATGACCCCGCAAAACATTTGTAACATGGCGAGAATACGAGCGGCTGGACTGATGGGCATAATGTCGGACAGACCTGTTGCCGATTGCAAACTAAAGCTCAGAAACAATAAGTCCAGCCATGACTGCAAACCCGTACGTGGACTTTGAAAGCTGTTGGGAATCAGCAACTGGCAAATATTATATAAAAAGGCAAATCCCCACGCGATTAAGGTGAAGACTGCACCAGCAGCAAACATTTCATCTTTGGTTAAATAGCGATCCGCAAACATGTAACGTACCAAGCCAAATGCTGCCATAAAATACGCCAGACTTTCAAAACTGTGCGCGATGACCTGCATACCAACGCTGTTGTAGCCCAATAAGATCATAAAGGAAAAAATGAATGCCCCACCGACAAAACAGAGTCCGAGAAAGGTATAAACGGGTGCCTGCCGAATCACTTTGGCAATGATTAATAACGCCAGCACCCCCAAACACCACATAACTGCCCGATAAGATAAACTCTGATGCGCAATCAGTGACAGCCATAACATACAGAACTGAACCAAGAGCAACCATGCAGAAGGCAACAAGCGAAATCCTTTCCAGAATTCAATGAGCACTTGCATAGACTTCTCTCCTTGGATTGATGGTCAGGCATGCCACCGATTTTTTTGATTCAGTGCAATGGAAATGCCAAAGCTTCATTTTTATTCTGCTTCTGTTGTAGCGTATTTGTGAGCATTGGTCTAGCCCATAGCCACGACTTCAATAGGGTAATGGCCCAACATCAGACAATAAAAAAAGCCCCAAGTGGGGCTTTTTTTTATGATGAACCAGAATTAGTGATCAGACGCGCCTGAGATACCAACACCCGTCATAGAACGTACATACTGTGCATCAAATGCTTTGCGTTCAGCTTGTGCACGTGCAGAGTTATCTGTCACAGAGAACAACCAGCAGCAGAAGAAAGCAAGTGGCATAGCGAACAATGTTGGGCTATTGAATACAAACACTGGTGTTTCAGCCATATGTAAGGTATCTACCCATACAGCTTTAGAGAGTACGATTAGAGTAACCGCACTGACCAAACCAACCAAACCACCGATAACCGCACCACGAGTCGTTAAACCTTTCCAGAACATTGAAAGCACAAGCACTGGGAAGTTTGCACAGCACGCAACTGCGAATGCCAAGCCTACCATGAACGCTACGTTTTGTTTCTCGAACAAAATACCGAGGATCATTGCAAAGATCGCCAATACTAAAGTTGCAATCTTAGACATACGAAGTTCAGATTCAGGTGTTGTTTGACCTTTCTTGAATACGTTTGCATACAAGTCATGAGAGATTGCAGAAGCACCTGATAATGTCAAACCAGCAACTACCGCAAGAATTGTCGCGAATGCAACCGCTGAAATGAAGCCCATGAACAAGTCACCGCCCAATGCATCAGACAAGTGAACCGCTGCCATGTTGTTACCACCAACAAGCTCTAGCTTGCCAGTCATCGCCATTTTTGCAACATCAATGAATTGTGGGTTGTTTGAAACAAACAGGATCGCACCGAAACCAATGATGAACGTTAACAGGTAGAAGTAACCGATGAAACCTGTTGCAACTACAACTGATTTACGTGCTTCTTTTGCATCCTTAACCGTGAAGAAACGCATCAAGATGTGAGGAAGACCTGCTGTACCAAACATTAAGCCTAAACCAAGAGATACGGCATCAATCGGGTTTGCAGCCAGTTTACCAGGTCCCATAATGTGAGCAGCATCTTCTAGGCTCAAATCGTGGACTTTACTGAATACCGCGATTGATTGTTCAAACATGTTCGCGAAGCTGAAGCCCACATTTTTCATTACCATGAAAGCCATGAACGATGCACCGCTGAGCAACATCACTGCTTTAATGATCTGTACCCAAGTCGTTGCCAACATCCCACCGAAGATTACGTAAGCCATCATTAACAGGCCAACCACAACCACCGCGATGTTATAGTTCAAACCGAATAGGAGTTTGATCAACTGACCCGCACCTACCATTTGTGCAATCAGGTAGAACGCCACCACAACCAATGAACTGAATGCAGCCATGGTACGTACTGGTTTCTCGTCTAAACGGAATGAAACCACGTCGGACAAGTTGTATTTACCCAAGTTACGTAAACGTTCTGCAATTAAGAACAATACAATTGGCCAACCCACCATGAAACCGAGCGAGTAAAGTAAACCATCAAAGCCTGAACTGAACACCAATGCGGAAATACCCAGGAACGATGCTGCTGACATATAGTCACCTGCAATCGCCAATCCATTTTGGAAACCTGAGATACCGCCACCCGCTGTATAGAAATCTTGCGCACTTGTGGTCTTTTTTGATGCCCATTTGGTAATAAACAACGTAAAGCCCACAAAAATCATGAACATGATAATTGCATGCCAGTTCGTCGCCTGTTGTTGCGCTTCACCTAAATCTGGACCCGCAAACGCCATGCTTGACAGCATGAGTGACGATGCAGCAACTGCTTTCGCCTTCATTGAATTCCATTTCATCTTAGTGTTGTCCTTTTTCATGAGCGATTGCTTCAACTTCACGCAAAGCTTCTTCAGTCAAACCATCTAACTTGTTGTTGGCAATGTAAGAATACACACCACAAAGTACAAAGGATAAGACAATAATGCCGAGACCCAATGGAATACCAATTGTCGTCACGCCACCGCCAAATGAACTTAATAAAAACTCTTTGTTGTAGCCAACTAAAAGCATGAAGCCGACATACACAAACAACATCACTGCGGTCAGCGACCAGCTCAATGAACTTTTTCTACTGACCATTTCCTTGAATTTGGGATTTTCTAGAATTTGGTTTACCTGAACCTCATCCATAATCTTGCTCCTGTGAAGCGCCCAGCCATAGACGCATTTTTTAATTGGAATTATTTCGTATACAAACTTAACAATGTTGTAGGGTTCTTGTAATTTAGACTTTGGTCGTTAAATTTTAATCAAATCAAACTGCCACGAACCCGAATAGGCTATGATAAGCCCGTAACTCGGGGCAATTCGGCATTATGAACAGTTGGCTTATTATTGGCGTTCTCGCGCTTTACATCGTAATCCTTTTTATTTGTGCTTTCTATGGGGAGAAGCATGCCAGCCGTCTGAGCACTCGCGGACGGATGCTGCTGTTTAGTTTAACTTTAGGTGTGTACTGCTCTTCGTGGACTTTTTATGGTGCAACGGGTGCTGCAGTACGCGAAGGCATTATTTTTCTCCCGATTTATCTAGGTCCGCTGCTCTTCGTTGCCCTGGGTTATGACATTTGGCGCAGATTGGGTCGGGTTCGCCAGCACCATGCCATTTCCTCCATCGCAGACTTTATGGCTGCACGCTATGGTAAAAGTGGCCCTTTGGCCTCCCTCGTCACCATTTTAGCCGTGATTGCGATTATTCCTTATTTGGCACTACAACTGCGCGCGATTGCCCTGAGTGCCACGGTGATCCTGCAACAAAATACAGGGCTGGAAAGCACCACCAATAGCGTGCTGTTCTTGACGGGTATTATGGCGATTCTCGCCATGATTTTTGGTACGCGCCAAATCGCCAATACCGAACAACACGGTGGATTAATGCTGGCGGTGGCATTTGAGTCCTTCGTCAAACTGTTTGCCTTACTCTGCGTCGCCATTTTCTTTATGTTTGCCGAACCTGCGAATTTGGGACAAATTTCGCATGATGTTGCCAAGACCTTTAAAGATGTGCAGCTTTTTGGGGTGCCTGAAACTTTTTGGGTACAAACCCTGCTGGCAGCCCTAGCCATTATCTGTCTGCCGCGCCAATTTCATGTTGCCGTAGTTGAATTGCGCGATGAAAAACATATTCGTGGTGCACGACGTTGGTTTGCCATTTATCTAATTCTGACGACCTTAGCCATTATCCCGATTGCCAGTTGGGCATTGCATGCTGCACCAGAGTATTTGGCCATCCCCGATGTTGCCGTACTCTCCTTGCCGATCAGCTACCAACAAGACTGGCTCACCATTTTGGCGTTCTTGGGCGGTTTCTCTGCCTCGACAGGTATGCTGTTGGTATCCTCAGTCGCCCTATCGATTATGTTGAGTAATGACCTGATCATGCCTGCACTGTGGCGCTTCAATTTGCTCTCCCGACATGACAAGCGCATGCCGTTAATGCTGAAATTTACCCGTCGGGTCTGTATTTTAGCCGTCATGCTCTTGGGCTTTTTGTTCTTCCATTTCTTTAATGATATTGACCAGCTCTCAGTATTTGGCTTGTTAGCGTTTAGTGCTGTGGCACAGTTCGCCCCTGCCCTGATTGGTGGTTTGTACTGGCGTGGCGGCAGTAAGCAAGGGGTGTATGCAGGGCTAATTGTGGGCTTTATTATGTGGGCCTATACCCTGCTCCTGCCCACCATCCTGCGTAGCTTGCCAGATGACTACACCAGCATGACCATGCAATTTTTGTTGCATGGTCCATTGGGCATGAGCTGGTTACGTCCAGAAGCTCTGCTTGGTTTTGAATCTTTTGCTCCCTTAACACATGGGGTAATCTGGGCACTGGGTTTAAATACCCTGCTGTATATCTGGATTTCTCATATTTTCCGACCCAGCATTGCCGAACAGATTCAGGCAGAAAGCTTTTTCTATTACGAAACCAAACCACTGCCTGCACAAAGCAGTTCATCTGAAATTAGCTATTTACACCATGATATGGCACGTTTAAAAGTTGCCGATCTGATTACCCTTGCTAAACGTATTACTGGCGAAGGTCCAACCACACGTGCATTTGATCAGTTCTGCCAACAAAATAACGTGGTGCTGAATGCCAACAGCAGTGCCAATGGCATGTGGTGGCGATTTACCGAGCAATATTTGGCAGGCACCATTGGTGCAGCCTCTGCACGAACCTTATTGACCACGGCCATGGTCAACAATGGTCTAGCACTTGGACAGGTTGCCAATATTCTGGACCAAGCCTCGCAATGGCAGCGTTTTAATCAGAACCTAATTATGACCATGATTGACCACATGACCCAAGGCGTGAGTGTGGTCGATGAAAACATGTGTCTGGTAGCTTGGAACAACCAATATCTTGTTCTGTTCGATTATCCGAAAGATCTGGTCTATGTCGGCTGCCCGATTGCCGATCTGATTCGTTATAACGCAGAGCGTGGCGAATGTGGTCCTGGTTCGGTAGAAGAACATGTACGTAAACGAATTCACTGGATGAAAGTCGGCAGTGCGCATGAATTTGAACGCATTCGTAAAGATGGTCGCGTGATTCAAATGCGCGGTAATCCAATTGAAGGTGGTGGTTTCGTGACGACCTTTGCCGATATTACCGCATTCCGTGAAAACGAAGCTGTGCTGGAAGCGCGGGTACAAGATCGTACCCAGCAGCTTGCCGATGCACTGACCGAACAACAATTGGCACGTGAACAAGCCGATAAAGCCAACATGTCGAAAAGCCGCTTTATTGCTGCGGCCAGCCATGACCTCTTACAACCGATGCATGCAGCACGTCTGTTCAGTACTGCCTTGGAGCAAAGTGTTCAATCGGATGAAGACCGTAAAACCCTACAGCAATTAGACCGTGCCTTGCACGGTGCAGAAAGCATGCTCTCTGCCCTGCTGGATATTGCCCGTCTAGAAGGCGGTACCATTCAACCGAAACGCCAAGCCTACCCACTGCATGACCTGCTCAGTGACTTGGAATTGCAGTTCAAATCGATTGCTGCACAACGCGGCATTCAACTGCATGTGCATGATGCACAGTTCTGGATTGATACTGATCCACAGTGGATTCGTCGCATTATTCAAAACTTTGTCAGTAATGCACTGCGTTATACCGCTAAAGGACGGGTCATTGTCGGCGTACTACGTGCATCAGAACGCCCACAGCATATTCGTATTGGCGTGTGGGATACAGGTCCGGGCATTGCCGAAGAGCAACGCATTAAACTGTTCCAAGAGTTCGAACGTTGTGGACATACCTCTCCTTGGGGTGAACAAGGTTTGGGACTGGGGCTGGCGATTGTGCAACGCATGACAGGCCTACTAGACTATCCTGTGCATGTCTATTCCGAACTGGGCAAAGGTTCCTGCTTCATGATTGAAGTGCCTGTGGTTGCCGCGCCAAAAGTGATTGCGACACCTGTGCAAGCCGTGCCACTGAAAACCAAAGCCTACAAGATTTTATGTTTGGACAATGACGAAACCATTTTGGAAGGCATGAGTACCCTGCTGACCAAATGGGGCTATCAGGTGTTTAAGGCAACAGAACCTGAACAGGCACTGGAGTTGATCCATCAGGAAAACATTCAGGTCTGGTTGGTCGATCAACATTTGAATGACGATAAAATGGGCTTGGACTTTATTCTGCAAAACCGTCAGGACAAAGTCCCTGTGGCACTCATCACCGCAGATTCTGACCCCGAATTGCCGCAGACGCTCAAGGAGCTAAATATTGTCTTGTTGAGGAAACCATTGAAACCTGCATCCTTAAGATCGTGGTTATCAGGTCTGAAAATTTCCACCGACTAACTCGAGGTTCAGTCTGATCCAGCTGTGTGCCTACGCTTATGGGTACACAGTTTGGATGAAAAGTGTCGAATCAGGCTGCTCACAACGGCAAAAAATGCAAAGCAGGATAAACTTCAAAAAATATTCCAAAAATAAAATACTGAAAAATCTCAGATTATAAAAAATTAGGGAGTCATTCGCTCAATTTGGTTTTTTGGCTATGGCAGATTCGTTCAGGTTACATTAATGCACAGTTGTACACTTAGTTACAAAATCTCAAGCCAATCATTTCATTGATGTTTATAACGAAATCAATATCACCTACAACTTTAGTCGTATACTTTTTCCAGTACAGAGCTTCCATAAATGGGGATATCCCCGAGCAAATAACATTCAAAAGACCAATGCTCTATTGTCAATGCTCGCCCACATTGCACAAGCTTTAGGAGATTATAATGAACATTTCTGACATGGTTCCACATGATTTACATCAGGCACAACAATTTCACCGCCTGTACGGTGTAAATGCTTTATTGCCCGATATTGACTGGAACCAAATTTTCGAACAAAGCAAAATTAGCCCAACCCATGTTGAAGCACTCAACACCCTGTATCAAAGTGCTGTACCACTGGCACTGCAAGTTTTTGATGAACTGAATTTTGATGTTTTTACCCCTGCAGAATACAAACCGCAAGGACTTGGGCTATTTGAAAAATTGACACAGCAAGAAGAAAAATTGCTGCAAGTATTACAGGCTGAAACGCGGAGTTTAAATCCTGCGGTACGTCATCAAATTTGGAGCATGCTACTGCGTGGCGGTGCCGTGTTGGTATTTAAAGCATGGCTAGGGAAAGTCAAAACCAATGCAGACCAATTGGATACCACCCAGTTTGATGAACTGTCCGATCTGCTGTTTATTAAAACCTCACCAATTGAACTTGCCCATCGCCTCATGGTCGACGTGAATGATGATTACGATCACATCTTCCTGATGTATGACAATCAAATCTATCTCGACCGCTTTAACAGTTTGGAAACGGCTGCCTTGTTTGTTCAATTAGGCGTATACGATGCTGCATTTCTCAGCCTCCGCGATGACCGTGTTGCGGAATACTTGAAATCTAAAGGCTTGATTACCCAAGAACAGATTGACGAACTCGAGTGTGCGCTGAACCCACTGTATTGCGACAACACCATGCACAAACAGGACTGCTTGGCTTAATTCACTTTTCTTGAGACAAAAATAAAGACCTCATGCGGGTCTTTATTTTTTATCCAACGAAGAAATTACATTTTCTTTTCATCAATATTCAAGGCATTAATCGCCAGTACCGCTTGAGTACGGTTTTGTACACCCAATTTGCGGAAAATGGCGGTGACATGCGCCTTAATAGTCGCTTCAGAAACATCCAGCTCATAGGCAATTTGTTTATTCAGCAGGCCTTCCGCCACCATCATTAACACGCGGAATTGCTGCGGGGTCAAAGATTGAATACGTTCTGCCAATTCGGTTTCATCTGCCGCACGTGGGTCAAAGCCAACATTTGTCGGTAAATTTGGGGGTAACCAGATTTCACCTTCCAGCACTTGACGAATGGCTTCACCAATATGACTTGGATGCGCTGACTTTGGAATATAACCCATTGCGCCATGCGCGATGGCACGTTGCATAATCGATACTTCTTCATGCGCCGAAACCACAATGATTGGCAGCGATGGGTATTGTGCACGGACATGAACCAAAGCGGAAAAACCTGAAGCGCCAGGAAGGTTTAAATCCAGCAACACCAAATCAGGTTCAGGACCTTTTTCTAAACGTTCATAAAATTCATTTACTGCTGCGGTCTCACTAATTTGAGCTTGCGGTAAGCTATAGCGAACGGCCTGAATCAAAGCATGACGAAACAACGGATGATCATCAACGATTAAAATATTCATAAGCAGCGTAAGAGATCTAGTGCAGAGTAATTCTTATTCTAACCATACATGCCCCCTTAAGGATATGCAAATATTAACTATTTTTGAAATAACAACAAAAAATAGAGCAAATCTTAAGCCCCGAATTTTGCAAAAAGATGAAATACAAATCTGTATTTTTTATAAATTGAATGCAAAGGCATAAAAAACTTATGCAAATACAATATAAGTTGATAATTCAAAGGATTAAAACGCCCTTATGCTGCATGCTCTGAAAAATTCAGGCATATCTTAAAAACAGATAATCAATCTGCTTTTCCTTATTTTACAGTGCCTTCACGCTTGATGATAAATAGCAAACATTCCAAGACTGCTTATAGGCTCATTGCTATGTCATTTTCTCATCAACAAAAACCGCTGAATATTGTCGCTGTATCAGGCGGTTTAAACACTCCGTCTAAAACCGAAGCCTTAGTGCAAGAAATTCTGAATGAATTGGGTGATGCCACTCCAATCAACGTACATTTTATTAAATTCAGCGAAATCGGACATTTACTGGGGGGCGCTATTTATCGCCATCAATTGCCGCAACGCATTCAGGATGATTTGGCTGCTGTTGAAGCTGCGGATGCCCTAATTGTGGGAACCCCTGTTTATCGTGCGTCATTTACAGGGTTATTTAAACATTTCTTTGATTTTGTCGAACAGACTGCACTGGTGGATGTGCCTGTATTACTGGCGGCATCAGGGGGGAGTGACCGTCATGCCCTCGTGCTAGAACATCAATTGCGTCCGCTGTTCAGTTTCTTCCAAGCACAGACTTTACCGATTGGTGTGTATGCCACAGACCGTGACTTCACCCCTGAATATAGCATTCACAGTGAACTGCTACGTGACCGCATTACTTTAGCTGTTGCACGCGCCTTGCCAATTTTGGAATGGGCACCAGCCAAAGGTCAGCGTGCCGATGTGGTGAAAGAAAAATCTCAACATGCCAATCAAACGCTGGGGATTAACAAACAAATTGAACAAGACGAAGTTCTGCCTTCAGCAGCCGTACCCAACTTGGATGCAGCAGAGTCACGCTTGCATGCCAAGAAAATGCCACAAAGCCATGTGGCTTAACTCTTAAATTCTTTCTGAGGATCTCGGCATGACACAAGCAAATGATATTTTATTTGCCTATTGGGTACCGAACGTCAGCGGTGGCTTAGTGGTCAGTGACATTGAACAACGCACCGACTGGAGCTATGACTACAATGTCCGTTTGGCGCAAACTGCGGAACAAAATGGCTTTGCTTATGCACTGACTCAAATTCGCTTTACTGCGGGTTATGGCGCTGAAAATCAACATGAATCGGTGAGTTTTAGTCACGGGTTATTGGCGAAAACAGAAAAGCTCAAAGTGATTGCCGCCATTTTGCCAGGTCCTTGGAAACCTGCTCTAGCCGCCAAACAATTGGCGACCATTGACCATCTCTCACAAGGTCGGATTGCCATTAATGTGGTGAGTGGCTGGTTTAGAGGAGAGTTTGATGCCATTGGAGAGGAATGGCCTGAGCATGATCAGCGTTATGCACGTTCAGAGGAATTTATTCGAAGCCTGAAAGGCATCTGGACACAAGACCATTTTAGCTTTCAGGGCGATTATTACCAGTTCAATGACTATACCCTCAAGCCCAAACCCGTGCAGAAGCCACATCTCGAGATCTTTCAAGGTGGCAGTTCCCGAGCGGCACGTGACATGGCCTCCCAAGTGTCGGACTGGTATTTCACCAATGGCAATACTCCTGAGGAGTTAAAGAAACAAATTGAGGATATTCGTGAAAAAGCCAAGTTAAATGGTCATCAGGTCAAAATTGGGGTCAATGCCTTTATTATTGCTCGTGATACAGAACAAGAAGCCCAAGCGGTCTTAGAAGAGATTATTGCCAAGGCCAATATTCCTGCGGTACAGGCTTTTGGCGATGCCACCCGTGAAGCAGGAGCTGCAACGGTTGAAGGTGAAGGCAATTGGGCAAAATCCAGTTTCGAAGATTTGGTGCAATATAACGATGGCTTCAAAACCAACTTGATTGGCACACCAGCACAAATTGCACAGCGGATTGTCGAATTAAAACAGGTCGGGGTAGATTTGATTTTGTCAGGCTTCTTACATTTTATTGAAGAAGTCGAATACTTTGGTGCAAAGGTATTGCCTTTGGTTCGTGAACTCGAAGCACAGCTCGCTGTGCCTGCCAAGTCTGCTTAGGGGTTTGACGAGCAACTCAGCTAGACGAATACATGAACCAATAACAATAAGAAAATGGCAACTCCAAACTTCCCCTAAGACTCGGCTTAGGGGATTTTTTTATAAAAAAGAATAAGCCAACCGTGTTACGTGCGCTGAATTACCGAGCCATTTCAAGCGGTCTAGAACACTCTCGAACTTTGCATATAATCGGCAGTCACCTGATTCAAACTGTCGAGAATATCGGCTTTCTGACCTGTTTGAATTGCCCCATCCAGTTGAGACATATAGCCTAATAACTGCTGTTTGGCAGTTTGGGCAAACTCAGGCGTGACGGCTTGATCTTCGTAGAGTAAAACGTAATTTTTGGCAAAACCGTAAATTAAATATAAAGCTGCTTGTTCTGAAGACTCTGTGGCAAGCGGAATTTGCTGCTCACAGCGCTGTTTAAGTTGTTTGAAGGCATCTGTGCCTGAAGGGAGTGTTTGGAATTGTGTCAAAATCGATTGAAAAATCATTTGAAAAGATCCTCACAAAAAGAAAATCTACAGAATTCAATCTGAGGCGTCAAGCGTCTTATTCCAATTTCAGGCTTTCATTTAAATCATAAAAAATCGAGGCAAAAAACACGCATACCCATGCGCATTTTCCTGCTCTCACCGACAAAAACAACGCTTCAATCACGCAAAAACTACGACTAAAGTCGTATAAACTTCAGCCCTTGATGCGATTTAGAGATTTTACATGTTGCATGCAACATGCTAGCATTCGTTTCAGATCCAGTTGAGATAGTCATTGGTACTGTAATCTGACCAATTTTCACGTGTCGTTGATTCTTGGTTAATCAGTAGCGTTGCGGTATTGATTATGTGGGCTTTCATCAAGTCAGCGGCTTGTTGAGCATCTCCACTTACAAATGCGTGATGCAACTTCAAATGGTCTTCGAAGGTCTGCATACAATTTCGGGAGTGAGGAATTGTTGCAGACCCTGCGATTAACACTTGGTTGCGCGTATTGCTAATAATATCAATCGCTTTCTGATTTCCCACGATCTGTAACAACGCCAAATGGTAGTCACGGTCGGCTTTTAAAGTACCTGTAATGTCGTTTGAGGCCGCTCTTAATTTGAACTCCTCAAAAATAGCATTCAGATGTTCAATATCTTGTTCTGTTCTGACCTCGGTCGCACGATGCACCAGAGGAACTTCCAGCATCAATCGGATTTGAAAGGATTCAATCATTGTTGTGAATGTTGTCGGAATAATACGTATCCCTTTATTTTTCTCAATTTTCACAATGCCAATCTTTTCAAGCATTTGAGCTGCTTCGCGTACGGGTGTGCGTGAAATGCCGCCAAGCATCTGACCCAATTCTGTTGCTGAGTACAAGACATTGAACTGCAAGTGATTATTGATAATTGCATCCTGCAAAATTTCAAAAGCTTCTTCAGTTAATGTTTTTGGTTTTTGGATCAGTTTCATGAGGTTTAACAAAGGGAATCAATATGCTGAATAAACATTATGCCATCATCGGAGGGGGAATCAATGGATTGGCTGTTGCCCGCCAGCTGCTGCTGGACTACCCAGATGCCCGTGTCACGGTGTTTGAAAAAGAAACTGATGTTGCCATGCATCAATCTAGCCATAATTCAGGTGTGGTACATGCAGGACTGTACTATGAACCAGGGGGCTTAAAAGCGCGCTTGTGCCGTCGTGGTGCGACCTTGGTGCAACATTACTGTACCGAAAACCAAATTCCATATGATGAATGTGGCAAAGTTGTGGTGGCGCTGTCCAAAGATGAAGAAGGTCGTCTCGATGCGATCTATAAAAAATCGCTCGCCAACCAAGTGCCTGATGTACGCATTTTACAAGCCGATGAAATTCAAGAGGTTGAGCCGAACTGTATTGGCACCAAAGCCCTGTATTCCCCGCGTACCGCGATTGTTAGCTATGGGGCGATTGCCAAAAAAATTGCCGAAGAAATTAAACAGAAAAATGGCACCTTGGTGCTGGGCCGTAAAGTCGTTAATTTGACCGAGAAAAACAATAAAGTCACGGTGCATTTTGCCGATTACGATGTCTATCCTGCCCAGTTTGACTATGTGGTGACCTGTGCAGGTTTACAGTCCGACCGACTTGCCAGCAACTCAGGCGATATTGCCACACCGAAAATTGTGCCGTTCTTTGGTCAATATTATGTGATTGATGAGCAATTCAAAAATCATGTCAAAGGGCTGATTTATCCTGTACCCGATCCGAAATATCCATTTTTGGGTGTGCATTTTACCAAACGGATTGATGGTCAGATGACCATTGGACCGAATGCCTTTATTTCTTTTGGTCGTGAAAACTATACCGGCAATAAATTCAATCTGTCCGATATTTATGATTTTCTCACCTACAAAGGCTTTTGGAAATTTTCCTCTAAAAACATGCCTGCTGCGGTACGCGAGTTAAGAACGGTACTCAGTCAAACCAATTTTGTCGCAGAAGCCGCCAAATACGTGCCTTCTCTGGCAGATGTCTCTGTAGAACCTGCGACACGCGGCATTCGAGCTCAAGCCATGGAGGCTGATGGCTCACTGGTCGATGACTTTGTCATTCGCAAACAAGGCAATATCACGCACATACGCAACGCCCCATCCCCTGGCGCGACCTCTTCTTTAGCGATTGCCGAATATATTGTGCGCGAAGTCATGTCTCACCACTAATCCTACCCGACGCTTATAAAGGAATATCAAATGAGCAATACTCAAGAAACAGAATTGGAAAAAAAGAAGCGCCTGAAAAAGGTGGCCACCGCGACCATTGTTGGCTCGATGCTGGAATGGTATGACTTCTACCTGTATGCCACCATGGCGTCTATCGTGTTTGCTAAAGTGTTCTTCGATACTTCGGACCCCGGCAGTGCCAGCCTGAAAGCCTTTGCAACATTTGCCATTGGCTTTATTGCCCGCCCATTAGGCGGACTGTTCTTTGGCTATTTTGGCGATAAATATGGTCGTAAGAAGATGCTGTTTGTCACCTTCTTGTTGATGGGACTTTGTACCACGGCGATTGGGCTGATTCCTACCTATGAATCCATCGGTATCTGGGCAGCGGTGTTGTTGGTGACCTTCCGTATTATTCAGGGTCTTGGTGCAGGGGCTGAATTTGCGGGTGCAGCCATTACCTCGTATGAACATGCCTCTGAAGATAAACGCGGTAGCCAAGGCGCATGGCCTGCGTTGGGTCTGAATTTGGGTCTATTACTGTCTTCATTAACCGTGTTCTTGCTAACGCTCAATGGCGATGAATTCTTGATTAATGGTGGCTGGCGTATTCCGTTTATTCTCAGTTTTGTGCTGGTGATTATTGGTTTATGGGTGCGTAAAAGCTTACCTGAAACCCCAGATTATGCTGAGGCACATGTCGAAAAATCCAAGGAAAACCCGTTCAAGCAGATCCTGAAAACCAATATGAAAGGTTTAAGCGTGGTGTTCCTGATTGCGATTGGTTACAACGCCTTGAGTTATATCTTCAAAACCTTCTCTTTGGCATATTTAACGCAGTTCCAAGGTGTAACCGCACATGTCACGTCATTATCGGTAACCATTGCCAGTTTGGTTGCCATCTTCACCGTACCGTTCTTCGGCTGGTTATGTGACAAATGGAACAGTAAAAATGTACTGATTTTGGGTGGTATCCTTTCGATCCTATTTGCTTATCCATTTATGAAGTTACTGGAAACAGGTGAGAGCACTTCAATCTACATCGCTTTAGCGATTGGCACAGGGATTCTTGCGCCAATGATGTTTGCACCACAGGGCTCTTTCCTCAGCCGTCAGTTTGCGGTAGAAAACCGTTCTACTGGGGTGAGCACAGGGCGTGAAATTGGTACGGCAATCGCGGGCGGTTTGGCTCCTTTAGGCGCACTGTCACTGGTTGCGGCTTCACCGACCCACTCTACGACTGGCGTGATCATGATTTTGGTCGCAGCAGGGATCTTTGTTGTACTCACTGCATTTTGTGATCAGGGCTATAAGTTCTCTAAACATAAAAACTAAGTTCGTGAACCCTACTTAATAAAAAACCCATGTCTTTAGTTAAGGCATGGGTTTTATTGTTTTACATCAAATTACTTGGGATAAACATTCGCAATCAGCACATCGACCACCTGCGGATCGGCCAAAGTTGAAGTATCCCCCAAACTATCCAGTTCGTTTGCCGCAATTTTTCTTAAAATACGGCGCATGATTTTACCCGAACGGGTTTTCGGCAAGGCTGGCGCCCAATAGAGGGCATCGGGTGTCGCGACAGGGCCTAAAACTTTGCGAACCCACGCCACCAGTTCAGCTCTAAGTTCTTCAGATTCAGCAACATCCGCTTGTAAGGTCACAAAAGTACAAATGCCCTGTCCTTTAATCTCATGCGGCATACCCACCACGGCAGCTTCCGCTACGGCTTCATGTGCAACCAAAGCACTTTCAATTTCAGCCGTACCCAAACGATGCCCTGCGACATTTAGCACATCATCCACCCGCCCCGTAATCCAGTAATAGCCATCTTTGTCTCGTCGCGCTCCATCCCCTGTAAAATAACTGCCCGGATAAGTCGAGAAATAGGCCTCAATAAAGCGGGCAGGATCTCCCCAAATGGTGCGCATCTGCCCCGGCCAAGAATCCTTGATAATCAGATTACCTTCAGCTTCGCCTTCCAGCTCTTTACCCTCGGCATCAACCAGAGCGGGTTGTATCCCGAACAAAGGACGGGTTGCTGAACCCGGTTTTAAATCGGTTGCCCCCGGTAAAGGAGAAATAAGAATCCCGCCTGTTTCCGTCTGCCACCACGTATCCACAATCGGGCAGCGACCTTCTCCAACCACGGTGTAATACCAGTTCCATGCCTCAGGGTTAATGGGTTCACCCACTGAACCCAACAAGCGTAAACTGCTGCGATCACTTTCGCGTACGAAAGCATCGCCTTCACGCATCATGGAACGAATGGCAGTTGGTGCGGTATATAAAATGGTGACATTGTGCTTGTCGACGATATGTCCCGTCCGTGCCCAACTTGGATATTGCGGTACACCCTCGAAAATTACCGTGGTGGCGCCATTGGAAAGTGGTCCATAAATCACATAGGAATGTCCCGTAATCCAGCCCACATCGGCGGTACACCAGAAAATATCATCTTGTTTTAAATCAAAAACTTCACGGAAAGTACTATTCACATAAGTTAAATAACCGCCCGTGGTATGCAACACACCCTTCGGCTTGCCTGTGGACCCCGAGGTATACAGAATAAATAAAGGATCTTCGGCTTTCATCGGTTCAGGCCGGCATATGTCATTCACCGACATAATTTCCATGTGATACCACAAATCTCGCTGCGGTTGCATTTCAATCGGGTTGCCTGTGCGATGTACCACAATCACATTTTGTACTGAGTCCGTGCCCGGTAAAGTTAAAGCTGCATCGACATTGGCTTTGAGTAAAATCGGTTTACCACCGCGCATCCCTGAGTCTGCGGTAATCACCACTTTGGCCTGACTATCTTCAATACGACTGGCCAAGGAGTCTGGGGAGAAGCCGCCAAACACCACACAATGCACAGCACCAATCCGCGCACAAGCCAGCATCGAAATCGCAGCTTCAGAGACCATAGGCATATACAGCACCACACGATCGCCTTTTTTGACTCCATTTTTTTTCAAGACATTGGCAAAACGGCAAACCTCATCATGCAATTCCACATAGGAAATAATTTTGTGCCGTGAAGGATGATCCCCCTCCCAAATAATCGCAGGCTTATAGGGATGCTCTTTTAAATGACGGTCCAAACAGTTAGCACAGACATTCAATTCACCATCTGCAAACCATTCAATTTTAAAATTTTCTTTATCAAAACTGGTATTTTTGACTTGGGTAAATGGCGTAATCCACTCCAGTTTATGCGCCTGATCAGCCCAGTACGCTTCAGGATGCTCTATCGATTCTTGATAACGTTCAAAATATTCAGCTTCATTGGTACGTGCAGTTTTTTTAAATTCTTCTGGAACAGGATAGACTTCTTTCATATTCATACTTCCTTGATCTTCTTCATCTCATCTCGAGATGCCATGCCACGTTATTGATTTTTTATTGCTGCATTGAAGCAGTATTACGGCGATGTTTTAGACACTACAATCATGCTTTGGTCGTATATTATTTATACAACTTAAATCATCAAGATGAAATCCGACCTCTAAAAAACTTTCGATGAATCAGTGTCTACATGTTTGAAATCATCTTATAATTTTCCTGAATTGCCGCATGCATGCTTTTGCAAAATGCAACATTTCATTACCGAATCCACACTGGAACAGCGTATGAGCACTCCGCAAACCTCCCCATTTTTCTCGCGTAATGTAGCACCCCAAAATGATAATCCCTTGTCTGCACAAGGACGTTTTGGGCGACTGAGCCTGATTGCATGGAGCGGCTTTCTCAATCTGATCACCTTTTTTGCCACACTGGCGTTAAGTCTTTTTTTAGGGATCTTTAACTTCAGTACCTATTCACTGGAAAGCAATCTGTTGCAAACCTTTTTAAGTTTGGCTGGACTAGGCTTTTGGGTCATTTTCCTGCTGTATTTTTATTTCAGTTTCGTGATTGTGATCCGCCGCCTGCATGATTTGAATAAATCAGGTTGGTTGTTGCTGTTACTGTTTATTCCCTTAATCAATTTCTTGATGGCCATCTATATTTTATTGGCATCAGGTACGACGGGCTTGAATCAATATGGTGCGCCACGCGCAACGCCTGTGTGGGAAAAGATTCTGGCATGGTTGATGATTATTTTATTCGTGCTCAGTTTTATTGCTTCAGGCAGCCTCATTTCTTATATGATGGGCGCAGGCGAGCTGGAAACACCGCAAGAAGTGCTTCAAAAAGGCACTGAATATTTCTAAGCTGCTTCTTCATCATCACGTTTAAGCTGTATAACTTCGGTTGCATTGAGTTATCTTTCCGCTGCTTTTCAGGCAAAATAGCGGCAAATTTAAATCGTTTCGGATCTCCTGTGGCAGAACAAACAAATAACCTGAGTGACGTCGCTCAGGGCACTTCACAAATGATACATGAGGCTGGTGCAACCGTCATTGCGCATACCTCAAAGTATAATGATGCGTATACCACCATCGATAAAATCATGGACAGTTTTTGGGAGCGCGTGCCTTATTTCTGTATCGCACTGATTGTTCTGGTCATTTTCTGGTTACTGTCCAAAGTCTTTAAGTTTTTCATTAGTAGGACTTTAGAAAACCGTTCTTATACCCGTCAAAATCTGGTCTTGGTCCTGAATCGTGTCGGCACCAGCGTCATTATTTTCTTTGGTTTCCTGATCGCGATGGTGATTGCCATTCCTGGCTTTACCCCTGGACAACTGATGAGTGCCTTAGGGATTGGTTCGGTGGCGATTGGTTTTGCTTTCAAAGACATTTTCCAGAATATGCTGTCTGGCATCCTGATTTTACTGGGTGAACCATTCCGCATTGGCGATGACATTATTGTGAATAATATGGAAGGTACGGTCGAAGACATTCAAATTCGTGCGACTTTCTTACGTTCTTATGATGGTCGTCGCATCGTAATTCCGAATGCCACCGTATATACCAGCCCAGTCACAGTCAATACCGCCTATCAACGTCGTCGTTGTGAATTTATTGTCGGCATTGGCTATGATGATGACGAACAGAAAGCCAAAAACATTATTAACGCAATTTTAGATAAAAATCGCAATGTACTGAGTCAGCCGGGGTTCACCGTGAATGTTACTGCCTTAGCGGATTTCTCGGTCAATCTGACTGTGCGTTGGTGGATTGATACCACTGAAACCAATATTGCAGCATCAGTCAGTGAAATTCAGGCCGAGGTGAAACAGGCCTTTAACGAGCACGACATCAACATTCCTTATCCTGTACAGGAAGTGAAAGTGCATCGTGACCAGAACTTACCCTACATGATGCCTGAAAACTCAGGCAAACAGACGTCCTAAGACATAGGAAATTGCCGTTTCCGTTCTTAAAATACGGTTGCCTAAGCTCACTGCTTGGCAGCCGTTTTTTTCGAGCAGATCAACCTCATAAGGAATAAAGCCACCTTCAGGTCCAATCAGCAAGGTACAGCCATGCTTTATGGCATGCGGCATATTTATTTCAGCATAGGGATGTGCCACATAAGCCGGCTTTTCAGGCGTAATCCACGTGGGCAGCACATCTTCAACAAAAGGTTTAAAGCGTTTATAGATTTCAATGTTCGGGGCAATGGTATCCCCTGCCTGCTCCAAGCCTAAAGTCACGTACTGGTCAATTTGCTGTAAAAAAGGCGTTTGCCAATAGCTTTTATCCACCCGATAACTATGCAGCAACACAATTTTTTCCACGCCCATGGTTACGCTGTCCATGATTAAACGACGCAATACTTTAGGACGTGGCATTGCCACAATTAACGTTACGGGTAATTTGGCAGGGAGCACTTCTTCCTGAACAGGTCGTAGCTGGATGGCACGCTCACTCACTGCCAAGACTTCCGTTATATACCGTTTTCCCGTTCTGATCCCGACTTTTAAACGATCTCCCACCTGTACATTGACATGAGTCTGCAAATGCTCAAGCTGGCGACTAGAAGTAATGGACCACACATTGGATTCAGTTTGGCGTGGGTCTAAAAGAACGATATTCATAATAAAGAAAACAAATCCAATCAGTAAAGGCTCAATCAACACATGCCATCGCAGATGGGCGACAGGGATGTCGCTCGCAGTGCTGAGGTACAGGACGTACCTTCAGCACCGCAAAAGATTTTTGTTACTTTTCATCTCTGAAAAGTAGGAATCACCTACGCGAAAGCATCGGCTGAATTGACAATATTTGCGGTTGTGACAAACGCATTCAAATTTCCGGGACTTATAAATAACCATCAATGGCTTGAATGTGCTTCTGTAATGAGCCTTGATTCAGTTGCATAATTTTTTGCGCTGCAAGATTCAACTGTTGCGCTTGTTCAGTATTTTCCAGTAACTGCATCAGTATGGTTGCGGCCTGCTCCGCAGTGTCGACCACTTTAACGGCATCGGCTTGGACAAATTCATCGACAATGGTTTGGAAATTGAAATAGTTTTTACCCAAGATGGTCGGCACATTTAACGCAATCGGCTCTAAAATATTATGACCACCACCCGGTTCATTCAATGAGCCACCAACAAAACAAACCTGACTTAAGGCATACCATAACCACAATTCGCCCATACTATCCGCCAAAAAAACTTGGGTGTCTGCCTGTATAGGTTGCTGCTGACTACGCCTGCTGGTCTGTAAATTCAGATTTTGTGCGATTTGATAGACTTCATCAAAACGCTCTGGATGACGTGGTACCACAATACACAGCAATTCCGGATGCTGCTGTAAATACGGCTGTAAAGCGCTCAGTAATTTTTGCTCTTCAGGCGCATGCGTGCTGGCAATGGTGATAATTTTCCGACTTGCCAACCGCCAGTCGTGTTTGAGCTGTATGGCCTGTTGCACAAATTGCTCTGGAGCATGAATATCAAACTTGATACTGCCCACCACCTGCGTCACTGACGGAGCCGCACCGAGCTGGATAAAGCGCTCTGCAGTTCCCGCATCCTGTGCCAGTAACTGATTCAACCCCTTGAGCATGGCTTGGGTTAAACCCGACACTTTGGCATAACCCTGTGCCGATTTTGCCGAAAGGCGGGCATTGACCAAAATCGTGGGCACCTTGAATGCCTGTGCCTGATCCAGCAGATTCGGCCATAATTCGGTTTCGACTAAAATCAAAATCTTCGGTTGATATTTTTGGAAAAACGCCTGCACCAGCCTCTTTTGATCGGCAGGTAAATACACCGCTTGAAACAAGGCTTGATATGGGGCTTTATTAAATAAAGACTTGGCGCGTGCCTGCCCTGTTTTGGTGGTATTGGTTACCAAGACAAAGTGCCCGAGTTTTAAATAATGCTCAATCAGTGGCTGTGCTGCATTGGTTTCACCGACAGAAACCGCATGAAACCAAATGGTGTTTAAATTTTTAGGGGATTGAAATGGACCAAAACGTTCCAGACATTCTTGTTGGTAAGCTGCGACATCTTGCGCACGTTTTTTTATTCGCCATTGATACAGCGGTTTAATGATTGCGAGTGCTGCGTTATACCAAAAAGGAGTAGCCAAATACGTGCTCCAACAAAACGATTTAAAATAAAACAGCGCAATTTACCACATTGGATAAATCGCGCTGTTATCTTGTCGTGAATTTAGCGGAAAAGCAATTTAAACCGCCGCGGTTTCCATTTCCGCCAAGCTTGGATAATCAATATAGCCAGCGGCCACATCTGTTCCAATCATGGTTTCCAGTTTGAGTTCATTCAACGGCGCATCTTGGACTAAACGTTCGTACAAGTCTGGGTTGGCAATATAAGCTTTCCCGAAAGATACCGCATCCGCCTGACCTGTCGCCAATAAATCGACGGCATCTTCACGGCTTAAACGCATATTGGCAATATATGGCACACCACCCGAACGCTGTTTCATATAGGTACTGATGCTGTCATCTGCCAAATATTCGCGGGTAAAGAAAAAGGCAATTTGACGTTTTCCTAATTCTTCGAGGGCATAACCGAATGTTTCACGTGGATTCTCATCGCCCATGTCATGCTCATCGCCACGTGGTGCCAAGTGTACCCCCACACGACCTGCGCCCCATACGTCAATCAGCGCATCCACCACCTCTAACAACAAGCGCGCACGATTTTCTACGCTACCGCCATATTGGTCATCACGTAAGTTGGTTGAACTTTGCAGGAACTGGTCAATCAAATAACCATTGGCTGCATGCAATTCAACTCCATCAAATCCTGCTGCTTTGGCACGAATTGCCGCTTGTTTATATTGTTCAATAATGCTTTGAATTTCTGCGATTGCTAATGGACGAGGAACTACATATTCACGTTTTGGACGCAATAGGCTGACATAGCCTTTTTGCTGTACATTACTGGCTGAAACAGGCGTTTCACCATTGAGTAAATCGGGATGTGAAACACGACCCACATGCCACAACTGCGCCACAATTAAGCCATCTTGCGCATGTACCGCTTGAGTGACCTGTTTCCAGCCTTCAACCTGCGCGTCATTAAACAGCCCAGGGGTATTTAAATAACCATTGGCTTCTTCGGAAATCACTGTCGCTTCAGAAATAATTAAACCACTGCTGGCACGCTGTGCGTAATACTCTGCCATCATTGCCGTTGGTACACGGTCAACGGTCGCACGGCTGCGGGTTAAAGGTGCCATGATGACACGGTTTTTTAATTCTAAATTGCCCAAACGCAAAGGGGTGCTTAACTCAGCCATAGTCGCCTCAATATTCACTCAAACTTAAAGTGAATGTTTTAAATGATCGATATATTGCTGAATCAAGGCTTCGTTACGGGAAAAATAAGACCACTGTCCGTATTTTTCGACTTGAATTAAACCTGCCTGTTGGAGCACCGAAAGATGATTCGACATGGTCGATTGCGAGACTTTACCCAAACGTTCAATGTGCCCAGCACATACGCCACGTCTAAAGCCACCACATTCTTCAGCCGATAAAAACTGTTCAGGATGTTTTAACCATTCCAGAATTTGACGGCGGGTCGGATTCGCCAATGCTTTAAAAATTAAATCAATATCCATAGTCCAGACATGTTCAATCAGGCACAAGCTTGATTCAGCTTTTCTTTAATATATCGCATTTTTTCGATTTTTATATCGAATATTTTAGATATATTGTAAAAAACTGCATCAAACTTGGCTAAGTTACTGATGATACTTAACTTATAAGCCTTGCTTTAAGCTCGCCTCAATAAATTTATCCAGATCACCATCCAATACTGCACCCGTATTCGAATTTTCAACACCAGTACGTAAGTCTTTAATACGTGAGTCATCCAAAACGTAGGAACGAATCTGGCTGCCCCAACCAATATCCGACTTCGAGTCTTCTAGTGCTTGCGCAGCTTCGTTACGTTTGCTCATTTCCAGCTCATACAACTTGGCACGTAACTGTTTCCATGCATGATCACGGTTGGCGTGTTGTGAACGCTGGTTCTGACACGCCACCACAATACCTGTCGGCGCATGGGTTAAACGTACCGCAGAGTCAGTTTTGTTAATGTGCTGACCACCTGCACCCGAAGCACGATACGTATCGGTACGGACATCCGATGGATTGATGTCAATTTCAATATTGTCATCAACTTCTGGAGAGACAAACACCGCAGAGAACGAGGTATGACGACGGTTACCCGAGTCAAATGGCGATTTACGCACTAAACGGTGTACACCTGATTCGGTACGCAACCAACCATAGGCATATTCACCTTCAACACGAATAGTTGCCGATTTAATCCCTGCCACATCACCGTCAGATTCTTCCATCAGCTCGGCTTTAAAGCCGTGACGTTCGATCCAGCGCATATACATACGCAACAACATGGATGCCCAGTCTTGTGCTTCAGTACCACCTGAACCTGCCTGAATTTCCACATAACATGGATTCGGGTCCATTGGGTTGCTGAACATACGGCGGAATTCAAGTTTTGCCAGTTCTTCTTCGGCAGAACTCAATTCAGATTGCACATCGGCCAACAGACTCTCGTCATCGGCTTCAACTGCCAAATCCAGCATCGCTTGTGCATCTTCAAGTTGAGTCGCTAAACCATCCAATACGTTTAAAACGTTTTCGAGTTCGCCTTTTTCTTTGGCCATTGCCTGCGCACGGCTCTGGTCATTCCAAATCGCAGGATCTTCTAATTCACGCAGAACTTCTTCTAAACGTTCTTTTTTCAGATCGTAGTCAAAGATACCCCCGTAGTGTTTGACCACGGTCGTTTAAATCTTTTAATTGGTTTAAATAAGGATTAATTTCCACGGGAGCTACTCTCAAATCAATTATTAGCTTAAATAGCCCTCAATTATAGCACAGAGCATGTCGAGATTTTTAACCCCTACATGTAATTAGGAATTGACGGGGCTGCTGGATTTAACAACAATAGCCGCACTTTAAAACAGCATAACAATTTTATAACGACAACCACTTCAGGGGTTTATTTCATGAAACACGTATTCGTCAGTTTGGCTTTAGCTATGATGGCATCCACAAGTTTTGCCTATGATGCGCAAATAGATACAGGCTTTAGCTATTTTGACCGTGACGATAATATTACGGATGCTGAAGGGCAGTTTGACCTGAAAGGGACTTTCTACTTCACACCAGTCATGGCAAAAAATGCACCGCTGAATGAAGCTGCATTCTTGGGTCATCATAGCAATGCCTCGCTAAGTTATCGCTATAACTACTGGGACAGTAAAACTTGGTCCGATGGTCTAGGCAATAATATTTCTTATGAAAGTAATGCCAACCATATTGGCGCTGGCATCGAATATTTTGTCAACCAAATCTATTTAAATGGTCAGGTTGGGTTTGGACAAGCTGAGGATGAAACCACAATCCAATCTGTGCTCGGCAGCCGCAAATATAAAGAAGATTATGATGCTACCACCTATCGCGCCTTGATCGGTTATTTCCCGCTCCCGAACCTTCTGATTGCAACAGGTATCGATGGCTACCAAGGCGATGAAGACAACGATGATAACCGTTTTGCCTTGGCTGCCAAATATGTTGCACCAGTAGGACAAGGGCAATTTGTTAACTTTGAAGCGGAAGGCGCTTGGGGTGATACCGATAATATTAGCTTAGCTGCCGATTATTATTTTGATCCAGCCTTTAGCTTTGGTTTAGCCTATAACATTGAGGATGATGGTGATGAAGACCTCGACTTCTTCTCAGTACGTTCTAAATATTTCTTAAATCCAAACTTTGCACTTGGCGGTACTGTTGGTTTTGGTGATGATGTGCAAGCTTTTAATGTGAATGCTACATTACGCTTCTAATTTTCCGCTCTTTTATCCATGTAAATAAAACACGTCGTTAAGGCGTGTTTTATTTATTTTTCGCTTACAATTTCGTCGCTTTTTTCAGCAAAAACTATGCTATTCATAGAAAATCCACAATTTTAATAAATCACTACAATTATTAAATTACTTATATATCAAATATTTAAAATAACGTAATTACACAATATTACGCTCGACACAATTCCGTAACCTTCGAGCTGTTGACGCTTTTGTGTTTTCCCCTAGACTAAAAGTGTAACAAAAAATTTAACTTATTTATTAGCCAAATTTCAGAGGGGTCATTTCCATGAAAAAATTAGCAATTGCTTCAGCGCTATTCTCTGTCGTTGCAATGACTGGAACAGCACACGCATACCAAGCAGAAATCGGTGCTTCTGCTGGACTAATCGATCCGGATAACGGCAGCTCAAGCGGCTCTTTTGGTGTAGATGGCACTTATTACTTCAACCCTGTACAAACCCGTAATGCACCTTTAGCAGAAGCGGCGTTCTTAGACCGTGCCAGCAATGTCAATGCACACTATGCTTATAAAGAAGCCGGCGATGACGAAGAGAATAACTACGGTGCTGGCGTTGAATTCTTCGTACCTAACTCGGATTTCTACTTGAGCGGTAACATTGGTCGCCAAGATGTAGAACAACGTTATGGTCGTGACCGTGACACCACGCTTTACAGCGCTGAAGTCGGTTACTTACCTGCACCAGGCTTCTTGGTGGCGGCTGGTCTAAAAGGCTATGACGACGACTATGATGATGGTGTAGACCCAACAGTACGTGCAAAATATGTCACTCAACTGAGCAATGGTAAAGACATCAACCTAGAAGCAGGTGCTTCTTTTGGTGACCTAGATGAGTACAATCTTGCAGCGGACTACTTTATTGATAAAAGCTTCAGTGTCGGTGCTGACTACTACAGCAATGATCTGAGTGATGTAAACGAATTTGGTGTAAATGTACGTAAATTCTTTACACCACAAGTCAGCCTTGAAGGCAGTGTTGGTTTTGGTGAAATCGGCAACAATGACTACAACAAGTTTGGTGTAGCAGCGAAATACCGCTTCTAATTTACCCAAACGATATCCATAAAAAAACCGCTGAATTCAGCGGTTTTTTTATTATTGCAAATGCAACACTCTCAGTTGCAAACTGACCTGACCATTAAAACTGTTTTGCTCTAACTCATACACCAAATGCACAGAAGATTGCATCGGATCAAAGCTAAATTTATCTGCTGCATTAAAGGCGATGGCATCCACCACTTGACCATTGTCTAAGGCCAGTCGAAGTTTCAGGTGTAGTTCCTTTAACCAACGATAATCCAGCACCTGAAACTGCCCTTCAAAAACAGGAGAAGGAAATTTTTGTCCCCACGGGCTTAAATGCTGTAACAAATGTACCGTATCCAAATTCAATGCTTCAGTCGGAAGCACACCATCGGTCCATAATGTGGCTTGAAATAAAGCCTCATCCATCGTTTGAATCAACTGAACAAATTGCTGTTTAAATTCTTCAAAATGCTGTTTCTTGATGGTCAACCCTGCCGCAGCGGCATGTCCGCCAAAATGACTGACCAAATGCGGAGATTGTTCTGCAACGCTTTCAATCGCATCGCGAATATGAATTCCCTCTATCGATCGGGCAGAACCTTTGATATGTTCACCATCGTCATCTGCGGCAAACACAATGGCAGGGCGATGAAACTGCTCCTTCAACCGCCCCGCCACAATGCCAATCACGCCTTGATGCCAATGTGGCTCAAATAAAATCAATGCCGCTGGTGTTTCCGTCTCATCCAACTTAAATTGTGCCAAAGCGGTTAAGGCATCCTGCTTCATTTGTGTTTCGACTTGGCGACGCTCAACATTCAGTTGATTCAACTGCTGTGCCAACGCATAAGCACTGCTGTAATCCTCTGCCAAAAGACACTCGATACCAATATCCATGGTTTCCATACGTCCCGCAGCATTGATCCGCGGACCCAAGACAAAACCGAGATCTTGAGCTTTAAGTTGTGCTGCATCACGTCCCGCAATGTACAATAAAGCTGAAATTCCGACACGACACTGCTGTTGCTGGATGCGTTTCAAACCGGCATCCACTAGAATACGGTTGTTATAGTCCAGTGCTGCAACGTCGGCATAGGTCCCCAACGCCACCAAATCCAAATATTGCGCCATCTTGGCACTGGATTTACTTTGCTGCGCACGGTGGCTACTCAAATTCGCCAGTAGATAAAATGCAACGCCTACACCCGCCAAGGCTTTACTTGGAAACTCGCAGCCCAATTGATTCGGATTCACCACGGCTTCCGCAGCAGGTGTTTCTTTTGTGGTCAAGTGATGATCAGTGATCACCACCTGCATACCTAGCGCTTGTGCCTGTGCCACGCCTGCATGGCTAGAAATGCCATTATCAACCGTGACCAGCACTTGCGGCTGAAACTTGGCAAAAGCCAAATCTGCAATCGCTGGGGTTAAACCATAGCCATATTTAAAGCGGTCAGGCACCAGATAATTCACCTCTGCACCCATCTCTTGCAAAGCCAAAATCATCAAGGCTGTGCTGGTGGCACCATCGGCATCATAATCGCCAACAATTACTATTTTTTTCTGCTGATCAATGGCGTGATCCAGCAATGCAATGGCTTGTGTGAGCCCTTTTAAATTCGGTGCCAATAAATGCTTGAGTTTGAATTCAAGTTCTTGTTCGGATTGCACACCTCGGCGCGCCAAAATTTGTGCAATAAAAGCTGGCACGCCCTGAAAATCTTCAGGGCGTGTTAAATAAGGTCGTTGCTTAATCTGTATTTGTGTCATTTACGGCATGAGTCGTTGTAATTTCCATATACCGTCAATTTTTTCATAACTCAGGCGGTCATGTAAACGATTTGGACGTCCTTGCCAGAATTCATAATAATCTGGCTGTAAACGGTAGCCGCCCCAGAATGCAGGTTTATCCAGTTCGGCTTGCTCCGCAACCTGATCTTGTAAATTCTGGAAACGTTGCTGAAGTTCATCACGACTGGCAATCACACCACTTTGCGGGGTACTGATATGTGCCGCAATCTGACTATCACGTGGACGCTTGCGATAATACGAGGTTGCTTCGTCTTCTGAAATTTTCTCCACTCGACCACTGACGCGTACTTGGCGCTCAAGTTCAGGCCAGTAGAACAACAGCTCCGCATACGGATTCTCAACCAAATCTAGACCTTTTTGGCTGTCGTAATTGGTGTAAAAGTCATAGCCTGCTTCGGTTGCGCCACGTAACAGTACCGTACGCACATGCGGACGCCCTTGACGGTTTGCCGTCGCCAAATACATCGCATATGGTTCGTGTAAACGCGCCTCTAATGCCATATTGAACCAATTCAGGAATTGCTCATGCGGATGCTGCTGTACTTCGGATTCGAGCAACTCCCCTTTTTGGTAACTTAAACGCAATTCACTTAAATCTTTAATTAAATCGCTCATTGCATTCTTCCTTAAGCAGCTTGGGTACGAACCACATCTGCGAGATGATTCGCTAATGCAGTTACTTCTTCGAGTTGATCGCCTTCAACCATGACCCGAATCACAGGCTCAGTGCCTGACTTACGAATCAACAGTCGTCCACGACCTGCCAGCTGGGCTTCAGCTTTTTCAAATTCAGCCACCATCGCAGGGTTGGCATAGGGGTCGATCATCTGCTCTAAACGCACATTCACCAACACTTGCGGGAACAGTTTAAAATCTGCAACCAGCTCATGCAGCGCCTTTTTCTGCTCGACCATCACAGTAAGGACTTGGAGTGCCGCAATGATGGCATCGCCTGTCGTGCTCTTATCCAAAGTCAGAATATGACCTGAAGGCTCACCGCCTGTGATCCACTGGTTTTCTTCAAGGGCTTGCAATACATAACGGTCACCCACTTTGGCACGCACAAATGGCACTTCCGCCTGTTTGAGTGCCAGTTCCAGTGCCATGTTGCTCATGACGGTCCCGACGATGCCGTCTGGTTTTTTACTGGCTTGAGTCGCCAAAATATACAGAATATGGTCACCTGTGATTTGTTCACCATTGCGATCGACCATAATCACACGGTCGGCATCACCATCAAAGGCAATCCCCACATCCGCAGCATGCTCAACCACTGCTTTTTGTAGGCTTTCTGGATGAGTGGAACCACAGTGCTCATTAATATTTAAGCCATCGGGTCTGTTATAAAGTGCAATAACCGATGCCCCAAGCTCTTTAAATACGGCTGGACCAACGTTATACGCGGCACCATTGGCACAGTCCACCACAATTTTTAAATTGGACAAATCAAAATGGTAAGGGAATGTCGATTTACAGAATTCGATATAACGCCCATTGGCATCTTTGACCCGCACACTTTTACCCAGATTAGCGGTGTCTTCAATCAATAACTCTTTTTCTAATTCTTGATTAATCGCTTCTTGTAATGCGTCAGGTAGTTTTTTCCCTTCACCCGAAAAGAATTTAATCCCGTTATCAAAATAAGGATTATGTGAAGCGGAAATCACAATCCCTAAGCTAGCATGTAAGGCACGCGTTAAATGCGCAATTGCAGGCGTTGGCAATGGACCCAATAAATGCACATAGACACCAGCCGCATTCAATCCAGCCTGTAAAGCGGCTTCTAAAATATAACCCGAGAGACGAGTATCTTTACCCAAGACCACAATCGGTTTATTTTTTTGCGAATTTTTCTTTAGAACTTTACCTGCAGCAAATCCTAGCTTTAGTGCAAATTCAGGCGTAATTGGTAATTCTCCAAATTTCCCTCGAATACCATCTGTGCCAAAATAACTCATGTTTTACTCACTTCTTATATCTAGGTGTTGTGATCCACCTTTTGTCATAGTGAAATACTTTACACCAAAACAAAAAAGACCGTCATAGTGTTGACGGTCTCTTTGAATCTAATTTACTAAAAATCAACCAACGCGGTAGTTTGGCGCTTCTTTGGTAATGGTCACATCATGCACGTGAGACTCAGACATACCTGCTGCCGTAATCTTCACAAATTTTGCATTCTGACGTAGATCTTCAATGGTTGAAGAACCTGTATAGCCCATAGAAGAACGTAAGCCACCCATCATTTGATGGACGATGTTGCCCATAGGTCCTTTATACGGTACACGACCTTCAATCCCTTCTGGAACCAACTTCTCAGCACCTGCTTTCGAGTCTTGGAAATAGCGATCCGCAGAACCTGTCGCGCCCGCCATTGCACCCAATGAACCCATACCACGGTATGCTTTGTAGTAACGACCTTGGAAGAATTCAACTTCACCAGGGGCTTCTTCAGTACCCGCAAGCAATGAACCAACCATAATCGTGCTTGCACCTGCACCAATTGCTTTCGCCATATCGCCAGAGAAGCGAATACCACCGTCGGCAATTAAAGGAATCTGTTCTTTCAGTGCATTGGCAACGCTATCAATCGCAGAGATTTGTGGCATACCAATACCCGCAACAATACGCGTGGTACAAATTGAACCAGGACCGATACCCACTTTCACCGCATCTGCACCCGCATCCAGAAGCGCTAATGCAGCATCACCTGTTGCAATGTTGCCACCAATCACTTGAACTTGAGGGTAGTTCTGTTTCACCCAGCGTACGCGCTCAATCACGCCTGCAGAGTGACCATGTGCAGTATCCACCACAATCACGTCAACACCCGCTTCCACTAAAGCTTCTACGCGGCTTGGTGTTTCTACACCCGTACCGACTGCAGCACCCACACGTAAACGACCGAGGTCATCTTTACAACTGTTTGGATAAAGTTCAGCTTTACGGAAGTCAGTTACCGTAATTAAACCTTTCAGTTCGTTGTTTTCGCCAACCACCAATACTTTTTCAATACGGTGTTTCTGCAATAATGCCTGAATCTGTTCTTTCGATTCGCCTTCACGTACAGTCACTAAACGGTCTTGACCCGTCATAATGCTGCTTACAGGCTGCTCAAGGTTGGTTTCAAAACGTGTATCACGTCCTGTCACAATACCAACCACTTTCCCATCTTTTACTACAGGCACACCACTGATGTTGTTGGCTTGCGTAATCGCAATCAACTCACGTACTGTGGTTTCTGGTGTCACTGTAATTGGGTCTTTGACCATACCTGCTTCAAATTTTTTCACACGGCGTACTTCTGCAGCTTGTGCAGCAATATCCATGTTTTTGTGCAAAATACCAATACCACCGTTTTGTGACATCGCAATTGCCATACGTGATTCAGTCACGGTATCCATTGCTGCTGAAACGAGAGGGATATTTAAGTTAATGCCGCGAGTCAGGCGTGTCTTTAGAGAGACATCTTTTGGGAGGACAGTAGAATAGGCAGGGAGTAATAAGACATCATCGAAGGTTAACGCTTCTTGAACGATGGTCAACATAACAGTCTCACTGGTAATTTCCGTGCGCTATTATAAACAAATTTAGCTTTAAATTTCATTTTTTATTAAAAAAATATCATTTAAAAATGCAAGCGCGCTGGAAATCATTTTGCAGACCCAATTTTAACTCAGGAAATTAGCGTCAATCCATCCACTAATTTCCTTTTATACTTGATTTAGCTTTAAGTTGGACAGGTGAAAATACTTTCGTCCATCAAATCAACACCACATTCCAGCGTTTCAATCCAGTCGAGGAATTGGTTAATCATGTCCTTACCAATAAATGGCGTACCATGCTGCGGCACAATCATCTCGACATCCATGCTGCGTACCATGTTCACCCAAAGACGAATCACTTTATTGGAACACATATAGCGCTGATGGAAGCCTTTCATTTTCGGAATATGTGACGCAAAATTTTCTAATGGTTTATTGGCATCGTCGACCATGGATGCGCCCATGTCGCCCGAAAATAGAATTTTCGCAATCGGATCATAAAACTGGAAATTCCCCACCGAATGTAAAAAGTGCGCTGGAATCGCTACAATCGAAGACTGTCCCAAAGGAATCACCTGACCATGATCAGGCAGTTCAATAAGACGATCTAACCAATTGCCTTTCATACGATCGCTCATAAACGCGGAGTTCAAATGTGGTAAAAAGCGCGCCCACAGCTTTGAAGCCACCACTTTGGCATCGGTATACACCAACCAGCGGGGCATAGAAGTAATAATGTCAGGGTCTTGATGAGATGCCATTACATAGTCGAGGTTGGTCAGGCGTGTATATTTATTCAGTTCCATGGTTAACGGAACATAAGTTAAATCACCGCCTGGGTCCAATACCGCAGCACGCTCATGATCCAAAATCAGAAACTGGTTTGCCTGAACGCCTTCCCCTTTGACTAGACTGGTAAAACTGATGCACTTATGCGTACCATTATCAAATAACACTTGCGATGTGGTGCGATCGAAAGCCATAGCAAAACCCCAATATTTATATTCTAAAAGTTCAATTTTTAATTCCCTATAACATAAAGGGAATCAGTCCAACTTACAATAAATATACAGAGCAAGTTTGCAGTTTTATGAAGTTATTTATCTGATTTACATAACAAAAAACCCAACTATTTTGCTGGGTTTTCTTAAAATCACGGGCGGCTTAGAAGAAGTAGTGCTGCACCAGCGTCGAGACACCAATCACCAAGAAGATGGCTGCACCAATTTTATGAATTAATGCAATTGGCAATTTGTCAGCCAGTTTATTGCCTACAAACACCGCAGGTGCATTGGCCAGCATCATCCCCACGGTTGTTCCCGCCATAACCCAGAAAATACTGTCATAACGTGCCGCTAAAGCCACTGTTGCAATTTGGGTTTTGTCACCAATTTCAGCCAAGAAGAACAGGATGAAGGTGGCGCCCAAGACTCCAAATTTCTGCCATTTATTGATGCTCGCGGTTTCATCATCCAGCTCATCGGGAATCAGCATCCACGCGGCCATACCAATAAAGCCAAGTGACAATACCCAGATCAAGACTTCAGGGCTCAAAACAGTCGTAATCCACTGACCCAGTACCGCAGATAAGCCGTGGTTAATCAGCGTTGCAGCTAAAATGGCAATCAGGATAGGAACAGGTTTACGGAAACGTGCAGCCAGTAATAAGGCAAGAAGTTGGGTTTTATCACCCATTTCAGCGAGAGCGACAATTGCTGTCGAAATTAGGAACTCATGCATAACATCTTTTCTCTGGCTAGCAAAATTTGCCTATGACTTACCCCTCCTGCTAGCCAAAATCAAATAGATTGATGCAGAGTGGTAAATCAAAGGTCTTGCCAACAAAAAAAGCTGTTTTATGAGCTTATTTGGTTCTTTGCTATGATGACCATGTTCTGTGGAACAATTATGTTGATCATCACCTTTTTACGGAGCGTAAAAAGCGGCTACTCCCCAATGAATCATCAGTATTATATAAAATTCCACTAATTTTTCAAATCTTTGATTGTAGTTTTTCGTTTTCCACTATCATGCTTGGCTGTTCAAACTGAAAAGCCGAAACGCTGATATAACCACAGTGCACCACGGCACAATCCCAGTAACATCGCCAAGCCAACATTAAATCCCAACCAGCCAAAGCTGCCCCAACCACTGGCACCCCCAATATGCTGTGCCTGATATTCCATGGAAAAGACAATCGTGGCGGTGAAAATTTCCAGTCCCATCACTAGATACGTCACCCAATGCCATGGGAAATGCAGCACACTGAGCCAAAGCCCCATCAATACCAAAACCAACAATAAAACGGGCAGCATAAATTTAAAAAAGGCAAACATCTGCATGCAACTCCCTGCATTCAATTTATTTTTGACATCTTTATGCATTTTAACTAAATCACTCAAATGTAAGAGACTTCACAACAGATTTTTACGATTTATCCAAATCCATCACAATAAAAAACCCCGCCGAGGCGAGGTTTTATGCGCTGATTTAAAAATAAATTAGAGCAGTAAACTGCGAATATCGCCCAATAACTTGGTAAGCTTATTGGTAAAGCGTGCTGCATCTGCACCATTAATTACACGGTGATCATAAGACAAAGACAACGGCAACATCAGGCGTGGATCAAAACCTTGACCATTCCATACAGGCTGCATGGTCGCTGGTGAGATCCCTAAAATTGCTACTTGTGGCCAGTTCACCAATGGGGTAAATGCAGTACCACCAATTGCGCCTAAGCTAGAAATGGTGAAATTAGCACCTTGCAAGTCTTTCGGAGAAAGTTTCTTGTCACGGGCTTTTTGACCCATCACACCCAATTCAACTGCAATTTGCTTAATGGTTTTCTGGTCTGGGTTACGTAACACTGGAACAGTTAAGCCATCTGGGGTTGCCACTGCAATACCCATATGGATTTCATTACGTAATAGCACTGACTTGCCATCATCCGACAAGTGACCTGCAAACTCACGCTCTTCTTTCAACAAATGCGCAACCGCTTTGATGATGAATGCCATAATGGTCAGGCTGATACCTTCTTTCTTGAAGTTGCCTTTTAGCTCATTACGCCAATCTTCTAACGCAGTAATGTCAGCCAAATCGAACTGCGTCACTTGCGGAATGAAGTTATTCAATGACAATTGCGGAATTGAAACTTGCTGTAAACGCGTCAGCACTTTTTCTTCCACACCACCGAAAGCCGTGAAGTCTGGCAATTTCGGCAAGCCTGAAACTGCTGGTGCTGCCGCAGCCACGGGTGCTGCTTGTGGTGCAGTTAAGCGAGCTTTCACATAGGCAAACACGTCTTCTTTCATTAAGCGACCATGTGGACCTGAGTTTTGTACTTGAGCCAGTACAACGCCTAACTCACGTGCTAATTTACGCACTGCAGGGCCTGCATAGACTTTTGCATTTTCTGCACTTTGCTCTTTGGTCAGCTTGTCTGCCCCAGTTGTCACTACAGGTGCAGATTCAACTTTCGCGGCTAGAGGTGCTGGTGCAGCAGCGGCTTGGGTTTGTGCTTTGGCTGGTGCTGCAGCAACTTGTGCCGCAGGCGCTACCGATTCAGCTTCAATGGTCACCAAAGGCATGCCTTGTGCAACACTTTGTCCAGCAGCAACATGAATGGCTTTAATCACGCCCGCAGTCGTGCTTGGCACTTCAACGGTCGCTTTATCCGATTCAACCACAATGATGCTTTGATCGTTCTCAACACGATCACCTACACTCACTAAAATTTCAGCGACTGCAGCTTTGTCGACACCCAAGTCAGGTACAGTAATTTCAACTGGTCCTGCTGCCACTGGTGCTGCAGGAGCAACCGCTGCCTGTACAGGCTCAGCAACTGGTGCAGGCGTGCTGACAGCTGCTTGCGTGGTCGTTGCTGGAGCAGCACCTGCCACTTTCACTTTTAACAACACCACGCCTTCTTTCACGGTGTCGCCAGCTTGAATTTCAACGCTTTCCACTGTGCCCGCAACTGTGCTCGGCACTTCAACCGTCGCTTTGTCCGATTCAACCACCACGATACTTTGATCGATCTCAATCGTATCGCCAACTTGAACCAGAATTTCGCCCACAACTGCTTTTTCAACGCCAATGTCAGGAACTTGCACATCAACCACAGCACTTGGCGCTGCTTGGCTCGCTGCAACAGGAGCAGCCACTTCTGGTGTTGCAACCACTGCAGCAGGTTCAGCCGCTTTTTCTTCAACTTTTGCAGCAGCAGGAGTCGCAGCAGCTTCTGATTCAAGCTCAATCAGGACAGCGCCTTCAGAAACTTCATCACCCACTGTAACTTTAATGCTTTTCACCACGCCTGCTGAAGTGCTTGGCACTTCAACAGAGGCTTTATCAGACTCAAGCAAAACCAGACTGTCATCCACCGCAATCTGATCGCCCACTTTCACTAAAATTTCGGCAACCGTAGCTTTATCTACGCCAATATCAGGTGTTGTAATTTGCATACTTAGTTCTCCTCACCTGATTGTTCTTTGTAGTCCGCAACTGCATGAACTTCAGGGTGCGCCTGAGGTGCCCATGCCACTGGACGGTCTGTATCAAGTTCAAATGAAGAAATCGCATCTTTCACTAAGCGTGCATCTACTTCACCTTCGTCCGCTAACTTTTTCAAGGTTGCAACCACAATATGCGCTGCATCGACACCGAAGTAGCTACGTAGGTTGGCACGTGTATCAGAACGGCCATAACCATCAGTACCTAAAGCCACGAATGGACGGTTGTCTGGCAGATAAGCACGGATTTGTTCGCTATAAGCACGCATATGATCCGTTGCAGAAACCACGATACCATCGGTAGGACGAAGCAACTCAGATACCCACGCTTCTTTGGCTTGTTCAGCTAAAGGATGTAAGCGGTTGTATTCTTCACATGCCATACCATCACGCGCCAACTCGTTAAAGCTGGTCACGCTCCATACGTTTGAATGGATTTGGTATTCATCACGTAAGATTTTCGCAGCCTTAATCACTTCACGCAGAATTACACCTGAACCCATCAACTGAACAGTGGCTTTTTCATCTTGTTGGAACAAGTACATACCACGTTTGATGCCTTCCTCTGCGCCCGCTGGCATTTCAGGATGCTCGTAGTTTTCGTTCATTACGGTTAAGTAGTAGAACACACGCTCTTGGTTCACATACATACGTTGTAAACCGTCATGCACGATCACCGCCAATTCATAACCGAAACATGGGTCATACGACACACAGTTTGGAATGGTGTTTGCAAGGATGTGTGAGTGACCATCTTGGTGTTGTAAGCCTTCACCGTTCAGTGTGGTACGACCTGCAGTTGCACCTAGCAAGAAACCTTGCGCTTGAGCATCACCTGCCGCCCATGCAATATCACCAATACGTTGGAAACCAAACATTGAGTAGTACATGTACATTGGAATCATTGGCAAGTTATTGGTTGAATAACTGGTTGCCAACGCTGCCCATGCACTCATCGCACCAGCTTCGTTAATCCCTTCTTGTAACATGTGACCGTCTTTGGCTTCACGGTAATGCATCAACTGTTCTTGGTCTTCAGGGGTATATTTCTGACCATGCGCAGCATAAATACCCAACTGACGGAACATACCTTCTAAACCGAAAGTACGCGCTTCGTCAGGAACGATTGGCACTACGCGGTCTTTAATTGCTTTTTCTTTCAATAAAGAAGCGATTAAACGCACCATCACCATCGTGGTGGATTGTTCTTTGCCCGCAGAACCTTTGAGTACCGCATCAAATACCGACAATTCAGGAATGGCTAATTGCTCACTCTCTTTACGACGTGCAGGTAGATAGCCACCTAAAGCTTCACGACGCGCCTTCATATATTTCATTTCTGGCGAGTTTTCACTTGGACGGTAGAATGGAAGCTCTTCTAACTTATCATCTGTAAATGGCAGGTTGAAACGGTCACGCACATATTTCAAAGAGTCGATCTGCATTTTTTTGATTTGGTGAGTTTTGTTCACCGCTTCAATTTCTTCAGACAAACCATAACCTTTAACCGTTTTTGCAAGAATAACGGTTGGTTGACCTTTGGCTTTCATTGCTTCCGCATAGGCTGCAAAAACTTTGTACGGGTCATGACCACCACGGTTGAGATTATCGATGTCTTCATCACTTAAATCTTTTACAAGTTCCGCAGCTTCTGGATACTTGCCAAAGAATTTCTCACGCGTATATGCGCCGCCTTTCACTTGATAGCGTTGGTACTCACCATCAACTGTTTCTTCCATCACTGCTTTTAAAGCACCTGTGGTGTCTTTCGCCAATAATGGATCCCAATGACGACCCCAGACTACTTTAATGACACGCCAGCCCGCGCCACGGAATAACGATTCTAATTCTTGAATGATTTTACCGTTACCACGTACCGGACCATCTAGACGCTGTAAGTTACAGTTCACCACCCAGATCAGGTTATCCAATTTCTCACGACCAGCAAGCGAGATTGCACCCGTACTTTCCGGCTCATCCATCTCACCATCGCCAAGATAAGCCCAGACTTTACGATCTTCTTCTTTGATCAAGCCACGGTTCATCAAATATTTTTGAATGTGTGCTTGATAAATCGACATGATTGGACCCAGACCCATCGATACCGTTGGGAACTGCCAATAGTCCGGCATTAAATATGGATGTGGATAGCTTGGCAAACCGTTGCCGCCCACTTCACGGCGGAAATTACTTAACTGTTCTTCAGTTAAACGTCCTTCCAAGAAAGAACGTGCATAAATACCAGGCGCACAGTGACCTTGGTAATAAATCATATCTCCGCCAAAGTTATTGCTGTTTGCGCGGAAGAAGTGGTTAAAACCAACATCGTATAAAGTTGCTGAAGATGCAAAACTTGCCAAGTGACCACCTAAGTCGTCACCTGTTTTGTTGGCACGTAAAACCATTGCCAGAGCATTCCAACGGATCAGCGCGCGAATACGACGCTCCATATCCTGATCGCCTGGCATTGCAGGAGTTTCGTCAACTGAAACCGTATTTAAATAAGGAGTATTTAAGCGCTGAATAGGAACATGTTTCGCGATTGCACGTTGATATAATTTTTCTAATAAAAATGCAGCGCGTTCTGTTCCCATGTGTTTTAGAACCGAATCAAAAGCATCTTGCCATTCTTGGGTTTCTTGCGCATCAGTATCGCCATAAAACGCCATAATCCACCTATTCCTTGAGCTTAATCTATTTTATATATGTACCATACTTTGGTATTAGAAGTTATCGCTACAGCTGAATACGGACATGCACCACTATTTATAAAATAAATAATTGCTGACGATTTAACACTCAAATTAACAAAAAATCGCCAATAATGTAGATTTTTCATACAAACAAAATTCTTTTGCCTGATAGTATGAAAAAAGGTGAAGAAAACATCCCTGTTTTGGTGCAAATCTCACAGAAACAAAAAGGCAGCACATTGGAAAGAGGTTAGACCCAATGTACTGCCTTTGAAGGAATTTAAGGAATAAATTCGAGGTACGATTATGGCAACATCGCTAAGTAGGTAGATGGATTTTTACGCTGACCATCTTTTACTACTTCATAATGTAAATGTGGACCCGTACAACGACCTGTACAGCCAACATTGGCAATGTGTTCACCCGCTTCTACGCGATCACCCACACGTGCCACTAGACGAGAAGCATGAGCATAACGCGTGATATAGCCATTCCCGTGATTGATTTCAACGTATTGACCATAACCTGAGCCCCAACCCGACTTGGTTACGACACCAGGACCCGTTGCATAAATCGGAGTACCACTTGGCGCAGATAAATCCAATCCAGAGTGATGTTCAGCGCGGCCACCCATGGTACGACCACCATAATTTGAGCTAACACGTTTCATGTCTGGCAATGGATGAGTCACTAACCATGAATAAGGATTATTTGAAGATGCTGAATACGTAGCTTTAGTGCCATATTTTTTAGCAATCGACTCGTTGTTGAGTTCAACTGTTTTTTCACGCAGCTTAACGGATACTTGTGTGCTTGCAGGGATATCAATATCTTCAGGTTCAGCATACGAACCTTGGGCAAGTGTTTGAGTAAGCTGTTCAATACGATCTGGTGAAGCAGTGGTATTTGAATTCAATTGAACTAAATCAGCGAAAGCGACCGATGCGGCCGAAGCTGCTAAAGAAAACGCCAATAAAATACGTCTCGTGTGCATAAAAACCTCTTTAAACTGTTCTTACAAAAGTTCCTTGCGTGATCTCTTCCTTGATATCTACTGAAAGGAGCGCATAAGATTAAGACACAAATATGAAGGTAATATGTATGTCCGAACCAGAGAATCTCTTTCAACAAACAAGAAAACGCATAAAAACAGGAAACTTATCGTTTCTCTCAACCCAAGTTGCTGCATGGCAGAAACTTAGCAAACTTATTCAACCGTTATTGCCTCAACCAGAGCAATGGCAGGTTGCTTGTTATCAACATGGTGTTTTGACCATAACAGGTGAAAATCAAGCGATGGTGAGTCAGCTGGGTTATTTGCAAAAACACTATATTGTTGAATTAGCTCGACTCGAAGAACTTAAAGATTTACAAAAGCTTCAGGTACGTTTGAGAGTTTCCCCCAAAACTACACACCCGACCACTGAACCATCTTCTCGGTCTTTAAGCACAGAAACCCAAGACTTATTAAAAGGGGCTGCTGACTTTGTGAGCGACCCTAAGCTTAGCCAAGCGATGCTACGTTTGGCAAGCAATAAAAAGTAACCCAGACGCGTTCCTAGAAAATGTTTCAATGCTTAAATGTGACAATTATCACACTCTTATTTGTTATATTATAATGTAACCCATGTAAGACAATGACTTATGTCACACTTACATAAGGGATTGGACATTGATCTATGTCATCAAATGTTACAATTTCGTAGCTGCTTGGATCACTTTGGACATTGCGCAACAATTGGTTGTTTAAAGCATGACCTGACTTATATCCATCAAATTTCGCAATAATTTGATGTCCCAATAAATATAAATCGCCCACGGCATCTAATATTTTGTGACGAACAAATTCGTCAGAGAAGCGTAGTCCTTCTTCGTTGACCACACCTGTATCATCCACACCAATCGCATTATCTAAGCTTGCACCCAATGCCAAGTTATTGGCTTTGAGGTAATCGAGATCTTTCATAAAGCCGAAAGTACGTGCTTCACTCACTTCGTAGACAAAAGTTTCAGTAGAAAAATCAATGGTGGCGGACTGATATTCTTTTTTAAATGCGGGATGATCAAAATCAATGGTGAAATTGAGCTGAAAGCCCGAATGCGGGGTAAAGATGGCACGCTTATCATCAATAAGCGCTTCAACAGGCTTTAAAATTCGGATGAATTTTTTTGGTGCATTTTGCTCGACCAAACCGCCCTGCATTAATAGATAAATAAACGGACCTGCACTGCCATCCATAATTGGGACTTCAGAAGCAGAGACTTCAATAATTAAATTATCAATGCCTAGACCTGCGATTGCACTCATCACGTGCTCAATGGTGCCCACTTTGGCATCTTCTTGAACCAAATTGGAGCACATAAATGCTTCTTGAATCAGCATGGCATCGGCAGGAATATCGACGGGCGGATCAAGATCAATACGACGAAACACAATGCCCCCATCCACATGGTGCGGCACAAAGTTCATTAATACCTTTTGCCCACTATGAAGACCAATACCGCTCGCTTTCACGACACGTTGCAGGGTACGCTGTTTCAACATGCTTTTTCTATCATCTGCCCATAAAACCGCTATACGTTAGCATATTTAGCCATTGATAAAAAACAAAAAGGTAGCGAATGCGCTACCTTTTTGTCATATCTTGATAAAAAGATATTATTAAATAATTACTTACGTTGCTGATTCTTCAAATAATCTTGAATGCTCATTGGTGTAGGACGTGAAGCACCCGCCGATGAAGCTGCATTAATCGCAGGTGAATCGGTTTGTTGACGTTGAATCGCAGGAACATCATCTTCTTCAACCGCAGCATGTGCTGTAGTTGCAGAACGTGACACCTGTGCCGTGGTTGGGCGTTTGGTTGGCTCAATAGCATCCGCCGAATTACGGGTTAAACCTGTTGCAATCACAGTGACGCTAATTTCATCACGCGCATCTGGATCAAATACGGTACCGTAGAATACCTGACCTTCATCCAAGTCAACGATTTGGTTTACAACATCCGTGATTTCTTCGATCTCACCAAATGTCACATCATCGCCACCCGTCACATTAATTAAAATGCCTTTGGCATTCATAATGGTGACGTTATCTAACAATGGACTACGAATTGCTTGTTCTGCTGCTTGGCGTGCACGATGCTCACCACGACCAGAACCTGCACCCATCATGGCATAACCACGAGTACTCATTGCAGTTTTCAAGTCAGCAAAGTCAAGGTTAATATGACCAGGGCGAACCACCAAATCAAAGATACTACGGACTGCATTCAGCAATACATCGTCCGCTTTCTTATAGGCATCTTTCATTGAGATGTCGCGGAACACTTTTAATAAGCGTTGGTTCGGAATGATGATCAGCGAGTCGACATGTGCTTCTAAAGCCTCAATGCCTTTTTCCGCAGATTGTTGACGACGCTTCCCTTCAAAATTGAATGGTGTAGTGACCACACCTACGGTCAAAATCCCCATTTCTTTGGCAATTTCGGCAACCACGGGTGCAGCACCTGTACCTGTACCACCACCCATACCCGCAGTGACGAACACCATATCGGTGCCTTCAAGATGCTGACGAATTAACTCGCGACTTTCTTCAGCAGCGGTTTGTCCCACTTGCGGATTGGCACCTGCACCCAAACCACGCGTGCTTTGCTCACCCAACTGGATTTTGAATTGTGCATTCATACGGTCTAATGCTTGTTTGTCCGTATTGGCACAAACAAATTTTACGCCTTGAATGTCAGATTCCAACATGTGTTGAACAGCATTACCGCCTGCACCACCTACACCAAATACAGTGAAACGGGCTTGACCGTTGCTATCGTTTTGATCATCTTCTAAAAATTCAAATGAGGCCATGACCTTTAAATTTCCTAATTCGTAATTGGCAGTCACTTAAGCCCGTATACTGCCTTGATCTGCATAAATAAAAATTGGTTTTAGGATGCTGCGCTATGTCTAGCTTGTCAAGTCTCGACTGCTTAACGTACAACTTCCAAACAATATTCCCAAAAAATACAACTAAAAAATAGACTTCAACTTATCATTTAACCCTGACCAAGCCCGTCCTGCACGTTTCCAAAACGACAGCGTTTCAGGATCAACGGTTTCGACCAATGTTTCTTGTGGATCGCCCTGACTAAACATCAACAAGCCTGCTGCAGTCGCATATTGCGAACGACGCAAGGATGCCAAATACGGTTCATCGGCATAAACCTGCACAGGCGGATTACCCAAATGTGCAGAAATACCAAGCATACGGCGTACCAAACTGACCATACCTTCAATCTGACAGGCATCGCCTGTTAGCACTACACCATGATACAAACCATGAATCGCGCCACTGCGTTCCAAGACTTCGCGAACTTGGGTCAGAATTTCTTCGTAACGGGCAATCATAATTTCAGATAACTCAATCCGACTAATGGTTTGCGGACCATCGATGCCTTGAATTTGAATCATATGATCTGGTTTTACCACTTTTAAGTCGACGCAACCATAAAGCAGCTTAATTCTTTCTGCTTCTTCTGTGGTAGTTTGTAAAACCGCAGCAATATCACGCGTTACATGTTCACCGCCACGCTGCAATGTTTCAGCCATGGCAAGACGACCGTCTAAATAGACCGCAAGATTGGTGGTGCCAGCGCCCATATCGAGCAGGCAGACTCCATATTCTTTTTCATCTTTGAGCAAGCTGGCTTCAGCCGTTGCCAAGCACGACACCACCATTTTTTCAACGGTGATATTCGCTCCTTTCATGGCTCGATCCAGATTCTGCATGGTGCTGATCGGCAACATCATCAACTGATAATGCCCTTTCATGCTGTGCGCAGACATTCGAATCGGGTTTTGCACCCATTCTGGAGAATCATCCAGCTCAAAGCCCAATGGCACCGCACTCACTAAATAGTGGTCTGAAGTAATATGACTGGCTTTTGCCAACTCTAATGCTCTAACCACTTCATTGGTGGTAATACTATGTTCGGCATTTTCAATTGGGGTACGACCCGAAGCATAAAAACTTTTTAATTCTGCACTTGGAATTGAAACCCAAGCCGAGTGCACACGGCACTCCGCCATATCTTCCGCTTCCTGAACGGCATTTTTTATCGCCGTGATGACTTTATCCAAGCTCACGATTTTGCCTTTGTTCATACCGCGGTTACGTGCCGTCGCCATCCCAATAACCTGAATCTTGTCTGGGGCGTGCACCTTACCAATCAAAACTGAAACTTTATGTGTCCCAATGTCAATCGCAACAACTGAGGGAACAGCTTCACTCATTATTTACTACCATTACATGTTTGTTTAATTTATGGCTTTACGCCTCTATTTATAAAGCCAGTCATTATGGCTTTGCATTTATCCCATCCGCAATGCTTGTGTCATTAATCGTTACAACAAAGTGACCATTTGCAATTTTCGGTGGGGCTGCACTTTTCCATTGGATGGCTAAGCCGTTCCTATACCGTAAATCGATTGACGAAATTTGTGACCACACGGGTTTCAAATCACTTTGCGCAAGATGACTCAAGCGTTGTAGCTTACTCATGGTCTGATCTTGATCAACAATAACACGTAATCCAGAATCAAACTGCATAAACCAAGTCATACGCTCCGTTAAATATAATTCTTTTAGCCGAAGGTTGACTGGAAGGAATAACTGATTAATTTCATTATAGCGACGCATCATGGTTTTAGATTGGCTCATCGGCCCATGAAGCAGTGGCAATTGTTGATAATTTCGCGGGGTCACTTCAGCAAAAACATCACCGCTGTCACTGAGTAGGCGTCCTGTTCCCCAACGGGCGATTGCATGACGTGGCATCACGCGAACACGAATGGCATTTGGCCAAGCGCGAGAAACCACCACACGATCCACCCACGACAGCTCTAATGCGCGATCCCGAATTTGCTCTAAATCAGAGGTAAAGTAATTATTTTGTACCGTCGGTGCCACATGCAACATTACTTGGCGCTGCTCTGCATCGGAACGGGTGCCCACCACGTCCAGATCTGCCACTCGAGCATCCGTCATTACTTTATATAAGCCAAACACTCCAGCAGCCAGCACCACAAAGGCAATGACCAAAAGCAACCAGCCGCCTACGTTGGTCAGTTGTTCCTGACGCGTGGGTGGTTTGTCATGTATCGAGGTAATTGCGGCGCGTTTGCGGCGCATCGATGCTGGAAGTTGAGCCATAACTTAGTGTGCTGCACCTGTAAGTGTTTGTTCTAAAATTGCGACACATAATGCATCAAAGCTATAACCGACTGCATTGGCTGCTTTAGGCACCAACGAGTGGCTGGTCATACCTGGAACTGTATTCACTTCAAGCAACCAGAAATTGCCCTGCTCATCTTGCATGGCGTCAATACGTCCCCAGCCACTTGCACCCACCGCTTGGAATGCACGCAAGCATAAGGCTTGTAAACGTTGCTCTTCCGCTTCAGTCAAGCCACATGGAATGCCATATTGCACATCGTTACGCTGATATTTTGCTTCATAATCGTAAAACGCAACATCCGCAGGGGGTTGTAAACGAATCACAGGTAACGGTTGACCATTCAAGAATGAAATCGTAAATTCACGTCCTGTAATCCATTTTTCAGCCATCACCACTGCATCATGCTGAGTGGCTTTGGCAATTGCAGCAGATAAATCTTCTGCTTTTTCAACTTTGCTCATGCCGACGCTCGAACCTTCATGTACCGGTTTGATAATCAACGGTAAGCCTAAGCTTTGCACGACTTCAGCCAAGTCGGTGTCTTTATCCACAATGCGATATGGTGCGGTTGGCAAGTCTGAACCCTGCCAGATTTGCTTGGTTTTGACCTTATCCATACCAATGGCAGAGCCTTGTACGCCAGTGCCTGTGTACGGAATGTTTAACCACTCCAAAACACCTTGAATCTGACCATCTTCCCCGCCACGACCATGCAACACAATAAAGGCACGATCATAGCCCACCAATTCCGTCACACTACGATTTTGAGGATCAAATGCCTCGGCATTTACCCCAGAACGAATCAATGCTTCAAGTACCGCCTGACCACTATCGAGAGAAACCTCACGCTCAGCTGATTTACCACCAAGCAACACGGCAACTTTGCCGAACTTTGAAGCATTTGACACGTTTTTATCCTTAAACTGTTATAACTTTTAATAAAACCAGAGACCGCAATTAGTCCACGTATAATTGATGCTGCGCCAGCTCAACTGAGATAGCTCCCACATTACCTGCGCCTTGTGTTAATAACAAGTCATTCGCTTGTAACACTTTACGCATCACGTTTGGTAAGTTGCCATCCACAGGATCAATCAAAATCGGCTCGACTTCACCACGCAGGCGAATACTGCGTGCTAAGGCACGGCTATCGGCACCAACGATTGGTTTTTCCCCAGCAGGATAAACTTCAAGCAACAGCAATTGATCCACTTGCGACAACACGTCCACAAAGTCATCAAAACAATCACGGGTACGGCTAAAACGGTGCGGCTGGAATAACATCACTAGACGGCGGTCTGGGTGGCTGGCTCGCGCAGCTTTAATCGTGGCTTCCACTTCTTTCGGGTGATGTCCATAGTCATCTACCAGTTTCACATTGCCTTCGCCCAATGCAAATTCACCTTGAACTTGGAAACGGCGGCCTACGCCACTGAAGCTTTCCAGTGCACGCGCAATCGCAGCATCTGACACGCCTTCATCAGTCGCAATCCCAATCGCTGCAAGCGCATTCAAGATGTTGTGCAAGCCCGGCAAATTAATGGTTAAACGTAATGGCTCACGGTCTTTACGCAATACTGTAAAGTGTGACTGCATGCCTTCTTGCACAACATCCACTGCACGGATGTCATTGTCTTCATTGAAGCCATAAGTCACCAATGGACGACCAATACGCGGCATAATTTCACGGATATTGGCATCATCACCACAGACAACGGCTAAACCGTAAAATGGCATGTTTTGTAAGAACTGCACAAAGGTGTCTTTGAGCACATCAAAGCTACCACCATAGGTATCCATATGGTCTGCATCAATATTGGTGACAATGGCGGCCATTGGTTGTAAATGCAGAAAAGAGGCATCTGACTCGTCCGCTTCTGCCACAATAAAACGACTCGCACCCAATGCTGCATTAACACCCGTACGATTCAGCAAGCCACCAATCACATAAGTTGGATCAAGGTTTTCTTCTGCCAACATGCAGGTAACCAGACTGGTGGTTGTGGTTTTACCATGCGTACCCGCAACCGCGATACCGTGACGGTAACGCATCAATTCACCCAGCATTTCTGCACGACGCACCACAGGAATACGGTGTTCAATCGCAGATTTAATCTCTGGATTTTCTGGATCAATTGCAGTTGAAACCACCAGCACATTCGCGCCTGCAATATTTTCAGCTGCATGTCCGATATAAACTTTAATGCCGTTTTCTTCGAGCTGAGCAGTGGTTTTCGAGGCTTTAATATCCGAGCCTGAAACTTTATAGCCTTGGTTTTTCAAGACTTCAGCAATGCCGCACATCCCAGCACCACCAATACCCACGAAATGGATGTGCTTAATACGACGCATTTCTGGGATTTTAATTAACTTTTTTGCTTGATCAGCAGGTGTAGATGGAGACATAGCTTACTCTAATTACAATTCTTGAATTAGCTCAACGACATGTTGAGTTGCATCGGGTTGAGCCTGTTGACGCGCTTTGACTGCCATTTCAGACAACAATTGACGATTCATTAACGGCACTAACAATTCTTTTAAACTTTCAGGCGTCATCTGGGCTTGCGGACAAATTTTTGCAGCGCCAGTTTTTGCTAAAAACTTGGCATTGGCCGTCTGATGATCATCCACCGCACTTGGCAGCGGAACAAAAATAGCCGCCACACCCGCTGTTGCAATTTCCGTCACCGTTAAAGCACCCGCACGACAAATAATTAAATCTGCCTCGGAATAGGCTTGCGCCATATCTTCAATAAACGGATGCACTTCGACGTCCAAATTCGCAGGTGCGTTTGTATATTGCGCCTGTGTCGCCTCAGCATGGTTCTGACCACATTGGTGATAGACACGGATTGGTACATTCAGCAGCTTTAAGGCTTCAGGTACACATTCATTCAGTGCCTTCGCACCCAATGACCCGCCGACAATTAAAATACGGAGCGGTTGATGGGCTTTTTCACGTTCTTGATAACGCCAAGACGGATTTAAAATTTCGGTAATTTCTTTGCGAACAGGATTGCCTGTGGTCACAATTTTGGCTTGCGCTGGAAAGGTCTGCGGAAATGCCTGACACACCGTGGTTGCTACGCGTGACAACTGAGTATTGGTAAAGCCTGCAATCGCATTTTGTTCATGGATCAGCACGGGAATTCCCAGTACACGCGCTGCCAGACCACCCGGTCCAGCCACATAGCCCCCAAAACCGGCAACAGCCTCAATATTTAACTGTTTCATGTAGCGCATGGCGCTAACGGTGGCTTTTAGAATTTTAAAAGGCGCCAATAATTTGCGCACCACACCATTGCCGCGCACGCCTTGAATATCAATCTGGTAAATTGGAATATTTTGATTTTTTAATAAGCGATTTTCCATGCCTGTTGGGGTTGCCAACCAAGACACTTGCGCCCCTTGTTGTTGCAATTGTTTTGCAACGGCAAGTGCTGGAAAAACGTGTCCACCGGTACCTGCGGCCATCATCATCACGCGTTTGGGCTTTATTTGCTGAGCATCAGTCACGGTCTAATTCTTCAATTCAAAAAAATATGCAAAAATTTCATTTTAAGTTAACAATTGTAATCACAAACGAGGGGGCGCGAAAGATTATTTACTTTGTTTCACCCAGCGTTTCATTGTTTTTTTCTTCAGTTTTGTAAGTTTAAACAAGTTTTATTATTAATCTAGTACAAAAAACCTCTATCTTTGTTAAAAACAGCAAATCATCTACATTTCCACGCTGATCTCGCACTGTTTCTTTTCAGCCAAAACCAGTGAAAATTACCTCAACCACGACAGCATGATTGAGGCGTTCAAAACATAATAATGCTGATTAGACTGCTTGACGGCCTGCTTCCAATACCGCAAATAGATCATCCGCAATTTGAGTGCCAAACTTGTTATCAATTTCACGAATACAGGTTGGACTGGTGACATTAATTTCGGTCACATAATTCCCAATCACATCCAGACCCACAAAAATCAGTCCTTTTTCACGTAAGAATGGACCGACTTTTGCCGCAATTTTACGGTCATTCTCAGTCAATGGACGCGCTTCACCCAGACCACCCGCAGCCAAGTTACCGCGCACTTCGCCATTTTGAGGAATACGTGCCAAGCAATATGGAACTGGTTCACCATTCACCATCAAGATGCGCTTATCGCCTTCAACAATTTCAGGAATATAACGCTGTGCCATAATCGGCAACGTGCCATGATTGGTCAGAATTTCAATGGTCGAACCAATGTTCACGCCATCTTGATACAAACGGAAAATGCCCATGCCGCCCATACCATCCAGCGGTTTCACAATGACATCACCCTGTTCTTTAATGAACTCACGAATCAAGCCTTGTTGTGACGTCACCAAAGTCGGGACTTGCAGTTCAGGGAACTGTGTTGCAAACAGTTTTTCATTACAGTCACGCAAGCTTTGTGGCTTGTTAATGACCCACGCGCCTTCACGTTCCGCCTGCTCTAAAATGTAGGTGGTATAAACAAAGTTCATATCAAACGGTGGGTCTTTACGCATCAATACCACATCATAAGCTGCGATGGGCTCTTTCTTCTTTTCACCCAATTCATAATAATGATTGTAATCTTCAAACACCTGTAACGGTGCGATCAGACCAAAAGCCTTGCCTTGCTCGATATATAAATCTTGTTGTAAAGCATATCCCAATTCATGACCACGACGGCTTGCCGCCCATAACATCGCCATAGTTGAGTCTTTTTTCAAATTGACACTTTCGATGGGATCCATCACAACAAGTACGCGCATAATCAAAGCTCTTTTTAAAAAGTATAATCCTCAAGGAGTATAACGGAGATTAAGGGTTTCTATTTCTGAATTTCGTTTTTCGCTTATGGATAATTTTGTATAAGTTGTGGAGGATTCTGCTATGCGGCAAGCAATTATTGGCTTTCATCAGGATGAGGAACAGCATTGGGTGGCTGATTTGGCGTGTGGACATAGCCAGCATGTACGGCATACACCACCTTGGCAAAATCGTCCTTGGGTGATGACTGAGCAAGGACGTCAAGAGAAGTTGGGCGTAGAACTCAATTGCCTTTTGTGCGATGCCACAGAGCAACCCTCTTCACCCTCAATATAAGACTGAGTGATTTGAATTGCTTTGATAAAGCCTAATGCATCTTTATTTCCCTTGCCTGAACATCCAACTGCTACAGCATACCCTCTTACCACCTCTATAATTAATATGTAGAAAACATGAATATTGAGTAAAGAATTCATAAAAACTTGTCTTATTTTAGTTAATGATTATAATTCTCATTATTATTCTTAATTTTCATGTTGCAGAGCTTGCATATGTCTTACTTTTCACCACGCCTCATTTGTGGTTCCACCTTTTTTCAATATAGCCTCCTTAGCTGCATGATGATCAATGCACATGCTATGGCTGCTGAAGACCTAGAAACGTCAAATAATACTGAGACTTTACAACCCAATCATGTTCAAAAAACTTCCACTCATGCGGTATTACCCACACTCAAAATTGAAGCCATGAGTGAGCTTGACCCGATTAAAAGCTATGTGGATTATGATCAAGCCAATGTGACGCGCAATGGGTTAAAGAAGAAGGATATTCCCCAAACCATTGATACCATTGATGTTCAAAAATATAAAATTTACGGCAGCAATGATTTAAGCATCATGCTACAAGGTACGCCGGGGGTTTCCAGCAACTATGATATGCGTGGAGATGGCATCACATTGCGAGGATTTTCTGCAGATACGGGTGACATCTACCGTGATGGAATCCGAGAAAGTGGCCAAGTACGTCGGAGTACCGCCAATATTGAACGGATTGAAATTCTCAAAGGTCCTGCTTCGGTGTTATATGGACGCAGTGCAGGCGGTGGCGTGATCAACATGGTCAGCAAATACGCCAACTTTGACTCAAAAAGTTCGGTAGGAACTTATATGGGCTCTTACGACACTTATGGTACAACCGCGGATATCAACCAAGTTCTCAATGACCATTGGGCGGTTCGTTTAACAGGTGAATATGGCGAATCTGGGAGTTTCCGCAGTGGGATTGATAATCAGATTGAAATGCTCTCGCCGAGTTTTACCTATAAAAATGATGATGAAAGCCTGACATGGACCACCCAATACACTTATGACAAATTAAGCCGTGTACCTGACCGCGGTCCAAGTTATTCGAGTTTACCTGCGGGCACCTCCATTAAAACGGGCTTTGCGCAGGATGGTGATTATGTCGATGACGTGTTACAAGTCGTGCGTAGCGACCTCAATTACTCCTTGACGCCCAACTGGAGTTTTCATTGGGCCGCAAGCTACAGACAGGCCGAACAGAATTTTGATCATTTCTACTTAGGTGGATATTGCGCGACTGAAGCCACTCAGATTCGCAATGCAGGAACCTGTAAGGGTCATGTGGGAGAAATCTCTCAAATTTATTACTGGCAACAAACCAGCAATAAAACCACCAGCAATACCTTTGATCTTAAAGGTGAATTTGATACAGGATCGATTAAGCACAATCTTGTCTTGGGAAGTGACTGGACCTATGAGCAGCGTGAACCCCGTTTAGCCAACAGCAATCAAAATGGTTCTGCAATTTATGGCTATGTGAATCCAATTACAGGTGAACGTGAATCTAGCCGCGGGACAGGACCACTGAAAATCAGTCAACACAATTATAACCAAGGCACCAGCTTAGGCTTCTTTGCGCAAGATTTGCTGAGCTTAAATGAGCAACTCAAATTGATGTTGGGGCTGCGTTATGATCGTTATGATTTTTCTACCACCAATAAACTGCCGAATGCCGATCCTGACAAGCGGAAACGTTCAATCAGCGATGATTCCGTCAGTCCGAATGTCGGTATCGTCTGGCAACCAACTGAACATCAAAGCCTGTATGCCTCATATAGCAAAAGTTTCGCCCCATTTGGCGGTTCCATGGGTGTCAGCGTCATATCCGCTAGCCAAGACTTGGCTTTATTTAATGCAGAACCACAATATAACGAGCAATATGAAGTCGGCATCAAGAGTGACTGGTTAGAACAACGCCTCAATACTCAGTTTTCGCTGTATGACATCCGTAAAAAGAACATTCGTTACCGTCCAAATCCTGACGAGCAGCCTGATGCCTGGGCAATCGGTGGTGAACACCAATCGCAAGGTTTAGAGTTCAGTTTCATTGGTCGCGCTTTGGATAATGTCTTTATTCGTGGTGGCTATGGTTATACCGATGCGCGCGTAAACAAAGATAAAGAAAAGCCAGAAAATGTCGGCAACTATTTAGCCAATACCTCAAAAAATACAGGTAACTTGTTTGTCCGCTATCTTCCGACGGACAGCCTCTATGGTGAAATTGGGGTGACCTATGTCGGTTCGTATTATCCCAACATTAACAACCAGACCAAAATGGAAGGCTTCAACCGTGTTGATGCTGCAATTGGCTATAGTGCAGACCCATGGAACATGACATTAGCAATCAGCAACTTAACAGGTAAAGAGTACTGGCGTTCAGATTCGATGCCAGGCGCGCCTCGTAGCTTCTTGATGCGTCTTAATTACCAGTTCTAAAGTAAATAGGTGCTGTAGGAAGAGTCTAAATTGTTGTTTATCCGATAAAATTCAGCTATAAAAAAAAGCATATCCTCGGATATGCTTTTTCTTTTTAACCATGCAGTTGAAGCTTAGATACCATATTTCACACGGTATGCTTCCATTTTCGCCAAGGCTTCGCTTTCGCCTTTAGCATCTAAATAGTTCATTAAATCTTTCATGGTAATTAAGGCATGTACAGGAATTTCCAATTCTTTTTGTACTTCCTGAATCGCAGAGAGTTCACCCTGACCTTTTTCCTGACGGTCTAATGCCACCAAAACACCCGCAATGCTTGCACCCGCATTTTTAAGAATGGTCACCACTTCACGAATTGCAGTACCCGCGGTAATCACGTCATCAATAATCCAGACTTTTTTGCCTGCAACCGATGCACCCACCAAGACACCACCTTCACCGTGATCTTTAGCTTCTTTACGGTTAAAGCCCCACGGCACACTTACCCCGTGATTTTGTGATAAAGCCACTGCGGTTGCTGCAACAAAAGGAATGCCTTTGTATGCAGGACCAAAAACTACTTCGACATTGTCACACTGGGTCAATTTATCGGCATAGCCAGAAGCCAATAGCGATAAGGCTTCACCATCATTCAATAAACCCGCATTGAAAAAATAAGGACTCACTCGGCCTGATTTTAAAGTAAACTCACCAAATTTAAGCACACCACGTGATAAAGCGAGTTCGATAAATGCTTGTGGGTTAAATTGAGCTGGCGTTGACATGAGGTGCTCCGAAATTCATACATTGAGGTTATGACTGCGCATGATACCAAAGAGTAGCTACCCAAGTGATCAAAAAATTTTACGAGTGGTTTCAATTAACGTAAATGGCTTACGCTCATCGGTAACCAAAGGCTTACTTGAATGGTTAGAAAAGTCTGATGCAGATGTAGTCTGTATGCAAGAAAGCCGCATTACCCATGCACAATGGACCGATAAGTTTAAACCTGAAGGTTGGTACACTCACCTGTTCCCAGCGGAACGTGCAGGTTATGCAGGTACTGCCATTTACAGCCGCTTGCCTTTTGTTTCTGTCAAAGATGGTCTGGGTTTTGAACTGGCAGATTCTCAAGGACGCTTTATCAGTGCCGAATTTGATTTAGGTTTAGATCAACCTGTGCATATTTGCTCTTTATATTTACCATCTGGCTCTTCGGGCGACGAAGCACAAGCACGTAAAGACCATTTTCTAGAAAATTATCAGCAGATTTTGAAACAATGGCGTGCTGAAAATAAATCCGTTATTGTCTGCGGTGACTACAACATTGTGCATAAGCGCATTGATATTAAAAACTGGTCGGGCAATCAAAAGTCTTCAGGCTGTTTACCACACGAACGTGCATGGCTGGATCATATCTATGATGAACTCGGTTATGTCGACACCTTCCGTGAAGTGCGCAAAGAAGCGGAACTGTATTCTTGGTGGTCGAATCGCGGACAAGCCCGTGCCAAGAACGTCGGTTGGCGGATTGATTACCAAGCCTGCTCACCTGACTGGAAAGCCCGTACCGTCAATGCTTGGGTGTATAAAGAAGAATGGTTTAGTGACCATGCTCCCGTGATTATTGATTATCAAATCTAAAGAATATGCCGTATTGAGTGAACAAACGTTCACTCAATAATCTCTTTTTACGCACAACAGATGACGTATTTTCTGTCTATTTATCCTCGGTCAGAAACGGCATTATAGCGGCACGGCACAGGGACATGTCAGGATGACAGCAAAGGGATAGGAAGCCGTAGGATGGAATTAAACATACTCAGTTTGAGTTTGTTTTCAAGGATGTGACAATGGACGTTGTAATGAGACCCGCATAATCAGGATGATTGAATGCGGGTTTTCTCTTTTTTATTGCTTCTTTTTATTTACGCGCTGATGTTCTCATTGTTTTAAGATTGTTTTTGTTTATGCGTATAGCATGCCAAGCTTTGATTGCAGTTCGATGACAAGCACACTATAACTGTCGATATTTTATTCCTTTAACCCCTCACTCTAGAGAATGCCTGTTTTTTTGTTTACCCTATAGCCAGAAATCACTTTAGGGAAATATTTAAAATGCTCAAAATTTATGGCATTAAAAACTGTAGCTCCATGAAAAAAGCCTTCGATTTGCTGACTGAACTGGGCTTGGCGTATGAATTTCATGATTATAAAAAGCAAGGCATTGATACCGACACCTTAAAAACTTGGCTAGACCAAGTTGGACAAGAGCTGATTCTCAATAAAAAAGGCACCACTTGGCGCAAATTGACGGAAGCAGAACAAGAGCATGCCTTGGCTTCACCAGCCCAACTCATTGAAACCCTGATGGCACAGCCAAGTCTGATCAAACGTCCTGTACTCAATACAGCAACAGGCTATATTGTTGGTTTTGATGAAGCCGCTTATCGTGCGCTTGCTGGCTGAAACACCATATAGCAGAAACAGAAAAGCCTGACATTGAGTCAGGCTTTTCTGTTTCTTTATACTGTCTTAGTTTACGCGTACCCAAGTCTGGTTACGTCCTAAAGCTGCGACACCCAAATAACCACGAAGCTCAAGTTTTTTACCCCCCGAAGTTAGCTCACCTTTTAAACTATAGGTTTTGCCATTTTTCGGATCTAAAATCGTACCATCATCGTATTTAGTGCCACCGACGTTTTTCAAACCACGCACAATGGTGAGACCTTTCAACGATTTGTTCTGATAAGGACCTTCACATTTACTGCACGCATTTTCCTCACCTGGAGTCAAAACACTCTGAATGGTTGCTGTTAACATGCCATTTTTTTGCTCAGTAAATTTCACAACCGCACGCGGTTGTTTGGTTTTATCATCAATGGTTTTCCAAACTGTACCATTCAATGGATCAGCCGCATTTGCCAATACGGTGAAGCCGAGCAATCCTAATGCAAGCGCAATTTTTTTCATTTTTCTTGATTTCCCTAGTCTGTCTGTAGACGCCTTTAAGTATTGTTAAGCCACAACAATTTTGCAATTCTTGAGTGTGACTGTTTAGTGTAACCTTGTAATTATTGTGGGTAAATACACCTTTAATAAGACAAAATTGATAACAAATGGAAGAACCATGAATACTTCAGCCCCGTGGAAACAATTCATTACAGAAAGTATTTTAAAAACTACCGTCCGCACGCCAAGCCAATACAGCCTACCACCCAAAACGTTAAGACTCGGCTTAGAACAGCTTTGTCGTGTCTTTCCAATGCAGCCCGATGTACAAGTACGTAGCTTACGTTTGGGGCAACTGAATGCCGAAGAACTGAAACCGCAAAAGCAATCGACCCAATTGATTTTTCATATTCATGGCGGCGTTTTTTTCCTGGGCTCACTCAAAACCCATCGGGCTTTTCTGAGCCAGATTGCCGCACGTACGCAAATGCAGGTGTTACATGTGGATTATCCGCTTTCACCTGAACATCCCTTTCCCGAGGCAGTAGAGGCCTTATTTGCCGTGTATTTGAATTTGCTGGAACAAGGCATTCAAGCCAAAGATATTATCCTGTCGGGGGACTCTTGTGGGGCAAACCTCGCGGTAGCATTAGCCGTTAAAATACGTGAGGCACAACTGGAACAGGTCAGCGGCTTGATTTTATTGTCCCCGTTTTTAGATTTGACCCTGACCAGCGAATCGCTGCGTTTTAATCAAAAGCATGATGCCCTCTTGTCGATTGAAGCGCTGGAAACAGGCATTGACTACTATCTGCCCAAAGAGATTGATCGTGGTGATCCGCGGGTTTCTCCCGTATTTGAAGATTTAACGGGGCTACCTCCGACCCTGATTCAAGTCGGCTCTAAAGAAATTTTAATGGATGATGGCAAGCGCTTTCAGCAACAAGCTGAAGCTGCGGGTGTCGAAGTTGAATTTAAAATTTATACGGGAATGTGGCACAACTTCCAAATGTTCAGTGCATGGTTTGAAGAAGCCCAACAAGCATTGGCCGATTTAGCCGCCTTTGCGCACCGCTTAGACCGCGATTAACGCCCATAAAAAAGGTCAGCAGCTGCTGACCTTTTTCGATCTCAAGATCACTTAGATAAGTTTGACCTGAGCCAAAGCTGCTTCAATAGCTTTGCTTTTCATCTCTTCGCCCATGTTCACGCCTTCAGCACGCACCACTTCCACTTGGTTAACACCCGTGAAGTTAAACACGGTTGTCAAGAAACCTTCTTGGAAATCTGCAGGGCTGTTGTCACCATACACACCGCCACGGCTGCTGGCGATATACACCTGTTTATCCCCTGCCAAACCGACAGGACCATTTTCAGTGTATTTAAAAGTTTTACCAGCCACACTGATGCGGTCAATCCAAGCTTTTAAAGTTGAAGCCAAACCGAAGTTGTACATGGCAGCGCCTACCACAACCACATCAGCATCTAAATATTGCTGAATAATTTGTTCACCTAATGCAGTTTGTTCCGCATTTTGTCCCATTAAAATTTCTGCTGTTAAGTGCGGAATGGGCTGTGCAGCCAAATCTAAATACTGCACTTGAACATCGGCATGTTTGGTTTGTAACTGCTCCACAATCGCCTGACTTAACTGACGAGAAACGGAGGTTGAACCTAAAATGCTGGAATCGATATGTAAAACTTTCATAACCTCACCCGAATATTTGATCTTTTGGAATAGGCTCAGTTTAGGCCATCTATAAAAATAGAATAATGATCTAAGGTAATACACTATGTTCCGTTTTTAGAACAAATCAGACATTCCGAAAAAAGGGAAATGTAAAGCAATCGAAAGATTGTTTAAAATTTATGCTATTGTGAGCAAAAATAAATCTCGCTTTAAAACAACAAAGGAACTGTTGATGTCGAGGGCATAAGCATCCATGACCAAAAAAACATTTCTCCCAACCATGGCTTGGCTGCAACAGAAAATCAAGAAAATCCTGCTTGAAGATGGCGTCATCATGAATTGGAATACCCTGAATAAATGTATTCTGATGCTGATTTTAGGCTGCCTGACCCATCTGATCTGGATGCTGTGGAAGTTTTTTGTAATCTTGAATCCTGCGCTGTGGAACATGGCCAATATTGAGTTGATCAAGCAGCAAATTCTCGGAAATTTCCTCTTCATCATGGTATTGGGTGGTCTGATTTATCCTTGTCTTTACTGGCAGCATAAAGCTTGGGTCAAACGCTATGTCCCTTACATTGCCGTATGGTGCTTTATTATCTCGTTGTGCCGCGATGCCTATCTGATTGGTGTGCTGAGTCCTGCGACTTTAAGTGCCTATGTCAGCCTGTTTGCAGTCGGTTTAGTGTTGTTACCACGTACCATCGTGTATAGCGCATTGATTCCTGCAACGCTGTATTTATTTAGCTGTGGTTATCTCAGTTTGCAGGGTGTATTGCCCTATGCACCTGTGTTCAATTTACCGACCTATGCCTATGCCAATTCGTTTTGGGTCGGTAGCATGCTGTATTTTATTGCGCCTATTGTGGTTATTTGTCTGATCTTATTTGAAATTTTACTCAGTCAATGGCGCCATCGCGAGCAATTAATTCAACAGCTCAGTAAAATCGACCCACTTACCAACACGTATAATCGGCGCAGTTTGAATCAATATCTGGAACGGATTCATCGCAGACAGCATCGCCACTATGCCTTGGTGCTGCTGGATCTGGATCATTTCAAGTTTATCAATGATCGGCATGGACATCATAAGGGTGATGAAGCGCTGATTCTGGTGGGACAACTGTTAAAACAACAGTTACGCAGCAGCGACATGGTGGGACGCTTTGGCGGAGAAGAATTCTTACTGGTGTTGTATCACAGTACACTGGAACAGGCACAGCACACCGCGGAACGCTGCCGCGCTGCGATTGAACAACTGGAACTCCGCGATGATGTGGACTGCCGTATTCCACTGAGCGCCAGTTTCGGCATTGCAACGGCGCAGTTACCCTTTACCCCGTTCCAATTACTGACTCAAGCGGATAAAGCCTTATATGCAGCCAAAGCTTCTGGGCGTAATCAGGTTCAGGTGTTTCGTACAAGCAACGACGTGAAACCTGAACCAGAATTTAGGCTGGCTCAGTCTGATAGGCCTCTAGATAATTAACCCAGCATCCTTCAAGCAGAGCTGCTTGCACCCATGCTTGTACCGCAGGATGTTGCAACATGCTTTGCATATATTGCTGGCTAGATGCACTGAGTGGTAAAGCATAGCTGTTGAAACGCATCACAACAGGCGCATAAAAGGCATCTGCAATACTAAATTCGCCACACAAAAAACCTGCTGGATCTGGACGTTCTGCCCAAATTTGTTCGATACGCGCAACATCCAGTCTTAACTCTGCATGTTCTGCCCAAAGTCGTTGCCCGACATCTGCCAGTTGTGCCCGAATATTCATGCCACACAGCGTTCTTAAAGAGGTAAAACCACTGTGCATTTCTGCGCTGATACTTCTGGCACGTGCACGCTGGGCTTTATCTTTCGGCCAAAGTGCCTGTTCGGGATACTGTTCTGCCAAATATTCACAAATAGCCAAAGAATCCCAGATTTTCAGCTCCTGATCGCACAAAATCGGCACCTTGGCATTGTTAGAAATCGCCGCAAGTTGTTGCTGAAATACACCGATTGAGCGTTCACGATCAAAAAAAATCACCTGCTCTTGAAAAGGAATGTCAAAGGCTGTTAACACCAACCAAGGACGCATCGACCAGCTGGAGTAGTTTTTATTGGCAATATAAAGTTCGAGCATGCTTAATGTCCTAAACCTTGTTGGAATTGTTGTAATTGCTGCAATAGCTCAGTTTCGCTAAAGGCACCCGTCAAGCGTAAGCCACGAATTTCCTGCTGCGTAGGGCTTAAAAACAAGTAGGTCGGTGGACCCAGAATATCCCATTGATTCAATAATTGTTGATGACTGGCATCATAATGACTTAAATCCAGTTTAATCAGGGTATAGGGACTTAAGGCCTGCTGTACCTGTGCCGACTTGAGAATGCGATGCTCAATCGGTTGACAGGCCACACACCAGTCCGCATAGACATCAATCACAATGCCACGATCTTTTGGTGCCTGTGCCAAAATTTGCTGAAACTCTGCCGCAGTTTGCGCCACCTGCCACTGGGCTTGTTGTGAACTTTGCTCCACAAAGAAACGCTGACTTTGCTGATATTGGCTGTAGATCACATAAGGTACCGCGACAATTAAAATCACCAGATACAACGGGCGTAATGGGGATTTTTGCCACAGCGCACGGTACAGCACATAGCCAATAAAACTCAGCCCCAAGAGCAAACTTAAGCCCTGCATCCAGCCTTCAGACAACAGTGGACGGATAAAATACAGCGCCAGTGCCAGCATTAAAAAGGCAAACAGCACCTTAATCTGATTCATCCACAAGCCCGCCTTTGGCAAAGCTTTAGCCCCCAGAATACTGGCCAACAACAGCGGTAAGCCCATCCCAAAACCAAGGGTAAACAACAGCAAAGCGCCTTGCCACTGATTCTGGGTTTGAGAAATAAAGAGCAAGGCTCCTGCCAGCGGCGCGGTCATACATGGACCCACCAGCAAGGCAGAAATCATGCCCATGACTGCAGCCCCAATCAGGCTGCCTCCTTTTTGCATGGACTGCCAATGATCTAAACGATGTACCACGGCATGTGGCAAACGTAGTTCAAACAGACCAAATAAATTGAAGGCAAACACCACAAACAACAGACTAAATGCAATCAGGGTCGATGGCTGCTGTAGCCAACGCTGGAAATTCAGACCCGCAGAAGAAGCCACCAAGCCCAACACGGCATAGACCATGGCCATACTGCACACGAACACCAAGGCAATCATCCAAGCCTTGACCCCACGCCGATCACGCACAATCAAAGAACTGAGAATCGGGATCATCGGTAGAGAGCAAGGGGTAAACGCCAGCAAAATACCTAAGCCTAAGAACAGCAATAAGCCGTAAATGGGTGAACGCTGTGCCAACTGGGCCGACCAACGTTGATCCTGAGCAGTTGGCGATGCAGTAGGTGTAGTGCTTTGATCCAAGACCTCTGCATTTTCTACGGTGGCATGGTTGAGATTTGAATTTAAATCTAACAGTCGCTTGGGTGCAGTCGATTGATTTTGCAAAGCCACCAAACCATCGGCATCGGTTTTAAATTCAATGGTTTGTGGTGGATAACAAATACGGTCTTTGGCACAGCCTTGCCAAGTCACTTGATAGGTTTGCGAGGCCTGTGCAGGGACATTAAATTGTACTTGCTGATAATAGACCTGAGTTTGACCATAGTTATCATCAAACAGTGCTTGTGCCTTAGGCAAAGTTAACGGTAGAACCTGCTGTCCTTGTCGCACCTCAAACTTATGCTGATACAGATAATAATGTTCGGGAATATCCCAATGTAACTGCACTTCTTGTGCAGAAACAGATTCGACTTGAACAGGAAAAGCCTCTTCGGCAGATAACAAGGCTGGCTGCGCGTGCAGCAAGGTTGAACAAAATACCAAGAATGCAGCACATAGCCAGAGCACACTGCGCCCATACGATTTTGCAAGCAGCAGAGACTTTTCCATAAACAAGACTGACACCTTTAGAATAAGTACGAAACGCCTAAACCAGATTGATAGCTCTTATCGGCACCACTCAACACTACGCCCACACTGGCATCGAACTGAGTCCGCTCATTCAAGGCATAAATTACACCCGAACCGAGTGAGTATTCATAGTCTTGGCTTTCCGCCTTACGATAGACCAATTCCGAAAAGCCTGACCATTTGTCTGAAAGCTTATAGCCAATGGTCGGGATCGCGGTCACTGCCCAATCGCCATCCTGAACTTCGTAACGCATGGTGATAGAGGTGTTAAGCAAATCACTTTGCTGATAAGACACGGCAGTTGCCAAAGCATAAATATCGTCTTCTGCAGTAAAGCCATCATTACCTGTTGCCAGTACCGCTTCCAACAGCACCGCCATGGTCAAGTTGTCATCATTCAGGTCAATTGCACTTTTTAAACCGATGCTGACATCGCCTAAGCCATCTTCATCCACCGTTTTACCCGCTTGCTTGACCTGACTCCAAGATGGTCCTTGCCAACCCAGTTGTAATTCCAAGTTGTGTGCAATCCCCGTACGCAATAAGGTGTCTGCATTCAAGGTTGTGGTTTTTTGCTGTACGCCATCGACGGTGCTTTCTTGATAGCTGGCACTTGGCAAACCTTGTTCCCAAGCCAGTTGTCCGACTGGTGTAATCCCTGTGCCGATGCCCGAACCTGGACGCTCAAACGAAAAGTCTGCCGCAAAAACGGGACAAGCGGCACCAAGAGTCAGTGCCAATACGCCATATTGTTGTAATTTTTTCATGATTTGCCTCGGTATTAAGCCAATTCTTTGGTCATTTTTGCACCCTGACTGCGCAACAACTCTAACGTTTGACGTTCTTCAGGTAAAGCTTCTGCCCAGTTAATCGCATCGAAGTCGCAATCAAAAAATAAATCACTGATCGAAGATAAAATGGTGTGTCCATGTTCATCACGGGTATTTGGATCGACCTTGATGTCTAATAAACGCTGTACTGCGGGTACACATGCCGAACTCGCCGCATCCCATAACGGACCATATAATTCTTCACTGTCCCATAAGTAGAAATTGGCTTTGGCTTGAATTAAAGCCTCCATAATCTCGAGATGCACTGCCAGTTGCTGCTGTTTTTGTTCTTCAGTCAATGCCTGGCCTGCTTCATAGGCTTCGCAAACATGCTCCCACCATTGAAATAATCCGTCTGACCACACTGAAACAGCAGGACCTTTCTCAGCATCAATAAAGTTGGGATCTAAACCTTCAGCTAAAAGACGTTGTACTTGCGGCAGGTCTAATTCTTCTATCGCCTGCACAAAGACTTGTTGTTGTGCTGTTAACATGGAACATACTCTTTCATCAGTTTCGGAATATTATGCCGAATTCTGGGTGTTTTGTTTGAGGTAAATGTATATCTAAAGTTTTTAATTCATATAAAAAAAGCCCCGCAGGGCTTTTTTCTATTTTCGGCTCAATTCAGTTGAGCTTAATCTTCATCATCAATCACATCTTTGCCTGCATCAGCATCCGCAAATTCTAATTGCCCACCTCGGGGATTTTCTCGTTTTTCAAACACATGCTCAAGACTACGTTTCAAACGATCAATGGCACCGTGCAAGGCTGTATCAACATTATGTCCTTTATGATTCACCACCACAGGCTTTAATCCTGCTGGGCGCGCTTCAATCATACATTTAATGTCATCATCGCCGCCTTTGTCCCCATTTTCATCACTTAAATGGACTGAGAAATGGGTAATACGTTCACTATGACGTTGGAATTCTTGGTTCAGTTCTGCACGCACATAACTAATTAAACGATCATTATTTTGAATGTTTTTATCTGTACGGATTTCAATGTTCATAATCTAATCCTCTTTATCTATCTGAATCTTTTTTGTGCAAAACTTTTTTATCTTGGCACGCTTGTAGCTTGCTGTTTACACAGCATTCGAACATCTTTAATCAATTTTGGAACCAACCTCCTCATTGAAATGATGAACACTTTTGAGTCTGCAGAATCGTGTCCTTGTCCTTTGAATATCGGGCTTAACTCGAAAATATGCAAGTGCTATTTTAAAAAAATTATCAAAAGGATAACCAATCGTGACAACTCCTTACTTGCGTGGTCAAGAACTCATCAACTCGATACGATCCACCCCTTATTCCCGTGATTTAATTGGCTATCACGGGCAAGTTCCTCATGCTGCATGGCCCAATCAAGCACGCATTGCGGTGCAGTTTGTGTTGAATTATGAAGAAGGTGGAGAGAACCACATTGAACATGGCGATGCAGGTTCGGAACAATTTTTATCGGAAATTTTTGGCGCTGCCAGCTATCCAGAAAAACATATGTCGATGGATTCCATGTACGAATATGGTTCTCGCGCAGGGTTCTGGCGTATTCATGCAGAATTTCAACGTCGCCAACTGCCAATGACCATTTTTGGTGTCGGCATGGCCTTAGTTCGTAATCCGTATGTGGTCGAAGCCATTCAAGCGGCACAGTACGATGTGGTTTCGCATGGACAACGCTGGCTACATTATCAAAATATCGATGCAGCAACAGAACGTCAGCATATGGATCAAGCCATTAGCGTACTCGAAGCCTTGTTTGGTTATGCTCCAATTGGCTGGTATACAGGACGAGATAGCCCACGCACCCGTCAGCTGCTGGCAGAGTTCCCGCAGATTCAATATGACTGTGATCATTATGGTGATGACCTGCCTTTTTGGACCACATTGACCAATCAGGCAGGCGACCGTCGTCCACATCTGATTATTCCGTACACCCTCGACAGCAATGACATGAAATACAGTGCAGCCAATGGGTTTAGCACCAGTGAAGATTTTTTCCAGTATTTAAAAGATGCGTTTGATGTACTTTATGCCGAAGGTGCAGATGCACCGAAAATGCTTTCGATTGGTATGCACTGCCGACTGTTAGGTCGACCTGGACGATTTAAGGCCTTACAAAAGTTTTTGGATTATATTCAGTCGCATGAGCAGGTTTGGATTTGCCGACGTGGCGATATCGCGCAACATTGGTTAGAGCAACATCCACCCGCAGCATCCCATTAAATGGCGTTAAATGCACAGCGGCATCACTCACCGCCAAAAGAGAACTGCAAAGTTTGCGCTCTTTTGGCAATCTGCTACAGATCCCATGTTCAGACATTAATAAGTTAAATTGCTTAATCCTGAATTTCAGTAGGTCGCGTCTTTCTGCCAAAGGATGATGCAAAATGAACCATGCTTTAATAATCTCTTTCTATTTTTAAGGTCAGCTCGACAATCAACACAATTGACCAAATGGTTAAACACAAGCTCACCAAATTGGTGCAAACATCTGTCTTATAAAACATTTATCTTGAATATTTTATCACCAATAGTTTTCAATCTATTTTATGCGATTTTAAAACTCTGTTAAAACTGTACCATTTGGTAAAATAATCAATATTATCAATCACATCTATTAACTCTATTTAAATTCATTTTCAATGGCTGATTTTTTAAATTATTGGTCAAATTTGGCTTTATTTTTGCTAAAGAATCTGTATCCTTTAAACGCTTTCTCGGGGGAGATATTTTTTGATGAAACTGACTCAAATTGCGGCGACATGTGCATTGGCTACTGCAGCGACTTTTACTCAAGCTGCGCCAATCTGGCAAGATTTTAGTATCACAGGTTTATATGGTGAAGATTACCAACTGATTGCACGTGAGGACGAGCAAACAACGGTAACTTTTGAATATACAGCAAAGTTGAAATACGGTGATTTCTTTGCTTTTGCTGACCGTACCAACAATGATGTTGATGGTAATCAAACTTATTTCGAGGCTTCACCGCGCTTGAGCCTTGGTGCAATCTCTGGTCAAAAACTTGAGTTAGGCCCAATTAAAGATGTATTGGTTGCAACCACTTGGGAAGCTGGTACAGGTGGTGATGGCTTTAACAACTACCTTTATGGTGTAGGTGTAGATCTTGCCATTCCATATTTCCAATATGCTCAAGTGAATTTGTACAAAGCTGACAATGAGAAGCAAGATGATGACTACCAAATGACCTTGGTTTACGGTGTCCCATTTAAACTCGGTTCAGAAGACTTCCTTGTGGACGGTTTCTTAGACTGGTCAACTGCTGAAGATGATCACAAGAGTGAAATGAACTGGACCACACAGTGGAAATGGAATGTCGGTAAGCACATTTCTCCAGACACGCGTTTATACCTCGGTGCGGAGTGGTCGGTTTGGAACAACAAATACGGTACAGATTATGACGAAAATAACGTCAGCGCTTTGATTAAATACCATTTCTAATGGATTGAATCAGCCTGAGAAAAAGCAAGACATCGGTCTTGCTTTTTTTATGCATCCGTTTCGTAGCTTGTAGACTAAATCAATTGTTTCGGACGTAAATTTTCGGCAATCAAGCTCACCACAGCATAGTTTTGTTCCATGGCATGCCGATAAAAACTTTTTAATTGGGTCAATAATAAAATGAGCTCTGCCTCATCTAACTGCGCTGAGTGATCCCCCACTAACTGGGCAATTTCAGAGGTATGCCGATGCTGCTGACAATATTTTTCTAGATCTTCAACGCTAATCTGTTCAAGGGCTTGCGTCAATTCCATGACATGCACGGCTGGATTATAGCGCGCAACGGATTTTATTTTCGAGTGTTCCGAGATGGGATATTCTGCATAAATGAGGTCATGTAAATTCAAATGAGTCGAACGCTGCTGGCTGAACATTTGACCCAGCACAGGCCAGAGCCCCCCCAAATCAATTTGTTGCTGTTTATATGGGGCCTGTTCAATGTCCCCCATGCTCTCCGCATCGAGCATTAAATTCTCTAAATCATTCGGGGCAATGCTGAAAAGAAAAGCGTCCATGATGAGGTCCTTGTTATACTTATTGCCCTTAGCTTAGCTCGATTTGGCGACCAAAACACAGTACAAACTGTGTTAATTCAATTGCAGTTTGTAACCTACCCGCCCAAATTGAATCGCTTCCTTTTTAAACAAAAACCAGCCACCTGTATCGCTCATTTTTTCTTGATTTATACTGTTTAAATCCCGTCAGATTACCTAGACTATCTAGCACATCACTTTTGAATTTTAATAACAATGCAGAAATTTAAAATTTTATCCCTTATGGCTTTAAGCACCTCCGCATGGATTTTTCCACAGATTAGCATGGCCGAATCGAGCTATGAACAAGAGTTACAACAAGGCTGTAGCAAACTGAAACAATATGCGCGTTTGGGTAAGCAATATTACGACCAAAAACAATACACCCAAGCCCTCAACCAGTTTCAGGATCAAGCGGCTTGGTCACATTTTTGCCAAATTAATGCAGATGAAAGTGGTGTTAAGGTCACGGATCGCGAGATAGAAATCGCCAATAATAATGTCGGACTGACCTATGCCAAACTGGGCAAACCCCTGTGGGCACGGGCATGGTTTCTGCGTAATCCCGATTCAAAAATGAGTCAGTTCAATTTGTCCCAATTGCCCAAGCTACAAGCTTCATCCGCTTTGGCAGGGACCTATGTCAGTCCCAATGGTTTCGGACAATGGGATAGCATCACGGTAAAACAACTTAAAAATACTTATCAAATTGAATTTGAAGGCTATTATTTTGGACTGCGGGGGCTGATTTATGGACCGAATTTAGGCAGCTTCGATACACAAATGCCGCTACAACAGAAAAAAGCAATTTATAAATATGAGGATTGCCAAATCCAGTTAAATTTTGCCACTGATGCCAAACAGGGACAGAAAATTGTGGTGGAAGAACAGCAAAATACTTCAGGCTGTGGTTTTGGGCATAATGTCTCTGCCAGCGGCACCTATATAAAAGTAGAAACTAAATAACTGATATCGCTTTATAATTTTTTGAGGGTCATCACATGGCGAAATTTTTAAATACCAGTGCAACGAACTTTTTTCTGGAAGAGTTAATCAAAAATGCCAAAGAGCGCTTAATTCTGATTAGTCCCTATTTAAGACTGAATGATCGTATTAAAGAATTACTTGAAGATAAGAACCGCATAAAAATTGATATTCGTATTATTTATGGCAAAAGTGATTTGCATCCTGATGAAATTAAATGGATGCAACAACTGGATTATGTTCGGATTAGCTTTTGCAAAAACCTACATGCCAAGTGCTATCTGAATGAAGAAAGCTGCATTGTTTCGAGTTTAAACCTGTATGAATTTAGCCAAGTCAATAATAATGAGATGGGCATTTTAATTTCGAAAGAAGAAGATGCCCAAGTCTTTAAAGATGCGTATGAAGAAGCCCAACGAATCATTCGGATTAGTGATGAAGTGAGGATTTCTTTAGATGAAGTCAAAGCTGAAGCGAATAAAGCAGAGACGACTCAAGAAGATTCAGACCAGTCTACCAAACTGACTTCCTCAAAATTGGCAGCCAAGCATAAAATCAAAACAGGCGAGCTTTTAGAGATTTTTGTTGAAAAAGGACTGCTGCAATTCAATGAAAACGGGAAACATTTTCTAACTGAACAAGGTAAAGCTATAGGTGGTGAATACAGACCTAGCCAATATGGCGGTTATTTCTTATGGTCTGAAAATACCAGTCTGTAATCAGATCATAACCTCTTAAGTCATGGAGCACAGGACTTAAGAGGTGAATCCATTTTAGATTGCCACTAAATCCTTAATGCCTTTTTCAGGCATTTCAGCACCACGCCCCTGTGCAATCACCTGTCCACGTGCCATCACGGTATAGCCATCCGCCAGTTCTTCGGCAAAGTCATAAAACTGTTCCACCAAGATGATCGCCATATCACCGCCATCCGCCAGTTTACGAATCACACGACCAATGTCTTTAATGATGGAAGGTTGAATCCCCTCCGTCGGCTCATCCAAAATCAGCACTTTAGGTTCAGAGGCCAAAGCACGTGCAATTGCCAATTGCTGCTGTTGTCCTCCTGATAAATCCCCTGCACGGCGATGCTTCATTTCGTCCAGTACAGGAAAAATTTCATACAAATGTTCGGGTACTTTTTTGGTTTTGGCGCCTGAAAATTTCGCCATACCAATCAAAATATTTTCTTCCACAGTCAAGGTCGAAAAAATATCCCGCCCCTGCGGCACATAGGCCAAACCCGCCCGTACTCGCTGTTCGGGGCTAAGTTTTGAAATGTCTTTGCCATTCAATACAATCTGTCCAGACTTGATCGGTAAAATCCCCATCAGACATTTCAGCAAGGTGGTTTTACCGACACCATTGCGTCCTAACACCACTGAACATTCGCCAATCGGGGCTTGGAACGACACATCACGTAAAATGTGGCTGCCCCCATAATATTGGTTTACCGCCTTAACTTCTAACATGTGCTGCTCCTTAACGCCCCAAGTATTTTTCAATCACGTCTTCATTGGCTTGCACTTCTGCCAGCGTTCCTTCTGCCAGAATCGCCCCTTGTGCCAAGACCGTGACTTTTTCACTGATGGTGTCGATAAAGCTCATGTCATGCTCAACCACCACCAAGGTATGCTCCTTTTTCAACTCCAGACACAGTTCCGCTGTACGTTCGGTTTCCGCATCGGTCATGCCTGCCACAGGTTCATCCAGTAAAATCAGTTTTGGACGTTGCATCAGTAACATGCCAATTTCCAGCCATTGCTTCTGACCATGTGACAACAGGCCCGCAGGCTTGTTGACCAATTCTTTTAAACGAATTTGCTCGAGGGTTTGATCCAGTGCGATCTGAACATCTGCATCCAATTTACTGAAAAAGCTTTTTTTCACTCGCTTATCTTTGGGTGCAGCCAGCAGTAAATTTTCCAAAACCGTGAAGTTTTCAAATACCGTCGGTTTCTGAAATTTACGCCCAATGCCTGCTTCTGCAATTTGTTCAGTACTCATCTTCGCCAAATCATAGGTTTGCCCAAAAAAGGCTGAACCTTCTGTAGGACGGGTTTTTCCTGTAATCACATCCATCAAGGTGGTTTTACCTGCCCCATTCGGACCAATGATGCAGCGTAACTCCCCCTGTTCGATATATAGCGATAAATCATTCAGGGCACGGAAAGAGTCAAACCAGACACTGACTTTTTCCAAATACAGGGCGATGCCGTGGCTAAAATCGGCACCCTGTTCTTTTGGTCGCCCATAGCCTTCTGAAGCATGTCCACCATGCGGTTGAATCATTTCGCTCATGCATCATGCTCCTTTTTAAAACGATCAAATAACCCAATCACCCCTTTCGGCAGGAATAAAGTCACCACAATAAATAAACCACCCAAAATCAGTAGCCACGCTTCTGGATATGCCACTGTGAAATAGGTCTTCACCGCATTAATTAAACCCGCACCCAGAATTGGACCTATCAAGGTGCCACGTCCCCCAGCTGCAACCCAAACCGCCATTTCAATCGAGTTGACTGGGTTCATTTCACTTGGATTAATAATGCCTGCTTGCGGCACATACAGTGCCCCTGCAATGCCTGCAATGACTGCAGACAAGACCCATGCCGAGAGCTTGTACCAAAGGGTACGGTAGCCCAAATATTGCAAGCGGTTCTCGCTGTCACGGATCGCCCCGAGCACTCGACCATAAGGCTGATTCATTAAGTGCCGTAAGCCCAAATAGCACAGCAGCAACACCAATGCCGTTAAAAAGCATAAGGTGGCACGCATGGACGCCGAGGTAATGTCCATGCCCAAAATGGTTTTAAAACCTGTGAAACCATTGTTGCCACCGAAGCCTGTTTCATTGCGGAAAAACAACAACGCTGCCGCAAACGTCATGGCTTGGGTGATGATAGAGAAATACACGCCTTTAATTTTGGAACGAAAAGCAAAGAAGCCAAAAATAAATGCGATTAGACCTGGGACCAAGACCACCAGTACCAATGCCCACAGAAAGTGTTCTGTACCGACCCAGTACCATGGTAATTCAGTCCAACTCAGAAAGCGCATGAAATCAGGCAATTCTGATCCAGCCGATTCCCGCATCAAATACATGCCAAAAGCATAACCGCCCAAGGCAAAATACAGCCCATGCCCCAAGCTCAAAATTCCAGCATAGCCCCAGACCAAATCCAAAGCTAAAGCCACAAGGGCCAAGCACATGATTTTGCCAATTAAAGTGACCCAATAGGCAGAGAGATGCAAAGCGGATTCGGCAGGTAATACATGCAGCCACGGCAAAATCAGCATCACCGCAAAACAGGCTGCAATCGCAACGGCACTATAGGTTTTGTCGGCAAATAAAGTTGTTATTTTCATCAGGTTTACTCCACAAAACGCCCTTTAATGGCAAACAAACCTTGTGGACGTTTCTGAATAAACAGAATCACAAGCACCAACAGAATAATTTTGGCCAGTACCGCACCCAAACCAATTTCCAGCACCGTACCACTGATGCCCAGACCCAAGGCGGCCAGTACCGCACCCCAGACTTGTCCAACACCGCCCACCACAACCACCAAGAAGGCATCAATAATGTAGTTTTGCCCCAAGTCTGGACCGACATTACCCACTTGCGCCAAGGCACAACCCGCTAAACCTGCCAATCCTGACCCCAAACCAAAGGCCAACATATCGATGCGTGCCGAACGAATCCCGACTGCACGCGCCATCTGGCGGTTTTGGGTGACCGCACGAACGAACAGACCAAAACGGGTTTTATTCAGGAGATACACCAACAGCAAGAGCACTGCGACGGTGAAGATAATGATGGCGATCCGGTTATACGGCAGCATTAAACTTGGCGTTAATGAGATACCACCTGAAAGCCATGCAATATTCGAGACTTCGACATTTTGTGCGCCAAAAATCATACGCACCAGTTGCATTAAAATCAGGCTGACCCCAAAGGTCGCCAGTAAAGTTTCTAGTTGTCTGCCATACAGCGGACGAATCACCGTGCGTTCAATCAGCATGCCAATCAAGGCACTCACAAAAAAAGCAGCAGGAATTGCAACCAGTAAGTACCAGTCTACATATTGTCCTAAATGGGTTTTAAAGAGACTTTGCACCACATAAGTGGTGTAGGCACCAATCATGATCAACTCGCCATGCGCCATGTTAATCACACCCAACAGACCATACGTAATCGCCAAGCCCAGTGCGGCTAACAGCAAAATACTGGCGGTACTGAGTCCTGAAAATACATGCCCTGCCCATTCACTGGCTTGTAATCGGGTTTTAATACTGCTTTTTGCCGCCTGCAAAGCCGCTTCAAGTTCAGGATTTAGGTTCGCTTGATTGAGTTCTTGTTCAATCACTGCCAGCACATCAGGACGATCCGATGCAGACAAGGTATTCACCGCCTGTAACTTGACCAGCGCATCGGAACTGCTTAAATCCATACGCGCTTTGAGCTGTTTCAGACGTGCTTTGACTTTATTGTTTTGTTCTTGCAGATAGAGTTGGCGAATCCAGACAGGATCAAGCTCATCTAAATTATTTTCTAAAATATCAATCGCGGCTAAACGCTGAGTTGCTTCATCCGATTTCAATTTAACTTTGGCTTGCCCAAAACTCAAAGCTTTACGCAAGGTATTCACCAACGTGACTTGAGATAAATCCGCAGGCCACGTGCTCAGCACTTGCATGTCAGGATACTGATACAACTTCTCATCATTTTTTAAGATATAAGTTTGACCTGCACCATCTCGATACAATTCATTTTGATCAATATAGGCCACCAACTGATCGAGACTTTCAATACTGGCAGGCCATTGGTTCAACATGGCACGGCGTTCAGCAAAATCGGCTTTGACAAAACGCTGAATCGGATCTGCCTGCTGGACTTGCAGCGGTGCATCAGCGGTAGATGTTTCAGCCCAGACAGGATTGAAGAATATGTGCAGGCAGGTACACAGCAGCGCCACACAATAGCGTTTTATTGACATGAAAAGACTCCCCCTCACAAGGCAAATGGTCTGTCATCGGAATGAAGAAATGAAAAGACCTACTGCCGTAGCAGTAGGTTGAGGGGAATTATTTTGGAATGTACGGGCTCCAAGGCTCCGCTTTAATGGTATCGGTCGTTTTATACACCACATCAAACTGACCATCGCCACGAATCTCGCCAATCATCACTGGCTTATGTAGATGGTGATTACTTTCATCCATTTTCAGGGTGTAGCCCGAGGGTGCAGCAAACGTTTGACCCGCCATGGCATCACGGACTTTATCGACTTCGGTTGTGCCCGCTTTTTCTACCGCCTGCTTCCACATGTTAATCCCAACATAGGTCGCTTCCATTGGGTCATTAGTCACCAATTTATCCGCATTTGGCAGTTTGTATTCCACCGCATACTGTTTCATCTTGTTCACGAATTCAGTATTTTTCGGATTTTTCACCGACATGAAGTAGTTCCATGCCGCCAAATGACCCACCAATGGCTTGGTGTCGATACCGCGGAGTTCTTCTTCACCCACCGAGAAGGCCATGACTGGAATATCCGACGCTTTAATGCCCTGATTGCCCAATTCACGGTAGAACGGCACATTCGAGTCACCATTAATGGTCGAAATCACCGCGGTTTTCTTGCCTGCGGCAAACTTTTTCACATTACCGACAATGGTTTGATAGTTGCTATGACCAAATGGGGTGTACTCTTCCATAATGTCCGCATCGGCAATGCCTTTCGACTTCAAAAACGCACGTAAAATTTTATTGGTGGTACGTGGATAAACATAATCAGTACCTAACAGCACAAAGCGCTCCGCCTTGCCACCCTCTTCACTCATTAGATATTCCACGGCTGGAATGGCTTGCTGATTCGGTGCAGCACCCGTATAGAAAATATTTTTCGATTGTTCTTGACCCTCATACTGCACAGGATAGAACAACAAACCATTGAGTTCTTCCACCACTGGCAAGACAGATTTACGTGAGACCGAGGTCCAACAGCCAAAAATCACGGCTACCTTATCTTGAGTGATCAACTGACGGGCTTTCTCAGCAAATAACGGCCAGTCTGAAGCAGGGTCAACCACCACAGGTTCTAATTTTTTCCCCAAGACCCCACCGTTGGCATTAATTTCATTAATCGCCATCAGTGCCGTGTCTTTCAGTGAAGTTTCAGAAATGGCCATGGTGCCTGACAGCGAATGTAAAATCCCTACTTTAATGGTATCGCCACTGGCCGCAGGTACTTTGGCTTCCGATGCTGCGGTTTCTGTTTTTTCTGCTGGTTTTGAACAGCCTGTTAATGCAATGCTCCCCGCCACTGCTGCTGCCAAAAGGGTTTTACTCAATAGTTTTTGTTGGAACATTTTAGTTCTCCAAGCATTTTGTGTTTTTTGGTTATGTCTGCCCAGAGTATTCAATTTTTATGCCAACTAATTAACCATATGTTTTTATTGTATTAATTTTAAAATTCATTCGTCTATTTCGACAATCTTGTATACATCATTGCCTCCTGATTTGTATTTTCACGACTCAGGATGGTGCATTTTTCATCCGCTCATTGCATTCTTCCCCACTGAAATTGCACATTTTTTTTACAATAGAAGATACTGCTATGCACTAAAAAAGCCACCCAAAGCAATTAGCTTGGATGGCTTGAAAAATGGAGCAGACTACAATTAAACCGCAATATCCGCCAGATTACCTTTTTGCTCTAACCAGTGTTTACGGTCTCCCGAACGCTTCTTCGCCAGCAACTTATCCAATAAAGTTGCGGTTAAATGGCTATCATCCAAATCCAGTTGCACCAGACGGCGGGTATTCGGATCCATCGTGGTTTCACGTAACTGGCTGGCATTCATCTCACCCAAACCTTTAAAGCGGGTGATTTGCGGACTCTTGGTTTTGGCTTTCTTCAGAATCGACTCCAGCTCATCCTCATCCAGTGCATAGTGCACGTCTTTGCCATCGTCAATACGGAACAGCGGAGGCATCGCCACATACAAATGCCCTTCTTCCACCAAGGTTGGAAAATGCTTCACAAACAACGCGCACAACAGCGTGGCAATATGCAAACCATCCGAATCGGCATCCGCCAAGATACAAATCTTGCCATAACGTAATTCGGACAAGTCATCACTGCCTGGGTCAACCCCAATCGCAATGGCGATGTCATGCACTTCTTGCGAAGCCAGCACCTCATCCGAAGACACTTCCCAAGTATTTAAGATCTTGCCTCGAATTGGCATGATGGCTTGGAAGTTTTTATCGCGTGCCTGCTTGGCTGAACCGCCCGCAGAATCCCCTTCCACAATAAACAGTTCCGAATCTTCACGGGTTTGACCGACACAGTCCGCCAACTTACCCGGTAGGGCTGGGCCCGACACAATCTTTTTACGTTCAACTTTTTTCGCTGCTTTGAGACGACGTCCCGCTTTGGAAATTGCCATTTCTGCCAGTTGCATCGCAATTTCAGAGTGCTGGTTCAGCCACAGGGCAAAAGCATCTTTGGCAATATTCTGCACGATGCCTACGGCTTCACGACTGGAAAGTCGCTCTTTGGTCTGTCCTGAAAATTGAGGTTCTTGGAATTTCAGCGACAAAATATAGTTCACGCCATCCCAAACATCTTCGGCAGATAGTTTCAGGTTACGTGGCAATAAATTACGCAGTTCGCAGAACTCACGTAAAGCATCGGTTACCCCTGAGCGCAAGCCATTCACATGTGTTCCGCCCTGCGCTGTTGGAATCAGGTTGACGTAGCTTTCCTGAATTTGTTCACCACCCTCCACATTCCAGCAAATCGCAAATTCGGCACTGGCACGCTCGGCATCCCCTGTCGCGACAAAGGCTGGTGCAGGCACAATTTCGCGCTCTTCCAGCTCGTCCATCAAATAGTCGACTAGACCATTTTCAAACTGCCATTCGATTTTCTCGTCATTGATTTCATCAACGTAGATAATCTGTAGACCTGCGGCTAAAACGGCTTTGGCTTTTAAATTATGTTTCAGTGCTTTTAAGGCAAATTTAGGCGAATCAAAATATTTGGCTTCAGGCCAAAAGCGTACCAATGTTCCTGTAGCACGTTTGGCCACTTTGCCTTCCAAGACCGACAAAGGCGCTACAGGTTCACCCTGTTCAAACGCCATTTGGTACAGGTTACCCTGACGTTGCACTTCAACCTCGACACGAGTCGATAAGGCATTCACCACCGAGATGCCGACACCATGCAAACCGCCTGAAAACTGGTAGTTATCGGTGCTAAATTTACCGCCTGCATGCAGCTTGGTCAGAATAATCTCAATCCCGCTTTGTCCATATTCAGGATGAATATCGACCGGCATACCCCGACCATTATCGGCAACCGCCAAGGAACCATCTTTATACACCGTCACCGTGATTTTATTGGCATGCCCCGCCAGTGCTTCGTCCACCGCATTATCAATCACTTCCTGCGCCAAATGGTTCGGACGAGAGGTATCGGTATACATCCCGGGACGACGACGGACTGGATCTAGACCAGATAAAACTTCAAGCGATTGAGCCGTATATTGAGACACGTTGTACGATTTCCTTATAATCTGCAAGACGATAAAAATTGTAAAATCATGGGTATTTTGGCAGCAAAATCATCCATCGCATGGTTGCCCTTTGCCTCGGTCATGACCAGTGCGCGAGGTTGCTGCGATGCATAAAACTGTTCAGCCTCACGATAATCTAAAACATCATCGCCTTGTTGTAACAATACCAACACTTTGTCTGCTTGCTGAACATTTGATACCGCAATTTGCTCTAAATAGTCCAATTGCGGCTCATCCAGTGTCCAAGTGGCATTCACGGCATAGGGAAGTTGCTGTTGCCCAAATAAATCCCGAAAAAGTTGCCATGGTCGCATAGCAGGGTTAATCAATACAGCAGGCACCGCATGTGTTGCGACCAGTTGTGTCGCATAAAAGCCGCCTAAACTGCTACCGAGCAACACCACATCCTCATGCTGACTCACCAAATCATGCAGCAGTTGCAAGGCCTGTGCAGGCGGCAAGTTTAAATCAGGCACATGCACCGTCCAGCCATCCTCTTGCGCGCAATAGTGCTGTAACTGTTGTGCTTTGATTGAATTTGGACTGCTTTGAAAGCCGTGGATATAAATAATATTCATATTTTTTGCTCACCTGCTGCAACCTTTTCCTTATTTTTCATCATACTGACGCAGGATTGTTTTAAATTCGTCGAAAGGCTCGAATTGTTAGACAAAAATAGCCCTTTTTCGCGATATTCATCGGTATTTTAAAATTATTCGAGCCGAACTCGATATGATGAAACTGAAAAAAGTTATACCTCTATCTTAAGCAAAATGAAAGCCTTGAGATGAGCCAAACAAAGCATCAAGGACAATAACAAATGCCGAGTTTAACACCGCTGCATGAAACGTATTGTAAATGGGATCGGACCCCACCCAGTCAAGCGGACTTACTGGAAGGTCTGGCTCAATTACTCAGTACGCCCCTGAACAATGTGGTTCAGGACTTTATGCGTACCATTCAGCGGGAAATCTTCTCCAGTATTTTTGGGGTGGATGAACAAGAATTTAAATATCTGCAAAACCTACCGCAAATCGTCAAATTTAACCGCCTAAGCATGAGTATTTTAGAAAACTACGGGCATTATCTTTTGGCACCTGGTTTGCGACAAATTATTGAAAAATATCCAAAGCTGCATGAAAAACCACTTACGCCCAGCCTGCATTTTTTAGTGGGTGCCGTGAATGGTGTGATCGGCGATTACTTACTGAAATATCATAATCCCATCGCCCTGCCGATGGTGCTGTATGATCACTATGGTGAAATTCAGCGCGGAGATTTATCGGGACGAGTGGTCATCTTTGTGCATGGTCTGTGTATGAATCACTTGGACTGGACCAATCGCAACAATGGCGGTTTTGGCGAAAAATTACTGGCACAGCGTGACCACAACACCATGCTGTACCTGAACTACAATTCTGGACGTCGTATTTCAGCCAATGGACGCAGCCTTGCCAATACCTTAGAAGACCTGATTCAGCGTAACCCGCGCATTACCAGTCTGGATATTATTGGGCATAGTATGGGCGGACTGGTCGCACGCAGTGCCTTATTCTATGGTAAGCAGAACATGCATCAATGGCTACACATGGTGGAAAATCTGGTCTGTCTGGGTTCACCACATCATGGTGCCGTCTTGGAACGCTTTGGCTTTGCCATTCAAGAAAAACTGGGACGCTTTCCAATTGTGAAATTGGCAGGACATCTGGTCAATATTCGCAGTAATGGCATTCTGGATTTACGCTATGGCAGCGTACGTGATGATGACTGGGAGCACAATGAAGCCCGCATCGGCTTCTTTGACGATAACCGCAAACCTGCGCCACTGCCTTCGCATATCAACACCTATCTGGTCGCAGGAACGCTAGAATTCGAGCACCGTAAAAACAAAACCTTGAAAGTCATTGGCGACTATCTGGTCAGTGTCAAAAGTGCTTTGGGCGAACATCCCAATCCTCGCTTTCAATTAAAACTGCCCGAATCGCATAAAGCCATTTTCTATGGTCTGAATCATCTGGAAATTCAATATCATTCCAGTGTGGCAGAACAGATTGTGCACTGGTTCTATCCTGAAAAAGCCCAACATCACCAACTGCATGCGCATGAGCATATGATTGGTCTGGATGATTATGAAGGCATCGCCCTGACCTGATGCCACATAAAAAAAGCCAACTCTCGTTGGCTTTTTTTATACAGATTAAAACGCTGTCGGTGTTATTTTTTCGCTTTTGCTGCGGTTGGATAACGGCGCACCAATTGCCACAAACTCACGACTGCCAAAACCACAAAAAACAGCAATGACCACACTGGCAAAGACTGACCAAGGAAAGTCCAGTCAATCACGGCACACTCGCCTGAACCCGTCAGCACTTGCGCCAACACGCTTTTCAGCGGCAAGGCATCAATCAAGTAGTTTAAGCCTGGACCACAGCTCGGTACCTGATCGGGTGGCAAATTCTGTAACCAGACATGACGCGCTGCAACCCCAGCCGACCATAAAATAGAGAGACTGCCCAACAAGGCATAAATTCGTTTGCCCACGGTTGAACTTGGATTATGAATCAGTGCCACTAAAGAAATAAAGCCCAATCCCATTAAACCCACACGCTGGAAGACACACAGCGGACATGGTGATAAACCTTGGACATGTTCGAGATACAGCGCAAACGCCATACCCACGATACTTGCGATGACTAAAAACCCGCTCACGAAGCGAAAACTCCATTGCATGGTCAAACCTCTTAATTTTTATCGATAATGTGCAAGATATTCATCAAAACTGACGGTGCTATCTTGTTCAAGTTGTTGTTGCTGTTGTAGCGATGTCTGTGCCAATTCATCAAAATACGCCTGTGTTTCAGGACTCAATTGATGCTGTTCATACACTGCCGCATGTTGTTGAGCCATCACGCTACCAAAATTCCACGTCCCGCCATGGGTCAAAGTATCTGCAATCACCTGTGCCGAAAGCGTATCATCCACTTCATCAATGCGTTGCTGCATCAATGCTAAAGCTTGTACATAAAGCTGTGTGGCATTGGCTTGATCGAGCAGTTCTGCAAAAGGTCGCATGGCATCCACATGTTTTTGACACCAGTCTTCAATCGCATAAGTCTGCCCCTCTGCCACAATATGCGCATTCGGTGCACGACCACGATTGACCACTTCCGCTTGGTTCTGTTCAATCTGCTCTTGTTCATCATCTAACAACGCTGGACTGTCTTGCAATAAACAATACAAGGCCAGCACTTCCAGAAAACCCGCACTGCTTTCATCAATCCCAATCGGGCTATACGGGTTCACGTCCACTGCGCGCAATTCAACATAGCCAACGCCACGCTTCGCCAAGGCTTCTGAAGGAGTTTCACCTGCTTGCGGCACTTGCTTTGGACGGACCAGACTGTAGTACTCATTTTCAATTTGCAGCACGTGGTCATTAATTTGGATCGGCTCACCTTGCGCATCATTTAACCCTAAACGGCTAAAATCTGCATACGGAGTTTTGACCGCTTTTTGTAAACCGTCTAAGTAACCTTGAATGTCGTTATAGTGAATTCCGAGTTGCTTCTGTGCCGAGTTCTGATAACCAAAACGTCCCATGCGTAAAGCGGTGGCATAGGGCAAATACAGCGTGCCTTTTAACAGTGGCAACAAATGATGCTCACGCCCCGTCATAAAGCATTTACACACCGATGGACTGGCACCCAGCAAGAACATCACCAGTGGGGTAAGACGGATAAAGTTACGAATCAGACCAAAATAACGATGACTGCGATAATCTTGCGCAGACAATTGGCGTAAATCTGCATCGCTTTCTTGTTGTTGTAAGGCCGCAAATAAACTATCTGGGAAAGATAAATTATAATGTACCCCTGAAATGGTCTGCATACGGCGACCATAGCGCACGCCTAAACCGCGACGATACAGGGTCTTGAAACGGCCAATATTGGAACTGCCATATTGCGCCAATCGAATGTTGTCTTCTTCACTGTCCAGCATGCACGGCATCGACAATGGCCAGAGCTTTTCTTCATGCTCTAAATGACGATGGACCACCGCATGAATGTCTTTTAAATAGGATAAAGCTTTACCAATGGTGTCTTGTGGAGGGGTAATGAACTCCATCAAGGCTTCTGAATAATCGGTGGTAATATGCGGATGGGTCAAAGCCGATCCCAAAGCTTGGGGATGATCTGCCTGCGATAAAAAACCATTGCTTTGCATACGCAAACTTTCACGTTCTATACCACGTAACATCCCTTGTAACAGCGAAGAATCCACCCAAGTCGGAAACACAGCTTGAGAGGTCGATTCGGGTTGACTCATTATCATCTCGCTTATTGGAAGAACTACTAAAATAAAATCATCAGTTTATATCAGTATACTGTGATTTGATGCCGCCACATGACACGCTGTCTATTTTTCCAACAGATTCGCAACATTTCAGGCCTCTGTGGAAAAGATTCAGTAAATCAGATAACTGGCATTAATAGGGGTGACATCGCTCATGTTCAACGGGTCGATGTAAAAAATTCTTAAAAAGTACACCCTATTGCGGCAATTTTTTATCACAAAGTTACTCTATAAGACACCAAAAAAATATGATTTTATTGAAGAATAACTGCTAAGGATCTGTAATAAAAATGAATTATCAGGATATTTTGAACTTTTGGTATGCGCCCGAAACCCAGCCGAACTGGTTTGCAAAAAGCAGTGAATTTGATCAAATGTTGGCAGAAAAATTTAGCCAGATCCATCAACAGGCAGCCTTGGGTGAACTCTGGGCATGGCGACAACAACCCGAAGGTCGTCTGGCTGAAGTGATTATTCTGGATCAATTCTCTCGCAATTTATACCGTGATCAAGCCGCTGCTTTTGCCCAAGATGCACTCGCATTGGGCTTGGCACAAGAAGCCATTTTGGGGCAACATCATTTACAACTCAGTCCCGAACAGCGCTATTTTTTGTACATGCCGTTTATGCACAGCGAATCGCAAAGGGTGCATGAATTTGGGTTAAGCTTATTTGAACAACTGGGGCATCCGATTGCCTTAGAATTTGAACGACAACATAAAGCCATTATTGACCAATTTGGACGCTATCCACACCGAAATCGTATTTTAGGACGCGCGTCCAGTGCTGAAGAACTAGAATTTTTAACCCAACCGAATAGCCATTTTTAAACGCAAATGTTGTGGCCGTTTCTCCCCTATTTCACCAGCAATCAGCGGAGTATGAACATGAAAACCAAGCTTATTGCCTTGACCCTTCTCACCCTTGCACTGGCGGGTTGTGCCTCTACCCCGTCTAAACCACGCACTTTTGATCAATTGGGGCGTTTTAATACCTACCCGATGAACACGCAAACCTATCGGATCAGTTTTGAAGCCGACCCAAATATGAACTATGGGATGGCGGAAGAAATTACCTTGGTCAAAGCCGCGCAAACCACGGTCAAAAATGGCTTCCGTTATTTTAAAGTGCTGGATGACCCGAGCAATCTCACCAATAAACCACCCCGTCAGGCAGTGGTCTATCGTTCACCGTCTTTTTACCCTTATGGTTATTATCCACGTGGTTACTATCGCCGCTATCCAGGCTATTGGCCTGATCCGTTTTACGATACGCCACAAGTGGTCAATATTGACCCTGTGCAAGTCTCCTATACCATTGAGTGTTATAAGGAAAAAGATAAAGCCCCAAGCGATGCCTTTGATGCCACGCTAATTTTGCAATCTTTAGGGCAAAAGTACGGACTCACTGCCACAGGTGAGGTGATTCAGCCTCAACCTGTGACACCCGCCAATTAATCGATAACAGATGACTTAGGATCTTGATATGCAGGTTGCGAGCACCAGTTCGGACAGTCTAAAACGCAGTAAACGCTTTGCGACCATCGCCTTGATCATGGCCGTACTGGCTTGGCTGGTCTTGATGGTGGCCGCCAAGTTTTTGCCCGAATATGCATGGTTAATTCATATCTTGATGTTGTCTGCCGAGGCTGGGGTGGTGGGTGGCTTGGCGGACTGGTACGCGATTACGGTCTTGTTCCGTAATCCCTTTGGCAAGATGCCCATCCCTAAATTTTTACGTGACCACACCGAAATTATTCCGCGCAACAAAGCGCGTATTGCCGAATCGATGGGGCGGTTTGTGCAGGAGAATTTTCTCTCGCCACAAGTGGTGGAGCGCAGTCTGAAAAATATCGACTTGAGTCTGGCGGTCGGTCAATGGTTGGCGAATCCACACAACAATACCCAAGTCACCCAAGTGATTCAGCAAACAGTTCCTAAAATCTTTGATTTTGTCGGGCAAGAGCAGATTGGTCGCTTTATTCAAAACAACAGTGTGCAATGGGTCCGCAATACCGATGTGAATATGCTGGCCAGCGAAATGCTGCGTGCCGTGATTGAAAATGACTTCCATCAGGATGTGCTGCAACGCGGTCTGGATGTGGTGCATGACTGGATGATCATGCATCCCGAACAAACCCGTGAACTGACGCAAAAGCTGTTTAAAGAGCTGGGCGTGTCCAAACTGGCCAAAGGGGCCAGCTGGATTGGCATTGATGTGCAACAGCGCACCATTGATTCCCTGATTGAGCGGGTGGAATCGATGCTGGCAAACCCAGAGCATCCGTGGCGACAACAGATTGAGGAAACCGCACAAGAACTGATGTATCAATTACAGGATCGTCATAGTATTGCCAGCCAACGCCTGAATCGCAGTAAAGATGCCCTGCTAGATAGCCCGCAAGTACTGAATTTTATTCGTGGTGCGGTGGTGATTTTATGTGATGCGATTAAAGCCGATCTGATGCAGGCCGATTCGGGCATTGCAGCCAACCTGCGCGTAGCGATTCAACAGGTCGGTGAGAACATCATCGCCAATCAAGCGGTACGCCAGTTATTGAATGATCGCATGAGTGGTTTGGCTGTGAATTTGAGTGATCAATACAGCGAGAAAGTGATTCGTTTTATTAGCGAGCGCATTCATGAATGGGACTCGCGCGAGATGATTGGCAAAATCGAAAATGAAGTCGGTGGCGACCTGCACATGATTCGCGTCAATGGGGTTGTGGTGGGCGCATTTATTGGTCTCGCCCTCGGCATTATCCGTGCTGTGGTGGATTATCTGCTTTAATTTATTCTGCAAGGTAGCTGTAGAAATCGCGTGAATGCTACTTGTACCTGCCTTGCAACATGCTAAATTAAATCAGTTTCCTCTCTGACAGGTTCGCGGTCATGCTCAAAATACATTCTAAACTCCCTGCACAAGGGGTCACGATTTTTAGCCAAATGACCGCCATGGCACAGCGCCTGAATGCCCTGAATCTTTCACAGGGCTTTCCCGACTTTGCGCCGCCACCAGCCTTGTTGGAAGCCTTAAGCCATGCAACTTTGCATGGTTCCAATCAATATGCTGCGGGAGATGGCTTACTTAGCTTGCGCCAGCAAGTGACTGCGCAATTTCTTCAGCGTGATGAGCTGCTGATTGATCCAATCCACGAAATCACCATCACCCCAGGTGCCACCATTGCCCTGTTTAGTGCCATTCAAGCCATCCTGCATGCGGGCGATGAAGTGATTGTGTTCGACCCGAGTTATGACAGCTATGCACCAAGTATTGCCTTGGTCGGTGCCCAAGCCATTCGTATTCCGCTAACTACGCCAGATTTTCAGGTGGACTGGAATACAGTGGCGGAAGCCATCAATGACAAAACCCGCATGATCATTGTCAATACCCCACATAATCCAACGGGTGCCATTTGGTCGAAGCAGGATTGGCAGCAATTGATTCAATTGATTCAGGCGCGGAATATTGTGGTGCTGTCGGATGAAGTCTATGAACACTTGGTTTACGATGGGCAACAGCATTATTCGGCCCTGTCTTTTCCAGAACTGCGTGAACGCAGTTTCGTGGTGGGTTCTTTTGGTAAAACCTTCCATGTCACAGGCTGGAAAACGGGCTATTGTATGGCAGCCCCTGAATTAATGCGGGTTTTCCGTCAGGTCTACCAATTTGCCAATTTCTGCGGAGTCACCCCTGTACAAGTGGCCTTAGCCGAATACATGCAACAGCATCCTGAACATGTACAGCAACTCGCTGAATTTTATCAGCGTAAGCGGGATATATTCACCGCTGGCCTCGCCACTTCCCGTTTCCAATTAACTCCGTCACAGGGCACCTATTTTCAGAATCTGGATTATCGTGCCATCCGTCCCAATCTGAACGATGTGGACATGTGCCACTTCCTTGCAGAACAGCATGGCATTGTCGCCATTCCAATTTCCGTGTTTTATCAGCACCCTCCTGAGAATTTACGCCTGATTCGTTTTTGCTTTGCCAAAACGGAACAGACCTTAGAACAGGCCATCGAGATTCTGAACCGCTGCTAGGCAATTTTTCTCGTGCTTGGAAACAGTGAAAATTCAACAGATCTCCTGCTTTTTTTCCTGCGGCTTGTGTTATGTTGCAAAGAGCACAATAAAAAATTATGGATGATACATCGCGAATATGGCTGCCGTCCCTCATGGTCCCTTGATCAATTCTGACAAGTTCTGGAAAGCATTTCTTTGGTTTCTGTTGCCGCTGATTGCCACCAATATTTTACAAAACCTGTCAGGCACCATTAATACGGTTTTTGTCGGGCAAATGCTTGGGGTTCAAGCGGTTGCTGCAGTCGCAGTCTATTTCCCCATCCTGTTTTGTCTCTTGGCTTTTATCATCGGTTTATCGGCAGGTTCAACCGTGCTGATTGGACAGGCATGGGGCGCACAAAATCTGGAAAAAGTTCGCAGTGTAGTCGGTTCCACCCTGTTTATGACCCTGATTGGCGGCAGTGTGATTGCCTTTTTGGGTGTGCTGTTTGCCAAACAGATTTTATTGTTGTTGGGGATTGACCCTGAAATCATGCATCTGTCTTTGCCCTATGTACAGTGGATGATGGCAGGTAGCCCGCTGTTGTTTGTCTATATTATTTATACCTCGATTTTACGCGGTGTGGGCGACAGTATTACGCCACTGATTGCCCTCGGCATGACCAGCATTATCGGTTTTGTCATCACCCCGATTTTAATTGCAGGGTATTTTGGTTTTCCAAAATTGGGCATCATCGCGCCTGCGATTGCCAGCATCATTGGCTATGCTGCGGTACTGCTGTTTTTAATGGTCTATCTCAATAAAAAGCATCACCCGTTACGCCCTGATGCCGAATTATTCAGACATATCCGACATCAACCTGAACTGAGTCGTATCATTCTGAGTTTGGGCATTCCGACAGGCATTCAGATGGTCACTACATCGGTAGCGGGCTTAGTGATCATCGGTCTGGTGAACCGTTATGGCTCGGAAGCGACCGCAGCCTATGGCGCGGTCAATCAGGTGCTGAACTACATTCAGTTTCCAGCTCTTTCCATTTCAATTGCCGCCTCGATTTTTGCGGCTCAAGCCATTGGTGCAGGCAAAGCCGATTTACTCACCAAAGTCACCCGCACGGCCTTGCGCATGAATATCATCATCACGGGTATCTTGGTGATTTTGGCTTATCTGTTCTCCAAATATTTAATGGCGCTATTTATTACCGACCCCGAAGTGGTGACACTAGGGCAACAACTGCTGTTTATTGTGTTATGGTCCATTTTATTTTTTGGTGCCAGCGCGATTTTTGCGTCGATTATGCGTGCCAGTGGTACCGTCAACATTCCCATGCTGATTAATATTGCGGCGATTGTGCTGATCGAAGTGCCGTGTGCCTATCTGTTTAGTCAGTGGTTTGGCTTAAAAGGCATCTGGTATGGTTATGCTTTGGCTTTTGTTAGCCTGTGCATCATGCAAGGACTGTATTATCAATTGGTCTGGAAAAAGAAAACGGTTAAAACCTTAATTTAATGGATGATGGATAGAAAAAACGTGCTGAACCTAAGCTCAGCACGTCGCTTGAATTATTTAAAACGCTTGCTCAATGACGTCGCCATCGCTGTCACTTTCTGATAGCCCGTCGGCAAAATACGCTGAATCAGATCCAAAGATTTCGCATCATTACCAATCAACACACGACGTTTGTCTTTTTGCACTGCATTCAGAATTTCACGTGCCGCTTCTTCTGGTGGAATACGCAATAACTTGTTGAAAGTCCGAGCTGATTTTTCAGGATTCATGCCCAAGCTGCGCAAACTGTCATTCATACGTGCATCATTGGCAATATTGGTACGGATCCCGCCTGGGTGGACACACAGCGCACTCACGCCACAATTTTCAATATCCAGTTCTTGGCGTAACGATTCGGTAAAACCTCGCACCGCAAATTTAGTCGCATTATAAGCCGACTGTGTCGGTTGAGCCGTTAAGCCAAACAAGCTGGAAATATTGATGATATGCCCATCACCTGTTTGCTTGATCAGTGGTAAGAATTCTTTGGTGCCATACACCACGCCCCAGAAATTAATCCCGACAATCCATTCCAGTTCGTCATAACTCGCCCCTTCAACGGTCGAGCCCAATGCCACCCCTGCATTGTTAAAAATCATATTCACTGAACCATGATCTTTAACGGTTTCTTCTGCCCATTCACGCATTGCATCACGGTCAGCCACATTGAGTTTTTTAGTCGTGACACGCACCTTACTGTCTTTCAGGAGTTCTACAGTTTTGGCCAAGCCTTGTTCATTAATATCGCTTAAAGAAAGATGGCAACCTTGTTTGGCTAACAGCAATGCCAGTTGTTGACCAATTCCTGAACCCGCGCCAGTGACGGCCGCTACTTTATTGTTAAATGTTTTCATTCTCTATCCTTATGGGTTGCATAGGCTTTGACACAATACCAGCAAAGTTATTTTTTGCACTATGCCTTTGACGCTTTCAATATAAATTTGACAATAAGCATTGTCAATAATTGCCTGACGAATCTCATCTCCACTTAAAGCATGGCTAAAATTTAGGTTTTTACCAGAATAGTTGTTAAACTAAAGTCAGTCTTTGCTACGTTTTGCCCTTATGACTTATTCCAATAGCAACACTGCGGAACACAATAACAACCCCACCAAAAGTAAAGAACGCCAGTTTAAAGGACTGTCCTTAGCTGAGCGTAAACAGGCACGTCGAGAAAAATTAATTGAAGCGGGCATCGAGGTCTACGGCACCCATGGATTCTTTTCGGTGACCGTCAAAGATATCTGTAATGAAGCCAAACTGACGGAGCGCTATTTCTATGAATCCTTTAAAAAAAGTGATCAACTGTTTCAAACCATCTTCCTCAAACTGATTGATGAACTGCAGCAGAATGTGATGCAGGCGATTATGCAAGCCTCCAGCAGCCATGAAAAAATGGTCGATGCAGGTTTAACCGCCTTACTGACCACCTTGAAAGATAACCCACGCATGGCGCGTATTATTTATATTGATGCCATGCTGGTACAAGAACTGCATAACCAAGCCACCATTCGAGAAACCATGCTGCGCTTTGACCGTATGATTCATGCCTTTGTCATGTTGATGATGCCGAATATTCCACATTCGGAACGTGAAATTTCATGGGTTTCTACAGGCTTAAATGGTTATGTCACACAGATTGCGATTCGTTGGGTCATGAGTGGATTTAAACAGTCTATGGAAGATGTATTGGCCTCATGCAGAGTGGTCTTTGTCACATTATTGGCATCATTTTCGGATAAAAAAAATTAAATTACAGCCATTTAATTTTACAAAAATTTGAAATTGGTTATGTGAGCTAGACTTAGACTATCTAAAATTGTTCATGTTTTCGACTAAAAATTGTCACAAAACTTTGCGAAAATCGGCATTCTCCCCTATTCTGCAATGATACTGTCATAATTAATCTTTGTAATAAGCCTGTCATAAATAAGAAACGGCCTACCGTTATCACCAATAGGATATTGCGTTGTGAAAGATGACTACATACTAATCGTCGATGACGAACTTCCGATTCGAGAGATGATTCACACCTCTTTGGATATGGCAGGCTTTCAATGCTTACAGGCAGAAGATGCAAAACAAGCGCATCAAATGATTGTGGATCAGCGCCCAGCCCTCATCCTGCTTGACTGGATGATGCCTGGTGGCGTCAGCGGTGTCGATCTATGCCGTCGCCTAAAACGCGATGAAAACTTATCAGAAATTCCAGTGATTATGCTGACTGCCCGCGGAGAAGAAGACCATAAAGTCCAAGGTCTCGATGCAGGTGCAGACGATTACATGACCAAACCTTTTTCCACCCGTGAATTGGTTTCTCGAATTAAAGCCGTACTGCGTCGCGCCAATGCGCTGAGTGGTGAAAAAACCATTGATGCCAATGGCTTACTGCTTGACCCTGTGAGCCAACGCGTAAGTTTTGGCAACAATATTTTAGATATGGGTCCAACAGAATACCGTTTATTGGCATTCTTCATGACCCATCCAGAACGTGCTTACACTCGTGCCCAGCTGCTTGACCAAGTTTGGGGTGGTAATGTGTATATCGAAGACCGTACTATTGACGTGCATATTCGTCGCCTGCGCAAGGTTTTAGAACCCTATGGTGCAGACCGTTTTGTGCAAACCGTGCGTGGTACAGGTTACCGCTTCTCTACTCGTGCAGATGTTGCTTTAGGTTAATTTTAGTTTTATGTATGAACCATACCCCGTCCCCGAACTGGCCCGTGAACATCAAAAATTCCGCTATAGCAGTTTGTGGACTTTTGCCAAACAAGATTTACGCTTACTGGCTTTTCTTTTACTGATTGCAAGCTTAGTCGGTTTTGGCATTGGGTATTTCTGGATCTGCATTTTTGCTGGTTTCTCGATTTTTTTTATTTTCCAATTACGTTCTTTGTATTTGGTCAATGAATGGATTTCCAATCGTCCCTATGATGTTCCGCCCAATTTGAATGGGATTTGGGGGGCTTTGCTGTTTAACGTCTATCGTGCACAGCGCCAAGAACGTATTGTGCAGGCCGAAATGGTCGGCTTGATTGATCGTGCCCAATCTTCCTTGGTGGCACTGGCGGAAGCCGTGGTGCTGATTGATGAATCGCACCAGATTGAATGGTGGAACCCTGCGGCAGAAAAACTACTGGGCATTCAGGCACTAGATCGTGGTCGCAACATCATGACCATCCTGCGCCAACCGAGTTTTATTGATTACTTCAAACAAAGTGATCAAATTCCTGATGGCATCAAAATGAAGTCCTCTGTATTTGAAGACCACTATGTGCAAATCAAAATGACCCGCTTCGGCGGTGAGAGCCGTCTGTTGGTGGCCTATGATGTGACCCGCATGCACAACTTGGAGCAAATGCGTAAAGACTTTGTGGATAATATTTCGCACGAATTACGCACGCCTTTGACGGTACTGAGTGGCTACATTGAAACCTTTACCGACCAAGAAGATTTAAATCCACGTTGGAAACGTGCTTTCGAGCAAATGCAGGCACAAACCAAACGCATGAATGCTTTGGTAAATGACTTGTTATTGCTGTCGCGTCTGGAAAACAACAAGCAAATTGCCAAAAACCAGATTATTGAAATGCCAAGCCTGATGAATCAGTTATTTGATGATGCTCAAGCCTACAATGTCGATTATGGTCATACTCTGAATCTGGATATCGACAGTCATTGTGACCTGATTGGTTCAGATACCGAGTTGGCGAGTGCGTTTAGCAACCTGATTACCAATGCGATTAAATACACCCCCAAAGGCGGTACCATTACCATGGGTTGGCATGATGATGGCGAACATGGTTATTTTACGGTTGAAGATACCGGTATCGGCATCGATCCGAAACATTTGCCACGTTTAACCGAGCGTTTCTATCGGGTGGATAGCGCACGGAGCCGTCAAACTGGCGGAACAGGGTTGGGACTGGCGATTGTGAAACACGTATTGATGCAGCACAACGCGCATTTAGAAATTGAATCAAAAGAAAATCAAGGCTCGATCTTTAAAGTGGTGTTCCCGAAAGAACGTCTTTATCACATGAGCTAAATCATTATTTTTTTAAATCTTATTCAAATTTTATGTTGAGATGGCTATCTCGCACAGCCACCTCAAGCATCTTCTTATACGGTATGACCGAGCGCCTGCCCCATCACCACAGTTGAATTGGCTTTAAATTGTTCATCCCACTGCATTTTGTTTTGTTCAAATAAAATAATTGCGGTTGAACCCAAATAGAAACGCCCCAGCTCTGCGCCTTTTTCAAGGAACAAATTGTGCTGGTTCAATTCTAAACGCCCTGTCGGCTTCACTTTACCTGTCGCCACCGTTTCAATGCCCGCCACAATCATCGCACCGACCAAAACCACCGCCATACGACCCAATTCAGTATCGAACAAGCACACCATACGTTCATTACGTGCGAACAAGCCTGGTATATTTTCAGCCGTAGTCTGGTTCACAGAGAACAGCTCACCAGGTACATACAGCGTTTCCGTCAACGTGCCTGCAAAAGGCATATGTACACGGTGATAGTCGCGCGGAGATAAATACACCGTCGCAAATTCACCATGTTTGAATGGCTCTGCCAACTGCGGGTCTGCAATCAGTTTTTCAACTGAGAAACTTTGCCCTTTGGCTTGAAACACTTCACCCGATTCAATGTGACCCAATTGCGAAATCGCGCCATCCGCGGGTGACACAATGCTGCTGGCATCGGTGTCAATTTCACGCACGCCATCTTGCAAAGCACGGGTAAAGAATTCATTGAATGACTTGTATTTCAAGGCATTTTTTTGCTCTGCAATGGACATATCAATGCCATATTGCGCTTTAAATGCAGAAATGACCGTATTTTTAATCAGCTGGTTTTCACTGGCCGCTATCTTACCCACCACACGGGAGAGCTGATGTTGCGGCACAACACGTTGTGCTTGAATAAAAAATTGTTTAGTTAAACGTGAGGTGAGGCTCAAGACGGTAACTCTCCAGTAACGATTGGACTATCGAGGCGGTTGCCCCATTCACTCCACGCACCATCATAAGCTCGAATATTCCAACCCAATACACGACCCAAAATATAAGCCAAACCTGAACGATGGTGTGACTGACAGTACACCACGACAGGTTCCTGTAAATTGAAACCTTGTTGTTCTAAGCGTTGTTGTGTGCGTTCTAAAGCATGCAATTTTAAATGATTTTCACGGTTAAGTGCAGTACTCCATTCAAAATGGCGTGCATTTGGAATGTGACCACCGCGTCGAGCAGCCAATCTTAAACCTGTATATTCATCTTCAGTTCGGCAATCCCACAGCTGAATTGCTTGTTGCTCGACCAAGGGCAACAGCTCTGCATATTGAATACGAACTTGATCTTGCGCAGCCAAATTGACCTGAACCAAGGGAGTAACAGGGGCAAATTGCGCCTGCTCAGAGGTGGTCGGCAAGCCTTGTGCCAGCCATGCGTGAATCCCGCCATTGAGCAGTGAGGTATTATAAAAACCCAGACAATGTAAATTCCAGATCAGGCGCCCTGCCCAAGCCCCACCTTCATCATCATAAACCACCACATGATGCTCTGGCGTAATATTCAAATACTGAATTAAGGCAGTCAAAGCTTCTGCATCAGGCAACAAGCCCGTGGCATTTTCTTCCTGACGCAGCAGTTGTGCAGGTTTAAGGGGGATGGCATGTGGAATATGCAGCTGTTCATAAACTGAACTGCGACTTAAATCCACAATTCGTAATTTTTCATTGCCTAAAAGCGGAAGTAACTCTTCCGCTTCGATTAATAAGCCCAAGTTTGGCGTAGATTGCGTCATCATTTTTACACGTTTTGTTCTGGCAACTGCTTGATGTTAGCATAAGCCTTTAGCGATAGAATGCCGATTTTCCTATAAAACTCAGCAGAAAATCTGCAATAGAATTGGATTAATGTGCAGCTTCAGTAATCTGAAAAACCTGACGCAAATAAGCCAAGAAAGTATCGTTATCGGTCATGGTCTTACCAGGGCTGTCCGAAATTTTCGCCACGGATTGACCATTACATTCCACCAGTTTTAACACGATATTTAGCGGGGTCTGCCCCATATCATTGGTTAAATTGGTGCCAATCCCGAAACTGACTTTAAAGCGGTCTTTAAAATATTGGTGTAAAGCCCATGCCTTGTGTAAATTCAATCCATCACTAAAGGTGAGCATTTTGGTTCGGCTATCAATTTTTAAAGTTTGGTAATGTGCATAAGCTTTATCGCCCCAGACAAAAGGATCACCACTGTCGTGTCTTAAACCATCAAAGAGTTTGGCAAAATACAAATCGAAATCACGCAGGAAAGCATCCATCCCCACCACATCGGTCAGAGCAATCCCCAAATCCCCTCGATATTCCTGCACCCAAGTTTCTAAGGCGGCTTTCTGGAAATCGCGTAAACGCACGTCTAACGCCTGAAAAGCTTGCAAGAATTCATGGGCCATGGTGCCAATCGGGGAAATTCCCAATTCTTTTGCCAACAGCACATTACTGGTACCACGGAACACATTCGGTACTGCTTGATGGAAGGCCTGAATCACCTGTCGTTGCCAAGCCAAGCTATAACGACGGCGGGTGCCGAAATCTGACACTAAAAATGGGGGATCTTCAGGACGTTGCTGTTGCTCACATTGCTGAATAAATTCAATCTTGGCAGTTAAGCGACGCTGACCTTCCTCCAAGACTTCAGGCGTACGAATACGCTGGAAATACAGCTCGTTCACAATCGCAAGCACAAAAATCTCAAACATCATCGCTTGTACCATGGGTCCTTCTACCCAAATGTCCAAACGGCCTTCGCTGTCTATGCCTGCATGAATAAAACGACGCTTGAGCTGGAACAGTTCCAGATAATCAACAAAGTCACTTTTAATAAAACGTAAGCTGCGCAGATATTGTAATTCGTCTTCTTTAAAGCGTAGCTGGCACAAATAATCTAACTGTTCATTCAAATCTTGCAGAATATCCACCAAGGGATACACCGTTTCATCCAAATTACGACAACGGAAATGGTAGACACTATGCGTTTGCGGAAACTTATGCAGCACCACTTGCAGCATGGTGAATTTATATAAGTCAGTATCGAGTAAGGATTGAATGATTGCAGACATAAAGGTTCAGTTTTTATCAACTTCTAGCATTAAAGCACACTTTTAGGGTGAAAAAAGCCATTGATTGCATAAAACTCGTCAAATCAGAAGCATGCTCCATCTGCATCATCGGATCTTTGCTACAATGCCCAGCACATCAAATATTGAGGGATTCTCGTGCGTGCCTTATTACAACGAGTACTTGAAGCCAAAGTTGTCGTCGACGGTCAAGTAACGGGTGAAATTCAACATGGCTTGCTGGTCTTTTTAGGGCTAGGCAAAGAAGATCAGCTGGAAAAAGGCAAAAAGCTGATTGATAAAATTTTGAAGTACCGCATTTTTGATGATGAACAAGGCAAGATGGGCTGGAATGTGACGCAAGCACAAGGGGGCTTGTTACTGGTGTCGCAATTTACCCTGATGGCACAAACCCAAAAAGGCTTGCGTCCCGATTTCGGTCCTGCGATGCCCCCTGATGCAGCCAAAGTCTTGTATGAGCAACTGGTCGAGTATGCCAAATCACAATTTGATCAGGTAGAAACGGGTATTTTTGCTGCGGATATGAAAGTCCACTTAATTAATGATGGACCCGTGACCTTTCAGCTCGAAGTCGAATAAATCCTCACAACATAAAAAAAGCCCACAGCATGCTGTAGGCTTTTTTATAAAGGCTATCCTAATAACACTTAGCGACCTGTCTTTTCTTTTAAAAATTGACGTGCCAACTGAATCTTTTCTTTCACGGGTTTAGGTAGCTTTGGTGGAATCAATTTTGCCGCCTTGTTGAACCACACCAATAGACTGAAATCGCCTTCCATCTTGATGCTGCCATTTTGCATGCCAGTCATGAATGCTGATGGATCGCCTTTTAATAAGGTTTTGACGCCTTGCTCGCTATCCGCAAATTGCAAAATAAAATCCGCTTTCTCAGCATCACCTGAAACTGTATCAATTTGTCCATTGTCGATAATAATCTGACGCGCCACGCCTAGATCTGTCCCAATTTGGATACGGAATTGACGGTCATGAATCAACTCAATAAATTTAGGACTTGTACGAGCCAGTTGTTTCATGCGTAAAACCAAACTCGCCACAAGGAGATCAAGTGGGTCCGTGCTCACATCGACCAAAGGTAGCTTTACAACTGGAATTGAAGACAGTTTCATGACGTTTGAAGCCTATTGTAATTGTAGAAAAATTGACTGCTCCATCCTACCATAACTTAATTCCGATGGAAGCTAGGCTTTGTATAACAATCCAGATCTGAACACCAATGTCACAGCATGAAATTCTATTCCGATCACAAAAGCATCCTTGTTTTGTCGAATCTGTAAGGCGGAAAACTTTGAGTGGAAGAATTCTTTTTGATCAAAATTAGACGGATGGCGGGAACGCGCGTTTTGTCGCCCCGTGAATAAGTATGACTTTGCCTGAATAAACGGCACGGTTACTACTTTTTATTATTTTCACTGAACCTAAAACTATGCTCCCTCTCATCTGTGATGAAAAGGAGCCTCGAAATTAACGACTACTGTATTGCTGATCATCTTCATACACAGGGGTATGCTCGATATAACGGCGTTTTGAGCTGGCACGCTCTGCACGACGGTCTTCACGGAACAATAACAAGCTGAGCATGCCCATGGCGATGCTAACCGCTGCCAGATAGCTGTATGCCATCGGTAATTCAAACACGACCTGAGTGCTCAAACGGATCATTTCAAGCAGGCCCCAGAACATCATGCCTGCGAACATAAAGCTCAGCCAACGACGATAAGGCGAGAAGAAAACCGCAATCAATGCAACAGCCACACAACTCAAGCCAATTATGGTTGCTAAATTCGCTGTGACCATAAAAACCTCCGTCTTCAATGGGAATGGTGTCTGGGCAGATGCCCGACCAGCAATCCTCACGACCTATATTAATTTTGTGAAATTTGTCTATCTATGTCTCTATGCAAGCATTATGAGCAGTTTTAAACAGAAAAAAAGGCATGCTTTTTTATTGAGCGACATACATTGTCGCAATATTATTTTGTCATTACATTTTTTGTCATTTCGACTTGAAGGGAAGCAAGAGAAGCTATGAGTTGGCGTGTCATTACAAAAAAACAACGGGTTTTCACACGGGAAAAATTATTTTTTTCTCTATGGAAAATCATCTGGTCGGCATGCAAATGGCAGACGAATTTTTTATACAAAACTCATCAGCAAGAACACAAAAAGCGCAATCCGAAGATTGCGCTTTTGTCATGAAACCGCAATGATTACGCGCGGTTAAGATCTTTATCATGCACGCCCAACAGGTATAACACCCCGTCTAGACCCACGCTAGAAATTGCCTGATTGGCATTCTTACGCACCAGTGGTTTGGCACGGAAAGCTACGCCTAAACCAGCAATCGAGAGCATTGGTAAATCGTTGGCCCCATCGCCTACGGCAATGGTTTGTTCTGGCGAAATCCCCATATTGTCTGCCAGCTCACGCAATAAAAATGCCTTACGTGCGCCATCCACAATATGTCCTTTGACTTCACCTGTCACAAAGCCATCTTCCACATCCAGAATATTGGCATGCACTTCATCAATGCCAAGTTTGGCTTGTAAATACTCCGCAAAGTACTGGAAACCACCCGATAAAATTGCAGTTCGATAACCCAATGATTTTAATGTTGTAATCAGACGCTCTGCACCTTCGGTAATGGTCAGGCGTTCCGCAATTTTAGGCAGAACTGAAGCATCCAAACCTTTTAATAAGGCCACACGTGCACGGAAACTTTGCTGGAAATCCAGCTCGCCCTGCATAGCACGTTCAGTAATTTCTGCGACCTGTTCGCCCACACCTGCTTCCAATGCCAACTCATCAATCACTTCTTGTTCAATCAGGGTTGAGTCCATGTCAAAACATACCAAACGGCTATTACGGCGGTAGGCATTGTCTTCTTGCACGGCAACATCAATGCTGAGTTCAGCGGACAGGCTTAAACACGCTGCACGCATGGCGGTGGCATCCAACATCTGCCCACTTAAACCAAACTGTACGCATGAACGTTTTGGTCCTTCAGACATGTTTTGCAACTGCGGACGCCCCGATAAACGCGTCACCGTTTCAATGTTGAAACCTTGATTGGACACAATATTGGTAACAGCTTGTAAATGCGCTGCGGTCAGTTCTGGTGCCAAAGCCGTGACAATATAGCGTGTCCGTCCACCTTCACTCACCCATTGATCATATTCTGTCGAAGAGATGGGTTTAAAGCGCACTGTTAAGCCGATATCATGTGCTAGAATCAGAATTTCCTTCATGGCTAATGCTGTTGCAGTCTGGTCATCTGACGAAACAACAATACCTAGAGTCAGTTGATTATGGATGACGGCTTGTCCAACATCTAGAATTTGTAAGGAATGAGTGGACAATACCTGCATTAATCGTGTGAATTGATTAGGCTGGTCGGGTCCCAAAAATGATATAAGAATGATTTCTCGCATGAATTGACTCGGGTCTGAGCTACAACTATTGTGAGAATCATAATCGAATTTGAATAGAATTGCCTTGGAAGTTTACGTTGAATGCGCCTAGACAAGGGCTATTTGCTAGCCTACTGATAATAAGTTTTGCACTTCATACCTTTTTATTGGTGATTGCAACCACTCACCAACTGAATGAAAACCGTGCGAATCAGGGACAGTTGATGACCAGCCAATTGGTCACAGACAGTTTATCGGAACTTGAACCTGCCAATACCGTATCACTGGCGTTATTGGTGAATCGTTACGCCACCAATCCAAGTGTCGCCTCTATTCGAATTTTGGACGGCAGCAATCAGGTCTTGGCGACAGGTGGTTTATCCAAAACCCGTGATGGCGAAGTTTTTGTGCGTGATGCCTTACAAAACGAGAAAAAAGTCGGCACCATTGAAATTACCCTGATTAAACCAAGTATTGGCGAAATCTTGCGTACCCAATGGCTGGCGATTTTATTCTCGTTCTTTATTCATGGGCTGTTGTGGTTGGCGTATCGTGCGATTGCGCGTCCAAGCCGTTCTGAATATTTGGCACGCATTAACAACGAATCACGTTTAAAACACGAAATTCAAGCCTTAACCCAAGCCTTGGAACAAGAGAAGCATAATGCCGCTTTAACCATTGCGCAGGCACAACAGCAGTTCCAGAACAAAAACAAAGCCAAAGAAATTAAGCCTGTGATTGTGGATGATTGTTCTGTGGCTTTGAACATTCAATATTATGATCCAAAGCAATTGCTCGAGTCTGTGAATCAGACCGTGTCAGTACCTTATTTTAATTTGTGCCAGATTTTCTTGAACAAGAGCATTGAGCTTGCCGTTCAGCATTACAAATTAAACCGTTCGGACATAACTACCGTTCAACAATTTAATGCGCAGGGTGCCACCATTACCCTATCGGCAGATATGCCGGATGCCGTACCGTGTCTGGCCATGATTGGCACAGTATTCCAGTTGCTTTCTGATGTGCTGTATAAACGCTACCGTGAAGAAAAGCGCTTTGTGTTGCAGACGCGGAGTGGTATCTCTTCTTCAGTTGAAGCGATGCAGTTAACTGCGGTACAAGCAGCCGAACGTTTGGTGCACCAACTCTCTGCCAAAGAAAGTGCAGTGCATTTAAGCAACGAATTGTTAAAACAAATCAGCGACCATTACGACTTGGTGTCTTTGCCAAATCCGACCAATGTCTTGACCCGTCACGCCTTTATGGTAAATGGTATGGACAGCAGCATTGCTGAACTGGCGCAAAGCATTCGAACCGAAATTTTAAAAGGCAAACAGTCCAAAGCCTCTTAAGCAAAAAGCCTGACCACAGTCAGGCTTTTTTTATGTCTTTTGAAAAGCGAGATACACCTAGATTTTCTGTAGACTCTTGTTCATCAAGAATTCCTGTGCCGAATGTGGCACCTGCCCTTCAGCTACTTGGGCTTTCAACCACTCGCCAGAGGCTTGGAGTTCCCAAGTCCCGTGATGATCCGAAAGGTAATTCTGTAAACCATCTTGCAGAATCCGCTTCTTAATCTTCGGATCCAAAATTGGGAAACAGGTTTCAACCCGTGAAAACAAATTACGTCCCATCCAGTCGGCACTAGCACAATACAGTTTCTTTTCCCCGCCCTGTTCAAAATAATAGACACGGGTATGTTCCAGAAAGCGCCCGACAATTGAACGCACCCGAATATTATCGGATAGCCCTGCTAGTTGCGGCACTAAGCAACAAATGGAGCGGATAATCAGGTCAATTTTCACCCCAGCCTGCGACGCCCGATACAGAGCAGCAATCAACTGCGGTTCGGTCAGGGCATTGACCTTAATGATAATCCGCGCAGTTTTGCTCGCTTGCGCATATTCTATTTCCTGCTCAATCAGCTTGAGTAATTCAGCATGTAAGGTAAACGGTGCATGCAGCAAGGTTTTTAATTTTGCCATTTTGCCCATGCCCGTCAGTTCTTGGAACATGCGATGCACATCTTCACAGATATCGGGCTGGGTGGTCATCAAACTATAATCGGTATAGAGTTTGGCATTGCCCGCATGATAATTGCCTGTGCCTAAATGCACATAACGCACCAACTGCTGCTCTTCTCGGCGCACGATCAAAATCATTTTGGCATGGGTTTTATAGCCCACAATGCCATACACCACCACGGCGCCTGCTTCTTGCAATACATTGGCCACGGTAATGTTGGACTCTTCATCAAAACGTGCACGGAGTTCAATCACCGCGGTGACTTCTTTGCCATTGCGTGCCGCTTCTGCCAGTACCTGCACAATCTCGGAATCAGGTCCGCTACGATACAAGGTCTGTTTAATCGCCAATACATTCGGATCTTTCGCAGCTTCACGTAGCAGGCTAATCACAGGCTGGAAAGAGTCAAAAGGATGATGCAACAACACATCTTCTTTTTTCAAAATATCAAAGATGGACTGTTGCTTACGAAAAGGCTTTGGAATAACGGGATTAAAGACCGGATATTTTAAGTCTGGACGCTTAAAATTCGTGGTCAGGCGCGATAAATTGATCGGACCCGAAATCGAATACAAATGTTGTTGATCGAGATCAAATTCATTCAATAAATAATCCACAATACTACGCGGGCAATCATCTTCAATTTCCAAACGTACCGCACGCCCAAAGCGGCGTGAAGACAATTCATCTTTTAACGCTACCGCCAAATCATCGACATCTTCCGATAAAATTAAATCAGCATTACGGGTTACACGAAAGGCATAGCAGCCTGTAGCTTTCATCCCGGGGAACAAGTCACTGATATGTTGCTGAATAATCGCGGTCAGAAAGATTTGTTCTTCTTGCCCTTCCACGCTTTCAGGCAAACTGATTAAACGCGGTAATGACCGTGGTGCAGGCACAATTGCCAGTTCTATCTCGCGCCCAAAGGCATCTTTACCTTCCAAACTGACAATGAAGTTCAGGCTTTTATTGACCAAGCGCGGAAAGGGATGTGATGGATCGAGACTAATCGGGGTCAAGACTGGCTGAACTTGTTTGGCAAAATAAGCAGCGATCCACGCTTTATGCTTTTCCAAAATGTCTTGGTACTGAATAAAATGAATACCCAGCCCCTGTAACTGTGGCAGGATGGCATGATTCAAAATATCGTACTGTTCCTGTACCGCCTGATGTACCCGTTGTGACAGCTCAGCCAGTACCACATCGGTCGGAATGGCATCAGGCATACGCGTCAGCGCATTTAAATCCTGTTGCTTCATTAAACCCGCAACACGAATTTCAAAAAACTCGTCCAAATTGCGGGAGAAAATAATGAGAAAGTTGAGCCGCTCTAAAAGCGGTAAATCGGTATTGCGCGCTTGCGCCAAAACGCGTCGATTAAACTCTAGTAATGCCAATTCACGATTAAAATAAGTTTCTGATGAATGTTGAAAATTTTCCATTTTCTCTCATTATGGTTGATTTTTTTATCAACACTTTACCCTCTGTGCTTGGCATCTTAGATGGGGTTTATGACGGTTTTGTTACACTCTCCAAAAACCCAATCTACTGCCTATTTTTTATACTTAATGTTAAAATTTTATCAAATTTTGAGAATTTCGATGTAATGCTACTGAGTTTCGATCTTATCAGGGGTGTTTTTTCTCGCCCAATAGGTCGCCAATAAAGGACCTGAAATATTATGCCACAAACTAAAAATAGCACTCGGTAATGCGGTCAACGGCGCTGTCGCAAAATGAACGGCTGCCAATGCTACCCCAAGACCTGAGTTTTGCATGCCGACTTCAATCGCTACTGCCTTACTGTCGGCATAAGCTAAATGCAAAAAGCGACTGCTCCAGAAACCCAACACATATCCCAAACCATTATGCAATGCAACTACCGCAAAGATGAGCAAGCCAGAATGTAAGATCTGCGCCTTACTGCCGCCAATAATTGCCGCCACAATCAACACAATTGCAAGCACCGAAATCAGCGGCATCACCTGTAGATACTGCTGCACCTGTTGTTTGAATAGACTGCGTAGCACCAATCCCAGAATAATCGGCAATAACACCACTTGTAGAATGGAGCTCAGCATCGACCATGCATTAATGTCGATCCATTGGCTCGCCAGCAGATAAAAAATAAAGGGCGTCAGCACAGGTGCCAATAAAGTCGATACCGCAGTGCAAGCCACAGACAGAGCGGTATTGCCCTTTGCCATATAGGTAATCACATTGGATGCCGTTCCCCCTGGGCAACAACCGACCAAAATTACTCCGACTGCCAGTTCCGCAGGCAACTGAAACACGAGACACAACAGATACGCCAACAGTGGCATCACCACAAACTGCGCCACCACACCCACGCACACAGCTTTTGGGGTTTGCAAGACCGCTTTAAAATCGTCGAGCTGCATGGTCATGCCCATGCCCAGCATAATGATGCCCAGCATCCACGGAATGTAAGCTTTAAGCCAAACAAAGGCTTCGGGCAGAATCAGCGCAATTCCCGCAAACAGCAGCACCCACAAGGCAAAAGTTTTCTGAATAAAACGGCTCAATTGCAAAAATGCAGACATGCGTAAACTCAACAGCTAGACAAAGGGAAAAGTCAGATCAATCACAGTACAGGCTTATGCTGCCGCCAGAATATCTTTCAGATAAATCCGTTTCACTCCCGCAGCCAGCATATCTTGCCATGCGTGCTGTAGCGAGCCATTCAAATCAATTGCTTTGGTGGCATCTGCAATGACATAGGTGTTAAAACCTAACTGGCTGGCATCAATGGCAGTCCATGCCACGCAAAAATCGGTCGCAATGCCCACGATATACACGGTGTCAATTCCCCGTGCGTTTAAATAGCCAGCCAAACCTGTGGTGGTTTGACGATCGGCTTCCATAAATGCCGAATAACTATCAATTTCAGCATGGGTACCTTTACGAATAATCAACTGGGCTTGAGGTAAAGCCAGATCGGGATGAAAATCGGCATCATGACTGCCTTGCACACAATGTGCAGGCCACAACACTTGTGGTCCATAAGGCAATTCAATCTGCTCAAATGGCTGTTTTCCAACATGGTTCTCTGCAAAAGAAATATGCTGGGCAGGATGCCAGTCTTGGGTCAAAATAATTTGCTCAAAATAGGCACCCAGTTGATTAATTTTCGGAATAATTTGGTCTGCATGGGCAACGGCCAGATTCCCCCCAGGGGTAAATCCATTTTGTACATCCACCACAATCAGGGCTTTCTTGTTTTGCATGTGTTGCATGTCGGTGTGGCTCGCTGTTTGTTTTTGATTGTGGGCTAGCATATAACAAAACCACAGCCTTGTAGTGAACGAAGCCGTCTCCATCCATCGCTTCGCTACAAAAGCAAATAGCCCGTCATAACGGGCTATCTATACAGCATGTTCTTAATTAAGCAGTGGTTTTTTGTAGGCGTTGTACCAAAATCAACATCAACAACGCTGAAATCACAATACATGGAATGGCTGCGGACACTACGCCTGTTGCACCAAAGCCTGCGGCGAGCAATTGTCCTGCAATGGTCGGACCTAACATCGCGCCAATACGTCCCACTGCCGAAGCCATGCCCACACCTGTACCGCGTAATTCTGTTGGATAAACAATACTGCCGAAAGCATAGAGTACGCCCTGACAACCAATCACGAATGCACCAACCAATGCCGATGCCAAATACATTTGCGTCAGCGAAGCGGCTGCATTTAGTGCAAATAGACCAGCTAAAATGCCGCCATACATTAACAAGATGACATAGGCTTTTTTCCAGCGGTCTGTCAGCATGCCTAAAATAACCGTACCCACTGTCGCACTTAACATGAAGTAGAACTGTGCCGTACTGCCTTCTTTGCGGGAAAAGCCAAGTTCCATGAACAAAGATGGTAACCAACTCAGCATGATGTACACCACCATCAAGGTGAAGAAATAGCTCACCCAGATTAAGCCTGTACGCATCAGATTGTGTCGATTAAATAAATCCTGAAAAGTGGATGGTGCCGCAGTGTCATCTTCAGCACGGGTTTGTGCTTTTAAGAATTCACGTGACTCAGGCAAGAACTTGATCATGATCGGAAGCACGATGATCGGAAGCAACCCGCCCAAATAGAAAATGTTTTTCCAATTCGAACCAAAATCCAGACTGGCGATATAAGACAAAATGGCAGCGCCCACCGGCATACCACAATACATCAAGCCGACCGCACGCCCACGCTTTTCAGGACTGACCGCTTCGGAAGCCAAAGTAATCAATAACGGCATGGCTGCACCCAAGCCTGCACCCGCCAAAAAACGGACCAGCAATAAACTATAAAAACTGTTGACCCAGACCGTACATAAGGTAAAGACCGCAAACACCGCAACCGACCAAACCAACACGGTTTTACGTCCTATACGGTCGGCAAAGCGTCCGCCAACCAATGCCCCGGGCAATAGACCTAAAATACCTGCACTAAAAAATACGCCCAACTGGGAACTGTCTAAGGCAAAATGTTCACGAATCCCTGCTGCGGCAATCCCCGCAGCCTGAATATCCAACCCTTCAATGACAGCAATTAAAAAGCAAATGGCAACCGTAATGACCGAGTGCTGCTTGTCTGATGATGCATTCATCTCAAAATCCTTGTTCTAACCCCTCCAATGAACAACAATCATCTGTGAAGCGCACATTTTAATTAACTCGTCTTAAGTGGAAGATTTTTAGACTTTTTTTATCAATTAAGAGATAAATCACATTTTATGCGTTCAGCCGCTCTAGTCTTAAAATCAATTAATGCAAATGAAATTCGACTAAATTAGTCAACAATTCAACACAACATGAAGTACTTAGCACAGCATTGCACTGAATTTCTGAATATGGAGTTATCGTTAAAATTTATGATTCGCGTTGTTTTTAGTGATCATTCTGCTTAAATTTAAGCAGACCAAATAGAGCTATAAGCTCTTGATTAAGTCCTATAAGCTCTTAATCTTGTTTGTTTTTCTACGATAAAGTTTTGAAAAATATATTTTCAGCTGGCATCTGAAACCTGTGTTTTGTAATTTTACTGCACTTTATTTTTGCTTTTTTTAAAGTTTTGAGTCGCTTTGACTAAAGCATATTGTTCTTCATCGCTTGTTCAGTCATAATTTGCGTAAGCATTATTCAATTCGCCATAATCTAATTGAAATTGCTATAAATCAAAATACGCACCCATCCACCTCACGTTTTTCACTTCACTGGATGGACAAATAGGATATTTTTTCAAAATGACTCAGCAAGCACAGATCATTCAAGGCTCAATAGTCGCAATCGTCACCCCAATGTTTGAAGATGGCAGCGTAGATTGGAAGGGTCTTGAGAAGCTCGTTGAGTGGCACATAGAACAGGGAACAAACAGTATTGTTGCAGTTGGAACAACTGGTGAAGCTTCTACATTAAGCATGGCTGAACATACACAAGTGATTAAAGAAGTCATTCGTGTAGCGAACAAACGTATTCCGATTATTGCTGGCACTGGTGCAAACTCAACACGCGAAGCGATTGAACTAACAAAAGAAGCAAAACAACTGGGTGCTGACGCAGCGCTATTGGTCACCCCATACTACAATAAACCGACCCAAGAAGGCTTATATCAGCATTATAAAGCAATTGCTGAAGCTGTTGATTTACCTCAAATTCTGTATAACGTACCTGGTCGTACTGGCGTCGACTTGGCGAATGAAACGGTCATCCGCCTTGCAGATATCCCGCAAATTGTCGGGATTAAAGATGCCACAGGTGATGTTCCGCGCGGTCAAGCCTTGATTGAAGGCTTAGCTGGCAAAGACATGGTGGTGTATTCAGGTGACGATGCAACCGCATACCAGTTAATTGAACATGGTGCCAAAGGCAACATTTCGGTTACAGCAAACGTTGCACCGAAACAAATGAGCGAAGTGTGTGCTGTTGCAATTGCAGGTGATGCTGCGCGTGCAGAAGAACTGAATGCGCAAGTTGCAAATTTACACAATATTCTATTTTGTGAATCGAACCCAATTCCTGTGAAATGGGCGCTACACGAAATGGGCTTAATTGGTACTGGCATTCGCTTACCATTAACACCTCTTGCAGAACAATACCGCGCACCGCTTCGTGAAGCGTTGGTTGCGGCAGGTATAATCAAATAAAGAGCACTATATTATGCAGTTACGTTTAGGTTTAACCCTTGCACTTTCAGTATTCAGTTTAGCGGGTTGTAGTTCACTTGCAGTTAGCAACAAATCTTTGAACTATAAAGAAACAGCAACCCTCGAACCTCTACAATATCCTGAAGGGTCAATGGTTCGTCCAGCAACGCCACTGTATCCAGCACCAACGGTTGACCCCCTTGCGATTCAACATGCGCCAAAGCTTGAAAATAGCAAGGGCAACCGTTTTGCTCTGCCTCGTCCAGACGTTGCTGCGCCAAACAGCTCAGCAACTGCTGCTTCAGAGCAAAATGCTGTGCTCGGTCGTCCGCAACTTCTGACTGATGGAAATCAAAATCCATTGCTCAAAATTGACGGAAATTCTGATACAATTTGGCAGTATACACTTGCCACGCTCAGCAGCCTGAACCAAAACATTGTGGGTCAAAGTAAAAACCGTTACGAAGTAACGCTTAAAATCGATCAGCAGATCTATGTACTGCGACTAACATCAGTAGGTTCAAGTCATAACTTGGCAGTGTTTAATGCCGACAACAGCTTTGCAGATAAAGAAAAAGCTGCAGAACTGTTAACCCAGATTTACCAAAACTGGCCGGCCTAGATCTTACTAGGCATTTTTTTTTGCAAAAGGTTCCCCCATGTTAAAACAAACCTTGCTCTATACTGGTAAAGCGAAATCTGTGTATGAAACAGATAGTCAAGACCACCTGATTTTAGTATTTCGTGATGATGCCTCTGCGTTCAATGGCGAAAAAATCGAACAACTAGATCGTAAAGGCAAGGTGAACAACCGTTTTAACGCCTTTATCATGGAGCAACTGGCTGCTGCAGGCATTGAAACTCATTTTGAAAAACTACTTTCTCCAACTGAAGTGTTGGTGAAGAAATTAGACATGATTCCTGTGGAATGTGTGATTCGTAACTATGCAGCGGGTTCATTGTGCCGTCGCCTAGGTGTTGAAGAAGGCAAAGAATTGACTCCGCCAACATTTGAATTGTTCTTCAAAGATGACGCGCTTGGCGATCCAATGGTGAACGAATCTCAAGCGATTGCTTTAGGTTGGGCAACTGCTCCGCAACTGGAAAAAATGAAAGAACTCACTTACCAAGTGAACAACGTTCTTAAAGCACTTTTCGACAAAGGCAACATGATTTTGGTCGACTTCAAACTTGAGTTTGGTGTATTCCATGACCGCATCGTGTTAGGTGACGAATTCTCTCCAGACGGTTGCCGTCTATGGGACAAAGACACCAAGAAAAAATTAGACAAAGACCGTTTCCGCCAAGGTTTAGGTGGTGTGGTTGAAGCTTATGAAGAAGTTGCTGCACGTATTGGCATCGACCTTTCAGACATCTAATCCTGTCTGAAGCTTCAAAATAAAAAACCGAGTCTGATGGCTCGGTTTTTTATGCACTGCATAAAATGCTTTCAATCTAGATCATCTGAATTAAATCCGAACCATCTTTTTTATACTTGGACACGTAAATCTTTGGTGGTGTCCATCACCAATAAACTGGTGATGGAAGAAATCGCTGGAATGGTCCCTAAAACATCGGTATGGAATTTCTTATAAGATTTAATATCTGACACTTCAACTCTGAGCAAATATTCCACCGCCCCAGTAATGGTATGGCATTCAGTGACTTCAGGTGCAGCCTCTATCACCTCTTCGAAATGCGTTAAAGAGGCCTTGGAATGACTCGACAAGCCGATGGTCACATAGACAATCAAGCCAATACCTAACAGAGAACGATCAATAATGGCTTTATAACCCTTGATCACGCCCCTTTTTTCTAATTCTTGCACTCGTCGTAAACATGCAGATGCAGACAAACCGACGCGCTCCGCAAGTTTGGCATTGGTTAAGTGTGCATCGCTTTCAAGCTCACACAATATTCTTCGGTCTAAGCGATCCAATTCAATCATTTATTGCAATTTATTTAAATTTTAAGCTCAATATACAATCAAATTGTGTCTGATCAACAATAAAATTCTGTTTATTTTCCGTGTATAGCAGCATGAATAGCAGCCTTTTTATCTCTTATTTGCTTTTTTGTTTGGTCATGACCAGCACACCAGGTCCCAATAATGTCTTGGTCATGCTTTCAGGTGCGCGTTTTGGACTCAAGAAAACCCTGCCTTTAATTTTAGGCATTGCCTGCGGTGTTGCCTTACAACTAATCGCTATAGGCATGGGACTCAACCAAGTCTTTCAATGGTTTCCTGCACTGCAATTGCTCTTCAGTCTGATCGGAACTGCCTATCTTCTCTGGCTGGCATGGAAAATTGCGATGAGCGGTCCGCTACAGATCACGCTTGAAGAAAAACCCGCCATGGGCTTTGTGCAAGGTACAATTTTTCAGTGGGTCAACCCCAAAGCATGGGTCATGTCGATAAGCACCATTGCCACCTACTTTGCGGTCAACCCTCAATTCAGTGCCATTGTGTATGCTGCCTTAATTTTACTCTTGATCTCGATTCCATGTGTCGGCATCTGGGCGGTTGCAGGCAAGTTTTTACGTCGTCTGCTCATGCAGCCCAAATTTGCCTGCATTTTCAATCTCAGCATGGCACTGACTCTACTGCTCGCAGTCTTACCTGCTTGCTTAGAATTCATCAAACTGCAGGCTTAAATTGCTGATTGGATGTACATTTGAATCAGATTATTAAGTAAAACTGTAAAAAAAAGCAGCAACTGTGTACGCCATAGCGTACACAGCTTCAAGATTTTTCCCACTATGTGCTGTATTGGCTTTTAAATATGATGAAGGATTGCAAATAGGATGTTGCAAAACAAAATGAACCTAAGCCGTAAAAATGCCCAAATTTCCACCAATATAAAGGTGGAAAGCTGAATAAACCACCAATAAATGGAAGTTTTGGTATATATGTTGCTTTTATTTCAAAGCAAAAGGTGGAGTAAGTTTTGTCTTCGTCTTATTTTTTTGAAATTTGATTTTTTACGGATGCTATATTTACGATGAAAAGCTGGCAAAAGAAAGTTTTACTTTCAACTACATTAATGCTGACAGCGCTTGGCAGTACTGTTCAAGCCAAAGAATGGAAAGTCATTCGTTTCGGTACCGAATCTGCTTATGCACCTTTTGAATATAAGACCCCTGATAACAAGTTGGTAGGTTTTGACATCGACTTAGGTAATGCCATTTGTGCCAAATTAAAAGCCAAATGTGTCTGGGTAGAAAACTCATTTGACGGCATGATTCCTGCCCTCAAAGCGAAAAAATTTGATGGTATCTTGTCTTCGATGACCGTTACTGCGGATCGCTCGAAACAAATTGCGTTCAGTAATAAAATCTACAACACGCCAACCCGTATGGTTGCGAAGAAAGGTTCTCCATTACAACCAACCGTTGCTTCACTCAAAGGCAAACGTGTGGGTGTACAACAAGGCACCATCCAAGAAGGCTATGCGAAAGCCTATTGGGCGCCTAAAGGCGTGAATGTGGTTCCTTATCCGAACCAAGACGTACTTTACCAAGACATGGTGTCTGGGCGTCTAGATGCAACATTACAAGATGCAATTATGGTCGATGGCGGCTTCCTTAAATCACCAAAAGGCAAAGCCTTTGCCTTTGCGGGTGGTAACGTGGTCGATGCTAAAACCCTTGGCGTAGGTGCTGCGATTGGCTTACGTAAAGAAGATGTTGATCTGAAAAAAGACATTGATAAAGCTTTAGCGGCAATTATTGCCGATGGAACATACAAAAAACTCGAGAAAAAATACTTCTCCTTCAGTATTTATTGATGACAAAAATGTCGGTTTTAAACCGACATTTTTTATATGCAACTGAATTTCATCAATATTGTATTTATAGTTTTTGTTCGGAGTAGATGAGTATGTTTTTGTCTGGTTATGGTCCCGTGTTGCTTGAGGGCACTTGGATGACCATACAGCTTGCATTGTTATCACTGTTACTTTCCATCGTGATTGGATTGATCGGTGCGAGTTCTAAACTCTCTAGTCTTAAAATTGTCCGCAATATTGCGACTGCGTATACCACCCTCATTCGTAGTGTGCCTGATCTGGTGATCATGCTCCTAATGTTTTACAGCCTACAACTGGGTCTCAATTCAATTACAGAATCTCTGAACATGGATCAGATTGACATCAATCCATTTGTTGCAGGTGTAATTACCTTGGGCTTTATTTATGGTGCATATTTTACCGAAACATTTCGTGGTGCATTTCAAGCTGTACCCAAAGGTCAAATGGAAGCCGCTTTCGCTTATGGCATGACCCCATTGCAAGTGTTTCGACGTGTCCTCTTTCCACAAATGATGCGTTTTGCCTTGCCGGGGATTGGCAACAACTGGCAAGTGCTGATTAAAGCCACGGCTTTGGTCTCGCTGATTGGCTTAACCGACATTGTGAAAATTACCCAAGATGCAGGTCGTAGCACCATGGACGTCTTTTATTTCAGTGTGATTGCTGCGGTCATTTATCTTGCTATTACCACGGTGTCGAATCTGATCCTGATGTGGTTGGAACGTCGTTATTCTGTTGGCGTGAAAAAGGGACAACTATGATTGAAATTCTTCAACAATATTGGCAGTCGTACCTTTGGACCGATGGTTTTCAAATGACAGGCGTGGCCATGACGGCATGGCTGTTGGTACTTTCTATTGCCATTGGCTTTGTACTGGCAGTGCCATTATCCATTGCCCGCGTATCGGAAAATCCTTTTTTACGCCTGCCTGTGTGGCTATATACCTATGTGTTTCGTGGTACGCCACTGTATGTGCAACTCCTGATTATTTACACCGGTATTTATAGTCTCGAATATATTCATGCGCATGAACGCCTAGATGAGTTCTTCCGCGAAGGCTTGAACTGTACTATTTTGGCTTTTGCCCTGAATACCGCAGCCTACACCACGGAAATTTTTGCAGGCGCCATTCGCTCTATTCCTTATGGCGAAATTGAAGCTGCTCGTGCTTTTGGCATGTCTCCGTGGAAGCGTTATACCCGTATTATCATTCCATCCATGTTACGCCGCGCATTGCCGTTCTATGGCAATGAAGTCATTTTAATGCTGCATGCGACCACGATTGCCTTTACCGCAACCGTGCCTGACATTTTAAAAATTGCACGCGATGTGAATGCGGCTACCTATGCCACATTTGATGCCTTCGGGATCGCGGCAATCTTGTACGCATGTTTGGCATTTATCTTGATTTGGATATTCCGCAAACTGGAACAACGTTGGTTGGCATTTTTAAAACCATCGAATCATTAGGAGAAACATAGATGGAAAACTCAGCAAAACTGGTGATTCGTGATTTACATAAAACCTTTGGTGACAATGAAGTGCTTAAAGGGGTGTCACTGGATGCCAATGCAGGCGATGTGATCAGTATTATTGGATCTTCGGGTTCAGGTAAAAGTACTTTCTTACGCTGTATCAACTTCTTGGAACAGCCGAGCCAAGGCTCGATTCAGCTGAATGGCGAGAAACTAGACACGGTGATCGACAAGTCTGGCAACCTTAAAGCCACCAGTCCACGACAGCTACAAAAAATGCGTACCCAACTCATGATGGTGTTCCAGCATTTCAACTTATGGTCACATATGACCGTACTGGAAAACATCATAGAAGGTCCAATGCATGTTTTGGGCTTAAAACGTGCCGAAGCAGAAGAGCGTGCACGCAAATATTTAAGAAAAGTCGGATTGGCTGAAAGTGTAGAAGGCAAATACCCATCGTTCTTATCTGGCGGACAGCAGCAACGCGTTGCGATTGCACGTGCATTGGCCATGGAACCTGAAGTGATGTTGTTCGATGAGCCTACCAGTGCCCTAGACCCTGAGTTGGTCGGTGAAGTACTGAAAGTCATGCAAAGTTTGGCTGAAGAAGGTCGCACCATGATTGTGGTCACGCATGAAATGGGCTTTGCCCGCCATGTCTCTAATCATGTGATTTTCTTGCATCAAGGCAAAATTGAAGAACAAGGTGACCCGAAAGAAGTGCTGGTCAATCCGAAAAGTGAACGCTTAAAACAATTTTTAGAAGGCAACTTTAAATAAATGTTGTTGTACGCCACAGCGTACAACAATTCAGGAAAATCTCCTCTATGTCACACACGCTGTTTTGCATATGATGGGGACATAGAGAACAGGAAGTTCCAACACATAAAACAATAATGATAAGTGGCAACACCAGGATGTGAGGTACGACAGGAGTTATACCTAAACAGTGCATACGAAAAAGCCCGACAGGATGTCGGGCTTTTTTATGTCTGTAGTTCTGGCTTCAATTACTGTTGCTGTTGTTCTTGCATCCAGCGACGTTGCTGTAAACGCTCACCTTCCACTTCACGTTTATTACGCGCAGACTCGTACAGCTTGGTGCCTTTTAATTCAGGCGGCAAATAATCCTGCAACACAAAATGTTCGGGATAGTTATGTGGATAGAGATAGTCCACTCCATAGCCCTGCTGCTTCATCAGTTTGGTCGGGGCATTGCGTAAATGTAGCGGCACAGGCAAATTAGCCGTTCTTTCTGCCAACTCCAAAGCCTTATTGATGGCCAAATAGGTACTGTTACTTTTGGCACTGGTCGCCAGATAAACCGCACATTGCCCTAAAATAATTCGCGCTTCAGGCATGCCAACCGCTTGAACTGAACGGAAACACTCCCCTGCCAGCAACAAAGCATTCGGGTTTGAATTGCCAATATCTTCCGATGCAGAAATGAGCATGCGACGCGCAATAAACACAGGGTCTTCACCACCCTTCAGCATCCGCGCCATCCAATACAAAGCGGCATCGGGGTCACTACCACGAATAGACTTGATAAAAGCCGAAACCAAATCATAATGCTGCTCGCCCGATTTGTCGTAACGGGCAATATTTTGCTGGGCAACACGCACCACAATGGCATTGGTGATGGTGTTCTCGACATCGGCTTCAAAGGTACTGGCAATCAGATCCAATAAGTTCAGTGCCTTCCGTGCATCACCTGCAGCAAACTGAATTAAGGCATCAAACTCTTCAATCTGGATGTAACGTTGTTTTAAGAAAGTGTCCTGTTGTACCGCACGCAGTATCAATTCCTGAATTGCCTCATTGCTGAGTGCATTCAAGGTATAGACCTGACAGCGTGACAATAAGGCACTGTTTACTTCAAAGGATGGGTTTTCGGTGGTCGCACCAATCAAAGTAATTTTACCTTTCTCGACCGCATTTAACAGTGCATCTTGCTGTGACTTGTTAAAGCGATGAATCTCATCAATAAACACCACTGGGGTGAGTAAATCACCACTTTCCGCAATAATTTCCCGAAGTTCTTTAACACCCGTATTCAATGCCGATAGACTGACAAAAGGGCGGTCTACCGCCTGCGCCAACAACAAAGCAATGGTGGTTTTCCCCACCCCTGGCGGTCCCCAGAAAATAATCGAAGGCAAATGCCCCTGATCAATCATCTGACGTAACGGTGCCTGCTCGCCCAACAAATGCTCTTGCCCAATAATTTCAGACAAATCACGAGGACGAAGACGTTCTGGAAGCGGAATCTGGGTGTCTGACATACGGTTATTTCAGCCAATAAATGTGGCTCTAGTCTACACTGGAATGCTCATCCGACTGAACACCTGAATGCGGAAGATCCGACTAGAATAAATGGTAGTTCAAAACATCCAGTAAAGATGCCGAGAACATTTGTCCATGACTCCGATTTGGATACAGCAGCAATTTACTGTGCACCCCACGCTGTTCAAAGCTGGCAATCACTTGGCGATTATCCTGCAAGGTATTCGGATTAAAATTCGGGCTGGCACGTCCCTGATGTTGGGCAGCCAAATCTCCTTCCATGACCCATAAGCTTGGCGTTTGCGCTGTGGCTGCCACTTTACTGTGTAGATTTTTCATGATCCGTGCATCTGCCCATGACAAAGATGGACTTGCCGCAAAATAATGACTGAAATATTGCGGATGCAGCAGACTATCCAGCACAAATAAACCGCCATAAGAATGTCCCCACAAGGCTTGTCGCTGAGGATCTAATTGTACTTGAGAAGCCACCCACGGCTGGATCTGTTGTAACAGTACTTCGCGAAACTGGGCGCTGCCCCCGCTTAAACGTTCGGGCTGACGTGGGTCTGCCGCAATACGTCCTGTTTCATCCGCAGGGGTATAGTCCACAGCACGGGCAGCGGTATCAAAGGGTAATGCCGTGTCATAGCCAATTGCCACCAAGACGGGTGCCTGTTGCGTACTGAGTTTTTGTAGCAGCTCTTCGCTTAAATAAGACATGGCCGAATTACCATCCAGCATAAATAATGCGGGTGCTGGCTTGGCTTGGGGCTGTACGCTTCGCGGTAGTCCTAACCAGACCTTGTAGCGACGTTGCTGATCTGCGGAGCTAAAATAATGGATTTGAAACTGATAATAGGCTGAACCCGTATCTGCAATATTGGGGCCTAAGGCATTAAGGTTCGGCTTCGCCTGTAGCTGAGTGGTCAGCACAAAAAGACTCAGGCACATCCAGCCTGCCCATAGCGCAGCCTTAAAACGAACAATTGACATCTCAATCTCTCAGCAGTGATCAAGCACCGCTCATATTACTGAGATTAAGAATTATTATCAATTAAATCCAAGAGAAGAATTAGCGTACCCAGCGCACAATATATTCATCAATCTCATCTTCATTGACTTCAGTTTCTGAAATACAGCGTCCCGCCACCGACTTTCGGGCTTGAATCACACTTTGTCGTGATCCTGTATTCAGATAATGCCAAGAAGGTAAATTCTTGCCTTCACTCAGGCGTCGATAAGCACAACTGGCAGGCAACCAATGAATTTGTTCTAATTTTTCTGGGGTGAGCTGAATACAGTCTGGCACATACTGCAAACGTTCAGGATAATTGCTACAACGCGCACTACTGCAATCTAATAGCTTACACGCCACTTTGGTGTACGCCACTTCATGGGTATCTTCATCTTCAAGTTTCACCAGACAGCATAAGCCACAGCCATCGCATAATGCCTCCCACTCTTGTGGATTCAAGGCTTCAAGCGGATATTTTTTCCAGAACTGCGGGCGTAATTCACTAGACATGGTCGGCAAAAATCAAAAATAACATGACTATTATATCAATAAATTCCTGCAACAATGCAGCAATCTCTTTTACGTTAAATCATAGGCTTACTCTAAGATGCGAACATTTTTTAGACAAAAGCGCAACAGTCCCCGTGCCGACCCGAACCTATACTGAATGGCAAGACAACAACAACATGGAGAAGACTTATGTTCCGTTGGGCGATTATTTTTGCAGTGATTGCATTAATTGCAAGCTTACTCGGCTTTGGTGGTGTTGCAGGGCTATCCAAAGACTTTGCAGTGATCTTATTGGTCGTTGCCGTCATTTTAGCCATTATCGGCTTTATCTCGAGAGGGAAAGCTTAGATTACGGTCATCAGGTTAACTCAAAAAAAGAAGGATTTTTCCTTCTTTTTTTGGCTTGAATTTCAGCAATTTCGGCAAAAATTTCAGAAAGCATGATGTCATCATCATCTCTCTACTTAAATTCAAGAATATAAAATCATGTTAATTATTAATATATTAAACCTATATTCTTAGATTTTATGATGTTTTTTTACACTTCTTTGCTGCATCGACATCAATTTTTAAAAATGATTGATTATTTTTATGCTTTAATCAGTAAATTCTCATACGCAACAATACTAAGGACTAAAGGATGACCACCAACATTCAGACACGCGAAATTGAATATACCGCAGCCGATGGGACTCGCCTGATTGGATATTTTGCTGCACCAAGTACTGCAACACCTGTTGCTGGAATCTTGGTTGCACCTGAATGGTGGGGACGTAATGCCTATACCGAACAGCGTGCCCGTGAATTGGCAGAACATGGTTATGCCGCCTTAGCGATTGATATGTACGGCGATAAAAAAGTGACGTCCTCTGCGGCTCAAGCCAATGAATGGATGATGCAAACCTTTCAGGCACCAGACACCATTGTGACTCGTGCGTCAGCAGGACTGGCGGCATTGGCTGCACAAAACGAAGTAAATGCAGATAAACTGGCTGCAATTGGCTTCTGTTATGGCGGTAAAGTCATGCTGGATTTGGCACGTTCTGGTGCAGATCTCCAAGCTGTGGTGACCTTCCATGCCAACCTTTCAGCGCAAACGCCTGCGCAAGCGGGTCAGGTGAAAGCTGAAATCTTGGTGCTGCATGGCGAACTCGACAGCATGGTCAGCCTAGATGATGTGGCACATTTCCGTGAAGAAATGTATGCCGCGCAAGTTCCGCATGAGGTAATTGTATTTGAAGATGCCAAGCACGGTTTTAGTAACCCCGAAGCCGATGAGAAAGCCAAAACCAATGGCGTTGACTTAGGCTACAATGCTGAAGCAGAACGCCAAGGACTTGAAGCCATGTATGAATTGCTACAACGTCGTTTAGGCGAATAAAAAGTACAAAAGTAGATGCAGGATGAATCCTGCATCCATTTTAAATTTGATTGATTTTTTAAGAGGACAAGATAATGACTGAGAACAACTGCCCATACTGCAATTTTGATGAATTTGATGTCATCGATAAAAATGAGTTTGGTGTCATTTTGCCTGAGCCGAATGCACTCTCTAAAGGACATTGCGTCATTATCCCTCTACGCCATGTCAGCTCTTTCTTTGATATTACCGACAAAGAGCGTAAAAGTTTAATGTCGTTGCTAGAACTGGCACGTAACGAATTAAAGTTACGTCATCAACCTTCAGGTTTCCACGTTGGTTTTAATGATGGCACTGTGTTTGGTGAGGCGTCTGAACACCTACACATCCATATTATTCCACGTTATGAAGACCAACCCCTTAAATTAGATGCGCGTTGGGGCATGTTAAGCGAAGCTTAATCCCTTTCCCAATCTATAAAAAGATGATGCTTCGGCATCATTTTTTATTGCAAAATTTATGGCGCTCGCGCTGCAAAAAGCGGTGGCTCCGCTATACTAAGCGGCTTGTAATTGTATTGAGTTCGCATGTCTCTGTTTTCTTTCTCTGAAGCCCTCTTAAACTGGTTCGATCTGTATGGTCGACATGACCTGCCTTGGCAAGTCGCAGATAACCCGTACCAAGTTTGGGTCTCCGAGATTATGCTGCAACAGACACAAGTCAAAACCGTACTGCAATACTTCGAGCGTTTTATCGAACGCTTTCCTACTGTTGAAGATTTAGGCCGCGCCTCATGGGATGATGTTGCGCCCTACTGGGCAGGTCTAGGTTACTATGCCCGCGCGCGTAATTTACATAAAGCCGCAGGCATTGTGGCGCAGCAAGGTCATTTCCCGCGTAAATTGGAAGAATGGATGGCACTGCCTGGCATTGGTCGCTCCACCGCTGGCGCATTGATGTCTTTGGGACTACGCCAATACGGCGTGATTATGGACGGCAATGTAAAACGGGTTCTGGCACGTTTCTATGCCATTGAAGATGATTTGAGTAAACCCGTGCATGAACGCGCACTGTGGCAACTGGCAGAAGAGTTATGTCCTGAGCAGCGCAATCATGATTATACCCAAGCGATTATGGACTTAGGGGCAACCATCTGTACCCCGAAAAAACCCTTGTGTTTATATTGCCCGATGCAACAGCAGTGTAAAGCCCATCAACAGGGACTGGAAACTGAACTGCCGTATAAAAAGCCCAAAAAAGCAGTTCCTGTAAAATCGGCTCAAGTGATGGTGTTGCAGTGCCAAGATCAATGGCTGTGGTTACAACGTCCCAATACCGGTTTATGGGGCGGATTATGGAGCTTGCCAATCTATGAAGACAGTGCGGAACTGAGTCAAACCACACAAATGCTCGGTCTAAAAGCAAACCACCAGCGTGCCCAAATCTCACATAGTTTTACCCATTTCACGTGGCTGCTGGAGGCGATCTGTTTCCACGTGGAACCTGAACAGCAAGAACATATTGCCATTGAACTTTCAGGCACTTGGTTCACGCCACAAAAAGCTACACAAATGGGGCTGCCAACGGCCATGAAAAAATTGATCTCCGCCTTAGAGATATGACATAGTCAGAAACTGAAATTTTAGCGTCTTGAAAATCACAATAACGAAAAGGATAAATTGTGCTTCGTCATTTTGCGATTACCAGTTTGACTATTGGGTTCATGACCCTGAGTGCCTGTACCTCGACACCCAAGAAGACAGGCTCAACGCTGCCTCCCTCAACAGTACAAGAACTGCAAGGCCTGCCGCTCAAATCCAAGCTCCCAATTCCTGTACAAAATATTCGAGCCAAACAACTCAGCGATACCTGGGGCGCTTCACGCAGTCAGGGACGTCGACATGAAGGTATCGACATCATGGCTCCACGTGGAACAAAAGTGTATAGCACCACCGATGGCTTAATTGCAGACTTACGCGATAACAATTTGGGTGGTAAAGTAATTTGGGTGTTGGGACCGAGTGGTTCGTGGCATTATTATGCGCACTTGAATGAGCATAAACGTGGCCTATCCGTCGGAGATTTCGTGAAAAAAGGCGATCTCATCGGCTATGTAGGTAACACGGGCAATGCACGACATACGGCGCCACATTTACATTATGGAATTTATTTAGCAGGTAAAGGTCGCGGTGCGGTCAATCCTTTTCCATATTTACGTTAATTTTTTAGGAAATACACATGTCTGAAGTGTTGATGAATCGTCTGGTTGAATTTGCAGAATCAGGCAATCAACAAAAAATTGTGGTTGCAGGACAAAGCTATCAAGGCTGGATCATGGAAATTACGGATGATGCCCTGCTCATCAGTACAGGTTTTGCAGACAAGTCAGGCAAAGATTTCTGGATTTCTTTTAACGACTTACAACAAGCCGCTTTATCCTACTGGGACAATAAAGCGGATCAATGGGTAGACTTCACCTTATAAACTGATAACAACATAGAATAGAGAGGAAGAATGACAAAACAACGCTGTGGCTGGTGTACTGAGGATCCTCTCTACATTGCTTACCATGATTATGAATGGGGGCAACCTGTGCATGATGAACAACATCTGTTTGAAATGCTGTGTCTTGAAGGACAACAGGCAGGACTGTCATGGATTACAGTACTGAAAAAACGCGAAAGTTATCGCCAGCATTTTTTTCAGCATTCCATTCAACACATTGCAGAACTGAGCGATGCCGAGCTGGAAGCCAAATTACAAGACGCTGGACTGATTCGACACATCGGCAAACTGCATGCGATTCGCGATAACGCGCGGGCTTGGCAGAACCTGAAACAAGAACAGGATGTGGTTGATTGGTTATGGCGCTTTGTCGACCACACGCCTATTTTAAATGCCGTGCCCAACTATAAAACAGCACCTGCACAAACTGAAATTAGCCAGAAGATGTCCAAAGCCTTAAAGAAAAAAGGCTTTAAGTTTGTCGGTCCCACCACCTGTTATGCCTTTATGCAAGCCGTGGGCATGGTCGATGATCACGAAGACTGCTGCCCAGCCAAGAACACTGCAACCCAATAAAACACGATAAAAAACAGAGGATGTCGCCATGAATAATAACCTGATCAATAGCTATGCTGCCCTGCAACAAGGCGAAGCATTGGTACCGTTTCAATTTGATGCAGGTGAACTGCTTCCCCATCAAGTGGAAATTCAGGTGGAATATTGTGGCCTGTGTCATTCCGATCTTTCGGTGATTGAAAACGAATGGAACAATGCCGTCTATCCAGTGGTGGCAGGACATGAAGTGATAGGCACCATTGCCCGTCTTGGAACTGAAGCCAAAGGTTTACAGATGGGTCAACGTGTCGGGTTAGGCTGGACCGCGGAAAGCTGCCAATATTGTGATTCATGTGTGGCAGGACAACCCGTGCTGTGTACAGGTGGCAGTACTGCAACCATCGTCGGTCATGCAGGTGGCTTTGCCGATAAAGTTCGTGCCGCATGGCAATGGGTGATTCCACTACCCGATGACCTTGCACCTGAAAGTGCAGGTCCATTACTCTGTGGTGGCATTACCGTATTTGATCCTTTACTCAAACACCAAATTCAAGCCACACATCATGTCGGGGTGATCGGGATTGGGGGTTTGGGACACATGGCAATTAAATTACTCAAAGCATGGGGCTGCGAAATTACCGCCTTTACTTCAAGCATGGACAAGACCGATGAGCTCAAAGCCATGGGGGCAGACCATGTAGTGAATAGCCGCGATGTGGAGGCACTGAAATCTCAACGAGGAAAATTTGACCTGTTACTCAGTACCGTGAATGTTACCCTGAATTGGCCTGCTTATATTAGTACGCTGGCACCGAATGGCACCATGCATCTGCTAGGAGTGCCATTGGAACCCATCAAGTTTAATACGGGCAGTCTGATTGGTGGAGCAAAGTCAATCACAGGCTCCCCAACGGGTTCACCTGCGGCTTTACGCCAACTGCTCAAGTTTGCTGCACGGAAAAACATTGCACCACAAATTGAGTTGTTCCCAATGTCGCAACTGAATCAAGCGATTGAACGCTTGCATTCAGGCAAAGCCCGTTATCGGATTGTGCTTCAAGCCGACTTTGAATCCAGCACAGCATGATACCCTAATTGCTGCCGTACCCAATCCGCCAGACAGACAATCGCTTGGCGGATTTCCAATGACAATTCATGCCCTGCATTTAAACGAATACAGTTTTTATAGCGCTGCTCTTCCCCAAACACGATGCCTGGCACAATGCTAATGCCTTGCTGCTGTGCATAGCGGTAAATGTCCAAACTATGAATTTGATCGGGTAACTGTAGCCACAGTGCATAACCGCCTTTGGGCTGGTTCAAACGAATCTCGATACCTGCAAACACCTGAATCAAAAATTGCCGATACTGTTCGACCTGCTGCATTAAATTGGGTTTTAACTGATTCAAATGCTCGCGATAGGCACGGCTGTAAATCAGATCCGCCAATCCCAATTGTAAAGGCGTATTCACTGCAACATGCCGCGTGAGCAATTGCGCACGTAAATGCTGTAAACGAGAAGGCATACAGAACCAACCCACCCGATACGCGGTTGATAATGATTTTGAAACCGAGCCGCAATAAATCACATAACCCTGTCGGTCCCAGTATTGAATCGGCAAAGGTCGCTTTAAGTCAAAACTGCATTCCGCATAAATGTCATCTTCAATCACATAGCATTGATATTTCGCGGCTAACTGGGCAATTTGCTCTTTCTCTGCGGGGCTTAAACAGAAGCCCAGCGGGTTTTGAAAATTGGCTGTGAGCAGGCAAGCTTTTGCCCCCGAGTGTTGCATCGCCTGCTCCAGTCGCTGCAAATCAAAACCATTGGCATGCGCAGGAATTTCCACAATTTTACGATTCAAACTCGCCAGCAGTTGTAACTGCCCATTAAAATTGGGCGTCGGTACAATAATACTGTCCCCTTCTTGGGTCAGGGTCTGAATCACCACCGACAATGCAGGCATACAACCATTGCTGATATAGATCTCTTCGAGGGCAATATAAATCCCATCTTCCGCCCAATGTGCCGACAGCGCCTCGCGCAAACGACGATGCCCCTGTTTGTCGCTATACAGAAAATCTTCCGGTTTGCTGTGTTTTAAAGCGCGTTGAATGGAACGGCGGAGTGCCTCCACAGGCACCAAATTCGGAGACAATTGAATCGAGCCCAGATGGATCATCTGGTCATGAATTGAGGCTTCCTGAATTTCAATTTGCAGTTCCAAATTAGAAACTTCACGTGCCGTGGTGGCAAAATCCGCATGTTGCGGGAGCGCCACCGCCAAAGCTTGTGGCTGCACAAAATAGCCCGCCTGTGGTTTTGCCGCAATCAAACCTTGTGCTTCTAGCAATTCATAGCAACTTTTGGCGGTATTCAGACTGACCTGTTGTAACTGGGCAAACTGCCGTAAGGAACTTAATCGTTGCCCTGCCCCCAATTCCCCTGCATAGATTTTCTGTGCCAACTGGTGTGCCAAATCACGATACTGAATGCCCATCACTGTACTCATTTTTTAAAATATTTTGTATCTGTAACCAAGAGTACACCCTGCCTATGCTAGTCGTACAGTTTATTTTTTATCAGGGGAAACACAATGTACCGTCTCAGCATCCTCATCCTGACGCTGGCAGTGGCTGCCTGCCAACCCACGACCTCGGCTCAGCAACAGCAGCATGATTTTATTTGTCAGTCTTTAATTGAGGGGTATTTAAAAGCATCAGGACAACAAAATTTTGAGTTATGGCAAAAGCGTGATGTGCAAGATACGGTCATTCCGCAGCGCCTGTTTAGCTACCAATCGGGTTCAACCCGCACCACTTTAATTGGCGAGACAGCACTGAAAAAATTACAGTTTGTCTGTTGGAACAATGCACAGCATTTTGCCATTGCGCTGCACGATCAAAATGCTCAACCACGATCAGCCTTGCTTACCGTAGAGATACACTTGCCGCAAGCTAAAGATAAATGGCAAGCTGCTGTGCCAAAAACTCAATAAATAGACGAACCCGTTTCGGTAAGTGCTCTTGTTGATAGTATACGGCGTGGATATTTTGGTATTGCAGTTCAATCTGATCTTCAAACAGTGCCTGCAACCGACCCGCGTTTAAATCATCCTGCACCAAGAAACGGGATAAACAGGTAATGCCCGCCCCATGCAATGCCAGCTGGCGCACCGTTTCACCATTGGAGGCTTTGATTTTGGGATGAATATTGAATCGCTGCCCCTGATGTTGCAGCGGCCAACTGTTTAAATGGGTCGGCTGGGTAAAACCAATTAAGGCATGCTGCAATAACTGCTCAGGCTGGTGCGGTGTGCCATGCTTCGCTAAATATGCTGGGCTCGCCACAAGGTATAAGCGGCTACGACAGAGTAATTTGGCATGTAGACTGGAATCATTTAATTCGCCAAAGCGAATGGCGACATCGGTTTTATGTTCCAGTAAATCAATAATCTGATCGTGATTATTCAGCTCAATCTCAATCTTGGGATATTGCTGCATAAATTCCTGAATCAGCGGCACAATCACATGCAACACAAACGGCGTGGCAGAATCGACCCGAATTAAGCCTGAAATATCATGATCGGATTTTAATAAGGCGTCTTCGGCTTCGGTCAAATCATTCAAAATCTTACGTGATTTCTCCAGAAATAACTGCCCTTCTTGCGTGAGTTTCAGCTTGCGCGTGGTGCGTTCCAGCAAGGTCACGTTCAACTTGCTTTCCAAACGTTGTAAGGCACGACTGATGCCCGATGTGGTCTGTCCCAGTTGCTCGGCAGCTTTGACAATCGAGCCACTTTCGACAATCTGGACAAAGGCATTTAATTCTTCAATGGTCGATTTCATCGTGATTTTATGGATTCTTACTCAAGAATATTGTGTGAATTCTTCGATTTTTCTACAACATTTATTTCTGCAAAATCTTCCAACCTGACCAATCTCGATTCTGAAATATGTGTCTATCCAAAAAGGTTAAATACTTTTCGCTTAACAGCTGCAACCCTCAGGTCTGCAAGCGATGCCCGACGTCCTGAATACCGTGGGCATCACCTCGCATGTTTTAACGTAAAATTACAGGCAAAGCAGCATAATTCCGTGGCTTTGCCAGTTCCTGTTTCATCTTCAGCAGCATTTGATAAGGTTGTTGCTCAACAAACAGATTCACCGCACTGAGGGGAATAGAACCTTCAGGGTCGGCATAACCATAAGTCGAAACTTTAACTTTTTGCTTACTCAGTTTTTGGAAGGTCCAGTCCCCTTCATAACGGGTTAAACGCACATAATCTGGATTCAGCGGGTAGCCTTGATTCACAGCCTTATTTTGAATATGAATCATTCCTTGGGCATCTTTACTCATTTTCCCCTTCACCACCAAATCACGGTCTTTTAAAGGAAATGGAAAATCCAGCACCATATACAACAGAAACTCGCCCTTGCTGTCATCTCGGGACAGCACCTTGACGCTGCCCATATAAGGCACCCATTTAGGCGCTTGTTCCACATCTAAAATCAGCGCAGTGGCCTTTTCAATCGGAACATCAAAATGCGTTTCGGCTTTATATAACACCACAGGATTGGCGTTGTTTTGGTAGGTCCAGACCTTAATATTCTGTTTATTAATACTGAGTTTGGCATTGTCGATCGACTTTGCCTGTGCGGTAGCCAACAAGGCTACAGCACAGCAAGTCATTAATTTTATTTTCATTGAGTTACGCTTCTTATTTTAATTTTATGCAGCAGTTTTGCAGTAACAGGGCTAAGCCTTAGACCTGAATATCATTAAAACCCAGTACATCTTTCATGTCATATTTACGCGCATCGCGACCCACCACCCATGCAGCGGCACGGACTGCACCAGAAGCAAAGTTCATACGGTTGGTAGCTTTGTGGGTGATTTCAACACGCTCGCCTTCACCAATAAACATCACGGTATGTTCACCTACGATGTCACCACCACGAATGGTTTGGAAACCAATGCTTTGACGCTCACGCGGACCTGTATGTCCTTCACGGCAATACACGGCATCTTGTTTCAAGTCACGACCTAAAGCATCTGCAATCGCTTCACCCATCATCAAGGCAGTCCCTGATGGTGCATCCACTTTATGACGGTGATGTGCTTCGATCACTTCAATATCCACCGTGTCACCAAACACTTTAGACGCCAGTTCTAAAAGTTTGATGGATACATTCACGCCCACAGAATAGTTAGCAGCATAAACCACAGGTGTTTGCGTTGAGGTTTCATCCAACAATGCTTTCTGCTCATCATTCATGCCTGTGGTACCAATCACCATCGCCACACCTGCTTCACGGCAAAGCTTCAAGTGCTGTTCGGTGGCAACAGGCGCAGTAAAATCAATCACCACATCACACTCAGGTAAAACTTCCTGCAAACTCCCCGCGATCTTCACGCCAATATTGCCAATGCCTGCAAGTTCACCCGCATCAGAACCGACTAAACTGCTTTCAGGACGTTCAACCGCAGCGGCCAATTGATAACCCGCTTGTTGTACCGCCTGAATCAAAATGCGACCCATACGACCGCCTGCACCCAATACCCCAATGCGTGGACTTGTAGACATAATCCGTTCCTAATCTCGAATTTAAAATTGCCTTTACTATAGCAAAACTCTGCAATGAGACTAAGTTATGAGCTGGATTTTTCGTAAAAAACTTGTTTTGGCGCAAACCTACACGTTGCAGCCATGATTCACCCCCACGATTGAGTGAAGAATGAGATTGAAATCTGGGTTTAGATTGAAAAAAATCCTTAAAAATGAATTTGAAGACTCTGCTTTTTCACACAATGTTCATCTTGCTTACGCAGACTAGCCGACACGAATCATCAAGAAATAACAATTGTAAGGAGACTTGCCATGCATTCGAAAAAAATGACACTTGCACTACTTTTAACAGCATTAACTGCGCATGTTTATGCGGAACCTGCGGCTCAGTCTGGGGACTCTGTGGACAGTTTGGCTGGGGTAAAAATCATGACTACGGTAAATGGTCAACCCGGTAGCCTTGCCGAGCGTATGGCGGGCAACAAAACTCAAGCTGCGGTTGAAACGACTCAGGCTTCTGCTGAAATGGTCAGTGTCGATGCAATTGATGCACCCATCCCGCAATAAGCATCCGCATAAAAAAAGGGCATGTTAAACATGCCCTTTTTTTGATTCGAACTTAGTCGAATAAACGATCGAAGAACGATTTTTTCTTTGGAGAAGAATGGCTGTCTTCACCATCCATGGTCACTTGCAACTCTTTCAACAATTCACGTTGACGAGCGGTCAAATTGACAGGTGTCTCCACCACAATACGGCAAAGTAAATCACCCTGCATGCTGGTACGTACAGGTTTTACCCCTTTACCACGCAAGCGGAACATTTTTCCAGTTTGTGTGCCTTCAGGAATTTTCAAGCTCACGCGACCTTCAAGGGTCGGAATCTCAATTTCTTTACCCAACGCAGCATCGGCAATGCTTACAGGGACATCCATATACAGGTCTGCACCATCACGCTGGAAGATTTCGTGTTCACGAACCACCACTTCCACGTATAAGTCGCCAGATTGACCATCACGGATGGCTTCACCTTTACCACTTAAACGTACGCGATCACCATTATCTACGCCCGCAGGAATAGTGACTTCTAGGGTTTGCTGACGGTCAGAAACCCCTGAACCATGACATTTCTGACAAGGGTTCTTAATGATTTTACCTTGACCACGACAAGTCCCACAGGTTTGCTGTACCGAGAAGAAACCTTGCTGCATGCGTACTTGACCAGCACCATGACAAGTTTTACAAGTTTCAACGTCATTCGGATTTTTAGAACCTTTACCATCACAACTGTCACACGGTGCTGGCGCAGTAAAAGTAATGGTTTTTTTCACCCCTTTCACAGCTTCTTCTAAGGTGAGTTCCATCACATAGCGTAAGTCAGAACCACGGCGCTGACGTTGCTGACCACGACCGCCACCACCAAAAGCGCCACCGAAGATGTCACCGAACTGACTGAAGATGTCTTCTGCACTGAAACCGCCGAAGCCACCACCGCCGCCACCGAAACCACCTTCAAACGCGCCATGTCCCATACGGTCATACATGCTGCGCTTTTCGCTGTCCGAAAGAATTTCATAAGCTTCAGAGGCTTCTTTAAATTTCTCTTCTGCTTCAGGATTGTCTGGGTTACGGTCTGGATGATATTTCATCGCCAACTTACGGTAGGCTTTTTTAATTTCATCATCACTAGCGGTTTTAGCGACACCTAAAACCTCATAATAATCACGTTTAGCCATGTCTGGCGATGCTCCTCACGGAATTTCATTTCATACTGAATAATGCTCTGAAATTGGGGGTTAAACGCGATTTTACAAGGGCAAAATGCTAAAAAAATTATAAATTTTAGAAAACTGCTTTATTTTTTAGAAACTTAGAAAGTCCCTTAATCCATGCATTGAGCAGGTATAAAAAGGCAATCAGGGCGAACACCACGCCTGCAACTGTGCAGCCTGTGACCCATAAGGCACTATTCCAAGTGAAGAAACACAGCGGAATAAACCACAGTGCTGCAAACAGACTTAAAACGGTATAAATGATGATATTGCGCATGACCCAAAGGGCTTGGGCTTGTAACCAGACTTCAGCATTGTCGACTTGGGCAATTTTTCGGGCAAACCAATAGGCAAAAATACCGCTGATGACGGTAAACAGAGCCAAAAACATGAAGACATAAGAAATCGCGATAGAACGGCGATACTTGGTTAAACTGTCTTGCTTCATGTGCGATTAAACCTCATTACTACATCTGTGATTTTTTTAATATGTAGCAAAATTCCTAAGCTGAAATTTAATAAAAATATAAGGTGCTACTATATTGAAATTTTCAAACTTTCGCACCTGATATTACTAAAATATTTTGTACTAAACGGTCTTTTTCACCTTAAACCACTGTGCGTATAAGGCCGGTAAAAAGAATAGTGTGAGCAAAGTCGCAACTATCAGTCCACCCATGATCGCCACCGCCATCGGTCCAAAGAAAATACTACGTGATAAAGGAATCATCGCCAGCACTGCCGCCAGTGCAGTCAACAAAATTGGACGGAAACGGCGCACCGTGGCTTCAATAATCGCATCCCATGTATTTTGCCCAGCAGCACGATCCTGTTCGATTTGATCAATCAGAATCAGCGAGTTGCGCATGATCATTCCAGACAAGGCAATGGTGCCCAACATCGCCACAAAACCGAAAGGCTTATTGAACAACAGCAAGAATAACACCACACCAATCAGCCCCAGCGGTGCTGTGAGCAGTACCATGGTTGCTCGTGACATACTTTTCAATTGAATCATCAATAAAGTCATCACCACCGCCAAGAAGAATGGCATGCCTGCATTCACCGACTTTTGTCCACGTGCCGACTCTTCCACAGTGCCCCCCACATCTAACAGATAACCTGCGGGCAATTGTGCACGCACATGTTGCATCTGCTCCGACAACTCCGCAACGACCGTGGCAGGTTGTAGTCCTGTGCCGATATCTGCACGCACGGTGATGGTCGGTAAACGGTTACGATGCCAAATCAGCCCTTCTTCAAAGCGATAAGCAATTTTGGCAATTTGCGCCAAGGGGACAGAGGTACCCTGTGCGGTCGGTACCGCCAAGCTGGCAATCGACTCTACACTCAAACGCTCTGCTTCTTCACCGCGCAAGCGGATATCAATGAGCTCACGCTTTTCCCGATATGGATGCAGCACGGCCCCTTGAATGGAGCTGTTCAGGAAGTTAGCCAGCTCGACACTGGAAACGCCCAGCTGACGGGCACGGTCCTGATCAATCTGCAATTCAATGATTTTACTCGGCTCCCCCCAATCAAGATGCACATTGTGGGTATTGGGATTGTCATCAATCACCGCCGCGACTTGATGCGCCGACTGACGCACTGTCTCGAGGTCTTCCCCTGAAATACGGTACTGGATCGGATAGCCCACAGGTGGACCATTTTCCAGCAAGGACACACGGGTTCGCACATGCGGTAATAAAGCGCGAATTTGATGTTCTAGCGCATGACGAATCTCATCGCGATCATCCAAAGAAGCGGCCAAGACCACAAACTGGGCAAAACTGGCTTGCGGTAATTGCTGATCTAAAGGCAGGTAAAAGCGTGGCGATCCCGTACCGACATAAGCGACATAGTTTTCTATCCCCTGCTGCTGAGCAAGGAACTGTTCCACTTTTTTGACCGCTGCCTCGGTGGCTTTTAGGGATGCGCCTTCTTCCAGTTTTAAGTCCACCAAAATTTCGGCACGATTTGATGGTGGGAAAAACTGCTGCGGCACCAGTTTGAACATCAGTACGGACAGGACAAACATGCCCAGCGTTGCCGCAATCACCGTTTTACGGTAAGTCACACACCAGTTCACCCACGCGCGAAAGCGCTGATAGAACTTGGTCTGATAGGGATCATGTTCGATAGCATGCAGCATCACAGGTTGCGGCTCGGGCTGCTTTCTTAAACGTGCCCACAGCCTTTGATACCATGCGGCTTGCGTCGGCTGCTGCTGAAAATCGGGCAATAACTTATCCCCCAAATATGGCACAAACAGCACGGCGGCAAACCAAGACACTATCAGGGCAATGGTCACCACCTGAAAAATCGAGCGGGTATATTCCCCTGTGCTGGATGCGGCAGTGGCAATCGGCAAGAACCCTGCGGCGGTAATTAAGGTGCCTGTCAGCATCGGAAATGCCGTGGTTTTCCATGCAAAACCTGCGGCCTGCAAGCGGCTATAGCCCTGCTCCATCCGGATCGCCATCATTTCAATGGCAATAATGGCATCATCGACCAGTAAACCGAGGGCTAAAATCAAGGCACCGAGAGAAATTTTGTGTAGCCCGACATCAAACAGATGCATGCCTGCAAAGGTCATTGCCAGCACCAATGGAATGGAAAATGCCACCACCAAGCCGGTACGGAAGCCCAAAGAGAAAAAGCTCACCAGCAGGACAATAATCACTGCCTCTGCCAGCACTTTCATAAATTCATGCACACTGCGTTCAACCGCGACCGGTTGATCGGAGACTTTCTGCAACTGCATGCCTAAAGGCAAACTTTGCTGTAAGGTGGCAAACTCGGTTTCCAAATTCTTGCCCAAAGCCAGAATGTCTCCGCCTTTACGCATAGACACCGCAATGCCAATGCCATTTTCACCTTTGAATCGCATCCGTGGCTGGGCAGGCTCGCTAAAGCCACGATAGACGTCAGCGACATCGCCCAATTGAATGGTTTGACCATTCACCAGCAAAGGCATTTTTTTCAGTTCATCTACAGTGTGCAACTGACCACTGACCCGAATCTGAATGCGATCGGTCTGGGTTTCAAAATAGCCTGCGCTGGCCATGGCATTTTGTTGCTGCAAAGCCTGTTGAATGGCACTGAGCGGAATCCCAAGCTGGGTGGCTTTGGTATTGGACAGATCAATCCAGATTTTCTGGTCTTGCAGTCCAATCAGCTCGACCTTGCCAACATCTTTGACCCGCTGTAATTGCAGTTGCAGGCGGTCAGCATATTCTTTTAACACGGCATAGTCATAATCTTTGCCTGTCAGCACATAGATGTTGCCAAAGGTATCGCCAAACTCATCATTAAAGAACGGACCTTGCACATCACTCGGCAACTCATGCCGAATATCATTGACCTTTTTACGGACGTCATACCAGACATCGGGAATCTGTGCCGAGCGTAACGAATCCTTGGCCACAAAGGTCACCAAGGATTCACCCGGACGGGAATACGCCATAATGCGCTCATAATTGCCCGTACTCATCAGCTCCTTTTCAATCCGATCGGTCACTTGTAAGGACACTTGCTCAGCCGTCGCACCTGGCCAGTAGGTCTGCACCACCATGACTTTAAAGGTAAACGGTGGATCTTCGCTTTGTGACAGCTTGGAATAAGACACCATCCCGACAATGCCCAGTAAAATCATGAAATACAGGATTAAGCCTTTATTTTTCAGTGCCCATTCCGACAGATTAAAATTCATGATTTCGCTCCTGTCACGAGCTGACTGCGCGGCAGTTGCACAGCGCGATTTTCCCGATCAATCGGGCGAATCTTTTGCTGATCACGTAACAGGTGCACGCCGCCCACCACCACATAATCCTCAGGTTGCAAGCCCGAAAGTACAGGTACGCTGTCACGTCCATAGGCCCCTAAAGTGACCTGCACTTTATGCACCCGTGAATCCGAGCGAACCACCCAGACATAAGCCTGTTGCGCATTGGCAGACACACTGGACAGTGGCACGCTTAATCCGTGAGTTTGTGGTGCACTGAAAAAGACCCGTGCACTTTGCCCCAACTGAATCTCTGCATGATTACCTTTCAAAGCGACTTTGACCCGAAAGGTACGGGACTGATCTGCCGCAGGTGAAATTTCACGTACATAGCCTGCAACTTGATCCTCAGGCTTTGACCACACGCTGATCACGGCTTGCTGTCCGATGCTGAACGCACTGATGGCTTGTTCAGGCACCCCGATCCACACTTCACGCTCACCATCCATCGCCAGTTGATAAGCCGCTTGCCCTGCGGCAACCACCTGCCCAACTTCGATGTTGCGTGCCGTAATCACCCCACTTTTATCTGCAATTAACTGGTTATAACGGGTCTGGTTTTGACTGACTGCATAATTGGATTGCGCCTGCTTTAAACTGGCTAACGCGGCTTGATACTGATTCTGCATGGCATCATATTGCGAGCGACTGACGGCGTTCATCGGTAACAATTGCTGAAACCGCGCCAGCTCCTGTTCAGCCACTTTGACTGCCGACTGCGCACTGTCCAGTTGCGCACGGGCAGCATGCAGTTGTAGCTGTGCATCTTTAACATCTAATTGCGCCAGCACTTGCCCCACCCGAACTCGATCTCCCACTTCTGCAAAACGCTGCATCACCTGTCCAGACACACGGAATGCCAAATCGGTTTGTTGGCGGGCTTTGACTTCCCCTGCATAACTTTTTTGTTCTGTCAGCGTATTACTCGGCTGAGTCACCATCACCAAAGGTTCATGTTCGGTAGTCGCCTGCTCACGACTACAGCCCCAAAGGGTCAAACTGCATAAAATTAGTAAACTGGCAATCAGGGTCTTCGCGGGCTTCATGTGCTGGTGCTCTTATCTAAACGTCATTTTTAGGGCAAAATACTAAGCTGTTCTTTGAACAATTTTTAATTAATATACCATGCGGTACATTAATTAAAAGCCCTGCTTGAAGTAAATGACTTTATTCACCTGAACTGGAAAATTTTGTGCAAATGAATGTCGGTCGGCCCAAAGACTTGGAAAAACATAAGCAAATTCTGCTTGCAGCCAAAAACCTGTTCCTGAAACAGGGCTATCATGGTTGCAGCATGAACCAGATTGCCAAAGAAGCGGGTGTCACTAAACTCACGATTTATAATCATTTTCAGGACAAAGCCAGTCTATTTACCTGTGCCATTGAACAGACCTGTGAAACCTTAATGGAAACCCGTCCGTTTCAATTAACTACAGACAGCCATTTTCTGGATGCTTTCGCCCAAACCTGTCAAATCGCGTTAAATATTGTGTATTTACCCGAAGCCGTGAAACTGGAGCATTTGCTGATTGAACTGGCGGCTGAACAGAATCCGCTTGCCTTGCAGTTTTATAATGCCTCGCACCAAAAAATGTGTGATGGCTGGGAAGATTTCTTTCAGCAAGCCGCAGCACTGGGATTTATTCAAGCTGCCGATGTAGAACAACAGCGTTTATTGCTGCTGTCTTTATTGCTGGGACTGCGCCATCTAGAAATTCTGCTCGGTGTCCGTGCCATTCCTACCCCGCAGGAACAACAAGAAATTATTCAGCAAAGCATTGAACTGTTTATGCTGAAATATGCACCCGCAAGCGCATGAGCATTGTGGTGTCTGTCTGCCTTGGCTGGACATGATCTGATTGCTAGTTTTATCGGCAAAAGCTTGCGACTTTTGTAGCCCTGCCACTTGGCATTACGGCAAATCGCGGTATAGTCAAAAGAATAAGAACTGGAGAATGGAAAATGATTCAACAAATTGATGCTCCACTACGCGAAGACGTACGGTTACTTGGTAATTTATTGGGCGAGACCCTCAAACTACATGCCGGGCAAGATTTGTTTAATCAGATAGAACAAATTCGGGCACTCGCCAAAGGCGCACGTGACGGACAGGTCGAAGCCGAAAAACAACTCGAACAACTGTTTCTAAGTCTTGAAGATGAAGAAATTCTGCCCTTAACCCGTGCCTTTACCCACTTTCTTAACTTTGCCAATATTGCCGAACAGTACCATGTGGTACGCAGTCGTCGCCAAAGTGAATTTGATCCCGAAGCACCCTCCCCAAATCCACTCGATCATCTGTTCCAAAAATTCAAAGCCCATGAAGTTTCTGCCGAGCAACTGTATCAACAACTGTGTGAACTGAAAATTGAGCTGGTACTGACGGCTCATCCAACCGAAGTCAGCCGTCGTACCCTGATTCAAAAATATGATGGCATCAATGACTGTCTGTTTAAATTTGACCAGCAGAAACTCACTCCACGTGAGCGCCAAGCGGTATTAGAAGACCTAAAACAACTGATCTGTTCTGCATGGCAGACCGATGAAATTCGTCAGCATCGCCCAACCCCTGTCGATGAAGCCAAATGGGGCTTCACCACCATTGAGCAAACCTTGTGGAATGCAGTGCCAAAATTCATGCGTGAGCTGGATGGCATGGTGGAGGAGCATTGCGGACAACGCCTGCCCCTGCATGTTGCGCCTGTGCGTTTTGCCTCATGGATGGGCGGCGACCGTGACGGTAACCCGAATGTAACGCATAACGTGACGCAAGAAGTATTGTGGTTATCGCGCTGGAAAGCTGCGGATTTATATTTACGTGATATTGAAGATTTACGCTGGGAACTTTCGCTGCAAAGCTGCAGCGATGAGTTACTGCAAGCGTTGGGCACACCGCATCCAGAACCGTATCGCGAATACTTACGCGATACCCGCGAACGCTTAAAAATCACACGTCAGTGGTTAGCGCAAAAACTGCAAGACCCAGACTTAGCCTTAGATGACAGTCGTGTCATTAAAAGTAAAAATGAGCTGTTACAGCCTTTGTTACTCTGCTACCGCTCGCTGATGTCCTGCAACCTGCCTGAAATTGCCAATGGCAAATTGCTGGACTTTATCCATCGCGTGAATTGTTTCGGTATCGAACTGCTCAAGTTGGATATTCGTCAGGAATCAGGACGTCATCGCCAAGCCATCTCTGCCATTACCGAATATTTGGGACTGGGGAATTTCGAAACGTGGACAGAACAAGCGCGTCAGAATTTCTTATTACAGGAATTGCAAAGCAAACGCCCGCTGCTACCGAAACATTTAAATGAACCTGACCAAAGCCTGATTTTGCATCCCGATGTTCAGGAAGTATTTGCCACCATGCGTACCCTGGCAGAACAGCCTGCGGAAAGCTTGGGCGCCTATATTATTTCCATGGCGGAATATCCAAGTGATGTGCTGGCAGTCTTGTTATTACAGAAAGAGGCTGGCATTCAGCAGCCTTTACGCGTGGTGCCATTGTTTGAAACCTTAAAAGATTTGGATGGTGCTGCACACACCATGCAAACCCTATTCAATATGCATTGGTACAAACAGCATATTCAGGGCAAGCACGAAGTCATGATTGGCTATTCGGACTCGGCGAAAGATGCTGGCTTTATGTCCGCCAACTGGGCGCAGTACCGTGCACAGGAAGAACTGACCGCGATTGCCAAACAGCATGGGGTGCAACTGACCTTATTCCACGGACGTGGGGGTTCGATTAGCCGTGGTGGTGCACCGACCCAACAGGCGCTGTTCTCACAGCCACCAGGTTCAATTTCAGGTGCCATTCGTGTCACCGAACAAGGCGAAATGATCCGCTTCAAATTTGGACTGGAAGGTATCGCACTGCAAAATCTGGAAATTTATACCGCAGCCACACTGGAAGCAACCTTATTACCTCCTCCTGTCCCAAAAGCAGAATGGCGTGAACTGATGCACCGCATGACCGATCTGTCGGTGCAGGTGTATCGTCAAACCGTGCGTGAAAATCCACATTTTGTGAAATATTTAAGAACCGTGACCCCTGAGCTGGAGCTGCAAATGTTGCCATTGGGATCACGTCCTGCAAAACGCAAAGTCAGTGGTGGGATTGAATCATTACGTGCCATTCCTTGGGTATTTGCGTGGACACAAATCCGTTTAATGCTGCCTGCGTGGTTAGGTACAGGCGCAGCCATTAACCAAGTGATTGAGCAAGGTCATAAAGCCACTTTGGAAGAGATGTTGCAACAATGGCCGTATTTCCAGACCCTGATTGATATGCTGGAAATGGTCTTGTCCAAAGCCGATAGTCATGTGGCACTCTACTATGAAGCCCACTTGACCCAAGATGAAGACTTAAAAACACTGGGAGCAGAATTACGCCAACGCCTGCAAGAAGCGGTAGGCACTTTACTGACTCTGAAAGATGAGTCGAAATTGCTCAGTAGCAATGAAGTGCTGGATCAGTCCATGCGCGTGCGTAAACCATATTTACTGCCGCTGCACTTGCTACAAGCCGAATTGATGAAACGACGTCGCCTCTATCTGGCTGAGCGCCAAGCCGAACATACCCCTGTCGATCATGCACTCATGGTCAGCATTGCAGGGATTGCTGCGGGCTTGCGTAATACGGGTTGATATAGCAACTTGCGATTGGCAGTTCAGTCTCGTGCTGAGCTGCCAATGCACTGTTTTTTCTGTGTAACGATTGGCAAAATCTTTCTTTTCCCATCCTTTTTTCTTGGCTTAGCTGGATTGTTAATTTTTTTTTGAAAGATTGATAAAAAATATTTATTGCTCAACAAAGCCAATAAATGTGATTTTTCGAGCATAATTTATAGAATAATATATTGATTTATTGTCATTTTAGAAATGTATAGTTTTTACCACTTGGTATAAAATCATTATAAATCATACCCCTACTTAATCTAAAATTAAAAATCAATGATTAAATCACTCGAAAAGAAAGAGTATGATGTGCACAATTTGTTTTTAAAGTGATCAATTTATGTCCAATTGGTTTCCCAAATGGCGTCCTTATACAGGCAGTGTCGATGCGCGTCCTGTAGGAACCAGTGAATATCTTCCACCTGCACAAAGTGCGGTACTTGGCATTCAGCATGCTTTTGCCATGTTCGGTGCGACCGTACTGGCACCGTTTCTGATGGGCTTTGACCCGAATCTTGCCATCTTTATGTCAGGCATCTGTACCATCCTGTTCTTCCTTATGACGGGTGGTCGCGTACCAAGTTACCTCGGTTCAAGCTTTGCCTTTATTGGTGTGGTGATTGCCGCAACAGGTTATGCCGCTTCAGGAACTGGAGCGCCAAATGCCAACCTCGCGGTTGCTGCGGGCGGGATCATGGCCTGTGGCGTGCTCTACGCACTGTTTGGTCTGATGGTCATGGCAACTGGAACCAAATGGATTGAAAAACTCATGCCGCCCGTGGTCACAGGTGCGGTGGTGATGATTATTGGTCTGAATCTAGCACCTGTAACAGTCAAGGGCGTAGCCGGCAATCCCTTTAATATGTGGATGGCGTTGGTGACTGTGCTGTGTATGGGTTCAATTGCCGTATTTACCAAAGGCTTATTGCAACGTTTATTGTTATTGATTGGCTTATTACTGGCGTACTTGATCTACTTTATCGTTTCCAATGTCCTCGGTTATGGCACCCCCATTAACTTCACCCCAATTCAACAAGCGGCTTGGTTTGGTCTCCCAACCTTCCATTCTCCACAGTTTGATGTCAATGCGATGCTCATCATTGCACCCGTGGCGTTAATTTTAGTGGCTGAAAACTTGGGGCATATTAAAGCTGTGAGTGCCATGACAGGTGAAAACCTCGACCCACAAATTGGTAAAGCCTTTTTGGCGGATGGTGTTGCGACCACACTTTCAGGTGGTGTCGGTGCACCAGGCATGACTACCTATGGTGAAAACATTGGCGTAATGGCGGTGACCCGTGTGTATTCGACCATTGTGTTTGTGATTGCAGGTGTCTTTGCGATTTTCTTAGGGCTTTCACCGAAGTTTGGCGCAATCATTCACACCATCCCCACTGCAATTTTGACAGGTGCTTCAATTGTGGTGTTTGGTTTAATCACCATCGCGGGGGCGAAAATCTGGATCGAAAACAAAGTCGATTTCTCTAAAAATAAAAATCTGATGGTGGCAGCCGTGACCATTATTTTAGGTACAGGTGACTTTGCCCTGCAGTTCGGTAATTTCAATTTAGGTGGTATTGGTACTGCAACTTTTGCAGCCTTGATTTTAAACTGGTTTTTTAGCTTGAATGATAAAAGCGAATAATCCTGTTTATATTTTATAGCAGCCTTCGCGCTGCTTTTTTTTATCTATACCGCTTAGATTTGCGTCTTTAGCATCGGGTTTATAAGATAGTAAACTTAACCCTATGGGAATGGCTGGCTATGCGCCTCGATTTTTTTGATTTACGTTTATTTCTCAACATTGTGGAGACAGGCAGTCTGACCAAAGGGGCAGAACGTTCTGCCATTTCCTTACAAGCCGCAAGTGAACGCATTAAAAAGCTCGAACAACACTTCGCGGTTGCTTTATTTACCCGCCATGCCACTGGAGTCAAACTAACCCTTGCAGGGCAAATGTTTAACCAGCAGGCTCAAGTTTTAATTCAGCAAAGTCAGCAACTTGAACATGCCATGTTGCCCTTCACACAACGGCACAGCAACAGCATGACACTGTGGTGTAATTCCTCGGCACAGAGTGAATATCTGCCGCTGATTTTACCCAACTACATGCTGGAAAATCCGCATCTGCAAATCGAGCTGCACGAAGCCGAAAGCAATGACATTATTCAGGCTTTAGTTAAGGGCACCGCCCAACTGGGGTTAATTTCGAGCTTTTTTGAAGCACCTAGCCTGCAAACCCTAGAATTTGCAGATGATCCACTGGTGTTGATTTGTCCGCCACAACACCACTTAAGCTCCCATAAGACCTTAACGTTAAGCCAGACCTTAGACTATGCGTTTGTCGGTTTGATGCAATATCACTCTCTGCAACAATCCATAGAAGCCCAAGCCAAACTCCTCGGCTGTAATATTCAATATCGTTTACGACTACCGAATTTTGGTGCCATTGCGCAGGTGGTCGCCAATGGTGTTGGTATCGCCATTATGCCGAAACGCGCAGCACAACGTTTGCAGCAGTTGTATGCTTTTCAACAGATTGAATTGCTGGGCGCATGGGCAAACCGTAAATTACTGTTGGCGGCACCAAACTTTGATGCCTTGCCTATCGACTATCAACACTTTAGCCAGTATTTGATCAGTCAACGTCCACAGCTTACCGATAAAACTACAAGCATCAGTGACTAAACAACATATAGCCCCCCAGCATCATCAAGCCCAAGAAAAAGACTTTTCGAAATTTCTGTTCTGCAATTCGGTAACGGATTCGGGTTCCCAACCACATACCCAATAAAGCAGGAACCAAAGCCATCACAGACCAGACATAATCAATAGGCAAATGATCGACAGGATTCTGCTGCAAGAATATCGCCAAACAAGCCGTCGACACGGTAAAGGCCATCCCCAAGGATTGCACCAGATCATCACGCTGCAAATGCAAAGACTGCAAATAGGGCACCACAGGAATCACCACCACGCCTGTTGCCACCGTCAGTGCGCCACCCAAATAACCCATCAGCGGAGATAACACCGCAGCATAACGCGATAAGTTGGGTATTTGTTTGGCGGCTAAACCATATAATCCGTAAAGCAATAACATGCCACCTAACAAAACCTCACTGTTGAAGTCACTTTGCCCCAAACGTGGGAAAATACTCCAGATTGAGCCAATGATGATGCCCAACAATAATGACCAAAAGCGTTGCAAAACGCGCAGTACCTGTCCTTCAGCACATAATTGCCAGATATTGGTCACCATAGACGGTACGATCAGCAACGATGCGGCCTGAAAAGGGCTAATCATCATGGTCAGTAAGCCCATTGAAACAGCAGGTAAACCCAACCCAATCATGCCCTTGACTAAACCTGCCAGTAAAAACACGACAGCAATAAAACTCAACACAACCCGCTTCCTTAGTGCTTAAATCCGTTCAAGCACTATGCTAAGCCCATGGATGAAAAAGCAAAATCAGGCTTTTTTGAAGTCAGCCTCAAGTTTTCCTTGAGGGGCTATCGGAGTGGGTTCAGTCTAAAAGCTTTAAAGGTTTTAAATGGGTAAAAATGCAGTGAGCATTGCAAGATTATGGCTTGGGTGCTGTTAACTGGAATAAGGCAGCCTGTTTGCCATCCTCTATCCCCCAAATCGAACCATCCGCGGCTTGCACCAGACCTCGGATACGTTGCTGCATATCGATACGTTGTACCTCCTGCGCAGGCTGTTGTTGCGTATCCACCACAATAATCGCTTTTGAGGACAGTCCACTGATTAAGGCCTTATTGGTCCATTGCGGAAATTGTGTACCACGATAAAACATCAAACTGGAGGGAGAAATTACTGGAGTCCAACTCAGTTCGGGTGCTTGAAATTCGGGACGAGTCGAATGATCAGGAATATCTCGTCCACTATAATGATCACCATTCGACACAATCGGATAACCATAATTGGCACCTTTATGGATACGATTCAACTCATCGCCACCCTGTGGTCCCATCTCAGCCACCCAAAGCTGCCCCTGCGAGTCAAAAGCCATCCCTAAAGGATTGCGATGCCCCAAACTCCACACTTGTGCTGCAATCTGACCTTGTGCCGTAAATGGATTGCCATCTGCGACTGAACCATCCTCATTCAGACGAATAATTTTGCCCAAATTGGTCTGCAGATCTTGCGCAGGCTGAAACTTCTGGCGCTCACCCGAACTGATCCATAATTTCCCAGCATCATCAAACACGAGCCGATGTGCATAATGCCCCCGCCCTGAAACTTTGGGTATCTGACGCCAAATTGGGGTGATCTGTGTAAGTTGAGGCTGGCTGGCGATACGCTCATCTAAAACGGCACGGATCACCACTGCCCCATAACCACCTTCACCTGCCTCAGCATAACTCAGGTAAATCAGATGGTTCTGCTTAAAATCAGGATGCAACAACACATCCCCCAAACCGCCTTGCCCGCCATAAGCCACCGCAGGTATACCTTGCACCGCTATTTTTTGCCGTGTTTTAGGATTAAACAGCACTAGACTGCCCGCTTTCTCAGTAATCAATAGACGTTGATCGGGCAAAACTGCCATCGCCCACGGTTCATTGAATTCACTGATCTTATGCACCTGAATAGGCTGTGAAATAGCAACCGAGGCATGCGCAGCCTGCTGCTGTTGTTCATGACTTGACTTATTTTCTGCATGGCAGGCCGAAAGCAGAATAGAACTCAATAAGCCCAACCATTTCCCCGCATGGTTTTTAGAATGCTGCATGACACCCTCAATGAAGGTCTAATTGATTATTACTCTAACCAAACTCTTAAGTGAGAAAAATACAAAATATGTAGCCCAAACTTCATTTTATTCAATACATTCTTGTCAGCCAAAGCGTACAAGGAATGCAGCAAACACGTCTATACCTTAGTCGTATTTCAGATTATATTGAACTCATACAGAAACAGGATGTTTCTTAGAATAACAATAAAGAGTCGACAACAGGACGTTGAGGTATTACAGGAGTTTTACCTTTAATGAAATACGAAAAAGCCCCGATAGGATATCGGGGCTTTTTCATTTGTTATTTCAATTTCAATCGTCCAATAAAAAGAGCCTCTGTACGAGGCTCCCTATAAAGCATAGATCTTTAACTATAAGAACGTTGTTTAGATGATGAAGAGACTACCGATGCTTCTACGACTTCTTCAGCTTGGCTCGGTTTAATTAAGGACACAGCAAATGCCGCAATAATCGCTGGAATTGCAACTGCAATGAAGTTCATTTTATGCGGTAATTCCATACCTAATAACATCCCAATCACAATTGGGCCCACAATGGCACCCACACGACCGATACCAGAAGCCCAACCTAGACCTGTAGAACGTACAGCTAGCGGGTAATATTGTGCTACATAGCTATACAGCAGAATACTACAGCCAATTGAAGCCGCACCTGCCAATGCCACCAGTAAATAAATGACAGGTTGTGGTGAATTGAAGCCTAATCCTACCAAGGCACATGCACCCACAATCAACATACTGATGATGACTGGTTTTAAATGGAAGCGATCTGCAAGAATACCTCCACCCGCTGTGCCAATAACGGCACCAATGTTTAAGGACAACAAGAACATCAAGCTGCTACCCAATGAATAGCCTGCTGCCATCATCAGTTTTGGTAACCAGCTACCTAAGGCATAAACCATCAATAAGCACATGAAGAAGCATGCCCAGAATAACACGGTGCCCGTACCACGACCGTTCTTGAACAATGCAGCTACAGATGCATCTGGCACTTTGGCTTCATTTAAGACTAAAACGGTATTTTCAGAAATTTTTTCATCTGGAACAAGGTGTTGAATAATATGACGCGCTTTTTCAGTTTGTTGTGCTTTCACCAAGAAAGTGACCGATTCAGGCAAGAATTTCCATAAAATTGGAACAAATAATAGCGGAATCCCAGCAATAAAGAACATGATTTTCCAGCCAAAGGTTGGGGTAAAAGTTACCCCTAACAATGCTGCCATAATCCCACCCATCGCATAACCACTAAACATTGCAGTCACTAAAGTACTACGCAATTTCTGTGGTGCATATTCTGATGTTAACGCGACCAAGTTCGGTAATACGCCGCCAATCCCTAGACCTGCAATAAAACGTAAAATACCAAATTCAGTCGGGTTTGATGCAAAGCCACCCGCAAAAGTGAAACCACTGAATAAGGTTACGCAGATAATAATGACTTTTTTACGACCAATTTTGTCGGCCAACATACCGAATAACATGGCACCAAACATCATCCCTGCCAATGCAGTACTGGCGAGCATGCCAGCTTGTACCGCAGTCATTCCCCATTCTTTCATCAACAAGGGCAATGCCACACCATTAATGGCTAAGTCATAACCATCAAATAAAACCACAAATAAGCACCATAAAACGACCGTTAAATGAAAAGGCTTAAATTTAGCCTGATCAATTACAGCATTTACATTCATTGTTGTCGCTGTCATTTTTACTCACCTCCAATTGTGAGATTTTTTATTGTCAACATACAATGAATATCCATTCATTTTTTGTCTAAAACATCAAGGGTATAAAAATATACCTATAAGGTATTCAGATCATCAAATGGAATAAATTGTCAGAAATTTGATGGGGAAAATGATCCTGAAATGTAGTTAAAACGTTACTTTTATCGTAACCTATAATAAATAATTTATTAAAATTAGCATCTTATGTTTTAAACACTCAACAATAAGACCAAAGATAACTTGCTTTAAATAATGTTAAATTTTATCGCATTTCTTACATATATAATTTCTTTTGAGCGAAAAAAAACACCCCCTAACCATTG
>NZ_JAACKC010000020.1:464-988 GCF_009939195.1 Acinetobacter kanungonis | reverse complement strand
AAAGACAAAGTGACTTTAGGTGGTGTAGGAGCGACTACAGCAGTTAGCTTAACCAATGTGAAAGCTGGCGAATTATCAGCAAGCTCAACAGATGCAGTGAATGGCAGTCAGCTCAATGCGACCAATCAAGCAGTTACAAATAACACTAATGCGATTAGCACACTGAATACCACTGTTGGTAGTCAAGGTACACAGATCAGTAATTTACAAAACCAAACTTTCAAGTTACAAGCGAATGGAGACAGTGCAAGTTCGGTTAAATCTAGCGATACAGTACAATTCCTAGATGGAGACAACATCGCGATTAGTCGTACAGGTAACAACATTACAGTAGCGACCAAGAAAGAAGTTAACTTTGATAAAGTGACTGTTGGCAGTGTTGTGATTGACAAGACTACGAACAAGATCAGTGGTGTAGCAGCGGGCACAGCAACTACAGATGCAGTGAATAAAGGTCAGTTGGATGCAGTCTCTGCACAACAGACAGCGACTGACAATGCAGCGGTGAAATATGACAATGCGAC
>NZ_JAACKC010000020.1:0-458 GCF_009939195.1 Acinetobacter kanungonis | reverse complement strand
GCAACGACAATTGACGCAACAACAGGTGCGATCACAACCAGCAACATAGGTGGTACAGGATCGAGCACGATCGATGGTGCAATCAGCAACGTAAAAACAACAGCAGATGCTGCAAATACAACGGCTAACAAAGGCATTCACTTTGGTGATGGCAACACATCGAACAAATATGCACTAGGCGAGACCATCAATGTTAAAGGTGATAGCAATATCACCAGTACGACTACAACAGATGGCGTACAACTTGGTTTAGCGAACGAAGTCACGATTGGCAGTGGAGCAGGTACGAACCCTGTAACGATCAATGGAACAACAGGCAAGATTGGCGGATTGACGAACAAGATCTGGAATGCTTCTAGCATTACCAGTGGTCAAGCGGCGACAGAAGACCAACTCAAAACAGTCAGCGATGCCCAAAAAGCTACAGATGATGCTGCAGTTAAATACGATAATGCGAC
>NZ_JAACKC010000001.1 GCF_009939195.1 Acinetobacter kanungonis | reverse complement strand
GCAGAAGTTATGCGACTGATAAATCAGGATGGTTGATGATTTTAAGATCATGTATTTTTTATTCAAAATCAAAAAATAGAGTTATAAAGAAGTTAAGGCTTAAAGATATAAGCAGTAAAAAGTTTAATCACAATGAATGTTCTAATTATTTTTATAATATAGGGGGATTTAATTATAAATATTCAAATAAATAGATATTTATGAAAACAAAAGGTGAACCTGTTGGAGGTCAGCTACCGAAACGCACGATGCCATCAGTTACAGATTTTAATTATCAAGCAAAATATCAGGCTGCCTATCAGAGCTTATTGTGGAATATACCGGCAGTTGCAATCTATCGTTTGCGTGGTGCAGCACATGATGCAATTAAGTGAGATGACACCACGATTCTGGTCTGGAACCATACTGTGACACCTCGCTTAGAGGCGATTACTGCCAATAGTTCGACACCTTATATTACTGCCTATAGTGATTTGCAAAAAGGACCACTGGTTGTTGAGGCTCCACCAGCGAGTGAAGCGAGGCAGTTATATGGAGAGGTGGTAGATGCATGGCAACTGACAATTGCCAATATTGGCCCAGGTGGTATGGATGATAGGAAAGGAGGTAAATATTTATTTACTCCTCCAGGATATACGGGTCAGATTCCTAAAGGTTATATTCACGTTGCGTCTCCAAATTATAGGATTGGATTTGCTTTAAGATCATTGGTTATGGCAAATAAAACTCAGGCAGATGCAGTAGATTATGCACATAAATTGCGCGTTTATTATTTGGAAGATGCGACTAATCCGCCGAAGCAGAAATTTATTGCACCCGATGAGCAGGTTTTTCCAAGCCTGCCTTTTTATGATGAACATGCATTTGATGATATCTACAAAATTTTTAGTGTAGAGCCAGTTCGTGCCCAAGATAAGGTCATGATGGGGATGCTATCGCGAATTGGGATAGAAAAAGGTCAGCCATTTAATCCAGATGAAACGATGCGTAAAGCAATGCGTCAAGCTGCGATTGATGTTTGGTATGCCTTGCAGAACTGGTTGGATAATTATCCAAAATCAGAGCTGTATTGGCCAGATCGTCATTATATTTCATTGCTGATGACGGATAAGAATAAGACCTTTTCGTGGGAATATGACAATAAGATTGACTATGTAGCACGAGCAGCAGAATATTTCTGGTGTACCTATATGCCGAAAAAGCTCAGTAATACGCCATCGACACAATATATGATGGCAATGGCAGATAAATCAGGAAAGCCGCTCTTAGCAGGAAAAACCTATAAATTAAACATTCCGAAAGAAATGCCAGTGAAGTAATTCTGGGCGTTAACGGTATATAACCGTGCAACGAATAGTTTTATTTATACACCGTCCGAACGCACTACAATTTCATCTTACGATTTAGATAAACTAAAGAAAAATTCTGATGGTTCTGTGACATTGTATGTTGGACCGCAAGCACCGAATGGCTTGGAATCAAATTGGATTCCAACCAAAGGTAAACAACCTTTACCAGCAATTCGTTTTTATGGCCCAACGGATGCAATGAATAATAAAACATTTAAGTTATCTGATTTTGAGCTTGTGCAGTAACTTGGTGGTTTTATTTTCATTGCAAAGATTAAAGCCGCTCTTTTTTGAAGGGCGGCTTTTAAATGGAAGGAAATTTTTTTATTTTAAACAGGTTAGATCCTGAAAATTTAAATGATTGTAGTTGCGGGTTTAACGTTTAAAAATCCAATTGATCTTCATAAGCTTTGAAATAAACAACTAGAATCTCAGAATTAGTCCGAGATGACGCTCTTGAATATATATTAGAAATTCGAAATGCGGCTACTGGCTGTCTTGAGCGAGTAGAGCAACTGACCAAGTAAAACATCCTTCTCTGTTAAGGTCACAATAATCAATGGGTGTTTGCTTGAAGGAATTGAGGTGAGGATAGCTTTACCATTCTCTGCATCTAAAGTGATAGACTGACAGCCTTCTAAGTGAATTTCATTCATAAATGCTGCAACCATTGCCAAGATTGAACTGCTGACTGCTGCTAGTTTAGTGCTGTTATAGCTATCCTTCTTATGCACGTGCCCTAATTCAAAACCATCTGTGCTACAGAGCATGACGTAATTTACACCACGAACATTCATGAGCAGGTCTTGCATTTCCTCTTTGGCAAATTGAATTAACTCTTTGGGTGCAGTACGGCTTTGCTCTAAAGTAAACATATCAAACCTCTATGATGGTGAATTGGCAATATTGGAGTTCACTTCAATTGAAGTAATCAGTGCTTCCAATAGCAGTAAAACATCCTCTTTTTTACGTGCATCAATAAAGAACAGCGGGGCAAATAACTCATTCTGTAACAACCAGTCTTTGTAGATACCTGTAGATTTTGCCGACTCCGAGATCATATCTGTATGCGTAATGCCAATGGCAATGTTGTCGGTAAAGTTCTGAAAGGTCTCCAAGTAACTTTCTAGTTCTTGAATAGGATGATCGGAATGATGGTCGATCAGGATGACCGCACCAATTGCCCCTTTGGTAATTGCTGACCAGATGAAATCAAAGCGACTTTGACCGGGTGTGCCGTAGAGTCCAATGGTGACATTATCTTCTAAAGTGATTTCGCCATAATCAATCCCAACTGTCGTCTGCATTTTGCTATGCCGTTCTGAGTCGGTGTTAAACGCTTCTGTATGTAGTACTGGAATTTCTGATAATGATTTAATCGCTTCAGTTTTACCAGCCCCCATACCCCCTGCAAATACAATCTTAAACCGTTGTAAAATCATAATATTTTCCTATATCCCCAATTTTTTTCTTAATTTTCCAAAGAAACTTTTAATAAAACCTGAATCTTCGGTCGCTGCTGGAGCTTCTGGTGGATTAAAGTGCTTGTCCCAAATATTGATTTTGGAAATATTATTGGTCGCAATATTGGCAGCAATAAATCGCTGTACAGTTTCTAATGGAATGTTGAGTTGTGATGCAATTTTTGAAACTTTCCCTCCTTGAATAAAGCAGCTTGAGAGTTGGAAAATGATTTTCCGATCAGCATCGAGTGGAGGTTTTGGCCACATATGAATTTTGAAATGTCCATCTTCAGGTGCCATTTCTTTTAAGAATAAAGGGGAATCCCAAAAAAATTGCCAGAGCCAGTCACTGAGAATATGCGCTTGTTTACGTGATACTTTCATAAAGCTACTGGTACTGGCGATGTCATAGCCAAAACCTGAATCGGTAAAAGCCTGTTCTCTTTCGGTGTTTAACCATGCAATGTTTTTTTGGACATCAATAATGGCAATGGTACCGAGGGTATCAAACAAATGAAGTTTGGAATGACGCTCTTTATCGAGCATCTTGCTGAAATATTCGAGTTTATAGGGTGTTTTCTTTGGGTTCGCCTCAAAGAATTGTTCATGATGCTCCGTCATATTGGTATTCAGCAAATGCTGTAATATCCAGTCAGAGAAGCTTTGATGATTAACGATAGGTAGAGATAAAGTATTTTCCTTGATTAAATTTTCATGGTCTGTATTTTTAGTGATTTTGAGCCAAGGAAAATTTCGGCTTTGGATAATTTTTTGAATGCCGTCGGTGTCGTAAAAATTTTCATGGATAAATAAGCAGTCAATGGTCGGATCAGCTGCTGTGCTCCATTTAATTTCATACTGTTGTGGAATGAGATTACGTAGCTGGGTTTTAAGTTCTTCTGAATGATGAATACTTAAGCCAGTTATCGCAATATTAAGATATTGCTCAGTCATACTATCTCTACACGTCTTACAAGTTAAAAATCATAAATCAGGCCAGTTTCCCCCCTTGTCTAGATCAACCAGTCAAGGGGAGAGGGTCAATCATGCAAAATCTAACCCTTTTTCATAGCTTTTCAGTTCATGGCGCGCCATAGCGAGATTCGCTTTTGAGCGTTCAAGAACAAGATACAAGAACAGTTTTTCATTTCCTTCCAGTGGACGGATTAGATGGTACTGCTTACCCAAAGTGATCAATATGTCTTCAATGCTGTCATTCAAGTTCAGGGCATTTGCCACACGACGCTTTGAACGCACAACCTCTGTATTTCCTGCTGCAGCCAACTCTAGGTCAATATCTCCTCCACCTTGTGTTGCCAGTGCTAAACCGCTTTCTCCATCAACTAATGCTGCTGCATGGAAACCATCGATATTCGATAATGCCTCTAATGATACTCTAGCCATATTGATTCTCTTATGTTTTTTTAAAATTTTGATTGTTTTTAACTTGGTATCAAGTCAATTTGATTATATGAATGGCTGCAAAATTTTATCAATCTAAATTATTTTTGCTGCTAAGAAGAGGTGACGATTTGGATACAAATCTGAGGATCTGACTCAACTTTAATGTGATTTTATTCTCATATTGAAGTTGGAAATATGAATAAGCATATAAATCTGATGGTCAGATTCTGACAGAAATGAAAATGTAACATTGTGTAAATTTTATCGTATAATCAAAAAGAAACTGTGTGTAAATTAGAATAATTGATGAATATTTGAGCGCAAATTCTTATTTTTTGATAGATTTCAGGTAGAAATGAAGATGATTGCGAGTGAATCATCTTCATGTATCGGGGATTAAGCAAACATTTGGGTCGCTGCAGAATAAAGAACCCATAGAATTGCCAAAGCCACCACTGGCTCTAAAACTTTTGCCCAAGTCGGCACTGCAGTTTTTTCAACTTCAGCCACTTGTTCGTGGTGTTCTACTGCATTTTGATGAACCATTTGATTAAACTCCTTCATAGTCTCCTCTAATGATATCTCTTCTTCAGGGATCGGTTTAGAGCCTTTGAGTTCTGTTAGTTCATTTGTTGACCAGATCCAGTCCTCAGCTTGTCCTGACAAATGTTCAACTTGACCTGTGATCAGTTCACGTAAGCCTTTAATGCCGTAGTTGCCGGTATCATCCAATTGTTTGAGTTCTGCCAACTGAAGAGACAACACTTCGGTCATGGTATACTCAAACTCAGGCTTGCTCAGTTTGGAGTGATTTTGGTCGGACGTGGTGAGGTGTCGGGCAATATCGACCACATAGAGTTGATCTTGCGACTGAATTTCTTGATAGAGTTTATTTTCATCGGTACGCCACAATGTGATCAGCTTACCGAGACTCAGTGTATTGATTTCAAGCAGGTGAGATTTGCGCTCACTTGGATCATACTGATTCAGAAGCTCAGGCTTTTGAAGGTGAATTTGCTCTGCAAAATATTGTACTAAGTCAAAAGCCATTATTACTTCCTCTTGTTCTAATCTAATAACCTCAAGCTTGGCTTTTTCTTGGGTTGTTCTTCGTTTTGTTCAGGTTCTGATTTTAAATCATCTTGCTGGACTTGAATATTTTCATATTCATTCGGATCAAAAAATAAGCCTTGCCCATTTTCACGAGCATAGATGCCTAATACTGCATATAGTGGCACATAAATATCGCGAGATACACCACCAAAGCGTGCAGAGAAGGTAATTGCATCGTTACTCATATGCAGTTGATGGACTGCATGCGGCACAATATTCAATACAATTTGACCATCTTGAATGAATTGTTCAGGCACGCGCGTATTCGGTTGAGTCGCATCGACCAATAAATAAGGGGTCAAGTTGTTATCACAAATCCATTCATAAATGGCACGTGCTAAATAAGGACGTGTAGGGCTTAAATTGATTTCCTGTTCAGACATTATCCATTACTCGGTTATATCGATAAAAATTTGCTGTAGCGATTTTTTTCCTGCAAGGTCAGGGATTTGATAAATGCAGGGCGCTGGAAGATGCGTTGGCAATACAACAAGATTGGGCGGCACAACTTGTGGGGTAGTTCGATACCCATAGAGTCTAACCGTAAAAAAATTGGCGCCAACATACAATCTAAAATTGTAAAGTTATCCGACATAAAATACGGATAGTGCTGGAAGAGCGGGGTTAAAGAGATCAGTGTATCTCTGAGTTTCTTTTGTGCTTTATGCTGTTCGCTCTTATTCAGGGTATCTGGGTGACGTAGCATAATGTCGGCTAATTGGAGCCAGTCTTGTTCAAAGCGCCAGATATATTGACGTTGTTCTGCCCGTGGAGCAGGTGCATCGGCATAGAGTTTATTTTGGCGATAACGATCATCCAAATATTCAGAAATAATGTTGGTATTGAATAATTTCAGATCATTTTCAATCAGCATGGGCAGTTGATGATAGGGATTCAAGCTTGCTAAGTCTTCATCCTCATAATCGAGCAAAATCAGATTAAATTTGATTTGTTTTTCGGCAAGGACGTAACGAATCCAATGGGAACGGAAGTCATCTGCATGACTATAGAGGGTAATTCCTTGGAGTGGCGTATTTTCGACAGACATAATCCCACAAAGCCGAGTGAATAATTAGAAAATGAATCGGTGATCAGCACAAGTTATTTGGCTTAGTGGTGATGATAACATTTTTGTAGTAGAGCAGGCGATGGAAACTATGTAGCTGTATTCGATTATAAAGATGACAGCAATAAAAAAGCCTTGGATAAACCAAGGCTTTTTGTCCGATTCGGTAAACGAATTAACGTTTAGAGAATTGAGGACGTTTACGAGCTTTACGTAAACCAAGTTTCTTACGTTCAACTTCACGAGCATCACGAGTAACGAAACCAGCTTGACGAAGAGCAGGTTTTAAAGTTTCGTCAGCAGCGATCAATGCACGAGTAATACCGTGACGGATTGCGCCAGCTTGACCACCGATACCACCACCAGCAACAGTGATGTAAAGGTCATATTTTTCAGTAGCTTCAAGAAGCTCTAAAGGTTGACGAACAACCATACGAGCAGTTTCACGACCGAAATATTGCTCAAGAGTACGGTTGTTGATTACGAGTTTGCCAGTACCAGCAGATAGGAAAACACGTGCAGTTGCGGTCTTACGGCGACCTGTACCATAATTAGTAGCCATGTGCTGTATCCCTTAGATGTCCAAAACTTGTGGCTGTTGAGCAGCGTGTGGATGCTCAGTACCTGCATACACTTTCATTTTCTTGATCATTGCATAACCAAGAGGACCTTTTGGTAACATACCTTTAACAGCTTTTTCTAAAACTGCTTCTGGTTTGTGAGCGATTAACTTTTCAAAGTTAGTCTCACGGATACCACCAGGGAAGCCAGTGTGGCGATAGTATTTTTTATCAAGTGCTTTTTTACCAGTCACTTGAATTTCTTCAGCATTGATAACAACGATGTAGTCGCCAGTGTCAACGTGAGGAGTATAAGAAGTCTTGTGCTTACCGCGTAAACGACGAGCGATTTCAGTCGCAAGGCGACCTAAAGTTTTGCCAGAAGCATCAACAACGTACCAGTCGTGTTGAACTTCAGCAGGCTTAGCGCTGAGAGTTTTCATTTAAACCACTACCTATTATAGTTGGTTTGGACTATGGAATCTGTCCAAACAAAAGGAGACGCGATTCTAAACGAAGTCGTTAAGAATCACAAATGAAAATATGAATTTCAAGCGCTGTATTATAAGGGCAGTGTTGCTTTTTGACCAGTGTTTTTTAAGCAATTTGATTATTTCCTTACTTTTAGCTTGTTGCTTAAGTTGAAACAAATTCAGTAATTTAAAAAATAATAAAAACAATCGCATAGCTTTTACTTTTTGCTGAAATTTGATTGATAATGCTACTACCCTGTACATGACGATCATCATTTTTAGCTCAGCACAGGAGGCTTTAAGGCCTCTATTTCATCATATATAGAGTTTCTGAGTAAAAGCTGAATAGGGTTCAATCTAGTCGAATAGGGGGAGTTACGCGCTAAAGCCATGCAATTAACAACACGATTTACCTGAATAAATAGAAGAAGCAACGGTATTCCAGTCATAAATTCAGTAAAATAGGCTTATTCAAAATAAAGTGGTTTAGGTGAGTCATGCTTCCGCTCTATGTCACCAGTGGTGAACCTGCTGGCATTGGTCCTGATATCTGTTTAAGTCTGGCAAACCGTGTGGATGAACGTCCAATTGTTGTCTTGGCGGATCTAAATTTACTGCAACAACGTGCAGCCATGCTCAAACTCGAGGTGGAACTGATTGCCTATACAGGACAACAGCAATCCTCCGCAGTTGGACAACTTTATGTTGAACATGTGCTTTTGTGTGAGTCTGTGATCGAAGGTGAGTTGAATCCGAATAACTCTGGCTATGTACTCGAACAACTTAGACGTTCCGCGGATTATGCGATGTCGGGTCAAAGTGTCGGTGTCGCGACTGCACCCGTACAAAAGTCCGTGATTAATGATGCTGGTATTGCGTTTAGTGGGCATACCGAATATTACCAAGAGTTTGCGGGTGTCGCGCGGGTGGTGATGATGCTGGCGACCAAAACCTTGCGTGTGGCTTTGGCAACGACACATCTACCTTTGAGAGCAGTCGCAGATGCGATTACGGCAGAACGTTTACATCAAGTGATTGATATTCTCCTGCATGATTTAACAACCAAATTCAAGATTAGCCAGCCTAAAGTGCTGGTCTGTGGGCTTAATCCACATGCAGGTGAGGGCGGTTATTTGGGCATGGAAGAAATTGAGGTGATTAACCCTGTACTGGAAAGCTACCGTGCTCAAGGGATGGATCTGAGTTTAAGCTTGCCTGCCGATACCTTATTTACCCCTGAAAACTTGAAAGATGCCGATGCAGTTTTGGCGATGTATCACGATCAAGGCTTACCTGTGTTAAAATCACAAGGCTTTGGTGAAGCCATCAATATTACTTTGGGCTTACCCTTTATTCGTACTTCTGTAGATCATGGCACAGCACTCTCCCTTGCAGGCACAGGACAGGCAAAAAGTTCAAGCCTGAATGTTGCTGTGGATCTGGCTTTAGATTTGGCTCGACACTGATTTACTTTATCAATCTCACGTTGGAAATGTTTTATGTATCAAATTAATGCGCTTAACCCGAAAGAAGAAGGGCATCAGGCTCGTAAACGGTTTGGTCAAAACTTTTTGCATGATCAACGTGTCATTGCGAAAATTGTACGTTCGGTCAACCCACGTACGGGCGATAATATTGTCGAAATTGGACCAGGTTTAGCGGCATTGACTTCACCTTTAATTGGTGAATGTGATGCTTTGACCGTGGTTGAGTTGGACCGTGACTTAGCTGCGGGTTTGCCAGGGCGTGTGCCGCATCCAGAGCGTTTAACCATTGTGGAAACCGATGCGTTGAAATACGACTTTACCAACTTATTTGAAGAAGGTCGTCCATTACGTGTTGTAGGTAACTTGCCCTATAACATTTCTACGCCATTGTTGTTCCATCTCTTGGAATTTGGCGAAAAAATCAAAGATATGCACTTCATGCTGCAAAAAGAAGTGGTAGACCGTATTACCGCATCACCAAATACCAAGGAATATGGGCGTTTATCGGTAATGATTCAGTATTACTGTAAACCGACTTTTTTATTTGAAGTGCCACCAGGATCATTCAATCCACCACCGAAAGTGACTTCTGCGGTGTTCCGCTTAGAGCCGTATGCGACTAAACCTATTGTGGCGAAAGATGAAAAAGCTTTGGCACGTTTAGTGGCACACGTATTTACCCAGCGTCGCAAAACTTTGCGCAATAGCTTAAAAGGTATGTTACGTGAAGATGGTTTTGAACAAGCGGGTGTTGATCCGATGGCACGTCCTGAAACTTTAAGCTTGGCGCAGTTCGTGGCTTTAGCAGATCAAATGGTGTAAACATGGCGCGCTACAATTATGTCATTGGGGATGTTCAGGGCTGTTTTGAAGCTTTGAAAGCACTCCTGAAATCGATTCAATTTGATCCTGACCAAGACTTTATCTGGTTTGCGGGCGACTTGGTGGCGCGTGGTGAAAACTCGATTGGCGCATTACGTTTTGTGAAGAAACTGGTGGAACGTGGCTCTGCTGCAACGGTATTGGGCAATCATGATTTGACGCTTTTGGCCTGTGCACGTGGTTTAAAGCAGCTGAAAGCGAAAGACCATACCCGTGATGTGATTGATGCGATTGATAGTGATGATCTGATTGATTGGTTACGCAAACAGCCGCTGTGTTTATTTCCCAATGAACAGACCATTTTGACCCATGCGGGGATTCCATGTATCTGGTCTGCAGAGCAAACCGCTGCTTTGGCGAAAGAAGTGGAAGCGGTGATTGGTCATGATGACTTTGCGGTGATGGATGCCTTTTTACAAGACATGTATGGCACGCAACCTGATATTTGGTCTGAAGATTTAACTGGACATGATCGCTTACGCTGCATCACCAATTATTTAACCCGTATGCGTTTAACCAACGCTGAAGGGCGTCTGGAATTTAGCTTTAAAGATTCATTAAGTGACCCGATGCCAGAAGGTTTTCAGCCATGGTTTGAGTTTGAGTCGAAGGCAGCACAAAGCCATCAAGTGATTTTTGGACATTGGGCAGCATTACAAGGCAAAACTATTCATCCGCATATTCAAAATGTCGATGGTGGATGTGTCTGGGGCAATCAATTGATCGCTTATCGTTTGGAAGATCAGCAAGTGTTTGCAGTGGACAATCCCATGATGCACTGAAAAAAAAGCCACGTTGACGTGGCTTTTTTTATTTTACTGGATTCTCACCCAAGTCTGGTTACGTCCCAATATCGATGCGCCCATATAAGCACGCAGCGATAAACGTTTGCCCGATGGATTGAGTTTCATCTTGGCATCATAAATTTGACCATTCAGCGGATCGATAACGCGTCCCCCATGATAACTCGACGTTCCATCGATATTCTTTAAACCTTTTAATACTGTCATGCCCAGAATCGGTTGATTGGTGTAGGGTGCTGGGCAGTTGACGCAATTCGGTGGCGGCGTATAGCCTGGGCGCTTGATCAGATTAATGACTGTCCCTGAATAGGTATTATTGGCCTCTTTCTTAATTTCGATAGTGGCTTGGGGATTTCCTGATTTGTCATCAATATGCTGCCAAATACCTGTAATGTCTTTGGCGAATACAGGGCTTGCAGTCAGCATTAAACCGAAAATAAACATGCAAGAGAGCATTTTTCTCATTTTTTTCTATCCATTAGAAATCATTGACGTTGTTATATCCTTATAAAAAATATGTTAGGTAAGTTTTAGAAGGGCGGCAATGAGAAAACTGCTCAATTGGAAACTGTTGAGTTTATTGGGTTTTACTTTTATTTTTAGTATGTTGTAGAGTTTTTTGCATACGGATTGGACTCGATTAGCCCAATGCCGTATCAGCCAGACTACTTAGTCGATTCTTAACCAAGTCTGATTACGTCCTAGTGCAGAAACCCCCATATAGGCTCTTAACGACAGACGTTTGCCTGAGGCATTTAATTTCATTTTGGCATCATAGAATTTGCCAGAAAGCGGGTCGATCACGCGCCCTTTTTCATAGCTGGAAGTGCCTTCCACCTGTTTCAGTCCCTTTAAAATCTCCATGCCTAAAATCGGTTGATTGGTGTAGGGAGCGGGACAATTATTACAACGTTCGCGTGGGGTATAACCTGGGCGTGGTGTGATTTTGACAATTTTACCCGTGAAGGTGTTGTTAGATTCTTTACGAATCTCAATGACTGCCTTGGGTGAACCTGTTTTATCGTCAATTTGCTGCCAGGTGCCTGAGATATCTTGTGCTAGTGCAGCCGTACTGGCGATGACTAAACCTGTGAAGAAGCTTAAAGAGATGATTTTTTTCATGTATTCCCTGTTGATGTAAAAACCTTCTACATTGTTATATCGCTGGGATATGTACACTCACTTTATCGTGTATCTCAATGAAAATGTTAAGATTTGGTAAACTACAGAGTCAGTTTGCTTGGAATTTGAAGATGATGAGTTTCACCATAAAAAAACCGCCTCTGCGGCGGTTTAAATGGATTGAATTTCTTATTCTTGGCGAATCCATGTCTGGCTGCGTCCTAGCGCAGAAACACCGACATATCCGCGTAAAGTTAAACGCTTACCGTTGGCACTCATCTTGGCTTTGGTACTGTAAATTTTACCTGAAAGCGGGTCAATAATTTTACCCCCTGTATAATTTAAGCCTTCTTCATGCTTTAAGCCTTTCAATACATCCATGCCTAAAATGGGCTTGTTGGTATATGGTGCAGGGCAGTCGATACAGGTGTCTTTGGGTGTATAGCCTGGGCGAGGAGTGACCTTCACCACTTTGGCGGTATAGGTGCCATTGGTTTCCTGACGAATCTCTAAAACAGCTTTGGATGAGCCTGTTTTATCATCAATATTTTTCCATGTCCCCGAAATATCTTCTGCAAAAGCCATGCTACTCAAAGCAGAAAAAACAAGTGCGCCAACTAATTTAGCTTTCCCCATCATAAATTCCTTTTTACTGACTTATTGACTAAACCAAAACTATCTTAGGCATGTTTGCTGCACAAAACAACCTTTGGAATGTTTTGTTGGTCACATATTTTGCAGGTAAAGTATGAAAGTTGGCAGCCAAATTGCGGTAAAAACAGCATTTACGGCCATACCAAATGCAGCATATCGTCCTGCCACACTTCCACGTTGCCAAGCTTGCGCCGTGCCAATTGCATGTGCAGCAAGCCCTAGCGCTAGTCCGGAGGCACGTTCATCATTGATGTGACGTAAAATCAGCGGGGAAAAAGCAGCGCCAATCACCCCAGATAAAATCACAATCAGAATGACTAGCGTGACTGGTGCGTGCAATAAAGTTGCAATATTAATCGCGATTGGTGTGGTGACGGCACGGGTGGCAAACGCCATGATGGTTGAATCTGCCATGTGTAACAGATAGGCCAAACCCATCGGTAGGGCGACAGCACTGATACTGGCAAACACCAAAATACTGACAATTGCCTTGGGTGGTAAATCATCGTAGCGCATGGCAGCCAAAGGAATGGCCAGCGCAACCGTGACATAACCCAATAAATGACTAAAAATGTTGTTGGTTTGAGCCATATAAGACTCATAAGGGATGCCGAATAAGAACAGCAAGCCAATCACGAAAAACATGCCAATCACGATGACAGGCACTTGCGGGATTTTTTTATTAATCGGCTTGGCACAGAGATAGGCAACCAGCGTAATGATAAATCCAGAGAGAACAGAGAACATGAGATGATTCCTTATAGCCAGTGCTTTGCCATTTTGGCGTAAATCCAGAGCGGAATGAGCGTACTCACCACCAGAACCAGCAAAAATAAAGGAATCTCACTGCCCATATGGACCAGCATTAGTAAAGAGCCTGCACTAATCGGTAAAAAAGCAAAGGCACTTTCTTTCATGATTTTATTGTTGGTATCGACCAAACGGGCAGGGACTTTGCGAAACTTACGCCAGATTAACAGCAGGATCAGTAAACTGATTAAGCCCATCAGGTTACCCAGTTCAGGATGATTGAACTGGGTCATGATCCATACAGCACACTCTCGGAATCCGACAATTAAACCCAGTGTGCCGACCCATGCTGGCCAATCCGTACTTTTTATCCAATCCATGATTTAGTCATTACATTAATAAATTTTACTAATCACGTTTTAACCGATTTAAGGTTTTATTTCAAACTCCTCAAGGGTTCTCTCGAACATGCGTGCTTTCTCCCCCAGAATTTGATCAAGTGGTAAATGTGCTTGTCGAATCAGTTGTTCTAATTTGGCTGGTGCAATTTTCACAGTGAGATGTAAATGACCTTCCTCATCATAATGTTCGGATTGAATGACATTCAGTGCGTACAGTTGAGTGCGTAATTTACCGTAGGCTGGTAACAGGGTTAATTCAAAAGTTTGAATTTGTCCCATCAGACATTCATGTACCGCTTGTTGTAACAGCGCAATGCCTTGCCCTGTATGGGCAGAGACGTAAACACGTTCTGGACAATTCGGCTGGCTATACATGATTTTGGCTTCTTCACCACTTTGGTCAATTTTGTTATAGACTCGAAGTACGGGTACATCTGCCCCGATTTCTTTTAGGACTTTCTCGACCGCTTCAATCTGTTCCAGCATTTCTGGGCTGCTTGCATCAATCACATGCAAGAGCAGGGTAGCTTCCAGTGTTTCTTCTAAAGTGGCTTTAAAGGATTCGACTAAAGAATGAGAAAGATTGCGAACAAAACCTACAGTATCGGCTAATACTACAGTACCAATACCTTCCCAAGTCAGGCGGCGTAAGGTCGGGTCTAAGGTCGCAAACAGTTGGTTGGCCGCATAGACATCGCTATTGGCAAGGACATTAAACAGCGTGGACTTTCCAGCATTGGTATAACCGACCAAGGATACTGTGGGAACCGCTGCTTTTTGACGGGCTACACGTCCTTGGAGACGGGTTTGTCGCACTTTATCCAATTTGGCTTTGAGTTGCCCCATGCGGATTTTGAGTAAGCGACGGTCGGTTTCAAGTAGGGTTTCACCTGGACCACGTAAGCCGATCCCGCCTTTTTGGCTGTCTAAGGTACCGCGGCTACGAATTAAACGCGAGGATAAATGTTGGAGTTGCGCCAATTCGACCTGAAGCTTACCTTCAAAGGTACGCGCACGCTGGGCAAAAATGTCCAGAATCAGTTCGTTTCGATCCACGACACGACACTTTAAAATTTGTTCCAGATTACGGGCTTGTGCAGGTGTCAGGGCATGATCGAAAATCACCAGTTCGGCGTCATGCTCAGCCACCAGCTCCGCAATTTCATCTGCCTTACCCGAACCAATAAATAGTTTGGCATCTGGCTTCACACGTTGCGCTTGCAGATGGGCCAAAATTTCAGCACCCGCAGATTGAGCCAGCAAATTGAATTCTTCGGCATCAAGATTTTCCAGCATTTGTACAGAAACGCTGACCAGAATAATGCGTTCACCACCTTGATGTCGTTGTAAATTTGCCACTCAGCCATTTCTCCACTTTAAAATTCTATTCTAGTGGAAAAAGGGCAGAGATGCTTGAGATTAGTCGATTTATAGTGTGGCTGCGAACAATTTGGCAAACAGGATGATGACCGCGAAATATAAGATGCTAAAGCCAACGATTAATTGCAGCATGTGCAACCAGTGATGAGGTTTGGATTTTCGTGATGGGGTATGAGTATGCATCTGGTTCACCTATCAATTTTGATGCTTACAAGATCATCATAAGCGTGTTGTGAGATGAATTAAAATTGGATTTTGTAATGCTGATATTCGGTTTTTATAATCAATGCACATGCAGATTGAACAGTATAGAATGGAGCAAAGTTCATCAACAGACATTCATCGTTTCGCTGGTTAGTAATAAATTTATGAAAGAAAATGCAGCTGCTCAAACGTCTTCCTTGAATCCAATTTCTAAGCTGTTTTTGTATGGCCGTAAGCTCAGTGCGGGTTTTGGTGTGGTTTCAGAGGGCTTTTATCTAGTTGCCCGCCACGGTCTGTATAAAGATCCGAACAATGCCAACAACACCCGTTATGTACAGTATTTTTGTCGTCAGTTGTGCAAGGTTTTCAATATTGATGTCGAAGTGCATGGCACGATTCCGCGTGAACCTGCTTTGTGGGTGAGTAACCACATTTCTTGGCTAGATATTGCAGTATTGGGCTCGGGTGCGCGGGTGTTCTTTTTGGCAAAAGCTGAAATTGAAAAATGGCCAGTCTTTGGCAAATTGGCAAAAGCGGGCGGAACGTTATTTATTAAACGGGGTTCGGGAGATTCGATTAAGATTCGCGAACAAATTACCGCATTTCTGAAACAAGACATTCCAGTGCTGTTTTTTCCTGAAGCGACCACATCGGATGGTACACGTATTAAAAAAGTACATGGGCGTATTTTAGGAGCTGCGATAGAAGCACAGCGCCCAGTGCAAATCTGTGTCATTTGTTATGTGAATCAGCAGGGTGAGCTGGACATGATTGCGCCGTTTATTGGCGATGTGACCTTTATTGATCATATTAAAAATGTACTGGAAATGCCGAAAGTGACCGCGCATTTGCTGACGTTACCAACCCTTCATACCGAAGGGCATACGGTCGACAGTTTGACAGCTTTGGTACAGCGTGAAATGAATGCAGGTTTGGCTCAGTTGCACCAGCGCGTGCTGCATACGGTTCAACCTTCTTCCAGCAGCGCTTTGGTTTAAGCGCTACATTTAGCTGAGATCACATAAAGCCTTCTACAGGTAACCATGAAATAAATTTGACGCCTGCTTTGTGCCACCATTTCATTTTTGGTTCTTTGGTGAAGGTTTTGACCTCACCATTTGGATGAGTGAGCTGCCAGTTAATTTTATTGTTGGCATCTAAAACCAGTTTATACGCGTATTTGGACAGATTTTTGTCCATGGTTTCATGCACGGCTTTTGCCAATGGCGGGCTATTTAAAATCACCCCAATTTCAGTGTTCAGATAAGCAGAGCGCGGATCAAAGTTAAACGAGCCAATAAAGACTTGGTTTTCATCAATTGCCATCATTTTGGCATGCAAGCTGGAATGACTCAGACCTCTTAAACTGATTTTGGCTTTTTGTGACAATTCTTCTGTATTGCGATACCAGTTTTCCTGTTCGGGTGCGGCAAGAAATTCATAGACTTGTACGCCATTTTCTAAGAGATCTTGACGATATTTACCATAGAAGGCATGCACCAACGCCACGTCGTTGGCAATGAAAGAGTTGGTCAGGACACGAACTTGTACGCCTTTTTGCGAGATTTTTTCAAGGACATCTGCACCTTTCTTTTCAGGCACAAAATAGGCCGAAACAATATCTAGGCTGTCATTTGGCGTTTCTAGGCGTGAGATTAATTGATGATTGAGATAATCTTCTGGCTTGGCTTGATCTCGGGTCTTGTTTGGAGAGTCCTTAACCACCTCAGCTTTGACCCAGTCAAATTGAATGCTGTGATTGAGCCACTCTTCAAATGCCTGAGAGCGATTGGCCAAATCGAGGTAATTTTGCACCGCAACATCGGCATAGTGTTCATTGACCTGCTGCTTTAAGCCATCGTAGCGCAAGGTGTATTTTTTCGGATCAACAATTTGGTTCACGGGGTAGGCGTAAGTGTCGTTCCAGTATTCATTGAACGATGATGAAATCTGGTCTGCAGCGGTACCGACCAACATCACATCGACATCAGAAAACTGATAATGATCACTGACGTTATAGTATTGGTTACTCATATTGCGTCCGCCAATCAGGGCAATCTGATTGTCCGCAATAAAGCTTTTATTGTGCATACGACGATTGACGCGTTTTAAGTCCAGCAGAATGTCCATGGCACGAAAATCGCGGAAACCGTAAGGGTTATACAGTTTGACATCAATATTACGGTGCTGTGCCAGCGCCAAATACACTCCTTCCATCTTGCTGGCGTTATTGTCATCAATCAGCATGCGGACTTTCACACCGCGATCGGCAGCTTGAATAATCGCATGTAAGGCAATCGCGCCAATTTTGTCGTTATCCCAGATATAGTATTGTAAATCCAGAGTTTTTTCGGCACGTTCAATCAGGTGAATACGGGCTGCCAGTGCCTCTAGAGGATCATTCAATACATGAAAGCCAGTTAAGTCTGGATTTTGATCCCGTAAGGGTTCAATAATTTTGGCTAAAGATGTATGAGAAGTGTCAATATCAAATGAATTGACGACGGGTTGTGGCGTATATTGGGGAAGAGTCGAGCATGCAGGCAAGCCTAAGAGTAAACTGCTACACAGCAAAATGGCAGCTTTAGATGAGGTCTTCTTATTCATTACAGTTAACTGACGTTGCACAACGTGATTGCTCGGGCCCATTATACTCATTGCACTATAATCGCTAGATTTGGTTTGAGTATAATAGTCAGCTATGAAAAGATAAATATAAATAGATAATTAGTAACTGGTAGAGCGAGTAATGATTTTGACGAATGACTCGATGATTTACATTTTTTATGCAAGTTTCGTGCTGATTGCACTGTGGGCGATTGCACAGGCTTGGCATAGCCAGTCGCACACGGAAACCATCCATCCCTTCAAAGCGTTTGTTCATTTACTTGCCTTTTATTTGTCTTATTTGTTATGGCCTCTGGCATTCTTCAGTTTATATGCAGGCTGGAGCGGCTATTATTCCCTGCATGAAGCGGGTTTTGTGTTCTTACTGAGCTTGTTGCTATTGTATGCGCGCTTTGTTGAACCGCATTGTGTACTGGTTAAAACGACACAGTATCAGTTAGATGCGGGTACGCGTATTCAGAAACCGGTGAGAATTGCCTTGGTTGCCGATTTACATATTGGTTTATTTTCAGGACATGAACGACAGTTAAAAATTATTGTCGAGAAAATTAATCAGCAGCAGCCTGATTTGGTGGTGGTGGCAGGAGATTGGACTTACGAACCCGAAGATACTTTGGCGGATGAACTGGCACCGTTAAAAAATATTCAGGCGCCTGTGTATTCGGTGTATGGCAATCATGATGAGCAATATCCCGGACCTCCGATTCAGGCGTTATTGAGTCATGCGTTGTCTGTCAATGAAGTGATTGATATTGAAGGGCAGATTGTCGAGTTTGACGAATTCCGCCTCATCGGGGTGGGCGATTTGTGGGCAGGAAAAGCCGATATGCGCTATCTGCCAGATTTACCGCAGGATAAACCTTGGGTGATTCTGTCGCATAACCCGGATACGGTGGATATGGTACCGAAACTACCGAATCGTCCACTCATGTTGTCTGGACATACGCATGGTGGACAGGTCGAGCTGCCGTGGCTGACCGATTATGTGATGAAGAAAGTGTCTATTCTAGGACACAAGAAAGGACTGTATAACCATGAACATGCCGATGTGTTTGTGACGGTCGGCACGGGGATGGTGGGTGTTCCATTCCGTTTTCGCGTCCCACCGACCATTGATATTATTGAGTTGGTTTAAGCGCTATTTACTTCAAAATAAAGTTCTAAAAAAGCCCTCAAGCGATGTAATGCTGGAGGGCTTTCCGTTGTGTGTTGTTATTGTCGGGTGTGACAGGAATTAAACCTGATTATTTACATCATCATTTTTAGTTTCACGGATGGCAAGGAATGCCAACAGTGACAAGATGGAAGCCGCAGTCAGATAGTAGCCAACTGCATATAAACCGTAAGTGGTTGCCAGTTTGGTGGCAATCAGCGGTGCAAATGAAGCACCAAAAATACCCGCCAAGTTAAAGGTCAAGGCAGAGCCTGTATAACGTACGGAAGTCGGGAAAATCTCAGACAATACGGTTCCGATTGGACCATACGTCAGTCCCATAATGGCTAAGCCTGTGCACAGGAATAAGAACACCACAAAGGTATTGCCTGATTCCAGCATGCTTGAGAACACTAAACCAAATAAGGCAGAAAGTACGCAGACGGCAATAGACGTGGTTTTACGGCCAAATTTTTCTGCCAAAACTGCTGAAAGCGGGATAAATGCAGCAAAGCACAGGGTTGCAATCAACTGGAGTTTAAGGAATTCAGCACGTGAATAACCGAGTTGAGTGGTTCCCCAATTCAGAGCAAATACGGTGGTCAGGTAGAACACCACAAATGTACAGATTGCCGCGATGGTACCGAGGACCAGCATTGGTAAATGTTTGGTCATGACTTCTTTAAACGGCACATTCACTTCTTTTTGCTTATCCAGCACTTTCTGGAAAGCTGGGGTTTCGTGCAGTTTTAGACGAATCCAAAGACCAACAATTACCAAAACAGCACTGGCAATAAACGGAATACGCCAGCCCCATTGCATAAAGTCCTGTTCAGACATGAATGCACCGAGGGTTAAGAATGAACCTGTCGCCAAGATAAAGCCGATTGGTGCGCCCAACTGTGGGAACATGCCATACCAAGCACGTTTGCCTTCTGGAGCATTTTCAGTTGCCAATAACACTGCGCCTGACCATTCACCGCCTAAACCTAGACCTTGACCCAAACGGCAAAGGGCTAAAAGTAAGGGAGCGACAATGCCGATTTGGGCATAGGTGGGTAATAAGCCGATACAGACCGTGGAAATCCCCATGGTGAGCAGGGCGGCAACCAAGGTGGCTTTCCGTCCAATTCGGTCACCTAAATGACCAAACAGGGCGGCACCAATTGGACGTGCAATAAAGGCAATTGCAAAGGTTGCCAGTGACTGAATGGTGGCTGCCATTGGGTCTGTACTTGCTGGGAAGAACAGATGCGGGAAAATAATGACCGCAGCAGTCGCATAAATATAAAAATCGAAGAATTCGATGGTGGTACCCACCAGACTCGCGGTCAGTACACGTAATTTTGAATTGGTTGCTACTTCTAATGTAGCTGTAGTTGATGACGCCATGGATAACCTTACACTTACTAAAATTAAAAGAACTTAGTTTTAAAAGCGTAATCTTTTTAAAAAAGGCGTAATTTCTTAAAAAAACAACGGAAAATCGAACTCACATCTACTCTTTTAGGGTCACTAAAACGCGAGAGAAGCCGATTAAATCACGTACAGATAGATCGCTAGGAAGTGTGATCCAGCGCCTATCAGTACAAATACATGCCAGATCGCATGTGTATATCTTACCCGTTTTAAGGCATAAAACAATGCTCCGACAGTATATGCCAGTCCACCAAACACCAGCCAAAAGAGCGCATCGGAAGATAAATAACGTTGCATATCATTGACTAATAACACCGCAAGCCAGCCCATGACCAAATAGGCAATCAGGGAAACTTTCTGAAAGCGATGAATGAAAATTAATTTGAATAGTGTTCCAAGTAGTGCAATCACCCAAAGTGCAATTAACAGCTTATGGGCTTTTTCGGTTGGGATGGCGATAGACAGAAACGGGGTATAGGTGCCTGCGATCAGATAATAAATGGCGGTGTGATCCAGTTTTTTTAGCCAAAAGCGTTTTTCGTAAGTTTGCGCCATGTGATACAGGGTGGAGCCTGTAAACAACAGAATCATACTGAAACCATAGACCCAAAGTCCGATCCATTGTCCCGTACTTAAATATGAGCCTTTAATTACCAGCAGGATGGTGGCGATACAGGCAAGACCTGCCCCGAGCGCATGGCTCCAGACATTAAACTGTTCTTCAGTCGGATGGTAATCTTGCACATGGGGCGCGGTCATAGAGGCTGCTTTTTATTAAAAATACAACTGTATAGTAATTCAATTTTGCTTTTCGTGTAAGACGCTTTAAAATTTAGTCGCAAATTTGATTAGGTTAATTGTATGTCTGACTCGACTTCTCCTTCTGCTCAGGAACAACAGTTTCTCGATGCTGTGCAGCAAGCCCTTGAAACACATAATTTTGAGCGTTTAATCCTGAGCCAATACAAGGGGGAAATGCAGCAGTTAGAAAAAATGACGTTTCGGGTGATTGAGTTGCAACAGCAACCCGTTTTGAATGTTTTATATCGACATAAAACCCAAGATGTCACTAAAAACTACCCAATGACTGAAGCTATGCAAATCATTACAGAGCATTTGGCCTATTGTAAGCAAGGCAATTTATTTGCATCGACCCAAGACCTACAACTGAAGCGTAATAAGAAAAAAGATTTACTGACCATCACCCAGAAAACCACATCGAGCAAAGCTGAAACGCGTTCAACCCAAGCGCATGATCGCAGCAAACATCGCTTTGTAGAACAAGAAAGTGTGTTCTTACAGCATTTAGGTATTACCGATGCGCAGGCACAGATCATTCCGAGCATGGCGCGGAAATGGAAGCAAATTAATAAGTTTGTAGAAATTTTTTCGGGTGCTTTGACTCAACTTCCCAATCAAGATCAGGCCTTGCGTGTGGTTGATTTTGGTTCGGGCAAAGGCTATTTGACCTTTGCGTTGTATGATTATTTGGCGAAACACCAGCAGGTTCCATTTGTCACGGGCGTGGAACTGAATGAAAAGATGGTGCAATTCTGTCAACAGGTGGCAACGGCTTCTGGATTTACTCAACTCGACTTTTTCCAAGGTGATGTAAGAACCTATCAGCCCGAACGTTTAGATGTGATGATTGCCTTGCATGCCTGCGATGTGGCAACCGATTTTGCCATTCATACCGGTATTCGCTTAAATGCACAGATGATCATGTGTGCGCCGTGTTGTCATAAAGAATTACGTCCACAATTAAAAAGCCCTGAGGTACTGAAACCGATGCTGCATTTTGGTATTCACGCAGGGCAGCAGGCGGAAATGTTGACCGATACCATTCGTGCCTTGCTATTAAAAGCCTATGGCTATGAAACCAAGGTGTTCGAATTTGTGTCTTTGGAACATACCAGCAAAAATAAAATGATTTTAGCCACCAAACGTGCCGATTTTGTAGAGCCTGATCCAGCAGTATTGGCACAAATTGAGGCATTAAAAAAGATGTATGGCATTCAAAAGCATTCCTTGGAATTGCTGTTAAATGATCAATGGGATCAGCGAGATATTGGTGCCAAGTGCTAATCGTATCTGCAAAATGCAAAAGGAAATCGACATGACATTACAGATTCGTACAGGGACTTGGGCTGAATTACAGGCTGATGCGAAACCGATTCGCGAGCAGGTCTTTATTCAGGAACAAGGCATTGCCGAGGCGGATGAGTGGGATGCACAAGATCACGTCTCACAGCATTTTGTGGTCTATGTAGATGGACATGCAATTGCGACCGCACGCTTATTGCCAAACCACAGTATTGGTCGCGTAGCTGTTTTGGTTGCACATCGTGGACAAGGCATTGGCAAGCTGTTGATGCTCGATATGATTCGGCAAGCCCAGCAACAACATCGTCCTTTACTGCAACTGTCGTCACAAGTGCATGCCTTAGCTTTTTACCAAAATTTAGGCTTTGAAGTACGTGGGGAAGAATACTTAGAATGTGGTATTCCGCATATTGAGATGCAGATGAGTTTAGTTGAGTCTGCTTGATCGAATCTAGCGAGAGAAAATAAAAAAGCCATCTTGTTCGAGATGGCTTTTTTTGATTAGTGTCCGTGATGCGCGGTTGAGGCTGAGGACTCATTCATCGCGGCATGCTCTTCGGCAGTCATATTCATTTGTTGAGCATCGGATGCAGCATTCATGTCCATTGTGTGTTCTGCTGGTGCACTGCTCGCTTGCGCTTCACGCGCTTCGCGTTGTTTACCTGGCATATAGTCAGGTTCGTTCTGCATGGCTAAATAAAACACCACTAGAAAAATAATACTCAGAATTGTGGCAATAATCAGGGCCTTCCAACCCCATGGGGATTTTTCAGGAGAAGTATTGTCTGACATAACAAATAACCCAATGGATAAAAAGAAACTTCTAAAAATTATGTAACTTTATAACATAAAATGTGATGGATGCAGACCAAATTTTATAAAAAGCTTAATTGTTCTTATTTTAGCTGATGGTATATCGCTGATTTGGAAGGAGGTGCCACCCAAATCAGCATGTAGCGATCGAAAGTTATTGAATGCGCTCGTTGCGTTGCACCTTTTCTCTTAACAGTTGTGGTGGATTAAAGCGCTCGCCAAAACGCTCAGCCAATTGTTCTGCGCGTTGCAGTGCAGCGTCCAGTCCATATTGATTCAGGAATTGAATTGCACCACCAGTCCAAGGGGCATAACCAATTCCGAAAATTGAGCCGACATTGGCATCAATTACGGACTCTAAAACACCTTCTTCATAACAGCGCAAGGTATCTAGTGCTTGTACAAACAGGAAGCGGTCAATCATGTCTTGTTCAGAGATCTGATTCGCTTTAGCCCAGCGTTCAAGTCCTTGCCATAAGTGTTTTTTGCCCTGTTCAGGATAGTCATAGAACCCTGCACCCGCAGCTTTACCTTTACGGTTTAGCTCATGAATCATGCAGTGTAATACTTCATCTACAGGCGTTTGCACTAGGGTTCTACCTTCGGCTTGTAGGGCTTTACGTACTTCATTCGCGACATGTTCACTTAAAGTTAAGGAGACTTCATCTTGAATGGCCAGTGGACCGATGGGCATACCTGCTTTAAGGGCTGCCATTTCAATTTTAGCTGGGTGCACACCTTCAGCCAGTAAACGCATGCCTTCCTGAATGAAAGTACCAAATACCCGACTGGTGAAGAAGCCACGACGGTCATTTACCACAATCGGTGTTTTCCCAATTTGTTGCACAAAGTCATAGGCTTTGGCGAGCGTTTCGGCAGCAGTGTTTTTACCTTTGATAATTTCAACCAACTGCATTTTATCGACAGGGCTAAAGAAATGTAGCCCGATAAAGGCCTGATCATTATTGCTGGCTTGTGCCAAACTTGTAATCGGTAAAGTTGAGGTGTTAGAGGCAAAAATACCGCCATCTGCCAGATACGGTTCAGCTTCCTGAGTCACTTGGGCTTTGAGTTCCTGATTTTCAAATACGGCTTCAATGATCAGGTCACAACCTTGTAAATCTGCTGCATCCGCCGTTGCAGTAATCAGTGACAAAATCTGATCACGCTTTGCTGCGCTTAATCGACCTTGGGCAACGCGTTTATCCAGTAGCTTTTGCGTATAGGCTTTGCCTTTTTCTGCATTTTCAACAGAGACATCTTTTAAGACCACAGCAATGCCTTTGCTGGCAGTGGCATAAGCAATACCTGCACCCATCATGCCTGCACCTAATATACCCACTTTAGTCGCTTGCCACTTGGCAACATGGGCAGGACGGCTAGCACCAGATTTGATTGCATTTAAGCCATGCCAAAAAGTCCCAATCATGTTCTTAGAAATCTGACCAACAGTCAGTTGGGTGAAGTAGCGCGATTCAATTCTTAAAGCCGTATCGACATCGACCTGAGCACCTTCAACTGCTGCGGCCAGAATTGCTTCAGGCGCAGGGTAGCAGCCTTTGGTTTTGTCTCGCAGCATGGCTGGGGCAATGGCAAGCATTTGCGCCACGGCAGGACTTTTTGGATCGCCCCCTGGAATTTTGTAGCCTTTATCGTCAAAGGGTTGCTGACTTTTGGGATTCGCTTTAATCCAAGCCAAAGCTTTTTCTAGTAACTCTTGTTCGTTCTCTGCGGTATCCTGCACCAAGCCGAGCGCTTTGGCTTTTTCAACGCCGAAAGGTTTGCCTTCCATCAAGAAGGGTAAGGCATTTTGCAAACCGAGCAAACGGATCATACGTACGATGCCACCGCCACCAGGCAATAAACCTAAGGTCACCTCAGGTAAACCAAATTGAGTTTTAGGGTCATTGATGGCAATGCGATAATGACAGCCGAGGGCAATTTCCCAGCCACCACCGAGTGCTGTGCCATTTAAAGCCGCGACTACGGGTACACCAAGGGTTTCAATACTACGTAAGTTCCCTTTCAGTTTTTCCACCATCTTAAAAAAATCAGTGGCATGTTCGGGCTGGACTTGAATCAGTTCATCCAAGTCACCGCCTGCAAAGAAGGTCTTTTTGGCAGAACGGAAAATAATGCCGCTCAAATCCGTTTCAGCTCGCAGCTTTTGATTGACCGCATCCAGTGAATCACGGAATTCTGCATTCATGGTATTGGCAGATTGACCTGATGAGTCGAGGGTAAGAATGACGATATTCTCTGCGTTTTTTTGGTATTTAATCGCGCTCATTTGTATTTCCTTGCTTAGACCAACTCAATAATGGTGGCGATGCCCATCCCACCACCGACACATAAAGTGGCTAAACCACGTTTTTTGCCTAGGCGTTCCAGTTCATCCAATAGCGTTCCCAGAATCATGGCACCTGTTGCACCCAGTGGATGTCCCATGGCAATCGCACCACCATTCACATTGACTTTCTCGGCAGGTACATTTAGCTCCTTCATAAAGCGCATCACCACCGCAGCAAAGGCTTCATTCACTTCAAACAGGTCAATATCATCAATCGATAAGCCCGCTTTGGCTAAGGCTTTACGTGCAGCAGGCGCAGGACCCGTGAGCATGATGGTTGGATCGGTACCGACCAGTGCCGTTGCAAGCACTTTGGCGCGTGGTTTTAAACCTTGTTCTTTGACGGCTTTTTCAGAGGCGAGTAACACCACAGCGGCACCATCCACAATGCCTGAGGAATTGCCTGCATGATGTACATGCTGAATTTTTTGCGCTTCAGGATACTTTTGTAAGGCCACCGCATCGAAGCCCATTTGTCCTATCATTTCAAAGCTTGGGTTGAGTTTGGCCAAGCCTTCAGTCGTGGTATGGGCTTTAATAAATTCATCTTTTTCTAAAATCATCACCCCTGAATGATCTTTGACAGGGACAACGGATCGATCAAAATAACCGTTGGCTTGTGCAGCAGCGGCTTTTTGTTGTGAAGCGACGGCAAAGGCATCGACATCGGCCCGGTTATAGCCATCTAAAGTGGCAATTAAATCAGCACCAATGCCTTGTGGTACAAAAGCGGAGTTTAGGTTGGTTTCAGGGTCGAGTGCCCAAGCACCGCCATCTGAACCCATGGGTACGCGTGACATGGACTCGACACCGCCTGCAACCACGACATCTTCCCAACCTGAACGGACTTTTTGCGCGGCTAAATTGACTGCTTCTAAACCTGAGGCACAGAAACGGTTAATTTGTACGCCTGCCACATCATCATGCCAACCTGCCGCAATCGCGGCGGTTTTGGCAATATCTGCACCTTGATCACCAATGGGGGTCACGCAGCCCAGCACAATATCATCGACTTTGGCGGTATCCAGTTGATGGCGCTGTTGTAATTCTTTTAATAAGCCAACGACCAAGCTAATTGGTTTCACTTCATAGAGTGAGCCATCTTTTTTCCCTTTTCCGCGTGGCGTGCGTATCGCATCAATGATGTAAGCCTCGCTCATATTTTGATTCCTTGTCTATTTTCATGATTTTCTGCTTTTCGAGTGTAATGATTAATTGAGGAAGCGCAATGACAAGAGTGGTTGAGTGAACTTGATAGTTTTGGTCAATTGGGATGTGTGGCTATTAACTTGATCAAGGTAGGGCTTGATTAGTAAACTACGTAGCCATAAAAAATAATCTACATAAATGAAATTTATTAATATTGTTGGAACAACTGCTTCAGGTAAAACCACATTTTCCAGACAGTTAGCACAGAAATTAGCATTATCTCATATTGAAATGGATGATTTATTTTGGCTCGATAATTGGCAAGAAACGCCAGATGATCAGTTTTTCTTAAAATTACAAAGTCAGATGAATGCAGCAGATGAAGGATGGGTATTAGATGGAAATTATTCGCGGACGTTGCCTTTAAAACTAGCAAAATTGGATACGATCATTTGGTTGGATTATTCATTTCGCTTAAATTTTTATCGTTCTGTTAAACGTGCGATCAGCCGAGCAATGAGCCAAAAACCCTTGTGGAAAAGTTCAAATAATCATGAAACGTTTCAGCGAAGTTTTTTGTCCAAAGACTCCATTATTTTATGGATGATCAACAACCATGCGAAAAACCGCCAGAAATATTTAAAGATGATGCATGACCCTCAATATCAGCATCTCCAATTCATTCGTTTAGCTTCACCGAAACAAGCCGCAGAGTTTTTACAAAAAATTAAGAGCAGATAATGATGCATATTCCAGCAAAGGCACTTTGTATTTTTCGATATCAGGAGAAGGTTTTGCTTTCTCATGGACATGACCCTAGCAAAAATGAAAATTATTTGAGACCGATAGGAGGTACTATTGAATTTGGAGAAACTTCTTTAGAAGCAGTTAAACGAGAAGTTTTAGAGGAAATAAATCAGCAGATTATTCATACGAAACTGTTAGGTGTTCTTGAAAATTTATTTACTTTTGATGGTCAAGCAGGGCATGAAATCGTTTTTGTTTATGAGGCTGAATTTTTTGATGAAACTTTGTATAGCCAAGTAGAAATAAAGGGGTGCGAGACAAATGGTTCAACTTATATCGCTGAGTGGGTTAATACACAGTTATTGGCATCAGGTCAGTATCCAGTTTATCCCAAGGGCATAGCGCAGTGGCTATGTAAGAAATAGACAGCTTTATCTTCATATTAAAGCTGTCTATCCCAAAATACATGATTATAGGTAACCGTGTAATTGACGATATAAACCTGGGGTCACACCTGTCCATTTTTTGAAGGCACGGTGGAAAGTACTGGTTTCACTGAAACCAACTTGCTGTGCCACATCTTCCAAAGTGAGATTTGGATTGAGGAGTAAGTGAATCGCAGCATCACGACGCAGGGCATCTTTCACACCTTGATAGCTTTTGCCTTCTGCAGCCAGACGACGACGTAAAGTTTGCGGTGAAAGATAAAGCATCGAAGCAACATCATTCAGCGTTGGCATTTCTTCACCAATTTGACTCTTCAGTACTTCACGGATACGAGAAGTGAGCGAGTTGGTATTTTTGAATTTGACCAAGAGCTGTGCCGGTGCTGCTTTTAAGAATTCTTCCAGCGTTTCTTCGTTTTGACGAATCGGTAAATCTAAATAATCTGCAGCAAAGGTGATTTCGGTACGTGGCATGTCAAACTGCATCACGGGTGCGAAAAACAGAGCATCATATTCATCGGCATGTGCAGGACGCGGGTAGCCAAAATGTACGCGCTCTAAAGGCAAGCGACGTTCAATTAACCAAGATGCCAAGCCATGCCAAATCATCAACATACTTTCGGTGATGAAATGATTCGGGTCCATCTCGGTTGGAATGAGTGGGACTAAGCGGGCTTCATGCTTGTCGCGTTCAAGCGAAACACACCACTCATCACCAAACAGTTTATAGAATTGTGTCGATAATTCGAGTGCATCACCCAAGGTTTTTGCATGGATGATCAGTTGGCACATGATGGCAAAGGTACCCAAGCGACGCGGCTGAGTATCAAAACCTATATGTTCGTCCTGAGTCACCATCCATAACATTTTCACAAAACGTGTGTATTGTTCTGGAGAAATTCGAGCTTTAGGCTGACGTAGCAGTTCGGCTTCAATTCCGACGTGCGAAAGTAAGGTTTCGACATCCATGCCGAGGCGTTTTACGCCAGTCAAAGCCGCATTCACAAAGTGGATACTAATTGTATCGCGGCTCATGTTAAATCCTTCAGTCTCTTTTGTATTCACTTGCGTATGACCTAAATGACGCTAAAAAAGTTTTTATAGGCAATTTACAATAATAAAATTTGCCTTTCTACATGGTAAATTGCCGAAATGATCAAGGTAAATGGCTGAACATGACATTGTTTTGTTGATTTTATATTTCTAAGATACATAAAAATACAATAGTTAAAGAGTAAAAAGAACATGCAGCATGCTTTAAAAGGATTGAAAGTACTCGATTTTTCTACACTGTTACCTGGCCCATTTGCCACTTTATATTTGGCGGATATGGGGGCTGAAGTGATTCATGTGGAATCGCCAACCCGACCTGATCTGATTCGCCTTTTTCCACCCTATGCCCATGGACAGGCGACAGCGCATTTGTATTTAAACCGCAATAAACAGTCGGTTGCCTTAGATTTAAAAGATCCTGAAAACATTGCTGCGATTAAAGCGAAGATCTGTGAATACGATATTGTGGTGGAGCAATTCCGCCCTGGGGTCATGCAGCGACTGGGATTGGACTATGCCACTTTAGCGGAAATTAACCCGCGACTGATTTATTGCTCCATTACAGGCTATGGTCAAACGGGTGACTATAAAGATAAGGCAGGGCATGACATTAACTATTTGGCCTTGTCTGGTATTGCAGGGCACAGTGGACGTCAGCAGAGTGGACCACCTCCTTTGGGTATTCAAGTGGCAGATATTGCGGGTGGTTCGCTCCATGCCGTGATTGGCATTTTAACCGCGGTGATTGAACGCGCCCAGAGTGGGCAAGGGCAGTATATTGATATCTCGATGACCGATTGTGTTGTGGCATTGAACAGTATGGCCGCTGCGGCCGCATTGGCAGGAAATATCACTCCACAGCCAGAATCGGGAATCCTGAATGGTGCCAGCTTCTACGATTACTATGAAACGCAAGATGGGCGTTATCTTTCTATTGGCAGTTTAGAGCCACAATTTATGTCAGGTTTGGCAACCTTGTTGGAACTGCCGCTGCTGTTAGAGAAAGGTGCTTCACTCCATGCGGAAGATCGTCTTGCGGTGAGACAGGCAATACAACAAAAGATTAAAACCCGATCTTTAGAGGCGTGGCAGCAACTGTTTTCGGCACAGGATGTTTGTGTCGAGCCGGTGTTACAGTTAGATGAGGCTTTACATTCCAACTTGGCACAACAACGACATTGGGTGGTACAAGTGCCCTTGCAGGAACAGTCCACTGAAACCCAAGCGCAATTGGCGTGTCCAATCAAGTTTTCCCGTTCTGTCATGCGTTATGATTTTATGGGGCAGGCTTTAGGTGCAGGCCGTTGGTAAGCTGCACCTCATAAATTGAGTCATTGATGATGAGGGTCTTAACAAAAAACGACAAAAAGATTATATTTTAATCATAAAAAACAGGCGTAACCTGAACAGGAATAACATAATTATAAAAGGTTGCAGGTATGCAAAAGCTCCGGATCACAAGGAATTGCTTCATGTGGTGTTTGATGGGCTTGAGTATGAATTCTGGGACTCATGCGCAATCCGCCTTTGCGGTAGATAGCCCTTGGATGTTTGGGGATTGGAACGGGGCCCGAACTGAATTACAAGCCAAGGGTTACAGCTTTAATTTGGGCTATACCGGTGAAATGGCATCTTTACTGGATGCCAAAGTTCATTCCAGTCATGGCACTGAATATGCCGATCAGTTTGTGCTCGGAGGCCATTTTGATCTCGAGCAGATTCTCGGCTGGCAAGATACGGAAGCACAAATCATTGTGACGGAACGCAATGGACATTCGCTGTCGCAAACCTCAGATGCACTGGCGGGGCACTTAAGCTCAACTCAAGAAGTCTGGGGGCGTGGGCAAACTTGGCGCTTGACCAATCTCTGGATTAAAAAGCAATTTTTAAATCAAAAACTAGACATTAAAGTCGGACGCTTTGGCGAAGGCGAAGACTTTAACAGTTTCGATTGTGATTTTCAGAATTTGGCTTTATGCGGTTCTCAGGTAGGGAACTGGGTTGGTGACCAATGGTTTAACTGGCCCGTTAGTCAATGGGCGGCAAGACTGAAATATCAAATCTCCCCTGAACTCTTTAGCCCAATAGGAGTCTATGAATATAACCCCGAGAACTTAAAACGCAGTCAGGGCTTTAATTTAAGTACTTCGGGCTCGGATGGTGTCATTGTCCCAGTCGAGTTGGTCTGTCAGCCTAAAATTGGCATGCAAGACAAAACTGGTGAATATCGACTGGGCTATTACTATAGCAGTGCGGATGCCGTAGAAATTCAGAATCCGAATGCCACATCGCATAAGCAAGGCATGTGGATGGTGGCAAAACAACAGTTACTGCAACATGCGCAAGATCCTCACCGTGGAGTGACGGGATTTATCAATCTGACCATGCATGACGACAAGACCAATAGTGTGGATAACATGCAAAATATCGGTCTGATCTATACAGGTCTGCTGGATATGCGCCCGAGAGATGAAATTGCATTGGGATTTGCGCGCATTCATCTGAATGATGACTTAAACACGGGGCAAGACGAAGAATACAACACGGAATTGTATTACGGTTTACAGGCGACCCATTGGTTGATGATCCGCCCAAATCTGCAATACATCCGCCATGTCGGTGCCTATAAGGACGGAGAAAATGTCTGGGTTGGGGGAATCAAGTTCCAGACTGCATTTTAAATGCCTCAAGCATCCTTTCTGAATGAATTTTATCAACATCGATTTAAAGCGAACCATATAAGAAACCAAAACAATAGGCACTCTGTCATGTAGGACATCGCAGAACACGCCACCCAGAATAAAATGAATGAGGTGAATAGAATGAGTAACCCATCGAATACCCTGCGAACCTTGACCGTCATTGTGATGCTGGTGATTGCTGCCTACTTATTGATTGGCGGTGTCTGGCTGATTGTGCTGGGAGGTTCCATCTACTATGTGATTGCAGCGTTGTTGCTTTTCGCATCCGCATTTTTACTTAAACAGAGGCAATCTTCTGCGTTATGGCTCTATAGTTTGTTGATGCTGGCGACCATCTTGTGGAGTCTATGGGAAGTTGGAACCGACTTTTGGGCGTTAGCCCCCCGACTGGATATCTTGGGGATCCTCGGATTATGGCTGCTGATTCCTGCGGTGACCCGCAACATGAGTGCGGTTCAGGGCAGTAAAATTGCTCTTTCAGGGACGTTGCTGATTGCAATCTGCGTAATGGTCTATGCGATTTTCAATGATCCGCAAGAAATCAATGGCGTGATCAAGCAACCACAGCCAGAGTCAGCGCAGGCAATAGATGGTATTGCCGAACAAGATTGGCCTGCCTATGGGCGTACTCAAGCAGGAGTACGTTATTCTCCACTAACACAAATTAATGATAAAAATGTCAAAGACCTCAAGGTCGTCTGGACATTCCGTACAGGGGATGTCAAAACCGATCAGGATTCAGGAGAAACCACCAATCAGGTGACGCCAATTAAAGTCGGTGACAACCTGTATATGTGTACCACTCATCAATGGTTGATTGCCTTAGACCCTGCCAGTGGTCAAGAAAAATGGCGTTATGACCCTAAACTTAAAGCCGATCATACCTTTCAGCATCTGACCTGTCGTGGGGTAATGTACTACGATGCCAATAATACCGCCGAGTTCGCCACCAGCTTGCAAAGTCGAAAAACCGTATCTGCCGAATGTCCACGTAAAGTGATTGTTCCTGTGAATGATGGTCGCTTGGTGGCAGTCAATGCCGACACAGGCAAAGTCTGTAGCGATTTTGGTGAGCAAGGTGAGGTGAATTTACAAAAATTTATGCCGTATGCCTATCCGGGCGGGTATAACCCCACATCTCCGGGGATTATTTCAGGCACGACCATCGTGATTGCGGGATCAGTCACAGACAATTATTCCTCTAAAGAACCTTCAGGGGTGATTCGTGGCTATGACGTCAATACGGGTGAATTGCTTTGGGTCTTTGATACAGGGGCACAAAACCCGAATGCCATGCCGAACGAAAGTACCACTTTTGTACATAACTCACCGAATGCGTGGGCACCTTTGGCCTATGATGCGAAACTGGATATCGTATATGTGCCAACAGGCGTTGGAACACCTGATATTTGGGGCGGAGATCGTAGCGAATTAAAAGAACGTTATGCCAATTCCATGCTGGCTATCAATGCCAGTACAGGCAAGCTGGTGTGGCATTTCCAAACCACACATCACGATTTATGGGATATGGATGTGCCTGCGCAACCGTCATTGGCAGATGTTCAGGATGCAGCAGGTCAAACTGTTCCTGCCATTTATGTCTTAACCAAAACAGGGAATGTCTTTGTGCTGGACCGACGTACAGGGAAAGCGATTGTGCCAATTACTGAGCGCGCCGTTCCTCAAACCGTGAAACGTGGACCGCAAACTCAAGGTGAGCATTATGCTGCAACCCAACCATTTTCTGCATTAAATCTTGCCCCTCAAGAAAAGTTAAAAGATAAAGATATGTGGGGTGCGACCATGTTTGACCAGTTGATTTGCCGCGTATCTTTCCATCGCTTGAATTATGACGGCATTTATACCCCGCCTTCTGAAAATGGTACGTTGGTCTTTCCGGGGAATTTAGGTGTATTTGAATGGGGCGGCATGTCAGTGAATGCCGATCGTCAGGTCGCTGTGATGAATCCTATCGGCTTGCCTTTTGTCAGTCGTTTAATTCCAGCCGATCCAAACCGCCAAGAAACCGCGAAAGGTGCAGGCACTGAACAAGGGGTGCAACCGATGTATGGCGTACCTTATGGCGTAGAAATCAGTGCGTTCTTATCGCCACTCGGCTTGCCATGTAAACAACCCGCTTGGGGCTATGTGGCTGGTGTAGATTTGAAAACTCATCAAGTGGTCTGGAAAAAACGGATTGGGACTATCCGTGACAGCCTGCCACAATTGTTCCAGTTACCGCCGTTAAAAATTGGGGTGCCGGGTTTGGGCGGACCCATCTCAACTGCTGGTAATGTCATGTTTGTCGCAGCTACGCAAGATAATTATCTTCGTGCATTTAATGTCACGAATGGTGAGCAGTTGTGGGAAGGACGCTTACCTGCAGGGGGGCAAGCCACACCCATGACCTATGAAATCAATGGTAAGCAATATGTCGTGATTATGGCGGGTGGGCACGGTTCCTTTGGCACCAAGATGGGGGATTACTTGGTCGCCTATGCCTTGCAATAACGGACTGTATCTTGAATAAAAAAGCCTGATGAATCAGGCTTTTTTATTTTCAGACTTGGGAGGTGAAAATAATAGTGTGTCTTTAGGTGCAGGTGATGGCTCATCACATACTAATAAAGTTAATTCATGAATTTTCATTAGGTGAGTTTCTGAAAGTACAGTTCATCACTTAACTGAAAGAGCATTTTCCTGAAGATAATTGGCTTGTTCGACTTTATTGAGTCTATGGCATGAGCTTGCTCAATCGTGTTTCAGTCATCTAGATTCTTTTCAATTTTTCCTAGAGATCATCTTTTTGATCAACAGTAGGGTTTTAAAGTTAAGACGTTATAGCGCGTGTATTGGCTGATGATCGAAAATTATTAATATGATGATGTACGTTCACAAGCGCTGCCGATTTTAAAACTTATCCCTAGAATTTGCTTTGGTTTGCTCATCGAAGAAAGTCATGCGAGTTTTAAAAATAGCCTGAATCCCAATAAAATCGGGTATTGTCTTTTGTAAAACCACGTTATATCAATTGTTCATAACTATCTAATAAAAAATAATTAAAGTAAGAAAATCTGCAAGGATTTGAGCTGAATGCCACGAATATTTATCTTTATCAATAAAACCGCTATGAAATATGTAAAAAACGCATTTTGTTGATAGTTTAAATGTCGTTATGCTGTCAGTCGTTATAATGAAACTACTAGCTGTACGCCATGTATTTATATACTGATTTTGATCAGCAACTGATCAATGAACGTGTTGCACAGTTCCGTGACCAAACGGAACGTTATTTAGCGGGTAAACTCACTGAAGATGAATACCGTCCGCTACGTCTCCAAAATGGTTTATACGTACAACGCTATGCGCCAATGTTACGTATTGCTGTTCCTTATGGTTTGATGAGCTCTACGCAGTTACGCAAGGTTGCGGAATTGGCGAAAGAATATGACCGTGGCTATGCACACGTGTCAACACGTCAAAACATTCAGTTTAACTGGCCAGCGCTTGAAAACGTGCCTGACATGCTTGCCGAATTGGCAACTGTACAGATGCATGCCATTCAAACTTCAGGTAACTGTATTCGTAATACTACGACTGACCAATATGCGGGTGTTGTGGCAGGCGAAATTGCCGACCCACGTCCGACTTGTGAATTGATTCGTCAATGGTCAACGTTCCATCCTGAATTTGCGTTCTTGCCACGTAAATTCAAAATCGCCGTGTCTGCTTTAGAAGAAGTGGATCGTGCTGCAACCTCATTCCACGATATCGGTGTATATATCGTGAAGAATGCAGCAGGTGAGATCGGTTATAAAATCAAAGTAGGCGGTGGTTTAGGCCGTACGCCAATCATTGGTTCAATCATCAAAGAATGGTTGCCACGTGAAGACTTGATTGCTTATCTTGAAGCGGTACTTCGTGTGTATAACTTACACGGTCGCCGTGACAACAAATATAAAGCACGTATCAAAATTTTAGTTAAAGCATTAACGCCTGCAGTGTTTGCTGAAAAAGTGGAAGCAGAATTTGCTCACACTATCAAAACATTGAAAGTCGATGCTGAAACTTTAGCGAAACTGGATGATGAATTTACCCCATTTGCTTATCAACAATTGGCGGATGAAGACTTCACGGCATTGTTTGCTGAACATCCTAAGTTCAAGCAGTGGTTCAACATTAATACCAATGCACATAAAGTCGCTGGTTACCGCGTTGTCACCATTTCACTAAAACGTGCGGGGATTGCACCAGGCGACGTGACTACTGAAGAAATGAATTTGATTGCAGACCTTGCAGACAAATACACGTTCGGTGAATTACGTACCACGCACGAACAAAACATTTCTTTGGTCGATGTACCGCAAAAAGATTTATTTGAATTGTGGCAAACCTTAGAACAACACGACTTGGCACGCGCGCATATTGGTTTCATTACCGATATTATCTGCTGCCCAGGCGGTGACTTCTGTTCATTGGCGAATGCGAAATCGATTCCTATTTCTGAAGCGATTTCACGTCGTTTTGATGACCTCGATACGGTTTACAATTTGGGTCATATCGACTTGAACATTTCAGGCTGTATGAATGCCTGTGGTCATCACCACGTGGGTAATATTGGTATTTTAGGTGTCGATAAAAAAGGTGCTGAGTTCTACCAAATTACTTTAGGTGGGAATGCAGACCATGATGCTTCAATTGGTGACATCTTAGGGCCATCATTTGCAGCTGAAGCTGTGCCTGACATCATCGAAGAAATTCTGAATACTTATCTTGATTTACGTCAAGAAGGTGAAGAGTTCATTGAAACTTATCGCCGTGTTGGCATTCAACCATTCAAGGAGCGTGCTTATGCTTAATACCGCACTACAAGTGCTCTCTAAAGATGGCACGATTGCAGACAATAGCTACCAGTTGATTGGTGAAGATGCTGTATTACCGCAAGGTGATGTGGTACTGACTGTTGAACAGTTAGATCAGCTTGCCAACATTAAGGGTAAAAAAGCGTTACTGATTACGGTTGATGCTTCTCCTGAAGTAAATGAATTTCCGTTAGACCAGTTAGATGCGATCTTTATTGATTTCGCTGGATTTAACGATGGTCGTGGTTATTCATTTGCAGCATTGTTACGTCGCCAAGGTTTCCAAGGTGAATTACGTGCCACAGGTGATGTGTTTAAGGATGTCTTAAACTATATGAAGCGTTCTGGTTTCGATACTTTCGTGATTAAAGAAGGTAAAGATGTTCAGGAAGCTGCAGCCGGTTTGGGTGATTTCACCAATCCGTACCAAGCATCAACTGCGGTTGCTCAAGCAAGTTATCAAACTGGGGCTTAAGTCCTTTAGTTAGAAAAAAGCCAGATTAAATCTGGCTTTTTTCTTTTTAGATTTATGAATTTTTTATAAGAATAAAACTTTATTTCACAAAAGCTCACATCTCTTCAATTTGGCAATTCACCATCCATTTCACCCCAAACTGATCGGTAAATGCTGCATATAGTGCACCCCAAAAGGTTTTTTCTAAGGGCATTTCAATTTGACCATTGACTGAGAGTGCCTCAAATAAGCGTTTGGCTTCATCTTGCTCATGTTTATCAAGATTTATTGAAATATAGTGATTGGTGCCTTTAATAAAAGGACTATTTGCTGCACAAAATTGTTCAGTAGTATCGGAAGCCATCAGAACGGTAAATTCATTGATTGGTAAAGAAACATGCAGAATTAAATTTTTTTCGGCATCTGATAAAGTGCTTCCTTCGCTGGGTGGCATATCACCATAACGGCTCAGTAAAGCAAACTCACCGCCAAAGATAGATTTATAAAAATTAAACGCAGCTTCGGCTTCACCTTGGAAATTGAGATAATGGTTGAGTTGCATTGTTCTATTTTCCATTTTTTGTTTTCGAGTGATTAATCTATCAGCCTTCATCAAAAAGAATAATGAAAAAATGTAAGCATAAAAAATCCTCCCACTGGGGAGGATTTTTTACTTAAAAATGAGTGAAGGTAAGGGATTGAAACTTATAGAAGTTCAATCGCAACAGCAGTTGCTTCACCACCGCCGATACACAATGCTGCAATGCCTTTTTTACCACCAGTACGTTTTAACGCATGAATGAGGGTAAGGATAATACGTGAACCTGTAGAACCGACTGGATGTCCAAGTGCACAAGCACCGCCATTAATGTTGACTTTCGCTGGATCAAGTTTGAAGTCATCCATTGGGCACATGGTGACCATAGCAAATGCTTCATTGATTTCCCAAAGGTCAACGTCTTGCGCATCCCAACCTGTTTTCTTCAAGACTTTCTCAATTGCACCTACAGGAGCGATCGTGAATTCAGAAGGGTGTTGAGAGTTTGAAGCATAAGCCAAAATTTTAGCCAATGGCTGTAAACCTTTTGCAGATGCATTGTCAGCTGAGGTTAAAACTAAAGCTGATGCACCATCAGAAATTGAGCTGGCATTCGCAGCGGTAATCGTGCCGTCTTTTGCAAATGCTGGACGTAAAGTCGGAATTTTATCGATGTTGGCATTAAACGGTTGTTCATCTTTATCAACAATAACATCGCCTTTACGCGTTGAAACTGTCACTGGGACGATTTCGTCTGCAAAATAGCCTTCTTGAACAGCTTTTTGTGCACGTTGTAAAGAACGAATAGCAAACTCATCCATTTGTTCACGTGTATAGCCACGGGTATTCGCCATATCTTGGGCAAATGAACCCATTAAACGACCCGTTTCAGCATCTTCTAATCCGTCTAGGAACATGTGATCTTTAACTTCACCATGGCCCATACGGTAACCAGCACGCGCTTTGGTTAATACATAAGGTGCATTGGTCATCGACTCCATACCCCCTGCAACCACGATTTCAGCAGAACCCGCTTTAATCATATCCGCAGCCTGCATCACAGCTTTCATGCCAGAACCACAGAGTTTGTTGATTGTGACGGCACCTGTTGAGTCGGGTAGACCCGCTTGACGCATGGCTTGACGTGCAGGGCCTTGTTTAAGACCAGCAGGCAAAACACAGCCCATAATGACTTCTTCTACATCGCTAGGTTGTAAACCAGCGCGAGCAATGGCTTCTTTAATTGTTGTTGCGCCAAGTTCTGGTGCCGTCAAGCTAGATAAACTTCCTTGAAAACCGCCCATGGCAGTACGTGCACCATTTACAATCACGATATCAGTCATTGATCTCTCTCCGAATGTCTATAATCAATTTTTATCAATCCACAGCAGTATATTGAAAACTGTAATTTAAAAGTTGTTTTTGCAGTTGACTCATCGGTTTTCAACAACGCGACAGATCTTCACTGCGTGAACTTCCCATTTTGTTGAGAATGATTTTTAAATTTTTTGATGTGGATGAGCAATAATAAAAGCTGCCATTGGAGCCTATAGGGAGACCATGTTCAGCCATGAAACTCAGGCTCGAAAAGTGAAGAGTACCTCGCCAATTCAAGGTGCCGTAATATAAATTGGTTTGTTCTTTTGCAATTAGGGATTCATTGTAATCTACTTGCCTATTCTTATTTAAATCGAGAAATACAATAAAGCCATGTCCCCACATTGAATCTTTGCAAGAAAGCATGTCGATGGATGGACAGATTACGACGTTTGTGTGATGAATCACAGCATGTTGTTTAGCTAGTTGAATGTTATTGCTAATCAGTCTGAAAACAAGCTGACGTTCTTGATTTGATTTTAATTGATGGTAATAAGGCAAAGCTAACGTAATTAGTATTGACAAAACCAATACGGTGATGGCAAGTTCTACTAATGTAAAAGCCATATATTTGTTGAGGTGCATAAATAACAACCTAAGTATCTGTATTATTTAATTTAATAATGAATATTAATGTCTTGTTTTTTATTCATTTTATAATGAAAAAAGTGTTTCTCTACCAATAAGAAAATGCTATAGTGAAACGCAAGTGACAATAAGCTATTCTTAAAAATAAAGAGACCATAAATTTACTGAACTACAACTGAAATTGTAAGTAATTTTGTCAATAATTTACTTGATTAAAATTATCAAACACTTGGACAAACGAACTCAGTGTTTGTATTATTCAAGGTGAGTAGCTTAAAAATAAAACTGGGGTATTTAAAAAAGCCTATCTCAGGATAGCAAAAATTTTAGGCTTAGCTTGAACAACAATTGTTTATCTCTGGAGGATAAATCCATGAAAATGAGTCGTATTGCTTTAGCGATGCTCGTTGCTGCACCTTTGGCTGCTGCTAACGCAGGTGTAACCATTACTCCTTTAATGCTTGGTTATACAATGTTTGGCACTGATCACAACAACAATAACTTAACTGGTAGCGAAGAGCTACAAGACGATTTATTTGTTGGTGCTGCTTTAGGTATCGAGCTTACTCCTTGGTTAGGTTTTGAAGCTGAATATAATCAAGTGAAAGGTGATGTTGATCCTAACGCTGGTGAATATAAGCAAAAGCAAATCAATGGTAACTTTTATGCTACATCGGATTTGTTTACTAAAAACTATGACAGCAAAATCAAACCATACGTATTATTAGGTGCTGGTCACTATGAATACGATTTTGATAATGCAGCTTTAGGTTACCGTGATGGTGAAGAAGGTACTTTGGGTAATGCTGGTCTTGGTGCTTTCTGGCGCTTAAACGATGCTTTATCTCTACGTACTGAAGCGCGTGCAACTTATAATATCGATGAAGACTTCTGGAACTACACAGCTTTAGCTGGTCTTAACGTTGTTCTTGGTGGCCACTTGAAACCTGCTGCGCCAGTAGTAGAAGTTGAGCCAGTTGCTCCAGTTGAGCCAGTTCCTGAGCAATTGACTGAAGATCTTAACATGGAACTTCGTGTGTTCTTTGATACGAACAAATCAAACATCAAAGATCAATACAAACCAGAAATTGCTAAAGTTGCTGAGAAGTTAGTTGAATATCCAAACGCTACTGCTCGCATCGAAGGTCACACAGATAACACTGGTCCACGTGCACTAAACGAACGTTTATCTTTAGCTCGTGCTAACTCTGTTAAATCTGCTCTTGTAAATGAATACAACGTAGATGCATCTCGTTTGTCTACTCAAGGTTTCGCTTGGGATCAACCGATTGCTGACAACAAAACTAAAGAAGGTCGTGCTATGAACCGTCGTGTATTCGCGACAATCACTGGTAGCCGTACTGTTACAGTACAACCTGGTCAAGCTCAATAATTCATTATTGATTTTGATGTGAAAAAGCAGCCTTAAGGCTGCTTTTTCTTTGGTCTATGAATTATAAAAATGATAAGGAGTTTGTCTAAAATTAAAAAACGAGCCTATTGGCCCGTTCTATAAAATGAAAAGTATAACTCTATTTATTGACCATCGAAGGTAATGTGTGAGCTGGCATTCATTAAGCGATCTGCACCTTCTTCCGATAGTTTGATTTGTAAACGTAGATCGTTTGGCGAATCGGCATGTTTCAGTGCATCTTTATAGGTGATTTGTTTGGCTTTATAGAGATCATAGAGTGCTTGGTCAAAGGTCTGCATGCCGAGTTCACGTGAACGTTTCATGAGGTCTTTAATTTCATGAATATCGCCCTTGCGAATCAAGTCAGAGATTAAAGGTGAGTTGATGAGAATCTCAATAGCAGCACGACGTGAATTACCATCAACTGTTGGGATGAGCTGCTGCGCCACCATCGCTTTAAGGTTTAATGACAAGTCCATAAACAATTGACCATGACGATCCGCTTCAAAGAAGTGAATAATACGATCAATGGCTTGGTTGGCGTTGTTTGCATGTAGTGTAGCAAAAACTAAATGTCCCGTTTCTGCAAAGGCGATGGCATAGTCCATGGTTTCACGTGAACGAATCTCACCAATCAGGATGACATCGGGTGCTTGACGTAAGGTATTTTTCAATGCAATTTCAAAAGAATCCGTATCGATACCCACTTCACGCTGGGTAATAATACAGCCTGCATGTTCGTGAATAAATTCAATCGGGTCTTCAATGGTAATAATATGCCCTTTAGAGTTTTGGTTACGATAACCAATAATTGAAGCCAAAGAAGTCGATTTACCAGTACCCGTCGCACCAACAAAGATAATGATGCCGCGTTTGGTCATGGCTAAATCTTTCAACACAGGAGGAAGTTTAAGCTCATCCATGGTTGGAATTTTGGTTTCAATACGACGGAGAACCATACCGGGTTGATCACGTTGTTGAAAAGCACTGACACGAAAACGTGCTGTTTTTTCGCGATTCATTATCGCAAAGTTACATTCACGAGTCTCGGTAAATTCTTTACGTTGCTTATCGCTCATGATGGAATTGATTAGTTGACCGACAATCTCGCCAGTCAACTTGGTCTTTGCAACAGGTACAATTTGACCATTAATTTTCATTGAAGGTTCAACTTCAGCCGTGACAAAAAGATCCGAGGCTTTTTGTTGAATCATTAAATTGAGTAAGTCGTTAAAGTCCATAACCTTATCCTAATTCCGTTTCAGTATTCTTATAAGAATGATTCTGGTTGTTTAGCAACAGTACGTGCTGTTTGAGGACTGATGACGCCTTTAGATACCAGTGTTTTCAGGCTTTGATCTAAGGTAGTCATACCATAGTTGGCACCAGTTTGAATGGCAGAGTACATTTGTGCCACTTTGTTTTCACGAATCAAGTTACGAATCGCAGGAATACCAATCATGATTTCATGGGCTGCGACACGACCACCGCCATTTTTCTTTAAGAGTGTTTGTGAAATAACCGCCTGTAATGATTCCGAGAGCATGGCACGAACCATGTCCTTTTCTTCGGCAGGGAATACGTCAATGACACGGTCAATGGTTTTCGCTGCGGAGGTGGTATGTAGTGTACCAAAAACCAAGTGACCCGTTTCAGCAGCAGTTAAAGCAAGACGAATGGTTTCAAGGTCACGCATTTCACCGACCAGAATAATGTCAGGGTCTTCACGCAATGCTGAGCGGAGAGCTTCGTTAAAGCCATGCGTATCACGATGCACTTCACGCTGGTTAATTAGACATTTTTTGGATTGGTGTACAAATTCGATTGGATCTTCGACTGTTAAAATATGGTCATAACGTCGATCATTAATGTAGTCCAGCATTGCGGCTAGGGTTGTTGATTTACCAGAACCAGTTGGACCTGTGACCAAGACGATACCACGAGGGTAATCACAGATTTCTTTGAAAATATTGCCCAGACCAAGGTCATCCATGGTCAAAACTTTAGATGGAATGGTACGGAATACAGCACCTGCACCACGGTTCTGGTTAAATGCGTTCACACGGAAACGGGCAACCCCAGGAACTTCAAAAGAAAAGTCGGTTTCCAGTTGTTCTTCATAATCGCGACGCTGTTTGTCATTCATAATGTCGTACACCAGTTTGTGTACTTCTTTATGTTCTAATGCAGGTAGGTTGATACGTCTTACTTCACCGTCTACGCGAATCATTGGAGGCATACCCGCAGATAAGTGTAAGTCGGAAGCCCCGTTTTTTGCCGAAAAAGCCAATAATTCTGTAATATCCATGAATTCCCCGAGATCATATAAATCTTAATTATTTTGATAGAATAATAAGGCTTTCCTGCTGCTTAACCAACAGTTAGAGTTGCTGGAACGTAAAAAAAGATGAATGAAATGAGAAGATCGTCAATGAATAGTTTGAAAGAGTCACGAAATCAGGTTTTAGAGCAAATAGAGGCTGCTTGTTCAGGTGCTGGACGTGAGGCTGAAACGGTGCAATTACTTGCGGTTTCAAAAACTCATCCAAGTGAAGCATTGCGTGAGATGTATGCAACAGGGCAGCGTGCATTTGGAGAAAATTATCTGCAAGAGGCACTGGAAAAGATTGAAGCATTGTCGGATTTAGACATAGAGTGGCATTTTATTGGGCATGTTCAACGGAATAAAACCAAGCTCTTGGCGGAAAAATTTGCTTGGGTGCATGGCGTGGATCGTTTGATTATTGCAGAACGATTATCGGGTCAGCGATTAGCGACACAGCCGCCTTTAAATATTTGTCTACAAGTGAATATTGATGGACAAGATACCAAAGACGGATGTCAGCCAGAAGAAGTTGCGCAGTTGGTTAGTCAAATCAGTCAGCTTCCTCATTTGAGATTGCGTGGCATTATGGTGATTCCAGCACCAAACAATACCGCAGCCTTGATGGAGGCAAGAAAGTTGTTTGATCAAGTCAAAGCACAGCATGCACATCCTCAAGATTGGGATGCTTTAAGTATGGGGATGTCGGCTGATCTGAATGCTGCGATTGCAGCAGGTTCGACCATGGTGCGGATTGGCACAGCATTATTTGGTGCGCGTGACTATTCAAAATAAAATCGTGAGGGGCGTTTGTAGGTTTTGGCTGACAGGATTTGCGCCTTTTAACGTCTAGGTAATCCCTTTGATTCTTTCTATACTGAACTCATCAGGAACAGGATGTTTCCTTAGAATAACAATAATAGTGGTGAATGGATGCAATACGGTACGACAGGAGTTATGCCGCAGCAAGATCTAAAAAAGCCCCAACAGGATGTTGGGGCTTTTTAGTTTGAGCCTCATTTTGATTAGCAAAGCTTGGATTTATGCTAAAAAACAGGGAACTCCAATCATCTTTATAATAGAGTCTTTTCATCATTTTAAAATAGGCATGAATCGGGCAATAAAAAAACAGCCCGTAGGCTGTTTAATCGCTTGAACTGTTAATCTTCACGATCAATGTTCATTGGGGTTACATCCATTTCTTTGTAAGAAATTAACTTGGTTTTATATTTCCATTTATAACCGAGCCAAATTACCAAGAATAAGAAAATACCGATATAGGTTGATAAAACTGATAACCACTCACCCGCAAGTACCGCTTGGTAATTCTGACCTAGGACTACAATTGAACAGAGGATAAAGGCAAACCATGGTGCAAAAGGGAAGAATTTGGCTGTGTAAGCCAAGTTTTCCAATTTATGTCCTTGAGCGATATACCCTTTACGGAAGCGATAGTGTGAAACAGCTATTCCCAGCCAAACGATAAAACCACACATCCCTGACATGTTGAGTAACCAGTTGAAAACTTGTTCTTCACCAATAAAGGTGGTCAGGAAGCACAGCGCAGCAATTGCTGTAGTGGCATATAAGGCATTCATTGGAACACCGCGTGGATCCAGTTTGCCAAACCAAGCAGGTGCACTGCCATGACGCGCCATGTTAAACAGCATACGGGTTGAGGTATACATGCCTGAGTTACCCGCAGAAAGAATCGCAGTCAAAATTACCGCATTCATTAAGCCTGCTGCGAAAGCAAAACCAGCTTTTTCATAGAGCAAGGTGAATGGTGAAAGGGTAATGTTTTCACTCGATGCTGCTTGTAATAAACGTGGATCATCATAGGCAATCAGCGTACCGATGATGAAAATACACACGATATAAAATAACAAGATACGCCAGAAGATCTGTTTGATCGCGACAGGGATGGTCTTTTTCGGATCTTTGGATTCACCAGCGGCAACACCAACCATTTCAGTGCCTTGGAAGGAGAATCCTGCAATCATGGCAACCCCAATCATGGCTTGTAAGCCCCCAACAAAAGGTGCTTCACCTTTGGTCCAGTTGCCAAAGGTCACCATATTTGGTGTTAGCATGATTTTTACAATCATGGCAAGACCAATGATGATGAAGGCGATAATCGCAATCACTTTAACCAAGGAGAATAAGAATTCACTTTCACCAAAACCTTTTACGGTCATGGCGTTAATGGCAAAGATAATTGCAAGGAAGATTGCACTCCAGTAAAACCCTGGGATGTCAGGGAACCAGAATTTCATGATGAACTGTACCGCAACCAATTCAAATGCAACGGTAATTGCCCAGTTGTACCAGTAGTTCCAGCCCAGTGCAAAACCAAAGCCACCTTCAACATACTTACTGCCGTAGGTGAAGAAAGCACCAGACGTAGGGTTATGCGTAGCTAGTTCACCTAAACTGGTCATCAAGAAGTAAATCATGACCCCAATTAAAGCATAGGCTAGCAAAGCCCCACCTGGACCTGCATTTGCAATAGTTGCTCCTGATGCAAGGAATAGACCTGTACCAATGGAACCACCAATCGCAATCATATTCAGATGGCGTGCCCCAAGCTTTCGCTTTAGATGGGTAGATTGATCAATCTCGCTCATGGTTTTCCTTATTCACATTATTTCGCACAGGCATAAAGCACCTTAAAGCCTTGTTGATCAGCTTTTACAGTACATTGACCAAAATGCTGTTCAATCAAAATTGGATAATTTAAAAAACGGTTCGCCACAATCCAAAGTTCACCGCCCGAGTTCAGATGTTGTTTGGCTTCATGACATAAGCCTTCACTGGCATCGTAATTGGTGTGAATACCTTGATGGAAAGGAGGGTTGCTCACAATCGCATCCAAGTTGAATGGGGCATCACTAAAACTGGTTACAGCCTGAATCTGGAGTTGTGAAGCAGGAATTGAATTACGTTCAAAACTCAGTTGTGTGGAGTGCAATGCAAAGGCATCGACATCCATCGCAATGATTGAATGTGCAGGATTGAGCTTGGCTAAATAGCAGCTAATCACCCCAGCCCCACAACCAAAGTCGGCGAGTGTACCCGATTTTACCTGTTTTAGGTAAGGCAAAAGTACGGCTGTGCCGACATCGAGTTTAGTTTGACTAAACACGCCAGGCAGGGCGCAGATTTTTATCTTCTGATCATCTAATTGAATTTCATAAGATTTAACCCAAGCTTCTAGGGGTTTCAGTTGTTCAGTTTTATTCAGTTGCAGTTGCCAGAATTGACAATGTCGTGCACTGTCCAGTTTTATGGCTTTACCAAAAGGCAGTAATTGTTTAGCAGCGCGCTCTACACCGCCTTTTTTCTCGCCCACCAGAAACACTTGCTGACCAATAGCTAGATGGCTGACGGCAACATGTAGGATGTAATTCAACAATTCCTTAGACTTAGGAACAAAAATAACCACCTGATCTACGGTTTTTGCTGGAAAATGGACACCAAAATGAGCGTCTAAGCCCATTTTAAGGAAGCCTTGATAATCGGCATAATTCCACGTCCAGATGGATGCTTCAATATTGCTGTCTAGTTCTTTTAATAGTTGATCGTGAGGCGCATGGATAAACAGCACGCGTCCTTTGAGTTGATCTTGTTGTCGAATAACGACTTCACTACGTGGATCCATAAAGGAATGCTCCATTGAAAAACACTGCCCAGACAAAGCTGGGCAGTGTTTAAATACGGATTAAATTTTATTTCTTCGTTTCAGGAAGCACAATATTTAAAACCAGTGCGGCAATACCACCCGTCGCGACACCTGAACTAAAGATGTTACGGAAAAGTTCTGGAAGATGTTCCAAAATTTGTGGCACTTGCGCAACACCTAGACCCAGTGCCAATGAGATGGCAATAATCAGTAGCGCACGACGATCCAAATGAACGCCTGCAAGAATGTTAATCCCCGAGGCAGCCACGGCACCGAACATGACCATTACTGCACCACCGAGTACGGCTTGCGGAACAGCTTGAATCACGCCTGCAACGGCTGGCAATAAGCCTAAAATCACCAATAGGGCCGCAATCCAAATCCCGACATAACGGCTGGCAACACCAGTCAATTGAATCACACCATTGTTTTGTGCAAAGACAGAGCTTGGGAAGGTGTTGAAAATACCCGCAAGGAAAGAGTTTGCACCATTGACCAAGACACCGCCTTTAATGCGTTGCATCCAAGTTTCGCCATCGACTGGCTGGTTGGAAAGCTTCGAGGTTGCCGTGATATCACCAATCGCTTCTAAAGAAGTCACGAGGTATATAAAGGCCATTGGAATAAACAGACTCCAAGAGAAGCTGAGTCCAAAGTGCATCGGTGTCGGAACTTGGATTAAAGGAGCATCTTTAAGACCAGAAAAATCCAGATGACCCATAAAGCCAGCAAGGGCATATCCCACCACCAATGCAATCAGGATCGCTGAACTTTTCACCCAAGTAATGCGGATACGGTTCAACAAGATAATCAAGCCGAGCACTGTACACGACATAATTAAGTTGTCGCTATTGGCAAACGTATTGTTCGACATGGCTTGATAGCCACCACCCATGCTGATTAAACCTTCCTTAATTAAAGTCAGACCAATCAACAGCACCACAATACCTGTGACCAATGGGGTAATCAGCATTTTGATCCAAGGTAAAATACGTGACACCCCCATCTCAATGAATGAACCCGCAATCACCACACCAAAAATCGCGGCCATGACGGATTCTACAGGTGTCCCCGCAGCCACCATGGCTGAACCAATCCCAATGATTGGGCCAATAAAGTTAAAGCTGGTGCCTTGAACAATTAATAAGCCCGCGCCAAAGGGTCCAACTTTTTTACATTGTAAAAAGGTCGCGATGCCCGAAATCACCAAAGACATGGATAAAATCATGTTGGTGTCTTGTTTTGAAACACCTAAAGCTAAACAGATCAGTAAGCCAGGTGTAACAATTGGGACAATAATCGCAAGTAAATGTTGGAAGGCTGCAAGGAAGGCAATAAAAGGTTGTGGGCGGTCATTTAAACCGTACACCAAATCGAGCTGATCTGGTTGATTGGGAGAGAGATTTTGATCAGACATATGTCAAAAGGCGTTAGCAAGATGGCGCTATTCTAATCGAGATACACAGCTTTACAAAACAAAATGCCGATCAGTCGTTAAAAAAAATGAGCTTGTCAATAAACTGTCACTACTAAAATCTATAATTTTTCTGTATAATTTGCCCTCAAGTTTTAGGCTTATCGAATTCTATGTCAGATATCAAAAATCTCCGCAATATTGCAATTATTGCCCACGTCGACCACGGTAAAACCACACTTGTCGATAAATTACTTCAACAATCAGGTGCTCTTGGTGATCGCGCAGGTGAGATTGAGCGTGTCATGGATTCGGGCGCTATTGAAAGTGAACGTGGTATTACCATTCTTGCAAAAAACACTGCAATCAAATGGTTAGATGCACGTACGAATACTGAGTATCGTATTAACATCGTCGACACCCCGGGACACGCCGACTTCGGTGGTGAAGTTGAACGTGTAATGTCGATGGTTGACTGCGTACTTCTTCTTGTTGACTCTCAAGAAGGTCCAATGCCGCAAACTCGTTTCGTAACGCAAAAAGCGTTCGCGCGTGGTTTGAAGCCAATCGTAATTATCAATAAAGTCGACAAGCCAAGCGCGCGTCCAGACTGGGTAATCGACCAAGTATTTGATTTGTTTGACAACCTTGGCGGTACTGACGAACAGCTAGACTTCCCAGTTGTTTATGCATCTGGTCTACGTGGTGTTGCTGGTCCTTCTCCAGAGGAATTGGCTGAAGACATGACGCCATTGTTCCAAACCATCGTTGATATTGTTGAACCACCAGCAGTTGATGTTGATGGTCCATTCCAAATGCAGATTTCTTCACTTGACTATAACAGCTTCGTAGGTGTTATCGGTGTTGGTCGTATTCAACGCGGTTCTGTAAAACTTAATACACCTGTAACTGTGATTGATAAAGACGGTAAGACGCGTAACGGCCGTATCTTAAAAATCATGGGTTACCACGGTTTAGAGCGTATTGATGTTGATTCTGCTCAAGCAGGCGATATCGTATGTATCACAGGTATTGATGAACTTCATATTTCTGACACGATTTGTGATCCGAAAAATGTTGAAGCTTTACCACCATTGTCTGTAGACGAACCTACAGTGACCATGACTTTCCAAGTAAACAACTCACCGTTTGCTGGTAAAGAAGGTAAATTCGTAACTTCACGTAACATTCGTGAACGTTTAGACCGCGAATTAATTCATAACGTAGCATTACGTGTAGAAGACACTGACAGTCCAGACCGTTTCAAAGTTTCTGGCCGTGGTGAACTTCACCTTTCAGTTTTAATTGAAAACATGCGCCGTGAAGGTTTCGAAATGGGCGTATCACGTCCACAAGTAATCTTGAAAGAAGTTGATGGCGAAAAGCAAGAACCATACGAAAACGTAACATTTGACGTTGAAGAACAGCACCAAGGCGCTGTAATGGAACAAATGGGTAACCGTAAAGGCGAAATGACCAATATGGAAGTTGACGGCAAAGGTCGTATCCGTATTGAAGCAACTGTTCCTTCACGTGGCTTAATTGGTTTCCGTTCTGAATTCTTGACCATGACTTCTGGTACAGGGATCATGACTTCAAGCTTCTCTCACTACGGTCCAATGAAACAAGGTACTGTTGCGAAGCGTCAAAACGGTGTATTGATTTCTATGGTTCAAGGTACTTGCTTGGGCTATGCATTGTTCAGCTTACAAGACCGTGGTCGTCTATTCGCTAAACCACAGTTAGAAGTTTACGAAGGTATGATCGTAGGTATTAACTCACGTTCAGACGATATGGTGGTTAACCCAACTAAAGCAAAACAGTTAACTAACGTACGTGCTTCTGGTACGGATGATGCGTTGACTCTTGTTCCTGCGGTTGAATACACGCTAGAACAAGCGCTTGAGTTCATTGAAGATGATGAATTAGTTGAAGTAACACCTAAGTCAATCCGTATCCGTAAGCGCTGGTTGACTGAAAACGAACGTAAGCGTAACAAATAAGTTATTCTTATTTTCGGATGATAAAAAACCGCTGATTTCGATCAGCGGTTTTTTTGTATAAGTTATTCAACAAAGCGTTGTAGACAATTTACAAAACCAAGTAAATTAGATGGAAATAGTTAGATTTCAATAATGTATACTTCGTCACATAAATGAAAGTCAAAAAAGAACTGGAGATTTAAATGAGCATTATTCAAGAATTCCGCGAATTTGCGGTAAAAGGCAACATGATTGATTTGGCTGTCGGTGTCATCATTGGTGGGGCATTTGGTAAGATTGTTGATTCATTGGTGAAAGACATCATCATGCCTTTAATCACGGTCATTACAGGTGGCGGTGTAGATTTCACGCAAAAATTCTTGGTTTTGGGGGATAATCCGAATAACCTACAATCCTTAGATGAACTGACCAAAGCCGGTGTGAATGTTCTGACTTATGGTAACTTCCTCACTATTTTAATTAACTTCATCATCTTGGCATGGGTAGTATTTTTAATGGTGAAAATGATCAATCGTATGCGTCGTAAGCAAGAAGAAGCTGCGCCAGAACCAGCACCAACTCCTGAAGATATTCAATTGTTACGTGAAATCCGTGATGAATTAAGACATAAATCTTAATGAATTGATCTTCCGAAACGGCAATTTAAGTTGCCGTTTTTTTTCGCCCTGAATTGGGGGGGGGCGCTGGTTTTTATGCTGTATCCCCATTAAGATTTGTTCAGATTATTAAATTGAAGATGAATTTCTGATGAATCAATTGTTTGTCTATGGAACCTTACGTCCCAATCATGAAAATGCGCATCTTTTGGAACGTATTGGTGGCACTTGGCAGAAAGCATATGTCAATGGTGTAGTGCATATTTTGGACTGGGGACCAGACAAAGGGCTGTTTGCTATTGTGCTGGATCAGCATGCACCGAAAGTCGAGGGCTATCTCTTTATTTCAGACAAATTGTCAGATCATTGGGATGCTTTGGATGAGTTTGAAGGTATGCAATATGAGCGCGTCTGCGTACCAGTAGAGTTGGAATCAGGTGAACCAAGCACAGCTTGGGTTTATCAGATGAAGGTCGATTGAACCCGAATCACGCAGGGAAGTACCTAAAATGTGGAGTAGGTACTTCTCATTCCATAACGTTTTTTAGAAAGCCATGCGGAATTTTATTTCAACCAGATGAAAGCCAAATTGGCTTTTGATCGGGCCATGCAGCACATTTTCTGCGCCAGTAAAGACCAGCTTATCAATCACAGGCACCAATTGTCCTTTTTTGACCTCACCCAGTTCACCGCCACGTTTGCCTGAGTTACAGGTTGAATATTGCTTGGCAATTTTGGCAAAATCGGCACCATCAAGTATCTTCTTTTTTAATTGGTCGGCTAAATCTTTATCTTTGACCAGAATATGTCGAACAATGGCTGTTTTCATTTGATCTTACCTCGCTTGATCGATGCAGTTGTAGAGACTTTTTTCAAGGGTTGGCATTGGGGACAAAAGACACTGGCACGTTGTCCCAGTTTCAAATTTTCCAGTGTTGTTTCACAGTTCACACACATTTCACCAGCACGTCCATAGGCAAGTAAGGTTTGCTGGAAATAACCGTTTTCTCCCATGGCATTCGTGTAGTCACGTAAGGTTGAACCACCAAGATCAATCGCTTGTTTTAAAATGCGTTTGATTTCCAACACCAGTTTCTCAACCTGATGGGGCGTTAAACTGGATGCTGGTTGCGCTGGATGTATGCCTAGATTAAACAAACTTTCTGTTGCGTAGATATTCCCCACACCAACCACAACATGATTATCCATTACTGCAACTTTTATGCCGAACTGCTTATTTTTCAGTTTTTGCATTAAATATTCAGCATTAAAAGCATCGCTTAAAGGTTCGGGTCCTAGAGGAGCTAGAAGTTTGGATTCAGTCTCCGCATCCCACCACAGAATACAGCCGAAGCGGCGCGGGTCGTGGTAACGTAATTGCATGTCATCAAACTGAATGATCAAATGATCATGTTTGCGTTTGTCCTCATGGGCTTCACATAGGCGAAAACTGCCTGACATACCTAAATGCCAAAGCATGCGATCACGTTCAAACTCCGCCAAAATATACTTGGAGCGACGGGTGAGTTTTAGCAGTTTTTGTCCCTGAAGGCGTTGCAGATCTTCTGGAATGGGCCAGCGTAAGCGTGATTCATGCACCGTTACGGATTTTACCTGTTGCCCAATCAAAGGCAGTAAACTGGTTTTGGTGGTTTCAACTTCGGGTAATTCAGGCATAGGTTTTTAATGACAGCTCGGAAACAACATGGCTAATATCGGGCTGAATGCGCGGGAATGCAAGTTTTTTCCAAATTCGCTCAATTTCTTTTGAGCATGAAACTCAAACAATAGATGAAAAGAGTATTTGCAGCCTCGGAAGAATCTGTATAACGTGATAAGTCACGAAAATTAGAATGAAGAGGCCTTGCATGTCACGCTTATTTCAGCCCATTCAGTATGGATCACTTCAAGTGCAAAATCGCATCGTTATTGCGCCGATGTGTCAATATTCAGCCAATGATCAGGGTGAATTAAGCTATTGGCATGAACAACAATGGGCTAACTATGCGCTCTCGGGGGCAGGTTTGTGCATTGTTGAAGCCACGGCTGTGCAGCCAGAAGGGCGAATTAGCTTTGCAGATTTAGGGCTTTGGAATGATCAGCAACGTGATCAGATGCGTGCGTTATTAGAAAAAGTCCGCTCCATTTCGCCCATGCCTTTTGCGATTCAATTGGCGCACGCAGGTCGTAAAGCTTCAACCGATAAACCTTGGTTAGGCAGAGGTCAAATTCCACCTGAAGATCAGCATGGCTGGCAAACGGTTTCTGCCAGTGATATTGCCTTTAATCCCAAGGATTTGCCTCCGCATGCACTGACCATTGCGGAACTGAAACAGGTGCAGCAGGACTTTGCTCAGGCCGCTGTTCGTGCAGCCGATGCAGGCTTTGCCTTGATTGAGCTACATGCAGCACATGGTTATTTACTGCATCAGTTTATGTCCCCACTCGCGAATCAGCGTCAGGATGAATATGGCGGTGACTTTGAAAACCGAATTCGTATGACTTTGGAAACCTTTCAGGCCATGCAAGCCGCAGTTCCAGAGGGTTATCCAATTGGTGTACGTCTTTCGGCGCAAGACTGGTTTGATGGTGGTTGGACAGTTGAGGAATCAGTGGAATTGTCTAAACGTCTGCAACAACTGGGCGCTGCTTATATTCATGTGTCGAGTGGTGGCTTACATGTTGAACAAGCAATCCAGATTGGTGCTAATTACCAGGTGCCTTTTGCACAAGCGGTGAAGCAGGCGCTTGATATTCCAGTGATTGCTGTGGGATTGATTACCGAAGCACAACAGGCAGAGCAAGTGTTGCAACAACAACAAGCCGATGCGATTGGTCTGGCACGTGCAATGCTGTATGACCCACGCTGGCCTTGGCATGCAGCAGCCGAATTGGGTGAAATCATGGAAATTGCTCCTCAATATTTACGCTGCCAACCGCATGGGGTAAAGCAACTGTTTCAGCCTTTTTCGGCTTAAACCAGAAGAACACCTCAATTGGACTTAAAAATTAAGTTGGGAAACGTGCAGTAATGGCTACATTTGCAAGACAACCTAGGGAGCGATTTTGAAACGTCAGCGGCATGGAGCACCAGCATGGTCTTAAGTACAATTTTGCCCATCATCTTATTGGTGATGTTGGGTTTTGCTTGTGTCAAAGGCGGATTAATTTTAGCTGAGCAGATTAAAGCCCTAAGTGCCTTCGTGATTAAAATTGCATTACCTGCCTTTTTATTACATGCCTTGGCAAGCCGTAACCTGCATGAAATTTGGCATCCGAGTTATTTCATTGCCTATGGTGGTGGTTCCTTGCTGCTGTTCGTAGCGGCCTTTGTTTTGTATCGGCAATATTTTCAACATCGCTTAACTGCTTCGGCGGTCATGGCGATGGGGGCATCGATGTCGAATACGGGCTTCATTGGCACCGCAATTTTGACCATGTTGATTGGTCAACATGCGGCTATCTATATTTCACTGACCTTAATTATTGAAAATTTGTTGATTGTGGCATTGGTGTTGATGATAGCCGAGGCAGGCTTGCAACAGGGCAGTTTGAAACAGGTGGTTGTTTCTACCCTAAAGAATCTGCTGAAAAACCCAGTGATTCTGGCGATTATTCTGGGGATGGGTTGTGTGCTACTGGGGTTGAAACTACCAAATGTAATGGATCAGATTTTAGCAATGCTGGGGAAAACCGCATCGCCACTGGCTTTATTTGTAATTGGTGGCAGTTTGGTCGGCATCGGTCTTAAAGCGGTTGATATTCAAAGTCTGATTTTGGTGTCGTTTAAAATTGTGTTGATGCCGTTAATCATCTTTGGGCTGTTTTCAGTGTTGCCGAATGTCAGTCAAGAAATGTTGTATGCAGGCACTTTACTGGCAGCTTTACCGATGCCGATTGCCTTTGGAATTTTTGGTCAAACTTATGGACTGAATGAAAAAGCTTTGACGCCACTCATGCTGAGTACTGTTTTGGGTTTTGGGGTTATTAGTGGGCTGATTGCTTTATGGTGGGGATAGGTTCATTGATATTTAGATAAAAAGAATGCCCATCATTTTAGATGGGCATTCTTTTGCTGTTGATCAGCTATTTAAATCAATTAGCTCTTTTTCGCAGCTTTGGTTGCTGTAGTTGCAGGAGCTTTGGCTTGTTCAGCCATCATTTTTTCAACCACGGCTAATGATTCTTGCGCTTGTGGTACATTTTCTTTCGCGAGTGCAGAGAAGATTTTTTTCGCTTCAGGCAGGTTCTGCGGCACGATATTGCCATTGGTAAACATGTTGCCCACCGCCATTAAGGCAGGGATATAGCCTTTTTGTGCCAAGCTTTGAATGCTGGCTAAACCTTGCTTGATGGGCGCTTCATCTTTATTTTTGAAACCCGTACTGATGTCATATAAGGCTTTGGCATGAATGGCTTGGAAATTCCCTTTTTTGATTAAAGGATCCAGTTTTTGTAGTGCCAATTTATCCGATGCGGGATTGTTTTCTGAAAACAGTAACACGGCAAGATCGACCGTCGCATCACTGAAGCCTTTGGCAGAGGCTTTCTCAAAATATTGTTTCGCTTTGGCAGTGTCCTGTTTTACACCCAGTGAACCTGCAAGATAGTTTTTACCCAAGACATAGTCTGCGACTGGATAGCCTTTGCTGGCAGATTGTTCATACAGTTGAATGGCTTTCTTTTCATCTTTGGGTGCCCCTTGTCCTGTCTGGGTTAAATAACCCAAATTATACAAGGCTTGAGCATTGCCCGCCTTACCCAGTTTTTCCAGTGCTTGATAGGCACCTGTCATGTTATTGGCTTTCACCATGGCTTCGACTTCGGCAAAGGCAGGATCAGCGGTTGGCGCTTTATTTTCTGCAAAAGCAAACTGTGTCGAAATGGCAATCAGGCTGGCAAGAATTATTTTTTTCATCGTTAAAAACCTTATGGGGTGTCCACACAATTCCGTCTGTGCGTAGGGTAGAGAAACATTTACATCATAAGTTGAATTGTTTGAATGTAAATATCACAAAGTGGTTTTGCCAGAAATAATTCTTTGTATTTGTGTATTCGGATGAAACAGCGGTTTGATGGTTTACCACGTCACTGCGGACTTGAAGTAGAACTCCATATAGAAGATATGGAGTGTGTATTCGTGGGATTTGTAAAACTGAGAATAGAGAATTTGGAACCTTAGAGCTTACGCCAAGTCACATCTTCAGCACTGAGATCGACAGTAAAACTAAATTTGGCATCATCACTTACCAAGAGTGAATTGGGTGTTTTAAGTAAAACTTTGAGTACAGTCCCTTCTTCAAAGACTTTTGGTGCAAAATTTTCTTTCTCGAGGGTAATCGGTTTGATCAGTTCGATGACAAAAGATTCCATATTATTCTCCTTATGCATGGGGTTAAATTTATGGCAACAGTGTAGCATTGTTGATTTGAAATATTTATCGCTCTTCATCTGAAGTGTGAAATAAGTCAAGTAATCGCTGATCACAGGGGAGAGTAAAAGCGATTTTCTAAATGACTTAAATTGGGTCTCAGTAAAGCTTAATTTTTCAAAAAAAGTGCAATAAACCAGAAATATAAGGTTGGATGATGAAAAGGAATAGAACAATTATGTAAAGTAAGCTGAAGTGTGAGAAGAAAACCGAACCGCAAGTGGAAAACTGACTAGGTTTGGAAAAATTACGAGATAGATCAACTAAAATAATATATAAATGAGAATTATTTACATAAGTGAGTGATTCAAAAAGAAAAAAGTACAAATTTATGCAAAACTTCGTACCAGAAATTACAGAATTAGGATTAGTATTCCAAGGATATTCATTCCAATAACTCAAGGATTTTCGGGTTCGATGTTTAAATCATTTTTTCCAAATCCCAAATGGTTTTTTATTTCCGTACTGATCTGGTCGGTGATCAATGTAGCCCTGTGGTATACAGGTGGAAATACATGGGGAAGTGCCATTGGATGGCCACAGGGATATGCAAGTGCTGAACTGCCAATTGGAGTGAGCCGTTTCTGGTCAGCATCCTTCTTATGGTTCTACCTTTGGTTCTTTATTTCAACGGCCTTGTTTGCTGCATTTTGGAGATTTTTTTCAGATAACAAGTGGCAGCGTTGGTCAATTTGGGGTTCCGCATTCATTTTATTTAACATCTGGTTTGGCGTACAGGTCAGCGTAGCGATTAATGCGTGGTATGGACCCTTCTGGGATTTAATCCAGAATATGTTGGGTAAAGGCGGGGATATTAAAGATCTGTATACGGGAACTTTAACCTTCCTTTATATCGCCATGGTTGCTGTGACTTTTGCGGTGGTAAATGCCTTTTTTACCAGCCATTATGTATTCCGCTGGCGCACGGCCATGAATGAATACTACACCGAGCGTTGGGAACAGTTACGTCGTATTGAAGGTGCATCACAGCGTGTGCAGGAAGATACCATGCGCTTCGCAACCATTATGGAAGATTTGGGTGTCGAACTGATTAAAGCCATTATGGTGTTAGTGGCGTTCTTGCCCATTCTATTTGATCTGTCTAAACATGTGCCTGTGTTACCTATTGTCGGTGAAATCCAACATTCACTGGTTTGGGCTTCGATTATTTGGGCAATTTTTGGAACCGTGTTGTTGATGGTGGTCGGCAGTAAATTGCCAGGTTTGGAATTTAACAATCAAAAAGTCGAAGCTGCATACCGTAAAGAGCTGGTCTATGGGGAAGATCATGCAGATCGAGCACAACCTGCGACCCTTACCGAATTGTTTAGCCGAGTACGCAAAAACTATTTCCGTCTTTATTTTCATTATGCCTATTTTAACTTGGTTGCTACGTGGTACCGCCAACTGGATATCCTGTATAGCTTGGTGGTGCTGTTCCCATCGATTGCCGCGGGAAAAATGACCTTAGGTCTGGTCAACCAGATTGGGAACGTGTTTGATAAAGTCCGTGAATCATTTCAATATTTGATCATGTCGTGGAAAACCATTATTGAACTGTTGTCGATTTACAAGCGTTTAAAAGCCTTTGAATCTATTCTGGATGAATAAAGGACGGATTCTTCTAAATTTAAAACCTGCGACATGCAGGTTTTTTTTATGTAAGCTAGAGCGCTGAACTGGCAAAAATAGGGAATAGCATTAAACTGAAGCATCACGATGACAATAAATAACAGCGTATTCCTTATGAAATCTATTTTTGCTTTACTTTCAATAGGCTGTATCTCTGCAATCAGTACAACGCTATGGGCACAGGAAATGAAAGGCATGTCCTTTGCGCATGAAGACTGGGAACTTTACTGTAGTAATACGGGGACTTGCCGTGCAGCAGGTTATCAAAATGATGAAGATGGTGAGTTAGAACCCGCATCTCTTCTTTTGACGCGTCAGGCCGGAGCGAAACAACCTGTTCGGGCAGAATTTGCTCTCGCTAGTTTTGAGCAGGACAGCTTAGCGCAACAAGCCGCTAAAAATATTCATTTTTATCTGAATGGTCGTGATTTAGGACTGGTCAAGGTCGACAGTCATGAATTCCCTGTGACGGGGAAGTTATCCGCTTCACAAGTGAATGCCTTGCTTCAACTGGCAGTGCATAGTGCCAAAATAGAATTTAAGACTCAGAACTTGTCTTGGCAAATTTCTGATGTAGGAATGACTGCAGTTTTGCTCAAAATGGATGATGTTCAGAAGCGGGTCAATACCGTTGGCGCTTTAATTCAAAAAGGGCAGAACAGTGAAGCCCAAGTCCATGCAGCGACGCCGAAGTTACAAGTCAAACAGGTGAAAACAGCCAATTTACCTTATCTCACATTAGAACCTCAGCATCGCCAATATCAAGCATTGTATAAGACCCTGATTTCGGCACAACCCAAAGGAGAAGAAGTTCCAGAAGGATTTTGCGAGGGCGTTTATTCGGGAGACGGGGCAGAGCCACAACCGATTCAACTGTATAAATTAAGTGGACAAAAAGTTTTAGCCTCAACGCTGTGCTGGCGCGCTGCCTATAATGAAGGTTATGGCATGTGGGTACTAGATGCTTCACTGAAAGGTCCTGCAACTTTTGTCACGGAAACGGCTTCTGACTTTTCCGAAGGGCGGATTGTGAGTGGACAAAAAGGACGTGGTATTGGAGATTGCTGGGCTATTGCCGAATGGGTGTGGAATGGTCAGCAATTTGTGCAAACCATGGATCGTTGGACAGGCATGTGTCGAGGCTTGGCCGCAGGTGGAGTTTGGAATTTAGACAAAATTGAGGCTGACGTGAAGTAATGTTACGACTATTCATGCTTGAGCGTTAAGAATGGGGCGTTGTTCCTCATTCTTTATTTGTGTTAATTGAAACAAGCAAAACTCTAAAAAGAAAAAATGTTTGGCATTTAATTGGGTAAGTTTGATCAAGCTTTCAATAAAAATATAAAAATGAATAATAAAATCAATAAGCTATGGTTTGTTATTTTATGTAATATGCGATATTTTTAAACAATAAAATAATTATTGAGAACGACGACGTGAATTTAAAAAAATTCATTTTTATCGGGGCGCTGGGATTTGCTTTGCAAGGCTGTAATCATTTGGGTGGTTTTAGTTCAGATTCCAATAATAATTATGCCTCTGCACAAGCGTTAATTGACCAAAAAAACTTGAACGCTGCGAATGGCGGTGCGAAAGAATATGTCTATGATTGGGGGCAACAACAAAACTCAAGCGAAACCCAAGCCTTATATCCACGCAAGTATTTAGGCAACTATTGTCACGCCAAAGGCGGAAAATTTGCCTTGCTGTACAAAAGTAATCTGCAACTGGTGAAAGATCAGGTGCAGAAAAAGCGCCTGAATGCCAACAGCCAAGTCAAGCAAGGGGTCGGAGCATATCAGTGTGTAATGGCGGATGAACGCTGGATTGTTTCGATTGAGCCGACAGCAGAAGGTAAATTGGATTCAAATGCAAAGGCACGTACGGTGAGTTTACAGACCCGTGTTTTAAGTGCAGATGAAGCCAAGCAATTCTATAAAAATGGTGGATTTGCAGCTTCGGAGAAAAAGTCGACAAAGACTGCAACTTCAACCAAGTCGAACAAAGCAGAAAGCAGTAAAGACACAGATAAAAAAGAAGCCGAGAAGAAGAAAGACAATAAGCCCGCAGCAGAAGTAGCACAAACTGCTTCGGCCCCTGTGGTTGAAACACCTCAGCAGCAGCAATTAAAAGCCTATGTGGCAGCTCGCCGTGATCTGAATAAAGGCACCAACAAATTAAACGCTTGTAACAATGCCCAACGTGCCTATAACTTCGGCAAATTGGCAGGCACCAATGCCAATGTCTATACAGATTCAGGCATGCTCGTTGCACGCTGTTTGACCAGTGTGCCTGCTTACAGTAGCCGTTTTTCCAATCCTAAGGGTCAAGCCAATAAAATTTTGCAGAACCTTGCCAGCAACTATAACCATGCGGGAGCAAAACGCATGTTAAAACAGGGGCAATAAACAATGGCTTGATGGGAGAGAGGATGCAACTGGTGTGGTCACGGTATGAGAACCAATCAATAGGAACATGGGATGTGTAACAGTTCGGATAATGGTGTTTACTTTGAAGCCCCTTTATTGGATCGGGAGGTGAGAGAATATGAGGTTGATATTCAGCTCACTCCTTATTTTTATAATGATGCAGGTCGACCAAGCTATCTCACCACTTTGCCAGATAAGGTCAAACCCTTAAGCTTGGCACCTGAAAGTCAGAAAAATAAAGGCAAAGAGTACCGCGTTCCACGCTCTTTAGGCAGCAAAGACACAGCACCTTATGGTCTAGAAACACAACTGGAATTTGAAGGTACCCAGTTTGAGTTTGAGGCTTTATGGGCAACCCGAGAAAATGCGGCCGCTTTTGGCTTTACTTTGGTCGAAGCGGGTCAAGCCATTCAAATTCAAAGTCCAGTCACCACACTGTCGCAGATTGAATATGACTACGGCATGTGGGCAAGTTACTGGTGTCCTTATCTGGATGCAGGCAAAGCTGCGGGCAGTGGCAAAACTTTATTTCCTTCTATCTGCACCGATCTGGAACATCATGATTTTCCCCATATCTTTGCTTCAACGGATGAAAGCTTGCCTTTGGTGATTAGCGTGGCGCGTTATTGGCCGAAGCGTAAGAAAATCTATTTGGCGGATTTGTGGATTCCTGTGGGTTCAGCCCTGTATTTACCGCCTCAACCTGCGCATTCAGAGCGGGAATATATTAATTTGCACAATAATCGCAATTCAGCACATGCGTGCTGGGGACAGGCACAACAAACCGTCTTAAAGACACATACTTTATTGCTCAATCAGGGTGGCTATTTTTATTGGTACTGGAACAAATCTCCGACTATCCACCATCAATTGCCTTTGATGAAATAAATCAAGACTGGCTTGCGTTCCAAATGCTTTGTCTGGAACGCAAGCAGGAAGGCTTCAACACAAATTTTTAAATCTGAATGCTAGCTCCGAGTGCTTTAACATACTGTGCCATCCAAGCAGGATGCGCAGGCCAAGCAGGAGCAGTCACCAAATGACCATCGGTAACCGCTTCAGTCACAGCAATTTCGGCATAGTGACCTCCCGCCAGTTTTACTTCGGCTGCACAAGCAGGGTAGGCAGAACAGGTGCGACCATTCAGTACATTCGCTGCAGCCAGAATTTGTGCACCGTGACATACAGCGGCAATTGGTTTTTTCGCAGCATCAAACTCTTGCACAATTTCAATCACGCGCGCATTCATACGTAAATATTCTGGTGCACGTCCCCCTGGAATGACCAGACCGATATAGTCTGCGGTGTTCACGGCATTAAAATCATAGTTAATGGCAAAGTTATGCCCGCGCTTTTCGCTATAGGTTTGTTCGCCTTCAAAATCGTGAATGGCTGTGGCAATGCTGTCCCCCGATTTTTTATCAGGACAAACCGCGTGCACGCTATAGCCCAGTCCCGTCAGAAACTGAAACGGCACCATAGTTTCGTAATCTTCGGCATAGTCACCGACCAGCATGAGAATTTGTTTAGACATGATTTTTCTCTCTGTGTTGTTATGTGTGGAATCATTCAGCTTCACCATAGCATAGCCAGATGACTGATTTAAGCGGTGCTTTGTTGTCTTTAGTCTTAGTTAATTACAAGTCTGAAATGTATAAAAATTAAATATATTCAATGTTATAGGTGTTGTTAATTGTTTTGAGAATAATCTGTATTAAAATGCGGGGCTACCGTATAGCAAGAACAAAAGAGAATAATGATGACTGTGAAGCATTGGGTTTCAAAAAGTTTGTTGTGGGTCGCAATCGGCTTTTCTTCAATGGCTATGGCTGAGGAAATGAGCACGTATCGCGGTATGGGTACGGCTAAACAAGATTTTCCGACTTTTAAAGCGTTAAAGGCAGGCGGTTTTATTGCCAAAAAGCCTGAAATTTCCCGTTATGACTACAACGATGTATTTAGTATCAAAAAGCCACTCAAATTTATGGGGCAAAGTGTGGTCGCTGTGTCAGATGAATATATGTCTGAATATGTGGGTTGTTGTGTCAGTGAAGGTTGGGGTGCTGTATTGAGCAAAACTGCAGATTTGGCTGCATTACAACAATTTGCTAAAAAGCATCAGTGTTCTTTACAAGCCAGAGATAAAGAAACCACTGACTATTATGACTACAGCTTAAAAAGTCGCCCGCAAGCGGAATATTATGAACTCTCTTGTCGGGAACGAGATTTAGCACAAGATTAAATCGTATCTGTAAGGAAGTAGATGTCCTCTGTGAGTTGAATTAACATAGTGTCTAGTACTTAAAATGAAGAAACCCGCACAATGCGGGTTTCTTTCATTACGCTATGTTTATAGAAAACATACCCCTGCGGTTGCACCAAATAACATCACCCATAGCGGATGCACTTTTTTAAACATACTGAGTATGGTTGATATAACAACGATAGCGATCAGTAAAACATTTTGAGCCGAAGCATCGGCAATAATCCACGCACTGACCAGCACCAAACCCACCGTAATGGGTTTTAAGGCTTTTTCAAAACGTTCGCGTAAAGGATGGTCTTTAAACTGATTCCAGAATTTCAGCGCAAATACCGTAATTACTGAGGATGGTCCAAATTTTGCCAGCGATGTCACCAAGAGTCCTGCGGGACCTGCTACATGCCAACCGACCAAGGGTACGATCATCATGTTTGGACCGGGTGCGGCCTGAGCCATGGCAAACATGGTGCTAAATTCAGTGGCAGTCAACCAGTGATGGACTTCAACCACCTGATGCTGCATCTCAGGCAAAATAGCATTGCCACCCCCAAAAGCCAGCAAAGACAGTTGAGTAAAAACGATAGCGAGAGCAATCAGAATCATCTGTTGTTTACTCCTTTATTTAGACTGAGTACACCAATGTTGATGGCAAATAATATGAATAGAGTCAGCAGTAACGGGATTTTGATCACCAGCATAAACACAAAGGTTAGGGCGATGGTGAACCATGTCATATAGTGTTTCATAATCGGGCGAAGCATTTTCAGACCCATGGCAAACAACAGGCCCGCAGCTGCCGCTGCCAAACCTTCAAGCATATGTTTGACCATCGGAATCGACTGAAATTGCGCATACAGTTCATACAGCAGAATCACAATAAAAGTCGGGGCGGAGATTAAACCCACCACAGCACTGATGGCTCCTTTAACCCCTTGAAATTGGTAGCCAATTGCCACTGCCATATTGATGATATTGCCACCAGGGAGCAGTTGACACACCCCAAGTAAATGGGTGAATTCTTCAATGTTGAGCCATTTACGATCATCCACAATCATGCGATGCGCCAGTGGTAGCACTCCGCCAAACCCCATCAGACCGAGCTTCATAAATCCCATAAATAATTCCTGAGAATTGGGATGAATCTCTTGCTCCAATGTCATGACTTCAGTTTTCATTGCCCACCTCACTATCTGGAATAGCAAAAGTATGCGCTTGTTGCGATATAATGAAAAATGCTATTTATGATCTAATCTATACTTAAAAAGTATGCTTTATAACGGGGAATTGGATGGATATTCACAAGCTGAAAGCCTTTATAGCCGTGGTGGAAGAGAGCAATATCTCACGTGCTGCGGTGCGTTTGAATATGCAACAACCGCCGTTGACTCGTATTATTAAAGGGCTGGAAGATGAACTAAATGCACAGTTACTTAAGCGCTTGCCGCGTGGTGTCGAGGCAACTGAAGCGGGCAAAGTGCTGTATCAGGAAGCCTTAACCATACTGGCACATGCACAGGCCATTCCGCAGCGGGTCAAGAACATTACCCAAGGTTTGGAAGGGCAGTTGAATATTGGCTTTACCAATTCAGTCGGCTTGCATCCTTTCTTACCCGCCTTGCTGCGTAATTTCCGTGAAGCCTTTCCTGCGGTGTCGATTCATTTAGAAGAAGATGGCAGTAATTCACTGATTGATTCCATCAGTAATGATAAAAACGACATCGTATTTTTACGCAAACCTGCACCGCTTGGTGCAGGGCTAAATAGTTTGCATGTACTGGATGAACCCTTGATTGTGGCGATGCCGAATAATCATCCATTGGCAGAACAGCCTGATGCGATTCAATTGCTGGCATTAGAGCCTTATGATTTTGTGCTGTATCGCCGTTTAGCGGGGCAGGACTTATTCGACAATATTATGGCAAGTTGTTATCAGGCAGGCTTTAGTCCGAAAATTGTGCAAGAAGCCCCGCGTTTAACCTCCAGTTTAAACCTGATTGCAGCAGGGATTGGCTTATCCATTGTGCCTGAAGCGATTCGAGATTTCTGGAATAAACAGATTGTGTATAAGCCTTTAAAGTCAGATTTGCCGTGTATCGCCCCAATTTATGCGGTGTATAAGCACAATCCTGAAAATGTCCGTTTGCAGCATGTGTTGCAATTATTAGGCAAATAGCCTTACGAGATACAGAGTCATAACAACCAACGCGAAAGTCCTATGCTACAAAGAATCCAATGATTTAAAGGAATTCAGCATATGTCGGTTCAGCTTGTGAAAACTCAGGGGAAATGGTCGGGTCTTGGGCGTGCGGTGTTGTTGGCAGCCACGGTTTTGGGTGCAACGCAGATGAGCATAGCAAGTACTACAGTGGATCAGTTAAGTGACTGTTTGGTGAAATCGACCACAGCGACCGATAAAACTGCCGTGTTGCAGTGGACTTTTGTGGCGTTATCGACACATCCTGAGTTAAAGCAGTTTAGTCAGGTTACGGAAGATCAGAAAACTGCACTGGATAAAAACGTGGCGCAGGTGTTACAGCGAATTTTAGTCGAGCAATGTTCTGCACAGACCAAAGCCGTGATTCAGGCAGATGGCATTCAAGCGGTTGGGGAAAGTTTTCAGCAGTTGGGGCGCATTACGGGCGAGGAAATTGTAAAGAACACTGAAGTGAAGCAGCAGTTGAATGGTTTGTTGCGTTATGTGGACTTAAACAAGATGGTGACGACCTTTTTGACGCCTGAGATTTGGAATAAGTTGGGTGTGGTGAGGTAGTTTTACTTCCCCTTTTTTATATAAGACTGATTGATAAGAGGATCTGTGAGATATTTTTTTATTAATAATCAGTGTCTTATTTGTTTGTGATTTAGTGATTTAAATAACCCCCCCCTAGAAGAAAGTGTTACCTAGTTGATAATATTAAAATTTATGGTAGTTTGGTTCGACTTAAGACTTATAAGATTAAATTTATTAAGGGGAAATTATGGAAGCGTATGAAAACTCATTTATAGATGAAAAATATGATCTAAATGATGAAAATGAAAATGAAAATGAAAATGAAAATGAAAATGATGAGGTGAGCTATTCCTTATCTAATTTTAATTTGGTTACTACTCCAAATGATTTCAATGTAGCTACGATAGTTGCATTTATGGATAAAGGTGTATTTAAGATTCCAAGTTTTCAAAGGAATTTTGTTTGGGATATTCAAAAAGCTTCTAAATTAATAGAGTCATTAATAATTGGTCTACCAATACCACAAATTTTTCTATATGAAAAATCAAGAAATAATTTTGAGGTAATCGATGGCCAACAACGACTTTTAAGTCTTTATTTTTTTGTAAAAGGCAGATTTCCTAAGAATGAAGCAAAGTATCAATTAAGGAATTCTGAAAATTCTACCGACCATCTCTTATTCAAAGAAGATTTCTTAAATAATGATGATTATTTTACGAAGTTTAATCTTAAATTAAAAACTAAGGCAACTCCTGAAAGCTTAGTAAGTCCATTAGATGGAAAAAATTATCAGACTTTAGATATACAAAATCGTGTTGGATTAGATCTGGCAACGATTAGAAATATGGTAATTAAATCTGCGGAAACTAGTGATGAAGAGCATTTGGCTAGGTATGAAATTTTTAATCGACTGAATAGTGGTGGTATAAATCTTAATGGTCAAGAAATTAGAATGTCTTTGTATTCTTGTAAGTTTTTGAATTTATTAACTGATTTAAATAAAAATATTGTATGGCGTAAATTTTTCGGTAAACAAAATCCAGATAATAGATTAAAAGATATTGAACTAATTTTACGTTTTTTTGCGATGCTAATTGTTGGAGGCAAAGAGGTACATGATAGCTATCCAGAGACATCCAAAATTTTATATCAGAACTCAATCCTTAGTTTTTTAAATAATTTTGCAAACTTTTCAAAAGAATTTGATGATGCTCAGTTAGAGAGTTTTTCAGTAATCTGGAAAAGTTTTATGGATTCTATTGATGGAATAGATATTTCTGCATTTTCAAATAGTAATGAAGAAGCTACTAAAATTAAGAAAATTAGTATTCCTGTATTTGAAGCAATATTTTATGGCCTTTATAGAGATAAAGTTAGAGAAAAAACAATTGGAAAATTAAGTATTACAGAAGATTTAATTAAAGAACTAAAGCTTGAACCAGGATTTTTAGACGCTTGTAATGATAAAACAACGTCAAAAAGTAATGTTAATAATCGCTTGAATATATCACATAAGTTTTTTATGGAAAAAGGAATTTGATGTGAATTTTGATAGTGAAAGTTATCTAAAATCAGCAGAATTTCGAACTATACATTTAATGTATAATGATTATATTGAAGACAATAAAGCGTTAAATATTTTGTTGTCTGAAAATGTTGATTTGGCATCTTTTTATTCTGGATATAATAATTTATATACTAAAAGTTTTGTAATAGCATGTTCGAATTCGTTTGAAAAAAAATGGCTTGATTTTTTACCTAATTTTTTGTCTGGAAATAATCCTTTAACTAAGAGTTTTATTAAGACTCAAGCTGTTGATAGGAAATTTCATACTATGTTTGATTGGAAAAACAAAAGTGCTGGTCCTTTTTATGGTGCATTTGGAGAAAGTTTCAAGAAATATATAGCAGATCAAATAAAGAATGATAGCAATCTGAAATTGAAGCAGGATGCTTTTTTAGAGTTAGGCCAATTGAGAAATTTAATTGTTCATGAAGGTATTCATAATTACAGCTTACAAAGAGAAATCCAGTCTATTTATAAACTGTTTGAGGATTCCTTAGAGTATTCTGTGTTTATATATAATTCAATCTGTAATTTTTTTCAAAAAGAGTATTGCTAATATTAGAAAACCCGCTCTAAAGCGGGTTTTCTTTTTCAAAATAGATCAAATCAACCAATCAATTTCTTCATCAATTCATTCACTTGCGCAGGGTTAGCTTTGCCTTTTGCAGCTTTCATCACTTGACCCACAAGACCGTTAAAGGCTTTCTCTTTACCAGACTTGTATTCCTCAACCATCTTCTCGTTGGCTGCAAGCACGTCTTTAATAATCGCTTCAATCGCGCCAGTATCGGTTTCTTGCTTCAAGCCTTTTTCAGCAATAATGGCATCGGCAGTTTTGCCTTCTTCCCACATAAAGCCAAATACTTGCTTCGCAATCTTACCGTTAATGGTATTGTCAACAATACGTGCAATCATACCGCCCAACTGTTCAGCCGAAACAGGGGAATCCGCCAACTCTAAGCCTGCTTTGTTTAAAGCACCCGAGAATTCGCCCATCACCCAGTTTGCAGACACTTTACCTTGAGCAGCACCGCCAGCAGCTTGAACCACAGCTTCATAAAACTCAGACATTTCACGTGTTAGCGTTAACACGTGCGCATCGTACTCAGTCACACCAAAGTCAGCTACAAAGCGCTCACGACGTGCCGCAGGTAACTCAGGCAATGCCGCACGCGCTGCTTCAATTTGCGCATCTGGAATAATCACAGGCAACAAGTCTGGGTCTGGGAAGTAGCGGTAATCGTTCGCTTCTTCTTTAGAACGCATTGAACGCGTTTCCATCTTCACAGGGTCGAACAGACGCGTTTCTTGATCTACCGTGCCATCCCATTCCAAAATTTCCATTTGGCGTTCAATTTCAACATTGATCGCTTGTTCAATGAAACGGAATGAGTTGAGGTTTTTCAATTCACAACGCGTACCAAAAGGCTGACCCGGACGACGTAAAGACACGTTACAGTCAGCACGGAAAGAACCTTCTGCCATGTTACCGTCAGAAATACCTAACCAACGTACCAGTGTGTGAATCGCTTTAATGTAGGCAACCGCTTCTTCCACCGAACGCATGTCTGGTTCAGACACGATTTCAAGTAAAGGTGTACCTGCACGGTTCAAGTCGATGCCCGACATGCCTTCAAACTGGTCGTGAATCGATTTACCTGCATCTTCTTCAAGATGGGCACGGGTCACGCCAATACGTTTGGTCGAGCCATCTTCAAGTTGAATGTCAATATGACCCAAGCCCACAATCGGGTTGTCCATCTGGCTAATTTGGTAGCCTTTCGGTGAGTCAGGGTAGAAGTAGTTTTTACGCGCAAACACAGAGGCTTGGTCGATGTAGGCATCAATACCCAAACCAAAACGAATTGCCAAATCCACCACTTGCTTGTTTAAAACAGGCAGTACACCCGGCATCGCCAAGTCAACCAAACTCGCTTGGGTATTTGGATCTTGACCAAATTCAGTCGAAGAACCGGAGAAAATTTTAGATTTGGTTGCAAGCTGAGTATGAATCTCAATCCCGATAACGACTTCCCAACCGTCAATCAATTTCAACTTTTGAGCTTCAGCCATTATGCATTCTCCTCAGCAATTGCCGCACGTTGGGTGTGGAAGTCTGTCACTTGTTGGTACTGATGTACCACAGACAATAATTGTGATTCAGACCAGTAGTTACCGATTAACTGTAAGCCAACAGGCAATTGTGCTTGGTCAAAGCCAACAGGCGCGTTAATCGCAGGCAGACCTGCCAAGTTCACCGCAAGGGTGTAAATGTCGCCTAAATACATTTCTGTAGGGCTAAGGTTCGCACCAATTTTATACGCTGTGGTTGGCGCAGAAGGTGCAGCAATCACATCAACCGATTCAAAGGCTTTTAAGAAGTCTTGTTGGATTAAACGACGAACTTTCTGTGCTTTGACATAGTACGCATCATAATAACCCGCAGACAATGCATATGTACCAATCAGGATACGACGTTGCACTTCGGCACCAAAACCTTCAGAACGTGAACGTTTATATAGGTCTAAAATGTCGGTTGGGTTTTCACAGCGGTAGCCATAACGCACGCCATCAAAACGAGATAAGTTAGAAGATGCTTCCGCAGGGGCAATCAGGTAATAGGTTGGAACATAGGCTTCGGTCATGTTGAGATCAATCTCAACCAAGGTCGCGCCCATTTCTTCCAGCTTTTTCAACGATTCTTCAACGCGCGCTTTCACATCAGCGTCTAAACCCGCTACATTAAAGTATTGCTTTGGAATACCAATGCGTAAGCCTTTTACAGGCGTTGCATTCAGGTTCGCAACGTAGTCATCAACTTCTTTCACTATAGAGGTTGAATCTTTGGCATCGTGACCTGCCATCACATTCATCAGGTAAGCACAGTCTTCTGCCGAACGTGCCATTGGACCGCCTTGATCCATTGATGATGCATAGGCAATCATGCCGAAACGTGACACACGGCCATAAGTCGGTTTTAAACCGGTTAAACCACAGAAAGATGCTGGTTGACGGATTGAACCACCCGTATCCGTACCTGTAGAAAACGGTGCGAGGTCAGCAGCCACTACTGCTGCCGAACCGCCAGACGAACCGCCCGGAACATGTTCTAAATTCCACGGGTTTTTCGTTGCGCCATAAAAAGGGTTCTCAGAAGTTGAACCCATGGCAAACTCGTCCATGTTGACTTTACCTAAAGTCACCAGACCCGCAGCTTTACCTTTGGCAACCACAGTTGCGTCATAAGGAGAGATAAAGTTGTCCAACATTTTAGAACCCGCAGAGGTTTTAATACCTTGGGTACAAAAAATGTCTTTATGTGCAATCGGCACACCCGTCAATACAGAGGCTTGACCCGCTTGACGCAGTGCGTCAGCCGCATCTGCTTGTGCCAAGGCTTGCTCAGCTGTCACGCTGATATAGGAATTCACGCGCGTATCAATTTTTTCGATACGTTTTAAATAATGTGCAGTCAGTTCGCGAGAAGAGAATTGAGCTTGTGCCAAACCCTCAGCAAGTTCACGAATCGATAAGCGATGTAAATCGGTCATGAGAAATAATTCTTTACGTTTAATTTAAAAAAAATGCTTAACTGAGCGGAAATTATTCAATTACGCGAGGTACAAGGTACAAGCCTGCTTCAACAGCAGGTGCAACAGCTTGATATTCTTCACGATGATTCTGCTCAGTTACCACGTCTTCACGTAACGGCTGTGGATTGTCAAAAGGGCTCTTCAATGGCTCAACACCCTCGGTGTCGATGCCTTTTAGGGTTTCCATCATGCCTAAAATTTTATTTAAACTTTGAGCATATTCAGCAGATTGCGTATCATCTAGCGACAATCGAGCAAGATTGGCGATTGCTGAAACTGTTTGTGCATTTAAATCTGCTGAATGCTGTGCATCCGATGTAGACATAACATCACCTAATTCAGTATCAAAAAATTTCAAAATATCGTGCGTTATAATAAGCGATTGACTTGTTCAAAGCATCACATTTAGTTAAAGTTGCCACCTTGCGTCCACATATAGTAAAACTGAGAACGACCCCGTGATTCTAAAACGACTAATTGGCTTGTTTTCGCCAGATCTCGCCATTGATTTAGGTACAGCAAATACACTTATCTATGCACCAGGACGAGGCATTATATTAAATGAACCAACAGTTGTGGCGATTCGTCACAGTGGTTCACAAAAAATTGTTGCCGCTGTTGGTCTTGATGCGAAGCAAATGCTTGGTCGTACTCCGGCGAACATCTCTGCAATTCGCCCAATGAAAGACGGTGTCATTGCTGATTTTGAAGTGACTGAAACCATGCTCAACCAATTTATTGGTAAAGTGCATGAAAAGCGCTTATTCCCACCTGCACCACGTGTTGTGGTGTGTGTGCCTTGCAAATCGACTTTAGTTGAGCGTCGTGCTATTCGTGAGGCTGTATTCAATGCAGGCGCGCGTGATGTACGTTTAATTGAAGAGCCAATGGCTGCTGCAATTGGTGCAGGTTTACCTGTAGAGCAAGCATGCGGTTCGATGGTGGTCGATGTGGGTGGTGGTACAACTGAAATTGCAATTATTTCATTGCAAGGTTGTGTTTATGCAGACTCTTTACGCGTGGGTGGCGATGTATTTGATGAACAAATCATTAATTACGTTCGTAAAGCACATGGCTGCGTGATTGGTGAAACTACTGCTGAAAATATCAAAAAAGAAGTCGGTATGGCATTACCAGACGAAAATGGTAAAACTTTAGAGATTGAAGTTCGTGGTCGTAACTTGGCGGAAGGTGTTCCTCGCGCGATTACTGTGACTTCGGACGAAATTACTCAAGCAATTTCTGATCCATTACAAAGCATTGTGTCTGCAGTGAAATCTGCATTAGAACAAACTCCACCAGAATTATCTTCAGATATTGCAGAGCGCGGTATTGTGTTGACGGGTGGTGGTGCATTGCTACGTAACTTAGACAAATTATTGGCTCAGGAAACTGGATTGCCAGTAGTTGTTGCGGAAGATCCTTTAACTTGCGTTACACGTGGTGGCGGTAAAGTTTTAGAATTCTTTGATAATCCAAATCACGACATGTTGTTTGTTGGTTAATTAAGGATTTGGCTGTGCAAACAAATTTGTTTTCTAGGCAGCCCCCATCATTTCGCTCATTTATCATTGCGGTTGTAACATGTTTGGTGGTGCTGTTTTTTAACTGGCGCTTACCTCATGTGATACAGCCTGCAAGAGATGTCCTGTACGCGGCATATAACCCGATTTATGCATTGGCGAGCTATCCTGTCTTGTCCAGCGAATGGCTAAGTCAGCAAACCAAGTCCGAAGCACAATTGCGTCGTGAAAACACGGCTATGCAGGCAGAACTGTTGCAAGCGCAAGTGCGTTTGCAAAAGCTGTCGGAGCTTTCTGCGGAAAATACCCGTTTACGTGGTTTGCTGGATACGCCGTTAATCATTGATGGTCGTATGGAAATTGCGGAAGTGATTGGCACTGATGCGGACCCACTGCGCCATATTATTGTCATTAACCGCGGTTCGACCAACAATTTAAAGGTTGGACAAACAGTTCTGGATGATAAAGGCATCATGGGGCAAATCATCAATGTCTATCCGCACAGTAGCCGTGTCATGTTGCTTTCCGATAAAGACCATTCTTTATCGGTACGCCTCGAATATACAGGTATGCGTGCCATTGTTTCGGGGACAGGTGATTTAGGGCATCTGAAGATGGAATACGTGCCAACCAGTGCCAATATTAAGGTGGGTGAAAAAGTGTATAGCTCAGGTTTAGGGGCGCATTTCCCAGCAGGATATTTGGTCGGCACTGTGTCTAAAGTCAGCCGACATACGACAGGTGAATTTGCACAGATTGATGTGGTGCCTGCTGCGCAGTTAGCCAGCGGACATCATGTGGTGGTGCTGTTCTCCGATTCATTGGCGATGGAGCAACCACATGCCAATCGCTAAGTTACGTCAAGAAAAGCGCAAAGATCCGCTATTTCCAATCATCTTTTCGGTGATTGCGGCATCGGTGCTCATGGTTTATCCACTGGCTTATACGGCTTCAGGCTGGCGTCCATTGTTTATGATGATGGTGATGCTGTTCTGGGTGCTGTGTCAGCCGACATGGTGTGGCGTTTGGTTTGCCTTCGGCACGGGTATTTTTGTCGATATGCTGATGGATGCCCCCCTAGGTTTAAATGCCTTGTGTTTTGTAGTGATTAGCTTCGTGGCGCGCTTTCTGATTCGTGAACGTCGTGTACTGACCTTTGCCAATCTGTGGGTCATTGCCGCATTGGCCATTTTGGCTTACCTGTTCATGATGTGGGTGGCGCAGATTTTGGGCGGCATCCAGTTCTCCTTTGCTCGACATTGGCAGCCACTACTCACCAGTATTTTGGTGTGGCCACTGGTTTATTTTGTGCTGAAAAGATGGCGCGTTTAGTTCTCGCTTCTAGTTCACCCCGTCGACGTGAGCTGCTACAGCAGCTCGGTCTAGACTTCTCAATTTATAGCCCTGATATTGATGAATGTGTGCTGCAGGATGAAACTGCATCCGAATATGTGCAGCGCTTGGCTTGTGAAAAAGCTGCAGCCGTGCAACAACATTTCCCCGATGCCGTAATTATTGCCGCAGACACCAGTTTAAGTGTCGATGGCGAGATTTTAGGCAAGCCAGAATCTAAAGCGCATGCCTTTGAAATGTGGCAAAAAATATCAGGCAGAAAACATGATGTATTTTCTGGTGTTTGTGTGCGCACATCTGCGCAAATTTCAAGTATAGTGGTTCGTACCCAAGTCGAATTTCAAGTATTAAGCCTGAAAGATATGGAAGACTATTGGGCAACTGGGGAACCCGAAGGGAAAGCGGGAGCCTATGCCATTCAAGGGCTTGCTTCGCGTTATATCCCCCGTATTGAAGGCAGTTATACCAACGTGGTTGGTTTGCCGTTACATGAGACAGTCGAATTATTCAAAGCCATTAAGGTCCTAAATTAATGGCGAAACAAAAATTTTTATAATGTTTTGAGTCTTATTATGTCTGACGAGTTACTGATTAATGTCACACCTATGGAGTGTCGTGTGGCGTTAATCCAAAATGGTACGGTCAACGAACTTTATGTTGAACGCACTGTAAAACGGGGTTTGGTAGGCAATATTTATAAAGGCAAGGTGGTTCGTGTTTTGCCGGGGATGCAGGCGGCTTTTGTCGATATTGGCTTGTCGCGTACTGCTTTTTTACATATCAATGATATGGTCTGGCCACGAAACCAGCCAATTCCAAATGTATTTGAGTTACTGCAGCCGGGGCAAATTCTGACCGTACAAGTCATGAAGGATATGCTTGGAACCAAAGGGGCGCGACTCAGTACCGATCTTTCAATTCCTTCGCGTTATTTGGTGCTGATGCCTTTTGGAAATCATATTGGTGTTTCGCAACGGATTGAATCTGAAGAAGAACGTGATCGTTTACGCTCTATCATCGAGAAAATTCAAGCACAGCATGAATTGCCGGGTTCAGTCATTGTCCGTACTGCTGCGGAAGGCATTGATGAAGCGTCTATTGCACAGGATATGGCTTACCTCGCCAAGTTGTGGGAATACATTCAGCGCAAACAAAAAAGCATTGCGGTGCCTTCATTGATTTTTGAAGAGCTTCCATTGCCGCAACGCATCATTCGTGATTTGGCCAATGAAAACACCTCAAAAATTTATGTCGATTCGCGCGAGATTCATACGAAATTGCAGGAATTTGTGCAGGAATTTGTCCCGAATATTCAAAATCGTCTGATTCATTATCCAGGTGAACGTCCGATTTTTGACTTGTACAATGTCGAAGAAGACATTCAAAAAGCCTTGCAAACTCGGGTTGCTTTAAAGTCGGGCGGTTATCTCATGATTGACCAGACTGAAGCCATGACCACAATTGATGTCAATACAGGCTCATATGTTGGCGGCAGAACACTGGAAGATACGGTGTTTAAAACCAATATGGAGGCGACACAGGTGATTGCGCGCCAGTTACGTTTACGTAATTTGGGCGGCATTATCATTATCGATTTCATTGACATGCAAGAAGCTCAGCATCGTGAAGAGGTAATGAGCCAGTTTGATCGGATGTTGGAACGTGATCATGCCAAGACCAAAATTACTCAGGTGTCTGAGTTAGGTTTGGTCGAAATGACACGTAAGCGTACGCGTGAGTCATTGGAGCACTTATTATGTGAATCATGCCCGACCTGTCAGGGACGTGGTTATGTGAAAACTGCAGAGACGGTATGTTACGAAATCTTTCGAGAAATCTTGCGATATACCCGTGCATTTGAATCACAGAGTGGCTTTACTGTCGTTGCACATCCATCCGTTATTGATCGACTATTGACCGCAGAAGCCCCAGCAGTGGCGGATTTGGAGCATTTTATTAATCGTGTCATTAAATTTCAGGTGGAAAATTTATATACGCAAGAGCAATACGATATCATTTTGAGCTGAAATTGTAACAGGATATCGTTAAACACTTGTTACAACTGAAATTTTACTTTCGAGCTGGTTTTTTCAATACTACTCATACCAAGTAGCCAAACTAAATGAATCCTGATGAGAACATTTAGTCTTAGCAAGAAGAGGTGTGATATGGGCATGAGTGAAAAAATTATCAAACAAGGTATCAAGCACGTGCTAGATAACAAAACCGTGCATACAGGTTATATCGTTGACGAACAGGGTAAAGAAACCCAAATTACAACAGCCATGATTCGTTCGGTGTGCCATCAGTTACTGAAACAGTGTCGCAGTATTAAAGCTTAAGGGGCTCATGTGAAGCCCCTTATTTTATTCTACTTAATTCTTGTCATTCGTTTCAGCGGTTAACTTACCGCTTTCAACTTTGGGTTTTTCACCCCAATAATACTTTCAAAGCGTTGAATTTCTTCTTCCAAATGTGTCAATAAGTTCTGCATTTTCGGCAGGGCAACACGACATGCCGTCAGACCGACTTCAAGCTTATCTAGATAACTGGTCATGGTGATATTCAGGGCTTGTCCATCTAAAACAATCGAGGCTGGATAAAGCGCATCTAACTTCGCACCATTCCAATACAAAGGTTCACGTGGTCCAGGCACATTGGAAATCACCAAGTTAAATGCCTGACGTTTTGGCATCAGTCCAGATGCAATGTTTAAACCTGCTGCTGTATAAACAAACGCGCTGTAATTCATAATCTGACTAGAATTCATGCGTTTAAAGCGTTCTTTGGCATTTAAAACACTACGACGAATGACTTGTAGGCGCTCAAGCGGGTCTTCTTTATTCGTAGCTAAGTTCGCCAGAATCATGGTAATGCGGTTAGATACCTCCGAATCATCATCACGAATCGAAGCGGGGATCATTGCAATCAAAGGTTTCTTGGGTAAGGCATTTTGACTCAGTAAATACTCGCGTAATGCACCCGAGCAGATGGCAAGTACCACATCATTAATGGTGACACTGAGTGAGGTTGCAATATGGCGCAGTCGGTCAAACTCAAATGATTGTGCTGCAAAGCGGCGTGACGAGCTGACTCGTTGATTCAAAATACTGCTGGGTGCCTGAAAGCTTGAAACATAATCGGGATTACGTCCCATGTCGTTCATCACTGTTTTAGACAGTTCACGCATCACAATTGGTGTTGCTTCGACTTGTTGCATCAAACCACCGAAGATTTTTTTCATGCGGCTGGCTTTCGGTTCTTTCAGTCGTTTGGCACGTGGTCCTTCTACACACCATGGTGGCACGATGCTTTTCGCATTTGGATCATGGGACAATGATTTTTCAACCAGACGCATGCCTGCAATACCATCCACCATGGCATGATGGATTTTAAAGTACATGGCAAAGCGATTGCCTTCAATTCCTTCAATAATATGGCAGGTCCAGAGTGGTTTGGCACGGTCAATCAGGGCACTATGTTCTTGTGAAATATAAGTCAATAATTCACGAATTCGACCTGGATGTGGCAGTGCGATATGGCGGAAGTGATGATCGAGATCAAATTCCTCATCTTCATCCCACAATAATCCATTCAGTTTGTTATTGAAGGGTGGAACTGGATTACATTTAGAATTACGGATATCTGCGACAAGGTCTTGGATGAAGGTCTCTGGTGCATTGTCGGGAATTTGAAAGAGGAATAGTCCCCCAACATGCATCGGTTGTTGCCGTTTCTCTAAAGACAGAAAAATAAAGTCTATCGGATGTAATGGGCGCATAATTTTGATTGCCTCACTGCAATTTCTTTGGGCAACTCCTATCTGAGTTACCTTGTTAGAATTATCAAACTTGATTTGAGTATAGCTTCTTTTACTTACAATAGTTATGGGTTTATTGGCTGAATCTAGCGAAAAAAAAGCCACTGTAGATTCAGTGACTTTTTCTTGACAAATAATTATTTTAAATTGCCAGCGTGTAAACCACATTCTTTATGAGTGGCTTCTTCCCACCACCAGCGACCTTCACGTTCGTGCTGATTCGGCAATACTGGGCGAGTACAAGGTTCGCAACCAATTGAAATAAAACCACGTTCGTGCAATGGGTTGTATGGAATTTCCATCATGCGAATATAGTTCCAGACATCTGCACTTGACCAGTTTGCCAAAGGATTGTACTTAATCAACTGTTTACCTGGACCAGAAAAACCGACATCAGATTGAACCACAGGGATTTCAGTACGTGTGCCTGGGCTTTGGTCTTTACGTTGACCGGTAATCCAGCCATCTAAGGTCGCCAGTTTTTTTCGTAAAGGTTGGACTTTACGAATACCACAGCATTCTTTATGGTCATCTTGATAGAAACTGAACAAGCCTTTTTCATTAACCAGTGCTTGCACGGCTTCGGATTCAGGGAAGCAAATTTCGATATTGATGTTGTAATGTTTACGCACAGTTTCAATAAATTGATACGTTTCTGGATGTAAACGTCCTGTGTCTAAGCTGAAAACACGGAAGGGCTTACCCAAATTGGTAGCCATATCAATAAGGACAACATCTTCTGCACCTGAAAAAGAAATGGCAATTTCACCTTCTTGATTCAGAGCAAGTTCCAAGATTTCACTTGGAGATTTATCTGCATATTCAGATGCAAGCGCATCAATATGATCGACAGTAGGGATAGCAGTCATGAGAGTTCCTGGCTATAGGCTTGGATACTTCAAAACCTATATTAAAAGATTTTAAAAATATTCTAATGGAATTGAATATTTCTACTTAGCATTAAAAAATAAATGCTTATGAAAAAAATAGATTTAAAAAACAGCAGCTACAGAATCATAAGTTGATGCTATTATAGTCCAAATTTTTTTCATAGACAGTTGAGGGTAATCATGGAAGTCGTTTGTCTTGATTTAGAGGGTGTGTTAGTTCCAGAAATTTGGATCAACTTTGCAAAAAAAACTGGGATTAAAGAACTAGAAGCGACAACACGTGATATTCCTGACTACGATGTGTTGATGACGCAACGTCTGAATTTGTTAAAGCAACATAATTTAGGTTTGGATGATATCCAAGAAGTGATTGCAGAAATGGGGCCATTCCCAGGTGCAAAAGAATTTGTGGAATGGGTGAGCACGCATTTTCAATTGATTATTCTTTCAGATACCTTCTATGAGTTCGCGCATCCACTCATGAAGCAATTAGGCTGGCCAACGATTTTCTGTCATAAGTTAGAGACAGATGAACAAGGCATGATTTCAGCGTATAAATTACGTCAACCTGATCAAAAACGTCAGGCGGTAAAAGCACTTCATGGTTTGAATTTCCGTGTGATTGCAGCAGGTGATTCTTATAATGACACCACTATGTTGGGTGAAGCTGATCATGGTTTCTTGTTTGATGCACCAGAAAATGTGATTGCTGAATTTCCACAATTTCCACCAATCAATGGCTATGCAGCATTAAAAGAAGCAATTCGTAACGCATCTGTACGTGATATTCCAGCGTAAATAATATTCAATAAAAAAGACGGACTGATAAGTCCGTCTTTTTTTATATAAATTCTAGGTTTTAGAATTTATAGCCGACATTTAAACCATAGGCGATGGCATTGTTGTCAGTAAATGTTCCTGCTTCCGAATGAGCACCCGTAACGGCATCTGCATCACCCAACCAGTAATATTTCACGCCTGCACCGATGAAGTAATTTTCAGCAGGCGAGAAGCGTACACCAGTTCCCACACTCCAGAAGCCTTCTGTTGGACCCAGTGTCGTCACAGGGTTACCTGCACCAGAGTCCCAACCTACAGAGATATTAGAACTCCAACGATCACTGAATTTACGTCCCAAACCAACAGTTGCAGAAATTTGGTCATCTTTATAGTCAATCAGGTTAAAGCCATTTGGTTTATTAATACCAGGAAGATTGCCTACGATTTGTGAGAGTTGACCAAATTTATATGGTTGAACTTTGAATTTTGACCAGTCTACCCAGCGTACATTGGCAAATGCCACAGTATTTGCCATGATACCTGTTTGAAAGTCGATATTGACTGATTGCGGTGTAGTTAATTCAGTTTCATCACCTGAAGATGCATTTAGAGCAGCCATTTTTTGATTTAATAAATCGGCTACAGGCTTTGCTCCAGGAATCGAAATATAACCAGCTGCGCCAAAATGCTCATAAGCATTCATTTTATGCTTAATTTCTGCACGATAGGTTACTGATGCTTTTAAGGCAATTTCAGGAATTTGATAGGCAATACCCGCCAACCAGCCGACAGACTCATCTTCACCTGTTCTAAAATCATAACCATTGAGGACACTATAGGTTTTACCACGAAGTAAAACTGTTCCATCTACTGTTTGATATACGGCACCTGCATATAAGTTCCAGTTTTCATTCGGTTGATAACCCACTAATAAATTTAAGTTTTGGGTGTCTACAACAACGGATGTACCACCGTTGAATGGAACTGGGCCATTCTCTACAAAACCGCTATCTCCAGAATATTTTGCATCTGCACCATAAGGCTGATCATAGATTAAACCAACAGAGAAATGCTCCGTGGCTTGGACTTTCAAAGCGGCATGAGGGAAGTAATAGTCTCCAGCCATGTCACCCGTATGATTCCCATCCTTATCTTTGCCTGAAACATTTGGATCTAATACAGAAATACCTGCTTCAAAGTAGTTTCCTGGCTGCAGGAAAGCTGCAATGGATTGACCAGAACGGTCAAGACCCGCGGCAAATGTTGATGTCGTAGGAATAAGGCTGAGTAAAATTGCTTTTTTGAGGACGCTAAGCTTCATGGATATTTTTCCCTGATATCGCTTTGTAACTAAAAGTTAAGGGAAGGTAACATAATTTAAAAAAGAGTAAATGCACTACGCTGTTCATTCATTGAACTAAGTCATGCACAAAAAGGACTTGAATAGAGTAAAAGTACTAATGTTACGATTGTATATTAATGATTTTTATATGAAAAATTAGAGTAATTAATTTAATTCTAGAAATAACTCATTGCTTAACCAAGTGTTTAAATTAGAGACACTCAAGTCCTTTGTTAGAATGCATGAATTTATTTTTGGTATTTTTTGCCAAAAAAAAGACCATCTGATTAGATGGTCTTTTTGAGTGATGCTTTCAACTTAGAAGCGATAGCCAAGTTTTAAGCCGTATGCAAGTGCATCATTGTCACTGAAAGTTCCTGCTGCTGAATGAGCACCAGTTTGTGCATCAGCATCGCCTAACCAGAAATATTTCACACCACCGGCAATAAAAGTTGCAGGGGTTGGGCTATATTGAACACCTAAACCAACATTCCAATAGCCTTCAACTGGGCCAAGTGTAGTCACGGGATTACCTGCGCCAGAGTCCCAGCCTACAGAAACATTACCTGCCCATTGTTCATTTAATTTACGTCCAACACCGACATTAGCTGACCATTGATCATCCGAGTAATCAACTAAATTAAAACCATTAGGTTTATTTAATTGTGGCAATAATTTACCCGCTAACTGTGATAATGCACCAAATTGAGTCGGTTGAATCTTAAAGTCTTTCCAGTTAACCCAGCGAATGTTAGCAAATGCTACAGTATTCGCCATGATACCCGACTGAAAATCTAAATTTACAGATTGTGGAGTAGTAATATTTGTTTTACCTTCGGCATTTTTAATGTCATCAACTTGTTTTTGAGTAACAATACCTTTAGAAACTAATATAGCACCAAGAGGATCAATTAATGGAGTATCTTCTACAGCATTGACATCATGCTCAATTTCAGAACGATAGGTGATAGAAGCTTTTAATGCAATTTCAGGGATTTGATAAGCAATACCAGCTAGCCAACCCATGTCACCTGTTTCTTTAATTGTCGCATCGTATCCATTATACAAGCTATAGGTAGTACCACGTAGATGTACATTACCTTTGATTGTTTGGTACACCGCACCGCCATAAATGTTCCAGTTTGCAGTCGGTTGATAGCCTAAAATAAAGTTTAAGCTTTGGGTGTCTACTTCAACAGATGTATTACCTTCAATTGGAGTAGCTAAGCCAATTGCTACAGGTTGACCATTTACAATGATTGGTTGCCCTAGAGCTGTTCCACCCGTAACAACTGGAAGACCACCTGTTAAAGCTGTTCCTGGCATTACGCCATCTGATGCACTAGATACAAATTCATTTTTTCCAGAATATTCAGCCTCTGCACCGTATGGTTGGTCATAAAGCAAACCAAATGAAAAGTGATCAGTAAGCTGTAATTTAAGAGCTGCACTCGGGAAGTAATAGTCACCCGCCATATCACTAGCATTATTACCTGAACGGTCTTTACCAGATACATCTGGATCAAGTACTGAAACGCCTGCTTCAAAATAGTTACCAGGCTGCAAGAATGCAGAAATTGATTGTCCTGAACGGTCAAGTGCCGCTGCAAATGCTCCAGCTGTTGGTAACGCTGCGAGAATCATTGCTGTGGTAAGCGCTTTTAATTTCATTCTTTCATCTTCCCTTGAGGTACACGATTTTTTAAGTATGTTTATGTAAAATCTGGAATTGTTTGGTAGGTCCGACCAAAATTATCTTGTTACTCCATGTGACAAAAATATCACAATTAAAATAAGAGTAAATGCTCTAAGAAAACTGGTTAGTTCAAAAAACAATCTAAATAGAGTAAAAAGCCTATTTTTTACTGCATGATTTATTATAACTCAATGAATTTTATTAATTTATTGTATTAATTTTCAGATTTTGAGTCATGGTTCGATTGGTTGAAAAATAACCAAAACTAGGTATTTATTTTTAGTGGAAAAGATGAATTTCACTCAAATAATGATTAAAACAAGAGGAAATTCATAATAAGTATTTATTTTTTATAAGAATTCATTGAATTGTGAAGAGATTGTATAGTTTTTATATACAATCTCTGGTTCTATTGGATACAAAATTAGTTGCCTGGTCGAGCCACATCACTATTTAAGGCTTCTGGAAGGTCTAAAATTTGTAAGCCTAGTTCTTTAATAGCGGCAGGCTTTGCAACCACCAATGCTGTATATCCTTCAGTTGTTTGGATACTATTCACAACTTCAACATCATTATTGAGCTGGCTTGCAGGTGCAGGAGCCTCGCCTTGACCTTGAATTAGATGTAGCCAATGTTTCGGTTTAGCTTTAAACCAGAGGCGCGCTACAATTTCCTGACCTAAATAACAGCCTTTGTCGTAATGCACACCTTCACGTTGGTGCAGACGTAATTCTTGAGGTTGAAACTCGTGTTCGCTTGCTTGGCAAATCCAAGCTTGTCCAGTTTTAATCGCTTGTAATTGCCAAGCTTGAATATCGGTTTCCGCCGCTGAAAACTCAGTATGAATGTCGACAACTGTAGGAAACACGCTGCCAACGGCTTCGAGTTTCATCTTTGAAAATGCGCCAAATTTTTTGATGTGTTTTGCAAACTCTTCACTTTGATCTTGTGTGGTGATGATTTCAAAGCTTTCAGAATTGATTTTTTTAAGCCATAAACCAAAATGAATTCGACCTTTCAGATCACAAATTGCGGTATAGCGAGTTTGGTTTTCCATTAGACGTTCTACGTGAACGGTAACTTGACCTTGTAGAAATTTTTGCGCGTCTACACCAATAAGGGTGAAAGCCGTAAATGCAACAGTACTCATGCAATGCTCACTTCAACAATTTATAGAAGAATTAATTCGCTTAATTTTCCACTATTTTGCCTGAAATTGCACATCTGCTTTTACTGAATGTCTAAAAAGCAGGGTGAGCTGGAGACAGAACAATATTTTCATGGATGTAGGGACTTTGATTTTTCAAAGTTAAAAGCTAAGTGCAATGGAACTTAGAGATTTGTTCCTTGAACAAATCAGTTCTAACAGCTGATGAGCAGTTTAATGTTGCAACTAAATACCGATTGTTAATGATGTGGCTGCTTAAGTAGTTTATTAGAATCCTGTTTTATTGGGAATGCACCTTTTCAAGCGCAACAACATTGATGATTTAATCAGAATAAACAATAACTAAAGCTCGAAAAGTGAACTTGAAGCGAGTAAATTAACGGCTGAGTTAGAGATTAAGTAACTGTTATGGCAATCGCTTGGGTGTTGTTTACCATTATGGCTGCATTTATGCAGGCTTGGCGGAATGCTTTTCAAAAGCAACTCAGTACTACCGTTGATGTCTATGGAACGACCTTGGCACGTTTCCTTTTTTCTCCTGTGTTTGCTTTTGGCTATCTCGCATTTTTATATCAGCATCAACCTGTCACAGCAGTCGTTAGTTTTTCTCCTCATTTTTGGCTCTATATCGTGATTGCGGGGATCAGCCAAATTTATGCCACCGCCTTAATGGTCAAATTGTTCCAACAAAAGAATTACGCCATTGGCATTGGATTGGCCAAAAGCGAAGCGATTCTGGCAGCTTTAATTGGGGTGATGTTTTTACAAGAACACCTCAGTGCTTGGGGCTGGCTCGGGGTATTGATTGGTGCAATAGCTGTGTTCTTACTTAGCAAAGGCAGTAGCCAGACCAAACTTTCTTTTAAAACCCTCTTGATTGGGTTGGGGAGTGGGTTATGTTTTGCGATCACTTCTTTATTGGTACGGGAAGCCAGCTTAGAGCTTGGCATGCTGCCTTTTTTACATCGTGCTGCATGGGTGCTGTGTATTTTAATCAGCTTCCAATGTGTGATTATGCTGCTGTACTTGGGTTTATTTAGTCGAAAAACCCTGTATCACATGCGACTGCGCTTAGGACTGACCTTTAAAGTCAGTGTGTGTAGTTTCTTGGCCTCCTTGGGGTGGTTTAGTGCCATGAGTATGCAGACTGTGGCATTGGTTAAAACACTCGGACAGATTGAGATTTTATTTAGTTTGTTGATTTCGGCTTTTTTCTTTAAAGAGAAATTGGCACGTTCTGATCATATGGGGCTGTTCTTGGTCATTCTGGCAGCAATGATGGTCATATGGGCATAGCGGATGAGGCTTTGTTGTAGCTTGTGTTGGTAAAAAAACGCAAATTATGTGTAAAAGTGAAATTAATGATTGATTAAATTTTATAACTTGGAAATTTATTCTCTGTAAATATGATTTTGTGGGAAATTAACCTAAAAATATTAAGAAATTCTTTTTTTTAGGAAAACAATCCCAGCCGAAACTACCTAAACTATATCTCAAGGGTGTGATGGGGATCGGAAAGAGTAGATTGCTACCAGTTGCGTACAACGTGAGTGTAGTACTTACCCAAAAGGTCTCGATTCGGCTTAGGACGCTATAGACCAAAAGTTTATAGGCACAAGGTTATGATTTACAAAGTCATGGTTGTTGAAGTAAACCACTGATGTTTTCCCTTGACACCCTAAAAAATTTTTAAGTTAGAATAAAATCTAATAAATATAAAATAATAAACTAGAAAATGATTTAAAGCCCTCACGATTATTCAGCTTATTTCTCAACTCCAATTATTTTTTCATACAGATTTTTCTTGTTCAATTTACAAATCTAGACGATGTTATTTGAGTCGTTTCAGTAACATGAAATGAGAACCTTCCTGAAAATAATCGAATAAAAAGAAGAGTAATAATGAGTCCAAACAACCACAATCACCCCTTTGATGATCAAGCACTTTTTACTTGTTTAGCGCAGCGTTTTCAGCAATATCCTGAAAGACACCCCAATATTGTCTGGCAGGATGTATTGTCTCAACTGCAAACCCAGCCTGAAAAAATAAAAAGTCTGCACTGGATGGAACAAACAGGTGGCGAGCCAGATCTAATTCAATTTGAACCAAACCAATACTTTTTTGTCGATTGTGCTGAAGAAAGCCCGAAAGGACGCCGTAGTCTGTGTTATGACGCTGAAGCATTGATGGCTCGTAAACAGAATCCGCCACAGGATAGTGCAGTGCGTTTGGCACAGCAAAATGGAACAGCATTACTGACCGAACAGCAGTATCGAATCTTGCAACAACTGGGTAATTTTGACCAAAAAACGTCAAGTTGGGTGCAAACACCAGCGTCCATTCGGGCATTAGGTGGCGCCTTGTTTTGTGATCACAGATATGGGCAAGTGTTTACCTATCATAATGGTGCAGAGTCTTATTATGCCGCACGAGGTTTTCGTGTCGCGTTAAAGCTTTAGTTCATTCCTTTTATTCCAGTGGAAACGTAGAGGTGATAAGCATGAATATTGAATTTTTACGTGAAGCTTTATGCTGGTCTTTAGCCATCAATTATCTGATTTTATTGATTTGGTTTTTTGTGTTTATCAATGCCAAGCGCTGGATGAAAAGTTTGCATGGACGCTGGTTCAAGTTGAACGATCCAACTTTTGATGCGATACATTATGCGTCAATGGCGGTCTATAAAATTTTGATTTTGGTGTTCAATTTGGTTCCATTGATCGTCTTGTCGATCATCACTTAAAGTGGAAATTGGGAGCTTTGGAATCGATTGAATTTTCTTCATTTTCGATAAAAATTGCTATGATGCTTAAATAAGACTAAATAAGTTACCACTATGATGGATAGACAAAATCAAACGCATCATTGCGTTGTGTGTAAAAAGCCTTTTCCTTATAAAGCGCTGGTTTCGGGGCATGTGATACGGGATGTCATCAGTGATGAAATTAAAAAAGACTATCCAGAATGGTCATCCGACAGTTTTATTTGTCGTCCAGACTTAACCCATTATCGGATTCAGTATGTCCATTCTTTGCTTAAATCTGAAAAAGGAGAGCTGACAGATTTGGAGCGTGAAGTGATCAGCAGTATGCAACGGCATGAACTGATTACGAAAAACATCGAAACCGAGTTTGATCAAAACTGGACTGTGGGTGAGAAGCTGGCAGATAAAATTGCCAGCTTTGGCGGCAGTTGGACTTTTTTAATTTGTTTCGGCATTTTTTTAGTGCTGTGGATTCTGTTAAATACTGTGGTGTTATTGGTACATCCTGTTGATCCTTATCCTTTTATTTTGCTGAATCTGGTGTTGTCGTGTTTAGCAGCGATTCAGGCACCAATTATTATGATGAGCCAGAACCGTCAGGAAGCCAAAGATCGCCTGCGTTCACAGCACGATTATCAGATTAACCTCAAAGCTGAATTAGAGATTCGACATTTACATGAAAAAATGGATCATTTGCTGTCGCATCAATGGGAACGGTTGGCACAAATTCAGGAAATTCAATTGGATTTGCTCACTGAAATGAATAAGCGCCATTAAAAATGTCGATGTTATCGAGCATGTAATCAGTCTCTTGAACTTCAATAAATGGCTTAAAAACAGAAGAATTGACAGCATTCTCTGGGCTTGATATTTTGCCCGCTTTGCTACTAAGCCTGCTGCATCATGCCTTTAAATGACCACTTTGTTTATACGCCGCCACAAGAACCGTTGCAGATTGTGTATGAAGATGCGGACTTGGTGATCATTAACAAACCTGCGGGTTTATTGTCAGTGCCTGGTCGTTTACCCGAACATCATGATAGTGCTTATTATCGCGTATTAGACCAGTTTCCTGCGGCGAAAATTACCCATCGTCTAGATATGGCGACTTCAGGAATTCTGATGTTTGCCAAGCATCGAGATGCCGAGGTGGCGGTCAGTAAAATGTTTCAAGCACGCACAGTGACCAAACATTATCAGGCACTGGTGCAGGGGCAGATTCAGCAATCAGGTTGTGTGGAAGTACCGTTAATCACGGACTGGGAAAATCGTCCACGTCAGATTGTGCATTTTGAATTGGGTAAAGCGGCAAAGACCCTGTTTGAACTCATGCAATACGATGCAGCACAGGATGTCAGTCGTGTACTGCTTACCCCAATTACTGGACGTTCGCATCAATTACGTGTGCATATGCAATATATTGGGCATCCTATTACAGGGGATAAGTTATATCATCCTGAACCGTTTAAGAGTCCGTTCAAACGTATGGCACTCCATGCCAGCCATCTCAAATTTACGCAACCCTTAAGCGGTGAGCTGGTGGATATTCAAAGTTTGCCTGCCTTCTAAAAATATCCATTTTAGGGCTTAAACTGTCATAAATTCATGCTAAATTACGTTTAATTAATAAGCAAAAAGCAGGGATATAAGAATGAGCCGTAATTATGAATTATTTCCAGATGATGATAACGGTAATGTACTTTGGCAGATGTATGAAGACGGCAATGACTTGACCGATCTGCATGAAATTGAATTTTCAATTGTGTTCACCACACAAGAACAAGCTGATAAATGTGCTTTGCATTTGTTGCATGAAGAACAAAAGGTTTCGCTGTTTCAAGAAGAAGTTAAAAATGACGGCAGTGATTTATGGGTGCTGAATATTCACGTTAATATGATTCCTGAATATCAGGATGTCCAAGATTTGGAAGAGTGGTTTGTTAAAATAGCCGAAATGTTCCACGGTGAATATGACGGTTGGGGCTGTCTCAGCTATCTCTATGATTATGATGACGAATAATAAGATGTTTCAGTGGATGGCTGCTGTGTAATCTGTACTCAAGTTATACATAAGTCTCCACTGCTTACCGTACACTAACAGCAGCAAATAATAAAAATAGAGGTGTCCCATGTCGAATACGGTTCAATTACATCGCGTTTTTAATGCACCCTCTGAGCGTGTTTATCGTGCATTTACCACTGCGGATGCCTTGGTGAAATGGATGGCGCCACATGGTTTTACTGCACATGTGGAATTGCTTGAAGTGAAGCCTGAGGGCAAATATCGCATGTATTTCACCAATTTTTCGACAGGCACACGAACTGTATTTGGTGGCACCTATCATGAAGTTATTCCGAATGAACTGTTACGCTACACCGACCAATTCGAAGACCCGAATATGCCTGATTTAATTGAGGTCAAGGTTGAATTTAAAGCAGTATCCGTGGGTACCGAAATAAAGATTACACAATCAGGTATTCCAGATGTGATTCCAGTAGAGGCATGTTATTTAGGATGGCAAGAGTCTTTGCAATTGCTGGCTCTGCTGGTTACTCCAGAAATCCCTGATGGATCATAGGCAAGGACCATGCACACGTTTAATAATTTCAAGGAAAGAGAACAGAAAGCCAGAAACGCGATTTGGCAAAGCTTTCTGCAAGACACGGCACGAGACAATCAGGTGCGTCTGTATGTTGAGCATCATTTGCAAGAAATTTCCCCTAAATATTGGCAGCATCATACAGGGTTGACGCGTCCCGATGCCAAACAAGTCATTGAGCTGCTTTCAACTCAGCGCTTTCTCGATTTTCATTCTGTTGAAGAAAATGATGATTCGATAGATTTTAGTCTGCCTGAGAATGTCACCGACTATGTGTTATGTGTTTCATTTGATGAAGATGGAAATGTTGAAGATATCAGTATGGAAAGTTAAATCAATCACTCATTTCGGCATGGCTAAGGAAATCAATGCAAATTCAGATCAAGCGTGTCTATAGTCCTGTTGCAGCAGAAGATGGATTAAGAATTTTAGTCGACCGTTTATGGCCAAGAGGCATAAAAAAGGAAGATGCCAAAATTGATTTGTGGCCCAAAGACATCACACCTTCCACAGCACTCAGGCAGGCTTATCACCAAGAGTTAATAGGCTGGGAAGAGTTTAGTGAGAAATATTTGCTGGAACTGGAGCAATATCCTGAAATACTGGCTGAATTACGTTCCTTAGCTCAACAACATAAGCTGAGTTTAATTACTGCGGCAAAGAATGAAACACAGAATCACGCTGTGGTACTCCAAGCACTATTACAACACACAGCGTAAGGCATGTGATTAGGTAATGTAACGCATGATCTTGAGAGAATAACCCTACAGAGTATAGGGTTTTATCGTACTTTCGAGTAAACTGAGCCACATTGAACTTCTTTTATTTTTTCGAGTTTATTTATGTCTTTAGCTCCGTGTCCAAAATGCCAATCAGAATATACCTACCAAGATGGCGACTTGTTGATTTGTCCAGAATGCTCTCATGAGTGGCAAGAGGGAGAAACGAACTCAACGGAAGAAGTGACCCAAATCAAAGACAGTAATGGAAATTTATTGGTCGATGGTGATACGGTCACTGTGATTAAAGATCTGAAAATTAAAGGATCATCTTCAGTTGTGAAAGTTGGAACCAAAGTAAAGAATATTCGCTTACTGCCTGAAGCCAGTGATGGACACGATATTGATTGTAAAATTGATGGGATTGGTGCAATTAAACTGAAATCAGAATATGTGAAAAAAGTGTAATTGTATGCCACGACGTCACTGTTGAGGGTTGAAGATGCAAAGAGTGAACTTTCATGCAGCAGTGACGAATCAAAACATGTTATAACCCAGTTTTCACTGTTTGGGTTGCACGTAGATGCCACATATTCATTTGGAATATTCTGACAATTTAAAAGACTTTCAAGCTCAACCTGTTTTGTTGGGTCTCAACCAAGCACTCTTCGCGACAGGTCATGTCAAAGCAGCCGCAGACATTAAAAGCCGAGCGATTTGTCAACGTGATTATTTGATTGGTTTTGGTGAGTCCAATCAAGCCTATGTGCATGCTAAGGTTTCCTTACTTTCTGGTCGTGATTTACAGACCAAGACCGAAATTTCAAATCAACTCCTTTCGACTTTACAACAGTTACTTCCTAAGCAGGCCGATTTGACTGTGCAGCTTTGTGTGGAAATTTTAGAAATGGAAAAAGCCTGTTATGGGAAAACCGTCGTAGCGGCGGCTGCAACCTGATTGCTCTCATCTACTCTGAATTTGGAAGATGTTAAATACTGCTCCTGAACTGCATGGTTTTGGGGCAGTTTGAATCCTCATGATTGCTGCTGAGCGAATGTTTGATTAAAAATGCTCTTTTTTGTTGTTTAAAAGTCATTTATATTTCTTAGAACTTAAATAGTTTCAAGCAACAATAAATAAAGTGAAAACAACAAGAGGAATGAAAATATGTCTGGATGGTTTGAGCTAAGTCAAGCAAAAGATGGTCAATATCGCTTTGTACTTAAAGCGGGGAATGGGGAAGTCATTTTAACGAGCGAACTATATAAAGCCAAAGCTTCTGCGCATGTGGGCATAGAGTCCGTCCATAAAAATAGCGCAGATGATCATCGTTATGAGCGTTTGACTGCCAGTAATGGCAAGCCATATTTCAACTTAAAAGCGGCCAATCATCAGGTGATTGGGACAAGTCAGTTTTATTCTTCTGAACAGTCACGTGATAAGGGCATAGAGTCGGTCAAAAATAATGGCTCGGTCGCGACCATTAAAGACTTAACGGTTTAGCAGAATGCAGAATAAATCTTGAGAAGCATGTCCATCGACATGCTTTTTTATTGACTAAGATTTATGAAAACTGATCGTGAAAGAAGGGCTTGGATGTCCGATAAAATTACAGCTTTATTCTCTAAATTATTTTCGCTATAGTTTTTATAGTGTGATGGGAATCACATGATGTAGGTTTGTGGAGGCTGTAGGGAGTGCGCCTTCTAAGACTGTGTATAAAAATGCAAATGTCTCTGAATGTTTTTAATTTGTATGCAGATGCGCTCAAGTCGTGATGCCGTCAAATTCAGGGCTTATGCTGATGAAAAGTAGATACACTGTAAAGGAATGACACGATGAGCATAGAAATTACGGGTGATGAGCAAAGTGCCCATGAAGTCCTCGCGATACTAAAACATTGGGATGAAGCGGTGGCAAACATGGATATTCAAGCTTTAGCGGATCTGTGTGTCGAAGAGGTGAGTTTAATTGATGTCAGTACCCATCTCACGGGTATTCAAGCATACAAACAATTATGGAAGCGTTATCTTCCTGTGAAAGTCGGGAATATTCGAGTTTATCGTGAAGGCATTAAATTGATTGCTCAACATGAACTTGCTGTATTGCACTGTTTTTCCAAGGTCGATCAAATTGATGCAATCCCCAATTTAGAAGTGTTTTGGTGCCGAACCACGATTTGTTTTCAGAAAGTCGAGGGAGCATGGAAAGTCGCGCATCAACATATTTCCATGCCGATACAACTAGAAACGGGACTGCCGATTTTACTGAGTGAAGTGAGTTAATGGTATAGATGATCAAGTCATGAGGTATAGCAGATGCCTCATGACTTTTTGTATGTTTAGAGGGCAGTTTTTTCTAATTTTTCTACAATTTCATGCAGTTGTTTAATCCGTTTCACTTCATCCCAGAGCAATTTCGCTTCAGGATAATGTTTGGACATCATCCCCAACCATTGCTTGTAGCGCCCCAGCATGCCAATTTCAGTTTTGGCAGGGCCACTAATAAAGCGGATTTGCAAAGCCAATAAGTCGTTCCAATTCAGTAAAGGTGTATCTGAGTTTTGGCGAATACACTGGGTTAAATCGGGAGTGGTTACAGCACCACGACCAATCATTAAGTCTTCACACCCTGATTCAAGACGGCACTGTTTGGCATCGGCATTGGTCCAGATCTCGCCATTGGCAATCACGTTAATTTTCAAGGCTTCACGAATCGGTCTTAGCTGATCCCAAAAGGCAGGTGGGGTATAGCCATCTGCCTTGGTACGGGCATGCACTGTCACCCATGACGCACCAGCATCTTCAATAGCATGCGCATTGTCGAGCATGAAATGACGATCCATATAACCCAAGCGCATTTTTGCAGAAACAGGAATATGCTCAGGCACTGCATCACGCACGGCTTTGACCAATTCGTGTACCACTTCAGGCTCATCTAACAATACAGACCCACCGCGGTGGCGGTTTACTGTTTTAGCAGGGCAACCAAAGTTCATGTCGATGGCAGGTGCACCTAGTTTAACGGCACGAATGGCATTGGCAGCCAGCATTTCAGGATCATTACCTAAAAATTGCACATGCACGGGTGTACCCGCAGCTGTTTTTCCGCCATTGAGTAATTCAGGGCAAAACTGATGAAAAATATGATCAGGCAAAACGGAGTTGGTGACACGAATAAACTCAGTTACACACCAATCGAAGCTCCCGACGGATGTTAAAACATCACGCATAATCGGGTCAGTTAAGCCTTCCATGGGGGCAAGGATGAGTTTCACGGTTCGAATCGCCAGTTAAATTTGAGAAACGGTGTTATACGTTTTTTTGTGCAGATTGTCTAGGCGAAGGGGCTTGGAATATTGTCGCTAGAAATAGGGTGAAGATTCATACGTTGTTGCAGAGGCTTCACTTTAAATCAACGATTGGATTTGGAATAATTTCACTAAAACTATTGGCTGAGTTTGGTCTATTTGAAATATGCCCGTACAAACTTTGGTTACTGGTTTGACAAAAAAGATCAAAACTTGGACTCATCATTAAATCTTTCTGGCTGCGTTTTTTAAAAATGGGGGCAATCTGTGAGGCATAGTAATTTACCCAGTCTAGAGGATTGCTAAAATCGGCATAATTCTTCAGGTTGTTATATAAGGACTGAATATCTGAAAGTATGGGTTCTATACTTAGATCAACCAGCCAAACATTAATGTCCTTAACTTCAAATGGAACTAAATAATAGGGCTGTGATAAATCAGATTGTTCGACTTTATATAGTTGAACTCCTTGTTCTATATAGCTTGAACAAAGTAGTTTTGTTTGCTCGATTTGAGAGAAAGGTGTGCTGACTTCTCTTTCCCGAAACTGCCTAGAAACTCTCAAACACTCAGGTAAATAATTTAGCTGGGAACATGCAACTTTTTCAAATATTTCAATGGTTCTACTAATTAACTGATAATCTCCTGTGCCTGTGATGATGCCATTTTTCCAGATATGTAACTTTGAAATTGGATCGGAGCAAAGGGAGATAGATTGATCTTCTTGTTGAATTGCTTTTTTTGTATCTGCTGCAACAATAATGCTATCATGCAGCTGAATTGCAATAATGAAAGTCATAATTTTAGTATAATACATTAATTATTAAATGCTTATTTTAAACTAAATCTACTTTCTAATCTTAAAAAATACACTTAAAAATATAGGTATCTATCAATGGCTGGTGGTTCTCAGATCATTATTAATCAAGATGGTATTAAAATTATTACTCCTGCAAAGTTTGAAGCAAAGGCTGGGCAGCATTTATTTAACAGTGGTGCTAGTGTCCAGCCTAATTTGCCATCATTACCCGTTTTTGAACCTAAACCTCAAGATTTATTTTTAGAATATTTCCATGCTGATGGTACACCTGCAAAAGGTTCAAAATATACAGTGGCACTTTCTGATGGCACTAAAAAAACGGGATTTTTAGATGAAAAAGGGCAAGCTTTTATAAATGATGTTCCTGCTGGAAAAGCTCAGGTTTTTTACGAAACAGTATTTAATCAAAATGATCAGTCCGGTGCAGTTGATGATAGTTGGTTTTCTAATTTTATTCGAACCAAAGGTGTTAAATAATGGTTCAACAAAATGGAATTCCTGAAACAGGTAATGAGCAATTCTGGCAAGGATTAAGTGATAAATCAGGATATATACAACAAGAGTTTATTCAGGCTTCTGATTTTTTAAGTCTTGCACTCGGTGAGTCTGAATATGGTGTAGCGCAACATGAGCCTTTAGAAAAGAAAGATCAAACCCAGTATGTCTATGTATCCAGTAATTTTTCGATAGAAGCATTACCTGAATCCGCAGGATTTTGGGAACAGCTTCAACATGCAGTACAACTTGCATTTGCTGTGAAAGTGCAAACAGATATTAATCTTGCAAACAATATCAATCAATTACTTGATGAAAACATGGAAGATATTGAATATATTTTTGGATTTGTGAGTGGCGACTTTAATAAAAATCCAACTGTTGCTCAGGTCATTGTCGGTGGCTTAATTAGTATGATTCCCGTTGCGGATCAAGTGTGTGATATTCGAGATTTGTTAGCCAGCGTTATTATTTTATCGGATGAAAAACAAAGGACAGCAGAGAATTGGACTGGATTGGCATTAGTTGGAATTGGTGTCATTCCATTTTTTGGTTCTGTGTTTAAAACTATTGCAAAGTTAATTACCAGCAAAGTTATTAAAACAAAAGATGAGTTATTCAAAGCAATTGAGCAGTTGGAGTCGTATTCTAGAAAACTTGGTTATAAGCCGTTCTGGGGGGATAACCCTGAACGATGGTTGAAAACCAAACCTTGGGCTGAAATAGCTACAAATGCGAAACAAGTACTCAATCAATATCTTGGTAAATTACAGTCACTTTTAGAAATGTATGGCAGTCGTAATACTGCTAAAATGACTGGATTTGATGGCTTAGCAGATAAATACGCAGCCTCACTTAAAAGTATTATGGCTCAGGTTGGTCAGTATATTGATGACTTATGTCGTCAAGTTGAGAATGCTTGCCATGAGATCATGGGACAACCGAAACTCAGTATTGCAGGTGGTCATGGCAATGGGATGGATATTCATATTGGTGGGAATCCAAATGAGCCGACAAAAGTAAGTCATACACAGCCATCGAATAAGATTGCTTTTGCTAAAATGAAAGAGCATAAGGTCGGTTGTTTTGATCCAGTAAATACCCCTAAAGCCCGAGCGAATGCTCGTAAAAATATTGATTTAGGACATCCGCCAAAAGCCAAAAGTGAAAAATGGTCAGAAGATCAATATCTGAAATGGGAAACTGATCGTCAGTTAGAAATGCAGCAGAATGCATTAAACGGTATGACTGCAAAGGATTATGAGAAAGGTCGGGAGCTGTTTAAGCAGAATGGTCGGGGAAGCGGGCTGGATCAGGTTCAGGCTAGGCAAAATTATGAGAAAGATTTGGCTGATTCAAAATTTGAAGAAAACTTAGAAACAATGGACCCTATAAGTGCACGTAAAAAAGCTGATCAAGATTCAAAAGATATTATGTCAACCATGGCTGCACTCCATAATCCTGATCAGATCTCAGCAGGAATTATGAGTGATGCGCCTATGGATATGGGCTTGAAGAATGTCAATTCATCAATTGGGAGTGGTTGGGGTAATAAAGCGGCAGGAGAGTCAATAAGTCGAGTCGATTCAATTGATGATGCGGTTAAAGGGGTTGATCCGAGTGTTAAAGATACGACTAAACTCAATGTGAAATTAGAGAGATGTAAGTAATGGAATTAGATTCAAAAAAATTAGTTGATGAATTTCTTGTATTTTTTAAGAGTCATTTTTCAAGTATTAAAATCGATAAAAAACCAACGCCTGAATTTATAGCCCAACATGAGCATACTTTCCCTGATTATCTATTTTATATTTGGGATAAACTCGGTTTTGCCTCATTTGAACATGGTGGATTCTGGCTTGTTAATCCTACTGAGTATGAGGATATTCTAGAACTTTGCCTAAAAGATACGAACTTACCTGAACACGATGAATTCTATGTCATTGGTCGAAGTGCTTTCGGTGAATTATATACTGTAGGAAAAAATACCAGATCAAAACTGACTATAGACATTGTTAATTTAAGAATTTATCCAACTCTTCGAGACAATGAAAACAATACTGAGTTGGCTTTATTGAGATCCCTTCTATCTTCTATAACAATGAAAGGGACAAAAAAAGCGATTGATATCTTTGATAAAAATGAGAATTTGCTTTTTGATCGCTGTTTAACAAATCTTGGTGAGCTTAAAGAGAATGAAATCTATGCCTTTGAGCCTCCTGTCGTATTAGGTGGGCCACAAGTTGTTGAGAACATAAGAAAAGTTGATCTATTCCAATATATTCCTTTTGTGGCTCAACTAGATAAATTCCAAGTCATGTTGGATATTGTTAAAGAAGTTGACCGTTTAGGGATTAAACCGAGGAATTAAGTTTCACTCAAATCAATATAATATAGTCTATGCGAAATGCACTATATCATTCATTTAAAATCAATGGATTAGTCATAATAGAAAAGCCCAATTTATACAAACTGGGCTTTTCTATTGAGTCTTTACGTTGCTCATTTCTAAACAGCAAAACTGAATAAAAGTCTTTATCTTCCCAAGATCATTTCAAGTACAAACTTAGAACCAATAAAACCAACAGCTAAAAGGAAGAAACCGATCAGGGTAAAGCGAATAGCCTTTTGCCCACGCCAGCCAAATTTATAATGACCAATCAGCAGAGAACCATAGACAAACCATGAAATAATACTGAACGCGGTTTTGTGCGCTAAATGCTGAGCAAAGAAATCTTCAATGGTAAAGAAACCAAACACTAATGCTGTGGTCAGTAAAATAAAGCCTGTTTGAATTAAATCAAACAATAACGATTCCATCGCTTGAAAAGAGGGAAGCAAATTAACCCAAATACGCTTCTTTTGTTTGTTTTTCAGCTCACGGTTTTGAAACCATAAAATTACCGCTTGAATGGTTGCCATCAGCAAAACGGCATAAGCTGATAAAGACAGAATAATGTGAATATCTAGGCTAACCGAATGCTGTTCAATAAATTGATTAGGCTTACTAAAGGCAAAGCCTAAAATCAGCCCTGTCGCAGCGACAGGAATACCAATTAAATTTAATGCCAGAATGGGGCGATAGGTACTAAAAATTAAGCTTAATAGCAGCATCAAGCCTGAGGTAAAGGACATGAGTACAAAAACATCATAATTGACCCCAAGCGGCGTAATCATATCGTGGTAAAGCACCCCTGCATGCAGCAGTAGACCCAAGCCCAAAATTACGCCAATAAACCAATGGTTTGGTTCACGTTTCGACATTAAATGCAGGAATAAATACCAAAAAGAGGTGGTATAGGCAATTAAAGCCAAAATGGTATAAACCAAGGGGAGACTAATCATGTCAAACCTTTTTCAGGATGATGAATATTCATTTATATAAATTCGACTCGAACTACAGTATCCTATAGCATCTTATGCATAAATTTTCTATTTTAAGAAAGATTTTTTTGCTACTGGCTATTTTAAGCGGATTTTGCAATGTTTGATACCTTAACAGAACGACTCACGCAGAGTTTAAGAAATGTTACTGGCTCAGGGCAGCTAACCGAAGATAATATTAAAGATACGTTACGTGAAGTACGTATGGCACTTCTTGAAGCCGATGTTGCGTTACCTGTAACTCGTGAATTCATCGCGAAAGTTAAGGAAGAAGCATTAGGCCAGGAAGTGATGACACAGTTATCCCCTGGGCAAGCCTTCGTTAAAATTGTTTATAACGAATTAACCAAAATGATGGGCGAGGCCAATGAAAGCCTCGACCTCGCGGCAAAACCTCCAGTGGTTGTGCTTCTTGCAGGTTTGCAAGGTGCGGGTAAAACCACGACTGCGGCAAAATTAGCGCGTTTCTTGCAAGAACGCCAAAAGAAAAAAGTGGCCATGGTTTCTGCCGACGTTTACCGTCCTGCTGCGATTAAACAGCTGCAAACGGTTGCGGGTGAAGTTGGCGCGATTTTCTTTGAATCAAGCGCTGATGAAAAGCCAATTGATATTGCTAACCGTGCCATCGAACAAGCCAAGATCCAGTTTGCGGATGTGTTGATTGTCGATACGGCGGGTCGTTTACATGTCGATGATGACATGATGGACGAAATTAAAGAGCTACATGCTGCAATTAAGCCGACTGAAACTCTATTCGTGGTTGATGCCATGACAGGTCAGGATGCGGCAAATACAGCGAAAGCCTTTAATGATGCCTTAGCCTTAACAGGTGTAATCCTGACCAAGACTGATGGTGATGCACGCGGTGGTGCAGCTCTTTCGGTTCGTGCCATTACAGGTAAGCCAATTAAATTCTTGGGTATGGGCGAAAAGCTGGATGCCTTAGAGCCATTCCATCCTGAGCGTGTTGCACAACGTATCTTGGGTATGGGTGACGTACTTTCTTTGGTCGAAGAAGTTGAACGCAAAATCGATAAAGAAAAAGCCGAAAAAATGGCGAAAAAATTGCAGAAAGGCGGCAGCTTCAACTTTGAAGACATGCTGATGCAATTTGAGCAAATGAACAAAATGGGCGGCATGATGGGCTTCTTGGATAAGTTGCCTGGCATGAGCAATTCAGGCATTCAAGATGCAATTGCACAAGCGAATCCTGAAAAGCAGGTCAAGAAAATGGAAGCGATTATTCAATCGATGACCATTAAAGAGCGCCGTAACCCAGACTTGATGAACCCGAGCCGTAAAAAACGTATCGCAGCTGGTTGTGGTATGGATGTGGTTGAAGTGAACAAGCTCATCAAACAACACGCGCAAATGGCGAAAATGATGAAGAAGTTTGCTAATCCGTCGGGCATGGCAAAAATGATGCGTTCATTGGGTGGCTTGCAAAAGCAATTCGGTGGCGGTGGTGGTATGGGTCCACTATTTGGAAACAATGATCAGAAAAAATAATGGTTTGATTCCATGTTAAAAAAGGTGCTAGATGCACCTTTTTTAACATTTAAGCATGACTATTTCAGCTTTTCACTGCTTCAGCTTGATGCTGAATGTAATGCTGTAATCCTTTTAACAGTAAATCTTCTTCTACAATCGGTTGGTACTGCTCTAAGTGTTGGGCAAACAACTCTGCATCACCACCTGTCAACACCAACTGTCGTGGTGAGTGCTGCATTACTCGTTCAATGGTACTCAGCAATCCCAGTAAAATGCCATGATGCACGGCATCAATGGTATTACGACCCGGACTCAGTTCTTCAAAGGCTGCATCGGGGATTTTAATGCCTTTGGTATTTTGAATTAGAGAATCACGTTGCAAATACAGATTCGGCAGAATGTAGCCGCCTAGGTGTTGTAATCCATCCGCTAAATCAATGGTCAGGGCAGTACCACAACTGATCACGCAATAATTCTGGCTAGCGTTATTCGCAACCGCTAAAACTTGCAGCCAACGGTCAATCCCTAATTGTCTCGGATCATCATAGCCACATTTTAAGCCTGCATATTCAGTATGTACCTTGGCAAAAATGACTGGTACAGCCAAGCGTTTCAGAATGGACTGAATACGTTGATTATTCTCTTGATCGAGTACCGATGAGACGCCGACTTGCTGAATGTTCAAACCTTGAAAATGCTGGATTAAACCGAGCAGTAAGTCGGCAGGGGATTGCAAATGCAGTTCGGCTGCATGCTCCACAATTTGCTCGTGTTCAGTGATCCAATATTTGAGTCGGGTATTACCAATATCAAGCCATAAACTTTTCATCACATCATCCTATTCGGTTGCTGTACTGAGTCGTAAACGACCTTGGTAAAAGCTTTGAATGCCTGATTCGGTTTCAAGTAATACCGCACCATCATCCTGAATACCCACAAAGGTGCCTGAGCAACTGCCAGTACTGTGTTCAAACTCCACCGCTTGCTGTTGGAAAGCAGCATAACGATTAAAGCGTGCCGCGAGGTTATAGCTCTGATGATCAAACCATTCGCCTGCACGATGAATCGCCAGATAAAGTTCGGCAATCAGATCAATACGAGAAGTGGCTTGTAGTCCAAGTTCGGTGAGCGAGGTGATTTGCTGATCAATGCTGTCATCTAACACAGGTGCAAGATTAAGTCCAACCCCAACAATTACTTGGTTTGGGCTAATCGGTTCAATCAGAATGCCACCCCATTTACCTTGTGCGCTGTACAGGTCATTCGGCCATTTTATTTGCAAATTCAGGGCTTCAAGGCTGGGCATGTGCAGAATATTCAAAGCAACTTCTAAAGCTAAACGCCCATCTATTGCTGTTCGAGTATTTAGCAATGTGCTTAAATACACGTTCCCTTCAGGTGACACCCATTGTCGTTGTCGCTGACCTCTCCCTTGTGTCTGTTGTGCGCTGCAGACCAATGCACTGTGTATTCCTTTTTGTGCAATTTCACGGACATCATCATTGGTTGATGTCGTGGTCGGTTTAAGCATCAGGACTTCAGGGAGTTGTTGAGCAGCCTGAAGTCGTTGTTGTAGTTGTCGAGTTTCTACATCCATTTGAATCTGAGCATAGTGGAAAATATTTATGGAGTTAATCATATATTTACTGATTGGTGCAATCGCAGGATTTACCGCAGGATTATTTGGTGTGGGTGGTGGTTTAATTATTGTGCCGATTCTCTATATTGTATTTACCCAGCTTCAGTATGATCCCGCCGTGATTATGCACATGGCACTCGGGACGTCTCTTGCCACCATTATTGTCACCTCAATGAGTTCGGTTTCAGCGCATCACAAGCAGGGTGCGGTGTTGTGGTCGGTGTTTCGCAATTTAGCCCCAGGTTTGGTATTAGGCTCATTTTTAGGTGCAGGCATTGCAGATTTACTGCCTGGTCAGGGTTTGCAGTTGATTATTGGTTTCTTTGCTATTTGGGTCGCTTACCGCATGTTTAAAGGGGCGAAAGCGCAAGTGGATACCACAAAGCAGCTACCCTCGACAGCCAAGCAGATGTTGGCAGGTGGCGGGATTGGGATTGCCTCAGCAATTTTTGGCATCGGAGGCGGCAGCCTTACTGTACCTTACCTAAACCGTCATGGCGTGGTGATGCAAAAAGCAGTGGCAACTTCGGCGGCATGTGGATTGCCAATCGCGCTTGCGGGTGCACTCGGTTTTATGTGGTTTGGTGCCAAAGCGCAGGTCAATGTGCCCAATACCATTGGTTATATTCATGTTTATGCATTTTTAGGCATCAGTTTGATGAGTTTTATCACGGCTAAACTTGGTGCGAAAGTTGCACATCAATTGTCACCTGAAATGTTGAAGCGATGCTTCGCAGGTTTGCTTACTACTGTAGGGGCTTATTTTATTTACCAAGGATTTGCAAAATTTTTCTAAAGATTTGTGATGACTTTTGCTGTTTTAATTGGCTTTTTAGACATAATATTGTCTGACAATGCACATGGTGCAGGACTGCTGAAATCAGTTACAACTATTGCTTCAGTCGTGTGATGTATTGTGGATTGCATCTTATAAAAACAAGATAGGAACAGTATGCAACAAGAAGAAATAGAAAGCCTGTCCGAGCAGATTGCCAAACATATTAGTGAGCAAATCATTAGTGGCGAACTGGTCGAAGGTGAGCGAATTCAGGAGTTAAGAATCGCCAAAGAGCTGGATGTCAGCCGAGGCTCGGTGCGTGAAGCATTGCTGTTATTGGAGCGCACGCATCTGATCCAGATTTTTCCGCGCCGTGGGGCAATTGTCTCGGAAATGTCAGCACAGCAGGTGCGGGCACTGTTTGATAGTTGTGCCATGCTGTCGGGGCAAATTGTACAGCGCATTGCGGAAACTTGGCGTCAGCATGAAGTGGAGCAGTTTCAGCGCTTGATGGAACAAATTCAGGAAGAGTGCCGTCAGGGTCATACTGAGAAATTTTATGATTTAATTTTTCAGTATCTGGCCAAGCAGCAAGATATGGTCGCGAATCCTTATTTAATGAATTTCTATCAGGAGCTGCTGCCTTCGGTGCGTCGCAGTTACTTCTTAACCTTAAATACTTCAAGAAGAGAGTTACAAGAGTCGTTTGAGTTGTTTAAACTGGTGAGTGATGCAATTTTAATCCGAAAATCACAACAAGCCACTTTATTTATGGATGATTTTTGTCGACACTTGCGTAACTTGGTGTTGGAATCTCTAACACGCATGAAACAAATCGAATTAGCATGGGCGCGTCGTTCACGACGTTAATCAGGACATTATGCGTTTAAGCAGTTTAAAACTTTCAGGCTTCAAATCTTTTGCCGATAGCACAACTTTACAGTTCAAAGCCAACCGATCTGCCGTGGTTGGACCCAATGGCTGTGGAAAATCCAATGTCATTGATGCCATTCGTTGGGTCATGGGTGAATCCAATGCGCGCCAACTACGTGGTGGCAGCATGCAGGATGTCATTTTTACGGGGACGGCTAAGCGTAAACCTGTGGGGATGGCTAGCGTAGAACTGCGTTTTGAGAATACCTATGGCAAGTTAGGTGGGGCCTATAATGCCTACAATGAGCTGGCGGTGCGTCGTCAGGTCACCCGTGATGGTAAGTCTGAATATTTCTTAAATGGTACCAAATGTCGTCGTCGTGATATTACTGATATTTTCTTGGGCACAGGTTTAGGTCCGCGTTCTTATGCCATTATTGAACAAGGCATGATTAACCGTCTGGTGGATGCCAAGCCTGAAGAAATGCGGGTGTTTATTGAAGAAGCGGCAGGGGTGTCCCGATATCAGGCACGTCGTCGTGAAACCTTGTTGCATTTGGATCATACCGCGCAAAATTTATCTCGCTTAGAAGATATTGCACAAGAATTAAAGTCACAGCTTAAAACCTTAAAGCGTCAGTCTGAAACCGCGATTCAATACAAAGAATTAGAAAAAACCATTCGGACCATTAAAGTGGAAGTGCTGTCTTTCCAATGTGAACACAGTAGTCGTTTGCAGCAGGAATATACGGTACAGATGAATGAACTGGGCGATCAGTTTAAATTGGTACGTTCTGAATTAACCACGTTGGAGCATGACTTAGGCTCAACCAGTGAGTTATTTCAACGCCTGATTCAGCAATCGACCCCATTACAAAGTGAATGGCAACAAGCCGAAAAGAAATTGGCTGAGCTCAAAATCACTTTAGAGCAAAAGCAGTCGCTTTTTCAGCAAAACACCTCGACGCTGGCACAACTGGAACAGCAAAAGGCACAAAGTAAAGAGCGTTTGCAGTTGATTGAGTTGCAGCTTGAGACCTTGTTGCAACAGCAAGAACAGCAAACGGAACAGTTGCAGCAACAAGAACAGATAAGCCAGCAACAGACGCAAAGCTATCAAGATTTAAAGGCGCAACAGCAGCAAGTTCAGCAGCAGTTTGAACAGGTCAAGGCACAGGTAGAAAAGCAACAACAGCAAAAAATGCAAATGCTGGCGCAGTCTGAGCAACTGAGCAAAAATATGGTGCGGATTGAACAGCAGAAGCAGACGTTACAGCTGCAAGCCGCTCAAATTCAAAACCAAGCCCAGAGCGAAGATGTTCAGCAGTTGGAGCAGGATAAACGCTTGCTGCAAACTCAGATAGAGCAGTCCGAGCAAGCGATTCAGCAGCAGCGTCAGCAGTTGGAGCAATTGCAGGAGCAATCGGCTCAGCAAAAAACACAGATGTTGCAATTAAAATCTGAGATACAGGTTTTACAATCTGAACATAAAAACCTGACCCAACTGTTGGTCAAGCAAAGCCCTGCATCGCACAACGCCAATGTGCAATTGATGCAGACTTTGAAATTGACTGAGCAAGGCAAACCTCACGCTCAATTGATTGAGAAGTTCCTTGCCAAATGGCTTTCAGCAGAAGTACTGGATGGGGATGCTGAATTCCAAGACAGTATCGCACGTCAACTTAAAATGAATTTAGACAGTAGCAAGCTGGCATTGGCACAATTGCCTTGTCTGGCAGACTGGATTGCCTCTGCACAGCATTCCCTCTGGGATCAGGTTGCGATTGCGACGACGTTGAGCGAAGCATTGGCGTATCAAGATCAGCTTAAACAGGGTCAGTCGATTTTAAGTTTGGATGGGTATCATGTCGCAGCAGATTGGGTGATTGGCTTACTCTATGATGAAAGCAGCCAAGCGGGTCAAGGTGCACTGAGTCATCGTATTCGTCTAGAAAGTATTGAGATTGAACTGAATAATCTACAGGCGCAATTTGAGCAGGCTGAACAGCAATTACCGAGCATGCAGCAACAGATTGAGCAGCATCAGACTGAATTGAAACAACAGCAGGCTTTGCTCAAACAGCAGCAACAAAGCATACAACAGTTGGATGTCAGTATTGCCAAGCTGCAAAGTAGTGCACAGGCTTTTGCAATACAGCAGCAGCAATTACGTGATCAACTGCAACAGTTGGATGAGCAGCTTGAAGAAGATGCCATGCAAAAAGATGATCTGGAAATTGATCTGCATGCACTGACTTTGAAGCTGGAACAGGTATTACCACACTATAAAACCACGCAATTTCAACTGGAAGAATTGACTGAGCAATTAGAGTTTGCCCAGCAGCAAAGCATACAGTCACAACAAGAACTGGAACTGTTACGCCGTCAAAGCACACAAACACAGCAACAGACTGCCTTGCTGGAAAAGGATGGATCTTTCCTGAAAGCCCAGAATCAGCAAATCAATCAGCAGATTGAACAGGCGAAAAAGTTTGTCGATCCAGTGCAGCTAGAATTACCGACTCTCGAATCTCAATTTGCTGAGCAATTTCAACAAACTGAAAAATTGCAGAAAACGTGGAATGCGTGGCAGCTTGAACTCAACAGCGTGCAAGAAAAGCAGCAGCAAGTGACCGAACAACGTCATCAACAGCAACAGCAAGACGAGCGTTTACGCACGCAACTGGAAGAAAAACGCTTGGCATGGCAGGCAGCCAAATCGGATTTCCAGCACTATTCCGAACAGCTCAAAGCGATGGATAGTGACTTAATTACTGGTCTTGCAATTGATTTACCTGCACATCAGGCAAAGTTGGAAAAAGCCCAGCAGCAATTTTCCAAATTAGGCGCAGTCAACTTGGCGGCTTCAGAAGAATATGAAGAAGTTTCCAAGCGCTTTGAAGAACTCAGTCATCAAATTGAAGACCTCGAAAAGACCGTAGCGCAACTGCAAGCTGCAATGAAGAGCATTGACCAAGAAACACGCAAGTTGTTTATGACGACCTTCGATCAGGTGAATGCTGAATTGCAGGAATTGTTCCCGAAAGTCTTTGAAGGTGGTGAAGCCAGCTTAAGTCTGGAAGATGACTGGCAGTCTGGGGTCAAACTCATGGCACGTCCACCTGGTAAACGCAACAGTTCACTGGCATTACTCTCGGGTGGTGAAAAAGCCCTGACTGCATTGGCACTGGTTTTTGCTATTTTCCGTTTAAATCCCGCGCCGTTTTGTGTACTGGATGAAGTGGATGCGCCTTTAGATGATGCCAATGTGGGTCGCTTCTGTAATTTGGTAAAAGAGCTTTCTGAACAAGTGCAATTCATTTACATTACACATAATAAGTTAGCAATGACGATGGCCACCGATTTATTGGGGGTTACAATGCCAGAACCAGGTACATCAAAACTCGTTAGTGTAGATTTGGAACAGGCAAAAGAATACGGTTTAGTCGCGGAGTCATAATATGGAAGTCACAACAATAGTCGGTATTGTTATTGCCGTTATCATAATTTTAGTGGGTTTACGCATGCTGTTGAAAAAGCCAGCAGATGCCAGCCCGTCACTGGAAAGTGAATTGCAGGTGAATTCGGACAGTCAGCTGCCGATTATCCCGCGTCACGTCCGTGACCAGTTACAAACTCCAACGGCTGAAGAATCGACTGCGCGTGTTGAGCCGACTTTAAATGAAGCCGAAACGATTACGGATACAGCTGATAAAAAAGAGCCTAAGCTTGCCGCTGAAAAAGAACAAGCTGCTGAAACTGCTGTCAATCAGGATGAGAAAGCATCGACAGAAGCGGCACAACCAGAAGCTGGCGCTGAAGCAACTGAAACCGCTAAGGTCGACGAAACTGTAGCTGAAGCAAATGTAGAAGAAGGTTTACATTTACACTCGCACGTCGAAAAAGCTGAAATTATTGAGTTTAATGAAGAAAGCAGCATTTTAGATGAGCACTTGCACGAACAACAACGTGTCGATGAAGAAAGTGTTTTACAAACGGCAGAAGAATTTATTGTTTTCAATATTTACCCTGAACGTCGTATTTTGACGGGTGATAAAACCTTAAAGGTTTTGCTTAAATATGGTTTACGTTATGGCGAGATGGCCTGTTTCCACCGTTATGATGAAGAACATGAGCGACTTTCATTCTCGGTTTTACAGATTACCGATGAAGGACCTGCAGGTTTTGACTTGGAAACGCTGGCCAATGACCAAGTCAAAGGTTTGGCATTCTTCTTGGCATTGCCGCATCACGATGTGCAAAATGCTTTTGATACCATGGTGAGTATTTCTAACCTGATTGCGCGTGAAATTGATGGCACGATTTACGACCAGAACCAACAGGAAATGACCGCTCAATCGCGTGAATTCTGGCGTCATCAAGCAATTGACTATCGTTCAGGTCAACAGGCAACGGTATAATATCAAATTGAAAATGAGCGTCTGACTTTTATAATAGGCAGACAAGATTGTTGAAGGGCGGAGCACACCGCCCTTTTTTATGGTGAAACTATGACTCAGCAAAACACTGTTGTCGCACAAATGCGTCAACTGATTCAGATTCTGGCACAGCATAATCATGCCTACTATGTCATGGATCAGCCCACCATTACCGACAGTGAATATGACCAGTTATTTCACCAATTGAAGGCACTCGAACAACAATATCCAGAATGGACTCAACCGGATACCCCGACCAATAAAGTGGGTGGCAAGCCTTTAGCAAAATTTGAATCGGTCACACATGTCGTGCCGATGCTGTCTTTAGGCAATGTGTTTAATCAGGAAGAGCTGTTTGCTTTTGCTCGACGCATTGAAGAGCGCTTACCGAATCAAAAGATTGAATATGATGTCGAATTGAAGTTCGATGGTTTGGCAATTTCTTTGTGGTATGAACATGGGGTGCTGGTGCGCGGTGTAACCCGTGGCGATGGTGAAATGGGTGAAGACATTACCCAAAATGTGAAAACCATTCGGAATTTGCCTAAAGTACTTAGCCATGCTTCAGGCGTAGTACCTGAGCTGTTAGAAGTACGCGGTGAAGTATTAATGCCTAAAGCAGGCTTTAATAAGCTTAATAAACAGTTGAAAAAAAGTGGAGAAAAAGAATTTGTGAATCCACGAAATGCAGCTGCAGGTAGTTTAAGGCAGTTAGATAGCCAAATCACTAAGACCAGACCATTAGCATTTTATGCATATGGCATAGCACAATGTGAGCCTGAAAATAAAATTGAAACCATTGCTAAAAGCTTAGATTGGTTAACAGAATTCGGATTTGAAAATTATAATCACTGGGTTGTTAATAGTATTGAGGAAGCTCAAGCTAAATATGAACAGTTAACTGTAGAAAGACCAAATTTAAGTGTTGAAATTGATGGAATGGTCGTAAAAGTTAACAGTTTTGAACAACAAAGAATTCTTGGGTTTGTTAGTCGTGCACCAAGATGGGCTGTAGCCTATAAATTCCCAGCTGAATCAAAGACTACAGAAATTAGACAAATAGATTGGCAAGTTGGAAGAACTGGAATTTTGACTCCTGTTGCTCGTTTAGTACCAATTTTTGTTGGTGGTACAACAATCTCTAATGCGACATTGCATAATATTGGTGAAATCCATCGTTTAGATGTTCGGATTGGGGATAAAGTTGAGGTGTATCGAACAGGGGATGTTATTCCTAAAGTTAAAAGGGTAAAGTTTGATTTACGTTTACCTAATAAAGAATATGAGCGTATTGAATTACCATCATGCTGTCCTGTATGTAATTCACCAATTATAATGCCTGAAGGTGAAGCTTTAGCACGTTGTTCGGGTGGTTTGTATTGTGCTGCACAGCGAATTGAGGCAATTCGCCACTTTGTATCACGTAAGGCTTTAGACATTGAGGGTTTGGGTGATCGATGGGTAGAGTCATTGTTACATCTAGATTTACTTAAGGATGTGGCCGATATTTACCATTTGCATGAACATCGTGAAAAATTACTGACCATTGAAAAAATGGGCGAGAAATCGGTTCAGAATCTGTTTGATGCGATTGAAAACAGCAAAAAAACCACTTTTGCACGTTTTATTTATGCCCTTGGTATTCGCGGTGTCGGTGAAACCACGGCACGCATGTTAGCCAATACCTTCCAGACTTTTGCAGCGCTGCAGCAGGCAGATATCGATGCACTGATGAAGACGCCAGATGTGGGCAATATCACTGCGGAATGGATTTATGACTTTTTCCAAGCTCCACATAACTTGGAAGTGTTAGAGCGTCTATTCGCTGCTGGCATTCACTGGGACGCGCCTGTGGCACCAAGTCGCCAACCTTTAAATGGTGAAAGTTGGGTAGTGACAGGGACACTGAGTAGCATGGGGCGAGATGAAGCAACACAGCTCCTGCAAGCACTGGGCGCACGTGTCAGTGGCAGTGTATCGAGTAAAACCAAGTGTGTCGTTGCGGGTGAAAAAGCAGGTTCCAAGTTGGATAAAGCGGAAAAGCTCGGTATTGCTGTGATCAACGAAGCTGAGTTTATTCAACTGATGCAAGATTATGGTCAGTTAGAGGCTTAGATTTTTGACTCAAGTTAAATCAGAAATATCCTACTTGGGTACGTCATCTGCAACCTGCATGGTGTAAATAAGATAATGTTTCTGCGACATATTTCTGATACATCAAAAAGAGGTCAGGTTTTGCAGATGACAATGGTTTTGCCTACTTTTGCCGAAACAAAAGTAGGGCCAGCTGCAGGCTAATGATGGAATGGTATGAGAACTTGATAAGACTCCGCTTAGATCATTTTTTCAATAACTAGAGATATTTAAGTCAAACTTTGGTTGTTTATTTCAAGGAATATATTGCTTGATCACACCGTCGTTGAGCAATTGTTGAAAATGCTCAATCAAGCTTTCTTTGACATCGCGATACTGTAAACCTAATTCTTTTTGGCTCTTGCTCGCATCAAAATAAATCGGGTAACCCATATTCAGCTCAACAAACTCACGGCTAAAACCAATGAACGGACCAATCACTTTAAAGGCAGCTTTAGGCAGTTCATTGCGTGGAAATGGAAACTTCCAACCAAAATGTGCTTTAAGTAATTGACCAATTTCAAGCAAACTCAAAGTATCGCCACTGACGATGTAACGACCAGCTGCTTTGGGGTTAAATGCAGCCTGTAGGTGTGCTTCGGCGACATCCTGAACATCGACCACACCATTCCACATGGGCGGAACACCCGCGAGCGTTAAGCCATTGGTAAATTGTTGTAAGACCTCAATTGAACCTGACTGGGTATTTGGGGTTAATGAACGACCAAAGACCAACGCTGGGTTAATGCAAACCAATTGCCAACGGTCTTGTGCCTCTGCCATTTCCCAAGCTTTACGCTCCGCCATCACTTTAGAATAGGGATACGGCTGATGGGTCTCAGAGCTGCTGGTATTCCAGTGGCTTTCATCAAAAGTATTATGATCAGTTTTTAAAATATCCACGGCATCGCCATAGGTCGATGCAATGCTCGAAGTGACAATCACACGTTTGACGGATTCTGTTTCATTTACAGTGTTTAAAACATTTTCTGTACCTAAAACAGCAGGTTCAATGATGTCCTTCACGGCATTTTTATAGTTGGTAACAACGAAAGGTGATGCCATATGAAACACAATTTCACAGCCCTGCATGGCTTCTCTAAATGAATTGGGTTCGAGCAAGTTCGCTTTAAAGAGTTTGAGTGTTCCTGTGCTGCTTTCTGCAATTTTTGATAAATGCGCGAAGCTTTGCGTTTTGTTCAGGTCACGGACAGTGGCATGTACGGTATAGCCTTGGGTTAATAATTTTTGAATTACCCAACTGGCAATATAACCCGAGGCACCTGTGACCAGTACAGGTGCTTGTGTTGCTAAGTTTGTCATAGATCAACCGTTGTTGTTTTAGGTATGGGCATAGTGTAAGCGCGAATGTGATGAAAGTCTTTGCTTCGGTGAAACAGATATCTAACTTATGCGTCATTGCAACGCATAAGTTGATGTACCTTATAAAGCCAAATGGGTCGAGCTAAATACGACGTTCTTAGCCCATATAGATAACGTTAGCAATCAAAAATATTGGGAGATCTGTTTAACTCTGACTATGCAACAGTGGGGGAGTAGCTCTAAATTGAGATTAAATTTATATTTTTAATAATAAAAATAATGGTTTGATGGTTGTTAACTTCGTGATGTTTTAAAGACATGGTGTAATAAGAACCATTTTAAATAGTTACAAATTTTAAAATAAGCAAAATTTTGTATGAAATAGCCTTTGTCCTAATCTGCAAAATACTGCAAAGGCTTATTTTATATGTGGAAAATGGGCGAATTTAAACTGCAAATGCGTATGTTTCTCATTTTAATTTTATAAAAATCATAAACTTACAAAATTTAACTTTTGCAATCTTGGCTAAATGTCGCCATAATATTTCAAAAAGGTATGGGGTATAACGAGATGCGTGGCAATCCAGAAGTAGTAGACTATTTAAATATGTTGATCGGTGGGGAACTTGCAGCTCGCGATCAATATCTCATTCATTCACGTATGTATGAAGATTGGGGTTTAAGTAAAATCTTCGAGCGTATTGATCATGAAATGCAAGAAGAAGCTGCGCATGCCGATGCTCTGATTCGTCGTGTACTGTTCCTTGAGGGTACGCCCAACATGAACCGTGATGATATTCATGTCGGTCAAGACGTGGTGACCTGTTTAAAAGCAGACTTGGCGCTGGAATACCATGTGCGTGAAAAGTTGGCACAAGGTGTGAAACTGGCAGAAGAAAAGGGTGACTATGTGACGCGCGATATGTTGCGTCAGCAAATGTCCGACACCGAAGAAGACCATACCTACTGGTTAGAAAAGCAAATGCGTTTAATTGAATTGATTGGCTTACAAAATTATATTCAGTCGCAAATGTAAGCACAGAATGCAATGAAAAAAGGTTTTCAGACTTCAGTTTGAAAACCTTTTTTCATGCTGCATGTTTTTACTTTTTAGAGAATTTTTGAATATCTGCTAGAACCTGTTTGGCATGGGTTTGGGTATTGACACTGCTATAGTGATAAACAATGGTGCCTTGCGGATCGACTAAGAAGGTTTCGCGCTTGGCAATTTGTGCAATGCCAAAATTCCGTACAATCCCGAACTGACCTGCAAGCTGTTGTTGCTGATCCGCTAAAATTGGAAAAGGTAGCCCTAATTTACTTGAAAACTTTTGATGAGACTTCACATCATCCAGACTGACACCCAGTACCACAGCATTGGATTTTAAGAACTGCGGATACAAGGCTTTGAACTGATTGGCTTCTTGGGTGCAACCTGGGGAATCATCTTTAGGATAAAAATATAAAACCATCCATTGACCACGATATTGTTGAGATTGATGCCATTTGCCATTTTGATCTTGTAACTTAAAGTTAGGCGCAGGTTGCCCCACCCATTGTTTCTGGCTAGATGCTGATGAGGAAAGAGCCGAAGTTTCGGCATGGCTGAGACTATAAGTGCCGAAGGTACAGGTTATGCCAAGTAAGCTGACACGGAGCAAGGTATGCAAAGTCATTTTCTTCTGATTTTTCGATACGATGGAAACATGATCTTAGCAAACTATCGTCATGCTCTGTGAATGAAAATTTGATGCTGCGATGAGTGCAATCCAGCAGATCTAACTTGAATTGAGTTGGATTTTTGCTTAAAAATCACGCGTTGCCAAGCATGACTTGCCAGTTGCAGAATGATAGGAAATGCAGCTCAGTATAAAAATAAAAGTGGGTATACTGCTGTGCAATGTTTCATTTTTAGAGCAAAACGTTGAAAGCAAGTATTTTACTGATTACGGGGTGGGGTGGCGGTACACAACTGCTAATGCCATTACAACAGCAACTGCAACAACAAGGACATACTGTTGAGCTGATCAATATTTTTAATGCTTTTGATGCTGAAATCTTGCAACAGCATGTGGAACTTGCGCGTCGTTTTGATGTGATTATGGGCTGGTCCTTGGGTGGACAGCTTGCCACGCTGCTAGTACAGCAGCTTGAACAACAATTTTCAGAACAAAAAATCTTGATCAGCTTGGCGTCCAATCCGTGTTTTGTCGCGCAGCCGGCTTGGTCATCAGCTATGTCTGAGGATACCTTTATTCAGTTTAAACAGTCCTTCCAACAAGATGCTGTGGCAACCTTAAAGCGTTTTGGTTTTTTGGTGTGCCAAGGTACAGATTCTGCCAAGAAAGATTTTGTTCAAATGCAAAAAATGATTAAACCACAATCAGTTTCACTCTTAGAGCAAGGTTTAGTGTTATTAGAGCAGTTGAATTTGACTGAAAATTTGGCGCATTATACGGGACAGCAATTGCATGTGTTTGCGCAGCAGGATGCACTGGTTCCTTGCGAAATTATTCCAAATATGCAGCAGTTACTTGCAGGAAAAGCAGAAATTGTCGTGATTGAACAGGTTTCACATGGCTTTCCATGTTTTGAAGTTGAAGAAACTGTGCAAATTATTCAAGATTTTTTAAAGCAACCCGTTCAGGCTGTCTAGGAATGACCATTCTCGCAATGTTTTTTAGAAACTTGCAGGTTTAAGATAGCCGACATTGAAAAAAATACGACATCACAGGAGTTATGGATGACCGATTTATTTGACCTTGAGCATATCTGGCATCCGTACACCTCTATGACCAATCCGCTGCCAACCTTTAAGGTGAAAAAAGCCTATGGCGCTGTGATTGAACTGGATGATGGACGTCAACTGATTGACGGGATGTCTTCCTGGTGGTGTGCCATTCACGGTTATAACCACCCTGATTTGAACCAAGCGGTGACCGACCAACTGCAAAATATGTCGCATATTATGTTTGGTGGTTTTACTCATGATCCTGCGATTGAACTGGGCAAACTGTTATTAGAGATTACCCCGCCGAGTTTAGATAAAATCTTCTATGCCGATTCAGGTTCGGTTGCGGTTGAGGTTGCGCTGAAAATGGCGGTGCAATATTGGACTTCACAGGGCAATACCGAAAAAACCAATTTTGTTACGCCGCGTTCGGGCTATCACGGGGATACATGGAATGCCATGTCGGTGTGTGACCCTGTGACGGGCATGCATCAGATTTTTGGCCGTAGTTTGCCAAATCGTATTTTTGTGCCTGCACCGCAAGTCGGTTTTGACCAGACTTGGGATTCTGCGGATATTGCAGAGCTGGCGCAGACCTTGGAACAGCATCATCACCGTATCGCAGGTTTGATTATTGAGCCGATTGTGCAGGGTGCGGGGGGCATGCGCTTCTATCATCCTGAATATTTGCGACAAGCCAAACTGCTCTGTGAAAAATATAACATCCTGCTGATTTTTGATGAGATCGCGACAGGTTTTGGACGTACAGGCAAACTCTTTGCTTGGGAACATGCCCAAGTTGAACCCGATATCATGTGTATCGGCAAAGGTTTAACGGGCGGTTATATGACCTTGTCTGCGACCTTAACTTCGAAGCATGTGGCGGAAACCATTTCTAAAGGTGAAGCAGGCGTGTTTATGCATGGTCCAACCTTTATGGCCAATCCACTGGCTTGTGCTGTGGCGTTACGCAGTACACAGTTATTGGTGTCTCAAGACTGGCAAAGTACCATCCAACGTATTGGCAACCAGCTACAGCAACATCTCACTCCATTAGCACAACTCAATTATGTGCAGGATGTGCGTGTATTGGGTGCGATTGGTGTGGTGGAGCTGAACTTTAATGTTGATATGAAAACGCTACAACAAGAATTTGTAAAACGAGGCATCTGGATTCGTCCATTTGGCAAGCTGGTTTATGTGATGCCACCGTATGTGATTTCAGAAACTCAACTCGATACTTTGTTGACTGAATTGGTGGATGTGGTGCGCCATATGCAAGAGGAAGCGGCATGAATTTGTTAGATCATTATGCTGTACAACTGGATGAACTGAAACAGCAGGGCAATTTGCGTCAATTCACTTCAAACACCCAGCAAGGCAAATGGATTGACATTCAGCAACGCCGTATGTTGAATTTGGCTTCCAATGACTATTTAGGCTTGGCTTCTGATCTCAGTTTACGTGAACAGTTTTTTGATGAAACGCCGAATGCACATCGCGTGATGAGTTCATCTTCCTCTCGTTTACTGACAGGGAATTTCCCTGAATATGAACAGTTGGAAGCCAGTTTAAGTCAGGCTTTTGCAGGTCGTGCAGCGCTGTTATTTAACAGTGGCTATCACATGAATATTGGGATTTTACCTGCAGTCAGCGATGCCAAAACTTTGATTTTAGCGGATAAGCTGGTACATGCCAGTATGATTGACGGGATTCGTCTTTCTTCTGCCAAATATGTGCGTTATCGCCATAATGACTTACAGCATCTGTCGCAGCTGTTGCAGAAATATCATGCAGATGATGCTTTTGATCGGATTATTGTGGTAACTGAATCCATTTTCAGTATGGATGGTGATGAAACTGATCTGGCTGAGCTGGTTCGGATTAAATCGCAATTTGCCAAAGTCATGCTGTATGTAGATGAAGCACATGCGATTGGCGTACGCGGGGAACAAGGCTTAGGCTGCGCTGAGCAATATCAAGTGATCGAACAGATTGATTTCTTGGTCGGGACGTTTGGTAAAGCCATGGCATCGGTGGGTGGCTATCTAATTTGCCATCCGATTATCCGAGAGTTTTTGATTAATCGGATGCGTTCCTTGATTTTCAGTACTGCACAGCCTCCGATCTGCATGGCATGGACCAACTTTATCTTCAAAAAACAGCTTACGATGACTGCCAGTCGTCAGCATTTACAACAATTAAGCGCTTATTTACAACAAGCTGTACAAGCAAAAGGGTATGCTTGTCCATCGACCAGCCATATTGTGCCTGTCATTATTGGCGAGTCGCAAAAAACGGTCGATACTGCGGTACAGTTACAGCAGGCAGGTTTTTATATTATGCCTGTGCGTCCACCCACAGTACCTGTGCAAAGCTCGCGTTTACGTATCTGTTTAAATACCCAATTTCAGCAAGATGAACTGGATCAGTTTATCGCTTTGTTATGAGTTTTAGCGTTGAATCCATCTCAAATAGATAAGTCTCGCGTGGCGCTGCGTTTTGCACAAGCGGGACAAAGCTATACCGAACATGCCATCGCGCAAAAGCAAATTTGCCAGCATCTGATGCAATTGATGCTGGAGCATCTGCCGACCCGTCATCAAGCTCGAGTTCTTGAAATTGGCTGTGGTTCTGGCAATTTAAGTCATCTGTTATTGCAAAATATGCAAATTGATCAGCTAATTTTGAATGACATTTATGCTGAAGTTCAGCGTCATTTTGCGCAGCAGCAACAAATTGAATGGCGAATTGGCGATATCGAGCAGCTTGAACTTCCGACACAATTAAACTTGGTCACATCAAGTTCTGCTTTGCAGTGGATGACCGATTTACAGGCCGTTTTTAGCAAAATAGCATACGCTTTGGTACAACAAGGCTTTTTCTGTTTTTCGATTTTTGGACAGCAGAACTTAAAAGAAATTAAAGCCTTAACGGGGCAGGGTCTTGAATATCATAGCTTGTCTGAGTTGCGACAGGTCTTAACGCAAACTGGTTTTGATGTGTTACATCTGAGTGAACAGATCAAGACCTTGCATTTCTCGCATCCCAAGCAAGTACTACAGCATTTAAAAGCCACGGGTGTGACAGCAACCAGTGCTGCACATCGTTGGACCAAGCATTCGTTACAACAGTTTTATCATGATTATCAGCAATTTTCGGAGACGGATCAGCAAGGGCAGACACAGTACCTACTCAGCTATCACCCGATTTATTGTATTGCACGGAGAACAACATGACAGCAGACATCTATTTTATCAGTGGGATTGATACAGGTATTGGTAAGACCTATACCACAGGATATCTGGCGAAGTTATGGAGTGAGCAAGGTCAGCAGGTGATCACGCAAAAGTTGATTCAGACGGGTAATGTCGATGTCTCTGAAGATATTCAGCAACACCGTGAAATTATGGGCACAGGTTGGTTGCCTGAAGATGAAAGCAAACTGACCATGCCTGAAATTTTTAGCTATCCTGCATCACCGCATTTAGCCACCAAGCTTGATGGTCGTGACATTGATTTTGACAAGATTGCAGCGGCAACCCAGCAATTGGCAGAAAAATTTGAAGTAGTATTGCTGGAAGGTGCGGGTGGTTTAATGGTGCCACTCACCACAGAATTATTGACGATTGACTATTTGGAACAGAAAAAGTTTCCTGTAATTTTGGTCAGTTCTGGGCGTTTGGGCAGTATTAACCATACTTTACTCAGTTTGGAAGCCTTAAAAGCACGTGGTTTATCCTTATATGCTTTGGCGTATAACTTAAATGACGAATCGCAAGATCCGTTAATTTCCAAAGATACTTCTGAATACCTCAAAGCTTATTTGGCGAAGAATTTTCCTGATGCTTTATGGATTGATATTCCTGTGCTATAAAAGTAAAAAGAAGAGTTAATTTTTAATAACTCTTCTTTTATTATTTGCTTAAAATTTAATTAATGCTTTGATAGTTGTTTTTAATCTGTTGAGAGATAAACTCAAAACTTGATTTATTAAACAACGTAAAACTTCCTTTTGATTCATAGTTGACTAATTCACCATTCAAAAGCATGCCATATTCAGGAGAAAGTATGTCACCTTTAACGTCCCATTCCCCATCATAGATTTTTCCATCTTTTTTAATTGCAGGATCAGCACCAGCTTCATATACAGGATTGCCCGCAGCATCCACGCTATATGCCACATCTAGATTAGAAATTTTATCAATCTTATAGTTGTAATTTAATTGACCATAATATTTTTGAACCCAGTCTTCTAAACTAGTTGCATTAGTTACAGTGGATTCAGAAAAGTAAAATTGATAATCATCATAAACAATAGATTTAGGGACATAAACAAAAGAACCAGAAGGGAATGTTGCACCACTTGAAAGTAAAGCGGCTAAAGCATCCTTGTTTCCTTTTAGAGCCATTCCGATTTGGTTATGTACGTAAATATAATCCTGAGTTTTTGGATATCCTGTGAGGATATTAGAAGGGAAAATATCTGCTATTTTTTTACCAGAAAGATCAATCTTTTCATAATCATAATTCTGTTTACCAGCATTCAAACTACATTCATCATTAAATAGTGCTGTTGAAACTTGTAGCCCTTGAGCTGAAGAAAGATAAAAGTATGGCCAACCATTAGTTTTTTTTTGAAAGTATTTTTGGGTATATAATCCTTGGTTATTTAAAATATAGCCATCGTTAATCTCTTCATTTTCTGCGGTAATTTTATCTAGCTCATCTGCGGTGACATTATAAATAGGTACATAGTTCACATAGAGCATTTGTCCATTTCTTTGAATTACATCTGCATATAATTGGGTCACATAAGTTGGTGTATTGACTATACTTTGATATTCATAATCAAAAGTATATAAAGGTTCATCAAAAATTGTTGTTCCTGTAATTTTTGAGTTGAGCAAGATACCTCGATTACATTGAGATACAGTTGATCCTGTAGAGCTTGAATCTGATGAAATTGAAGATGCAACAGAATCACCTGAACCCCCTCCGCATCCACTTAAAAATGCCAATGACATAGCAAGGCTTAAAACAGTTAGTTTTTTCATTAGTATTACTCTAAGTTAAATTATTGAATTATTAAGTATTAAATTTCGAAGCGCATTATATACAGAATGGTTTGTATAGTGAATATTTTTTATTCATTAATTTATTTTTGAAGCATGCTTATAGGTTGAATTTTTTATTTACATGTAAATTCTAAAACAGGATTACCAAGATAGTGTTAAATGGGCTTAAGACAGTGTTTATATTTTTAAAAGAAAAATCCGCATTTCAGATAACATGAAATGCGGATTTTTTTCGACAAGATTAAAGTGATGCGTTACTTTCAATCCCAATTTTAGTGATATTCAAACGTTGTGCCATCGCCATGACCATTGCGACTTGTTTGTACTCGGTCATACGGTCAGGCTGCAGTTTGATTTGGTCTTGTTCTGACTTTTTTGCCACTGTCATCAACAAGTTTTCTAAAGCTTGCTTATTCTCTACAGGCTGATCATTCCAGAAGATATTGCCTTGTGCATCTAATTTAAGATTGATGATTTCAGGTGGTTTTTCATTGCTTTGTGGTGGTGGAGCACCATTCGGCAAATTGATATTGATGGCATTATTAGGAATGGGGATGGTGATAATAAACATAATGATCAATACCAACATCACATCAATTAACGGTGTCATGTTGACATCGAGCATTACATCATCGTCATCATTTGAGCCAACATTCATACCCATAACTTGCTCCTTCTGACCCGATTATGGTGAAGCTGGGGGCGTGGTCACAAAAGCGATTTTGCCAATCCCAGCTTGTTTGGTTGCATTGATGACCTGATCAATTGCTTCAAAGCGGGTGAGCTGATCACCCCGAATATGCACTTCAGGTTGTGGACGTTTTTGTGCCTCGGCTTGTAATCGCGTGAATAAAGTTGTTTTGTTTCCAATATATTTTTCATTCCAGAACACATCGCCATTTTTATTCACCGCAAGTTGAATGTTTTCAGGCTTGTTGGCATAAGGCGTATTTTTTTCCTCGGGTAATTTTACGGGGACCGTATGTATGGCAACGGGTACGGTAATCAGAAAAATAATCAGTAGAACCAACATAATATCAACCAGCGGGGTTGTATTAATGGTTCCGATTACATCATCTTCATTGTCATCTGAACTGACCATCATGCCCATGGTTGATGTCCTCTTTTTATTTATTCACGACTTTTTTATGATTTGGATTACTGCTGATTTCACCGCTGAGTAAAACAGTATGTAAGTCAGAGCCGAAAGTACGGACATTTTCCATCACTGCTTTATTACGACGAGTTAACCAGTTGTAGCCCAGTACTGCAGGCACAGCTACGGCCAGACCAATTGCCGTCATGATGAGTGCTTCACCTACGGGACCTGCAACTTTGTCAATCGAGGCTTGTCCTGACATGCCAATCGCGGTCAGTGCATGGTAAATTCCCCAGACCGTACCAAACAGACCTACAAACGGCGCAGTTGAACCAACGGTCGCCAGAAAAGCCAAGCCACCACTCAAATGACTTTGAATTTTGTCGATGGCACGTTGAATGGAAATGGTCACCCAAGTATTGAAGTCGATACGTTCTAATAGCGTGCCTTCATGGTTCTTGGTGGAATGAATGCCTTTTTCAGCAATAAAGCGGAACACGCTGTCTTTATCTAAGCTATCGGTTGCACTTTCGAGGGTGCTGGCATCCCAAAATTCTGCATCGGCTTTGCGACCTTGTCCTTTGATTTTGGACTGTTGCAGCAGTTTGGTAATCATGATGTACCACGTGCCAATCGACATCATCACCAAAATAAACAGGGTGGTTTTTGCCACCATGTCACCTTCTTTCCACATGGCCTCTAAGCCATAGGGGTTGTACGTAGGTGAAGCATCCGCTTTGGCAGGTGGTTGTGGTGCTGTAGGACTTTCACTCGAAGTCACCGCTGTGGTGGTTGCAGGGGCGGCATCTTCTGCAAATGCCGAATGAATTGGGAGAAGGGTACTTGCCGCAATTAAGCTCGCGGTTGCGATTTTTTTTACAGGGTTCATCATTTTATTCATGTATATGCTCCAATTTTTGTTTCATTCATTAGTTCAAGACAAATTCATAGGGAATGTCATACCAAGACTCTTGCGCTTCGCCGTCTTTCATTGCAGGTTTGAAGCTGCAAAGGCTGAAGGCTTTGGATGCCGCACGGTCTAAATTTTTACTGCCACTGGATTTTTTGATTTTGGTGTCAATGACGTTGCCATTGGTGCCGACCAAAACTGAAATCGTGACCGCACCTTGTTCTTCATTCATCAGTGCGTCACGCGGGTAATCTGGCGATTTACATCCCGCTTCTCCACGTGAAACACCGCGAGTCACTCCCGCAGGTTTGGGGGCTGGTGCAGGCGTTGCAGCCGCCACTACGGGAGCAGGTGCTGCCACAGGGCTTGGAGAGGGTGCTGCTGGAGTTGGCGTTGCTGCTTTAACGGGCTGAGTTGGTGTGACAGGAGCTGTCTTTTGTACACGCTCAACCTTTTCTACAGGTTTTTCAGGTTCTGCCGTTTTCAGCACCTCTTTGACCAGTTTTGGTGGCACGGGAGGAATCTCTTTAGGTTTCGGCTTTTCGGGTTCGGGTGGTTGATCTTGAATAATCATCAATTCCACCGTTTGTTCTTCTGGCTTATGCATGGTTTTAGACAAACCCGCCATAAGCGCATAGAAAATAATAAGATGCAGAAAAATGACTGCCCCAATACCAATCAGGCGTTTGGCTGAATTGTTCTCTAACGCTGTGAAACTCGTGCCCATTATTACTCCTGAAATTTGAGACAAACAAGAAATCGTTCACGCATCGCTGCTCATGAAAGATGGACGGATTGACGGCATTTGTTGTTTGGCTAAACGACAGATGAAATGTTTTGCCCATAGCGTCTTGCTGGAGGTATTCAAGACGCTATGGACAGAATGCCAATTAGAACTTGTAAGTACCTCGCAAGAAGTAAGCGCGTCCCGTTGGGTCGCTATAGCGAGGGTCATAACCGTATTGGAAGTTATCCAGTACATTTGATGCTGCAGGTTCTGCGTCAAACATGTTTTTAATTCCCGCAGTCAGCTCTAGATTTTTAAAGCCTTTGTAAGTACCTGAAATGTTGTAGAGGGTGTAGTCGCTGACTTTGTGGCGATCATAAGCATCATCGCCTGTGGCATTTTGGTCGTCATAACCACGGTAGAATTCTTGCTCAAAGATCAGCTTCCAGTTTTCATAACTCCAGTTAATGTTAGCAACGTGTTTCCAGCGTAGAATGGCTGGATCATCATAGGTGCCGACTTTGCCAACCCATTCACCACCTTTTTCTTCTTGTTTGTCATATTTCATGACATAAGTCCCATCAATGCCGAAGCCAAAACGACCTGTTGCCGTCATTGGGGTTTGGTAATTTAAAGAAACATCTAAACCTTCGGTTTTAATACCGCCCATATTTACCAGTGTGGTGTTGATGTATTTAATGCGTCCTTCTGAGTCACGAACAAAACTGCTCGCATACTTGGTTGGATCTGCAAAAATCATTGCTTCATCAATCGTGTCGATTAACCCATCAATTTCGATATTGTAGTAATCGAGCGTGAAGACCAGATTTTTGACAGGTTCAAAAACGAAGCCTGCATTAAATGAAGTTGATTCTTCTGGCTCTAAGTCCGATGAGCCGCCCTGCATTTGTTTAAACTGGGTATTACATTCAGTCTGGTATTGCGAAGATGTTGCTTTACCGCCAGGGCAGAGCACAGGGTCATTGTATTTCGCCCCAGTGTACGTCTCACTTTGTGGTGCATTCATTTCCCATAAACTTGGTGCTCGGAAGCCTGTACTGTATGAGGTGCGGAACATCAGTTGTTTTAAAGGTTCCCAGCGTAAGGCAACTTTTGGGTTAAAGGTGTCGCCAAAGTCGCTATAGTCGTCATAACGGGCAGCCAGTTGTGCTTCTAAAGTTTTGGTAATTGGAATCTGGAATTCAGTAAAGACAGCAGAGATGTCGCGGTCGCCTGTATTGACGGGTTCATCTGGGTCAATTCCGCTACTTGGGACTTGGCTCACGATTTCAGCGTTGACTTTGGATTCCCAGTCTTGCGTGGTAAAGCTACCACCAATGGCAAAACCGACCTCACCCGCTGGTAAAGTAAAAATTGGTCGGCTGAAGGTGAAATCTACCGTGGTGGAATCTAAAGAAGCGACATTCGATTCACCACTGACGGAAAATGAGTTCCATAAACTCGAGTCAGCACTGGCACCAAAGGGATTAATCGAGCCATCATCTAAAGCAGCTTGTAATTTGCTGCGGTTCAAGTAACCGCTGACAAAACTATCGGTGGCTTCACTTTTGGCATACGTGACGCCTGCATTGACGTCCCAGCCATAGGCTTCACCTTCAATACCAGCAAAGGCACGATGCGATTCATTCACCGATTGTGAAACACGATTGCCGCCTTGAGAACGTAAGTACAATTGCAGTGGATCACCACTTAAACCGCTGACTGCAGGGGTAATACCATTACCCGGGTAGTAAGGGCTGGTGGACGGGAGAGTAACGGAGCGGCTATAGACATCTGGTGCAATGGAGGTGGTGACTTCGCTACGAGAATAGATATATTCCCCAATCGCGTTAAAGGTATCGCTCAGTTTGAGTGTGCCACGCCCCATGGCAGAAATGGTTTCAGTTTCAGGTACAATCCCAATCAAGGCTTGGGTGTTTAAGTAACACAGTCCGCCATCCGCCACCACATTCGGGGTGTTATTACAATTGCTATTACCATAGGGATTGCCCAAGGTGCCGCTGGTCAGGTCGTAAAAGTTCGCAGGGAAACCATTGGCAGAGCTGGCATCAATCCCGAGCTCAGGTAAAACGCCGCCACGCGCACTGACCTTACGATCTTTTGCCATAATGTCATTGGAGCGACGATAATCTACCACACCAAAGACGTTAAAGCCTTGTTCATCCAGATCGCCATAACCCCCAAAGATTTGCACGTCCTGCTTATCGCCACCTGACTGTTCAGGTTGCACCAGACCACCACTGATGCTTAAACCCTCATAACTTTTTTTGGTAATGAAGTTGATGACCCCTGCAATCGCATCGGCACCATAGACTGCGGAAGCACCGTCACGCAGAATTTCAATTCGATCTATCATCGCCATCGGGATGATATTCAGGTTGGTGGTTGAGGTACTAAATGGGCTATAGGCAAGACGACGACCATTCAAAAGTACCAAGGTTTTATCTGTACCAAGCGCGCGTAAGTTGGCAGATGAGCCTTCGGTACTACTTGCCCCGACATTTTGAGAAGTTGAATAACCTGCTTGGTTGGCGCTGACCTTGGTTAAGGCTTCCTCTACGGTGGTAATCCCCTGATTGGTCAGGTCTTCACCTTTAATAATGGTAATGGGAGAGGCACTTTGTGCGGCAACCCCTTTAATGGAAGATCCTGTTACTGTGACTTTAGCAACTTTTACGGGTTGTTCTTGTATTTCTGTACTTTCGGTTTCTTCGGCATGAGCTAAAGACAAGCACATCATACTTAAACTAAGCGTACTTAATTTAAGAATTGCTTTGCTAACTGACGGCTTGGCCGCCACCTTAGCACTTTTGTTCTTTATCATAGTAAAAGTAATCCTTTTTTTGTATTTAGCAAGATTGCTGGGGTGGTTTAAGCAATTCAGATGCCAATTTGTTTTTGTACACATGTTTAAATTTTAAATCATTGAAATATATGTATTTTACATTTTTAAAATGTGATTTTACTCACAAAATATATTAGCTATATAAGTAGGAAAGCTGAAATGATGGGTGAGGATGAAAATGCGTCAATTTGGAACTAAAAGTCAGAGGTGTTTTTTAATATTTTTAATTTTTGTTCAAAAAACAAACGAAAACTCTCGGTTTTATCTTAATGATAAATTATTTTTATGAAACGTATAATTAATAAAATTAATAAAAAACATATATTTGATTATATTTTTTGTTATAAAAAAATAAGGTGTGTGCAATTATGAATCATATATGTGTTTTTTTTGTGCGTTGTGTAAAGGTGTTTTGTGTGCTGATGGGTTGTAGTTTTTGGTCAATAAGACAAAGAAAAGTGTTAGATAAAATTACGATAAATATCTAATAAAAAATAACTTTAAATTAAGCGACTTTTTAAAATACTGGCAAGTTTTTTGGGATGGCACGGAATTCGCTTTAGGATCAAATCATTGTCGATTCATCACTTAAGCAGAGGACGAATGCGAAAGAATTTGCTTAAATGGAAAATGGATAACAACAAACACATCAGTTTAAAAACAATGAATAAACCAGCACTTATGCGGGTATCACGGGAAAGGTAAAAATTGGAAGCCAAAAATTTAAGAATCGCCATTTTGACCCTGCTGATTTCATCGGGCTGTATGCTGCAAGCCAATGCTGCGGCACAGTCCAACAAGATTTTACACGTGGCGATGGAAGCACCTGATGATGGTTTTGATATGGTCAAAACCTACAATTTTTACAGTGGAAAAATCGCCGAAGTCATTTTTGAACCTTTGCTGAAATATGATTATCTGGCGCGACCCGTGCAGTTGGTTCCCAATACCGCACAGGCTTTGCCTCTCATTGAACAGAATGGCAAGGTTTATACCTTTAAAATTAAATCTGGGATTTATTTTTCACCTGATCCCGCGTTTAAAGGGCAGCACCGTGAACTGAAAGCCCAAGATTATATTTACAGCATTCAGCGCATTTTAGATCCGAAAAACCGCTCTACCACTTACTCGTTCATTGATGGAAAAATTGTAGGTGGTAATGAAGCCAATGCACTGGCCAAGAAAACAGGCAAGTTTAATTACGATGCTCCGATTGCAGGTTTAAAAGCCCTCGATCCCTATACCTTACAAATTACCCTGACCCGTCCTGATTATAATTTTCAATACATTCTGGCTTATGTGACTTTTGGCGCGACTGCACGGGAAGTGGTTGAATATTATGGAGATCGGATTGCACAGCATCCTGTCGGGACTGGACCCTATCAACTGAGTAAATATGTGCCGCGTAGTAAAATTGAATTGACTGCCAATCCCAATTACCGTGGTTTTGTCTGGAATTTTAAATCGACAGGCACAGCTTGGGACAACAAACTGGTTCAGCAAATGTCGGGCAAACAGATGCCACAAATTGGCAAAGTTGAGGTCAGCATTATTGAAGAAGAGCAGTCGCGCTGGCTGGCATTTAAAACAGGACAGCTCGACTTTGATAAATTGACTTCAAATGCTGTGCCACAGGCATTGGATGGTCAAAAACTGAAACCTGAATTGGTTAAGCAAGGCATTCAGCATTATCCCAATAAAGATCCCGAAATTACCTACACCATGTTCAACATGAAAGACCCGATTGTAGGGGGATTCAGTCTCGATAAAATTGCCTTACGTCGTGCCATTAGTTTGTCATTTAATCAAGACGAAGCGATTAAGCAACTCTACAAGGGGCAGGCGGTAAAATCGGAAATGCTGATTCCAGATGGGGTTCAGGGCTTCAATCCGAATTACCGCAGCAGTCTGGCTTATAACCCGGTCTTGGCGAATAAACTGTTGGATCGTTTTGGTTATAAAAAAGGTGCAGATGGTTATCGCACTTTACCTACGGGCAAACCGCTGACTTTAAAGTTTATGACCGAGAACAGTTCTAGTTCGGTGGTACAGTCGGAATTATGGAAAAAGAATCTAGATGCCATCGGCATTCGGGTCGATTTTCAGGTCAGTAATTTTGCCGATAACTTAAAGGCTGCCACTCAATGCAAATATATGGTCTGGGGCGGTGCTTGGATTGCAGATTATCCTGAAGGGGAAAATTTTGCCCAGTTACTGTATGGACCGAATGCCGCACAGGGCAATTTAAGTTGCTATCAATCCAAAACTTATGATGCGTTGTATTTGCAAATGTTGAGTTTAGCACCGCAACAACGCCTGCCGTATTATGAAAAATTAAGCCGTCAAATTGAAGCCGACAACCCATGGATTATTCATAGCAGCCGTATTCGTAACTGGTTGCTGCATCCGCAGGTTCAGGGTTTTAAAGCCCATCCGATGATGAATAGCAATTGGCAATATCTGGATATACAGCCTGAAAAAAATAAATGAATTTGGAAGAAGCATGAAACAGTTGAATCAACAAATGCAACATTGGGTAAAAGGGATATTCGCGGGCAGCCTTTTAATCAGCAGCGCTGTGAGTGTCTGGGCACAAAGCCCTGCCGATCCGCACAAGGTTTTACGTTATGTGTTTCCCGTAGCTGAAACGGGTTTTGATCCCGCAGGTGTGCATGATCTGTATTCGGCGCATGTCAATGGTTCCATCTTTGAGACTTTATTTACCTACGATTATTTGGTATCACCCGCAAAGCTGGTGCCGCGTACCGCAGTTGCTTTACCCGAAGTCAGTGCAGATGGGTTGACTTATACCATACGCCTGCAAAAGGGGATTTATTTTGCCGCAGATCCCGTGTTTAAAGGTAAAAAGCGTGAGCTGACCTCAGCTGATTATGTCTATACCTTTAAGCGCTTGCTTGATCCGAACTTGCGTTCACCTAATAGCTGGTTACTGGATGGACGAATTTTAGGAATGGATGCGGTACTGAAACAGGCGGCAAAAACAGGCAAGTTTAATTACGATCAACCTGTTGCTGGTTTACAGACCCCAGACCGTTACACTTTGGTGATTCGGTTAACCAGTCCAGATCAAAACTTTCCAATGCTGCTGGCACATCAGCCTGCGGGGGCTGTGGCACGTGAAGTGATTGAAAAATATCGCGACAAAGCAGGTTTTGTGATGGGGCATCCTGTCGGGACGGGGCCGTATCTGCTGACCCGCTGGACACCGGGTTCACGGATTATTTTAAAGGCCAATCCTGATTTTCGTAGTTTTGTCTGGAACTTTAAAGCATCTAGTGCAGAAGATCAGAAAATTGTGAAAGCCATGCAAGGCAAAAAAATGCCGCAAATTGGCGAGATTGATATTCAGGTGATGGAAGAAGGGCAATCTCGCTGGTTATCGTTTATTAAAGATGAAATTGATCTGTTTGCCTTGGATGGTGAGTTAACCGTTCAGGCGCTGCAAAATGGCAAACTCAAACCCGAACTGGCGAAAAAAGGCGTTCAACTGTCACGGATTACCGATCCTTCCATTGATTATCATTATTGGAACATGCAAAACCCTGTGGTGGGTGGCATGAGTAAAGACAAAATCGCGTTGCGTCGTGCCATGGCAATGGCATTCTCTCCTGAAAATTACATCAATATTTTGCAAAAAGGCGATGCTGAACGCTTGCAAGCCCCGATTCCAAATGGTGTAGTGGGCTATGACCCCAACTATAAAAGCAGCATTCCTTATTCCGTCAAAGCCGCCAATCTGCTGTTAGACCGTTATCACTATAAAGTCGGTGCAGATGGTTGGCGAACTTTGCCGAATGGCAAACCTTTGCAAATTGAGATGACTATCTCGGGCAATAATGCACGCAGTCAGCAACAGGCAGAATTTTGGAAGAAAACGCTGGATAGCATCCACATTAAAATGAGTACCCAGTCTTTGCCTTTTGCCGAAGCGCTAAAGCTGGAAAAACAGTGCAAGACCATGTTTAAAAGCTCAGCGTGGATTGCCGATTATCCAGATGCCGACAACTTTATGCAGTTGTTCTATGGCAAAAACATCAATGTGACCAACAATGCCTGCGTGAAAATTCCTGAATATGACCGCTTGTATGAGCAGACTCAGAAAATGCCACCAAGCCCAGAGCGGGATGCCCTGTATCGGAAAATGTCACGTTTGCTTGAGGTGTATATGCCCGTGCAGATCATTGGCGCACGTTATCGCAATGTCTTGGCACAACCACGTGTGATTGGTTTTAAAAAGCATCCGATTCTGCCTGCGGAATGGATGTACATCGATATTGACATGAAGAAATAGAAATTAAATAAAACTGGAGTAATGATGAATCACCCGACTTTTAAATTGACCGCACTCGGCGTTTTAACTTTTGCTGTACAGCAGTTTGCTTTTGCAGATTCTCCCACGCGTCAGACCTTGCCGCAATTTCAAGCCCAAGACATTCCTGCTTTGTGTGATGCCAAAATTCAGGACATTAATAAACAGTTAAAGATTTTTGCCGCTAAGCCGATGTCGGCAGAGCAGAATGCAGCGCCCGTACTTGCAGAATGGGATCGTATCTTTGCTTCATTTGAAGATTTTTATGGACCCATTGGCTTATACAGCAATGTTTCGCCAGATGCGGCACTGCGTAAAGCGGCTGAAGATTGCGAAATCAAGATTAGTCAGTTCCAGACCGATATTTATCAAAATCCAAAACTCTATCAACAAATTAAGAACACCCAAGCCAAGGATGCGATTGATAGCAAGTTTCGTGAAGACTTACTCAACGATTTTGAAAAAACAGGGATTCAGTTGAGTGTCGAAAAGCAGGCACGCTTAAAAGTAATTTTGGCTGAACTGGCGAAGATTGAGCAGGAATATGCACGCAATGTACGTGATAATCCACAAAAACTGGAGTTTACGCCTGCTGAATTAAAAGGCTTACCACAAAGCTATATCGATGCCTTAAAAAAGAATGACAAAGGCAATTATTTACTTGGGTTTGAATATCCTGAATATCGCCCGTTCATGGAATTGGCAGACAACGATGCGGCACGCAAGCGTTATCAAATTGCCTATACCCGCCGTGGTGGCGAGCGTAATTTGGCATTATTGAAACAAGCCATGGACTTGCGATATGAACTGGCACAATTGTTTGGAAAATCCAGTTATGCCGAGTGGGCACTGCATAAACGTATGGCGGAAACCCCTGAAACCGTGAATAAATTCTTGTCAGAGGTACATGCAACGGTTGCGCCTTTAGAGCAAAAAGAAGTGGAAACACTGCGTGAGTTTCAAGCTAAAACGCTAAATGTTCCTGTAGCACAAGCCAAGATTGAGCGTTGGAGTGAGGCTTATTGGAGTGAAAAGCTGCGTAAAGCCAAGTATCAGGTCGATCAAGAAAAAATGCGCGAGTACTTCCCAACCCAAGCGGCGCAGGACTGGCTATTTGCGATTTCATCCAATCTGTATGGCATTCAATTTAAGCCTATCAAAGTCGGTGTTTGGCAAAACGAAGTTGAGTACTACGATGTGACCGACAAAAAAACTGGACAGCTTTTGGGGGGCTTGTATGTCGATAAATTCCCACGTGAAGGCAAATACGGACATGCCGCGGTGTGGGGTGTTTATGGTGGCAGCAGTCTCACAGGACGCAAACCGATTTCAGCCTTGGTCACCAACTTCAATCGTAAAGGTTTAAACAGTGATGAGCTGGAAACTTTTGTGCATGAGTTCGGGCATGCCTTACATGGTATCTTGTCGAACACCCGCTATTCAGCACAATCAGGCACTTCAGTAGAGCGTGATTTTGTTGAAGCACCTTCGCAAATGTATGAGGAGTGGGCGCGTCGCAAAGAAACCTTATCCAAAGTAGCGGATTACTGTAACCCTGCTTGTCCACGCGTGGATGATACGCTGATTGCCAAACTGAATGCAGTACACAGTTATGGTCGTGGTTTGCACTATGCCCGTCAAACCCTGTATGCCCAATACGATATGGCACTACATGGTAGTGATGCCTTAAAAGTTCAGCCCTTAGAGGTCTGGAAGAAGATGGAAGGAGCAACCGCATTGGGCTATGTTCCAACGACGGCATTTCCAGGGCAGTTTGGGCACATCATGGGTGGCTATCAAGTGGGCTATTACGGCTATATGTGGTCTGAAGTTCTGGCTTTAGACATGCTGTCGGCATTTGGTAATAACTTGAATAATCCCGAAGTGGGGCAGCGTTATCGTCAGACCATTTTATCGCAAGGCGGGCAGAAGCCTGCGGAAGATTTGGTCAAGGATTTCTTGGGGCGTAAACCAGACAATAAAGCCTTTTTTGATGAAATTACTGGTCAACGGGTTAAATAGGGGGCATCAAGATGCTGGCATATATCATACGTCGCCTATGGCAGATGATTCCGACCATGCTCGGAGTCGTGCTGCTGATCTTCTTTCTGTTTAACTGGGTGGGTGGGGATCCTGCCTATATTCTGGCGGGTAAAATGTCCAATCCAGAACAGATTGAAAATATTCGCCAACAGTTGGGGGTGGATCAACCCTACTATGTACAGTTGTGGATTTTCATCAAGCAGATTTTGACTTTTGATTATGGTCTAAGCTGGAGTACAGGAGAGTCGGTTTCACAGATTATCACCACACGGTTAGGTCCATCGCTGACCTTATTGATTCCACTCACCATTTTACAAACCGTGATCTCGATCATTCTGGCATTGGCGGTGTCTGCGGTACGCGGCACCTTAACCGACCGTATGGTCATGATGATGTGTACCATCGGTATGTCGATCAGTATTTTGGTCTACATTATTGTTTTTCAGTATGTATTTGCGTATCAACTGAGTTGGTTCCCCGTGCAGGGCTGGAGCGATAGTTTCAGTGAAAACCTGTTTAAATATGCCTTGCTGCCGATTTTAATTATGCTGGTGGTTAGTATTGCACCAACCTTAAGACTTTACCGTAGTTTTGTGCTGGATGAAGTCAATCAGGACTATGTCCATACCGCACGTGCCAAAGGGGTAGGTGAGCGCCGCATTTTGGGTGTGCATGTCCTGCGCAATGCTTCAATTCCGATTATTACCGATGTGATGGCGACCTTGCCTGCCTTGCTCATTGGGGCATTCTTGATTGAACGCTTTTTCGGTATTCCGGGCATTGGGCGCGAAGTGATTATCGCTGTTGAGCGTAGTGACTTTCCCGTGATTAAAGCCATCACCGTTTATGTGGCAGCAGCAACCATGATTTTTAACCTGATTGCCGATCTGGTGTATAAGCTGGTCGATCCGCGCGTACAGTTGAAGTAGGTGAACTATGCTAAGTGTGATATTTAAAAGAAAAGCATTAGATACTGAAGAAACCGCGTCTTCTGGGCTGTGGCAACTGGCCATGCGCCGTTTAAAGGCGGACCGAATTGCCATGATCTCGTTGTTTGTGGTGCTGTGCTATTTTCTGATGTTGCTGTTGTCTATGACGGGGGTGATTGCCTCTAACTGGAATAAAGAGGTCGCAGTCAGTTATGCACCCCCGACCTTTATGGGCGCTGATCCTGTTAATGAAACAATCAAAAAAGAGACTGCTCAAGCACAGGCTTTACCTGAAAATCCTGTCGATCCTTTAAAAGATGTGATGCGTGAGCTGAATGCCGAAATTGCCAAGGAGCAGGCTACAGGCGGTGCGATTGATTATTATGGCGTAACTGATCCATTGGCAGAGGACATGCAGGCGATTGACCAGCAACTGGATGGGCATTTACTGGACCAACAGGCAGAACTCAAGCAGACCTTGCCTTTTGGTGCGGACAAGTGGGGGCAAGATGTCCTGCAAAAAACCATCAAAGGTGCTGAAACGTCCATTATTGTCGGGGTTGTGGCTGCGTTATTAGCTGTGTTGATTGGTACGGTGCTTGGAGCAATCTCGGGCTATTTTGGTGGCTGGGTCGATGATGTCTTGAACTGGTTTTATAACATCTTTACCTCCATTCCATATCTGTTGCTGATTTTGGCCATTGCAGCGGTACTACAGCAAAAAGGCATTGTCTCGATTGTATTGATTCTCGGTTTAACAGGCTGGACAGGAGTTTATCGACTGATTCGAGCCGAGTATATGAAACATACCTCACGTGAATATGTACTGGCGGCGAAAGCCATTGGGGTTAGTCATTTTAGACGCATGTTTGTGCATATATTCCCGAATGTTAGTCACATTGCGTTGGTACAAATTTCGATACTGGTGGTGGCATTCATTAAGTCCGAAGTCATTCTTAGCTTCTTGGGCTTTGGTGTGCCTGTGGGCGTGGTGTCATGGGGCAGCATGTTAAATGAAGCGCAAAGTGAATTGATTTTAGGTAAATGGTGGCAACTGGTCGCGGCTTCGGTGGCGATGGCCATCTTGGTCACCGCATTTTCCATGTTTACCGATGCGTTGCGTGATGCATTGGACCCAAAACTAAAATAAGAGGTGTATGAACATGACCGAGCCGCAGCAAAATTCAATCTTATTAAAAGTTGAAAATTTGAAAGTCAGTTTTAAAGCTGAAAATAAGCAATACATTGAAACCGTCAAAGGAATTTCATTTGCCATTCCGACCAATACCACCGTTGCCTTGGTGGGGGAATCGGGCAGTGGCAAGTCGGTAACCTCACTGGCAACCATGGGCTTGTTGCCGCCAGAGCAAAGTCAAATTGCTGCTGAAAGTAAAATATTATTCGAAGGCGTAAACTTACTCACCTTATCACGAGCCGAGATGCGTAGGGTTTGTGGTAAAGACATTGCGATGATTTTTCAGGAACCGATGTCATCACTCAATCCTGTGTTTACCGTGGGTGATCAGATTGCGGAAGTACTTAGACTGCATTTAGCAATGGGACGTAAGCCAGCCAGAGCACGCACTTTGGAGCTACTCAAAGAAGTGGGAATTCCTTTGCCAGAAACCAAAATTGATGCCTATCCCAGCCAGCTTTCAGGAGGGCAGCAACAACGGGTGATGATTGCTATGGCGATTGCCTGTGAACCAAAATTACTGATTGCGGATGAACCGACGACGGCACTGGATGTCACCATTCAAAAGCAGATTCTGGATTTATTACAGGACTTGCAGCAACGCCGTCAAATGTCGATGCTGTTTATTACCCATGATTTGGCTTTGGTCAGCGAAATTGCCGATCAAGTCATTGTGATGCGTCATGGTGAAATTCGTGAGCAAGGTGCAGTCGAGTCGGTACTGGAACAACCACAAGATATCTATACTCGTGCCTTATTACAATGTCGTCCGCAATTTTCACAGCGTCCGTTTCGCTTGCCGATGATCAGTGACTTTATGCAGCAACAGGGGCAGGACTGGGTCGAAAAGCAAGGGCTGGCAGAGCAGTCACGACCTCAGCGGCAACGTGGCTTAAAAGGCAATGAAGAAATCATTTTGGATGTACGTGACCTGAAAAAGTCTTTTTATAGCCGCAAAGGGCTGTTTGGTCGCGAGGAATATCAAGCGGTCAAAGGGGTGTCGTTTCAACTGGCGAAAGGCAAAACCTTGGGCTTGGTGGGAGAGTCGGGTTCGGGTAAAACCACCATTGGTCTATTGCTCATGCGCTTACAGCAGGCCACAGGTGGATCGGCGCGGATTTATGGACAAGACATTTTGGCAATGTCGGACAAGCAGTTTGCCCAGTTCCAACGTAAAATTCAGATCATTTTCCAAAATCCTTATGCCTCCTTAAACCCACGCTTTACCGTCGGACAAATTTTGCTAGAACCGATGCAGGTGCATGGCATTGGTGCCAACGATGCAGAACGGAAAAAAATCGCTTTGGATTTACTGGAGCGGGTCAGTTTGCCTGCATCGGCATTTCATCGCTATCCGCATGAGTTTTCTGGCGGGCAGCGGCAGCGGATTGCGATAGCGCGCTGTTTGACCTTAAAGCCTGAAATTCTGATTTGTGATGAATCGGTGTCGGCACTGGATGTATCAGTACAGGCACAAGTGCTGAATCTGTTGCAAGATTTACAGGATGAATTTGGACTCAGCTATATTTTCATCTCACATGATTTGTCGGTGGTGAAATATATTTCCGATCAGATCATGGTGATGAATCATGGTGATATTGTTGAAATTGCCAACTCTGATGATCTGTATCAGACTCCGCAGCATGAGTACACCAAACGACTGCTGGGGGCGATTCCCAAAGGGATTGAGCACAGTGTTTCTTAATTCTAAGTTGTAAAAAAACCGCCCTGAGGCGGTTTTTTATTGATCTGTCAGAAGTGGATTAAAACTTCTTAAAGCTTTTGTTTGCACCAAATGGCTTACGCGGCGCTTGTTCATCACGGTTGTCACGTTGACCATAGGTGCCTTTGTTGCCAAAGTTGTCACCACGGTTGTCGCGTTGTGCATAACCCGTGTTTTGACGTTGTTCACGTTGACCGTAACCTGATTGCGCATTGTCCTGACGGCGGTGTGTGTGACCATTTGGGTTTTCACGGCGCTCGCGGTTGAAGGTTGGTTTTTGTTGACCTTCATCTTCATTATCACGACGTTGCTGACGTAAGAAACCGCCACGGCGTGCTGCCAATGGTTTGTCTTGCATACGTTCAGTACGACGTTTTGCCATACCGTATAAACCTGTGCCTTGACGTGGCTTCAATTCAACAGACTTGGTTAAGTTGTCGATGTCGGCTTTGTCGAGTTCCATCCAGCGACCTGTACGTAATTCGCGTGGCAAAATTACAGTGCCATAACGGGTACGTAATAGGCGGCTTACTTTTAGACCTTGTGATTCGAAAATACGACGAACTTCGCGGTTACGTCCTTCTTTTACTACCACTTGATACCAACGGTTAATCCCATCACCACCAATTTCAGAGAACGATTCAAACTTAGCAGGACCATCATCCAACACCACACCACGTAACATGTTGTTGCGGATTTGCGGTGTGACTTCACCCATCACACGTACGGCATATTCACGCTCAATCTCATTCGATGGATGCATCAAACGGTTGGCAAGCTCGCCGTCATTTGTGAACAGTAACAAGCCTGTAGAGTTGATATCCAGACGACCGACCATCACCCAGCGATCATTGGCAATCGCAGGTAAATTATCGAATACCGTTGGGCGTTGTTCAGGATCGTTACGTGAACAAATTTCACCTTCTGGTTTGTAGTAAATCAGAACGCGACGACGAATTTCGTCTTCAATTTGGAACTGCACTTTACGACCATCGATGCGAAGCTCATCGCCTGGCTCAATACGTTCGCCCACTTGAGCAACGCGACCGTTGACACTCACACGACCAGCAGCAATGACCTCTTCCATATAACGGCGAGAGCCTAAACCAACGCGTGCGAGCACCTTTTGCAATTTTTCACTCATGACAGCATAACCTTAGAAATTATCATCAACAGTTCGCCTATTTAAGACTTCGCTGCTTGCGCATCGAGAGCCATAAAAGCTTCCTTGGCATCCTGTAGGGGAGGCAATTGACCAATGGATGTTAGGCCAAAAGCATTTAAAAACTGTGGCGTTGTAACCAACAACGCGGGTCTTCCAGGGAGTTCCCGAAAACCAGATTCTTTAATCCAGTTCCAGTCAAATAGGGTTCTCAGAATTTGACTATTATTCGAGACTCCACGAATTTGTTCAATGTCCGCACGAGTCACGGGCTGATGGTAAGCCACCACCGCCAAGATTTCGAGCAGAGAAGGCGATAAGCGTGTTGGACGCTCAGGCCAAGTTTGAGTAATGATCTGACGATACTTGGCACGCACTTGAAAACGGAAACCTTGAGCAGTTTCAACCAGTTCAATCGAGCGGCCATGTTGTAACAGCATTAATTGTTGGATCAGCTGGCGCAGTTCAGATTTGGAATATTGATCTTGAAATGCTTCTTTCAGGCGCGCGAGCGACACAGGTGCATCACTGGCGAAAATAATCGCCTCTAGCTGCATTAACATTTCATGCTGCATTTCAGCTTGTGAAAACAGATCAACATCGGTCATGCTTGAGCTCCTTGAACACTAAGAGGCACCTCTATGCCTGAACCGATAATATGAATGCGTTGCTGACGCGTCAGTTCGAGCACGGCCATAAAGGTCACGACCACGCCCATACGCCCCTGACTCGGTTTCAGCAATTCATTAAATTCTAACACTTCGCCTGCTTGCAGCTTTTGTTCAATAAAGGCAATCCGTTCTTCCAGCAAGACGGGTTCTTGCTCAATTTTATGCATGACAGGTTCTGGGCGGTTAAACACGCAAAACAAGGCATCATGTAACAGATTGACCGAAAAACCTTCATGACGCACCGCAATATCGCCCAGACTGACATTGGTTTCGAAGGTATCACGTTCAAGCACACTCATTTGACCCAAGCGTTCCGCCGCCTGCTTGACGCGAAGATAAGTTTCTAAGCGGTCAATCAGTTCTTGCTTGGGATCTTTTTCCACGGCAATGCTGCTAGGTTTCGGCAGTAACAAACGAGATTTTAAATCTGCCAATAATGCTGCCATCACCATATAGTCTGCGGTGAGCTCAATATTCAGTGACTTCATGGCATCCATATACGACAGATACTGGGCTGCAATTGGTGCAATATCTAACTGTAATAAGTCAAAGCCATTTTTTTGAATCAGGTAAATTAAAAAGTCGAGTGGTCCTTCGAAATGCTCTAAAAGAATTTCAAATGCAGCTGGAGGAATATATAAATCCTCAGGGATGGAGTCATGCCACTCATCCAGAACACGAATGTGGGGCGTATCTTCCATGGCATTATGGACGGATTGATTCATTACAGTTATTGGCCACGCGAATTTTCAAAGGCATGATTATGTGTTTTCGAATCAGTACTTAAGGGAGAGAAAGTAGAGGCGATTAAAAAATACATAATTTTAATAGGGCTTAGTGTAATGCATATTCGGGTGTGAATAAATTACTTCACCGTTTAAATAACAAAAAAAGCGCCAAATAAATACAGAGTATTTATTTGTGTGATGATGAATAAAGTGGTCTTTTATGCATTTTTAATGCGTCAAAAAATGAATAAAAGTATGTTTAAACAATAAGATACACAGTTTAAAAGAGCAGGGTATCAGAGTCGGAGGATAAAAGCTCCCTCAACTCTGATGAATGAGCTTATTCAAAAGCACTCACATCGCCCACGCCTTTACGAATCACTTCAGGATGATCGCCCGATAAATCCACAATACTGGTGGTGCTTAAAGTACCCAAGCCACCATCAATAAATACATCAATGCGTTTTTCCAGTTGCATCTCAATTTCATAAGGGTCGTCGAGTGGATCGGCAATGCCTGGCAAGATTAAGGTGCTGGTCAATAGTGGCTCGCCCAATTCTTTTAACAGCATCTGACAAATCGGGTTACTTGGAATGCGTAGACCAATAGTTCTTTTTTTTGGATGCATTAAGCGTTTCGGGACTTCACTGGTAGCAGGCAGAATAAAAGTAGTCACTGCGGGGGTATTGTTTTTCAATAAACGATACATGGCATTGTCGACTTTGGCATAGGTGGCAATGTCGGATAAATCGGAACAGATAATCGCATACTGATGTTTCGGTCCTAAGCCACGAATCTGCGAAATGCGTTCCATGGCACTCTTATTCCCGATTTGGCAACCAATGGCATAAGCAGCATCGGTCGGGTAGACCACCACGTCACCCGCACGAATGCGTTCCACTGCCTGACTGATTAAGCGCAGTTGTGGATTATCAGGATGTATTCTTAAGTGCAACATATTTTTCTCCTGATTTTTTATCTATTATCTGCTGAAATTACAACATGTTGTCATTTAACTTTGATGAATTTCTGTAATTAATCCAGCATTTCACGTTGAAACTCGCCACTTTGTAATCTTTTGCCACTTCTGGTACAAGTACAAATGCAATCTATAAAGTATTGGGCATCGCGTGGCAGCTTCATTTCTCCAGCACAATAGCGTTGAACTTGTGCATAGACATTATCTTTAAAACTTGAACCGTCGCCGCCGTCGCCGGTCAAATTATCTAATGAGACACGGAATTTACGTCCAAAGGCTTTGGCAAACATCCACTCAATGGCTTGTGGCTTAATTTCAACTTGTTCAAACAGCGCTTGTTGCTCTTGAGTACGACCATCGGGTGCGTACCAGTAACCTAGGTCGGGAAGGAGACGACGTTGTTCACCCGCAATGGTCCAGTGGCTAATTTCATGCAGCGCACTATTAAAGAAACCATGCGCAAATTGAATGCGCGCAGGTTGCTCGTGTGTCGCTGGAAAATATTCAGGTTCATGCTCACCGCGAATCAAATTCACATTAAGGTGGGAAAACCAGTAATTAAAGTGTAAGATGAGCCAGTCAACTTGTTCAGTTTCTGTCTGTAAATTCGCCCATTCCAATCGTTGCACTTGGTCTGGTGAAATGTCAGAATGGACAGTTGAAAGTGTGCTAACAAGTGATTTTTTATTCACTTCTGTTTGCGGCTGCAACAGATGCATGACTTAAGTTACCCAATTGGTCTGTCTAAATAAGTACAAAATTGTATCTTAATCTTTGACAGAGTACTGATGAATTTGTAGAATTGCCGCCTTAATTATGTCAGCAAATACCTTTCCGGCACAGATTGAGCCGTTTAAATGGGCTGAACAAGGCTTTACATGGTCAGGTACCCTGCCATTGTCTCGCTTTGCTCGTATTGCTCGTGAAGCTGTTGGATCAATTGATAATCAATTGATCAACATAGACTGTAAGCTATCAATGGATGCGTATCATCGTATTGTATGGTTGGATGGTCATGTTGAAACCAAAGTCCCAATGGAATGTCAGCGCTGTTTAGGCGCTGTAGAAATTGAATTGGTTTCAGATTTTCATCTAGCTCTGATTGATGATGAGTCACTGATAGAGCGCTTGGATGAGGATGCTGATTTCATCGTACTAGGTGAAAGTGAAGCGACAACGAAAGGAGAATATCCAAATCCTTCCACTGCCGATTTACTCGCACTCATAGAAGATGAATTGTTATTGTTGGTGCCTTTGTCTCCTAAGCATGACGCTTGTGAGCATAAGCATCAACCTGCCGTTCAGGACGTTGTCGAAGAAAAACGGGATAATCCGTTTGATGTTTTGGCAAGTTTGAAGGGTAAACTTAACTAATTTTTGTGTTATACTGTTAAGTTAAGACAACTGAATTTGTTCTGATCCATTTTTTCGATTTGTAAGGAGCCATCATGGCCGTTCAGCAAAACCGTAAAAGTCGCTCTCGCCGTGACATGCGCCGTTCACATGACGCTTTAACCGAGAATGCATTAACTGTAGACCAAACTACGGGTGAAACGCACCGTCGTCACCACGTAACTAAAGATGGTATCTACCGTGGTCGTCAATTATTCGCTAAAGCAGCTGATGCTGAATAATTGATGAAGCATTAAGCGATGAGCTTAGTGGAAAAATTGGGAGCGTAAGCTCCCTTTTTTTGTCTCCAATTTTTGTTGTATTTCGCAATTACCAAACACGAAATTAAGTGTTAAATTTCCGTCCCAAGAATGAGCAGTGACTTCATAAAGGATTTTTTATATGTCTGCTAGACCACTCGAACAAGCAGCTCAAGCAACAAAAACTGCATTTGTGTTTCCAGGTCAAGGTTCGCAAAAAGCTGGCATGCTGGCTGAACTTGCTGAACAGTTTAGTGGTGTTCGTGACACGTTCGCGGAAGCTTCTGAAGCCCTTGGTTTTGATTTGTGGCATATTGCCCAAAGCGGTGAAGGCTTAGACCAAACTGAATTTACGCAACCAGTCTTGCTTACAGCGAGTATCGCTTTATGGCGTGTTTGGTTGGAGTTGGGCGGTGTTGCACCGAAATACCTTGCAGGTCATTCACTTGGTGAATACAGTGCATTGGTTGCTGCTGGTGCCATGTCATTGGGCGATGCTGTGAAGTTGGTGAACTTGCGTGGCAAGCTCATGCAAGATGCAGTGCCTCAAGGTAAAGGCGCAATGGCTGCAATTTTGGGTCTAGAAGATGCCAAAGTTGTTGAGTTATGTGCCGAAGTTACAGCACAAGGTCAGGGTTCTGTTCAAGCTGCGAACTACAATGCGCAAGGTCAAGTGGTCATTGCAGGCGAGAAGGCTGCTGTAGAAGCGGTGATGGCAATTGCAAAAGAACAATCAGGCAAAGCGATTGCACTTCCAGTGTCTGTTCCATCACATTGTTCGTTGATGAAACCAGCTGCCGAGCAATTCGCACTTGCTTTGGAACAAACTGCCATTGAGCTACCTAGCATTCCTGTAATACAAAATGTCAACGCGGAAATCGCGACAGATGTGGCGCAATTACGTCAGGCATTGACTGCGCAATTGTATCAATCTGTGCAATGGACCAAGACCATGCAGTCTGTACAAGATCAAGGAATTCAATTCATTGTTGAATGTGGTCCTGGTAATGTACTTGCCAATCTTGCGAAACGTTTGCCAAATATAGAAAAAGCATTCCCAATCGATACTAAAGGTCGTATGGAGGATGCACTGAATGCCATTTTAGTGGCAGAAGGAAAAATTGCATGACACAAGAACGCAAAGTCGCTTTAGTGACAGGCGCAAGTCGAGGGATTGGTGCTGCCATCGCTCAACAATTGATTCAAGACGGTTATTTTGTAGTGGGTACTGCGACTTCAGAGTCGGGTGCTGAAAAATTATCAGCAGCATTTGGTGAAAATGGTGCAGGTAAAGTACTTGATGTACGTGATGGCGCTGCAATTGATGCTTTAGTTACAGATATCGAACAAAATTATGGTCCAGTTCTTGCACTTGTAAATAATGCAGGAATTACCCGTGATAATTTGTTGCTACGTATGTCTGAAGATGATTGGGATGATATTCTGAACATTCATTTAAAAGCTGTTTACCGCCTATCAAAACGCGTTCTTAAAGGCATGACCAAAGCTCGTTTTGGACGAATTATCAATATCAGTTCTGTGGTTGCGCATTTCGCAAACCCAGGCCAGGCAAACTATTCAGCTGCTAAAGCAGGTATTGAGGCATTTAGCCGCAGCCTTGCAAAAGAGATGGGTAGCCGCCAAATTACTGTGAATTCCGTTGCACCAGGTTTTATTGCAACAGAAATGACAGAACAGTTAAGCGAAGAAATTCGTAAAAAAATGAGCGAACAAGTGGCACTTCAACGCTTAGGCGAACCACAAGATATCGCGAATGCTGTAAGTTTCTTGGCTTCTGAGAAGGCAAGTTATATTACAGGTACGGTTTTACACGTAAATGGTGGTTTATACATGAGCTAATTGGCTGATGTATGAACTTTCAAAAAATTAGAGTTTCAATTAAACTAACGGCATTTAAAAACGCCACAAGCAATGAGGAGAATTCCTGTGAGCGATATCGAACAACGCGTTAAACAAGCGGTTGCAGAACAATTGGGTCTTAAAGTAGAAGAGATCAAAAACGAAGCATCTTTCATGGATGACTTAGGTGCAGACTCTCTAGACCTAGTTGAACTTGTAATGTCTTTCGAAAATGATTTCGACATCACTATCCCTGATGAAGATTCTAACGAAATCACTACAGTTCAATCTGCAATTGACTACGTTTCTAAGAAACTTGGTTAATTGTTGATGTTCAGCATAGCTGAAAGAAAAGCCACCTTTTAGGTGGCTTTTTTAATGCCTGTTTGAAGGGGGCATGTTTGAGACTTTCTTCATGTAAATTTGACGCGCTGAAATATACCTAGAAATAGGGATAGTGCTTTTGAGGTGCGAGTTTTAATTTAATGGAATACATCAGAATGAAAACTTGCAAAACTAGAATAGAAAAAACGTTAAGCAAGTCCGTTAAAGTTGAGTATTATGGTTGGTTTATTTGTAACAATAAATGTATACCAAAACACTTGGTTATGCAGTGTGATTAGTTTTGTTTTAAAAATAAGCAAAATAGATAATAAGAATGAAATATTATAATTTTAATACATATGCATAAAAAATAATCTTATCTTAAATATTTAATGAACTTCATCACATTTTAACTCATCAAAAAGTAAATTCAATTTATTTACTTCATCTTTCTTTGATCTTGAAAGAAAAATATTCATGTCTGAATTTTGCATATTATTAAGCCTATCTTAAATAATTGGCGTACATTTCTACAGCTAAGCATGGGTTAACTTATTGAAATTAATTGCTTATATTCTAGGTGAGAGATAAGTCACAGTGTCATGTGCATATAAGAAATACTTTAGTAAAAAATATGAGAATGCGAATTAAACAAGCACAAGCAATGGGTTGGAGTAAACGGATTGCTCTATTAGTCACACTTTTATGTAGCACATCTGTTTATGCCGTTCAGTTAAAGACATTGTTGAAAACAGCTTTGGAGCAAGACCCAATGATGTTAGAAGCACAAGCCAATGAAGAAGCTGCACTCAGCAAGGTAAAAGAATCGAAAGCGCTGCATTATCCCACCTTGGCTGTGACAGCCAACCAGATTCTGGAACAATCACATGAAAGTCAATATGACTATGTGAGTGAGGATTTTACGCCTGGTATTAGAGGGAGTGTGAATCTGTATTCCTTTGGTGCTATTAGTGCGCAAGTGGCGCGTGATGAGAAAAAGTCACAGTATTTTGAACAGAAGATTGGTGAGACCGCGGAGGAGTTGGGATACAACATCGGTTCGGAATATTTAAAAGCCCTAAATGCACATGAAGCTCTTGCAGTGCAGATGCGGAGTTTGGAGCGCCACAACAAGTTTACCCAAGATGTGAGTGTCATCGTGCAATATGATGCAGGACGTCGTTCTGAGTTAACTCAAGCGCGCGCACGGCAAATGCAGGTTGAACACACCATCAGTAGCTTGCAGCGTGATTTGGGCTTTGCACTCAGTCATCTGAGAAAGTATTCATCCGAAGTGATTGATCAAGATACTTTGAGTGATCCCTTTGCAGGGCTGGCACCATCGCAATTTATTACCCGTTACCAACTGGGTGAAGTTACTCAACATCCATCATATTTAGCCCAAGAAGCGGAACTGGACAGTATTCGCTCAGAAATTAAATATCGTAAAGCTAAGCGTTATCCAAGTATTAACTTAGAAGGCAATGTGACGACGGAGGATCGTCAAGTGTATTTGAATATGTCGTGGGATCTGTTGAATCAGGGGGCGAAATATTCAGTCGAACAAAGTGGGCAATCGGCCGTTGCTGCCAAAGCACGTCTGGATCAAATTCAGCGCGATATTGAAGAGCGTGCGCGAACCGCAGAAATTGATATGTTTCAAAGCCAACAAAAAATGCAGATTTCACAAGAACAAATTATTGCTTCACGCAAGGTGGTCAGTGACAACGAAAAACAGTTCAAAATCGCAAGAAAAAGCCTGATTGATGTGCTGAATGCGTATAACGAATTGGCGGGTGTCGAAATGGCGTATGTCTCGGCACAAAATGATTATCGCATGGCTGCACTGGCCTATTTGCGTGCGCAAGCCAATATAAGCAATTGGGTAAGGCAGTAAGAAGAAACACACTGCTGCTCCACAATGGATGTGGGTGATGCATCAATGACCTTGAGGTCGAAGAATTAAAAAAAGGATGACATAAAGAAAATGAAATCCATCATAGAACATATTGCATTGGCAACCCGATTATTAGGGAGTCCATTACCTGTCGCGACATTAATGGCGCAGGTGACGCATGATCAGCATTTAAATGTGAATTATGCTTCTTTGGTGGAAGTATTAAAAAGTCACGGTTTCGAAAATACCTTAACGCAAAAAGTATTGCATGACATTCCTGCTTTGGCGGTACCCGTCGTGATTGTATTGCAGCAAGATCAAGCAGCAGTCATCACACGAATAGAAGGCGGTGCAGACGAACGTGTATATGAAATACAACAAACCGATGGTTTAAAGCAGCGTCTGACGCAGCAACAATTAAGCGAGTTGTATTTGGGCTATTGCTGGTTTATTAAACCGAAACTCGCGCATGATTTGCGCTCTGAATTACCTGAGTATCACTTGCCTAAAGCGTGGTTCTGGAAAGTGGTTTGGCGGTTTCGTGCTTATTATGCACAAGTGATTTTGGCGACATTTATCATCAACTTTTTGGCGCTGGTCAGCTCGCTTTACGTTATGAATGTGTATGACCGTGTGATTCCAAACAAGTCTTATGAAACTTTATGGGTACTTAGTATCGGGGTTATTCTGGCCATTAGCTTTGAGTTTGCTGCCAAGATGATTCGTGGGCATTTGACCGATATTGCGGGGAAAAAGGCAGATCTCATTATCAGTTCCGCTATTTTTCGCCGCGTGATGAGTCTGGATTTGGCGGAACGCCCAGCATCTTCAGGTTCCTATGCCAATAACTTGCGCGAATTTGAGTCGGTGCGGGAGTTTATGACCAGTGCCAGTTTACTGGTTTTGGTGGATTTACCGTTCTTATTGCTGTTTATCACCGTGATTTGGATGATTGGCGGTCAATTGGCTATAGTGCCGTTAATTTTAATTCCAATCGTAATGATTGTCGGGATTTTGGCGCAGGCACCTTTGGCACACTATATCAATGGATCTATGAAAGAGTCTTCGCAACGTCAAGGCTTGGCAGTCGAGGCAATTGAAGGGATTGAAACCTTAAAAGCCAACAACGCCACCAGTTGGGCGCAGCAGAAATGGGATTATTACACCGCCAAAAATGCAGCTTCGAGCACCAAAACGCGTGATTTGAGTAATTTTGTGGTCAATTTTTCAGTTGCGGTGCAGCAATTAAATACCGTGATTTTGGTGATTGTCGGAACTTATCTGATTCATAGTCCAGATCCTAATCACAAAATTACCATGGGAGCACTGATTGCCTCGGTGATCTTGTCTGGTCGTGCTTTGGCGCCTTTGGCACAAATTTCGAGTTTGGCGATTCGTTTCCAGCAAGCCAAAATTGGGCTGCAAGGGTTGCAAAGTATTATTGAGCGCAAAATTGAACGCCATCCAGATCGGCAATATATCAGCCTTGATCAAGTCAAAGGCGAGCTTAAATTCCAGCAAGTCAGTTTTAAATATCAACAAGATATTCCCGCAGCGTTAAAAGCGCTGAATTTGAATATTGCTGCGGGTGAAAAAGTGGGTATTTTGGGGAAAATTGGCAGTGGTAAAACCACCACTCTGAAACTTGCCAGCGGCATGTTTGAACCTTTAGAGGGGAATGTCACCCTCGATGGTGTGGATTTACGTCAGCTCGATCCGAATTATCTGCGTAATCAGGTGGCGATGTTGGGTCAAGCACCACGGCTTTTTTTGGGAACTTTGCGTGAAAACCTCGACTTGGCGCGACAAGATGGTTTTTCGTCAGATCAGGAGCTATTACTTGCCTTAAAACGTTTTGGTCTGGAGAGCCTGATTCAAAATCATCCGCGTGGCTTGGATATGCCTTTGGGTGAAGATGGTTTAGGACTCTCGGGAGGACAAAAACAGATTATTGCCTTGGCACGACTCACATTGCGTTCCCCACGTGTGGTGTTGCTGGATGAGCCGACCAATGGACTCGATCAATTAACTGAACGTCAAACTCTGAATGCTTTGCATCAATGGAGCAAAGACAAGACCTTGGTGGTGGTCACGCATCGCACTCAAGTATTGAGTATTGTGAGTCGTGTGGTGGTGATTGATCAAGGACAAGTGGTGATGGATGGTCCGAGAGATGAGGTATTGAAAAAACTGGCTCAAAATGAACAAAAGAAAACCACTGCACCAAGTGCAGCTACGGCAGCTCAAACAGTAACTTCCGCGACCCAAACAGGCAATGCAGCGGGGCGAACCATTGTGATTCAGCCCGACAATGCTGCAACAGTTCGCAAGCAGATAAAAGAAACATCATTACAAGAACAGAATATTGAATCGCTATAACAACAATGAGCAGATCAAGATAAGTGAGGCTTATGAAAGATTATCAGAACCCATCCGCAGAGCGAGTACAGTCCAAAGACTTAAAGTTGCTCAACGACTTGAATGCTGCCTTACAAACGGAAAAGCATACAGGGCTTTTCTGGACGATTGCTTTGCTGTTCGTATTTTTAATCGTATTTGTATTTTGGGCTTATCACAGTCCTGTCGAAGAAGTGACACGTGGACAAGGCAGTGTTATTCCAACCAGCCGAGAACAAATCTTACAAAGCTTGGACCCAGGTACCATTAAAGAAATGCTGGTCAAAGAGGGAGACATCGTTGAAAAAGGGCAAATTCTACTGCGTTTAGATGATACCCGTAGCTCAGCTATCTTAAGAGAAAGCGAAGCCAAGGTGGCCAACCTTGAAGCCATGTCGGCACGCTTAAGAGCAGAATCTTATGGAACTTCGATTCAATTTCCGACTGGAATTAGCGAGTCACTAAAACATCGTGAGCGTGCGGCCTATACTGCGCGTCGACGTGCAGTGGATGAAGCGGTTGCAGGCTTGCAAACCAGCAAGGCTATGTTGGATCGTGAAATTGCCATCACCGCACCGATGGTGGCAGAAGGAGTGATGTCTGAGGTGGAGTTGCTGCGTATGCGACGCCAGTCTTCCGATTTGGCACTGCAAATTGATGAAAAGCGCAATCAATATGCAGCGGATGCCAATAATGAGTTGGTGCGAGTCGAGTCTGAACTTGCGCAAGCCAAAGAAAATATGGCGATGCGGGCAGATCCAGTAGATCGTTCCCTGATTCGAGCACCCTTAAAAGGGATTGTTAAAAACATCAAGATCAACACGGTCGGTGGGGTGGTTCAGGCCGGGCAAGACATCATGGAAATTGTGCCTTTGAATGACAAGCTGCTGGTCGAAGCCTATATCCGTCCGCAAGATGTTGCTTTTGTGCACCCTGGGCTTGCCGCGATTGTCAAAATTACGGCTTATGACTATGCCTTGTATGGCGGCTTGGAGGGTAAGGTTACGCTCATTAGCCCAGATACACTGAGAGATAAAACTCGCCCGAGTGAATTGAATCTCAATCCTGAAGAAGCCTATTACCGCATTCTGGTCGAAACGCATCAGAATTCGCTGACGGATAAAAATGGTCAACCGATGCCGATTATTCCCGGCATGATTGCCAGCGTCGACGTTAAAACAGGAGAAAAAACCATATTCCAATATTTGATTAAACCGATTACGCGTATGAAACAAGCACTACAAGAGCGATAGTCGATATTAGCTAAAACAAAAAATATTAAGCTTTTTGTTATCGATATAAATGGTCCATAGCTATGGTTAAAATAATGTCGAGTGGTTAAAATAATATAGATTTAAAATATATGTTTTATGTTTTTGATAATAAATAAATGCTTAAAACCATATTTAAAATATGGTTTTTTTGTTTTAAATAATAAAAATAAAATAATTATAAGAATTTAAATTTTATTTGTGAACTGGTTCATGTTATTCAAAAAAACCTGATTAAAGCTATTGTTTTTTGCTCAATTTTTTATATTCTCTTTAATTAAGTATTATAAAAAAATTGCATAAATACTTATTTTTTATAAGGGTTTATGTTGAAATTAAGAATAACCATCCTAGATTAGGGTGAATAATATTGAGATATAAATAAAAGAGGTCATGAGTATGAAGTCAAAAAGATTAATATTAATTCTGGGTTGTTCGGTGTTTTGGGTGGGATGCTCATCTGTAAACAAACAACCGCCATTAGAGCATTGGAATCTATTTGGTTCTAATACTTATACTCAGCCTAAACTCATTAAATCAGGTCAAACACAGGTTGTTTTTATTCGTGATAAAGAGGGTTTAATGGGTCCTGCTGCAAATGTATTTGTGAATGGGCATTATTTAACATCTTTATTGCCAGGTGGGTTTAAGGCGGTTCAGTTGTGCGCGAACCCAACGCGAATCAATGCAGCGTATACCAAGAGTGATTTTAATTATATTAGTGCCCGAAATCTGAATGCTCAGCAAAACCTCACTGAGGGAACTACGCAATATTTCCGCTTAGTGAATGGAACGGGTCAGAACATTCAACTTCAAGCCGTGAGCGAGAGTCAGGCGCAAGCGCTTTTATCTAATTTAAAAGAAGAAGTGAACACTGTTTCTCGGGTAAGAGAGGTCGAAGCATGTGCTCAGCCAGTTTATGTTCAGGTGCCTGTGAAATCAGAGTTGAAGAAATATACCTTGGAGGCAAGCACGGTTTTTGGTTATGCCAAATCTGGACCGAATGATTTAACACCGAAAGGTCGTGAAGAGATTGCTTCAATTGCAGCAGAAATTACCCGTGATCAGGCGTCGATTAGCCATATTGCAGTGATTGGTTATACAGATCCTGTGGGGTCTGAAAACTCCAATCAGCAATTGTCGCAGCGTCGTGCGGAAACGGTACGCATGCTCTTGGTTCAAAATGGCGTCGTGAAAAAGAATATTTTGGTTGAAGGGCGTGGCGAACAAGAGCTGCTGGTCAAGGATTGTGAGCAGAAATACGCAAAAGATAAGGCAGCACGTGAGCAGTGTGATTTACCGAATAGGCGCGTAGAAATTATTACCTACGGAATGAAAGCTGAATAAGACTCGCTCCCTTCATTTATTCACTATTTTTAGAATCAAGCTATAAGAAAAGGATAAATAACATGCCAAATCAAACAGTAACAATAAAATTGCATGATGCGAAAACCATTATTTCGGCATTTCAAGTCACGAAAACCCATGACCAGCCAGTTACGATTCAAGCTCAAAAAGGCATCAATTACGAGCTGATTGATGATGCCACTCAATTTGCACCAGAAAATATTAAGATTCAGCGAATGGGTGATGATTTATATATTAGCTTTGAAGCGGATGGGGATAGTGCGCTTGATCCTGACTTGATTATTCAAGGCTATTACGGAACGGATGGCAATACTACCAATCTATTGATCGGTCTGCATGAAAATGGCAATTACTATGCCTATGTCCCAGAAAGTGGTTTGCAACAAAATGCGGTCAGTATGCTCGCAGATCAAATGAGTGCGGGGCAGGCTCTCGGTGGAGAAGCTTTAACGTCTGCGGCATATGAATTTAATCCTTATTGGTTGTTGGCATTGATTCCGATTGTTGGATTGGCTGCTGCTGGAGGGGGCAGTGGAGGTGGTGGAGGCGGGACATCTACTCCATCTGCAGACAAACCTGATGTTGTTGCTTTAGATGGTGGTCAAGTTACGGTTAAACCAGGTTCAAATAATGTAAAACAAGTCATTACTTATACGGATGAATCAGATAACCCTGTAACCTTAACGGCAACCAAGGGTTCTGATGGGTCATGGAGCCTCGATCAAACACCTACTGGGGTAACGATTAATCCTTCCACGGGTGAAGTCACTATTGGTATGGAGGCGGTGAAAGATGGCAGTACTGTGACTTCTGCAGGGACCAATTCGAGTAATAATACCGCGACTGATAGTGATACAGCCAAGGTGGATGACAGCACACCAACATCTGCGGATGCTCCTGATGTTACTGCATTGGCGACGGGTGCTGTTGCTGTTAAACCGGGTGAGGATAATGTTAAACAGGTCATTACTTATACAGATGAATCAGATAATCCTGTGACCTTAACGGCAACTAAAGGTGAAGATGGTACTTGGAGTTTAGATAACACACCTGCTAACGTGGTGATTGATCCAACTACAGGTATCGTTGCCATTGGTCCTGACGCGGTGAAAGATGGTAGTGAGGTAACTTCGACTGGCACAGATGCGTATGACAATACAGCCAGTGATAGCGATACAGCATTAACTGATGAAACGGATACTCAAGGTGCGGATTTAATTGCCCCAACCCTAGAGATCAGTGCAGCAGACTTAAATCTTGCTGCAGGTNGGTACAGCGACAGCGCCAAGCATCGGTGTGGCAGACAATACGTATACTGACCTTGCAGGTAACCTAGGCACAGGTGATGCTCTTGATGGCACTGATGGTTTTGGAGCAGACATTATTGCCCCAACCCTAGAGATCAGTGCAGCAGACTTAAATCTTGCTGCAGGTGAAAGCACAACGATCACATTCAGCTTTAGTGAAGCGGTGACAGGCTTTAATAGCAGTGATATTACAGTGACTGGTGGGAGCTTAACAGGACTGACCACGACAGATAATATCACTTGGACAGCGACCTTTACTCAAGATNTCTTGATGGCACTGATGGTTTTGGAGCAGACATTATTGCCCCAGTAGTCAGCTTGAATGATCTAATTACTAATGACCAAACACCAGCACTGACAGGAACAGTTGATGATCCAACAGCTACGGTAGTTGTAACTGTCGATGGTAATAACTATGTTGCAACCAATAATGGTGATGGCACATGGACTTTGGTGGATAATACTTTGCCAAGTCTAGCGGAAGCGACCTATCCAATCACTGTGACTGCGACTGATATGGCGGGTAATGAGGGTACAGATACGGGTAGTTTGATCATTAACTTGACTACACCAANTCCTGACCATTACCGAAGCAGCCGATGGTTACGTCAATGCCGATGAACTTTCGGATGGCATCCAAACCAATGTCAGCCTGCCGGCAGGAACTGAAGAGGGCGATACCATCACCCTGACCATCACCAATCCAGATCTGAGCAGCAGCACGGTGACACATACCGTGACAGCAGGAGATCTGATTGCAGGCAGTGTGGACATCACCATCCCGAATACACAAATCCCAGCAGATGGCGATTACAGTGTTGTGGCCCAAATCAGTGATGCNGGCGGGGAACAGCAGTGATCCAAGTAATGAAGTGGACTTTGCCGTTGATGTGATTGAGCCAATAGCCAGCATAGATATCAACCCAATTACCAGTGACAACGTTATAACACTATCAGAGGCAGTCGGTACGATTAACGTTAGTGGTTCAGTGAGTGGTGAATATCAAATTGGTGATGAGGTGACACTGACAATTAATAATCAAATCTATACTACACAAATCCAAAGTGGAGGAGTTTGGAGTGTCGCTGTGCCAGGGAGTGAGCTTGTAGATGATGGTGATTTAACTATAGAGGCTAGTGCTATAGTTCACGATGCTGCAGGTAATCCAACAGCAGTAAATACAACAGAATCCTATACTTTAGACTTAACAACACTATCTGTAACTTTGGATGAGGCTTTATTAACTAGCCAAGGCTCGGCTGAGGTAACAAGTCAGTTAACTGGAACATATACAGATTTAGCATTGGTAGTGCCTAATATTTCTTTATCCAGTCAAGGTAATCCAATCACTTGGACATTATCTTCTGATGGAAAAACCTTAACTGGTTCCACTACACAAAATGATGTGTTGATAGTGACTTTAACTGGCTCATCAAATGCTTGGAGTTATCAGGTCGAGCTACTCGACAGTATTGATCATGCAGGGGATGTCGAAAGCTTAATCTTTACTTTGGAAGATAGTGGTAGTCCTGTTCTAGAGAAAATTAGTGTAGATGTCATCGATGATGTACCAATTCTTGCAGAAAATGTGACTTATGATTTTGGAGATACACCATCCATTTACTTTGGTAATGCAGTAGATTCATTTGGTGCTGATGGTGGACATTTAACTACAGCGACGATTAATGGAGTTATTTATACCTACGATGCTTTGGCAGATTCAATTACTTATACAGGATCAACAACGCAATTTGACCCAGATAATTATAGTTTTGAAGATGGGGTTTTAAGCTTAACCACTAATTTTGGTGATTCAATCCGAATCAACTTTCAAACAGGTGAGTATTCTGTAGAAAGTACAGGCGAAGGTATCGGGACAGAACCAGCTCAAGTTGCTCCGACGGCCATGATTGCCGATCAAGGTGGTTTGTTAGGCTCTGTTGGATTGAATGCACTTGATTTAATTGATTTAACTGCAAACCAGAAGTTTACGGTTGCTGATGCCAATAATGATATTACCTCAGTTTCTTTAAGCCTAACGACGAATTTGGGTGATGCATTAATTAATGCATTAAATATTGATACAGGAATTCCAAACCTAATAACAATCTTCGACCCAGACGATACAATAGTATTGCCTTTAGGTGATGCGATTGATTTTATCGGTCTTGGGGCGGTCATTAATATTCTTGGTGGAACGCTTGGCGGTTTATTAAGTGCTCTAGGCTTAACCTCTTATGGATTAACTGCATCTCAAGATTTAGCAACAGAACTGGGTATAACAATCACTATTGGTGACGAATCTTTTATTTCAGATGGTTCTGGTGGTTATGTATATGGTCAAACAATCACGTTTACACTAACAAATTCTGATCCTGTTTCGACTCAGGCTTTTAATGAGTTGTTAGCATCAATTACTGTAGATGATGCATTCTTAGGTGATATTGCTGATTTAAGTTTAGCTCCAACTTATACACTTAATGTGGTGGACTCTTTGGCACAGTCCGATACAGAGGTGAGCACGGATATAGCAAATGTTTCATTGCTGGGGAATTTATTAGGTTCAGATACCAGTGGATTCCTGACCGAAGGAACTGCTGGAGGTGAATCAATCGATAAATCAGCAGAAACGACCAGCCAGCGCATTTATGGCTATGCTGGAGACGATACGCTCACTGGTGGTTCGGGGAATGATTTAATTCGTGGTGGTAGTGGGGATGATACGATTGTTGCTGGCAATGGTAATGATCTGATTTATGGTGGAACTGGTAATGATGAATTAACAGGTAATGACGGCACAGATGTCTTTGTTTGGGAGCAAGGTGATGGGGGGGCAACAGCGGATCCAACAATAGATACCATTACAGATTTTAATACAGCCAGTGCTGCGATTGGCGGAGATGTTCTAGATTTATCTGGCTTGCTACAAGGCGAAGGCAAAATAGGAAATTTAGTTGGTAATCTCGCTGCATATATTCACTTTGAAACGGTAAACAATCAAACCGAAATTTGGATCAGTACTACAGGTGAGTTCACAGGTGGTTATGATGCATCTGAAAGTAGCAAAGTTGATCAGAAAATTATTTTGTCAGGTGTCGATTATGCTGCTGATACGCGAACGGATGCAGAGATAATTCAAGAGTTATTGTCTAAAGGAAAATTAATTGTTGATGATCTTTATGGCTCAGTTGGTTCGCAAGAGTCTTTGGAAATTGATTTTACAGCCATTGATAATGACTTAGATGTAGCAACCAAGTTGAGTGATGGTTCATCTACAACGACTGTGAATTTAGACAGCACAATGGTAGAGCCGGAAACTGATTTGGTAGATCCATCAGATAATTCAGCACCGTTCGGATTTTATGCCGATCGAGACTTATTGGGTATTATTGATGTTGGAGCATTAGGACTTATTGATTTAGATCAGCAGGTCTTTGGTGCTTTTGATTTAGATAATAATATTGAAAAAGTAGAAATAACCTATCAGCCCATTGTGAATGTTGGCCTCACCAAATTGACTTTAGAAGCCTCTGAGCGGTTGGCGCAAGAATTTGGATTGAAATTGAGTTATTCATCTACAGATGGAACGCTTTCATTACTTAACTATTCTTATACCTTAACCGTGACGGCGCTGGATGGTGGAGCAATTGATAATGTTAAATTAAATGAATTATTGGCAACAGTTCAGTTGGCTAACGAGAGTGGAACTTTACTGAATAGTAGTACCTTAAGTTTGAATGTATTGAAGTCTATGACCATGACGGTCACAGATACTAATGGGGCGGAGTATATTGATTCAGGTACTAACTTATTAGGTGCCAATGTGATCAATGACTTGGGGGATAATCATGAATTTATTACTGAAGGTACAAATATCAGTGAGTTAATAGATCAATCTGCTGCATCTATGGGACAAAGAATTTATGCCTATGATGGCGATGATGTCATTACTGGTAGTAACTTTAATGATTGGATTCGTGCTGGATCGGGTGACGATACTGTAAATGCAGGCTCAGGTAATGATGTGATTTTCGGCGGTTTGGGGGATGATATTATTGATGGCGGTGCTGGCAATGATCGAATTCTTGGCGAAGCTGGAAATGACACGATTACAGGTGGTTCTGGCTCAGATACCGTTATGTTCCAAGTTCTGGATGGAGAGGAAAGCGATAATGCTGGTGGCAATGGAACAGATACATGGCTAGACTTCCATTTAGGAAATACAACTACGGATGACCAAGCCGACAAAATCGATATCAGTGATTTGTTGGTGGATTATTCAGGTGATGGTAGTGCTGCTTCATTAAGTGACTATTTAAGTGTGAATAGCGATGGAACTGATACAACCATTCGTATTGATCGTGACGGAGCAGGTGGGCAGTATCAGTCTACTGATTTGGTAGTTCTAAAAGGTGTTGATACCACTTTGATTGAGTTAATTACCAATCAACAGATTATTTTATAAGTCATTTTTCATGATTGATTAGATTAAAAAAATCCCGCCATCAAGGCGGGATTTTTTATAAATTAATTACCAGCTTAACGCGCCACCAGTTTGGTAATCTGTTACGCGAGTTTCAAAGAAGTTCTTCTCTTTACGTAAGTCCATCATTTCTGACATCCACTGGAATGGGTTGTTCACACCAGCAAACTGTTCAGGTAAGCCCAACTGGCTTAAACGACGGTTGCAGATAAACTTCAAGTACTCTTCCATCATGCCTGCATTCATGCCTAATACACCGCGTGGCATTGTGTCACGTGCATATTCAATTTCAAGCATGGTGCCTTCAAGAATCATCTGAATGATTTCTTCTTGGAATTCAGCCGTCCAAAGATGCGGGTTTTCAATCTTGATTTGGTTAATCATATCGATACCAAAGTTCAAGTGCATCGATTCATCACGCAAGATGTATTGGAATTGCTCTGCAACACCGTTCATCTTGTTACGACGACCCATCGACAAAATTTGGCTGAAACCGCAGTAGAAGAAAATACCTTCAAGAACACAGTAGAACGCGATCAAGTTGCGAAGCAAAATTTGGTCGTTTTCAGGTGTACCTGTTTTGAACGAAGGATCACTTAAAGATTGAGTGTACTTTAAGCCCCAAGCCGCTTTACGCGCTACAGATGGAACTTCACGGTACATGTTGAAGACTTCGCCTTCATCCATCCCTAAAGATTCGATACAGTATTGGTAAGCGTGGGTGTGAATCGCTTCTTCAAAAGCTTGACGTAAGATGTACTGACGGCATTCTGGGTTGGTAATATGACGGTAAATTGCCAATACCAAGTTGTTTGCAACCAATGAATCCGCAGTCGAGAAGAAACCTAAAGAACGCATAACAATGGTACGCTCATCTTCAGTTAAGCCATTTTCAGACTTCCAAAGTGCGATGTCATGGTTCATGTTGACTTCTTGCGGCATCCAGTGGTTTGCACAACCATCTAGATATTTCTGCCACGCCCATTCGTATTTGAACGGTACAAGCTGGTTTAAGTCAGCACGACAGTTAATCATGGCTTTGTCGTCAACTTGTACACGCTGTGCACCCATCTCAAGTTCTTCAAGACCAGGCGCAACGTCCAAAGTTTCTAGGGAAGCAGATGCTCTTGCCAACGGATCGGCTGAATCTGTTGCTCGCACTGGACGGGTTCCAGCGGATTGTGGAGCTGCCACATTCTTCTGTGGTTGCTCTGCATCAGATACCAACGGCGCAGCAGGCGCTTTTTGCGGTTCGACGGGCGCAGACTTGTGCTCAGGTGCAGCCGGTTTTTGCGAATCATCTTCTAAATCGTCCCAACTTAGGATAGACATATCAATTCTCTCTTCGTTGCTTTATATCTTTTATGAAGACATCTCAACCAAGAAGATGTCCTACTATACGCTCAATTTGTGTAAGCAAAATTAAGTTTTGTCGATAAATGCTCTAATTTTGTTCGGTAGAGCAAGTGTCCCCACTACTTATTTTGCTTACGCTTCTGATGGCGAATGGCTACAAACGCGTAGACCATTGGCACGTAAAAGAAAACAAAGGAAAAAACCAGAACCGCGAGTCCTAACATGTAGTTATGAGTCATATGGAGCATGGTCTTTTCCTTTTAAATTTCTTTCAAAACTCTTAATCTCCCTAAATCCCTCTTTAAGAAAGTGGGACTTTCACACCTCGATAAGTTTGGTGTAATTCCCCTCCTTTTAGGAGGGGTTAGGGGAGGTTATTATTGACAAGCCTCACAATCAGGATTGTCAATTGAACATGCCATTGGCACTGGAGCCGCTTGTTCAAAACCTTCATCTTCCGCTGCAGGTGCTGCAGCAGGCTTTTCTTCCGCTACTGCTGCAACAGGAGCTGCTGCAACAGTAGTTGGTTTAACTGCATTCAATGCACCCGTGTTAATGGTCGATTTCTCTGCAGAAGTCGCACCTAATGCACGGAGGTAATAAGTGGTTTTTAAACCACGTAACCATGCCATCTTATAGGTGATGTCAAGTTTCTTACCATTTGCACCAGCAATGTAAAGGTTCAGCGATTGCGCTTGGTCAATCCATTTTTGACGACGTGAAGCAGCATCTACAATCCAGCGTGGCTCAACTTCAAACGCAGTTGCAAAAATTGCTTTTAACTCTTCTGGAATGCGTGAAATCTTTTGTACCGAACCTTCGAAGTGTTTCAAGTCATTGACCATGACTGAATCCCAAAGACTACGTTCTTTTAACGCACGTACCAAGTACGGGTTAATCACAGTGAATTCACCAGAAAGGTTAGATTTCACATACAAGTTTTGGAAGGTAGGCTCAATCGATTGAGACACGCCACAAATGTTCGAGATGGTTGCCGTTGGAGCAATTGCCATCACATTTGAGTTACGCATACCATCTTTTTGTACTTTCGCACGTAAAGAATCCCAGTCTAAACGTTGTGTACGATCTACTTCGAACATACGTTCAGGACGTGATTGAGCAACTTTGTTCAATGAGTCGATTGGCAGAATACCTTGATCCCACAATGAACCCTTGAATGTTGAGTAAGCACCACGTTCCACAGCCAAGTCGCTAGATGTTTGGATTGCGTAGTAGCTAATCACTTCCATTGATTCATCAGCAAAATCTACTGCTGCATCTGAACCATACGCCATGCCCATTTCATATAAAGCATCTTGGAAGCCCATGATACCCATACCCACTGGACGGTGTTTCAAGTTCGAGTTTTTCGCTTGTGGAACAGCGTAGTAGTTAATGTCGATTACGTTATCGAGCATGCGGACTGCTGTTTTAATGGTGCGAGCAAGTTTCTCACGATCCAATACACCGCCTTGAACGTGTTGTACAAGGTTGATTGAACCCAAGTTACATACTGCAATTTCGTCTTTATTGGTATTTAACGTAATTTCAGTACATAAGTTAGATGAGTGTACGACACCAACGTGTTGTTGTGGTGAACGTAAGTTACATACGTCTTTGAATGTGATCCACGGGTGACCTGTTTCAAACAACATAGACAGCATTTTGCGCCATAAGTCTTTTGCACGTACTTTCTTGTGTAGCATGTTGTTTTCTTTTGCTACAGATTCGTAGTACGCATAACGCTCAGCAAACTCTACGCCCATTAAGTCGTGTAGGTCTGGTGTTTCAGAAGGGGTGAACAGTGTCCACTCAGCATCTTCAAATACACGTTGCATGAACAAGTCTGGAACCCAGTTCGCTGTGTTCATGTCATGGGTACGACGACGGTCATCACCTGTGTTTTTACGAAGTTCTAGGAATTCTTCAATATCCAAGTGCCAAGTTTCAAGGTAGGCACACACTGCACCTTTACGCTTGCCACCTTGGTTAACTGCAACAGCAGTATCGTTGGCAACTTTTAGGAACGGTACAACACCTTGTGATTTACCGTTTGTACCTTTGATATAAGAGTTCAAGGCACGTACTGGCGTCCAGTCATTCCCTAAACCTCCTGCCCATTTAGACAACATGGCGTTATCACGCATTGCGCCATAAATATCAAACAAGTCATCATCAATCGTTGTTAAATAACAGCTTGATAATTGTGGACGTAAAGTCCCTGAGTTAAATAACGTCGGAGTAGACGCCATATAATCGAAGCTCGACAATAAGTTGTAGAACTCGATAGCACGTTCTTCACGGTTTTCTTCGTTCAGCGCTAGACCCATCGATACACGCATGAAGAACAATTGTGGAAGTTCGAAGCGAATACCATTTGAATGGATGAAGTAACGGTCAAATAAAGTTTGTAGACCTAAATAGGTGAACTGGTTTGAACGTTCTGGTTGAATCGCTGCTGCTAACTTCGCAAGGTCAAAGTCAAGCAAGTCTGCTGAAAGAAGTTCTAACTCAACACCTTTTTTCAAGAATGCTTCAAGCGCATCATTTTCTAAAGTGTCGGTCGAAAGACCTAGGAATTCTAAACCAGTCGCAACAAGATCATCACGTAATAAACGCGCGGTCACGTAAGTGTAGTTTGGTTCTTGTTCAATACGGGTACGTGTCGCCATCATCATTGTGGTTGAGATGTCTGACTCTTTTACACCGTTATAAAGGTTTTTTACTGTTTCATCGATAATCGCTTGTGCATCGATGCCTTCTAAACCTTCAGCTGCTTTAGTTACTTTCGCTTGGAGCGCGCTCAAGTCTAAAGGCTTAAGTTGACCGTCTTGTGCTGTGATTTGTAATGTCGGGTGATGGTGTGCACCTGTTTGCTGACGAGCAGACGCACGCTGTTCACGGTAAATGACATAGGAGCGCGCAACTTTCTGTTCGCCAGTGCGCATGAGAGCCAATTCCACTTGGTCTTGGATTTCTTCAATATGAATCGTACCGCCAGAAGGTAAACGACGGTTAAAAGTATTCATGACCATTTCAGTAAGTTGTGAAATGCGATCATGAATACGGCTAGAGTCGGCACTTTGTTGTCCTTCTACCGCTAAAAAGGCTTTGCCAATTGCGACAGAAATTTTTTCGGCATCAAAAGCTGCAACGTCACCAGTTCGTTTAATCACCTGAAGTTGACCAGGGGTGGATGTGATTACGCTCATGTCAGCATAGCTCCATTGTCATCTATTGTTATGTTTATGGACCATTTGAACTGGGCAAAAAGTGTGCCACAGTGTTTGAGGAATAAACACAAGACTTAGTGGTTTAAGATTGAATTGAACACAAGATACGGGAAAATTGAGGGTAGATCAATATTGACATTTTACTAAAAATTTTTCTGATATTTGTCAAAAAAAGATAGCTCAAATTTCCCTGTTTTTGTCTTTCTAGTTTAAGCCTTATTAGACAAGGGCATAGCATAGCAAAGCTCTATTTATCTGCTTATAGATAAACTTGTGGATAAGTAAAAAAGAATAAAATTGATCAGTCAGTTTCTGACCAATAGCTTGATTTGGTGAATTAATCGTCGTTTTGTAACGAGATGTGATGGCAAGTGCTGCAAAAATTACAATCTTAAAAAGCCAATTAATTCAACGATTAAAAAATATTACAAAAAGCTACTTAGATGTATCAGTTTGGTGAATGGCATCTTGTTTACAATGTAAACGTGTGTATATTGCAAAATTATATTACGTCGTATCTGTCGGATTTTTAAAAGATACGCTTCATCCTATTGAAGGGGCAGTTTATGAGCCAAGAAGAAAAGTTACCGAAAATTTTAATTGTTGAAGATGATGAGCGTCTTGCGCGTTTAACCCAAGAATATTTAATCCGTAACGGATTGGAAGTTGGGGTTGAGCCAGATGGTAATCGTGCCATTCGTCGTATTATTGCAGAGCAACCAGATTTGGTGGTGCTCGACGTCATGTTACCAGGTGCAGATGGTTTAACCATTTGTCGTGAAGTGCGCCCTCATTATCATCAACCAATTTTAATGCTCACTGCTCGTACTGAAGATATGGATCAGGTGCTTGGCTTGGAAATGGGTGCAGATGACTATGTGGCTAAACCTGTTCAGCCGCGTGTGTTATTGGCGCGTATCCGTGCCTTGTTACGTCGTACAGACAAAGCACCAGAAGATGAAGTGGCACAGCGTATTGAATTTGATGACTTGGTGATTGATAACGGTGGTCGTTCTGTCACTTTAAATGGTGAACTGGTTGATTTCACCAGTGCAGAATATGACTTGCTTTGGTTATTGGCTTCGAATGCGGGCCGCATTCTATCGCGTGAAGACATTTTCGAGCGTCTGCGTGGGATTGAATACGATGGTCAAGACCGTTCAATCGATGTGCGTATTTCTCGTATTCGTCCCAAAATTGGCGATGATCCAGAAAATCCAAAACGAATTAAGACTGTGCGTAGTAAAGGTTATCTTTTCGTGAAAGAAACCAACGGAATGTAATTCACTGCTTTTTTATTAACACAGGACATTTGCGTGTTTAAACACAGTATATTCTTGCGCATCTATGCAGGTCTGGTTGTGCTGGTTGCAATCGTGGCGCTGTTTGGTTACCTCTTGGTGCAAATCATTAACTATCAGCGCGCGCAAGAATATCGTGAGTCTTTAACTGATGGCATTTCCTTTATTATCAGTGAGGGGATTGCACGTCAGCAAACCGTTCAGCAGAAAGTCGACTGGATTTCAGATGCTTCTGACTTGTTGGAATTGCCAATTTATTATGTCGATGCCAATAAGGTAGATTTGTCGCGAGCGGAACAAAAACGCATTAGTCAGCAAAAAGCAGCAGTGCGTTATGATGCGCAAAATTCAATTGCCTACATTATTATCGGACTGAAAAATGACACCAATCATTATCTCTATGTCAAAGTAGATAAAATTGGTGAGCGTCAGATGAAGGCATTGCCAATCTTTATTCTGGATTATTTGGTGTATTACCCAGGTCAGGAAAAAGAATATCTGGCGAAAATTCAAAAGCACTTCTCATATCCGATTGAAATTGAAAAGGTACAGAATTTACCTTTAGATTCCGAGCAAATCGGACGTTTAAGATTAGATCACAGTATTATCTTGTACCGTGACAGTGCAACCGTACGCGGTACAACCATTTCGATTGTTTCTCCAATTCCAAGTTCGCCATCAGAAGTGTTGGTGTTGGGTCCTGTGCCTTTGTTTAACTGGATGCCATTCCAGTTGGCAGCAGGTATCACCTTGCTGAGTCTGTTTGTGTTGAGTTTAGGAGTCTATGGTCTGATTCTGCCGATGCAGCGTAAAATTCGTGAGGTGAACTACGCGTTAAATCGTATGAAGTCGGGCGATTTAAGTTTGCGTTTACCTGTGGATGGTACGGATGAAATGGCGAGTTTGGCATCCAGCTATAACAGCATGTCGGATCATATTCAACGCTTGATTGAGGCGCAGCGCGAGTTAATGCGGGCGGTTTCGCATGAGTTGCGTACCCCAGTGGCGCGAATCCGTTTTGGTATGGAAATGCTGGCGGAAGAAGACGATTACGAATATCGCATTCAGCAAGTCGACATGATTGATAAAGACATTGAGGCATTGAATACCTTAATTGATGAAATCATGACATATGCCAAGTTGGAGCAGGGTACGCCTTCACTCGATTTTGAGAAAATCGTACTGGCGGAAGTGCTTGAGCAAGTCGCAACTGAAACGGAAGCACTCAAAACCCAAAAAGAGATTATAGTCAAAGCGCCATTGCCTAGTGTAGTGGCAGATGCTGAGCGTCGTTACTTGCATCGGGTGGTACAAAACTTGGTCGGTAATGCGGTGCGTTATTGCGACCACAAAATTGTAATCAGCGGTGGGGTGAATGAGGCGGGCATGGCTTATGTTTGCGTTGAAGATGATGGTTCGGGTATTCCAGAAGAAGATCGTAAACGTATCTTTGAGGCTTTTGCGCGTTTAGATGATAGTCGTACCCGTGCTTCGGGTGGTTATGGGCTGGGACTTTCGATTGTGAGTCGTATTGCATACTGGTTTGGTGGTCGTATTGAAGTTGATGCGAGTCCGAACTTAAAAGGTGCACGATTTACCATGAGCTGGCCTGCAAAACGCTTTGCCAAGAGCAATACCAAGAAAAAACTTGGTACTAAGGAAGGTTCGGGTAGTTAAGCGGAATGTTTTTAAATTAGTGTTAGAGATAAGCCCAGATTTATTCTTGCGAGGGAATAAGCTGGGCTTTTATCTTGCAGGGCTTATAATCAATCGATAATGCTGGCATCGGGTTCAATAACTGGTTTGCCGCTTTTTAAGCTTGCAAGGGCTTCCTGATTAAAATCGACCAATAAAGAATTATTAAGTGTATCAATGGAATGACCAACAATTAGTTTTTGATCGCCATTCAGGGTTTCTACTTTGTAATCATCCACAATATCAAAAATACCATCTAGGTTGGTGGTGGTCGAGGCACGATCTTGGCGAAATAACTCATAGATATCACGGAGATCAAATATTGCATTGTTCGCATCTGGATGTTTGAAAATGTAGTTTTCAATATGACGGATAAGCAGTTGTGCAAACAAGTAATAATTGGGTTTGTGAGTGAATTCTAGATTCATATAATTGCTCCTTATTATTTGTTTTACATGATGATATAGGAATACCATAATCGTGATCATCAGGTAATTTTGTCGTGTAGCAGTGTTGTAAATGAAATTACACTTTTTCTAAGTTTGCCGCATTTGGCTGGCGTGCTTTTTATTCTATTTTATGTTTTTTTAACGCTGTTGTATTGAATTGTGCGTAAACAATTTGTGGTTATCTTATCCAAGCTCTTATGAGAAAAATAAAGCATTTCAGCAGAAATTTGCAGGGCAGAAAACCACATCAAATGGAAGTAATGTTGAAAAAAATGATGAAAAATTATTTTTTAATTCAATAAAGCGATAATGGGGTGTGTTTCAGTGTTTTATCTGTGGAAATACTGAAAAAAGCTCAAAAAATCATCCAAAAGACTAAGACCTATAAACTAGCAAGTGAAATCATAAATCAGGTACAATTGGCGGGATTAATTTTGTGTTTGGTGTATTTGAAGGCCAATACATACATTCTTTGTTAATAAATAGGCCTGCCAGGAGTTATCCCCGCATGAGTGCCATTACTCCATACGAATGGGCAATTATTGCCTTCGTGATCGGCGTTACATTTCTTTGTGCTTTTATGCTCACAGTTCCATTACTCCTTGGGGGTAAGTCATGGGGCCGTGCTAAGCAGGAGCAGTTTGAGTCAGGCGTAGTGGGTGCAGGTGGTGCACGTATTCGCTTGTCTGCAAAATTCTATTTGGTTGCTATTTTCTTCGTAGTTTTTGACTTAGAAGCGCTTTATCTTTACGCATGGTCTACCTCTGTACGTGAAGTAGGCTGGTTAGGTTTTACAACTGTTGTAATTTTTGTGGTCGATTTATTGATTGCATTGGTTTATGCAGTGTCAGTTGGTGCATTAAATTGGGCACCTACAGATCGTCGTAAAGCTGCTGGTAAAGCGATTAAAGTTGGCTCTCCTAATATGAACATTGCTGACATTACACGTTTTAACTCTATTGAAGAATTGGTAACAGACCCAACTGGTCATATTCCAGCTCAATCATCTGGTCGCGTGAAACCAAAATCACCGACTGCCTCATCTGACAAGGAGTAACTCGGGATGAAATATACCTTAACCCGTGCGAATCCGAATGCTGATCAATATCCACTTCAGGAGCGCCAGATCGTTACCGATCCGCTTGAAGAAGAAGTGAATAAGAATGTGTTCATGACTCGTTTAGAGGATGTGTTACACACAGCAGTAAACTGGGGACGTAAGAACTCAGTTTGGCCGTTTAACTTTGGTACATCTTGCTGTTACGTAGAGTATGCAACGACCTTAACAGGTGTGCATGACTTATCACGTTTCGGTGCCGAGGTAATTCGTGCTTCACCGCGTCAGGCGGACTTGATGATTGTCGCAGGGACATGCTTTGTAAAAATGGCGCCTGTTATTCAGCGTTTGTACGAGCAAATGTTAGAACCTAAATGGGTGATTTCAATGGGTGCTTGTGCGAACTCAGGTGGCATGTATGACATCTATTCAGTAGTACAAGGTGTCGATAAAATCATTCCTGTCGATGTGTACATCCCAGGTTGCCCACCTCGTCCAGAAGCATTAATCCAAGCATTAATGTTGCTACAGGACCAAATTCAATTAGAGCGTCGTCCGCTATCTGCCGTAATTGGTGATGATCTTCAGCCAGTGTATAAGCCAAAGATGATGCCAGAACGCGATCGTAAGAATGCACAGCGTATTGCGGTGAAGAACTTACGCTCTATGGATGAAATTAAATAATTTTAACGATGAATGTTTGATGCACCCGAGATGGGTGTAGTTGTCGTTAAGGTTGACTGAATTTGTATTAAATAGGAAGCCAAGCCAATGGCTGAAACTGACATTGCTATGCCAGAATCAACAGCAGTTGATTCACGCCCAGCATTTGCAATTATAGAAGAGCTCAAAACCAAATTTGGTGAGAACTTCTATGTGCAAACGACTCGTGAAGATTTTCCAACGGTCTGGGTTGAGCGCGCACGTGTACAAGAAGTTCTCATGTTCTTGCGTACAGTGTCACGTCCTTACGTGATGCTGTTTGACTTGTCTGCGGTAGATGAGCGTTTGCGTACTCACCGTGACGGTTTGCCTGCGTCTGACTTTACAGTGTTCTATCACTTATTGTCATTAGAGCGCAATACGGATATTCGTATTAAAGTTGCTTTGAATGAGAGCGATCTCAATATTCCTACAGCAACCAATATCTGGCCAAATGCAAACTGGTATGAGCGTGAAGCTTACGATATGTTCGGCATCAATTTCGAAGGGCATCCAATGCTCCGTCGTATTTTGTTACCGACTTATTGGGAAGGTCACCCGCTACGTAAGGAATACTCTGCACGTGCGACGGAATATACACCGTACATGCAAAACCAAGCGAAACAAGACTTCGAGCAAGAACACTTGCGTTTTGTCCCGGAAGATTGGGGTCTAAAACGTGGTAATGCTGACGAAGACTTCATGTTCCTGAACTTGGGTCCTAACCACCCATCTGCGCACGGTGCGTTCCGTGTAATCTTGCAGTTGGATGGCGAAGAAGTAAAAGACTGTGTGCCTGATATCGGTTATCACCACCGTGGTGTGGAAAAGATGGCTGAACGTCAAACTTGGCATTCATTCATTCCGTATACAGACCGTGTTGACTACTTAGGTGGTTGTGCGCAAAACATGCCATACGTGATGGGTGTTGAGCAGCTTGCAGGAATTACGGTTCCAGATCGTGCGCAATGTATCCGTGTCATGATGTCTGAATTGTTCCGTATCAATAACCACTTGTTATATATCGGTACTGCAATTCAGGATGCGGGTGGTATGACCCCTGTATTCTATATGTTCGCTGACCGTCAAAAAATCTATGACGCAATTGAAGCGATCACCGGTTACCGTATGCATCCAGCATGGTTCCGTATCGGTGGTACAGCACATGATCTTCCAAACAACTGGCAGCATCTGATTCGTGAAATTCTCGAATGGATGCCGAAACGTTTGAAGGAATACCACACTGCAGCGCTGAAAAACTCTGTATTTGAAGGTCGTACCCGTAATGTTGCGCAATACGATGCAAAATCTGCATTGGCTTGGGGTGTAACAGGTACAGGTCTTCGTGCAACTGGTATCGACTTTGACGTTCGTAAATACCGTCCGTACAGTGGTTATGAAAACTATGACTTCGAAGTGCCAGTAGAGTACGAAGGCGACGCATATGCGCGTGTTATCGTTCACTACCGTGAAATCGAACAGTCATTGAAAATCATCAAACAGTGCTTGGATAACATGCCATCTGGTCCATATAAAGCGGATCACCCATTGGCTGTTCCACCACCAAAAGACAAGACTTTACAAGATATTGAAACCTTGATTACGCACTTCTTAAGCGTATCTTGGGGTCCTGTAATGCCTGCTGGTGAAGCGTCTGTGATGGCTGAAGTGGTGAAAGGTGCAAGTAACTACTACTTGACTTCTGACAAGTCGACCATGAGTTACCGTACCCGTATTCGTACACCAACTTTCACCCATTTACAGCAAATGCCTTCAGTGATTAACGGCAGTCTGGTATCTGACTTGATCATTTATTTAGCGACAATTGACGTCGTAATGGCTGACGTGGATCGCTAAGGGGTAACGCATTATGATGATTTTGACTGATAAAAAGCCACGTGTGAACGTTGAAGGAATTTTGACTGCGGAAGAAATTCACGATATCGAACATCACATTGATCACTATCCGTACCCACGTGCAGCCTGTCTTGATGCGCTGAAGTGTGTACAACGCCGTAATGGTTGGGTAGATGATGCGCAAATGAATGCAATTGCTCAAATGCTTAGCATGAGCGTTGCAGATCTTGAAGGCGTTGCAACATTCTATAACCGTATCTACCGTCAACCTGTAGGTCGTCACGTAATTTTGCTTTGTGACTCGATTGCGTGCTTCTTGATGGGTGCAGAAACTTTGGCTGAAGCATTCCAACGTGAATTGGGCATTCAATTTGGTCAAACGACTGCAGATGGTCGTTTTACCTTGTTGCCAATTTGCTGCCTAGGTAACTGTGACAAAGGTCCTACCTTGATGATTGATGAAGACACTCACGGTCTGGTTGAAGTGACTTCAGTGAAACAGTTATTGGAGAAGTATGTATGAATACCGAACCAAAACCAATTTATGGCGACGGTAACCCAGAAACTCATCCATTAACTTGGCGTTTGAGTAAACAAGAGTTTGTTCGTAGTGCAGATGACTACGAAGCGCTTGAAGGTTATGCAGGCTTTAAAAAAGCATTAACCATGCCACCGAAAGACGTGCTTGAAGTCATTAAGGCTGCAACCGTTAAAGGTCGTGGTGGTGCAGGTTTCCCAGCAGGGATCAAATGGTCACTGATGGCGCCAAATGACAACTCAGGTCCTCGTTACCTGATTTGTAATGCCGATGAAATGGAACCAGGTACCTTCAAAGACCGTTTGTTGATGGAAAAACTTCCTCATCAATTGATCGAAGGGATGTTGATTGCGGGTTATACCCTTGAAGCAACGCATGGTTATATCTTCATCCGTGGTGAATACATCGAAGCTGCTCAATATTTAAATGAAGCATTAGAGCAAATCCGTGCCAAAGGTTACTTGGGTGAAAACATCCTCGGAACTGGCTGGAACTTCGAAATGCACGTGCATACGGGTGCGGGTCGTTATATCTGTGGTGAAGAAACTGCATTGATTAACTCGCTTGAAGGTCGCCGTGCCAACCCACGTACCAAACCACCATTCCCGCAAGTTGCAGGTGCTTGGGGTCGTCCTACGATTGTCAACAACGTAGAGACCTACAACAACTTACCAGCAATCATGTTGCGTGGTCCTGAGTGGTATATCAACTTATCTGCAGGCAAATCGAAAGATCCAGGCACCAAAATTTATGGTGCATCAGGTAAGGTGAAATTCCCTGGTTTATGGGAACTTCCATTTGGTACGACTGCACGTGAAGTGATTGAAGAGCATGCTGGCGGTATGCGCGATGGCCTTAAATTAAAAGCTTGGTTACCAGGCGGTGCATCGACTGACTTCTTGGCAGCTGAACACATTGACCTTCCGATGGATGCCGAAAGCATCATGAAAGCAGGTTCACGTTTAGGTACCTGTCTACTCATGGTGGTTGATGAAACTCAATGTATGGTTTCTGCTACACGTAACTTAGAAGAATTCTTTGCGCGTGAGTCATGTGGTTTCTGTACGCCTTGTCGTGATGGTTTACCTTGGGCGGTTAAAGCGCTTAAAGCATTGGAAGATGGTACAGGTAAAAAAGAAGATATCGATCATTTACAAGAGCTAACGCGTAAGTTGTGGATTGGTAAAACTTTCTGTGCACATGCTCCAGGTGCAATGGAACCATTAATGGGCGCACTTAAATATTTCCGTAGCGAGTTTGATGCAAAAGTGGTTGATGCCGCTGCTCGAACTAGCAACGTAGAACAAGCTTAAGGAATTCGACTATGGCTACAATTCATGTCGATGGAAAATCGTATGAAGTCAACGGCTCAGAAAACTTGCTGCAAGCATGTTTAAGCCTTGGCATCGACATCCCATATTTTTGTTGGCATCCATCCTTAGGTTCTGTCGGTTCATGCCGTCAATGTGCTGTGACCCAATACGCGAATCCAGAAGATACGCGTGGTCGTTTGGTCATGTCATGTATGACACCTGCATCTGACAATACCTACATCTCGATTGAAGACAAAGAAGCAACTGATTTCCGTGCTTCGATTGTTGAATTCTTGATGACCAACCACCCGCACGACTGTCCAGTCTGTGAAGAAGGTGGTCACTGTCATTTACAAGATATGACTGTAATGACGCAACATGACCGTCGTCGTTACCGCTTCACCAAGCGTACACACTACAACCAAGAGCTTGGCTCATTCATTTCACACGAAATGAACCGTTGTATCGCATGTTACCGTTGTGTTCGTTACTACAAAGACTACGCTGGCGGTACGGACTTTGGTGTTTATGCCAATGCATCACGCGTTTACTTCGGTCGTCCAGAATCAGGGACTTTAGAATCTGAATTCTCAGGTAACTTGACTGAAGTATGTCCAACAGGTGTATTCACTGATAAGACTCACTCTGAACGTTATAACCGTAAATGGGACATGCAGTATGCGCCAAGCGTATGCCAAGGCTGCTCTTCAGGCTGTAACATCTCTCCAGGTGAACGCTATGGTGAATTACGTCGTGTAGAAAACCGTTTCAACGGTGAAGTCAACCAATACTTCTTGTGTGACAAAGGTCGTTTCGGTACAGGTTATGTCAACCGTGCAGATCGTCCGCGTCAACCACAATTCCGTGATGGTGCTGAAGCAACTGCTGTTTCTGTAGACCAAGCATTAGACACCGTGATTGCAAATATCCAAGGTAAAAAAGTTTTGGGTATTGGTTCTCCACGTGCATCACTTGAATCTAACTACGCACTGCGTGAGTTGGTCGGTCAAGACAACTATTCAACGGGTATGTCTCAAAAAGAGCAAAACTTGGTTGAATTGGCTGCTTCAATCATGCAAACCGAGGGTGTTTACAACCCGAACATGCGTGAAATTGAAAGCTATGATGCTGTATTGATTTTGGGTGAAGATTTAACTCAAACTGCACCACGTATGGCGTTGTCTGTTCGTCAAGCGGCGAAAAACAAAGCTAAAGAAATGGCGGCAGAACGTCGTACCCAAGATTGGTTGGCTGAGCCTGTGCAACGTATTGCACAAGATGCAAAATCTCCAATTTATATCTTGGCTGCAACGCAAACCCGTCTATCTGACGTCGTGACAGGTGAAGTGGTTGCTTCTCCAAATGACATCGCGCGTTTAGGTTTTGCGGTTGCTGCTGCAGTGAAAGGTGAAACAGTTACTGGTCTTGCTGACGATGCCAAAGCATTTGCACAAACCATTGCAGACACGTTAAAAGCAGCGAAAAAACCATTGGTGATTTCAGGTACTAGCTTGCAAGATCCAGCGATCATGGAAGCGGCTGCACAAGTGGCGCAAAACCTAGGTAACGCTGGCTTGACCTTGACCGTTCCTGAAGTGAACTCAATGGGCTTGGCAATTTTGGGTGGTCAAAGCTTAGAGCAAGCATTTGCGCAAGACTATGACACCGTGATTGTGGTTGAAAATGATCTTTACCGTCGTTTGCCAGCAGCTCAAGTAAATGCTGCGCTTTCAGGCAAAGAAGTGATTGTACTTGATCACTCTGAAACTGAAACTGTGAAGAAAGCTTCAATTGTACTTTCTGCTGCAAGCTTCGCTGAAGGTGATGGTACTGTCGTATCGCAAGAAGGCCGTGCACAACGTTTCTACCAAGTGTATGACCCAAGTTACTACAAACCTGAATATGCAATTAAAGAATCTTGGCGCTGGTTACATGCCATTGAAACTGGTGTGAAAGGTAAGGCGATTTCTTGGACTTTACTTGATGATGTGATTGAAACGGTTGCGAAAAACGTTCCAGCATTACAAGCAATTCAAGATGTTGCACCAGATGCAGGCTTCCGTGTTCATGGCTTGAAAGTTGCGCGTGAACCACGTCGTTATTCTGGTCGTACTGCGATTCGTGCACCATTGTCGATTCACGAGCCAAAACAGCCAACTGACATTGACTCAGCATTAACATTCTCGATGGAAGGTTATGTGGGTACGCAAACTCCGTCTGCACTTGTGCCATTTGCATGGTCAGCGGGTTGGAACTCTCCACAAGCGTGGAATAAATTCCAAGACAATGTTGGCGGTCACTTAAAAGGTGGTGATTCGGGCGTGCGTTTATTCGACCGTTTACCGAAACGTCCAGCACGTAGCTATGTTGCACCTTCAGCGGTTGTAGTTAACCCTGAAAGCTTCCGTCTTGTGCCGATGCACCATATTTTTGGTTCAGGCGAATTCACCATTAAAACACCAGCAATGGAATCGCGTATTCCTGAAGCCGTGTTTGCAATGGGTGAACAAGATGCAGCACGTTTGAATGTTCAAGATGGACAGCAAATGACGGTGAAAGCGGGTGAAACAAGCATTAGCTTGCCAGTTCAAGTTATTGAGTATTTACCAGCAGGTTATATCGGTTATCCAATTGGTCTTGCACCGACTGTTTCTTTAGCAGAACCAGTTTCAGTCGCGGTAGGAGTGTAATTCATGAATCAAGAAATTATACGTCAAACACCGCTCTGGGCTGAGAACTGGCCGATTGCGTACTCTGTGATTCAAGCCATTGTCATTTTATTGGTGGTGGTTCTTATTGCAGCATTGATGTCATTTGTCGAGCGTCGTTTGCTCGGCTTATGGCAAGACCGTTACGGTCCAAACCGTGTAGGTCCTGGCGGTATGTTCCAGATCGTTGCCGACATGCTGAAAATCATGTTTAAGGAAGACTGGACACCAAAATTTGCGGACAAATTAACCTTCCGTTTAGCACCAGCAGTTGCGATGGCAACTGCGGTCCTGTCGTTCATGGTCATTCCTATTAGCCCTTATATGGGTGTAGCAGACATGAGCATCGGCTTATTGTTCTTTATGGCAATGGCAGGGATTGCAGTGTATGCAGTGTTATTTGGTGGTTGGGCTTCAAACAACAAATATGCATTACTCGGTGGTCTGCGTTCAGCTGCGCAAACAATTTCATACGAAGTGTTCTTGGGTATTTCACTCATGGGTGTGGTTGCAATTGCAGGCTCATTCAACATGCGTGAAATTGTAGAAGCACAACGTGATGTTTGGTTTGTTATTCCTCAATTCTTAGGCTTCATGATCTTTGTGGTTGCAGGTGTTGCGGTAACTCACCGTCATCCATTTGACCAACCAGAAGCAGAACAAGAATTGGCTGAAGGTTACCACGTCGAATATGGCGGTATGAAATGGGGGATGTTCTTCGTTGCGGAATACGTCAACGTCGTTTTAATCTCTGCACTTATCGTGACTTTATTCTTCGGTGGTTGGTTAGCGCCATTCAACCTTGAGATTTCGTTCATTCCACCAGCATTCTGGTTCATTATCAAAACAGCATTCTTCGTAATGATGTTTGTATTGGCGCGTGGTTCTTTAATGCGTCCACGTTATGACCAAGTAATGAACTTTGGTTGGAAAATTTGCTTGCCATTGGCATTGGTCAACTTACTTGTGACTGGTGCTGTGATTCTGATGAATCAGGCCTAAGACAGCAGGGAGAACAAAATGTATAAGTTTCTAGCTGGAGTTGGGTCAATTGTACGTTCATTGTGGATGGTATTCAGCCACGTGACGCGTAAACGTGACACGATTTTATATCCAGAAGTACCAGCTGAAGAAATCGTACCACCACGTTTCCGTGGTCGTATTGTATTGACGCGCGACCCAGATGGCGAAGAGCGTTGTGTAGCATGTAACTTATGTGCTGTTGCGTGTCCAGTTGGCTGTATTTCACTACAAAAAGCGGAAAAAGAAGATGGTCGTTGGTATCCAGAATTCTTCCGTATTAACTTCTCGCGTTGTATTTTCTGCGGGATGTGTGAAGAAGCGTGTCCAACCACTGCAATTCAGATGACACCTGATTTCGAATTAGGTGAGTACGTTCGTCAAGACCTTGTATATGAGAAAGAAAACTTACTCATCTCAGGTCCTGGTAAATACCCAGACTACAACTTCTATCGTGTTACAGGTATGGCTGTAACAGGTAAAGAAAAAGGTCAGGCGCAACGTGAAAGCGCACCTGTTGATGTACGGAGTCTATTACCATGATGTGGCCGTTTTATTTGATGGCACTCGTGGCCATCGTTTCTACGGTTCGTGTAGTTACTAACGCGAACCCTGTACATGCGTTACTTAGCTTGATCGTGTCTTTGCTTGCTGTTGCAGGAATGTTCATGATTGTCGGTGCACCATTTGCGGGTGCACTGGAAATTATCGTATATGCTGGCGCGATCATGGTGTTATTCGTGTTCGTGGTGATGATGCTGAATCTTGGTCAACATACCGTTGATCAAGAGCGCAAATGGTTAACATCATCTGCTTGGGCTTATCCAGCACTTATGAGCTTCCTGATGGGCCTGGTTTTGGTTTGGATGTTAGGCTCAGACTACACCACAGCAGGTCCTGTAATGGGCACTGAAATTGTTGGTCCGAAAGTCGTTGGTCAAGCACTCTTTACTCACTACTTATTATTGGTAGAAGTTGCCGCGATGTTATTGCTTGCAGCACTGGTTGCAGCATTCCACTTAGGTAAACGTGAGCCAAGTGCAGAAGAGGACAAAGAATAATGGGCAACATCCCTTTAGAACATGGTTTGATCGTTGCAACCATTCTTTTTGCACTGGGTTTTTACGGTGTAATGGTGCGACGCAACCTATTATTTATGTTAATGAGCCTTGAAATTATGATGAATGCCGCTGCGTTGGCATTCGTTTTGGCGGGTAGCGCATGGGCACAACCAGATGGACAAGTCATGTTCATTCTGATTTTGACTCTTGCTGCGGCAGAGGCTTGTATCGGTCTTGCGATCGTCCTTCAGTTTTATCATCGCTTCCATCATTTGGATGTGGATGCTGCTAGTGAGATGCGCGGATGAGTTATTTATATTTAACAGTTTTATTCCCGCTAATCGGTTTTGTGTTATTAGCGGCGGGGCGCCAGAATTTACCTGAGAAAGTTGCAGCGATTATTGGCGTTGGGGCTGTAGGTTTATCTGCTTTATTTGCCCTTATTGCGGGGATGGATTTCGTTAACAATGGTTCTGCGCCACAAGTACAACACTTGTGGACTTGGTTCCAAGTTGGCGATTTCGCACCAGGCATTAGCTTGCACTTAGATGGCTTATCATTGTTGATGATGGGCATGATTACAGGTGTCGGTTTCCTGATTCACATCTTTGCCTCATGGTACATGCGTGGTGAAGAAGACTTTGCACGTTTCTTCTCTTACTTCAACCTATTCGTTGCAAGCATGTTGTTGCTGGTTCTTGGCGATAACTTGGCATTGTTATTCTTAGGTTGGGAAGGCGTAGGTCTGTGCTCGTACTTGCTGATTGGTTACTACTACCAAAACCCAGAAAATGGTTTTGCGGCAATCAAAGCATTTACAGTAACGCGTGTTGGTGATGTGTTCTTACTGATTGCATTGTTCTTAATCTACCAACAGTTCGGTACATTAAACATTGCTGAAGTGGTTGCTGCGGCGCCTACAGTATTAACGCAAGGTTCATCGATGGCCATCTGGACAGCATTGATGTTGTTCCTTGGTGCTGCAGGTAAATCTGCACAGATTCCACTGCAAACATGGTTGGCAGATGCGATGGCTGGTCCTACACCAGTATCTGCATTGATCCACGCAGCGACAATGGTAACAGCGGGTGTATATCTCTGCTGCCGTATGTTCACTGTATTTGAAATGGCGCCTCAAGTGATGATGTTCATTTCGATTACGGGTGCTGTGACCTTGTTGGTGGCTGGTTTTGCTGCATTGGTTCAAACCGATATCAAACGTATCTTGGCTTACTCAACCATGAGTCAGTTGGGCTATATGTTTATGGCTGTCGGTGCTGAAGCATACCAAGCGGGTCTGTTCCACATGCTGACTCACGCATTCTTTAAGGCATTATTATTCTTGTCTTCTGGTGCAGTGATCTTGGCTTACCATCACGAACAAAACATTTTCAAAATGGGCGGTTTGTTCTACAAGAATAAATTCCTGTTTGCTTGCTTCGCGATTGGTGGCGGTGCGTTGGCTGCAATTCCATTCATCACGGTTGGCTTCTTCTCGAAAGATGCAATCTTGGGTGCAGTATGGATGAAAGGTCAGGCGGTTGCATTATATGACTGCTTATACTGGACAGGTGTTGCAGGTGCTTTCTTAACTTCAATCTATACATTCCGTTTAATCTGGGTTGTATTCTTTGGAAAAGAAAATACGCCATATCACGAAATCAAAGGCGTGACTTACTGGGGTCCTTTGGCAATTTTAGCAACGCTTTCAACTTTCGTTGGTGCAGCACTTAAAGCACCTGTAGAAAGCATTTTGAATGCTGCAAAAATTCCAGCGGTCATTATTCCAGAAGCGATGGAAGCGGGTGTACACGGTGCAGAACATATGGCCGTGGGTATTGCGCTTGCTGGTCTTGTGATTGGTGTGATCTTATTTGCTTTTGCTTACGGTGCAGTGAAAAGTTTTGCGAAAACTTCATTGGGTGCAGGTTTGGCGAATATTTGTCGTAATGCACTCGGTTTCGATACTTTGTATGACCTGATTTTCGTAAAACCATATTTACTGATTGCTAAGATTTGTGGCCGTGACCCAATTGATGGTTTATGGCTGGTATTACCTGCAATTGTGAAAGCTGGTAACGGCTTTACAAGCTCTCGTCAAACAGGTTCATTGCGTGAATACGCTTCGAGCATGTCACTGGGCATTGTGGTTCTACTGATGATCTTAGTTGTGATTCAGGTAGTGGGGAAATAAGATGGAAATCACAAACAACATGGTTTTGCCCGCGCTGATCCTCGTACCGTTCATTGCAGGTTTTTTATGTTGGTTGGTCGACAAGCTCGACCAACAACTACCACGCTATATTGCGCTCGTGGGTATGCTCGTTACTTTGGGCTTAACTGTCGCTTTATGGCAAACGGGTACTTACAGCTATGAATTGGGTGCAAAAGTCCCAACATGGTCTGCAGAGTTTTTCTTGCCGTGGATTCAAACCCTCGGCATCAATATTCACTTAGCAATTGATGGCTTATCATTATTGATGGTGGGCTTGACTGCGCTGTTGGGTATTTTGGCAGTTGGTTGTTCTTGGGGCGAGATTCAAAAGAACGTAGGCTTCTTCCATTTGAACCTTTTATGGTCATTGGGCGGCGTCATCGGTGTATTCATTTCGATTGATATGTTCTTGTTCTTCTTCTTCTGGGAGATGATGCTTGTTCCAATCTACTTCTTGATTGCACTTTGGGGACATCGTGGTGCAGATGGTAAATCACGTGTTTACGCTGCAACCAAGTTCTTCATCTATACGCAGGTTGCTGGTTTAATCATGCTGATTGGTATTCTAGGCCTTGTGGTTTATGGATACATGATGACAGGTATGATCGGCTTCGATTACAACTACTTGTTAGGTGTAGCGAATACGCTTGATGCTCAGCTTCCAGCGGTTGCTTATGCATTTATGTTGTGTTTGTTTGTAGGTTTCGCAGTAAAACTTCCTGTGTTTCCATTACACGGCTGGTTACCAGATGCACATGCGCAAGCACCTACAGCAGGTTCTGTAGACTTAGCGGGTATCTTGATTAAGACAGCTGCGTACGGTTTACTTCGTTTCGTTATTCCGTTCTTCCCAGCGGCTTCTGCACAGTTTGCAGACATCGCAATCATCATGGGTTTAATTGGTATTTTCTACGGTGCTTGGTGTGCTTTCCAGCAAACCGACATGAAGCGTCTGTTGGCTTATACTTCAATTTCTCACATGGGCTTCATCTTACTTGCATTGTATGCAGGTAACATTTTGACCTTCCAAGGTCTGATGATCATGATGTTGGCGCATGGTTTATCTTCTGCTGCACTGTTCATTATGTGTGGTCAGGTTTATGAGCGCTTACATACACGTGACATGCGTTTGATGGGTGGTATTCGTGGTCAATTCCAATACCTTTCATTCTTCCTTATGTTCTTCGTGGCAGCATTAGTCGGTATTCCAGGTTTAGGTAACTTCATTGGTGAGTTCCTGATCTTGATGGGTTCTTATGCGAAGTTCCCTGTATTCACGATTTTGGCTGCAATCAGCTTAGTATTCGCTGGTCTTTATGGTCTGATTTTGATTCACAAAGCTTTATTTGGTACGCCAAATGAAGAGCAAAAACAACATTATGCAAATCCACTTAAAGATTTGAATGCGCGTGAAGTTGGTATCTTGCTCATTTGTGCATTTGGTCTGCTTTGGCTTGGTCTTTACCCACAAACCTTCCTTGATATTTCAAATTCAAGCATGGCGTGGTTAGCAAACAGCTATATTCCAGTTCAAGAAGTCGTTGACGTTGTGCATCAAGCATCTGTTCAACTCGAAAATGTGGAGATGCAATAAGCCATGAACTTCACAATGTCTTTTTCTGAGCTTATGCCATTAGCTCCTGTAATGATCGTGGCGTTGACCGCGGTCGTTGTGATGATTCTCACTTCGATTAAACGTAACCATAATTTAATCGCAACAGCTTCTGTGGTCGGCTTAAACCTTGCTGCGGCAAATATTTTATTGAACATGTTTGGTGGGCAATTTGCACCATCAAACGTGATGGGCATGTTCATGGTGGATCCGTTCACCATGCTCTATCAATTGGTCATCTTAATTGCTTCGCTTGCATGCTGTACGTTGTCACATGCTTATATCGAAACTTATAAAGATAACCGTGAAGAACTGTATATCTTAATGCTGTGCTCGGTCGCGGGCGCAATGTTAATGGTGGCAAGTTCGCACTATGCATCTTTCTTCATTAGCTTAGAGTTAATGTCGATTCCTGTTTACGGTATGTTGGCGTATACGCATCAGCGTGCAAACTCATTAGAAGCGGGTATTAAATACCTCGTGCTTTCTGCAACAGCTTCGGCAATGTTGTTAATGGGTATGGCGTATATTTATGCTTATACCGGTTCATTGTCTTTCTATGAATCTTTCCAAGCATTAATGCAAAATATCCGTCAACCAATGGTACTCCTTGGTTTAGCACTGATTATTTTTGCAGTAGGCTTTAAGCTTTCATTGGCTCCATTCCACAAATGGACGCCAGACGTTTATGCAGGTGCACCAGCACCGATTGCAACCTTCCTTGCAACCGCTGCGAAAGTTGCGACCATTGGTTTGTTTGTCCGTTTCTTACTGACTTCTGGTGCAATGTTGGTCGAGTCACTTGTAACAATCATTACGATTATTGCTGTGCTTTCAATTCTAGTGGGTAACTTCTTGGCAGTACGTCAAGTGAACTTGAAGCGTATTCTCGGTTATTCATCGATTGCACATTTCGGTTACTTACTGATTGGTTTAATCAGCATGACCTATGCAAGCTTAGGCAACGTATCAGTTTACGTAATCACTTATGTGTTAACGACGATTGGTGCATTCGGTGCAGTCGCGCTGATGTCTAGCCCATACAACAATGTTGATGAAGCAGAAAGTTTGGCGGATTACCGTGGTTTATTCTGGCGTCGTCCAGTGTTAACTGCAACGCTAACTGTCATGATGTTGTCTTTAGCGGGTATTCCATTAACTGCTGGCTTCATTGGTAAGTTCTTGGTGGTGATGGCTGCAGTAACGACTCAGCACTGGTTCTTGGCTGCCATGATTGTGGTGGGTTCAGGTATTGGTTTGTACTACTACCTTCGTGTAATGGTGGTAATGTACATGACACCACCAGATACGCCACGTATTGACGCGGTTGATCATTGGGGTCAAAAAGTGGGTGGTATTATGGTATTACTTGCGGCATTGGCTGTATTGGTGATCGGTATCTATCCAGATCCAATTATCAAAATGGCATTGCAAGCTGAGATTTTATCGCCATTACATTTCATGTTAACGCGTCAATAATTGTAAAATTATCGTGTTAATCAAAAAGCCCTCGCCAGTCGGGGGCTTTTTTTTCTTATAAGATTTATAAAAAACATTTATAATAATAGGAATTATGTTTTTATCTTTTTAGGTGTACTCCCGTGGCTATTCATGAAATTCGTCATCCACTGATTCGTCATAAACTTGGCTTATTGCGTCGTGCTGATATTAGTACCAAGAATTTCCGTGAATTGGCTCAGGAAGTGACCATGTTGCTGACCTATGAAGCCACTAAAGATTTACCAGTGGTGGATCATGAGGTTGATGGTTGGGCGGGTAAAGTGACAACCCAACGCATTGCTGGTAAAAAAATCACGGTTGTGCCAATTTTACGTGCGGGTATTGGTATGTTGGATGGTTTCTTAAACCTGATTCCAAGTGCCAAAGTTTCAGTATTGGGCTTAGAGCGTGATGAAGAGACTTTAGAAGCGCGTACTTACTATAAAAAATTGGTTCCAGATGTCCAAAACCGTATTGCGATGATCATTGACCCAATGCTTGCTACAGGTTCTTCATTGGTTGCAGCGATTGATGTATTGAAAGCCAGCGGTTGTAAAGACATTCGCGTGATGGTTTTGGTTGCGGCACCAGAAGGCATTAAAAAAGTTGAAGATGCACATCCAGATGTGACGATTTTTACTGCATCAGTGGATGAAGGTCTAAATGCGCAAGGTTATATTGTGCCTGGTTTAGGCGATGCAGGTGATAAAATCTTTGGTTCGGTACAAAAAGATTAAGGATGGCTATAGCCTAAATGGGAGGCTGTGATAGCCTCTTTTTTATGTGCTAGCTCGCTTATTTCCAGAAAAGGGGAAAATGAATGAAGTCTGAGTTTCAACAAGGAAAAATTAGACAATACAACGCAGATAAAGGTTACGGTTTTATCGCGACGTCTGAAGAGGATATTTTCTTTCATATCTCTGATTTTCCGCTTGCCGATGGTGAGCCGAAACGTAACGAACGCGTAAAATTTGTAGTGGTTGAAAATGGCAATAAGCTGAAAGCCATTAAAATTGAGCGTGTAGAAGATAACTCTGCGAAAGCCAAGAAATCAAAAGTGTCTACGCACAATAAATCGATTACTTCTGCTTTATTGACAAACTTTAGACGTTGATCACGAAGCAAGGGTATTATTTTTTTTCGAATTAAACAAAGAGACTTTAGGGTCTCTTTTTTATTGATTAGAATAGAAAAAAATAAAAAGTTTAGGGCGTATTATGTTTCTAGAGGGGAAGATCAAGCACTACAACTCTGCACGTAGCTTTGGCTTTATTCAGGTTGAGGATGAGCCACAAGATGTCTTTTTCCACATTAAGGATTTCCCGAGCTGGCACATCAAGCCGAATGAGGGAGAGCAGCTCAAGTTCCGCATTGTCGAAGAGCAAGGAAAATTTAAGGCATCCGATATTGTGCGGCTTGATTTAAAACCAGAGGATGATCAACTACTTTTTGAGAAGCAGAGCTTTAGTTACCAATCGGTGCCGCCTGCAGAGAAAATCATTCTGCCCAAGAAACCAAGATCACACTTAAAATACATTATTTTATTGGTTCTGATTGTGATTGCTGGATTAGGTTTTGTGACCTATCAAAAAGTTCAGGATTATCGTGTCGCCAAAAAGTTAAAAGCGGAACAACTTATTCAAGAACAAAAGCGAATTGTGGAGCAACAGCGAGAGGCTTTGGGTCATTTGCCTGATCGAATTCTGTCAGCGCAGGGGCGTAAGAATTTAGATACGGTGGGCTATGCCGTGAATACACAGCAGGTGAGTGCCACCTCATCCGCACCGTTAGAAACATCAAAACTGGCCGCGGTGCAAAAGAGCGAACAGGTTTCCAAATTCACATGTGATGGACGAACTCATTGTAGCCAAATGCATTCTTATGAAGAAGCTGTATTTTTCTTAAGAAATTGCCCAAGTACTGAAATGGATGGAGATGAGGATGGAATTCCATGTGAACGTCAATTCCATCGTTAAATAGCAAGCATAAAAATACTCCCAGCTGGGAGTATTTTTACACTAGCGGATTAACCTTCACAGAATTTCATAAAGGCTTTTAAGCCTGGTCCTTGATACTTTTGACGATGTACTAACATGAATAAAGGACGGGAAAGTTGCCAGAATGGGGTATTGAGCACCACCAATTGGCCTTTCTCTTGTAACGGTTCAATGGCAAGCTTCGAGATACAGGACATACCCAAACCACCTGCCACAATCTTTAAAATAGCTTCGTTATGCCCAAGTGTTAAACGAATATTGGCATCAGGCAAGTCTTGCAAGATGGCATTGTCAAACACCTCACGTGTACCTGAACCTTCTTCACGCAAAATCCATTCGACATGATCAAAATCGGCAGGACTCAATTCGCGATTCAAACGAGCCAGAGGATGATCTGGTGCACAACATACCGCTAGTTCATCATCACGCCAATGGATGCATTGCAATTGGGGTAAATGACAAGAACCTTCAATCAGGGCTAAATCCAACTGGAATTGATTTACCGCTTCAATCATCTGGCGAGTATTGCCAACTTGCAGTTGTAAATGTGCTTGCGGTTGAATTTGTAAAAAGTTGGCCATCAGGTCAGGCATTAAGTAATCGCTAATGGTTAAGGTTGCCCCTAAACGCAAATCGATACTTTGTAACTCGCCTTTAGCCGCTTGTTCAAAGGCTTCACAGCGACCCAGAATTTCAAGGGCTTGAGGCAAAAGAAAGCGACCTAAATCATTCAATTGCAGACGTTTACCTAAGCGGTCAAACAGTGGCGCCCCTAAACCATCTTCCAGATCTGCCAGTGCCATACTTGCAGCACTTTGAGTCAACTTCACCGCGTCACTGGCTTTAGTCACGGTGCCTTCCTGAGCGACTGCTACAAAAACAGCCAATTGGCGTAAAGTCATGCGCATGAATGTAGCCTTAACATTTAAAAAATATTAATAAATTATATTGTCATGCTAACATGAGCGCAGTCTTTGATGCCACGTCGAAATCATGTCAATTGAAAAATTTAGCGTAGAAAAGGTTTTATCTGTTCAGCGTTGGACCAATACTTTATTTAGTTTCACCATGACACGTCCTGCACATTTTAAGTTTACCGCAGGTCAATTTGCCCGTATTGGTTTAAAAGTCGGGGATGAATTGGTGGTTCGTGCGTATTCAATTGTGTCCTCACCGTTTGACGAAACCTTGGAATTCTTTTCAATCGTGGTACCCGATGGGGCCTTTACCTCCAACTTGCAACACTTGCAAGTGGACGATGAACTGTATTTAGAGAAAATCCCTTACGGATTCTTGACGCTGACCCGTTATCAGTTGCCATTGCCTCAGGACTTATGGCTGTTGGCGACAGGCACGGGCTTGGCGCCTTTTGTGTCCATGCTGCAAGACTTTGACACATGGAGCAAATATCAACATATTCATTTGGTCTATAGTGTTCGCACTGCTTCCGAATTGGCTTATGTAGAGCGTATTCAAGAGATTGCGCAGACTTTTGGTGAAGGGCATACAGGCTTTAAATTTGTGCCGATTGTGACCCGTGATCCGCAAGCGGCTTTACATGAGCGTTTGCCGATATTGATTGAGAATGGTGCACTTGAACAGGCAGTTGGCTGCCAGTTGAATCCTGCAACCAGTCATGTGATGTTGTGTGGTAATCCGCAAATGGTGGAAGACACCAAAGAAGCATTAAAAGCACGCGGTTTAACCATGAATCGCCGTGGTGAAGGCAATATTGCGGTCGAAAATTACTGGTAAGTGCCAAAGTCATTCAGATGGAATGGCTGAGTCTAAAATGAAAAATCCTCCCAAATGGAGGATTTTTTTATTGCTTAAACTTAGTGAACAAACATATCCATGAAATCTCGGATTTCATAGATGGCACTGTCTAAATCAGTGCTGAGCCATGTTGGTTCAAAGAAGCCCGCATAATATTCCAAACGGTCATGCGGAACCACTAAACGGACAGGGCATTCTTCTTCCACTAAACGCCACGGCAGAATCGGAACTTCATTGTCCAGAAATGCGGCGATATTACGAATATCCACAATCATGGCATTCACACATTCTGGGAATGGCATGACGGAAAATTCTTCGGTACGACGACGGAAATATTCTAAATCACCCCATTTCAGCACATAGCTTGGCTTGGTAAATTCAATAATACCAATCAGATGCTGATCACGTGTGTAGTGTAGTGCACATTGATGTGTGACGTCGGTGTCAAGATCAAGTGTGACACTCTGTTGACTATACGCCATAAGGATTAGGAGCATTCAAAACGAGGTGCGTGATTATACTCCAATTTCACATTCATGCGGCAGATTGGTTACATATTCTTTGTGGGTGCTGGGCTTCCCTGAGTCATTCACACGCGAGGAAAAAGCGCGAATTTTGGCATCTAAGATAAGACACTGATTTCTCGTATAAATCCAAATCATTTTGACCTAAAAGTCAAAACTGGTACAGCTTATGCATTGGATTTAAGTATCTAGCGAGGTCGAGGTGCTTATGTCAAATGTTAAAAGTGTCGTTGCAGAAGCTAATCCCCATCATCATGCCAATAGTGAGTATTTTGCACAGCGCAAACTCAAACAAGGCGCGGTAGGGTGGTTACTGTTAATTGGGCTTGGGGTTGCCTATGTCATTTCGGGTGACTTTGCTGGCTGGAACTTTGGCTTAGCACAAGGTGGCTGGGGCGGCATGTTCATTGCCACCATCATTGTCGCAATTATGTATTTATGTATGTGTTTAGCCATGTCGGAGATGTCGACCATGCTGCCGACGGCAGGTGGAGGCTATAGCTTTGCACGGACTGCCTTTGGACCTTTGGGTGGCTATTTAACAGGCACTGCGATTCTGATTGAATATGCCATCGCACCCGCAGCCATTGCTGTATTCATCGGTGCCTATTGTGAATCTCTATTTGGGATTGGCGGATGGTTCGTCTATTTACTCTGCTATCTATTCTTCATGGGGATTCACCTAAAAGGTGCAGGGGAAGCCTTAAAAATTATCTTCATCATAACTGCAGTGGCAGCCGTGGCATTGTTGGTCTTTATTGCAGCAATGTTCCCTCATTTTGACAGTCAGAAATTATTGGATATTCCTGTTAAAGCCGATGCGGCTGGGGCAAGTGCCTTTTTACCTTTGGGCTATTTGGGGATTTGGGCGGCTGTGCCTTATGCCATCTGGTTTTTCTTAGCGGTGGAAGGCGTGCCTTTGGCGGCAGAAGAAGCCAAGGAGCCGCATAAATCTTTACCGCGTGGTTTGATCGGTTCAATGCTGATTTTAGCGGTGTTTGCTTTGGCAATTTTGTTCTTGGGCGCAGGTGCAGCAGGCGCGGATAGCCTGAAAGAATCAGGGGCACCTTTGGTTGATGCCTTAAAAGTGGTGTATGGGGAAAATACGTGGCTGGCAGGTTTTGTTAACTTTGTGGGTCTGGCAGGTTTGATCGCCAGTTTCTTCTCGATTATTTATGCTTATTCCCGTCAGATTTTTGCCCTGTCCCGTGCAGGTTATTTACCAAAGAAACTTTCATTAACAAATAAAAACCACGCACCTCATTTAGCCATCATTATTCCTGGGGTGATTGGGTTTATGCTGTCTTTATCGGGAGAGGGGGATTTACTGATTTTGATGGCAGTTTTTGGTGCTACCATTTCCTATGTATTGATGATGATGGCGTACATTAAATTGAAAATTGCCAAACCGAATCTGCCCCGTCCCTACAAAGCACCTGGCGGGATTGTGACCGCTTCAATTGCTTTGGTTTTGGCGGCAATTGCGACGGTTGCAGGCTTTGTGGTGGATCCGAAAGTCTGGTTTATGGCGGCAGCCATTTATGCGGTGTTTATCCTGTATTTCTTGATCTACAGCCGTCATCATTTGGTCGCAGGCACCCCAGAAGAAGAATTTGCCAATATCCAAGCCGCAGAACAAGAATTAAATAGCTAAGGAGTGTGGGGAGTGAGCTATCGGATTAATGTCGCACATCAGCATTATGTTTTTGCAGATTTGAGAACACTCATGGCCAAAGCCACACCTGAACGTTCGGGAGATCAGTTAGCAGGCATTGCTGCGCAAGATGCGACGGAACGTGTCGCGGCGCAAATGTGCTTGGCAGATGTCCCCTTAAAACAGTTTTTGAACGAAGCCTTGATTCCGTATGAACAGGATGAAGTGACCCGATTAATTTTAGATGAACATGATGCCGAGGCATTTTATCCTATCTCCCACTTCACGGTGGGAGATCTGCGGAATTGGTTATTGAGTGCGGATGCTACGACTGAAAAATTGACTGCGCTACAGATGGGTTTAACGCCAGAAATGGTGGCAGCCGTCAGCAAGATTATGCGTAATCAGGATTTGATTCTGGTGGCGAAAAAATGCCGTGTGATTACCCAATTCCGCAATACCATTGGCTTGGAAGGGCACCTCTCGACCCGCTTACAGCCCAATCATCCGACCGATGATGTACTGGGAATTTCTGCCAGCATTTTGGATGGTTTGATGTATGGCAATGGCGATGCCGTGATTGGCATTAACCCTGCCACAGATAACTTGCAGAATCTGTCAGAACTGCTCAAGCTGCTGGATTACATTATTCATGAATACGACATCCCTACCCAGTCTTGTGTGCTGACCCATGTCAGCTCGGGTATTCAACTGGCCAATAAAAATGTGCCGATTGATTTGATGTTCCAGTCCATTGCAGGCACGGAACAAGCCAATAGCGCTTTTGGGATTAATCTAGCGTTATTGCAAGAAGGATATGAAGCAGCCCTGAGCTTAAAACGGGGTACGGTGGGTCAGAATGTCATGTATTTTGAAACGGGTCAGGGCAGTGCATTGTCCAGCCAAACCCATCATGGGGTAGATCAGCAAACCATCGAAGCCCGAGCTTATGCAGTGGCACGTAAATATCATCCTTTTCTGGTCAATACCGTGGTAGGTTTTATTGGTCCAGAATATCTCTATAACGGTAAACAGATTATTCGGGCAGGTTTGGAAGATCATTTCTGCGGCAAGTTACTGGGGGTGCCAATGGGTTGTGATATTTGTTATACCAACCATGCCGATGCCGATCAGGATGATATGGATGTATTGCTGACCCTCTTAGCCAATGCGGGGATTAACTTTATTATGGGCATTCCGGGTTCAGATGATGTGATGCTGAATTATCAAACCACTTCTTTCCATGATGCCCTCTATATTCGCCAGTTGTTGGGGCTATCGCCCGCACCTGAATTTGCATACTGGTTAGAACAGCAAGGCATTTTGAAACAGCAATCTTCACTGCTGGAATGGCCACAGCAGATGCCCGAAAAATTCTCGCGCTTGCTGCTGTCATAGTTTGGGGGAGCTTGATGAAACTACATTATGATGTGCAATATACCCCGCGGTTTGAGAAAAACAGTTGGGAACAACTGAAACAGTTTACCGATGCCAGAATTGCGTTGGGGCGGACAGGGGGCAGCCTGCCGACGCGTCCACTGTTAGAGTTTCAATTGGCACATGCCCAAGCCAAAGATGCCGTATTAAAACCGCTAGATCTGGAGATGTTAAGTCAGCAGTTGCAACAACAGCAGATCACATTCGTACAGGTCAGCAGTTGTGCGCTAGATAAAGACACCTATCTGAAACGTCCCGATTTAGGACGAGAGCTATCCGAAGTTTCAAGGCAAATGCTTAAAACGATGCAATTCGAAACAGGTCAACAGCCCTTTGATGTCTTGATTGTGGCAGGTGATGGTTTGTCTGCACGGGCAATTGAAGATAATGCCGTCAGTTTGCTTGTCAAACTGCAAGCCGCGTGTGTACAGCAAGGCTGGACAGTTGCACCTGTGGTCATTGCGACGGGCAGCCGCGTTGCCTTGGGCGATGAAATTGCACAAATCTTGCAGGCGAAAATGCTGGTGATGCTGATTGGGGAACGCCCCGGGTTGAGCTCGCCAGATAGCATGGGCATCTACTATACCTGGCAAGCCCAAAAAGGGTGTCATGATGCCATGCGCAACTGTATTTCCAATGTCCGCCCTGCAGGACTGGATGAAGTGACCGCCGTGCAACGCTTAATGGCATTGATGCGCAAGTCTGAACAACTGCAGCTTTCTGGGGTCGATTTAAAAGATGAGCATGAAATGGTGATTGAGCAGGGGCAAGTGCAATTACCGTATGGTATTTTTTGAAATAAGTGACTAAAGTCAGCGGTGATAATTCATGAAGCTGCTTGATCTACAAATGATTTACAAGCGCTCACGATCTCATAATGCTTCTTCACACAACTTTATATTTTTTGTTGATAGTATAAAAATTCAACAAGGGATGAACATAGTGAGGGGACCATGGTACATGATTTCAATAAACCGCCTCATGTCACGAGTGCTGAAGAAATAAGACAAAAAAAACGCTTACCAGTGTACATGCTTATCTTAGTCGGTATCTTTTTCTTAGCACTTGTGGTGTACATGCTCTCAAGCGGAACGCCAAATTAGGAATGTGCAACGGGGATTGTCCTTGAAAACGAGGATGGGGTTCGATGCAAGTATTCACGGTGAATTTTCTTGAGTTAAACGCATATTTTTAAGTTTCTAAATTTGATGATACAAAAGCTCTGACTGAACCAGTTGGGGCTTTTTGCTATTGGGGTGTTCCCTTTTGTTGTAATTATGCATATGTGTGTTGATTAAAAAAAGTACAAATCCTAAGGTGGATAAGTACCTCGTGACTTTTAAATCAAGATAACAATTTAGCCTTAAATGAGCTGAAAAATTTGCAGAAATAAAAAAGAGGGAAGATCACATGAATGATTTTTTTGACGGTGGGATGCGAAATCCTGAAATGCATGGCTGGTATTTCTGGGACCAGTTCTATCCTATTTTGGCGGCAGTTGCGATTTTGCTGATCGGCTGGGTGATTGCCTTGGTCATTGCCGCTGCGGTGAAGAAGGTCTTGTCCAAATTGGGCACCAATCAAAAACTCTCAGGTGCGACAGGGCACCGTTCCAATATTGAAAATATCGTTTCCAGAATTGTGTTTTGGATTGTGCTGTTGATCGCCGTGATTGGTGCGTTAAATGCCTTGAACCTGACCAGTGTCAGTGGTCCATTCAGTAACATGATTCAACAGTTCTTATTGTTTATTCCTCAGCTTTTGGCTGCGGCTGCGGTCGCTTTTATTGGCTGGATTTTTGCCAATTTAGTGAAAGTCGGGTTGAAAAAGCTACTGGATCGGACGCAACTGGATGAAAAACTGAGTGAAGATGTCGGTGTCAGTCCCATCAGTCAGAACATCAGCGAGATTGTCTATTGGTTGATTTTGTTATTATTTCTTCCAATTGTGCTGTCAATTTTAGGTTTGACGGGCTTGCTGTTCCCAATTCAAAATATGTTGAATGAAGTTATTTCCTATCTACCAAATCTGTTTATTGCCATTGTGATTGTCTTTGTTGGCTATATTTTGGCGAAGATTGTCCGCGGCATTTTAGAGGGATTGGTACGTAGTCTAGATCTGCAAAGCCAAGCACAAAAAATCGGGCTGTTTAAAAACTCGAACTTGGCGCAAGTGCTGGGTTCATTTGTATTTGCCATCGTGATTATTACGGCACTGATCATTGCTTTTGAAGCACTCGGAATTGATTCCATTTCACAACCTGCAACTGCAATGTTGTACGAAATTATGAATGCGATTCCGCAGATTATTGCAGCGGGTCTGATTCTGATTATTGCCTATGTGGTGTCACGTTTTGTCGCCAATTTGGTGGTAGATGTGGTGGCAGGAACAGGTGTCGACGACATTCCAGCAAAACTGGATATTCAGCGCTTTCTGGGTTCGACCAAAATTTCATGTATCGTGGGTTATCTGATTGTATTTTTCACCATGCTGTTTGCAGTATCCGAAGCTGCGAACCGTTTGGGGCTAGAGCAAGTCAGTCTTTTAATCTCCATGTTTATTCAGTTTGGTGCCAATATTCTATTGGGTGCAGTCATCTTGGTGATTGGTTTCTGGCTGGCAAATCTGGTGGCCAATATTGTGCAACGTGGTGAATATCAAAGTTCGCTATGGTTAGCCAATTTGGTGCGTGTGCTGATTATGGGACTGGTGATTGCCATGGGTTTAAAAGCCATGGGCATTGCCGACTCCATTGTTAATCTTGCTTTTGGTTTAACGCTGGGAGCCGTGGCTGTCGCCTTTGCCTTAGCCTTCGGTTTAGGTGGACGTCAACCTGCGGAACGCATTCTTAGCGATTTGATAGACTGTGCCAAAAAACAGGCGAAACAACACAATACAGATCAGACGCTAAAAACAGAACCGATGATGACCAGTTCGACAACGTCGCAATCTCAATCGCCGTCTCAAGGTGAGCAGGTGGTTCCTGATGAGTTGCTGGTCGACCCTGAGCAAAAACCATTGAATAATCCTTATGGTTCTACGGGTGAAGCCGAACAGGATGTGGATGTTCAGCCAAAAAATGACCCGAAATAACGTGTTCAATTTTATTCAGATCGATCATGCTTAGGCAGATCGATCTTTTGGAATGAGGATAGACAATGAAAAATAAAGCACCTAATAAAATCATTGCCCCAATCATTATTGCGGGAATTACCTTTGGATTTTTAGCCAGCGCTTACAAATTTATTTTTGCAACACAGGTGAAGCCGCAGCAAGCAGCGGAAGTAGAAGATTCAGAGGAACAATGGTTCTAATACTTTATGCTGAGAGAGTCGCATTTTAAATTTTACTGTGCTATTTATAGTTATAGAAAATATTCAGCATAAACGTGTATTTAGTTTAATACTGCTGACATATTCTGCAAGCATACTTGGACGTAGAAACAACAATAATGAAGGGGATCATCATGTTAAAAATATTCTTGTCACGCTTAAATTTAGTGGCCGAAGTTGCGACTAACACACAACAACAGTGTTTAAACCAAATGCAAAAAGCGATTGAGCGTGTAGATACTAATTCGCAAGTGAATTTATTGCGTACTGACTATTTAGAATAATCGTGGAATTCATGCATAGATAATTCTATGCACTAGAAAACGAAAACAGGCAGGGTCAATGACTCTGCCTGTTTTCGTTTTAAGTGATCAAACGTATTGTGATGCTGCATGGGCTGATGACCATGCCCATTGGAAGTTGAAACCGCCTAAATGCCCAGTCACATCGAGTACTTCACCGACAAAGTACAGTCCTTTCTGCTTTTTGCTTTCCATGGTCTTGGATGAAACCTCAGTGGTATCTACACCACCTAAAGTCACTTCCGCAGTACGATAACCTTCAGTACCAGATGGCTTGACTTCAAAGGCTTGTAAACGGTTGGCAATCTGTTGTAGCTTTTCATCGCTGAGATTGCCAATCGCTGTTTCGGCTTGTTCTAACCAGATCAGATTTTGTAGTTCAGCCACCACACTCTTTGGCAAATGTTCGGCAAAAAGGGTGCGGAGTAGCACTTTCGGTTGGCTCTTTTTCTTCTGCATTAAGAATTCAAGCACGTCGAGATAAGGTAAAAAGTTGATTTTAAAACTTTGTCCGACATCCCAATAGTTTGAGAGTTGCAGCGAGCTTGGTCCACTCAGTCCACGGTGAGTAAACAGCAGTGCTTCGGTAAAACTATTCAATTCATTGGATAAAGTCGCATCGACCGCATTACCACTAAGTTTGGTGGTGACTTCTTTGAAATGATCAGAGAAAGTAAACGGCACTAAACCTGCGCGGGTTGGATAGACATGATGTCCAAACTGCTTGGCAATGTCATAACCAATTCCCGAACCGCCTAGGGTTGGAATGGATAAACCGCCTGAGGCAATCACTACAGATTCGGTTTCAAAATATCCCAGCGTGGTCGCAGTCTGAAAACCTTGATCATCCAGTGCAGTAATGGCTTTGACTTCGCAATTGGTTTTAATCTCGACCAGCCCTGTTTTTTCACATTCCGCCAATAGCATGGCTAAAATTTCTTTAGCGCCATTCAGGGTGAATAACTGACCGTGCTTACGTTCTTCGTATTCAATGCCATAGGTACACACCAAGCCGATAAAATCCCAGTTGGTATAGCGGGTTAGGGCAGAAATTACAAAGTGTGGATTATGTGAAATAAAGTTGCTTGGTTCGACATACAGGTTGGTAAAGTTACATTTACCGCCCCCCGACATTAGAATTTTTTTGCCGACTTTATTGGCTTTTTCAACCACCAGCACTTTACGTCCACGTTGAGCTGCCATATAGGCTGTCATTAACCCAGATGCACCTGCACCTAAAACTAAGACATCATATTGATTTGTGGACATGGCATACTCACGGGAGAATAAAGCAGGGCATTATAGACCATCTTTTTTGCTTTTTCAGGACTATCTAAAGTTGTGCTAAACGACCTTGTAGTCCACCTGTATGAATCACTAAAATGCGCTGACCTGCTGTAAAGTGTCCTTGTCGAAGCAGCTCAAACAATCCCATCAGCATTTTTCCTGTATAGACTTGTTCAAGCAGAATCTGGTAGCACTGCTCAAAGTCCTGAATAAATTGCAGTAGTTCTGGTGAGGTTTTGGCATAGCCGCCACAACAAAATTGGTCGGTGATTTGCCAGTTGGTTTTATGGGTGAGTTGCTGTACCTCTGTGGTGAGGAAATCTCCTTTTAAGGCAGAAAAGCCGAGTACATGCTGATGTGGATTACTGGCTTCAATTAAACCAGTAATGGTGCCGCCAGTCCCGACAGCGCAGCAGATCACATCATAATTTTCACGATCCTGCGAATTTAGGATTTCTTGACAACCTTGAATCGCGAGGGTATTGGTACCGCCCTCAGGAATCACGTAATAATCCGGGTAGTCCTGCTGTAGTTGAGCCAAGTAATCGGGGCTTTGTTTGAGACGATAGTTTTCACGTGAAACAAACTGCAATTGCATGCCAAATTGTTGTGCTGTACTTAAGGTCGGATTCAGTGGCTTAGATGCCAGTTCTTCCCCGCGAATTATCCCAAGGCTTTCAAAACCAAAGCACTGTGCTGCATATGCTGTAGCAGCAATATGATTGGAATAGGCACCGCCAAAGGTCAGCAGTTTTTTATAGCCTTGCTGCTGAGCAGCCAGCAGATTGTATTTCAGTTTAAAAAACTTGTTGCCTGAAATCTGCGGATGCACCAAATCCAAACGCTTGATGGTGATCTCAAACCCATCCACATGAATGTGCTGATAAGGAATGCTTTGGGCAATTTGGTCAAACATGAGGGTTTCGTCAGTCAGTTTTGTTGCATAGTCTAAGTGAAGGCTTGGGTTTCTGCACAGCAATTAGTGCTGTGCCGAGTGGGTATCGACTGAACTGATCACGGACATGCCTGGGCGTAGGTTTTCAATCCCCGTCTGATTCGGATCAATGGCGATGCGTACCGCAATGCGCTGCACCACTTTGGTAAAGTTACCTGTGGCATTGTCAGCTTTCAGCACGCTGAATTCAGAACCCGCGGCAGGGGAAATCTGTTCCACATGACCGGTAAATTTTTGATGATTAAGTGCATCGACTGTAAACCATGCTTTTTGCCCAATCTTCATATGGGCAATTTGAGTTTCTTTAAAGTTCGCCGTGACCCAAGTTTGTTGAGGAATCAGATACAGCAATTGTGTACCTGCGGCTACATATTGTCCCACGCGTGGATTGACTTCACCGAGTTGTCCATCCATTGGGGCGGTGATGGTGCTGTAATCTTTTGTGGTTTTGGCCTGATCCAATTGTGCTGCGGCATTGGTGACTTGAGCCTTTAAACCTGTTTCAGCGACTTGTGCGGTTTTCAGCGCCTCTTGGGCAACCAGTACATTGGCTTGTGCCTGTTGCAGCAAAGCCAAATTATTTTGGGTATCGGCAACGGCTTGGTCCTGTTCAGATTTGGACGCTGCCCCTGAGTTGCCCAATTGCTGATAACGCTGCTGTTGTGCTAAAGACAGTTGATAGGCTGCGCGTGCCTGTTCCACTTTGGCTTCCGCCGCCACAATATCGGCTTTACGCTGGGCGATGCTTTGGGTTTGATTGGACAGGTTATTTTGTGCCTGATCGACCCCAGCTTCTGCCTGAGTGACTTTTTGATCATAGGTGGTGGCATCAATATGCATCAACACTTGCCCTTGTTTGACATGATCGAAATCACTGACCAGCACATCTTTGACATAACCATTGATTTGCGAAGACAGTACCGTGGTTTTGCCTTTGACATAACTGTTGTCCGTCGACTCAATAGCACTGTCAAAAGGACCAATTTTCCATGCCCATAGAATAATGCCAATACCGAGGAGCAATACCATAAACATCAGAATTAAGGTTCGCTTTGCCGTAGGAATCAGCTTGCTTGGTGGTGCAGCGATTGTCATCGGCTGAGGCGCTGCCCGCGGAGCTTCTTCGGAGGATGTTGCAGGTTTTTGATCTTCAGACATAACAGTTTCTCGATAAATAGGGCAATAGGTTAGGAATTTGGCAGCTTGGCTTGTTGCCGCAATTGATACTGATTACGTGCAATGAGGAATGCACCCCACAGTAACAGCAGCAGGGCAATCACACCGTTTAAACTAATCACATCGTTATAGGCACGAACTTGCGCTTCACGGGTCACCACTTGATTCAGTGTTTTTAAGGCTTGCTGCTGTTCTAAACTTTGATCGAGGGTGTAGCTGTGCGAGCTTTGTTGATAGCTTTGCAGGCGCTGTGCAATCAGCGGGTTCGTTTCTGGCAACTGCCGAATGATTTCGGCACGATACTCTTGGGTACGCATTTGCTGGTAGGTGGAATAGAATGATGATCCGACCAAGCCACCAAAGGTTTGCGTGGCAGAAAACAGCACAATAAAGGTCACAATATGGGTTGGCCCTTTTTGCATGGCACTCATAATTCCAGTTACCAGCAAGGGACCAATAAATGCGCCACTGGCAAAACCCACCAGAAATTGGCTGCCATAAAAATTGGCGGGGCGAATATCACTGGTGAGATGAAAGTCGAGACCACAGGCAATCAGCACCAAGGCTTCGGCTAACAGTAAATGCCAAATAATTCGTTCACGCGAAAAGGTGATGGCGCTGAATAAGGTGCCCGCAACAATCCCAAAAAAGATAATGCTATATAGCGGTACAAACAGGTCAGGTCCCATGCCCATGGTTTTTAAGAAATTCACCGCAGCATAGCTTTGCTCGGACATCAGAAAGCGAATCACAAATGCTCCGATAATGAAGCGAATGGTCGATGCTGCTCCAAGCCAACGGGTCATAATCAGGGGATTAACCCGATAGTGTTCATACACCAGACCGATCACAATCAGGCTGAAACCTGCAATCAGCAGATACGCCAGCCATTTCACTTCCAGCCACCATAAAATCGGACCTTGTGTCAGCACAATACATAGCAAGGCAAACCCAGGGGCGAGTAGGGCAAAGGTCAAGAAATCCTGCTTTTCAAACACGGCAATTCTTAAGCTGCGCGGCAATTTTAATGACACCACCATGGCAAAACAGCACAAGGCTAAGCCAATTTCAAAGGTGTACAGTACATTCCAGTTATTCACGTCAATCAGATAAGGCGAAATGATCCACGCCAAAGGAATACCCAGTTGTTGAAAGCCCAATGCCAAATAAATACTGCGTCCGAAATCTGCCCGTTTAAAGGCTTGCATGATGTAATACATGCCTAAAGAACTGAGCGGAGCCGCTACCATCCCGCTGATAAAACGCACCAAGACCGCCATTTCAAAGGTGTGTACAAAGAGATGCAGCACCAGTACGGCAATGAACATCACCAAGCCAATTTCTGAGAATAAGCGTAAGCCGTATTGCTGGCGGGCTTTGAATAAAATCAGGTTGGAACTGACATTCGCCATGACATAAGCCGCAGGAATCCATGCTGCTTCCGAAGGAGTGAGTCCATATTCACCCTGAATTAAGGGCAAATTGGCGGTAATAAATCCATTACTTAGACTCGCAGACAGGGCAATAAACAAGCCAATACAAAAATACAGAATGCGTTTGGTCTTGGAGTGAGCGATCACCGCGGGCGAACCGGGCAGTGTGGGTTTTTCCTCAGGTGTCCAGTCGGGTGCGGGTTCGAGTAAGCGCGGAGTTTGTGACATGATCAGCCCGCCTTCTATGCCCGAATACCATTCAGCAACAGTTCAATGGCACGCTGTGCCAGTTGCTGTTGTTCAGTATCGGTTAAGCCCTGAAAGGAGGTGCGGAGAATCGCCGTGATCATGGCATAGTCTTGAGTAGTTAAATCGGGACGACAAACTTGATGGCGAATGGCTTGATCAATCAAGGGCTGCAAGATCGCATCACGCCGCGCATAAATGTCCACCATAATCGGATCATCACGTTCAATCACCCGCCAATATTCCATCAAGGCAGTCAAATAAGGTAAGTTATAGACATGGTTTTGAATAAGGCGGATAAAGCCATCTTCATATTGAGAAAACTCGGCAGCTCTTTGCGCGAGTCGTTCCAAGGCTTGTTCCATCAAGGCAATCACCAGCGCGCGACGGTCAGCAAAATTACGATAAAAGGTTGCACGTCCGACTTTGGCTTCATCAATCACCAGTTGTAAAGGCGCATTAATGCCGTGAGTACGGAATATTTGGATCGCGGCTTCCAGTAATTCCTCTCGGTTTTGAGCGGCACGTTGTTGGCGTATGGTCATGATGCGCAAATTTTGTAGCAGACAGTCCTAATATTTAACGGACAATTTTGTCCGTTGTAAATCATCTTGCCTGTAAGATTTTGTAAGCAGAATTCAAATCCATCATTTCATTAGATATTTTTCAGCTTATTTCTTTATACAAGTGAAGCAGTTTTAACTTCGTTCAGGTGTATTTCGGAAGATCGATTCAGCCATAAAAAGTAGTCACAAAGCCGATAGGATTTGAAAATGAATAGTGCTATGCTGAAATTAAAATAAGAAAAGAAGCGAGGGTATGCGATGAAAAAAGTATCCTTCATCCTGATGTGTCTTGTGGCAGGATTGCTTAGCGGGTGTGATGCAAAGGATGATCTGAATAAACCGAAAACTATGGTGCGCAGCATGGTCATTGGGGGTATGCCTGTGGCAGATCAAGATTATAAACTGATTGCACAAGAACAAACGGCGCATGCGAAGGTAGCCCATCCTTAGTGTGAACTGTCTATGCCAGTTGAATGTCAGACAAGTTTTTTCTAAAGCTTTTAGCCCGACTAGATTGAAGTCATAAAAAGAGCATCAATTGAAGATGCTCTTTTTGTATCAATGAATTAGTGGAACACCGCTTCTAAAGCTTTTAAGCCCACTTTCGGATCGAGTAAACCATTGTAGATTTCGGGGATATCGCGGGTGACTCCAAAGAACTCATAAATGGCCAGCATTGCGCCGCGTACCGAGTATTCGACGGTAAAGACCACATCATCTTCAATTTCGACAAATTGCCCCAAGAAGGCAAAATTTTGCGAGCCTTTTGGAATCACTAAAGGTCGATCCCCTGATTTACGGCAGGCAAACAGGGCAGAGGCATAAGGCATCATGACAGTTGTCACTTCGGTGTTTGCTAAAACATGCTCCAAAATATCGTCAAAACCGAGCTGTTTGATGAGTTCAGTCAAGATTTCTTGTCCTGTAGCTTGGGACATTGGTTTTTTAATGTAATCACCGATATGGTCAATTTCGAAACCATAGCCCCACAGGGTAAAGGTATTGTCGGGTAAATTGGCAAAGTGCGGTTGTGCAGGCACGACAATGGATAAATGCCAGCCTGACTCAAACCATGTCATAAGCGCACCAGTACCCGGCTCATTGCCTGTATAGTCAACAATACGCTTCAGCAAGACATCATCTTGCATGGTCAGGGTGAATGACTCCCATTTGTGTTCATCTACATTGCCATAAAAACTCATGGGACGTCCGAAATCGGCTGCTTTTTTCGATAAAGTCTCCCATAAACGCCAACCATGGTCTTGTCGATCTCGAATTAATTCAGGCACATCATGATTGCCGCCGTAACGTGAGTCTGCGGTAATCGAACCCAAGGTAAAGATGGCAAGATCATGTTGTTTCAGATCAATTTCTTCTTTACCTTCAGGGAGTTTGACATACAGTTTTGTTGCACGACGTTCTTGCGTGCTTTCATAGCTACTAAAATCGGCATCAGTCACATAGTGACCAAAACGCACATCGACTCCTTGTTCGACCAGCCAGCGCTGTAGAGGATAAATCATGGAATCGTACTGATTGTATTTGGTTCTTTTCACGCCAGCCAAAGTATGTATGCGCGGGAGTTCCTGAATAAAACGCAAGAAATAGCGTCTTAATTCTGCTGCACTGTGCCATTTTTGAAATGCAAATGTGGTGCGCCACATGCGCCAAAAGTTACTTTGGAAAAAGCTGTCATCAAAAAACTCATCGATGCGTCGGCTGCCAATCCGCTCTTCTTTTGATGCCAGTAAACGCAGCATTTGTGCACGATGTAAGTTGCTTAATCCTAATTTAGATGCATCTAAGATGTGGTGTTCAGCATCGATTAAACGTGCGCGAGCATGGGTTTTGATCTCTGCATTAAATGCACGACATTCTTCACGAACAGAAATGTCTGGGTTTTCTAAAGAGGGAATTGAGGAAAATAAATCCCATAAACATAAATAGGTTTCATCGGTGAGCATGCGTCCACCACGTGTGACCCACGCATGTGCCGCTTGAGGTGTTTCACCTCCATCCATGGAACCACCTGCAATATTGAGCTCTTCTAGAATATGAATATTTTGCGCAGGCACTTTTGCATCACGGATGGCAAAGGCTGCGGCAGCCATACCTGCAATACCACCACCAATGATCCAGAGATGTGCTTGTTTGGCGTCGAATGTTGTCTTATTCGGCATGGATAAACCCTCGGTTGTCATTTTTTATCAGAAAGTAAAATAAACCCATATTTTGAGTATGTGATTATGTATAGAAAAAAGCTATGAAAGAAATGTGAAGATTTGATGCTAAATTTTGATCAAAAAAATTGTTTTATGGGAAATTCAGAGATGAAAACGAAATGAAATAATCCTGTGTTATTATTTCAAGCATATGAAAATAAATAATATATTGAGTTATTGCTCTAATTGGTTTGAATTTATTAAGATAAAGAAAATACTTTACAAGTGTATTGAATTAAGAGTTTTTAGCAATATGAGAATAAACTTCGACTTAAATCTTTGAATCTTTTTATCGCATATAGTGCATTTTTTGATAGGTTTTGGTGCAGATTTTGTCTAGAATAGTGCACCATTTTTTCTCCCAATGCATCGAGGTGCTCTTTGGAATCGCTGATCATATTAGGTTCAATTACCTTGGCTTTAATGTTAGGTGCCATTAGCCCAGGACCGACTTTTATTTATGTAGCGAAAAACTCGATTGCGATTTCACGTAAGCATGGTTTGTTTACGGCACTGGGAACAGGGACTGGTGCTGCATTATTTGGCTTGTTGGCCGTCATGGGCTTACAGGCGATTTTACTGGCTGTGCCTTCTGCCTATTTGGTCTTAAAAATTTGTGGTGGTTTATATTTACTTTGGATTGCCTATAAAATTATCAAACATGCCAAAGAGCCAATGGATAGTCCGAATGGTTCGGCTGAACCTATGAGCTACAAGCAAGCCTATCGTTTAGGTTTGATCACACAAATGAGTAATCCGAAAATTGCGGTGATCTTAGCCAGTATTTTCACGGCATTATTACCGAAAGACATTCCAACTTATTTCTATGTGGTTTTACCAATGCTGTGCTTCTTTATTGATGCAGGCTGGTATTCGCTGGTTGCCGTTGCCTTATCGGCAGAAGGTCCACGCAAAGTTTATCTAAAATCGAAAGCCCTGTTTGACCGTGTCGCAGGTGGGGTCATGACCGTACTGGGTCTTAAACTGATTTTTGGGATGAAGTAATAGATTCGGAATCTTAATTCGTCATTCTCTATATGTAACTAGAGTGTAACTTGCTATAATCCCGCCGATTTTTTTAATAAATATCAGCGGGATAAATCTTGAAAAAAATTATTTTTACAGCAGTTTTTAGCGGCTTAACCTTATCGGCATGTTCAACCACAGAAACCTCCAAAACGATTCAAGCGTCTCAAGTCACAGCGGCAGTTGCAACTGTAAAATATACTGGCGTTAAAACACCTGTTTCAGTGGGTAAATTTGACAACCGTTCAAGCTATATGCGCGGAATTTTCTCGGATAATGTTGACCGTTTAGGTGGTCAGGCAAAAACCATTTTAGAGACTCATTTACAACAATCAGGTTATTTCTCGGTATTAAACCGTGACAATTTGGCTGAGTTACAACAAGAAGCAGGCTTTACCAAATCTTCACAAGCGATTAAAGGCGCACGTTATGTCTTAACGGGTGATGTTTCTGAATTTGGTCGTAAAGAAGTGGGTGACCATCAGCTGTTTGGTATATTGGGGCGTGGTAAAACGCAAATTGCCTATGCCAAAGTGAACTTAAATATTGTCGATGTTAAGACTGCGGAAATTGTTCATTCCGTTCAAGGTGCGGGTGAGTATGCATTAAGCGAGCGCGAAGTACTCGGTTTTGGCTCTACCGCTTCTTATGATTCAACTCTAAACGGTAAAGTTTTAGATTTGGCAGTACGTGAAGCGGTGAATAACTTGGTCTTAGATATTCAAACCAATAAATGGTCTGCGCAGTAATTGGTTTGAAGCAATGAAAAAAATAGGATTAATTTTAGCTGCACTTTGCAGTATGACATTGGTTGGCTGTGTTTCGGCGCCAAAGTCTCTCTATAGCTGGGGGCAATACCCGCAGCAAACCTATCTGATGCTGAGTGTACCAGAGAAGACCTCTCCGCAAGAACAGATTGCTCAACTTGAAAAAGATATTGAAAAAGCGAAAGCCAAAAATGCAACCGTGCCACCAGGTTTATATGCGCATCTTGGCTTATTAAATTTGAATATCAATAATGGACCGCGCGCGATTCAATATTTTGAGCTTGAACGTCAAACTTACCCAGAATCGACAGTCCTGATGGATCGGCTATTGAATAAGATGACAGCTCAATCTGTTGCGGGGAGTGTGAAATGAAGAAGCTTAAGCAACTTTTTATATTGGGTCTTGCTGCAACATTGTTGACGGGCTGTGTAACCACGCCAAAAAATAACCGTGATTTATCAGCATATATAGCCAATATGCCGAAATCAATTTTAGTGTTGCCACCTGTGAATGAGTCACCTGATACTCGTGCAACTTATGGATATTGGTCTACAGTAACTTTGCCTGTGGCAGAAGCGGGTTATTACGTGTTCCCAATTTCTGTGGTAGATACGCTATTTAAAGAAAATGGCGTGACCAATGGCTATGATGCGCAGCAAATTCCAATTCAAAAGCTGAATGAAATCTTTGGCGCTGATGCAGCACTATATGTCAAAGTCAAAGAATATGGTTCTAAGTACCAAGTCATCCAATCGACGTCTACCGTTGCGGTTGAGGCTAAATTGATCGATTTAAAAACGGGTGCTTTATTATGGGAAGGTCAGGAGAAAATCCAACAAGCCAATAATAATAGTAATGCTGGTTTGGTGGGAATGCTGGTTGGCGCTTTGGTGGATCAGATTGCCAATCATTTGTCCGATAAGGCATACGTACTCTCGAATAGTGTGAGTGTGCAGCTTTATGCACCACAGTTAGCTCAACAAAAAGGGCTATTGTATGGACCTCGCTCCCCAAATTTTTCACAAAATGCCTTAAGCCCTCAGCAATAATCAAAATCCCCTCAAGTGAGGGGATTTTTTTGATGAAGCTCTCTAATTAATTTTCTTTATTAACAGGGTAATAGTCTTTAGTTGGATCACTAAGACGATTAAATCCATGCTATTGCTTACGCTCATTTTTAGGTAAGGGCAATCTTAGTTAGCAATTAATCTTTAAAGTGCGCGGGAATCCATTGATAGCTTTTTTCATCCGCAGAGTAGATGTGTCCAATCCCCGGGAAAGGTAAATGCGGTGCTGCAATGGTTTCGCCATTTTTCGCATATTCAGCAAACTGTTTTAAGCGCGTTGCCACTGCCTGTTTTGGGTCTACATCAAAATCAATGGCAGTTTCTGGTTTGTCGAATTGTACTGTATGTGAATGCACAATATCGCCAATAAATACCACGGTTTCATCTGTAGTTTTTAGTTCATAGCTAAAATGTCCTGGTGTATGTCCAGGGGTGCTAATCACTTTAAAGTTTTTAATGTTATCTCCCAATTGATAGGTTTTGAAACGTTGCTGAACTTGATAGGGAGCAATGGCTGCTTTAATTTTTTCCACCGTGGCGAGGAAGCCAGCCTGCTTCTCTTTTGGTAGTTGCTTGACCTGTTTAGGGTTTAGCCAAAAACTGGCTTCAGAATTGGAAACATAAACGGTTGCATTTGGGAAATTTGCGACGCCATTTTTGCTAATCCCGCAGACGTGATCTGGATGAAGATGCGTTAGTAAAATGGTATCGACCTGTTCTGGTTGATAACCTGAGGCTTTGAGATTGCTTAACACTGAACCTAAATGTGAGCCAAAACAACTCGCAGCACCGCTGTCGATCAGGACCAGAGAATGCCCAGTATTGACTAAAAAGGCATTAATTGAGGTCTGTACCCCTTTTTCTTGGTCGGCATAGTATTTCTTTAAAACTTGATGCACATCTTTTTCAGGCAGATTTTTAAATAGCGTAGGCGAGAGGAAATTGGTCCCATCTAAAAGTGCCGTGATTTGCGCATGACCTGCTTGATATTGGTAATAGCCTGCAACTTGCTGCTGTTGCTGGATTGGCGCAGGTGGGGAAGTGGCAAACGTATGAAGACTTATTAAGCTGGTACTGAAAAGGAGGGATGCGAGTATTTTATTCATATCAATCTTGGCAATCTTTTATTGGTGTTACTTAATTTTTAGCATGTAAATTTTTTTTCATCAATTTTAAGATTGATTTTTAAAAGAAATCTGAATGAAGGTGTGTGGATTAAGTTTAGCTTCCTAGCAAGCTGATGTTGATTTAGATAGAAATATATATGGTTGGATATAGGTTCAAAGCTGGGTCGACTATAACTAGTTTGGTAGAATCACTCCGTATTCATACATAGAGAAAATAAATGCTTAAGAATATGAAGTTTATAAAATTTTTATTTGGGCTCACTACACTTACGGCGTCTACTATTGGCTTTGCTCAAAATAGCCCAGAAAAAGAATGGCAGCACGTCTATGATGCCCGAGAAGCTTTTTACGAGAAAAATATAGGGAAGCTACCTAATGACATCATGAAAGCCCCAAACTTATTTGGTGTTTGGCCGGGTGGTGGTTTTTACGTAATATCTGCTGACAAAATCAAAAAGGGGCTATGGGTATATTCTACTTTTGGCCTTACTAATAGTGATATGCCTGCAAGCTTAACAGCTAAAGATATTGAGGTTAAATATAATGAACAGGGTAGGGTCATTTCCAGCTCATCAAAATTAGAGAAAAAGAGTAAAGTCAAATCTGTATCTGGAAAAGCTGGTTATGGATATGAAGTGCTCATGATTGCAAAAGAAAATGCTGAATGGCCACTTTGGTTTATGCAATGGACAGGAAATATAGTTCTACTGAATGATGTAGATCTATTGGCTAGAGTAGAAAAGAATAATGGTTTAACAGTCGAAGCGATACCTGTAGGTAATAATGAGAATGACACCATTAATGTGCTTATAGCTAAAGCACAAAAGCCTTTACCTACAGATATCAAATTGCCTAATGGAAATATGCAGCTTTTAATCGCCACCGTTATCACGGACGATGAAATGCAATGGTCAATAGAAAATGGTCGTGATGCTCTATTAAAGAAACTAATGGATGCACAGATAGGACAGATCAGTGACCGACAAAGACCATCAATCCTGAAATAGTGAATTAATAAAATGTATATTCACCCCTAAAGCATGGCTTAATGGAATCCCTTGTCGTATAAGGTTTTCACACATATTAGACAAGCCATTAAGCTATCTGTTTAAGTAATATTGAGTTTATTAGGATATATCGAACCTTTGATATTTTTTCTAATTTTAAATAGTTGCTATCAATAAGTTTTCCTAACACAGGCTCCGAAATTGGTTTAATAATATGTGCGCTCTGCGGGACTCGAACCCACGTCGGTCGCTTAGGAGGCAACTGCTCTATCCAGTTAAGCTAAGAGCGCAAAACGGGAATAATGTAACTGATTTTAAAGCAAAAAAAAAGTTATTGCCGAAACAATAACTTTTAAACTCCGTACAAAAGCTACTTAGCTTTTGCTTGGTTTAATAATTTTAAAGAAGATGAGCATGAGCACAATCCACGCTGGCAACATCAATACAGATTCTTTAAAGCCTTGAGTCCACATAATGTAAAGAACAAGTGCAATAAAGATCAGGACTAAATAGTTGCTGATTGGCGACCAAAGTGAAGGGAATTTGGTTTGAGTCGCTGTTGCTTTCATCGCTTGACGGAATTTCAAGTGAGTCAAGCTAATCATTGCCCAGTTAAGTACCAGAGCACCAACCACGATATACATCAAATGACCCAGTGCATCTTCAGGTACGAAGTAGTTCAACAATACGCATCCGAAAATCAGCAATGCAGAGAACAGTACTGCTGGAATTGGCACGCCTTGTTTGTTCACTTTCAAGAAAACTTTTGGCGCATTTCCTTGTTCCGCTAAACCAAACAACATACGGCTATTCGCGTACATACCACTGTTATAAACCGACAATGCAGCAGTCAAGATAATGAAGTTCAGTAAATGTGCAGCCCATTGAATGCCCATTTGGCTAAAAATCATCACGAAAGGACTTTTATCTAAACCACCTAAATCCAGCGCATTCCAAGGCACTAAAGACAATAGAATTGTCAATGAGCCAACATAGAAAATCAGCACACGGAAAACGACTTGGTTAATGGCTTTAGGAATGGTTTTTTCTGGATCTTTCGCTTCTGCGGCTGCCATCCCGATCAGTTCAATCCCCCCAAAGGCGAACATCAAGAAAGCCAACATATAGAATAAGCCTTCAAAACCATTCGGGAAGAATCCGCCATGAGTCCAAAGGTTACTAAATGAAGCTGTAGAAGTGGCATCTGCAGTTAATAATAAATATAAACCGAAGACGATCATGGAAATAACCGCAGCAACTTTAATGATTGCTAACCAGAATTCCGATTCGCCGTAGAACTTCACATTACCCAAGTTAATGAGGGTAATGACAACGAAGAAGAACAGTACGGAAGCCCAAGCAGGGATATGAGGCCACCAGTAATTAATATATTTAGCAACCGCAGTTAGCTCGGTCATGGCCACTAAAATATACAGAATCCAGTAATTCCAACCAGCAAGGAAGCCAGGGAATTTGCCCCAGTATTGATAAGCAAAATGACTAAATGAACCTGCTACTGGTTCATGGACAATCATTTCCCCTAATTGACGCATAATCAAAAATGCAATTAAACCACCAATGGCATAACCTAGAATGATGGATGGACCTGCAGATTGAATAACCTGTGCGGAACCTAAGAATAAGCCTGTACCAATTGCGCCACCCATGGCGATAAGTTGGATGTGACGGTTCTTTAAGCCACGCTGAAGTTGTGAAGAGTTATTGTTCAAAGTTCTCAGCCCGACGATGAATGTGTATGGATTGTAAAGGATTGATTACACTTAGCCTAGTAGATGAACGATCGGTCAAATCATTTCACTAGGATTATTTCTTTTTTTGCATATAAAATTGAATGATGAATCAATTGTTTAGATTTATTTAAAAAATGACTCTATCGTTCTGCGTGATGTCAAAAAAATGATCAAGCGTTGCTTTTTTATACTTAAGTCCTGCAAGAACATTTTTTTCCATAAAAAGCAGTATGATGGATACGGTTTAAATTGATCAAATATTGCAAAACAGCCAATCAGGAAGGATTGAACGACAATGAGTTTCGCTCCACAGATTAAAATCCCCGCGACCTATATGCGTGGTGGTACCAGCAAGGGTGTATTTTTTAAGCGTGATGATTTACCAGAAGCGGCTCAAGTCGCAGGCAAAATCCGTGATCAAATTTTATTACGCGTGATTGGTAGTCCAGATCCTTATGCTAAACAAATTGATGGCATGGGCGGTGCAACCTCAAGTACCAGCAAAACCGTCATTTTGGCGAAAAGCACCCAAGCTGAGCATGATGTGGATTATCTGTTTGGGCAAGTCTCGATTGATCAACCTTTTGTGGATTGGAGCGGCAACTGTGGCAACTTAACCGCAGCGGTTGGTTCATTTGCGATTTCCAACGGGCTGGTCGATGCAGCACGTATTCCTGAAAATGGCATTTGCACGGTGCGTATCTGGCAGGTAAATATTCAGAAAACCATTATTGCCCATGTCCCAATCACCTATGGACAAGTACAAGAAACAGGGGATTTTGAACTTGATGGCGTAACTTTTCCTGCGGCGGAAGTGCAAATTGAATTCTTGGATCCTGCGGATGATGGCGAAGATGGCGGTGCCATGTTCCCAACAGGCAATCTGGTCGATACGTTGGACGTTCCAAACATTGGCTCGTTCCCTGCAACATTTATTAATGCAGGGATTCCAACCATATTCTTAAATGCCGAAGACATTGGTTACACCGGTACAGAATTGCAAGAAGCCATTAATGGTGATGCGGAAGCGTTGAAGCGTTTTGAAACCATTCGTGCTTATGGTGCAAAACAGATGGGCTTGATTCAAGACATCGCAGAAGCAACAACACGTCAACATACCCCGAAAATTGCTTTTGTATCTAAACCGAAAGCCTATGTCTCTTCCAGTGGTAAGGCCATTACTGAATTGGATACCGATTTATTGGTACGCGCACTGTCTATGGGGAAACTGCATCATGCCATGATGGGGACGGCGGCAGTTGCAATTGGTACAGCGGCAGCAATTCCAGGCACTTTGGTGAACTTGGCTGCGGGTGGGGGTGAACGCGAAGCGGTACGTTTCGGACATCCATCGGGCACATTACGTGTCGGAGCGCAGGCCATTTTAGAAAATGGTCAGTGGCAAGTGAAAAAAGCCATTATGAGCCGTAGTGCACGTGTCTTGATGGAAGGTTGGGTGCGTGTACCTGAGGATTGCTTAAAATAAGCTTTCTACGCATTGCATTCAAAAGCCCTTATCCAGTTGATAGGGGCTTTTTTTATAGCTTATGCAAAATAAAGAATAAGCAAATCTTAAATTTATATATATTTTATATTCATAAACTATGCGTAATTTATTAGAAATTTTACTTCTCTAATTTTGATAGCATTTTGCGTAGCTTTAACCTGAAAAAATGTATTGATTATGGTTGCTCATTCTATTCAAAACAAAGTTGAAATTGATGCTCATGAAGTATTGAACGCTCTGCCGATGGCAACAGCTTTACTCTCACCGACGGGAGAAATTTTGTTTGCCAATCATTTTTTTGCAGATAGCTTTGCGGTTTCAGTCGAGCAGATTCAGTTCCAGCATTTATCTCATTTTTCCGAGGATTGTGCTCAGGTCTTTGCTCAAAACATGCTGCGTTTTAAGCAGGGATTGTCTGTAGAGCCGTTTGAATATCAATTCTATGGTCGTTATTACTGGGTGATGTTGAAACCGAATTATGCCGAGAGTGGTGAAGTGCAATCGGTGCTTCTCTGTAGCTCCGATATTTCAGATTTAAAGCACAATCAAATTCAGCTTGAAGCTAAGAATCTTGAGCTGAGACGCATCAGTGAAAAAGATCATTTAACAGGCTTGGCCAATCGTCGTGCCTTTGATTTGAAATTAAAGCATTATTTACATGGCATGACCCAGCATGAAACCACAGAACTGACGCTCTTATTGCTAGATGTCGACAATTTTAAGCAACTGAATGATCGTTATGGGCATAGTTTGGGGGATGATGTACTTAAAGCCTTGGCACGGACGTTGCTCAATGTCAGTTCAATTGAAGTCACCCGTAATATTTACCGAGTCGGTGGGGAAGAGTTCGCTATTTTGTTGCCGAATCAATCTTTGCAACAAGGTTGTGAGCAAGCCGAGTTGTATCGCACCGCAATTGAAGTCTTAGGGCAACATTTCCGCGGACAAACACTGCATGATTTTTCTATTTCAGTGGGGGTGGTGCATAGCTCAGAATTTATGTTTGCCCGTCGTATGTATGAGCTGGCTGATGAAGCCTTATATTGTGCCAAAAGCGCTCGTAAAAACTGTGTCTATTATACCGACCATAGCACCTGCTATTCCTATCCCGACCATAAGCTATGCTGTAAGGGGCAATCCTGTACTTAAAGACTTTATCTGATGCGTGTATGGTTTACTATTTAGAAATTTTAAAAAGATTGATTAGACGAGGGGCTTTTGGATAAGAGCAAAGCGATGTTTTGCCTAGAGAAAGATCAAATTAACTTTTCATTAAATTGAGTGCAAGGTGTATGGCGACAATCGCATTTAGCGTACAATCACGGACAATCCGAACTTTGATGGTCGTACAGCAGCAGACTAGGGCTGTATAGCAAAAATACTCGAGGCAAATGTGTCATCTCTAACCGACGTACAAAATAATACCTTGCAACAAGCGCAACAACAGATTCAGCAAGACTTACTTGCTGCATTACAGGCTTTTTCTTTACCAGAGCCGTTAAAAAGTGCAGTGCATCATGCGGTGATGTTGGGTGGCAAACGAGTACGTCCAGCGTTGTGTTATGCCACGGCTGCCATTCGCCCGAACCAAAATCAGGCGGCTGTACGTCGTGCGGCGGTCGCAGTAGAGCTTATTCATTGTTATTCCTTGGCACATGATGATTTGCCATGTATGGACAATGATCAATTACGCCGTGGGCAGCCCACCTGTCATGTGGCGTATGGTGAAGACACAGCCTTATTAGCAGGAGATATTCTGCAATCCATGGCATTTGAAGTGTTGGGTAGTCGTTTGTTTGATCAGGGCGAGGCGGTTGATCAATCGGTGATTCTTAAACAAATGCAAATTCTAGCGACCGCTTCTTCAAAAATGGTCTGTGGACAGGTGTTGGATTTACAGGCTGAAGGCAAGCAAATTGATCAGCAGGCTTTGGAAAATATTCACCGCAATAAAACCGGTGCTTTAATCACCGCGGCAATTATGATGGCGGCTGTGACCATTTTTGCGGGTACAGACCCTGCAATTCCACAATTACGCCAATATGGGCAAAACATAGGATTGGCTTTTCAGGTGCAAGATGACATCTTGGATATTATTGCCAATACCGAACAACTCGGTAAAACGGCAGGTAAAGATGAGCAAGTCGAAAAATCGACTTATCCTGCATTAATGGGCTTAGAGCAAGCCAAAGCATATGCGCAAACCTTGCATGACCAAGCTTTTGCAGCGTTGCAGTTTTTTGAAGGTCAGGCACAAGAATTAGAACAAATTTCTCAGTTCTTATTGGCAAGACAGTTTTAACAGTCAAAGTTCGAACGGAACTGAAAGTGCATTCGGAATTGATTCAATTAAATGCACTTAAAGGAAAACTCTATATCACCCTTAGGTCATATAGAGTTTTTTTTTGACACTTATTTTGATGCTTTGTACAGCTCATCCGCTTGTTCAAAACGATCTGTAATGTCTTTTTCAGGCGCTTTGCTGAATAGACTAAACACGACAATCGCGATAGTTGCACAGATGAAACCCGGAATAATTTCATAAATTCCTGTCGCACCGAAAGCATTCTTCCAGATAATTACCGTGAGTGCACCTGTCACCATACCTGCAAGTGCACCTGTTAAAGTCATGCGCTTCCAGAATAACGACAAGATGATTAGTGGACCGAACGCCGCACCGAAACCTGCCCAAGCGTATGCCACCAGACCAAGCACTTTGGCATCAGGATTACCTGCCATCCAGATGGCTAATAAGGCAATCAGCAATACCATGAGACGGCCCACCCAAACCAATTCTTTTTGAGACGCATTTTTGCGTAAGAATGATTTGTAGAAGTCTTCTGTTAAGGTACTTGAACACACCAAAAGCTGACAGCTTAAGGTACTCATGACTGCTGCTAAAATCGCAGCCAGCACGATACCTGCAACCCAAGGGTTAAACAGCACTTTGGTGAGTTCCATGAATACTGTTTCAGGGTTGGCATTCACCGCAGCAGCATATTCAGGGTGTTGGTGGAAGTAGGCAATACCAAAGAAGCCCGCAGCAACCGCACCTGCAAGGCAGAAGATCATCCATGCCATACCAATACGACGTGCATTCGGAATAGATTTCACCGAGTCAGCTGCCATGAAACGCACGAGAATATGTGGCTGACCAAAGTAACCTAAGCCCCAAGCCATCAGTGAGATAATCGCAACCACGCTTAAGTCACCAAATAGGTTCATGGCTTGAGGACGAGCTGCTTCAAGTGCCATGGTCAATTCTTGCGTATCGCTAAAGCTGAGCAGGGCAACGATTGGGGTCAAAATCAAGGCAAAAATCATTAAAGTAGCTTGAATGGTATCAGTCCAGCTCACAGCAAGGAAGCCGCCAATAAATACATAACTGATGGTTGCAATGGCACTGACCCAAAGTGCTGTTGTATAAGACATGCCAAACATGCTTTCAAATAATCGTGCACCTGCCACCATGCCTGAAGCACAGTAAATGGCGAAGAAAATTAAAATTACACACGCTGAAACAATACGCAGGACTTTCTTGTGGTCGTTAAAACGATTAGAAAAATAGTCAGGTAAGGTGAGGGCATTATGTTGTACTTCAGTGTGAACGCGTAAACGTCCAGCCACCAATAGCCAGTTTAACCATGCGCCAATCACTAAACCGATACCGATCCACATTTCTGAAAGACCAGACAAGAAGATTGCGCCAGGTAAGCCCATGAGTAACCAACCACTCATGTCTGATGCACCCGCCGAAAGTGCAGTCACGAAACTTCCTAAACTACGACCACCGAGGATGTAATCGTCAAAGTTGTTGGTTGCGCGGTAAGCCATCAAGCCAATAAAAACCATGGCAATGATATAAAAGAAAAAAGTGATTAAGGTCGGATTCAGTGAACTCATACGCTTATCCTTGGGAGTTAAATCACAAACTGAAATTCCGCTTTTTGTTAAGATTGTTACAAAAAGCAAACAATATCCTGAAAATAAGCGCGGGATTTAAACATAAATTCACAAAGTTTTCTGTTTTTTTTATTCTAAAAAAAAGAATAGGCAGTCACAAACTGCCTATTCTACTGAAATGCAAAGGGATATCTTTCGTCGGATTAATTGTGACGACCCATGACACCACGAATGGTATTTAAAACATCCGCAGGCAAGACCACGGTCTTGGCATTATTGGATTTCGCCATGTCTTGCATGGCTTTGACATACTGTTCACCCAATAGGTAAGCAACAGGAATTTCTTTATCACCAACCGCAGAAGAGACCATTTCAATGGCACGTTGCGAAGCTTCTGCAAGCACGACTTGTGCTTCTGCATCACGACGAGAAGCTTCAAGGCGACCATCTGCTTCTAGAATAGCAGCTTGTTTCTCACCATCGGCTTTGGTGACAGTGGCACGACGTTGACGTTCAGCCGCCGCCTGTGCTTCCATAGCCGCTTGCATGGTTGGCGAAGGTTGAATATCTTGGATTTCGACGGTTTTTAAGGTAATCCCCCAATCTGCAATATCATCTGAAATGGCAGCTTTGAGTTTGGCTTTAATGTGATCGCGTGAAGAAAGCGCATCATCTAAGTCCATTTCACCCACAATTGAACGTAAAGAGGTTTGGACAAGGTTTTGAATGGCCCATGTGTAGTTTTCAATCCCATACACCGCTTTTTCAGGGGTGGTTAAATTGATGTATGCCACAGCATTCATCAGTAACACTGCGTTATCACGGGTAATCACTTCTTGAGAGGGGATATCTAACACGATATCTTTGGTGGTGACTTTATAAGCCACTTCATCAATATAGGGAATCACAAAGTTTAGACCAGGACTGAGTGTCACATGGTATTTACCTAAACGTTGTACAATCCATTTGTAACCTTGAGGCACAATACGTACCCCTTTGAAAATGGTCACGCCGACGAAGGCTAACAACGCAATAACAATAATAGATCCCGCTGACATAGTTTTACTCGCTTTTATTGATTTTCATTATTTGAACGATGTGGTTGTACCACAAGGTCATTGCCCAGAATGTCGACTACACGAACTCGATCACCTACATTGACGGCGGATTGAGTACGGCAGTTCCATTCATCTGAGCCTAAAACTGGGATAGGAAATCGAACGCGGATTTGCTCATGTTCCATATTGACCTGAATGACCATACCGACTTGACCAATGGTGGCTTCGCGTGAAAGTCCCGCTTTGGTTTTATCAATTGAGAGTGGCTTAATATATTTAAACCAGGCAACGGTACAGAGAATGGAGAGGATAATCCACAACACAAGTTGTGCTGTTGAGCTTAGGGCTGGAAAAAGCCAAAATAAAATACCTACTAAAATTGCGCTAATACCAAACCATAACGCAGCAAAAGCGGGAATGATTAATTCGGACAGCATCAGTAAAACACCGAGCACAAACCAGTGCCACGGTTCAAAAACAAATTCCATACATCTGCTCGTGTATTGTATTAGTGAATAGTGATGAGAAAAGCATCACTATGCACTGTAACAGATGTCTAAGATGATGAAAATTAAAAAAGTGTTTATTTAAAATTTTGCTTTAGGTGCGGGTTTGAATGCGGCAGGAGACTTCTTAAAATTGGTGATCGCCGCTTGAATGGCGGTGATTTTTAGTTGCGCTGCTTTTTCCCCTTCGAGGATGGATTCATTGCTGGCTTTCAAGTCGAGCGTACCCACATGACCGACCTTCGGTTGAATCACCACGTTGGCTTGGTTCAATTCGGTATTGATACTTTGCTGCCCCATAATATTAATGGTTTGATCCAGTACGCCCCACATATTTAGCGGTTTATTGCCTACAGGTCGTGCAGAAATATCAACTGCAATCACAATATCAGCGCCCATGGCTTTGGCCGTGGTCACGGGAATAGGACTGACCAAGCCACCATCGACATATTTGGTGCCACGAATGGTGGTCGGTACAAATACATTCGGAATACTGCACGAAGCACGTACAGCCTGACCCGCATTACCTAAAATAAAGTCGGCTTTTTTGCCATTGTCCAAACGGGTTGCAACAGCAGCAAAGCGAATCGGGAATTTTTCAATCGGTTTGTTGCCTACATTTTTATTGACGTAATCCTGTAGCTTTTGTCCCAGTACAATGCCTTGACTATTTAAGGTCAAGTCACGCAGGTCAGACTCTTGCAGTTGCAAGGCAAGTTGCTGAAGCTGATACGGGCTTTTACCACTGGCATAAATACTGCCGACGAAACTGCCTGCACTGGTACCCGTCACAATTTTGGGCTTAATGCCATGTGATTCAAGCACTTTCAGTACACCAATATGTGCAAAACCTTTGGCACCACCACCCCCTAAAGCAATCGCAATGACAGGCTCACGGGCCTGTACAGGGGTTGTCACAGGTGGTTTGGTTGCGGTTTTATCACAGCCCGCAAGGGTAAAGCCAAGTAAGCCAATTAAACCATATTGGAAAAAACGTAATTGCGTCATTGCACTCTAAACAGGATGAACGTTGCGCACATCAGATCAAATTTTGACTCATATTTCCAGTCACTTTTTGACGAGTGTTTGTAACGGTTTGGCCAACCATGCTGGGTTCTTGGCAGAAAATTGTCCTGCATAGTGCGCCAGAATTTGGGGTAAATCCTGATCAAAATCCCCATTGGGATGGAATACGCCCAAACAGCGAATGGTTTTGTGATCATAATCAAAGGCAAACATGACAATTGGAATCTGCGCGCCAACGGCAATTCGATAAAATCCACTTTTAATCGTGCTGGCACTTTTTCGAGTGCCTTCAGGTGCCATACCCACCCAAATTTGATCTTTATCCTGAATAATTTGAATGATTTGCTGTGTGAGTCCATGCGGGCTAGCGCGATTTACAGGAATCACTCCGATCCAATCTAAGAGGGGCTTAAGTGGCGTTTTAAACAGCGTATGCTTACCAAAAACGGTTATTTGTATGCCTAATCCTAACAATGCGCTGAAGCCATGCCAGGCATCGATATTGGAGGTGTGCGGCGAAATAATCGCAACAGCTTTTGCCAAGTCGGGAAATTCTCCTTCAAATGACCAGCCTTGTGCCAGAAATAGTCGACGGAAAAACTGTTTCGAAAAGGCGCTACCTCGCGCGGGCACGTGCGGCGGCAAAATGGGAAAATGCTGCGTAGACATAGCCTTGTCATCCTGACAAATATTCTTGGTTTTTCTTGATATTACGCTTTCGGAAATCGTGCTTCATTGGCAAAATGTGCGCTTGGATGTGCAGAAATGCTCACCAATGAGCGCCATGTCCAACATCACAGGATTGCCAGATATGCCAATCGCACAGAACGTTTATTTATTGCTGTTTTCATTGTACTGGGCGCAAGGCTTACCTGTGGGGTTTATGACGCATGCACTGCCTGTCATTCTCCGAGCAGAAGGGGTATCACTGGCGCATATTGGCGGTTTTGGACTGCTGATGCTGCCTTGGTCAATTAAAATTTTATGGGCACCTTGGGTGGATCGAGTGGGTCATTCACAGCACGGGCATTATCGGAGCTGGATTATTCCCATGCAGTTGCTTTCAGTCGTTGTATTAATTGTCCTGTCATTTTTACCCATTCATGCACTCGATCAACCTCAATATCTATTGCTGTTTTTTATCACCTTGCTCAGTTTGAATTTTGTTGGTGCGACTCAGGATATTGCGACTGATGGACTTGCCGTACGAATTTTAAAATCTGAACAGCAACATTGGGGCAATACTATTCAAGTCATTGGCTCTCGTTTGGGGTTTATTGTCGGGGGCGGTGCCATACTCTGGCTGTTGGATGGGTTTGAATGGCAGATGACGTTTTTGCTGTTAGCGGGATTGGTCTTGCTGAATACATTACCCGTGTGGCGATATCGGGAGTCTACACAAGTTCGGGTGGTACATCCGCCTTCAACTTCATGGCGACCAAAAAGCAAAGCCATTGCTGAGTATTTAACATATTACCGTAGCAGTCCCACGCTATGGCGATGGCTTTGGGTGCTACTCACCTTTAAGGTGGCAGATGGACTGGCAGGACCTTTACTGAAACCTTTAATGGTTGATCTGGGATTGAGTTTTAGTCAAATTGGTGTGTATGTCACCATGCTGGGTGCAGTAGCTGCTTTATTTGGCGCGGGCTTGGCAGGTGGATTGCTCAAAATGATGCGCCGTTCGCAAGCATTGTGGTTATTCTCAGGCTTAAAAATTATCTCACTGGCTGCTTATGCTTGGCTGGCTTATCAATACGACCAGCAACATGCGGTTTCCACTATTGTTATTTATGCGATTAATGCTGCGGAAGATGCAGTTTCAGCCATGCTGTTGGTGGTGATGTTGACCTTAGTGATGCAATACAGCCGAGAAGAATTTGCTGCGACGGATTTCACGTTTCAGGTTGCTGTCATGGCGACAGTGAGCGGTGTACTTTATAGCTTGAGTGGTTTGATTGGTGATGTTTTAGGCTATACAAATTATCTATTTTTGATCGTTTTTATTGCAATTCTCTGCCTTGTTACAATTTTCCGATGGGTGAAATCCGAAAAATAATATTACAATTCAGTTGCTTGGTTATTGTTAGCCTAAAGTATTAAAACATATATATAAATAAAAATTTAATCCTTTTGTAATATGTGACTGCAATGTAATATTTGTAACAAAATTAACACCAGGGAAAATGATTCAATGAAAACCAAAATTGCAGCAGCGATTGCTTTAAGTTTGTTAGCGGGTTCAACTTTTGCGGCACCAACGTTATATGGTGAAATTGATGCGAGTGTGGACTATTTACCAGAAGATAACGCATCAGGCACTTCGGACAAAGATGTAGTTGAATTAAGTTCAAATAGCTCTTACATCGGTATTAAGGGTGATGAAAAACTTACAGAACGATTAAGTGCTGTTTATTTGGCTGAATGGTCATTCAGTGCGGATGGTGATAGCACTGATTGGGGTATGCGTAACCGTTACGTGGGTTTAAAAGATGCTAAATTGGGTACTGTAAAAGTTGGCGCGCACGATACCCCGTTAAAACAACTTTCTGGTGTTGTGGATACGTTCAACAATTATGTTGCCAATAAAGCAGACATCACAGGTATTATGACGGGTGAAACTCGTCTTGCGAATGTTTTAGTTTATGAAGCACCAGCACTGACATTACCTACAGGCGCAGTTAAATTCAATGCCTTACTTGCAACTGGTGAAGATAAGGGGATTGATACAAGTAAAGGTGCTTATAAAGCCGGTGGTCGTGGTTTAGGCGATACTTGGTCAGCATCTTTGGTGTATGACAGCCCAATGTTTGTCACAGGTGTTGCTTATGACAAAGCAGTTCCAACTAAATTTTTAGGTCGTGGTTTCGATAACGCATCGGATCCAGAAGTTTCTGTAACTTCACTTTCTGCTGCGGCAAATACTTTACGTGCAATTGGTCGTTTAAATCTACTTGATAATAGCTTGGCAATAAAAGCACTTTACCAAACTTCTGAGGTTGAAAACGCGAAAGGTAATGATCCTGATTCTTCATTTATTGATGAAGCTCAAGGCTGGTTAGTGGGTGCGGAATATAATTTCCCATCAGCAAAAGCTTGGACAGTGAAATTGCAGTACAGCGCAAACTCTACTAGCTTTAAGAACAATGCTGCCGATGACTACGATGCTGACCAAATTATGGCCGGCGTAGACTATGCATTCAGCAAGCAAGTGAAGTTGTATGGTTACGGTGGTTACTTAACGCTCGAACAAGGCAATGATGAAACTAAACAACCTGTTGTAGGTACTGGCTTAGAATTCAAATTCTAATTTTTCATAAAAAATCCATTCAAAAGGACGGTGCAAAAGCAGCGTCCTTTTTTTATTTTAAGTCAGGTTTAAGTTTCAATTTATAGATTAATAAGGATATTGATCATCGAACCGCTCAAAATGAATTTGACCCGCCTCGAACGACTAAAACAGTTTCTTCCGCCACTGGCTTTACATCAATTTAACTTGCTGCTTGCACTTTGGCTGGGTATTGCGCTGAATTTTGCATTTTATAAACAAATCCAAATCCTCACTCCATACCAAGGGCTGAAAGCCTATGCATTTTTATCTGCAACGGTCTTGGTTGTGGTGGCACTGTATAACGTGGTGTTGCAACTGCTGCAATGGAAATGGAATGCTAAAATTCTGGCATTGTTCTTGGTTTTTGTTGGCGGTTTAACCGCTTATTTTGTAAATAGTTTGGGGGTGGTGATTTCACCCGGGCAAGTCCAAAACATGATGCAAACCGATACAAAAGAAGCATTGGATTTATTTTCCATGCAATTTGTAGTGTGGAGTGTGTTCATGGTGGTCATCCCGATGGTTGTGATTGCACTGATTAGCATTGAACACAGACCGATATCGAAACAACTGTTGAGCAAGGGTTTACATATCGTAAGTTCTTTCGCCGTCATTGGTGGCTTACTGTTTGTCTTCTATGTCGATTTTGCAGCAATTTTCCGTGAGCATCGCGATTTAAAAGGCATGATCTCGCCGCAAAATACTATTGCTTCGACCTTATCGTATTATCGTAAACAGAAACCAAAAGAAAATTTGCCATTGGTGACCTATGGTACAGATGCACATCGCGTGATTAACACCAGCGCAGCGTCTATGCCGAAATTGATGGTTTTGGTGGTTGGTGAAACAGCCCGTGCTGAAAGTTTTTCTTTAAATGGTTATGCGAAAAATACCAATCCAGAATTGTCTAAGCAAAACGTGATTAACTTTAGCCAAGTTAGTTCTTGTGGTACAGCTACAGCAATCTCCGTCCCGTGTATGTTCTCTGGCATGCCGCGTAAAGATTATGATGAGCAATTGGCAGGTCATCGCGAAGGTTTACTCGATATTGCGCAACGTGCAGGTTATAAGGTGACATGGATTGATAATAACTCAGGCTGTAAAGGGGCTTGTGACCGTGTCCACAAGTTTGAAATTCCAGCGGCATCAAAACAAAAATGGTGTGATGCTGAAGGCGAGTGTATGGATGAAGTCTTGGTGGATAGCTTGAAGGCTTATGTGGCGAGCATTCCAGCGCAAGATAAGACACCACAGCTGATTGTGTTGCATCAGATGGGTAGTCATGGTCCAGCTTATTACAAACGCTCTACGGAGAAGTTCCAGCCATTTAAACCAATGTGTGCAACCAATGCCATTCAAGGTTGTAGCCGCGATGAGTTGCTGAACAGTTATGACAACTCGATTGTCTATACAGATCATATTTTAAATCAGGTAATTCAGACCATTAAAGCAGTGCCGAATTATCAAACGGGCTTCTGGTATTTATCAGATCATGGCGAGTCTACGGGGGAAAGCGGGATGTATTTGCATGGTGCACCTTATGCCATTGCGCCGGTTCAGCAAACCCATGTGCCGATGATTATGTGGTTCTCACCAGCATGGCAGCAGCAGAATGCCAGTCAGGTCAATTGTTTAACTCAGCAAAAACAAGCCGTACGCAGTCAGGATAATTTATTCCCAACGTTATTGTCGATGCTTGAAATTAAAACCCAAGTGATTGATGATAAAAATGATATGTTAAAACAATGTGCAAACAATCTAACAGGCAAGGCATAAGTCGGGATAAGCAAAATGACCACAATCTTAATGATCGAAGATGATTTCATGATTGCTGAATCCAGCAAGACCTTGTTGCAGTTGCATGATTATCAAGTGGAATGGGTCAACAACGGACTTGATGCACTCAAGCTGTTACAACAGCAAAGTTTTGATGTGGTGTTGTTGGATTTGGGGTTGCCGATGATGGATGGCATGCAAGTCTTGGCAAAAATCCGACAAAGCTTCCCAAGTTTACCTGTTTTGATTATTTCGGCACGCGATCAGGTGCAAAATCGAGTGGATGGTCTGAATCAGGGGGCAGATGATTATCTAGTCAAACCCTATGAATTTGTAGAACTGTTGGCGCGTATGCAAGCTTTATTGCGTCGTAGCTCGCATGAGGTCGCGCCATCCAATGAAATGTCCAAGCTACGTTATGGCGATTTGGTGTTGGATGTAGAACAGCATATCGCCTTATTGAATGGGCAAGAGTTGGAACTGTCCAATCGTGAATGGGCGATTCTGGTACCACTGGTCAGTTATCCCAATAAAATTTTTTCCAAAGCCAATTTGGAAGATAAGCTGTATGACTTCGACAGTGAAGTGAATAGCAACACCATTGAAGTCTATGTCCATCATTTGCGTGCAAAGTTGGGTAAAGATTTTATCCGTACCATTCGCGGGATGGGTTATCGTTTAGGTAAACTGGATTAAGCTTTTATGCAGACACTGCACACCATGCCAACGCAAACATCGTTAAAGAAACGCTTATTGATTTTTGTTTCAGGTTTTAGTTTGCTGTTGGGGGGCGTGTTGATTGCAACGGCATACTGGATTTCATTGGGTGAACTGGATGAAATTCTGGATGCACAAATGCAGAACCTTGCGGAACGCGTTGCCGCACATGACCCAGCACCCATCAAAAGTCATTTTGATGTTCACAAGCGCTATCATGAGGAAGACTTGTTTGTGGATGTCTGGGAAAAGCAAGAACATCCGCAACATCAGTTTAACTTGCTATTACATGGCATAAATCATGCGGGTTTTTATGACCGTTCCACCACGCAAGGGGTGTGGCGCATGTATGTCCTGCCGACTGAAAAGTATCAAATACAGGTCAGTCAGCCGCATTCAGCCAGAAGTCATCTAGCTTTGGAACTGGCCACCAGCATGTTTGTGCCTTATCTGGTGATGATTCCGTTTATTTTATGGGGTTTGGGCTGGGTAATTTTACGCAGTCTACGGCCGATGGACGAATTTAGACAAGAAATTGCCCGCCGTGATCTGGATGAATTAACCCCGATTAAGCTGAATCGTTATCCTGTGGAACTCATTCCTACAATTCAGGAAATGAATTATCTGTTTGAACGGATTGAGTCGGCACAACAAGAGCAGCGCCAGTTTATTGCAGATGCCGCCCATGAACTCAGAACACCGATTACTGCGCTGAATTTACAAATGCAGATTTTATTGCGTGAGTTCCCAGAAAACACGGCACTGGAAAATTTGAGCCAAGGTTTAATCCGTATTCAGCATTTAATCAGCCAGTTACTCGATTTAGCCAAGCAAGATGCCAGTAACCTGCACAGCATGCAGCAACAACCATTTTACTTAAACCAAGTGGCAGTGAATTGTGTAGAGCAATTGATTCATGTGGCTTTACACAAAGATATCGATTTGGGCATGGAGCGCCAAGAAGAGGTTCTGGTGAATGGCTTGGAGTCTGCGGCTCGTTCCATTATTTATAATTTGATTGATAATGCGATTAAATACACCCCTAAAAATGGCGTGATTAATGTCTCGATTTTCTCTCAGGGCAATGATGCCATCATTCAAGTGGAAGACAGCGGTCCTGGCATTGACCCTGCCTTATATGAGCAGATTATGAAGCGTTTTTATCGTATTCATCATCATTTAGAGATGGGCAGTGGGCTAGGGCTTTCGATTGTGCAAAAGGCAGCAGAACATTTGGGGGGTAAAATACAGTTCGGCAAAAGTCAGACTTTAGGCGGCTTATTTGTGCAAGTTCAGTTTCCTAAACAAGTCCAATCAGATGAATAATCTTCACTCAGCTGGCAGCGCTTTTTCTAAAGCAAAAGCTGTATTAAATAATGCTGCTTTAGTAGTGCCAATTCATAAGTGCTTCAATTGATTTAGGGCCTTGAGCCTCCACTTCCATGTTTGTATCGTCTAATCTAAAGTGAAAAGAAATAGGCAGATAGAAGGATGCTTTGCGGACTTTAATCACTACTAAGTCTCATCAAGGTAACAGTTTCCATAATCCTGACAACTGTGGCAAGACAAAGTTTTAAGCGGCTTCTTGCACCTGATCTGTGACTGGCTGAGGCATAACCGCAGTAGGTTGAACAGTTTCTACAGATTGAGCAGGCAGCAAGCGTTTATAAAACAATGGATAAAGCGCCACGTTACAGCACCAAACCACCCAAGCTGTCCATAAATTATGACTGAGGAAGTGCGCGCCACGCATCATTTGTGCCCAGCCCATTGCAAAGCCCAAAATTAAACCCGCAATAAGATAGAAGTAAGCACGTTTTGGAGCAGCTTTACGAAAGGCAAAGAAACCCGTCATTAAGGCAAAGCCTGTTGCCGCATGACCACCTGGGAAGCAGTGCCCATGACTGAGGCTAAAGTTCCAGAGAAAACCTGTTGCTGTGGTTTGGGTCATATTCCAAGGGCAGGCGTGCCCCGATTGTGATTTAAGAATTCCCACCACACTGGTGCTTAAAATTAAAATCCAGAACAGATAAGCATATTGCCAACGTTTTGCTGCTAAAGCTTTGACCTTAAAGCTGGCTAGCCAAAGCGTGACAAAACTGACATCACACAGAATTAAAAGGTTTTTGACATATTTATGATTCAGGGTTTCCAAGAACCAGTCATGACGCCATGGAAATTGACCATGTAGCCCCGCCCACGGCTGAATCAACATCAGGTCGAGTTGACCCGCAACAGGGAAAAGCAGTTGCAGTAGGATAAAACTGAACAGCAAAATCAGTCCTTGCTTGAGGCTAAAACGTTGTAATTCAGACATGGTCATGCAAACGGTATTTGGATGACTTTAATTAGAGCAAAGCAAACTTAAAGTGGACTTAACTGAACCTTAAAAGCACGTCGCTGGGCTGATTTGCTTCACAGATTTTATGCAGAACTTCCTAGAAAATCTGTCATGTAAAGCGACTGGAAAATGCTAGATTAGAGGTAAAAGTCAGCAGAGCATGTTATGTCTATTCGTGCAGTATTATTTGATTTGGACAATACCTTAACCCACCGTGATCAAAGTATTCAGCGCTATAGCGAATTTTTACTGCAACAATATCAGTCGCAGTTATTCGCCCATGATCTGGACAAAATCCAGCAGATTATCCGCCGTATTGATAATGGCGGTTATCCTCAAAAAGAACAGCTAACCCATCCGAGTATTGGGGCTTCGATTGCGCACGCTTTACGACAAGAGTTGGATTGGCAAACTGAAGTCGATTTTCAGGAGTTAACCCAGTTCTGGTTTAAGTACTTTGGGCAGTGTGCCGTCGCCATGGCAGGAGCTGTGGATCTATTAAAAATGTTAAAGCAGCAAGATTATGCTTTGGCAGTGGTATCGAATGGTGGGCATGCCACCCGCTTGAATATTTTAGATGGACTCGGGTTTAATGAATATTTTGATGTGATTGTCAGTTCCGAACTGGCAGGCATCAGTAAGCCCCATCAGCAGATATTTTTGCATACGGCTGAAAGTTTAGGCGTGCAGCCTTCCGAGTGTATGTTTATTGGTGATCATCCTGTGAATGATATTCGCGGTGCGCAACAAGCAGGTATGCAAGCCATCTGGTTACAAGGCTTTCACCCTGAAGATGAACGTCTAGAGGTGCCTCGTATTCAGCAGTTGCATGAGTTAAGGGCCTATTTAGAACCACGATAAAATTGCAGACATAAAAAAAGCGATTCCTGAGAATCGCTGCGCAACATGCGTAAATTGAAAAACTTAAAACATACTGTCATCGGAGTTGGCTGAAATTTTGTGGATGGATAAATCGGCGCCACGGAATTCATCTTCTTGCGATAAACGAATGCCAATACAAGCTTTTAAGCCGCCATACACTGCAAATCCACCTGCAAGTGCAACGACGATGGCGAATAGGGTACCTATGATTTGTGACATCATGGAGACACCACCAATCCCGCCTAGCCATTGTTGACCGAAAATACCCACTGCGATGCCACCAAAGGCGCCACAAATACCGTGTAATGGCCAAACGCCCAACACATCATCCACCTTAAGTTTGTTTTGGGTATAGGTAAAGAACTTCACAAAAATGATGCCTGCAATCGCACCAATCACCAATGCACCAAAAGGATGCACTATATCCGAGCCAGCACAGATGGCCACCAAGCCAGCGAGCGGACCATTGTGTAAGAAGCCTGGGTCATTTTTACCAATCATATTGGCAGTCACAGTACCGCCGACCATCGCCATCAACGAGTTAATCGCCACCATACCTGAAATAGCATCTAAACGCTGTGCACTCATCACGTTAAAGCCAAACCAGCCCACAATCAGAATCCATGAACCTAGTGCAAGGAAGGGAATAGACGAAGGAGGATGAGCACTGACACGCCCATCTTTTTTATAACGACCATGACGTGCACCTAACAGGATCACGGCTGCCAAGGCAATCCAGCCGCCCATAGCATGAACAACTACAGAGCCTGCAAAGTCATGGAAGGGTGCACCAAAAGTGTGCTCTAACCATGCTTGTACACCCAAATTGCCATTCCAGACAATGCCTTCAAAGAAAGGATAGACCAAAGCCACCAGCAATAAAGTCGCGATGGCTTGGGAACGCATTTTGGCACGTTCTGCAATGCCGCCTGAAATAATGGCAGGAATTGCCGCAGCAAAGGTCAGTAAAAAGAAACAGCGCATCAAGTTATAGCCATGATCTGCTGCCAAGGTTGCACCCATATGGAAGAAATGGTGTCCATAGGCAATGTAGTAACCTACAAAAAAATAAGCCATCGCTGAAAGCGCAAAGTCTGTCAGGATTTTACTTAAGGCATTGACCTGATTTTTATGTCGAACTGTTCCTAGTTCTAAAAATGCGAAACCGGCATGCATTGCCAGTACCAGCACTGCTCCTAGCAGTAGAAATAATAAATCGATATCTTGCATAGTTTGCTCGAAAAAAGTGCTAAATACGATTTTAGGCACAAACTTGGGAAGGTGATTTGCACCAAAATAGTTTAGTAAATCTAAAAATTGGAGTTCAGCAACAAAATACTCCGTTCAGAAAAATACCTAAGCAAAAAATGCACCAATTCTGATGAAAATACGATTTATTTGGTGGAAAATAGTGCGTATTGACTTAAAAAGGTGCTGTAATTTGCATTTTTAGAGTATGAAAAATAAAGATTTCAAATGAATTAAATGTAAAATCAAAATGATAAATTGACTTATTGTTCAGGAAATACATGCGACTGATGGTCTATAGTGTGGCACAACGTTCAGGCTGAATGGTTTGAAGGTATTGGAAGCGTTTAGGCTTCCAGCTTGGTTGATGTCAGCGATAGGCAATCGAAATGTGTGTCGCATAAAGGGCAAAAAAAGGAGGGATCAAGTGGAGCATGCTCGTTCCACTTGATGCTGTTTGGGCTTAGTGCAAGATCTTATCTAGGAACTGCTGCGCGCGTTCACCGCGTGGCGTATTAAAGAATTCATCTTTGGAACAGTCCTCCACAATTTTACCTTGATCCATAAAGATAATGCGATTCGCCACTTGGCGGGCAAAGCCCATTTCATGGGTGACACACATCATGGTCATGCCTTCTTTGGCCAGACCGACCATCACTTCGAGCACTTCATTAATCATTTCTGGGTCAAGGGCAGAAGTCGGCTCATCAAACAGCATGGCAATCGGGTCCATACTCAAGGCACGGGCAATCGCGACACGCTGTTGTTGTCCACCCGAAAGCTGCGCTGGATATTTGTTGGCTTGCGAACTCAGTCCAACCCGATCTAAATAGGCGAGTCCTTTTTTCTTAGCTTCATCTGCACTGCGTCCTAATACTTTAATCTGCGCAATGGTCAAATTTTCAGTAATGCTCAAATGTGGAAATAACTCAAAATGCTGGAACACCATACCGACACGGCTACGCAATTTGTTCAAATCAGTTTTCGGGTCGGCAATTGGAATACCATCCACATAAATTTGTCCCTGTTGAAAGGGTTCCAAACCGTTTACGGTTTTAATTAGGGTCGATTTTCCTGAACCTGAAGGACCACAGACCACCACTACCTCACCTTGGCAGATTTGAGTGGTGCAGTCGGTAAGCACCTGAAATTGTTGATACCATTTACTGACATTTTGGAGATCAATCATTACTTTTTTATCACTCATACTTTTAATCTCCGTTGTAATCTTTTCACCGCAAAGGTCGCCAAGGCGCTGATGCTAAAGTAGACCAGACCTGCAAACAGAATGTACTGGGTAAGTAAGGACATCAGGTCGCCGCGGACGTAATTGGTGCGGAAAAAATCCAGCAAACCTATGGCGTAAACCATGGTGGAATCTTGGAACAAAATAATGGTTTGTTGCAGTAATAGCGGGGTCATTTTGCGAAAGGCTTGCGGCAAAATAATCAGGCGCATGGACTGGCTATAACTCATGCCCAAGGCATAAGCCGCAGCACTTTGCCCTTTGGGAATCGATTGAATCCCTGCACGCACAATTTCCGAAAAATAGGCGGCTTCAAACAGCATAAAGGCGACAATACTCGAGACCAGTGCAGTGTCGATAGTCAGATAATTGCCTGTAAATGCGGTATAGAAAAACGGCACCGCAAAGTAGAACCACATCAGTACCAACAGCAGTGGAATAGAGCGGAACAAATTGACATAGGCTTGGGCAACCAAATTCAGTGCCCGAATGGAAGACAGGCGCATTAATGCCAGCAAGGTGCCAATAAAAATCCCACCGACTGTCGCAATACACACCACTTTTAAGGTAATGCTGAGACCATGCCATAAGGCAGGTGCAGAGAGATGTAAATCTTGAAGAAATGCAGTGAGCCAGTCCATTATTTATCTCCTGCAATTAAACCTGGAATGCGTAAGCGTTTTTCCAGAAAATTCATAAATTGAATAAGGCAGATATTAATCACAATAAAAATAATGGTGACGTAGGTATAAATCTCGATGGTGTTTTGGGTGTACTCGCTGATGGTTTTCATTTGCGAAATAATTTCTGCGACCCCGACCAAAGAAGCGACCGAGGTATTTTTCACGCAGTTGGTCAGTTCAGAGCTTAATGGCGGCAGAATGGTACGGAATGACTGTGGCAAAATAATGTAACGGTACAGTTGTGCCGTACTAAAACCCAAAGCATAACCTGCATTGACTTGACCCGTTGGCAGGGCTTCAATGCCTGTACGCACTTGTTCGCAGACCCGTGCTGCGGTAAATAAGCCCAAGCCAATACTGGCCGAGATCAGGGCGCTGGTGCTGGCACTCAAGTCATTCACCCACCAATCTTTCAGCCCCGCAGGGAGAAAATTCGGCGCCACATAAAACCAGACAAACAGTTGAATCAACAGCGGTACATTACGAAAAATGGTCACATAGGCGGTGCCAATAGCACGTGCCGTTTTATTCGGAAGCGTACGCATAATGCCGAGCAGACTGCCCAGTACAAATGCGATAGACCATGCCACAATGGCGATGACCAGTAACCAGCCCAAGCCTGTTAAAATCCAGTTGAAATAGCTACTGTCCCCGACACCTGTAGATTGAAATAATACGCCCCAGTTCCAGCTATAGTTCATAGGAGCTCCAGTGTCTAAATCAGGTAGGCAAGTGCACTACCTGATGCATATGAAATGGATGATCAGCACAATTACTGATCACGGTCATGTGGTGCACTAATCAACGCTTTTAGCTGTTCAGACATCGGGAAGTTCAGGTTAATGTTTTTCGGTGGGATTGGCTGCTCAAACCATTTGTTATACATGCTATTAATTTCACCTGAGCTGTAGACCGATTTAATCGCATCGTCCACTACTTGCTTAAATTCAGGATCGCCTTTTCTGAGCATACAGCCATAAATTTCATGCACTGGTGAAGTACCAACAATCACCCAATGCTCAGGATCTTTGGCTTTAGATTTTTCCCCTGCAAGTAAAATGTCATCCATCATAAAGGCAGCAGCACGTCCGTTTTGCAGCATCAAGAAAGATTCGGCATGGTCTTTGGCAGAAATAATTTCACCAATGCTCAGTTCTTTTTCATGTTGGCGAATATAACGCTCTGACGTGGTGCCTGCGGTAGTCACCAGTTTTTTGCCTTTTAAGTCAGCAAAGTCTTTTACCCCAGAATCTTTAGCGGTGAGTAAGCGAGAACCGACTTCAAAAAAGCCCACCGAGAAATCGACTTGTTGCTGACGTTCTTTGTTGTTGGTGGTGGAGCCACATTCTAAATCGACCGTGCCATTCGACACCAAAGGAATACGGTTTTGACTGGTGACCAAGTTATAGCGAATTTTCAAATCGGGCATATTCAGCTTTTGCTTAACGGCATCGACCACTTTAAGTTGTAAATCATGCGCATAGCCCACAGGTTGATTTGGATTGTCGGCAATATAAGAGAATGGAATGGAAGAGTCGCGATACCCCAGCACAATGGTGCCTGATTTTTTAATTTTCTCCAGTGTTCCTGACGCTGCTGTCTCTTTGCTGCCTGCATCACCACTGCTAGGTGGTTTGTCGCCACTACAGGCACTTAAACCGAATGCGAGGGTACTGGCACAAAGTAGGGAAGTCAGGGGCCGTTTGAATAACATAAGTAAAACTCCTTGTGTTTTATTGTCATCATTTGCTTTATTTATTGACTGAATATCCATCAGCTTATTCGTTATTGCATGCACAGCTGTTTGTCTGACAAGCAGCTTAAACTTCATCTTAGCGCGAGTTTTCATCACTTGCGAAGCTCAGATTGTTGATGCTTTGTTAACGTTAACTGCTTAAGTTTTAAACAGATTTAAGTCTGATGTATATCACTTAAGTAGAACAAAGCAGATTCTGTGCCTGCAAGGTATTGTGTGTTTAAATAACATACTGTTTTTAATAAAAATAAACAATTGCTTGTTCAGTGTTTTCATTTCTTTAAATACGAAATTATGACTTTAATGATTTTAAGTCTATGTTTTAAAAACACTTTATTTAATACGGAGAGTTTTGGGGAGCAATTAGCACAACATCTGCCAGATTGTCGAAAATGGGACATATAAATAGTCGCAAACAGATTTAGAAAATAAGATAGTGCAATTATCTAAACTTTAGGCGTGACAAGGCACAGTCATTGCGCAGGGGATATGTTGTGGATGCCATTATGGCTTTGCAGTGGATGATGCTGCGCAGTTGAGTACTGTCCGATGGTTAAACTTGTTATAGTGGCTGCATTGTTTTAGCGTGTGAATCGGCAATGTCCTTCGATCTTAAAGTCAGCATTCAGAAAAGGGCTGAAAAGTCTCCACAGCAGAAAAAGCTGAATCGCCTGATAGATAAAATTGAACAGCAAAAAATCAGCCTTACTACATGGCAAAATGCCCAAGCCGAAATTCAACAGCACACGCGGCAAAAACTCCTGCCTGTATATAGTGAACTGCATGCGGTGCTGTTTCAGCAGCTCGATCAGCTTTGGCAAGTCTTGCACAACCACGAATTTTCCAAAGCGGATATGCATCAACTGGATGAAAGCATTGCCCAGCGCGCACAGATGCTGAAGCATTCCAAAATGCTCTCCAATGAACAGCAGCAACAAGTCGAACAAATCATTCGTTTTTATCAGCAACATGCGCAGCAGTCCGCCAAGAAAACTAAAAAGGTGCAGCAGTTAAAAGTTGATTTGCCTGTAAGTGATGATCAAAGTGCCTCGTTTGAAGATGACTTTGAACAATACGCTGCCGAGCAGCAACAGGCACGTGAACAAGCCAAACAGCAAAGACAACAGCAGAAAAGGGAACAAGCGGAGCAGATGGCAGCGCAGTCGCTGAAAACCGTATATTTAAAAATTGCTGCGATGATTCACCCCGACCGTGAGCAGGACGAAAGCAAGAAAGCAGAAAAAACTGAGTTGTTCCAACAAGCCAGTCAGGCGCATGAACAGCAGGATTTGTTTTATTTACTCAAACTTCAGTTACAGCTTGAACAGAATAAAGGCGTAGGGGCAAAAGAGTTATCTGCGGAGCAAGTGAAGTTTTATAAGTTAGCTTTGGATGCGCAAAGTCAGCAGCTTGAAAGCCAAATTAGTGAGATTTTAGATTCTTTTCAGTTGGCGAATAAGGTGAAAGCAGAGCATGTGCATATTAGTGATGTGTATAAAGCTATAGACGCCGATTGTGCTGAGTTAAAGCAGCAGTTGAAGTGGGAAAAAGAGCGTCTAAAGCATATGAAAAAGGTGAGTGGGGTAGAGATATTGTTGGAGCATGGGGCTTTGTAAGCTTTTTTAAAAGCACCTCTCCCTAACCCTCTCCTAGAAGGAGAGGGAACGTTGTGTATCGAATAACTATCAAATTCACAAAGGATGCTCCCTCTCCCTTTGGGAGAGGGTTGGGGTGAGGGTAATCTAAATGGAAAATAAAAAATGAAACTAGACCCACAATTATTAGAATTCGCCAAAACTATGAGAAGCAATGCTACTGATGCAGAACATCTCATGTGGCAATTACTTCGTGCTAAACGATTTATGAATCTTAAATTTCGCAGACAGCATGTGATCAAACCCTATATTGTGGATTTTTACTGCCATGAGTTGGGTTTGGTCATTGAGCTAGATGGTCGTCAGCATGGTAGAGATGATGTGATTGAATATGATGCTGAACGAACTAAGTTTTTAGAGGCTTTGGATTTAAAAGTAGTAAGGTATTGGAATCATGATGCTTTAAACAGAACTGAAAAAGTATTAGGTGATTTATGGAGTATCTGTCTTAAGAGGAAAAGTAACTCTCCCTAACCCTCTCCTATGAGGAGAGGGAATATTGATTAATCAAGTCAAATGCTCTTAAGCCTCAGCAAGTAAAGCAGATAATTTATGAACTTCATTTAAGCGGCTACTTATAAGAGCTTGAATATCTTGCTTAGATAATGTTTGCTTTGAATCGAGCAATTCATCTGTCACTTCGATCGTTTTGAAACTCACATTATCCCAATCACTATAACTTTGAAAAAAGCGACTCAAGTTGCAAAACTCTATAGTTTTTGCACCCTTATCGGTTTTCTTGATCAGAAAATGATGATTGGGGTTAGCTGTTTTTTTAATTTGAATATGATCGTCATAATTATCATAGAAAGGATGGATAAAAATATATTTGTCAGAACCTTTTGGCAAATTTTTAACATTTGTGTTTCGTGATTTATGAGGATTTTTATTTCCTTTTGCAGAATTACAATCGACACAACTTACTATGAGATTTTCTGATTCAAATAAAAATTTTGTATAGAGTGATTTTGGTAAAATATGGTCTATATCCCAATATCTACCATGTTGAGACGGGATCTGATGCCTACAGTAGAAACATATATTATTGGTTTCTGTTAAATAATGAGCGCGAATTAAACTTTTAAGCTCTAGAATTTCTTTACATTCCTTATTCCAGAATGTGTGATCTTTTTTATCATAAGTATCAATGTATTCATTAAATTTTGAAGGAATAAAAAATATTTTCATTATTTAACCTCAAGATCTAATAAAACTTCAACCAAGGTTTTTACTTTATAATTTTCTTGAAATTTCTCTTCATAATATAGTTTTTTAACTAATTCCTTTGTATTTATCTCATCTTCATTTAAGGTGGTGTCAGTATTTAATTTGTTTAGAATAATAAGTATTTTTCTTAATAAATATTCGTTGTTATTTCCTGGGGAGCTGAAAACTTCAGAAAGCTGAAAGTCGGCAGATCTATTCATTATTTCCTTAGTATTTCTTAATTCATTTGTATTTAGGTTTAAGATAAATGAATTATCACATGTCAGATTTGAAACTACTTGAGGAGAGTGAGTAGCTATTAAAAATTGGCAATTTTTATAACTTTTTGAAATTGATTCAATTAGATTAATAATTTCTTCTTGCCATTGTGGATGTAAGTTAACTTCGGGTTCATCGATACAAATAAGCGCATTATTTTCTAATTCGCAGATTAATGCGAGACCCATAGAAAGAATTGCTAACTGACCAGAACTTAACTCTCTATAATCTATCTTTTTATCTGATTTTTTGTCGTGCAAATAGATTCTAAAAATATCTATAACCTTTAATAAAATTAAATCAATTATTGTTGAATCCAAATATGCTAATTCTTCTAAAGAAATTTCTAAAGAATTTATTTCTTCTAGTTTTTTTATAATATCAGTATGATCTCCATCTAAGTTTTTTATTTTTTCTAATATGTTTTTCCGTATTACTAATCTAATTATTAATGAGTTATCAAGTTTTAAAAAGTTTAAAACTTGAGCTAATTTATTGTAAGTAAAACTACTATTTTCTTTTATTTTTAATAGGAGTTTGGGTGTGAGTTTTTTTACGTCCATGTAAATATTTGATTTAAATTTTGTTTTTAATCCTCTGGATTTTTGATAATTTAAAAAAATTTCTATTATGCTATCATAGTAAGAGTTAATATTAACTCCATAACCACCAATTGATTCATTTGTTGGAAATGGAAGTAATTTTGTGTAATTAATGAAATTTTCTCTATTTTTGGGAAATTTATTATATGAAGTATTTGTTATCGCGATAACTTTTTTATTTATAAAAAAGTCTTCGCTTAAATTTTCTCTAATAATTGAACCTAAAAGTCTACTTTTACCAATTGAATTTTTTCCAATAACTACGGTAAAAACATTAGTATTTTTAAAGTTTTCATTAGGTAGTATATTGATATTTTTTTCATCAAAATGAAACTGAGTAATAAAAGTCATATTTTCTTAATTAAATCATAAAGGGCTGAATAATCAGCCCTTTATATTACAGATTAAATCTTAGTCTTTAAAGAATTAAAGCGCTTCAATCTGATCCATATTCGCTTTAATCTTCGCTAATTGGTCAGCAAACTCAGCCAATTTCGCTTTTTCACCTTCAACGACAGCCGCAGGTGCTTTCGCCACAAAACCTTCATTTGCAAGTTTAGTTGCAATTTGGTCATGCTGCTTTTGCACTTTGTCTAAGTCTTTTTGAAGGCGACCCAATTCTGCTTTCGGGTCAATTAAACCTTTCATTGGAACAAATACAGACACGTGACCCACAACACTCGATGAAGACAACGGTGGTTGCTCAGCATCTGCCAAGAAAGTAATGCTTTTAACTTTCGCTAAAGCTTTAAACAACGCTTCAATACGGGTGATCTGTGCTTTTTCCGCTTCAGTGGTGTTTTGAAGCAACACTGGTAATAAACGTGCATTACCTAAGCCCATTTCACCACGGATGTTACGTACTGCACCAATTAAACCTTGTAACCACTGCATGTCCGCTTCAGCTTGCTCATTGATTTTCTCTTGAGCAGGCACTGGGTATGCCGCAGTCATAATGGTTTCGCCTTGAATACCGAGCATTGGCGCAAGGGTTTGCCAAATTTCTTCAGTCAAGTACGGCATAATTGGGTGGGCTAAACGTAAAGATGCTTCCATCACTGCCAATAACACACGACGAACTTCTGCTTTACGCTCTTCAGACACTTCAGCATCGTTCAATACTGGCTTGGTCAACTCGACATACCAATCGCAGTATTCATTCCAGATGAAGTCATAAATCGCTTGTGCAGCCAAGTCCAAACGGTAAGTTGCAAAGGCTTGTTGAACCGCAGCTTCAGCTTTTTGTAAACGGCTGATGATCCATTGTTCAGGCAATTCCCAAAGATCAGGACGTGCAGTTTGCCCCACGGTTTGACCTTCAACATTCATCAATACAAAACGGGTCGCGTTCCAAATCTTGTTACAGAAGTTACGGTAACCTTCAACACGCTTCATATCGAACTTGATGTCACGACCTGTGTTGGCAAGCGCACAGAACGTGAAACGTACTGCATCTGTACCGTATGCTTGAATACCTTCTGGGAATTCTTTACGGGTCGATTTTTCAATCTTCGCCGCTTGTTTCGGGTTCATCAAACCTGTAGTACGTTTTTGTACCAAGGTTTCAAGGTCTACACCGTCAATCAAATCTAATGGGTCAAGCACGTTACCCTTAGATTTAGACATCTTCTGACCTTCGCCATCACGTACTAAACCGTGTACATACACAGTTTTGAACGGAACTTGCGGTGTACCATCTTCATTCTTCATGAAGTGCATGGTCATCATGATCATGCGCGCTACCCAGAAGAAGATAATGTCAAAACCCGTCACCAACACATCAGTCGGGTGGAAGGTATTCAGGAAATAGTTTTCCGCATCTTTCTTGGCATCGCCCGTCCAATCTAAGGTAGAGAACGTCCACAGCGCAGAAGAGAACCATGTATCCAGTACGTCTTCATCTTGGCTCAATGCAACATCAGCAGGGATGTTGTTGTTAGCACGCACTTCCGCTTCGTTACGACCGACAAAGACATTACCTTCAGCATCGTACCAAGCTGGAATACGGTGACCCCACCAAAGCTGACGTGAAATACACCAGTCTTGAATGTTGTTCATCCATGCCATGTACATGTTGCTGTACTGCTCTGGTACAAATTTGATGCGACCATCTTGCACCGCTTCAATCGCAGGTTCTGCAAGCGGTGCAATTTTCACATACCATTGATCCGTCAATAATGGCTCAACAATCACACCTGAACGGTCACCGCGTGGTGGCTTCAAGGTATATGGTTGAATTTGGTCTAACCAGCCTTCCGCTTCTGCTTGTTCAACCAATTTCTTACGTGCAGCAAAACGCTCTAAACCAATATAGTCTGCTGGTGCAGGAATGGTTTTAGAAATTTGTTCACCCGCTTTCGCGATGTATTCAAACTCAGCCAATACTTCCGCATTTTTGTTGAAGATATTGATGATTGGCAATTCGCAGCGTTTGCCCACTTCATAGTCATTGAAGTCGTGCGCAGGGGTGATTTTTACACAGCCTGTCCCGAATTCTTTGTCGACATATTCATCTTTAACGATAGGAACGGCACGACCTGTAATTGGCAGAATGATGTTCTGACCCACAAGGTGCGTATAACGCTCATCATCCAGTGCCACTGCAACAGCTGTATCACCCAATAATGTTTCAGGACGCGTGGTTGCCACCACAATGTGATCTTTACCATCGTGGGTGCGGAGTGATTTGTCTTCAAAGAAATATTTGAAGTGCCACAATGAACCTGCTTCTTCTTTATCGGACTCAACTTCAAGGTCAGAAAGTGCAGTTTGCAATTTCGGATCCCAGTTCACCAGACGTTTACCGCGGTAAATCAAACCATCTTCATGGAGTTTCACGAAAACTTCTTTTACCGCATTGGATAAACCTTCATCCATGGTAAAGCGTTCACGCGACCAGTCCACAGAAGAACCTAAGCGACGGATTTGACGTGTAATCGTACCGCCAGATTGTTCTTTCCATTCCCAGATTTTGTCGATGAACTTTTCACGACCCAAGTCATGACGGCTGATGTTTTGTGCACCCAACTGACGTTCGACAACCATTTGCGTTGCAATACCCGCATGGTCCGTACCCGGTTGCCATAAGGTGTTTTTACCAGACATACGGTTATAGCGCGTCAAGGCATCCATAATGGCATTGTTAAAACCATGACCCATGTGCAAGCTACCGGTGACGTTCGGCGGTGGAATCATGATACAGAATGAATCCCCTTGACCCGATGGCTTAAAGTAGCCTTTGTCTTCCCAAGTCTTGTACCATTTTTTCTCGATCTCAGTCGGATCGTAAGTCGTAGCAATATTTTGCGCAGAATCAGTCATAGTCAGAACAGATAAAAAGTGAATAAAAAATTGCACCTAGTGTAGCAAAAAAATAACTGCTTAGGGATGTTCGTCAAATGCTTTGTTTCTGCAATTGTCATGGCAGGTGTTAGGTTTTATGATGAAGGTTGTATAACGACTGCGCATCAGATCGCAGAACTTGATAAAAAGGAAAAAATAGAATGAGTTATGTTATTTCACTCAAGTTGAAATCAGAAACCCATCAACGTTTTCAGGACATCTTTCAACAGTTAAATCAAGGGCAAAGCGAGAGTGTTGCCAAAGCACTGGGCGAGGTACTGGCAGACATTTCCTATGAGGTGATTGATCAGGTTTTTGGTGAAATTACCCGTATTTCACTTTCGGGCGACAACGAATCTGCCAAGGTTATTCATCACATTATGGACACCACGCGTAAATATATGCCATGGTCGGTGTCATTTTTTGGCAATGAACGCCTTGTGCCAATGGTGAATTATTTACATGAGCTGATGTATCAAAAAGACGGGGACTATTATTTGTCCTACGCGGTCGACCCGAAAAATGTCAAAGAATTACTGGGTTTTGCCGAACAGATGCAGCAGGGCGATAATACAGCGGTGGTTCCTGCCTTACATGCCTTTACTCAAATTGTCGATCAGGGCGTGACCCATCTAATTCGTATTCCGAAACAGATGCTGAAATTTAATGTAGTGGTCGATAAGACTTTAAATGGCGTGATTAATGTCACCACGCAAATGGGTTATAAGCGTTTTGATAAATTGGGCACGCAATACGATGCCAAAACCATGAGTCATTATTTCAATCATTTTCTTGTTTTTTTAGGAAATTCAACCAACAATTAGCGCATACGCCGCAATAGCATCAGGATAGTGGATCATGGCAAAGCTAGACAGTTTAGAAAATAAAGTGGTATGGATTACAGGGGCATCTTCAGGTTTAGGTAAAGCCTTGGCACAGGAATGTGCCTTGCAAGGCGCGCAAGTGGTGTTGATGGCACGTCGCTATGAAGAACTAGAAACGGTGCGTGTTGGATTGTTGAATCCAGATTTACACCTTTCAATTTGTGCCGATATTACCAATGAAGCTCAGGTCTTACATGCCTATGAACAAGTCTTGGCTGCCAAAGGTCGCATCGACTGGTTAATTAACAATGCTGGATTAAGCCAGCGTGCGCTGATTGCTGAAACCACCATGCAAACTGAACGTACCATTATGGAAGTGGATTACTTCTCGCAGGTATTTTTGACCAAAACTGTTCTTCCAACGCTGTTAAATCAAAAGTCAGGACGAGTGGTGTTTGTATCCAGTATTGCGGGCTTATTGGGTACGCAATATCGTGCTTCCTATTCTGCGGCAAAGGGTGCCATTCACATGTGGGCAAACAGTCTAAGAGCAGAAGTGGCAGATGAAGGGGTCGATGTTTCAGTGGTATTCCCAGGTTTTGTCAAAACCAATGTTTCAATTAATGCCCTAAATGGTGCAGGGCAGGCACAAGGTTTTGACAATGAAGTGACCGCCAATGGTCTAGAAGCCGATGAATTTGCACAAGATACCGTCAAAGCCTTAATGCAGGGCGATGAATATATTGTGATTGGTGGGCGTAAAGAAAAATTAGGGGTCTTGGTTTCACGTTTGTCACCAAGTGCGCTGTACCGCATGATTCGTAAAGCCAAAGTTAAATAAGATGTAAATGATGGCTTTTAAAAAGCGGGCTAGAGTAGATTTAGCCCGCTTTTTTACGTGTTCTAGTTGTGTGTATCTGTTTTTAAAATAGCGGTGCCATAAGCAAAGACTTCAACCATGCCACCTTGCATACCCATTTCTGTGGTGCTTAAGCGTAAGCCTTGAATTTGGGTGGCGCCCATTTTCTCTGCTTCCAGTTTTAAGCGGACAATCGCTTCTCGACGCGCGCGATCGACCACAGTTTCATAACTGGTCAGTCTGCCGCCAAGCAGGTTTTGTAGATTGGCGATGATGTATTTGAAGTAGTCATGCGAAATCACCACATTGCTGCTGACCATATAGCCCTGTGCGGTATTTTGCTTAAAGCGGCTGATGTCCAAGCGGATATAAGCCAAGCGTTGTTCTTGCTGTGCCAATTGCAATAAATGCTGCCGTTCATTGTGTCGACCAAAGCCCCAACCGACTGCAAACAACACTGCAAAGACAATGATTTGGAAAATTAAACCATCCATGCTGTGGCCTTAAGCGCTAAAAGGGTCAGGAATGCGTTGCATCGGTTCTACAATTACCGCAGTGCCATAAACAAACAGCTCTGAAGCACCTTGAGCAATATTCGAGGTCGAGAAACGAATACCTACCACGGCATTTGCACCCATGGCGCGGGCTTTTTCAATCATGCGATTCATGGCTTCTTGACGTGATTCTTCTAATAATTCGGTATAGGCTGTCAGTTCACCCCCGACAATATTTTTGAGTCCTGCCAGTAAGTCTCGTCCCACATGTTTACTGCGTACCGTGCTGCCATAGACAACATCCAGTTGCTGACGAATGTGATGACCAGGAACAGTTTCAAGATTACTTAATAACATAGAAAGAATAAAACCAATCGGTTGAATTTAAATAGAAACTTGAAGATATGAAATAATGTATCAAAATGCAATAAAAAAGCCCACCGAAGTGAGCTTTGCTATTGTTCAACCTTTATTTTGCCGCTTTCATTTCTGCGGTCGAAGGCTGTTGCTGAATGCTGTCACTGGTATTGGCTTTTACACCGCCACCCAATGTTTTATACAGTTCAACTTGGTTGTTCAGGTCAGCTTGCTTTAATAACAACAAACTTTGTTCAGCCGCATAAGCGCTACGTTGAGAGTCCAATACGGTTAAGTAATTGTCAATCCCTGCGCGGAAGCGGGCATTTGAAAGTTTGTAGGTGGTATTGGTTGCTTCAACCAAACGTTTTTGCGCTGCTAAACGGTCACCAATGTTTTCACGAGTTGCCAAGGCATCATTGACTTCACGGAAAGCAGTTTGAATGGTTTGTTCGTAATTCGACAAGGCAATTTTCTGGTCAATTTCAGAAATTTTGACATTGGCTTTACGTGTGCCCCAGTCAAAAATTGGAATATCCAGACTTGGACCAAGTGACCAAACGAAAGCACCAGATTTAAACAAGTCGCTTAAATCGGTAGAGGCATAGCCCGCAGTACCCGTCAAGCTGATGGTTGGGTAAAGCTGTGCTTTTGCTGCACCAATATTGGCACCCGCAGCAGACAATTGATATTCTGCAGTACGTACGTCAGGACGGTTGTTCAGCAAATCACTTGGTAAGCCAGCACCAATTGCAGCACTTTGAGTAACTTGAGTCACTGGTTGCTTCGCCAGCAAGTTTTCAGGAACAGCTTGACCCACCAACAAGTTCAGTAAGTTTTGTGCCTGAGCCACTTGGGTTTTGTAGTTGGCAACGTCGTTACGTGCTGTTTCTACCGAAATTTGTGCTTGGCGCACAGGCACTTCACTATCGATTCCGACATCAAAACGCTTTTTGTTCAGATTGTAAGATTCAAGCTGAGCTTTTAAGGTTTGATCTGCCAGTTTTAAATTGGCATTGGCAAACGAGTAGCTGAGCCATGCTTGTGCAACTTGACCAATCAAAGAAATTTGCGTCGCATCGCGTGAGCTTTGGGTGGCTAAATAGCTGTCCAAGGCATTGTCTTTTAAGCTACGTACACGTCCCCAAAAGTCCAACTCATAAGCAGTCACACCTAAACCCACATTATAAGTTGTGCTTGGCTTCGTGCTCAGGGTATCTTGGCGCAGAATACTACCACTCGCACCAATGGTCGGCAGTTGGTTGTTTTCTGTGATTTGATAGGTTTGCTGTGCACGTTGAATATTCAAAGTCGCAGTACGTAAGTCACGGTTGTTGGCTAATGCCATTTCAATCACTTGTACCAGACGCGGATCAGCAAAAAAGTCTTTATACCCTTGTTCAGCTACCGATGTACCAGAAGCACTCGCTGTGTAACCTTGTGGAATATTCGCTTGAGCGACGGGTTCTGGACCACGCATGCTTTGACACGCGGTCAAAGCAAGCGCAAGTGCCGATACCGCAATGCTACGACCTGAAATAGACCATACTTTTTGCATCACGATGTTTGCTCCTGATTGTTTTGTGTTTTCGGTTTGTATTTGAAGATACTACGAATCCAAACGAAGAACACTGGAATGAAGAAAATACCCAACAGTGTAGAACTTAGTACACCACCAAGTACACCGTAACCGACAGAGTGCTGGCTACCTGCACCCGCACCTGTAGAGACTGCAAGTGGAAGTACACCGAAACCGAAGGCTAGGGTCGTCATAATGATTGGACGTAAACGTAATTTGGCTGCATGCATGGTAGCTTCAAACAGGTCTTGACCTTTTTCTTGAAGCTCTTTAGCAAATTCTACAATCAGAATCGCGTTTTTCGCAGACAGACCAATCACGGCAATCATGGCGACTTGGAAGTAAATGTTGTTGGCAAGATTCGGGTTGTGTAAGACATGGAAACCGAAGAAAGTTAATCCCACAGCACCCACCAGACCCAGTGGAACCACCAGCATTACAGAGAATGGAATAGACCAGCTCTCGTACAATGCCGCCAAACAGAAGAACACAATCAGTAAAGATAATGCATAGAGCGCAGGACCTTGAGAACCAGAGTCTTGTTCTTCAAGCGATAAACCTGTCCATTCATAGTCAAAGCCTTGCAAGCCCATCGATGGAAGTTTTTGCATGATCTCTTGCATCGCCTGCATTGCTTCACCCGAACTCACACCAGTTGCAGCAGAGCCCTGAATGTTCATGGCAGATACGCCGTTGTAGCGCTCAAGACGTGGTGAACCATAGGTCCATTTGCCTGTTGCAAATGCAGAGAATGGAACCATCGTACCTGCATTATTACGCACGTACCACTTGTTCAAGTCATCAGGCATCATGCGGCTGTTCGCTTCCGCTTGTAAATACACTTTTTTAACACGACCACGGTCAATAAAGTCATTTACGTAGCTACTACCCCAAGCAATACTCATGGTGTTGTTGATGTCAGATAAGCTTACGCCCATTGCACCTGCTTGCGCTTGGTCAATGTCGATTTGATACTGCGGTGTATCTTCCATACCATTTGGACGAACGGCGGTTAGGCGCTTGTCTTGTGCTGCCATGCCGAGAATCGCATTTCGCGCAGCAAGGAGCTTTTCATGACCTTGACCATTCACGTCTTTCAACATGAAGTTGAAGCCTTGGCTGACACCCAATTCAGGCATTGATGGCAATTGTAATGGATAGATCATAGACGCATCTTGAACCATGCCATTCAAACGCATTGCACGACCAATCAGCGCACCAATCTGAGTATCCGCACTGGTACGCTCATCCCAGTCTTTCAATCGAACAAAGGCAATACCTTGGTTCTGACCTTGACCTGTAAATGAGAAGCCCGCCACGGTAAATACCGATTGAACGCTTTTATCTTCTTGTTTCAAGAAGTAGTCATTCACAGTATCCATCGTGGTTGAGGTACGCTCAAGCGATGCATTCGGTGGTAATTGTACCAGTGTCATAACAATACCCTGATCTTCATCAGGTAAGAATGCAGATGGTAAACTACGCAGCAACAATACAAAGATACCAATGATGACCGCATAAAATATTCCAGAGAACACTTTATGATGCGTCATACGGTTGACACCATTTTGATAGCTCTGCGAAATACGTTCAAAGCTACGGTTAAACCAGCGGAAAAAGCGCGCAACAGGATTATTGCTGACAGGCTTGTTCGGATCATGCTGTTTTAAGATGGTTGCACAGAGTGCAGGGGTGAACGTCAGGGCAACGATTAATGAAATGATCATTGCAGTCACGAGCGTAATGGAGAACTGACGATAAATTACCCCTGTGGTGCCCGAGAAGAACGCCATTGGAATAAATACCGCACTCAATACGCTGGTAATCCCGATTAATGCACCAGAAATCTGTTGCATTGAGTTTTCGGTCGCGGTGACAGGATCAAGATGTTCTTCCTGCATAATCCGTTCGACGTTTTCCACCACGACAATCGCATCATCGACCAAAAGACCAATTGCCAAGACCATAGCAAACATGGTTAAGGTATTGATGGTAAAGCCAAAGATGTTGATGACTGCAAATGTCCCGAGTACAACCACAGGAACTGCAAGTGTTGGAATAATCGTTGCACGCCAGTTTTGTAGGAACAAGAACATGACGATGAAAACCAGTGCCACAGCTTCAATTAAGGTATGAAGAACGTTTTCAATCGATAACTTAACGAATGGCGTGGTGTCATAGGCAATTTCATCTTTCAGACCCGCTGGATAGCTTGGACGTAATTTTGCTAAAGCTGCTTCTACCGCTTCAGCAGTATCCAATGCGTTTGCACCAGTGGATAAGCGAATCGCAATACCACCTGCTTCTTTACCATTGTATTTAGAATCAAACTGATACGTTTCTGAACCCAATTCTACACGTGCCACATCGCCCAAACGAACTTGCGCACCTGAAGAGGTATTTTTCAGGAAAATATTACGGAACTGTTCAGGGGTTTGCAGCATGGTTTGCGAGTTAATGGTCGCATTGATCATTTGACCTTTGACTGCAGGTGCACCACCCAATTGACCCACTGCAACCTGAGCATTTTGTGCTGAAATTGCAGAAGAAACATCAGAAGGAGTCAACTGATAAGTATTCAGTTTGGCTGGATCTAACCAGATACGCATTGAGTACTGACCACCAAACACCTGAACTTCACCGACACCAGGAACACGGCTTAGCGGATCCTTAATGTTGGCATTCACGTAGTCTTTAATGTCAGCACCTGAAAGTTTGCCATCAGGAGAGTAAAATGAAACAACCTGTAAGAAGCTTGCCCCAGATTTTTTTACCGTGATCCCTTGACGCTGTACAATTTCAGGTAATGATGCTGTCGCTGTTTGCAGTTTGTTCTGAACTTGTACCTGCGCAATATCCGCATCGACGCCTTGGTTAAAGTTCACATCAATTGCAATACTACCGTTCGACAAACTTTGCGAACTGATATAACGCAAACCATCTAGACCATTTAATTGCTGCTCAATGACCTGAGTCACCGAGTTTTCAATGGTTTCAGCAGAAGCACCAGGATAGTTTGCAGAAATTGAAATTTTCGGTGGTGCAATGGTTGGATACTGTGCAATTGGCATTCCTGTTAGCGTGATAATCCCCGCCAGCATAATGACCAGTGCAATCACCCACGCAAAAATGGGGCGATGAATAAAAAATTTAGCCATTCAGTCTACCCCTTATGCGTGTGAAGTAGCTTTTTGTTCAGTGTTTGATTCAGCCTGTTTCGCTTGAGGTTTTTCAGCAGTCGCTGGTGCAGAAGCAGCTGGTGCTTCAGCCTGAGGTTGATATGGTTTCGCTGTCACAGTTTGACCTGCTTTCACTTTGGCAACGCCCTCGACCACAATTTTCTCACCCGTTTTAATGCCTTCAGTCACAATCCAGTCCTGACCTTGAACACCCACTGTAGTGATCGGACGTGATTCAATTGCACCTTTGGCATCTACAATCATAGCCACTGCTTGACCTGTAGGTGTACGCGTAACTGCCGCTTGTGGAACAAGAATCGCGTTTGGAATGACACCTTGTACGATTTGCGCATTGGCAAACATACCAGGAAGCAACAAGTGATTTGGGTTCGGGAACACGGCACGAATTGTCACTGTACCTGTATCTGTATTCACACTGGCATCAGAGAACGCTAAACGACCTTCGATAGGGTAGTAGCTACCATCTTCCAGTTTCAGTTTGACACGCGTGTTATTGCTGCTGTCTAAACTGCCTTTGCTTAATTGTTGACGTAAACGCAAAAGCTCAGCGCTAGACTGGTTGATATCCACATAAATTGGGTCTAAACGTTGAATCGTCACCAAGGGATCCGTTTGATTCGCAGTTACCAATGCACCCGCAGTGACGGTTGAACGGTTGGTTTGACCTGAAATTGGTGAACGAATAGTTGAATAACCTAGGTCAACTTCAGCATTTTTCACCTGTGCGCGAGCAGCAGCGACTTGTGCTTCAGCCACTTTGACCTGACCTACTAAATCGTCATAGTCTTGTTTGGCAACGGCATTGCTCGAAACCAGTTGCTGATAACGGTTCAGCTTGGTTCTTAATGAGCTTAGGTTTGCTTCTTGTTGCAACAGGGATGCTTTCGCATTATCCAGTGTTGCGCGGTTAGTACGTGAGTCTAGCTCGTAAAGGGCCTGACCTTCACGCACATAACTGCCTTCAGCAAATAAGCGTTTTAGAATAATGCCGCTGGTTTGCGGGCGAACTTCAGATACTTCAAATGCTGTGGTTCTGCCAGAGAGCTCTACAGATTGTTCGACGCTTTGTGGTTGAGCAACAATTACACCCACTTCAGTCGGTGGCATTTGTTGAGATGCAGCAGCCTGCTGCGCATCCTTTGGATCTTTGCTACAACCAACAAGTGCAATACTTGTTGCCAATGCGCAAGCGGTGAGGGCAGGTGCCCAAAGCTTTGCAGACATCATTGTTCCACCTCGGATAGATTATTATCTAAAAATTAATTTATTGTTTGCTTCATACGCTGTTTAAACACGATATAAAGCAGGGTAATCCAAATAAAACTGATGCTCCAACCTGCTAGGACATCCGAAGGGAAATGCACGCCCAAGTACACTCTTGAGCACCCCATTAAAATGAACCATACAATTGCAAAACTACAAATATATGAGGACTTGGAATGGTTGCGATACAGATAAATCACCAGACAACTTAATGCTGCAGCGTAGACGCTGTGCGCACTGGGAAAAGATGCCCCATAACTCTGAACCAAATGCAGCATTTCAGGTGGGCGTGGTCTTGCAATCCAGTATTTTAGTAGCCAAGCAATTGCCCCGCTTCCCAATAATCCTAAACAGATCAAAAATATATCAATATATTTTTTATACCAACTTAAGGCTAAACACCATAAGACGGTCAAAAAAAGCACGAAAGGCATGCCGCCGACTGCTGAAAGTAGGGTTGTGATCTGATTGAGCTCTTCAGTGCGGTGAGTACTCGCCCATTCGACAATAGCAAAATCGTAGGCAAGTAATGCGGGAGTGTTCAAAATCAAGACACTGAAAAATAACAAAAAACAACCAATAATTAACAGCATGTATGGCATGCATTAACCTCTTGTTCGTTTAACCGGACCTCCCCCAGTTAACTTCTGGATCAAAGTGTACTAGCCAGTACACTTTTTTTCAAGCCTGTGTGAACTCGGTTAAATTTCTCTATTGTAAAGTGGAAATATAACAAATCATTTACTTAAAGTTTTGTGAGTATTTGTAGTTTCTTCAACAACTAATGGCGTTTTTGGTGGCCAGAAAAAGTCACTTGGACGGGTTAAAAAGTGGGTCATGACCAGTTTTGCTAACGGCTTCCATTGTTCAAAACGTACTCGACGTGCTCGTAATGCAACAATAATGGTCAGGGTAAAGCTTACAAACAAGTTGGTTAAGCCAATTAAAAGCACACCCAAAAAGGAAACAATAATCAGGCCAATATCGGGCGTGTCATTAATATTCATTAAGCCTTGAATAAAATTGGCAGAGGCAAAGGCAATATGGCGAATATCGAGCGGTAAACCAAGAATAAAGCCAATGGTTCCCATGCTACCGAGCATAATGCCAAAAATGAAATTACCGGCGAGTGCACCTAAATTACGTTCAATATATTCCGCAAAGGCATTTAAGCGTTCCTGACCCAAAACCAGCTTTAAGTGCATATGCGCTTTCAGTCTTGGACCTACTTTTCGATAGACCGCCATATTGTCGAAATAGCCTGCAATTAGGCCAGATAAAAACAGACAAACGCCAGCAATGGCTGCATGTGGAATTGCGAGAGAAGTGAACGGATTTAAGTCATGCAGTGCTTTTGCCGCCTTGGCATGATTCATTAAAGGCTCATGCAAGCCAATTTGCCATAGCCAAGCGATTAAAGCGGCTACGGGAATCGCTATGGAAATATTGCCGAGAATGGCAATAAATTGGGTGCGGATAATATTAATAATCAGCGCTGCCAATTCGGCAATTTGCGCGGTTTTGGAGCCTTTGCGATGTTGTACTGTGGCAGCTAGTGCGGCTGCGGTCATCGCGGGTTGTTTGGTCGCGACAGTACAATGCACAATATGAATTAGCATGAAACCGAATGAATAATTCATGCTATAGACAAATGCTTGCATGATCGGCGCCATGACTACCCGTGATGCCAAGGTCTTCAGGGTTGCCATAATGGCAATAATCACCCCAGCGCCTGCGGCAGAAAGATACATCGACCAAAAGCTTTTTTTATCGGTACTTACGTAATGCTCACCCGTTTTACTGGCATTCTCGGTCACCTGTAAGGCGATGAGTTCACTATTATTCGCCAATAATGCTCGAACACTACGCTCATTATAAATCGCCTGACTGATATCGGTGAGTAGACTCCCCATCGCCAGATAACGAAAATCATCTTCTTCAACAATCAATTGCAGCAGCAGTTCGACACGGTCCAGACACTGTTCCAGCAATGAGAGCAAATATGTCAGGCTGATGCTGACTCCAATTCGTTTGGTAGCGCGCCGAATTTTTGAAACGACATCACGGCATTGGTCAATCATCACCAAGGCTTGTGAGGCATCGGGTGGGGCAATGACAGCAAATTCATCCCGATTCTGATGTAGTTTCTTATAATGTTGAATAAACTCAATAATCTCACGGTTTTGAACTAAAAAAGGAGATTCATATTCCGTGAGTTCGGGTTGAGCATTAATAAATTCAGGATATAGCCCAATGCCACTAATTCGATATGAAATTACGGTAATGGCTTTAATTAGCTCACTTTTAATTTTGAGCTTTTCCTGTTGATTGCTATGACCCTGATTTAAGAGTCGAAACAGTTGTTGCCAGTTTTTCTCGGAGATTTGATCAAGCCAGTAATGATCGCTGGCTTGATGGAAAACCTGACGCACCAATTCTTGTAGCTGAGTCCCATCATAAATTAAAGGTAAAAAATGAGCGCCAACACGTTGCGCGAGCTGATTCCAAAAACCATCCAGAGATAAAATGCCTGTGTCGGCAAATAAACTGGTTTGCTTGTACTGATTGATCAGGCGAAGAAGATAACTTTGTAGCGTAATGGCTGCATTGGGAGTAATGAGCAACGTTTGAATAAACAGCTGAAATTTTTGTTCTATTTCGTCTAGATTTCGACTATCACTGGGTCGAATTAAGTTAACCAGCTCAATCAGCAAGTGATGATCAACAGCCTGAGCACGCTCAAGCTGTTCTTGCATGTTTCGCAACACATCATTTAATTGTATATGCATAAGCAAATAGGCAATTCTACTTTATTGAATTCGGTGTAAAGCCAATTGAGCCAAATTGGCTAAGGCTTGACGGTAGATGGTATCAGGTAATGCCATCAATGCGGCTAGGGCTGCCTCAGTTTCTTCAGTCGCACGTTTGCGGCAATAATCTAAAGCACCAGACTGTTGTACAATTTCAATCACTTGTTCCAGTTGAGCAGTGCCACCCGTCGCAATACTCTTACGAATAATCTGATGTTGCTCGCCAGTGGTGTGTTGTAATGCAGAAATAAGCGGCAAGGTTGGCTTACCTTCCATTAAATCGTCACCAATGTTTTTACCCAGTGTTTCAGCGTCAGACGTGTAATCCAAAATATCATCGATAATTTGAAAGGCATTACCAAAATGCCCTGCAAACTTTCTTAAGGGCTCACGATACTCAGATGTATCTGTCAAGATTGCAGCGCCTTCAGTGGCCAACTCAAATAAACGCGAAGTTTTGCCATGAATAATATCTAAATAGGTTTGTTCGGTGGTATCAGGTTGATGTTGTGCTTGCAGTTGTAACACTTCACCTTCCGCAATTTCACAGGTACCTGTCGAAAAGTCTTTTAATAAGGTCATATTATTCAGATCGACCAATAAATCAAAAGAACGTGAAATGAGGAAGTCACCCACTAAAACAGCAGTTTGATTGTTCCATGTAGCATTGGCGGTAGGACGACCACGACGTAACCCCGATTCATCTACAACATCATCATGGACCAGTGTTGCGGTATGCAGCATTTCAATAATGGCTGCCAATTTCCGCTGCTGCGCCAAGTCTTCTGCACCACAGGCTTTTGCTGCCAGTAAACACATAATCGGACGCATGCGTTTGCCGCCTGCTTCAACCACATGTTTGCTGACCGCCATCACCAGTGCCACTTTAGAGGTGATTCCTTCATTAATAAATGTGTCCATCTCAGCAAAGTCTTGAGCTACAGGGGCGAGAATATCTTGCTTAAAGTCGATGGCCATAGGAATAGAAACCTCTATTGGTTAAGTGATGCTTTCATCTGTGACATAGCTATATATAGTGCAATCGAAAAGCAGAAGCAAAGACAGACGTGTTAAATCAGTTGCTTCTGGCTTGCAAATTGAAGCTTGCGGATTGCAATAAATACGCACACGAAGTATTGGATGACATCAAAAATGTATCTGCTGACTATAGTAGCGAATTGATTTTAAAAATCTATTGTTTATTACACAGTCGTATGTGTTTCATTCTATTTTAATTTAGGACGTAGAGGGTTTAAGCTAACTTCGGCGCGAGTTTAGGTTTTTTTGTGAAGGTGGCTTGTTGTTTGCTCAATAATCACTTAAAATCTGTCCCCTTGTATAACCCCAGTGGCGATCGTCTTAAGATCGATATATCCCTTTATCGGCACGACGACACGGGCATGTTTGGAGTACATTATGTACGCAGTAATCCAAAGCGGTGGTAAACAGCACCGTGTAGTTGAGGGTGAAACCCTTAAAGTTGAATTATTGAAAGCTGAAACTGGCGCGACTATTACGTTTGATGACGTATTAATGGTTGTAAACGGCGAAAGCATTCAAATCGGTGCTCCAGTTGTAGCTGGCGCTAAAGTAACTGCAGAAGTGGTTGGTCATGGCCGTCACGACAAAATCCGCATCGTTAAGTTGCGTCGTCGTAAACACTACCGTAAGCAAACTGGTCACCGTCAATGGTTTACCGAGTTGAAAATTACTGGTATCTCAGGCTAATCACGAGGAGTAAATAGACATGGCATCTAAAAAAGCCGGTGGCTCGACTAAGAACGGTCGTGACTCAAATCCTAAGATGTTAGGTGTTAAAATGTACGGTGGTCAAGCTGTGACTGCTGGTAACATCATCGTTCGTCAGCGTGGTACAGAATTCCACGCTGGTGCAAATGTTGGTATGGGTCGTGACCATACTTTATTTGCTACTGCTGACGGCGTAGTAAAATTTGAAGTGAAAGGTCAGTTTGGCCGTCGCTATGTAACTGTTGAAACTGCATAAGTTTTAATTGTTCAGAAAAACCCGCATTTTATGCGGGTTTTTTTTGCCTTGAAATCTTTGTCTGGAAATTGAAAGAATAAAAAACTTATAAACCAATTATTTAGATGAATACGTCCAGATTTTGTTATCTATCTTATATCTCAATATACCTAAAAATAGTGATATACATCACATTTTTTAAGGAGTGTAATGGTTTAAATAAGAAGCATAAGGAAGATGGACATGAAAAAATCTATACTTGAGCATCATTTTGAACAGCAAAAATCAAAAAAATTTACACCAAAATTACTTTTATTAGGTGTCTTAATTACAACAGCAAATGGTGTATGGGCTGGTATCTTTGATGGAGCCACGCAAAGTATTACAGGTGCTATGCATAGTTTAAGTAATATGGCTAATGGGAATGCATTTGCATATGGAAAAGATAAATCAATAGTGGGAAACCAAATAGATACTCATCAGAATCATAATGGACAGGGTCATGAAGAGCATGGTCAAGGTTTAGGCTTAGGACATTATAAAGATAATAGGGAAAATAGCGGTGGTGGCGGACATGGTGGAGGCTCTGGCAGTGGCGGACATGGTGGAGGCTCTGGCGGTAGCGGACACGATGGTGGAGGCTCTGGCAGTGGCGGACATGGTGGAGGCTCTGGCGGTAGCGGACATGATGGTGGAGGCTCTGGCAGTGGCGGACATGGTGGAGGCTCTGGCAGTGGCGGACATGGTGGAGGCTCTGGCAGTGGTGGACATGGTGGAGGCTCTGGCAGTGGTGGACATGGTGGAGGCTCTGGCAGTGGTGGACATCACGGTGGAGGCAATACTGGACCACAAGGACCACAAGGACCACAAGGACCACAAGGTGAAACTGGAGCGCAAGGACCACAAGGTGAAACTGGAGCGCAAGGACCACAAGGTGAAACTGGTGCGGATGGTAAAAGTGCCTATGAAATTGCAATAGAAAATGGTTTTGATTCAGAAAAAGGAGTTGCTGCTTGGGTAGAAAGCTTAAAAGGTGAAACTGGTGCAACAGGTACAAATGGAGTTAGTGCTTATCAAGCTGCAGTTGATACAGGAAGTTTTTCGCCTGACTCAAACAAAACAGCCGCTGAGAATTTAGCTGCTTGGATAGCTAGTTTAAAAGGTACAGATGGAACGAATGGTGTAACAGCTGAGACTCTGGCAGCAGCAGATACCGTTACTTTAAATGAAGCAAAAGCTTATGTTGATCAAGTTGGACAACAAACTCTGAATGATGCGAAAGCATATACAGACAGTCGTGTAGATGCATTGAATAGAGACATGAGAAATTTAGAAGACAAAACTTATGCTGCGGTCGCATCCAGTATTGCGATTGCTTCCTTACCTCAACCCACTGAAGCAGGTATGAGTATGTTCAGCACTGGTGTGGGTATGTGGGAAGGTGAACAAGGTTATGCCTTCGGTATGAGTGGTGTGACTGAGAATAACAAGTATGTCTATAAAGCAGCTGTGACATTCAATAGTGAAGGTGACTTTGGTGCAGGTGCTGCGGTCGGTTGGCAGTGGAAATAGGAATTTAACTTCTTAGTAGCTCAAATAGGCATTTATCCTCTTAGTAGCTCAAGCAGAAAAGCCCCTGAAATTCAGGGGCTTTTTTGCATAAAATATAAATATAAAGTCTTCATCATGATGGATGGTTTACTACATTTAACCTGAATAAATATACAAATCTTCTTATATTCTCAATTATTAGCAACTAGAATTGGTTTAATATGTGCCTTTCAATAGATTGCGAAATAGCAAATTAGAAAGGTGATTGACATGAATATGCTTCGTAAAACCACATGTGCTATGGCATTGGGTGCAGTAACTTTAGCCCCGATGATGAGTACTACTGTTTTTGCAGCCCCAGTCGCGGCATCGGAGCAACAAGCAACTGCAAACTTAGTGAAGCAGTTAAGTGGTATTCAAAGTTTATCGGCTAATTTTGAGCAAACAACGAAAACATCTGGCGCTACAAAAGCAACACAGAAAAAAGGTTTGACTGCGCAACACATGAATCAGACCTTTAAAGGCACTATGAAAGTCGCGCGTCCTGGTAAGTTTTATTGGGAAACGACTACTCCTGCAAAACAGACGATTGTGACCTCTGGAAAAACAGTGTGGATTTATGATCCAGACTTACAACAAGCTGTTCGTCAAAGCCTAGATGAGCAAGTTGCAAATACGCCTGCGTTATTGTTATCGGGCAATACGAGCCAGATTATGCAGTCTTATCGTGTGACGCAACCGAATAAAGGCAAAACCTATTACACCCTTTACCCAAAAAGTGATGACGGTGCCTTCCAAAGCTTGACCATTAGTTTTGGTGTGAATAAGGCTCCAAATTTAATGATTTTACAAGATTCATTGGGTCAAACCACGTATGTAAAATTTAATAATGTCAAAGTGAATGCGTCAATTCCAGCATCAACCTTTAATTTTACCCCACCGAAAGGCACGGACATTATTGATCAATAAGTCTAAAAATCTTCATTAAAATCAAGAGTAATAAAAATGCAGCCTAAGCGCTGCATTTTTTATGTGGATAACGAAAAATGAGTCCGATTGAAATATTCATTTTAATGTGTGGTCTATAGGATTGGGCTACATTTTGTAATTTCATCTTAAAGTCAGACTTTGTATAGTGAAAAGAATTGCTTGAAGACATTGCATACAAGGTTTATTTATGAATACTTTCCAATTAAAACAACGATATTGGGTTTTACCGCTGTTCTGTTCAGTGGTGTTATTTGCAGGTTGTCAGCCGAGAGATGCGTCGCAACAATCCGCAGAAGCGAAAACCACCAATACTGAAGCAAAAGCGGAACAGGTGATTCCTGCAATTCAGGCAAAAGTCGTTCCTGTAAAGTTAGCGAAGCCTGAAGCCTGTGAAGCAGAAGGTTGTACGCAATACGATATCCAAACGGTTGAAACTAATTTGAAATGGATTGACCAGTATTTTATGGATCGGATTAAAAAAACAGACCCGATTGCATTTTCGGATCAACCGAATCAAAAAGTACGTTTGGATGATGATGCACAGCCCAGCCTGAATCAAAGTTCAACCTATGTTCGCTATGTCGGGCAGAATGATAATTTCGCAACCTTTGCCATGCAGAGTTATAGCTATTCCGCAGGGGCGGCACACGGGATGTATCATCAAGAATTTGTGAATTTCGATTTGAAACAAAAAAAGCGTTTAGCCTTGCAAGATATCTTGGTGAAAGGGACAGATGCACAAGTACTCGATGCACTGTATGACAATAATTTGAATTGGTTACAAGAACATAATATTGAAAAAGCGAAGTTGCAACTAAGCGACAATTTCTATTATGGGGCGAATGGTTTGGTATTCGTGTATCCATTGTATGAGCTTGCCTCTTATGCAGAAGGCATGACTGAACTCACATTGCCATACTACAGCTTGAAAAAATTTGTACGTCCAGAATATTTACCGAGTTTGCCACAATATCCTGAGCATTAATCTTCAGAAGCATCAGTGTAATTGATGGATTATTGCCTGAATGTAGTCGTGCTTGAGCGTTGCTGACTGTATTTTTTGGTATGAACAGCTTACACTATAGCCAGTTTTTTTCTTTCCCAAAGACTGGCTATGATCGACCCGAAATTAATCAGAACAAATATTGAGGCTGTAAATTTAGCCTTGGCAAAACGCGGCATTCAATTGGATGTAGCCGAGTGGGCATCATTAGAAGCTCGCCGTAAAGATTTACAGTCCAAAACTGAGGCTTTACAAGCTGAGCGTAATGCGGGCGCGAAACAAGTTGGTCAAATTAAAAAAGCGGGTGGCGATGCGTCCGAAATCATGACGCGTATGGCGGCAATTGGTGATGAAATTAAAGCTGCGGAAGTGGCTTTAGCTGAATTACAAGCTGAACTCGAAGCGAAACTGCTTTCAATTCCAAATATGCCGCACGAGTCTGTACCTGAAGGTAAAGATGAGAGTGATAATGTTGAAGTTTACACATGGGGCACACCACGTAGCTTTGACTTCGAGATCAAGGATCATACCGATCTTGGCGAATGGATGGGTGGTTTAGAGTTTGAAACAGCAACCAAACTCACAGGTTCACGTTTTAGCGTTCTAAAAGGACCTTTAGCGCGTTTACAACGTGCTTTAACCCAGTTTATGTTGGATACACATACTCTTAAAAATGGCTACACCGAAGCGTATGTACCCTATTTAGTCAATGCAGACTCTTTACGTGGTACAGGTCAACTGCCTAAATTTGAAGAAGATTTGTTCAAATTACAGGGTGAGAAAGAATATTATTTGATCCCGACCGCTGAAGTACCAGTCACGAACTTTGTGCGCGACGAAATTATCGATGCTGATCGCTTACCCTTAAAATATGCTGCGCATACCCCATGTTTCCGTAGTGAAGCAGGTTCTTATGGTCGTGATACGCGTGGTTTAATTCGCCAACATCAATTTGATAAAGTTGAGATGGTGCAAATTGTTAAACCAGAAGACTCAATGCAAGCCTTGGAAGAGTTGACGGGTCATGCGGAAGGTATTTTGCAAGCGCTCGGCTTACCTTACCGTAAAATCACTTTGTGTGGTGGTGATATGGGCTTTGGTGCAGCCAAAACTTACGATCTAGAAGTTTGGGTGCCAAGTCAAAATACCTATCGTGAAATTTCTTCATGCTCAAATATGTGGGATTTCCAAGCGCGTCGTATGAAAGCACGTTACCGTGCCGATCAGAAGAAGACTGAGTTTGTACATACCCTAAATGGTTCTGGTCTCGCAGTGGGTCGTACTTTATTGGCCGTGATGGAAAACTATCAACGTGCTGATGGTTCGATTGAGATTCCAGAAGTTCTTCGTCCGTATATGGGTGGCGTGGAATACATCGATTAATTGATGATGTATGTGCATTTTGTGCACGAAAATTGCTTGAAGACGATCAGATACAAATTTTAGAGGTATTCCGTGGAGATATTTCCAATCTCTTTGAAGCTGCAACAGCAACTTTGTCTGATTGTCGGCGGTGGGCACATTGCCTATCGCAAGGCAGTTTTGTTAGCCAAAGCAGGGGCAGTACTGCATGTAATTGCTCCTGAAATTGAAGCAGATTTGTTGGCTTTGGTTGAACAAACCCAAGGTCAGTATTTGGCTGAAGCGTTTAAGATACCGTTGAATTTACGTGACTATCGACTTGTGATTGCAGCGACCAATGATCGTGCAGTCAATCAGCAGGTGTTTGAAGTCTGTGAAGCTGAAAAGGTACTGGTCAACAGTGTCGATGATCCTCCACATTGTCGTTTTATGGTACCTGCCATTATTGACCGTTCGCCCTTAATTCTTTCGGTGGCGAGTAATGGTACATCTCCTGTTTTATCTCGCCAAATTCGAACTCAACTGGAAACCTTGATTCCGCATGGCATGGGCAAACTCGCTGAGTTTTCGGGTAAATGGCGTGCCAAGGTCAAAGAGAAAATTGCCAATCCTGACCAGCGCCGTATTTTTTGGGAAGACTTGTATGCCAGTCCACTCAAAGAGCAGGTGTTTAATGGGAATGAAGATGCAGCAGATCAACTGATTGAACAGGCGCTGAAAGAATGGAAAACGCCGCAAGGTGAGGTCTATTTGGTTGGTGCTGGTCCGGGCGATCCTGAGCTTTTGACTTTAAAAGCATTACGCCTGATGCAACAAGCGGATGTGGTGATTTATGATCGTCTGGTCTCTCAGCCGATTATGGATTTATGTCGCCGTGATGCAGAAAAAATTTATGTCGGTAAAGCGCGTTCAAATCATGCTGTACCGCAAGAAGGCATTAATGCTTTATTGGTCAAGTACGCCAGTCAAGGCAAACGGGTTTGTCGTCTGAAAGGTGGAGATCCGTTTATCTTTGGACGTGGTGGTGAAGAAATTCAAGAGTTGTTTGACGCTGGTATTACGTTCCAAGTTGTGCCAGGGATTACCGCAGCATCGGGCTGTTCAGCTTATGCGGGCATTCCTTTAACACATCGTGATTATGCGCAAAGTGTTCGATTCTTGACAGGACATCTCAAAGAAGGCTCGCCAGAGCTGCCTTGGAATGAATTGGTGTATGAGAATCAGACCTTGGTGTTATACATGGGCTTGGTCGGTCTAGAAAATACCTGCCAACAACTCATCGCCCATGGACAACGCTCAAATATGCCAGTTGCTTTAATTTCTAAAGGGACAACACCTGAGCAACAGGTGGTGGTTGGAACTTTGGCGGATATTGCCAGCAAAGTCAGCGAACATCATATTCAAGCACCGACTTTAACCATCATTGGTGAAGTGGTGAGTTTACGTGAACAATTACAATGGCAGTAAAGTGCTAGCCATTGTTTCATCCTAACTGCTATGGATTGGAGATTGAATTGTTCTGAGCATGAACTGTTTATCTACCAAATAGCAAAATTACTAAGTTGAGAAGTGTTGTGATCCATGTTGTTTTATACGAGCCTGAAATTCCTGCTAATACAGGCAATATCATTCGTTTATGTGCCAATACTGGAGCGCAGCTACATCTGATCAAGCCATTGGGTTTTGAATTGGATGATAAAAAATTGAAGCGTGCGGGTTTGGATTATCATGAATGGGCACGCATGCAAATTTGGGACAATATTGAACTATGTCTTGAATTTTTAGCTGCACAAGGCGTAGATCGAGATGCAGTGTATCCTTTAACGACCAAGGGCACTGAAACGCCGCATACCTCAGATTTGAACCGTCCAATTGCCTTGTTGATGGGACCAGAAACACGTGGTTTACCTGAGCATGTGCGTTTAATGTTCCCACAAAAGCATTGGATTCGCTTACCGATGGCAGCGAATTCACGTAGTTTGAATTTGTCGAATGCCACAGCCGTAATTGTATATGAAGCATGGCGTCAACAAGGCTTCCAACAATTGGCAGCAGAATAAGCTATTCTAGAGAGTCAGTTTAAGCTGGCTCTTTTTTTTCTTGGCGCTCGTCAAATCCAGTTCTAGAATCTATCACTTTTTCTATATTTGCTTCGACCCAATCTTTGAGTTGATAGGCATTTTGGGCAAAATCTTTGCCAATTTCAGTCAGTGCATATTCCACTCGAATGATATTGTCTTCGTGAATGGTGCGTGTCAAAAAACCATCACGTTCGAGTATTTTTAACTTTTGTGACAGCACTTTGGGAGAAATCCCGAGAATATTCTTTTTCAACTCATTGAAATGTTGTGACTCCTGATCAAGAGTGTACACAATTAATAAAATCCATTTGTCTGCAAATTTTTCAAAAAAAAGCCGTGCAGGGCAGTTTGGATGAAAGATGTTGAATTTCATTGGGTTATTCATTTTAGCTCTGCCTCATGTTGAGAATTAAGCATCATTTCACATGGATTCTAGACCAGTTACCAAGTGGTAACTAATTGATACTAGGTTTCATAAGTGTATCATGAATTCATGTGGTGTGATCTTTTAATGAATCACAGTGAGCCTTAGGTTTCGACCTAATCGAATGCATAAGCAGGAAAACAAAATGTCCAATATTTCAGTAGTATATTTTTCAGGTTACGGGCATACCAAAGTAATTGCTCAAACATTTGCACAAGAAATTGCCGCGAATCTCATCGAAATTGATGCGAATGGTGATATTCAAGAACAAGATTGGCAAACCTTAGATCAATCTGATGCAATTGTCTTTGGTGCACCGACTTATATGGGTACGGCACCTTGGCAATTTAAAAAGTTTGCAGATGCAAGCTCGAAAAAATGGTTTAACCGTGCATGGCAAGATAAAATTTTTGGTGGCTTTACCAACAGCGCCAGTTTGAATGGTGATAAGCAAGTCACGCTTATTCAGCTACAGACTCTGGCTTCACAGCATGGCGGTATTTGGGTGAGCTTAGGTTTATTACCTGCAAACAGTAAATCGGCAACTCGCGAAGATGTGAATAATTTAGGTGGCTCTGTCGGTTTATTGGTACAAACGCCTTCGGATGCTAGCGTGGAAGAAATTCCATCAGGTGATTTGGACACAGCAAAAGTCTATGCACAGCGTATCGCCAGCATCACCAAGAAGTTTTCTGCATAAGCTGAAATAAAAAAAGACGCATCAAGCGTCTTTTTTTAGGCATGAAAATTAATGATGATGATCATCAAATTCATTGTGTTGTGGCGCTGGCTGTTTAAAGCCTTTGGTCTTATAACCTAAGTATAAAATACCAAACATCGCCCACCATAAGCCATATTTCAATGCCGTTTCTTCAATTTCAAGCCACATGGCGAAAATACTGAGAAAGCCTAGCATCGGAATTACAACAAAGTTGATGATTTCTTTTGCATTTTTAGTGCGACCGTCACGTAGGGCATAACGTGAAATCACGGACAAGTTAACAAAAGTAAAGGCAGTCAAGGCACCGAAACTAATCATTGAGATCACGATGTCGAGATCCATAAAGCCCGCAGTCAGTGCAACCAAACCAACAATTAAAATGTTGTACGATGGTGTATACGTTCTTGGGCTAATATGACCGAAGATCTTCTTGTTAATGACACCATCACGACCCATGACATACATCAAGCGTGATACGCCAGCATGTGCTGAAATCCCCGAAGCCATTACCGTCACAATTGCAAAATACAATACGATTGTTTTGAAAGCGACACCACCGACTGCTTGCAAGATGTCTGGCTGAGTTGCAGCAACATCTTCAAAGTAAGTTGTAGGGTCGTTCGGGAAGTAAATTTGCATGAAATAAGTGCTGATAATGAAGATCACACCAGCAAATAGTGCCGTCATAAAAATGGCTTTCGGCAGCGTCTTTTCAGTATCTTTGGTTTCTTCAGCCAATGAACTTAATGAGTCAAAACCAGTGAACGAGAAGCAGAGTAAAGTTGCACCTGTGATTAATGCACCAATAGTGGTCATCTCGTTCCAAAATGGTTCAAGACTCCAAAGTTGGTACTTGGCATTCACCAATGTGCCATCTGCATTCACACCAGCGGCAAGTAATTGATATACCATCCATGTAAAGTATGCAATTACACCTAGCTGAACGAAAACAATCAGACTGTTAAAGTTAGCAACGAAGCGTGCACCACGTAGGTTTACCCCTGTCATCAGTGCAGTTAGACCCAAGACCCAGACCCAGTGGTTTACACCAGGGAATAAAGCCTCTAAGTAAATCACCGCCAAGACAATATTGACCATTGGTGATAAGAGGTAGTCTAACCATGATGACCAGCCCACCATGAAACCAACATTCGGATGAATTGATTTCTGCGCATAGGTATATGCTGAACCCGAAGATGGGTAGCGACGGATCATATGCCCATAGCTAATGGAGGTAAATAAAATTGCAATCAGGGCAATAATATAAGAGGTCGGAACATGGTAATGGCTTTCTTCAGATACTAAACCAAACGTATCAAACAAGGTCATCGGTTGGATGTAAGCCAAACCAATAATGACAATGTGCCAGAATCCAAGGTTTTTTTGCAGTTTCGCTGCCGATTGAGTCCCAGAGATATTTGTCAACGGCGTTGTCCTCTTAATCGTTGATCAAGGATCAGTCATGTTTATAAGGATCGTTTGAGACGAACGATCCCCCCTACGAATAAAATAAAAGTGCGCCAATCTATCCTAAATTGATGTCACTTGTCAGTAATTTTGTAGAATTTTTTAGCAAATTCTCTGCCAAAATGGTAAAAAAACGATGACTATTGTGTCATTCATGAAAAAGCCTGATGTTTGCACATCAGGCTTTAAATTTCAGTTCACATTTACCATGCTTTTTGCAGAATGGCTCTCAAGTCTTCGATGGTTGCTTCTTTCGGATTGTAAATGATCGATCCATCATTTAAGGCCTTTTCAGCTACTTCATCGAGTTGAGCTTCAGTCACTTTACCTGTTTCTTGCAAGGTTCTTGGCAATTTGGTCAAGCTAAACAGGCGATCACGCATAGCTTGAATCGTCGTGATGGCTTTATTGGCTCTTAAATGTGCTGGTGTTTGTGCGTAAATGTCAGCACCTGCAAGCGGCAGTAATAAATCAGCAATTTTGTCGCCATTCACTTCTTTGTTGTATTCCAGCACATACGGCAGGAACAGGTTCATGCAAAGTCCATGCGGCAGATGTGCAACAGCTCCGAGTGCATGTCCTAGAGAGTGCACCAAACCGACCATAGAATTCGAGAAGGCAATGCCCGCCATGGTAGATGCTTGTGCCAATTCCAAACGACCTTGTGAATCGTTCGGATTGTCTAAGACATTAAACAAATTGCCGCTGATTTTTTTGATTGCTGCTGTCGCATAGGCATCACTGATCGGATTCGCGGCCAAACAGGTATAAGCTTCTACCGCATGGGTTAGAGCATCCATCGCAGTCATGGCAGTTAAATGCGGTGGTAATGTGAGCGTCATACGTGGGTCAAGAATCGCGGCATGTGGCATCAGATAATATGAAGCAAATGCCATTTTTACATTTTTAGCTTTATCCGAAACGACTGCCACCATGGTTACTTCAGAACCTGTCCCAGAAGTGGTAGGAATCACAAAAAATGGCTTTAATGGTTTCGGTAGGTTGTGTGCACCAGAATACTGTAATAGATCATCACCACCTTCACTGACCAAAATATTGGTGGCTTTAGAAGTGTCAATGACTGAGCCGCCACCCACAGCAATAATCGCATCACACTGGTTTTCACGATACAAAGCTGCGGCTTGACGTACGGTATCCAAACTTGAATCGGGTGGAACATCATCAAAAATACAGCCAATTACGGCATCAGTGGATTCAAAGGCTGCTTCAATGGGTGCCAGTAACTGGTTACTGCGTACGCCTTTATCGGTGATGATCATTGGGCGTTTGGAGCCGAGTGTAGCTAGTTCAAAAGGGATGTGTTCTAACGCTGCATTGCCTGCGATGACTTTGACTGGGCAAAAAAATTCGTAATAAGGCTTTGCCATGTTATGCACTCCGTTTGAAATATGATTGAGCCACTTTAAGATAAATGTTGGCTGCGCCTGTCAGTTTTTCTTTTAGGCTAAGTTCGTGAGGATATTGTTTGACTGCAAGTTCAGCCAGTAATTTCGGTAAAATCAGGGATTCCATTTTGTTCAGACAGCGGACTAAACGAATGGCATAAGACAAGTCACCATCAGCAATCATACGGTCATTGGCAAAGGCTTGCGCGGTGCTTTCTTGGAAAGAAAATACCAGAAAGGCATGACTCAGGTGCTTAAAGGTAATAGTGAGATCAGGCTTTTGTTCAGTGTCATTTAACAGCACTAACTGATGCTGATCTGTCACTTGGGCAATAAAGGCAGGACCATGGGGAAATACCTTCATGGACAAAATGAAATTGGCAGGGAATTTGGCAACTTCCTGCTTAATTTCATCATCCACCTGACTTGCCATCACCAAGCCTCTGCCAATCACATCCATCATGAGTTTGACATAGGCGAGTTGTAAAGCAGGTTTTACTGATTTGTTTAAAATCACTTGCTTATCCCTTTGTTTCTGAATCTATTATTTTATTTAGAGTGAATACTCTAATTTATTTTACTGTTAAAAGTAAAGTGCTTATTGTTGAACAATTTGAACTTTATTAAAGTACCCGCTGTTTTCTAAAGTTTCAATGATATCGGCGCATAAGTTTTCAAAACTTGGTGGGTTCTGTTCAATCAGATCGTGAATGCGCACCATTTCTAAGCCTGCATAACCGCAAGGGTTGATGGTGTGAAAACCAGTTAAGTCACAATTAATATTCAGTGCCAGTCCGTGATAACTACGCCCGCGACGAATTTTAAATCCTAAAGAGCCAATCTTGCGCCCATTCACATAAACGCCTGGTGCATCAGGTTTGGCATAGGCTTCAATTCCGTATTTCTTCAGAAGTTCAATCATCAGGTTTTCAGCATAAGACACCAATGTGCGGACATTCCAGCCCAGACGATTGAGATCAAACATGAAATAAGCGACCAGTTGACCAGGTCCATGCCAAGTGACTTGACCCCCACGGTCGGTCTGCACTACAGGAATATGTGAAGGCACCAAGATGTGTTCGGGTTTACCTGCCTGACCTTGGGTCAGCACATCGGGATGTTGTAGTAACCACAATTCGTCAGGAGTATCTGCATCACGTTGTTCAGTAAACTGTTTCATGTCCTGAAAGCGGTCTGCATAAGGGGTAAGCTGATTAAATTGACGAATGATTAAGGTAGGTTGGGTTACAGCATCAGTCACGTCGACAGCATCCTTAACAATAGGTGAGTGTGATTTGAATTATATGCTGAGCGAAGCGGGATAGGGGGAAATTCTCTGAATTGGGGAGTCTTTAGGCGTAAAAAAAACACGCAGATCGCGTGTTTTTTTGAGTGCTTAAAGTGCAGTTTTAATCAGCGGGCAAGCCGCTAAATCTGCATACAGTGCATGAACTTGTTCGAGTTCTTCGAAACGGAGTTGTGCAGTCAACGAATGGTATTTTCCAGTACGTGACGGTTGCACACGTAAGCTCTCGCCATCGAACTCAGGAAAATGCTTCACTAGAATTTCAACGACTGCAACGCGTAACTCAGCACCTGCTTCCCCAATTAATTTAATTGGGTAATCCATTGGGAAAACCCAAAGATGTTCTTGAAGTTCGCGGGATGGTGTACGGTCTAACATTGTAGCCCCCTTATTTCAAACGCCTGCGAGAGTGCAGGCGTTGTGTTTCTCATTGATACATAATGGAGGTACTTGCATAATTTTCAAGCCCCCATGTGCATCATGTGGTCTTAGTCATTTTCAAGGAATGAACGTAGGTGTTCAGAACGAGATGGATGACGCAATTTACGTAGTGCTTTAGCTTCAATCTGACGAATACGTTCACGTGTTACATCAAACTGTTTACCTACTTCTTCCAAAGTATGGTCAGTCGGCATGTCAATACCAAAACGCATTTTTAAGACTTTCGCTTCACGTTCAGTCAAGTTTTCAAGGACTTCGCGAGTCGCTTCTTTCAGGCCTTCTGAAGTTGCAGCATCGACTGGAGAAGTGATGTTGCTGTCTTCAATGAAGTCACCCAAATGCGAATCTTCATCATCACCAATAGGTGTTTCCATCGAAATCGGCTCTTTGGCAATTTTAAGTACTTTACGCACTTTAACTTCGTCCATTTCCAAACGTTCGCCTAATTCTTCAGGCGTAGGCTCACGACCCATTTCTTGAAGAAGTTGACGCGATACACGGTTGATCTTGTTGATGGTTTCGATCATGTGTACTGGAATACGGATGGTGCGCGCTTGGTCTGCAATCGAACGGGTAATCGCCTGACGAATCCACCATGTTGCATAAGTCGAGAACTTATAACCACGACGGTATTCAAACTTGTCTACCGCTTTCATCAAGCCAATGTTACCTTCTTGAATCAAGTCCAAGAACTGTAAGCCACGGTTAGTGTATTTTTTCGCAATCGAAATTACCAAACGTAAGTTGGCTTCAACCATTTCCTTTTTCGCGCGGCGTGCTTTCGCTTCACCCACAGCCATACGTTTAGAAATGTCTTTAATGTCTTTAACATTCAAGCCCAATTCTTTTTCGATATCGGCAATTTTTTGCTGGAAGGCAAGCACGTCTGGACGTACTTTTTCTAAATGGGCTTTGTGCTCAGCAGGCGCTTTGGCAATTTGTTCGTCTAACCAAGCTGGATTAGATTCTTGACCAGGGAACGATGTACGGAATTGAGTACGATCCATACGACCACGACGCACGGCATAACGCATCACTTCACGTTCTGAAGTACGGATTTGGTCGTGGGTACCGCGAATCATTTCAGAAATGATATCAAATAAACGAGGGGTAAATTTGAACATCATGAACACGGTTGCAAGGGCTTCAAGTGCAGCTTTCGCTTCATCACTATTGCGACCATGTTTGGCAATCACAGATTTGGTTTGGTTCCAAGCCGCTTCTAATTCTTCAAAACGAACTTTGGCAACTTCTGGATCTGGACCTGAATCACCTTCAGAGTCGTCATCGCCTTCAGATTCTTCTTCTTCATCGTCGTCATCCAGTTTTACATCTTTGGTTGTCTTGCTTGAAGACTCTTCATCTTCTTCAATTTCTTCAGATTCATCTTCCAGAACTTCTGGAATGTCATCGTCAGTTTCAGGGTCTAAGTAGCCTGATAAAATATCTGCAAGGCGGCGTTCGCCTTCTTGGTAATCATTATATTCTTGTAAAACCACTTCAACTGCATTTGGCCAGTAGGCAATAGAATGCAGAACATCGCGAATACCTTCTTCAATACGTTTCGCAATGCTAATTTCACCCTCACGGGTTAAAAGTTCTACTGTACCCATTTCACGCATGTACATACGTACTGGGTCTGTGGTACGACCAGGTTCGTTTTCTACAGATGCAAGAACGGCAGCCGCTTCTTCTTCAGCAACTTCATCCGCAGCTTCTGCATTGTCTTCGAACATTGTATCGTCAGATTCAGGTGCACGTTCGTGTACAGGAATACCAACGTCTTGAAGCATTTGAATAATGTCTTCAATCTGTTCGCTTTCAGTGATCGAGTCTGGGAGATGATCGTTAACCTCGGCATAAGTTAAGTAACCTTGCTCTTTGCCTCGGCTAATCAGAGCCGCTACTTGCGAAGTAGGGGAAGTCATATCGCTCATCTTTGCTTACTCTTGGTTGAATCTGTGATGGTGAAAACTGCGCTGGATAGCTCAGTTCGCTTCAAATATTTAATCTGTAAACTGCAACGTATCTCATCAGGAATAATCAGCCGTTAAGCTGCCTGATAAAATATTTAATTTAAATTCAGTGATAAAGATGGGGGTGAAATTGTTATTTTCAAGTTCATCCCTTGCGCTCGTCAGTTTAAAATCCACATCAAAATGTAAGAATTTGATATTAAAAATACCGAAAAACAGAAAGACGCAAGGTGGATTATATCATGCCATAAAAAATGGTTAAAAATAAAGACCAAAATTCAAATTAAATGGGATAAATTTAAATAAATCTTGACAAGGATTCTGAAGCAGGATAAATAGCGCCTAGACCCATTATATTTTTATTCTGAGGTAGTTTGAGTGTCTTCAACAGATTTTGAATTAGATGATAACTACGGTGATGATGACGTCAATTTTGACGAGGCATCAGGCAAAATTAGCGCGAAAGAGTCGCTGGAAAAACGTCGCTTGATCGATGACTTACTCGCACAACGCCGTTTAGAGCGCGAGTTAAAAGATTTTGATTATGATATAGACGATGATGACGACTTTGATGATGAGGATGATTGAAACTCACGATAAGAATCGTGTGTTGAAAGTGTTATGCTACGTCTTATAATTTTAAACTTGGATATGAAATGAGTGCTTTAGATTTAGACCTATTGAGTGAATATCTAGATGGTGACCAAAATGAGTATGGTCTAGATTTTGCGGCGACTCATGGTTTCTTATGTGCAATTGCTGTTGGTCCGCAATTTGATCGTTGGTTAGATGAGCTTTTTGAAGGCAATCAGAAAAAAGTTCCTGCTGAAATTATTGCACAAGTAAAATCTTGGTTGGACAGTATCCGTCAGAATTTGGCCAATGAAGAAGGTATTGAGTTTCCTTTTGAAATTGAAGAAGCCGACGTTGAATCAAGTTTAGGTGACTGGAGTGTTGGCTTTGTCGACGCAATGTTCTTAAACGAAGATGCATGGTTTGCGCCAGAGTATGAAGAGCAATTGGTAGATTTAACTTTACCAATTATGGTGTTCAGTGGTATTGATGAAGAAGATCCACAAATGGAATCTTTCCGTCGCAATGGTCAATTGATGGATGAGTTGGCGGAAGAAATTCCAGACAACTTAAATGAACTTTATCTGATGTACCATACACCGGCATAAGACTCATGATGCCATGCTTCGTGGCATGTATGATCTATTGAAAGATAAAAAAACGTCCCTCGTGGACGTTTTTTTATCTCAAAATTTTATGCTCGGGTTTTGACTAAATGATTTCGGATTAGATCAGCAACAAGCCCAGTCCTAAGCAACTGAGAATTGCTCCGATTAGTCGGTTAATCATCTTTTGTTGTCGCAGGATCTGATTTCTAATGGCAGGCGTAGAGCAAAAGTAAGCAACCAGCATAAACCAGATTAGATGGCTGGCAGATATAAAAACGCCATATCCGATTAAGCTGAGCATCTGATTTTGGTTTGAGAGTAACTGCGCGAAGATGCTCATGACAAATAAGGTGGTTTTCGGATTTAAACTATTGGTGAGAAATCCTTGCCTGAAAGCTTGCTTGCGCTGGACGAAGCTCACTGCCGACTGTTCAACAACAGGAAGCTGGATAAAGGTTTTATAACCGATATAGATTAGATACAGCGCACCAACATACTGAATAATACTGAGAAGATTTGGCAGATAGTGTTTTAAAACACTCAGACCGAACACGCTATAGCCAATGTGGATCCATACCGCACAGGCAATGCCATAAGCGGTATAAAGACCACTATGGCGACCATATAAATAACTATTACGGCTGACCAGTGCAAAGTCTGCCCCAGGGCTAATCACAGCCAGTACCGTGATCATTGCAATTGCTATGATTTCATTCACTCATTGATCCTTTTGGGAAGAGAACTAAAGGATTTATATATTTTTCATATATTTGCTATATTTAAAATCGACTTTATTTCTTCTAGATTGATGAGTTTTTGGAATGATTGAGCGATTATCACTGAATTCCCTCAAGTTTTTTTATTATATCGCGCGCCATGAGAGTGTTACTGTTGCCGCAGAAAAGTTATTTGTGACCCAAGGTGCGGTCAGTAAACAATTAAAAAACTTAGAAGATGCATTAGGCTGCGCTTTATTCGTTCGCGAAGGGAAAAAGTTACAGCTGACGGTGGAGGGTAGAGCACTATTGGCATGTTGCGAACAAGTTTTTCCGCAAATCGATCAGTGTTTGCAGCAGCTTCAAAAGCAGGATCACGGCAAGCAGCCGCTAATTTTGTCTTGCGAACCAACGATTGCAATGAAATGGTTGATTCCACGTATGGTTCAGTTTAAACAGCGCTATCCTGAGATTGAGATTAGTTTATTGACAGGCGGGGGCAACCCTGATTTCAAAGCACAGCATATTGATTTGGCATTTAGGCGCAATGATTTTGATTGGGGCAAAGCGGTGTATAGCGAAAAGATAGCAGATGAGTACATGGTCTGCGTGGCGCACCAAAATCAGGAGGAACCGATGCAGCAATTGTTTATTTAGGGTTCTCGAGCCAAAATGTGGACTCAATTAAGCACTCATTTGAAAGTGCAGTTACAAGACTATGAAAAAGTATCCTTAGAGCATTTTTATCTTTGTATAGAAGCTTGCTTGGCGGGCTTAGGCGCAACAATTGCATCGGTCTATATGATTGAAAAAGAATTGAGCTTTCAGATGCTTAAAATACTTTCCCCAATCTGTGAAGATGACTCTGCGTATTATTTGCTTTCGGCATCACCTTTTGAGGATGATCCTCGTAAAGTTATTTTTAAACAGTGGCTCACTGAAGAAATGCTAGCGAGCCAAACCAAATTTAGCATGCTGAAATAATGATAATCTTCAGCATCGGATGTGAAGCTATTGCAGTTGCTTAAAACGATAAGCAGCATACCAACCATAGGTAAAATGAAAGATTGCAGCATGCACAGCAATCAGACAGAGCATGATCACGGCAGAAAGACCGAGTCCAGCTTCATCCGCGGCTTTTAAAATCTGTTCAGCATTTGGATTCATCAGTACCAAGAAAAACACAAAGAAACTGGCAATGATGATCGCGATGGCGCTACAGCCCCAAACCAATTGTATTTTTTCATCACTACTGGGTAGGCGTTGTTCTTTTTTGACGAAATGCGCTGCACTAATGAAAGCGGAAGCAATTAATGCAGGAATCAGGGTTATGCCACCCAAATGAAGCCCAAAGATCAGAATCGCCACCAAAAGCACCAAAGCGATGCTGTAGACGGCTGCAAAATGTTTGAGGTAATGCTTCATGTAAATCCTTAAGTGTATAGCTTAATTTTTAAAACGACGTGATTTGCGCTGATGTCGACGATATAAAAGCCATAAAACGATGACTAGGGCAATACCCAGCATCACATAACCGACTTGGCTAAAAATTTGATGCATCAGCGCCTGATTTTCACCGAAATAGAAGCCCACGCAAGCCAAAAAACTGGTCCAAATGATGGTTCCTAAGCTGCTATAAAACATGAATTTCCAGAAAGGCATGTGGCTCATACCCGCTGGAATGCTGATTAAGGAACGTACTGCGGGAACCATACGTCCAAAAAACACAATCCGATGTCCATAATGTTCAAACCAGTCCAGTGCAGTTTTTACATCGGAGGCTTTAATAAAAAAGTATTTGCCGTAGCGGTCAACAAAGCGAAAGATGGATTCGTGATTAAACTTATAGCCAATCCAGTACAACAGCGCAGCAGCGACTAAGGAACCGATACAGCCTGCAATGATGACCCCGATGAGAAGCAGCTCACCTTGAGAAGCAGAGTAACCCGCAGAAGGCATAATAATTTCAGAAGGGACAGGTGGAAAAACATTGTCCAAAAACATCAGCAGGGCAATACCAAGATAGCCCAGTTGCTCCATGATGGAGATAATCCAGTCTGTCAGGTTCATAGGCGTTTATGAAAGTGAAAGATGCCTTATCCTAGTGGGATTTGAATATCGGGTAAAGCATTGTTTTGTAGTTGATTACTGTTGGTTAATCATAAAAAAGCCTCCACAGGGGGAGGCTCATGAAAACGAGATAGGATCGATTATAGACGCTTACGTTTTGCAGCAGCAATTTGCGATTGGCGCATACGGAAGCCATCTTTTTGCTTGTCAGTTGTTTTGTCTACGCAGTATTTGCAAGATACGCCATGTTCATAACTTGATTCTTCCACTTCAGCAGGAAGTAAAGGCCAGCCACAGGCGTGACATTTAATGTTTTGACCTTCTTCGACCCCGTGAGTAACTGCAGTACGACCATCAAATACGAAACATTCGCCTTCCCACATGCTTTCTTCAGCAGGAGTTTCTTCAAGGTATTTGAGAATGCCGCCTTTAAGGTGATACACCTCTTCAAAGCCTTCTTGTAAAAGCAATGAAGTAGATTTTTCACAGCGAATGCCGCCCGTACAGAACATCGCAATTTTCTTGTCTTTATGTTGCTCAAGATTTTGCTTTACGTATTCAGGGAATTCACGGAAAGTTTCAGTTTGCGGATCAATCGCACCTTTGAAAGTACCCGCTTTGAATTCGTAATCGTTACGTGTATCAATCAGGATCACGTCATCACGTGCAATCAGTTCATTCCATTCTTTAGGATCAAGGTAATGACCGACTAAATCGCGTGGCTTAACTTCGACGCCCAGCGTAACAATTTCTTTTTTCAGTTTGATTTTCATTTTACGGAATGGCTTGTCAGCACTATGCGACTCTTTGTATTCCATTGCGTTAAAACCTTCGTTAAGAAGGAATTGCTGTACAGCATCAATCGCCGCACGGTCACCCGCAACCGTACCGTTAATGCCTTCGCCTGCAACAATCAGAGTACCACACAGGTTGATAGAATTTACCAAGTCTAAAAGTCGTTGTTGTAGATCAGCAGGATCTTGAACTTCTTTGAATTGATAAAGTGCGGCAACCACCCAACCAGAGGTCGCTTGCTGTTCTACAGGTGCAAGCTGTTCTACAGTAGCGTTCATGGAGTACTCCAAAATATAAACGAAGGATAAAATTTAAGGCGCGTATTTTAGCGCGAATTGCCGCAATATGCGAGAAAACCCGTCAAGAATTATGGTTTTTTAATGCGGTCAGAAAAGGTATGATGCTTGAGCAGTTTTTAATAGCTGTTAAAAACTTTAAGCATTGTTTTTGTGATTGTATCTTGCTGATTTTAGGAGCTTATTTTGAGTAATGATCGTCGGATTGCTTCACTGACGCCGTGTGCAGGGCGTTGTTCTACGGTCTTTGGTGATGCGGTTTGTCGGGGATGTCGTCGTTTTAATCATGAAGTGATTAAGTGGAATACCTATTCGGCTCAACAACAACACGCGGTTTGGCTGCGATTAGATGCTCAACTGGATCAGATTTTAGTTCCGATGTTGCCTTTTGCGGATTTACGTCATGTGGAAGGTTTTGTGTTGTCCAAGCGCGTACGTTTACGCCCAGACGCCTCGAAAGGACGCAAGTTATATCATGCGCTCAAAATTTGTGAAAAGAACAAAAATTTTACCAATGAAAGTGGCTTAGGGATTAGTGAGCAACAAGTGAAAGCGTTGTGGCAAGAGTTTGAGCGACGTGTGTTGGCATTGGCAACAGCAAGTTATGATTTGGCATTTTTGCGTGCAGATGGGATCAGTCATAGTTTATTGCGTGATCAGGAAGAAGATTAATCTCTTCACTCTATTGAAATTTGAATAAAAGAAAGTAATGACTTGTGAATTATATTGAATATTTTTTATATTGTTTTGCCGTAATCATAATGATTGCCACTCCTGGACCCGTGATGCTTTTGGTTGCCAGTGCAGGTTTAAAAGGCGGTTATCGACGAGCTTTACAGACTATTTTTGGAACCAACCTTGCTTCTCTGGTGCTGATAGCAGCTTCGATTGCAATTCTAAAAGGTTTTCTGACCATTAGTGAGCAGTGGTTTAATGCCGTTAAAATTCTAGGCTGTCTGTATATTATTTATCTGGGGATACAGATTTTAAGAGAAGTCTGGCAGGGGGATGTAGGGGCTGAAAATGCTTCAAGCACTGTTGCCAATGGTGGATTTAAGCAAGGTTTTCTGGTGGCGATTTCCAACCCTAAAGACATTATTTTCTTTGCCTCTTTCTTTCCGCAATTTGTACAGATTACGCCGAATTTGAACCTCAGTCTGGGTATTTTAACGCTTAGTTGGATTGCTCTTGATTTTGCCACGCTCTCCTTTGTCTATCTGATGTTCAACCGCTTTTCTCGTTCCAAGATGTATCAGCATCTATTGGCGTTTTGTGGGATGATTTTAATTGCTGTGGCGCTCTATGGAATCTACATTAGCATTAGTTAATCGGGTTGTATCATTCATCGATTAAGCATTTGATTAACTTATCCAATAAGGCTTTATTTTGTTCTGCTTGAACAAGATCAAAGCCTTCGACTAGAAAACGACTGATCAATGCTTCTAGAAAGTTATAAGTTAATTCAGTGATTTCACCTGCATGTTTAAAACTCATCACCTGTTGGTGAATTAAATTTTTGATCCAGCTTTTATGCTGTTGCGCAATCTCTACAAAAGTTTGGTCTTGTGCAGTACTTTCTGCGACTGCACGAATAAAGAGACAGCCTTTGAAAGTATCTGTTTGAAACCAGTCCATATGCCAATCATAAATTTTATGGATGGCATCAAGCTGATCGTGTCCTTGCACACAGGTGGACAGGCTTTGTCTAAACTTTAAATCTCGCGCTTTTAGGACTTGAATCACCAACTGTTGTTTATTGCTGTAATAGGTATACATGGTGGTTTTGGAACAGCCCGATTGGTCGCGAATTAAATCGACACCAACCCCAGAAAAACTATGCTGATTAAATAAGTGTTCTGCCGTATCCAATATTTTCTGTGCAGATTTTGACATCTATATTTATTCCTTGTAAATAGTACAGATCTGTACTATTTTGATTTTAAGCCATCGACTTGAAGAAAACAACATCAGGGGGATATCAATGCGCATATTTACAGGCAAAGAAAAACTTTCTACGACACCATCAGGGAGGGAGATTCTGCTGGGTTTTATTGGCGGTAGTCTGAGCATTTTGGTTTTGCTGTGTTTGGGCGCTTGGAGTGGTCACCTTTTTATTATGGCTCCCTTTGGTGCCAGTTGTGTTTTGCTTTATGCGGCATCCCAATCCCCATTGGCACAACCCAGAAACATCATTTTCGGGCATTTGATCTCGGCTGCGATTGGGTTGTGTTTCTTGAAATGGTTTGGTGCGAGTTATCTATCTATTGCCTTTTCAGTCGGTGCAGCAATTGCATGCATGCAATATTTTCGTTGTATCCATCCTCCAGCGGGTGCGAATCCTTTGGTGATTCTCTTATCGGCACCTCATGTGACTTATGACTGGAGTTTCTTGTTGTTTCCTGTAGCACTAGGTGCCTGTGTGTTGGTTGGCATTGCTTATCTTCTTTATCACTTAAAAGCAAAGCATCACTGGCCACTGTATGGATTGGGCTTGTGGCGCAGTAAAATGGACCAATGAGCATTTGAGCATGCCTCAGCACAGTGACTGAGGCATTTCATTTTAAATCTGATGAGCCAGGCGATATTGCACCAATTCTTCAATGGTAATTACGGTCAGCTGATGGGTTTGTGCATAAGCCAGTACTTGAATGCCAGAAGCCATGGTGCCATCTGGATTGGTTAACTCACACAACACACCCGCAGGTTTCAATCCTGCCAAACGGGCAAGATCAATGGTTCCTTCAGTATGCCCGCGGCGGCTAAGTACACCACCATCACGTGCGCGTAAGGGAAAGACATGACCAGGGCGGTTCAAGTCACTGGCAACTGCACCTGTGCGGGTTGCTGCTTGAATGGTGGTGACACGATCTTGTGCAGAAACGCCTGTCGTGACTCCTTGAGCCGCCTCGATGGTGACGGTGAAAGCAGTTTTGAATTGGCTAGAGTTATCACTCACCATTGGTGGCAATTCTAAATGGTCGGCGAGTTCATTGGTGATGCAAAGGCAGACAATACCTGAACCATCACGAATCATACGTGCCATGGTCGCAACCGTTAATGTTTCCGCAGCAATAATTAAATCGGCTTCATTTTCACGATCAAAGTCGTCCATTACCAAGACAGGTTTACCTTGGCGGATATCGGTTAAGGCTTGTTGAATACGTTGTTCAGCAGGGGGAAGGGCTGAAAAGAAGATTTCGGGTTGAATTAAACTAGACATTGAAACGCTCGCGTAACTTGAAAATACGATTGAACATTTCAGGACATGTGAAAATAGGCTCGTAGCAAAACCATCTTACTGTGCTTTAGGCAATAAGAAGGGTGTTGATGACGTCGTCTTCTTTCATCCGGACTATACCGTCGGCTTTGGCTTTGAACCAAATCTGCATGTAGGGTTGAGACTACACGCTCGTGGGCTGAATCAGCAGAAATCATGATCCGACTGAAATTACCACCGGTGGGGAATTGCACCCCGCCCTGAAGCGATGTAGGCTCATTATAGGCTAATTTGCAGAAAATGTGATTTTTCATGTAACTTAAGCGTCATGATTATTTCTGACAAGGTTTGCAATTAAATTGCTAAGACAATGAATTGGAGGAAGAGGGGAGAATTATAGGATGGAGAACTTGGTTATTTTTCGGAAATAAAAAAGCTCGCAATTTGCGAGCTTTTTCTGCATCTTAAGCCACTTGCACAGGAATACAGTTTGCAGTGTGATTTACTGTATTGTCTGGGTTCGCGTAGACTAAACGTGGTTTGTGCGCATTTGCTTCAGCTTCAGTGAACGCACCGAATGTTGCAATGATGACAAGATCACCAACATCAGCTTGATGAGCAGCACCGCCGTTGACAGAGATAATGCCAGAGTTGTCTTCACCGCGAATCGCATAAGTTGCGAAACGTTTACCGTTGGTAACGTTCCAAACATGGATTTCTTCGTATTCACGAATGCCAGCTAAATCCATTAACACACCATCAATTGCACAAGAACCTTCGTAGTGAAGTTCTGCATGTGTAACTACAGCGCGGTGAATTTTGCATTTTAATAAACGAGATAGCATGGCGAGCGTCTCCTGAGTGGACCTAAGACCGTTATCTTATGGTTAAATCAATCGCTTCTTACAAAACCAGTAATCGGCAAAAAACGCATTTTGCTCTGAAATGAGCAACATGGCAAGAAGGATTGTTCAACAATTCAAATAAATTCAGTTGGGTTTATAAGCATTGATTTGATTCATTGCTTGCTGGATATCACCATTCACGAGTAACTTGAGTCGTGAGAGTGCATGGTCAATTGCATCATCCATTAAACCTTGTTCACTGCTTGGCGCTTTGCTAAGCACATGCCCAGAGACACGTTCTTTTGAACCAGGATGACCAATACCAATACGCAGACGATGAAAATTTGGACCAAGATGTGGAACAATGTCACGTAGTCCATTATGACCACCATGACCGCCGCCAGTTTTCAGGCGAATCACACCAGGGTTCATATCAAGCTCATCATGGGCAATTAACATTGCTTCAGGTGCGACTTGATAAAATTTGCAGAAGGGAACAACACTTTTGCCTGAAAGGTTCATAAAGGTTGTTGGTAAAAGCAGACGGACGTCTTGACCTTCGATATTACCACGACCGCTGATTCCGTGAAATTTAGGGTCGTTTTTTAATGTAATGCCATATTTGTCTGCAATGCGTTCTACAAACCAGAAGCCTGCATTATGGCGGGTTTGGGCATATTCCTTTCCAGGATTGCCCAAACCAACAATTAGCGAAATATTAGCCACTAATTTACACCATTAAACACTTATGCGCGTTTGAAGTCAGCGTGCATTGGAGTGTTTTTAGCTGGGTGACGTTGTAACGCTTGGATTTTAACGCTTTCAACTTTGTCGCCAACTTTGATTTCAACAACTTCTTCAAAGAAAGCGTTGTTTTCTAAAGCTTTAACAAGCTCACGAAGTTCTAAAGTAACAGCTACAGGTTCAGCGTTGCCACCGTAGATGATTGCTGGAACTTGTGCAGCGTGACGAAGGCGGCGGCTCGCACCTTTCCCTTGGTTAGCTGCTTCACGTGCTTGTGCGTTTAATACGAAGTTTGCCATGATAGACATCCTTAATTTAAGTTTAATTAAACTAGATCTGCGACCGACCTAGTGAGACAAAGCCCTGCACTGGGCAGGGCTTTTAAAATTCAGCGCTATATTATAGATAAGAATCAAACATTGCGCTAATAGATTCTTCGTTGTTAATACGACGAATTGTTTCAGCAACCATGCCGGCAACCGAAACTTGGCGAATCTTACCAAGTGCTTGTGCTTCTTCAGACAATGGAATTGTATCTGTTACAACGAGTTCGTCGATGACAGAGTTTTTCAAATTCTCAATGGCTTTGCCTGAAAGAACAGGGTGAGTTGCATAGGCAACCACTTTGCGTGCACCAAATGTTTTTAGTGCATCAGCAGCTTTACATAACGTACCTGCTGTATCGACCATATCATCAACAATGACACAGTCACGACCCTTCACATCACCAATCAAATGCATCACTTGTGATTCATTCGCTTTTTGACGACGTTTATCGATGATCGCAAGATCAATATCACCCATTTGTTTTGCAACAGCTCGAGCACGAACTACACCACCAACGTCTGGAGAAACAACCATTAGGTTGTCATGAGACTGTTGACGTAAGTCAGCAAGCAATGCAGGTGTACCGTAGATGTTGTCTACAGGGATATCGAAGAAACCTTGGATTTGGTCTGCGTGTAGGTCAATCATTACAACACGGTCAATACCAACAGTCGTCAGCATATCTGCAACAACTTTTGCGGTGATTGGAACACGTGATGAACGAGGACGACGGTCTTGACGCGCATAACCGAAGTAAGGAATGACAGCAGTAATACGACCAGCACTTGCACGACGTAATGCGTCAGCCATTACTAAGATTTCCATCAGGTTATCATTAGTAGGGGCGCAAGTAGGTTGTACGATAAATACGTCTTTACCACGAACATTTTCAGTGATTTCAACAGCAATCTCACCATCAGAGAAGGTAGAAACTGATGCTGCACCTAAAGGAATGTGCAAATGGCTTACGACTTTTTGAGCGAATTGTGGATGAGCAGTTCCACTAAAAACGACAAGATTGGGCATGAAGCACCCTTGGCGGTTGGTATGTTTGAAAATAGATGGCAGGGGCGGCTGGATTCGAACCAACGGATGGCGAGATCAAAACCCGCTGCCTTACCACTTGGCGACGCCCCTAATGCGGCAGAATTTTAATATTTTTGCATATTCATGTCAAGGTGAAATGACAAGAAGATCAAAAACGCTATTCTGTCTTTTAAAACTTGAAATTGGCAGGGGCGGCTGGATTCGAACCAACGGATGGCGAGATCAAAACCCGCTGCCTTACCACTTGGCGACGCCCCTAAATTTGATGTGTGTATATGGCAGGGGCGGCTGGATTCGAACCAACGGATGGCGAGATCAAAACCCGCTGCCTTACCACTTGGCGACGCCCCTAATACATACATCTACAGGTGAAATTGGCAGGGGCGGCTGGATTCGAACCAACGGATGGCGAGATCAAAACCCGCTGCCTTACCACTTGGCGACGCCCCTATTGAACTTTAAAATGACGCAATGGAGATTCATTTAAACTATTGACCAAGTAAGCTTTACAAGGCGAATGCTTAAGAATTTCATCAACGTGCATTTCAGCAGTTACTTCAGTAAAAACACAAGCACCTGTACCTGTAAGTTTTGCAACACCGAACTGATCTAAATATTGCATCGCTTCATCGACTTCAGGATATAAGTTTCTTGCCAGAGGCTCAAAGTTATTTCCAAAGTCAGATGGCTTTATCTGATAGGCGCAGAATTTAGATGGCTTCGTGTTTCTTGTCAATGTTTTTTGTGAAAAAAGTAGTTGAGTGCTGATAAAACAGTCAGGTTTAAGCACAATGTATTGTTTTTGATCTAAGTCTATGAATGTTAAGTGTTCACCAATGCCTTCTGCCCATGCATTTTGACCATGGACAAAAATAGGTACATCGGCACCGAGTTTCACACCCAGTTCTGCCAGTTGTTCAATGCTTAACCCACATTGCCAAAGTTGATTGACCACTATTAGGGTCGTCGCGGCATTCGAGGATCCGCCGCCCAAGCCAGCCCCCATGGGAATGTTTTTCTCGATTTTAATCTTTAAGCCAGTGAAATGCTGGGCAAAGGGTTTCAGCATCTGTGTGGCTTTGTAAATTAAATTTTGCTCAAGATCGACGTTATTTAAGCCATCAATCTGAATGTGGTCTTCCTGCAGGGGCTCAAATTCCAGCCAATCATATAAATCAATCAACTGAAAAATACTTTGTAGCTCGTGATACCCATTTTCACGACGTCCCGTGATGTGTAAAAACAAGTTCAGTTTTGCAGGAGAGGGTACGCGAATCATAGCCAGCCAGAATTAACGGTTTTGAATGAGCATTGTAATACGATTTTCTTTGCCAGATTCAAGTTCTTGTTTAAGAACTAATTTATTCGGCAGTTGAGCTGTATCGTTATAACTGAGATCGACTTGCCAGCCATCTTCAATGATTTGTTGAGGACGATTGCTGGCATCTTTGTTGATTTGTGCCTGTAAGGTAGCTGGTCGCGCCTGCACCCAATCCACTAAATGGGTAATCGGTGCTTGCCAGCCTGTTGCCTGTTCCAGTAGTTCTTCAGGTGTTGCCGCTTGAATCAGCCCTGTTTTGGCACTGTTCAAGCTCACAGCGCCTGGTTTGCCTGTAATTTGGGTTTTACCTACGCCCAGAATGCCACTCAGCTCAATATCAAATTCTTGCTGTTGTTGCTGCCAAGTAAAAAAGGCGCTCCCAGACTGTTGTGGCGTGCGTACACCTATTTTGCCTTGCAAATTAAAATTATTCTGTTCGGCAGCATTTGGACTTTCCGCAGGAATTTGCGGTTTGGTAAATTGCTGACAACCCGTAAGGAATAAAACACTGCTGGTCAATACGGTCAGACCGACTTTGGAAAATACACGCATCAAAATCAATTAGCTCTTTTTCATTTGTTCAGGTAACAGTAACGAATTTAGTTGTTCCAATTGCGGGTCATTTGGATGTTTTTGTTTGAGTTGTTGTAACACCGCGCTAAATTCTGCAATTTTTCCTTGCATATATAAGGCCTTGGCATATCGTACGCCTATCGAAACACTATTGCTTAATGTGTAGGCTTTACCCAGTACTTGCGCTGAAGTCTCGAAATCGTTCTGCAAATAGGTGATATAGCCCAGCGTATCCAAAATCGAAGCCTGATCAGGTGTGTATTCTAATGCTAGTTCGACATAATGCCGTGCATCATCCAAACGTCGATTTTGCAGTGCCAAGGTATAGGCATAAGCATTCAAATAAGTTGGACTATTCGGTTCAATTTCCAGTAAGCGATTCAACAGTTGTTCCAACTTGACCCGATCTTGAAAGGGATCGAGCAAGAGCACTTCGGCATAAATCAAGTCGGGATCATCTGGCAGGTTCTTAATGGCTTCATCCAATAAGCGACGTGCAGCCTTATTGTTGTTCATGCGCTTTAAAATATCGGCTTGTGCCTGATATAAAAAACTAGCATGTTGTGGATAATTAACCCGTTCTTGAGTCAAAAAGCGCAAGGCATCCTGTAATTTGTCCTGCTGGGCGTAGATATTGATCATGCTGCGTCTAGACACAGGATAGAGGCTGCCATCTACCAAGCGATAATAAGCTTTGGCCGTTTCAAAATGCTGTTTCCGTTCTGCATTAACCGCCAAATAGTAATAGGCATCATTTTGATATTGTGCGGAATAGCGCAACTCGACCAAATATTTTTCCGCATCTTCATATTGCTTTAAGTCGATACTGGTTAAGCCTGCAAGAAACAGGGCTTCTTCCTGTTTCGGCCAGCTTTTTAGAATACTTTCCAGTCTTTTTAATGCGATATCGGATTGATTGACTTTAATCAGATATTTCACTTCTGCAAGACGCACTTCGAGGTTGTCCCGATGTCGACGACTGGATTTGTCATACCATTTCAGTGTTTCTTCCTGATTGCCTAATGCATTCAGTAAGTTCGCTTTCATCAGGATAAAGCCCGTGACTTTGGGGCGTTTACGCAAGGCGCGGTTCACAGTTAGCAATGCTTGTTCATATTGCGCATTTTGTGCTTCTAAACCTGCAATCAGCACCAAAATAGAAGGATTGTCTTTTTCCTGACTGGCCGATAAGGTTTTGAGCAGCTCTTCTCGATCACTCTGCGTTTCAGGGGAAATACCTGCCAAGATTTGTTCTAAATCTGCATTTGGATCAATGTTGAGAATTTTATCCAGTGTTTCCGCAGCCAGCTCATATTCGTGTGCTTTTAAGGCAATATGCGATAAATAAAATAATGCAGGCACATCTTCAGGTTCTTGCACCACCCAGTGCGTGGCAATATCGAGTGCAGCTTTTAAGTCATCTTGTTCTAAGGCAATGTTTAAGGCACGCTGTTTGACCAGAGTGGAGTTGCTGCGAATCGCAAGTACCGTGTAATTATGCAAGGCAGTTGGAATATCGTGATAAGCCAAAGCGAATTCGGCAATCATGCTTTGTTTTATGGCATTATTATTTGAATTTGCATGATAAACTGCCTCCGATGCTCTTACATGAGTACCAGAAGCCATGCTACCAAGCAGTAAGAATGTGGTAGAATACTGCTTTATCGTCGTGCCGTTCATACGGCTGTATGTTTGACGCAATTTTTTCTTGATCCAAGTAATGCTTTTTATGACACCGATGTTGCACAATAGCATAAATTTAGTGAATTGATGATTTGATATGTCTTTCTTTGCATTGGGGGTCAACCATCAAACCGCGTCAGTAGAGTTGCGTGAGCAAATTGCATTTAATGCTGAAAAGCTGAGTGTATTGCTTGCCCAGCAAAGTCACAACACTGAATTAAACGATTTAGTGGTGGTCTCGACGTGTAACCGCACCGAAGTTTATGCCATATCCGAAAATGCAGATATGGTATTAAATTGGCTCGCCCAAGCAAATGATCTTGATGTCAAACAACTGGTCAATCATGTTTATCGTTATGAAGATGCACAAGCCGTTACGCATTTGATGCGGGTTGCCAGCGGGCTAGATTCGCTCATGTTGGGTGAACCGCAAATTTTAGGACAAGTAAAATCTGCCCTATCTTTGGCAAAAGATGCACATACCGTTTCAGGTAATTTAAACCGAATTTTTGAATATGCCTTCTATGCGGCAAAACGTGTCCGTTCTGAAACTGCGGTGGGCAGTCATGCCGTTTCAATGGGGTATGCTGTTGCGCAGTTGGCTTTACAAGTCTTTAGCCAACCTGAAAAAATGACCGTGTTGATCGTCGCAGCTGGTGAAATGAATAGCTTGGTGGCGAAGCATTTGGCAGAGATGGGCGTCGGTAAAGTCCTGATTTGTAATCGTACCCGCGAACGTGCTGAACTGTTGGCACAAGAAATTGCCCATCAAGTGGATGTTGAAATTATTGATTTTACTGCGTTAGCTGAAAACTTATACCGTGCAGATGTGATTTCAAGTTGTACCGGTAGTTTACATCAGGTGATTTCTTATCAGGATGTCAAACGTGCCTTAAAGAAACGTCGCTATCAGCAAATGCTACTGGTGGATTTAGCCGTACCACGCGATATCGAGCCTAAAGTAGAATCTTTGGATGGGGTCTATCTTTACGGGGTCGATGATTTACAGTCTGTGATTGATGAAAATCTGGCACAACGTCGCCAAGCGGCGGTTGAAGCCGAGGTGATGGTGAATCAGTTAGCCGTAGAGCTGATTACCCATGAACGTGTGAATGAAGCGGGTGCAACCATTCATCAATACCGTGAACACGGACATGAATTACAACAAGAAGAATTAGAATTGGCGTTAGCACGCTTACAAAAAGGCGAAAATGCCGCGCAGATTATGCATGAATTTGCCCATCGTTTAACTCAAAAGCTGTTACATCCAACCTCAATTGTCCTGCGCGATGCGGCCAAGGCAGAAGATCCAGCCTATTTTGAACAGCTCCAACAAAGCCTTGCTTATGTGATTGAGCATCGTCGTAAAGCTAAAAAATAATCGTTTTTTCGATGACTTAAGATAATAAGCGCAGTCCGATTTTCTTGGTCAGTTCATTGAGTTGTTGGCGTAAATTACGTGATTCAAGCAATGAGTTTGGATCTTTTAATTTCTGACGTAAATATTTTTCCTGCAAAGCCAAAGCATATTCAGTCGCCAGTTTATCAGCCATTTCAGGTGCATGGGTCAGCACTTCAATATTGGTACGTCGCATAATATCGGCAATTTCTAAACCGTAAGTGCTGCAAGCACCGAGTACATAATACGTGGCCAGTTCTTGATCATCAGGCAAATTATCAAAAATTCGGTTCAGAATAGTTAAGATATGCGAAAGTAATTCATTGCTGGGCACAAATGCCCGTAGCGTTTCAAAATGAATATATAAAAAGGGGTGGTGCATTAAAATTGCGATGGCGAAATCTTCATCTTTGGTGCGAATGTTAAAAGATAAAGATGCATCATTACTCAGTTGCGGTGTCCAGCGCTTTCCAAAACCCAGTTTTTCTTTAAAGGACTGATTCAACAGATAACGGAAGGAGCCTTTTTGAGGGAGCAGTTCAGTCAGTTGGCGCAGTTCTGCCATCACCAGACTTTTACCTTCAGGACTGCTGATGTCCTGATTTTGAGTTAAATGTGCAAATACAAAGTCAGAAAGCAAAGGTGCTTGCTGTAAGAGGCGCTGGAAATTTTCCAAGCCTTCACGTCGGATCAGGGAATCTGGATCATGATCATTCGGCAGGACAAAAAACTTGAGTTCACGACCATCATTTAACAGCGGAAGTGCAATTTCCAAAGTGCGTCGTGCTGCTTTTTGCCCAGCAGCATCACCATCAAAGGCAATGGTAATACGGTTATTCTGTTTAAACAGAATATTTAAATGCTCGGTATTACTCGCAGTTCCTAAGGTTGCAACCGCGCCATAAATACCATTTTGTTGTAATGCTATGACATCCATGTAGCCTTCAACCATCAGCCAGTCTTGAGCTTTCTGCTTGCGTCCTTCATACAGTCCATAGAGTAACTGATTTTTATGAAAGACTTCGGAATCTGGCGAGTTGATGTATTTCGGTTTAATTTCATCATTTAGGGCACGACCACCAAAACCGACCACACGACCTTTGGCATCGCGAATTGGGAAAATTACCCGATCACGCAATAAGTCAAAATCGCGTCCCTTGTCACTGGTCCGGATTAAACCCAGTAATTTTAAACCCTGAACGTCTTGTGGAAAGGCCTTTTCCAGATGTTGCCAATCTTCAGGTGCATAGCCTAAACGCCAGAATTGTATCGTTTCTGCACCTAAACCACGGTGTCTAAAGTAGTGTTGCGCAGTTTGACTTTGTGGCAGTTGTCGCTCGTAGAACTGAGCCACATTTTCCAGTAGGTCGTAGAGATTACCATCTTGCGCTGGAGCTTCATGGAACTCTTGAAACGGTTCAAACTGGGCAAAGGGATCATCGACATTACGAAATTCTTCAAAAGGGTCGTGATCAATGGGCAGTTCAGTTGTAGCAGGCGATTGAACAGGGGCTGTCTTCGGCGGCTCTACAACAACTTTGGCTTCGCGTTTATAGGAGAGACGCTTGGAATCTTGATTGTCTTTAGGGAGTTCAATGCCTGTTTGACTGGACAGGTCTTTCATCACATCGACAAAGTTACGATTGTCGATGTCCATCAGAAAACGAATGGCATTACCATTGGCTTGGCAACCAAAGCAGTGGTAATACTGCTTGTCACGATAGACGTGAAACGAAGGAGATTTTTCCTGATGAAACGGACAGCAGCCCGAATAGGTGCGTCCTGTTTTTTTTAGTTTCACGCGTTGACCAATCAAGTCGACAATATCAGTTCGATCGAGAATTTGATCTATCGTATGTTGAGGAATGGCCATAGTCGTTATCGTGATTGGTGCAACAAAAAGAAAATACAAAGTGAGATTTGGATAAATCCTATGCTTTGTAAAAGAACACTATTTATTTGTATATGGTTTGACCAACCTGATCAAGCCCAATACCCAATATAAAAGGGCAAGTATGATAACTTGCCCTTGAATAAATTGCACGATGAGTTGCGAGTTTATTCGGCAGCCGCACCTGAAGCTGGTGTTTCAGTTGTTGTTGCTGGTCGATCCAGCAAACCGAAACTCATGCGGTTGGTTAAGCTACGTTGCTCAGCGGGTGCAGCCGTTTTTGGTGTTTCGATGTTGCTTTGTTCTTCACGACCAAAGACACCGAATGTTGCACGGTTGACCCAGCTGCCTTCTTTACGTGCCGCACGTAAATTGACGCTGCCGTCTGATTTCACCAAGTTTGGATAGTTCAGCTTTAATACATTCACATATTGTTGTGCTGTCGCTTGGTCACCCAATTGCTCATAGCCATAAGCCACAGTCGCTAGCGCTTCTGGAATTTGCGGGGTTTGTGGATAGTGTTCGATCACCCATTGTGAACGCTCTACCGCAGCCAACCACGCTTTACGCTTAATGTTAAAGCGCGCCACGTTCATTTCACTTTCAGCCAGTTCATTGCCGATATACTTCATACGTTGTGCTGCATCTACGGCATACGTGCTAGATGGATAACGACGAATGAAGTCGACAAAGTTTTGGTAAGCCAGTTTTAAGTAGCTGGTGTCACGGTGTGATTGCTTTAATGAGGTATAACGCATTAAACCATCATAGTTTTGTTCCATGTTCGCTACACCGCGAACATAGTAGGCATAATCCACATTTGGATGCTGTGGATTTAAGCGAATAAAACGCTCGGCAAGGCTGATGGTGCCTTCATAATCTTTTTGCTGGAATTTTGTATACAGTAACTCAAGCTGAGCTTGCTGCGCATAATCACCCGTTGGGTAATATGTATCAATGGCTTCTAGGTACTTGGCAGCATCAGTATATTGACCATTATCTAACGCTTTCTCAGCTTTTTGTATATACACTTGCTCACTTAATTGTGGGCCTGTATCTACCACTTCTTTTTTTGGATTACTGCTACAGCCCACCATTGCAGATGCAATGCCTAAAGAAAGAGCGAGCATTGTAATTTTATAACGTGGCAGCGACATAAAAATTCCTCTGTTAATACGGGCAATGAGCTACAATTGCGCTATTAAACCACTTTTGTTTGAATGATCAAATGACCCAAGCACAATCTACTGATACAAATTTTGCAGAAACTGATTTCAATTTACTTGAAGAAACAGACGAAGCAGATAACCATACTTCCGATGCAACTGCAACACGTTTATCGTTGCAATTTCAATTGGATGAAAGCTATATCGGGCAACGTATTGATCAGGTGGCTGCCAATGTTTGGAGTGACTTTTCGCGTGAAAAACTCAAGCAGTGGCTGAAGGATGGGCATTTGTTGGTAAATGGTAACACTGTGAAGCCAAAGTACAAATGTGAAGGAAATGAGCTACTTACTCTGGATGTCGAGTTGGAAGCACAAACCACCAGTCAGCCTGAAAACATTCCTTTAAACATTGTTTATGAAGATGATGACATCATTGTCATTAACAAACCTGTAGGCATGGTGGTACATCCAGGTGCAGGGAATACCACGGGAACTTTAGTCAATGGATTGCTTTACCACTATCCAAAATCGGCTGAACTTTCACGTGCAGGCTTGGTACACCGTATTGATAAAGACACCAGTGGCTTATTGGTGGTGGCGAAAAACTTAGAAGCGCAATTCTCACTGAGCAAGCAATTGGCAAAAAAAACGGTTTATCGTGTTTATGATTTGATCGTTTACGGCAATATGATTGCTGGCGGCACCATTGATGAGCCCATTAAACGCCACCCTGTAGATCGCGTGAAAATGACGGTATTGCCTGGCGGTAAAGATGCAGTGACGCATTACAACGTGAAAGAGCGTTTTCAGCATTTCACGCGTGTACAAGCACGTCTGGAAACAGGTCGTACCCATCAAATTCGTGTGCATTTCTCTTATATCGGTTTTGGACTGGTTGGCGACCAAGTTTATATGCCACGTGTTCGCGTACCTGCAGGGGCGTCTGAATTGCTGAATGACACCTTACGTGCCTTTAAACGTCAGGCTTTACATGCAGCACAGTTGGGACTGGTTCACCCACGTACGGGCAAGGACATGATGTTTGAAGCGCCGTGGGCGGAAGATTTTGCAGCATTGGTTGATGTGTTACGTAGTGAAGATGCAGCCTATTAAGTCTCTGACTTGAAATAACTTCACGGTATAGCCTTATGACAAGTAATACCGTGAAGAATGATGATTTTATAATAAGGAATTCAACATGCAATTTGTTCAAGGATTGCCAGAGGGGATCTGTGTAGGGCAAACCCGAGTACAACACGAGCATGCCTTGGCGTCGGATAAACCTGAATTGGCAGGTTTTAATCTGGCATTGCATGTACAGGATGATGCGAAGCGGGTGCAACAGCACCGTATGCAGTTGCTACAAGAGTTTTCTGCCTTTGGTGTACATAAAATTACTTGGATGACGCAAACGCATAGCACCATTTGCCATACCGTGAATGAGCAAATCTGCTTTGAGGCACTGGAAGGCGATGGTTTGGTGACGCAACGCAAACAGCATGCCTTAATGATGATGACCGCAGATTGCTTACCGATTGTACTGGGTAATGCTGAAGCCACTGAAGTTGCCAATCTGCATGCAGGCTGGCGTGGGCTGGCGAATGGTATTGTGGAAAATACCATTGCAGCGATGCAACATCCACCTGCATGGGCATGGTTGGGGGCTGCCATCAGTCAACCTTGTTTTGAGGTGGGGGCTGAAGTCAAACAAACTTTCTGTAGTAAATATGCTGCGCTGGATTCTGCTTTTGAACCCTCAAAAGAACAGGGAAAATACATGGCAGATTTATACGCGATCGCACGTTATATTTTACAGCAGCATGGTGTCACCAAGATTTTGGGTGGCGATCAGTGTACCTATCGACAAAATGATGAATATTATTCTTATCGCCGTAATGTTAAGACTGGGCGTATGGCAACTTTTGTGTTCATCAAATAAGCTGGTTTCTTCTGTTTGACTCGGGCGATTTCATTGTTGATGTGCTCGCCTCAAATCAAGTAAAAGTGTTAAACTTGACTGAATTATTTGGTTTTAAAAGTTTCCATGTCTGTTACTGATCTCGTTTCTGCTGCTCCTGTTCATGTCTGTGTGGTTTATCATAGTCCTTATGGGCATACGGCTAAAGTGGCTCAATATATTGCGCAAGGTGCAGAACAGGCGGGTGCAGATGTGCATCTGATTTCAGTGGCAGCAGTACAATGGGAACTGTTGGATCAGGCGGATATCATCATTATGGGTTGTCCAACCTATATGGGGAGCCTGACCTCGGCACTGAAACAGTTTATGGAAGATTCATCTAAGCGTTGGTTAGCCCGTGCTTGGCAAGGCAAGCTCGCTGCAGGCTTTACCAATGGTGGTGGCTTAAGTGGCGATAAGTTGGCAGTCTTGCAGCAGATCAACTTATTTGCCATGCAACATGGCATGCTCTGGGCGGGTTTGCCGTTTATGCCTACAGGTCGTAGCCAGCAAGATATTAACCGTATGTCGAGCTTTTTGGGATTAATGACCCAGTCCGATAATGCCAGTGTGGAAGTTACACCACCAGAAGGCGATTTGGAAACAGCGCGCAAGTTCGGTAAATATTTGGTCGAGCTGAAAGCTGATTATTAAAAGATGAGTCATTAAAAAAACCTCCAAGTGGAGGTTTTTTTATTACTTGTGGAACAGGCGGGCTTTGTCACGCTGCCAGTCACGGTCTTTTTCAGTGGCACGTTTGTCGTGTAGTTGTTTACCTTTCACCAAAGCAATTTCAAGCTTGACCAAAGGGCCTTTCCAGTAACACGCCAAAGGTACACAAGAGAAGCCTTTTTGATTCACAGCACCGAGTAATTTGGCAATTTCATTGCGATTCAGCAATAATTTACGTGTACGTGTCGCCTCAGGCACTACATGGGTCGATGCAGACAATAAAGGCTGAATTTGCGCGCCAAATAAATAGGCTTCACCATTTTTAAACAAGATATAACTTTCCGTCAGGGTCATGCGACCAGCACGTAAGGACTTTACTTCCCAACCTTGTAAGGACAGTCCAGCTTCAAATTTTTCTTCGATAAAATAATCATGACGGGCACGCTTATTTTGGGCAATCGTACCGCCATTATGTTTTTTAACTACAGTTGCTTTCGCCATAATCAGTTACTTCCAAAGTTATGACTATTGTGCCCCAACATGACCTTACTGACAATTCTTAAATCGAATCAGCAAGATTTAATCTAAAGCAAATAGAGCGATAAAGGATGCGCAGCGATTGGGTGAAAGTGGAAACAGTAGAATAGTTTTGAACGAATAGTGAAGATTTTTCAAATTTATGCAGTTTCTTCGCTAATAAAATCAGATTTTGTTAAAATACCTCCCAATAAAATGAATCAGAGTACAAATGGATGTCTAAAACTCGCGTAATTTATCCAGGAACATTTGATCCAATTACCAATGGGCATGTCGACCTTGTAACGCGTGCATCAAAAATGTTCGACGAGGTGGTGGTAGCCATTGCGATTGGACATCATAAAAATCCATTGTTCAAACTAGAAGAACGCGTGGCATTAGCTCAAGCTTCTCTGAGCCATTTACCCAATGTAGAATTTGTGGGATTTGATGGTTTATTGGTGAACTTTTTCCGTGAACAGAATGCGACTGCGGTATTACGTGGATTGCGTGCTGTTTCGGACTTTGAATATGAGTTCCAATTGGCTAATATGAACCGTCAGTTAGATTCACGCTTCGAAGCGGTGTTTTTGACCCCATCTGAACAATATTCATTTATTTCTTCCACGTTAATTCGTGAAATTGCTCGTCTGAAAGGCGATGTCACCAAATTCGTTCCTGAAGCGGTGGTCAAAGCTTTTGAGCAGAAGCATCAACAAGGTTGGTAGAGTGTCTTTATATATAACCGATGAATGCATCAATTGTGATGTTTGTGAACCTGTTTGCCCCAATGAAGCGATTTATATGGGTGAATTGATTTACGAAATTAACCCAGACTTATGTACCGAATGTGTGGGACATCATGATCAGCCGCAGTGTCAGCTATTCTGTCCTGTGGATTGTATTCCCTTAGATCCGAATCATGCAGAAACGCAAGAACAGCTGCTAGAAAAGTATCAACGTTTAATTGCTCAAAAAAGCACAAGCAAATAGTTTTTAAATTTGATAAGATGCGCCTTCGAAGTGAGCCAGACGATCGCTGCTGTGGAGGTCTCCGTGACTAAAGCAGGGGAGGAAAGTCCGGGCTTCAACGGGCAAGGTGCCAGGTAACGCCTGGGCGGCGTGAGCCGACGGAAAGTGCAGCAGAGAGTAGACCGCCTTCATTATGGTTTCGAGCAATCGGAATCGGAGGTAAGGGTGAAAGGGTGCGGTAAGAGCGCACCGCATGACTGGTAACAGTTCATGGCATGGTAAACCCCACCGGAAGCAAGACCAAATAGGGATCCTTTAGGCATGGCCCATGCTGGATCCGGGTAGGTCGCTGGAGCGTATGAGTGATTGTACGCCTAGAGGAATGATCGTTCACGACAGAACCCGGCTTATCGGCTCACTTCACCAAATTTTGATCAATTAAGCGCATTAGGTACTTGACGTACTGTAAATAAAACTAGATAATGCGCGCACAGTTTACGGCTATGTAGCTCAGTTGGTTAGAGCACCGCACTCATAATGCGGGGGTCACAAGTTCAAGTCTCGTCATAGCCACCATTTTATAAATCACGTTCCTATAACGTGATTTTTTTTGTCTAAAATTTATGGTTGGACACTTTTTAAAATACCCTGTTCAATCGCATGGTTAAAATATTCAGAATCATCCTAAAAGCACTTTGATCATTTTTCAGTGTGATGTGTCTGCTGTTCAGTCCATTCTTCTGTTTTTGATACCATTGATCTTCCTTGTTATTGCTATGCTTACAGGACAGCAATAAAGCTCCACCAAGTCATGGATGTAGATATTGGAGCTGTGTCTGAATAACTGTCGCAAAATATAAAAGCGGCGAAGGTATCTGTGTTTTTTAGACTGATAAAGTGATGAAAAATATACAGTTAAGGCTAGTTTTTATAGTGAGTTTAACTGGTTGTACAAACTCTGAACATTCAAGTGTAAAAAGGCTTGACGCATAGAGATGAAATTTAGATAATGCGCACACAGTTTACGGCTATGTAGCTCAGTTGGTTAGAGCACCGCACTCATAATGCGGGGGTCACAAGTTCAAGTCTCGTCATAGCCACCATTTTTATAGACCAGGCTCTCAGCTTGGTCTCTTTTTTTGTGCCTGAAAAATAAATTCTAAAAATGATCCATAAAAAAGCCCAAACAGATGTTTGGGCTTTTTTATGTACTGATTAGCGCTTAGACGCCAGCTTTCCAACCATTAATGATTGGGTAACGACGTTCACGGCTAAAGGCACGTGAGCTGATACGTGGACCAATTGCACCTTGGCGGCGTTTATATTCATTGAAGTCGACCAAACGAATCACTTTCTTCACCACTTCAGCATCAAAGCCTTTGGCAATAATGTCATCTTGGCTCATGTCTTCTTCAATATAGGCATAAAGGATTGCATCCAGTACGTCATAGTGTGGTAAAGAATCTTGGTCAGTTTGATCTGGACGCAATTCAGCAGAAGGTGGACGGGTAATCACACGCTCAGGAATCACAGGGGTTTCTGCAATGCTGTTACGGTATTTCGCCAATTCAAATACGATGGTTTTGTACACATCTTTCAGTACGGCAAAGCCGCCCACCATATCGCCGTAGAGGGTGCAATAACCGACAGAAAGTTCAGATTTGTTGCCTGTAGACAGTACAAGGTTACCGAACTTGTTCGATAAGCCCATTAACAAGGTACCACGTGCACGTGCTTGTAGGTTCTCTTCCGTCGCATCCGCAGGGGCATTGCCAAAGAATGGATACAGTGTTTGCATGAAGCTGTTTACAATCGGATTAATTTCAGCAATACCAAAGGTAATCCCCATGGTCTTGGCTTGAGCTGCTGCATCTTCTACGCTGATTTGAGAGGTGTAGGTATACGGCATCATCACTGCTTGTACCTTGTCTGCACCAATCGCATCTGCTGCAATTGCAAGGGTTAGGGCAGAGTCGATCCCACCTGACAGACCTAAAATCACACCAGGGAAACCAGAGCGTTGTACATAGTCACGGGTTGCCATCACCAATGCTTGATAAATCTCAGCCATGGTATCCAGTGTTTGGCTGCTTTCAGCAATTTTGTAGCTTTGCTGTTCAGCAATATAGTCTGTATAGAACAAAGCTTCTTGGAAGCTTGGTGCTTGCAGAGCAACGGCACCATCCTTGTTAATTACAAAACTGGTGCCGTCAAAAATCAAATCGTCCTGACCACCCACTTGGTTAGCGTAAACCAAATGAATATTTAACTGTTTAGCCAGCTCTTGCATGGTATTGATGCGGTGCTGTGGTTTGCCGACTTCATAAGGAGAAGCATTCAGTACCAACACAGTTTCAACATTGAGTTGAGCCAATTGCTGAACGGTATTGAGTGACCAGATATCTTCACAAATCAGTAAACCGAACTTATGACCTAAGTATTCAAACACCAAGTGTTGATGACCTTCGTTGAAATAACGTTTTTCATCAAACACGCCATAGTTTGGCAGGTTTTGTTTATTGTAGATGCCCAGAATCTTACCGTCTTTCATCACTGCGGCAGAGTTATAACGCTGACCATCTTCAGTTTGATTCACAAAACCAAACACCATCACGATGTCTTTGACTTGGCTGAGTTGTTCGAAGGCTTGTTGGGTACGTTTAGATAGGCTCGGGCGTAACAGTAAGTCTTCTGCTGGGTAACCAATGGTTGATAATTCAGGGAAGATGATTAAATCTGATTTTTGCTTTTTGGCTTCGTTTGCCAATTGTTGCATTTTTTCAGCATTTGCTTCGATATTGCCAATGTGCGGAGAGAATTGTGCTAGGGCAATTTTAAAACTTTTCATTCCAACTTAATCCTAAAGCTATAGGGATGTGTACACAGACCACTGATTTTTTTAATCGTTATTGGGTCAGTACTGTGTAATCAACGACAAAACAAAGAATAAATATTTGCGTTGATACTATATACGAATTGCGACAAATGTAGTGTATAAATCCAAAAAAAATTCTTATTTGCATTTAGAAAAGCACAGCATAATTGGATATGCAGTTTTATGGATATTTCACTGAAATGGTTAAAGATATGGTGCAATACTTTTCAACGCTGATTCAGAGCATTAAGCTCATCGGGGTTTTAGCGCAGCGTCCATTGACTGAGGGTGAAAAAAAATTGGTACGCAGTATTTTTGCAGATACAATTCAGCTCGATTGTGTGCAGATTGTTGCGCATAAAGCCATACTGAAAAATTATGCCATGAGTCCTAATGGACACATCTATTTTCATCAGCAAAATTACTGTCAGGACTTTTCCAAGTGTTCACTTCGTTTACAGTCATGGTTTATGCATGAGATGACCCATGTCTGGCAATATCAACAAGGCATTGCTGTGGTCCGTAAGGCAATGTTTGATCGCCGTTATGCTTATGTTTTAGAGCAGGGCAAATTATTTTTACATTATGGCATAGAACAACAGGCGCAAATGGTGCAGGACTATTTTATTAAAAAGGCACAGGGTCAGGACTGTGTTGCTTATGAGCAGTGTATTCCGTTCTTGGCATCTAAAGCGTGATTTTGTCCTGTGTAGATAATTCTGTCAGGAAACTGTCGGACAAACTTCGTGAAAGGCAGAAATTGCAAATCAAATGACTCGAATTGCTAATGGTAACTTAAATGAGCTGCCTTAGTTTTTTACTGTAAGCATGTGCAAACACCGCATATGTACTACCACAAAGTTGCAGTTACAGTAGAAAAATAAGGAATGGTCATGCAATTCATTTCACCACTTAAAAATACATTGAGCCATGTATTTTCTGGTCCACGCTTTGATAGCTTAAAACAGTCTCCCATGATACCAATTCGGCATATGCGGTTTGACTTTGATGCTAAAACATTAGATCCCAAATTTTATTTAAATGCAGAGTTGGCCAGTGCTTATTTTGCATCACTCTCCATTTTTCTGACGTTTGGAGAAGATTTGGTGATTGATACCGCACGTTATCACCGTGAATTGATCCAAGATCCATTGCTAAAGCAGCGGGTCACCGCCTTGATTGGTCAAGAAGCCATCCATTCCAAAATGCACAATGAATTGAATGATGCGCTGGTAGGTTTGGATTTTCCTGTGCAACTGTTTCGTACATGGGCAGGGTGGGTGTTTGATTATGGGTTTAACCGCTTACCGCAGCCCATGAAGCTATCTTTAATGGCAGGCATTGAGCATTTCACTGCGGTATTGGCGGAATATATGATGAAACATGAAGATATCTTTTTCCATTCTCGGGATGAAAAGCAACGTGCCATCTGGATGTGGCATATGCTCGAAGAGTCTGAGCATAAAGATATTGCCTATGATGTGTTTCAGTCACTTTCAAATAATTATGCATTACGAATTGCAGGCTTTTTTCCAGCACTGATCACGATTTTGCTGCTGATTTCATTCGCCTCATTGCTAGTGCCGTTTTATCGACGCCCCAAAAATTTGATTCGCTTAAGTTATTGGAAGGAAATGCCGTATAGCATCGCGCTGATTTTTGGACTGAAAGATGGTGTTTATGGTAGCACCATGCGACATATTTTTGATTATTTACGTCCGAACTTTCATCCGAATGATTATGATACTTCAGCTTATTTAAGCTATTACAAAGAAAAATTATTACATCCTGAACATGGCATTTTGACGCCTTACTTCACAAGGGAATTTATCCCTAGTTTACGCTCTTAAGCCAGAGGAGCATTCAAAATGACAATATGGGAAAAAAGAACAAAGCCTAGTCAGCACGCCTACGCTGTTGTGACGGGTGCAGGAAGTGGAATAGGACGCAGTTTTGCGCTCGAACTTGCTCGTCGTGGCGGCACAGTGGTTTGTGCAGATATAAATTACAGTGCGGCCGAGCAAACGGTGGCACTGATTCGAACCAAATATCAGACCGCTGCTTTTGCAGTGCAATGTGATGTGGGTTGCGCAGAGCAAGTTCAAACTTTGGCGGAGCAAGCTGAACAACTGATGGGACATCCTACAACGCTGCTGATTAATAATGCAGGTGTTGGTTTGGGTGGGAAATTTGACGAGCTGAGTCTGGAGGACTGGCAGTGGTGTATGCAGGTCAATTTATGGGGAGTCATTCATGGTTGTCATTATTTTGTGCCTAAATTTAAGCAGCAAGGTTTTGGTGCCATTATTAATGTGGCATCGGCTGCGGGGTTTACAGCTGCTCCTGAAATGACAGCCTATAACGTGACCAAGTCGAGTGTGCTGTCACTCTCGGAAACACTTTCTGCAGAACTTCGCAATGCTCACATTCGTATAAATGTACTTTGTCCCACATTGGTGCCGACCAATATTATGAAAAATGGTCGCTTACCGCAGCATTATTCAGGGTTGGCAGATCATTTGTTGATGAACCATGCCTTTATCAACAGTGAGCAAGTGGCGATGCAAACCTTGGATCGCTTGGATGCAAACAAGCTGTATACCATTCCTCAGCCAGACGCCAAATTGTTCTGGTGGATGAAGCGTGCTGCACCGAGTTTGTATGTCAAGTTACTTGGAATGGGGTATCCGTTCTTTCAAAAATATGTGAAATAACAATAAGAGCTAAAACATGACAGAGAATACATTTCAGGACAATGCTGATCCTGAACTCGAACCTAGTTTAGAACATAGTGCAAGGAATCTTGGTGCGGATATACATGAATCGGCAATCAATCAAAAGAAACCTCAGCCACGAAGCAAGGTAAAGCAATCACATGCCACGCATGTATATGATTGCATTGTGATTGGTGCGGGAATTTCTGGTATTGCTGCCGCTTATAAAATGAGACAAGCGGATTATCATGACTTTGTCGTGCTGGAAAAAGCAGATCGAGTTGGGGGAACGTGGCGCGATAACACCTATCCAGGCTGTGGCTGCGATGTACCTTCAGCGCTGTATTCATTTTCTTTTGCCCCCAGTCATCAATGGAGTCATCTATTTGCCAAGCAGGCAGAGATTCTGACGTATCTAGAACAAGTCACCCATCAATTTAAACTGATCGACAAGATTAAATTCAAGCATGAGCTTTTTTCTGCCAAGTGGAATGAGTCACAGCAGCAATGGAACTTGCAGACTACAAAGGGGGTATTTCGGGCCAAAACGGTTGTTTTCTCTACAGGACCCATTACAGAACCGGCTCTGCCTAAAATCAAAGGAATAGATACGTTTAATGGTGAAATGTTTCATTCTGCACGCTGGAATCATGACGTGGATTTAACTGGAAAGCGGATCGCAGTGGTTGGTACAGGGGCATCCGCAATTCAGTTTATTCCACAGATTCAACCGCAGGCGGAGAAACTGATCGTATTTCAGCGCACCGCGCCGTGGGTGTTACCAAAAGCTGATCTTAGCTTAAATAAAACTGCAAAAGGGGTGATAGAAAAATATCCTGTTATTCAACAGTTATGGCGCAGCAGTGTGGCGCAAATTCTGAATGGGATCAATTTTGGTTTGCGGCATCCGCAGCTGCTTGAACCGATCAATGTATTAAGTAAGCAGTTGCTAAAGCTGCAAATTCAAGATTCAACAATACGAAAACATGTCACGCCAAATTTTTCCATAGGATGTAAACGGCTGTTATTTGCCAATAATTACTATCCTGCACTGCAGCAAGACAATGTGCAGCTCGTACCACAGGGTTTGGTTGAAATTCAGGGAAATCAGCTGATTGCTGCGAATGGTGATCGACATGAGGTCGATGTGATTATTTGGGGTACTGGCTTTGAAGTGTCACATCCACCAATTGGTCAACGAGTTTATGATGCGCAAGGTCAGCTTTTGGCTGAGCGATGGCAGGACAGTTCTCCAGAAGCCTTCTTGGGAACAAGTTTGGAGCAGGTGCCGAATGCCTTTTTGGTGCTAGGCCCCAATATTTTGGTTTATGATTCTTTTATCGGAATTGCTGAGGCGCAGTTGGATTACATTATCAGTGGTCTGTTACAGATGAAAAATCAGCAGATTAAGCGTATGGAAATCAAGCCTGAGGTGCTTCGTCAGCATAATCATGCCGTGCAAACACATTTACAGACCACAGTGTTTAATCGGGGCGGTTGTAAGTCGTACTATTTAGACCAAAATGGACGAAATTTCGCTGCGTGGCCATGGTCGCTTAAGCAATTGAAGCAAAAACTGCAAAAGTTAGATTTAGAGCATTATCATGTAAGTTAATGCTTAAGCCTGATCAAATCCAGTAAGTTCTGATCAATCATAATTTTCTTAAGGCATAAAAAAACCACCCAAAGGGTGGTTTTTTTAATCATCAATTCTTGCGAATTAACGACCTTGGATGTCACGTTGAACTTCACCAGTGTAAAGCTGACGTGGACGACCAATTTTGTAAGGTCCGCTGTGCATTTCTAACCAGTGGCTGATCCAACCAACAGTACGTGCAAGTGCGAAGATTACAGTAAACATTTCTGTAGGGATACCAATCGCTTTAAGGATGATACCTGAGTAGAAGTCTACGTTCGGGTAAAGGTTACGCTTGATGAAGTATTCATCAGATAACGCGATACGCTCAAGTTCCATAGCAAGTTCAAGCTGTGGATCGTTGATGCCAAGTGCACCAAGAACTTCGTCGCAAGTCTCTTTCATTACTTTAGCACGAGGGTCAAAGTTCTTATAAACGCGGTGACCGAAGCCCATTAACTTAACTTCTTTAGTCTTCACTTTTTCCATGAAGCCAGCAACGTTTTCTACAGTGCCGATTTCATCAAGCATCTTAAGAACAGCTTCGTTCGCACCACCGTGAGCAGGGCCCCAAAGTGCAGAGATACCAGCAGCGATACATGCATATGGGTTAGCACCAGTAGAACCAGCTAAACGTACAGTAGACGTAGACGCATTTTGTTCGTGGTCAGCATGAAGCGTGAAGATACGGTCCATTGCTTTTGCAAGAATAGGGTTTACTTTGTAATCGCGGTCTGCTGGAGTAGCAAACATCATATGCAAGAAGTTTTCTGCATAGTTCAAGTCATTACGTGGGTAAACAAATGGCTGACCTACAGTGTACTTGTAGCTCCAAGCTGCAAGTGTAGGTACTTTCGCGATTAAGCGAATTGCAGTGATTTCACGGTGGTTAACATCTTCGATGTCTAAACCATTGTGATAGAACGCAGAAAGTGCACCCACTACACCAACCATGATTGCCATAGGGTGAGCGTCACGACGGAAACCATTGAAGAAACGGCTTACTTGGTCGTGAACCATCGTGTGGTTACGTACTTTAGCGTCAAATTCAACTTTTTGCTCAGCAGTTGGAAGCTCGCCATTTAATAATAGGTAGCAAGTTTCTAAGTAGTCTGCTTTAGTTGCAAGTTGGTCAATTGGGTAACCGCGGTGTAAAAGTACACCTTTGTTACCATCAATGAAGGTAATTTTTGATTCGCAAGCTGCTGTAGCCATAAAACCAGGATCAAAAGTAAAGTGACCTGCGGCCAACACATCCTTAACGTCGATTACATCTGGGCCCAATGTGCCGCTGTAAATTGGTAATTCAATTTCTTTGCCATCAAGCTGTAATACGGCTTTTTTGCCAGTTGCTTCAGACATTCAATAGATCTCCTGTCCTGGTGAATGTTTAATCTGACTCGTAGTACTAATCTTTTAATGCGCGAATCAGACGGATCAAAAATTTGCTAATTAGATTAGAGCGTACTGGATTTTTGTCAATTATACTTATGGATAAAAAACTGACGTTCACACAGAGGCTTAGTCAAATCCTTCCTTAGAGATATGAGTAAAATCACAGCACCGCCGCGCTATGATATGTCAAAAAATTATAGAGGTGCAGAAAAAAAACGGGGCAGTCGCTGAATTGTAAATATTTATATAAATTATAGGTCTGTGTTTTTTGAACAAATGGTGTGAGCATTTACACCTGAAATTTATCTAATTTTCATAACTTACATATTTTTTTGTTCAAATTTTATTTCATTTTATTGAGAAATTTGGCATTTAATTCTAAGACCAAAGATGTGTTTAATTGATCAAAAAATGACTAATTGAATTTGCGAAATGGCTTAAAAAATAGCCATTGCACGTCATTTTTTGCAATTTTTGCGTAATTTAAACCCATCAAATTAATCAGTGATAGGTATTTAATTTTGGCTAAGTCGTTATTTAATCTGGTTATATCTGGAAAATATCGCTCTAAATAAATAGTGAACATTTTGATAGGAAATGCAAGTCTTTCCATATAAAGGAAAGGATTATCAAATAGAGCGAATATTCTAATTATCTTTAGTCTAAAGTTGAACAGGGGAATAGTGGCAGTCCGTGCCCTCAAAAAGAGTGGATAAGTGATAAAAACCAATAGCATAGCATTAGATTTTAGCTAAATTATTGGTTTATATAGAATGTTTGCTTTTGTGAATGATTCTTATTTAAGTATTTTTTGTTAAAAAACCAGTCTTTGATTGTTTGTATTTTGACTTTTCGCGTTTTATAATTCGATGTCGTTTTAAGTTTAGGCATTTGCTTGCCTGACAATGCCAGCTTTCCTTCGAATTAATTCCAACAAACTCCGGATGGAGTTTTTACTTACAGGATGCCCGCTGTGAAAAGCAACAGACCTGTCAATTTGTCCATGGGTCAAGTTTTAGAAGTAAACTTAAAATCCCCTGTGGCTATTGCATCAATTTTACACCGTCTATCTGGTGTCATCGTATTTTTACTCGTACCGGTACTTTTATGGATTTTAGACAAGTCATTGTCTTCTCCAGAAGGTTTTGCGCAAGTGCAAGCTATTTTCAATAGTTTCATCGTGCGTTTTGTCGTATGGGTATTTGTAGCCGGCTTAATTTTCCACTTTATTGCGGGTGTTAAGCATTTACTTGCGGATCTTGGCGTTGCTGAAGAACTGCAAAGTGGTCGTGTCGCAGCTACTATTTCATTGATCTTGTCTGCAATCGGTATCATTGCGGCATTTGTATGGATTGTTATCTAATGAAAAGTGCTACTGGTTTAACGGGTTCAGGTTCTCGTGATTGGTTTATCCAACGCGTAAGTGCTGTCGTATTAGCAGTTTATACGGTTGTTGTTTTAGGTTGGATCCTATGCAATGGCGGTTTTAGCTACGAACAGTGGTACGGCTTTATGATGACAGCTCCAATGAAGATCTTATCTTTATTAGCCGTCTTATCTCTTGTTGCACATGCATGGATTGGTATGTGGCAAGTATTCACAGACTATGTGACTACTCGTCAAATGGGTCCTTCAGCTTCAGGTTTACGCCTTGTACTGACTTCAGCAGTAATTATTGCTGTATTTGCATATGCGATCTGGGCAATCCAGATTTTTTGGGCGAATTGATAGGAAGAGATCATGGGCGCTATAACCCCTAAAGAAGATTACACAAATATTCCACACGAAACTTTCGATGCAGTCATCGTTGGTGGTGGTGGTTCTGGTATGCGCGCGTCTTACCAACTTGCTCAAGCTGGTTTAAAAGTTGCGGTTCTGACTAAAGTATTCCCAACACGTTCACATACAGTTGCAGCGCAAGGTGGTATTGGTGCATCTCTTGGTAACATGCAAGAAGATAACTGGCACTACCACTTCTACGATACTGTTAAAGGTTCTGACTGGTTAGGTGACCAAGACGCGATTGAATTTATGACGCGTGAAGCACCGCAAGTAGTTTATGAACTAGAACACTTGGGTATGCCATTTGACCGTAATGCAGACGGTACGATTTACCAACGTCCATTCGGTGGTCACTCTGCAAACTACGGTGAAAAAGCGGTTCCACGTGCTTGTGCTGCTGCCGACCGTACAGGTCACGCACTTCTTCACACGCTTTATCAAAGCAACGTGAAGATGGGTACTCAATTCTTCGTTGAATGGATTGCGCTTGACTTAATCCGTAACGAAGCAGGCGATGTACTGGGTGTGACTGCATACGACCAAGAAACGGGTAAAATTGCAGTATTCCAAGCGAAAGCGACATTGTTTGCTACAGGTGGTGCGGGTCGTGTTTACCGTGCATCTACTAACGCATATATCAATACTGGTGACGGTCTTGGTATGGCGGCTCGTGCAGGTATTCCATTACAAGATATGGAATTCTGGCAATTCCACCCGACGGGTGTTGCTGGCGCAGGCGTATTGTTGACCGAAGGCTGTCGTGGTGAAGGTGCGATCCTTCGTAACGATGCTGGTGAGCCGTTCATGGAACGCTATGCACCAACTTTAAAAGACTTGGCACCACGTGACTTCGTATCACGTTCTATGGACCAAGAAATTAAAGAAGGTCGTGGTTGTGGTCCTAAGAAAGACTACATCTTGCTTGATATGACGCACTTGGGTGCGGAAACGATCATGAAACGTCTTCCATCTGTATTTGAGATTGGTAAGAAATTCGCGAACGTTGACATCACCAAAGAGCCAATTCCTGTAGTACCGACAATCCATTACCAAATGGGTGGTATTCCTACAAACATTCATGGTCAAGTTGTTGTGCCTGAAAGTGTTGAAACTTCACCACTTGAAGCGAACTACAACAAAGAGACTGATGTTTATTCTACCAATGCGGGTGAACGTAACTTCACTAAGCCGGTAAAAGGTTTCTATGCAATTGGTGAATGTTCTTGCGTATCTGTACATGGTGCAAACCGTTTAGGTACTAACTCACTGCTTGACTTGGTTGTATTTGGTAAAGCTGCTGGTGAACACATCATCGACTACGTGACTAAACACCACGGTGACGAATACCAGCCGCTTCCTACAACTGTACTTGAGCAAACTGTTGCACGTATCCGTAAATTGGATGAGTCAACAACAGGTGAAAATGCACAAGAAGTTGCTGATGCAATTCGTGATATCGTACAAGACCATGCTGGTGTATTCCGTACAGAAGCATTGCTTGACAAAGGTGTGAAAGAAATTCTTGCGATTGAATCACGCGTTCGCAACATTCATTTGAAAGACAAATCTAAAGTATTTAACACTGCGCGTATTGAAGCTCTAGAAGTTGAAAACTTGTATGAAGTTGCTAAAGCGACCTTGATTTCTGCTGCTGCACGTAAAGAATGTCGTGGTGCACATACGGTTGTAGATTTTGAAGAGTCTCCAGATCATCCAGAATACCCATATGGTCGTCGTGATGATGAGTGGATGAAGCACACATTATGGTTCTCTGCTGACAACCGTCTAGAGTACAAACCAGTGCGTTACAAGCCGCTATCTGTAGCAGCTATTCCACCTAAACCACGTACATTCTAATTAGGAGAAGTAAGATGAGTAGAGGTACTCGTACATTTAATATCTACCGCTACGATCCTGATAAGGATGCAGCACCGTACATGCAGACGTTTAAGCTTGAATTGACTGACAAGCACCGCATGTTGCTTGATGCGCTTCTTGCATTGAAAGTACAAGATGAAACTTTAACGTTCCGTCGTTCATGCCGTGAAGGTATTTGTGGTTCTGATGGTGTAAACATCAATGGTAAAAATGGTTTAGCGTGTCTTTGGAACCTAAACGACTTGCCAGACGTAATTACTGTTCGTCCGCTTCCTGGTCTTCCAGTTGTGAAAGACTTGGTTGTAGATATGAACCAGTTCTACGATCAGTACAATAAAATTCATCCATTCTTGATTAACAATCAACCTGCACCACCGAAAGAGCGTTTACAGTCTCCTGAAGATCGTGAACACTTAGATGGTCTTTATGAATGTATTTTGTGTGCATGCTGTTCAACTTCATGCCCATCATTCTGGTGGAACCCAGACAAATTCTTGGGTCCATCTGCATTGTTGAACGCGTATCGTTTCATTATCGATTCACGTGATACAGCAACTCAAGAGCGTTTGGCGCGTCTTGACGACCCATTCTCATTGTTCCGTTGTAAAGGGATCATGAACTGTGTATCTGTTTGTCCTAAGGGCTTAAACCCGACAAAAGCAATCGGTCACATCCGTAATATGCTTTTGGATATGGCTGGCTAATTGCTGCATATGTAAAGGTTGAAAAAAGCACACTTTCGGGTGTGCTTTTTTATTGCGGTCATTATTTGGGGCGAAACTTTGTATTTACTGCTGAGTGATGAAAGGCTAGGCGGAATTTGTGCAATTCATGTAAAAAGGAGCGGATTATTTGTGTTGTAAGTGCGCTAGTCGCGTAGAATAAATGCTATTATATAACGTTAGAAAAGGGCAGTTTGTGAGAAGATGCTCTTTTTTGCTATTTGTAAAACTGGAATTGGACTTTGGTCTAAATTGCATGTTGTTTAACGATAAAGCACCATAGTTTACATCATGAAATTCAATGTGTATTTCGCTGATTTATGAATGGTATGTGTCAAAAAAATCAATTGATCTTATGGGATCATGTTACGATTTGATACATCGTTATATTGAAAAAATGATGGTTATTTTATACACATTTTTTCATAAAAATTGAGAGCTTAATGGCTTGAAAGTGGTTTTAGAAAAGCTAAATCGAGAATTTATTTTTTCTAAAACGATTTTGCAAAAAATTGCTCGGTTTCGGTCGAGTATTTATGGATGAGTGATGATGCCATTGAGGGTGTTGTTGTTCATTTTACACATCAGGATAATCCTAATGTGGTGATAACGCCCTGAGGCTAATGTCTGCTGGGGACTAATGTCATGTTACCAATTTGACATTATCAATCATGGGGTTGCTTAAAAGGCACCTGAAATATTTTTGCAATAGGAAATGGGTCCACAAATGCAAGAAGTTGCTGACGCTCTGCGTCTTGACACTGAACTTTCCGCTGATAGTGCAGCGTATATTGAAGAACTTTATGAGCAGTATTTGACGTCACCTGAATCAGTTGGAGCTGATTGGCGCACTTACTTCGATAAATTCCCGAAAGGTGATCAACCACACAGTAATGTACGTGAGCAATTCCTCTTATTAGGTCGCAATTCAAGTCGTGTTCAGGCCGTGGTTCAAAGCACAGTCAGTACTGAACATGAGCGTCGTCAAATTGGCGTATTACAACTTATTGCAGCGTATCGTAACCGTGGTCACCAGAAAGCAAAGCTTGATCCATTAGGTTTGGCGAAACGTGAAATCGTTCCAGATCTTGATCTAGCTGCACACGGTTTGACCCAATCAGATTTAGATACTGTATTTAATACAGGCAATTTGCTTATCGGTAAAGATGAAGCAACTTTAGGTGAAATGGTTCAAGCCATGGAAGCAACGTATTGTGCTTCGATTGGTGCAGAATACATGCATATTGTTGATACCAAAGAAAAACGTTGGATTCAACAACGCCTTGAAGGGGCACGTGGTCAATTCAATTTCACTGCAGAACAAAAGAAACACGTATTAGAGCGTTTGACTGCAGCTGAAGGTCTAGAAAAATTCCTTGGTAACAAATACGTCGGTGCGAAACGTTTCGGTGTTGAAGGCGGTGAATCGTTCATTCCAATGGTTGATGCTTTAATTCAACGTGCAGGTTCTGTAGGTTGTAAAGAAGTTGTGATTGGTATGCCACACCGTGGTCGTTTAAACCTTCTGGTTAACATCATGGGTAAAAACCCAGCAGACCTATTTGGTGAGTTCGAAGGTAAGAGCTTACATAAAAAAGGTTCTGGTGACGTTAAATACCACCAAGGTTTCTCTTCAAATGTAATGACTCCAGGTGGTGAAGTTCACTTGGCATTAGCATTTAACCCATCGCACTTAGAAATCGTTGGACCAGTAGTTGAAGGTTCTGTACGTGCACGTCAAGTACGTCGTAAAGACATTGGCGGTGACGATGTATTACCAGTGATCGTTCACGGTGATGCTGCATTTGCAGGTCAAGGTGTAAACCAAGAAACCTTCCAAATGTCACAAACCCGTGGTTACACAGTAGGTGGTACGGTTCATATTGTAGTAAACAACCAAGTTGGTTTTACAACATCTGACCCACGTGATGCGCGTTCTACAGAATACTGTACAGACATCGCGAAAATGATCCAAGCACCGATTTTCCATGTGAACGGTGATGATCCTGAATCAGTATTGTTTGTTGCTCAATTGGCACATGATTTCCGTCATACATTCCGTAAAGACGTAGTCATTGACATGTTCTGTTACCGTCGTCGTGGTCATAACGAAGCGGACGAGCCAGCAGCAACACAACCGATGATGTATCAAGTCATCAACAAGAAAACGACTACACGTGCGTTATATGCAGACCAATTGGTTCAAGAAAACGTGTTGGATCGTGCTAAAGCAGATCAAATGATTGAAGACTACCGTGCTGATTTAGAAGCAGGTAATCACGTTGCAAATGCCTTGGTACTTGAGCCAAATACAAAAATGTTTGTAGATTGGACACCGTACTTAGGTCACGAATACACTGATATTTGGGATACAACGTTCTCTGAAGATCGCTTAAAAGAACTTGGTCGCACCATGCGCGAGCTTCCTGAAGGCTTCGTAATGCAGCGTCAAGTTGCGAAAGTGATTGATGATCGCTTGAAAATGCAAACTGGTGAAATGCCGTTGAACTGGGGTGCAGCTGAAACTTTAGCTTATGCAACTTTGTTGGATGATGGCTATTTAGTACGCTTAACTGGTGAAGACGTTGGTCGTGGTACATTCTCGCATCGTCATGCGAAATTACATAATCAAGTTGACGGTTCTACTTATATTCCACTTTGCCACATCAAAGAAAACCAACCGCGTGTTGCTGTTTATGATTCTTTATTGTCTGAAATGGCAGTATTGGCATTTGAATATGGTTATGCAACCACATTGCCAAAGAGCTTGGTCATTTGGGAAGCTCAATTCGGTGACTTCGCAAACTGTGCACAGGTTGTAATTGACCAGTTCATCGCTTCTGGTGAAACCAAGTGGGAACGTGTTTGTGGTTTAACTATGTTGTTACCACACGGTTTTGAAGGTCAAGGTCCAGAACACTCATCTGCACGTTTAGAACGTTTCTTGCAGCTATGTGCTGAAGACAACATGCAAGTGATGACGCCGACTACACCTGCTCAGATTTTCCATGCTTTACGTCGTCAGGCTGTTCGCCCAATTCGTAAGCCAATGATCATCATGTCACCGAAGTCTTTACTTCGTCACAAACTTGCAACTTCAACTTTAAATGAACTTGCAACGGGTACATTCCAGACTGTGATTGATGAAGTTGATCAAATCAACAAAGCTGACGTAACGCGTCTTGTTCTTTGTGGTGGTAAAGTTTATTACGACCTATTAGAAAAACGTCGTGAGCAAGGTTTAAACAACGTTGCAATTGTTCGTATTGAACAATTGTATCCGTACCCAGAACAACGTATTGCTGAAGTCTTTGCTTCTTATCCAAACCTTAAAGATGTAGTTTGGACGCAAGAAGAGCCTAAGAACCAAGGCGCTTGGTTATTCATTGCTCCTCGTTTATATGACGATGTAATGAAATCAGGTAAACAAGTTCGTATCAGTTATGCAGGTCGTGAAGCTTCTGCTGCACCGGCTTGTGGTTCACCATATTTGCACGCAAAACAACAAGCTCAGCTGGTTAATGACGCTTTAGCGATCGTAGCTGAACAATCAGGAGATTCTAAATAATGGCAACCGAAATTAAAGCACCGGTATTCCCAGAGTCAGTTGCAGACGGTACGATCGCAACTTGGCACAAACAACCAGGTGAAGCAGTATCACGTGATGAAGTGATCTGTGACATTGAAACAGATAAAGTTGTTTTAGAAGTAGTTGCTCCTGCTGACGGTACAATCGTTGCAATCATTAAAAATGAAGGTGACACAGTTCTTTCTGCTGAAGTAATTGCTCAGTTTGAAGAAGGTGCGGTTTCTGGTGCTGCTGCAACTGAAGCGGTTCAAGGTGAAGCAAAAGTTGAACAAGCTGCTGCAAACACTCAAGCGGGTGCTGCTCCAGTTGTAGAACGTGCTCAACAAGTTCAAGACCAAGCTCCTGCAGTTCGTAAAGCATTAACTGAAACTGGTATTGCTGCTGCTGACGTAGCGGGTACTGGTCGTGGTGGTCGTATCACGAAAGAAGATGTTGCAAACCACCAAACTAAACCAGCTGCTGCTGTTGCACCTTTAAGTGTTGCAGTTGGCGAGCGTATTGAGAAACGTGTTCCAATGACACGTCTTCGTAAGCGTGTTGCTGAGCGTTTACTTGCAGCGACTCAAGAAACTGCAATGTTAACGACGTTCAATGAAGTGAACATGAAGCCAATCATGGAAATGCGTGCGCAATACAAAGACGCATTCGAGAAGCGTCATGGTGCGCGTCTTGGCTTTATGTCTTTCTTTGTTAAAGCGGCAACTGAAGCGCTTAAACGCTACCCAGCGGTGAACGCATCAATTGATGGCGACGACATTGTTTACCATGGTTACTATGACATCGGTGTAGCTGTATCCTCTGACCGTGGTTTAGTGGTACCTGTACTCCGTGATACTGACCGTATGAACTACGCTGAAGTTGAAAACGGTATCCGTGACTACGCTTATAAAGCACGTGACGGTAAATTAGGGATCGAAGACATGACTGGCGGTACGTTCACCATTACTAACGGTGGTACATTCGGTTCATTGCTTTCTACGCCAATTTTGAACACACCACAAACTGCAATTCTAGGTATGCACAAAATCCAAGAGCGTCCTATGGCAGTGAATGGTCAAGTAGAAATCTTGCCAATGATGTATTTAGCGCTTTCTTATGACCACCGTTTAATCGATGGTAAAGAAGCTGTAGGTTTCTTGGTAACAATCAAAGAATTGTTAGAAGAACCAGCTAAATTGATCCTTGACCTTTAATCGATAGAATAAAAATAACAGGCTTAGAGCGATCCTCTAAGCCTGTATTTGGAGATAAACATGTCTCAACAATTTGATCTTGTTGTAATTGGCGGTGGCCCAGGCGGCTATGAAGCAGCGATTCGTGCAGCGCAATTAGGTTTTAAAGTTGCGTGTATCGAAAAACGTATTCACAAAGGTAAGCCATCTTTAGGTGGTACTTGCTTAAACGTGGGTTGTATTCCTTCTAAAGCATTGCTTGACTCATCTCACCGCTATGAAGATACAGTTCATCATTTAGATGATCACGGTATTACAACAAGTGAAGTGAAGTTCGACTTGGCTAAAATGCTGGATCGTAAGGATAAAATCGTTAACCAATTAACTATGGGTGTCGATGGCCTTCTTAAAGGTAATGGTATCGAATGGTTAAAAGGTACGGGTAAATTACTTGCTGGTAAAAAAGTTGAGTTTGTTTCTCATGAAGGTGAAACTCAAATTTTAGAGCCAAAATATGTGATCCTTGCATCTGGTTCTGTGCCTGTAAATATTCCTGTAGCTCCTGTTGATCAAGACATTATTGTTGATTCAACGGGCGCTTTAGAATTCCAAGAAGTTCCTCAGCGTTTAGGTGTAATTGGTGCTGGCGTAATTGGTTTAGAACTTGGTTCAGTGTGGCGTCGTCTAGGTGCTGAAGTTGTTGTATTTGAAGCAATGGATGCATTCTTACCAATGGCTGATAAAGCATTGGCTAAAGATTACCAAAAAGTATTGACTAAACAAGGTTTAGACATTCGTGTAGGCGCTAAAGTTGCTGGTACTGAAGTTAACGGTCGTGAAGTGACAGTTAAGTACACGCAAGGTGGCGAAGACAAGACTCAAACTTTCGATAAATTAATCGTTTGTGTTGGTCGTCGTGCTTATGCAGAAGGTTTATTGGCTGATGATTCAGGTATTAAACTCACTGAACGTGGTTTAGTTGAGGTGAACGATTGGTGTGCAACTTCTGTTGAAGGTGTATATGCAATTGGTGACTTAGTACGTGGTCCAATGCTTGCGCATAAAGCAATGGAAGAAGGCGTAATGGCGGTTGAACGTATTCACGGTCATGCTGCACAAGTGAACTATGACACAATCATTTCTGTAATCTATACACATCCTGAAGCGGCGTGGGTAGGTTTAACAGAAGAGCAAGCGAAAGAAAAAGGCCATGAAGTTAAAACGGGTCAATTTGGTTTCGCTGCAAATGGTCGTGCAATGGCTGCTGGTGAAAATGCTGGTTTCGTGAAGTTCGTTGCGGATGCAAAAACTGACCGTTTATTGGGTATGCACGTGATTGGACCAGCTGCGTCTGATATCGTGCATCAAGGTATGATCGCACTTGAATTTGTATCTTCTGTTGAAGATCTACAGTTGATGACATTTGGTCACCCAACTTTCTCTGAAGTTGTACATGAAGCTGCCTTGGCCGTTGATGGTCGAGCGATTCACGCAATTCAGCGTAAGCGTAAGTAAGATTAAAAAAGAGCGGTTTAAACCGCTCTTTTTTACTTTTAACGGTTGTTTTTAGCAGAACAATCTACTACAAATAAGAAAGAAAAATCGAAATAAGGACTAATACCAAGAAGACGTAAGTCCGAGGATTAGTCAGTCTATAACAAAGCGAAAAAGTAGTAAAAGGTTAGTCAATGAATCTACATGAGTATCAAGCCAAAGCGTTATTAAAAAAATATGGTATGCCTGTTCAAGAAGGTGTATTGGCAACTAACGCAGAAGAAGCAGTGAAAGCCTTTGAGCAGCTTGGTGGCAAGTTTGCGGTAATGAAAGCACAAGTTCATGCAGGTGGTCGCGGTAAAGCGGGCGGCGTGAAGGTAGTGAAGTCCAGTATTGAAGCGGCGGACTATGCCAATCACATTATCGGTACTCGTTTAGTAACGTATCAAACAGATGCAAATGGACAGCCTGTTAACAGCGTATTGGTTTGTGAAGATGTTTATCCTGTAGAACGTGAATTATATTTGGGCGCGGTGGTAGACCGTTCTAGCCGACGCGTGACTTTCATGGCATCCACTGAAGGTGGTGTTGAAATTGAAAAAGTAGCAGAAGAAACACCTGAGAAAATTATTAAAGTTGAAGTTGATCCATTGGTAGGCTTACAACCATTTCAGGCACGTGAAGTAGCCTTTGCTCTGAAACTTAAAGATGCTCAAGTCACTCAATTCGTTAAAATTATGACTGCGGCTTACCAAGCCTTTGTTGAAAATGACTTTGCTTTATTTGAAATTAACCCACTCTCAGTTCGTGAAAATGGCGAAATTTTATGTGTCGATGCCAAAGTCGGCATTGATTCAAATGCCTTGTATCGTTTACCTGAAATATTAGCTTTACGTGATAAATCTCAAGAGAATGAACGTGAGCTGAAAGCTTCTGAGTTTGATCTGAACTATGTGGCTTTAGAAGGTAACATCGGCTGTATGGTCAATGGTGCGGGCTTGGCGATGGCAACTATGGACATCATTAAACTATATGGTGGACAACCTGCAAACTTCTTGGACGTAGGTGGTGGTGCAACCAAAGAACGTGTGATTGAAGCGTTTAAACTGATTTTGGCAGATACTTCTGTGCAGGGTGTATTGATTAATATTTTTGGTGGAATTGTTCGTTGTGACATGATTGCAGAAGCGATTATTGCTGCGGTAGAGGAAGTTCATGTAGAAGTTCCTGTTGTGGTTCGTTTAGAAGGAAATAATGCCGAGTTAGGGGCAAAAATTCTGGATGAATCAGGTTTGAAATTAACTTCTGCAAATGGTCTGGCTGATGCTGCAGAAAAAATTGTTGCCGCAGTAAAAGCATAAGGAGTTCCACAATGAGCGTATTAATTAATAAAAACACAAAAGTATTGGTACAGGGTTTTACGGGTAAGAATGGGACGTTTCATTCTGCACAAGCGCTGGATTATGGAACCAAAGTGGTGGGCGGCGTAACCCCGGGTAAAGGTGGAACCACACATTTAGATTTACCTGTATTTAACACCATGAAAGACGCAGTACGTGAAACTCAGGCAGATGCTTCTGTGATTTATGTTCCTGCACCATATGTACTAGATTCCATTGTAGAAGCGGTAGATTCAGGTGTTGGACTGATTGTTGTGATTACGGAAGGTGTCCCAACGATTGATATGCTGAAAGCCAAGCGTTATTTAGAGACCAATGGCAATGGTACGCGTTTGGTTGGTCCAAACTGTCCAGGTGTGATTACTCCAGGGGAATGTAAGATTGGGATTATGCCAGGGCATATTCATCAGCCAGGTCGTATCGGCATTATTTCACGTTCAGGCACGTTAACTTACGAAGCGGTTGCGCAGACCACTAAATTAGGTTTAGGGCAATCAACTTGTATCGGTATTGGTGGAGACCCGATTCCAGGGATGAACCAAATTGATGCATTAAAACTGTTCCAAGATGACCCAGACACTGATGCAATCATTATGATTGGTGAAATTGGTGGGACAGCAGAAGAAGAAGCCGCTGAATATATTCAGTCGAATGTGTCAAAACCTGTTGTAGGTTATATTGCGGGTGTAACAGCGCCAAAAGGTAAGCGTATGGGACATGCTGGTGCAATTATCTCAGGGGGTAAAGGTACCGCCGAAGAAAAATTCGCAGCTTTTGAGCGTGCTGGAATGGCGTATACTCGTAGCCCTGCAGAGTTAGGTGCGACCATGCTACAAGTATTAAAAGAGAAAGGTTTAGCTTAAGTTTTAAATTTAAAAAAATCCCCTATATAGGGGATTTTTTTAAATTTAAAGTACGGGATAAAACTATTTAAAAATTGAGCTTTGTATCAAAATTTTTTTTACAAAACAGTTCACATTTTATTCATTTCATAAAATATACTGGAATAAAAGACACATAATTAATAAGCATAAATAAATTGTGTGGTGATATTTACCAACATAGTGTGAAATGAATATGAATTATAAAAAATCCATTTGGGCGATTTGTATTTTAGCCAGTACTTCACCCATGACACAATTACAAGCCGCTGAAAATATTGATCAACTGAGGGAGCAAGGGGTTATTCTCATCAAATCTGGACAGGTTGAGCAAGGTCTAGATCAATTAAGAGTTTTATTGGTACAACAACCACAAAATCAAAAGCTTATAGCTGACTATATTGTAAGTGCTCATACTTATCATAAATTAACAATAGACGATTTGAGTTACTTACAGAGCATTAAAGTTGAAAGTTTTCCTGAATATGCCTGGCTAAGTGTTATTAAAGGACAGCGTGATTTAATGCAATTTCAATCTGCAGTAAAGTGGGCTGAAGCCTTTTATGAACAGAGCCAACAGGAGCAATGGCTGGTCTGGCAAGGTGTGTTAAATGCTGAAGCTGGTCAATATGTTCAAGCTAAAAAAGATCTTTCTCAAGTCGATAACAGTCAAATCAGTCCTGATTATATAGCTCAAATGTCATATGCTTATCGAGTAATGGATATGCCAGTGGAAGCACTTGAAATGGCTAATCTAGCGCTGAGTCAACAGGTGAGTATTGATACGCAAGAACAGTATGTTTTAGCATTGATGGCGAATAGTGATTATGTAGAAGCAGAAAAATATATTCAAAATCATAATTTAGGTGAGTCTCGTCCGAATCTGAAGCATAGTATAAAGCTCAACGAGTTTTCACAGCGCATACAAAATGCGATTCAATCACAGCGGATGTTGACATATCAAGATCAAGGTATGCGTGCTTATAATAAACTAGATGAAGTAATTGCAGAGATGCAAGGATATGAAGCTAAGCTACCAGATGATCAAGCTATTCGGCGTAAGTTTTATTATGAATATAGCTATGCTCTAAACGCAAGACAAGCATCAAAGCAGACAGTGATTGAGTTGCAAAAAGTTAATATTCCAATCTTGGATATGCCTGCCTATGTGCGACATGCAGCAGCCGATAGCTATTTAAGATTGCATCAGCCTAAACAAGCTGAAGTATATTATCGAAGCTTATTGTTAGAAAAAAATTACGCTGATTATGAGGTGTACTCTGGTCTGTATTATGCTCTCATTGAGCAAGAAAAATTTAAGCAAGCAAATCAATTAATTATAGAAATGGATCATTTATTACCAACTTTCAGATATAGCAATGCGAAAGGTGTAAATCGTACTACACATGATGACCGCTTAGAATATTTGGGACTAAAAGGTTTGAATTATGCATATCGAAATGAGCACGCTAAGGCAGAAGACTATTTTGAAAAACTAATTGCACAGTCACCGAACAATACCAGTTATCAAAATAATCTTGCTTTAATTCAGCGTTGGCGTGAAAAGCCTCAACAGTCAGAAAAGAGTCTGTCTCAATTAAATGGTGTAGAACCAATCCAGCAGGCAACACGGATTAACCATATGCAAAATAGCCAAGCTTTGGGTGATATTCAAGCATGGCGTACACAGAATCAAGATTTGCTTCAACGCTCGCCGTTAGATACCGGTGTACAAGTAAGTCGAAAAGAGCTGAACGACCGTAATCGAATTACAATTCAACATCAAACTACGATATCTAAAAGTAAATCGGACAGTCAAGATTTATTAGGACAATTAAAAGGGTCTCGAGAACGTGATCATCAAACCCGTCTAAACAGTCCTTGGTTTTATGATAACTATCGTGCCTATGCTACTCAAAATTACCGATGGTCAGACTTTGATGATGGAGAAGTGGATGATAGTCGTATTGGGCTTGGACTAGAATGGGCATCGAATCGTAAATACGCAAGCCTTGCTCTATCTCAGGCCTCTGATGGGGATAGATTTGGGGCTAACTTTGAGTGGTCGCAATGGCTTAATGATCATTGGAACTATCATTTAGGTTATAACGGCCAAGCGGATATTCCTTTACAAGCGATTCGTCGAGGTTTTGAAGGTAAATCCTATACTGTTGGTTTTGATTGGCAAGAAAATAAGTCTCGCAAGGCTGGTGCCACTTATCAGATCACAGACATTGATGATGGTAATACACGTCAAGAAACTGCAATTTATTTTATGCAGCAACTTTATCAAGCACCACATCATATTACACAAGGGACTTTACGTGGCTATTACGGTCAAAATGATGACGTACAAGCAGATTATTTTAACCCTGAGTCTAACTCTAGTTTAGAAGTAAGTTTAGTTCATGATTGGATGACATGGAGAAATTATGATCGATATTTTAGCCAGCATTTTGAAGTAAGTGCAGGGACATATAAACAAAAAGAATATTCAGCAGAAGCAATTTATAATTTTTATTATCAACATGATTGGCAATTGTCGAGAACTTGGAAGCTGAACTATGGCATTGGTTGGGGCATCCATCCTTACGATGGTGAGTCGGAGGACCGAACTTATGGTGTCATCGGGTTTGAGGGGCGTTTTTAATGAGAATATTGACCCAATTTTTTATGGCATTGAGTTTTACTGGAATGGTGACAATACCGATACATTCTCATGCAGAACTTCAAAAACCAAAGCCTATAATGCTACAAGATAACCAATTTGTGACTTTAACGTTTCATGATGTACGCGATGATGTTGCAAAACGTGGAGACCGAGATATATATGCGATCAGTACTAAAAATCTAGCGCAGTACTTAGAATGGATTCAACGTGAAGGATGGCAACCTATTCGTTTAGAAGATATTTGGCTTGCTCGTCAAGGAAAAAAAAAGCTACCGAATAAAGCGGTGCTATTAACTTTTGATGATGGTGCCCTAAGTAGTTATAGCCGTGTTTTTCCATTGTTAAAGCAGTTTAAAACGCCTGCTGTTTTTGCAATTGCCACAAGTTGGATAAATGGGAATACTAAAGATGCTTATGAGGCTTATGGTACAGGCAATCTCATGACTTGGCCGCAAATGCGTGAAATGGCTGCTTCAGGTTTTGCAGAATTTGTGTCACATTCAGACAATATGCATCATGGTATTTTGGCAAATCCACAAAAAAATATGCAACCGGCTGCAATTACACGGGAATATATTGAAATACAAAAACGTTATGAAACAGAGGATGAATATCATAATCGAGTCATTGCAGATTTAAAAAAATCTAAGCAAGTCCTTGACCAAGAGTTAGGTATTGATAGCAAAGCAATTTTTTGGCCCTATGGTGCAGTTACTGTAGAAAGTGAAGAGCTGGCTGCTAAAGCTGGTTTACCTATGTCATTTAGTTTAGGTAGTGTTGCCCCGCTTGCCGACACGGTGAAAACTTATCAACGCGCTTTAATTATGGATAATCCAACTCCTGAAATGATTAATCAAGAAATGTTGGAGTTTTTGAGTAATGTCCATGCACCGTATAAGCAAAAAAATAGTTTTCTACGGTTTGATTTGAATGAAATGCAATCTATTAATAATAAAGAATTTGACAAAAAACTTGGACAGTTCTTAGATAAAGTCGATGCGTTAAAAACTAATACGCTGTTACTGAAAGTTATTTCAGATACAAATGGTGACGGAAAAATTGACGCAGCTTATTTCCCTAATCGACAGCTAAAAGTGCAAAACGACATACTGAATCGCACTGTGTGGCAAGCCCGTACAAGGATTGGTAATCGTGTTTATGCTGAACTACCATTAACTTTAGAAACAGAACAGGGGATAGACTTAGCTAAGCTTACGGCAGATTTAGTGATAAATAATTCTTCAATAGAAGGGTTGATGATTGATACTGGATCTATGTTGGAGTGTGCTTTACATCAAAAGATATGGGATGCAGCATGTGAAGCTAAAATTTCTCGTATTTTTAAAATAAAGGAAAAAACCAAAGAGCAAGCCAAATACTATGCTAATATCAGTAATAACTACCAAACCGCATTAAAATTCAAGTTAGATCAAACACAACAAGCAGGCTTAAAACCGTTACTTGACTATACTTTAGAATATGCTGATTTCATTTATCTTGAAATGGATCCGATTAGTCAGCCTGAAGTGTTTAAGGCATTTCTAAAACAAATTAAAACTTTTAATGAAAAAGAGCAACGGCATTTAATTGCCAGTTTTAATATCCCTGAACAATTGACAAAACAACAAGTAAAACAGCTTAAAAAGAATTATCAACAACTCAAAAGCTTATCTATTCAAAACAATGGGATAAATAACTACAGTTTTAATCAAGCAAAGGTGATTCATGAAAGCTTCTATCCAGAGTTAAGCTTAAATAGTGAACCATTGAGTTACCGAGATCCATTTGCTCAAAAAGTCTTGGAGAAAAAATAATGCAATGGTTATTTCATCTAAGTTTAAGAGACTTTCTTTTTGGTTTTATATTCTTCTATCCACTTTGTATGGCTTGGTTATGGATTGTAGGTGGCATTTGGTTTTATTTGAAACGTGAATATAAGCAAAATGAAATTCCTCAGCCAAGTGAAAATGCATGCAGTATTTTGATTCCTTGTTTCAATGAGGAGATTCAAGTACGAGACACTATTAAATATGCGATGCAAACACAGTATCCTGATTTTGAAGTGATAGCCATCAATGATGGGAGTAGTGATAAAACTGCTGAAATCTTGGATGAGTTGCAACAAGTTTATCCACGTTTACGGGTAGTACATCTCGCTGAAAATCAAGGTAAAGCATATGCATTAAAAGCTGGAGCAATGGTGAGTCAACATGAATATCTAGTTTGTATTGATGGTGATGCACTATTACATCCGCATGCAGTGTTATGGATGATGAGCCATTTAACACGCTTTCCACGTGTAGGAGCAGTTACAGGCAACCCGAGAATTATCAATCGTTCTAGTATTCTAGGTAAAATTCAGGTTGGAGAGTTTTCTTCGATTATTGGTTTGATTAAACGTGCGCAAAGAACTTATGGTCGTATTTTTACCGTATCTGGTGTGCTAGTCGGGTTTCGTAAGACTGCATTAGACCGTATAGGGTACTGGCGTGACGATATGATTACCGAAGATATTGATGTGTCTTGGCGGTTGCAATTTGATCATTGGGATTTGCATTATGTACCCAAGGCGATAGGTTATATTTATATGCCTGAAACATTTAGAGGTTTATGGAAACAGCGGCTACGTTGGGCACAAGGAGGAATTGAAGTCTTATTGGCTTATAGCCATAAATTGTTTAAATGGCGATTACGTCGTATGTGGCCCGTAGCAATGGAGTCAATGATGAGTGTGCTGTGGGCATATTTGATGTTTGGCATTATATTGCTTTTTCTGTATGGGCTCATTTTCTCAGTTCGTGGGGAATGGTCAATTCAATCTTTACTACCTACATGGTATGGAGTGATCTTAGGGCTCACTTGTTTAATCCAGTTTTTCGTTAGTTTGATGATTGATAGTCGATATGACCGAGGTCGATTGTTCATAAACTACTTTTGGGTAATTTGGTATCCACTATTTTTCTGGCTTTTGACAATGATGACCACAGTGGTCGCTGTACCTAAAACCTTGCTGAAAACCCAAAAACGCGCACGTTGGGTGAGCCCAGATCGGGGATTTAGGGGAGAAATAAAAGATGCAAAAGAATAAAATATTTCAAGTTATCACGGACGAAACACAGTTGGATATTCCTGACTATATTGACCGACCGGAATATGTTCGAAATAAAACAGCAGGATATAGCTTATTGGCATTAGGTTGGATTATCTGGATGTGGTTATTTATGCCAATACTGACCCTTCTTTTCTGGTGGTTTAAAGGTAATATCGTCTATGAGCAATTGGTTGTTAAAATTACACCTCAAAAGCTTGAAAATTTAATATATTTGTCTGAATTAATTAGTCTCTTGATTTTAAGTCTGCTTCTTTGGGCTAGTTATAACTGGTATCGTTTTCGTAATAAAGAAAAGCGACTATTTCCAATAAGTGTAAATTCATCTGATCTTGCTCGTAGCTTTTCCGTCAGTATAGTAGATATTGAGCGTCTTCAACAGGCAGAAAACATTACGCTATATTATGGTGAAAAAGGAGAAATTAGTGCTTATGATCTAAATGCTCAGATGAAAATACCGACTTTAGCATCGATGCATGTGGATGTTGTTCCACAAAATCATCAGGATAGTAGCCTAGATGTTTGACACCTTGCTGTTCTAAAAAATGCATGGTTTCAGCAATTTCCTGACTCGAAATTTTACTATTATCCTTCCAATTGATTGTTTGTAGTTCGAAAATTGTACGGTCTAAATTTGGGTCATATTTTTTTGCTTGAATGATCAGGTCCAAATAAAACTGATGGTGGTTAGTACTCTCCTCCATATATGGCATTGCCATAATCGCATTGTAGTCATAATACCTAAAGGTACTACTTAGAGACTGACTAAACCACTGTTCGCTTTTGTAATTTAGAACAACAGACGCATACATATTTCGTGCTGTAAGTAAATTGGGTTGTTGTTTTTTTAAAATGTTACTGATACCTGCTGCAAATTGGTCAAGATAAGCAGTTTTATATTTGGCAAAGCTAAATTGTTGTGAATGGTTTGCATGACTTAGCATATTTTGGTCTTGAAAGCCCCAAGTATCATACATTTTTTTTGCTATAACAGAGCTATCTTCGTAGTCACTCAAGGTAATATCATCATGATACAAAATGCCGTCAACAGGATTGTTTTTTATAAAATCACTAAAAATCTCAGCTACGATATTAATATTTTTAGCATCAAAGGGACTGAGGCGGATATAGCCTTGAGTAGATCCTTGGCTATGTTCGACATACTGCAACATTTTGCTTTTGGGAAGCTCCCAGGCAATGAGTGGAAGCCATGCATATATTTGTTCTACCTGCGTTTGCTGACGTATTTCATGTACAAGTTTGGGGAATAGATTGTTTCGGTTTGGTAGGTGTCGATTCTCAAAATATACTTGATCCGCTGAACCATTGGCATCAGGATCGGCAAAAGCTTGTAGAAAAATAGTGTTGGGTTGCAGATATTGAATACGTGCAACTAATGTTTGGATATTTTTTTGCTGCTGTTGTATATCAGAGTCGTACACGTAATCTAAATCGATATGCATAATCCGCATATTATTGATTTTTTTGGCAGAAGAAATGGGGATATCTTGTGCTTGATATTTAGCAACCACTGAGTTAATCGGATGATTTTTAATTTGAATCTCTGCATGAGAGTATATACAGCACATCAGTAATGGCAATGCAGTTAAATTACTTAGCCTTCTGTATTGTATCTGAATCTTCGAAAAATAAGCCATAGCATTGAAACAAATTTAGTTAGATTAAAATTACTTTAATAAAAAATAGATTTAGTTGTGAAATTTTTTTTGTGTCTAGTTGTATAAAATCTTTTGGAAAAAATATATTAGGTTCTGTTGACATTTACTTTTCAAAAAAAGCGAGAAAGTTAAATTTAAACACTAAACCAAATCTGCCTCTTACTATGCCTTGTATAATTTAGATTGATCAAGACCAGTATAAGCTGAGAACCGATTATCCATAATTTTGGTATCTAACTCAAACATAAAATGAGAAGTTATATTGAAGCGATGCTCTATAAAATTAGAACTGACCGTCCTTGGAGAGATTTACTAGAATCCTTTGATAAATCCAAAATGATGTTTAAACGGTTCACCTGATGCTCTGCAGATATCAAACTATTAAAAATATTGAAGTTATTGTCAAAATATGCTGCTATAGAATGGGTATTTATTGATGCTAGCTATATTCGATACATTAACATGCCACAGTACTCAAAGATTAAGCTATTTCAAGAAGCATCGATGGTAACTGTTCCGCGATGATCCTGACACTGATGCAATCATTATGATTGGTGAAATTAGTGGGACAGCGGAAGAAGAAGCTGCTGAATATATTCAGTTGAATGTGTCAAAACCTGTTGTAGGTTATATTGCGGGTGTAACAGCGCCAAAAGGTAAGCGTATGGGACATGCTGGTGCAATTATCTCAGGGGGTAAAGGTACCGCCGAAGAAAAATTCGCAGCTTTTGAGCGTGCTGGAATGGCGTATACCCATAGCCCTGCGGAGTTAGGTGCGACTATGCTACAAGTATTAAAAGAGAAAGGTTTAGCTTAAGTTACTGAATTGACATCATATAGAGCGTATGTTGCAACAGCAACATACGCTTTTTCACATATGAATTTACATTTGGTATACAAATTGCACTGCACGGGCATGAGTGTTAACAGTGTTTAGATACGATGCAAGCGGTAAATTGGAATCAATTCAGTGAAGAATTTAGTCGCAACCTTCAGAAAGTTATCCAATTTGAAGGATTGGTTGCGTTTAACATCGATTCAGAAACAACAGCCAGTCAATATTTATTCAAAGGTGTGAATCAAGTTGCTGTCGAGGAGTATCTTGGACATAAACAGCATTATGACCCAGTACATTTCCGACATGCTTATCAACAGCCAGACATCAAGTTAAGTGTTTTACATCAAGCAACTTCTAACGAGGAATACGAAGACTTCAGAAAGAAGTGGGACATTCAAGACACTGTCGAGTTATTTTTCCGCCAGAATGGTATTCCTGTACGAGGGATGAGTTTGGTTCGTTCTTCTGCTCATGCTGCTTTTACAGCACAAGAATTAAGCATGATTGAATCCTTTTACGATTTAACTGCCTGCTGTTTTAATCAAATTTATGATCTTTCGAGCCATCAGGTGAGTGTCTTTAATGAACGATTAACTGAATCTTTAACTCGCCAAGAATCTAAAGTACTGAATTTATTATGCAAAGGTTTAAATAATCAGGCACTTGCGAATGAAATGCATTGTGGACTCTCCACCATTAAAACCCATTTACAGCATATCTATCAAAAAGCTCAAGTGAAAAGCCGTCAGGAATTAATGAGCCGAGTGTTATGTGGTCTTCAACTTTGAAGAAAAATGCCGAATTTGTCTTCAATTTAAAAAATCATCCTTTGGGATGATTTTTTTACTTAGGCAACAGCGTAATTTTTCAGCATAGAAAAACAGTTGTAAGGCTAAGGAAATCCTAGATGAAAACATTACATTCTCACATGTTGAAAAAATACCTTAAACAAATGTCGAATGTTATTGGCGTAATGGCGATTGGTGCATGTGCGACTCAAGCGATGGCACATGGCGAAGCTGCGAAAATGTTACCGCTACAACAAGCCATGCAGTCAGTTGGCGCAACGGTACAGCAAGATCAATATGCCAATGTATATACCATCAGCAAAAACTCAACCTTAGTCCGTGCGAAACCAAATTCAACCACAATTATGGTGAATGGCAAACCATTAAAAATTTCAGCACCAATTGTCGTGAAAGATGGTCAGGCGATGGCATCTGAAACTTTGGCAAATGAAATTTTCCAATCTGGTTTAGATCAAACTTTCCAAGTTGAAACCGTCAAGCATCCATTAAATACCCTAACAGCAGACGAAATTCAGTCGGTCACTAAAATTATTCAGGCAGACCAACGTGCTCCAAAAGTACTGCGCTTCAGCCGTGTTCGTTTACAAGAACCCGAAAAAAATGCAGTCTGGAACAGCGTACTCAACCATACAGAATACAAAGGTCCACGTTTAGCTGAATTTAGCTTGTTGCAAAATGACAACATCATTGAAGGTGTGGTCGATCTGAATAGCCAAAAAGTGACCAACTGGAAAGTCTTGCCTGCAACGCATGGTATGGTGTTGTTGGATGACTTCATGATGGTGCAAGAGATTATCCAAAAGAGCCCTGAATACCATGCAGCATTGGCAAAGCGCGGTATTAAAGATGTGACTAAAGTTATTGGTACGCCACTTACTGTCGGTTATTTCGGTGGCGAAGATGGTCTAAACAAAGAACTCAGTTTACTGAAAATTGTCAGCTACTTAGATGTAGGTGATGGTAACTACTGGGCACATCCAATCGAAAACTTGGTGGCTGTTGTTGATTTAGAGAAAAAGAAAATCATCAAAATTGAAGAAGGCAGTTTAGTGCCTGTGCCAATGACGGCTCGTCCTTATGATGGTCGCAATAAAACAGCACAAACACGTAAGCCTCTAAATATTGTGGAACCAGAGGGTAAAAACTACAGCATCACGGGTCAGTACATTCACTGGGGTAACTGGTGCTTCCACGTCGGGCTTGATTCACGTGTGGGCTTACAATTGGGTACAGTAACCTTTAAAGATAAAGGTGTAAAACGTAAGGTGATGTACCAAGGCAACCTTGGTGGGATGGTTGTACCTTATGGTGATCCAGACATGGGTTGGTACTTCAAGTCTTACCTTGATTCTGGTGAATACGGTATGGGAACTTTAACCTCGTCTATCGAGCGTGGTAAAGACGTTCCAGAAAATGCGGTACTTATGGATGCTGTGATTGCTGATTATCAAGGTAACCCAGTAACGATTCCAAACGCAATTGCGGTATTTGAGCGTTATGCAGGACCTGAGTTTAAGCATCAGGAAATGGGACAAGAAAATGTCAGCGTAGAACGTCGTGAATTGGTAGTTCGTTGGATCAGTACCGTGGGTAACTATGACTACATGTTCGACTGGGTCTTCTCAGACAACGGTACTATGGGCATTAATGCAGGTGCGACAGGAATTGAAGCGGTTAAAGGCGTAAAAGCGAAGACCATGCATGATGCAACTGCAAAAGAAGACACGCGTTACGGCACTTTATTGGATCACAATATTGTCGGGACAACCCATCAGCACATTTATAACTTCCGTCTAGATTTAGATGTGGATGGCGAGAACAACACCTTAACCCATATGAACCCTGTGGTGAATGTGAATAAGAAAGGCGTGCGTAAGAGTGCGATGGAAATTGAACAGCATGTGGTGCGTACTGAGCAAGATGCGGCTGAGAAATTTAACCCATCAACCATTCGCTTAATCAGCAATTACTCGAAAGAAAACAAAGTCGGTAATCCTGTTTCGTATCAATTGATTCCATTTGCAGGCGGTACACATCCAATTGCCAAAGGTGCGAATTTTAGTCCAAATGAATGGTTATTCAAGCGTTTGAACTTTATGGATAAGCAAATTTGGGTCACTAAATACAATCCGACTGAACTCTATCCAGAGGGTGCATACCCGAACCGTTCAGACAAAGATACCGGTTTAGGTCAGTTTGTTAAAAATAATGATGCAATTGATAACAAAGACTTAGTTGTGTGGTTAACCACAGGGACAACTCACGTGGCTCGTGCTGAAGAATGGCCAATCATGCCTACGGAATGGGTGAATGTCTTGCTTAAGCCGTGGAACTTCTTTGATGAAACGCCATCTTTGAACTTGAATGCACCAAAAGATACTACAACACATCAACACTAATGCTGCGATAGCAATGAAATATGCCATATCAAACATTTGATATGGCATGTCTAAAGATTTGGGGGAATCTATGTTAAAAAAATATGCTCAGCAGCTTTTGACTGCATCACTTGTGATGACATCTGTTTCAGCATTTGCCGAAGAATCAACAACTGAATCGACTCCAGCGATTACAGTGGCAGGCTCAATGGCAATGTTGACCGATTATCGCTTCCGTGGTGTGTCGATGTCGAACCGAGATCCATCAGTTCAAGGTGCTTTAAACTTTGCACATAAATCTGGGGCGTACTTCAGCCTTTGGGCATCAAATGCCGATGTGGGCGCAGGTGGGAATGTCGAAGCTGACTTTTTTGTGGGTTATATTTTACCAATCACAGAAAAATCATTCTTAGATATTAACTATGCCGATGTCAATTATCCTGGCACGATCAAAGAATATCACACCGACTTTAGTGAGTTTGGCGTGAACTATAATCATAGTGATTTAGTGACGGCAGGCGATTATTTCACTGCGGGTGTCTTCTATTCACCTGAATTTGCCTTCAAGTCAGGCACAGAAATTTATCTCAGTACGACGTATAAATTCCCCGTGTATAACAGCATTAAACTTGTTTCGAGCTTGGGCTATACCAAACTGGAAGATAATGAAAAATTCGCTCAAGCTTTCGGTGGGGATGGGCAGCAAGATGACTATTTCGACTATAAAATTGGTTTCGGCGCAGACTTCCTTGGTCTAAGTTCAGAATTGGTGTGGATTGATAATAATATTGATAGCGATGCCAATATGATGAAAGGCAGTGTGGTCTTTTCTGTCACAAAGCAGTTCTAAGTCTAAAGTCGCCAACGCAAGTTTGGGGTGATTCAAGGAAAGGGCTTCATGATGATGAGGCCCTTTTTTTATGTTTTCATGAGTATTCAGTCAATTGGAGATTTCTAAAGCACGCTGTATGAAGTCATATTTCAACATGCTATAGTAAATTTTAAAATTATGCTGTGAAGACATAGTGTTACATATGCTCGGCTCAATTCAGTTGTTTGCTTGTCGCTGCTTTTTCTTGTTGTTACTGTTCATCAATAGCGCCTATGCCGAAAATGAAGATGTGCATATGGATGAATTTATTGGGGATGATATTTTTAATTATTATCAAAAGCTTGCGGAAAAACATGACGAAGAAGAAAAAGATTACACCGTACTGAATAATGATTTCTATGAAAATGAATATATTCGGGTGTTTAACTATACGGCCTATAACTCGGATAATTTCAGTAATAAATTAGGCACAGGGGAGTTTAATGCTGATTTGGATGCCTTGAGTATTTCCTTTGGCTATGGCATTGAAATCAAAATCAATAAACGCAATAAACTAGGCTATGAATACCTTTCTAATTTTCCTTATGACCGTGGGCAGTTGATCCGTTTATATTGGGTGCATTTATTAAAATTTTGAATATGTAAAATGATCTATTTAGCTTTTAAACCAGCAGGTCCTGAATAATGATTTTCTTCATGCGGGTCAGTGCCGATAATGCTTGTGGTTTGCCTTTTAAAATGGCACTGATATTTTCAGGTATGATTTGCCAACTGATACCAAAGACATCTTTGCACCAGCCACACCAGCTTTCTGTTCCATGCTCGGTAAAATAATTCCAGTAATAGTCAATTTCTTGCTGGGTTTTGCATGGTATGACAAAAGAAACTGCTTCATTAAAATCGAAAATATGCGTATCGGGACTATCCTTCGCAATCAATTCTAGATGGTTGATGCTGAAACTACAGTCCTGTATCTGTCCTTTAAGTTCGCCTGATGTATAGCGAGTTAGTTGATGGCGCTGAAAGTTGGGAAAAATCTTTTGATAATATTGCAGAGCTTGTGAGCACTGATTTTGATGAATGCCGCAAAAGAGTAAATTCGGCATGATTTTTTGTTGCTGAATTTGTTTGGCTTGACCTAATTGTAATTGCCATGAATAGCCATATTGATCCTGCACCCAGCCATAGTAAGCATTCCATGCATAATGTCCGAGGTCTTTAAGACTCGAGCCACCAATCATCAATTTCTGCCATAGCGCATTAATTTCTTGACGATTTTCGCAAATGACAGTGAACGAGATGGCAGGATTGGGTAAAAAGTAAGGACCGCCATTAATGCCAATAAATAATTGATTGGCAAGGGATGCTTTTACCACAGTCGCATTCTGTTCAAGAATTTGGCTATGGGGAAAAACTGAACAATAAAACTCCAGCGCTTCTAACGCTTGATTATCAAACCACAAAGCAGGATAGATCCTAAGATGCATGCACGGTCCTTGTGTTAAGAGTTTATATGCTTGAATTCTAACCGAATATACCAGACCTATTTGTAATTTTTTTGCTGAAAAAAGCGCAACTGATGTTGCGCTTTTCGTTATGGGTAGGCTTAAACTTTGCTTTGCGGCTTTAACTGCTGGGTTAGACCATTGATGTCACCACCTTGTAGTCCCAGCTCACTCATTAAGCTGTCAATGAGGGGAGCTTGAGAGCGATAACGCAGCGCACTATTCACCACTTGATCTGACAATGAAGTCGTAGCATGTTCGCTAGCAGCATCACTGCCATGAGGTTGAGCCACATGACCTAAACCATTGACTTGCAAGATCTTGATGTCATCAATGTTTTCCATTGGTTTAACACTTTCACGAATGATTTCAGGTAAATATTTGAGTAGGGCAAGACGAATTTGCATTTCGACTTGTTCGCTGGAGAGTGTGTTATTGGCTTCATGGACTGCACGGGTACCTTCGGCATCGACTTGATACTGTTTTTCCATCGCTTGTGCCAACAGGACTTTCGCGTCGGCTTCACCTTTGGCTTTTAAGCGGGCTTTTTCAGCTTCAGCTTCTGCTGCAATGCGAATTGCTTCAGCCTCATCGACTGCGGCTTTTTTACCTGCTTCTGCCGCAACAGTAATAGCAATCGCATCTTTTTCTGCTGCTTGTTTTGCCGCAACAAGTTCAACTGCCTTTTCACGTTCAGCACGTTGTGTTTCACGTACTGTTAACACTTCTTCTTCAGCTTTTACCGCTTGAGCACGTGCCTGATCGGCTTGAGCTTTGGCTTCAGATTCTGCACGTGATTTTTCAGCAATGGCAATGGCGCGATCTTGCTCTGCCAGTTCAATGGTTTTCTTTTGCTCCACTTGTGCTTTTTGAATGAGTTGCGACTTTTGAATATTTTCATTTTCGACATCACGTGCCGAAGCAATACGTTTCAATTCAACTTCACGTTCAGCAGCAATACGTGCTTCTTCAGCCTCACGTTTTTTAGCCGCTTCTTGAGCCGCAATTTCCGCGAGTTGTTCTGCGCGACGGACAGAAATCTCTCGTTCTTGCTGCAATTTGGCATATTCTTCTTCACGTAGAATCTGCAAGCGAGCCTGTTCTGCCTCTAGGTTTTTGGTTTTGATCGCGAGATCGGCATCTTGTTCAATCACATTACGTTTTTTACGTCGGTCTTCAATGGTTTCTGTAAGTTTGGTTAGACCTTCAGCATCGAAAGCATTTTGCGGATTAAAATATTTAAAGCTGGTTTGGTCTAAGCCAGTCAAAGAAACAGTTTCTAGTTCTAGACCATTTTTGAATAAATCTTCAGAGACGACCTGTTGAACCTTTTGTACAAAGTCCACGCGCTTTTCATGCAGTTCTTCCATCGCCATTTCTGCGGCTACAGCGCGCAGAGAGTCGACAAATTTACCTTCAACCAAATTCTTTAACTCATTTGGCGACATGGTTTTTTTACCCAAAGTCTGTGCCGCAGTTGCAATGGATTCTGCTGTGGGTTTGACGCGCACATAAAATTCAGCCATGACATCGACCCGCATGCGGTCACGAGTGATTAAAGCTTGGTCTTCTGCACGCACCACTTCAAGACGTAGGGTATTCATATTTACAGGAATAATTTCATGCAATACGGGAAGAACGATCGCACCACCGTTAAGGATGACCTTTTCACCGCCAAAACCCGTACGCACAAATGAAATTTCCTTACTGGAACGTTGGTACAAACGGGCGACAATAAAGCCAATCACGATGATGGCGACAAAAATAATGCCAGTAATTACTAACATATTGATAATATTTGGATTTAACATGGAATACTCAAAGTTGAAGTGTTATTAAGTTTCTGCACGAATGGCTTGAAAGCCAATTTTAGTTTTTTGGGTCAAAATGACGTGTTGACCCTGTTTAAAGGACTCATCCTGTTCAGGTTCGACCAAAACATAATGAATCTGTCCAAATTGATCTTTGACTTTGGCTTGAGCTGGAGAATGAGGTTTGGCAATGCCGAGTATAATGATGGCTGTTCGTCCGACCAGCTCTTCGCTAAAAATGGCGGTACTCTCATCTTGGGGTAAAACCCTAGAAACAATTTTTGCCGTGAACCGAACCAGCGGCATGCATAAAAAGAAGCTGGCTGGCGCTAAAATCCATGCACTCCAATAAGCTCCCGTAAAGAGGTGAGCAAGACTTTGCAAAAAAAGCCCGAACAGCCCAAAAATGGTCAGGAAAATAATGAACCAGATTAATAATGGAACACGGCCAAGATATAACCAGTCTAAAACCTGTAACAGCCAACCAGCTTCAGTATCAATATCGACTTCAGGAGAGGTCAGATCTGCTGGTAGAAGTTGATCGAGAATGCCCTGAGTTCCGCCACCAAGTAAGAGCAAAGTCAGTTCAAAAAAGGCAAAGAGAAATAGTAGGCATATGGAAATGCTAAAAACCAGATTTGACGGGTGCGTCACAAGTTCCCACATGTTCGAATTCTCAATTTTTTAAGTTATTAATAACAAATAAAGTACAAATTTCTTCTTTATTGATTAAGATAGCATCGAAATGAGAATAAGTCTAAAAAACTTTGAGACAAAAAAAATACGCAACGATTGGGGTGATCATTGCGTAGAACAACGAATCTGTTTGCACAGTTCGGTTAAGGAGAAATGTTACAAGTTTAGGTGCTCTAAACTATAGATTTAGAATAATTGGAAACAGGTCTGCATTCATGAGCAATCACGTTATTTACTGTTAAATCACGTTAAGAATTGGAGAGTATTGTGAGAGGGTTGAATATTTTTTATTCTATAAAATTAAAGGCCTTATCAAAGACCTTTAATTTGTGCAGCTTTAAAACATGTTTAGAAGTGGAAAACGCCTAAACCTGATTTCACTTCATCTAAAGTTTGTTGGGTAATATCGCGGCATTTATCTGTACCTGCTTTCAAAATATCCATAATGTAGTCTGGATCTTTTGCAAGTTCGATACGACGTTCACGAATTGGTCCGATGAGTTCTTTCAATACGCCTTCCAAACGTTTTTTCACAGTACCATCGCCTAAACCACCACGACGATAATGTGCTTTTAGTTCTTCAACTTCTTCTTTGTTTGGATCAAACGCGTCTAGGTAAGTAAATACAATATTGCCTTCGACTTGACCTGGGTCTTCAATACGCAGGTGATTTGGGTCGGTGTACATTGCATTGACTGCTTTCTTAATGTCTTTATCAGAAGCATCAAGCACAATGGTATTGCCTAATGATTTCGACATTTTCGCTTTTCCGTCAAAGCCTGGTAAGCGGCTCATATTCGAAAGCAATGCTTTACATTCTGGTAATAAGTCCTGACCGATTTGACGGTTAATACGACGAACAATCTCATTGGTTTGTTCAATCATTGGAATTTGGTCTTCACCCACAGGTACCACAGTCGCTTTAAACGCCGTGATGTCTGCCGCTTGTGCAACTGGATAGCACAGGAAGCCAGCAGGAATATCGCGTTCAAAACCACGCATCTGAATTTCAGATTTAATGGTCGGGTTACGCTCTAAACGAGAAACAGTCACAAAGTTAAGATACAACATCGTGAGTTCATTTAATGCAGGTAAGCATGACTGAACACAAATTGTAGTTTTGGTTGGATCAATACCAACAGCTAAGTAATCTGTTGCAACTTCAAGAATATTACGACGTACTTTTTCAAAATTGTCGGCATTATCAGTCAATGCTTGTGCATCAGCCAATAACAGGTGTTGATGATGTGAATCTTGTAAACCCACACGTGAACGTAAAGAACCAACAAAATGACCTAAGTGAAGTTGCCCAGTCGGACGGTCGCCAGTCAAAATGACTGGACGATTATCTTGATTACTCATTTTCTTTTCCAAAAAGTAGTGTTTTTACTACATCTGCAGTCAATTAATGGGCTACATTGTACGGCATAATTTTTTTTAATGTCAGCAGAAAAAAATAGAAGTGGAAAAAAAATAAATCCGAACATAAATCATCATGCAAATACAGTTTTTTTCATCAGATCTCATTAAAATAGAGCAAAGTTCTTAGGATAAATATAATGGCGAGTAGCTTATTAATATTATTAGATGATATTGCGACGGTATTAGATGACGTTGCGGTGATGAGTAAAGTGGCAGCCAAGAAAACTGCGGGCGTTTTAGGGGATGACTTGGCGCTGAATGCACAGCAAGTAAGTGGTCTACGTGCTGAACGTGAATTACCTGTGGTGTGGAGTGTCGCCAAAGGCTCTTTTGTAAATAAGCTGATTTTGGTTCCACTGGCATTATTGATTAGTGTGGTTGCGCCATGGTTAATCAATCCACTATTGATGATTGGTGGTTTGTTCTTATGTTACGAGGGTGTGGAGAAAGTTTTGCACAGTCTGCAACATCGTAAAGCGAAAGATGAAAAAGAAGCAGAACAAGAGCTACAAAGTATTGAAACTGACCTCGCCACTTTTGAAAAGGAAAAGATTAAAGGCGCAGTACGTACCGACTTTATTTTGTCTGCGGAAATTGTGGTGATTTCGTTGGGTACAGTTGCGACTGCTACCTTTATCAGTAAGTTGACGGTACTTAGCATCATCGCAATTGTCATGACGATAGGGGTGTATGGTTTTGTTGGGCTGATTGTCAAAATTGATGATATTGGACTGTATCTGACTCAACAAGGCGGCAATTTTAAGAAAAGCATTGGTCGATTCTTGTTGGCATTTGCGCCGAAACTGATGAAAACATTGACCGTAGTTGGCACTATTGCCATGTTCTTGGTGGGCGGCGGAATTATTAATCATGCCGTACCCTTAATTCATCATTTTACTGAAGATACGGTTGACCATTTAGAGCTGATTCCTAGTTTTGGCAGTATTTTTGGCGCATTAACTCCAATGCTGATTAATTTGATGATAGGTATTGCGGCAGGTTTGACCGTTATTCTTGTATTGACTGTGTTTAAAAAGATTTGGCCGAAATCAAAACAGGCATAATCTATAGCGATCTACTTCATAAAAATAAGGAATACGGCTATGCAATGGAAAGGTCGTCGTGTCAGTAGCAATATTGAAGACCGCCGTGGCGGCGGTGCCCGTAAAGTGGGTGGCATCAGTATTTTGGGGCTGGTCGTTGCCTTTGTTGCATGGAAATTTTTTGGTGTAGATCCGCAGCAAGCATATCAAGCTACACAGCAAGTGACCCAGCAGACTTCAGTGGCAGAAAGCAAAGGTTTGGATAATCCAACGCCTGAGCAACAAGAAGCTATGGAGTTTGTGGGGACAGTGTTGGCGGATACTGAAGACACATGGAATATGGTATTTCAGCAACAGTTAAATCAGCCATATACGCCACCTAAATTGGTGATGTTTTCAGGTGCAGTAAATTCTGGCTGCGGTGCAGCTCAGGCTGCGATGGGACCTTTTTATTGCCCGATCGATCAGAAGGTTTATATTGATACCACCTTCTTTAAAGACATGCATCAGCAAATGGGCATCAGTGGTGAGCAAAACCAGACTGAATTAACCCGCCAAGATCAAGCTGGAGATTTTGCTCAGGCTTATGTGGTTGCGCATGAAGTTGGGCATCATGTACAAAATTTATTGGGAATCTCAGATCAAGTCCATAAAGCCCGCACACAAACTTCACGAGTTGAAGCCAATCAACTCTCTGTGCGTCAGGAGTTGCAAGCCGATTGTCTAGCAGGCATCTGGGCGTATCACAATCAACAACGGACCCAATTTTTACAACAAGGGGATGTTGAAGAAGCCATGGATGCCGCACAGAAAATTGGCGATGATTATCTGCAAAAACAGGCAACAGGACAGGTGGTGCCAGATAGCTTTACCCATGGTTCTAGTCAGCAACGGATGAAGTGGTTCCAAGCAGGCTTGAAGTCAGGCAATTTAAAAGATTGCGATACCTTTAATCAGCCGATTTAAGCGCTAACTGAATACTACAGGCGTAAATTTAATTACGCCTTTGTTGTTTTGTTCCTACCAGTCTAATCAGTTCTACTTCTGTTCAGCTTGCAAGCTACACGGCATTTTAGAATTGCTTTTGTATGCTGCATGGTCTCTAAGTTTAGAAGCCTGTATTAGTGCTCAAAATCAAAATTTTGCCAATACACCATAGCACTTAAATTTCAGGTTTTCTTAATTTGGGAATCATGCATTTTAAAGAGGCGTGCTCGGTTGAATGACCCTGTAACAAGCGATAGATGAGTAAAACGGACGTTTTTTGCAGTTCTGGATGAAATATTCAGGTATGAATTCAAGAAAAAAAGACATTTAATAGGTTGATTTTAATACCTTAAAGGTATGAGTTTTGATCAAAATTTCCAGATAGTACATGCTGATAATTTGAAATAATGAACCATAATTCATTATTTTTGAATATTTATTCAATACTTATGTATAAAAGACAATGGTTTAGCCTGATTTACGGTGCAAACGGAATGGTAATTTGTATAAAAAACAAAATTATAGGCTTCGACTAAAGCATATATAGTCGATATTAGACTTATCTGTCACATTTTGGCTCAAGAAATGTTCAGTGGAATGAACAACCAATAATTCACACAGTGATGGATAAGGAATTTAGGATGACGACTCAAAAGATGTCTGTACGTTTAAAAACATTAGTTTTGGCGATGGGTGTAGCAGCAGCGGGAACGGCACAGGCAGATACTAATACGGAAGTTGAACAATTACGTAAAGAAGTTCAAGAGTTGCGTGGCATGTTGGAACAATATGCACAGCAGCAGAAACAAATGAATGTGCAGCAGCAAAATTATCAAGCTCAAGTTGCGGCACAAATTTCACCTGCAAAACCAGCGCCAGAGAAAAAAGGTCTAGGGATTACGGTTGGTGGTGCAGAAGTTAACTTCTACGGTAATGTGCGTGCAGATGCAACTTATCAGATTGATGGTGGTCCAAACAAAGGGCATCCATATAACCAAATTAATAAAGCTGCTTTAGAAGGTACAACGGGTAACAGTGATATTTTCAAATCAACTTTGGCTGCAACACGTTTAGGCTTTGATTTTAAAACTCCAACCCAAAGTGGTGATGTTGCTGGTAAGGTTGAAGTTGATTTCCTTGGTGCCAATGACACTTTACGTATCCGTCACGCCTATTTAACGTATGCAAACTGGTTGATTGGTCAAACATGGTCGAACTTTGCCGTGCCTGACTATATGCCAGAATCAATTGATGCTTTAGGTTATGTTGGTGGTGCAGTAAAACGTACACCTCAAGTGCGTTATACCAGCACTTTTAGCCCTCAAACCAATTTGATTTTCGCACTTGAAGATTCTAAATATAGCGATAACTCTGGTACGACTTTAGGTTCAGATCCAGATAACCAAATGCGTATTCCTGCACTAACTGCACGTTTTAACCATAAGTTCGCAGATAACGCAGGCATTGTGACTGCGCGTACGATGGTGGCAGACAAGCAAACTTCTGATGATGAGAAAGTGGCATGGGGTGTAGGTTTAGGGACCAAATTTAATGTGACACCAAGCACCACTTTAAAAGCCGACTATTACCATGTCAAAGGTGACAGCAGCTTTGTTTCTTGGTCGAACCCAGGTTATGCTATTGATGCAAATAAAAATATTCAACAAAGTGAGTTTGACTCAATTACTGTAGGCATTACCCAACAGTTCAATCCGAAGTGGCGTGGTACATTGGGTTATGGTTATATGAACCATGATACAGATTTAGATTATATTAATGCTTCAGCTAATCCATCTGCGTTGAACAAAGATTTATGGCAAGCATGGGCAAACGTATTCTATAGCCCAATCAAACCAGTCAGCCTAGGACTTGAATATACGTATGGTGAGCGTGAGACCTTCTCGGCACCAAATGCGACTACACCATTAACCAGCAAAACGGGTGAAGAAAATCGTGTAAATGTGGTGGCGATGTATAATTTCTAAAATATACAGTGCTGTTGAAAAAAAGAGGCGTATGCCTCTTTTTTTTATTTATTTTTACAATAAGTTAGCATAATGGTTCAGCTAAAACAGGTTGTTTTGAAAGGTAGTGATTAGATTAAATTAGAATCAATTAAAACTGAGTTTATAAAAAATAATAAAACTTTTGAGCAAAAGACAGCATAATGTTGCGCTTTCATTTCGACAGTTATCAATTGTGAAATTGATATGGTCGTATGGGTCTATTTGTTTACCCGATACAAATAGATCTTGATGAACATGCAAAATACCAAAGGAACAAGGAGTTTGGAATGAGTTTACCCCTCATGAAGAAGCCTGCGATTCGACAAAGTTTAGCTGTTAGCATAGCGACTTTGATGATGACAGCGACTCACGCGGCGTCTGCTGAGCAAGAGGAAATTGCACAATTAAGAGCTGAAGTTGAAGCACTCAAAGCTTTGATTCAACAAAATTTTCCACAAGTACAACAAGCACCGGTGGTAGCAAAATCAGCACCACTTACGACCACATCACCAGCTGTTGAGAAAACGCCTGTAGTTTCTGCTGTGACAGCAACCAATAGCGAAAAATCATCGCCTTTGCAGTTTAAAACTGCAGGTGGTTCAGAAGTCAAATTATATGGATTTGTCCGTGGGGATGCGTCTTATCAAGTTGATGGTGGCAATGCCATTTTTAACCGTATTAATGCAGTGTCATTAGATAACACCGCAGATCAAAATAAAACACAAGATCGTTTTTATAGTACCGCAACCACAACCCGTTTCGGTTTGGATTTTAAAACACCGATTGAAGGTCAAGAGCTTGGTGCTAAAGTCGAAGTCGATTTTCGTGGCAGCAATGATTCGCTCCGTATCCGTCATGCCTACTTAACCCTAAATCATTGGCTCTTTGGTCAAACGACGTCTAATTTCTTAGCGACTGATTTACAACCAGAGATGCTAGATTTCAACTCGCCTTTGGGTATTGGTACCTTCCGTACACCCATGCTGCGTTATAGCAATAAATTAAGTACAGACACCTCCTATTTTTTAGGTCTGGAAAAAGGGCGTGATGACAATCGCTTCCCCGCATTAACGGCAAAACTGAAACAGAATTTTGCTGCGGGTAAAGGAACATCATCGCTACGTTTATTGGCACAGGAATTACGCGTAACCGAAGCGGATAATGAGACTGCTTTTAGTTGGGGCGTGGGTTTAGGCGCAAGCTATAAAGTTACAGATCAGCTCCGTGTGCTGGGTGATTACTCGCATGTCAAAGGGGATGATAAATTCCTGCTCTATACCAATACGGCTTATAACGTTGGACCTAAAACGGCAGATCTAAACTTAAATGAATTCGATGCCTTAACTGTAGGTACGACTTATCAATTTAATCCTAAAGTACGGGGTACTTTGGGCTATGGATTGATGTTGGCAAATGACAGTAATGATTTTGCTGATTATTTGGCTGTGACAGATACCGTACAGAACAAAACCTTACAACAAGGTTGGCTCAATGTGATGTACAACCCCGTGACGCCTGTCACGCTTGGGGTGGAATATATTTATGGTGAGCGTGAAACTTTCTCTGGGGTAAAAGGGAAAGATAATCGCGTAGGCGCAATGGCACGCTACAACTTCTAAATTCTCTTGCTCAAAAGTTGGACCTGCACGCGGATGCTGTACAGAGTGTTTCACTGTTTGTACAAATTGCCGCTTGTAGCTTTTCATACTTAGGGCGTTATTATTTATCTGTATAACAACAGATAAAATTGACGGACAAGAATTATGGCACTTACTTTTAATGCGTTTTATACGCTGATTGCAGCAGTCATTGTATTGTTGTTGGGTCGATTCCTTGTGAATCATATCGACTTTTTACGTCGTTATAATATCCCTGAACCTGTTGCTGGTGGTTTGGTCGCGGCTATTCTCTCCCTAGTCGTGTACAACATCTGGGGTTTTAGCATTAGCACCAGTAGTGAACTGCAAACCAGCTTCATGTTGATTTTCTTTGCTTCAATTGGTTTAAGTGCAAACTTCTCTAAACTGAAAGAAGGTGGTATGGGCTTGGTGATCTTCCTGATTGCCGTGGCTTCATTCATTGTGGTACAGAACTTTGTCGGGATTAGTCTTGCGACTTTATTGGGTATTGACCCACTGATTGGCTTAATCGCGGGTTCAATTACCTTGACGGGTGGTCACGGTACTGCGGGTGCATGGGGCGAAATTCTAGAAGTTCAACATGGTATCAAAGGTGCATTAGCACTGGGTATGGCAAGTGCGACTTTTGGTTTGATTATCGGTGGTTTAATCGGTGGTCCTTTGGCAAAAATGTTGATTAACCGTTATCAATTGGCTGAACCAAAAACTGATGCGCAAATTGAAACGCGTGATCATACTCCAATGACCGAGAAAGAAGCTGAAGCAACTGCTCCGTTTGAATATCCACATCAAGTGCGTTTAATTACTGCGGACAATGCAATTACCACTTTAGGTATGTTTGCAGCATGTTTGGCTTTTGCTGAATTCATGACGGGCTTTAGTAAAGGCACGTGGTTTGAACTTCCGACCTTTGTTTGGACTTTGGGCGGTGGCGTAATTTTACGTAACATCCTTGAAGGCGTATTCAAAGTCAGTATTTTTGACCGTGCGATTGATGTGTTTGGTAATGCTTCACTGTCATTGTACTTGGCGATGGCATTGCTTTCGTTAAAATTATGGCAACTGGCAGACCTTGCGGGTCCATTGGTTGTGATTTTAGGTGCGCAAACCATCACCATGGCATTGTATGCAGCATTTGTCACTTTCCGTGTGATGGGCAAAAACTACGATGCAGCAGTCCTTTCTGCGGGACATTGTGGTTTTGGTATGGGTGCGACCCCAACTGCTGTTGCCAATATGCAGGCCATTACCAATATGTATGGCGCTTCGCATAAAGCCTTCTTGATTGTTCCACTCTGTGGCGCATTCTTTGTTGACTTGATCAATGCAACTGTAATTCAACTTATTCTTAAGTTCTTCGCTTAAGTGATAACAAAAGGTCTTGTTCTCAAGGCCTTTTTTGAATTGCCAAACAATATCTGCTGAGTCTTAAGGAATAAGAAAATGGATGAACAATTAAATGCGACCCTGATGTCTTGGGTGCAAATGCTGAATGATCCGTTATGGAACTTTCTGGTTGTATTTTTGGTTGTGGTTGGGGTGTTCTATACCTTAATTACGGGCGCTGTTCAGCTTCGACTGTTTTTCCACAGTATCAAAGTGATGAAATCAAGCCGTAAAGAGGGCGATGATGATCATGGGATTACCCCGTTTCAGGCGTTTGTGACGGGTCTTGCGAGCCGTGTTGGTGTGGGTAACGTCGCAGGTGTGGCGATTGCCATTGCCATTGGTGGTCCTGGTGCGGTGTTCTGGATGTGGCTTACTGCATTTTTAGGGATGAGTTCAGCCTTCGTTGAATCATCACTTGCACAGCTATTTAAAGTTCGTGATACCCAGAACCAGCAATTCCGCGGTGGTCCAGCGTACTACATTACCCAAGGTCTAAAACAAAAATGGTTGGGTGTGGTCTTCGCACTGTCCCTGATTTTAGCCTATGGCTTTGTGTTTAATGCAGTACAAGCCAACTCGATTATTGATGCAACTTCACATGCATGGGGCTGGGATAAAGCCAATGTCATGTTGAACTTGGGACTTTTCTCTTTTGAAATTTCTTGGGTCGGTCTTGCATTGGTGATCTTAACTGCGGTGATTATTTTTGGCGGGATTAAGCGTATTGCCAAAGTGGCAGAAAGCTTTGTACCCCTCATGGCAGTCATGTATTTGGCAGTTGCGTTGTACATTGCTGTGAAAAACTTGCCAATCTTGCCTGACATTTTCCAATTGATTTTCTCGCATGCTTTCCAGTTTGATGCTGCGGCAGGTGGTTTCTTTGGTGCCATGGTATCTATGGCAATGATGATGGGGATTAAACGTGGTTTATTCTCGAATGAAGCAGGGATGGGTTCTGCGCCAAACGCAGCAGCAGCATCAGATGTAAAACATCCTGTAAACCAAGGTTTGGTACAAATGCTGGGTGTATTTGTCGATACCTTCGTGGTGTGTTCATGTACTGCTATCATCATCTTGTCATCAGGGTTGTACCATGATGCAGGTTTTGCGGGTGTACAGTTAACTCAGATGGCGCTGGTAAGTCAGATTGGTAGCTGGGGCGATGACTTCCTTGCGATTATTCTGTTTATGTTTGCTTACTCTTCCATCATTGGTAACTATGCCTATGCTGAAAGTAATATGCAGTTCATCAACAATAACCGTAAAGTGATCTTTGTGTTCCGTTTACTGGTGTTGTTTATGGTGTACTTCGGCGCCATCACCAGTGTTCCATTGGTATGGTCTATGGCCGATCTATCTATGGGCTTAATGGCAACCATTAACTTGTTTGCAATTCTGTTGTTAACACCTTTTGCATTAATGCTGTTGAAAGACTATACCTCGCAGTTGAAGCAAGGCATTAAAGAACCAGAATTTAAGCTGGATAATCATCCGAAATTTAAAGATAAAGTGAATTCTGATATTTGGTAATGCAACCAATCATCTGAATCTGAAGAAGCCAGTCTGCAACCGCAAGGCTGGCTTTTTTTATTTAAGGTCTTGTTATCCGTATTGGAATGCCATCTAAGCAGGTGAAGCGAAACCTAGTTGCGAAAATGCAGCACAGTCTCCATGATTTCACGGTTTTTCTTCATTATCTTAATACGGCAAGATGACATTTTTACGAAATGCAACAGAGAAAAACTGTCGTTTGCATAGAATAACCATCAGTCCCGATCAGAGAGTTTAGTCCGCCTTGAAATTGCTTCAATCTAGCTTAGTTATTGGCATTATCTGCATGTTTTCAGGGCAAGCCATGGCTCAGTCATCGCTATTTTCTTTTAATCAGAACCCTACCAAGCAAACACTGGTTGAGGCCCAAGCCAAAGCAGATCGTGTCGATTTTAAGAAGCTGAAGCAAACTGAACATCGTCCTATTGTGGCATTGGTGCTGGGGAGTGGTGGGGCGCGAGGTTATGCGCACATTGGTGTGATTCAAGTGCTAGAACAATATGGCATTCATCCCGATATGATTGTGGGCACCAGTGCTGGCAGTGTGGTCGGTTCCATTTATGCCAGCGGGAAAAATGCACAGCAATTACGGGACATCGCGCTGAACATGAAGGCAAATGATGTACGTGATGTGAAGTTAGCCATGACAGGCTTTTTTGATGGTCAAAAGGTGGAAGACTATGTCAATGAACAAGTCTTGAGTACGCCCTTAGAACACTTGAAAATTCCGATGTACGTGGTGGCCACTGAGCTGAAAGAAGGTAAAAAGGTCGTATTTAATTATGGCAACACGGGGCAAGCCGTGCGTGCTTCTGTTTCGATTCCGAGCATGTTTATTCCAACAAAAATTGCGGGTGAGGAATATGTTGATGGGGGCTTGGTTAGTCCAGTACCTGTGAATGTGGCACGTGAGTTGGGTGCGGATATTGTGATTGCCGTGGATATCTTGGCGCAGCCTGAACATACCGAAACCAGTAATGTCTGGGGATTGTTCAACCAGAATATCAACATTATGCAAAACCGTTTAGCACAAGAAGAACTCAAACATGCCGATGTGGTGATTCAACCCGATTTAAGGGAAAAATCACATATCTTTGATGTGCGTGGGCGTGAAGAAACCATGCAAGCAGGAGTAACCGCTGCGGATAAACAATTGAGCAGTATTTTCAAAGTGTTTGATCAGCAGAATTTTTCACGCGGTTATAAAATTCCACAATTTACTGTGCAGAATTAAGGAAAGACTGAAAAGGGGAGCATTAGAAAGCTTCCTTTTTTTATTTGCAGCAATTTGCAATACCAGATGATGATTCATCAGATAATAAACTTTATTAATCACATAACTTATCTTAAATTATATTTTTATAATTTATTGAAATAAATTAATTTTTTTTTAAAATAATCAGAGATGATGCTGTTTAAAGAAATTTATTTACAGTGATATTCTTGCTCAATATACTGCACTTTAAAATTTTCTTCTTCTCCTAAAAATGAAAACAGCATCCATGTCTTTACAACAACTCGAATTGGGTCAAACCGTAAAATTGGCATCACTTCCAAATATATTATTCAAAATTGTGGCGTTACATTGCGATGGTTCCTATCAAATTAGCGCTGATTTAGATGTTAAAACTCAACTCAGTTATGACCATGTCTGTCGTGAAATGCTGAGCGTCATAGAAATCGATGCTACATAATTCCATTGAAATTTCCTTAACCCTAATAAAATTGGGCTGAAGCCGTCGTTTCATTCAGATTCATATTGATGCATCAACTTCAAGGCAAGTGAAGCTGAAATCGACATTATTCTAAATAAGTATAATGAAATTATAGGTTTAAATTAAAGTTGACTGCTTTAATATATATTTTACTGAATGATGTGCTAATCACTATAAATAATAATGATGACTTTATTGCCGATTTGAACATGTTATTTACGACAAAAGTTATATAATAATGACCACATATTCTACTATCTTTGTAAGAGTCTAGAGAACGCGATGTCCCCATTAGATCAAATTACTCCAATTTTAGATGATCAGTCGGAGTTGACCATGTCTGTATTGATGACTCCAGATATGGCAAATTTCTCGGGTAATGTCCATGGTGGAACTATTTTAAAGTTGCTGGATCAGGTGGCATATGCCTGTGCAAGCCGCTATTCAGGTAGTTATGTTGTGACACTATCGGTTGATAAAGTGAACTTTAAAGAGCCGATTCATGTTGGTGAACTTGTAACCTTCCTTGCCAGTGTGAACCATGTTGGTCGTACCTCTATGGAAATTGGTATTCGTGTAGAAGCGCAAAATATTCAAAAGCGTACTATTCGCCATACCAATAGCTGTTATTTCACCATGGTTGCCGTGGATGAAACAGGTAAGCCAAAACAGATTCCACCATTGGATTTAAGCAATGAGTGGAAACGTTGCCGCTTTGAAGCTGCGGAACAACGTAAAGTGGCGCGTTTACAAGAGAACCACCACCCATCTTGCAGCATTTATAAAAAGGCATCGACACCGAGCTAAAATTTAGCTGTGTTCAAGCGCAACCCGTGAGTTTCAGATTCACGGGTTTTTTTATCTCTAATCTTTCTCTAAATCATTAGTCCTTGGTCTTAATTGGCTAGTACTGACGCAATATTTACATTATTATAAAACGATACGTATCGTTTCGTTTGTATGGTGATCTATGTCAGAGCTGGAAAAAACTTCTCGGCGCAAGCAATGTATTTTGGATGCCGTGATTGCAGCCTTGGAAGACTATGAATACAGCAAATTGACGATCGAAGAGATTGCCGCACGGGCAGGTGTGGGTAAATCCACCATTTATCGCTGGTGGAAGCATAAATCCGATTTGGTCTTTGAAGCCTTTAAGCAAGAAACGGCTTCGGTGTTTGAACTGGACTATGCACAAAGTCTGGAATTTAATTTAAAACAACAGTTATTAAAATTATCGCATGCGTTAAACCGTCCGATAGGGCGTGCCTTGATGGTGGTTTTATCGGAACATCGTGAAGCGGCAGGGACGTTTTTTAGTCAGTATTTATTGCCGCGCCGTGAAGCGACCCGAAAGTTGATTCAACTGGCAATTGAGCAAAGTGAGATTCGAGCTGATTACCCTTTTGAACTGATGCTCGACACTTTATATGCCCCAATTCATTACCAGATGATTTTCTTTAACCGACAGCCTGATGAAGCTTATATTCAAGCCTTGCTGAATCTGGTATTGCAACCTGCTCGGATCAATGCAACTCCGCAGGTAGATTCCAAATGACGTCGGATCTGCATGAAAGTCGGCTATGGAATCGGGCATTTATTTTTTGTGTACTGAATAACCTGTTTTTATTTACCTATTATTTTGCGATGTTGGCGATTCTCCCTGTCTATATCATGCGAGATTTGGGTGGGTCGGTAAAAGAAGCTGGTTTGGCGCTGACGCTATTTTTAATTTCCTCCATCTTGGTACGTCCATTTTCAGGATTGATCGCGGAAAAAATTGGCAAGAAGCTGAGCTTCCGTGGCTCGGAAGTTCTTTTTATCTTGTTTGGCTTCAGTTATCTGTGGATTGACAGCATGTGGAGCCTGCTGTTGGTGCGTTTTATTCATGGCATTTGGTTCAGTATTTTGACCACAGTGACCGTACCTGTGGCGAATGAATTTATTCCTGAACAACGCAGAGGCGAAGGCATGGGCTACTTTGTGATGTCCACCAATTTAGGTGTGGTCTTTGGTCCTTTATTGGCATTAACCATCACCCAATATGCCAGCTTTACTGTGCTGTTTGCTGTCCTCTCTGGATTAATTACCATCGGGTTTTTATTCTGCCTTTGCATTCCAGTTCAGGATGATGATCAGCAATCTTCAATCGAACCCGCTTCTTCCAGTTTAACGGTACACGATATTATTGAGTTTCGAGTGTTGTCGGTCGGTGTGGTGGCGCTATTAACGGCATTTGCTTATTCGAGTGTGATGAGCTTTATTGCGGCTTATACTGAAACCAAACAGTTGATGGCATATACCAGTACATTTTTTCTGGTGTTTGCCTGTTCTATGATTTTTGTTCGCCCTTGGGTCGGACGTTGGTTTGACCAGAAAGGCGCCAGTGCTGTGATTTATCCCTCTTTTCTGCTGTTTGCACTGGGGCTAGCCGTGGTAAGTCAGTTGCATCAGGCATGGGTCTTGTGGTTGTCGGCAGTGCTCATAGGCATTGGCTATGGCACTTTGTTTCCATGTTTGCAAACGGTGGCCATTCAAAGTGTACCCAAGCAACGGATCGGACATGCCATTTCCACGTATTTCACCTTGTTTGATTTAGGCTTGGCGGTGGGTTCAGTGATCATGGGGCTATTGATTGCCTATTGGGGCTATACCGCAACGTATCTGTTTTGTGCTGGAATGACTTTAGTGACACTATGGGTGTATCGGGTCAAGGTGGCAGCTCAAGTTGTACGCGTTCAACATTAAGGAGAACACAGATGGAACTACGTCATTTACGCTATTTTGTTGCATTGGCTGAGGAGCTGAATTTCACCAAAGCAGCGCAACGCATGTGTACGGTACAACCTTCTTTGAGTCAACAAATCAAGGATTTGGAACAAGAGGTTGGAGTACAGTTATTGGTGCGTTCCAACCGTAAAGTCGAGCTGACTGAAGAAGGTAAAGCTTTTTTGAAAGAAGCCTTACTCAGTTTGGAACATGCAGAAAAGGCCATTCACGATGCGCGGAAAGTGGCAAACATGAGCAAAGACCAACTGCATATTGGTTTCGTGCCTGTCGCCGAGATGAAAATCTTTCCCTACATCATGCCTAATATCCGAGCGCATTTTCCTGATTTGAAAATTCACTTCCATAGCCTGACCGATGCAGACCAATTCAAAGCCTTAAAGAAAGGCGACATTGATATTGCCTTCACCCGATATATTGATGAATCAAGTGAACTGGAATATGTACAAATCTTTAATGAACCTTTGGCATTGATTGTCCCGAAAGACTCAGCCGTAGCCGCACAACGCCATGTCAGCATCAAGAGTTTCAATCAGCAAGATTTTATTATCAGCGATGAAGGGGCTTCGCCGCAGCTGTATAAAATCATTCAGGATTTTTTCAAACAATCCAAACTCAATGTAAATGTAGTTCAGTACTCGACCAATATTTTGCTCAATGTAAATTTAGTCGGGATGGGAGTAGGCTGGAGTCTGGTGCCTGCCTATGTCATTCCATTATTGGGCGATAAAATTGTGGTGAAGAACACCATTGAACCTTTACCGACCATTGGTTTGTACGCCAGTTATCGCAAGGAACAGCGCAGCGAAGCGATTGAATTGATTTTAAAAATATTAAAAGAACAGTTTTATACAGGTATTCTCTAAGCTAGGGATTGCAATCACCAGCAGCATCGAAAGTCATGGATGACAGAACAACCACGTTGTTGTGGTTCAAGCTATGCTAAGGTAGCGCAAAATAACAACAGTAGAAGCATAACAATGATGCAGTTGTATACCAATCCGCAATCGCGCGGTAATACCATTTTGCCTTTTCTGAAAGAACTGAACATTGAAGATAAGGTTGAACTGATCAATATTAGCTATGAAGATCTTCATCAAGCGCCGTATTTGGCAATTAACCCCATGGCAAAAGTGCCTTGTCTGGTTGATGCTGATATTGTGGTCACGGAGGTGCCTGCGATTATTGCCTATTTGGCGGATAAGTATATTGAGCAAGATTTTGCCCCAGCACTGAATGACCCGAAACGCGGTGTATATTTGAAATGGCTGTTCTTTATCCATGGTCCATTAACAGAATATATGGATATAAAAAACTTGAACGTAGCTGAGGATTTGATCGAAAGTAAAAAATCAGGCTTAAGTTTTGGTGATGAACAACGCTTATTCCAATTTTTAAAACAAGGTTTGAGTCAGGCGAAACCGTATTTGCTGGGAGAAAAATGTACAGCAGCAGATTTATATTTGGCGTATTGGTTGGTCTATGCCATGGCGTTTAAGCTGCTCCCGTATTTTGAAGAAGCCAAACCTTTCTTAAGACAGATGAAAAGTAGAGCCTCGGTGCAAGGGATTGCTTGGTTTGATGCTATTGAATAATTGCTTTTAGCAATAACAAAAGCCCAGAATGTGTTCTGGGCTTTGTCTTTTTATCAGGGATAAGCTCAGGCAATTAACTGATTTGCTTCAGCTTTGCTGTATAATTTCGCGAATAAGGCTTGGCTAATCTGATCGGCACTTTGTGGAATCGCAAGTGCGGCTACAAAGCGGTCAGGGCGTAAAATCACCATCGAGTCATTGGTACGACCAAACCACGTGCGGATTTCAGTACCAATATCACCCACACAAATCACGCCATCGTATTGTTTGCGCTTCTCGTTTTGCAGTTGAATTGCAGGTAAAACTTGAATGAATTTCACCCCAAGTTTTTTCCATTGCTGCATGCTGGCTGCTGATAAGCCCCATTGTGGGTCTACCCCCCAAGCCAAAATTGCGAAGTCATTGCCAATCACTTCATCCAGCAATACGTGTTCACCCGTGACCAATTGCACTTTGGGCTGAATAAACATTTTACCTACAGGCGAGTTCTTTTGCGTATTTGGAATGAGCACGCCATCATGATATTGCGGCATCGGCTTAAAGCGCATTTCCAGCAAATATTGTTTAATTGGCTTGATATAGTTCAGTGCATAGGCAATGCCGTCACGGACAAAACCTTGCCATTTTTTAGGTGGCGCAAGGACATGACCTGCCATCACAGAAAGATCAATCATGGCTTTAGCATGATCTTTACGTTCAATTTGGTAAGAATCTAGGAGTTCAGGACTAGCTTTGCCTTGAATCACCAATGCCATTTTCCAGCCCAAGTTAAAAGCATCACGCATACCACTGTTATACCCTTGACCTTGCCACACAGGCATAATGTGGGCAGCATCGCCGGCCAGTAAAATCCGATCTACACGGAACTTCTCTGCAATACGGGCATTGTGGGTATAGACACGTTGACGAATCACTTCAATGTTATGGGTATTCGGTAAGACTTTGACCAACAGTTTATTGATGTTTTCTGGTTTGCTCAGTTCTTCTTGGGTTTCACCAGGCATCACCATAAATTCAAAGCGACGAATGCCATGCGGTAAAGCAGCCGAGACATACGGGCGTACAGGATCACAGCATAAATAGATATGCGGTGTTGCCAATGGGTCATTTTCAATATCAATCACAATCCATTGGTTGGGTGCTGTTTTACCATCGAAACCGATATTTAAGGTGCGACGAACAACAGAGTTACCTCCATCACAAGCAATCAGATACTGCGCTTTAACGACTTCGTCCTGTCCCTGTTTATTCTGCATTTTCAACGTTACAGATTGAGCATCTTGGCTAAATTCCATCAGTTGACGTGAAAACAGCACTTCAGTTTGTGGATATTGCTTTAGTCCTTGAAGCAACACATTATCCACTTGCGGTTGAATAAAGGCATTTCGACGTGAGAACCCAAATTCGCGGGTTAACGGCTGAATATCTGCAAAGCAATGACCTTTAGGCGTTAAAAAACGCATAGCATGGTTAGGTGTGGTATGCGGTAATACTTGCTCCACCAATCCTAAAGATTGAATGGTGCGCAATGCCTCATCATCAATACCAATGGCACGCGGGTAATCAATCAGTTGATCCAGTTGTTCAATGACAGTGACCTGTACGCCTTGCTTGCTTAAATAATTGGCAAGTGTTAGTCCCACTGGACCAGCGCCAAGAATTGCCACTTCTGTCATAAATTCAGTCTTGTTTGTGCTCACAGCGAATTCCATTCAATCCATTCACAATGTGGCTATTAACGGTCAAGCGCAGGCTGTAAACAAGCTATGCCATAGTGTAGAGCTAGTATGAATAAGGCCGAAGATGGTTTCTATTTTTTTAATATTTTATTGATTTAAAATGACTTATTGTATTTTTGATGATAGTTGATCGGATGGGAATCATCATAATTAACTATCTTCATGGTCGGGTTTTTTCAAGTTTTAGCGGCTTTAAAACGAAAACAGGTGAATCAGAACAATCTGAATCACCTGCGATTTTCTAGAGCTTTCGAGTGAATGAGGTGGAGTGAAAGCCCTAGAAAAACTGGTTTATGCGACCTTATTGAGCAGGTGTCGCTTCACTTGCAGCATCAGCTGCAGGTGTTGTGCTTGGTTGAGCCGCTGTACCTTCGCCCGCAGCAGTCGTAGGCTGTTCTTGAGTTGAAACAATCACTTTTTCTTCTGCTTGAGCATGCTCTTGTGTCGCAGCAAAAGTCGTTGTTGTGGCAGCAGCAATTGTCGTTGCAAGTAGGATATGAGTTAATTTCATAATAGGCATCCTGAGTTATAAATGAGATAAAAATTAAAGCTGTTCTACTTATCATCACTTAAGTAAGAACAGGACTCATGCTAAGGATTCAGGGCATTTCAGGCAATTCAAGCTACAAAGCGAAACAGAATAAATTACGTGAATAATACAATAATGTGCAAACTGTGTAGCTCAGGTAACGATTGGAAGAAACATTCGGCAGAATTTGTATTCAAATATTTCAATTGCATTAAATTGAATGCGATGCGTTTACTGAAACAAAACATAACAGCAGAAAAATCAGTGCTTTTTAGCTCAAGTGATCTGGTTTGACTTGTAAGGGAATATGTCTAATTTGAATAAATTGATGATAAAATCAACAGATTAAAAATTAATAATCTATTGTCGTAGAAACTGGGCAGATATTTCTTCAACTGTGAAAGACCGAGAGAATAGCTCAAGCAGGCTTGCGCAATCTCATAGAACTGTAAAGCACACAGCAAATCCACCAAAAATGTGAAAGTCGATATGCTTTGGATGGTATAAAATATAGACTCGAATGCATAAAAGTCTCAAAGAAACTGAAAGCAAGGCTATAACAAAAAATGAACATGTTGTTTGTTTTCTATCCATGCTTCTTCTGAATAATGAAAGAGAACACCCAGTAGACAAGGGGAATATAATGATAAAACTAGTCTTGCTCTCTACTTTGTCGGTTATGCTGTTATCAGGATGTGTTTGGTACGATGACGATTGGTATGACCATGATCATCGCTATTCATATGGCTATGATTATGATCATCGTCGACCTTCGTATGGCTATGAATGGAATGGACGTCCAGATTACCGACCACCGCAGAATCGACCTCCTGAGAACCGTCCGCCTGAGCATCGACCACCTCAAAGTCGACCTCCAGAGAATCGTCCGCCGAGTCATCGACCTGATCGTCCGAACTATAAACAGACTAAACCTTTGCCACATTAACGCGGGTTCACTTTGTGATGGGCGTAGTTTTGAGTCAATCCATTCAGTCAAATAAGGGGAAGCAGAAACTCTTATTTGACAGGATTTTAAGAGGATATATCAGGCAAAATAAAATGAAAAATTTAGCAAGGCAGCAGAATCTTGAGCGTCTGATACTAATTCATCGCAAAGCGAATCTCTTGCGATAGGGTTGACATATGACAAGAAATAGAACAAAAAATGCACAAATTTAAAAGTTCTGGTCTATAGATAAGGTGAATAATAAAGATTCGACCCTAGTTAAAAGGGGATTGAAAATGATTAAAGCAACCTTATTGCTTGTACTGACTACAAGCTTGATGATGGGTTGTATGTCAAATAGTACAGGCATGGACGAATCATATTCGAGTCCAATGCTCCAACAAACTGATTATCAACCAGAACCGTCTCATCAAAAATATATGGACAAAAATGGTTCATCTCCCACAGTTGATTTTATCCGATACCCATTAATTGAGCTATGAGTATCCTGAGACCAGACGGAGACTGTATTCTCCCTCTGGTTTTTTAAATTACGGATTTTCAAAAAGTGTATTTGAGGGCAAGATGTTCGGATTAACTTTGAACAGAAAATAAACAAAATAAATGCCTGTCGGTGCAACTGATCATTAATAATTAAAAATGAAATTCAAAGGCTGGAGCAAAATAATGATTAGAAATATTATGCTGTTGGTTTTGACTGCAACATTATTCACAGGATGTTTATGGTATGACGATGATTATGACCATCGCCATCATAATGGTCCTCCGCAGCACCATGACTCGGATCATCGACCAGATTCAAATCATCATGATCATATGAATAATAATGACTATGACGATCATAACCGGCCTGCACCGCGTTAATGACTTTGGTGTCTGTGTATAACTTACAGAGCAAGATCAAAGCCCAGTCAAAGTTCAGTGCGCAATGACGGGTTGATCTTTGCATCAAGATTAATTTGTTGTGACTTTCTTATATAAAGCTGCGCGTACGCTTCCAGCCTTGGTTTGCTTCATTGCTTGCCAAGTTGCTGGCAGATTCAGACTGTTCAGATCACGGTCTGCTTCGACATAAATCAAACCGTTTTCAGCAATCAGCGGATCAGCCAGTTTTGCCAGTTCTTCCCACAGATCCAAACTATACGGTGGATCTAGAAAAACCAGATTAAAGCTAGATTTCAACGTCGGCAGGGCTTGTTGCGCCGTAGTGACTTTTAACTGGCAATTCTCTGCTTTTAATAACTGTATGTTCTGTTTCAGAAACTGTGCTTGTGTACGGTCAGGTTCAATCATGGTCACATGCTTGGCACCACGAGACAAAGCCTCAAAACCTAAAGCTCCTGAACCAGTACACAAATCGAGGACTTGCGCATTTTGAATGTCCCACATGAGCCAGTTGAACAATGTTTCACGTACTCTATCTGGGGTCGGGCGTAATCCGTCAATGCTAGCAAAGGCGAGTTGGCGGCGTTTCCACTCTCCGCCAATAATTCTGAGTTGATTTTTCATTATTCGACATCCTCCGCAACTGCAGCAGGTGCAGCTTGGGTGGTAGGTGTAGCGGGTTGTTGGGCTGTTTGGGTAGTTGCGGTCGCTGGTCGCGCCTGAGTATTTGTAGTTGGTCGTGCCTGAGTAATTGCTGCTGGGGACGCAGGAGTTGTACCACTTGGCAATTCGCCTGGCTTAATTCCAGCAGTCATTAAGCCACCACTAATTTGATGCCCTTCAGGTTTAATCGGGTTCTTTTTACGTTGCAATAACCAATAGTCAAAAACAGGGCGGGCTAACTGCGCTGCAGAACCACCATGACGACCATTTTCCCATACCACCGCAATCGCAATTTCAGGATTTTCGGCAGGTGCAAAACCTACAAATAAACCGTGGTCTAACTGGCGCTCAGTCAGTAGCGCTTCATTATAGCGTTTACCCTGTGCAATACTTTTAACCTGTGCTGTACCGGTTTTACCTGCAATTTTATACATCGGGGTACGAATCCCTCGACCAGTACCTGTTTCAATCACATCGACCATGGCATCACGCATTTTGACCCAGTCTTCATCTGTACCATTAAACAGGATATGCCCATCAGGTGCATTCAGAACGGTGTGCGGTTTTGCCCCTTTACTGGCTTGCAATACATGTGGAATCACATGGGCACCATGATTGGCGGTAATGGCTGTTGCCATCGCCAACTGTAATGGTGTTGCGGTGAAAGCACCTTGACCAATACTCACGGAGATGGTTTCACCCTTGAGCCATTTGCTTTTACGGGTACGCATTTTCCAGTCTGGATTTGGATAGAGACCTTCACTTTCACTCGGTAAATCCACACCAGTTTTTTGACCAAAGCCAAACTGGCGCATCCACGAGTTCATTTTCTCAATACCCAAACGGTAAGCGAGCACATAATAGAACGTATCACATGAGACGACTTGGGCTTTATGCAGATTCACCACACCATGACCTGATTTTTTCCAGTCACGGAACTTATGTGAATCGCCGGGTAGGGTAAAGTAACCGTGATCGGAAATGGCTGTGCCCCAGTCGATATAACCATAGTGAATCCCCCCTAAACCAAACATCGGTTTAATGGTCGAACCCGGTGGATATACCCCTTGTACGGCACGGTTATACAGTGGCTGATCTAAATTGTCGCGTAAGCCACTGTAGTCCGTATGGCTAATGCCTGTGACAAATAGATTTGGGTTAAAACTTGGACTGGAAACCAGCGCCAGAATTTCACCTGTGCGAGGGTCCATGGCAACAATCGCACCACGACGTCCAGCCAGTTGCTCGGTCGCAACTGTTTGTAAGCCATAATCCAGTGAAAGGTATAAGTCATTACCTCGCACGGGTTCTTTACGTCCTAAATGACGTAGGACGTTCCCGTGTGCATCGGCTTCCACAGATTCATTGCCCGGAACACCATGTAGCAATTCCTCATAAGACTTTTCCACCCCGATTTTTCCGATCAGGTTGGTTCCTGCGTACAAGTCTTTGTCAATGCTTTTGAGTTCTTTGTCATTAATTCGACCCACATAGCCAATCACATGTGCGAACAGCTCACCATGCGGATAATAGCGGGTCATTTGAGTCTCTATATTGACCCCAGGAAACTGGAATTTCACCTCACTGAATTTGGCGATATCGGTTTCTGTCAAATTCAGTTTAATAGATACGCGTTCGGTTTTTTTCGAGGTTTTAATACGTGACAGGAAGCGCTCAATATCCTCATCAGTCAGACTTAAAACTGGGGTGAGGCGCTTAACTGTATCGTCAATATCATCCACATCTGCACGACTCATGGTTGCGGTGAAGACGGGATAATTATCGGCTAATAAAATCCCGTTACGGTCATAAATATAGCCACGTGCAGGGGCAAGCGGTTGCAAGCGAATACGGTTCTGATCCGATGCGGTTGAAAATTGCTGATATTGCATAATTTGCAAATAGGCATAGCGTGCAACCAACAGCAGCATAAAGAAGCTGACAATCCCGACAGAGATAAAGACTCGATTGCGATAAATGCGCTTTTCTTGTTGGACATTTTTTAAAGGAAAGTGCTGCTTCATACGCGATTGACTTACACAGTGGGGGAGAATCAGGAAGGCGCTATTCTACCCCAAGTCAGAGTCTTTGATAATGCTTATCTACGGGAACACCGCTGGGCTTGGTTGTTTTATTGCAACAGGGTGTTTTGACCTTTTAGACAGTAAAAACAGCAGGCGTTGTATATAAGATTAGAAACAATTCTGTTAAAGTCAAAAACATGCAAAAAATTTGGAATGCATGCACAATTAAAATAAGGACAAAGGTGACAATAATGACAAGAGTTTATCCCTTGTTAGCATTGATAACATTATTCAATACTGCTTATGCACAGGATCAAAATTATCTGCCAGACGCCAAATTGACACCTGAGAGTGCCAGAATGTGGAATGTGGGTGCAGGAGTCACCCAACAGCTGGTGCATTTAAATACCGAATGGGTCAATCCTTACGGGATTGCTTATGCCAAGGCGGGTTTTTTCTTAACAGATGATTCACCTTTTGGGGTGCAGCTTGGCTTTAGATATCCTTACTATTTCACTGGGAAGGATAAAAACGGGTATTATGTCGGCGTCTATGCAGGGCATATTGCCAGTAAGCAAGTGGACAATAAAGATGAAACGCGTTTAGGTGTAGGTGTAGATCTTGCATATGTATTGTTGGATCGAGATCGCATCAGTACGTTTAGTGTGGGGGTTGGGGCAGGAGAAGAATTAAAGAATCGTGAGGGTGAAGTTGTGGAACACATTGAACCAAAAATACAATTCTCTTATACATTAAGTATGGGCTTAGGCAGAAAATAACCTGTTTAAAAAATTAAGAATTAATCTCTGTTATTTCGTTATTATTTTGGAAAATTATGCATGCTTGAGTACATCAATCAGTTGTGGCAAACCTTTTTGAATCGTCCCGATTTTTGGGCTGTGCTGAGCATTATTCCAGTAACTGCATTTGTGACTTGGGCGCACGTTTGGATGGCGCTCAAAATGGTGTTCTATCCAATTAACTTCTGGGGTTTCCATTTAGGTCCTTTGCCCGTGGGTTGGCAGGGGATTGTGCCACGTAAGGCGGGACGTATTTCAGGCATCATTACTGATAATACCTTGTCTAAATTGGGTTCTTTGCGTGAATTTCTCGATGCCATGGACCCTGAAGACATGGCACGTATTATTGGGGAGCAGGTCGGATTTGAACTGGAACATCTGATTGATGAAGTAATGGTCGACCGAAATGCAGTGCTTTGGGAAAATTTACCCTATTCGATTAAACGACGTATCTATGCACAAGCACACAAGCAACTTCCAGGGGTGTTGAAAGAACTGGTAACAGAATTAACTGTGAACGTTGAGTCATTGGTTGACATGCGTGAAATGGTGGTCAGCCAAATGGAAGGCGATCGCCGTTTGATGGTACGTATGTTCCTTAAAGTTGGACAGAAAGAAATTAACTTTATTTGGCACATTAGTGCCTTGATTGGGATGTTCTTTGGTGTGTTCCAGATGATTGTCTGGTTCGTGGTGCCATGGCACTGGACAGTTCCCTTCTGGGCATCGATTTGGGGCTTTTTAACCAACTGGATTGCCATTTGGATGGTCTTTAACCCAATTGAGCCACATTATGTGCGTTATCCGCAACTGACTGAATTAACTAAAGATCGTAAATTTCCTTGGATTAAACCTGTCTGGCCTCGCATCGGAACCTATAATATTCAAGGTGCCTTCATGAAACGTCAGGAAGAAGTCTCGGATGTGTTTGCCAGTGTGGTCACAGAAGATCTGATTACGTTAAAATCCATCATGACGGAAATGATGTACGGCAGTAAAAAAGACAAAACCCGTCGTATCGTCAAGCGTCATATCAATGAAATTATGGAAACTCCATTGGTTCGTACGTCATTACAGCTGTCATTAGGGCCAAAAGAGTACGCAAAACTCAAGACGGACTTGATTGATCGCTCAATTGAAATTACGATGGTGCCAGTATGCGACCCTGCGTTCAATGCGAGCCGTGCACAGAAAATCTTTCAAATGTTCCGAGAGCGTATTCGGGAGTTAACGCCGAAAGAATTCCAGAACCTATTACGTCCTGCATTTCAGGAAGACGAATGGATTCTGATTGTATTAGGTGGGGTCACTGGATTTATAGCTGGTACAATACATTTGTTTGTAGCTTTCTTATAATTAGATGCTCATGCTGACGGTTCAGATCTGCAGAATTGTTGGCTCGAAGTATCATACACATTGTTTTAAATGAGGATGTTTTTTTATGCGCATTATCTTACTCGGACCACCTGGAGCAGGTAAAGGTACACAAGCTCAGTTGATCTGTAAGCGCTACAATGTCCCACAAATTTCAACCGGTGATATGCTCCGTGCTGCGATTCGTGAAGGTACTGAATTAGGTCTTAAAGCTAAAAGCGTAATGGAAAGCGGTGGTTTGGTTTCTGACGAACTGATCATTGGTCTTGTAAAAGAACGTATTGCTCAACCTGATTGCGTGAACGGCTGCATTTTCGACGGTTTCCCACGTACGATTCCACAAGCTGAAGCTTTGGAAAAAGAAGGGATTAACATCGACCACGTGATCGAAATTGATGTACCTGACGAAGAAATCGTTCAGCGTTTGTCTGGTCGTCGCCAGCATCCTGCATCTGGTCGTGTTTATCATGTTGTTTACAACCCACCAAAAGTTGAAGGCAAAGATGACGAAACAGGTGAAGACTTGGTACAACGTCCTGACGACCAAGAAGAAACCATTCGCAAGCGTCTTGGTTCTTATCATACAGAAACTGAGCAATTGGTTGGATTCTACCAAGGTCGTGCTGCTTCTGGCGAAAACGCACCGACTTATGACAAATTAAACGGTTTACGTGCAATTGAAGACGTACAAAAAGATTTGTTCGCGATTTTAGATCAGTCAAAATAATTCAAACCTGAATTTTTGACTTTAAAAGAGTCCTAAGTCATATTAGGGCTCTTTTTAATTGTCCGAACTTTTTGAGGATACGATTTTGTTAAAAATTGGTTTAATCATTTTGGTGATTGCCTGCTTGGCGATGTTGCTGGGTTTGCTCTATATCAGCTTTAAAATGCTCAGAGAAACTCAACAAAAACAAAAAGAAGAAAATAAAACTGCGCCAAAACCTGAGTACACGTTACACCCGAAATTAAAACAAAAGCCACCTAAGCAATAAGCCTGTCCATTTGATCACAGCGCATGTCCGTTCTATGCACTGTGTGATTTAGATATTGCTTACGGGGATGGCCCGTGCAGCGCCAAATTCAAAACGGTCTGGCCAGTTACACACATCGGACACCACGCATTCGGCACATTTCGGTTTACGCGCGATACAGCAGTAACGACCATGTAAAATCAGCCAGTGGTGTGCATCGTCCATAAATTCTTTGGGAATTACTTTGACCAGTCGGTGTTCGACTTCAAGGACATTTTTCCCCACAGCCAAGCCTGTACGATTACCCAAACGGAAAATATGCGTATCTACCGCCATAGTAGGGTGCCCAAATGCAGTATTTAGCACCACGTTGGCCGTTTTACGTCCCACGCCGGGTAAGGCTTCAAGATCGGTACGGTTATTCGGGACTTGGCTGTTATGGCGTTCCATTAAAATTTGACAGGTTTTAATGACATTTTCCGCTTTGGAATTATATAAACCAATGGTTTTAATATATTGCTTCAATCCTTCAACTCCTAAGCCAAAAATGGCTTCAGGGGTATTGGCAATCGGAAACAACTTGTCTGTGGCTTTATTTACACTAACGTCCGTCGCTTGCGCAGACAGGGTCACCGCGATTAACAATTCAAAAGGCGTGGAAAAGTTTAACTCAGTCGTAGGATTTGGACGTTGATCACGTAAACGTTCAAAAAAAATCTGAATTTGCTTTTTGGTCATGTTTTTGACGGTTGCAGTTTTTGTTGCCACGTTTAAGCTCCTTGCAATGCATTGAGTTGTTCGCTCAAGCTGAGTAACAGAGCACGCTTGGTTGCATCTTCACGCACACTCAGCTGCTTTTCGAGCTTCTTGATTTGCGTCCGTAATTTCGCTAACTCAATAGTAGATTTGGCATCTTGGTTGCTCACTACAGCAGTTTTATCTGCAACTTCAATGACAGGAACAGAGTCAAGCTGAGTCGAAAACTGGGCGAAAAGCGCCGTATCGATTTCGGCACGCACCACAGGCCCTTTACGATGTACACGTCGTGTTTCCTCACGCTGGATATGTGCATAGTAGCGCTGACGCAGGTCATTTTGTTCTGCAATCCGTGCATCTTCATTCGGAAGTGTCAGTACATCTTCAACCAAATCAATACAGTCCACGGGACATGGCGGGATACAGAGTTCACATCCTGTGCATAAGTCGGTTAATACACTGTGCATGAGTTTGCCTGAGCCAATAATCGCATCCACAGGACAAGCACTGATGCATTTGGTACAGCCAATACATTCATCTTCACGAATGATGGCTTTCATGCGTTGCGGGCGACCATCTGCCTGAATGGGCCAAACACTTTCTTCAGCGATTAATTGCGGGCGTTGTAGCAAGTCAGCTAAAGCATCTGCGACGGGCTGTCCACCGGGAACGCATTTATTTGCAGCTTCACCCTCAGCAATCGCCTTGGCATAGGGTAGACAACCATCGCGATGACCACATAAACCACATTGGGTTTGAGGAAGCAGGGAGTCGATGTGTTGAATGAGAGCAATTTGCGAAATCATGCGAAAACCACGCCTGTGTTCAGAACAGGATTAGAGAGATGGAATCAAATTTTGGGGAATTTTAACATGATTCAGGGGATTAATCTTGTGTACTAAATTAATGCAAAACATGTATTTATATGGTGCGAAAATGGAAAGTATTGTTAAGTCAGGGTTGATAAAGATAAAGTCAATAATTTGTCTAATAGTTAAAATAATTTATTGTTATATATTAAAAATATCACAATAAATGAAATAAATATTGTGGAAGGTGGTCAAAAGTTATTTAATGTTTTGCGCCAAAATTTATCACTTATTTTAATTTTGACCTATTTTGATTCATAAATTGCTGAGGATGAAGTGTTGAAATATAGTTGCCTAAACGACTTCTTGGATTACGTAAAAACACGTGATGCACACCAACCCGAGTTTCTACAAGCGGTAGAAGAGGTAATGACCAGCCTTTGGCCATTCATTGAAAAGAACCCTAAATATGCAGCACATGGGTTACTTGAGCGTTTGGTTGAACCTGAGCGTGTGGTCCAATTCCGTGTTTCTTGGGTCGATGATCAAGGCAATACGCATGTAAATCGTGCATTTCGTGTCCAATACAATTCAGCGATTGGTCCTTTTAAAGGTGGAATGCGCTTCCATCCTTCAGTCAATTTATCCATTTTAAAATTCTTGGGTTTTGAACAGACTTTTAAAAATGCCTTAACAACCTTGCCAATGGGTGGGGGGAAAGGTGGCTCTGATTTTGATCCAAAGGGCAAATCTGAAGGCGAAATCATGCGCTTCTGTCAGGCATTAATGCTTGAGTTGTATCGTCACTTAGGCTCAAACACCGATATTCCAGCAGGAGACATTGGTGTGGGTGGTCGTGAAGTTGGCTATATGGCTGGCATGATGAAAAAGCTGAGTAATGACACGTCTTGTGTATTTACCGGTAAGGGCTTGGCTTTTGGCGGCTCATTGGCACGTCCTGAAGCGACGGGTTATGGTACGGTGTATTTCGCTGAAGAAATGCTGAAAACGCGCGGTGACAGTTTCCAAGGTAAAACCGTGACCATTTCAGGTTCGGGCAATGTGGCGCAATTTGCTGCGGAAAAAGCCATGTTCTTGGGTGCCAAAGTTGTTTCATTGTCTGACTCAAACGGTACGGTCTATGTCAAAGATGGCTTTACTGATGAACTTCTGAATGAAGTCATGCATTTGAAAAATGTGGCGCGTGGTCGTATTTCTGAATTTGCATCTAAGCATGGTTTTGAATACTTGGAAGGCAAACGTCCATGGGGCATTCCGTGCGATATCGCTTTACCGTGTGCAACCCAGAATGAATTGACTGGTGAAGATGCGGATCTGCTTTTGGCGAATGGCGTACTGTGCGTGGCTGAAGGTGCAAATATGCCATCGACCTTAGATGCAGTAGAAAAATTCGTGGCTGCTAACATTTTGTATGCACCGGGTAAAGCATCCAATGCAGGTGGTGTGGCCACTTCTGGTCTTGAAATGTCGCAAAATGCATTGCGTTTAGGCTGGAGTTTTGAAGAAGTCGATGAGCGCTTGCATGCCATCATGAAAGACATTCATCGCAATTGTGTCAAATATGGTACGAAAGCAGATGGTAGCGTCAATTATGTAGATGGTGCCAATATTGCGGGCTTCGTGAAAGTGGCAGACGCGATGTTGTCTCAAGGCGTATTCTAAATTATAGCCGCCTAAGTTAAAAAAAGCCGATGGACATCCAACGGCTTTTTTTATTGAACGGACTTTATTTGATAGTTTCAGTCTCAACCACCATGTCTTTGACATAGGCATATTTCGATTGGTCTGCTGCAGGGTTTGGACGTTCAAAACGTTTTACACGAACAATTTGACGGGTTTTCGGATCGTGCGTGTAGCCTTCGATATGACCGTAGAATAAAGTCCAGTCTTTATCCACCGCGGTTTTTACACCTTTGTCGTCATATTTGATTTCACGGACTTGTAGGCAAGTCATTGGACCAACGCCAGAGCAGGCTTTGGTTTCAGGTGAAATTTCTAGAAAAATGGTTTCACCTTGAGATTGGTACTTAGTTTCAGGTGTCATTGTACCCATAAAAACATGTTTTTCACCTTTGGCAGACACTAGGGTTAAGGTTGGCGCTTCCACATTTTGGCTATTCAGTGTGAACTGAATGGCACGCTCGCCCAGTAATTCTGCGGCTAAACGCTCTTGTTGCATTGCAGGTTCAGCACAAGCCATTTGCGTGCCCATCATTGCACCTGTGACAATTTTGTCACCTTCAATTTTCCAGCTGGTGCCTAAACCATTACAACTGGTTTTCACTGCAAGTTGACCTTGTGCATTGAAAGACAAGGTTAATGGTTTTGGTGTCGTTGATGTGGTGCTGATCCATTGATAGGCAGCAAGGGTTTTATTTTGATCAGGAATTGATTGTACATTCACGGCTTGATCCAAATTTGATTGAGTTTGAGTAGATTGGCAAGCAGCTAAAGAAAAAGGTAATAAAGCAAGTAAAAGATATTTCAATTTCATTTTTAAATTAACACTTTGAGTCGAAGAAATATAAAACTAAAGGTTAATTGATTTATAAAAAAAAGAAATGAATACATGTACAACATTTGTATTCATTTCTTTAATGTGAATTTCACGTTAGTCGAAACGGTAAATATCCATACCGAGTGACCCCATAGAAAAACTACTATGTACAATATTAAAGCGTGTACCCGTGCCCATTGCAAAAAATAACGGAGCAAAATGTTCTAAGGTGGGGTGATTGCGCTGTACATAGGGAATGCTTTTCCAATCAAGCACGGCATCATAATCTTGATGGCTGAGTTTCTGGGCAACATAGTTGCGGAAAGTCGATGCCCAGACAGGTACATCCTGTGACTCACCATGCCATGACAGTTCTGACAGGTTGTGGGTAATACTCCCCGAGCCAATCAATAAAACCTGTTGTTCGCGTAACGCGGCAAGGGTTTGTCCAATGTGATAAATCTGTTCCGCAGTCATGTGCATCGGTAATGAAATTTCAACCACAGGAATGTCTGCATCGGGGAACATATGCAGTAGCGGCATCCATACGCCATGATCGCGTGGACGGCTCGCATTGGCATGCGCATCAAAGCCTGCGTCAGACAAACGTTTTAAAATATCTTCTGCAAGTTCAGGGGCACCAGGAGCAGGGTAGCGAATTTCGTACAGTGCTGGTGGAAAACCGCGGAAATCATGCCATGTTTCAGGACGAACCCCAGTATTCACTTCGAGAGCCTGACTTTCCCAGTGAGCTGACATCACAACGATGGCTTTAGGCGTCGGAAGATTCAGGCTTAAACGCTGTAAAGCGGGACCGACTTGTTCTGGATTAAGCGCAAGCATGGGTGAACCATGTGAAATAAATAAACCAGGTAAAGTTAGTAGATTCATAGTCTTGCGCCTAAGTTGAATGAAGGAATGGGTTTATCATGCCAAATACAAATATATGAATAAATAGCGTATATTCAACGTATTGTTGCAATATTAGAATGATAAAGAATTGCGCTTAGCCTGCACGATGGTAAGGATGATTGTGGTTAATGCTCATGGCACGATACAGCTGTTCAATCAACATGACCCGCACCAGTGGATGCGGCAATGTTAGCTTAGATAAAGACCAATGCCATGCCGCAGCTTTACGTACTGCTTCGGAGTGACCATCTGGACCACCAATTGCCAAAGCCACATCATTCCCTTCCAGCATCCATGATTTCATGGTTTCAGCCAGTTTTTCGGTACTAAATTCACGACCACCGACTTCAAGTGCAATCAGAGTTTCATTGGCTTTTAAGGCATTTAAAATGCTGTCACCTTCAATTTGACGGTATTTTAAAATGTCAGCTTCAGAGTCGTTTTTGCCGCGTTTTGCCATCGGCAATTCAATAATTTGCGTCTGTACAAAGGGTTGAATTCGTTTGAAATAATCTTCAAAACCTGTCAGCACCCAAGCTGGCATTTTTTGACCAATGGTCAGAATCCGTATTTTCATATCTGATGTCAAAAGCTAATTCAGCAGAATTATAGCCTTGAAACGGCAGAATCTGCTGCTGATATACATTTTGCAATTGAAAATAATTACTGGCTGTTGCATTAATGCTCTTATAAAAGCAATAAATTTTGCGGATAACGTGGAATAAGAATAAATGCAAAGGGAAAATTTTAAAGGACGCTGCTGGATCGTACTCGTCATACTAATGACCTTATTCAGCAGTACCTATAGTGGAGCCAATTCTGCAATCAATAAGCAGGCTGATGCGCAGAATCTGGATGTTTATTTGCAGCAGATTATAGGGAGTGGCTCATTCCGAAATCATCAAAATACCGAAGAATTAAACCGAGTTTCTGCTTGGATTAAAGAGCAAATGCGCTTGTTTGGTATTCCTTGTCAGTTTCAAAACTATATTGTGAACCGTGAAAACTATCGTAATGTGGTGTGTAGTCTGAATGTTAGGCGTGCAGACAAACTGATTGTAGGTGCACATTATGATGTGTTTGAGCAACAACAAGGGGCAGATGACAATGCTTCTGGCGTGGCAGGAGTACTTGAAACAGCACGCATCTTGGCGCAGGAGAAAAAAAATCTAAAACATAATGTAGAGTTTGTGTTTTATACGCTGGAAGAACCCCCATATGCCAATACGGAATATATGGGCAGTTATGTACATGCCAAATCGGAACAGGCGCAGCGTGATAAAATTCAGGGCGTGTATATTCTGGAAATGGTTGGCTATTACGATGTGGCACAGACGCAGGAATATCCTGCAGGTTTAAAATGGTTTTATCCGAGTCATGCCAATTTTATTGCGGCAGTCAGTGATATTGATTCACGGGGGCTAGGAGAAAATTTCTGTGCAGCCATGCAAAACCTAGAGTGTCAGCGTTTGGTTGCACCATCGATTACCCCAGGCATTAATTTTTCCAGTCATAGTAATTATTGGAAATATGATATTCCCGCCATTATGGTGACGGATACCGCGTTTTATCGGAATAAAAATTATCATACCTCTGCGGACACATTAAAGACTTTAAATCTGGAAAAAATGACACAAGTGATTGATGGTTTGGTACAAGCCATTTTGAAATAGAGAAGGTCGAAAATTACCAACTTGAACTGAATTGGATTATGTAGATTTTATACATAATCCCAATAAAAAAACGCAGCCCTAGAATAGTATTAGGACTGCGATCAAGAGGTTACCCGCCTGGAGAAACAGATAACCTTTATGAATAAGAAACATACAGCGCATATGTGTCTTACTATTTTATATGAGGCTTTTTCCAGTTTTTTCAAGTCGATTTTTTATTAATCGAATGAAATGTTCTGGAACCCTCAAACCACGATCATTTAAATCTACTTTACATTCGAATGCTTTACTTCAAGGAATGTAAACCAATCATATTTCCTTCAGTATCAAAGGCCAGCACAATAAAACCATATTCACCGATGGAGGTTTTTTCCTCCTGAATTTTTCCACCTGCACCAGTAATTCGAGCAGCTTCCTCAGCACAGTCTTCACATGAAAAATAGATTAATGTGCTATTGCCGCCTGCGGCAACATCTGGCATTTGTACCAAAGCACCTGAAGCACCATAGACTTGCATATCTGAAGGGAAAGCCCACATTTGCAGTGACGAACCATCTGAAGGTGGCGTCAGTTCGGTGAGTTCAATATTAAATACAGCTTGATAGAACTGTTTGGCTCGTGTGATGTCATCCACATAAATTTCAAACCAGCCGACAGGATTTTTCATTTTAATTGTCCTGCAATCATCCCTTGCGTCGAATTATTGTAGGCGATAAAAGCATCAAGTTGTGTGGTGTTATCAGCAGTAAATTGTAATAAAAAAAGAGAGCCGAAGCTCTCTTTCTCATTCTTGCAGAAATTAGTGACGTGCTGCCTTTTTACCTTCATCGACTGGTTTAACAATCGGTGCTTTAGGCAAAGGTTCAGGCATAGAAGTCAATGCTAGCGGTAAAATCTCATCAATTGATTTTACAGCCTTAATTTCTAGACCTTCTTTTACATTCTCAGGAATTTCCGCTAAATCACGGACATTGTCTTGAGGGATAAACACCAATTTAATGCCACCACGGTGTGCAGCCAATAGTTTCTCTTTCAAGCCACCAATCCGCATTGCACGACCACCCAAGCTGGTTTCACCAGTCATGGCAATATCTGGACGAATTGGAATACCTGTGAAGGCAGAAACCAATGCTGTTGTCAGTGCCAAACCTGCGGATGGACCATCTTTCGGTGTTGCACCTTCTGGCAAGTGAACGTGTACGTCAGTCTCTTCAAAGCGAGTCGACTCGATACCCAGTTCATCTGCACGCGTACGAACCACGGTCATGGCTGCGGTAATCGATTCTTTCATCACATCCCCGAGTGAACCCGTAGTGATGAATTTACCTTTACCTTTCACGGCAGCAACTTCAATGGTCAATAACTCACCACCGACAGATGTCCAAGCTAAGCCATTTACGCGACCCACTTGTGCTTCATCTTCAGCCATACCGAAGTCAAACTTGTGCGGACCTAAGTAGTCTGGAAGATTGGCAGAAGTTACATTCACTTGCAGGTTTTTCGCCTTTTTGCTGACCGCTTCTTTTACCACTTTACGCGCAATTTTAGAGACTTCACGTTCTAAGCTACGAACACCTGCTTCACGTGTATAACGTTGCACGATGTCACGAATCGCTTCTTCATGAACAGTCAGTTCTTTAGCGCGTAAACCATTGTTCTTAATGGCTTTAGGTACAAGGTAGCGTTCAGCAATGTTGATTTTCTCATCTTCGGTATAACCCGGTAGACGAATCACTTCCATACGGTCTAACAAGGCTTCAGGAATATTCATGCTGTTGGCAGTACAGATGAACATTACTTCAGACAAATCAAGATCAAGATCTAAGTAGTGGTCGTTGAACTTGTTGTTTTGCGATGGATCAAGCACTTCAAGCAATGCTGATGCAGGATCACCACGGTAGTCTTGCGCCATCTTGTCGATTTCGTCGAGCAAGAACAATGGGTTCTTCACGCCAACTTTTGTTAGCGACTGCACAATTTTACCTGGCATCGCACCAATATAAGTACGACGGTGACCGCGGATTTCCGCTTCGTCACGTACACCGCCCAGCGCCATACGGACAAACTCACGACCAGTCGCTTTCGCAACTGATTCACCCAGTGAAGTTTTACCTACACCCGGAGGGCCAACTAAACATAGGATAGGACCTTTGAGTTTTTTCACGCGTGACTGTACTGCAAGATATTCCACAATACGGTCTTTCACGTCATCTAGGCCGTAATGATCTGCATCGAGAATTTCTTGTGCTTTTGCAAGATTGATGCTGACTTTGCTGGCTTTATTCCAAGGTGTATCTAAAATCACCTCTAAGTAATTGCGCACTACAGCTGCTTCACTTGAAGCTGGTTGCATGGCTTTTAGCTTACGGAATTCAGCTTCTGCTTTTTTACGGACATGTTCTGGTAAATCCGCTTCTGCAAGACGTTTTTCAATTTCCGCAACGTCATCTTCTGCACCGCCATTCATGTCAGAAAGTTCACGCTGAATCACCTTCATCTTTTCATTGAGGAAGTATTCGCGCTGGTTTTTCTCCATTTGACGTTTTACAGAGTCATGCAGGGTTTGTTCAATTTGTTGCTCTTCAGACTGTTGCAACAAATAAGTCATCAACTCTTGTAAATGTGCTTCAAATTCATCGTGCTCAAGGAATTTTTGCTTCACATCAATGTTCAGAGGTACACGGGTAGCAACGAAGAACAACAATTGCAATAAATCTTCAATTTTGTTGGCTGCGGCAACCAGTTCACGGGCATTACGTAATTTTGCTTCAGCATATTGAGCAAACAGGGTTCGTAACTCTTGAACACGTGTTTCTTGCGTTTGTTCGTCAATGTGAATCGACATTGGGCTCAGGGCATGTTCAGCAGTCAGATAATCATTTTCATCAATGATTTTTTCTAGCTTAGAACGATGTAGACCTTCAATTAATACTTTTATACAGTTTTCATCATTTTCATGATTCACAACTTGTACAATCTTCGCGACCGTACCGTATTGATATAAGTTGTCGTGATCAATTTCTTCTGTCAGAGAATCTTTCTGAGCAACTACAAATACGAGATTGTCACTGTTACGAGCCACATCAACTGCATTGATCGATTTTTCACGACCTACAAATAGCGCGATTTGCATGTGCGGGTAAACCACCACGTCACGTAACGCTAAAAGCGGTAATACACTTGGAACCTGAGGCTCTAAGGTTTCTTGATTCATAATAATTTCAGACATGGGCACTCCTAATGAGTGACAACGGTGTTGCCATGTTTTTTATAGTGATGGGTATTTCAAAAAATACAAGGGCAGGTCAATACAAAATGTATAAAAAATGACTAAATATGTGATTTTTAAGTATTCACAACAGTCAGAAATACCAATTTTAACGTTTGAAACGTAAAAATTGTTGGGGCATGAGCAGCGCATCTAAGGGTTGATCCCATTTTTCCCGAGTTAGGGTTTGTGGTACCAACTGGAAGTGATGCGCCAAACCTAAGCGGAATGGGCGATGGTAAGGGGTAGAGGCCAAGGTCTTGTCATAAAAACCGCCACCCATGCCAATCCGTGTGCCGAAGGGGTCGCAGGCCAGTAAGGGCATAATCAGCAAGTCTAAATGTGAAACATGCTGTCCGCGACTAGCCATGGGCTCTTGCATGCCGAGTGGGTGATAAGAAAAACGCTGATTATAAAATTGATGCTGTGAAATTTTGACCCAAACCAAGCGCTGATTCATATTGCAAATCATGGGTAAATACACAGATTTCTTTTGTTGGAAGCAATATTCAATGATTTTACGCGTCTGAATCTCGCCAAAAGCGTGCAAATAAATACCCACCTGCGCGGCATGTTTAAATTCGGGTAGGTGTCTCAGCCGATTTAAGATGTGTTGTTCAGCATGTTTTTGACGTATCGGTGAAACATGGCGGCGTTTCTTTCTAAGATGCTTTCGAAGTTGAATCAGTTCAGTGGTCATGGCTATGCACTATGTTATTAGCGAAGGAAGTCAGTCAGTGATGGTTAAATTTTGTTGTCATTTTTAAGTGCTTGTAAGATTGGACAACAGCTACTTTCCGTGGTTTTACATTCATCTACCCAACTGGACAGGCGCTGTTTTAAGGCATTCAACTCTTGAATACGCTGGTCAATTTTTTCCAGTCGTTGCTGAATGACTTCACGTACCTTTTCTCGATCATCCAGTTGTAAATGCAACAAATCTTGAATTTCACTGAGTTGCAAACCGGCATCTTTGCCTTTTTGGATAAAGCTTAAGGTTTCAATATCTTGCTGGCCATAGTAACGGTAGTTTTGAGTCGTTTCTGGAATGCGCATCAGCCCAATACGTTGATAATAACGAATGGTTTCTACATTCACATGGCAGTGTTTTGCCAGTTTGCCGATAGTGAGCATAAAATAATCTCCAAAAGGCTTGACTCAGTACCTAGGTACAGACTTTATGCTAACACAATCAAAAAAGAAATGGTGAGTCCGATGAACGAGCAACCCAAAAGCTCTTGCTGTTCCAAAGAAAAAAAATCGCCAACGGTGGTGACCATTGATCCTGTCTGTGGAATGACAATTACAGAGGATTCGCCACATGCCTATGAATATCAATCGGTTCGCTATTTGTTTTGTAGTGCTGGTTGCTTAGACAAATTTGCAGCCGATCCTGAAGCTTATCTAACCTCAGAAAAAGCGCAAAGTTCATGTTGCAGTAAGCCGAAAACAGATTTAAGCGATGCCTCATCTCAGGTGAAAGAGGAAAGTGTTGTAGTTACTTCCAAAGGGTGTGGTTGTGGATCAACAGCTGTTTCAGATACAGCGATGACCACATTTATTGACCCTGTATGTGGCATGACCGTGACAGATTTGAGTAAACCGCATAGCGAATGGCAGGGCAAAAACTATTATTTTTGCAGTGAAAAATGTCAGCAAAAATTTATCGCTGCGCCTGAAAGCTATGTTTCGACAGAGGAAGAAAAGCCTGCAAAAGCATCAGGATGTTGTGACGCTTCAAAACCAGAAGTTCAGAAAACCTCGATATGTTGTGGTACGGAGACTAAAACTCCTGAAACAGAACAAACCGAATCAAAATCAAGCTGTTGTGCACCCAAGCCTAAACCGGAACCCGAAAAAAGTAGCTGCTGTGGTGGCGGGAAACATCAACATGAACATCCTGCTCCATCGGGGTCATCCACATTTATTGACCCTGTCTGCGGTATGTCGGTCGATTCAAACACAGAACTCAAAACCGATTATCAACAGCAAACTTATTATTTCTGTAATCCATCTTGTTTGGATAAGTTTAAGGCGGATCCTGAGTTTTATCTGATTCCACCGGATCAGCGCCCTGTACCTGAGGGTGCGGCAGATATGGATTATACCTGTCCAATGGACCCTGAAATTGTGCAGAAAGGTCCAGGTACTTGTCCCATCTGTGGTATGGCACTGGAGCCGATGCAACCGACTTTAGATGATGGACCCAACCCAGAGCTGGTCGATTTTAGCCATCGTTTTTGGCTGACCTTGCCGCTGACTTTAATTGTGTTTGTTATGGCGATGGGTTCGCATATTCACAGCTTTATTTCACCGCATATTCAGCCGTGGATTGAATTGGTGCTGGCAACCCCTGTGGTGCTGTGGGCAGGTAAACCGTTTATTGAGCGCTGCTGGACTTCCTATAAAACTCGCAATTTGAATATGTGGAGCTTGATTGGGGTTGGGGTGTTAGCCGCCTATATTTATAGTGTCGTGGCAACCATTTTCCCAAGCTTGATTCCGATAGCTGCTAAAACAGGACATGGCGTGGCGGTGTATTTTGAAGCCGCGTGTATGATTGTGTCTTTAAGTTTGCTTGGTCAAATCATGGAGCTGAAAGCACGTGCCAAAACTGCTGACTCGCTCAAAGCCTTGCTAAAACTGCAAGTGAATACTGCCAAATTGGTACAAGCCGATCAGGTGGTTGAAGTTGATATTGGCATGGTGAAGCAGGGGGATATTTTACAGATTTCTTCAGGTGAACAGATTCCACTGGATGGTGTGGTGGTGGAAGGCAAAACCTATGTTGATGAAGCCATGATGACGGGAGAACCTGTACCTGTGAAAAAACAGGTGCATGACACCGTGATTGGTGGAACGGTCAATCAACAGGGCAGTATCCGTATTCAAACTACCGCGGTGGGCGCGAATACCACCTTAGCCAAAATGATTCAGACCGTTGCGGAAGCACAACGCTCAAAAGCCCCGTTACAACGTTTAGCCGATGTATTTGCCAAGTATTTTGTGATTGTGGTGTTGCTGATTAGTGCTTTGACCTTCGTGGCATGGATGGTGTTTGGGGGTGCACAATTTGACTTAGCCTTGATGTGTGCAGTAGCGGTGCTGATTATTGCCTGTCCATGTGCGCTGGGCTTAGCTACGCCGATGTCGGTCATGGCAACCACAGGTCGTGCAGCGCAGAAAGGGGTGTTGTTTAAAGATGCAGAAGCGATTGAAGCCTTAAGCAAGGTCAATACGCTGATTGTCGACAAAACAGGAACCTTGACTGAAGGCAAGCCAAGTTTAAAGGAAATTCGATTACTCAGTTCCAATGTGGAACAGGCGCAAGTGGAACAGTGGATTGCTTCGATTGAACAATATTCAAGTCATCCAATTGCACAAACCCTGACGCAAATTGTGCCTGCCCAGCAATTGCTGAAAGTGGAAGACTTTGAAGATGTCACAGGCTTTGGCGTGAAAGGTCAGATTGGTGAACAAACACTGTATATCGGCAGTCAAAAGTTGCTGGAACAACTCGGTATTGGTTTAGATCCTGCTATACAAAGTCAGTTGGATCAACAACGTGCAGCAGGCAATGTCATCAGTTTCTTGAGCAATAGCCAAGAAGTGCTGGCCTATATTTCAATTCACGATGCGATTAAAACCAATGCTCAAGAGGTCATTCAGCAATTGATGGCTGATGGCATTGAAGTGGTGATGGCGACAGGTGACCATGAACAGAATGCGCAGTTGGTGGCACAAGAACTGGGGATTCAGCATGTTCATGGCAATTGCACGCCAACTGAAAAATTGGAAATTGTGAAACAATATCAGGCACAGGGCAAAATTGTCGCAATGGCGGGTGATGGTATTAACGATGCGCCTGCACTGGCTCAAGCCAATGTCGGGATTGCCATGGGCAACGGCACTGATATTGCCAAACAGACAGCGCAAGTGACCTTGGTCAAAGGCGATATCCGTGGCGCAGCTGATGCAGTGCATATGGCGAAACTGGGTGTGCGCAACATGAAGCAAAACCTTGCCTTTTCTTTTGTGTATAACGGCTTAGGTGTACCCGTGGCAGCGGGGATTTTCTATCCATTGACTGGCTTGTTATTGACCCCAATGTTAGCTGCGGTAGCGATGTCACTCAGTTCACTGTCGGTGGTGCTAAATGCCTTGCGCTTACAAAAGGCGAAATAAGTCACATAGCATATAAATGGTAACAAAAGCCTCAAGCATTTCCTTGAGGCTTTTTTTTGATTACGGCATAACAGATAGAGCAAAACAAAAACTGAAGTGTCGACAATAAAACTCAAGGGTCATTCGGGACGACTGCGTGATTTGACTGAAACCTAGTGTGGTTAGAGCAGGTCATGACATTGTTATAAAAATTGCAGTTCTATCACGGAACAAGTATGGAAATAAGATTTAAAACATTGAATTAAAATAATTTATTGAGGTGTGATAATGCAACATCTTCAGAACGGAAGCCAGCCATGATTCTACTCCATCTTTGTCAAGTTATCTTTAAGAAGGTTTGCAACTCTAATACCAAAGTTGTTGACAATCTTGTTGCATTTTAATTTATTTGTGCTTATTTTAGCTAATAATTGAACTGATTGTTGACAATATGCTAACCGAAGAGCTGTCTACGCAGACAAAACAAGCCGCTAATGCGACTTTAACAGACCAAATTTTCAGAAAGATTCAAACTGCAATTGTCAGTGGTGAAATTGCAGCGGGTAGCAAGATTTCTGAACCTGAGCTGGCTCGTGTGTATGGCATCAGTCGTGGTCCTTTACGTGAAGCCATTCATCGCCTAGAAGGGCAAAAATTGGTGGAACGGACTGCGCATGTCGGCGCACGTGTGGTGTCCTTGTCGCATCAGCAATTGTTCGAGCTGTATCAAATTCGTGAAAACTTAGAAGGACTGGCTTGTCGTTTGGCGGCACAAAGCATCGATAAGCAACAGATTCTAAACTTGCGTGAAGTGCTGCATATGCATGCACAGGACCCAGATTTTAAAGAAGGTAAAGGATATTACTTACAAGAAGGTCAGGACGATTTTCATTACTGCATCATCAAGAACTGTGGCAATAAAACCCTAGAAAAGATGCTGTGTGATGAGTTGTATCACTTGATTCGGATGTACCGAATTCAGTATTCCAAAACCCCAAATCGTCCACACAGAGCCTTGTCAGAACATATCCGTATTTTAGATGCCATTGCCGATGGTGATGCGGAACTGGCGGAGTTACTGATGCGTCGTCACATTGCCGCATCCTATCAAAATATTCAGCAACATATTTCTTAATCGTGAGGAGAGAGGGAGAACTTATGTCAACGTTATCAGCAGGACAGAAATTCCGTGATGCAGTCGCTAGCGAGCATCCTTTACAAGTCGTCGGCACCATCAATGCCAATCATGCATTATTGGCAAAGCGTGCAGGCTACAAAGCGATTTACTTATCTGGCGGTGGGGTTGCGGCAGGTTCTCTAGGTCTACCTGACTTAGGCATTAGCAACCTAGATGACGTTCTTACTGATGTACGCCGTATTACCGATGTTTGCGATCTACCTTTATTGGTGGATGCAGATACAGGTTTTGGCGCATCTGCATTTAACATTGCACGTACCACCAAAGCGCTAATCAAGTTTGGCGCAGCAGCCATGCACATTGAAGACCAAGTCGGTGCAAAGCGTTGTGGACACCGTCCAAACAAAGCCATTGTTTCACAACAAGAAATGGTAGACCGTATTAAAGCTGCTGTGGATGCACGTGGTGATGATAAGTTTGTGATTATGGCGCGTACCGATGCTTTAGCGGTTGAAGGTTTACAAGCGGCAATTGACCGTGCTGGGGCTTATATTGAAGCAGGTGCGGACATGTTGTTCCCTGAAGCGATCACTGAATTGGCCATGTACAAGCAATTTGCTGCTGCGACCCATGTGCCTATTTTGGCGAACATTACTGAATTTGGTTCTACGCCATTATTCACCACAGAAGAATTGGCTTCTGCGGACGTGAGCATTGCACTGTATCCACTTTCTGCATTCCGTGCCATGAACAAGGCGGCAGAAAACGTGTACACCACATTACGTAAAGAAGGCACGCAAAAGAATGTGGTCGACACCATGCAAACCCGCCAAGAATTGTATGACCGCATTAACTACCATGCGTTTGAACAATACCTTGATGCCTCTTTTGTAAAAAATAAATAACAACACAATTTACTAGACCATTCATCGTGTCTGCACAGGAAATACAGCAGTCACGATGAATCACAATGATTTGATCCACCCAATGGAAGAAGGAAGATCTTATGAATGCTACAACAACAGGATTTAAGCCAAAGAAGTCAGTTGCACTAAGCGGACAAGTTGCGGGGAATACAGCACTCTGTACCGTAGGTCGTAGTGGTAATGACTTGCACTACCGTGGTTACGACATTCTAGACCTTGCTGGTCAAAGCGAATTTGAAGAAGTGGCTTACCTTTTGGTACACGGCAAATTACCCAACAAAGCTGAACTGAAAGCCTATAAAAACAAATTAAAAGCACTTCGTGGCTTACCCGCATCGCTTAAAGCTGCGCTAGAACAGCTTCCGCCGTATGCACACCCAATGGACGTGATGCGTACAGGTGTTTCGGTGCTAGGTTGCTTAACCCCAGAACATGAAGACCATAACTATGCAGGCGCACGTGACATCGCAGACAAATTAATGGCATCTTTCGGTTCAATGTTGCTGTACTGGTACCACTTCAGCCACAACGGCAAACGCATTGAAGTTGAAACTGATGATGACTCAATTGGTGCGCACTTCCTGCATTTGTTACACGGTGAAAAACCATGTGAACAATGGATTCAAGCGATGCACACTTCATTGATCTTGTACGCAGAGCACGAGTTCAACGCCTCTACTTTCACGTCACGTGTGATTGCAGGTACAGGTTCAGACATGTACTCAACTATCGCAGGGGCGATTGGTGCATTACGTGGTCCGAAACACGGTGGTGCCAACGAAGTTGCATTCGTGATTCAACAGCGTTATGACAATGCTGATGAAGCAGAAGCGGACATTCGTAAGCGTGTAGAAAACAAAGAAGTGGTGATTGGTTTTGGTCACCCTGTTTACACCATTGCTGACCCACGTAACGAAGTGATCAAGCAAGTGGCGCTTGAACTGGCGGATGCACAAGAAAACAAAAAAATGTATTTGATTGCGGAACGTTTAGAAGCCGTGATGAAAGAAGTGAAAAACATGTTCCCGAACCTCGACTGGTTCAGTGCGGTAAGCTACCACTTAATGGGTGTTCCAACAGCAATGTTCACGCCATTATTCGTGATTGCGCGTACCGCAGGTTGGTCAGCGCACGTGATTGAACAGCGTCAAGACGGCAAAATTATTCGTCCAAGCGCGAACTACACAGGTCCTGAAAACCTCGAATTTAAACCATTAGCAGAGCGTGTTTAATGAATAGCCAATATCGTAAGACATTGCCAGGCACATCATTAGCTTACTATGATGTACGCCAAGCCGTTGAAGATATTCAGCCTGGTGCTTATGCGACATTGCCATACACCTCTAAAGTGTTGGCGGAACAGTTGGTTCGTCGCGCAGATGCAGAAAATTTAACTGCATACTTAACACAATTGATTGAACGCCGTCAGGATCTGGATTTCCCTTGGTATCCAGCGCGTGTGGTGTGTCATGACATCTTGGGTCAAACCGCATTGGTTGACCTTGCAGGTTTGCGTGATGCGATTGCAGACAAAGGTGGCGATCCATCTAAAGTCAATCCAGTGGTGCCAACCCAGTTGATCGTGGATCACTCTTTAGCTGTGGAATACGGTGGTTTTGATCCAGACGCGTTTGAGAAAAACCGTGCGGTAGAAGACCGTCGTAACGAAGACCGTTTCCACTTTATTGAGTGGACTAAAACGGCATTTAAAAACGTCGATGTGATTCCTGCGGGCAACGGCATTATGCACCAAATCAACTTGGAGAAAATGTCTCCAGTGATTCAGGCACGTGATGGCGTAGCTTTCCCAGATACCTGTGTAGGTACAGACTCACACACACCACATACCGATGCTTTAGGTGTTATTTCAATTGGCGTGGGCGGCTTAGAAGCTGAAAACGTAATGTTGGGTCGTGCATCTTGGATGCGTCTGCCAGACATTATTGGGGTTGAGTTTGTTGGTCAGCGTCAAGCGGGCATCACGGCAACTGATATCGTGCTTGCATTGACTGAGTTCTTGCGTAAAGAGCGCGTGGTGGGTGCATACCTCGAATTCTTCGGTGAAGGTGCAGACAGCATGTCGGTGGGTGATCGTGCCACGATTTCCAACATGACTCCAGAATATGGCGCAACTGCGGCAATGTTCTACATTGACCAAAACACCATTGATTACTTACGCCTAACTGGTCGTGAAGATGCACAAGTGGCATTGGTTGAACAATATGCGAAAGAAATCGGTCTTTGGGCATCAGACATGACCAAAGCTGAGTATCCACGTGTTCTTCGTTTTGATCTTTCTACCGTAACCCGTAATATCGCTGGTCCATCAAATCCGCATGCACGTGTTTCTACGGCTGATTTGAAAGAGAAAGGCATTGCAGGTGTGGTTGAGCACCGTACCGATGGCTTAATGCCAGATGGTGCAATCATCATCGCGGCAATTACTTCGTGTACCAATACTTCAAACCCACGTAACACAGTTGCTGCTGGTTTGTTGGCACGTAAAGCCAATGAACTTGGTTTGGTGCGTAAGCCTTGGGTGAAATCATCATTTGCACCGGGTTCAAAAGCGGCTGCATTGTATTTAGAAGAAGCAGGTGTCTTGGGTGATCTTGAGAAACTGGGCTTTGGTATCGTGGCGTATGCCTGCACCACCTGTAACGGGATGTCTGGTGCGCTTGATCCGAAAATCCAGCAAGAAATCATTGACCGTGACTTGTATGCGACAGCGGTACTGTCGGGTAACCGTAACTTCGATGGTCGTATCCATCCATATGCAAAACAAGCGTTCTTGGCATCTCCACCGCTAGTTGTTGCGTATGCGATTGCGGGTACGATTCGTTTTGATATCGAAAAAGATGCACTGGGCACAGACAAAGACGGTAATCCAATTTACCTGAAAGACATTTGGCCTTCCGATGCTGAAATTGATGCACTGGTAAAAGATGCGGTGAAGCCTGAACAATTCCGTAAAGTCTACATTCCTATGTTTGACTTGGGCGAAGTTGAGCAAGCGGAAAGCCCACTTTACGACTGGCGTCCACAAAGTACTTATATTCGCCGTCCGCCATATTGGGAAGGTGCGTTGGCTGCGCCACGTACTTTGGCAAATATGCGTCCGTTGGCAATTTTGGGTGACAACATCACCACAGACCATTTGTCGCCTTCAAATGCGATTTTGATGGACTCTGCGGCAGGTGAATACCTACACAAAATGGGCGTACCTGAAGAAGACTTCAACTCTTACGCTACGCACCGTGGTGACCACTTAACAGCACAACGTGCAACATTTGCGAATCCGAAATTGTTTAACGAAATGGTGCGTCGTTCTGACGGTACTGTTAAACAAGGTTCGAAAGCGCGCGTAGAGCCAGAAGGCGAAGTGATGCGTATGTGGGAAGCGATTGAAACTTACATGAATCGTAAGCAACCGCTCATCATCATTGCAGGTGCAGACTATGGTCAAGGTTCTAGCCGTGATTGGGCTGCGAAAGGTGTACGTCTTGCAGGTGTAGAAGCAATTGTCGCGGAAGGTTTTGAGCGTATTCACCGTACCAACTTGGTGGGTATGGGCGTGTTACCACTTGAGTTTAAAGCAGGTGTAAACCGTAATACTTTGAAGCTGGATGGTACTGAGCTATACAGCGTGATTGGTAATATTGCACCACGTTCGACCTTAACTTTAGTGATTGAACGTGCAACGGCTGATGGTAAGAATGAAGTTGTGGAAGTGCCTGTCACTTGCCGCTTAGATACAGAAGAAGAAGTGTCTGTATATGAAGCGGGTGGTGTACTTCAGCGTTTTGCTCAGGACTTTTTGGAAAGCCAAGAAGAGAAAGAACAATTAACAGCTTAATTTAAAGTATTTGAAATTGTTTTAAAAAAGCCCTACTTTTGAGTGGGGTTTTTTAATTCGAGTGTGAAATGTCTTTACTGCGAGAAATTCAAAATGATGCTGTAAATTCAAATGTAAATGTTTCAGATTTATTGAGGAAATGTAAAATTCTAGCTTATAGGCTAGGAAATGAGGATTTTAAAAGTTGGGTGGATTTTGAACTTAACGGTTATAGTTCTGAAGATTTATTGCCAAACTATAGAACAATATTTGTCGGGTCTAAAGGACATTTTGTAGGTAGCTTTGGTAGTAGCTTGAGTAATGCAGATATTCCGACCCATGGTCTTCCTAATTGGTTACAAGAGTCATGTTCTAAAGCTGATTTTAAAAGTCCAATTGCAACTTTAGAAAGTTATACAATCAATGATAAAAATGGGCAATTAACACAGAGTTGGGACCCAGCGATATTAGCTAAATATGGCTCGAATATGTACAGAGGTATGAATTGTATACAAGCATGGAAAGTAATTCCAGTAGCCTCTGTTATAGGTATAATTGATACTGTCAAAACTAAGATTTTAAATTTTGTATTAGAAATAGAAGTGATAAATCCTCAAGCTGGAGAAGCAGAGTTGAATTCAAATCCAATTCCTCAAGATAAAGTAAGTCAGATTTTTAATATTAATATTTCAGGTAATGTTCAGAATCTAGCTTCAGGGAATACTCATAGTACTATTCACCAAAAAGTTAATAATAATCAAATTCCCGAAGAATTTATTCAGTTAATAAATGATTTAGGGAAATCAGATATTGATGATGAGATTGTTTTAGAGGTTTCAAAAAGAATTGAAATATTAGGAGCTTCTATAGGTACAGATCAATATAAAACACTTTTTAGTGATTTTATGAGTTTTGCTTCGAATTCTGCTACTGTTTTGGGTTTTATTGCGCCATATATTCCGATGCTATCTAGTTATTTAAGTTGAATTTTTTAAAATAAAATGGGTATTAATAATATTAGATGACTTTTTATATGTATGCTTAAACTCTTGCCAAATAGAAAAGCATTCATTAAATATTTTACAATTTTGCCATGACCCCTGCGGTCACAAAATAGACTCTACAATCTCAAAAGCTTGTCTATACTCTGTTCACCATTTTTAAAACACATGGAGAACAAAAATGGTTACTGCTGGCGAAAAACCTGGAACAGGCTTCTATTTTTGTATTCAATGCGGACACCGCACCTATTTAGAAATTGGTACTGATCGTTTACCCCCGTGTACCAAATGCCTTGGCAATCAATTCAATAGTAAGAATGCCTAAGCCGCAAACACCAAGCAGTTATCTGCTGTTTTGAATTAAGCCCTGTCACACTCGATAGGGCTTTTTATTTGCATGAAGAAAAGCATTTAAGAGCGTAAAAAACAGATTGAATCGCTCAACTGTATGTGAAACTTAGAGCGAGTGTTCATCATCAATACACTTAGAGAATAGGGTATATGAGATCTAAAGCATTATTTAGGTTTATAAGGTAATCAAATATTCACTTTAATGATTAAATTTTAGTTGGTTCACCAATTTTTTGAATACATCATTTCTTACACTTATGACACCATTATTTTTTGAAATGACCAATAGACATTCAGCATAAGCGCGTTATACTAGGGATACCATTTCTAAAAGAACATAAGGAGAACCAAAATGGTAACTGCTGGCGAACAACCTGGAACAGGTTTCTATTTTTGTGTTCAATGCGGACGTCGCGTCTACTTAGAAATTGGTACTGATCGTTTACCCCCGTGTACCAAATGCGCTTGCACTCAATTTAAAAAATAAAAGTGTTTAAGTAACAATGCCAAAACAGACAACCCTGTTTTGGAAAAAGCCCTATTACTCAATAGGGCTTTTTGTTGTCATCTATATTTTAGAACGATGTGATTTGATGTGTAGTCATCCTAATTGAGCGATTGATTAATTCAACTCTTGCGCTAAAAGTTGTCCTTCGGTGGTCAGTTTTTCTGCCATTTCTGCTGTTTTCTTCAACCCCGGCATACGGTACTCGGTATGACCATAATCATGTATAGACTTCCAGCGTCCACCCCACGTTAAACCTACTGATTCGGCAACTTCACCATACAGTTGATAGCCTTTCCAAGCCCAAGGGTCACGTTCTGAAATCACGACTTTGCCATCCCGTTTAAAGGCCACATCTGCGGCCAGACCAAATTGGTGATAGCTCTGAAACGCCTTGGCACGGGTGGTGTTCTTGTTACCAGACAGCATATTTTGACGCGCAGGGCTACGGTAACCTTCCAGTAAAACCAGCTCATAGTTATGACGTTCTTTCATAATCTTAAAGACCATCAACAAGCGTTGCTTATAGCGCGGGTTCATACGATCCCATTTACGGTCAATCAGCGAAGTATCAAAATGCCCATGACTTTGTTCAAAGGTGCTCTCCCGTTCCAAAGAGAAAGGTTGAGCAGTCACACTGTTGTTCTGTGCCTGATACTGTTGTTCCATTTGCATGGCTTCAACAATAGCGGCATCGACCAACTGTTCATCCACTTCTGGCGGAGGCGTCAGCATTTCACCATTTAACAGCGCATAAATTTGCGGGTCGACCTGTTCCAGATAATTGGCTTCAACTTTGGTGGGATCAATAGGTCGCGTAAAGGCAAACAATACAATACTGCCCAACAGGAAAAATCCTGCAATCAGAATCCACCATTGTTGCAAATGCCAATGGGTTTGAGTCTGTTCAGCCGAAGCGGCATATCCCATTTCTTGGGCAAAATGACGTGCATGCCCCAGCTTCTGCTTACTGCTGGGTAAAATCAGCCGTACATAATTGAGGGTTCGCAGCCTAAGCTCATAAGACATCAATAGGCTCAAGCCAATCACCAGCGCCAAAAAACTACAGCCAATAAAAATGATCATTTTAGTTCGAATGCACTGCTGGAGAAGATGGATGAGTGGCTTGCATTTGCGGCTGGGCTAATTCAATTTCTTTATCCAGCTGATCTAAAAGAGCAGGTTTGACGACGCCCTGAGGCAAAGGTTTGACTGCTGGGGTCACTGCTTGAGGTTTGTGAATTTTCCTCTCAATCACGACTTCTTTACTGATGGGGTTCGTTTCTTGCCCCTGAGCGAGATTGGCAAAAGGTGAGCTGTTTGGTGCTGGTGCATTCAGGGTATTGACCCCGTTTACAGGATGCTTGAACAGGGCTGACATTTCTTGATCATTCAACTGATTGGGATAATCAACATCTTCAGCTTCAGTGAGCGTATTCGGATTGCCTGTAGGCTTTATTTCAGAAGCAACAGATGGCGTATCGGCCTCTCTAGTTTCACTCTGCGTTGTTGATGCCGTTGATGGTTGTACATCTTGAGCATAAATAAAAAAAACAAATAAGCCGCCACTTAAAAGAATGCCACCGACAAAACCTGCAATAAGGTACAGGCTTGAACGCTTTGGAGCTGGAGATGGCGATGCTTTTAAAATACGTATGGAGTTTTGCTTGTCTTGTGCCATAAATCCGCCACCATTTATGGTAAATAAATAGTGATATTCGCCTGTTCAGTTGGCGTAGTAATCACATTGTTAAATGGTGCAAGGGAGTTTTGCGTGTGTTGACTCAGCGAGTATCTTAAACCTGCAAAAGCCAGAAGGCTAAAAATCAATAAGAACAAAATGATCCAGACAAAGGGTAATTCGCGATGGATGATATTTTTAATTTGATCGGGTAAGGCTGAAAAAGGCGAGAATGCAGCTTTTTTACCTTTTAGGTAATCAATTTCATCTCCGACACGGGAAACTAAATGGTTTAAACTTTCAATCGATTCAATGCGATATTTGCCTTGAAAGCCCAATAGCATGCAGTAATGGAACACTTCCAGTGATGCTAGACGGTCTTTGCCTTTGCTGCGCAATTGCTCCAAAATTTCAAAAAACTGATAACCTGCCAGTTGTGAACCAAATAAACTCAATTGCAAAGGATTAATCAGCCAGACATTTTGCAGGTTAAAGAATGCATCGTCTTGTTGGGTCACAATGGTTTCATCCAGCAAGGCGCAATAGGCATATTTCGCATCATGGATGTCATCTGCAGAAAAATGTAATTTACGGGCTTGCTGTTCAAAGCGATGCAACAAATCCAGCACCTTCTCACGAAACTGGGCGGGATTGCTCGGGACATATTGATTGCGAATTAAAAACACCACATAAAAACCGTCATACAGCAGATCGGTCAATGTCGAGCTGTGCTGAACTGTGGCTGGTGCAGTGGGCAGTGCGCTGCTACCAATTTGACCGTCATCAAATAGAGAAGGTGCTTTAGTTGTTGAATTCATAACGATTGTTCCTTAAGCATTCATGACGGCAATTAATTCAATGCTGATGTCTTGGAAGCCTGAAGGCACGTAAATACAAATGCTTTCAGCATCCAGCATGTTTTGGTACAGCTCATGATGCGGCTCTACTTCGAAATAACTCACCCCTGAGCGCACAGGAATTGCAGTTGGAACTTGAATTAAATGATGCAGTGGAATGGCAGGCAGGGCAGCAACCACACGTTGTTCAACATCGACCGTACTCCCCACTTTAAAACGTAATGGAACAATCTGAATCAGCTCGTGTGTTTGCATCATGCTGCTAGATACACACACATAGAGACGGGTGTCGCGGGTAATCTTGTCTGTTTCCAGACTACCAACCCAATAAGAAGGGCGGGTTTCTTTCAGGCTAATACTGATGTAGCGGTTTGAAATAATAGTGTCTAACAAATCCCGCAAAATCTGGTCTAAGTTGTTAAAACTCTGTTGCAGTTGGTGGTGCTGATACTGGGGCAGTTGATCGACCTCATGTGCCGATGAAAAAGTCAGTAATGAACCTGTAAGCCGTAGCAATTCGCAGAACAATCGTTCAGGATGAATTTGTGGATGCTGGTAAATATGATTCAAGCTGGAGTAAGCCGTGTTGAGGGCATTGACCAGCCAAAAAGACACAATATCCCCAGAACGGAATTCAATCAGCTTTTGTTCATTTTCGCGATTATTGGTTTGGATGGTTTTAATCTTGGCGCGTATCACATTCAGAGTACGTTTCAGCTGAGTATATAAAGTCACGCTGGATTCAATATGCAAGATAGGGGGAATAAATTTATGATCAAGTTCAAATTGCCCTGAACTTTGTCGCTTAATTCGTCCTACAGCTAAATACAGAAAACCATCCATTTCATGTGCTGGAGTTTGATGTGGCTCTAAAAGTTTAAATTCGGCACGACGTTGCAATAGTGAAATTTCCGCAGGCGATGCATCGGTAAACAAGTCATGGGTTTGATTTAAATAACAATGGTAACGGCTGGATTGAGCATCTGACTCGTAGGCAACATTCTTTTTATTGGCTTGCACGATTGGCATTGCCAAGTAGATCTGCATTTCACCACGTAAATTTAACTGGTCCAGTAAAATCGGTTCAGGCAACAGATCTTGTGCAGGTGCAGCATAGATTTCACCATCTTGCCATAGCATTTCAATTGATGCCAAAGCCAACACGTTCAGGTGTAGCTGACTTTCATCAAATTGAATTTTTTGTATTCCATACGCAAAGGGAATGGTCGAGCGAATGGTATGGTTTAAATGCTGCTCATGATAACGGTCTTGTAGCTGAAAGTGTTGCGGACGTAAAAACAGTCCTTCACCCCAAAGAATTTTTTCTGCTTTAAACATGCAAATTACCAGTTACTTGTTTCATTATTTGTTGGTGAAATGCCCAATAATTCTTGTACAGATTCGAGCGGGTTTTCATTTTTAATCACTTGTGCCAGCCATTCATGCAAAGGCATTTGGCTCCATTTCACGGTTTTTTGCAGCATATAACTCACAGGGCTGTGTGGCTCATGGGTTTGGAAATAATCCGCAATTTCCTGCAAGACCTGAATGGCGTGCTCACGGTTTTGTAAGTGGTTCTGTGCAGAGGGTTGAAAACCTTGCTGCTGTTGCATCGGGAGAGTAGTCATGGCATGTGTATGGTCGGCTGGTACTACACCTGTATTGCTGCTTTGTGGAGTCATCAGGGAAGTGCTGTGCTGACTAGACTGAAACATTTCCGTTTTATAAATTTTTTTTAAAGATTTATGGATGTCTTCAAGTTGGGAATCAATCTGAGCAAAGCTTGGTGCTTCTAATTGCATTAACTGGTCAAGAACCTGTTTCAGACTCTCCCAGTGCGACAAAATCAGTTCAAAATTTTGATAGTTTTGTTGCTGAACACTTTTGGAACTGCCTGCAAGAGCAGCATCAAATTGTTCAAGTTGTTGCGAACTTGAGCTTAAGTCTTCATCTTCAGCCTGCTTGCGTTGCTGATTGTGTTGATACAGGAAATTTTCATAATCCATTAAACAATAAGCAGGAGCGGTTTCAATTAAAGGTGTTTTTCGAATTAAAACGGGAAGCTGATTGACCAAGCCTTTTAGTAAACCTAAACGCTGGTCTAAATCATCTTCTTCAATTTCTGGATGTAACTTGAGCCAGTATTGTTCTAACAGGCGATAGGACAGTTCCAATCCATTCGCAATGCCTTGAAAGCCCTCTAAATGTGCCCAAGCTTCAGATAACCAAGTCAGAAGGCGAATATCTTTGGATTTATTTGCCAGTAAGATGCTGCTTTGTTCTGCCACAAAATACCAATCGGCTTGTTTGGGTTCAGTCACCCAATCCCCAAGCGCCAGTAAAGGATCGTCTTCTGTACGGGCTTTCTTAATGGCATGAAACTCATTGGAAAAGGACAAGTCTTCTCCACATGCGCGAGAACCTGCAATCGGTTCAAGTAAAGTGTCTAATGTAAAATGCATGGCGTTTAATAATCTGATTGAGGCTTACATTGGTTCTAATTTAGATTTTTTAAGATTTTTCTTCTTAGACGTTTTGTTTTGTGGGTCGAGCACATACACAAACTCATCATCTTTCACATCAATCCAGATCTGTTGTGGCAATTTTTGTTCGCTTAATGCCAGCAAAATTTCGGTTGCCAAAGCAGGCAGAATTGTTGCATTTAAAATATGATCAACATTTCTGGCACCACTATCGACTTCGGTACAACGACTCAGCAATAACTCAGGCACATCTTCGCTATATTGCACTTGTGTTTGGTATTGCTGTTGTAGACGCTGAATGACTTTCGAGAGTTTGTGCTCAATAATTTGAATCAGCAGATCATCATGTAAAGGGAAGTACGGCACAATCCGCATGCGACCTAAAAAGGCAGGTTTGAATTGTTGATATAAACTTGGTTTGAGCTGATTCAATAACTCTTCTGCAGAAGGCCATTGCTCTACAGGCTGATTTAAACAGGCTTGCATAATGGCGCTAGAGCCTGTGTTTGAGGTCAGCAAAATGGTGGTGTTTTTGAAATCGATGAGACGACCTTCACCATCTTCCAGTGTGCCTTTATCAAAGACTTGATAGAACAGTTCTTGCACATCACTATGCGCTTTTTCAATTTCATCAAGTAATACAACGCTGTAAGGGTTGCGGCGTACTGCTTCGGTTAATACTCCGCCTTGACCATAGCCTACATAACCAGGAGGAGCCCCTTTTAAAGATGAAACGGTATGTGCTTCTTGGTATTCAGACATGTTGATGGTGATCAGGTGTGATTCTCCACCATACAATTCATCTGCCAAAGCCAACGCGGTTTCAGTTTTACCAACACCACTTGGTCCAACCAGTAAAAAGACACCTTGTGGTTTGTTCGGGTCTTCTAATTTGGCTTTAGAGGTTTTGATGCCTTGAACCAATTGATTTAAGGCATAGGTTTGTCCCATAACACGCTGTTCGAGTTTGGTTTCTAAGCTTAAAATTTGTTTAATTTCATCGCTGACCATATTGCCCACAGGAATACCTGTCCAGTCTGAAATAATTTCATGAATGATCTGGGCGTTGACTCGATCAAACACCAATGGATTTTGTCCTTGAAGCTGACTCAATTCATGACGCAGTTCTGTGATAGTGGGCTGAGTTTCTTGATCTTCGGATTGTTGCAAAGCTTGAATTTGCTGTACCAGTGACAATTCCTGTTGCCATTTTTGTTGAATGATTTGGATGTCATGTTCAACAGACTGAATCGATTGTTGAATGGTCTGGATACGTTCTTGATGAACAGGATGACAACGTTGCTCATTTTCCAGAAGATAAAGTTCAAGCCTTAAGTTATGTAATTGCGCTTGGCCTTGATCTAAAGCAACAGGTTGCGCATTCTGGGTCAAGGCAACACGTGCCGCGGCAGTATCCAGTACACTAATGGCTTTGTCGGGCAGTTGACGTCCCGTAATATAACGGTGTGAAGCATGTACCGCGGTTACAATGGCTTCATCGTCAATGTGCAGTTGGAAATGGTTCGACATGACTGGAACCATCGCGCGTAACATATCAATTGCAACGGCTTCGCTCGGTTCTTCAACCTTAATCACTTGAAAGCGACGACTTAATGCGGCATCTTTTTCAAAATACTGTTTGTATTCCGCCCACGTGGTTGCTGCAATGGTGCGGAGTTCACCCCGTGCCAAAGCGGGTTTAAGTAAGTTGGCCGCATCATTTTGTCCTGCCTGACCGCCAGCACCAATCAAACTATGCGCTTCATCAATAAACAGAATAATGGCTTGGCTAGAAGCTTGTACTTCTTGAATAATTTGTTTGAGTCGATTTTCGAACTCGCCTTTTACACTGGCACCAGCTTGTAATAGACCCATATCGAGGGTATGCAGTTGCACATTTTTTAAGGCTTCAGGCACATCGTTTTGGACAATTTTTAAGGCTAAGCCTTCCACAACTGCCGTTTTTCCAACCCCAGGTTCACCCGTTAAAATAGGGTTGTTTTGTCGACGACGCATTAGAATATCCAGCATGAGGCGGATTTCATGCTCACGTCCAATTACAGGATCAATCTCGCCTTTTTGTGCTTTTTGAGTCAAGTTAATGGTGTATTGATCCAATGCAGGCGTTGGGCTACGCACAGGTGGGGTTGCCACGGGTGTAGCTGCTGATGCTGTATCTGCTTGTTTTGCCTGATCCGATTCAATGCTATCCCGACAGATCTGCAAAAATTGGTGTTTCATGGTGTCGATTGGAACACTTTCCAGTAGGGTGGAAGCGCGACTGGCAATTTGAAATAAATCAGGTGCAGTTAATAATGCAACCAAGAGATGGCTACTGCGAATCACGGGGATTTGTTCGGCAGAAGCGACCAACCATGCCTGTTCAAACAATCGCACAATCGAAAGGGCAAAGATGGGAGTACGGGTATTTCCTTTGGGTAATTGCGCAATACTGTGTGATAAATCGCGGATTAAATCGGGTTCTGAAATTTTATATTTTTCTAATAATATTTTGAGATCATTATTTGAATGTTGTTTAACAATTTCTGAAAATAAATGTTCAATTTCTATTTCAAAATTCTGTTGAGAAACACAGAAATTTGCTGCCTTTTCAAGTGCCTCACGCACAGGATTAGACAATTTTGTAATTAAAACTTTTAAATTATTCATTATGGATCTCAGCTTTTGAGACTAAGAATAAATGCTTACTTTAATACAAGATTTTATAGGTAATAACTCATTAATAATAAAGTAATAATCAAGCGTTCTTAGTCAAAAAATCATAACTTTTAGCATGAAAAATTATGTTTTTAATTAATTGGTATAAAGTCGTGCGCATCTTATACCATAAAATTTAAGAAAAAAAGTGTTATTTAAATGTGCGGGATGTCACAAGGTGACGAAATTTGTCTTGACTTGTGCGGTTATTTTTTAGTTAAATCTGCCTACTTTAAAAATACATAAAGTAAAAACCAATTTTAATGGTTAAAACTTTAGACAAATACTTTATAAATAGAGGTTGTTTTGAAAACTAATATTTTGATATCTGCATGTTTATCACTGTGCTGTGTATCTATAAGTGCATTCGCTAGTACTTCAGAAGTGGATATATCTAGAAGCTGTATTAAGAAAAACCCATTAGTTTCGGGTGAAACTGACTCAGTGCTATTAAAAACATATAGCCAAATCTGTGACAAAAAAAATGCAGATAATAAAAATGGTTATTTAGTTCAAGCAGCTCAGCGTTTTCAACAGTTAGGTCGTAACGAAAAAGCGTTAACCATTGTGCAGCAACTTGAAGCAGAGAAAGTTCAAAGTAATACGCTGACGGATGTTAAGTTTTTAGCTGCAACAGGAATGGCAAATGACGCCTTAAAACAGATGCGTTCTAAGGAAATGCGTTATTTAAGTTCGGATATTACCTATCCAGCAGCGAATGAATTAATTCGTAGCATTGACTCTGCTAAACCAGCTTCTGTTTTATTAGAAACTGCGCTAAATACCGCAGAAAAAAATCAAAGCTCGACCAAATCTAGCAAGGTAAAAACAACAAAAGTTTCTACTTCAAAAACGAAGAGTAAGCCTAAAGCCAATCCTCCATCCAATAAAACAAAATCAACACCGACCATCGCAAAAAATAATACCAGTTCGAGTAATTCGAACAGCAGTGGTAATCCATTTGCAGGTCTATAACAATTTCAATTAAGGTTTTACATCATGGCTAAACGTGAAAGCGTGCAAAAGAAATTGCAACGTATTCGACCTCCGCGTGTTCAATTAACATATGACGTTGAAGTGGGCGAAGGCAAAGAAATTAAAGAATTACCCTTTGTTGTGGGTGTATTGGGAGATTTCTCTGCGGCATCTGAACATGAAAAAACCAAATTAAAAGATAAAAAGTTTATCAATGTCGATTTGGAAAATATTGATGAAGTCATGGAATCGCTTGCTCCCCGCGCTGCATTCCAAGTCGAGAACACCATGACTGAAACGGGTGGTCGTTTTGGTGTAGATTTAACTTTCAAATCGATGGAAGATTTTCGACCAGAGAATATTGCCCAGCAAATTGAACCGTTACGTAAATTGGTTGAGGCGCGTGAACGTCTCACAGATTTACGAAATAAAATTTCAAACAGTGAACGTTTGGAAGACTTGCTGGATGAGGTTCTAAAAAATACAGAACAAGTTCGACAGTTGAGTCAGGAAGTAGGTGCAGATCATGAATAATATGCAATCTGCACTGGCAGTTCAGGATACGGCTGCTGAATTCACCTTGCTGGATTCGATTGTTGAGCAAAGTCGCATTGCGCGAAATGATGATGAACATGACCGTGCAAAAAGCTTGATTGCTGAACTGGCAAAAGAAGTTATGGCGGGTACTATTACCGTTTCTGACAATATGTCGATGTCGATTGATAAGCGAATTGCAGAAATTGATGATTTGATTTCGCAACAACTTAGCAAAATTATGCATCATGCCGAATTTCAGAAAATCGAATCGACATGGCGTGGACTGTACTATTTCTGCCAAGAATCTCCATCTAATCCTTTGATTAAAATTCGTGTATTGAACACGACCAAGAAGGAACTGATTAAAGATTTCCAAAGTGCGACTGACTTTGACCAAAGCACTTTATTTAAGAAAATCTATGAAGAAGAGTATGGTTCCTTTGGTGGGGCGCCTTATGCGACTTTGATTGGTGATTTCGAGTTCGATCGTACACCTTCAGACATGTATTTACTTGAACAGATTTCACATGTTGCTGCTGCATCACATGCACCTTTTATTTCGGCAGCCAGCTGCAATATGTTGGGGCTGGAATCATTTACGGATATTGACCGTCCGCGTGATGTTTCAAAAATTTTTGAAACGGCTGAATATGTGCAGTGGCGCTCTTTCCGTGAAAGCGATGATGCCCGTTATGTGGCTTTAACCATGCCGCGTGTATTGGGCCGCTTACCGTATGATCCGAAACAAGGCTTGCAAACCGAAGGCTTTAATTTTGTTGAAGAAGTTTCAGGTCAAAATCACGAAGAATATTTATGGATGAATGCAGCTTATGCATTTGGAACCCGTTTAACCAATGCGTTTGATATGCATGGTTGGTGTGCTGCAATCCGTGGCGTCGAGGGTGGTGGTTTGGTTGAGGGTTTACCTGTACATACCTTTAAAACCAGCGATGGAGAAGTGGCATTTAAGTGTCCAACTGAAATTGCAATTACGGATCGTCGTGAAAAAGAACTCAGCGATTTGGGCTTTATTCCTTTAGTACATTGTAAGAACACGGATTATGCAGCCTTTTTTGGTGCGCAATCTGCACAAAAACCAAAAAAATACGATAGTGATACTGCGAATGCCAATTCTGCCTTATCAAGTCAGATTCAGTACATTATGGCTGTATCGCGAATTGCCCATTATTTAAAAGCCATGATGCGCGACAAAGTTGGCAGTTTTGCGTCTGCTGGTAATGTTGAAGCCTTTTTAAATGAATGGTTAGCAAAATATATACTACTGGATGACGGAGCCTCTCAAGAAGCGAAAGCACAATTTCCGCTAAGAGAAGCGTCCGTGAAAGTTGTAGAAAATCCAGCCGAGCCTGGTCACTACAAGTCTGTGGTTTTTCTAAGACCACATTTCCAGCTGGACGAGTTGTCCGTATCTTTGCGACTTGTCACTGAGTTGCCTCAGTCTTCTAATTAAATTAAGAACAGCTAAATAATTAAGAACTTTATAATATAGGATAACTCCATGAAAGATATATACGTCGAATTTCGAGGTAAATACAAAGTTGATGGTGAGTCTCGTGACTCTGAACACAAGGGTTGGTTAGAAGTAAACTCTTGGGCGCACAATATTCGCCAACCAAAATCAGCAACTTCTTCAAGTGTGGGTGGTCATACGGCAGAACGTGTTGAGCATGCAGATATGCATTTTGTGAAAGATCTTGATGCAACCAGCCCTAAACTTTGGGAAGCATGTTCAGCGGGTTATACCTTTGATGAAGTGCAAATCGACTTCTACCGCGCCAATGGTGATAAGCGTATCAAATACCTTCAAATCAAGCTGAAACACGTTCTTGTTTCTAGTGTTGCACCAAGCGTGAATGAAGAAGGCGTACCAACAGAAACTTTCGGTTTGAAATATGCAGCGGTTGAGTGGACCTATAACCAGCAAGATATCAATGGTACTGCGAAGGGTGCTGTGACGAAGAAATGGTCATTGTCTAATAACACAGCTTCTTATGCTGCTTAATTAGATTCAGTTCCGAAAATAGGGGGCAGCAAAGTTTGCTCCCTATTTTTGAATCACGATTTGTTAAATTTAGATCATAAAAAATGAGCTTAGATCAGCTATATCCTTACGGTTTCCGTTCTACACTTTTTGACCGTTTACTGCCAGAAAATGATGTCTTGAAAGGGCTGTCACTGCAAGAGTTAAGACAATCTGTCGCGCATGATCTTGAAGATTTACTCAATAGTCGCATGGCGAAACTGGATCATTTGATCGGGGATTATCCACTGGCCAAACAGTCTATTATCCAGTTTGGCATCATAGACTTTGTTGGATTGTCGACGGCTAACCCTTTAGATCGAGATAAAATTTGTCAGTCGATTGAACAATCTATTTCGGCACATGAGCCTCGTTTAAGACAAGTTAAAGTGGAAATGTTATTGGATGGGCACAATATGGGCGCGCTGTGCCTCACCATTCAGGCGTATTTAAATATCCATCCTCTGTACGAACCTGTTGTTTTTGATGCGTTATTAAAACCGACGACACAACAATACGTTGTTTCTGCACAGTCCTAAGCTTTCGAGAAAATGTTGTGATCGAAGAACTATTACCGTATTACGAAAAACAATTACAAGAATTTGGACAGCAGTCGCGAGAGTTTGCCAAAAAATATCCTAAAATTGCGCAACGATTGGCTTTGAACCAAGAGCAGATTGATGATCCGCATATTGAACGTTTGATACAAGCATTCTCTCTAATTGCAGCGCGAATCGATAAGAAATTAGCAGACAGTTACGATGTATTCACGCATTCCATTTTTGAGGTGATGTTTCCGCAGTATCTCCGTCATTTTCCTGCGTGTACAGTTATTAGTTTAGAAGATATTGAAAAGCAAAAAAAAATAACCGAAGCACATATTATTCCCGCAAAAACCTCACTCAAATCTAGAAGTGTAAAAGGTGTGCAATGTGAATTCAAAACCAGTGCGGACGTGTGTTTATTACCGCTGCAACTGAAGCGGGTAGAGTTTACATCTCGGCAAAGTTCACACATTCATCTGAATCAAAATGCCACACTGACATTCTCTTTTGAGGCTTTTAATCAGGCTGAAGTCTGGCTAGAACATCAGACTTTACCTATTTATCTGGATGCCATTTCAAATTTTCCTTTGCAGTTTTTAGATGCAGTTTTTAGAAATGAAACTCGCTTTTGCTTAAAATCAGGTGCTGAAAGCGTCGATATCGACAATCCGTTTGAGGTCATGGGATTTAGTGAGCAAGAAAGTCTATTGCCTCTAGATCAGCATACGCATCATGCATACCGTCTTTTAATGGAATATTTTTGTTTTCCAGAAAAATTTAATTATTTAAGATTGAATTTAAACTGTCTAAAAAAGTTAAAAACAAAATCAAATTATTTTGAGCTACACGTTCACTTAAAATTAAATTTAAGTGACCCTGCAATATTAAATAATTATTCTGCATTAAATATTGCGAACTTTAAGTTATTTACTTGCCATGCTGTGAATTTATTTGAAAAAAAGGCTGAACCACAAAAAATTGACCATAAGAAAATAGAATATCCAATTTTAACGGATGCTCATCATCCTGAGTATTATCGTGTTTATTCTGTTTTAAATATGCAGATGATACGAGAAAAACATGATCAGGCCGAGGTAAGTTATCCGATTTCTCCTTTTTTTGCCATGAGTCATGCACACAAAGATAATATTCAATATTTTTATGCACTAAATAGTAAAGTAAATCAGAAAAATATTGAAATGGGTTATTCCATTATTTCAAAACATCTGAATCCACAAGAAATAAAATCAGATTTTATTAGTACAACATTGCTTTGCTCGAATGGGGATTTACCTTATGAAGCAATGAGTTTGAGTAATCATGTTTTAAACACCACCAATACGGGCTTAATTCGGCATGCAACGGTCGTAAAAAGACCAACGGCTTGCTATACCTTTTCTGGCAATAAAGCCGAGCAATGGAGAATCGTTTCGCATCTTTCATTAAATTCAATGTCCTTCATGCAAGCCAATCCTGTGGATTATCTACAGGAGTTATTAACCCTATATAACTTACCGTGTTCGCAAGAAAATCATTTAATCATTAATGCCATTCAAGGCATCAAGTTTGATGTCAGTCACAAAATGATGAGTGCCAAGCCTTTCCCTGCATTTGTAAGAGGACTTAAAGTCACGGTATCGATCAAGCCTGAAATATTCCGTGGTCATAGCTTATATCTATTTAGCCAGCTATTAAGTCATGTATTTAATCTAAAAGTTCAGATCAATAGTTTTATTGATCTTTGCATTGTGGATAGTCAATCAGAACAGGAGTTATACCAATGCGTTCAGAACGTTGGTGGCAAGAAGCTTCTGTAATTGATCGGTTATTTCAGGTTCCTACAGCGTATGATTTTGTTCAAACAACACGCTTACTTAGACATGAACCTACATCGCAGCAGCAATTAGATTGGTCAAGTCGATTTAGCTTCGAGAGTTCAATTAATTTAAATTTTCCTGTTGCGGAAATTGAATCATTAACGCTTGAGGAAGACAAAATTGAGATTAAAAATCTCATGATTGGGCTGATGGGGATTCAAGGCGCTTTACCTTATAGCTACACCCAAAAAGTAAAGCTTGCGCCACGTAAACAACGACTGGAAATTCAGAAGTTTATTGGACTATTTAACCATAAACTGACCGCTCAATATGTGGATGCAAGTCTCGCTTACCATTTACCTGTTCGTTATGAAATTGAACACAACAATGATTATCTAAACATATTACATGCCCTAAGTGGTTTTCGATCAGAACAGGGCGGGAACCAAGATTTAGAGTATTTCTTTGCTGAATTTTCAGGACTGTTGCAAGGACAAAATAACAATGCACATGCTTTGCAAACGATGCTGAGCTGTGTATTGAAGCAGCACATTCATATTCAAGAATTTATTCCAGAATGTTTTTATTTAAATGACATGCAAAAGACCTGCTTAGGTGGTCAGCAGCGCAATGCACTTGGACAGAGTACTTTTTGTGGTGAAAAAGTTCGTCAAGTGGATGGAAAAATTGAAATACAGATTGGACCATTAAATTATGCGGACTATCTCAATTTTTTGCCGCAGAAATCTTTAAGTAAAAAACTAAAACAAATTATTCAGAGTTGGTGTAGTCCAACTTTGATGGTTGATATACGACTCATTTTAAAACAGACAGACCTACATTCGGTTGTTCTGGACTCTCATTCAGAGATGGGCTTAGGACAAAGCACATTTTTAATGCCTAGACTGGGTCAGGATCATCGTCAGTTTTGCTATAGCTTGCTAGGGGAAGGTTCTCATGCTTAAGAAAATTCTGACTACGCTGTTCAGTGTATTTCTCCTTAGCTCAACCTTAATCATTTTTTACTGGCAAGATTCAAAGTTTGATCCATCCCCACAAGATCTGTTGCTGTATTTTATTTTACTGCCATGCTTGATTAGTCTGGTGTTATTAAGCCCGTATTTGATTTGGTCTTGGTATAAAACTTCGGTAGAGAAAAAGCAGCAAAAAATGGATGCTGAACCCACTTCTACAGATTTGTCTGCCCAAGCATCCGTCGATATCGAACATATCCGTTTGAATGTCTATTCAAGCTCTTTACTCAGTGCGATGGGGAAAAACCAAGAGATCTTTAATCAAATGGATCAAATGCAGGCACCTACGCTTGATCCAGTGTTTAAAAACCAGTTTGGTCATCCCATTTTATCTTATCGAATTCCTGAACAGTTTGATGCAGATCTTGAAGATGAGTCTGCTGAGCATTTCATTGCAAGTATTCAAAAAAGAATCCAAACATTCATGCTCGCAGAGTTCTATGAAAATGAAGCCATGCTGCTCAGTCTAGTGGAGCATTTGAAACAATCGGCTATGTTCTATGATCAGCAGCTAGCCTATGAATATCGGATACATCCTGCATGGATCAAGCCAGATGCTGAACATGAGGATGACATACAGGTGCTGAAGGATATTCCTCGCCTCAATGTTTTGAATATGCATGTGGTGCTATCGGATGCATATTTGCACGTCTGGAATGAAAGTGACAGTGAGCAGCTGATTCTGGAATTTCTCGAAAATCTGGGTTTGCTCTCGCAGCAGGTCAAGATTCATTACCATTATTGGGATGCCCAAAATGCTTACTCAGAATGGCTGAATTTACTTAAAAAAATCAGCTCGCAATCCTTTGAGGTTTCATTTTTGCTGGTAACAGATTCAGCGCTCGATCAGGAAGTGATTGATGATCATCTATGGCAAGCCGAGCAATTTATTCCTGCAGAGTTTATCGGAAGTTGTTGTCTCGCCAGTGAAGCCCTACAAATTTTAGAAACGTCGAAACTCAAAGGGATTGATCTGCTTTCAAATGAGGCTAGCGTGGCGCATAGTTTAAAACGCTTCGAGATTGAGCATCTTGAGCAATATGACTTAGAAAATCCATTTGTGCTGCTACCCGACAACATTACTCAGGCGAAGGTGGTGCAACAGATTTCAAACTATTTTGCCGCATCAGCCATTCAGCCCCATCACTATTTATATAGTCATTACAGTTTAGGTCACACGCAAGACTTAGCCAAAATTTATGCCTTTATTTTAGGCTTACAAGCACCTGAATCTTTACAAAGCTTTATGTATAGCTTGGACGCAGCTCAGACCTTGGTGAGATTCCATACGGAAGAGTCACTCGCAGAATTCACAAATATATAAGATTAAAATTGACGAGAAAACAATGTATATCATTTTAGGATACCTTTGGCAGTACATTACCAATCCCAAAGCCATCATTGCACTTTCCTTATTTGTGGCACTGATTTCTTCATATAATGTCATCCCGCGACATATTTTTATTGCATTGTGTGTTGCCTATATTTTGGGTTTGATCGGGTACGGGATTTACTGGCTCATACAACGTCGAAAGCATGAACAGCAAGGGGAAGAGCTTGCGGATGCAATTAATCAAGAAACACAAGCAGAATATAACCAGACCAAAAATAACGAAGAATTACGTCTGATCCAACAGCAGATGAAAGAATCCATACAGTTGATTCGCAAATCAAGGCTGGGGGATAAAAAAGGCAATGCTGCACTGTATGAATTACCTTGGTATATGGTGATTGGCAACCCAGCAGCAGGTAAAAGTTCTGCCATTTATAATTCAGGTTTGAAGTTCCCTTTTGAAGAATCCCATCAAAAAGTAGTCTCTGCGGGATTAAGTGGTACCCGAAACTGCGACTGGTTTTTTTCAACGGATGGCGTATTGCTGGATACCGCGGGTCGTTATTCGGTCTATGCGGAAGACCACGGGGAATGGCTCGGTTTTCTTAAACTGCTGAAAAAGAATCGTCCTAAAGCACCTGTGAATGGCTTGATTGTGGTGGTCAGTATTGCGGAATTGATTAGCCAAAGCCCCGAAAAGTCCTTGAAGTTGGCAAAGAACTTGAGAGCACGTATTCAAGATTTAACCGAGCGGCTCGAGATTTTTGCACCTGTATACGTTGTATTTACCAAGATGGATCTGATTGCAGGTTTTACAGAATTTTTTGACTGTTATGATGGGCAGGAATTTGATCAGGTTTGGGGGGCAACTTTGCCATATGACCCTGAATCTGCTGCGAATGCCTCAGACATGTTTGAGCAACACTACAATATTCTTTTTGATGGATTAAAAAGTGTCAGTACCACGCATTTAAGTCGACGTCATGCACAGAATATCTCGCCCGGCGTGATGACTTTTCCTTTGGAGTTTAAAACGCTTAAACCTGCTGTGAAAACCTTTATTGCGGCACTTTTTGAAGATAATCCCTATCAATTTAAACCTGTTTTCCGTGGTTTTTATTTCACCAGTGCCTTGCAGGAAGGCATGATTGAAAGCCCGATGACGGAGCAAATTGCGCAAGAATTTGATTTAAATTTACTTAAACAGTTAGATCAGACCCAAGCCGTCATTACACAAAATCATGGGTATTTTTTAAAGGGGCTTTTTTCAAACGTCATTTTAAAAGATAAAAATCTGGTCAAACAGCACATTAACCCGACACGGAAACGACAACGTTATTTGGGTTTTATCGTGACCTTATTTGCCGTGTCTTTGGTCTTGGCGACGTGGGTTTGGTCTTATCGCAATAATCAGCAGTTGATTATGGACGTACAGGCAGACTTGAATAAAGTACTGCAAATGGAGAAAAGTTCGGGAACGGATCTTTCAACCCAACTTGATGCATTGTTGATTCTTCAAAACCGACTGCAGCAATTTGATACTTTTGCGCAGGATCGACCCTTCAAGTTTTCCTTTGGCCTTTATCAGGGAGAAGACCTCAGGGAAAAACTCGAACTGGAATATCTGAAAGGTATTCAACAACTGGTTTTGCAACCATCGCAACAAAATATTGAACAATATCTGCAGCGTGTTAAAGCCAATGAAGCAGTGCTGAAGGAAAATCATGCCAATGTGCAAATCCAGCAAGTGTCAACCCAGAAAACGACACAATATTTCGAGCCTTCTGAGACAAATCCACAGGATGCCTATAACGCATTAAAAGCTTATTTGATGATGAGTAATCATCAATATATGGATTCAAGTCATTTAGGTGATCAGGTGACCAAATTTTGGCGTTCTTGGTTATTGGCAAATCGCGGTTCGATGCCGCAGGCAGAGTTGACCCAAAAAGCCGAACAAGTCTTAAGTTATGCCATGACCTTAGCCAATCAAGAGGCATTTCCTGTATTAGCGGCAGATACTCAGCTGGTGGAGCAGACCCGACAAGTCATGGTGTCTGTCGTGCGTGGTATGCCAGCACGCGATCGGGTGTATAACGAAATTAAAATGCGTGCAGCCGTACGTTTTCCTGCTTTAACCGTTGCACAAATTGTTGGTGAAAATAACAAGACTGTGGTGATGGGGGGATATGCACTTCCTGGCGTATTTACCTATCAGGCTTGGAATGATTATGTTGCCAAAGCGATTGACGAAGTTGCGAATAAACCGACTGATAGTAAGGATTGGGTGCTCAATACAACACAATCTGATGATTTAACTTTTAGCGGTAGTCCTGATCAAATTCGGAAACAACTGACGCAGTTATACAAGCAAGAATATATCTTGGAATGGAAAAAGTTTTTAAATGCAGTGCATTATGCCAAAGGGACAGATTTTAAAACTGATGCACGGATTGTCGATATTTTAGGTGAATCGCAAAACTCGCCAATTCGAGTTTTCCTTAATCGAGTTACGCAAGAAACCAGTTGGGATAATCCTGTTGTGCAAGCGGAATTGGCTGCACCACAAACAGGTTTTGTGGCTTGGTTCAAACGTAAAATTTTAAGACAAAATAATGAAGATGCCGTTCAAAAAGCACTTCAGCAAGCACAAGGACCGATCTCACAAGAATTTGTGGTGTTTTACCAATTGGTTCGTAAACGGGATGATCAACAGAATCAGTCGCTCCTTGATGAATACTTAATGAGTTTCTCGCAAGTGCGTAGTAAATTTAATGATTTAAAAAATGCAGGGGATATTGGTCCTAGTGCATTAACAGTGGTAAAACAAACCATTAATGAGCAAAGCTCTGTGTTTAATAGCACGCAGAAAATTGTCGATGAAAAGCTCACCGTGGGTGTAAATGCCAGCGATCAGCAAATGTTACAACGTTTGTTGGTAAGTCCATTAACCCAAGCATTTACTGCGTTGTTATTACCTGCGCAAGATGAAATTAATAAATTGTGGGTCATGCAGGCTTATCAGCCATTTAGTCAGACTTTGGCAAACAAATATCCGTTTAATCAAAGTGCGACCATTCAGGCGACCAGTGCTGAAATTGGGCAGGTCTTTGGCGAAACAGGCAGTATTGCTCGATTCGTGAAAGAAAGCTTAGACCCTTTGGTGATTCGACGCGGTTATATGTTGTCGTCTAAAACTTGGAAAGATTTAGGGGTGGGCTTAAATCCACAGTTTGTCATGAACTTCCAACGTTATGTTGCACCAGCAAATGGCGTTGCGACGGGCGAGCTTAATCAGGCAGCAGCACCCGCAGCTGCCAATCAGTCTAATTTCCAATTCTATCCTTTACCAAATCCGAAGTTGCAGTCGTATAGCATTGATATTGATGGACAGCGCATGCTCTATGAAAACGGAATTCAACAATGGGTAAACTTTATTTGGCCAAATCCTGGTGCTATCCCAGGTGTGCGAATTACTGCAGTAGATTTGCAAGGACAAACCCATACCATTTTTGATGCTCCAGGTGAATATGGCATTAATCGACTGATCGATTCAGCACAACGTAAACCGCAAAATGGCAGCTTTGAAATGACGTGGACTGACCCGAAAGATCCATCCTTAGCAGTGAAGCTGAACTTCCGTCTGATCAGTGGTAACAGTAATAGCAATGTGGGTTCAGGGCGGGGTTACGCAGGTCTGCAACTGGTGGATAAAGTGGTGATGGATAAAGCTGTGCGTGTTGTCGCTGCACAGGTCGCATCGGAACCTTTAAAGCCCAATGCGGAAAGTAAATTACCTGTGCAAGGGCAGCAGCCATCCATGTCAGGAGTTAACAACTAATGCAGCAGTGGTGGAGTAGAACAGCAGGAGAATTCCGATGCAGGTGATTAAAACAGCCCCTTTGTATTTCGGTAAAACGCCTGCACATGGTGACTTTTTAAAGAGTAAAGGACAATCTGCAATCATCGCTATGCTTGATCGCTGGATGAGTGAGGCATTGGAGTTGGCAATGAAACAAGCCGATTTCGACGTCTCATATCGGACTTTGCCAAGCTTAGATTTCTTTATCGCAAACCCTATGGAGCCGATGTTTCTGGTGGCTAATTTAGCCGCCAGTCAGGATTCATCAGGACGCAAATTCCCGATGGTGCTCTCGCATTTACTTGAAATAGCTCATCCTGCGGCTAACTTATCTTTTGCACCCCTAATTTATAAGCCCTTACTGGTACATTTATTCCAGCAAAACAAAATATTGAAGACGATTCGACAAGAAGAAGAGTTATCCAATCAGCTTGCAAGCTTTACTCAAAGTTTACCGCAATCTGCGACTGTACCAAGCGCCGAATTCTTTGATCATCACACGATGCATTCATTTGCGGGCTTAATGAAGTTAAATAGCTATCAATTGGCTCAGAGCATGATTGGACTAGGCTTATTGCTACAACCGATTCTGCATTATGGTGTTGCCAAGCTGAATAAAGTTTTAATCCTCCCAGTTCATAATGCGCGGCACAGTTATGAAATCGCAGCGTTTTGGTGCAGCCTAATCAATGCTTTTCTGCATAACCAAAATACAGAAGTTCTGGTGGGATTATTACATTGCGAAGAGCCTATATTGTTATTTGGCTTTCAAGGGGCTGACATCGCTGCACTCAGTGATATTTTTAGCCAAAACTTGAATAGTAATCGCTGGGTTTCATTAATTCATGCGGAATGGATTGATGGTTATTTAGCGCAGAATGCGGGTTTGGCTGCTCTGGAGCAGGCGTTATGCGAGCGCCAACTCAGTCTAAATCAGGCGATTAAACTTTTTAAGAACACTTTTATACAGGGTCAATAAAATAATGAAAGCTGTAAATAAAATGATTTCCGCCAATTTTCTGTTTGGTCTAGGGCTGTTTTGTACCAGTATGGTCTATGCTCAATCCATTGTGGTTGAGGGGGCGGTTCCCAATGAAGCCAGTAAACAAGCAATTTTACAAAAGTTATCTGCAGTTTATGGTGCCGAACAAATTGTCGATAAGATTCAGATTCGTGCTGTCACTACACCAGCGGACTGGAATGAAAGTGTGACCAGAGTCATTACTCCAGACCTAAAAAAGGTGAGTGCAGGAAAATTGGCCATTAAGGGAACTCAAGTCGAATTATCTGGAAAACTGAACAATCCAAATGAGTTGCAACCAATCACTTCAATGTTCCAGTCGTTGGTACAACCTCCATATCGTTTGAATACCACACTTACAGCGAACCAATCTGAGCAAAAAATTGTAGATGATGCTTTAAAGGATCGTATTGTTGAGTTTGAATCAGGCAGTGCCATTTTAACGGTGACGGGAACCAAAATTCTGGATGAGATGGCTGTTGCATTAAATAAAGTGCAAGACAAGAACGTCAAAATTATTGGGCATACTGATAGCTCAGGGGATGCCAAGAAAAATGAACAGTTGAGTTTGGCTCGGGCAGAAGCAGTGAAAACCTATTTGGTTGGTAAAAGTATTGTTGCTGAACGGTTAAGTACGGCGGGTTTAGGTTCTGACAAACCAGTCGCCGACAATACGACTGCTGAAGGGCGCAAGAAGAATAGAAGAATTGAATTTGAAGTTTTATAGTTTTGGAGAATGAGGTATGGCGACGCCGTATATTACGGTTGGGTGTCCAACGACGGGTGGTGGAAAAGTCATTTCAGGGCAATCAACCTACACGATTGAGGGGATTGCAGTGGCATGTGTTGGAGATAAAGCAACTTGTCCTTTACATAAAGTAGTTGCCACCATTATTTCGGGTGATGCACATATGTTGGTCATGGGAAAAGCTGTGGCACGTGTGAATGATGTATTATCATGTGGCTGCAAGTTATTGCCTAAGCAAAGTTTAGTCCAAGGTGCGAACTAATTTAAAAATTTGGGTCTCGCATCTAATTTTTTAGTCGAACGTTTGAATAATATTTCACTAATTGAGGTTTAATCATTTACCTAGAAAGTGCGGCTTTTAGCTTCGGTTCTGAAGACTTTGTTGAAGCGTACCTACACTTGGAAAAAATATTCAGCCTTCTGTTCGACAAATGCCTTGTCGCTCCATCTGAGTGTTGTTACATTCACATGAATTTTGCAGTGCTAAAGTAGAGAATCATGTCACATCGTTTAGCCACAATTATTGGGCTTTGTGCCATCTTATTGTGGGCTTCTATCGTCGGGTTATTACGGCAGGTGACGGAGGGTTTTGGTCCAATTTTAGGGGTCTGCCTCATTTACAGTTTAAGTTCTGTTGTTTTACTCATTCTATTTAAGCCACCCAAACTGCATTTATTGAATAAAACCTATCTTATTTGGGGTTCAATTTTATTTGTTTCCTACGAGCTTTGTTTGTCGCTTTCCCTCGCATTTGCACAAAATAGTCAGCAAGCGGTTGAAGTCAGTATTCTGAACTATTTGTGGCCAAGCTTGACGGTGCTGCTTTTAATCTTAGCTAAAGAGCAGAAGTTCCATCCTTGGGTGATTGTGGGGGTGCTACTCACTTTATTGGGCATTATTCAGGTTCAGGTTGGGAATGGCGAATTTAGTATTCGCCAGCTTACGCAGAATATTGCCTCGAATCCGATTAGTTATGTTTTAGCATTCATGGGGGCTTTTATCTGGGCGGCATATTGCATTGTGACCAAGAAAATCGGGAATGGTCAAAATGCGATTGCCTTGTTTTTCTGTCTGACTTCCATCGCATTATGGTTGAAGTACTTTTGGATGGGAGACTTTGTTATTCCTAACATTGAATGGTATAGCTATCTGTATCTGGTGTTTAGTGCTGCTGCTTTTGGACTCGGGTATGCAGCATGGAATATTGGCATTTTGCATGGCAATATTCAGCTTCTGACCGCAGCGTCTTATTTCACGCCAATTATTTCCTCGCTCATTGCTATGCAGTTGCTGAGTATTGAGCTGACATGGTCATTCTGGCAGGGTGCAGCTTTGGTCACAGGCGGATCTTTTTTGTGTTGGTGGTCTACTCGAGCGCGATAATAAAAAAGGAGATGATGACATCTCCTTTTTCACTGCATATAGAACTGGGCGCGATTATTTCGGGAAAATAAAGGTCGCTTGTAAGCGTCCACCCCAGTCCTTCGCACTACCTGTAGTGTCTTCAGCCCAGTAACGCACACCGCCACCGACACTAATCAGTTGTCCACACAGATTTACAATTTTGGTGACATTCAAGTTAATCGGAATTGTAGAATCTTCACTGTTCCAGTCATAAGTGGCTTCACTGTTTAGTGCAATGGTCACACTGTTTGGATAGGTGTACGTGATAAAGGGTTGTACGAATGTACTGCTCACACCCTCAGCATTGTCTTTATGTTCGACCGCCCAAATATGATTGGCGAGTGCACCAAATGTCCAGCCATTCATTTGTTTCAATACCACACCTGTTGGACCAAGTCCCCATTGATCTGCACCCAAGGTTTTTTCAGATGCTGTAGGCAAGAGCATCGCAGGACCAAAACCCCAAATAATCCCACCAGGTCCAGGCTCTTTAGGCGATAAAAATAAACTTTGTACGGTATCACCCGTGCCCCAGTCATCATCTTTCGCACTATCGCCATAGGTTTGAACCACAACTGGCAGTACCGTACGTGAAATCAGATTCCAGTCTTCATTTAAACTAATAGGAACAACGGGCTGAATATTGAGTTGATAGCGCTCGATGTCTTCATTCGCCCCTATATTTTCATCGTAATTGAACTGAAAAGGGACACTGATCATCGCCGCGACAGGGTTTGACAACTGTTTAGCTAGATCTGCTGTATCCGCAGCAGAGCTGGTTGCAGCAAAGAGAGAACAAAAACCGAAACACACACTTTTTTTCATATTCTACCTCGGGTCGATTTGCCTCTATTTCTATCTTCTCTATGCATTAATGTTGAGATTTAGAAAAGCAGGATCAGTGTTATTGTTGATGAAGTCTTAAAGGGTTCTGATGGTTTGATTACAACTTGAGTTTGTAGAGTGTCGTTGTTGTCCTACCTTTATTCTTACTGTGTTGTATTTTTATACACCTTGATTGATCAAAGTTTGTTGTAGTATTGGTCAAAATAATCAGCTTGTCTATAAATGTAACGAATTTTTAGGGATTTAAGATTATTGGTTTTATTGGTAATGATGTCTTTCGAGATCAGACTTTTATAGTAAACAGATAAGCCATCACAGGAGCATCAATGCATAGCAATAAAGTGGTGCAAGTTTTTACGATGATTCCTACTTTTAAATGAGGCTTTTTGCCTAAGACGGTGTGAATTGCATCAAAAGTCTTGAGCAGAAGCAGGAAAAAAATCAAATTTTATATAATGGATAAGTTTTATTGATAAATGATGAAAATGATCATCATAAAACCAATATAAAAAGTTAAAACTTCCCTGAAAAAATGCACTGCATTATATCATTTACCTAAAAATGCACTCTTTTGGATCTTTTTGTGTGATAGTTTTAAACGTGAAAATGAAAATGTTTGAATATGGTGCATTTCAATTTTCTAACAGTATAATAGGTTCAAAGCAAAGTTTATAAATCTTGCATTCTGATAAATAATTCAATGTTTTAGCTTTGCTTTTACAAAGTTGGTATGAGAATTGCTTTATAACTGCCAACTACTAACACGCACTTCACAGGTGCAACAAAAAATCATCGGAGCAAAATGAGCATGGCGAACAAGGTCCTTCAACTCATCCAAGAAAGTGGCGCAAAATGGGTCGATTTCCGCTTTACTGATACTAAAGGTAAGGAACAACACGTAACTTACCCAGCAGATACAATTGATGAAGATACATTTGAAGACGGTAAAATGTTTGACGGTTCTTCAATTGCTGGTTGGAAAGGTATCGAAGCGTCTGACATGATTTTACGCCCAGATGCTGAAACTGGTTTTCTCGACCCGTTCTTCGCTGAGCCTACAGTAGTTGTTACTTGTGACGTTATTGAGCCATCAACAGGTCAAGGTTATGACCGTGACCCACGTTCTATCGCTCGCCGTGCAGAAGAATACCTAAAATCTACAGGTATTGGTGATACTGCATTCTTTGGTCCAGAACCAGAATTCTTTGTATTTGACGAAGTGAAGTGGGACATCGATATGTCTGGCGCTCGTCATACATTAATCGCTGAAGAAGCTGCTTGGTCTACTGGCAAAGATTACGAAGCTGGTAACTCTGGTCACCGTCCACGTGTTAAAGGCGGTTACTTCCCAGTTCCTCCAGTTGACTCTTCTCAAGACATGCGTGCTGAGATGTGTAACAAGATCGAAGACATCATGGGTCCAGGTCGTGTAGAAGTACATCACCACGAAGTTGCATCTTGCCAATTAGAAATTGGTGTAAGCTTCAACACGATGGTTCGTAAAGCTGACGAAGTACAACAGTTTAAATATGCGGTTTGGAACGTTGCACACCAATATGCTAAAACTGCAACGTTTATGCCTAAACCAATGGTTGGTGATAACGGTTCAGGTATGCACGTTCACATGTCGATCTCTAAAGATGGCAAGAACTTGTTCGCTGGTGATGAATACGCTGGTCTTTCTGAAATGGCGCTTTACTTCATTGGTGGTGTGATCAAGCACGCTCGTGCATTGAATGCAATTACTAACCCTTCTACAAACTCGTACAAGCGTTTAGTACCACACTTCGAAGCACCAATTATGCTTGCTTACTCAGCGCGTAACCGTTCTGCTTCTATCCGTATTCCTTACGTTTCTAGCCCTAAAGGCAAGCGTATCGAAGCTCGTTTCCCAGATCCAATGATGAACCCGTACTTAGGTTTCGCTGCATTGTTAATGGCGGGTATCGACGGTATTCAAAACAAGATTCACCCAGGTGAAGCTGCTGACAAGAACTTGTATGACCTTCCTCCTGAAGAAGAAGCAAAAATCCCTACAGTTGCTCATAGCCTAGACATGGCGCTTGAAGCACTTCAAGCGGATCACGAGTTCTTATTAAAAGGCGGTGTATTCACTAAAGAAATGCTTGATGCCTACATCGAACTTAAAACTGAAGATGTACGTCGTCTTAACACGACTACTCACCCAGTTGAATTCGACATGTACTACAGCTTGTAATTCTTTCGAGAAGAATGACTGTAAAAAAACCCGCCTTGTGCGGGTTTTTTTTGTATCATGGCTGCACATAGAAATTTAGTCTTCAAAATTATGGCACAGCGGAAAAAACAAACAGGCTTTTATCCTTGGGTCGATGCAAAAGATCACAGCAAAGGGTTTAAATTAAATTTTTCACCTGTGGTCTATGTCGAAGTCGCAAGGACACCTGAAGGTTATAAGCAGGTTGAGTTTTTAGGTCTTAAGAGTCCTGAAATGGCTTTGGACTATGCTTATCCCCAAAGCTTTTATATCAGTGCGGAAGGTTTTATTTTGCAAAAACTGCCCAATGGTCAATTTGAAATTATTGCAAAAACAGATAATGGTTAAAGCATCATTCTTAAAATCAGTTAGATCAATGTGAATCAGTTATACAGAGCGATTGCGTAGGTAAATTTATGCAGCAAATTCCAGCGGAACTGAAAACATGGCTGCATGCTTCGGGTTCATTAACCCAGCAGTTAACCGATGTTGCGGATGGACAGTTTAGCGTTAAGCTTGTCAAAGAGCATTTTCAGCGATTGAATTTTATCGATGCGACATGGATGCAAGAACCTTTGCATCACATTTCATGGGTACGTGAAAGTTATCTATATGGTTGTGAATCTCAGCCTTGGGTCAAAGCAAAAAGCATTTTCCCGATTCAAAGTTTGCAGCGCCGTGCCAGAATCTTTAAGCATATTGGTGCTAAACCAATTGGTTGGTTCTTGTTTGATCGGACTGAGCCGAAATGCGAGCGTCGCGTAATTTTGCTGGATGAGGGGTGGACACGACAAAGTTGTTATACTTGGCATGGTTGCAAATTTATAGTGCAAGAAACATTTTTACCTGCATTTCAGCAATATCTTCGCAAAACCAAATTGTGAAATTTTTGAAGGATTTTCATGGCTACGGTGCAACAGATTACTTGGCGTGAACGCTTAGAAGCTTATTATTATTTATGTCGCTTTGATAAACCGATTGGTACGGAATTGGTGTTCTGGCCAACCATGTGGGCAATGTGGATTGCCAATAAGGGAATACCGAGTTTGGGGATTTTAATTCCCATGATTTTGGGCACCATTTTCATGCGTGCGGCAGGGTGCGCAATTAATGATTTTGCAGATCGCAAAGTTGATGCGCATGTCGAGCGTACCAAGACGCGCCCTTTAGCGACAGGCATTATTAGTGCCAAAGAAGCAGTTTACGTGTTTTTGGTCTTGGTTTTAGCCAGTGCCTGCATGTTGTTCTTTTTGCCGATAGAGACCTTTTACTGGTCTTTTGGTGCCTTGTTTCTCGCCTTTATTTATCCATTCATGAAACGCTACACTCATTTACCACAGGTGTTTCTGGGTGCAGCATTCTCTTGGTCAATTCCAATGGGTTATACCGCAGTGGGGGTAACACCAGATTTAACTTGTTGGTTACTGTATTTTGGTAATTTGGCGTGGACCGTGGCGTATGATACCCAATATGCGATTACCGACCGTGAATATGATTTAAAAATTGGGGTGAAATCCACGGCAATCTTATTCGGACGATATGATGTTCAGATCATCGGGTTATTGCAGGTGTTGAGTTTGGTGCTAATTGGCGGTGCTTTGTATTTAGAACAGCTATTGATGCCATTCGGTTTGTTAGCATTGCTACTTGTTGCTGCTGATTTTATTTATCAAGCAATCAAAACCAAAGATCGTAATCCGCAAATTTGTTTTTGGGCATTTCGTCACAATCGCTGGGTGGGAATGCTTATTTTTGCAGGAATCTTTTTAGAATTAATTGTTTAAAATGACTATGCGGTTAAAGAGTGTCCTATACAGGGCACTTTTTTTATGCCTTAATGAATTGGCATGTAGTTTCGTGCATACAACAACAAACATAAAAAGGACATTTTATGAAGCGCACAAAAATAGCGTTGGCACTGACATTTGCATTTTCTAGTCTATTTTTAACAGCCTGTCATGACGATGATGATACCCCAGCAGCTCAGCAGCAAACTTATGTTTCTGAAAGTGTATATTCCAAAGATATTGTAGATGCTGCCGCCTCGATAAAAGTCATGACCTATAACATGCAAAATGTACAGGGACAGACAGCACAAGCAACAGCGATGGTTTTATTTCCTAAAGTTACTCAACCTGCAGATGGTTATCGGATGGTTGTTTGGGAACATGGAACGGTGGGTGTTGGAGATAGTTGTGCCCCAAGTAATAACTTGATTCATCCGCGTTTCAAAATTTTAGCAGAAAGTCTGTTGGCCGCAGGATATGTGATTGTGGCACCAGACTATGAGGGACTAGGAACACCTGGGATTCACCCATATCTCAATTTATCGAGTGCAGCTAAATCAGCTTTATCTGCCGTACAGGCAGCCAAGGACCATTATGGAAAACAACTGAATGGTGATTGGATGTCAGTCGGACAATCGCAAGGCGGACATGCTTCTTTGGGGACGGCAGAATATGCAAATACTGATGCAAGTTATAAAGGTGCTGTTGCAGGAGCTCCAGCTTCAAGTTTAGGTAAAATTATTTTAGAAGTTGCACCTGCTGCCTTGGCGAACATCGAGGCACAAGAAATTGCTGCAAATGTTCCTTTGGCATACCGTACATCGGTTGATACCTATGCCACCTTGTTGGCATATGCGGCTTTAACTGGCGTTGGTATTAAAGCGTATGAGCCGCGTTTCAATTATCAGGATATTTTCCAATCTCGGGCAAAATCACTTTCTGAATATGCAGAAGGTACAACAGGGGATAATGGACTATGTCTGGATAATGAAAATGATGCCAGCCTTAGCTTAATTGAAAAGTTCAAAGCAGATATCATTCAGTATCTGACAGATAATCCTGATCAGAAAGTCATGGATTATCCAGGTTTAGACAGTACGGTTTTTGCGACAAATGAAACAGTACAAAAGTTCTTGGTTAATAACCAGCCTGCAACGAAACGCATTGATAAACCTGTGTATGTCGTGCAAGGTACTGCGGATACCAATGTTCCTTATCCTATTACCAAGGCATTGGTTGAGAATTTACAGGCATTGGGTTCGCCAAGCGTCACTCTCGATCCAGTGATCGGTGCTTCTCATACGCAAGCGATTGTCTGCCGCAATCAAGAAGTCTATAGTTTTATTCAAGCGAATATGCCTGCCAAAACCAATGTGACACCAGATTCATCAATATTGGATGCAAGCTCAAACCCTCAATGTACGGGTAATTTTTAAGTTCTTATAAGAAATTACTTGGTTGAAAAAGAGTCTCATCATTGAGGCTCTTTTTTGTTATATTGTTGCGCGTTTAAAAGATATTAGATTTGAGTTATTGCGTATGAACCAACCTGAAGTGAATAAAAAACCGATGCCTTGGAAACTCATGGCATTTGGGCTGCTCATTCCAGTGTTTATTCTCGGAATGGCACTTTTAGCGGCTAAAAGTGATGCAGAGAATAAAAAGCAATATGATCTAGAGCGTGCAGAAATTCAAAAGCGAGTTGAATTAAGACAACAGCGCGAAGCTGCATCGCAAGCAAAAAGTGAATAGGCTAAAATCTTCCCAGATTTTACAATCCATTTGAAAGGGTAGAGATTCACTATAGCTTGAAAACTAATACTTATTATTAGTTATGCTTTATATGATAATTTTGCATATCAATATAATAAAACAAGCAATAACTGTGAATAGTAAATCTCTATAATGAATATCAATTGTTGAATGTGTAATAAGCACGAATTAGTAATCGGTGTTGTCGATGTCAATAAATGAGGAAAGACTTACTCATCTTAAACAGCTTGAAGCTGAGAGTATTCACATTATTCGTGAAGTAGCTGCCGAATTCGAAAATCCGGTAATGTTATATTCTATTGGTAAAGACTCAGCTGTAATGCTGCATCTTGCCTTGAAAGCGTTTTATCCTGCCAAGCTTCCATTCCCGCTACTGCATGTAGATACAGGTTGGAAATTCAAGGAAATGATCCAATTCCGTGACAACATGGCGAAAACCCATGGCTTTGATTTGATCGTTCATCAAAACAAAGAAGGTCGTGATGCGGGCATTAATCCATTCGATCACGGTAGTTCAAAATATACGGATATCATGAAAACTCAGGGCTTAAAACAAGCACTGGATAAGTATGGTTTTGATGCTGCTTTTGGTGGTGCACGTCGTGACGAAGAAAAATCTCGTGCCAAAGAGCGTGTGTATTCTTTCCGTGATAATAAACACCGTTGGGATCCTAAAAACCAACGTCCAGAATTATGGAATTTATATAACGGTAAAGTGAACAAAGGCGAAAGTATTCGCGTGTTCCCATTATCAAACTGGACAGAGTTAGACATCTGGCAGTACATCTATTTGGAGCAGATTCCAATTGTTCCATTGTACTTTGCTGCTGAACGTCCAGTGGTTGAACGTAGCGGTACACTCATCATGGTTGATGATGAACGTATGCGTTTGCACGAAGGTGAAGTTCCACAAATGAAATCGGTACGTTTCCGTACTTTAGGCTGTTACCCATTAACAGGTGCAGTCGAGTCAGAAGCGAATACCTTACCTGAAATTATTCAAGAAATGTTGCTCGCGACAAGCTCAGAACGTCAAGGTCGTATGATTGACCATGATGAAGCTGGCTCTATGGAAAAGAAAAAGCAAGAAGGCTATTTCTAAGCGTTACTCAGCATTCGGTTTCAAAGCATTTGTGGAGTTTGAGCAATGTCTCATCAATCAGAATTAATTAGCCAAGATATTTTGGCTTACTTAAAACAGCATGAACAAAAAGACTTATTACGCTTTTTGACGTGCGGTAACGTCGATGATGGTAAAAGTACTTTAATCGGACGTTTACTCTATGATTCAAAATTGATCTATGAAGATCAATTACAAGCGGTAACCCGCGACAGTAAAAAAGTCGGCACTACGGGTGATGCACCTGACCTTGCGTTATTGGTGGATGGTCTGCAAGCAGAACGTGAGCAGGGCATTACCATTGATGTGGCTTACCGTTATTTCTCTACAGAAAAACGTAAGTTCATCATCGCGGATACGCCAGGGCATGAGCAATATACGCGTAACATGGCAACAGGCGCGTCTACGGCTGACCTTGCAATCATCTTGATTGATGCACGTTATGGTGTACAAACTCAAACACGTCGTCATACGTACATCGCAAGCTTGTTGGGTATTAAGAACATTGTTGTTGCGATTAACAAAATGGACTTGGTGGAATTCTCTGAAACTCGTTTTGGCGAAATTCAAGAAGAATACCAACAGTTTGTCAGCCAGTTAGATCGCAAGCCAAGCAATATTCTGTTTGTGCCAATTTCTGCTTTGAATGGCGATAACGTGGTCAACGCTTCTGCAAATACACCATGGTATCAAGGTCAAACCTTGATGAGCATCTTGGAATCTGTAGAAATTACTCGTGATTCAAGCAAGAGCGAATTTCGTTTCCCTGTGCAATATGTTAACCGTCCAAACCTCGATTTCCGTGGTTTCTGTGGAACAATCGCATTGGGTGAAGTACACGTTGGCGATGAAATTGTGGCATTACCTTCAGGTAAAAAGTCGACAGTGAAAGAAATCGTGACTTATGACGGTAACTTAGATCATGCGATTGCAGGTCAGGCAGTTACTTTAACCTTAAACGATGAAATTGATATTTCTCGTGGTAACGTGCTAGTAAAAGCGGGTGAAGAGCCATCTTTATCACGTAGTGTACGTGCGACCGTGGTTTGGATGAATGACCAGCCACTGGTAAAAGGCAAGTTGTACAACGTTAAGATTGGTACGCAAACGGTTCCAGCAAAAGTCACGGCAATTAATTTCCGTGTGAATGTGAATACGCTTGAGCATACCCAAGTTGAACAGTTAGAGTTAAATGCGATTGCAGACTTAACGGTTGAATTTGATGCACCAGTGGTGTTTGACCGCTACCAAGACAGCCGCTATACAGGTTCATTTATCTTTATTGACCGTTTAAGCAATGTGACGGTTGGTGCAGGTATGGTTGAAGCTGCGGTTGAATGGACTGCACATGCAAACCCTGTTTCTGCTGAAGATCGTGCTGCACGTTTAGGTCAAAAACCTGCGACAGTAACGGTAACAGCAAAAGCCCTAGAGCAAGCACAAGTCCTAGAAAGCTTGTTGATTCAACAAGGTGTGGTAGCAATTGCGAAAGCTGGTTTAACCGTTGAGCAAGTGGCATTGTTGCGTGAAACAGGTGTGGTGGTGATTACTGACCTTGCGGATGCAACGGATGTAAGCTTAACTGCAGAACAAGCTGAAGAGCTTGCAGAACAAATCGTGAAATTGGTTCGTTTATAAGATCCAATACTAAAAAACCCGCCAGATGGCGGGTTTTTTTATGGGCAAAAATTCATATTTAAGCCTCATTTCTTTTGTGCAAAGAGTGTGGCAAAGCGCTGTTTAATTCGCTGTCCATGTTCATCAGTACGGTGCAGTTCACCGATATTTTCATTGTATTTGAGAATATTCCAGTCTTGATAAAGTGCATTTAACTCGCCCACTTTGAAGCTGAAAGGGAAGTCAGGCTGGGCTGGATAATCTTCACTGTCCATTGCACAGACAATCAAGTTATATCCGCCTGATTTGGTGGCTTGTTGCATTTGTGCAATCAGCGCTGGAACGGTACTTGCTTGTAAGAACATCATCACGACGGTGCAATAGATGAAATCGTATTGATCTTCAATGTGTTGATTTAGATTCAAATCCCGCAGTTGGGTATGAATATGGGTGATTTTCTCAGCTTGAATAATTTGTTCTAAGCGTTGCAGGCTTTGTTCATTCACATCCCAAGCATCCACTTCAAAGCCATGCTGACTTAAAAATAGGGCATTTCGCCCTGAACCACAGCCGACATCAAGTGCCTTTCCACCGTGCAAATACGGTTGAGCGGCTAAAATTTCTGAATGGGTCGGAGTGAGTTGATATTTCTGGGTGAACAATTGCTCGGCTTGGCAATAGAAGCTGAGCTGGCATACAATATCATCACTAAATGCCACGATACGATGCCAAGCCTGAGGTTCAATTAAAGGGGGCTGTTCGGTCACGCTAAAATGATGATTTGATATGACTTCACCCTGTTCGCTTAGCATAGCAAACTCAAGTTCACCTTGCAGAATATGCAGTTTTGCCCAAGTCCCTTGTTTGGTGTTGTGGGGTTGCTGAAAGGCGGTGGGAATGCTGTCGTGCTTCCAAACAGGAAGGGTTTTATAACAAACGAGAGATTGCATAGAGAGATCCTGTAATTTGTTGCTTTATCTCAGCTAGAAAGAGGTTTTATTCATTCATATTCTTGATTTGATATTAGCCTGATTTGATGACAAATAAAAACAGCGACCGAAGTCGCTGTTTTTATGCAATTCAATGATTAAGCTTGTTGAATACCTGCAACCAACCAGTCTTGGTTAGAACCCGCAGGTTTAACAAAATGCCAGATTTCAGCAAATGGCTGCGGCAAACTGTTCAGGTCTTCACTGACTGTACCTGTAAAGCGAACGCTCACTACATATTGACCATTTTCAGTCGCAGAATCCGTCACCATTGCATTCAAGTTAGAAAACTCAGCAACATCTTGATCTCGGTTCGCCATAATGTCGTTATACATCGACTGGTATAAATCAGGCGTTAAATAACGACGAATTTCTTCAATATTGCTCGCAGTATTCATTGATTGAATATGATTAAAACGTTGACGTGCAATACGTAAGAAAGCGGCTGGCTCAGTACCATCAGGTAGTTGATTGCCACTGTTGGTATAGGCAGCACCGAATGGTGCGTTATTCACAGGTGCTTGAGTTGCGGCACCGCCACCTACAGATTGACCAAAAATATTGGTATTGTCTGTTGATGCACGTGGTGCTGCAGGTGCTTGACCAAATGGCGATGCTGTTTGACCGCCATGATTTGGTGCATACGGGTTAGTGGATGTTAGTTTTTTTTTTGCGCCCATCTTGCGGAAAATGAAGAAGGCAACAGCAGCAGCGAGAAGAATCCAGATCCAGCCTGGAATTCCGCCTTTTTCTTCTTGGGCGGCTTCAGCTTGGCTAGCTGGGCGGTCATCTGCAAGCGCATTTGCAGCAACTGCACCTACGGCAGCACCTGCAACACCCGCAGCAACCATACTACCTACACCTGGACCAGATTTTTGTGGTGCAGTTGCAGGGGCAACAGGTTGTTGAGCAGGTGTAGCTTGACGAGGTTGTTGATAAGACTGTGTTGGTGTTGCTGAACGGCTCATGCCATGACTTTTACCACCACCTGCACGTTTGGCTTCGGCCAAAGGTGCAACCAATAACATCGCTGCTAAAATACCTGCAACTAAACTACGCTGTCGAACTTCCATTCAATTTTCCTATAAAAATGATAAATAGCCCTGTATTTATGCAGGCATTTGTCACTTTTTTCAATAAGAAAAAGCAATTTTTTTGTTTAATTTTGCACAGTTAAATTTGAACAGCCAGTTCAATTACTCTGCAAGATTCATGGCTTCGGTCAAGGCCTCATGTAATCGGGCAACCGCAATAATTTGTACGCCTGCAATTGCTTTTTGCGGTGCATTGGCACGCGGCACAATGATGTATTTAAAACCATGTTTAATGGCTTCTTTTAAGCGTTCTTGACCATTCGGCACGGGACGAATTTCACCTGACAGACCAACTTCCCCAAAAACGGCCAGTTGCTGTGGTAAGGCTTTGCCCCTTAAGCTGGAAGCACAAGCCAAGAGTACGGCTAAGTCAGAGCCTGTTTCGGTAATTTTTAAACCACCCACGACATTAACATAGACGTCTTGTCCAGAGGTTTGCACACCACCATGGCGATGCATTACGGCAAGCAGCATGTTTAAACGGTTTTGTTCTAAACCTAATGCAACGCGGCGCGGTTGTCCGTGTGCATCATCGACCAAGGCTTGGACTTCGACTAACAATGGTCGTGTGCCTTCGCGGCTGATCATCACGATAGAACCCGGTATGGCTTCATCATAACGACTCAGGAAAATAGCAGAAGGATTGGCAACTTCACGTAAGCCTTTATCGGTCATGCCAAACACACCGAGTTCATTGACTGCACCAAAACGGTTTTTCACTGCACGAATCATGCGATAGCGTGAATCGGATTGACCTTCAAAATACAGCACGCAGTCGACCATGTGTTCAAGCACACGCGGTCCTGCAAGTGCACCTTCTTTGGTAACATGACCCACAATAAACAGTGCAGTCCCGCTGTTTTTCGCAAAACGAGTCAGTAAGGCGGCAGATTCACGAATTTGCGAGACACCACCCGGGGCAGATTGCAAGGTTTCTGTGTACAGGGTCTGAATCGAGTCGAGAATGGCAACGGCAGGACGCTCATGAGCCAATACCTCACAAATTCGCTCTACACAGGTTTCCGCCATGACTTTAAGTTGATCGGTTGGCAAATCTAGGCGCTGTGCACGGAGTGCGACCTGAGATAAGGATTCTTCACCGGTTACATAGAGGGCTGAACTTTTGGCAGCCGCCATATAGGTTGCGGTTTGTAAAAGGATGGTCGATTTACCAATCCCAGGGTCACCCCCAATTAGAACCACTGAACCTGTGACTAAACCGCCACCCAGTACGCGGTCAAATTCACCAATGCCTGTGGCGAGACGAGTTTCATGTGAGACTGACACCTGATTTAAGGTAGTCACACTGGCGGCTTGTCCTGCATAACCGCCGCCCATTTTCGGTTGGGCGCGGTGCGTGATGGCAGGTTCCATTCGTACTTCAACCAGACTATTCCATTCTCCGCATTCGGAACATTGTCCAGCCCATTTGGAATGGTCAGCGCCACATTGTTCGCAGCGATATACAGTTTTAATTTTTGCCATAAATAAAATTGAAAATAATCTGTAAATTAGATAAAAATAGTGATTACGAAAACTACTAAATACAGTTGGTGTAATTCTTAAGGAATAAGAAGCAAAGCTGTTTGTCGTAATTTACTGGTTAAAGGGAAGTGCTCAGAAAAATAACATGATCTAAGACTTTTACAAGTAAGAAACAGTGTGTTTTTGAGTCAAGATATTCGTTCAGTTCACTTTTTCCAAGGAAGGTGTTTGAGCATTTGTACATTTCTTGTCATGACTCGGATCTTGAATGGCATAGATATTGCTCATGCTCAGACAAATGAAAATAAAGCAGTTGCTACATTTTCAAATTATATAAAAGGTTGATGTCTATGAGTGCAGCAGAAATTGTTGATTGGGTAAATGGTATTATTTGGAGCAAGGCTCTAATTTATCTATGTTTGGGGGCAGGTTTATTTTTCTCTATTTTGACGCGCTTTGTGCAAGTGCGCCAAATGAAAGAGATGGCGAGATTATTAATCAAAGGTGGTTCTTCGGAACAAGGTATTTCCTCATTTCAAGCATTGGCCGTTTCACTATCTGGACGTGTGGGGGTAGGTAATATTGCAGGTGTTGCTGCTGCAATTGGTTTTGGTGGTCCTGGTGCAGTATTTTGGATGTGGGTAGTGGCATTTTTAGGTGCAAGTACTGCTTATGTTGAATCCACTCTAGGTCAAATTTATAAAGTTGAATATCAAGGTCAATACCGCGGTGGACCCGCATTCTATTTCGATAGAGGTTTAGGTCAACGTTGGTTAGGTGTGGTCTTTGCTATCGCTGCGATTGTTGCTTGTGGTTTGTTCTTACCTGGTATTCAGGCTAATGCTGTCGGTAATGCATTTACTCAGATCACGGGTGAAGGTTCTATCGTATTCGGTAATATAGGATCTTTTAAACTGGTTGCTTTAGTTGTCATTTTGTCTTTACTGGCGATCATTATTTTTGGTGGTATTAAGCGTATTGCACGTTTTGCTGAATTTGTCGTTCCATTCATGGCGGCAGGTTATATCATCATGGCAATCGTGATTGTAATTATTAACATCCATGAGCTACCACGTGTCATTCAACTAATTTTTAATGATGCCTTTACACCAATGGCAGGATTGGGTGCCGCAATTGGTTGGGGGGTAAAACGTGGTGTTTACTCAAACGAAGCGGGTCAGGGTACAGGTCCGCATGCAGCTGCAGCGGCAGAAGTTCAACATCCTGCACAACAAGGTTTTGTTCAAGCATTCTCTATTTATGTAGATACCTTGTTCGTTTGTTCAGCTACAGCATTCATGATTTTGATCACGGGTATGTATAACGTACAAGGGACGTTAGAAGCGGGTCAATTCATTGTACAAAACGTGGCAGGCACAGTAGAAATTGGTTCTCCAGCATTTACTCAAATGGCAGTAAGTACAGTATTCGGTGGCTTTGGTCAAATCTTTGTGGCTTTAGCGGTCTTCTTCTTTGCCTTCACCACGATTGTTGCCTACTACTACATTGCTGAAACCAACATTACATATCTTAGCTATATCACTAAAACACCTTCATTGATGTTTATCACTAAATGTTTCATCATGATTTCAGTAGCTTACGGTGTAATCAGTGCGACAGGTTATATTTGGGGGATTGGTGATATTGGTGTAGGCTTAATGGCTTGGATCAACATTATCGGTATTATCCTAACTTACTTTGTCTGGAAACCAACCATCAAAGCTCTTAAAGATTATGAGCAACAACAAAAAGCAGGCGTAACCGAATATACCTTTGACCCAGTCAAACTCGGTATTCGTAATGCAACCTTCTGGGAAGAGCGTTTAAAGAAACAACAAAACAAACAATAGAAAGTTCCCATACTAGCATTTAGTAAAACTTAAGAAAGCAGCCGAAAAGGCTGCTTTCTTTATTTCAATATTTGGGATTTATACGAACTGGTGTGTCAAAAAAGTGCATTGTATTGCTCCAATCTTGTGCGTATTATCGGCGCTAATTGTATGAGGCGTGAATGCTGAACGATACAGATATAGTTGTTTAGCTTAGATTGACCCAAAAACTTACATAGCGAAGGCATGCTTAAAAATAGTGCAAATGTGTAATTTGGATTAATTTGGTTAAAAAATCTTAAAGGATTAATAGAGAGTTTCTATCACGATGTTAAATCAAAACTCGAATGAGTCAGCCGCACAAGGCGAACTCCATCGTAGTTTGTCGAATCGACATCTACAACTGATTGCCATTGGTGGGGCAATTGGTACAGGTTTATTTATGGGCTCGGGGAAAACCATTAGTTTGGCAGGTCCCTCGATCTTATTCATCTACATGATCATTGGTTTAATGGTGTTCTTCGTCATGCGTGCATTGGGCGAATTACTATTATCCAACCTGAAATATAAGTCATTTATTGATTTTTCCACGGACCTGATTGGTCCTTGGGCAGGTTATTTTGTGGGTTGGACCTACTGGTTGTGCTGGATCACCATTGGTATTGCGGACTTGTCTGCCATTATTTATTACCTGCAATTCTTCAATAACGGACTGCCGTTTAGTCCTGTTGAAGGGGCAATGATCAGTGTTGCTGCGATTGTCTTCATCATGGGTTTGAACCTCATGACAGTGAAACTGTTTGGTGAGCTTGAATTCTGGTTTGCGCTGGTCAAAATCATTGCGATTGTGGTGTTGATTGCGGTTGGTCTGTGGATGATTTTCACAGGCTTTACCTCCACATCTGGCGAAGTCGCATCATTTACCCATTTGTGGGCAAATGGTGGTATGTTCCCGACGGGTATGGAAGGCTTCTTGGCTGGTTTCCAGATTGCCATTTTTGCCTTTGTTGGGGTGGAATTGGTAGGAACTACGGCTGCTGAAACCAAAGACCCTGAGCGTAACTTGCCCAAAGCGGTCAACTCGATTCCAATCCGAATCATCATTTTCTACGTGTTCGCACTCATCATCGTGATGTCAGTTACACCATGGAATAAGATTAATCCAGACGTGAGCCCATTCGTAAACTTGTTCAGTCAAGCGGGCATTGCGGCAGCAGCGATTATCATGAACTTGGTGGTGCTGTCTTCGGTCATGTCTTCCATGAACAGTGGTGTATTCTCGACCAGTCGTATGCTGTTCGGTTTGTCACGTGAGAAACAAGGTCCACAAGCGTTTGGTCATTTGAACAAGCGTGCTGTTCCAGCAAATGCCTTGTATTTTTCAGCTATCTGTTTATTGGCAGGTGCGGCATTACAATACTTTGTACCGAATACGGTAGAAGCCTTTACTTTAGCGACCACGCTTTCCACCATTCTATTTATCTTGGTTTGGTTGATCATTTTGTGGAGCTATTTGGTGTATTACAAAACTCGCCCAGAGTTACATGCCAAATCGACCTTTAAATTACCAGGTGGACCTTTTACCTGTTGGGTGGGGATTATCTTCTTTGTCGGTATGATTTACGTATTGTCATTAGAGCCTGATACCATGAAGGCATTAATGGTTAGCCCAATTTGGTTGATTATTCTTGCGATTGGTTATTTTGGTTTCTACAAGCCGAAACATAAATAATCTTTTGTTGTATGTTAAAACGTCAGTTCAATACTGGCGTTTTTTTATGTCTGGCGATAATCTCTAGCGTTTAATGCTTTGGTCAACGCGTTGATCGGGTTATACTTCGTTAAAATTTGAGATAGGTGGTCAGATGCGTCGCGTCATTTGCTGCATAAGTGTATTGGTATTGGGATCTTCATTAATCGGTTGTGGTCAATCGGGAGCATTACAATTACCAAGCGATCCAAATTATGACAAACGTGCAAAATATTTGTTATATCCAAACGTAGAGTCTGGTCAGAAAACTGAACAAGTCCAAACGACTGAACCAGCCGACCAACAGGCGACTACCGAATCGAAAACCTCTACACCTTAACTTGTCACTGAAAGGACATCTTCATGAGTTTTACCCGCATTAATGGGGTATTGCACGCAGAGCAGTGTTCCCTAGAACAGCTTGCAGAGCAATATGGCACGCCACTGTATGTGTATTCAAAAGCAACTTTTGAAAAGCATTTTTTAGATATGGATCGTGCGTTTGATTTTATCGATCATCAAATTTGTTTTGCGGTAAAGTCAAATTCAAATATCGCGGTACTCAATGTGTTAGCGAAGTTAGGTTGCGGCTTTGATATCGTGAGCGGTGGTGAACTGGCACGTGTTCTGGCAGCGGGCGGTGATGCGTCTAAAGTGGTGTTTTCAGGTTTAGGCAAAACTGAAGCCGATATTCAAAAGTCTTTAGAAGTCGGTATTGCCTGCTTCAATGTTGAATCTCATGCTGAATTAGATCGCATTCAGAAAGTGGCAGCGGCTTTAGGTAAAAAAGCGCCAATTTCTTTGCGTGTCAATCCAGATGTGGATGCGAAAACGCATCCTTATATTTCGACAGGCTTAAAAGAAAACAAATTTGGGATTCCGTCGGACACTGTATTTGAAACTTATCAATATGCAGCGAGTTTACCGAATTTAGAGATTGTCGGGATCGACTGTCATATCGGTTCACAATTGACCGAAACCAAACCTTTTGTCGATGCTTTAGATCGCGTCATGCTGATGATCGAACAGTTGAAAGATTTAGGTATTCAACTCAAGCACATCGATATTGGTGGCGGTTTGGGAGTGACCTATAAAGATGAAGTCCCGCCGACTGTAGAAGAATATGCCAATGCAATGAAACCTGCTTTAGAAAAGTTAGGTTTAAAAGTGTATATGGAACCAGGTCGTAGTATTTCTGCCAAAGCGGGTGTACTGGTGACCAAAGTCGATTTATTAAAACCGACCAATCACCGTAACTTCGCCATTATCGATGCGGCAATCAATGATTTGATTCGTCCTGCTTTGTATGAAGCGTGGATGGATATTCAACCTGTCACGCCACGTACTGATGTGGAAACTTTACAGTGGGATGTGGTTGGTGCAATTTGCGAAACTGGCGATTTCTTAGGTAAAGAACGTGATTTAGCGTTACGTGAAAATGACACCTTGGCCGTCTTGGGTGCAGGTGCCTACGGTTTTGTCATGAGTTCAAACTACAACACACGTGGACGTGCGGCTGAAGTGATGGTGGATGGTACTGAGTCGCATCTGATTCGTGAGCGTGAAACTGTAGAATCCCTGTGGGAAAAAGAGCGTTTGTTGCCTTAAGGAGTCACTCAGAATGTTTTTAGAATTTACTAAAATGCATGGTCTAGGCAATGACTTCATGGTAATTGATTTGATTAGTCAGCGCGCATATTTGGATGCGCTGACGATTCAACGCCTTGCTGACCGTCATTTTGGCATTGGTTTCGACCAGCTACTGATTGTTGAACCACCTGATGTCCCTGAAGCAGATTTTAAATATCGTATTTTTAATGCCGATGGTTCTGAAGTTGAGCAATGTGGTAATGGAGTACGCTGTTTTGCACGCTTTGTGCATGAGCGCCAACTGACGACTAAAACCAAAATTAAGGTGCAAACCAAAGCGGGTATTGTTGAGCCTGAATTGGGTCCGAATGGCTGGGTACGCGTCAATATGGGTTACCCGAAATTTTTGCCACAAGAGATTCCTTTCTTGGCAGATGAGCCTGAAAACTTGTATGACCTCGAATTAGCCAATCAACAGCAGATTACAATTGATGTGGTGAATATGGGTAATCCACATGCGGTGACCATCGTACCTGACGTGATCACTGCGGATGTCACTACGATGGGACCGCAAGTTGAATCACATGCGCGTTTCCCTGCACGAGTCAATGCGGGTTTCATGCAAATTATTGATGAAAAACATGCGCGTTTACGCGTATTCGAACGTGGTGTGGGCGAAACCTTGGCTTGTGGTACAGGGGCATGTGCTGCCGCTGTGTCAGGTATGCGCCGTGGTTTATTGGCCAATCAGGTTGAAATTGAGCTTGCGGGCGGAAAATTGCAAATTGAATGGCGAGATGGTGATGTGGTGTGGATGACAGGTCCAACGGCCAATGTCTATGAAGGACGCATTGATCTCCGTTATTTCCAAGGCTAAACCTCTAGCCTAATTAAAAAAGCACTGTCTGCGAGATGGTGCTTTTTTATGGCAAAAAATCAGCTATGCTGCATAAAAAGATCAAATCCATGAATTGAAATACATGCCAACACTCATTTTTCTGCCTGGCGCTTCGGGCAATACCGCATTTTGGAATCCATTGATTCAACTTCTGCCTGACTATACGGAAAAACAGGTGATTGCTTACCCTGATTTTGGCGATGAACCCAGTCAGCCATCGGTTGTCGATTTTGCCAGTTTGTCTGACTATGTTCTGCAGCAGATTCAGTCGGAATGTATTTTGATTGCCCAGTCGATGGGTGGAATTTTTGCCGTACAAGCTGCATTAGCACGTCCAGATTTGGTCAAAGGGTTGGTGTTGTTGGCGACTTCGGGCGGAATTGATTTATCTGTTTTTCAGGTACAGGACTGGCGTAGTGCTTATCAACAACAGTATTTACATTATCCAGACTGGTTTGTGAGTGCTCAAATCGATTTATCGCCGCAACTTGAAAAAATTAACATACCAGTGATGTTGTTGTGGGGAGATCAGGATCCGATTAGCCCTATTGCAGTCGGTCAGGCTTTGCAGCACAAACTTCTGCAAGCTGAACTACATATCATTCAAGGTGGTGACCATGCTTTTGCAGAACAATATGCTGAAGACGTTGCAGTCCACATTCAGCAGTATTTAAACCAGTTCAATGGATTGGTGAAGATTTAGGATTGGCATTATGTCTGTGGAACCCCAACAGTTATTGGTCATGTGGCTGAAGGCACGAGAAATACAAAATCAGTCCAAACTCACCCTATTGGCTTATGAGCGTGATGTGGGTGATTTTTTACAGTTTTGCGAACAGAAAAAGTTGCTTTTGCAAGATGTAGAAACAGCGGATCTACGTGAGTATTTGGCGGTAAAAGTCGAACAGCAGCAACTCAGTTCCAGTAGTTTGCAGCGGCTATTGTCTGCCATTCGTCAATTTATGAAATGGGCACAAGAAGGGCAGTATCTGGAATTTAACCCTTCCGATGATTTTCAGTTAAAACGTCAACCGCGACCATTACCCGGTATGGTCGATATTGAAACCATCCAGCAAATTTTGGATCAAGCCGAGCCTGAAAAAGAATCGGATCAGGAATTATGGCTACGTGATAAAGCTATTCTGGAATTGCTGTATTCCAGTGGCTTGCGACTTGCAGAAGTACAAAGCCTAAAAATTAAGGACATTGATTTTAATCGTCAATTATTACGCATTACAGGTAAGGGTAATAAAACCCGTGTCGTACCTTTTGGTTCCAAAGCCAAATTGGCATTAATGCAGTGGCTCAAGTTATATCCGCTATGGAATGGCGATTTTGTGCCTGATGCACAGGTGTTTATTAGTCGTAAAGGTAATCCACTTGGGGCACGACAAATTGAAAATCGGGTCAAGTTTCAAGCACAACGTGCAGGGGTTAGTATTGATTTGCATCCGCACTTGCTCAGACATTGTTTTGCCAGCCATATGCTGTCGAATAGTGGTGATTTAAGAGCGGTGCAGGAGATGTTGGGACATAGCAATTTAACCACGACCCAGATTTATACCCATGTCGATTTTGATCGACTAGCCAATGTCTATGATCAAGCGCATCCACGTGCCCAATTCAAGAAACAGTAACAATTTCCGTGTAGATATAAGTCCATCATTCCGATGAATGATTTTAATTTGGTACAGAACTTGCTCCACTCAAGGGCAACAGCTATGAAAGGAGCATATTTGTACTATTGTAGAATAATAAAAAAGCAAAAGATGAAGTATAAGTGTCGCTTAGTGTGTGGTACAGGAAGGTCAGTACCCAATGCGATTTGGACAGCGAAATGGAAAGAGGATTGCAAACCATGATTTCAAACATACAAGAAAAATATGATCAGCTAAATAAAGTGCAAAAGGATATTTTTGCTGGCTATGGTTTGCGCCAGATTAAACATTTTATTGAGTATTGCTTACCTGAGGTGCAACCTTTGTTGCCTGAAAATTCGGTGATTGAAGGCATTAATACTTCTGGTATGGTACAAGCGATGCAGCAGGATACGCTTAAGTGTTATGTCTGGGATGGCACCACATGGAATGTCTCTGCAAGTTATATTCCGATTATGGATACGACGGATGACTTTCAATCGGTGTGGGAAATTTTTGATTTATCAGATTATGAGTTGATCGAATTGAGTCATGTACATCGAGACTTTTTAGGCAATGCGCATATTTGAGCAAAACTCAGCTTGCTGAATGGCATACAGCACATGCTTTTGCAAAATACTGTCCGCTTTAAGTGCAGGGTGCTGAAACTCTTGTCGATACAACATACCTAGACGTTGCATGACTGCTATTGAAGCATGGTTAATCGCCGCTGTAAAAGCCACAATTTCTTTGAGCTGTAAAGTTTGAAACGCAAAATTCAAAGCCAATTGTGCTGCTTCTGTCGCATAGCCTTGTCCCCAATAGTTTTTGTCAAAACGCCAACCTATTTCAGTACAAGGTGAAAAGCTAAATTGATCGGGCTGATGATGAAATCCCGTCATACCGATCAAACGCTGTTCAGTTTTTAATTCGACCGCCCAAAATCCCCAACCTTGCAGTTCAATCAATGCTTGAAACTTATCCAGCAATTGATCGCTTTCGGTTTGCGACAAACATTTTGGAAAATAGCGCATCACAGCAGGATCAGCATTGAGTTGATAAAAGGGCAAGCGATCCGTTTCTTGCCACGGTCTTAAGATCAAGCGCTTACTTTCGAGTTGTATTGGCATAAAATTTTTATAAATCTTCCAGCGGCAGTTGAAAACTTTGTTTAATAATTTGACTGGGTAAATCGGTTTTGACACTGGTGATACCATTTTTCTTGGTCAAATGCGTTGACTGAAATTTGCGGTAACTTTCTAGGTCGGGCACGACCACTTTTAGCATGGCATCGCATTCACCCAAAATAATATAGCACTCCATCACTTGCGGTAGTTCTTTCATGGCTTCAATGAAACGATCAATGGTTTCGGCATCTTGTCCAACCAACCAAATGCGTGAGAATAAAATCAGTTGGAAACCAATTTTCTGTGGATCAACCACAGTAGTGTAATTCTGAATCACACCCGCTTCTTCCAGCAATTTGACTCGACGTAGGCAGGAAGATGGCGATAGGCCAACTTCTTTGGCTAAATCATTATTTTGAATCCGGCCATTCTGTTGCAAAGCACGAATGATACTTTTATCAATACGATCAAGCTTGATTAAAATATTCTTGGAAGATGATTTCATAAAATAGAATTAAATTCGAAAATTAAATCTAATTATAGAATATTTGCAATCCTATTTTGTATAAATTCGCAGATACTAATTTTCACTTTCAGTCTATTCGGAAGGGAAAAGGATATGTCTGTTTATTTATTGTTTGCGCTGACTGTTTTACCTCTGGTGTTTACCCCAGGGCCCGACATGTTGTTTATATTTTCGCAAGTGATGGCGAAAGGCGTAAAAGCAGGCATGATGGCGACGCTTGGTGTATGCATGGGCTATGTGGTGCATTCAGTTTTGGTTGCCGTTGGCATTGCCGCCATTCTTGTTTCTTTTCCTGTGCTGTTTGAAACCATACGTTGGTTGGGGATTGCCTATCTTCTGTATCTGGCATTTAGCTTATTAAAGTCGGTATTAAATACCAAAACTTTGCATGTACCTAAAGCAGCTGCGGGTAGTCCAATTACGAAAGGCTTTTTAACGGCTTTACTGAATCCAAAAGGCATGCTGATTTATTTTGCTATTTTGCCGCAATTTATTCGGCAGGCTGAAAACACTGTCACTCAAGGTTTGATTTTATCGTCTATTTTTATTGGCTTATGTTTGGTGGTGTATAGTGGATTAAGTCTGGTCATTGCTAAAATTACCGCAAATGCACAGTTAGATGCCAAAAAACAAAAATGGATTGATGCTGGTTCGGGTGGTTTACTGATGCTGGCTGCCACTTGGCTGATTGCCAATTAATGGAAACTTAAAAGCATGCTCTTGATTGGCATGCTTTTTTGTATTTTCTAAAGTAGATTTTTACCCTAATGGTGCAATCTGTTGGATTGGACTGCTACTTTGATATGGCAGGGGATAAAATTTTAATCAGGAATAAGGTTCTGTCAAAACTGACAAGTCATTTGTTTCATTTTGCAGTCCTTCTGGCTGGCTTGAGTCAACAGATCAAGCCGAATTTTCAGCAATTGATCAGAAAAAATTATGTAGTAAATAAAGTAAAAAAATAATAAAAATCAATGTTTAAAATTAATACACTTTAAAAGCTATTTTAGAATTGAAATGTATGCAAATAAAACTTTGAACGCGACGTTCAGCCATTTTTACGCATTTTTACAGCCGATTCGGCAATTGTGACTTGACCGAAATGCCATACGCATTGCAAGATAGGACACCTAAAAAATTTTAAGTGAAGAGTTAATCTAACTTTTCTCAACATTTACTTTTGCTAAAACAGCCGAGGATTACATGAAGGCTCTTGTTGCTGTAAAACGTGTGGTTGATGCCAACGTTAAAGTTCGCGTTAAACCGGACAATAGTGGGGTAGACCTTACTAACGTTAAGATGTCAATTAACCCATTCTGTGAAATCGCAGTGGAAGAAGCGGTTCGCTTAAAAGAAAAAGGAACTGTTTCAGAAATCGTTGTTGTTTCTATTGGTCCTAAAGAAGCTCAAGAACAAATTCGTTCTGCAATGGCACTTGGCGCTGACCGCGGTATCTTAGTTGAAGCTGATGACAGCCAACTTGGTGCTTTGGAAGTTGCTAAAATCCTGAAAGGTGTTGTTGAAGCTGAACAACCACAACTAATCCTTCTTGGTAAACAAGCCATTGATGACGACTCTAACCAAGTCGGTCAAATGCTTGGTGCACTTCTCGGTGCAGGTCAAGGTACTTTCGCATCAGAAGTTAAAGTTGATGGCGACAAAGTACAAGTGACGCGTGAAGTTGATGGCGGTTTACAAACTGTTGAATTGTCACTTCCAGCAATCATCACGACTGACTTACGTTTGAACGAGCCACGTTATGCTGCTCTTCCAAACATCATGAAAGCGCGTAAAAAACCGCTTGATACTAAGTCACCTGCTGATTTCGGTGTTACTGCAGCAACTAAACTTAAAACAGTTAAAGTTGAACCACCTGCTGACCGTAAAGCTGGCGTACAAGTGAAATCTGTTGATGAACTTGTTGAAAAATTGAAAAACGAAGCGAAAGTGATCTAATACAGAAGGATAAAATCATGAGTATTTTAGTAATCGCTGAGCACGACAACAAGACACTTAACGGTGCAACTTTAAACGTTGTTGCTGCGGCACAAAAAATCGGTGGTGATATCACTGTATTGGTAGCAGGTTCAGGCGCGCAAGCAGTGGCTGACGCTGCGGCTAAAGTTGCTGGTGTAAGCAAAGTATTACTTGCTGACAACGCTGCTTATGCAAACCAATTGGCTGAAAACGTTGCAGCTTTAGTTGCTGACGTTGCTAAAGGTGGCTTCAAGCACGTATTGGCTGCTTCTACAACTACGGGTAAAAACATTCTTCCACGTGTTGCTGCACTTCTTGATGTCAGCATGATCACAGACATCATTGCTGTTGAATCTGCAAACACATTCAAGCGTCCAATCTATGCAGGTAACGCTATTGCTACTGTTCAATCTGACGAAGCAATTGTCGTAGCTACCGTTCGTGGTACAGCATTTGACCCAGTTGCTGCTGAAGGCGGTGCTGCTGCGGTTGAAGCGGTAAGCGAAGCAAAAGATGCTGGTATCTCTAAGTTTGTTGCTGAAGAGATCGTAAAATCTGAACGTCCTGAATTAACAGCGGCTCGTATCGTGGTTTCTGGTGGTCGTGGTGTAGGTTCTGGTGAGAACTATCACAAAGTACTTGATCCATTAGCAGACAAGCTTGGTGCTGCTCAAGGTGCTTCACGTGCTGCGGTAGATGCTGGCTTCGTTCCTAACGACATGCAAGTTGGTCAAACGGGTAAAATTGTTGCGCCTGACCTTTATATCGCTGTAGGTATCTCTGGTGCGATTCAGCACTTGGCAGGTATGAAAGACTCTAAAGTGATCGTTGCGATCAACAAAGATGAAGAAGCGCCAATCAATGCAGTTGCTGACTACTGGTTAGTCGGTGACTTGAACACTGTTGTTCCTGAATTAGTGTCTAAAATCTAATTTCTGAACAATTGTTCTAAAAACGCCCCGAAAAGGGCGTTTTTTTATGCCTCAAGTTTATTGGATGCATGTGATTTAGAGTATGAAAGGCTGGAAGGAGGATAAAAGTTAGGCATGTGTTTTGTTGGGTAGAAAGGTTAAGCTCTATATATAGAAGCTTGAAATTGTGAATAATATAATAAAAACAAGAGTTTAATTTGAGTTTGGTGTGGGATTGAACGACGTTGGAAAAAGCACATATTTCAACTTAAATTTTGTGCAGAAAGTGTTTAAAAAAAAGCCGATAAATAAAGGAAAACAAACGAAATTAACTCATCTAAATCCGCACCTAAAAGGCATAAAATATGCTAAAATTCGCGGCTGTATTTTAGTTTTTTAGCTCAGTTTTCTGGGTTAAATTTTTGCAAGATTTAAGATATATAAATGCGGGCAGAATTCCTGCTTTGCTTGTATAACAAGGAGTATGCATGAGCGTATCGGAAATTAGACCGATTGCCATTGAGGATGAACTCAAGCACTCGTATTTGGATTATGCAATGAGCGTGATTGTATCGCGCGCTTTACCGGATGTACGAGATGGTCTAAAACCTGTTCATCGTCGTGTGCTTTATGCAATGCACGAATTGGGTAATGACTACAACAAAGCATACAAAAAGTCTGCCCGTGTTGTCGGTGACGTAATCGGTAAATATCACCCACATGGTGATTCTGCTGTTTATGAAACGATTGTTCGTATGGCGCAAGATTTCAGTTTGCGTTATATGCTTGTAGATGGTCAAGGTAACTTCGGTTCTGTCGATGGCGATAGCGCGGCAGCAATGCGTTATACCGAAGTCCGTATGCAAAAGCTGACCCATGAAATTTTAGCGGATCTAGAAAAAGATACCGTAGATTGGGAAGACAACTACGACGGTTCTGAACGCATTCCGCAAGTGATGCCGACGCGTATTCCAAACTTGTTGATTAACGGCACCACGGGTATTGCTGTGGGTATGGCGACCAACATGGCGCCGCACAACATGACCGAAGTCGTGAATGCTTGCTTGGCTTATGCTGAAAACCCGAACATCACGATTGAAGGTTTAATGCAGCATATTTCGGGTCCAGATTTCCCGACGGGTGGCATTATTTACGGTAAATCAGGTATTGTGGATGCTTACCGTACAGGTAAAGGTCGTTTACATCTTCGTGGTAAATACCATTTTGAAGAAGATGAAAAAACAGGTCGTACCACGATTGTCTTCACTGAAATTCCATATCAAGTCAACAAAGCGAAAACCATTGAGCGTATCGCTGAGTTGGTGAAAGAAAAGAAACTAGAAGGGATTTCTGAACTACGCGACGAATCTGATAAAGAAGGTATGCGTATCGCCATTGATTTAAAACGTGGCGAAAATGCAGAAGTTGTAGTCAACAACCTGTTTTTGAATACACAGCTTGAGAACTCTTTCAGCATTAACATGGTGTGTCTGGACAACGGACAGCCGAAGTTAATGAATCTTAAAGATATCATTGCGGCATTTATTCGTCACCGTCAAGAAGTGGTGACACGCCGTACCATGTTTGAATTACGCAAAGCGCGTGAACGTGGTCATATCTTGGAAGGTTTAACGGTTGCCTTAGCCAATATCGATGCCATCATCGAAACCATCAAAACCTCTGCCAACCCAGCTGAAGCGCGTGAGCGTTTACAAGCAGGTGAATGGGCTGCAGGTGGTGTGGTTGCTTTATTGGAGAAAGCTGGTTCAGTTTCGGTTCGTCCAGATGTCATTGAAGGCGAAGATCCAAACCGTCCATTTGGTTTAGATGGTAATGTATATCGTCTGTCTCCAACGCAAGTGGGTGCGATTTTAGAATTACGTTTGCACCGCTTAACAGGTCTAGAGCAAGACAAGCTTCATGCTGAATATACCGAAATTCTAGGTCAAATTGCAGAGTTAACTGCAATTCTGAACGATTTCAATTTATTGATGAATGTCATTAAAGAAGAACTGGCTTTAATTCTTCAGCAATATGGCGATGCGCGTCGTACTGAAATTGTGGAATCACGTATTGATTTCTGCCGTGAAGATTTAATTCCTGAAGAGCAAGTGGTATTAACAGTTTCGCAAACGGGTTATGCAAAAACGCAACCATTGTCTGACTATGCGGCGCAGCGTCGCGGAGGACGTGGTAAATCTGCAACATCGATGAAAGAAGATGACTACATTCAGCATCTGATTGTGACGTCGAACCATGCGACCGTTTTATGCTTTACCAATGTCGGTAAAGTGTATCGCTTGAAAGTATTTGAAGTACCGCAAGCGTCACGTGGTGCGAAAGGTCGCCCGATGGTGAACTTGTTGCCACTTGAAGCAGATGAAACTATCACCGCAATTTTACCTGTAATTGATGCACCGAAGAAATTTAAAGACCGTTTAGCGGACTTTAAAGCTTTTGTACGTGCCAATGTGGTGAAACTACGTGAAAACAGCATTATCGAAGCCCATTATGAAGCGTTAAAAGCTTCGTTTGATGGTTTGGCAGAAGATGCTGATGAGTTATCAGATGCATTGCGTAAGCAGCTGAAAGAGTTAGGTGTTGAACTTTCTGCAATTGATTTGGACGATGAAATTGTCGCTGAATTTGCAGAAATGACTGAAAACCTACGTAAGAATTTCTTTGTGTTTATGGCAACGGCTTCAGGTACTGTGAAACGTGTCGAACTTGAACAGTTCAGTAATGTACGTTCTAATGGTTTACGTGCGATTGAGCTGAACGAAGAAGATACCTTGATTGGTGTTGCGATTACTGATGGCGAACAGCAAATTATGTTGTTCTCGAATGAAGGTAAGGCGATTCGTTTTGCTGAAACTGATGTGCGTGCAATGGGTCGTTCAGCCAAAGGTGTGCGTGGTATGCGTGTTACCATGGGCTCGGCTCAAGATGAAGCAGAGGAAGTTGAGTCAGATGAAGATGATGCAACCGATGCAAATTTCATCAGTCGTATCGTGTCTTTAGTTGTGGTACCTGAAACAGGCGAAGTGCTGTGTGCTTCTGCGAATGGCTATGGTAAACGTACCCCAGTAGATGACTTCCCAACCAAGAAACGTGGTGGTAAAGGCGTGATTGCTATTAAGACCTCGGAGCGTAATGGTGAGTTGGTGGGTGCAGTTGCGATTGATGAAACCAAAGAGCTGATGTTGATTTCTGATGGTGGTACTTTAGTACGTACTCGTGCTTCAGAAGTTGCACAAACAGGTCGTAATGCTCAAGGTGTGCGTCTCATCCGTTTAGGTGATGATGAAACATTGGTGGGTGTAGAGGCGATTGATGCAGTCGAAGAAGATGAAGTCGAAACTGTAGAGTCTGTTGAATCAGCAATGGCGAATGAAACCTTAGTTGATGAAGAAACGATTGTAGATGACACTGAAAATGAATCAGATTTGAATGAATCTGAAGAAGAATAAGTATAAATCCAAATCGAAAAAGGACGCTTAGGCGTCCTTTTCTTTATTTCAAAAGTAACGAAGTGCAGAGTCCTTGTATATTCGATGTGTGAAGAGAAGATCTCATTGAACTTTGTGACGAATTAAATATATTCAGCTTATTTTTTATATACTATGGCAATGAACTGAGGGTAAAGGTTGAAAATGAAAGTAAAAGCTCTGATTTTAAGCAGTATGCTTGCGTTAGCGGGTTGCGATAAAATGGGTCAGAATGCACAAGATGCACTACCAAATCCGAGTGCAGCACAAGAGCAAGCGGCAGAACAAGCTTATGCTGCTTTTAAATCTACAGATTTTGAACAGCTTTATACTTATTTTGAACCAGAATTAAAAGCAGATTTTATTGCGCATGAACATGAGATGCGGAAATTTGCTAAATCGATTCCGCAGCAAGAAATCACCAACAAGAAAATTGCAGCGAAATACATTGAAAAATCAAGCGACAAACCCAGCCTGTATTTGGTGAGTTATGAATATGCTTATGGCAATAAAAACTTAGTTCAATACGATGTTGGCTTTGATCAGGCTGGAGGCAGTAACAAAATACGTAAATTTGATGTCAAAGTATTCGGTGCCTCAACCAATTAAGCAGAGGCATTAGAATGTACTAATGCCACGTGATGATTTTAAGTTGAATCGTAATTAAAGATATAAAATTTGGATTAATTTTATATCTTTATTTTTTTAAGCGTCTATAACTCCAGACCAAACAAACAGCAGCGAAGGTCGCCAAATAAATGAGCTTCGGTACGACCATAGAGGTCGATACTCCCATTTGATTGAGTTGAATAAACATCTGAATGCCTTGGGTGGAGGGTAGCGCTAAACCCAAGTACTGCATCCATTCGGGCATGGCGGCATGTGGCCATGCAGCACCTGAAAGTAAAAACAGCGGAATCGAGGTAAAGACAATCAGATGTCCTGCACGTTCAGGAATATCCAGATAGGACGCTAAAACCAGACTGAATCCGATCACACAACCAATATAGATTGGCACCGCAAGGAGCATTCCAGTGAAGTTTCCTCCACGGGGATAATCATAAAGCCAGAAAGTAAAACCAAATAAATAGAAGCAGCCTAAGCAACCAATGCTCAGCACCGCAGCAAATAAGCCCCAAAATTCAGTGTTTTTAGTTCGCCAACCTGTATTACGATAACATACGACCAACATGCACAAGCCCAAAACTATGGTCTGATGAATTATTAATGGCGCAATCGCAGGGAAAATATAACTGCCATAACCTGAAAGAGTATTAAATAAGGGAATTTGATGAATTGAAAGCGCTGGGGAAAAATGTGAGACCTGCCCAAATTTCTCTGCACGTTCTGCTAATGTATTTTCGATGGAGGTTGCTAAGCCCAAGCCAATCTGCTTGGTTCTTAAAAAATAGGCTGCACTTAAATATAAGCCGACACCACCCACTTCGCCGCGATGAAGACTATTGGATAGATTTTCAGGCAAGAGCAAAATACCATCAGCGCGTTGTTGTTTGACTAATGCTTCTGCTTCAGAAAAATTTCCCGTGACGGCACGCACTTGAATGTTTGGGCTGTTGCTCGCCGCGTTGATAATACTGGCCGTCAGTGTGCTTTGTTCTTCATCCACAATCACAATTGGGAGTGCTTCGGCATGTTGGGCTTTGTAGGCTGTCGGATAGAAAAAGCTATAAAACAATACCGACAAAATCATCGTGGTTAAAATCGAGCTATTTTTGGCAATGTCACGAAAGGTTTTGGCATAATAATATAAAAATTCTTTAATTATTTTCATGCTAGTACCTCTCGGGCACGTCGCTTAAGCAGGGCATAAGCGCTCAGCGCATACAGCACACAATAAATGGATAAAATCAGTAAGGGAGGCAGTGATTGTTGTGCTGGACTACCGACGACCCATTGTTCAGTTTGCAGTTTGGCATAAGGTGTATAGGGAATAATATTTGCCCAGAATTTGGTAAAGGCAGGGGCATTATTTAATGGTAAAGTCACTCCTGCAAAACTTAAAGATGAGCCGCCATATACCGCCAAAAAGCCAAATGTTTTGGCTAAACTTTGGGTAGCCAAAACGACAGTGGCACTGAGTAAGGCATAGGCAAGATAAAAAAGAAATTGCGCGAATAACAGCAGCCATAGTTGACCTGCGACGAACCAGCCTCTAATTTCAATAAGCCAAAACATCCACAGCCAAGTCCAGACACTAAAAATCAGGACATAAAGCAAAATTTTACTGAGTAATGCAGTCCAAATTCTTTGCCCACCCAGCCAGTTCTGCGCGTGATGAAATTGAAACTCCTGACCGACTGCAAATGCGACGCAACAACACAACAGCAAATGCAAAACAGCGGGAATCACAAAAGGTTCTAAATAAAATTCGTAACTTAAACTGGGGTTATAGAGCGGTGAAATTTTCACATTCGGTGTGGGGAGTTCTAAATAAGGTAGATTATTTTCTAAATAATTTTGTCCTAAATAATCTGCCATAGCTTGTAGGGTATTGCTGAGCATTGCAGAAGAAATGGAATTGCCGACACTAAAATAGCTTTGATTAAATGCAAGGGAAATTTCGGCATCTTTGGCTTGTACCAATCGCTGTTCCGCACCTGCAGGAATCAGGACATAACCCCAAATTTTGGTTTGATTGATCAGTCGTTCGGCATGATTTATATCAGGCGTGATGGTGTAAATCGACAAGCTTTGATTGTTGGCTAAATATTTTTCGATATTACGACTCAGGCTGCTTTGATCCTGATCAATAATCGCAATGGGTAAATGTTCAGGTTTACCTTGAGCAAACATGCAGCTAAACAGCACAATTACAAATAGCGGGGCGAGCGTCACCAAACACAAGTCCCACTTATGCGTCGCTAAATAGCGCAGTTCACGCCAAAGACCTGCCCACATCAGGATTGCTCTTTGACTTTAAATAATACGCTCATTCCAACTTTCAGGTCGGGAATTGGCGTGCTTGGAATTAAATGCAATTTGAAACTACGAATATCATATCCACCTGTTTGACGAGTGGTTTTGATGGTGGCAAATTCACCTTCAGCATCAATGCTTTTAATTTTAAATTGCGCCGTTTTATTTAAAGCGGGAATAAAACCTTTAAGCATTTTGGCCTGATACACTTGAGCATATTGGTCTTCACGCACATTCAGGCTCACCCACATCTCATCATCTAAAATAATACTCATCACTGGAACGCCCATTGCGACCAGTTCCGAGACTTTGCCGTAGGTTTTTGAAATGGTGCCATCGACCGGTGAAAATAATTTGGTTTCTGCCTCTAGGGCATTGGCTTCGGCAACTGCGGCTTTAGCAATTTCAACTTGCGCATCCGCAGTTGATTTTTGTTCGGTGGTACTGCCACGTTTGCTGCGTGCATATTGTTGATAAGCCGCTTCCGTCAGTTGAGCAGCGGATTGCGCTGCTGCATGCATTTCATCGCGGCGTTGGCGAGAAATGACACCCTCTTGAAACAGTTTAGCTCCGCGTTGATAGGTGGTTTCAGCCAAGAGTTGTTGGGCTTTCATGGCTTGCCAGTTGGCATATAAGGTATCAATGTTTTCTTGTTGTGAACCCCGATCTGCAGTCGATTGCAAGGCGAGAGCAGACTGTAAACTGGCGAGAGTTTGTTGTTTTTTCGCATCAATTTCTGGGCTGTATAGGCGAATCAGCGGCTGACCTTTTTTAACTTTTTGCCCATCATGCACATACAATTCTTCTATTCGGCTTGGAATTTTGGTACTGACATGAATGGTTTCGGCTTCCACGCGTCCTTGGATTTCGACCAGCTTCGGTTGATAGCTTTTCCATAAGCCAAAAGCAATCAACCCCAGCAGTAGAATGATCAAAATCGTCACCAGCATTTTCACGATTTTAGGCTTTGACGCTTCAGATTCGGATGATGGTGAATCATTTACTGATTCGGTGCTCTCAGTTTCTGGTGCTGTTGTACTTCCAACTTCCGAAGTCTCGGGTGTAGATTGTTCTGCATGTTGCTCCTCTAATGAGGAGGTTTTTGGTTCTTGATCAGGTGGTGTTTGATCTTGAGTCATGTGATTTCCCCATTAAAGTTAACGAATATATTGCGTATTTTTTTGATTGACGTAGCTTTGAAATTCGGCAATGCTGCCGTGACTTTGCAATAAAGTGGCTAAGGACATCACATATTTATAGGCATTCAGTGCCATTTCGGATTTAAGTGCAGTCATGGCATTTTGCGCATCAATCACTTGGGTGGCGGTGCCCATATCCTCTTTAAAGGACAGCATTTGAATGCGTAAATTTTCCTGCGCAGCTTGCATGTTTTGTTGCAGTAAAACATGACTTTGCTGCGCAGTTTCAAGTTCGCTATATGATTTATAAATCACATTTTCAATTTCTTGTTTAGTGCGTTGCGTGGTTAATTCTAAGGCGTAGCGTTGTAGTTCCGCAGCTTGCACATTTTTCTGTTTATCGATGCCAGAAAATAGATTGTACTGTGCAGCAACGCCGACAATCCAATTTTGATGTTCATCTAAACTGTATTCACCAAAGGCAAAGACTGTGGGTTTTTTCGCAGCGGATTCTGCTTTGACTTTGACCTGTGCAAGTTCAGTATCTTTTTGTAGTTTTTGCACTAAAGAGGATTGCTCGGGATAACTGGCTAATAATTGATTAATCGATTGGCTGTGTGCGGTATTAACAAAAAGCGGCGTGCTTAATTCTGTGACTTGGCTACTTTGCAATAAATTATTCAATTGGAACAAGCTGGCGCGTAAATTGGCTTGAGCATTTTGCATAACACGATCTGCATTGTTTTTTGCGACTTCAAACTGCATGCGTTGCCCTTTGCTAATAAAACCTTGTTGTTCCAGTTTGAGCGCATTTTGATAATGGCTTTGCATCGCCTGAAAATTAAAACGGCTTGATGCTAATAATTGCTGTTGCAGTTGGGTATTGAAATAGGCTTGAATAACTTCAAAGCGTTGTAGATCTTGTTGCTGTTTATTATTTATGACACTACGTTCCGACTGTATCTGTGCCATTTGTTTGGCACTTGAGGTCAGTCCGCCAGTATAAATAGGCATGAAGACCGAAACGGTAGGACGTACAACCTGATCATCCAAATTTAAAGTTGCTTCATTGGGAATCAGCCCAATCCCACGATCAATGACGTTGCCGACACCATCTTTTAAAGTGTCAGTCACACCATTGGGGATGCCACTATTATTTTGCCATTGATCAATTTGGTTATTTACGCCTTGAGTCAGGGTATTATCCAAATTGTTTTTGAGTGAATTAAGCGGTACATCGACTTCATTATGAAAGGCATAGGCGCGCACATTCAAATCCACGCGTGGTAGACCTAGTCCTTTGACGGCTTCGGCTTGCAATTGTGCTGATTGCTGCAAAGCTTGGGCTGCTTGTGTGCTATAAGATTGTGTCAGGATGCTTTGTTCAGCTTCACTGTAGCTGATCGATTGAGCATAACAGGGCAACATCAAGCCCAAACTTGAACATAAAGAAATAAGACTCGGGAAAATAGGTTTCATAGTAAGCGTTAATTTTCTTGGTTTTAATTGAAAACGCTGTGACATTCATCAAGCTCGCATTATCGTTGTCATGAATTATACAGATCTTCATTTTATCGGTGTAAACAAGTGCGTTTACATTTCGCGTTTTTCCAAGGCTGGACTCGTTTTTCTGTAAAGTTATAATACGATAAATTTATACTTTTAAATAATTACACAGATAAAAATACTGATGACTCAATATGTCCCCCAAATCACATCCATGTCTTCAATTCCATTCGATCAGATGAGTATTAATCAGGCGTTAGCTTTATTTTATCAACAGAATGGTTTTGCACCCATTCAAATTGAGCAAGAGCCGTGTACGGTGAATGTTTATAATGGTTGTTTGCTGGTGCCTTTGCCGAATATTAAGGTGCGGCATAAGTATCTTAAATATCATGATTTACATCATATTTTAACGGGTTATAGCGTTGGAAGAATTGGTGAAGGCGAAGTCAGTGCTTGGGAGCTAGGTACAGGTTCCATGTTCAATCATCCTATATTGGGTATCATGAACTTAATTGCGCTTTCTACAGGATTTTTCTTAAAACCTAAGCGTATGTGGATGGCTTTTCAACGCGGCGTGTATAGTCGTAATTTATATGCGCTGACAACACGACAGTGGATTCACGCGCATGGCGAGAGCAATATTAATGATTTGAAACAGCGACATCTTGGTGATGATTCCATAAAAACAATTCATTTCTATCGTTATGTCGAATTTGCTATTTATTTACTTTTGGCATTATTGATTCATGCCATCGTAGTGATTCCTGCTTTAATTGTACGCATAGTCAGTTACTTAGTCGCAGGTGAATCATTCATTAAAGCCATTCGACCTAAAAAACGAACCGATCTTTATTGATGTTTTGACTTTAAATACCCGACAGCATTGAAATATTTTCAGGATAATTTACTGCAAGCCTGAGCAAGATATGATTAAATGCCATCATTTTATTGTGTTTCACCTCTGAAAGGAAAAAAACATGCGCGCGTACAATTTCTGTGCTGGTCCTGCTGCATTACCTACTGCCGTTTTAGAAAAAGCTCAACAAGAGCTGTTGGATTGGCATGGCAAAGGGCTGTCCATTATGGAAATGAGCCACCGTAGCAAAGACTATGTTGCGGTTGCAGAAAAGGCAGAAGCTGACTTACGTAAGCTCATGAACATTCCTGAAAACTACAAAGTGTTATTTTTACAGGGTGGGGCATCATTACAATTTTCTGCAATTCCGTTAAACCTGTTAGGCAAAAACAACAAAGCAGACTATATCCATACGGGGATTTGGTCTGAAAAAGCGTTGCAAGAAGCGCAGCGTTATGGCGATATTAATGTCATCGAAGCGGGTACTAAAATTGATGGCAAACTCGCGATTACTGCACAAAGCGAGTGGAACTTATCTGCCGATGCAGCGTATGTCCATTATGCAGACAATGAAACCATTGGTGGTTTACAGTTTGCCGGTATTCCTGAAACAGATAAACCTTTGGTCTGTGACTTTTCATCAAGCATTTTATCTGCGCCATTAGATGTTTCTAAATTTGGTTTAATTTATGCGGGCGCGCAAAAGAATATTGGTCCAGCAGGTTTAACCTTGGTCATTATTCGTGATGATTTATTGGATCAAGCGAAACCAGAAATTCCAAGTTTGTTGAAATATTCTGCGCAAGCTAAAAATGATTCGATGGTCAACACGCCGTCAACTTATGCATGGTATTTGTCAGGTTTAGTATTTGAATGGTTACTTGAAAATGGTGGTGTAGATGCCATGCATCAAGTGAACTTGCAAAAAGCCAAGTTGCTTTATGGTTATATTGATTCAAGTGACTTTTATGCAAACCCGATTGCTGAAGCGAACCGCTCAATTATGAATGTCCCATTCACTTTGGCAAATCCAGATCTAGAAAAATTGTTCTTGAAAGAAGCTGAAGAGAACCATTTGTTGAATTTAGCGGGTCACCGTTCTGTGGGGGGTATGCGTGCAAGTATTTACAACGCCGTACCATTAGAAGGTGTGCAAGCATTGGTTCACTTTATGGATGACTTTGCTCAACGCAATGGATAATTCCAAAATGCAAAAACCCATCTGAATAAGATGGGTTTTTTCTTTTTAGGGTGAAATTAAAGAATAAACTGGTGCAGGATATACGCTGAGGTCATCATGCCGAATACAAAAAAAAGGCACGACATGACGTCTAATTGAAAGCGCTGTTCAAGTTGAGTTTCAACCCGCTGTAAATTTTCTTCTTGTACGATTTTCATAGATATTTCATTCCGATCTATATTATCGTTAAATCCTATTGCTTGCTCATATTATAAGCATAAAAAATTGACTAAATAAAGTACTAATTGATTTTGATTAAAAAATACTCATAAATCTAATTTTAATCCACAAAACAGAATATCAATAAGAATTAAATATTCGCGATATTATAATAAAATTTTGTTTATATTCATTTTTTTATAAATCATAGTTTTTGTCGTAAATAAATTTAAAACTATGGATAAGTTATTTTAATTTGAATTTAAAAATCGTATTAATATGAAAATCTGTGGATAAAATATACACCATAATATGGTCATATTGATTTTTAAACTCTTCTCAAGCAGAAACGGGATGTAAGACACACCTTTAAAGTGTGCTACATCCCGTTATCAGCACTGAATAAATCTAGAAGGATTTAATTTTTGGAATGGATACTGGCTTGAACCCAAATGTTGCCACGAATGTATTGACCAATATTAAAGTGCTTATATTGCTCATCTTTGGTAGCAATGCGAATCAGAGTTGCTTCCTGATTTTCATCATGAATGAGCGTCACATCATAGAGCGTATATTCTTGTCCCATAAATTCTAGGCTGGTTTTGCCGACAATATTGCCTTGAAACCACGCTTCGTCTTCTTGTCCCATTTTTTCGCCATACAGATAGGCAACCATCTTGGAAAAATCGACGGTGACAGGGGCTTTATCATCTTCACACTTGGGTTCCCAAGCATCAATTTGTTCTTGCAAGTTCGCGGGTGCAATCCCATCATTCGCCGCCAGAATATCATTCAAGGCACGGTGATGTTTGATAGAAGCAGGATCATCTACCACCAATTGTTCGTGTTCTGAAACTGCTTCTAGTTCATATGCCCATGCATTCAGTTGAACTAAATAGGTTTGATCTTTTTGATATTGATCGTGATTGACGCTATATAAGCTATCAAACGCATAAACAATACTGTTTTCACCCAAATTTAAGCGCAGTACAGCTTGGGTGTTGGACTTACAGGAAATAATCCGTTCAATTGAGGCTTTGACTTTATATGGGCTTTCAAAACTTGGAAAGGCCGTTTTTACTGCTTTGGGTTTATTGTTTTCAACAGCAATTACTTGGCAAAGTTGAACTTTTTCTTTGCTCGGACCTTGAATGAGCCATACAGAGGCATCCATTTCACATTCTTCACGGCAAAGTCCCATTGGCATAATGGGTGCATCAAGTGCCAGACCTAGCCATTTGGGAACTTCATAAGTTGGATTTTCTGTCAGCAGATTCCAATGCTCAATATGGCTGCCGAAGTTTTGATCTTCAATCGTGATCATTTCAGGTCTGTTTTGATTTTTCATAAGCACAATTTTGAATGTTCAGTGGCTTTAATCTATTAAATCGAGGGTGATTTGAATATTTCAAGTCTATCTGAATGAAATTAAGGATAAAAATTTAAACTACACCGAGATTGAGGATTCAGCATGCAAGACGTGTTATAGATTTGTGAGGATAAAAGTGGGGGATTGGGTGCATTCAATGATGATGCTTGAATTGGAATAAAACTATACTTTTCAAGTATATTTCAAATCAACAGCAGAGTAATGCTTGAGTTTTTGCTAAACTGCTAGCTCTTTTTTCATGCCGTAGGTGCGTGTGCTGCCATTTAAACTTTGGGTAGATGCCGATGCATTACCAAAAATTTTACGTGAAGTGATTTTGCGTGCTTCAGATCGTTATCAGTTAGAAGTCACTTTTGTTGCCAATCAAAACGTGGGAATCACACCTTCAGTTCGCATTAATTCAATTCAAGTCATGAGTGGTGCAGATGCTGCCGATCAGGAAATTGTCACGCGTATGCAAGCCAATGACATTGTGGTCACGCAGGATATTCCTTTAGCAGCTCAAGTGATTGAGAAAGGTGGGATTGCGATTCATCCGCGCGGTGAAATTTATACCACTGCCAATGTGAAAGCTCGTCTGCATTTACGTGATTTCATGGATACCTTGCGCGGAGCAGGGGTGCAGACAGGTGGTCCACCACCGATTTCTGAACGTGATAAGCGTGAATTTTCGAGCAGCCTCGATCAGACCATTCAAAAACAAAAACGTAAAACCAGCGTTTAATTGGAATTGACTATGCCTTCCAAAGCCAATTTGATGTCCACCTATGCCTTATTGGTGTTCATTTGGGCAACCACGCCTTTAGCGATTGTGTGGAGTGTTTCAGATATTCATTTAATGTGGGCGTTGGTATTGCGATTTTTTATCGCCTTGCCTTTGGCTTTGGGGTTGGTTTATTTGCTGAAAGTCCGTTTGCCATTTGATCGGATCAGTTTGCAAAGTTATCTAGCAGGTGCCGCAAGTTTTATTGGCTCGCAAATCTTTACCTATTTGGCAACGCGCTATTTATCTTCAGGCATGATTGCCTTGATGTTTGGTCTAGCACCGATTATGGCGGGATTGATTGGACGTTTTGCTTTTCAGCAGCATTTGCATCGCTTGCAATGGCTTGGCATGTCTATTTCAGTCACGGGTTTGGCAATTATCTGTTTCACAGGCAGTCAACAACACGTACATCCGACAGGCATTCTGTTGATGCTGCTCAGTGTATTTATTTATGCCTTGTCGATGTTTTGGGTGAAAAAAGTCAACGCACCGATTAATCCGATTGCGCAAGCTACGGGATCGATCATGATTTCCAGTATCGTGGCTGCCTGTCTGATTCCGTTTATTTGGCAGTATGCCCCAACGCAGATGCCACAAATGAAATCGATATTGGCATTGCTGTATACCGTGGTAATGGCATCGCTGATCGCCATGTTCTGCTACTTTAAACTGGTGCAAAACTTACAACCGACCACCATCTCGTTGACTACGGTAATGACACCGATTTTAGCCATGTTGATTGGGGCAGTGCTGAATCAGGAAATGCTGTCTTTGATGGTGTTTGTTGGGGCAGGCATTTTATTGTTTGGCTTATTTGTCTATTTTTATCGAGATTTAAAAGCGAGCCGAGCACTCGCTTTAAAATTAAAGTCTTCCAAATAGTCTTTGCAATTAGTCCTTCGCTTGTTCGAAGCTGACACACTCTGCTAGTTTGACGCGGTCTTGTGGATGCAGGGTAATGAAATAGGCACCTGTACGGAATTTTCCTTTACCTTCAGCGCGGCTGTACACTACCTGTGCTGTCGCAGCAATATGAAAGAAGTTCTCAGGATGGCTCAAGGTCACATGAATATAGGTGCCTTCCTGAATTTCGCGATCGCTGTGAAAACTGAACCCACTCTCTGAAAAATTGACATGTTCAGGTACAGGTAACATGGATTGTACAATTGCGTCGTATAAAGAACCGGTAATCAGGTTTAATTTTTGGTTGAATAAGGATAATATTCGAGCAATTTGTTGATCTTTTTCAGTTAATTGTTCTAATTCGTAGTTTAAAGCCAGATCAAATTGATCTAATTCTGCGAGTAGTAGAAAATAGCGGGGCAAGACAAAATTTGGATCGTAAGGATCATTAAGAGCAACATCATCAGAAATAATCTGATAATTAATTCGCAAGGCAGCATCGATACGTGACATAACGCGACGTTCCGCTGAGGCGCTTTGATGCTGTAAATTTTCCATAATGTATTACCTCGGACTAGATGGTATGTTTAAACCAATCTCGCTGTACATCGGGTTAAGATATACTCGCGCACGGCGTAGCAACCACTTTATTTCTTTTATTGCTCTGGTTTCCATGATCGGTCTCACCTTGGGTGTCGCTGTGCTCATTACAGTATTATCTGTGATGAACGGGTTCGATCGCGAACTGAAAAACCGAGTTTTGGGCATGATACCTCAAGCCACTGTTTCATCAACACAAATTTTAACAGATTGGCCTGAACTTGCAAAAAAAGTTGAACAGCATGAGCATGTTAAAGGTGTCGCGCCATTTACTCAATTACAAGGCATGATTACTGCGCATGGCCAAGTTTCTGGTGTTATGGTGACAGGTATTGAACCAGAATACGAGAAAAAAGTCTCGATTATTCAAGACCACATGGTCGAAGGTAGCATTGATCAGTTAAAGAAAGGTGAATTTGGCATTGTTTTAGGAAAACAGTTAACAGATGCATTGGGCTTAGGGCTAAATGATAATGTGACTTTGGTTTTACCTGAAGCAACACCGTCACCTGCGGGTGTGGTGCCGCGTTTCAAGCGTTTTAAAATTGTCGGTATTTTCAGTATTGGTGCAGAAGTTGATTCCATGATGGGTTATATCGCCCTGAACGATGCTTCGACCTTGCTTCGCTTACCTGATGGTGCACAAGGGATTCGGTTAAAACTGGATAATATTTTTGCTGCACCGCAAGTGAGTAATGATATTGTACGCGAATTGCCTGGTAACTATTATGCTTCTGACTGGACCTATACGCATGGTAATTTGTTCAGTGCCATTCAGATGGAAAAGGCAATGGTGAGTCTATTGCTGTTCCTGATTGTCTTGGTTGCGGCGTTTAATATCGTATCTTCACTGGTAATGGTGGTGACCGATAAAAAGGCGGATATTGCAATTTTAAGAACCTTGGGGGCTTCTCCAGCGACAATTACCAAAATCTTTATGGTGCAGGGCACTGTGATTGGAGTCATTGGTACGGTTGCAGGTGCGGTATTGGGTATTATTTTCGCGACGGGGATTAGTGGTTTTATTGACTGGGTGAATACGGCCTTGGGTCTGCATTTATTTGATGCCTATTTTATTAACTATTTACCTTCTTATTTAAGATGGCAAGATGTGGTGATTATTGTCAGCTTATCTTTAATCTTAAGTTTCTTGGCGACTATTTATCCAGCATTGCGTGCTGCCAAAATTCAACCTGCGGAGGCTTTGCGTTATGAGTAACGTGGTATTAGAAGCCAAAAATGTGGTGAAACATTTTACTGATGGTAAATCTACGGTTGAAGTGATTAAGGGGGTGTTCTTAAAAGTTCATGCGGGTGAGTTCGTTTCAATTGTCGGTTCGAGTGGTTCGGGTAAAAGTACTTTGTTGCATGTGTTGGGTGGCTTGGATCGTCCGACTGAAGGGCAAGTCTGGCTGAATGGTCAGCGATTCGATCATATGGGCGAAGCCGAACGCGGCTATTTACGTAATCAACATTTAGGTTTTGTTTACCAGTTTCATCATCTTCTACCTGAGTTTACAGCTCTGGAAAATGTAGCAATGCCCCTTATGTTACGTGAAGGCACTAACTATAAAGATGTCAAAGCGCAGGCGGAGTATTTGCTAAATCGCGTTGGGTTGTCACATCGTTTAACGCATAAACCAGGTGAGTTGTCAGGTGGTGAGCGTCAGCGCGTGGCGCTCGCACGTGCTTTAGTGGCTAAACCTGCCTTAATGATGGCAGATGAGCCCACAGGGAATTTAGATCGTAAAACAGCGGTTAAAATTTTTGAATTGCTGAGCGATTTACGTCAAGAATTTAACATGGCGATGTTAATTGTCACGCATGATGAACAGTTGGCTCAAGCGGCAGATTCAGTCTTACATATGCAGGATGGTATTTGGGCTGAGTCCGAATAAAAAACGAATTATCTAGTTTCCCTTGAAGCCCACTTCGGTGGGCTTTATGATGTGCGGCACTTATAAAAATAATATGAATCATAATGATGCAATATGTACTACTCGCTTGGATTCTCGGCATGACTGGCATGGGCAAGGTCTGGTCACTCACCACTGTTACGTGTGTCATGTTTGTTATCTTCTGGATGATGATTCAAATACTGGTGGTTAAATGTCCGAATTTTAAACCTCAGCTTTTTAGATTTTTCAGCATCATTTTTTTATGTTTATTTAGCTTCAATCTGGCTTATTTATATGCCGATGCTGCACTCACTCAGCGTATGGATTTACGAGAGTCGATTACAAAGCACGCTGAAGTTATTGTGCATGTCAAATCAATGAATCAGATTCAGTCGAATCGTATCAAGCAACCTGTCACCGTACTGAATTATAGAAAGCAACCTGTGAAATGGTTAGCTTATCTACAGCCTTCTTCTAATCAGTCACTGGAGCTGGGAAAGTACTACCGTTTGCGCGGGCAGATTTTACCTGCACATAGCTATGCAATTGCAGGCGCATTTGATCAGGAAAAATGGCTCTTACAACAGAACATTATGGCAACTTTCCAAGTTCAAGCAGTGGAAGAGCTGACGGAACAAGCACTTTATGCAGCAGGACAAATGCCTTATGTACGGAAACAACAGGGGCTGATTGCTAAAACGTTATTGGCAATTGAACAGCAAAGGTTGAGTTTACGATTTACTTTCCAGCAACAGTCTTTACGTAATGCAGGTTTGCTTTTAGCCTTATTAACGGGAGATCAAAGTTTACTGAGTCCTGATATCGAAGATTTATTTAAACGGATGGGGTTGAGCCATTTATTGGCAATTTCTGGACCACATGTGTTGATCTTTGCGGCATTATTCTGTTGGAGTTTACACCATCTGATTATCCGTTTTACTCCAACTTGGTATTTGCGTTATCCGAAGCCTTATCTTTTGGTGGTTCCTTTTTGTATCGGGGTACTGCTGTATTCAGCCTTTGTCGGCTTTGAAATCCCAGCATTGCGGACGTTGTTAACCAGTTTGATTATCGCTGTTCTGATTTTATGTAAATTTAAACTTCAACCTGTACAAGTCCTGCTGTTTAGTGCTGCAATTTTATTATTTCTCGATCCTTTTAGCATTCTATCGGCTGCTTTTTGGTTGTCCTACGGCGCTTGTCTGGTACTTCTGAGAATTTATCAGACGGTACAACAGCAACCTACTCAAATCGTAGACACTCGTGTAGGTCAATTAAAGTTATATGTTGCGCTGTTATTTGAGTCGCAATGGAAAATTTTTATCGCATTACTGCCATTGATGCTGATTTTCTTTCAACAAGTCGTGTGGATTGCGCCATTCAGTAATCTTGTGGCATTACCGTGGCTGAGTATATTGGTGGTACCTCTCAGCATTATTGCGACCTTGTGTTTATGGATCCTTCAACCTTTAGGTGTATTGCTGTTTCAACTGAATGATTTCAGTGTGTCATGGTTACTTTCAATCCTCAATGGTACAGATCAAATGCTGGGTTCAACCGTACAAAATGTTGCGTTGAGCTGGGGGATGCTAGGCGGACTGATAATAGGGCTTTGTATTTTGTTCCTTCCACGCGGTGTGGTTCCAAAAAGTTGGGCGATGGTTTGTATGTTGCCGATTTTTATTGTGGATGAATCCAAGCAGCCGTTTGAATTGCACATTCTCGATGTGGGGCAAGGGCAAGCCATCTTTTTACAAAAGAAAGATCAGCAGATGATGATTGATATGGGCGGTAATTATGATGAACAGAAATTCAGTGTCGGCAAGCAACTCATTCGTCCCTTTCTAAATAGTAAAGGGATTACCAGTCTGGATCAGCTCATTTTGACCCATTTAGATCAAGATCATAGTGGCTCATATTTTTCCTTACGCTCAACTTTAGCTGTTCAAACCATTTACAGTAATGAATGGGTTGAGGTCATGCCCAATTCTCAATTTCACTATTGCCACGCTGGGCAGGTGTGGCAATTTGATGATGTTAAAATTCAGGTCTTATCTCCACGACAGGAGCAATTAGCCGCAGTTGCGAATCAGCAGAATGAATTGTCTTGCGTTCTCTATGTTCAAGTTGAACATGCTCAGCCATATGCCAACTTTTTACTTATGGGGGATGCGGGCTGGGAAGCCGAACATCAGATTCTAAAAGCCTACCCAGATTTAAAAGTAGATGTATTGGTCTTGGGACATCATGGCAGTAAGCATAGTTCGGCTTATGATTTTTTGCAGCGGCTCAAGCCTAAAATTGCGATTGCATCAGCAGGAATTAACAATCGCTATGGGCATCCGAGCATTTTAACTCAACAACGCTTGCAGGCATTAGGGATTCCGTTATATACCACAATCGACAAGGGTAGCATTCAGTTTATTCAGAATGGGAAGCAGATAGAAATGCAGTTTTACCGTGATCAGCAACGTTGGCTTAATCGTTAGTGTCTAATTGTTGTGTTCTAACTTTCGTCACAAGTTGCATTGCTTGTTCATGTGGCAAGTTATACAGATTACGCAGTTCAGGGTTGGCTTTAAAGCGCTTATAGCTCCAATGGTAATGCTCAGGAAAACGATGAATTAGGTTTTCAATTTCCTGATGAATCACATGGGTACCATCATTGGCTGAGCCTTGATAAATACTTTCAGGCATCGGTTCGATATACATGTCAAACCCATGAGCATCATTACGAATTGCATATAAAAATAGTGCCTTTGCCTTGGTTTTTTGAATCAGTTTGGCACTTAAGTTGCTAGATTCTAATGGTAAGCCAAATAGAGGAATAAGATCTCCTCCTATGTTCGGTGTATGATCTGGCAAAATGACCGTAGTGCCACCTTGTTTCAAGGCTTTAAAAATCTGCCGTACACCAGTTTCATCGGTGGGAACTAAATGTGCTTGTTCACGGCTGCGCGCGCTACGTACAAAATTATCGGCTGCCAGATTTTTTACAGGTTTATACAGAATTGTCATTTCGGTAAATTGAGCGACCCAAGCATTCATCACTTCCCAAGTTCCAAAATGAGGGACAATCAAGACCACGCCTTTTTTCTCGGCAAGTGCATCATGTAAATACTGTTCGCCAGTAATCGAATGAATACGGGAAATATTTTTTTGATTTTCAGAACCCCAAATGCTGAAAAATTCAAAATAGGAGGTGAGTTCGTTGCGTATCGCATTTTGAGTAATTTGTTCACGTTGGCTTGTCGTGAGTTCAGGCAAAGCAATTTCAAGGTTAAGACGAATGGTTTGAGATGTTTTAGATATTTTTAACAGGTTCACCAAGCCAGCCAGTGAACGGGCAATCATGCGAGAAATTTGAATAGGTTGTCGACTTACAAATTGAAGTACGCGATCAGTCATTGTTTTTGGAGTTTTATCAGTCATTGCCTAATGGGTATGGGGATAAGAAATATAAAACAGCAATTATTATAGGCGAAAATACAGGGTTTAAATAGTTTATTGCGTCTGCATGTATATAATGAGGTTAATTTTCTTCATTATTGGATCATCTTATATGTCCGATTGGCCACCTAAACCACAAAACGAAAGTCATATTACACAACAAAATTTAGAAAAGCAGTCTGGAAAAGAATGGCAGATTCTTGAGAAAGCCGTATTAGCTTCGGTGGAAGAACAGCGCCGTGCTCGTCGTTGGAGTATCTTCTTTAAATTACTGACCTTTGCTTATATTCTTTTTATTTTAGTGATTTTAGGCAAAGGCTGTAGTACGGCTACGACCGATGTCAGTTCAACTACAGGTGCTCATATCGCGGTTGTTGATGTTATTGGGACGATTGCCGCAGATAAACAAAGCGTGAACAGTGAAGATACCATCAAATCGTTGAAGAAAGCATTTGAGAGTAGCAATAGTAAAGCTGTTGTCTTGAATATCAATTCACCAGGTGGCTCACCTGTACAATCCGATGAAATTTGGCAGGAAATTCAGTATCTGAAGCAGCAGCATAAAGATAAAAAACTGTATGCCATTATTGGTGATACAGGGGCATCGGGGGCTTATTATATCGCTTCGGCAGCGGATGAAATTATTGTTAATCCATCAAGTCTGGTTGGCTCGATTGGCGTGATTATGCCGAATTATGGTGTCAATGGATTGATGCAAAAGTTGGGTGTAGAAGATCGCACCATGACTTCGGGCGAAAACAAAGCGATTTTATCGATGACACAACCTGTTGATGCCGCTCAGAAAGCGCATGTACAAGCTTTATTAGACAATGTTCATGATCACTTTATTGAGGCTGTAAAAAAAGGTCGTGGGGAAAAACTGAAATCTCAGGATACTGCAATTTTCTCAGGATTATTCTGGACTGGTGAGCAAGCAGTTAAACTCGGAATTGCTGACCGTACAGGTAGCCTAAATAGCTTGAAACGTGAACTGAAAATCGATAAAACTGTGGACTATACCGTTCAATATAATCCATTGGATTCTGTTCTCGGGCGTATGGGAAGCTCAATCGGGAAAGGTTTTGCGACTTCACTTGCTGAACAGGTTCAAGCAGAGCAAACGACAAAATTACAATGAAACCACTGATCCACTTTGCGCATGCCAATGGTGTGCCTTCTAAAGTTTATGAAAAACTCTTTCATTTACTTCGCGATGATTACGATATTGTCTATGTTCCACTCATAGGAACTGACCAACGTTACCCTGTGACCAATCATTGGCCGCACTTGGTGGATCAGCTGACTGACAGCATTGTGCGTCAGGCGCATGGGCGTCCCGTGATTGGACTGGGGCATTCTTTGGGGTCGGTCCTGACCATGATGACCGCTTATAAGCGTCCTGAATTATTTCAGCAAGTGATCATGCTCGATCCGCCACTGATTATGGGTAAAGCTTCTTTGTTGTTCCATACTGCAAAGCTGTTTCAACCAAAGCTGGTGGATCAGATGACGCCAGCAGGTCTGAGTAATCGTCGTCGTGATCATTGGGAGTCCCGTGAGCAGGCAGGCGAAATGTTAAGACCGAAAAGCTTGTATCAAAAATTTGATCCTGAGTGTTTTCAGGCTTATCTGGATCACGCCCTGACCGAAGATGCGGAGCGCGGTGGGGTAACCTTGACGATTCCCAAAGCTGCTGAGGTTGCCATTTTTCGTTATACGCCATCTTGGTGGTGGTTACCCATGTCGAAACCAAAAGTCCCGATGCATTTGGTGGTGGGCGATCAAAGTGAGTTCTTAAAACATAAATTTCCCCAAGTCGCGCAGAAAAAAGTGGGTATTCCATTTAGTGTGGCAGAGGGGGGGCATATGTTTCCCTTAGAACGACCTGAAGCGACAGTAGCGTTGATTAAACAGCTGATTCAGAAATCATAGAACATAAAAAATGCATCCGAGGATGCATTTTTTCTTTGAATCATATTTTTACAGTTTGCAAAATTGAATCGGTTCATTCAACGCTTGATTGCGATATATGACGGTATTTGCATTCTGATATTGCAGGGCGCCTGTACAAATCCATTCTACCACTTGAGGATAGATCAGATGTTCGAGTTCATGTACGCGCTGCGCGAGTTGCTCGACATGGTCATGATGACCAACCTTTAACACACCTTGCGCCAGTGAATGTCCTGCATCTAGCTCTGCGGTAACATAATGTACGGTACAGCCGTGATATACATCACCAGTATTCAATACCCGTTGATGGGTATGCATGCCTTTATAATGCGGCAGTAGAGAAGGGTGAATGTTCAGCATTTTACCTTCCCAAGCACGCACAAATTTGGCACTCAGAATACGCATGAAACCCGCCAATACCACTAAATCAACATCCCATGCCAATAACTGTTGATGCATGGCATCATCAAATGATTCGCGTGTTGGATATTGTTTATGTTCAATCACAGCAGTTTGAATACCTGCTTGTTGAGCGCGTGTGAGTGCATACGCTTCAGGTTTATTGCAGATAACTCCAACAATTTCACCTGATAGACGAGCGTCTATCAGGGCTTGTAAGTTACTGCCACTGCCTGAAACAAGGACAGCGATTTTCATTATGCAAAGATTACGCGGATTTTCTCGTCAGCACCTTCAACAGATTCAGCATTGTCTACAATGTGACCCATTGCCCATGCTTTTTCACCTTGTTCAGTTAAAAGTGCAATCGTTTTATCTGCATCTGCTGGATCTACCGCAATCACCATGCCTACGCCACAGTTAAATGTACGGTACATCTCGAATTGTTCAACACCACCTTCTTTTTGAAGAAGTTTGAACAATTCTGGCCATTCCCAAGAAGATTCATTAATAATTGCTTGCGCGCCGTTTGGAAGTACGCGAGGTAAGTTACCCGGTAAACCACCACCCGTGATGTGCGCCATCGCATGTACATCAACTTGTTTGCAAAGTTCAAGAATTGGTTTTACATAAATACGTGTTGGCTCCATTGCTGTTTCAGCAAGTGGGCGACCATCTACGATTTGTGCAAGATCGACGTTTTTTACGTCTAAGATTTTGCGAAGTAAAGAGTAACCATTTGAATGTGCGCCGCTTGATGCAACACCAATTAAAACATCGCCTGCTTTAACTTTAGAGCCATCAATGATTTTGCTTTGCTCAACTACACCTACGCAGAAACCTGCAAGATCATAATCTTCGCCTTCATACATGCCAGGCATTTCAGCAGTTTCACCACCGACCAATGCACAACCAGCAAGCTCACAGCCTTTACCAATACCTGTAACCACATCAGCAGCAACATCAACATTTAAGTGACCAGTTGCATAGTAGTCAAGGAAGAATAAAGGTTCTGCACCACACACTAAAAGGTCGTTTACACACATGGCAACCAAGTCTTGGCCAATCGTGTCATGACGGTTTAAGTTCAAAGCTAAACGTAATTTTGTGCCGACACCATCTGTGCCAGATACGAGAACAGGCTCTTCATAGCCTTTCGGAATTTTACATAGTGCGCCAAAGCCACCTAATCCGCCCATCACTTCAGGACGAGTTGTACGCTTAGCGACAGATTTGATTCGATCGACAAGTGCGTCGCCCGCTTCAATATCGACACCTGCATCTTTATAGCTTAAACCAGTGTTTGGGGTAGAAGTTGAGTTGCTCATAGTGAAGTCTCCGCATTTGCGCGGGGATTATAACCCGAATATACGAAACTCTTATGTTATTTATGCTCTAAAATGCTATCTTTACTTAAATATTTTACTTTTTATAACGATTAAATTGAAAAAGGCGGGTTTCTATGGTCGATCGAACCTTGCGTCGTATTTTTATCCTTGCGGGAATCGCACTTATTCTTTGGGTTTTATATTTATTAAAGCCTGTGGTACTGCCATTTATTGCAGCATTTTTAATCGCTTATTTATTTAATCCTCTGGTCGAAAAATTTCATAATATTGGTTTACCAAGATGGCTTGCCATCAGTATTGTATTTGTCGGGATTGGGGTCCTCTTGACTTTAGCCATTTCATATTTGGTGCCGTTAATTTGGCAGCAGTTAATGTATGCCAAGGGGAGTATTCCAGCGGGGATACATTGGTTAAATGATACTTTTTTACCATGGTTGTCGCGCACCTTTAATCTGGTGCAGATGGAAATTGATACACATCAACTGTCAACGACGGTCATGGACTATATTCAGACTAACTATAGTGCTGACAGCATTCAGGCAATGGCACTTAAAATTGCACAATCAGGTTTAAGTTTTATCCAAATTGGCGGCACGGTGGTTTTAATTCCTGTGATTGCTTTTTACTTCCTGTTGGACTGGGATCGTATGCTAGACAGCATGCGTCGACTAATTCCACGTCCTTATGAAGAATCGACACTAAAGATTGTGGGTGAATGCCATAGCGTGCTAGGTGCCTTTGTGAAAGGGCAATTTTTGGTGATGCTGCTGCTTGGTATTGTTTATGCGGTTGGCTTACAATTAATTGGCCTTGAAGTCGGATTGATCATTGGAATGATTGCTGGTTTGGCCAGTATTATTCCTTATTTGGGTTTTGCTGTCGGGATTATTGCTGCAGTCATTGCTTCTTTATTCCAGTTTGGCTTGGACTGGATGCACTTGGCGCTGGTTGCTGTTGTATTCATGATTGGTCAAGCAGTGGAAGGTTATATTCTGCAGCCATTTTTACTGGGGGATAAGATTGGTTTATCTCCTGTTGCGGTGGTATTCGCGGTATTGGCGGGTGCGCAACTGGCAGGTTTTCTAGGCATGCTGATTGCCTTACCCGTCGCTGCAGTGATTGTAGTGCTGCTTAAACATGCACGAGAATGGTATGAGCAGAGTCAGTTGTATGGTACGCAAACAATCTTCACTTCCAATGCAGAAGCAGATTCTATTAGTATAGAAACGTCACAACTGGAAGTAGACATTGAAATTAAAGATCACCCTGCAAAAGATCAGCAAGTTGCTGAAAAATCAAGTAACATCGAACCTAAACCATAAAGCGTATAAGGCTTAAACACGAATATGCGTCAACTGCAATTAGATATTGAACCCCAACTTGATGCCCGAATCAGTGATTTCTCTGGTCCGGGATGGGGGCATGTCATTGATGCAATTCGTCAGTTACATGCAGGTCTAATGAATCGTTTTTATGTCTATGGTGGTGCGGGTACAGGTAAAAGTCATTTGCTTTCTGCAATTTGTGATTCTTATCTGGATGTGGGTAAATCAGCGATTAAAGTCTCGTTATTAGAATTGCTAGATGCACCTACAGAAGCGATTACCTCGCTCGAGCGTTATGATTTGGTGGCGTTGGATGATATTGAAGCGATTTGTGGTGTGCCGCATTGGCAAAAAGCGGTATTTCACCTCATTAATTACAATAATGAAGTGGGTGGACAATTGGTGTTCTCTTCGCGTTTTGCCCCGATTGAGCTGAAATTAGAACTACCTGATTTACAGTCCAGACTGACTCAAGCAGTGAGTGTGAAAGTGCCGAATGGCAGTTTATATGCAGATCGACAGATTCTGGTCAGTTCAGTATTGGCACGACGTGGGATTCATATCGATCAGCAAATTGTTGATTATCTTTTAGCGCATGGTCCGCATCAGGCTTCGATTTTATTACAAACCTTAGAGCAGTTGATCCAACTCCTTAAAGGCGAGAAAACCAAGCTAAGTCATGCCACTTTAAGACAAATTTATGCACTCATTGATGAATATCAATAACCGATAAAAGCACTTGAGTAATCAGCATGGCTGTGACAAAGTACAGCTTAAATGCCTATCGCATGGAATTGCGAGCATAGAAAAATAATAGAAAGTAAAGTTAAGGAGAACATAAATGCTGCAAATCAGCATGAAGTTTCAATTCGTCTCATCTCATCGAACTCATCATCTAGACTCCAAATTATTGAGCCTATCTTTTAATAGTTGCAATTGTGCCTAAAGAATTTGGCAATTTAGTCAATTATATTTCTACGTTCATCTTTTAGGCTGTACAGCAAAGGGATCGCCATTGGCTGTAGATAAATTGCTAGGAAGCAGCAATTTAGAAAAACAAGATCAATAAAATAATTAAGGAGAGACGTATGCTCAAGCAGAGCATTGGTGTGGGAATGTTGTGTCTGGCTGGGCATGCCTATAGTGCGAATATTAGTGTGACTACCACAGAAGATGTCGTTAAAGATGATCAAGAGTGTTCACTACGAGAAGCGGTCAGTTATATTAACCAAGATATGCCTAAAGAAGGGTATTTCGGTTGTGGTGGGGAAGATGCCAGTCCTGTCATTTTGTTGGAAAAACAGAAAGTCTATAAGCTGAATTCACATTTAAATATTCAAAAAGAATTAACTATTAAAACCAACTATGATGTGGATTTTAATGAAACGCCAGTTTTAGGTAAAAATAATGCTGTGCTGCAAATGCAAGCAAAAGATAATATTTTAAGAATTGATGATGGTTCGCAAGAAAAATTACTTAGTGTTGTGTTGTACGAGGTTAGTCTACAAGGTTGTGGTCAAGCCCAATGCGCACAACAAGGTGGATTAATTTATAACAATGAATATCTACAATTAAGTTATGCAGGATTATCTGGTGGTTATGCAGTCCAAGGTGGAGCAATTTATAATGTGGGTAATTCAACAGTCGAAAATACCAGCGATAGTCTAGTCGTCATTCAAAATAGCTTGTTTGAAAAGAATTATGCTGCTGAGGGTGCTGTACTGTATACCCAGCGACCTGCATACAAAATCTTAAATAGTGTCATTCGTCATAATGAGACCAACAATTCAGCTTCTGCAAATATTTACGCCGCTTTATTATTTAATTCAGAACAGTTACCCAGCTCGATTTTGAATGTCGCAAATTATATTAAAAACAGTACTTTTTTACAGAATAAAGGCTATTTGCTGAATTTACGCGACGGCATTGGCTTAAATAATTTGACCATGATTGGCAATGCGCAAGGCGTTCAATTTGTTGCACCACAGGGTAAAGCTTTTCTTGCGAATAGTATCTTGATTGGTAATCCATACCCAATAGCTACGCAGCAGGATTGTAAGTTTGAAGCAGGCGATCAGAGTATTTTGCAGAACAATCTGGTTTCAGCAGGTTGTGGGCAAGGGTTGGCAGAGTATCCCAATGAAATTTGGACGCAAACTGCTTTAATTGCAGGGAGCACACTTGAGGGAAAATGCAGCAGTGCAAATTTAGACCGACAAAGTTTAGTGTGTCCGTTTAATCAAAGTAGCAATGATTTTCTCGGTTATTTTAAACCACGATTATTGGTGACTTATCAGCAGTTAAGTGATTCCTTAATTGTGAATAAAGGCAAACAATGGACTGGCTCAGAAACAGCCTTGGTGGAATGCGAGTCCAGTGATCAGCGTGGACAAGTTCGTGATTCCAATAATGTGCTCTGCGACCGTGGTGCGATTGAACTGGTGTTTCCAACCACGATTTCTTTGATCGGTGACGATATCAACTACGGCGAAGTTGCAAAAATGTCGGTGGCTGAATTATTAGGTGACGGTGAGCTTTTACCGAAAGATCAGTGTGAAGCATTATTGGGAGCCAATCCGACAGGTGAGGCTTGGCAAGATGGTTGTTTACAAGTCATTCCAACCACGACTCAGCCGAAGGGAAGGGTCACTATTGATGAAGAAGGCAATATTCAGTACACACCGAATGGTAATTGGCATGGAGCCGATATTTTTAAAATTCGACTGGTTACAACCACGACGCGATTTAACGATTCTCAGAATCCTTATTTAGAGATCAAAGTCCAAGTCACTCAGGCTCCTGCTGGACAGATGGAAAGTAGCAAGGTCGAGACTTCGGGAGGGAGTGCGGGAATATTAAGCTTACTGGGCTTATTGGGACTGATTGGATTACGTCGTTACAAGAAATAGGCAAGGGAATTGACCGTGAAAAATTATAAAAAAGGTTTACTTACATTAATGGTGCTGTCAGCCATGTCTCTGATGGCAGCGGAAGATACGTTTATCTATGTCACCACCTTTGATGATGAAGATGGGGAAAACTTAAATCAATGTTCATTACGCGAAGCCATAAAGACGGCCGCAGATAATAAGGCTTATGGTGGCTGTAATGCAGGGGATACACGTTTAGGTCAAAAAGATCGGATTCAGCTAAAAGAAGGAACCTATACACTCAAACGTGAGCTGATGCCGCAATCTGTGCTTGAAATTTATGGTGCCGAGCCGCTGGATTATTCATCTAAACATGTCTTAACTCATACTTATCCAGCGACGACGGCCTTAAAAACCACTATCAGTGGAGAAAATCAGACCCGAATTTTTAATAGCTCATTGTCGAAATACGGGACTTCATTTAAGAACATCATTTTGGCGAATGGAAGTAGCACGGGCTTAGGTGGTGCCATTTATGCAGGTGCAGATATTAATTTAAATAATGTCGCGATCGTCAATTCACATGCTGCTCAGGGCGGTGCTATTTATCTAGATGGCGATATTTCACTGAATATTGATCATGGCTTAATACAGGCTAATCAAGCAGCACAGGGCAGTGTCTTGGCGATGACCTGTCAGAACAATTTATTATTTACCAAGCCCACAATTAACATTCAGAACAGCAGTATAGTCGGCAATGGCGTTATTAATAATGCAAGCATGTTAGAAATTTGCGGTGAGGCATCGACTTTATTGCAAACCAATACCATTGCTAAAAATCAGGCAAATCCTATTACGGGTGCAATTATTAAGAGTATTTCCTCCAATACTGCGCAGCCGAACTTAAGTGAAAACAGTACGTTGGTTTTATTAAGTAATACCATTGTAGAAAATAATGCTGCCAGCACCTTATTGTATGACCAACTGGGCAGTAAAAATATTTCCTTTAATGTAATGGCATACAATGCAGGGCAATCCTGTCGCTATGCTTTAAATAACGGCAATGTGGCGGATGCAAAACTTGATATTGTTGCAATGAACAATGCCTTGCAGTTAGGTGCGGTGACGGGGCAGTGTAACTTGCCGAAAATTGCTTATGAAAGTAATACCTCTGGAAGCAATACCAATATTGATGTCAGCAACATCTCGATGAGCACGTTGCTATCTGCCTATACAGGACCGAGTGCAAGCACAGAATATTTACCGCTGTACTATCCACGGGATAATCAGACCGCAAATGATTTGGTTAATATAGGGGCGATTGGTTGTAGTGATGTCGATCAACGAGGTTTTAGTCGAATTACGGATGCTACGCTCATTTTAAATCCGAGCATGAAAAATACCTGTGATATTGGTTCGGTTGAACTGATGCGCTTGACAGCGGCAGATATCATTAATTTAAAGAATTTATCTTATTCACAAATGATGGATGGTTATCAGCAAGCCATCGATTTGTATCAGGCACGCATTGATGATCAATCAACAGATGCTAAATACTTAACTCAGTACCAAGCGGAGCTAACGGCATTTAAGGATTTGAAGAGCAATACCGAAAAACATGCCAAATACCGCGCGATTTATATTGATCCGTATGCGCTGGCATTACCTGATGAGCAGTGGATGAACAGCCAATCACAAGTCCAAGCCTTGAATGCTGAGAACTATAATATTAGTACCCAAGTTTTAGGGGTGGGAACTTATTCAGGGGAAGGCAGTAGCTTTCAATTCATTGGTGATCAAGATCCAAACTTAAAATGTGAATGGATAGCTGAACTCAAGCGCATCATGTTTTATCGCTTAGATGATAATCTTTCGACGATTGGTGAGAATGCTTTATGTACCTACAGCATTACCTCCAAAACGGATGCGACCAAAACCACAACAGGTTTATTAAGTGCAAGTTTTGCCAATATTGCACCGATTGCCAAAGATGATACTTATCGCTTGGAATATGGTACAAATCAGAATATTAGCTTGCATCCACTTGAAAATGACTTTGATGATGATGGTCCGAAAACAAGTATTGCTGGTTTGAATAAAGCCGATTTCTACCATAATGAAGCAGGTCAGGAGTTGGCTATTCGTTTAGACAGCTTGCCAAGTGCGATGCTGGTTGATCCATCTGTGCCGAACGGTCCTTGCCCTGGCAGTGCCATGCGCGATACCTGTTATTCCAGCAATTTAGTGGTTCAGGTCAAAAACAACTACAGTCCATTTGATCAAGTTATGGAATATACCGTCTTTGATGCAGAAGGTCTGGCATCGAATCGCGCAAAAATTTATCTAAACAATACTGCAAAAAATACAGTGACCTCTGGTGGTGGAGGCGGTTCTATGGGATGGTTTAGCTTATTGGGTTTGTTGGGATTGGCTGGCTATCGTTATCAACGCCGCGGCAAGAAAGCATAAGGGTTGAAGTTTAAGAAGCTCACGCCATGTTGATGAGCTTCTTGTTCATAATATTGTGAACCATAAAAAAGCCAATCTTCTCTGGATTGGCTTTTTTAGTAAATGCTCAGAACCCCATGAAAATTATGGCTGTTCTGCCGTGTGATGCAAATATTTGTTCATGTATTCTTGGCGAATATTGATCCGTTCTTCAGGTGTCGCCTTTTGCATGCGCACGCGTAGGTCGTTGCGTTCTTGGCTGCTCATTTGTTGCCAAGTTTCACGCATTTTCTGCTTTTCTTGTTCAGGTAATTGGGTAAACCAGTCCATACGCTGTTGCAGACTATCACTTTGCTCATCTGGAATTTCTTTGAGCGACTGATAGCGTTTAATCAAAGCACGTTGTTCTTGCTCTGACAGTGTTTCCCAAGTTTCAGCCACTTGGGTGTTGGCATCTTTGGAAAAAAACCAAAAACGTTCAAATCCTGCAAAACTTGTTTGCAAGAAACCGAGTGCACAAAAAGCAAAAGCTAACCTTCTAGCTGCCATGTGGAACTTTGTCCTCACCTAAAACCATTAACATTTCCAAATCTTCCACCATTTGCGGAGAAAGTTTTGGTGTTACCACAACCTGATTCTGCGGTTTTTCTGACAGATCGACGGAATTAGGTAACACCACAATTCCTGCGATGGCTGCAGCTAAAGCGAATCCTGTCATTTTAAAATAGGCAAAACGTGATGATTTCTGTTGCTGGATATGATCCAGTACATGAGTCATCACAACAGGTTTTGCTTTGTGCTGTTGCGCAAGACCATCAAGTTTGGAAGTAACTTGTTTTAAGAAATCATCTTGTTTCATTCAGATGACCCTCCCGAATATGGATTCAAATGCGATAATGCAGATCGCAAACCTTGAATCGCGCGATGATAATGTGTTTTTACACTGCCTTCACTACAATTCATAATTTGAGCAGTGGTTTGCGTGTCAAATCCTTCCCATGCCCGCAGCATAAACGCTTGTTGCTGGCGGACTGGTAGTTGGCGAATCGCGGCTTGAATTTCTTCAACCGTAACTGCCTGATCCAGAAACTCCAACGGACTAGGGGTGGTTTCATCAATAACATCTTGGATTTCTAGATCATCTTTATCTAGGCTGACCTTTTTGAAGAAAGAAAAAGGCTGCGAGCGGCGCGCTTCTTTACGACGCCAATCCTGTAGTTTGTTATTCAAAATGGTGTAAAACAGGGGATACCATTCTTCAGTAGATTTGTCTGAATAAGATTTATGCAATGAAATAAATGCCTCTTGGACAAGATCCATCGCAATGCCTTGTTGACCCTGTGTCGCATTTTCCATCATCACTAAGGCACGCCCAGTCACGTCTTGCATAAAATTCTTCAGACGTTGTTCAGCCGTACTTTTTAAAGCACTTAAAGTTTCCGACTGAGACTGTTTCGGCGCTAAATCCATAGAGATGGAAAACCCTGTCATTGGATCATCACCATTATTTCCAATACATATGCTTAATAACGTTGGAAATAATGGTTTGGTTGACAATATCCGTTATTATTTTTTCAAGTGTAATCTATTTTTAAAATTGGGCGGGGCAATTTAAAATAAAAAATGTATTAGATGCGTTGACGGACCATTTCAAATAAACAGACCGATCCTGCAATGGCAACATTCAGTGATTCTTGTCCACCCGGTTGCGGAATGGTCACGGCTTGCGCATGTGCAAGGGCATAATCCGAAGCACCTTGACCTTCATTGCCCATGATCCAGACGCAGGCGCGAGTCAAATCTTGCCCATATAAGCTGGTTGAACGATGTGAACTGGTTACATACACAGGAATTTTAAATTGAGGTAAGACTTGTTCAAGCGCTACATTCTCGTAAATATCTAGAGAGAAATGTGCACCCATACCTGCGCGCAATACGCGTGGTGACCAGAGTGATGCGGTACCTTTGGTGGCAATAATTTGCTGAACACCAGCGGCAGCAGCGGAACGGAGTAAAGTACCGACATTGCCCGGATCTTGGATATTTTCCAGAATGAGCGTATCGAGATTGTATTGTAAAGCTTGAGAAGAAGAGGGTAAATCGATAATTGCAAGACATGGAAGCGTGGTGCCTAAGGTGCTTAAGTCTTTGTATAAAGATTCACTTAAAATAAAAATGGCACCATGATACTGACGTTGGATTTCTTCTAGGTCAGGATGTTGTAAGGCAAGCTCTGTGGTAAAAATCGCATTGATTTTCTTTTGCTCTTGCAACCATGCCAAACACAAATGTGTACCTTCAAGCACAGTTTGACCTTGCTTTTTACGATAGGTGTTTTGCTCAATTAAGCCACGTAAGTGTTTAATTTTTGGATTGTCTTTCGATTCTAAAAAAATGGTAGGCATGTTTGCTTGAGTCCACAGAAGTAGGTGTAGCACCTACTTCTGTTTTTAAAAATTAGTGGTGGTATTGAGTTACAAGATCAACTTCATTTTTTGAACCGATGATCACAGGGACACGTTGGTGTAACTCTGTTGGTTCAATTTCAAGAATACGCACGCGACCTGTAGTAGAAGCACCACCTGCTTGCTCCATCAACATACTCATTGGGTTTGCTTCGTACATTAAACGTAGACGACCTGCTTTTTTCGGATCTTTCAGATCGTATGGGTACATGAAGATACCGCTACGACAAAGAATACGGTGAATATCACCCACCATGCACGCTACCCAACGCATGTTAAAGTCTTTTTCACGTGGACCCGTTTTACCTGCAAGTAGTTCATCAATATAACGTTTTACTGGTTGTTCCCAGTGACGTTGATTCGATGCATTGATTGCATATTCTTTGGTATCTGCTGCCACTTGAATGTTGTCAGTGGTTAACAAGAATTGTTGTGATTCAGGATCGAAGGTAAAGAACACAACGCCTGCACCCACTGTTAAGGCCATCATGGTTGATGGACCATACAGTACATAGCCTGCAGCAACTTGATGAATACCTGCTTGCATGAAATCAGCCGATTGCGTCACGGCATTTTTTGCTGGAAGAATTGAGAAAATGGTACCGACACACATGTTGATGTCGATGTTGCTTGAACCATCGAGTGGATCGAATAGCACCAAATATTCACCATTTTCTTGCGCAGGAGTGAATTCATCCAGTTCTTCTGATGCCAAGCCACCGACATGTGGGTGAACTTTTAAGGCATCAATTAAATAGTCATTTGAAATCACATCTAATTTTTTTTGTTCTTCACCTTGCACATTTTCATGCTGCGCACTGCCTAATACCCCAGCAAGCGCACCTTTTTGTAAAGCTTGATCAATGGTTTTACACGTGTCTGCAATGGTTGCAATCACTTTTGCAAGTTCAGGTGTAAGATTCCCAGTTTGTTGTTCTAAGAATTGGGAAAGGGTGAGGTATGCCATGGCAGGAAAACTCCGAGTGTAAACCAATCAAGTTGAGCAAAAAAAATTTAGACGGCTATTTTAGATGAGAATGCCGCAAAAGAAAAATTAAACTCGATTATTTGGCTTGATTTTGCCCTTGCAACTTTTAGGGATAATGCTATGTTGATGTGAAGGATAAAGAAGAATTGAGGAGCAGCAGAATGACTACACAAAAGTTTGATGCCATGCCAACGCAAAATGAAGGTATTAGTTTGGATGATATTAGTCCAGAGAACGTGAAAGCAGCTTGGAAAGATTACGAAGCCAAGCCTGAATATAAGAAGTTTAATAAGCATGACCTCATTGAATCCATGCAGCATGAGCATGAAGAAGATGAGCACAAACCTGTTTAAGCAATAAAAAAGCGCTTTAACATTAAAGCGCTTTTTTTAGGTCTGTAAACGGCCTTATTTTAATAAAGGCGGTACAGCTTCGTAGTTAAGTTCTACGCGGCGGTTTTCTTTCCATGCGTTTTCATCATGACCCGCATTAATTGGCATTTCTTTACCATAGCTTACCGCTTCTAATTGTGTTGGGCTTACGCCGTTAGTAATGAGGAAGCTTTCTACGGCTTTGGCACGACGCTCACCGAGTGCCATATTGTATTCACGAGTACCGCGTTCATCCGTATGACCTGTTAATGCCACTTTAGAATTTGCATTGGCAACAAGGAATTGCGCGTGCGCTTGCAGTGTTTGATAGTCTTCGTTGGAAAGATCACTGCTGTCGTAGTCAAAATGCACCACGCGTTTTGCTAAAAACGCTTTATTGGCAGCAGTTACGCCTTTAGAAGATGCACCCGCAAGATTTTGTGCATTTAACGCAGCATCTTCACTGAGTCCTTCAGTGCTTACGGTTGTGCCCGCAGTAGTTGGTGTTTGACCTGTTTGAATTTCGGCAGCAGGTTTACGGCTCGCACAGCCTGTCATCACAATAGCGGATGCTAAAACAGGTAAAACCAACAGTTTAATTGCGTTCATCTTCATCTCCATATAGATTGATTTTTAAAAGGTTATTTGGGTGCCCAAGCTGGCTCACGGACTTCGCCTTGCTCACTTGGTAAATTCATGCGGAAACGACCATCGACCGACATAATGGAAAGCAAACCACGGTTGCCCTCACGTGTGGCATACACCACCATTTGCCCATTTGGCGAGAAGCTCGGGGATTCGTCCAGACTGGTTGGGGTCAGAATATTGGTGATGCCCGTATTGATGTCTTGAATGGCAACTTTGTAACTACTGCCGCTTGGACGATGCACCAAGGCCACTTTTTTGCCATCGGCACTTAAAGTTCCGCGAGCATTAAATGCGCCACGGAAAGTAATTCGTTTGCTGCTGCCATCTGCGAAGCTATAGCGGTAAATCTGTGGTGAACCGCCGCGGTCAGAGGTGAAAATAAAGGATTTACCATCAGGTGCATAACGTGCTTCAGTGTCAATTGCGCTGTCATTGGTCATACGCTGTAATTGACGGGTGCTTAAATCCATTTGATAGATTTCAGGATTGCCATGCATGGATGCGGTAAACAGCATCGACTTGCCATCTGGAGAGAAACTTGGCGCGCCATTTAAGCCACGGAAGCTTGCCAGTTTTTCGCGTTGACCTGTGGCTAAGTCTTGTACATAAATTGCAGGGCGTTTGCTTTCAAACGACACGTAGGCAATTTTCTGCGCATCAGGTGTCCAAGCAGGGGACAAGATTGGATCACGCGAGGTCAGAATGGTTTTTGGCTGTTCACCATCGGTATCGGCAATCTGTAACGTGTAGCGCTGCTCAGGTGTTGCAGGGTTACGTAGGACATAGGCAATACGACCACTGAAATCACCTTGAATGCCAGTTAATGCCTGATAAATCGCATCACTGATCATATGTGCCGCTTGACGTACACGTGAAGCAGGAACAGTGAGTAGTTCATTCAACAGGTATTGTTTTTTCTCAACATCATACAGTTGATATTGAACTTCAAAGGTGCCCGCAGCAGTTGCTTTTACATTCCCTGTAACCAGATAGGGTACGCCAGCGGCTTGCCACGCTGCTGCATTGGGATTGTCCATGCTGGCAGTTGCAGGCAGGTTTTGCGAGGCGCTACTAAATTTACCCGAACGATTTAAGTCGTTTTCTACAATCGAATAAATGGTTTGATCATTACTGAATGGAATAATCGCAATTTTAGGGGCTTGTTCTGGTGCTTTGGCAATTTCTAAATGAAGTTGTGCATGACTGGTTTGAACAAGTAGCGGCATGAGTGCCGTCATGATTGCTAAACCAAGTAGATGTTTACGCGTATTTTCCATCATTCGCTGTATACTCTGAAACGTCAGTCTTTGTGGGTTGTATGAAATTGCCTAACATAATGGCATGAAATTTCATGATTTAAAGCATTACATTATGGCTAAACTGTTATAACACTGTGAAAAAGCTTAATCGCCATGCATTTGACATGGCGATTGCGATTATTGAGCAGTAAATGAAGAGGTAAACATGCGCGCTTCACGCCGTGCATCAGGGTCTGAAGGCATTGGATAAGGTGCTGCTGCACGAACGGCTGCTTCAACACTGGCTTTCATATCAGGATCACTGGCATTGACCACAACCGATAGAACTGCACCGCTGTCACTCAAGGTGACACGAGCACTGGCTTTCTGACCTGCTGCACTTGTAGGTGGATTCCACGCACGTTTGACTTTGTTCTCAAAGTCTCGTTTCGCCGTAGAGGCAATACGTTTGGCTTCCGCTTTTTTCTCAGCGGCTTCTTCCGCAGCCTTTTTAGCAGATGAGGCTTTCGCTTCTGCTTCAGCACGTTCTTTTGCTTCTGCATCTGCTTTGGCTTTCGCGGCAGCATCGGCCTTAGCTTTTGCAGCGGCATCTGCTTGTGCTTTGGCAGCGGCATCGGCCCGCGCTTTAGCTTTCGCGGCGGCATCTGCTTTGGCTTTCGCGGCAGCATCGGCTTTAGCTTTTGCAGTGGCATCTGCTTGTGCTTTGGCTTTTGCAGCAGCATCCGCCTGTGCTTTAGCTTTTGCAGCGGCATCAGCTTGCGCTTTGGCTTTCGCAGCAGCATCTGCCTGTGCTTTGGCTTTTGCAGCAGCATCTGCCTGTGCTTTGGCTTTTGCAGCGGCATCGGCCTGTGCTTTGGCTTTTGCCGCGGCATCGGCCTGTGCTTTGGCTTTTGCCGCAGCATCTGCCTGTGCTTTGGCTTTTGCCGCAGCATCTGCTTGTGCTTGTGCTTGTGCTTGTGCTTGTGCTTGTGCTTTCGCGGCGGCATCCGCCTGCGCTTTAGCTTTTGCAGCAGCATCCGCTTGCGCTTTTTCCTGAGCTAAACGAGCTGCTTGTTGCTCCGCTGTATTGGTTTTTGGTGGTGCAACAGGAATGACAGGCGCAGGTTCTACACTGGGTTCGGCAGTTTGCGTAATTTCAGGAGCAATATTCTCATGCGCAGTTTCTGTAAATTCAGTTTCTTCGCGTGGAGTAGGCTGTAAATCTTGCGGTTTGATCAATATGGTTTTGATTTGCTCTGGTGGCTTAGGTGGTTTACTCATTCCTAAATAAAGCAAGCCCACAACCGCAAGTACGTGTACACCGAAGGTAAAACCCAGTGCAATTGCGTTTTGTTTAAACGGTGGCTGTTGAAAATTCTTCATATTACTTTAAAGGTTCGGTCAGTAAACCCACTTGGGTTAAGCCAGCGTCTTGAAGGCTTGACATTAAAGCCATGACCTCGCCATACGGACGAGTTTGATGACCATTGATCACAACATTTAATTTTTTGTTCTCTTGTTGCGCCTGCGCTTGAGACTCGACCAATTTTTGAGTCAGTTCTATCAGTTCAAGCGGTCCAGTGGTTTGCCCTTTTTGCTCCAAGAAGTAGGTGCCATCTGCTTTTAAAGAGACGATAGAAGGTGCATCTTCGGATTGCAGTGGCGCGCCATTGGCCTGCGGCAAATCGACTTTAATGCCACTGGTGATCATGGGTGCGGTGACCATAAAGATCACCAACAACACTAACATGACATCAATGTAGGGCACGACATTCATGTCGCTCTTTAAGGGTTTTTTGATACGCTCAAAGCGTCCTGCACGTTGAATCGCCATCAGTCATTTTCCTGAACAGAACCTACTGATTGACGTTGTAATAGCGCCACCATTTCTTCCGCAAACAAAGCACGGTCTGAATAAACTGCTTCGCCTTTAGCGGTAAAATGGTTAAAAGCTAGAACGGCTGGAATCGCTGCGAATAAACCAATTGCGGTCGCAATAAGGGCTTCTGCAATACCTGGTGCAACAGTCGCTAAAGTGACTTGGTCGACATCTGCCAGACCAATAAAGGCATTCATAATGCCCCAAACGGTGCCGAACAAGCCGACATAGGGTGCAACAGAACCAATACTGGCTAAAGCGCCTAAACCTTGTTCTAAATGACCTTGATCGCGGCTTAAACCGACACGCAAAATACGTTCAGTGCCTTCGATGGTTTGTTGCGTTGCGGCTTGGCGTTTTTTAAGTTTGAGGTATTCACCCAAACCTTGATAGAAAATATCTTCTAGCCCGACACGTTTAGAGTTGAGCTGGGCATTGTTATACAGGGTATTCAGCTCGGCACCAGACCAGAAGATTTTTTGGAAATGTTCATCATCTGCCTGAGCTTTTTTATAACTCAGGTGTAACTTGGCAATTAGAAACCAACTGTAGAGTGATGCTAGAAGAAGTAAAAGCATCACCAGTTGTACGACAGGACTTGCTTGTAAAATGAGGTCTGAAACGTGAAGAGTGGTGTCTAATTGATTTGCCATAGTTACACTGGAGTCGAGTTTTTTAAATTTGTTCTAACTCTTTCTGAATTAGACCGCGAATTTCATCTGGCAAACGACGTGGTCGCATTTCAGCACTAATACACGCCAATTCCACTTCGCCAGATGCCAACAAGATTTCACCACGATAAATATTTTGTTGCAATACAAAAGACGTAGCTTTACACGAAACTACACTTGCTGTAACAGTAATTAAGTCATCCATTAAAATTGGACGTTGATATTTGACATTAATTTTATGCACCACGAAGTTGTAGTCTTTTTGGTGCCAGTAATGGTCTACACCAGAGGCACGTAACCATTCGGTACGGGTACGTTCCATAAAGCGAATATGGTTGGCATGATAGACAATACCGCCTGCGTCAGTGTCTTCAATATATACACGAATCTGAAATTCGAACTTATTCGCCATGATAGTGTTCCATGTCTAGATTTAATGTTGTGTTTCAAACCCATGACGGTCTAAAGCTGCTGGGAGGAATTGCAGTAAATAGATTGGTCAGTATTATGGGTTAGGTAATGCCTTGAAGTTTAGCAGTTTGAAATGACCGTCCAATGGCACAAGATTTCAATCTGAAAACTGATGAGGCCGAGTTTGAAGAATAATAAAGCTGACTTTGCATTGATAATTTTGGGGGAAAGATGAGCCGTCGCACCTATTTGATTTGGTTGATTGTGATTGTTGCTGGGCTCATGTATTGGTGGAAACCCAGTCCGAATGTAGAAAGTGCTCAGGACTATCAGCGAGTCAGCAGTGAGGTGCAAACCTTTAATGGTTATACCATGACCAATCTGGCGGATTATGAAGGGCAATTTCGAGTGCTTTCACGGGAAAATTACCGTTCGGGACGCGAGGCTGAACTGAGTCCTGTCGATTTTGCACTGGGTTGGGGAGCCATGGCAGATCCATCTGTCTATAAACAGATTTCGATACGGCAAAGTAATCGCTGGTATTACTGGCGTTATGAAAATCAGCCACCAATTCCGCACCATGAAATTGAAACGCACAGTGCCAATACACATTTGATTCCAGCCAATTCAACAATCGCAAAGCAATTGGCCGATGTGGATCAGGATGATCTGATTTATTTAAAAGGACATTTGGTGGAAGTGAAAGCAGCGGATGGATGGACTTGGCGCAGTTCACTCAGTCGTGAAGATACAGGCAATGGGGCCTGTGAACTGATGCTGGTGGAAGAAGTGCGAGAGCTTTAGTTCACTGTTCATTCGAGAACTGGATTTGGCGGAAATGATTTGAGGGGCTAGATTGTCTTAGGGATGAAAAGGTGATCCTGCGTGATCACCTTTTGCTTATCATATCTTAATTAGAGTTTTTGATTGGGTTGCTTCCATTGGCTTTGGATTTGAGCTGCGTACTTTGGATAGTCCTGAATAAAACGAATATGCAGTTCTACACCTGTTTTTAGGGTAGCATCATCCACCGTAAAATAAGGATTATGATTCGGCGCAGCCTGATCCATTTTTTGAGAAGGATGTGTTGCGCCTAAGAAAACAAAGAGGGATGGCATAAGCTGACCATAATATGAAAAGTCTTCACTTGCACTCGCATTGTTATTCATCACATGAAGTTTATTTTCACCTGCCACCTGTTTCAGTGTCGGTTGCATCAGTCGGGTCAAGGTTGGATTGTTTGAGGTGACAGGTGCATAAGCAGCGATTTCAACTTTCGCCTGTACATCATTGGCTAAAGCATTGTGTTCTAACATGATGGGAATATTTTTTAACAAGTTCTGGCGAATGTCTTCATTGTTGGAGCGGATGGTACCCACCATATTGACTTGTTCAGGAATGACATTGCCTGTTGTGCCGCCTTGAATACTGCCAATACTAATCACGCCCATCCCTTGCGTTAGATTCGATCTGCGGCTAATCAGACTTTGTAAATTGTTAATCATTAGCGAAGCGGCATAAATCGGATCGCGGCCATCCCATGGCATTGAACCGTGCACTTGTTTTCCATTGACTTGAATGCGGAGGTGATCCGCGCTATTGAGTATCGCACCTTCTTTGTAGAACAGATTGTTACTTGGCATGCCAGCCATCACATGCAAGCCAAAAATCACTTCTGGTTTTGGATTCTTGAGTGCACCATCTGCAATCATTTTACGTGAGCCAATTTCAGCACCTTGCGTGAAATTATCTACATCGGCACCACCTTCTTCGGCGGGCTGGAAAATAAACACGACAGTACCTGCCAATTTATCACGATGCTCTGCTAATACTTTGGCCGCACCCAGCAACATAGCGGTATGTGCATCATGTCCACAGGCATGCATGACCGAAACCTCTTTGCCTTGATACATGGCTTTCGTTTTGCTGGCAAAAGCAAGCTGCGTTTTTTCTTCTATAGGCAAGGCATCCATATCCGCGCGTAATGCCATGGTTGGACCTGATTTTGCACCTTTCAATATGCCAATCACGCCTGTTTTGGCAAACCCTGTTTTTACTTCGATGCCATAAGATTTAAGCTGCTGTTGCACCAGTTTTGAGGTTTCAAACTCCATGTTTCCCAGTTCTGGATGTTGATGAATGTGATGGCGGAGTTGAATCGTCTCTGCTTCATTTTTTTCGACCGCAGTATTAATCCAGTCGGCAAAACTTAAGGGGCTACAGAGCAAAAGAGAAGCGGCAAAACAGGAGAATGGAAATGCTTTCATGTCATACACAGCCTTGTGATAAATAATTATTGAGCTGTAGAACATGCCATTGAGTTTGAGAGAAGGCAAAAACCCTATAGGTATATTTAATTGATTTAAAGGTATGCGTGAAAGTTATAGCAATGGAATGGAAAAATTGAATGGGGAAATTATCTTTTGAAAGGTATTAAAAAAGGGAGACTTGCTCCCTTTAAAATCATTTTTCTTTCGGTTCAGGCGGTGTCATCCCAAACTGTAAATACGCCATATTGGTGGCAATACGCCCACGCGCTGTACGCATCACATAACCTTGCTGAATTAGATATGGCTCAATCACATCTTCCAAAGTGCCAGAATCTTCCGCCATGGCTGCTGCTAAAGCTTCCACACCTGCGGGACCACCATCAAAACGCTCAAGTAACATACTTAAATAACGACGGTCCAAAGTGTCTAATCCATCTTTATCGACATTCAGCATATCCAGTGCACGTTGTGCCATATCTTGTGTCACTTCGCCAGTACCTTTGACTTGTGCATAGTCTCGAACGCGACGTAGCAGACGGTTGGCAATACGCGGTGTCCCACGAGAACGACGGGCAATTTCTGCTGAACCTTCGTGAGTAATGGGCACATCCATTAAATTGGCAGAACGCGTGACAATATGGGTCAAATCTTTAACCGAATAAAATTCAAGACGTTGCACAATCCCGAAACGGTCACGTAACGGGGAAGTCAGTAGACCCGCACGTGTAGTCGCCGCGACAAGGGTAAATGGTGGCAAATCCAATTTAATTGAGCGAGCTGCTGGACCTTCACCAATCATGATATCGAGTTGGTAATCTTCCATCGCAGGATAAAGAATTTCTTCAATGACTGGTGAAAGGCGATGAATTTCATCAATAAACAGTACATCGCCTTCTTCAAGATTGGTCAGCATGGCAGCTAAATCGCCTGCACGCTCTAAGACAGGTCCTGAAGTCGATTTTAGGTTACCGCCCATTTCACGCGCAATAATATTGGCAAGCGTGGTTTTACCCAAACCAGGAGGACCAAAAATCAAAGTATGGTCGAGTGCCTCTGCACGACCACGTGCAGCACCAATAAAGATTTCCATTTGTTCACGGACCACAGGTTGACCAATGTAGTCTTCCAGTGAGGTGGGGCGAATGGCACGATCGATATGATCTTCGGGTTTTTCGGAACCACCGATAAGACGGTCTTGCATATATTATTTAAACTTCAAGTGAATATGCTTCGTAGCAAAATGTCAGAAAAGAAAGTGTGTACCTTGGTGTAGTGTCTTTCCAGCTTCGGGCGAAATTCAGACATAACCTGCGGTTCGCCTTACTTTTGTTTAGGCAAAAGTAAGCAAAACCATTGTCATTCGCAAAACTCATCGAATGAAAGTTCGTATCGACTATATCGCAGAAACATTGATGTGCAAATGTCTCCTGATTCGAACAGTTGCGAATGACGTTTACGTGTATCGAATGACGTCTTAAAGGAAGTACTTTATTTATTCATCGACTTGAGTGCGGCACGGATAATGTCACTGGCTTCAGTAAAATCACCTTTTGCTGCATTTACCAATTTTTGCGCTTCTAAGGGTTTATAGCCTAAAGATTGTAATGCAGCTTCAGCTTCGGCAACGGCTGAGTTTCCTGTAAATTGGATTTGTTCAACCGTGGAGTTGCTTGGCACTGTACCTGTCGACATGGCTTTAAAGCGATCACGTAGTTCAATCATCAGGCGTTCAGCGGTTTTCTTGCCAACTCCCGGCACTTTCACCAGCGTATTCACATCTTCATGTTCAACTGTATGAATCAGCATGTCTACGCTTAAAGTTGAAAGAATGCCGAGAGCCATTTTAGGACCAACACCATTCACTTTTAACAAGGTACGGAAGATCAGTTTTTCTTGCTGATGTAAAAAGCCATACAGCAATTGCGCATCTTCACGAACCGCTAAATGGGTCCATAACGTAACTTTTTGTCCTTTTTGTAATTGGCAAAATGTCGACAATGGGGTGTCTATCTCATAGCCCACGCCATTTACATTGAGCAGGACGGTTGGGGCTTCGAGGGCAAACACTTCGCCAATTAAACATCCAATCATTTTTAAAACTTCACTATTCTAGGTGTATACGGTTGCCAATCTGACAAATTAAGGGGTATCTCACTGACGTCGTCGTAAATGCTATGGCAAGCATTTCTTGTGCGGCGATTTGTGCTACATCAAGCCAGACTTGTTGCCTTGCAATTCTTGCGAAAGATTATAGGCTTGATGATCTGAAAACTTGGAAATAATATCCAGTACTTGCATAATATTTTCATAATGATTGTTGCCAAAACGCGCACCTGAACGCTGCAAAATGGTAAACAGACGTTGCTCTTTAAAACTTAAGGTTTTGTGCGGAGTCGTAAGCGGAATAAAGGCATCTAAAATATTCTGCAAACTTTGATGTGCAATAATTTCCAAACCTGCTTTTTGCGGATGTTCAAAAATTTTATCGCGTGCCAATTCTTTGGCACGGTTAATGCCAAGTTCAATATCTTCGGAACAATACTGTAGTAGGCTGCCTTTGAGTTGACCTGTCAGAATTTCATAATGATGTTTAGCAAAGGCGGTGGTGACTTCATCCACTAAACGTTTCATCACCCGACCACGCAATGCGGCAATTTTTTGTTGCCATGTGGTGTCCATGGAAAGTTCTGAAGGTCTGCCATAATCTGCAATCAAGTCCAGAAAGATCGGTTCGACTTCTTCATAGCTGAGCATGTTGAGAATAATGCCATCTTCTAAATCAATCAGGGCGTAACAAATATCGTCTGCGGCTTCTAATAAATAGGTGAGTGGATGGCGGCAATAACGATCGGGTGCCAACTGAATTAAACCGAGTTGTTCGGCAATTTGCCCGAGAATGTCTTTTTCCGCCTGATAGCAGCCAAACTTGGCCCGCATGCTGGCAGGGGTATTGCCTTGTTCGGCAATGGTTTTGGATAACCACGGATATTTCAGGTACGCTCCCAAAGTGGCGTAGGTGAGGCGCATACCGCCATCGTTGGGATGATAGTCAATCTTGGTCAGCAGACGTAAACCTTGGGCATTGCCTTCAAATTGGCGCACATCGGCTTCTTCTTCTGGGGTCAGTTTTGCCAAGAAATTACCATGTGAGGCATCATCAAACCATTCGCGAATGGCATATTCACCTGCATGACCAAATGGCGGGTTGCCAATATCATGTGCCAAGCAAGCGGCTTGGATGATGGCACCAACATCGGCAGGGGAAATCCAGACGGGTAGTTCGTCCTTAATTTTCTCAGCCGCCAACATGCCGAGTGAACGCCCAATACAGGAAACTTCGAGTGAATGCGTGAGACGGGTATGAATACCGTCATGTTGGGTCAGGGGATGAACTTGGGTTTTACGATTGAGTTGTCTGAAACTTTGCGAAAAGATAATACGATCATAATCTTTATGAAAAGGGCTTCGTGCTTGTTCTGAACTTTGTTTTTTACTGCCAATGCGAACTGTGGAAAGCAGTTCTAACCAACGCATTTGTTCCATTTATTATGTTTCATAGAAGGATTGCCTAAATCATGCCAAAAAACCTGCCGTTGCACTAGAGCAGTGCGACATGATTTGACGGTAGGAATGTAAATAAAGTGGTGAGGTGGAGTAAATTGAAAGCGAGAAAAACGCAGTGCAATCTTGTATGAAGTTTTTGCGTATATTTTCAGCAATATTCAATATTTTGAATGAATAAAATGTGGGCGCTTTGAGCTTGAGTAGTCAATCTAGTTATTTATTTTTATGTCATTTTCTCTAAAAAAGTGTAAGAAAGCGGTTACATGTGAAATTCTTACAGGAATAGGTCACATAAATAGAGTTATCTATCTAGCTGATTTGACCTTTTCACAGTAGAATATGTGCTCTCTTCAAAGTCACATTGCGGTAAAGTTCAAAAGACTTGCCCGTGGAGCCAAAATCAGCATGTTTATCGTGGCCGGTGCACCAGCACATTCTTCTTTTAAGAAAACTCAACTATTATCACGTCTAGCGTCAATTAGTTCTGTTCAATCAATAGAAAGCCAATGGGTCTATCTGTTTGACCAAGCGCTCAACGAGCAACAGCAGCAATCTGCTTTACAATTGTTAAATGAAGGCGAAAGCTTCCAAGTCCGCCAAGCTGCGAATGATGAAGTTCAAATTTTGGTGACACCTCGCGTGGGTACGATTTCACCGTGGTCTTCTAAAGCAACGGATATCTTCGCCAACTGTAATACCCCGATACACCGCCTTGAACGCGGTGTTTTGTTTACTTTAAAAGGTATTTCTGAAGTATCAAATGAAGTAAAGCAGGCTTTACACGACCGCATGACTGAGAGCGTATTCAGCAGTATTGAAGATGCGACGGCATTATTTCAGGAAACTGCACCAAAACCTTTAAACTCAATTGATATTTTGGGTCAAGGTAAACAGGCATTGGTTCAAGCCAACTCTGAATTTGGTTTTGCGTTGTCTGATGAAGAAATTGATTACTTAACCGAAGCATTCATTAAGCTGGGTCGTAATCCGCATGACATCGAATTGATGATGTTTGCTCAAGCGAACTCTGAACATTGCCGTCACAAAATTTTCGGTTCAGAGTGGACCATTGATGGTGAAGTTCAACCGCTATCATTGTTCCAAATGATTAAAAACACTTATAAAGAATCACCAACTGACGTTTTATCGGCGTATAAAGATAACGCATCGGTGATTGTGGGTTATGACACACAACGTTTCTACCCGAAAAAAGATGAAGATACGGGTCATTACACTTATAAGTACAAGAGCCAAGCCGCTCACATCTTGATGAAAGTGGAAACCCACAACCATCCAACTGCGATTGCACCATTTGCTGGTGCGGCAACAGGTTCAGGCGGTGAAATCCGTGATGAAGGTGCGACAGGTCGTGGTGGTAAGCCAAAAGCAGGTTTAACAGGCTTTACGGTTTCTAACTTGAACATTCCAGGTTTTGAACAACCATGGGAAGAAAACTACGGTAAACCATCGCGTATGGCATCTCCACTTCAAATCATGATTGAAGGTCCATTGGGTGGTGCTGCATTTAACAACGAATTTGGTCGTCCTGCGTTAAATGGTTATTTCCGTACCTTTGAACAAAACGTGAATGGTGAAGTGAAAGGCTTTCACAAGCCAATCATGATTGCGGGTGGTTACGGTAACATTCGTCCTGACCACGTCGAAAAAGATGCGATCCAACCAGGCGATTTACTGATCGTTCTTGGTGGTCCAGCGATGTTGATCGGTCTTGGTGGTGGCGCTGCATCATCTGTAGACAGCGGTACCATGGGTGAAAGCCTAGACTTCGCTTCTGTACAGCGTGAAAACCCAGAAATGGAACGCCGTTGCCAAGAAGTGATTGATACTTGCTGGCGCATGGAAAATGAAAACCCAATCGTATCTGTACATGACGTCGGTGCGGGTGGTATTTCCAATGCGATGCCTGAGTTGGTGAATGACCACGAATTAGGCGCAATTTTAGATCTTCGTAAGATTCCTTCACTTGAATCAGGTATGTCTCCAATGGAGATCTGGTCAAACGAAGCACAAGAACGTTATGTCCTTGCGATCAAACCAGAATCTTTAGCATTATTTGAATCGATTTGTGCGCGTGAACGCTGCCCATTTGCGGTATTGGGTGAAGCGACTGAAGCACGTCAATTGACTGTAAACGATCCATTGTTTGACAACAAAGCGGTGGATATGCCAATGCAAGTGATGCTTGGCGGCACACCACGTATGAGCCGTTCATACGAAACCATCGAACGCAAAGGCGACGATTTTGATGCATCGCAAGTGGACTTGAAAGACGCGATTTTCCGTGTATTAAAGAACCCAACTGTTGCGTCTAAATCATTCCTGATCACCATTGGTGACCGTTCAATTACGGGTATGGTTGCGCGTGATCAGTTGGTGGGTCGTTGGCAAGTTCCTGTTGCAGATGCAGCAGTGACCACCACAAGCTTACAAGGTTATACCGGTGAAGCGATGGCGATGGGTGAACGTCCACCAGTGGCATTGTTAAACCCAGCAGCATCTGCACGTTTGGCAGTGGCTGAATCCATTTCAAACATCATGTGTGCCAACATCGAACAGATCAGCGACATTAAATTGTCTGCAAACTGGATGGCAGCAGCAGGGCAAAAAGGTGAAGACCAAGCCTTGTTTGAAGGTGTGAAAGCGATTGGTATGGAAATGTGTCCTGCTTTAGGGATCGCGATTCCAGTCGGTAAAGACTCACTTTCAATGCGTACCACTTGGAATGATGAAGGTCAGGACAAGTCAGTAACTTCACCAATGAGTGGGGTCATTACTGCATTTGCTCCTGTAAACGATGTACGTAAAACCTTAACCCCTGAATTGAAAAATACCGATTCTGTATTGGTACGTATTGACTTGTCTAAAGGTCAGTTCCGTTTAGGTGGTTCTATCCTTGCGCAAGTGTATAAGGCGATTGGTTCGGTCACGCCTGATGTCGACAGTTTTGTTGATTTCAAAGCCTTCTTTGATGTGGTTCAAGACTGGAACAACCGTGGCTTAATTCAAGCCTACCATGACATTGGTGATGGTGGTTTATTGGCAACTGTTGCGGAAATGATGTTTGCTTCACGTTTAGGTGTTGCATTAGAAAAGCAAACCACGGCAGCGTTATTCGCTGAAGAAATTGGTGCAGTTCTCCAAATTGCGACAGCAGATTGGGAAGCATTACAACTTGAAGTCACCACTTCTAGCTTAAAAGATGCGATTTCAGTCGTGGGTTCTGTGAATACCACAGATCAATTGACAATCAATGGTTTAACATTGTCACGTGTTGACTTGCAACACGCTTGGGCTGAAGTTTCACATCAAATTCAACGTTTACGTGATAACTCTGAAACGGCTGACCAAGAGTTTGCCTTAATCGCGGATGATGCACATAAAGGGATCATTGCACAGCCGACGTTCGACTTGAATGAGCCAGTTGAAGCGCCGTTTATTAATTTACGTCGTCCAAGCATGGTAATTTTGCGTGAGCAAGGCGTGAATGGTCAAACTGAGATGGCAGCTGCATTTGATAAAGTCGGCTTCAACACTGTTGACGTGCACATGAGTGATTTACTTGCAGGTCGTGTTGATTTGGACGACTTTGAAGGTCTCGTGGCTTGTGGTGGCTTCTCTTATGGTGACGTTTTAGGTGCTGGTGGTGGCTGGGCAAAATCTGTCCTGTTCAACCCACGTTTACGTGACCAGTTTGAAAAATTCTTTAACCGTCAAGAAACCTTCACTTTAGGTGTGTGTAATGGTTGTCAAATGATGTCACAACTTGCGCCGTTAATTCCGGGTGCAGATGCTTGGCCACGTTTCCACCGTAACACGTCTGAAGTGTTTGAAGCGCGTGCAGTGAATGTTCGTATAGAAAAATCACATTCAGTCTTGCTTGAAGGCATGGAAGGTTCGATTCTTCCAATTGCAGTCGCCCATGGTGAAGGTCGTGTGGTGGCAACTGCGGATAAATTGGCTGCGTTAAATGCGGGCAACCAAGTGACTTTACGTTATGTCGACAGTCACGGTAACCCAACTCAGCACTATCCATTGAACCCGAACGGTTCACCAGAAGCGATTACAGGTGTAACTTCTAAAGATGGTCGTGCAACGATTATGATGCCGCACCCAGAGCGTAATTTCCGTGCTGTTCAGCATTCTTGGAAACCTGAAGAGTGGACTGAAGATGGTGCATGGTTACGTATGTTCCGTAATGCACGTAAGTTTATTGGTTAATCCATAACTGATTCAAAAGCCACCTTCGGGTGGCTTTTTTATTTCCTTAATATTAATGTTTGAGATGCTGCTGCATAAATTGATCCACTTGACGGGTATAGTCATTATTTTGTCCCAAGTTTCGATTAATCTCGGCATGCGATAAGGGCAGAGGTAAATAGGCTGTCGAAGCACCTAAAGCTTTGGCTTGTTGAATAAATGAATGCGCTTGTACACAAGGCTGATCAGGACGAATAGTGGAGCAGACGGCCAGAAAAGCAGGCAGTGAATGTTTTAACTGAGTTTTGGGTGAAACTAGGTGCCAGTTCTCTTTAGCAGCCCCAAAAACACGATCATAAAATTGCGCATGTGGATTCGACATGATGGCTTCTACGTCATAGGCAGCACTATCTAAAGCTATGGTGGCTTTCCATGGTTGTGGAAAACTACTGATCCATTTGGGATGGGTAGACAGTAAGCTGACCAAGTGTGCTCCAGCCGAGTGCCCCATAATCATGATTTTCTGAGGATTTGCCTGCCAATTTGAGGCATTCTTTTGCACAAAATTCAGTGCATCGGCTATATCTTGCGTCTGCTGTTGCACCGTGACATTTGGCACTAAGCGATAATTTACCGAAATGACCACCCAACCTTGTTTGTTCCAATAATCTGCTTTATGTTGAATTAAACCTTGATGGCCTTTATCGCCAATACTCCAAGCACCGCCATGTACAATCAATAAAATGGGGGCTAATGTCTGATTCGATGATTTTTGTGCGCGAGATTTAGGTAAATAGACATCAAGTTTTTGTAAGGCGTCCGAGCCATACGCAATATTGCTGGTCGTATTTTTTCTTTGAAAAATCTCAAGATTTTGAAAGAAATCGGCATAACAAAGTTGAGTGCCCATCAGTATAAGCAGAAATAAAGCGAAAAAAGATTTGTGCTTCATAATGATCACAAAGTTTATTGTTATGGCTTAAATTTTATCATTTCTAAATATTGTATTTAGCCATTATTTTAAATTTGGAAAATATAGTTTGAAACACTCTTGTGCAAGCACGAAGTGAAAAAGTTGGTGTAGAATTTGCTTAATAAATAATCGAAATAGATGTTTCTTTCTTTTTAGCAATAAAAATGTATTGGAGATAGAGAATGATAAAAACAGCAACATATCCGAATAAGATCGTACTAAAGCAAAAAGGCTGGAAGTGGTTTGCCATTGTCGTTGCGCTGCAATTGAGTTTAATCCTTGGCTATGCAATGGCACAAAATATGTAGGATTTAAAATCAATGCTTTAGCGCCTTAACAGAGGGTGCTAAAGCATCTGTTATTTATGGATTGTTATTTTGGTATTCGGTAATGACTTCTAAAGCAGCACGGAAAGCTTCTTGCGTAGCAGGTGCGCCACAATAAGGTAAGCTGTGGAGCAGCACTTCCTGAATTTCTTCTACCGTTGCACCATTATTCAGTGCACCACGAACATGCCCTTTCAGTTCAGTCGGGCTTTTTTGTGCAGTTAAAAAAGCAATGGTAATCAGTGAGCGGTATTTACGCGGCAACACACCTTCACGTTGCCAAGTCGAGCCCCAAGCATGTTCATTAATCCAATCTTGTAGTGGCTGAGTAAAAGGTACGGTATTGTCTTGGGCGCGTTTAACAAAACTTTCACCCATTACTTCGGTGCGTACTTTTAATCCATTTTCATAATCTTGCTGAGACATCTGTGTCACTCTTCTTCATTAAAAAAGTGATAAAAGTTTAACCGTTTATCACTTTGATCTGTATCATTTTTCAGAAATTTAGCCCTTAAGCAACAATTTCCACTGCAATAGCAGTCGCTTCACCACCACCAATACATAGTGCAGCTACGCCTTTGCTTTTACCTAAACGCTTTAAGGCATAGATTAAGGTTAAAATAATGCGTGAGCCAGATGAACCCAATGGGTGACCCAGTGCACATGCACCACCGTTGACATTCACTTTTTCAGGGTCAAGATGGAAAGCATCGATTGCAGCCATGGTGACCATGGCAAAGGCTTCATTAATTTCCCATAAATCCACATCTTCCACAGACCAGCCTGCTTTTTTCAGCACTTTTTCAATCGCAGCTACAGGCGCAATGGTAAATTCAGAAGGATGTTGAGAGTTGGTTGCCGTAGCGCGAATATGTGCCAGTGGAGTTAAACCGCGAGCTGTAGCCTGTTCAGCCGACATCACCAACATTGCAGATGCACCATCAGAAATGGAGCTAGAGTTGGCAGCGGTGATGGTGCCATCTTTGGCAAAGGCAGGACGTAGGTTTGGAATTTTATCAATATTGGCATTAAACGGATTTTCATCCTGCGCCACAACCACATCACCTTTACGGCTAGAAACAGTAACTGGCGCAATTTCAGCTTGCAAAAAACCATTTTGGATTGCAGATTGCGCACGAGTTAAAGAACGAATGGCAAACTGGTCTTGTTGCTCTCGGGTATAGCCTTTTTTATCGGCCATTTTTTGCGCCAATACACCCATGGAAAGACCTGTTTCTGCGTCTTCCAAACCTTCTTGGAACATGTGATCAATGACTTCACCGTGACCCATACGGTAGCCCGAACGTGCCTTTGGCAGTAAGTAAGGCGCATTACTCATCGATTCCATACCGCCCGCCATCACAATTTCTGCATTGCCTGCACAAATCGCATCGGCAGCTTGCATCACGGCTTTCATGCCAGAACCACAGATTTTGTTGATGGTGGTTGCACCCACATGATCGGGCACACCAGCAAGACGCATAGCTTGGCGGGCTGGACCTTGCTTTAAACCCGCAGGCAATACACAACCCATAATGACTTCATCAATATCTTGAGCGGCGAGGTTCGCGCGCTTTAATGTGTCCTGAATAACGGCTGCGCCAAGTTCTGGGGCTGAAAGACTTGATAATGCACCTTGAAAACTTCCCATCGCGGTACGGCTACCAGCAACAATGACGATGTCTTTATTCATATTTATCTCCGTGTATTTATATCTGTGTTCCGTTTTTGTTGAGTCAAAATTAAAGCAGCCGAAGCTGCTTTAAACAATCTAATTTATGCACTTACAGTTTCTTGAATGTCATCGACAATCAGTTGTACGCCTGTAACTGCTTGAATTTGTTCTAGGCTGACATCTTTAGCTAGCTCAATCAGTTTTACACCTTGTGGGGTAATGTCCATCACGCCCAAATCACTAATAATCCGATTGACCACACCTTGACCTGTGAGTGGTAGGGCACATTGCGCTACAATTTTAGGGCTACCATCTTTGGCACAGTGCTCCATCAGAACAACCACTTTTTGTACCCCAGCAACCAAGTCCATTGCACCGCCCATGCCTTTAACTTTCTTGCCTGGAATCATCCAGTTGGCTAGGTCGCCCTGTTCAGATACTTCCATAGCACCCAAGATGGCAATGTTGACATGACCACCACGAATCATGGCAAAAGATTCAGAGCTAGAGAAAAAGGCAGCACCTTTACGTGCAGTAACGGTTTGTTTGCCTGCATTGATCAGGTCGGCATCCACTGTTGTTTCAGTTGGGAATTCACCAATGCCCAATAAACCATTTTCAGACTGTAACCAGACATTGATGTTTTCTGGAATATAGTTGGCAACCAATGTCGGTAAACCAATCCCAAGATTGACATAAAATCCATTTTCGAGTTCTAGCGCAGCACGTGCAGCCATTTCATTGCGTGTCCAAGCCATGATTAAGCCTCCTGCTTAATGGTTAATTGTTCGATGCGTTTTTCTGGGGTGGCATTTAAAATAATGCGATTGACATAGATGCCCGGTAAATGGATGTCATCTGGATCAAGTTCGCCAATTTCAACCACCTGTTCCACTTCAACCACGGTAAATTTACCCGCCATTGCACATTCTGGATTAAAGTTGCGTGCCGTTTTACGGAAGATTAAATTGCCTGCTTTATCCGCCTTGTAGGCTTTAACCAAGGCGACATCTGCCGTTAATGCGTTTTCAAGAATATAGGGTTTACCGTCAAACTCTCGTTGTTCTTTGCCTTCGGCAATCAGGGTGCCTACACCTGTTTGTGTGAAGAAAGCAGGGATGCCTGCACCACCAGCACGTAGCTTTTCGGCCAGTGTCCCTTGTGGAGTGAGTTCAACTTCAAGTTCACCGTTTAAATATTGGCGTTCAAATTCTTTATTTTCACCCACATAAGATGAAATCATTTTTTTAATTTGTTTGGTTTGTAAGAGTTTGCCTAAACCGAAATCATCCACGCCTGCATTATTGGAAATACAGGTCAGCTGATTTACCCCAGTTTGTTTGAGTGCTTCAATCAAGGCTTCAGGAATACCACATAAGCCAAAACCACCAACTGCAATCGTTTGTCCATTTTTAACGACATCTTGCAAAGCAAGTGTGGCATTTGAATATAACTTATTCATATCAACTTCTCTAAATCCCTTAGGTTTGTATGCACTCATTATTAGCATCGTACTGGCGGAGAATGAAGTTGAAAATTTCAAACAGTTAATCAGAAAAACTCAATAATGGCGCAAAAAACAGCCAAGATTCAGCATAAACGACGGCTGAATCTTGTAATTTAAGAATGAGTATGTGCATGGGGTAATCGGCTTATTTAATCTAATACATTAATTTATATATGATTATTGTAATTGTACTGTTTCAGGGTTTCGATAAACTGTGCCGTAATATTGGAAATCTCAAAATTCTTTTTATAGATAATTCCAACAGGCTTAATCAAGTCCTGATCTTGTAATTCAATCAGCACATTTTTTTCAGTATCAATAAATTGCTGGAAATGACGTGGAATCACACTGACCCCAATGCCGAGCGCAACAAAACTGGATAAGGAACTGATTTGGTGACATTCCAATTTTAAGTCCAGTTGAATATTGTTTTTAGTACAGTTTTCTTCAATCAAATGACGCACAATCGAGGGTTGTTGCAGAGTTACAAAAGGATTGTCGCAAAGCGCTTTCCACGTCAGCGACTTAGCGTCGGCTAAAGGGTGATTTTTGGGCAATAGTGCAAGAAAGTCTTCATTGAACAAGGGTAGAAATTCTAAGGTGTCGACCTGTTGTGGTTCAAAACAGATGCCAAGTTCAAAAATGCCATCCAGCACATTTTCAATAATTTTTTCATTGGTGATGTCATGAATTGAAAAATTGATGTTCGGGTGCAAGGTTAAAAAGTTTTGAATCACATTGGGCATGATGGCATGTGTGACAAAGGGCATAGAGGCAATACTGAGCGTGCCACGTTGTAACTTAAAACGTTGTTTGACGTCTTTCTCCATGTCCTCCCAATTCGCCAGTAACTTTTTGGCATAGGGAATCAGTGATTTTCCTTCAAAGGTAAGCTCGACCCGACGTGTATTACGCTTAAATAATTTCCCACCCAATTCTTCCTCTAGGGTTTTGATGGTTAGGCTCAAGGCAGACTGACTCAGATGTAATTCATTCGATGCATTGGCATAGTTCAAACTACGTGCGAGGGCAAGAAAGGCTTTTAATTGTTTTAAGGTCATGAGCAGAAAGGTACCAAGGGGGTTAGGCGAAGAAAGCAAGCTGGTTTAATTTTGATCCTTTTTCACATGAAAAGCAAAAAAAACAATGCAGTTACAGGAGATTAAATTTATTTATGCTTTAATGTTTATAATAAATTTTAATATTAACTTGGGGTGTTTTTGTATTATAAAAATATGATTAATGAGTTTTTTAAAACAATTAATCATATTTTTAAATATATTATAAATGTGATTTTATTTTCATCTTTAAGTGATTGATATAGATAATTATATATATTTAATCTTATTATATATTCTATTTAAATGTTGTTTTTTTATTTTTTGATGATATTTTTTTAAATACTATAAGTGGTAGTAAAAAATATTTCTGCTTGTCGTTTTTATAAAGGGTTTAGGATAACTCTTAATAAAATTAAGCATATTTTTCGGTCAAAAAATAAAGGTCTATCACATTGTTTTCGCAATGTGTGCACCCTTATGTATTCTTTATCAGGGAGAAAAGAATATGTGGGATTTATTTGTCATCCTGCTGTCTTTAGGCTTGTTGATGTACACAGCCTATAAAGGATTTTCGGTCATTCTCATGGCACCCCTCTGTGCCTTGCTTGCTGTATTTTTAATTGCACCCAACCATGTATTGCCATTCTATTCAGGCGTGTTCATGCCCAAGATGGTGAACTTCATTAAAGATTACTTCTTGGTGTTCTTGCTGGGTGCGATTTTCGGAAAAGTGGTGGAAATGTCGGGGATTGCCTCCTCAATTGCGAAAACCATTGTTAGTTTAATTGGGGCTAAACGTGCAATCTTAACGGTTGTATTGTTAGGCGCAATTTTGACTTATAGCGGTGTGAGCTTGTTCGTGGTGGTGTTTGCTGTATATCCATTTGCAAACCAATTGTTCCAAGAAGCGAATATTCCAAAACGTCTTATTCCGGGAACCATTGCACTTGGTGCATTTACTTTTACCATGGATGCCTTACCGGGTACGCCACAAATTCAAAACGTGATTCCAACCACGTTCTTTGGAACCAATATTTATGCAGCGCCATTTCTTGGGATTATTGGTGCCATTTTTGTTCTATGTATGGGTTTGTTGTACCTACAATGGCGTTGTCGTGTAGCTGCACAAGCAGGTGAGGGCTATGCAGGATTTGCCAGTGAACAGCTACCATCTGAATCTACTGCAACAACATCGAATATTTTAGATACACCGAATGGTTCTAAAGCGCGTCAAGCTCTGGCTTTTGTTCCGCTCATTTTAGTTGCTGTGATGAACAAGTTTTTATCCACGGCTATTCCAAAATGGTATCCAAATGGCTTTGATTTCAATGCCATTGGTTTGGCGAACTACACTGTAGATGTAGCTAAAACAGGTGCAATTTGGGCGGTTGGCTTGGCATTAATTGTCGGCATTATCAGTGCATTTTTATATGACTACAAACGTGTTATTGAGCAATTCAAAGATGGGGTAAACACCAGTATCAGCGGTGCTTTACTTGCGGTGATGAACACGGCTTCTGAATATGGTTTCGGTGCCATTATTGCGGCATTACCAGGTTTTGCCTTGATTAGTCATGGTTTAAGCTCAACCTTTACCAATCCATTGGTGAATGGTGCAGTGACCACGACGGTCTTGGCGGGGATTACGGGTTCTGCTTCGGGCGGTATGAGTATTGCCTTGAGTGCGATGGCGGATACATACAACGCAGCGATTTTGGCGGCAGGTATTCCACCAGAAGTGATGCACCGTGTGGTGTCTATGGCATCAGGGGGTATGGACACTTTACCGCATAATGGTGCAGTCATTACCTTGCTTGCGGTGACAGGCTTAACGCACAAGCAATCGTATAAAGATATCTTTGCTGTCACCATTATTAAAACCACAGCAGTATTTGTGGTGATTGCAGCATTTACGATTTTCGGCATTGTTTAAGATCAGATTGATAGCGCCTGTGCCTATTTATTTAGCTCAGGCCTAAAAGGAGTAAGTAATGAGTTTGCAGTTAGAAAATAAAGTTGCATTTATTACAGGTTCGGCCAGTGGAATTGGTTTGGAAATTGCCAAAAAATTTGCCCAAGAAGGTGCGAAAGTGGTGATTTCAGACATGAATGCAGAAAAATGTCAGGAAACAGCAGATGCACTAAAAGCACAAGGTTTTCAGGCACTTTCTGCACCTTGTGATGTAACCGATGAAGCACAGTATCAAGCTGCAATTGAGTTAACCCAAGCGACTTTCGGGACTTTGGATATTCTGATTAATAATGCAGGTTTCCAGCACGTTGCCCCAATTGAAGACTTTCCAACCGCAGTCTATCAAAAACTGATTCAGGTGATGTTGACGGGTTCTTTTATTGGCATCAAGCATGCCTTTCCTATTATGAAAGCGCAGAAATCGGGTCGTATTATTAACATGGCTTCGATTAATGGCTTGATTGGATTTGCTGGCAAAGCGGGTTACAACAGTGCGAAACATGGTGTGATTGGTTTAACCAAAGTTGCCGCTTTAGAATGTGCTCGTGATGGCATTACCGTGAATGCACTTTGCCCAGGCTATGTGGATACACCGTTGGTACGCGGTCAAATTGCTGATTTGGCTAAAACACGTAATGTAAGTTTGGACTCTGCACTTGAAGATGTGATTTTGGCGATGGTTCCACAAAAACGTTTATTGAACGTAGAGGAAATTGCCGACTATGCCATTTTCCTAGCCAGTGACAAAGGTGCAGGCATTACAGGCCAAGCTGTGGTGATGGATGGTGGATACACCGCACAATAATCAAAATATTCATTCGCAATGACTTCATACAGCCATTTAAGGATTGATCTTTCTTAAGATGGAGTCGTCGTTTTTTCCTTGACCAGTCGGCAACGACTGGTTCTTTTTTTGTGTAGGGATTTCAGTTTTATTTTTCACATTTAAAAAGCAACAGAATAATTGAAAACAGGGACAGAACAAAAATCACAGGCCAAATCACCAGTAGATCGACACGGATATCGGCATCTGGTGTTTTGATTTGAATCAGTAATTCCCATGCAGCATAGAGTAGCCAGAAGATGGTCGTGATACCCAAATATTTGGCACGCCGTCTGTGGCTAAAATTACGAACGATCAAATATGCAATAAAAAATGCAACCGCAATTAAGAAAATAGAAAGAGGTTTCCCCACCAATAGGCTTGCTAGAAAATGCATAGAAACCTCCTCAATCCTGAGTTATCCGCCATAAACCACGGCATCAGGAATTTCATAGCGTTCCGAGCCAATTTTAATGATATTTAGGTCGGAATCTTTACTGCTGCTAAATTTTGGATTATCAGCCTGACTCTGATCGTATCCAGTAGCTCGACCATTTTGGAAAATGATGACGCGTTTTTTGCCATTGTTATGTGTCACTGTAACTAAAGCATTACCGTTGCCTTGGCGTATTACCCCAAATTGGCAAGTTCCCATCGGTTGTCCAGACATTGCAGTGCATGGAATTTTACCAGTCGCATGGTAGGGGGTACCTGCCACTTTGGCATCATGTGAGGTGGTTTGCGTCGCCTTGCCACTAATTATTATTTCTAGGCGATAGGGGGCAACTTCATTTCTACGTGCTGCTAAGCGCATCATATATACACGAATCTTATATATGCCAGTTTTAGGTAAGACGCCTTCAAATTGTTTACCACTTGAAGAACCTACAAACATGGCAGTTTCATTTTCCCCTGGTGCCAAAATATTGAAATAGGTGGCGCCATGCTTGGTGGCTAAACTGGTATTCATGACTTGTCCTGCATTCGCACGGAGTTCATAGTCCACAATTTCATAGCCTTTGATGGAGGAAGAAATCACAGCACTTGAGGTACCTTTCTTAAATTGGACTTGTTCAGTGCGCATATCACTTGCCGCCAAAAGCATGGGTGTTTGTAGCAAGCAAACCGACATGAATAAAGTGGTCAGGAGTTGTTTCTTTCGAAGGATCATTCTTATGCTCCATTTTTTTGTTATATGATTAGTTTATTTTTTAATCATAAATTAAGCAATTTTATGCTGTTGATAATGCGTTAGGAGATGTAAGGAATGGTGAATTTTAAGGTCGTATGTTGTTCAGTCTTGCACAGGAAATGAACTTGATGATTTAGGAAAAATGTCATTCGAAATCTCTCGTTTCTCTATTTTTCATTTGCTATGATTAAAAATTACGCATCACTATAATGAGAACAACGATGAGTTTTATCACAGCAGATCAGGCAAAAATTCTTTCCGCAACTGCCAAGTTAGATATCAATTTATATAAAGAACGGCTTGCCAAATTAATAGAAGAAAGCGCCCAGCAAGGAAATACGGCCGTGTTTGCGGTTTTACCGAAACATTTGCCCTTAAATGAGATTCGGGAGCTTTCGGCTGAATTGACTCAATTGGGGTACCAAGTACGTTTTGAAGTGAATGAATTTTTCTACAGTTTTAATGTTTATTGGATTTAGGATCAGGCATCTATGTATTAGTTTTAGGCAATAAAAAACCCTTTAAATATTAAATTTAAAGGGTTTTTTCAATTTTAGCTTTAATTAAGCTTCAATGGTTTGTACTGCAATTTTTTTGGCAGGATCAACTTTACGACGTACCTCAGGTACTGGTTCGCCATAGTATTGACGGTCTGCAAAATAGCTTGAACGTACCATAGGTGCAGACCAGATATTTCTAAATCCAAGTTTACGACCATGCTCTGCATAGCGTTCAAACTCTTCTGGGCTGACAAAACGGTCAATTGGTGCATGTTCTTTAGAAGGCTGTAAATATTGACCGATGGTTACGTAGTCCACATCATGGGCACGTAAGTCGTCTAATAACGCAATCACTTCTTCTTCAGTTTCACCAATACCCACCATCAAACCACATTTGGTTGGCACATCAGGGCAATATTCTTTAAACATTTTAAGTAGCGTTAAAGAGTGCTGGTAATCTGAACCTGGGCGCATGGCTTTATACAAGCGTGGCACAGTTTCAATATTGTGGTTAAACACATCTGGTGGACATTCCGTCATGATGCGTAAAGCAATATCCATACGACCACGGAAGTCAGGCACCAAAATTTCCAACAAGGTTTTCGGGCTTAAGCTGCGTGCTTCTTTAATACAATCCACAAAGTGCTGAGCACCACCATCCAGTAGATCATCACGGTCTACCGAAGTAATTACGGCATATTTTAAACCTAAGTTTGCAATGGTTTCTGCCATATGGCGTGGTTCATCTGGGTCTAACGCATTTGGACGACCATGTGCAACATCACAGAACGGGCAACGACGGGTACAAATGTCGCCCATGATCATGAAGGTTGCTGTACCACCACCGAAACATTCAGGTAAATTCGGGCAAGCTGCTTCTTCACAAACGGTATGTAATTTTTGCGCACGTAGTGTTGTTTTAATGCGTTGAACTTCCTCAGGCGCTGTCATCTTGACACGAATCCAGTCTGGCTTGCGAGGCACTTCAACCGTAGGAACAACTTTGACAGGAATACGTGAGACTTTTTCTGCACCACGAAGTTTAACACCCTGTTCAGGTTTACGGCTTTCAGACATATTCAACTATTCCACTGTTTACACGGAGAGATATGACCACATTATAACGGAATTGCACATTGATAGGGCGAAAACACTATTCATTTTCTAAATGTCGTTATCACTCAATATATGACTATGAAATACAGCAAAGTCACCTATTTTCAGTCATAATAGAGCGAAAATAGACACAGATTTATAGAAAAGGAGCGTTGAATGCCACGTAAGAAAGAGGTCGTTAGTGGAACTTTCGTAAAATACGATGCGGTTGTTCTCGGTTCGGGCCCTGCTGGTGAAGGCGCGGCAATGAAACTTGCCAAATCGGGCAAGCGTGTTGCAATTATTGATATGCGTGAGCAATTAGGGGGGAACTGTACCCACGTTGGGACAATTCCAAGTAAAGCTTTACGTCAAACGGTATCGAGCATTATTCGTTACCAACGTGATCCAATGTTCCAAAAAGTTGGGGATTGGAAACAGTTCACCATGAAGCAAGTGTTGCGTAATGCGCACAAAGTGATTCAACAACAAGTCGATACCCACTCACGCTTTTATGACCGTAATAGAATTGATATTTTCCACGGTCGTGCGTATATCCAAGATGCGAATACAGTATTGGTGTTTACCTCTGAAGGGGTAAAAGAAACCATCATGTTTAAACAGTTGGTGATTGCGACGGGTAGCCGTCCATACCGTCCAGCAATGTTGGATTTCAATCACCCACGTGTATTTGATTCAGACAAAATTTTGGATTTGGATTTCTCAATTCAGAAAATCATTATTTATGGCGCTGGTGTCATTGGCTGTGAATATGCGTCTATCTTCATTGGTCTAGATCACAAAGTTGATTTGATCAACACCCAAATGAAATTGCTCAGCTATTTAGATGATGAAATTTCTGATGCCTTGTCATATCACTTACGTGAGCAGGGTGTGTTGATTCGCCATAACGAACAGATTGATCACCTTGAAACTTTTGATGATCACGTGGTGATGCACTTGCTCAGCGGCAAGAAAATTAAAGCCGATGCGATTTTGTGGTGTAACGGTCGTTCAGGCAATACCGATGGTCTAGGGCTGGAGAATGTTGGGATTACCCCAAACAGCCGCGGTCAAATCATGGTGAATGATCAGTACCAAACCGAAGTTGAAAACATCTACGCTGCGGGTGACGTGATTGGCTGGCCTTCATTGGCTTCTGCTGCCTATGACCAAGGTCGTTGTGCGGGTGCAAACATGAGCGGTGAAGAAGGTGTTCAGCCTGTGGTAGATATTCCAACAGGGATTTATACCATTCCAGAAATTTCTTCAATTGGTAAGAATGAACAGCAGTTAACGGAAGAGAAAATTCCGTACGAAGTGGGTCAAGCGTCTTTCCGTCACTTGGCACGTGCGCAAATTACAGGCGATACCGTGGGCGAATTAAAGATTCTATTCCACCGCGATACCTTGGAAATTTTAGGTGTACATTGCTTTGGTAATAATGCTGCGGAAATTATTCACATTGGTCAGGCCGTGATGAATAGTCCAAACAATACTATCAAGTATTTTGTGGAAACCACATTTAACTATCCGACCATGGCGGAAGCTTACCGTGTAGCGACCTTAAATGGTATGAACCGTTTGTTCTAAGTAATTAGGTCTCTGTAAAAAGCCCATCTTGATGATGGGCTTTTTTTATTTCAAGAACACATATCCAAAGCTCTAAAAAGGGCGAGCACCTGCCAGACTGATGCGTTTTAACAGGCGACGCTGATCTGAGGGGAAGGGCGTTCGAGAATGCAAGGTCACTTGGTTATCCCAAAACACAATGTCGCCTGTTTCCCAAGCATGATCATAACGAAATTCAGGTTTTAAGATGTGTTTGCGCAGTTGTGCGATCAGTGCACTGCCTGCGACATCATCATAATTAAGCAATTCCACTTCTGAGCGGGTATTTAACCACAAGGCCTTACGTCCCGTTTCAGGATGAGTGCGGACAAGAGGATGCGGATAGGCATGTCCTAAAATAGGTTGATCCTTAAAGCGATAATAAGGGCTATTATTGGAATAGTTGTCCGAACCTTTATTGCTGTTGGCTCTGACAAACGGGTTATAAGTGATGAGTTGAAGCTGATCAATAAGGGCTTTGAGTTCAGGCGCCAGCGCATCATAGGCTTGAATGGTGTTATACCAGCTGGTTTCACCGCCAGATTGAGGTAACTCAATCGCATACAGTAATGAACCAAATGATGGTAAAGGTGTCCATTGATGATCTGCATGTGGGCTGAGTTCGCCATGACCAGTGTAGTCGCCTTGCCCCACTGCATTTGAAACAGGCACTACATCGGGCGGTGTGCCTGTATCGGATTGGCTTGCCAGAACAGGATTGTCAGCACTTGGGCTGAAAATTGCGCCAAAATAACTGGCAAAAGCTAAATATTGCAGATCATCCAGACTTTGTTGTTTAAAGATTAAAATGAGGTGTTCTGCTAAAGCTTGCTTGAGCCGATAAATGGTTTCACCAGATTGGGCTTTGCGTGCATCTAAGCCTGTCACCACTGCACCTAAAGCTTGGTCTTTCAATGGGGTAATTTGAATTTCATTACTCGCTTGAAAGGCATCGGGAATATGCCATTGCGGTGCATCATGAATGGCTTGAGAGAGTTGAGTCAGGCTGGTCATTATTGTAGCTCTAAATTTATTGTTGTTTTAAATTATGAAAAACTCAGCATTTTTTGAAATAACAATAAATGCTGAGTTTATGAAAAATCGAGTGAGCGATTTAAGAGATTAATGCGGGCAAAAGGCTTGGTTAAAGTATTCAAACAGTTGTGGGGTTTGTGACCAGAGTGCAATGGCCGCAATGATCAGACCCAATACGACCACACTGATCGAAGTCTTTAGCCAAAATAGAGATGGATTATTCATGAACCACCGCCTTTTCATCGACAAAGAAATGCACCAAGACACCCAAGACACTAAGCGCAATTGAAATCATCCAGACCGCCTGATAATTGCCTGTCATGTCATGATTGACACCGCCAAGCCAGCCACCAAAGAATGAGCCGACTTGATGGGTAAAGAACACAATTCCACTCAGCATCGACAAATAGCGAATGCCAAACATATTGGCAACAATACCATTGGTCAGCGGCACGGTAGATAACCATAATAGCCCCATAATGATGCCGAAGCTATACACGGTCCAAGTGCTGAGTGGTAAAGCTAAAAAGGCAATCATGGCAACACCACGCAGTGCATATAAGCCCATGAGTAGTTTCGGTTTGGAAAATTTGCCGCCTAACCAGCCCGCGCCGTAAGTCCCGAAGATATTAAATAATCCCACCAAGGCAAGGAAGATGGTGCCAGTGGTGGCATCAAAGCCGTGATCTATTAAATAGCCTGGTAAGTGAATGCCAATAAATACCACCTGAAAGCCGCAGACCAAGAAGCCTAAAGCCAAGAACCAAAATGGTTTATGTGCTTTGGCAATGTTGAGAATCTGTTTAAATGTCAGTGCTGGAGCAGCAGATGCTTGGGCATTTGGCGCAACATACATCGGTGCTTTAAGCATCCACGCCAGTGGCACAATGAGCGCAATTAGAATGGCACTCACGACCAAAGCGGCAGACCAGCCAATGCTTTGTAAGAGTAACAAGGTCGATGGCAACATAATGAATTGCCCAAAGGAGCCAGCGGCACTGGCAATTCCCATGGCAAGACTGCGTTTTTCGGGCGGTGCTGCACGTCCAACCGCAGAAAGTAACACGGGGAAAGAGGTTGCAGACAATGCCAAACCTAAAATCAATCCCACACTGACATTCAGCATGAAGCCTGTTGAACTGACTGACATCAACAGCAACCCGATGGCATAGAGCACACCGCCCACTGTTACCACGATTTTACTGCCATATTTATCCGCAAAAGCACCCGTGACAGGCTGTACCGCACCCCAAATCAGGTTTTGTAGGGCAATGGCCAAACTGAAAACATTATGCCCCCAGCCAAACTCGTGGCTCATGGGAACCAAATACAGACCAAAAGCATGTCTTACACCCAATGAAAGTGCCAAAATAATTGCACTTCCGATGAGCATATAAATCAATGGCTTGGAAAATTGACTATCAGACATAGCAGCTTTTGCACGACAATAATGAGGATTGCTCGATATTGTACGCAATAGATCGATAAAATTCGATATTTGAATGAAATATTTGAAAAGTGTAATAAAGTAGGCTCCATCCGTTATTAGCGTAGAACGGACGGAGCATTCAATCAGTATTTGTAATCCAGTTGTAGCCAGAATTTATCGGTATTTACCCCATAATCTTCAGCTTGATAGCTTGAAAATTTAGCCAGTGCAGAGAGACCTTTTAGAGGGAGTGGATGGCTAAATGACACGGCATATTCTTGTCCATAATCCAGACTGTGTTCATCACTACGATAATGATGGTATTCCGTAGCCAATTTCCCTTGGCGCAGAATATTTATGTTTGAACTGAGATAGAGATCAGTTAAACCGTTGGCAGGGGTATTTAGAAAAACATCTGTCCAGCCATTAAATTTGTGTTTGGTAGCCAATGGCGTCTGAAAACCCATTTGACCATGATCACTGCCAAGAACTTCGTAACCCAGTGCGACTTCACCCAAAGGATTGCTAGCTGCGAGGCTGTATCCCAGTTCTACCGTGTAATAGTCAGCATCATAAGCAATCGGCTGATCAGCATAGTCGGATTGCTTGGCATACTCAGCAACATAACGCAGATTTTTGACTTTTCCTGTCACACGCAGTCCATAAGTCTGATTGGACCATGCGGCTAGATCATTAAAATCCATAAGATAACCGTAAGCAGTCATATTCAAGGCAGGCGTGTAATTCCATTTGGCTTGAATCAAATGAATATCACTGTCTTGCTCGCCAACCTGTGCCCGCACATATTTAGGTTCAGGATTTTCACTCCCAAAAATCGTATTCACTTGATTGATATAAGCATAATACAACCCGACATTGGTCAGTGGTTTGAGATTCAGCGCTATAGCATCAAAAGTCTGATCATTTTGACGCCATGCGACCGAACCAACAAAACGCTGATTATCCAGATTAATGAGTTGACGACCTAGGGTTAAATCCAGTTTTGGATTGCTGACATATTTTAAATAGAGCTGATTCAGTTGCAGGTTTTCAGGATCAGGCACACTGCTATAGGTTGTTTCTGCATTTCGTGTGCTGTTGAACCGATCATTTAATTCAATTGTGCCTTCACCTTGCACAAAGCCACTGAAACCATGCCAACTGCCCGTTTGAATGGAGGGGCGAATACGAAGCGTAACAGCATCTGCATTTTCTAATTGATTGTCTTGATCGACCATTTCATAACGTAAGCGCGTGTCCAAGCCAAATTTGGTTTGGGAAAAGAAATCATCAGCAGCGGACGCCGAATTTAAGGAAATGAGGGCGAGCGAAAGCACAGAGAGCATACGTAATTTCATTGAAATTCCCTGAAGTATAAAGGTCTAAGATTTTGAGCAAGGAAGATGGGGGAAGGAGACGAGTGCTCTACCATTCCCCAAATTTGGAAGATTTAAGCCATGCTGTTGCGTTCGAGAACAGCCTGTTCAAAGAGTTGTTTTTCTTTTGCTTTATGTTCGACAGTGAAGCGAATTAAGATGACACTAAAGGCAGCCAAAGTGACCAAACCGCCTAAGATAAACAAGCAGGTTTGTACATCTAACAGTCCTTTAAGTAGGAAACCTGCTGCCACTGCGCCGACATTACCACCCGCACCAATAATCCCAGCGACACCGCCTAAGGCATCACGGTCAATAAACGGAACCAGTGCATAAGTTGCGCCACACGCCATATGGGTGAACAGTGCAAATACTGTCATGCTGATAATCGCCAATACCGCGGTATTCATTTGAGAGAACAGGATTAAGAATAAGCCTTCAAGCAAAACAAAGGTAAAAAGCACTTTGGTGCGTCCATCTAAGCCTTTTGCAATTGCGACTTTGTCTGAAACGATGCCGCCTAAGGCACGCGCAAACAGTGCCAATAAACCGAAGATCCCCGCAGCAAGTCCTGCTTCTTTTAGCCCCATGTTGAAGTGTTCGGTGTAATACATGGCTGCAATGTTATGGATAAAGATCTCAATCCCAAAACAAGCAGCATATGAAACAAATAGAATCCAGACGCGATAGTTACGCGCAGCTTGTAAAAGAATAGCGGTGCTGCCTTTTTTACCGCTGCCTACTTCAATACCTTGTGCACGGAGTTCTTTAAAGTTACCTTGTGGACAGTCTTGTGTGAATTTCCAGTATAAGATCCCGACAATCACCATCATTACGCCTGGTACCAAGAGGGCAATGCGCCAGCCCATGGTTTGCTCAACGCCAAACATTAAGATTGCACCCAAAATCAGTGGCATTAAGGCTTGAGTCGCACCACCACCTGCGTTGCCCCAGCCCGCGGTAGCTGCATTGGCTGTACCCACCACATTCGGCGCAAACATTACGCTGGTGTGATATTGCGTAATCACAAAACTTGCACCAATCGCACCAATTAGCAAACGGAAAAATAAAAAGGATTCATAAGTATTGGCTGCAGCAACACCAAACACAGGAATACTGCCTAAGAGTAACAGTGCGGTGTAGGTTTTACGGGGTCCATATTTATCACACAAGGGTCCAACGATCAGTCGAATTAAAATCGTGATGGCAACTGCCGCAATATTAATATTAGCAATTTGATCTTTGGTTAAATTGAATTCGCCTTTAATCACAGGCATCAATGGTGCACAGGCGAACCATGCAAAGAAGCAGACAAAAAATGCTAACCATGACATATGGAAAGCACGCATCGCAGGTGTAGAGAAACTGAAAAGTTTAATTTGAGTCGCTTTTTTAGCGTCGCTGTTTATTGTTGAAGACATAACCATCCCCTGAACTGAGCGTCATTTTGTTTACAAGCTTTTCGAGAGACTTGTAATCCGATCAGAACGGACATCGTTGGCCGTCTATTTACTGTGTGAATCTGCGTTGATTCATCTTGTAGATTAAAATGCAAGCAATATGCCAAAATTGCTAATTGAACCTTTATTCAGCCCATACTGCGATTAAATACTTGATTATACTCATGAAAATTAATTGATATAAGGCTAAACAGTGAGATGAGATTTTTTAAATATAGATGAATGAAATTTGATCAAAAATAATTCATTCTTTAACGTATTCAGTTAAAGTGCATCATAACAATGCACTATAGAGAATGAATGCGCTGGGTAAAACCACATAGATATTTCACTACATTTAGAATATTTAAATAAATATCATATAAATATGAAGTATTTGTGGTATGAGCTTTAAAAGCGATAACCTATCCCTGCATAGGCCAGAATCGGATTGATTTCTATATTGGCTTTGGAGCGAATCAGTTCACCGAGTTTGGCATCGGTTACTGTAATGGTGGTGTCATTACTGAGCTGTGCATAACTGACCGAGCCGACAGCAAACCAATTGGCATTAAAATCATAGGTGAATCCAACAGTGGCAATCGGTGCAAAGGCATCGGAGGCTTCAAGATCCACTTGAGGATTGGCTGAACTGGTTTTAGCTTCCAAAGATGCGCCCGCATGACCTTCTTTAATATTGGCAATCATATGACCTGCGGCAATTAAATCCTGTTCAATACGTGGGTTCATTTCAAGTTCATTGAAATAGGCATACATCACGCCCAAACCAATATAGGGACGAAATTTATTCACCCCAGTTTTGCCAAAGTGATATTGCAATTCAAATGCAGGGGTCCATGCTCGAGCTGAAGCGGCAGCTCCATGAGCAGACAGGTCGGTAATTAAAATATCGTTTTCTAATTCGAGTTGTCCCAAAGCACTCCCCAATGGACTGGCAATCGCTGAAAAGGGTGCATAGATTTTTCCTTGACCTTGTAAATCAACTTTGGGGGGAATGCCCGCTTTCACCTCTAAAGAGACATGGTCCGTAAAGAAATAATTGCTCATAATACCTAAAGTGGTGACATCGTCGGCTTTAAGTCCAGTACCTGCATTATCCCATTGACTCAAACCGTGTATTTCAGCAGTACCACTTAGGCTTGAAGGTACAGGCGCATCAATTGCTGCCAAACCTTCAAGTGTTGCTTTGAGTAGGGGATTCACTTCGCTGTCTGGGCGAATATTGTCTAAAACAGTTTGTGCTTGAATGCTGCCGACATTCGCTGTTTCACCTTCTGCAACAGCAGTATTGACTCGAAAGGGTTGTGCCTGTCCTTGAGGCATAACGTGCAGTGCACCAACGGAAATAGAGAAGCGTTTAAAACCCTCGCCATCTTGCAGGCTAAAATATGGAGATTTTGCTTGGCTTATTGTAGGCATAAGGGCAATAGCGACTGAAAACGCCAATCCTGATTTTTGCATAGGGGACTCCATGTCCATTTTTCATCATTTTTATTCAGGGGCATTATTCAATATTGAAGCAAAAGAAAACTGTTGTTTTCGAACAGGAATATTTTTAAAAAATTGTGAAAATTACCGTGATTTTTTTATGATTCTGTTACCTGTCAATCAATTGTGTTATTTCAAAAAGCTGTATAGGGATTTAAAGTGGTCGATCTGAATATTTTATAAGTAATTAAAAATAAATAATAAAATGGTTTTGGTTTGTTGGTTTTGGAGATAAAAAAAGATCACCCGAAGGTGACCTTTTTGACCACTGACTTAGTTTTTAAGCCAATGACACGTTTTCAGTCTGAAAACGAGATAAATCTTCTTCAGGACGTGCAGTTAAAATTTCAACGCCGTCTTTGGTCACTAAAATTGTGTGTTCATATTGTGCAGAAAGTTTGTGATCTTTGGTCACAACCGTCCATTTATCACCCAGTAATTTGGTTTGCCATACACCTGCATTGACCATTGGCTCAATGGTAAAGGTCATGCCTTCTTCAAGGATCATACCGCTGTTGCCTTGACCATAATGCAAGACTTGTGGCTCATCATGGAATACCGTGCCAATACCGTGACCACAATATTCACGGACAACGCTAAAACGCTCCGACTCAACGTATTTCTGAATGGCTAAACCAATATCACCAATGGTTGAACCCGGCTTAACCGTTGCAATACCACGATACATCGCTTCTTGTGCGACTTTACATAAACGGTCCGCAAGAATAGAAGTTTCTTCACCCACCACGTACATCATGTTGGTATCGCCGTGGAAACCGTCTTTAATCACGGTCACGTCAATATTTAAGATATCGCCTTTCTTCAAGATTTTGCTTTCAGATGGAATACCGTGACACACCACATGGTTGACTGAAGTACAGATGGTATGTTGAAACGCTGGACGACCAGGTGCCGCGCCATAACCTAAACATGCAGGGATCGCATTTTGCACGTTCACAATATAATCGTGACAAATCGTGTCTAATTCGAGGGTCGTGACCCCTGGTTTGATATGCGGTTTGATCATATCCAACACTTCCGCCGCCAGTCGTCCTGCCACGCGCATTTTTTCAATTTCATCGGCAGTTTTAATTAATCGACGGGGAGCTTGATAAGTTGTGTTCATGATCTCTAAAAACTTTTGGAAATTTGTATGTGACTATGGTATAAATAGCCGCCCATTTTATCAAATGCTTTTTCGTGAATATCTTCACGAGTTATTTGATTCAAATGGGTAAAAATCCGCACATATATCGACACATTACTCTGGGTGCCCTTTAAGGGTGGAGAATGCGGATATATGGAGGCCTAACCCAAACTTTAAGGTAAAGAAAATGGCAGATTACAACGTAAGCATGCGCGACCTTCTTCAAGCAGGCGCTCACTTCGGTCACCAAACTCGTTTCTGGAACCCAAAGATGCGTCAATACATCTTTGGTGCTCGTAACAAAATTCACATCATCAACCTTGAGCACACTGTTCCTGCGTTAAATGATGCTTTGAACTTTGTTAACAATCTTGCAAGCAAAAAGAACAAAGTATTGTTCGTTGGTACTAAACGTGCTGCTTCAAACATCATCCGTGAACAAGCTCAACGCGCTGGTCAACCATATGTAGATCACCGTTGGTTAGGTGGTATGTTGACGAACTGGAAAACACTTCGCCAATCTATCAACCGTTTAAAAGACCTTCAAACTCAATCTCAAGACGGTACTTTCGCTAAGCTTACTAAACGTGAAGCTTTAGAACGCGCTCGTGAGATGGAAAAACTTGAACGTGCTTTAGGCGGCGTTAAAAACATGGGTGGTTTACCTGACGCATTATTCGTAATCGACGTTGACCACGAATCAATCGCGATTAAAGAAGCTAAAAACCTTGGTATTCCTGTAATCGGTATCGTTGATACAAACTCTAACCCAGACAACGTTGATTTCGTTATCCCGGGTAATGACGATGCGATCCGTGCAGTAACACTTTACGCTTCTGCTATGGCTGATGCGATCCTTGCTGGTAAAGAGTACGCTCAAACTCAAGCAAATGCACAAGCAAAAGGCGACGAAGCTGCTAAAGAAGCTCCCGAGGCTTAATGCGTTTTGACGCAAGCTTGTCATTTTTGCGACATGTGATGGTGGCAAAGTAAGCGTCATGTATGCAGACGGCCCATGAGCATCCCTCTGGGCCGTTTCTGTTCTAAAAAGAATTCATTTTCTACCGATTTTTAGGAGATTCACATGACTGCTATTACTGCAAGCATGGTTAAAGAATTGCGTGACCGTACTGGTTTAGCAATGATGGAATGTAAAAAAGCATTAACAGAAGCGAACGGTGACATCGAATTAGCGATTGATAACCTTCGTAAATCTGGTCAAGCTAAAGCTGCTAAAAAAGCAGGTAACATCGCTGCTGACGGCGCGATCACTATCGCTCAAGAAGGCAACAAAGCAATTCTTTTAGAAGTAAACTGCCAAACTGACTTCGTTGCTAAAGACGAAAACTTTGCTGGTTTCTCTGCTAAAGTTGCTGCTGCTGCACTTGCTGCTGGCGAAACTGATGCTGCTAAAATTGCTGAACTTAAACTTGAAGATGGTGCTACTGTTGAAGAAGCGCGTATCGCTCTTGTTCAAAAAATCGGTGAAAACATCCAAGTACGTCGTGCTAAAATTGTTGAAGGTGAAAACCTTGCAGTTTACAAACACGGTTTAAAAATTGGTGTTGTAGTTGCTTACACAGGTTCTGCTGAAACTGGTAAAGGCGTTGCAATGCACGTTGCTGCATTCAACCCAGTTGCTGTAACTGCTGAAGGCGTTTCTGCTGATCTTATCGCGAAAGAGAAAGAAATTGCTGAAGCGAAAGCGATTGAATCTGGTAAGCCAGCAAACATCGTTGAGAAAATGGTAACTGGTTCAGTTGAGAAATACTTGAACGAAGTTGTTCTTGAGCGTCAAATGTACGTAATCGACAACGACAAGAAAGTTGCTGAAGTATTGAAAGCGACTGGTACAACTGTAGCTCAATTCGTTCGTTTCGAAGTGGGTGAAGGTATTGAGAAAAAAGCGGAACTTTCTTTTGCTGAAGAAGTTGCTGCTGCTCAAGCTGCTGCAAAATAATCTAATTTTGCAAAAAAAAGCCCCGTTTGGGGCTTTTTTTATATCGAATAAAAAGGATAACAAGACATGAATAAAACAAATTTAAGAATCGGTATCGTCATTCTGGTGCTGATTGGTGCGTATTTAGGTTTTGATCGGGAACAAAAACAAAACCCGCAGCTGAATAATACGCAGTCAGCAGTGGTTCTGTCCGAAACACAATCAACTTTGGATGATAGTGAAAAAATCCAACAGGCATTTCAACAGCAGCAAAGCAATGTTCAAGTGCATGCCGAAGGTCGAGTCAAAGCAGTTTTAGAGGATGATAATGAGGGTTCACGGCATCAAAAATTTATTCTTGAGCTTAGCAATGGTTTAACTGTGTTGGTGGCACATAATATTGATTTAGCACCACGAATTGAAAATTTAAAGAAAGGAGATGTGGTTGAATTTTATGGGGAATATGAATACAACCCTAAAGGCGGGGTGATTCACTGGACGCATCATGATCCGCAGCAACGTCATATTGCTGGCTGGTTAAAATATCAGGGAAAAGCCTACCAATAGTGAAAATTGTAGACAGCAATTTTGTTCTATACAGCCAAAATAATCATGTTATGTTGCAATTGGTCAGCACTTAGTGGGTATGCATGAACAATTGTATGAATGAAACACAGCATGAGTTTGTGAAATTTAAGCATGTACAAGAATTAGGCGGCTTAGAGTTGCTGAATGCGTCATATGTACAAAAGCAATTTTCCAAACACGTTCATGAAGGATATTGCATTGGGGTGATTGAAGAAGGTGCGCAGTCTTTTTATAGGACGGGTGCGCTGCATGTTGCACCGAAAGGTGACATTATTTTGGTCAATGCGGATGAAGTGCATACGGGCTCCTCTGCGGTAGCGACAGGATGGCGTTATCGTGCGATTTATCCAACTCCTGAAATGCTGAAGGATGTCAGTCAGGACTTTTTTCACTCCTCGGGGACAATGCCGTGGTTTCCGAATGCTGTCATTCATGATGAAGGTTTGGCACAACAACTGAGCTTATTATTCGATTTATTAGAAAATAAAGATAATCAACTGTTTAAGCAAACCTTATATCTCTCCACTTTGGCGTATTTGATGTCGCATCATAGCCGTATTAAAGTGGGTGAGTTGCCTTTACCCGAAGCGCAAAATCGAATCTTGATGATCAAGGATTTATTGGCAAGTACGCCTGAAAAAGACTTTTCATTGAATGAACTTGCAGAAACTGCAGGTTTAAGTCCTTGGCATTTTTTACGTCAATTTAAAAAATATACAGGCTTACCGCCGCATGCATGGTTAATTCAGTTTCGTTTACATCGTGCCAAACAGCTTTTAAAACGGGGCGAAAACATTGCCTTGGTGGCTGACTTATGTGGCTTTTCAGATCAGAGTCATTTCAATCGCCATTTTAAAAAAGCCATGGGGGTAACACCTTTGCAATATGTGACCAGTCTGCGTTAATTCAAACGAGAGTATATTTGAATTCTTAGATTTTAATTTCTTATCTCTATCATTTCATTATTCTTTATAAATATAAAAGCGAAAGCAGTCAGCAATTTCATACAAGAAAACTCAGTGAGAGAACCCTTATTTTATTTGGGTGTTCTTGAAGATGTGTAATTTATGGATCTCTCTCAACAGCAACTGGATACTACAACGAATCAAAAATCCCAAGATTTTATGCAAGGAGCTTTAGATATTTTACCGTTATCAATTGCAGTCCTCCCATGGGGTATCTTGGCGGGTTCAGTGGCAATTGATGCGGGACTAACAATCCCTCAAGCGGTCGCGATGTCGGCAGTGGTATTTGCTGGTGCAGCGCAGCTGGTCAGTTTGGGAATGTGGTCGGCCGATGCCACAGCAATCACCATTGCAATAACGGTTTTTTTCTTGACCAGTCAGCATTTTATTTATGCACTTACGCTGCGCAAGGATATTTCTGTTTTGGCGAGTTATTACCGTATTCCTTTGGGTTTTTTATTAACCGATGAGTTGTTTGCGGTTGCCATGCGAAAATCACAGCGTCGACCATATTATCTGCTGGGTGCAGGGTTAAGTTTCTATTTGGCATGGGTGCTGTTTAGCGTGTTGGGAATCTATTTAGCATCGACCATCCCCAATTTATCCAGTCTACATCTGGATTTTTCAATTGTTGCTGTGCTGGTGGCGATTATTGTGCCTTTTATAAAAAATTGGGTCAGTTTGCTGGGGGTACTCACAACAATCATCAGTTCCCTTTGCCTCACCGCCTTACATATTGATGCTGCCATCCTAATTTCGGGCATGCTGGGAATGGGTGTGGCGGTCTATATGGAACGCTGGGAGAAAAAGGCATGAGTTGGGCATTTATTTTCTTGTTGGCTGGGATTGTTTTTTTTAATCGCTATGTGTTTTTAGAACCTAAAGTTGCCATTCGGTTTCCCGTTTTTTTTGAGCGCATGTTGAAGTATTCGGCGCCTTGTTTGCTCACCGCCATTTGTATTCCGATTATTTTTTATGATGCAGGTGAGTGGCGATCCTTAACTAGCAATAGTTATTTTTATGCGACGATTTTTTGCGTACTGGTGTCCTTATTTCTGCGTCGGGTTTTATTAAGTTTGGCTTTAAGTTTGCTGTTTTTTTATGCATTAGAGATGTTGGTCTTTTGAATCAATTCACTGTGGAAAAGCTAAAGAAAGGGCTCTTCCACAGTCAAAATTGGAAATGCGCGCTAAATTGCGTTCATTTGCGCTCTAGCATGGGTTTTTAATTTAGGCACTAGTTTACTTAGATACGCATCCATACACCAAATTGGGCCGATGAGGAGGAATTGGAGGTCTTTAAAGAAAGAAGGTTTCTTTCCTTCAATTTTATGCCCATAAAACTGTCCAATCCATGCAAAAACGAACAGCGCAATATAAAAACCAACACCGACAGGTAATATGTAAATTAGCCATGCCATAACAACAATGAGTGCAGCCATTGCAACGGCCAAAACAATATCCAAGCGGCTATAAAAGAGCAGGGTTAAGATCACAATCAGTGCGGTGAGCAAAGCGCTAAAATGCGCCAAGATGCCAATAATTGAAAATAGAATTGTGGGTACGCAAAACCAGTGAATGAGTTTGTTGGTTTTATTTTGGTGACTTTCGCTATATTCATCGAACCATTCTGTCACGGTTTTCATAAGTCGCTCCTGCGAAGTGTGATGTGTTGTCGTTTTTATTTCCTTCATTTAACCGAAAATATAAAACAGAATTGAAGTGAGGTCAAAATGACAGTTTGGTGCTTAAGATGGATGTTTGGCTGGAGAGATAGGGATCACAGCAGTATAAAGAGACCTTGAAACTGCTGTGAACATTTAAGTGATTTATGCTGGCTTAGTTGGCAGCATGAAAGACTTCTTTTCCTTCTTTGAAAGTGGCGAGCACTTTAATATTTTTGATTTGATTGCTGGGTACGGTCATGGGGTTTTGATCAAGAATGACAAAGTCAGCCAATTTCCCAGCACTCAAGGTTCCTTTACTGTCTTCTTCAAAATATTGATAGGCAGCCCAGCTGGTCATGCTCTTGAGTGCAAGATAAGGACTGACACGCTGCTCGGCACCTAACACGACGCCACTACGTGTGACTCGATTGACCGTCGTATCTAAGGTCATCATGCTATTCGGCGGAATAACAGGGGCATCATGATGCTCGGTAAATAAAATACCTTTACGCAGCGCCGAACCTGTTGGTGAAATATTCTGGGCACGTTGTAGTCCCAAAGTTTGGTGAATATGCCAATCCCCCCAGTAGTAGGTGTGTAGCGAAAAGAATGATGGAATCAGTTTTAGTTCTTTGGCTTTATCAAGTTGATCTTCGCGCATGGTTTGCGCATGAATAATCACATTACGTCGATCTCGGGCTGGGAATTTAGCGGTGGCATTCTCGATGGTCGTTAAATACTGGTCAATTGCAGCATCGCCATTGGCATGAGCCAGAATTTGCCAATTATTTTGGAAAGTTAAATCAATCAGATTTTGAACTGTACTTTGTTGTGGGAATGCGGCATAACCCCGATAAGATTTTTTCTGACCTTCAGGCGGAACCAAATATGGTTTAGTCAGCCAAGCCGTTTTACCCTGAGGCGACCCATCCAGACTGATTTTAACCCCACCAATGCGATAGTGGTGTTTATAGTCCCGTGAAGTACCATGTTGCAGCATGTAGGTTTGTTCTGTACTGATATCTGGATAGACCACCAAATCTACAGGCAATTTGCCTTTTTGCGCGATATTACGCCATAACTCTGAAGTACCTGCATCCGCTCGACCTTCTTGAATGGTGGTATAGCCATTTTTCACATAAGTTTGCACAGCCGTTAGTGCCATTTTCTCCATCACCTCAGGCGGCATATGTTGGAAAATCTGGATCATGGCGTGAAAAACGATACTTTCTTCCAGTACACCATTCGGTTCTTTCGAGTTTGCTTTGCGACGGATGACGCCACCAACAGGGTTGGGTGTTTTGGCATCAATTTTAAGCAGTTCAAGCGCTTTGTGGTTGACTGTGGCTAAATGTCCTGACTGATGCAAAATAATGACAGGTTGCTCTGTGGAAATTTCATCCAGTTCGGTCGCTGTCGGATGGCGCTGTTCTGCAAGTTGTGCATCATCGTAGCCATTACCAATAATCCAGCCCGAGGATTGTTGAATAAATTCAGGATTCTTATTTTTCCATTCCTGCATGGTTTGAATGAGAGAAGGGATGTCCGTCACTTTACCATCTGGAGGAGAATATAAATTTGCTACAGTTTGTTGTAGTCCAACACTGTTCGCATGACTATGTGCATCAATCAGCCCAGGGATCACCGTATTGTTCTTTAGATTAAAACGTTGTGCACGCTGATTCAGTCGTTTGGCTTCATCAAAAGACCCAGTGAATTTAATCATGCCATTTTCAACCAACATGGCTTCCACATAAGTGGGGGTGTCACCTTGCATGGTGAGAATGGGACCCCCATGCAGAATAAAGGTTGCATCCTGTTTGGGATCTGACTTTTCACCACGATGGATGTGTTTGGAGATTGAATAGCTGCATGCAGACAATAAAACCGTGCTCATCAGAGCTAAAACTTTTAAATGTGAAGTATTAAGACATTGGATTGATTTGGTCATTGGATCGTTTTCCCCCTGAGGTCGTCGATTTCTTGTCTTTTTTTTAAAATAACATATTAAATAAACGAGAAAATAAAAAAAGCCACTTTTAGTGGCTTTTATGTCAAATGTTTTGCAGCAGTGAAATTAAGAGTTGGGACCTGCAACGCGTTCAATGCTTACTTTTGCTGTCCCTGCATTGGTGATACCAAGCTGTTTCGCTGCACCATAAGAAAGATCGAGTACACGGTTGCCATGGAATGGACCACGGTCATTCACTTTTACCACAACGCTTTTGCCGTTGTTCTTGTTGGTTACACGAATATAGCAGTTCAGTGGTAGGCTGCGGTGTGCTGCAGTGAGCGCATTCATATCGAATGTTTCACCATTGGCAGTTTTACGACCATGGAACTGGCGTCCGTACCATGAAGCAACACCTGTTTGGCTGAACTGACGAACTGTGTTTGACGCAACATCATTTAACTTGTCAATGACTGAAGGCTCGTCTGCTGGGATCTCAATTTTCGCTGCGATTGTTTCGCGACGGATTTTATCTCCAGAACTCTCAGTAATTGAAAGGCTATTTAAGTTTGAAAAGTGAGAGTTAAAACTCTGAGCATCTTTGTTTAACACACGCGCTGCTAAACGTGAATTATCATTGTCATTGTTTAACGACGATGACTGGACCAATTCTGCCTGTGATTGACTCAGGGCGAACGTGGTCGCGATAGCTAAAATATATTTCATTGAAGAATGCATAAAATCTCCTAAAGACCGATTTGCAGAGCAGTAATTCAGGTATAAAACCTTGAAATACAAGCAAACAAGTCAATTTATCCACTTGTGCAACTACATTTGACGAGATGGATAATATTCATGCCACCAATAAAGTGTCTAGTCTTTATACTGAAATAGTTACAAAAAGTAGGTAATTAAATTGTTTTTAGATTAAAAAATATACAGTATTGTAACATAATATAAAAAAAGCTTAAAATACGTACTTTAAGCTTTAAAAAAAGATTGACTTTTATAATTTTGTTTAAATTATCGATTAACGACTGGCAATTTCAGTGCCCAATTGCCACACGGCGGTGGCATACATTCGGCTCTTGTTGTAGGTCGTAATTACTTGGAAATTTGGGTAGGTAATGTAGTAACTTGGACCATAATTTTCTTCAAGTTGGATGACATTAACTAGATCTAAATCATCAATATGCACCACAGGATTAATCGGTGAAATACCGCGTGGTTTCAGCACACCATACGGTGTTGGTTGCTCTAAATTTTTAGCAATCACGGTTTCAGGAGTTGAACCTGTGTAACGCGCAGCAAAACCAATCGGTTGATTACGTTGCCAGCCATGTTGCGATAGATAATTTGCAATTGATCCAATGGCATCTACAGCTGAATTTCTCAAGTCAATATGTCCATTGCCATCATAGTCCACACCATATTTAGGAATGTTGCTAGGCATGAATTGGGGATAACCAATTGCACCTGCATAAGAACCGACGACAGAATTGGCTGGAATGCCATCTTTATAGGTCCAAGCAATCAGAGCAGACAGTTCATCTTGGAAATAGGCTGCGCGGCGTTCATAGCCAAATGCGAGCGTTGCCAAAGCATCTCGGGTAATGAAATTGCCTTTATTGGCACCAAAACCTGTTTCTACGCCTAAAATGCCCAGAATTACCGATTGTGGAACACCAAATTGTTGCTCTGCACGATTTAAGGTGTCTGCATATTGGCTTTTAAAGCGCACGCCACGCTGAATGGTACTTTCAGCCATGAAATTGGTTTTATAGTCATACCATGGTTTACTTTCACCAGGTCGGTTCATAATATTGATAATATTTGGAAGATTACGTGAACCATTCATTGCCCAGTCAACTTGTTCGGCTGTGAGACCATAGCTCCGCATGGTTTTTTCTTTAAAACTAGAATATTGAGGATCATTTGCAAAATCATTGGCTTGGCAAAAACTGGTAGCTGAAAATGTACCAATAAGTAAAAATAAACGCTTCAGTTTTTTATTAATAGACAAATGTGTCATATAGGTTAAATCCTAAAAAATTATCGATGTGTATGAATTGACATCACAACGCCAAAAGTGGCCATTAAAGTAATAATTGCAGTACCGCCATAACTCATAAAAGGTAAAGGCACACCCACTACGGGTAAAATACCACTGACCATGCCTGCATTGACAAAGACATATACAAAAAATGACAAAGCAAAACTGCTTGCCACTAAACGGCCAAAGTTATGAAAACTGTTTAATCCAATTTGAAACGTTCGGCTAATGATCGCAAAGTACAATACAATCAATATGATAATGCCAATTAGCCCAAATTCCTCAGAAAATGCTGCAATAATAAAATCGGTATGACCTTCTGGTAAAAAATGTAGGTGAGATTGGGTTCCTAAAAGATAACCTTTGCCTGAAATACCGCCAGAACCAATCGCGGTTTCGGATTGAATAATATTCCAGCCTGTCCCCAGCGCATCGGCTTCGGGATGGATTAGGGTAAAAACGCGTTGCCGTTGATAATCATGCAGTAAAAATTGCCAAGCTATTGGAATGATGAGTGCCGCAAGTCCGATTGCAGCTGCAATTAAACGCCAAGACAAGCCACTTAGGAATAAAACAAAAATCCCGCTTGAGAACACCAGTAATGACGTACCCAGATCGGGCTGTTCCGCAATTAAAATAAAGGGGATGCCAATAAAGATCAGACATATGCCAATCTGGCTGATTTTTGGGGGCAGGGGACGTCTTGCTAAAAACCACGCAATCATTAATGGCATGGCAATTTTCATAAATTCACTGGGTTGCACACTGCCGAGTCCTGGAATATCAATCCAGCGCTGCGCACCTAAACGCACCTCCCCAAACAGTTTGACCCCAATCAGGGAGAACAGTGCCACTATATATAGATAAGGTGCAAAAGATTGATATACCTTTGGTGGAACTTGAGCCAAACCTAGCATGGTAAAAAAACCTATGGTAAAACTCATGGCTTGTTTGGAGACCAAACTCCAGTCTTGCTCTGATGCACTATACAGCACGGTTAAACCTAATATTGCAGTTAACAGTAAATAGAGGCATAACCAAGGGTCGAGATGTAATTTGTGCCACTTTGATGGCAATGAAGCTGTACTCAAACCGTCACGAGGGGCTTGGCGTAAGAATTTGGACTGTGGAGGAGTAGTCATGGAAGATATTGGTAGAATAAAGTCTTAGGCAGTATTTTGCGCCTGCTACCTTATACCTGTGTATAGATGCTGTATATCAATATTTAGCAATAAAAAAACCTAGCAAAAGCTAGGTTTCCGATAGTTCAATTTTCTATCAATGATGGAACAGCGTATCGTGATACTCTGCTAAAATGGTGAGTTCTTCTTTGGTCAAATGCGGGAAGATTTTATCAATCGCAATATGCACCGCTTTAATGACCGCCGCAGAGCCGATATCCGCTGCTTTACGCTTAATCATGCCCAAATCGAGGGTTTTGTTAAAATCATTCATAAAATGGCGTACAGTCGCTTCTGCGAACTGTTTGTACAATTCGACCAAAACTGCTTTATTGGTGTCGCCACCTGCACGAATGTCGGCAAACGCGGTTTTTAAATTGGTGACTAAGCTTGCATCTAAACGTTCACCCACGCGATATTGACCTTGTGCATCTTTAAACAAGCTTTTTTCAGAAAACTCGATCGATTGTTTGACCACATCATTTGAGGCTTTACTCAAAAGTTGTTTTAACAACACGGCAACGGTTGATTTGACATATCCTGCCAATTTTTCGGCGGTGTCACGTTTATCGCTAGGCGGGAAACGACGCACCAATTCCGTTAAAATGGCATCAATAATTTCATCATTGATCAATAACGCAGTTTGGTCACGTAAAGGGTAGAGTGCTTCACTCGAATTTTTCTTTTGCTGACCAGTTTGAATACTATTTAATAGTGTTTCAGAAGGAACAAAACCAAAAAAAGGCATTTGCTATTTAACCTCAATATTATTCATTTTATTGTCGCGCCAAACGAATGGGGCGAGGCATCCATGTTAAATCCGATACGCGGCAAGGGTTGATATCTAAACCCCCTCGACGGGTATACGCTGCATAAACCATCAGCTTTTCAGGTTGCAGATTTTGCCAGATATCGGCATACATCTGTTCCACACATTGCTCATGAAAGCCATTATGCTGACGGTAGGAGATAATATAGGCTAAAAGTGAACGATAACAAGGCTTTTTACCCTGATAGCGGATAAATACCGTACCCCAGTCAGGTTGCCCCGTGACTGGACAATTACTGCGGAGCAGATGTGAATAAAGTTGAATCTCAACTTGTTCGCTATTTTCACTGTCAAAGCCAAGTAGCGAAGCGTCAGGATGATTTTCCAGACGTTCAGGAACGAAGTCATCAATACAGATGCCTTCAGGCTGATGAATCTCCAGTGCATCGACTTGGAATAGTTGAATCGTGACCGTTGCACCTGCGGCAGCCGACAAATCTTTTTCTACGGTTGCAATAAATGCAGCTTCGGATTCAAACTGAGTAAAGTTCAGACTATTAAAGTAAAGCTTAAGTGATTTGGACTCAATCAAATTGGGTGATGTTGCGGGTAGCGTTAAACGACCAATCGCAACTTGTGGAATACCTTGCGCATTGAGCCAAGAAATTTCAAACACATGCCACCAGTCTTGACCTTGCTGAATGCCTTCGATATGGGCATAGCTTGAACGCGCTTGCGCACGCTCAATAGGGAAAAGGATGTCTGGTTGATATGTTGATGGATACTGGGTGTCTTTACCAAGTAAAGAATGTTCTACACTCATTATTCACGCATTCCTGAGCCACGAGAAAGTAAATAATACGCTATACCGTAAAGGACAGCACAACATAAAGTAATCACGGTGAGCGAAATCGAAACATTCACATCACTATGACCCAAAATTCCGAAACGGAAGGCATTCACCATATACACAATTGGGTTAATTAAAGACAGGTTTTGCCAAAATGGGCTGAGGGCACTGATGGCATAAAACACACCGCCTAAATAGGTTAGTGGAGTCAGGACGAAGGTTGGGATAATAGAAATATCGTCAAATGACTTGGCATAAACGGCATTAATAAAGCCACCGAGTGAGAACAATAAAGAAGTCACAATGACTGTATATATAGTCACAAACCAGTTGGTAATATATAAGTCAGTAAAAAACAGACTCATGGCGGTTACAATAATACCAACCAAAACGCCGCGACATAAACCACCCAAGACATAGCCCCAGAGTACCAAATGCAAAGGGACTGGACTCATGATCAGCTCTTCAATGCTTTTTTGGAATTTAGCACTAAAGAAACTCGAAGAAACATTGGCATAACTGTTGGTAATCACCGCCATCATGATTAAGCCAGGCACAATGAATTGCATATAGCTAAAGCCACCCATTGAGCCAATCCGTGAACCGACCAAATTACCAAAAATCACGAAATACAGACTCATGGTAATGGCGGGTGGTAACAGGGTTTGTGGCCAGATGCGCATAAAGCGGCGCACTTCTTTATGAACTAAAGTGTAAAGAGCAACACGCATTTGAGTCATATTCATGGTGTAGCTCCTTCCAAATTTTTCTCCACAAGTTTGACAAATAGTTCTTCAAGTCGATTGGATTTATTGCGCATACTGCGAACTTGAATGCCTTGTGCTTCGAGTAATTGGAATAACTCGTTTAAAGTATGGGCTTTATCCATGGTAACTTCTAAAGTCACGGGATCAATTAAATTAAATCGAACCCCAATAATCTCGAGTTGTAGTGGTTGAATCGGTTCAACTAAATCGAAAATGAAAGATTCTTCATGTAATTGATTAAGGAAGGCTTTCATGGTGGTGTCTTCTTTAATGACACCGCGGTCAATAATCGCAATGCGGCGACACAACATTTCCGCTTCTTCTAAATAATGGGTCGTCAAAATGATTGAAGTACCATTTTCATTCATTTCAGTCAGGAAATCCCACATTGAACGACGCAGCTCAATGTCGACACCAGCGGTAGGTTCATCCAAAATCAGAAGCTTTGGTTCATGCATCATGGCACGGGCAATCATTAAACGACGCTTCATCCCACCTGAAAGCATACGACCTTGAGTATTACGTTTTTCCCACAGCCCTAATTTTTCTAAATAATGTTCGGCACGTTGTTCTGCAATTTTACGGGGAATGCCGTAATAACCTGCTTGGGTCACTAATATGTCGAAGGTTTTTTCAAATTGACCGAAGTTAAATTCTTGCGGTACAACGCCTAGACATTGTTTAGCCAATGATGGATGAGTATCAAGATTATGACCAAAAATTTCGACTGTCCCTGAGGTCTTTTTGGTTAAAGAACTGATAATCCCGATGGTCGTCGATTTGCCTGCACCGTTGGGTCCAAGAAGGGCATAAAACTCGCCTTCATGTACGGTTAAATTAATTCCCTTAAGGGCTTGAAAGCCATTACGATAAGTTTTGGACAAATCTCTGATCAGTAATGCATCGGTCATGAAGTTCTCACAGCATAAAGAGTGAGGCTATTGTGAGCGATCTTGAACAATAAACCAAGTAAATTACAGGGAATACTGCGTTGCAAGTTCGGAACATTGATTAAACTCTAAGCATAAAAATGAATGATTTCTAAAGAGTTGCTTTCACTTTATTATTTTTTTGCTATGATGTGCCACGCGCGCTCATAGCTCAGTTGGATAGAGTACAAGTTTCCGAAGCTTGGGGTCGTGGGTTCGATTCCCGCTGAGCGCACCAATTTCCTGTTTTACCCCATCCGATGAAATCTTAAAACCATTAAAAATAAGCAACTTACTTGACTGGGTTGTTTGTCGCTGTCCGATGGCGTTTTAGGATACCGTAACGTTTTACGGTATTTTTTACGGTATATCCCGTTTTTGCAAAAAATATACCGTAAAAAGATGCCTAAATTAGTGATCAGTCTAACCGACTCAAAAATTAAATCTGCAATATCAATGCAAAAGAAATCATTTGAAAAAAATATGAAGCTTTCAGATGGTGGTGGTCTTTATCTGTTATTAGATAAGAAAGGTGGGGCATATTGGCGTTTTGATTATGTTCGCCCAATTTCGAAGAAAAGAGCCACTATTGCTATTGGTATTTATCCGAGTTGTACATTATCCAATGCTCGTGCAAAACGAAGTGAGTTTAGAGAGCTACTTGCTCAAAATATTGATCCTGCAATTCAGAAGCAACGAGAAGACGAATCAAAGCAAATTCAAAAAAATACATTTAAATTCATAGCAGATGAATATCGTAAGACAGAAGAGCTCGAGCCAAGTACTCAACGCAGGAATCAATTTGTTTGGGATAAGTTGTATACGGCAATAGGAGGATATCCGATCGGCGATATTACACCATCCCAAATTTTAGAAGTATGCCGACTGTATGAGAGACAGGGTAAAACAGAGTCAGCAAAGCGAATGAGAAGTAAGGCATCGCAAGTCTTTCGATATGCGATTGCTTTAGGCTTATGTCAGTTTAATGTTGCTGATCAAATTAGTGGCATTTTGAAAGTGGGTAAAACAAAGCACAGGGCTGCTATCACAGATGAGCAACAGCTGGGGCAGCTATTGAAAAATATCAATAAAAATCTAGGGCGTGGTGATATTGCTATTGATTATGCAGTCAAAATTTTACCTCATGTATTTGTGCGCCCTGGGGAGTTGCGTGCAGCAAAGTGGGTAGACATCGACTTTGAAAATAGACGGTGGAGTTATACGCCTCAAAAAACCAAGAATCAGACTGCTTTGCAGCATATTGTGCCATTGTCTAATCAAGTCCTAGAGATGTTTAAAGAGCTTTATCAAATAACTGGGTACTCAGAGTATTGTTTTGTTTCTATGCGGAATAGTAGTCAGACAATTAGCGATTCGACTATTAATAAGCGATTGAAGCAATATGGTTTTGAAAACGGTGAAACGACTGGGCATGGTTTTAGAGCAACAGCCAGAACTTTGTTGGATGAAATTTTAAAGTTTCCGATCGAGCGTATAGAACAGCAGTTAGCGCATCAAGTGCGCGATATGCATGGTCGTGCGTATAATCGTACAAAATATCTGGAGGAGCGTACTGTGATGATGCAGGCTTGGTCTGATTATTTGGACCAATTAGTGAATGCATAGACTCAACTAAAGTCTTTATTGAGCCGTCGCTGCCTCCATAAAGATTTAATTCAGAGAAATTTAGCTGAATGTAATCTCCCCTTAAACATCGATGTTTAAGGGGAGATTACCTCTGGAGTTGTTTAACTGTGAAAATTATTTACTCTTTTTTCAGTATCAATATTTATATCCCTAAAAATGAAATAAAATTAATATTTGAATTTACCATTTTTATCAACAGCTTCGGCTTGATACTTATCATTGATTAATTTCTCGAGTAGTTTATTTTCACTCATATTAAACAGAGCACTAAGTTTGCTCAGTTTTTCCTTACAGTCATTAGTAAGTGGAAGATGATAATTTTTCTTTGTTTTTCCAGCTGAACGGAACTTTTGTTGAGCCCATGATTTCTTCATTTTTGTAATAAAAGTAGTTCGATCTAAGGTTGGGGACCTTGAAATGTTATCAAACATTAAAACTAGTTGGTCATATGGATTAATATTTTCAAAGTTATCAAGGATGGTAATATTCATTTTAATTTTTTTAAAATAATTTATTGCCCAAGAAATTTGTCCCTCATCATTAGCAATTAGCCACTCTATTTCTTCATCCTGTGTTTTTAATATATTGAAGTTATACATAGACTTATGTAGTTCTGTAAGTTTGGTATTAAAATCGACTTCTAGTAAATCATATTCAGTAATTAACTGATTATAAAAATCATCTTTTCTGAAGATGATACTTGGATCATTTCTTTTCCATTCAATTAAAACATTGGGGGTAATTGAGTTATTACTTAATCCCATTTTAGGGCTTAGTTCGGGGTATAGGTACGCTCTTTTAAGAAGGAAATCAATCAGATTTGAATAATCTTCTATATTGTTAATAGGTAGACTTACTTGAGTTGATATAAAATTATTTTTTAATATTTTTAGGTCAAACAATAGCCAGTGTATCAACCTTATATCTGTTTTACCAATAAAAGTAAGTTGATCATCGGGGATAATCATATTTTTTATATATAAGTTAAATAGTTCTAAGTATGTAAGTGGTTCTATAGAGTTTTTAACTGTTTTTAATAAATCTTCTTTTATTACTTGTTTGGATGGCATGGTGATAAAGAGACCATTATTCAAAGAAACAAGGTAATCATTTTTTTGTTGGGGGGCGAGTTCAACAACACAATATTTAAACCATGCTAGAAAACTTCCTCTTTCTCCAAAATTTTTAATGTAGGATTCAAATTCTTCATAGTTAAAATTTTCTTGCATTTCTTTTCGCATTTATAAAATATTTAAAAGTAATTTTACAATAATTTTTAAGTAATTTAGATGATATTTTTAAATTTATTTATGTGATATTTATGTAGAATTGGTGTAGTGTTAAACTTTTGAAAAAATATTATAAGTTATTGTTTTAATAATTAAATTTTTATTTTTTATCGTAATTTTCATTATAGTTAGAGAACTTCCTCTTTCCAACAATCATTTGCTTTCTACTTCGTTTAATACATTTGTTTGAGCACCTGTTTCAATGAATATGTATGTACGTAAAGTTTCTAGCCAAAAATTTAGTTGAGGATGGTAGAGCAAAAAAAGTTGGCTTCTTCAACATTTCTGAAATGTGAAAAAGCGAATTTCTACCTTAACTCTCGTAAGTGTACTTTTCACAATTTATACGGATTCGTCGTGATGTATTTTAGGTAAGGGCTCTGTAGTCTCGATCGTTTTTTTGAATTGGCTTGAGGGTTACAAGTCGGTAAATAATATTATTAATATCAATAGAATATATACATACATACAACGAGTAGATATAGCAGTACCTCTAATACATGACACAATATTTAGTCATGAATCAGCTAAACCAGTTTAGTGAATACACAACACAGAATCTCTCATCTCAGATGTGACATAGGGGGCTGTGCTGTATCACATCTTTTCTATATATAAAAAATTAATGTCATCGCTTTAGTTATGCATCATACATAACTAAGGCGTATTTAAAATGTTGTATTCAGATTTATCCCATCAAGCAGCTGTGATGACAGCAGTAGAAGTCTTCGTGGAGCAGGTCCTTCATCTTGATCTACGTCAGCATGACTTCATTACACACTTATGCCAATTGATTCCTGCATTCAAGGCTTTTGATCAGAGTAATCTGGCATACAGTGCTTCGATACAGGTCTTTAGAAGAATTGTTGATAGAGTGGATGAGTTAAGAGGTTCATCCACGATTGAGGAGTATCTGACTCAACTTTCTGTTGCAGAGATTAAATGCTTACGGCATATCCTGGTAGAAGGTCGAACTCTGATCTTGGAGGGCATACGTCAATTCAAGCAACAAGAGACCGATAATCAAGTCGGCTTACGTGCATACCTTCAAAGCATTATTCTTGATCGCTACAAAGTACTGATTGTCCGAGTAGATTTAGGATATCTGAAAGAGTTCATGCCTGAGATTTTGGTTCTGGACTTCTATAGGCATATTGAGTCCTTATGCAAATACCTTAAGGATAAGAATGGCTGTTTTAAGGGATTACTGTGGTATGGACTGGCATTAGAGCAAGGGGCGACGAAAGGATATCATGCACATTTATTGCTGATTTATAATGGTTCTGAGCGTCAAAATGATCGATTCTTAGCAGATGAAGTAATCCAAAAATGGCAAGTCATTTCAGAGGGTATGGGCTATGGGGTGAATATCAATACTAAAGAAAATAAAGACAAATTTGCTAAAAATGGGCTGTTAGGGATAGGCATGATTCATCGGGATAATTCGAAAGAAGTGGAGAATGCTCTAAATGCTGCGTCTTATTTGGTAGATCCTGAAAAAATTTTACAGCAGATGTTGATTAAACCGAGTGGCAAAAGAACCTTCTTTAAAGCTATTTACAAATCACATGGTCGAAACTACCAGACTAAATTTGATCAAAAGCAAACTATGGAAGAGGCAGGTATTTGGGATCGCCAAGATGTCATAGATTTATTGAATGGATCCGAGTAAATCGTTCCATAAAAAAATACGGATAGCACTGTCCTATGTAACGCAGAACTACATAGGACATTTTCCATGGATCTTATTTCACTAGAACATCTGATTGCCCCTCGTTTGGAAGCCGATATTCAAACCTATTACAGGCAAGTGAGATTCAAATTCTCTGATTTGAGTTATCAGGAGCAAGAAAAAAATCTTCAAGAGCAATCCATGCAAGTGTTTCTAGATTACTTCAAGGATTGGAATGCGTTGATGTGTGCGCGTAAGGATTCCCAATTCAGCTTTTGGCTGGATCAATTTAGAAACGCTTATATTTCAGTCATGACACCGATCAACCCGCAGTTGCATTATTTCAAACCAGATCCGAAGCATTCTGCAGAGTGGTTGATTGGAAAAATTCTTACCACGCTGAAGAATAGTTTTGACAGTACAACATTCTTAGAACACTTAAATCATAGCAACGATCAATACTGTAAACGCATTGATCAAATCCGTGAGAATTATTTAAGTGTTGGAAAATTCAGTGTGGATGCACCTGATCTGAAATTCTATCTGAGCTATCCTGCTGGAACGGAATTACTCCGCACCGTTGATGAGGTCTGTAAGGCATTCAATTCCTTTGAGAACAAGTTAAAAAATCAGCCTTGGTATCAAGCTCAGGTTGTTTTTAGTTTTTATCACTTGATCCGAGATAGTTTTAGAAATGCTTATGTGATTCGCTTTTATTTGACCTTTCAAAATACGCTGTATTCGAGTGAGATCAATTATGCTGCATTGATACAGCAATTGTGGCAGGAAGCTACTCATGGTTTCGGGACGCTATTGACTGTCGTACATGAAGACACCAAAGGACCAGGGGGAAATCCATTTGGTTTTGGGCGAGGGGATATCATCGAGTTTCCAGAACCCTTAAATCCTCTTGAAAATTTGGAGATGTTGCCTGAATCAACTTCGTCTATTGATGAAGGGATGAATAAGATTTGCGTCATGCCAAAATCTTTTAAATTGTTTCATGGGCGGCAGTTAATTCGCTGAATTCGCGTAGAAAGTAACTATTCAGAGTGCTGTACTTAAGCAAAGGAGGGCGGCGCTTTGGGTGGTTATAGTTAATGAATTGCATAAATTTAGTTCTACAAGTATTTTGCCCTTATTAGCTTGTGTTCGACATGATTCTTGATTCGATGACATACCTACCGATTTAGTCCTTTCAGCCGATGTAGCCACTCGATATGCCTGATAAGAAATGGGCTACATCATCAAAAGTCATAAATAAAAATAATTCAAATACATATTACCGACTTGCAGATACCACTCTTTGCTCAGTGTAGCGAAGGGGAAGCCACATATTGCTTTAGAAAACCATTTACAGGATTGATTATGAAAAGATTAATACAAGCAGCAGTACTTGTGACCATTGCTGCAATTTCCACAATCTCACTATGGGGGTGTAGTTCAGGACTTCGTCCAGAGACGTTTGAGGTCACGCTGAATTCTGAATATAGTCCAGGCATCACTTTTGATCGAACCTACACCATTTTAACGATCCGTTCCTTGATTGCAGATCCTATTGCTGTGACTGAGGTTGCGGTCAATCAAGGACGTTGTCGCTATACACAACGTTATGGCAAAGCCATCAGCTTGCCTGCTCACTTCCAGATGGGGCAAGTCCTCACCTTATATCTGCAGTGTCCATACGACTCGATTGTTCAGGTTGATATTGAAACCGACCAAGGCAGTGCAAGTTACAGCTTTAAATGATTTCCCTAAATTAGTCGACATACTCAATATCTGATTTGACCGTGCCTGAAGAGGCACGGTTTTTTTATGCCGCTAATTTCAACTGACTTTATTGGAGAAAGAACAATGAACCCATTCTATCAGACAGGAGCACAGGCACAGTCGGATCGACTAATGAATCCGATCTGTCCACATTGCCACTCTTCCCATACTCGACTGATTGATTCACATCAGCTCACTACACCTGTACCTACGACAGCTGTCGCAAACTTCTCTCCCATGGCTTTGGCGAATGTGGGAATACAACTCTCGAAACGACTCAATCTCCCCCCGATGCTCGGTGGCATGACGGGGCTGGTGATCGGTGGCGTGGTGTTGCTGTTTCTGAACTCGCATAAACCGATTCATATTCAGCAATACCAATGTGAGCAATGTCAGGAAACCTTCGAAGTCAAAGTTAATGTTAGAGCTTAAAGCAGGTTCAAGCATAAAGAGGAAAACAATATGGCACATCAACTTGAACAAATGGCCTATGTAGGGGAAACCCCATGGCATGGACTCGGTAACCAACTGACCCCGAATCAATCGATTGAAGTTTGGGCACAACAGGCCGGCATGGATTGGCAGATCGAAAGCTCGAATGTCAGTTATATGGCAGCCAACCACAAAGGACAAAACTTGATCCTGCCGCATGATGAACAACGGGTACTGTATCGTTCAGATACCCATGCCCCCTTATCGGTGGTCAGCCAACGTTATCAGGAAGTCCAACCCAAACAGATTTTAGAATTCTATCGTGACCTGACTGAACAATCAGGCTTTGAACTGGAAACTGCTGGCGTACTCAAAGGTGGCAAGAAATTCTGGGCCTTGGCCCGTACAGGACAGTCATCGGCACTCAAGGGTAAGGATGTTAGCAATGGCTACATTTTATTGGCAACCGCGTGTGACGGCACCCTAGCCACCACAGCTCAATTTACCAGTATCCGTGTGGTGTGTAACAACACCTTGGCAATCGCACTTAAAGGACAGAACAGTAGTGCAGGTGTGGTCAAAGTCCCGCACAGCACCAAGTTCGATGCGGATAAAATCAAAAAGCAACTTGGGATTTCAGTGCGTGCATGGCAAGAACACATGTATGAAATGAAACAACTCAGTCAGCGTAAAGTCAGTCAACAAGAAGCCGCGATGTATTTCGATGCAGTATTTAACAATAGCAATCTCAGTACATCTGAACAGGATGACAGCATTATTCAGTTCTATCGCAATGTGGCAAGCAAGGTACAAGTGAATCGTTCACCCCAAGCCGAAAATAAAACCGAACCGAATGGACGTGCCATGTCCAGAGTCATGACCATGTTTAATGGACAGGGACGCGGGGCGGAACTCAGTTCAGCCAAAGACACTGCTTATGGCTTGCTGTGCAGTATTACTGAATTTGCGGATCACGAACGTCGTGCCATGAGCCAGGATCATCGGCTGGATTCTGCTTGGTTTGGTGCAGGTGCGGCATTAAAGCAACGTGGATTAGAACAGGCATTACGCTTGGTCATTTAAGTTAGATTTAATCTTCAACTTTTATCATGAACCTATGACATCAGCATTGTTCTGATTGCCGTAAATTCATGATACCTCTTCGCCACATCCCCAGATGTGGCTTTTTTTTATGCCTGAAATTTCACTTTACCATCAGGCAAGAAATAGGAGCTTCTCAATGAATCATCCCCACCCAATACACAACAGTATCAACAACAATACCTTAAAACCTTATCCCCATCCGCCACGATCAACACGACCCTTGACTGCGAAACGTTTAGTGAATACCAAAACGCTAAACTATGCCGAATGGTTAGAAGTCCGTAAGCAGGGCATTGGTAGCAGTGACTGTGCTGCAGCCTGTGGGCTCAATCCCTATATGTCAATGCTAGAGCTTTGGATGCTAAAGACAGGACGGATTCAGCCTAACTTTGAAGATGAAAGTGAAGGCCATGCGCCGATGTATTGGGGCAAGCGTTTAGAACCCTTAGTCGCGGAATACTACAGCCTACACACCAATTCTAAAGTTCGTCGGGTCAATGCTGTCCTACAACACCCAGATTCTGATAAATACTTCATGCTCGCCAATCTGGATTACTCGGTAGTGGGGAGTGAGGAAGTACAAATTCTGGAATGTAAAACCGCCGGGGAATATGGGGCTAAACTGTGGCGGGATGGTGTGCCTTTATATGTCTTGTGTCAGGTGCAACACCAACTGGCGGTGACAGGTAAACAGGCCGCGCATATCTGTATCTTACTCTGTGGACATGAAACCCGAATCTTTAAAGTGACCCGTTCAGAATCGGTGATCCAACATATTGTCAATGCGGAACGCTACTTCTGGGACTGCGTAGAAAAAGATATTCCCCCTGAAGCCGATGCCAGTGAATCGGCCGCCAAAGCCTTGCAATTACTCTATCCAGAACATGTGCCACTTTCGACCACGGATTTGTCTGAAGACGAACAAGCCAATCAACAGTTTGAGCAACTGCTTCAAGCACGTAATCAAATCGAAAAGCATCAGGAACAGTTCGATCTACTCAAACATCAGTTGCAAGCCAAGATGCAGAAAACTGAACGTGCCACCTTTAAAACAGGTTCGGTGACGTGGAAGAAGTCCAAAGACTCCATCAGCTTAGATGCAAAAGCCTTACTGCTAAAGCATCCAGAATATCTGAATCAATTTCCAAACACCAAACAAGGCGCACGGCGTTTTCAAATCTATAGTGATGCAACTTAGCCTAAGCAAAAATGTTCCTACATACACAAGTGCTCATGCCCATCACGGCATGGGCTTTTTTATGTCGATTCAATTTTAAATCAAGAATGAACAGAGGAAATCAACATGATTAAAGGACTTGCGATTACCCCACCGATTCTCGGTCGGATCAGTATCGGCAAAATTGTGGAAAAGAATGGTAAACGACTGCCTGAAAAGGATGATCAATTTACCATTACCAGCCAAATCCAGAGCAAAGATGGATGGATCAAACATCCTCTAGATGAACAGCTTCGCGCTAAAGCCTCTAATTCAAATCAAACTCAAGCTCAAAATCAGAAGCTCCGTAGCATTCCTGTACGGATGATCTTTAATGATCCTGATCTCAACTTAAGAGCCGAGTACAGCTTATTTGATAAACAAACAGGTCGACCCGTGTGTATTGGAAATGGAGAAACCTGCCAAAGACTGACTCAACAAGGTGTTGAACAGCATCCTTGTCCATCGCCAGACCTTTGTCCTTTAGCACAAGGCGGGCTGTGCAAACCCTATGGACGACTGTATGTGAATCTGGATGACTCAGATGAGTTTGGCACCTTCATCTTTAGAACCACAGGCTTTAACAGTATCCGCACTTTGGCAGCACGCTTGCGTTATTACCATGCGGCCTCTAATGGCTTGTTGTCCTGTCTACCTTTACAGCTCACCCTTCGAGGTAAATCTACCACTCAAAGTTATCGTACGCCTGTGTATTACGTGGACCTGACACTCAGAGATAGGGTTCATTTACAAGAAGCCATTCAAACCGCCAAAGAAATTGACCAGCAGAGTAAAGCGGCTGGGTTTAACCAAAGCGCTTTAGATCAGATGGCACGACAAGGTTATGCCAATGCCCAGTTCGAGGTGGATGGGGAGGAGGGACTGGAGATCGTGGAGGAGTTTTATGCAGGAGAAGCATTATCGCAAAATCCCAAAAATGAGCCTGATCTCACGCAAGTTCAGGATCTTCAGCAGGGCTTACAGCAGAGTGTCAGGGCGGTAGGGAAAGCCTGAACAGCCATGCTGACATAAAAAAATAAGGAGTGTGCCTATGATCTGAGCGAATTGCCGCTCGCATCAATGATTAGGAGAAAAACATCATGAATGCGTTTACAGGTCAGACATTTCAAATGAATCAATTATTGAATATTAAGCAAGTTGTACTGTTTGTTGGGGTCTGTCGTTCAACGATTTATGAAATGATGGATGAAAATTCACCGTATTATGATCCTACATTTCCAAAGAAAGTTAAAATTACACAAAATCGAATTGGCTGGTCAGCTTGGGAAATCAATCAGTGGATTGAAGACAAGTTGGCGAGTCGAGAATAAATAGGGAACTTCGGTTCCCTTATTTTTTTGTTTTTTAGTAGACTAGACTGCATTCAAAGTAGAATGAAAGCAGCAAATGAATCAAACGCTTAATTATTACAATCAAAATGCTACTGAATTTTTTAATGCGACATTGAATGTCGATATGGAAAGCTTATATCAAGCCTTTATACAATATTTACCTCAGGATGCACTCATACTCGATCTGGGCTGCGGCTCAGGTCGAGATACTTTAGCATTCAAGCGAAAAGGGTATCGAGTAGAAGCACTCGATTATTCGAAAGAGTTAGTCGCACTTGCAAGCCACCAGACGGGCCAGCAAGTGCGATTAGAGAGCTTCTATGATTTTTCCGATCAGTCTAAGTTTAACGGTATTTGGGCATGTGCATCTTTATTGCATTGTGAGCGGCATCAATTAAATGAAGTCGTTGGAAGAATGATAAATGCATTAAAGCTAAATGGAGTGCTCTATATGTCATTTAAATATGGGGAAAATGATAGAGAGAAAGATGGACGGCAATTTACTGATTTAAATGAACAGCAAGCACAGGATTTATTATCAGCATTAGATGGTGTACTGCTTTTACAACAATGGATTACTTTAGATAAACGCCCAGATCGAACAGAAGAATGGCTCAATATACTTTTAAAGAAGCAGGTGGGTTAAATGATCTCGGCACATCAGACAATTCCAACAGCTCAAGAGCAATTACGATTTCTAAAACATATTCAACAAATTCTGCAGTCTGGCACATTCACGTCGACCTATAAATTTGCCTTATTGATGAGTTTGACTCGTCTTGTGATTGAACAAGGTCAAGACTGCGGGGATAGCATAAGCCTGGGCTACCAAGATATTGCAGAGAAGTTTATTGATCTGTATTGGAAGCAGTCTTTGCCATTTCAGTTTAATCAGCATGATCCTTTTATTCTTCAACAAAGTACGGGTAAGCAAGCCTCAATTGTTAATATCATTCGAAATGCACAACAACAATTTAAGACCATCGCTGCAGTTAGAAGAGATATTTTGTATTGGGAAAAACTAAAGAAGACCATTGCGGCAACAGTTAAGCAAATGCCAGTGGTTTACCTGCAAAATGTTAATGGACAATCGCATGAATTTCTCTATCGCGTGCAAGACTCAAAGCAACAACTGAACTTGTTGCCCCAAGCTATGTACTGTTTAAGACAATTCAGTGAAATTATTGAAGAGCTCTGCCAAAAGCGATGGATCGACTATATTCGTGCGAATCGGCAAAATTTAGTTGTGTTAGACGGATTACCTGATTTAAATGAGTTTATGTTTGCTCCGATTCGGAGTCAGTTAGGGCAAGTGGCACATATTTTATTAGACTTGCAAGATGGTAAATGCTTTTACTGTGCTAAAAACCTGAAACATTCTAAACATGCAGTGGATCATTTTATTCCATGGTCTTTATATCCCGCAGATACGGGACATAATTTTGTACTTGCTGATGACAAGTGTAATGCGAAAAAGAGTAATTATTTAGCCTCTGAAAATTTTAGAGCTTTATGGGTTGAGCGTAATCACTTACATGACCACATCATTGCTACAGAAATATCACAGCTAGGCTTTTTAACGGATTTACAGCGATCACATCGTGTCGCTGATTGGGCTTACCAACAAGCGCGAGAAAATGGATATATACTGTGGAGTGGTTAATTTTCAATACAATTTTGAGATCAGCTCGATCTCATTGGAGTACGGCAAATCTTGTCTTTCTCCCTTTTTTTTTGCTGAAAAATCTTTAATTTTCGGTAAACTATTTACGCTTTAATATTTTCTTTGGATTTCTATAACAATGACCCAAGTACAACTGTAACAGCTACAAAAACAACGATGGCATATTGCCAATACCTTACGTGGCAAAATAGGTGCAGACGATTTTCATGTCTATGGGCATATCTTTTTTTTTGAAAAGCAATTAACTTTACCTATAAATTGGTGGATGGCGAAGACATTGGCTTTTTAGTGCTTGATGAAAACAATGCTGAGCTGTAATGAGACAATAAAGTATCATCCTGAATAATCAAATTTTATAAGGATATTTCTGCTATGATTTATTCAGTTTGATCATAATAGTTTTACAAACTCAGACTATCTTTCAGTTTGTGATCTCAACATATCCAATTAATTCAGCCATATAACTACCATTACCAGTCGCAGCTCCTTTATGTCTCAGTTCACGCTGCAACGTTGGTTCAATTATCTGATTAAGGAGTTCTTTACGCTGCTTATAAGATAGTTTTGGATTGTTTGCAGGTGCATGTAAGTACTGTTCAGCATGGCGTTCAATAGTTGGAATTCGGCTGCCATCTTGCTTTACAGCAATTGGTTGCATAATGATTCGACGTTCGCCATGGCTTGTAGATGTTTCAACCAACCAGAAAGTAAGTAAAACAGGTGAATTTACATCGCCTGAAACGGCTAGACCAATATCTTCAGGAGGTAGACCTCGCCAACGCCCAAGCTCTTCCTGAATTAAAGGGTGATCAATTCCAAGCAATTCAATATTCTCATTGCTAGTTGCAGTGTCACGATTTAGAGTGAATCTCGCACGACGGGTCCCGTCACGCATTTCAAGGTCATATGTGTCATCGCTTATTTTGACTAAGCGTTGCTGTCGATCAGCAATAGCTGCTGATAAGAAGCGTACCAAGCGGTCTAGGCTCGATGAAACATCCGAGAATGGCTTGTAGTCATCGAGGCTGAAACCTTCGAGATCTTGGAATAAATCAAAAACGACCTGTCGAGCTTCTTGAGAGTTAGATAAAGCTGCTTCCAATTCAACATGTGTTCTTTTTAGTTCTGGATCAGACAAGGCTTCTTGATAGAGTCGGTCGTAATTGAGTCGTTCGGATAATTGACCGAGAATTTGAGCACGTAGGTCTTCAGCAGCATTACCTTGATCGTCAACTTTCCCTACGGTTCTTGCAATTTCTGTCAGCTTTTCGTCAAGCATGAGATAAATCCGACCTTCGATGGTATCGGATAAAACGAGGTTATATACTTGTGCCGTGTGGTTTTGCCCATACCGATGGATTCGTCCAATACGTTGCTCTACATCCATTGGATTCCAAGGTAAATCAAAGTTGAATAAGATTCGTGCAAATTGTAAGTTTAAACCCTCGCGTCCAGCAGCAGTACAAACAAGTACACGAGGCCCGTCTTTCAATCTGAATTTACGCTCAGCAGCTAACTTTGCTCCGTGGTCACCACCTCGGAGTACAGCTACACCCTGACCAGGATAGGCTTGCTCAATTTCACGGGCAATTAAATCGACAGTTCCGAGATAGGTGGCAAATATAACGATTTTCTCTTGTGGATTTTGTCTCCATAGAAAGCCTAATCCATCAAGTAGTTTCTGTGCTTTGGTTTCTCGCTGATGTGGGAAAATACGCAGCAGATCGTCAATGCGCATGCGTTCTTCTGGTAAGTGTAACTCTACAACGTCTGAGGCGGCTTCTTCTGCTTGAGCCACTGAGCATTCGTTGCCGTATGGATTGGAAGCCATTTCCAATGCTTCATCATCTAATTTCTTAATTAGTCGATATTTCAAATCAGCAAGGATACGATCAACTTCACTGCTCCCCATAATGTCGTGGGATAGATCATATTGTTCGTGGATCATTGCTCTTGCTTCATTGGTGAGGCGTTCACGTCCATCAATATCGAGCTCTTTATCACGCAAATGCGCCTCGTGAAGCGTTAGCATGAGTAAGCGGCGCTTGAGCGTTCGACGAACAGCAGCAAAGCTGGATGCGGCAATTTTTTGGAAAATTGCCATCAAGAAACCGAGTGCACGTCCTTGATTTCCTTGTCGACGAGCTAAGTCAAAACCATCTTCTAAATACTCTCTAAGTTTTTCATAGAAGATTTTCTCTTCATGATTCATTAAAAAGGATTCGGTATGTACCCATCGACGTGCAAATAGCGGGGAGCCATCTGGTTGGCATGCATCAGCTTTGGTTCTTCGAAACATAACCGTATTGAGACGGTGTCTATGTTCCAACATCTCATCTGGACTACCAAAAAGAGTTGGATTTAAGAGTTGTGCAAGCATCCAAAATTGAAAATGATTGCCTTGATGTGGTGTAGCAGAGAGCAGAAGCAAATCACGAGAGTGGTCTTTTAATGCTTCAGCTAGTTTGTAGTTCTCAGTCTTTTTAACCTTTCCACCAGTACGTATTGCCGTGAGGTGGTGGGCCTCGTCAAATACAACCAGATCCCATCGTGGGGCATCAAGTAGTTTTTTAATACGTGCAGGTCGCTTAAGGGTGTCGATACTGGCAATGAGTCTATCGTGTTTGGCAAAAGCATTTGTTTTGCGGTCGGTAATATCCCCTTCAGAACCGAATACTTCAAAATTGAGATTAAACACCTCGTTTAATTCACGATGCCAGTTGTTTACTAGCCCTGCAGGAACCACCATTAACGCACGATTTAGTTCACCGCGGCTGGCTAACTCACGCAATATAAGAGCAGTTTCAATAGTTTTACCGAGCCCCACTTCATCGGCTATCAGGTAGCGACGCGGAGAGGCGGTTGCAATTCGGTGAGTTAGAACTACTTGGTGTGGTAGAAGATCAATCTTAGCGGAGGTAAGCGCAGATGCACTTTCCATTATGGGTAGGGCATGGGCCTCGTAAGAAAGCCACGCATTGCGCGAGCGTTCAGTACCACCCTCAACACTGCGCAATATACGCTCGGAGCGCGATAGTTGGCGTTGAAGTGAATCAACAGGGACACGACGTTCACCCACGCTAAAGAATGCACGTAAGTAGCCATCTCGTGTTGGCTCAAGAACAACACCTTGACCCAATTCAGGGTGTGTGATTCTTTCACCGGGTTGAAAAGCAACTTCTTCTATCACGAACTAACCTCAAGTAATGCGTAAATGGAATAGCCCAGCTGCTTTTGCGCCTTCACGCAAAAGAATTTCTTGAGGGTATTCGTTTGCCTCACCCCAAAGCAGGCGACCGAAGTCTAGCTGACTACCTCTGAAAGGTGCTTCGCACAACCAAGATACAGCCTCAGTTGGAACTTGCACCTTTAAACGGCTATCTCCTTGAGGTAGCCAGAAGATTAAAGCAGCCTCTCCGCCAAAGGCGTCCTGGAAAGAAAGGATAGCCCGTTTTATCGTATCGCCAAGCCAAAGCTCACCTTGTTCAGGGGACAACAAATCTAGACTACCTTCCAATCCTGCAACTACTAGCGTTTGGTTGTCATTGCTAGGTAGGTCTTCTGGCCATTGAGCAGAGGCTTGTAAAAATTGGCGTAAGCTCCACACTTCGTTAGCTTTGCACACGGTATTACGTGCTTCTTCATCCCATAGCCAGCTGGTGCCGCGTCTTTGCCATACTGTATCGAGAATCTGCCTCATTATGCATATTCCTCATCATCAAACAGTGAACCTTGCATTGGCTTAGGAGCTAGGCTTGCCTGCCATGTGTTGAAAATTGATACAGCTCGAGAGGCTGCATTTCGAGTAATTTGATCTGGACTATTTTTTTGCAGCCATTCTAAGAGTGGTTTTAATGCTACATGAGGCTTGAAGTTTTCATTCTTCAACGTGTCTGCTGCGTTAATACCACTACCATCTACGCAAGCCCCTATCAGAACTAAAGCTTGGTCTAGATCGGAAGTGAGCTTACGTTTATGTTTACCCTGCCAGTCTCTAGCGAAATCGAGTGGAGAGGTACGGGTGAAGACCTTTTTCACCTCGCTGCACCATCCTCGTTGTACAAAATCATCGGTAGTGGTGATTGAACCGCGTAGAAACTTTTGTAATTGGTCACGCTTTAGCTCATTGGCAGTACCAAAGGTACGGAGGAACTGTCGAGTCATAGGTTCTGAGTTCACTGGCGGTGGCTCTTTACCTTTGTCAGCATCGTCATCGATAAGCTGATTGATACCGACCAAAGCCTCTTTTACAGAAATAGTTCGGCCTTCATCAACATATACTTTACCATAGTGACGTGAAAAATATTCTAGTGCTTTACCTCGTCGGATTACTTGAATATCAGCTGCAGGTAATCCTTCTTTAGCGTGATTTTCCAACATTGCTTGTAGCTGACGTACATCGGCCATTACTTCACGTCGCATTCGTCCCCAGCTCACAGGCTTAGATTCCTCGGTGCGCTTTCGACAAACGTGGATAATGTCATATTCGATGGTTCTTGAGCCAAACTCTCCTTCGCCCTTTGTTTCATCAGAGCGTATAGGGTAAGTTGCTTCAAGATAGAAACCTGCCTCAAACAAAGACTCTAATACAGCTACCCAAGGTTCATCCTCACTGTGATGAAATGTGAAGGCTAGAATGCCACTAGGTTTCAATAGACGATTAGCTTCTCGCCAGCATTGAGTTAGCAATCTCTGATAAAAACCATCAGCATCTTCTGGTTCACGAGCTCGGTTGGCGACTGCTTCAAGTGACTTGGGCGTGTATTCTGGGCTAAAAATTTCTGGATATTTATCCTTAAGAGCCAGACGCAGCCAGACGTAGAAAAAATCCGCTAATTCGGAATAGTGAAGTAAGCCACCGAAAGGAGGGTCAGTGATTACTAGATCTAGGCTATTGTTCTCAATTTGGGTCAGTTCGGTGGAAGAGCCACAATATGTTTGGGCCCCAAGCAGAGAGTCTCCTGGGTAAACTTTCTCACTTTTCCCAGAAATTTCACCTGCGATGCTTGGTGCATGACGACCTAAATACTCAGCACTAACTACTTCCCATGGTGTTTTTGCCCATTCACCACCCTTGAACAAAACTTCAAATGTGGAAGACCAAGGACCATAGCCCATAGGGGGAAAGACACCTACTTCAACAACATTATTTTTGGGGTGGAAGTTGCTGTTCGACATGGCTGGTGCCAATTTGTCGAGTTTCATGTGCCAAAATGCTAGTGAATTTTGATTCCTTAAAAAGTTTTGGAAAGCTCCAAGTACATATTCTCGTACTTGCCAGTCGTAGTTCCCGATGTTAACAATCGCTTTAAGAAGTTGAGCATGCGCTAGTAATTGGCGAGGGTTGAACATCGTCCACCAGTGAGTGAAACCATGGTTTGGAACTCCACCTTGCAGGTGGTGAGTCATGAAACCATATGGTAGTTCTGAGCGAGGCCAATAATCTTTGAGGTCGGAGTCTTTTCGTATTTCCCATTCAGTAAGAGCAGCGTCGTATTGTCGTGAGAATGCAGAGTTGAAAGGGGCGAAAAATCGGCCGTTGTATGGTTTGCTCACCCCTGCTCGTTTTGGGGCATATCCTTGAACTGCGTAGGCAGCCATTGGTCCAGTTTTACCTGTTGCTTTGATTGTAGTTAATACATCTTGCACCGAACCGCATGCTGCACATGCATAATGAGATTTCTTTGGAACTGTTCCATTCTTGGGTGAAAAAGAGATATTTGTTTCTGGACAAGTCACTTCTTCTGGTAGTGTTCCACGTACTTCTAGTAGGCGAATTTTCGATGAGCGCTCAGTATTCCAACGATTCGTTGAACTTACATCATCCTGAGCTGAGCCTCCATAAGGCTGTCCATGCTCATTTTGCTTAGGTGAGCCTGCTAACCATTGCGGATGTACAAGTAGGCTCAATTCTACCTTTTTGTTCTTACCTTTTCCAAGATTAACCATTTCAGTATGGTTGCAATGAGGACAAACTACTCCTTTTCTATGGTCGAGAATAGAGAAAGGGGGCTCTGATGGGGCTACGAACAACGGGGCATCAGGAGCCATCCGTGCTGCATTCTCTTCAACATGGAAATTACCACTGCATTTGTTACAGTTATACTCCCAATATTTGACACTAAGAGTCTTCACAGCCATAACTGGGCTAGTCATGATTGGTGTACGATGCCCACAACCGGTCACTTGACATGGACCATGCTTTGCCCAGAAGGTATAGATAGCTTCTGGACCTTCGTATTTATAGTTCTTTCGCTCTTCATGAGAGATTGTTAGAGGGTCAAAATCATTAGGCATGACTTTGCCTGTTGGTAGATGTGTCCAGGAGCCTTTTTCACCTTCTGGGCCATCGCAATAATAGTAAGGCATGATCTGAGGTTTGACTTCGGCCTCAATATCGGCAAGAAGCTTTTTCACTTCCTCCAGATCGACGTTCGCCAGTTCCTGCTTGACCACGAACCACGCCACGGGATTTAGATCGTTGCCGATCATTTGCATGCCTAGACGGGACCCTTCTACTAAGGTGGTACCACCACCCATGAAAATGTCAGCAACTTTTAGATCTTTGAAAGCCCCTTTTTTTTGGTGATTTGCGTAGTAGTTGTCCCAAACAAGTTTTGCTGCATGTGATTTATCATCTGGTGCTTTTGTTGCTGCTGCAATTAACATTGAGCGAAAAACACTTGATCTACGCCGAGCCCAGTATTTGGACATTTGGTAGATTGGTTTACCAGCATTGCCTTCTATAATTGCTACCTGATTAACTGGCAGGATAGGGAAGTCGACCTCAAGACAAGTCTTAGGGCGATTTGGATTGTTGAAATCAACGGTTTCAAGTGCGACAGCTTTCCCCGCGCCAACAGCTTTGGCAACTTCTTGTTGGAGTAGTTCTTTTTTAGTGGCCATTCAGGGCATTCCTTATTTCGTAAGCTCAATAAATGGAGAGAGTACCTCTAACAGGGAAAGCCCTCCGTGCGTTAGTGATGGGTAGCCCCCTTGACTGCGCCATTTTCTTCGGCCGACCGCCAACAAATGAGGCCCATGAGGGCTGTCGATGTGCATTGCAACTGGTGGCATAAATGGACTGGTATCGCCATTTCCAGCTTTACTTCGACCACTAGAGAATGTCTTTTTAAGATAGGCAGCAACTTCACCATCAACATCAGGGAAGTATCCTGTTGCAGCGTAGCCATGGTCTGAAGTGATCACTAGACGTCGACCTGTGGCTAGCCGTTCAACAAAAGACCAAAAGTCATCACTGGAAAGTTGTTGAGCCGCATCTTTAGTTAACAGTTCAAGCCCTTGCCCAGCACAGTAATCATGTAACTTGGCATCAGGCCAGTGATGCCAAAACACCCAGTTTTTTGCACCTGACGTGTTACTTATAAGGCTTTCACAGTCTTTCCACGGTAAATCGATGGTTTCAGTTTGAGCTGGTTGAAGATAATGCCCCAAACCACCACCATTTGCTTGTAACTGACTGCGACTAGTTAAACCTAATGCGCGTGCAAATTCATTGGTTTCACTAGGTAATTCCGAAGCTGTGGCTGTTACATTATGCAGGGTGAAGCCACGTTCTTTTGCACCCTGCAATAACCATGGAAGTTCGCGTAAGCTTAAAGCATCGAGAATCAAAACTGCTTTAGCAGCAAAAGGCTCAGTCCACCATCGTGCTAACCGTTCTGATGTGCGCTCAACACCGCTGATATCTTTCTGACCAAAATTTTGCCATAAATCCCACCCACTTGAGGCAAGGAAAAGATCTAGTTTACCAATCTCACGGTCACGTTTGATGATTTCATTAGATGCATTGCTTTCGGTGAGTGGTTTTGAAGAAATTTCTAGAGTACGATCAATGATATAACGCCAAGCATCAGAAGTTGTCCCCTTAGTCAGGCTATGCAAGATACCAGCATCGAGAGTCATTAGTTGTCCTCCTTCTCAAGACTCAATTCGAAAGTCATACCATCGGGTAACTTTTTAAGAAGCTCTTTTAATTGAGCACCATTGAGCGTTGAAATTTTGAGTGAAACTTCTGTTACAGGAGTGGCAGGACCGATTCCCCAACCTTCAAGCTTGCCAATTAAATTAAGAGGAGAGGTCGATGGGTTGTAAAAAGGTGTTCGAGGTTTTGTTGTAGGAGCGGTGCCTCCACCAAAAATATTGCCACCATTAGGCGTTGTATTCTCCCCAGAAGCAATTGTTCCGAAACTAGAAGGGCTTGTTGGTTGGCTTTGGTTGCCATTAAAAATATTTCCAGTAGTTGCAGCATCTTGAGCTTGGGGTGCCGGTGAGGTGGATCCGCCAGTTGACAAGACTGCTGATGGTTCCATTAAGAACACTTCATCAAGCTGACGTCCTGTAAAAGATAATTTTGGTCGCAATCTCTTCCAAGCGGTGTCTTCATCTTCTCCTGGGTGAGTTTGAAGTTGTTCAAGGTGTCTTAAATTTATAGCAATCTTACCTCGTGCGCATAAACGTAAGATACGCTCCTTCACAGAGGTTTCACCTAGCCAAGGGATACAATCTTGACCAGCAGGACGAGGTTCCTGAAGTTCACGTAGGAGTTTACCAAGAGGAGTATTTTCTTTGGCAGCTTCAAGTACTAAGTCTTCAAAATCTTCTGGAACAAATAAATCATTAGCCAGAGTTTCTTCTATATTTTCAGGAATCTCATTACCCTGTTTTCTCAGGTGTTCTATGCTGAATATAGATTGTTGAGGGTTCTGGTGATCGTATCTGGCTAATACAGCAAAACGGTCAAAGCGCTTTTTAAGATTGTCTCTTAATATCCCTTCAAATTCCTTTTGCAACTTCTTGAATTCTGGGTTCTGACCACTCCACTCTTGAGCTTTCATTTCTGCACGAGCAAGGATGAGTAGATCTCTATCCATGAATGCATTTGTAGAGCCCGAGCGTGGGATAAGGAAGCGAACAGTATTCCGGCGCTTTTGCAAATGATCCTTGAGCCAGCGTCCCAATATTGGATCAATCTGATTAGGTTCTTCTGGTAGAACCAATATAGGTAGGCGCTCATCCCACCGATCTGGGATCTCAGATTCATCAAGTGATACCCACGGAGTAGCTTGCCAAGACTTGGGTAGGGCAATCACTCGGAAGTTTTTTGCTACTTCATCACTTCCACCTATGACGTACCGGATTTGTTTCGTAAGATGGAACTGATCTGAACCATCAGTGAACAGTTTGTCGTTTCGCGCGCAAGCCATTAGTTTTGCACGAGGGTTTTCTTCTTCACGAAAGACCATGCGTTGGCCATCTTGGTGAATATTGAAACTGTTTTCAACAATAGTGGCTAGTTCAACTTGAAATGCATTGTCATCAACGGTTTTATTTCTTGTGATATCAATTTGCAGCGTAGCGGGATCGGCTCCTGCGAGATTGCCAACTGCAATTGACCGGAGCCATAAAGCACCAATTATCTCTTGAAGATGTGGCGTGATATGTTTGTGGTCATAAACTGTTTCAGTCACCGAAATAATATTGTGTTGGGCTTTTTCTCGAAGTGTCCGATGGTGTTCATTGGATACTGAATCAAGTAATGCCCCAATACCTGACGCATCATCATCAAGGCGAAAATCAGCGGCGGTTAGTATTGGTACAACTTCGCCCTGACTTTTATATAGATTGGCCAAGATACGAATCATGTCTCGAGTTTCTTGAGCATCAGTAGCGATAAGTACTTGCTCTTCAAGCAAGCGTAATAAGTGAGGTGCAAAAGGCCAAGATTCTGTGAACTCTTTTTGTTTACGATCTTGTTCGGCTGGTGGAACATCCAAAAGACGAAAATACTCTGAAACATGCTGAGCAATCAATGACTCAATTAAGGTTCCTGAAATCTGTAATCGATTATCGAATAAACGGTGAAGAAGCATTCGTCTTCGATCTTGTTGGATCCGTTCTGCATTTCCACCAGCTTTGAAATCGATAGCTACCGGATTGACACGGTGAACTTGCTGGTATGCATCACTACTGCCATTACGGACCGAAATAACCAGAACTAATAAATCGGGTCTTTCTTTTGCAATTTCTGAAAGAATTTGAATGAAATTGAAGGCCCAGTTTTTCCAAGGATATTGTTTGCTGTTGGTGAGACCGTCATACCAAGTTTGAAACTCATCCAGTAATAACATCGTTGGAGTATGTTCTAAAAGTTCGATGATGAGTTTATCGGAAGGGATATCAGTTTTTGCTGTTCCCATACCCTCCCATTTCCCTTTGATAAACTCACCACGTGGGTGACGTTCGAAAAGCAAGTCCCACAAAAATTTGTAGCGTTGACGATGCAGGCTTTCTCCAATAACTAACATGCCTTCTCGTAAGGTGATCTTACTGATGTTTGATTCGTTTAGGGTGTTGGCCCAAGATTTCAGCCATAACCCAGTTGATGTTGGATCATTGACAGCATGATAGAGTGCAGCCATTAAGTGAGACTTACCTAAACCACGTTCACCAATCACAACGACCGGTCTACCTTTATGTGGCCCTACAGCTTCTATACCCTTCAAAAGATCATGAGTTGGGTAAGTAATTTCTAAAAATTGCTGGGCAGCAATTTGGGTTGCTCCAGTATTTGAGTCATTAGAGAGTTCAATGGCTGTGCCTTTGAGGCGTTTCCCTCGAAATTCATCACGTAGGGTAAGTCCTAGCATTTTGCTTTCCTATTTCATCTCTTAGACTATAGAGTGGCCATGAGATTAAGTGTTTAGTGTTTGTAGTAGTCTGAATAATTTTTTAATTTTACTCAATCCATATTACTGAAATTACTAAACGAAATTATATAAAATCTAACGAAAGCTTGATATTTGGACTGCTCTCAGTACCCTAGACATGAGATAACTTCATCTTGAAGCTGCCTCAAATGCTTCGAGTATAGTTTTCCATGTAAATATTCAACTTAAGGTTTATAGAAAATAGAATTTCAATCAAATCGACTGTAGAGCATTTAATACTTTTTTATATACTTGGCACGTGTGGTTACGATAAGTCCTATCAATAGGTTATGAAAAATTAATCTTTATAGAATATCTACGAGGAGGGCAAATGATGAATACAGAACAGTTACTTATTCAAATTAAAAATTTACTCAATGACAATCCGGATTTAACCGAGTTTGCTGAAACTTCACTAAACGGTATTATCGAGAATCTAAAGACAAGAGAAAATAGACTGGAACTTAGAGCTATTGCAAAACTGGAGGGAGGTAATTTTTTTGTCGATAGTTATCAGCGTGGTTATAAGTGGAAAACGCAACAAGTCGAAGCCCTACTGAATGACATTGAGGAATTTGAGCCAAAAAACGAGAATGAGTTCTATTGCTTACAGCCTGTGGTGGTTAAGCGCAAATCTATACAGCATGAAGGCAAAGAAACTGCTTTTTGGGAATTAATTGATGGTCAGCAACGCATGACCACTATTTTCATTATTCTTAGTTATTTATTAAATAAACCCTATTTCACTTTACATTATGAAACTCGACAAGAGAGTTCTCAATTCTTAAATGACTTGGTTCAACTCAACTATACTGAACAAGGACCTAAGTTTAGTCATATTGACAACTACTATTTCTATCAAGCTTATAAAACTGTTCATGATTGGTTCGCAACTAAATCACAAGAAAAAAAGGATATATGGCGTGATAAGCTGCTCCACAAAACAAAAGTCATTTGGTACATGGCACGCAGTAACCACAACAAGGACAGCCAACAGCATTCAATTGAAATCTTTACTCGACTCAATCAGGGAAAAATTGCCCTTACAGATGCAGAACTAATAAAAGCGCTTTTTCTACAGAGAGTAATAAAAGCTTATCATCATTACGGGATTGGCAAACAAAAACAATTTGAAATGGCTAGCCAATGGGACTTAATTGAACAGACACTGCAGGATGATGAATTTTGGGCATTTTTAAGCCCGCATAAAGGAACCAATAAACATACCCGTATTGAGCTAATTTTTGATTTGCTGGCGGAAGAAAGTAAAGACAAACAGCAATTAAATCATAAGACATTTCTCTATTTTGCGAATCAACTCAAAAATGCATCGAGTTGCCAAATAGAAGAGCAGTGGACAGAAGTACTGCAGGGTTTTCATCGTTTAGCGGAGTGGTTTAAAGAGGATCAACTATATCATTTGATTGGCTTTATCATTGGGCAGAAAATTAAAACCATTAACGTACTCTGGCAGGAGTCCAAAAAAGCGAAACGAGATCAATTTGTTCAAATCTTAAAATCACATATTCAGAGAGATTATCTTGAACGATTATTTAAGGGGAATAAAGATAGTACACGGTTAGATTTTACCAAAGTGGATTATCTTTCATCTAGTCAAAGACCAAGAATTATTGGTTTGCTGATGCTATTTAATATTTATATTAATGAGAAACATAAAACCAGATTTTCTTTTAACGCCTATAACAATTGTCAATGGGATATTGAGCATATTCATGCACAACAAAGCTTGGATCTACCAAGTGATGCACAAAGAGAAATCTGGTTGAATGAGCAAAAAGCCATTCTCGATGCTGTACCGGAGTCTTATAAAGGATTGTTGGATACCAAACTGACTGCTTATCAGCAAGCTTTAGCTGTAGAGCCAGCCGATACAGAATCACTTAGAAAAGAATATCTTGACGAGCTGTCCAAAATTGTTGGTGACGTTAAAGAAGCAATCCAAACACTCGACAATTTATGCCTATTGCCAGCATCGGTGAACCGATCCATCGGAAATCAGATCTTCCTGACTAAACGGCAACGTATTGTGGATTTCGAAAATAAAGGCAAGTTCGAGAAAGAACATCAGGGAAAATTTATTCCTTTAGCTACGCAACAGGTCTTTTCAAAATATTTTAGTGATGATGTCAGCCAAATGTACAAATGGGATGAGATCGACCGCAGCAATTATAAAGCCCAATGGTTGGAATGTTTCAAAGGATATGGTTTAGATTTTGGGGGCAAAGCATGAGCAGTCAATATACATTCTGGCGTCTAGTAGAAGAATTTAAAATTATCGTACCGATCATTCAGCGAGATTATGCGCAAGGCCGCAAGGATGATCTTAAGATTGAGCAAATCAGAAAAACTTTTATCCAGCATTTATTTGAAAAGATAAATCAAAATAGTCATAAATTTGATTTGGACTTCGTTTACGGTTCTGTTGTTGATGAGCAGTTAAAACTTCTGGACGGTCAGCAGCGATTAACAACCTTGTTTTTGCTGCATTGGTATTTAGGCTGGAAATCTGATGCTATTCTAGATAAAACAATACAAGAAAAACTACTGAGATTTAGCTATGAGACTCGTACAAGTTCAAGAGACTTTATAAAAAGTTTGATTGAGCAAGCACCCAATTTAAAGTGTATTTGGAATCATGACCACGCGAAGAAGCTGTCGGAACAGATTGAGAATGAAGAGTGGTATTTTTCGATTTGGAAAAAAGACCCGACTGTACAATCTATATTGGAAATGCTGGACGAAATAGACTTGCAATTCCATGCTAAAGAGCAGAATTTACAACTTTATAATGCGGCACAAATGTGGGACAACTTGGTCACCCATCAAGTACTGACATTTTACTTTTTACGTATGGATGACTTTGCATTAACAGATGAACTCTATATCAAAATGAATGCGCGTGGGGTGCAATTAACAGAGTTTGAAAACTTTAAAGCTTGGCTACAAGGTTATACTGAAGATAAAATTGATGCTCAGGTCAGAAAAGATTTTTTTTCTAAATTGGATCGGGAGTGGACTGATTTTTTATGGAATTTGAAATGTAAATTTGAGGATTCAAGGGAAAAGAATGAAGTATTTGATTTTGATTTCATGTTTATGCAAATTTTTAAATCAGTATTGCTATGTCATTTTTACAGAAATGAAGACATTGACCATAAGAATAAACAGCAGTCTGAACAATCATCAGATCCTACACCTGAAGTTGATGAAAAATCATTGTTAAGCCGGTTAAGAAAGAACTTATTCGTATCAAGTGAAGAATATAAAAGAATCTTAAAAAGTTCTGATGGAAGTCTAAAAGAAATCCTAAAGAATATTTCACGATTATTTGATTTGCTAATTCAGCATAACGAAGGATTAGAGATTGAAACTATACTCGGGCAAGTGTTCAAGTCTGGAACAAGTTCATATTTAGATCAGGCCCACTTTGCTATTTTATACTTTTACGTTCAGCATATTGATCGATTCGAACAATTTAGTGACTGGTTTAACATCAGCGCAAGACTCGTAAATAATGCGAAGGGTTACTACAATGCTGAAAGTAATTTGATTAAAGTACTTCAGGGTTTAAATAGTTTAGCGGCCTCTATTGGTAAAGGGACAGTGTTGGAAAAACTTGCGGCTTTACAAAAAGATTCGCAAGAATTTAAAAGATTTGAAATAGCTTTTGATGACCATCATCTTGTACATGAAATTGAAAAATCAAAATTAATTTTGGAAGATGAAAAATGGAAGTCCTTATTTAAGCCTTACGAGCAACATGACTATTTTTATGGACAAATTGATTTCTTAATTAAGTTTAGTAGACATGAAAATAGTCAAAAAGTCTGTCCAGAAACATTTAAAAACTATGCCGATAAAGCATTTAAACTCTTTTCCAAAGAGTTTTTAGATGATGACCAATACCGTTTGCAACGAAGTTTATTGAGTTTTGATAATTATCTGGCCAAAGATGGAGCGAACAGAACTTTCTGTCGAGAAGTATATAGAACAGTACGACATAGAAACGAAAATTGGCGTAAAGTCTTTGATAGTGCTAATAAACGACAAATACTCCAGCGATTACTGGATGAGCTTCCCGTAGATTTTAATGTGGATAGTTTAGATGACATTATTGAAACCTACGGATTTCAAGTTGATGACTGGCGAATATATTTTATCAAGCATCCTGAAGCGATTGGCTACTGTCAAAAATATCAAATCCGTTTTATCAGCCATGATGAGATTTATTTACTGAGTTCTAGACAGATGAATGGTGCACATGCCGAGCTAAGAACTTATGCCCTATATTTAGAGCTAAAGCAACAAGGTATAAATAATAAAATAAATGATGCGAATGCGGCTCTCGATTATGAATACGTTGCAAATAGTATCGATAAACCAGCTGTTTTACTCAAAAATTGGAACAATGGAACATTAAAAATTAAATTTTACCAAGGTCAATTTTTAGCTGAGTTTTATGGCCTGGATCCGCATGGTAATGAACAATTATTGGAATTGAATCAGGATATTGATCCCTTCAGCCTTTTCAATAACGTTCAAAATGAGATAGTAAATTGGGTTAAAGTAAAAAATGCTATAGAGGGAGTAGCGTAAAAGTCAGTCAAATCTATTATCACTTTTTTAAGGCTTTGTTACACAAACCAATTCATGACGGCTTATTCAGCAATATAATTTCCAAATGAATAAGTCCTACGGATATGGTTTTGGATGTACTTGAGCAAGCACTTCATAGCAGTGATAGGCCTGAAAAGGTGATTCATCATAGCGACAGACGCTTACATTACTCGGCTATTCGTTATACTGATCGATTAGAAGCAGCCAATACCAGACATCAGTAGGTACAATGGGTGACTCATACGACAATGCATTGGCTGAGACAGTGAATGGCTTAGATAAATTTGGGGTGATTGAATATTTAAAATCTGATTACATTGGTTTAGCTGATGTTGAATTGGTAGGATTGATTTAACAAAAAACGATTACAAAGTGCGATTGGATATATTTCGCCATTTCAATTTGAAGCAATGTATTATGAAAGAATGTAACCTTTAGATTAGGCTGCCTAACTTAAACAAACTATCTCCGAAAAACCCGGTATGGTTCAGATTGTCATATTGGCTCAATTGACGCTATCTCACTTAAATAATAGCTGTTTAAATATAAATAAACCATTGAATTTATATACCTAAAAAATAACACTTTCTAAGCATTTGGAAATATACCTTTAAGATGCTAACAAAGATAAAATTTATCTATTTTTAAATAATTTGGAAAAATTTATAACGTGAAGGATTTAATAACGAATATTCTGAGTAACCAACCTAAACTAACCGGCAGAGAAATTTCTAAAATTATTGGTATTGAAAAGAAAGAGGTGAATGCTTTCTTATATCAAAATCAAGATATTTTTTCAAAAGATGAAGCCTATCGTTGGTCTTTGGCTATAATGCCGTTAGATAAAAACTCAGAAAGACCGAAGATGAACTGTGAACTTGAATTGAACAACATTGCTAAGAATAAACTGATTCAATTATTGGATTATGTATCTCACCAAGCTGAGGATACTCAAAAAATTCAATATGAAATTAGTGGTAATAGATTTTATTCTCATGATCTAGAAAAACTTCATGGCTTAAAGATTCTGAATGATGGCGATTGGTGGTTCCAAATTGAACGCTTACAGCTTAAATCGATGCCGAAACCATCCGAAATACTCTCTTCCTATATCCATGTTGATGCCGAAAAAGAACCTACTGTTAATTTTTCTAGTTTAAATAAGATTGTATCTTTCAAAAAAGTTCATCAATTCCGCTTGCCCTACAGTAGCGTGGCATGTGATTTGATTACTAAAATTGACATACTTCAGAAGCTGTTCAAAGAATTCGAAAGCTATCAAAATAGTTGGGAAGATTGGAAACAAAATAACGATGAGATTAAAAAATCTATTGTTGTTTATGACAAATTATTCTCATGGAATACAGCGATTAATTTAGGTGGAACAGGCGATGGTGAAGAGATCGTTGCAGGCTTAGGCTTAGTTGACTGGGTACTTCCAACGACTCAAAAATCTTATTCATATCCTCTCATTACTATTCCATTAGAAATGGAGATAGAAAAAAATGGATTAATACGTGTAGGTGCCAAAGATACACGTGCCAATATAGAAATGGATGCCATCTTATTAGAGGATGATCTGCCTACTTCAGGACAAGTAAAATTAGCTTTAAAAGAAAACTTAAATAATGGTCGCTCATTACAACTATTTGAAGGGGAAACTTACTCTGATCTAGTTGAAGCTTTCGTTGCGAATATTTTTTCAAGAGGAGTAATTGTTGAAGCAGAAAATAGGGCGATACCATCTAAAAATCTAGTGGTGACATTAACATCAGTATTATTTAGTCGTCCTAAAAGAAATTCTATTTTAAGTGATGACATTGAGTTATTGAAAACTAAACTTAATGATCCATCTGTTGCTATACCTGAACAACCTTTATCGTTAGTGACAGAATTAAAAAACGATATTAATCAAAAAGAGACTTACAGTTTTAGGGGCCGTTCTGGTACCGAAGGATTCGGATCAAAAGTTGAAGAGCTTTATTTCCCGCTGCCTTATAACAAAGAACAAATTACTATTGTTCAGAATCTGCTAACCAGCAGCGGTGTAGTGGTGCAAGGTCCCCCAGGTACGGGTAAAACACATAGTATCGCAAATATTATTTGTCACTATTTGGCGAATGGTAAAAAAGTACTGGTCACTGCACAGCAGTCACATGTCCTTAAAACAGTACATGAAAAGATTCCTGATGAATTAAAGCCTTTAGTAGTCAGTCGCATTGGTACAAGCAAAGAAAGTAAAAATCAGCTTGAATCTTCAATTGATTTGATTGTGCAAAAAATTACCCAGATGAATGTTGCAGAAGTTCGAAAAACGATCGAAGTTCTAAAACAACAGATAGATCATAACCATCATGAAATGGCGTTGATTGATCGAGAAATATATAACTTTGCAGAAAAGCATTATCAGAATATTGAGGTGGATGGTAATAAAAAATTACCTATGGATATCGTGAAAACGGTATTAGAAAGTAGAGCATCTTACTCATGGTTTGCAGACCAATTAACTTTGGAGGAAAAAGACCAATTTCCTTTTTCCCAGATTGAATTGATTCAATTGAGAGACTCAAGGAAGAAAATAGGTACAGATTTACCATACATAAATTATGGTCCTCTGCCAGTTCCTGAGAGATTATTAGATTCGACCAGTCTCAAGAAATTAAGTGAATTCTTAAAAGAAAAAGATGAGATTGAGGAATTCTTAAAGCAAAATGACCAACATAGATTCAAGGAAATTACTTCTGAAGTAGAAATTAATGAGCTAAGAGATTGGTTAAAGATTTATCTGGAAGATCTAAACCTTGTTCTTGATCATTCAGAACCATGGTTATTGAGCTATTTCAAAAAGATAAATTCAGAAGATAAGGCTGTGGAGCTGGATATCTATACCAACCTTATTCAAGAAGTTCAACCTTTATTGGAATACAGAAAATCACTATTAACTGATCCCATAGAGCTGAATTTTGAGATATACCCAAACTCAAAAGAATACCAAGCTGTTCAACGAGCTGTTGATACAGGTAAGCCATTTAATTGGTATCATTTTGGTACTGCTGAATTACAAGAATTATTTAAGTCAATTAAAGTTTCTGGAAAATATCCTGATACGGCAGATGAATGGAAAAGAGTTAAAGAATATATTGATAGAAGGCAGACTCTTAATATTTTTATGAGCAAATGGAATAGTATTGCAGCACAATTAGATATTCCTTTAATTGAGTTAAATAATCGTGGTATCGATCAAATATTAAAAGAGTTCACACAGCTCATCAGTAGAACCCAAAAATGCCTAGATTTTAAAAATAAGTATTTGGATGTATTTGGTGCCAATTATCTAAAAGTTTTTAGTAGGGCTAAATCTTTTGATTTCTATGGATTACCTAAAAATATTGATGACTTGATTCAATTGTTAGGCCAGAAGTTAAAAATATTTAATTTAGAAGTCTATCAGCAGCATCTGTCTGATCAAATACTTTATCTATCAGAGTTTGATAATAAAATATCAAATCGCCTGCAAAAAATTGTATCTCAGATTGATTCAGATTCGCTGTATGAAAATGAACTCAGAGAATATGCTGATCTATTAAAGCAATTGGCACATTTGAAAGATTTAACTGAAGATTTTGAAAGAGTTAAATCAGCCAGTACTAAATTGAGCCAAACAAATGCTTTGATTCTTAGCAAAGAGATTCTTGAGATTCCGTACGCCGAAGAAATGGAAGACCCTATATTACGTAATACATTGCTCGAGGCTTGGGAATGGAAACGTCTTGAGATTTTTGTAATGACGATTAGTAATACAAGTCGAATTGAAAATTTGTATGAGCGTCGTCGTATTCACGAGAAGAATCTGTCTCAAAATTATGCTCAATTGGCAGCAAACAAGACGTGGTTGGCATTAAAGGAAAATGCCTCAGATAAGATTTTAGTTGCATTACAGCGTTATAAAATTGCTGTACAACACTATGGAAAAGGGACAGGCAAGAATGCTCCACGTTATCGAAAAGATGCTCAAGTAGCCCTTAAAGAGGCAACAGCAGCTATTCCTTGCTGGGTCATGTCACATCTTCAGGTATCTGAATCTATGCCTGCTGAATTAGGTCTCTTTGATTTAGTGATTGTGGATGAGGCATCACAATCATCAATTGACGTATTACCTGTTTTAATGCGTGCTAAAAAGTTATTAGTTGTGGGGGATAATAAGCAGGTTTCTCCGAGTAATGTCGGCCTAGCAAGTGCTCAAATTGATGTATTAAGGAATCGTTATCTACATGGTCAGCCACATGCTGCATATTTAACACCAGATATGTCTTTATACGACATGGCTTCTTCTATCTATGAGTCAAGTGTGATGCTTCTAGAGCATTTCCGCTGTCATCCTGCGATCATTAGTTACAGCAATAAAAACTTTTATGGTAACCGTATTAAGCCAATGCGATTATCGAAGAAATCTGAGCAGTTAAGTCCAGCTTTAGTCGCAATTTATACACCGCAGGGGTATAGAGAATCTAAAAACAGCAAACATATTAACCGAATAGAAGCGAAAGCAATTATTGATGAAATGAAGCTACTTCTTAAAGATGAACGATATGCAAATAGATCAATTGGCGTGATCTCGTTGTTAGGGCCAGCGCAGGCTGAGTTCATTCAATCAGAAGCTTTGAATGAATTTGGTGCAGGAGCTCTTACTCAGGTCCAATTTGCCTGTGGAGATGCTTCAGCATTCCAAGGTGCAGAAAGAGATATTATTTTCTTGTCTATGGTAGCAGATCCTGAAAATTGTCATGCTTTGAGTCGAACCGATCATGAACAGAGATTTAACGTGGCTGCAAGTCGTGCTCGTGAACGGATGTATCTTGTTCATTCGGTGAGTCGTGATCATATATCTCCAAAAGATTTAAGGCTGAATTTACTTAATCATTTTTATGATGTGCAAGAAGATAAAAAAGCATCATTTGATGCGAAATTGGAGTTATGTGAATCAGAGTTTGAAAAATCTGTATTCGTGGTATTACATGAAATGGGATACACAGTTACTCCACAAGTTAAGGTTGGAAGCTATCGAATTGATTTAGTCGTTGAGTCTGATGGAGACCAACGTTTAGCCATCGAATGTGATGGTGATAGTTACCATGGACCTGAACAATGGCATGATGACATGATTCGTCAAAGAGCTTTGGAGCGTGCAGGTTGGACATTCTGGAGATGTTTTGCATCAAGTTGGTCAATTGAACGTGAAAATATGATTATTTCATTAAAGGAAAAACTAGGTGCAATGGGTATAAAACCTACACATGGAGCAAGTAGTTTCATGCAGGATGTGGAACAAAAAGTATGGTTGGATAGTGAAGCTGAAAGTTTTAGTGAAAGTGATACTAACGATGATTTATTAGTGGTGTAATTGTTTAATATACTTGAATTATTTGGCTTTGTTTCATTACACAGCAAAGCCAAATATGGTTTGTAGTTTTTTTAAATGATACGAATTAATGACTTTGAACATTAATTAATTTTAAGTAAATTTGGCTTAAGTTTAAAAAGCAATTATATTTACGATAAAATATTTGAATTTTGATTGCTAGGTTTTCTAAGTACTAGAACTTTAGAAAACTTTGTTGTAATAATGTTAAATCTTGAGGATGAAGAAATGCCAGTTGGAACTTATCAAGAAGAACTATCATGTGGAGGAACATTAAAAGTCCATAAAAATTCTTGGGAGATTTCATATTATTTTGCTGGAGTAGATCTTAGGTATAATGGAACTTTTGTTTCGATTCCTGGCAGTTCAATTAATGACTATATTTTGGCCTTTAAAGAAAATTGGGAAGACTACGAACAATTGAAATCAGCCATACCAAGTGGTGGCGAATTCACAAAAGATGGTAAGTTAGGGATGAGTATACGTATTGGTAGGTTTAAAGAGGGAGTTTGCCTTAGATCTTATCATATGCCTATTAGTTCCAAAAAACAGCTGGAAAGTATAATAAAAACATACAAATATGCTTCTGAGAGAGCACCCCAAATTCAGAAGTTTTTAGCCGCTTTATAGAAAGTAAATAAGTTTTTTTGGATATGACTATTTAACTATCAGATGAATGAGGAAATAATTATAAACTAGAGGGAAGTCCTCTAGTTTATAATTGGTAGAAGTGAAAAGTGGGGGGATTTTGAACACAATTAACTTCATCAAAATGAACCTGAAAATATAAGGAATTTAACACAAGACTCTATAGTTAAGGAGAATAATTGTTGATATTATCTTTGGTTAAGTGTTTGAATTTAATATAAATCTATTGAAAAGTTGAATAATATGAATACTTATCAGTTAATTCAAAAAATTTTACTTTTACCTCAAGTTGGTAATGTAACTGCATTAACAATTATAAATAAATTGACTTCAAGTAATTATACAGATAAAGAGCTAATTGATTTTATACAAGAGTTAATTCCGAATAAACTCAAGAAATTTGATTCAGAACAATATGTGAAATGGCAAAGAACTTATGAACAAATATTTAAAAGTAATGATCAGAATAATATAAAAAATATCATATATACAGATAGTAATTATCCTCAGGCATTAAAAATGTTAAAGACTCCTCCGTTAATTTTAAATTATAAAGGTAATTTAGAAAAATTAATTACATCTCCTTCAATCTCGGTAATAGGTACTCGAGTACCAACACAATATGGTGAGAAAATTGGATTAAGAATTGGAGAAGTTTTAGCTGAGAGAGATATTAATGTAATTAGTGGGTTGGCTCTTGGTTGTGATGCTATGGGGCATACAGGGGCACTTAATCAAGATGGTTTTACTTGTGCAGTATTAGCTCATGGTTTACAAGAAATATATCCTAAGCAAAACATAACCCTTGCTAAAAGAATTTTAGACCAAGATGGGTTGTTAATTAGCGAATATCCTTTTGGTATGGCACCTAGTAAAAATTCATTTGTTGCACGAGATAGAATTCAAGCTGGTCTTTCAAATGCGACTATTGTTGTTGAGACAGGAATAGAAGGGGGGACTATGCATGCGGTTAAAACTACTATTGAGCTTGAACGAACTTTATTTTGTGTGGATCATCCTGAAAAGTATAGAAATGAGGAAAAGGTTCAAGGAAATATAAAATTGATTGCAGATGGACTTGCTCAACCACTAGGTACAAAAGATGAATTAGACACTATGGTTAGCTTAGTTAAAAAGGAGATGTTTAATTCAAAAAAGTCTTAAACTCTTCCTTATTAAATGTCGGAATTATATTTGATCTTGATCAAACATTGATTAATAGTGTTTGTGCATTAGAAAATAGAAAGGCTGGGAATTGGGGGGGAGTATATTCAAAAATCAATAAATTTGAATTTTTTGATGGGATTGAGTGTTATTTAAATAGATTGGTTTTAAATAATATTCCATTTTGTATTGTTACATCTTCGCCACGTTCGTATTGTGAAAATGTAATTGCTAGTTTTGGAATTAAAGCAAAGTTTCTAGTTTGTTATCATGACACGAAAATGCATAAGCCTCATCCAGAGCCAATACTTTTAGCAAAAAATAGATTAATTAATGAATATGGGTGTAATTCTATTATTTCTGTTGGAGATACAAAGGATGATATTGTTGCATCAAAAAGGGCTAATGTAGTTTCAGTAGCTGCCCTCTGGGGTAGTGAAGATAGAGATAGTTTGCGTGAGTCAAAGGCAGATTTAATCTTTGAAACAGTTTTGGAAATGGATGAAATGGAATTGATGTGATGATACAAAAATAGTTTGTATATTCATTTAAATATTTTTTTATTAAAAATAATTTGTTATATTAAAAATATACTTAACAAATTAAAATAGAGTCATGAGCATCTATTTAACAAGAACTTCTAGCTTACCAAATTTTCTAAGAAACTCGAATTTATGGGGATCTATTTTTAGTTCTAAGCAAAAAAAATGGAGACATAAACAAGAGCAAATAAAAAATTTATTAGATCTTAGATCTAGTCATGCTTGGGGGGGGCCTGAGCAATTAGAAGGAGACTTTAATAAAGAGAAAAAATTTATCTATACATTAGCAACCCAAATCTTGCAAAGAGGTGATTGGACAATTCCTAGTGTATTAGTAGAACAGAAGCTATTTGAATACGCAAAAAGTAATTTTAATTTTGATTCACAAGAGCCTAATGAGGAAGCTATTTCTTTAGAATTTATAAATCCTATATTTGGAGAGTATGATAGTAATAAATTAAAGAATGTATTTGAAAATAGAATTTTTAACTCAGAAAATCAGAATTTTAATTTCGATAAATATTGGAAACAACTTAACTTAAGTTTTGAAGGAAGTAACGTAGAAAAGTTGTTTTATGATGATTTTTTAGTTGAAATACTAGGGATAAACCATATTCATACTTTATCTGCACAAACTTTTTTACAAGATCTTGGTTTGGGGCCTGAGTTTAAAGGTCAAAGAGTTGATTTCAGCATTGATGATGGTGATGATGTTAAAGTTGTTATTGAAATTGACGGTAAACAACATAAGTCTTTAGCTCAAAATTATCTAGATCAAGTTCGTGACTTTTCATTAAAATCATATGGATGGAGTGTTTTTCGTATTTCGACTGAAGATGTTCGAGTAAAAAAATATCCTAATGAACTAATCGAAAAATTAAAGAATTTAAAGTATAAGAATTATCCAGCTAGAACAATGACTGAAATAACTTTAGCTTGGGGCAGTACTGCAATTACAAGGATACAATTTTTAATATTAAAAGCTTTATACAATAATGATTTACAATTAAATGGTACAGTAGGAATTGAATGTCATCATTGTGATTCCTGGATCAAAGAAATTGCCCTGCATGACTTAAATATATTTTTAAATCATCTATTTAATTTATATGATTTTGAATATGTAAGTGAAATAAAATTAGAGCATACTAAATGTACATCTATAATTGTTGATGTAGATCCATTAAGTAATATTTACCCAGATACGAGAAAAAAGAATACTAAATACTATTGGTCGAGATCTGTACATCGTGTTGCAAAGGAACCATCATTTAATGCACATTATAATTTTAAAGGAAGTTCGAATCCTCCCCTAAATAGTGTTAATTATTTTGTTCAATATTTATTCAGAAAAAAGTCATTGAGGGATGGGCAATATGATATTTTTTCAAAAATATTTTCAAAGAATGATGTCATTGGCCTATTGCCGACAGGTGGTGGAAAAAGTCTAATTTACCAATTATCTGGACTCCTTAATGTAGGTCTAAGTATATATGTAGCCCCATTAATTTCCCTAATTCAGGATCAATATGACAGATTTAATGAAATTGGAATAACACGAGTTACTCAGATAAGTAGTGCTCTTAAAGTAGAAGAAAAGAAGATTGAAGAAGATAAATTAGTGTATGGACAATCACGATTTATCCTAGTGTCACCCGAACGTTTTTTAATAAAAAGTTTCCGTGAAATTCTACAGTACTATCAATTTGTATTTGGGCAGATTAATCAGGTTATTATTGATGAATGCCATTGTGTGAGTGAATGGGGACATGAATTTAGACCAGCATATTTAAGTGTTAGTAGAATTGTAAAAGAGCGAACACTACGACTGGATTCCTCTGCACCATTGATAGCTCTTACAGGGACCGCATCTTCAGTCGTTTTAGCTGATGTAAGACGCGAGTTAGGATTAGAGGATCCAAATTGTTTGGTTCAAGCAAAAAGTATGGGAAGGCCTGAGCTAACTTTAAAATGTACTTTAGTTAATCAAGAAAATAAACTTAGTTATTTACAGGAAAATGTTAAAAATTTTATCGACATAAATAAAAATAAAACAGATGGAATTTTGATTTTTACAGATGCAGTTAATGGTAACAAAGGTGTATACAATATTGCTGCAAGTTTAAATAGTATTTTAAATGAAGAAATCCGATGTTATGCTGGATCAAAACCAAAGAATTTTGAATGCATCAAAGGAAGTAGTTGGGATGAGATAAAAAGAAAAAACCAAGAAGAGTTTATAAATAGTTTTGATCCAAGTTTCCGAATATTAGTATCTACTAAAGCATTCGGGATGGGGGTTGATAAACCATCAATTCGTAGAGTAATCCATTTTTCAACACCCTCTTCTCCTGAAAGTTATTATCAAGAAGTTGGTCGTGCAGGCAGAGATAAGCAGCCTTCTGAAGGATTAATATTATTTTCAGATGAAAATTCTGAGGTTGTTGATAAAATCTTATCACCAGACATTAATATATCTACAGCAACAAAAATTTATGAAGATTTTGATAAGGTAAATAGATGGGCTCCTGGTGATTTTTTAGGAGCATTTTATTTTCATAAAAGTGCCTTTGGAACACCAGAACAAGAAGTTGAAAATTTAATGATTGTTCTAAATCAGATTAGATTTAATATTTTAAATAATGGTTCTAATTTATTGCGATGGGATATAATTCCTAGAGATAAAGATGGTAGTGCCGTAGAGTATTCGCTTGTGCGATTATTGCATATGGGGGTGCTAAGAGATTATACAAAAGATTACAAAGCTAGAGTATGCTTTTATGACTTAAACTCTGATTGGATGAATATTAAGGATGAAGTTGTAAAACTAAAAAAATATTATGCAAATAAATTTGAGTATTATAGAAGTCGTTATCAAATTCTAAAACAAAAGAATCAGATCAATACTTTGAATTATGAACAACTTTATGATTTGGAAAAATCAGTTACATCTGTATTCATTGATTATGTATATGATCAAATTGAGAGAAAACGTAGACAGGCATCAAGACAAATGCTTGAGATGGTTCGTATAGGTATAAAACGACCTGAAGAATTTGAGAGAAACTTATTACTTTATTTACAAACATCAGAAAGCTTTACAAATATTTTAGAAGAGTTAGTTCATAAAGATAACGTTTTTGAATGGGTTAGAATAGTTGAAGGAAATCTAACACCTGATGACATACGTGAGTTATATGGTGCTGTTCAACGTGTTTTGGAAAGTTATTCGACGCATCCTGGATTATTGATACTGAGTGCGATAACAAGAAATTTATCTATTGATCAATCTTCATTAATGAGGAGTACTGAAGAGATTCGGGCGGCTTTAAATGGGTTGGAAGAGTATGGTATTGAAAATATTGAAGATACAATGAGATATTTGAAACATATCACTGAACAAATAAGTATTATGCTATTTAAACACTTAGACGAAATATTTGCAGTATGGGAATATGAAAAATTGGAAGCTCCAGTAGAGATATTGGTAAGGCAGTATCCATCAAGTACATTTGCTAAAAATAAGTTGTTAGTAAATTACATTAATTCAGTTTTTAATGATTTCGGTTTGGAAAAAATATGAGCGCGAAAATAGATCAATCAACTATGGAAATCGTACAAGAAAGTATGGGAGAAGCCTACGAAAGTCTGCAAAGCCTAAAAAATCTTGTAAGTAGTTATTCTAGAAATTCAGAAATTTTGAGGAATTTAAATGATGTACTTACTCACATTAAATTAGACATTGAAAATACAAATGATATTTATAAAGAAGAAGAAAAAAATATTAAAAATTTGATGAAACAAGTCTATGATATAACTAATGAGCAGAAGCATATATCTTTAAAAATTCCTCTGATTATTAAACAATTAGATCAGAATGAAACTATTCAGGTTATGCAAAGTTTTGATAAAAAAGCAACAGAATATCAAAATAATTTTGATTGTTTAATCTCTAAGATGAATGAAATTTTTGAAAATAATTTTACGAAATGGAATAATTCTACCAATTACTTGGAATATTCTAATTATGTTGATGAAGTAAGAGATACGCATAAAAATATCATATCTGCTTTCAATCAACTTGATTTGTCTCAGTTGAATAAATCTTTTGATCTAACTTTAGGGGAAATTAAGGTTGATATCAAAGATGTAATCAATTCTCAAAATTACAAATTAAATGAATTTTTAGAATATAGCTCTACAAATCAATCTTTTATTTATGATAATTTTCAAAAGGTTCATGAAAAAAATGAAGAATATTTACAGATTTTAAATAAACTTGAATTAAATGATAATTTAAATTTAATAAAACAAAATTTAAATAAAATTGAGGAAAAAAATTCAATCAATGTCAATAAGATTGAAACTTCAATAAATTTTCTTAAGGCTACTGTTGAAACTAAAATAGGAGCAATTTATAGAAAGATTGAAGAATTGGAGCAATCAATTATTTCTTTGAATAATTCACAGAATGAGAGTTTTTTAAAAATTAATTCATTTCTTTCTGAAATGGAAAAAAATCAAAAAATTATTATTGAGCAAACAAAGAAAAAAGGTTGGTTTAGTTGAGAAAATGAAAAATGTTAAATCTAAACTATAGTAATTTCGAAAAATCATTTGCACTATTTTATTATTTGAAAAATACAGATTTAACGCATGTTAGTAACAGAATTCTGTCTTTGAAAGAAGGTGATTTTGGAAGTTTTGGTGATTACTGTACGGATATTATGGCTACTACTTTTAAAGATGAAAAAATTAAATTCTGTGTAAGAGCATTATCAAGTAATGAAAGTGAAGTTTTGCCACAAAGTAAAATTGGTACTCAAAAAATAGGATTATCACTAAGTAATAAACTTTCTTTAGATTATGTGCCTCATATTTTAGTTAAAAAAATAACTAAACCTATGCATGATATATCGAGTAAAGATGAGCGAATTTCGAATATTTTTGGTAGTTATAGTTTAAATGAAAATATAGTATCTGGTATTGATTTTAATGATCAAAAGGTATTGATTATTGATGATGTTTCTACTACAGGTGCTACTGCTCATGAAATAGCTAGAACTTTGCGTACTCATTGGCCATTAGTAAAATTGTATTTTGCTTGTGTTGCTAAAACTAATAATCAACTAGGAGATGGTGCAAATAAGCCTCTATTAAAGGAATATAATTTTATAAATGTTTAATGGTTTAACAAATTATATAGAAATTGAATTTTTAAAGGTGTAGTAATGAGTTTTTGGAATAAGTTAAATAAATTTACAAGTGACATAAATTTAGTTGTTAAAAAGCTAGAACAGAAAACGGCTGAATTAGATCAAAAGACAGCGCAGTTCTGTGAAAAGGAAAGAGTCAATGATTTTTATAAAATCAAAAATGATTTAGTTGGCTTAAATGAAAAGCGCATTGAAGTTGGTCTTAAGGAGATTACTATTTTTGATTTCTTTAAAGATCGTCCTGAATATGAGGATCTTCTAGAAAAAGAAAGAAAGGAGCATTGCCAAGATATCTAAAATAAGTCGATCATATCTGAAAAATATATTTTTTTGGCATTAAAAGGGATAGGTCAGAGGATAATTATTATTTAATTTTACTTTGGTTGAAAACGGATTTGTTGCACAAACCTATCTCTAAAGGCTTATTCCACAATATAATTCTCCAATGAATAAGCCTACACCTAAAATTTATCGTACAACCAATTGGTCTTCATATAACCGAGCACTCATTAATAGCGGAAATATTGCCTGATCCTAGACAATATTACAGACAGTCAATCCCTCTAAATTCTTAAAATATTTCTGTTCAAATGCTTCAGGACTTAACCAGCCATTTGCAGAATGCCGTCTAATTCGATTGTAGTAAATCTCAATATATTCAAATAAGACAGCCTTGGCTTCTTTTCGGGTAGTAAACACACTACGGTGTACCACATGACCTTTTAATGTGTGAAAGAAGCTTTCTGTTACTGCATATCCCAGCAGTTGCCTCTGCGTGACATGCTTTGGATGCAGTTATTCGTTAATAATAGCGCTCTAAAATCTCGACTACAGTATTGTGAACCTTGGTCAGAATGTACCAGAGTTCCTATTGGATAGCCTTGACGAGCCATTGCATAATTAAATGCATCACACACCAATTGACGGTCTATTCGATGGCTAGTTTGCCAACCCACGATACGACGACTAAATAAATCTAGCATCACGCATAAGTACAACCAACCTTCTTTGGTATGGATATACGTTATGTCAGTTGTCCAGACTCTATTCGGCTGTATGACTGTAAACTGGCGATCTAACAAATTCGGTGCTGTCGGCAAACGATGATTTGAATCAGTCGTATGCTTATATTTACGTGCAATCTTGCTGCGTAAACCGAGCTTTTGCAGTATTCTCCCAACTGTACGTTCACTCATGCAGTAACCTAAATCATGCATGTCGTGCACCAATGAAGGTGCTCCTAAGCGAGCGTGGTGCTGCCAATATACAGCTTTTAAATCAGTATACTTCTGCTTGACGTAAATCTGTCTCTTTCGCCAAGCATAGTAGCCCGACGTGCTAACACCTAGGCATTTACAGGCAGAAGAAGTCGTAATTTCAGTCATAGCTAGACTCTTGATTACCGTGTACTTTTCTTGGCATTATCTGTCAGGAAGTACACATGCGCCTTTTTTAAAATATCATTGGCTTCCCTGAGTTGTTTGACTTCTTTTTCTAAATCGAGAATACGCTGTTGCTCTGGCGAGAGTTGGAGTTTGCTTGAACCTGCTGGATTAGCTTCACGAATCCATTTATCTAATGTTGAATAACCCACACCTAGTTTCTGGGCGATTGCTGCGACAGACTCGTGCAAGTTTGAAAGTGCGTAATCTATTGCTTGCTGTTTAAATTCTGGACTAAAGCGTTTAGCCATTTTTACATCTCCAAAGTTAACATTACGTTAGCTTTAGAGGGACTTTGTGTCCATTATTTTGGCTAGGATCAGATCTCCCAACTTTACCGTAATGCTTAGGAGTCCGAGATTTGATATATCGATGGTAAATAGCCAGATCATTTAAATGCCAATGAAACTTTGTTTGGAATTCATGACCATTATCTGTTTGAATGGTGTGAATACGGAATGGGCCATATTTGTCTAGGAGAGTGGTGGCAGTCCAGTATATATTTAGTATAAAAAGCGTATTAAGTTTTCACGGTATTTTTTACGGTATATAGAAAATTTGAATAAATTTAATAGTTATAAATCAATTATTTAATTGGTTGATAAGGTGCGCGCTGAGCGCACCAAATTATTTATTTATAAATTTAATAACTTAATGCCTAATTTAGCGTAATTGAAAAATTCATTCAGTTTTGATTTATCTCCAAAATTTACTAATCAGTTCTCTATTTCACTTTAAATTTTCTCTTCAAAGTTAAAAGATCATGAAATTCTTTAAATGTTAAAAATGGGCTTTGAAAGCCCATTTTTATCTAGCCCTTAAACTATAAACTGAAAAACTACTTCGATTTTTTCTTGAAGGTCTTTTTATATTCCTCATGGGCTTCTTCTGCAAAACTACGTAATGAATTTCCAATTGCGGCATACTGAAATTCATTTAAATTTGCTAATGAGGCTCGTGCAGAAGGATGTTGCACACCAAACCCAGAACCTGGTAACAGTACCACGCCTGTTTCATCTGCTACGCGGAATAATAATTCAGTTGGATTTTTATTTTTCATAATCCAATCAGCAAATTCATCACCATATAGTGTACGCGAGGTATTTTCTAAATTGACCAGAGTGTAGTAGTCAACAGCATTTGGATCCTGTGGAATTTCAACACCCAGTTGACGATACAGTGCAGCATCACGTTCACGGACGACTGATTTCACAGCTTTTTTATAGTTTTGGCGTGAATCCATCATATTAAAGAGTGCAAAGAGCACCATTTGAACTTGTTGAGGGGTTGAGAGTCCAGCTGTGTGATTTAAGGCAACATTGCGACTGTCGGCGACAAGGCGGTCAATAAATTTGATACTCGAAGGATCGGTCGTGAGTGATGAATAACGCTCTTCGAGTTCGAGCTTATCTTTTTTTGAGAGGTCGGCAATTTTCTTGTCTAATATATTGTTGTTACTCAGCGCAATAACACCGAGTCTCCATCCTGTGGCGCCAAAATATTTTGAAAATGAGTAAACCAAAATCGTATTGTCAGGGCAGATGGCAAATAAAGATTTAAAATTATCCGCAAAAGTTCCATACACATCATCAGTGAGAATAATCAAATCAGGTCGTTTTTTGACGATATCCGCCAAAATCGCCAAGCCTTCATCACTCATTTTTACGGAAGGAGGATTACTTGGGTTGACCAAAAAGAATGCTTTGATAGATGGATCTTCTAGTTTACGTAATTCAGATTCTGAATATTGCCAACCTAAGTTTGGATCGGCTTGAATCAGTACTTCTTCCAATTGATAATCATTGAGTTTAGGAATCTCCAAATATGGCGTAAAAATCGGTGTGCCGATTGCGATTCGATCTCCTTTTGCAATGATCTTATTTTCTTTAAGGGAGTTAAAGATATATGCCATTGCAGCAGTACCTCCTTCAACAGCAAACAGATCCAAGCCTTCAGGCGGCATGCCTTGGATGCCCATTTCTCGTAAAACATATTCTTTAATAATTTTTTCACTGACGCGCAGCATTCGATCAGGAACAGGGTAGTTACAGCCTAGAATGCCTTCGACCATTTCAAGTAAAAAGGCATCTGGATCAAGTCCCAATTGATCACGGACATAGGAAATCGCTTTACCTAAAAATATTACACCAGCTTTGTCTCTATTTTCGAGGACAAAATGGTCAAAACGTGATTGCAGTCCTTCAGGTCGTGGAAATCCACCTAATCCCTCAGGCATATAGGAAAATGAAAATTCTGATTCGGTTGCAGAGAATAATCCGAGCTGAAAAAATGCACGACGGGGGATGGTTGCAAGAAAGTTCGGATTTCCGCGACCTGCATTCAGCATCATTCGATCAGTATGGCTTTGCGCTAAGGCAATTAATTCATCTTTAAGTTCAAACGGACTTAGTTTTGCATATTTTGAGTAATCAACATTCCCCATGGGAAGTCTCCTTTATTATCTTGAAGTGTAAAAGTTGTAGATCAAAATGAGTTAAGCTAAACCGACAATCAGTGGTCCGAGTAAAGTTAAAAATACATTCGCTAATGCATAAGTGATGGCAAAAGGTACTGTCGGAATAGAGTTTCCTGCTTTATCGAGTACTCCACCGAATGCAGGATTTGCACTGCGAGCACCTGAAAGTGCACCAGCCATGACAGCGACGTTGTCATAACGAAGTACATAACGCGCAAAGAACATGGAGAGTATTAACGGAACAAGGGTAACCACGACCCCAATCATGAACAGCGAAAGACCACTTTCTTTAATGGTTTGAATTGCTTGCAGCCCAGACTGTAGTCCGACTGCCGCAACAAAACCTGCCAGACCTAAATCTTTAAGGAGTTGAGATGCCGCCAAAGGCATATTGCCATGCACTTTATTTCGACTACGGAGCCAACCGAATAAAAGCCCTGACAAGAGTGCACCACCACCTGCACCTAAGGTGAGGGGAACGCCGCCAATACGAACAACAAATAACCCAATCAGCAAGCCCACGACCAAACCAGCTCCATGAAAAATCCAATCCGTTTTTAGACTTTCTGGTAGTGCTTTACCTGCCTCTTTAATTAAACGGTCTAAATCACTTTTCGTACCGTATACCGTGACGACATCACCTTGCTTTAAAATGGTGTCATCACTTAGGGCTTGAGTTTCTTCATTACGTTGAATGCTGAGAATATATATGCCGTGCTTTAAATAGGCTGGGGTGTTGGCTTTAATATCACCTAGCGTGCGATCAATATATTTGGAGTTTCTAAGAATCACATCGCTGGTATCCATGATCATCTCCATGCCTTGCGAGGACTGGAGTTCAGATCCGATATTTTCAGAGATGGAAACAACACTTGCGCGACGTCCAACAACGAGTACAACGTCATCTGCTTGGAGTGTCATTTCGGGTGTAATATCAAGAAGTTGGTTATTACGTTTCAGTCTTTCAATGGTGAAACTAGGGACTTTGCTCTCTATCTCTGCAATGGTTTGCCCTGAGGCTTGTTGTACTTTATAAATACGTCCAACAATCTCGGGCATGGCCAGTTCTTGACCTGGTGCTAATTCAAATGCGCCTTTTAATCGTTCAGATTGTGCTTTTAAAGCATCATCATGAATTTCTCTCCCCATAAATTTAGGCAAGATATTCACGCATACAATGATCGCACCAAGCGATCCGAAAATATAGGTGACCGCATAGCCAATTGCGACATTGGCTTGCAGTTTCTGAATTTCAGCAAGGGGTAAATCTAAACGAGACAGCGCATCACCCGCTGTGCCAATAATCGCAGATTGAGTCATGCCACCTGCGGCTAAACCAGCAGCCAGGCCTTTATCTAAGTTAAAAATCTTTGCCATGATCAGGACCGTAATCAGTCCACTGATTGCCATAAATACGGCAAGCAAAATTTCTTTTAACGACTGCGGTCCTAGAGATTTAAAAAATTGAGGACCACTTTCAAAACCCACTGAATAAATAAATAACGCAAATAAAATGGCTTTAACGCCATTATCTACAGGCACACCAATTAGACTTAATACCACTGCTACAAGTAAAGAACCCGCGACACCTCCGAATTGAAATTTTCCGAATTGAAACTGACCAATCCAAAAACCGATAGCCAGTGATAAAAACAACAGTATTTCAGGACTATGCTTTAATTCATTTTGTAACCATTCAATCATGCCTATGGTCTCACTTTATTATTGGGTCAATATATTTCTTTCGAATTTATTTAATTTTTGTGTTTAGAAAATACGCTGCAAATAACTATTTCGCAAACTGTAGTCTTTCTTTATTAGGTTGGAATCTCTGTTTTTTTTTATTTTTATAAAATATTGAGTTCTTAAAAATTAATAAAATTAAAATGTGTAAACAGAATCTATTATTTTAAGTGATTGATGGAAATAAAATAATTAACTTCGAGGTGGTTTTTTTTGATTTTTATTGATGTTTGATAGAAAAAATGTAGTGTAACTTTGTGTAAATAATAAAATGAAATTAAAAAATGTATAAATATATGAAAATTATAATTATAAATTTATTTAAATTGTCTGTTATGAGTGTTAAGTATTTCTAAATTGTTCTAAGAATGTATCATTTGGTAAACAATTTTGAAAATTATGAAGAAATTGTGCATTTTAATATCAATAAAAAATTACGCTTCTTTTAATAATTTAAAATGCTTTTTATAAAAAGGTAATAATATGAATAAAGTGTATAAGTTAGTCTGGAATGCAGTTTTAGGATATTGGGTTGCTGTCTCTGAAACTGCGAAGGGCAAAAAAAATCTTCGATCAATAAAATCATTAAAACATCAGCCATAGTACTATCAATTTTATATTCTGGATTTTCTCAAGCTCAGGATATTAATGATGATCTGAATGTAAATGGAAATTTTTCAGTTATTGGAGACGCCTCCCTGACAGGTGGCTTAACCTCTACAGGTGATGTCGTTGCCAATGGCGTTTCTCTCATTGATGTGAATAATAATCTGACACAGACCCGAAGCGATTTAACCTCATTGGATGATCAAGTTAATAATGCTGCAACAGGTTTGACGACAAAGGTCTCTCAGTCTGATTTCGATGTTTTAAATAATCAGGTGAATGATGCTAATACAGGATTAGATACTAAGGCTTCGCAATCGGATTTTAATACCCTGAATAACCAAGTCAATGATGTTAATACAGGGTTAGGCAGTAAAGCATCTGAAGCGGATTTAAATACACTAAAAAACCAGACATGGAGCTTACAAACCAACGGTGGTTCTACAACAACGGTCAAGGCAACAGACACCATAAATTTTATAGATGGGAGAAATATTGCTGTGACTAACACAGGTACCAATATTTCAATTGCAACCATCGATAATCCTGAATTTAATACGGTTAAAATTGGTGATTCAAGCAATAGTACCACCTTATCCAGTGGTCCAAATGGTTTGGACATTGGCGGGGACAAGCTGACAAATCTGGCAGATGGAAATATTGCTGCAGGTTCAACTGATGCGGTGACTGGTGGTCAGATTAACGATTTGCTTTTCCAAAGTGGTCAGGGGATTAAATATTTTCATACCAATTCGACTTTGGCTGATTCTGAGGCAACAGGTCTAAATTCTGTTGCTATTGGTCCTATTGCAAAATCACAAGGCGAGTCATCCATTGCTGTCGGGCATTTTTCGAATGCTACAGGCTTAAATAGTATCGCGGTCGGAAATACTGCAAATGCATTAAATGATTATTCGATAGCTTTTGGTAAAGAAACGGGGGCGCTCGGCACGAACTCGACATCTATTGGTAATGGTGGTCAATCACGGACACTGACACCCACCTACAATGTTTCAAATACGCAAATCGTAGCGATTAATGGCATTCCTGTCACTGCAACAAGTACCGACATTTCAAGTATTACGGAGATTAACGGTGTAGCTGTTACACCTGCTCAAGTGACCCAGTTTGTCAGTGCTATTCAAAATGGCGCGAATATGGCGGTTGGGGACAAAAGTGTTTCACTAGGGGCTTCAACTTTGGCGGGTGGGCCATCTAGTATTGCTGTAGGGAATACCGCACTAGCAACAGGTAGCAATTCAAATGCAATTGGTAATGGGGCAAATGCAGCAGGCAATAATTCTAACGCAATTGGTACTTCAGCTTCCGCAGCGACCAATGCGACTGCACTTGGTAATGCTGCGGCGGCTGGTGGTAGTGCCAGCGTAGCGGTTGGTAATCAAGCGGTATCTGGTGGTGCACATTCTGTGGCTGTGGGGGATGGGGCTAAAGCCAGCGTTGCAGATGGTGTTTCAATTGGTAATGATGCAGGGGTAGGATCTATAGGTTCGGGTACGGTCGACCGTAATGGCCATATCGCAATCGGGGCAAATTCTGGTCAAAATATTGCGGGGAATCAGTCTATTGCAATTGGTGTGGGCGCAGGCAGTAATGCGACGGTGAATACAACTAGCTCTGATTATAATATTGCCTTAGGTACAGATGCTGGGTCAAATTTATCTGGTAATCAGAATATTTCTATAGGTTTTGGCAGTAATAAAGACCGAAATGAGACTATACAAAGCTCTGTCGCTCTTGGTGCTGCAACTTTTACTGAGAGTTTAGCTGTGGCTGTAGGTACGCGAGCGAATGCTGCTCAGGGAGGGATAGCCTTAGGTTATGATTCCAGTGTAATAGGAACATCAGGGGTTGCCATTGGTTTAGATTCTGTTGCCAGCCAAAGTGACGTTGCCTTAGGTTCAGGCAGTATTGCTCAGAATAATTCATTGGGTAATGGTTATATTACCAATGTGTCTGGTGGTGTTGGTGGTTTCAATATCGTTTCGGTTGGTAATGACAATGAGCAACGTCGTATTACCAATGTCGCAGATGGTTCTAATTTGCAAGATGCGGTGACGGTCAATCAAATTAAAGCGCTACAAAGTGATATTATCCGCGTGATGGGCGCGACAGATTCCACTGGAAACCCTGCAACTATTGATAGCAATGGTAAGTTGCCATTAATCAAAGTGAATGTTATTGATCCATCGACAGGCAATACCAGTCAATTGCCTACTACAATTCAAGATGCGTTTAATTTATTGGGAAGTGGGCAAATTGGTGGCATTGTGCCCGATGCAGTGTTGTATAACTCAGATAAATCAGTGGTAAATTTAGTTGGCACTGATGGAACCATTATTCGTAATGTGAAGGCAGATGATAATGACCTGACTTCTGCCGTTAATGTCGGACAGTTAAAAGCAGCTGTAGAAGAAGCTGGACCGCAATACTTTTCAGTAAAAACAGGCGATATCAATAATAAAAATAATACGGGCGCAAGTGGTGACAATTCACTAGCGATTGGTCCAAGTGCAAGTACTTCCACGCTTGCAGTCGGCAGTATTGCATTAGGGAATAATGTTATTGCTGCTAGAGAGCGAGCTGTGGCAATCGGTGCGGGTGCAGGTGCTGTGGGTGCTTCCTCAATTTCGATTGGTGATTCTTCTATTGCAACAGGTACAAATAATATTGCAATGGGGAAGAGTGCTGAAAGTAGAGGTGAAGATACAATTGTGATTGGTAATGGCTCTGAAGCCGATGGAACTAAGTCCAACTATGCGGTTGTCGTCGGTAGTGATTCAGAGGTCAATACTGCTGATCAAGGTATTGCGATTGGACGTCAGGCGCTTGCTCAAGGAGACAATGGTACTGCCATTGGTTATCAGGCTAAAGTTAGTGGTGCTCAAGGGGTTGCATTAGGGCGTTTTGCGAATGCGAGTGCAGAAGATGCGATGGCATTTGGGGATAATTCTAAAGCTTCAGGCGTGAGTTCAACGTCTATTGGTTCTGATGCAAATAGTACCGCACAAGATGGTTTAGCGATTGGTTCACAATCAAAGAGTTTCGCGGCAAAGGCAACAGCAATCGGTCAAAATGCTGAAAGCTCTGGTGAAAATGCGATTGCTGCTGGTACAAACAGTGTCAGTCGTGCTCGAGATGCAACCGCGATTGGTAATAATGCAACTTCTAATGGTGTGAATGCTATTGCGCTGGGCAAACAGTCTAATGCAAATGCCTTGAATTCTGTTGCTATTGGTACCAGTTCATCTGCACTGTTGGAAGATGCTGTTGCTATAGGAAACAGCGCTTCAGTAACGGCAAAAGGTGCATCCGTATTTGGTAAGTCGGCAACGGCTTCGCATGAAAATGCTGTGGTGCTTGGAAATAATTCGGTTTCTGCGGCTTATGTCGCTACGCCATCTACCATCATTAATGGGAAAACCTATAACTTTGCAGGTGCTCCAACGACATCATCAAGTGTCAGTGTGGGAGATGTTGGCTCTGAAAGAACCATTGTAAATGTTGCCGCAGGGCGGGTCAGTGCTGCAAGTACAGATGCAATCAACGGCAGTCAACTCTATCAAACAAATCAAGCCATTACAGATTTGGCAGATACAGCATTGAGCTTTGCAGGTGATACTGGTACCAAAATAGACCGAAAACTAGGAGAGCAGTTGAATGTTAAAGGTGGTGCGACAGGGGTGCTTACCGATAACAATATAGGTGTGGTCGCAGATGGTACAGATACGTTACAACTGAAGTTGGCAAAAGATGTAGACCTTAGTGCTCAAGGTAGTTTAACTGTAGGGACATCTAAAGTAACGGATGGTCAGGTTGAAATTAAAGACAGTGCCAATAACAGTTATATGAGTACCTCAACTCAAACCGTGATCAGTTCAGGTACGAGTAGTAATATCAGCAATGCCAGTAGTATTAACTTAAGCAATGCAAGCAATAATGTCCTGCTGAGTGGTACATCAGGTACGCTGACTGGGTTGACCAACAAGACACTTACAGAGGCGGATTTTGCTACAGTTGGACGAGCTGCGACGGAAGAACAGCTTAAATTGGTCAATGATGTTGCCCAAAATGCCAATAAAGGTTGGAACTTAACTACCAATAAAGATGTGAGTAGTACTACAAATGTTGCACCTGATGCGACAGTCGACTTTTCAAATAGTGACAATAACTTACTGATTAGTAATATTGGGGCTGATATTGATTTGAAGCTGGCTGAAGTCGTGAATGTTGGCGGGCTTTCAGGTGGTGCAACCATTGCCATTAATGGCAAAAATGGCACGATTACAGGTCTGACCAATACCACTTTCGACCCAATCAATTATGTGTCTGGACGTGCTGCAACCGAAGATCAATTGGCAACGCCGCTGACATTTGTGGGCGATAATGCTGGTGTCAATGTCGATCGGAGATTGGGACAGCGTTTAAGTATAGTTGGTGGTGAATCTGTAGCGGCCAATCTGACAGACAATAATATTGGCGTCGTAGCAGATAGTACCGATAATAAGCTCACGATAAAACTTGCCAAAGATATTAAGCTCGACAGTGTTAATGCTGGTGGAACAGTAATCGACAGTAAAGGCTTAACCTTTGTGAATTCGAGTGGTGGTGCAGTCCCGAATTCACCAAGCGTTACCGTGACAGGTATCAATGCGGGAACCAATAAAATCACCAATGTTGCTGCGGGTGATATTACCGATAGTTCAATGGATGCTGTAAACGGCAGTCAAATCAAACAAATTATTGATAAAGGTTTTACGGTTAGTGCAAATGCAGACACTGGTGCAAAAGACACGATTGCGTTGGGTGAGAATGTTGATTTTAATGCAACGGATAGCAATATCAAAATTATCAATACAGGGAATAATGGGATAACTTTTGGTTTAGAACCTGTCGTTAAAATTGGACCTGCTACAGGTGGAAATCCTGTGATTGTGAATGGTAATACAGGTACGGTAACAGGCTTAACCAATAAAACCACAATCAGTAGTGACTTTGCGACAGCTGGTCGTGCAGCGACAGAAGAACAGCTTAAAGAGATGCAGACGGGTCTGAACAATGCTGGCTTTGCTTTAAGTGCGGAAGATGGCAATACCATCACTAAGCCATTGGGTGAAAGCATTGAGGTGATTGGGGCAGATAGTAATATCAGTACCAAAGTCTCAGGGGGTAAAGTTCAAGTCGAATTATCTAAAAATATTGATCTAACCAGAGCAGGTAGTTTAACGGTTGGAAAAAGTAAGGTCACTGATGGCAAAGTTGAGCTAAAAGATGGTAATAAAACCAATACCAGTACCATAGATGGAACGTTAGTCAGCGATGGAACCAATAGTAGTCTGATTGGCGCAGGCAGTATTAATCTTGGTAATGGTCTGTACCAAACCCAAATGGGACCTACACAAATTATTGTTGGAGGTGCAAACCCTGTGAAAGTAAATGGTTCGACAGGAACGATTGGGGGGTTAACCAATAAAACTTTCGATCCCAATAATTATGTCAGTGGACAGGCAGCGACAGAAGATCAGTTAAAGTCACTTAGTGACAGTGTGCAAAACTCAAATAAAGGCTGGTTGTTAACTACAAATGGATCAAAAAGTCCGAATGTTGTGGATTCTACATCTATCGTTGATTTCTCGAGTAAAAAAGGAAACATTGAATTTGGACTCGCAGGTACCGATGTTACGGTCGAGTTGGCAGATGATATAAACGTTAATAGTGTCACGGCAGGAGATGCCGTCATTAATTCAGATGGTCTAACGATTAAGGGTGGACCAAGTGTGACCAAAAATGGCATAGATGCAGCAGGTAATAAAGTGACTAATGTTGCCGAAGGTAGTATCGCTCAGTACAGTAAAGATGCAGTCAATGGTAGCCAGATTCACGACATTATTGGAGATGGGGCTTTCCAAGGCGGTGATGGCAATACCATCGTGAACATTGGGGGAACAGGGGCAACTAACATCAATGATGCAATTAGCTCAATCAATCAAAAAGCTGGGCAACATTCCACAGTGGTTTCTGGTCAAAACATTACAGTGACAGAGACCAAGAACAGTGCTGGAGGTAAAGAATTTGTTGTGGCGACTGCAGATGATGTGAAGTTTAACTCGGTCACTTCAAATACGGTTACCGCAAATAATGTAAAAGTAGGTGATGTTGCGATAGACCAAAATGGTATTAATGCAGGGAACAAAAAAGTGACCAATGTCGCATCAGGAGAAGTTTCTAGTACCTCAAAAGATGCCGTCAATGGTTCGCAACTTCATACTTCAAATCAATATATTACGACCTCATTAGGTGGGGGCGCAAAATATGAAAACGGACAATTCACAGCCCCTACTTATAATGTAAACAAGGGGACATACCATAATGTAGGTGATGCTTTAGGCGCACTCAATCAAGCTGATATTGATTTGGGCGACAGAATTACCAATTTAGGAGATCGAATCGAGCAGGTATTCTATAACACCAATGGGCGAATTGATGATGTAGAGAAAAAGGCAAATGCAGGTATTGCAGCAGCTATGGCAATGGAAGGTGCACCATTTGTAGCAGGAAAATTCACTTATGCTGCTGGGGCTGCATACCATGGTGGTGAAAATGCGGTTGGGGTGACATTGCGTAAGACGGCTGATAATGGACGTTGGTCATTTACGGGAGGTATGGCAGCCGCTTCACAGGGGGATCCAAGTGTACGTATTGGATTCAGTGGTGTACTTGATTAAGCCTATTATTAGTCATTTAGTTTTGTCCACTTAATTAGAATATAAAAGAGAATAACAGCTATGAAAAATAAACTTCTTTATGGTATGTTGCTGTGTGCCCCCTTATCGATTCAGGCTGCTGAAACTGTGACACCTACAGCACAGCAAGTGAGTTTTCCTAAGCAAAAGAAAAGCTATTTAAAACAAGTTAAACGCTATGAAGTCAATGATATTGCGCGATTGGATATTGGTCTGGATAAGAATCAATTTCGGCATATTTTAGGCAATCCTCAATTTAATGAAGGCATCTTTGGACCCAAAATATGGAATTATGTATTAGATATTCGGGTTCCTAACACGCAGCGATATCAACGTTGTCAGCTCAGGGTCGACTTCGACCGAAAATCTTTATCTGAACGGTTGAGTTGGAAGGGCGAAGACTGTGAAAAGTTGGCAGCATATTCAGAGCAAGATATAAAACCTAAACCTTTACAACCTGCGGCTGAGCCTGCTACTACAGAAAGTGCTATTGATATCCTGTTTGAGTTTGATCGCTCCGATTCTGCAGGTATTGTGACAGGTGAAAACTCAATAAATATACTTGCAAAAAGGATTAATCAAGCTGGTGGTACTGGTCCTGTCATCGTGTCTGGATATACAGATCGGTTAGGCTCGGACACCTATAATCAAAAATTATCTCAGGCACGTGCAAATACTGTGGCGCAGTTATTGGTGCAGTATGGAGTGTCGCCGCATCGCATCCGAATTGAAGCTAACAATAAAACTGATTTATATCAAAGTTGTGAAGGCGCTCAGCGCAGTGAAAGTTTAATTCATTGTTTAGGTCCGAATCGACGTGTGAATGTGGATTGGTGAAAGGCTAAATATTAAAATATTTGATGGATTTTCAGTCAATAGAGGTTTGTTATAGCGCTTGTAGCTTAATGTCACAGCCACTTGCCAATTAAAGCGCATCGTCCTATATTAAAACTACAGTAGCTAGCAACACTAAGAGCTACGAAGTAGTTGGACGGATCATTGACAGCTAATTGAATTTGCAACGTAAAGTTCAAATAAATAATCAGCACTAGCCATCCAACATAAAAGAACTCGCAGAAATGCGAGTTCTTGCTGTGTATAGTATTCAATTTTAAACCACAATATCTTTGATGGCTTATCTATAATCAACTTAATTTTTTCAGTTTATTTCAATTGTAGTTCTACATCATATTTTCCAAATTCTTGAATCAGCTCTTTCAGCATTTTTATAGCAATCAGATTCTCTGTATCTGGACGTAACTCTATGGCGTGTTCACCATCAAAATAGCTCATAGTTAAGATTTCCCAGTGATGATCAAGCGAACTTTGGTGGATTTCTAAATTCAGTAATTGTATGTTCTGGTTCATCTGCTGTGGAATCACACTATGAATAATCAGTTGCAGTGTTTCACTGTTTTCTCTGCGTGCAGGAAAAGTAATCACCCAATTACCTACCTTTTTCAGTTGTGCGGGATGATCATCTGGATGAAAAACAAGGTGGATTGGCATCATTGCTTGCCCCTAAATTGTTCTATTTCACCGATATTGTGTTTCCTAAAGCTATAACGCTTAAGTCGAAGAATTGGTATCTCAAGCGTTGCAAGAAATATTTAAAAATAAGAAAGAGCAGCAAGGCTCTAATAAATATAAGCTTTTAAAATTCATAAATATGCTGCTAAGTGTCAATTCCACTGAGCTTAAACAAAATATCTCTTAAAGTTTATGCTGGATTGAGTCGTTGCAGCGAAAAATTAATCTGATGCAAAATCCGATTCAACTCTTTCGGTGGAATGCGAGTTTCTTGTAATTGGGTAATCCACTGCATTTGGCAGAGTTTTAAAGAGCGCAGATCTTCAGCACCTTGAATGCGCATTACCAGTTGTTTTGCCATTAGCCCACAATATTTCTGTAGAAGCTGTGCCATTAAATATTTTACATCTTCAAAATCCAGTGCGACTAAATCTTCAAATGCAGGCTCAGCGGGTTCTGGTACAGCAGGTTGAACAATCTGATCATGAGAAAGTAATGCCGCCTGAGTTTGTGGATCAGCAGGTATTTCTACCTGAAAGTTTGGTTCGGTTGTTGGCGTTAAAACGGGATTGCTTGAATGCGGAGTTGGCGAATTTTGTGGTTCAGCTAAAGGTTCTACAGCTTGAATTTCTGGCTCCGCCATCGCTTTAACGCTGGAAGCCATAATCAGCCCCATTTCGCTCAGTTGCTCAATCAATTCAGGTGGAGCAAGACGCTGCTTGAAGATTTCGTTCATGGACTCAAAATCTTCAGTTCCAATCAGAACCAGTAAGCGGCGTTGACGAGCATTTAATGGCAAGCTACGTTGTTTTAGTGCGTCATGTCCTAGTTGTGTTTTAGAATAGTGAATCATGTCTTAATTTATTCCATGAGATAAATTAAGCAGACTATACTGTGTGAAAATTACACTATTGTTAAAATTTAATTACAAATCATAGATTTATAATGTGACTAAACTCACATTTTCTAATGCTTTGCGCAAGTAAGGATCAAGATCATCTTGGCGCAATAACCACTGTATATAGTCAGCAGGTAGATCTGAAATATTGGTACCACGATGCTTGCCAAAGTTAATGCTGCGTGGAATGCGCGCATCTTCAGAAGCTGCATATAGCTCTTCCATACTGTTAATATTTAGTTGATGCACGATGTGCATTAAAATATTGGCAGTCAGAATAATATCCATATCGGCGCGATGCGCTTTTTTAATCATCTCGCGCGCTTTTTCACTGCCTTTACTGATCATATAAATTAAGGCAGAGATATTGTGCGCTTCGGCATCTGGCCAGACACGACGTGCCAGTGCCAAGGTGCAAATTGCTTTAATCGAGCTGGAATTAACACCACATTTTTCAATCGCCCGAATATCATAATCAATATTATGTCCAATAATGTATTGCGTATCGGGCGGCAGGGTAAAGCTGCTGTAGTGCGGTTTGTTTAGTAAATCTGATTCAAGAATATGGTGTACAGCCATCGCCGCAAAAGAAATGGGCTCATCGACACTATACAGTTGGTCAAATAGCTTCGATTTATCCAAAGTCAGTTTTCCATTCTGAACATCAATAGGTGCATATGCAATTTCAATGGGTTGACCATTTAAGGTATGAGTTTCTGTATCCAGAATAATGGCTTGCATATGAAAATCCTAAGGTGCAGCTGAATGGCTCAATTTAACATTTTCAGGGGGAGTGAAACAAATCTAAAGGAGGGGTTTCATCTGCTCCTGCAAGCTTTTTACTTTAGAAAATGGCCGAATCAGCTTTTTTAAGATTGAATTTAAAATAAATTGAACAGAAACAGAAAAAAGCGTAAAAATAAAACGTTGCTGAAAAATTAAGCAAAAACAATAAAAATTGAATAAGGAAATAACCATGCACAAGAAATTGCTGATTGCGATATTCACCAGTTCCACCCTGTTGTTGAGTGCATGTCATGATGATGACCATGACTCTTATGTCTCTGGCGATAGTATTCCTAAAAATAATATTGTGAATCCGGTGGTGACGACACCAACTGCTTATACCCTAACGGATATGTCTGCAACTGCGGGTGGAAGTGTGGTCATGACCTATAAAATGCTCGGTATGAATAATACTGAGGTTCAAGCAACAGCTTTGGTCTTTACCCCTAAAACAGCACCACCAGCCAAAGGTTGGCCAATTGTGGTGTGGGCACATGGAACAACGGGTGTAGCCGATATTTGTGCACCGAGCCGAAGTCAATTAAACACCTATATCCAAGCCATGATTGAAGGTTTGCTCGCTGCGGGATATGTCGTGGTTGCGCCAGATTATGAAGGTTTGGGTGAGCCTGCCAATGATGAGTTACATCCATTCTTGAATGTAAAGAGTGAAGCCTTTTCAATTACTGATGCTGTAGTGGCAGCACGAAACTATTTAGGGAATAAGGTATCGAATCGCTGGATGACTGTTGGGCATTCACAAGGTGGACATGCCGCATTAGGCGCAGCGCAATATCAATCGCGAGCGCAACTGGACTATAAAGGTACGGTAGCGGTTGCACCTGCATCCAATCTTGAATTGATTTTAACTGCGGGTGAAAGTTTAGCGGCACAACAAACGGATTTAACCGAAAAGATTACCACCTTAGCGTCTTTAGATACCTTTACAGCTTTAATTACCGCAGGCTTACGTAATCCAAATCCTACTTTGCAATACAGCCAAGTGTTTAAGTCCCCAACCGACCAAATTGCCGATAATGCTGAAACGGACTGTTATACCTCTTTGGGGCAGGAGTTTGGTTTAGGGATGCAGGCTTATGCACAAACGCATGCAGGGGATATTAGCAATTATCCGCGCACCCAAAGTGGCTTTATGAATCTGTCACCAGTGCGTAAATTTTTGGATACCGACTCGCAACCATTACAAGTGAAAATTGATACGCCGATTATTATTTATCAAGGTGCCATGGATACGACGGTTCCAAAAGCTGCCACAGATACTTTACTGAGTGGAGAGGCTGCTAAAAACTCGCAAATTACCTATAGGACTAATACAACTTGGGATCATGGCACGGCTTATGTGTTGAATATTCCAAATATTTTGGTAGACGTACAAACATTAATGCCAATTCAATAAGTTGGTTTGAACAACTCGGCTCATGTTTTTATCTGCATGAGCTTTTTTTGTGTAAAACAGCGCAAACTTCATTCTCAAAATTTACAAACTTCATGCTACAATACGCGCCAATCTTAGCACGGCTTAAAAGCCCTAAATACATAGGACCTCGCTAATGTTTGCCAATATCTCTATTGCTGAATTTGATCCAGAATTAGCTCAAGCAATTTCTAACGAAGACGCTCGTCAGGAAGCTCATATTGAGTTAATCGCATCAGAAAACTATTGCTCACCAGCAGTAATGGAAGCTCAAGGATCAAAACTCACTAACAAATATGCAGAAGGCTACCCAGGCAAACGCTACTATGGCGGTTGTGAATATGTAGACATCATCGAACAATTGGCAATTGACCGTGCTAAAGAGTTATTCGGTGCTGATTACGCTAACGTTCAACCACATGCGGGTTCACAAGCAAACTCAGCTGTTTATTTAGCTTTACTTAACCCAGGCGACACCGTTTTGGGTATGAGCTTGGCTCACGGTGGTCACTTGACTCACGGTGCGAAAGTAAGCTTCTCTGGTAAAACGTATAATGCAATTCAATACGGTCTAAACCCAGAAACTGGCGAGATCGATTACGAAGAAGTTGAGCGTTTAGCAGTTGAACACAAGCCACGTATGATCGTTGCTGGTTTCTCTGCGTACAGCCAAATCGTAGATTGGCAGCGTTTCCGTGACATCGCAGACAAAGTAGGTGCATACCTTTTTGTTGATATGGCTCACGTTGCTGGTTTAGTTGCTGCGGGTGTATACCCAAGCCCAGTACAAATTGCTGACGTAACAACAACTACTACCCATAAAACTTTACGTGGTCCACGTTCTGGTTTAATCCTTGCAAAAGCAAATGAAGAAATTGAGAAAAAACTTCAATCTGCTGTATTCCCAGGTAACCAAGGTGGTCCATTAGTTCACGCAATCGCAGCGAAAGCAATCTGCTTTAAAGAAGCGATGGCGCCTGAATACAAAGCGTATCAACAACAAGTGGTTAAAAATGCTCAAGCTATGGCTGAAGTGTTAATCGCACGTGGTTATGACGTGGTTTCTGGTGGTACTGAAAACCACTTGTTCTTGTTATCTTTAATCAAACAAGACATTACTGGTAAAGATGCGGATGCTTGGTTAGGTGCTGCTCACATCACTGTGAACAAAAACTCTGTACCAAATGATCCACGCTCTCCGTTTGTTACTTCTGGTATCCGTATTGGTACTCCAGCAGTTACGACTCGTGGTTTTGGTGAAGCAGAAGTTCGCGAATTGGCAGGCTGGATTGCTGACATCCTAGATTCAAAAGGTAGCGAAACTGTAATTGCAACAGTGAGAGCGAAAGTTGAAACTGTATGTGCTAAATTCCCAGTATATGCAAAATAATTTAGATTTTGCTTGAGAAGCCTCCCTCAAGGGGGGCTTTTTTTATTGCTATACAAAATGCCTATCATCACCATTCTTCATTTTCTGCTATAAATAATTGAGTAAGTGAAAATAAAGAACATACAACGTAAAACTTAAAACATAAATTTTTGAGAAGGACGGTTTTATGGATAAACCTACCATTATTGTTTCTGCACAGGATCTAAATCGTTTAGAAACCATGTTAGAACATCAATCGAAATTAACACCGACTATGGAACATTTGGAAGATGAGCTGGCACGCGCAAATGTTGTTGCCCCACAAGATGTTCCTGCCAATGTTGTGACCATGAATGCACGGGTATTGGTGATTATTGCCCCTGAAACGACAGCAACGGAAATTACCTTGGTGTATCCACACGATTTTCGTGGCGATAAAGGCCAAGTGAATGTACTGGCACCAGTCGGTGCAGCAATTTTAGGACTGTCTGAAGGTCAGGAAATTGAATGGCCCCAACCCGATGGACATTTAATGAAAGTCAAAATTGAACGTGTACTTTATCAACCTGAACGTGAAGGCAATTATTTATAAGTTTGGCGCTGAACATACGGAATTAGCGCAAATCTGATCTGTCGTAAAGCCATCATAATGCTATGATGGCTTTTTTATGAAATCTTAGAATCTATGTTGAGTTAGATTCTTTAAACAGTTGTGGAAAGGCGTTTTTATGCGTGGTTTATACCTCATTACCAATGATGATCCTTTAAATGTTTTGCTGGAAAAATTACACGCAGCTTTGGCAACGGGACAGGTTGCAATTCTCCAGTATCGCCGTAAAAAAATAAGTCTGGCAGAGCAACCTGCGGAAGTGGAACAAATCAAGGCATTATGTGAGCAATACCATGTTCCATTTGTGATTAATGATGATTTGGCTCTTGCAGAACAATACGGATTGGGTGTGCATTTGGGGCAGGATGATGGTGAAATTGCCGATGCAGTTGCGCGTTTACCGCAAGGCGTCATTATTGGTCGTACCTGCTTAAACTCTTTGGCATTAGCAGAAAAAGCCATTGCGGAAGGTGCCACCTATGTCGCATTTGGTGCAGTCTATGCGACAGCAACCAAGCCTGAAGCAGGCAATGTGGGAATTGAAGTGATTGCTCAGGCAAAGCAAAAATTTGCGCTACCGATTTGTGCGATTGGGGGCTTAACTGTTGAAAATTCAGCGCTTGTGATCAGCAAGGGGGCAGACCTTTGCGCGGTAATTAGTGATATATTAGCGTTGAATGTAGCTGACATCCCATCCCGTGTGCATGCATGGGCACAGTTATTTGCCAAAACTGCATAATGTTGTAAGTCGATTATTTTCTTTTTAGATTGAGTGAATTCATGAGTTTATCTCCAAAGCAAGAACAATTATTTAAACAAGCCAGCAAACATATTCCGGGTGGGGTGAACTCTCCTGTGCGCGCGTTTAATGGTGTAGGTGGTACACCGGTTTTTATTGAAAAAGCGCAAGGTGCCTATTTGTTTGATGTGGATGGTAAGCGTTATGTAGATTATGTCGGCTCTTGGGGGCCGATGATTCTTGGCCATGCACATCCTGCGATTATTAAGGCAGTTCAAGATGCTGCGGTAGATGGTTTGAGTTTTGGTGCACCGACCGTACATGAAACGACTTTGGCAGATGTAATTTGTGAAATCATGCCTTCAATTGAAATGGTGCGTATGACCAACTCAGGCACCGAAGCCACTATGACGGCGATTCGTTTGGCACGTGGTTATACAGGTCGTGACAAAATTGTGAAATTTGAAGGCTGCTACCACGGTCATTCAGACTCACTATTAGTGAAAGCGGGTTCAGGCTTATTGACCACAGGTGAAGGTGAAGCGACTTCTGCGGGTGTGCCTGCTGATTTTGCCAAGCACACGTTAACCTTACCGTATAACGACATTGCGACATTAAAAGAATGCTTTGCCAAATTTGGTGCTGAAATTGCTGGTGTAATTGTCGAGCCAGTTGCAGGTAACATGAACTTGGTGAAGCCTGTTGAAGGCTTCTTGCAAGCGATTCGTGAAGTATGTGATGAACACGGTTCAGTCTTCATTATTGATGAAGTGATGACCGGTTTCCGTGTTGGACTGGGTGGTGCGCAAGCATATTATGGTGTGACACCAGACTTAACCACTTTAGGTAAAATTATTGGTGCAGGGCTACCAGTCGGTGCTTTTGGTGGTAAACGTGAAGTGATGGAATGTATTGCACCACTAGGTAAAGTCTACCAAGCGGGAACATTATCAGGTAATCCTTTGGCGATGCGTGCAGGGATTGAAATGTTTAAGCATTTGCGCCAGCCAGGTTTCTACGAGAACTTAACTGCACAATTAGCAAAATTACTCGCAGGTTTACAACAAGAAGCCGATGCTGCGGGGATTCCTTTTAAAACCCAACAGGCAGGTGCGATGTTTGGTCTGTACTTTACCGATCAAGAAGACATCACCAGTTTCGATTCGATGTTGAAATGTGACGTTGCGGCATTCCGTAAATTCTTCCATGGCATGTTAAATCGTGGTGTGAACTTGGCACCATCAGCATTTGAAGCAGGCTTTATTTCAAGTGCACATAGTGATGAAGATATTGCGTTTACCATTCAGGCAGCCAAAGAAACTTTTGCTGAAATGAAAGCGTAATCCAAACAGAATGTGATAAAAGCCTGTGACAGTGTTGCAGGCTTTTTTATGCAAGGAAAATACATGAAAACCAAATACTGTTTAGACTTAGCCGATGCCGAATTAATCTTAAATACTGCCTATGAATATGCGCTGCAAAACGGCTTTGCTGTCAGTATCGCCGTGGTGGATGAAACGGGTTGCTTGTTGAGCCTGAAACGTATGGATGGGGCATCGCCTATGACTGCACGTTTGTGTCATGAAAAAGCACAGTGTTCTGCCATCAGCAAGCGTCCCACTAAATTGTTTGAAGATTTAATCCGCAATGGGCAACAAGGCTTTCTGACTGTAGAAAGTATTTCGGGAATGCTAGAGGGTGGCGAGCCGATTTTGTATCAAGGGCAGCTTGTGGGGGCAGTGGGTATTTCTGGGGTGAAATCCTTCCAAGATGCAGAAATTGCCCAATATGCGATTCAACAATTTATGGCACAGGTTCAGGGCTGATGTTTTATCCCTTGCCGAAAAAGATTCAGCTTGTGACTACACCGGCCAAATGGTCACTGAGCACTATGCAAAGTGTCCTGTTGGTGATTGGTTTGCAACAGTTACAAGCAGAAGCAGAGTGGAGCAACAGCGAATTGGCATTGAATGTTCAACGCTGTATGCAAAAAGCCAAAGCCCTTGATGTTCCGATCCTAAAATTAGATCTTGCCAATCCCGCTGAGACCATGCAGCGCTTGGGTGAGCATTTGTCGGATCGACAACAGTTGGTGGTGACCGGTTTAATTACCCCAGTGGCGAAACAGCTTTTAGAGCATATTCATTCGGTGAGTGAACAGATCTGTGTCATTAATGATGCTATAGCACTTCCGAATTTGGAGCAGCATGTGCAGTGGATTGAAAAAATCAGCTTACAGCACATGTTGCATATGAATACCCAAAGTTTGCTACGGCTTTGGTCGCTCAGCGCACCTAAAGAATTTATCTTGTCCGAGCGCGGTATCCTGTATGCTATTGCAGAAGCTCTAGAAATATCGCCTTTAGAATTGGATTTGGTGCAGGATTTACAGGCGTATGCTTTGGACTCTGTCGCAGTCATGAGTTTGGTTGGACTATGGCGAGCCAATGGCGCGAATATCAGTTATGAAGATGTATTACATAGCCAAAATCTGGAAAAACTGATTAAGCAGTTAAGGGCAGATTCATAATACGGGCATAATCGGCATTTTTTTAGATAAAATCGTAAAAAACGCTGACTTTTATCTGATTCTGCATTGTAATTTTCGAGTGAGCTTTTTATTATTGCCCGCTTGTTTGCACAGTCAGCTTGGAAAATCTCTTGAGTCAATTTCTGAATGAACATCTGATCCACCGTGATGAGGATTTTATGGTAATCCATAAACCTGCGGGGATACTCACAGTGCCAGGAAAAACGGCTGACTTGCAAGACTGTGTCATTAATCGGTTGCTACAAGAAGAACCGAAAACCTTGCTGATTCACCGTCTAGACCGTGATACTTCAGGCATTTTGGTTTTTGCACTCTCTAAATTCGGGCAAAACCGAATTTCTCGTCAGTTTCAAGAACGACAAACTTCAAAAATCTATCAAGCAGTTGTGGCTGGGCATTTACAAGGTGAAGGCACGGTGGATGTACCTGTGGTCTATGATCCAACGCGTCCACCTTTGCACATTGCCGATCCGAGTCACAACAAGCCCGCATTGACACACTGGAAAGCGACTGAGCATTTTGAAATGCAAGGTCAAGCAGTGACGCGTGTAGAACTGACACCTATTACAGGTCGTTCGCATCAGTTACGTGTACATATGCAGTATTTAGGTCATCCAATCGTAGGGGATACGCTGTATGCCGCACCCGAGCAGCTATTGTTGGATCGTTTATGTTTGCATGCTGAACGCCTAAGCTTTCTTCATCCGAAGACCGAGCAGTTGGTTGAGTTCTACTGTCCAGTGCCATTTTAGGGCGAAAAAAATACGCTTCAGATTCGAATAAGCCCACTTTTTTAGTGAGCTTTATGTCAAAATATATTGCTTAAAGACCCGAAATTTTGTTCAAATAATATTCTCTTTTGAGCAATTATTTCTTGGTCTACATTTGAGATAAAGGTGGAAAAATTGCAGCAATTTGCTATTGGTCAACGTTGGTTATCTGACACAGAAACAGAGCTTGGCTTGGGGGTTTTAATCGACGTAGATGAACGATCGATTAGCATCTTATTCCCAAAAAGCGATGAAACGCGTGTATATGCCCGCAACAATGCCCCTCTATCTCGTATCGTTTTTAATGCGAATGATGAAGTCCACGATCAGGAAGGCACACAGTGGCTGGTGGAGTCATTGGAGCATAATCATGGCGTGGTGCGTTATGCCGTGGTACGTACCTTAGATGATGGTTCTCAAGAACGTAAAACGCTGAATGAAACCCGTATTGGCGCGCAAATCCAGTTATCCAAGCCATTAGATCGTTTATTGGCAAGCCAGATTGATTATAAAGAATGGTATGACCTGCGTATTGAAGCGTTGCTGATGCAAGCCAATATGCAAAGCAGCCCACTTCGTGGATTGGTGGGTGCACGTGTCGGTTTGATTCCGCATCAGCTTTATATTGCGCATGAAGTAGGTAAACGTTTTGCACCGCGTGTTTTATTGGCCGATGAAGTAGGGCTAGGTAAAACCATTGAAGCGGGTTTGATTATCCATCAACAATTAAAAACAGGTCGTTCTGAACGTATTTTAATTTTAGTTCCTGATTCATTGCAGTATCAGTGGATGATTGAAATGCGTCGCCGTTTCAACTTGGCGTTCTCAATTTTTGATTTAACACGTACCGCATCTATTAAAGAACATGATCCAGAACTCAATCCATTCCTGACTGAGCAATGCATTATTGCCAGCGTGGATTTGATGATTGACCATGATGATTTGCGTGAACAAGCACTTGAAGCAGGTTTCGATCTGTTGGTGGTAGATGAAGCGCATCATTTGATGTGGAATGAAGAAGAAGGCGGTAATGATCGCTATGATCTGGTCGAAGAGTTAGCTGAACAAACTCCGGGTGTATTGTTGCTGACAGCAACACCTGAACAGTTGGGTGTAGAAAGCCATTTCGCCCGTTTACGTTTGCTTGATCCACAACGCTTTAGCTCATTAGACCGTTTCTTGGATGAAGAAGAGAAATATCAACATACTGCAAAAATTGCAGAAGTGTTGATGTCAGATTTCCCGCTTGAAGAAAGTCATTTAGCGGCAATTGAACAGTTATTGGGTCACCGTATTACGGATGAACCTGAACAACGTTTCCGTGCTATCCATGAGTTGTTAGACCGTCATGGTACAGGTCGTATTTTATTCCGTAATACCCGTGAAGCGATTCAAGGCTTCCCAGGTCGTGATTGCCAGCCTGCGCCACTTCCAGCACCAGAAAACTGGTCTAAAGATGGTAAATTGCGTGAGCAAATGTGGCCTGAAGAAGCACAGCTTGATGGCGCATGGATGGAATCTGACCCACGCGTGGGTTGGCTTATGGAAATGTTACGCACTCAGTTAAAACACAAAAAAGTGTTGTTGATTGCGCGTAGTGGTCCTGTGGTTGAAGCCTTGGAAAATGCCTTGCGTTTGCATGCGGGTATCCGTACTGCAATGTTCCATGAAGGCATGAGCTTGCTTGAGCGTGACCAAGCTGCGGCATATTTTGCTGAAGATTCTTATGGTGCACAGATTTTACTCTGTTCTGAAATTGGTTCAGAAGGACGTAACTTCCAGTTTGCTTCTGATTTGGTGTTATTTGACTTGCCTGCCAACCCAGACGTGTTGGAGCAGCGTATTGGTCGTTTAGACCGTATTGGTCAAGAAAACCGTATTCAAATTCATGTGCCATATTTGGAAGGCACTGCGCAAGAGCGTATGTTCCGTTGGTATAACGAAGCGTTGAATATTTTCAGTAATATTTCGCCAACCGCGCAAACCTTACAAGAAAACTTCATTGTCAATTTGAAAGACTGTTTGCTTACCGATATGGGGCAACAGTTTGAAGACTTGCTGGAAGAGGTGAGTGTGCAACGTGAAGCGCTGGAAGCTGAATTGCAAGCAGGGCGTGACCGTTTACTGGAATACAATTCATGTCGTCCAATCGTGGCACAAGAAATTGTACAAGCGCTTGAAGACTATGATGACAACACCACTTTGCCAATGTTTATGAAGCGCTTCATGGCGTCGACCAACATTGATTTTGATGAGCAAAGCAATGGTACGGTTATTATTAAACCAACAGATCAAATGCAAGTTCAAGGTCTCACCTTGGATGAAGAAGGCATGACTGCGACCTTCTATCGTGATCAAGCACAAGTGCGTGAAGATGCACAATATTTGACTTTGGAACATCCATTCACCGAAAGCGTGATGGAAATGATCAATACGCAAGCTTTTGGTAGTACCAATGTCGCGATTTTAAAGTCGAACGCATTAAAACAAGGTTCAGTTCTACTTGAAGTGTGGTTTAAGGTCGATGTGATTGCACCGAAAGCCTTGAACTTGCCATCGAGCTTGCCACAGCAATTGATTCGCGTATTGCTCAGTGAGAATGGTCAAGATTTATCGATGAAGATCGAGCCAAGCATTTTGAAGCCATATTTACATCATTTAGACAGCAACAGTTGCCGTCAAGTGGTGAAAGCACGCCGTGATGTGATTGAAGAGCGTTATCAACAAGCTTTGAATATCGCCAAAGCTGCTTTACCTGAGATGAAGCAGCAAGCCAAAGAAATCTATGGTGGAAAATGGCAATATGAAATTGACCGTTTAAGCTACTTAAAGCAATTCAACCCAAGTATTCGTGAAGATGAAATTACGCGGTTACAAAAATTGCAAAAAGAAGGCATTGGCTTGTTGGATGGTTTATCTGTCACTCCAGAAGCGATTCAGGTCTTGGTCGTGGTTAAGCCTTAAGGTTTAACTTTCGATCGAACAATAAAAAAAGCACCGTCAGGTGCTTTTTTTATTGGGATAAATACGTTTCTAAGTTTAACGAATTTGCGATTCATTCAAATGGCGTGCGCCTTCTAAAATCATGCGAATCATGATCATGGTTTGTTCTGCAACGGCTTTACGCTCATCATTGGGTAAATCAATGACTTTGGCGCCCATATGGAACACCAGTTGGGTAATGGCTTTGGCGGCAAGTTCGGGATGTGCCATTTTGCTGTGATTGAGACGTTCTAGGCGAATCAGGTCATCTTTCAGTTCTTGCTGGAAGAAATTCAGTTGGCGGTCTACCGCTTGTTTATAAGAGGTCGAACCTGTATAGCCTTCGCGCAGCAACAGGCTTAAATTGCCTTCATCCGTATTTAACTGTTCAATAAATACTTCGACTGAGCTGCGAATAATGCTGCTTTGCTTGATGGCTTTTAAACGCGCTTCATGCAAAATTTGGCGTAATACAATGCCTGAACGGTCAATCAGTTCAATCGCGAGTTCATCTATATCTTTGAAATGACGATAAAAACTATTTGGTGCAATGCCTGCCTCACGTGCAACTTCACGCAAACTTAAAGAGGCGATACTTTTTTCTGGTCCAATCAGCTTGAGTGCTGCTTGGAATAATTCATCTTTCGTAATGGTAGCTTTACGACCGACAGAACGTACTACAACAGGTTCATGTGCCTTATTTAGCTCATGCGTTGTAGAGTCGAGTTTTGTTTTGATCGAAGGCTGGTTCATATTTTTCAATAGATTAAATGCTTTTTCGCATTATAGCCTTTACTGCTGATGAAGTGAAATGAATAAAAAAGGACGAATATATATACAAATATATATACATGTGTATAATAATTAAAAGTCAATTGCGTGGTCCTAACGATGTTCATGCTAAAAAAATCAAATTCTCCCCTTAATTTTTTAATCGACAGTGTTGTTGATCAGCACTCGTTGAATTTCTGGTTGCAAAAAGTCAATCCACTTTGGTCTGTCGATCAGGCACTCGGTAAGATTGTTCAAAAAGATACGACCGCAGATGAAATGGTGAGCTTGACGATTGAAGTCAACCGTCATTTCAAAATGGGTCAAGCAGGTCAGCATCATCCTGTGATGGTCGATGTACAAGGTGCGCGTTATGAGCGTACTTATAGTTTGACTCAGATTGATGCACAGCATGTGTTGCTTAGCGTGAAGAAAGTTGAACAAGGTAAAGTCAGCAACTGGTTCATCAACCAAGCTCAAGTGGGTGATGTACTGGAATTCGGTCAACCTTATGGTGATATGTTGTTGCCTGAACAGAAGCAACCGTTAATTTTGTTGGCTGCGGGTAGTGGTATTACCCCAATGTACAGCTTATTGACTGCCTTGACGCAGTCGGAGCAATTACGTGAGCGTAAAGTTCATGTGATGTACTGGGTCAAGCACTACGCAGATTTCGCCTTCAAATCTTATTTTGAGCAATGGGCGAAGCAATATCCGCAATTTTCTTATCAAGTGTTTTATACCCAAGAAGCACAAGCGGATGCACGTTTAAATGCAGCTCAGGTCGAGGTATTAACCGATATTGATCAGTCCATTGTGTATGCCTGCGGTCCTTCTGGTTTTGTTCAACAAGCAGAACAACTGTTTGCTCAAGCGCAACTGTTCAAGAGCGAAGCATTCAGCATGACGCCTGTAGCAAATGACGATACTGGCTTTGTGAATGTGACGCTAAGTAAGTCCAACAAAGTGGTGGCAATTCCACGCGGACAATCGATTTTGGTTGGTCTAGAACATGCCAATGTGAAACCGACTTATGGTTGCCGTATGGGTGTCTGCCATAAATGTGTATGTAATAAAGTACAAGGCTCAACGCAAGACATGCTGAATGGTCAACAAAATAGCGAGCCAAGTAATCCATTAAAACTATGTGTAAGTTCTGCCAAAACAGATCTTGTGATTGATTTATAAGAGAGTTCAATATCATGAATATGCCTGTAAAAGCACAATATTTTAAGAACCCAAAAAATCGTGAACTTACTCAATTTGAGTTAGATGAATTGGCGCGTGAATTAGATGCGATCAAACAAGAAGTATTGGATGATATTGGCGAGAAAGATGCCAAATATATCCGTCGTGTTTATTCAACCGTACAGTATGCTTCAATTGCGGGTCGTGCCTGCTTATTTGCAGGTTGGTTCCCACCAGCATGGATTTTAGGCACAGGCTTATTGGGCTTTGCCAAAATCATGGAAAACATGGAATTGGGTCACAATGTCATGCACGGTCAATATGACTGGATGAATGATCCTAAATTCAGTGGTCAAAATTACGAGTGGGATATCGTGGGTACCTCGGACAACTGGCGCCAAACCCATAACTATAAACATCATACCTATACCAACATTAAAGGTATGGACGATGATATCGGCTATGGTTTATTACGTTTGTTCCCAGAACAACGCTGGAAACCAGGGTTCTTGTTGCAACCATTGTATAGCATCCCATTCTGCTTGTTGTTCCAATGGGGCGTGGCGATTCAGAATCTCGAAGTGGGTAAAGTTTGGTTTGGTCGTAAATCGAAACAAGAACTGAAAGAAGAGTGGAAGCCTTTACAACGTAAAATTGGCAAGCAATTGTTTAAAGATTACGTGTTCTTCCCATTGATTGCTGGTCCTGCGGCATTGCCTGTGTTTACGGGTAACCTTGTCGCGAATGGTATCCGTAATATCTGGACTTTCAGTGTGATTTTCTGTGGTCACTTTACCAAAGACGTCGAAGTGTTCCCGAAAACCGTATTACAAAATGAAAGCCGTGGTCACTGGTATATGCGTCAAATTCGTGGTTCTTCGAACTTAACGGGTTCTGAAGCTTTCCATATTTTGACAGGACACTTAAGCCATCAAATTGAACATCATTTGTACCCAGATATTCCAGCACGTCGCTACCGCAAAATGGCGCCAAAAGTACAAGCAGTGTGTGAGAAATACGGCTTAAACTACAGCAATGCCAGCTTGGTGAAGCAATACGGTAGCGTGATTAAACGTATCGTGAAATACGCGTTCCCATTCAAGAAATAATTCAATCAAAACCACTTCTTCGGAAGTGGTTTTTTTATGCGCTTAAACTTAGTGTTGTTCGCTGCTCATGTGATGTTTTGATAAAGATAAAAATACAAGAACTTCAACAGATTGAATTTCAAAACCTGATTGAATGATTTAGCATGAGGCATCACAAATAATTGTAGAGTTCAACGATGTTAGAACGTGGTATTTATCAGCATTATAAAGGTCAGTTGTATCAGGTGTTTTCTGTGGCAACGCATAGTGAAACGGAAGAGCAACTGGTGGTTTATCAATGTTTATATGGTGATTACTCTTTATGGGTACGTCCACTGAGCATGTTTAGCGAGCAAGTGACTCTGGAAGATGGAAAAGTTGTACCGCGCTTTAAATTGATTCAAAAAACCGGTATTTGAATACCCAGCCCAAGAAATAAAAATGAAATTTACCATAAATTAAATTTAAGAACAGGAAGTCCCGATGAGCTTGAGCCAACAATTTGAAGCAAGAATAAATGATCTCTACGAATCATTTAAAAAGCATGATGCCACTCAGAAAGATCGCCTACAACGTTACCGCAATATCGAGCCTGATTCGGCACAATTTTTAGCCATGCAGATTCGGATTCAAAATTCGCAACAAGTCTTGGAAATTGGGACCTCGACAGGTTATTCCACCTTGTGGCTGGCAGATGCTCTGCAAGTTACGGAAGGACAGCTCACCACTTTAGAAATTGAGGCTGCTCGCAGTGCGCAGGCACAGCAGTATGTACAGGAATTTGGACTCGATCAGCGGATCCAGTTTTGGGTGGGGGATGCCCAAGATTATTTGGCAACATGTAACACACAATTTGATTTTATTTTGCTTGATGCAGAACGCGATGCCTATGTGGACTATTGGCCGCACTTAAAGCGCGTGTTGGCTCAGCAGGGTGGCGTACTAATTGTTGATAATGTGATTTCCCATGCCGAAGAAGTGCAAGCATTCACGCAGTTGGTGAAAGAAGACGGCAATTATTTGTTATCGACTTTGGCTCTAGGGGCAGGTTTATTGGTGATTACAGCCAAGGACTATCATGGCTGAGCTATGAGTGAATGGATGGATGTGAAAAATCAGGGCTTACCCTGATTTTTTATTGTTATTTATTGGATGGTGATACGGGTGAAGTGCAAGTCGTATTCTAGGTATTTGTGGACAAAGGCGGCTTTATCACTACATCGTAACATGTTGGCATAAACAAATTTGGGTACAGGGTGGTAGAGTTCTCCGGAACCATTGTTATAAAAAATTTTTAAATATCTTGAAGTCGCATTGTATTTCCAAGAAGTCACGGCAAGCATTATCCCCATACATACCTCCTTGAATTTGTATAAAAAACTCAATGACCTAACCCTAATATTCAAACTGAATAAAATGGAAGGCTTAGTTAGATGTATAGCAGAAATTACAGGGACGTCAAATACATTCTTGATAAAATTACTCGAAATTAAGATATAAAAAAACCACGCATAAAGCGTGGTTTTTTCGATGCAATCTAATTCAAAATTAGATTTTACCAACTAGGTCGATAGACGGAGCTAAAGTAGCGTCGCCTTCTTTCCATTTAGCTGGGCAAACTTCACCTGGGTGAGCGTGTACGTATTGAGCAGCTTTAACTTTGCGAAGAAGTTCTTGAGCGTCACGGCCAATACCACCAGCGTTGATTTCAACGATTTGGATTTTGCCTTCAGGATCGATAACGAAAGTACCACGGTCAGCAAGACCAGCAGCTTCGATTAATACTTCGAAGTTTTTAGCAAGCGTCCAAGTAGGGTCGCCAACCATTGGGTATTCAATTTTCTTAATTTCAGCAGAAGAATCGTGCCAAGCTTTGTGCGTGAAATGAGTGTCAGTAGAAACTGCATAGATTTCAACGCCTAATTTTTTGAATTCAGCGTAGTTATCAGCAAGGTCACCAAGCTCAGTTGGGCATACGAAAGTGAAGTCTGCTGGGTAGAAGAAAACTACAGACCATTTGCCTTTAAGGTCAGCTTCTGTAACTTCAATGAACTTGCCGTTAAGGTAAGCTTGTGCTTTAAATGGTTTAACTTCAGTATTAATTAAGCTCATCATTGTCTCCATGATTGAGGTTAGTCTTTGAATTTGGAAGTAGAATATCGAAATTTTAATTATTGCTGAAACAGTATTTTTACATTACAAGCATCGGAAAAACCGAATTAGCAATTTAAACACCATTTCATCCAATAGCACCATCAGCTATTACAAATGAAACAGATGATGAAAAAATGACAATACGTCACAATCAAATTGTCGTATTTAAATCGTTAATCAACATGCAGCCATTGCGCTTGAATTTCAAGGGTGAAATTGAAAAAAGATATTTTAGTGTGTTGCAGTTGTTTAATTTTTCACAGATGAAAAGGAAATGTGTGCAAGTTGCCCAGCCCTCACTTTTTTGATCCCATTGTTTGCTTTAAGCATTTTCTGCATCAATCGGCATGAAAATTAAGCACATTTCATGCCGTATTTCAGTATCGTGGGTGAGAGGCTTTCTCTATGCGCGCTTAAAGCGTAAAATGCAGGATTCAAATTTTTCTCGGGATTAATCATCTGTGCAAAGTCATTTAAATATCGATCAATGGGTTATGGCCCGCGACCGTCATCGTTTAAATCGACTACGCCGCAGCAAAGATGGTGATCCCAAGCAATATCAAGAACTGTTCGAACAGTCTAATCGCAAAGTTCAAGAGCGTTTTGCACGCCTGCCAAAAATTAAACTGAATCAAGATTTGCCTGTGACACAGTCAGCCGAAAGCTTGATGGCTGCCATTCAACAGCATCAAGTGATTATTGTGGCGGGTGAAACGGGATCAGGAAAAACCACGCAGTTACCGCAAATCGCTATGCTGGCAGGGCGTGGTTTAACTGGCATGATTGGTCATACTCAGCCACGTCGTTTGGCGGCGCGGAGTGTTTCACAGCGTATTGCCGAAGAAGTCGGTGAAAAGCTGGGCGAGTCGATCAGCTTTAAGGTACGTTTTAACGAACAAGGTTCGCAAGATTCGATTGTACGTCTGATGACGGATGGTATTTTGCTGGCAGAACTGTCCAATGACCGTTATTTAAGTAAATACGATACGATCATTATTGATGAAGCGCATGAGCGTTCACTCAATATTGACTTTATCATGGGTTATTTAAAGCAATTATTGCCAAAACGCCCTGATTTAAAAGTGATCGTCACTTCGGCAACTTTAGATGTGCAACGCTTTAGCCAATATTTCCATGGTGCGCCTATTTTTGAAGTGGAAGGACGTAGTTTCCCTGTGGAAGTGCGTTATCGTCCTATTTCAGAATTGAGCATTGTGGGTAGTGATGATGATGAGTTTGACGATTTTGAAGAGAACTTACCACGTGCTGTAGTACAGGCGGTAGAAGAATGTTTTCAGGATGCTCAGGAAAAAGGGCATCCTGAACATGCGGATATCCTGATTTTTGCCAGTACCGAGCAGGAAATTCGAGAATTACAAGAAACCTTGCACAAGTATGGTCCGCGTCATACTGAAATTTTACCGCTGTATGCGCGTTTGGCTTTGGCTGATCAGCAAAAGATTTTCAATTCGTCAGGTGGTGGACGCCGCATTATTATTGCCACCAACGTTGCCGAAACCGCATTGACCGTACCGAATATCCGTTATGTGATTGATAGCGGTTTTGCCCGTATTTCACGTTACAACTATCGTTCTCGGGTGCAGCGTTTACCGATTGAAGCCATTTCACAGGCAGCAGCCAATCAGCGTAAAGGTCGTTGTGGACGTATTGCACCGGGTGTCTGTATTCGTCTGTATAGTGAAGAAGACTTCCTAAGCCGCCCAGAGTTTACCGAGCCTGAAATTAAACGAACCAATTTGGCTTCGGTGATTTTGCAAATGCAAAGTCTGGGTTTAGGTACACTGGAACGATTTGACTTTATTGAGCCGCCTGATCACCGTTTGGTGAATGATGGGCGTAAGCTCTTAGTTGAACTCGGTGCACTCACAGAAAAAAGTGCAGCACAACTGAGTGCAAGCAAAGCCGAACCAGCTTCTGACACTACGCGTGGGAAAAAGGGCAATCAGAGCAATGGGCTGACTAAAGTTGGGCAGATGATGGCAAAAATGCCGATCGATCCGCGTTTGGCGCGTATGATTGTCGGCGGGGCACATTTCGGTGTTTTAAATGAAGTGCTGATTATTGTGGCGGCATTAGCGGTACAAGATCCGCGAGAACGTCCTGCCGATAAACAAATGCAGGCGGATCAAAAACATGCCTTGTTCCGTGAAGCAGATTCCGACTTCCTATTTTATTTGAAGTTATGGGAAGCGATTCACGACCCTGTTGAGTCCATGAGTGAAAATAAACGCCGCACCTTTGCACGCCAGCATTTCTTGAGCTGGTTGCGTTTACGAGAATGGAAGAAAACGCATGAACAATTGCTAGATTTAGCCAAAGGTTTGCATCTTTCTTTTAATGATAAAAAAGCCAGCTATGAAAACTTGCACCGTGCGCTGTTAACAGGTCTGTTGTCATTCATTGCCAATAAAACCGATGAGCGTAATGTATTTATGGCAGTGCGCCAGCAGAAGGCACGAGTATTCCCTGCATCGACGTTGCACAAGACTAATACGCCATGGATTATGGCATTTGAAATGGTGGAGACCTCGCAGGTTTATTTGCGAACGCTGGCAAGGATTGAACCTGAGTGGATTCTGTTGGCTGCGCGCGATTTGCTGAAATACCATTATTTTGAACCACACTGGTCGAAAAAAGCAGGTATTGTGAATGCCTATGCGCAGATTTCACTGTTCGGTCTGATTATTGAGCCGAAGCGCATGATCAACTATGAAAAAGTCGATCAACCCGCGGCGCATGAAATCTTCCTCAGAGATGCCTTAACGACAGGCAATCTAGGCACTATGCCACCATTTTTAAAGCATAATCTCCTCAAACTAGAAGAGGTTGAGCGAGTCGAAGACAAATTACGTCGTCGTGATTTGGTGGTGGACGAAGAAACCATTTATCAATTCTATGCCGCGAAAGTACCTGCTGAAATTGCGAGTCGCAGTAGTTTTGAAGATTGGCGTGCCACGGTTGAGCCTAAACAACCACGGTTCTTGTATGTGGAAGATGATGCACTGTGGCAGAATGATCGTCCGACCACTCAACAGTTCCCTGATTATTTGCATAATGGCGAACTGCGTTTGGCGGCAAGCTATCGTTTTGATCCAAGCCATGATGAAGATGGGGCTACGGTTAAAATTCCAGTGCAGGCTTTACCGCAAGTGGATGAAAACATCTGGTCTTGGGGTATTCCAGGCTGGCGTCAGGACTTGATTGAAGCTTTATTAAAAGCCTTACCTAAAGATAAACGCCGTAATTTGGTGCCGATTCCAGATACTGCGAAAAAGCTGATGCAGCGCCTAGATGCGGTACATTTGCGTGAGCACTTATTTAGCTACTTGGCATTTCAATTACGCGGTGAGCAGATTACGGAAAAAGATTTTTCATTTGAGAAAATTGATCAATATCTCTTGCCATTTATCAAAGTGATTGATGAAAAAGGGCGCGTAATTGAAAAAGGGCGCAATTTAGCCGAATTAAAAGCGCGTTGCCGTACCGAAACCCATAGCCCAGTCAAGCAAGCCAAAGGACAGTTCAATACTTTCCCTGATGACTTTGTATTTGAAGCCTCACATAAAGTGACGGGTGTGGTGGTCAAGCAATATCAAGCCTTGGTGCCGGTAAAAGTATTTGCCAAGCTAGAAGCTAAAAATGATTCAGGCGTTGTGATTCAAACCTTTAATGACCAAGAGGAAGCGATTAAGCAGCATCGTGAAGGGATTATCCGTTTGGTCCATTTGCAATTGGGTGATCTGGTTCGTCAGTTGAAAAAGCAGATTTCCAAACCGATGGCATTGGCATACTCGCCTTTAGGTGATAAGGCGCAACTGGAACAGATGCTGGTATACGCCACCCTACAATTGGCGATTAATGAACTGTCAATCAATCAGGCTGAATTCCAGCAGTTGTTGCAGAAGGTTAAACAAAACTTTTTAACGCATGGACAACAGGCGTTAAAAATGATGAGTGATATTTTTATCCAGTGGCAAAGCATTCGCCAAAAATTATTGATGCTAGATGGCGATATATTTGGACGCAGCATGGATGATATTGAAGACCAGTTAGATCTAATGCAATTGTCTAATTTTGTCTATAGCAAACCGGTTGATGTGTGGACTGAGTATTCACGATATTTAGCAGCTTTGCTATTGCGTTTGGACCGCTTGCCCAATAATCTCCAACGAGATATTGCTGCCATTGGACAAATTGATCCGTGGATGGATAAATTATTTAAATATAAAAATGACGTTCGTTTGAAAGAATTGTACTTTATGATCGAAGAGTTGCGTATTTCTCTGTTTTCTCAACCGATGAAAACCAAGATGCCTATTTCTGCGACACGATTACAAAAATTGTGGGAACGTCTGAGTATCAGTTAGAATTGAACGAATTCAGAGAAGGAGTTTTACATGGGCATCCGTATTACAGGTACTGGCTTGTTCCACCCAGAACATGTCATTACCAATGAAGAGCTAGTCGAAAGTCTAAATGCTTATGTGGAACAGTATAACCAAGACCATGCTGAGCAAATTGAAGCGGGTAAGTTAGAAGCACGTCGTGGTTCTAGCGCAGAGTTTATTGAAAAAGCATCGGGTGTAAAGCGCCGCTATGTGGTTGAAAAAACGGGTGTACTTGATCCAAACCGTTTACGCCCACGCTTAGAAGAACGTAGTGATGACGAATTGTCGATCCAAGCGGAATGGGGCGTAACTGCCGCGAAGCAAGCGATGGAAAATGCGGGCGTCACTGCTGAAGATATCGATGTGGTGATTTTGGCATGTTCAAACTTGCAACGTGCCTATCCAGCCGTAGCTATTGAAATTCAGACGGCACTGGGCATTCAAGGTTATGCCTATGACATGAATGTGGCATGTTCAGCAGCGACATTCGGTTTAAAACAAGCTTATGATGCAATCAAATCGGGTGCACGCCGCGTATTGTTGGTGAATGTTGAGTTAACTTCTGGTCATACCGATTACCGTTCACGTGACTGTCACTTTATTTTTGGTGATGTGGCGACCGCTTCAATTATTGAAAATACTGACACAAAAACTGGTTTTGAAATTCTAGACACAGATTTGTTCACACAATTTTCAAACAATATCCGTAATAACTTTGGCTTCTTGAACGGTTCTGAACTCACTTCACGTGACGACAAGCAATTCCGTCAAGATGGTCGTAAAGTGTTTAAAGAAGTTTGTCCACTTGTGGCAAAAATGATTTCAAATCAGTTGGAAAAGAATCAGATTAAACCTGAACAGGTGAAGCGTTTCTGGTTACATCAAGCCAATCAGAATATGAATGAACTGATTTTGAAATTGGTGGTGGGTAAGGAAGCGGCTGAAGCAGATCCAAGCCTTGTGCCAATCATTTTGGATGAGTTTGCCAATACCTCATCTGCGGGTGTGATTATTGCCTTACATCGTTCAGCTCATGAAGTGAATGATGGCGAATATGGCGTATTGTGTTCATTCGGTGCAGGCTATTCTGTTGGATCAATCTTGGTACAAAAGCACGTCGCTTAATCCCCAAGATTGAATCGCTGTTTTCAATCTAATTGATGACAGTGAAATAAAAGCACCACTCATTTGAATCAAGTGAGTGGTGCTTTTTTATGTTTAAGGCTGAATACATTGTGGGATACATCTTTCAAGTGTGTAACACTGAATCAAGGTACTTCAGGTAGTATTCACATGAAGTACCTTGGTCTTTTGGGATGGTGCTTCGTCTTAGAATTTCTTTTCTATATTGAGCAATAAGCTTGGAATGGCTTGGCTAATTCGCGCTTGATATAAACTGCCATCAGATTGATTATTTAAGCGCTCTTTATAGTCGGTGCTGAGCAGATTGCGGGCACTTAAGCTGGTAGACCAGCCTTGCTTAAAGCGTTTGGTCGCACTGATGTCTAAGTTCACGCGTTCATTGCTGGTACGGTTATAGGGTTGATTTTCTAGAGCACGGGTAAATTCAGGGGTATAACTTAAATTGACACTGGTCGAAACTCGCCAAGGTTGATAACTATAAGAAAGTCCCATACTGGCAGTATAAGGTGCTACATCACTGACAAGGCGTTCTTGTTGAGTATCATCTTCCACTTTGGCGCGAATGGTAGACAGTTGGCTGTTTAACATCCAAGAATGACCTTGCTCATTTTGTTTTAAGGCATAACGTCCTGAAAGCTCTACACCATAGGTGGTTGCATGCGGTTGGTTTTGTGGACGTTGCACGTAGCGACCATTTTCCAGACGAATGACCGATTCAATATAGTCATCAATTTGACGATAGAAGCCTGTCAAATTTACCCCACCCGCAGCGGTGTTATAGCCCAGTGTTGATTCATAAGCCTGAATTTTTTCAGGACGTAAAAATGGATTTCCACCACGGTCAGGGTTGTTGAGGCTGCCTGCATCACTGTCGGTTGAGATAGATACTGTCGGTAATAAATTATCAGCTTTCGGACTACGGAATGCCTGACTGATATTGGTTTGGAGTGACCATTGATCATCAAACTTATAAAGATGTGCCAGTACAGGACTAAGGTGCTGATCATTATAATCCACCAAGCCTGAACGCTGAATCCATTCCTGACGTAGCCCCAGTGTTACCGTCTGCTGATCGGTAAAGCGCCAGCTGCCTTCACTATATAAGGCATAACGTTGCTCATCCAAGGTGTCAGCGGTGTTACTTTCGAGGGTATTTGAGCGGGTGTCTAGCCCAAATTTAATTTGACGATCTGCATCAAACTGACGCACAGCATCATACGCCAAACCGAGTTCTTCAATCTGCTGATCAATATACTGTGATGCTTGTGAAGAGCGAGTGAGTTCGGTTTCATTCTGTTTTTCATAAGACAGACGGACTTTGTCAGAGTTTTTATCGACTTGGCGTTCATAGCGAGTGTTGAGACGCAGGCTATCATTTTTGTCCTGTTGCACTTGGTCGGAACGGGTGCCATCACGTTCATGGTTACGATAAAACAGTTCCGCCACAACTTTGTTTTCATCATCAATTTCGTATTCCACACGTGGACTGATCATGGATGCTTTGCGCTCGGAGACATTTTTCTGCACCCGAGTTTGGCTTGATGTTTGCGTTTCTGTAATGGAGGTGGTGTCGTCCCAGCTCTGGTTAGCAGACACACTATATAGCCAAGGACTATCACGTCCATCCATTTGTAGGGTGAGGTTTTTACGTTCTTCTTCCGCAGCGCCAGAGCTATAAAGACCATAACCGACACGCGCAGTACCGCTTAGGCGTGTGCTTTGAAGCGGTTCTTTTAAAATAATATTAATCACTGCAGATGCCGCGACCGAGGCTTGGGTCACACTCGGCTGCTTGGTGATTTCAATTCGTTCAATCACGTCAGGCGTGAGTGTATCAATAATCGACATGCCCCCGCGTGGACCGCCTTGCACGGGTTCACCATTGATCATAAAGATGGGGGCACCACTACCGCGAAAGCGCATGCCTGATGCACCGCCAGGACCACGTGGACCAGAACCTGATGGCATTTGAAAACCTGCGGCACGTCTTAAGGCATCGCTGACCGATTGATCACCATATTTCAGCATTTCTTCACGGCTGATAATGGTTTTGGCAATTGCACTGATGTCGTTATTTTTATTGGCAGTTGCATCGGCTTGAAGCTTTAAGGTTTTGAGTGTTTGTACAGGTTCTTCAGTCACGGCTTGCGTGGTTTCGGCAGCCCAGCCTGTAATAGAGATACCTAAAAGTGCACAAGTCAGTGCACTGAATTTCCAAGAAGGCTGTAACGCATCCATGACTTTATGTTTCCAAATGTAATTTCGCGTAAGAGTAAACCAAAATTATGTAGAAAAATTGTGGAGCTCTCAATTTATTCGCATTCGTTATAAAAATAATTCATCTGTCTGATGGTTGTGCTGGTGATGCATGATTCCATGGAGGATCATTTTTAACTGGTTGTATTTTATTTATTGTTTATTCAAGATCCCGACCTGTTCGTGCTTGACCTTCATATCAAAAATACAGAGTTGATAATTTTAATGGCTATGTTAAAACAGAGGAGTACTGGTCATGATCTAAATTGCAATGCAAGTTACTGAACTGATTCCTTTATCTGAAATAGAGGTCAATCGACAGGACGTTTTGGCGATTCAACGGAATGAATTGGTGCCCATTTTTAATAATGCGGCATTGTTACATCATTATGCGGAACAGCTTGTTCAAGCGCAGGCAGTGTTGTTGCAGGGGGTAGATCCGCTGCTGACTCAGCAATTCAGACAAAGTATAGAGGCACTGATTCAAGCCTTGAGCCAATCCGATAAATATCTAAAGAAACGTAAATTCAATGCTTTGCAGAAATGGCTCGGCATTGATATTGAACATAGCTCAGGGCAAATTGACTACTATAAAAATTTGGATGTGTTGCTTGATCGTAGCCAACATTTAAGTCAAAAACTGCGCTTGGAAATACAAAAGTCCGAATCTCGGGTACAGCAATTACTGGGGTTGCGCTTAAGAATGGCAAATTATGTGGTTGCCGCGCAGGAGTTTATGCAAGAGTATCCCAAGATGCTACGCGCGCAGCATCCCTTAGATCAGTTTTCCGAGCGCTTATCCCACAAGATTCATAGCCTGCAAACCGTACAGGCCAGTAATGATATTGCCCTGCAGCAAATGCAACTTTCGCAGCAACTCTCCTTGGGATTGCTGGATCGTTTTACTGAAGCGCAACAGGTGTTGATTCCTGCGTGGCAATATCATGTTAAGCAAAGTCAACAGACAGACTCGACTTCTGAGCTATTAAAGCTCGATAATAGCCGCGAAAAACTGATTAAAACTTTAAGAAAATCATTAGAGAAGCCCTCTGGGAACTCAACTCAAAATTAGGTGAATTATGACCAATTCAGAACAGAACAACGTTGCTGTAATCCTGACGGAAGAAATGGCAGAACAGCAGTTTCAGCAACTCAATTTAAATGAACTGGGTTTGCAAAGCTCCGACTTGGCTGAGGTATTGACCGCAACCAAAGAATTGCAAGATATGAATCATCAAAGTGTTGCCGAGTACGGCAAGCATATTGCCACGCAAACCTCGACGTATACCGATGAGTTGTTAGATTTGGTGCAAAACAAAGATTTAGATACCACAGGGCAAAAGCTGAACCAAGTGGTGCAGGTGGCACAGCAGTTAAATGGCAGCAGCATTCTGAATCAGTCTAAAAGTTCAGGTTTTTTGGGCAGTATCTTAAGTAAGTTTAAAGGGGCGAAGCAGAGTTTTGATCAGCATTTTAATACCACCAAAGAACAGATTGATGCTTTGGTCAAAGAAATTGAGGCTTCACAGTCGGGGCTGAAAGACAGGGTCAAGACACTAGAACAGATGTTTGATTCAGTGCAAGATGAATATAAGCAATTGGGCATTTATGTGGCAGCGGGAAAGATCAAGCAGCATGAAGTTCAGCAGCAAATTGCCAGCTTAACCACACAGGAGCAGGATCAGACCACAACCCAGAAAATCTATGATCTGAATCATCTTTCTAATAATCTGGAGAAGCGAGTTAGCGATTTACAGGTATTGCAACAATCTGCCATGCAGACTTTACCCATGATTCGGATTATTCAGTCGAATAATTTAATGTTGGTAGATAAGTTCTATGCCATCAAAAACATTACTTTGCCTGCGTGGAAAAACCAAATCAGCCTTGCCATTTCCCTGCAAGAGCAAAAGAACAGTGTACAACTGGCAAATACCATTGATGATGCCACCAATGATTTATTGCGCCGTAATGCGGACTTGTTGCATCAAAATTCGGTCGATACTGCGCGTGCCAATCAGCGTTCTGTAATTGATATTGAAACCCTTGAGCATGTGCAAAATACCTTGATTCAAACGGTGAATGATGTGCTACAAGTTCAAAAGGAAGGCATGCAGAAGCGTGAAGAGGCGACACAGCGTTTACGTAACTTACAAAGCAATTTAAGTCAGTTGGTATTAGAGTCAAATCAACGCTAAATCTTTCTTATAGTCTTTTGCAGGAGGTCACTTGTCTCATTTAGAAGATGAATATGCAATCAATGCCAGCCAGATTCAGCAAGGAGTGCAGGCGCTAAAACGCCGGCAAACTCATCTGATGTGGTGGTGTATATTCACTTCCAGTTTGGCACTGGTGGCTTTGCTGAGCTACTTTTTCCAGCAGGATATGCTGTACAGTTGGTTTGGACTAAGTCCCGAAGTGAAACAATTGCATATCCCCGTGGGTGCAGACAGTGCCTTGGCACAGTTTGGGCAAGCACCTGACTATTTTTTTAATTTACTGTCGTGGTTTGGCTGGTTGTTATTAAAGATGACCAGTGCCTTTATTGGCGCGTTCTTTGTGATTCATTTTCTCAAGAAAATTCGTTTCTTCTATATTCGCTTTCAATCTTTTGTTCTGAAGTTTGTTGGCTGGTTAATTGCATTTATCTGTATCTGGTCAGCACTGACCTATGTGCAATATGATTGGAAAGATGATGCGGAGCATCCCTATGCTGAGGCGATTCAATATGAAAACCGCTTGCATGAAAGTGAATTGGTGCAACAGTTAGAGCAAACCCAACTGGCAGCACCTGTAAAAGCTTATATACTGGCGCAAATTGCATTATTACATTCGCCTGCCGATGAAAATGCCGCGATACCGTATGTATTGACACTGGTTGATGCTGAAGAAAATGATCCTGATTTTATTCAATATGGCTTTAGTCCCTCGCAGCTCTGGGCGATGCAGCAACAACTCTATGGCAAAGCGATTACCCCGATAGCTCAGTCTGTTTCACCACAGTTCATGCAAGTGCAAAAGTGGGTGGGTAGACTGCAAGGTGTTATTATTTCAGTATTTATTCTGAATGTAATTCTCAGCTTAATACTTTATGCATTATCGCGCTACTTTCTAGCGCGTACGCGTAGAATTGAGCATAATTTAAAAAATGTGTGCTAAGTGATTCAAGTTATGCACTATTTTTTCTATTGATCTGATATTTCGATTGTATTTATAAATACAAACTGTTTTACCAATTTCATGTTTTTTACTATGATGCATTCATCAACTAAATTATCTCTCCACTGGAGTCGTTAGCAATGTTAGATCAAAATACTTCTGCTCAATTAAAAACACTTTTAGAACGTCTTGAAAGCCCAATCGAAATTATTGCGTCTTTAGATGCTTCAGAGAAATCTGAAAAAATTAAAGAGTTAGTCACTGAAATGGCGGTGTTATCAGACCAAGTGACAGCACGCTTCGATGGTGAACATAGTCGTCGTCCAAGCTTTGCGATTGCCAAAGCAGGAGAGCAACCACGTGTACACTTCGCTGGTTTGCCAATGGGACATGAGTTTACCTCATTGATTCTTGCATTGTTACAAGTTTCTGGTTATGCGCCTAAAGTTTCTGAAGAAGTACTCAACCAAATTAAAGCTTTAAACATCAAATCAAACTTTGATGTATTCGTATCGTTAAGCTGCCATAACTGTCCGGACGTCGTTCAAGCATTGAACCTGATTGCCATTTATAACCCAGGTTCGACGGCAACCATGATTGATGGTGCATTCTTCCAAGAAGAAGTAGAACAACGCAAAATCATGGCAGTACCGATGGTATTCCAAGATGAGCTACATATTGGTCAAGGTCGTATGACTTTGGAAGAAATTATTGCCAAACTGGATACAAATTCTGCTGAGAAAGAAGCAGCGAAATTAAATGCCAAAGATGCGTTTGATGTGTTGGTGATTGGTGGTGGACCTGCTGGTGGTACTGCGGCAATTTACGCGGCACGTAAAGGCATTAAAACAGGTATTGTGGCTGAACGCTTTGGTGGTCAGGTCATGGATACCATGGACATTGAAAACTTTACCACAGTCCAAAAAACAGTTGGTCCTAAGTTTGCACAAGATATGGAAGCGCATGTTCGTGAATATGGTGTAGACATCATGAACTTGCAACGTGTGAATAAAATCACTGGTGCAGATCAAACTGCGAATGGCTTGGTGGCTGTTGAGCTTGAAAATGGTGCAAAACTTGAATCGAAAACCGTCATTCTTTCAACAGGTGCACGTTGGAGAGAAATGAATGTACCAGGTGAGAAAGAATACCGTACCCGTGGTGTAGCATACTGCCCACACTGTGATGGTCCGTTGTTCAAAGGTAAACGTGTTGCCGTAGTTGGTGGTGGTAACTCGGGTGTAGAAGCGGCAATTGACTTGGCAGGTATTGTTGAGCACGTGACTTTGGTTGAGTTTGATACTAAGCTGCGTGCCGACCAAGTGTTACAAGACAAGTTAAACAGCTTGCCAAATGCTACTGTGATCATGAATGCATTATCTACTGAAGTGGTGGGTGACGGTGCTCAAGTGACAGGCTTGAAATACAAAGACCGTGCAACTGATGTAGAGCACACGGTTGAATTGGCTGGGATTTTCGTACAAATTGGTTTGTTGCCAAATACGGATTTCTTGAAAGAAAGTGCCGTTGAACTTACGCCACGTGGTGAAATTGTGATTAATGAACGCAATGAAACCAATGTGAAAGGTGTATTTGCTGCGGGTGACTGTACCACTGTTCCTTATAAGCAAATTATTATTGCGACAGGTGAAGGTGCAAAAGCGTCACTCTCTGCTTTTGATTACATGATTCGTTCAGGTCAGTAATAAAAAAGAGCCAACATACACTGAGTTATGTTGGCTTGCTATTAAACTTTTTACTTTTTATAGGAACTGAGGACGCTAACACCGATGTTCCTTTTTTTATTATTTATTGTTTTCCCCCAAGATTTAGTTAAAACAGTTTTTTTTAAATAATATTCAGCGCTTTAAATTTCTCCTCTAATACCGCTTTGCTTTCAATGTGTTCAGGATGAACTTCAATACAATCAATCGGGCAGACCGCCATACAAGTTTGATGTTCATAAAACCCCACACACTCTGTACAGCGTGCTACATCGATCTCGTAGATTTTCTGACCTTCATAAATGGCATCATTGGGACATTCTGGTAAGCACATGTCGCAATTGATGCAGGCATCCGTGATTCTTAAAGCCATGACTTAACCAGCCACATACGCCAGTGAAGATGCTGAAATATCGATTTCTGAATTAGGCAGATTACGAATTAGCAGGGCATATTGCATATCGACATCGGCAGGCACAGGAATATCGACAATATGACCTGAGCCTTTGGCATCAGGAATGGAATTGCCTTTTTTATCCAAAATTTCGCTCAGGACAAACTGAATATTGCCTTGTGGCGTCATCAACTCGAGCGTATCCCCCACCACAAAGCGGTTTTTCACGTCAATTTTGATGTAGTCACCCTGACGTTCTAACACTTCACCACAAAACTGTTGATGGTCAAAACGTGAAGAACCTGTTTCATAATTTTGGTATTCGCTATGCACATGGCGACGTAAAAAACCTTCGGTATAACCGCGGTTTGCCAAGCCTTCCAGTTGTAACATCAGTGAAGGATCGAAGGGTTTACCTGCCAGTGCATCATCAATGGCTTTGCGGTAAATTTGTGCGGTACGGGCACAGTAGAAATAAGATTTGGTTCGACCTTCAATTTTGAGTGAGTGAATTCCCATTTGGGTCAAACGCTCGACATGCTGGACTGCACGCAAGTCTTTGGAGTTCATGAAATAGGTGCCATGTTCATCTTCTTCGGCAGCAAACATGTCTTTTTCATTGCGTTGTAGCAGGACAGGTTCAGCGCATTGGTTTTGGGCGATAGCATGCTGTTCATCAGCATCGTTATTACAGCACTGGGTTTCATGAACTTGATGCACAGGAATCACATCACCCGTTTCATTTTCTTGGGCTTGATGCAGTTTGTAATCCCAGCGGCAGGCATTGGTACATGCGCCTTGGTTGGCGTCACGTTTATTCATATAGCCTGAAAGCAAGCAGCGTCCAGAGTAAGCCATGCACAATGCGCCGTGTACAAAAACTTCAATTTCCATGTCGGGCACATGGTTTTTAATTTCTTCAATTTCTTCGAGTGAGAGTTCACGCGATAGAATCACACGGGTCAGTCCCATGTTTTTCCAGAACTTTACGGTTGCCCAGTTCACGGCATTGGCTTGTACCGAAAGATGCACAGGCATGTCTGGGAATTGCTCACGCACCATCATAATTAAGCCAGGATCCGACATAATCAAGGCATCTGGCTGCATGGCAATTACGGGCGCTAAATCGCGAATAAAATTCTTCAGCTTACTGTTGTGTGGTTGAATATTCACCACCACATAGAATTTTTTGCCTAAAACATGTGCTTCCTGAATGCCAATGGCGAGATTGTCATGGTCAAATTCATTATTCCGTACACGCAAGCTATAGCGCGGCTGTCCTGCATAGACTGCATCGGCACCGTAGGCAAATGCATAGCGCATGTTTTTGAGAGAACCAGCAGGAGAGAGAAGTTCGGTAACGTGGTGAATGCTCATGACAAAATAAAGGCATACAGAAAATATGGCTTTATTGTATGGATATAAAAAAAGGATTCAACCTAGTAAATTGGTCGGTTTTATTCTGATAATCCTAGATTTTTTAAGATTTGGCAGTGATCAATGGTGGTATTGCTGGAACAGGATTGACGTAGTTCCTGTAACTGACTTTGAAATGAGATCAATTCGGCAATGTGTTTTTCAACTTGCTGGATGTGTTGTTCGATCATTTGATCGACAATCTGGCAGCCTTGCTGCGGTTGTTTAATCAATTCAATCAGTTGCTGAATCTCAGCCAGTGACATATCTAAAGCACGACATTGCTTAATGAATTGCAGGCGTTTTAAGGTCGCTTCATCATAATATTTATAATTATTTTCAGCGCGATAACTTGGAGTAATCAGCTGTTTTTTTTCATAAAAACGCACCGTATCTACAGGCAACAGAGTTTTTTTTGCGAGTTGATGGATTAAATAATGCTGCATGGCTTGACCTTAGAGCGAGTCCATAGTTTTAAATAAGCATAATACAGAATGAGGAGTATGGAAATGGCGTGTAGCTGTAGTCATGAACCCGCACCAATTAAACCGAATAGTAAGTTTAGAACAGCTTTGTGGATTGCACTGATCATTAATTTGACCATGTTCGTGGTTGAACTGATTGGTGGTGCTTTTGCGCATTCATCTGCGCTGTGGGCAGATTCATTGGATTTCTTTGGGGATGCAGTCAACTATGCCATTTCCTTGGCGGTCTTGGGAGCGAGCTTATATTGGCGTGCCACCGTCGCATTGCTAAAAGGCATCACCATGGCAAGCTTTGGGTTGGTGGTGATTGCCAAAACAGGGTATAGCTACTTGCAGGGGATACCGCCTGAAGCGATTACCATGGGTACGATTGGTGTCTTGGCATTAATCGCCAATGTCATAGCAGCCGTGATTTTATATGCCTTTAGAGATGGGGATGCCAATATGCAATCGGTGTGGCTGTGTAGCCGTAATGATGCGATTGGTAATATTGCCGTGATAATTGCTGCGATTGGGGTCTTTGGAACGGGGAGTTTATTGCCAGATTTATTCGTGGCATTGATTATGTCTGTACTTGGTTTAACAGGCGGTTATCGCGTCATTAAACAGGCATTGGCTGAGCGAAACAGCACTAAAACTGTAGATAAATTGGAAGAATGTCAATAAAGACAAGAGAGCAAAATGCTCTCTTTTTTACCGAATGACTTGTGGTGGAAGATAGATCGTAAATTCATTCATGGGCTCAACCAGTACACTGTACGGGGTCAACTGATCTTTGAAGGAAACTAAATTCAGTCGATCCAGCAAGTCAAATTTGGCATGTAGTAGTTGTGCTGGTTTGAGCTGTAATTGGTCATGCCAAACTCGATAGGTGCCCAGTTGCCCATCTCGACGGTAATAAAAGCCTGCCAAAGGATGCGTTAAAAACACCAAATAACTTTCTAAATCTGGGAAGCCTGTATATTGCCATGCATCCTGCTTGGATTGGCGAAGCTCTAACTCCGCATTTGCCCATGCCGATTGGGTTTGCATCTTATAGCGTTGATAGTAACCTTCAGCATCTTGCTCGCAATCAAAATTGAACACAGCAGCATGCCAAGGCAATTGCCACAGTAATCTTGGCACAATTAACGTCCATGAATCCAAGGTCGTGCCTAAAAACCAAACGCAACGTTCTAGTGTCTGCTGATCAATCACATAAACGCGATAATTGGTTTGTCCCATGCTGAACTTGGGAAAGGGGTAAACTGCAGAAGTAAAATCCACATCAATAAAAGGCACCACAGACATCAGCGCCTGTTCTTTACCTTGATATTGAATCGTGTCTAATTTAAATCTTGGCGGAATAATCTGTGCAAAGCGTTCAGGGTCAAGTGCATAAGTAATTAACGCGAAATGTTGCAATTTACATTGCACATCGATGCCCGTTGGTTGTGGGCGTGGATGTAAAAAATCTTCAAATTTTAATTGTGGGAAAGTCATTGAGTCTTGGGCTAAGTTTTTAATTCTGAATCTTATAGTACGTAAAGCCACAGAATTCGTATAGAACAGAATTGTGAAAAGAAATGAATCACTTATAAGGCGAGGCGAGAAATAGCGCTTATGCTCTATTCAAAAATATTGGCTTGAGATTAAGCGTTTAAACTATTCATTTTTTGCCAGAATTGCATCCAAAGATCGAGGTATTCTTGCACCAGTGCTTGATAGTCTTTTCTATGCTGAGTTTGATAGCTTTGCGTTAATAGAGCCCAGATATCATCTTCATGATTGTCGTCATTGGCTAGTTTGTCGGAGTGATCGACGATGCCGTGGCAAGCATAATAGCCTTCGCTAAAACGTGGATCGTATTTTTCCAAATTAATACGCAGCGCTTCGCTATAGTGAATTACTTGTAATTCTGCACACGCCAAAATTAACAGTAAATTGTCGTATGAGTCTAAATGTGACTGAATAAATTGATTGAGTGCATACGCCTCAGGGCATACCGCTTGTTCATTTAACGGATCAATCTCTAATGCTTGCAGTAAATCCATAAAATACACGAGGTGTGATTTGCTGGGCGAACTTAAGGCTAACTCAAAAGTATTAAAACCCAATTCATCAATCAAATTCAGCGAGAGTAAGTAGCGCGCATGTGCTTTGGCATGGACGCGTTGATGTTGATGAATATTAGGATGTTGTTCCAGCTGATGCGTTTGATAAATCAGCATGCTCAAGGCATCGGTAAAGACTTTCACAATGGCAGCAAAATAGTTGATATGAATCAGCTTGAGCTGTTCGAGTGACAGTGCTTGTTGGTGTAAACGCTCCATTATTGGAAGCTGGAACAGTGCATGCTGAATACTTTGTTGTTTGAGTGCACTCACTTGCTCGACATGCTGCACCCATGATGCGTGTTCAACAGATTGTCGGATAAAATTTAAAGCTTCCAACCGTGCATTTTCAGATTGGGTAAAAGCAAGTGTACTCATGAGAGAGAGTTCAGATTTTAATAAATTTAATCATATTAAAAAAAAATTAAATACGCTATAAAGATTTATGAGTACAGCTTCACTATTATCTTTTTTTTATTATATAATAGGCACATATGAAACATTGTGTATGAGTTTAATCTTCGGATTCAAATAATGATATAATATTACTCAACAGTTTCATTTTTTAAAAAAGATGCCCCTTTTTTACTCCATTTTGACCCACTTCTGCTTAAAGATAAGTTTGGTAGGTAAATAGCATGTCCAAAAAAGACGACATTATTAGTACTGCGCTTCATCTTTTTAATTCTTATAGCTATAACTCGATTGGAATCGATCGAATTATTAGTGAGTCGGGTGTCGCTAAAATGACATTCTACAAATATTTTCCGTCCAAGGCGAAACTCATTGAAGAGTGCTTACACCGTAGAAATATGAACTTACAAGAATCTTTAGATGCAGCAATAGCTCAGTGTCCAGCTGAGGAATATTTAGACCATATAAAAACTATTTTTTACTGGTATCACGCTTGGTTCCAAATGGACGACTTCAATGGTTGTATGTTCCAGAAAGCCGTTGAGGAAGTGTCCAAGGTTTATCCTTCGACCATGCAGCCAGCGATGGAATATAAAGAATGGTTAACTGAACGTATGCGTTTTGCGTTGGAAAAATTGGGGGTGTCTCAGCCATTTCAATTAGCCACAATGTTAGCCAGCATTTTAGATGGCATGACCATTCAGGCGCAAATGGACAAGGGCATGGTCAAAATTGATGAATACTGGAAACGTGTGTACAAACTGATCCAGTTAGAGTTAATGGGCGATTAATATTTGCCATGTAATTCAGATTGTATTAATTGAATCGCATGACAAATAAAAAAGCGTGAATACCAATAATGGTATTCACGCCTCGCTGATAGTTCCCTGATATTAATATTTTAGCCGGCCCCGAGCAGAAGCTGTCTAAAATATTAATGTTGTAGAGGAGCTTAAACTCCTTCTTGTGTCATTTATTATAATTATTATAAAGTACCCTCTGGATTGATTATAAATAACATCAGCTCAATAAAGACGGACTTTAAAACTAGACAGACCTGTCTGTTTGTGAGATCGATTATAGGTTTTTTTGTTGTTTGGTACAACTCTTTTAAGTCGCTTTGTCGTATTTTCTGACAAATCCTTGCTCTTTAGGTTAAAAAATAAGCAAATTAAGGGAAAATTAAATAGTTGAAATATAAAAAAAACCGAGGGAATCCCTCGGTTTTAATCTACTTTTGCAAATTACTTCTCAACAAAAGCACGTTCAATCACGTAATCACCGAGCTCACCCATACGTGGTGATTCTTTTAAGCCATGCTGGTCAAGTAGAGCAGCAACATCTTTTAAGAATGCAGGGCTACCGCAAAGCATTGCACGGTCATTTTCAGGGTTGAAACGTGGCAAGCCGATTTTTTCGAAGATCTCACCAGACTCAATTGCTGTCGTAACACGACCTTGGTTTGGATATTCTTCACGTGTTACCGTTGGGTAATATACCAACTTGTCTTTAATCCCTAATTCTTCGAAGAATTCATTGTTTGGAAGTTCATCTAAAATGAGGTCTTGGTAAGCCAATTCAGAGATGAAACGCGTGCCATGCACAACAATTACTTTTTCAAAGCGTTCATATGTTTCTGGATCACGAATGGTTGCCAAGAATGGAGCAAGACCAGTACCAGAAGAAAGTAGGTATAGGTTTTTACCTGGGTTCAAATCATCAAGTACTAAAGTACCTGTAGGTTTTTTAGAAACAAGAAGTTCATCACCCACTTTTACTTTTTGTAAGATTGAAGTTAAAGGACCATCTGGCACTTTAATTGAGAAAAACTCGAGTTCTTCTTCGTAATTTGCACTTGCAATAGAATAAGCACGCATGAGTGGCTTACCATTGACTTCAAGACCAATCATCACAAATTGACCATTTTTAAAACGTAATGCGGTATCACGCGTCGTCTTAAAACTGAACAGTGTGTCATTCCAGTGGTGTACGTGAGTAATCTTTTCGACGTTAAAAGCAGCCATGAAAGGTCTCAATAAATTATCAAATTAGAACAGCTTGCTATTCTAATCTAAAATCATTCTCGATAAACTGAATATATTTAATTGAACTTATCAGAAAAAGTGATTATGTCTGAAATTCAGCTTCCAATTATTGGAATTATGCACTCGCCATATCAGGAAAAATTTGGAATTCCGCGACAACCCAATCTGGTTCAAGTGCAGTCCTATATAGAAATGCAGCCACCATACAATGATTTAGCTGCCTTTGAGGGAATTGAAGAGTTCAGTCATCTCTGGTTAGTGTGGCAATTTCATGACAATAAAAATCAGCAGAAAAAAGATCAGTTTCGTGCTCAAGTTCGTCCGCCGCGTTTAGGCGGAAATAAAAAAATAGGGGTGTTTGCGACACGCAGTATGTATCGACCTGCACCCATTGGTCTTTCAGTGGTACAACTCAAAGCAGTAAAAAAAGAGGGCAAGTCGGTACGGGTGTATGTCACTGGCAGTGATTTGCTCGATGGCACACCAATTTTGGATATTAAGCCCTATATTCAGTATTCAGATGCCGTAATCAGTGCAGAAAGTGGTTATGCACAGCAAGAACCGCAGCGGATGAAGGTACACTGGTCGGAACAGGCAATGACGGACCAACAACAGTTGCTCGCAACGCAGCAGACGACTTTGCAGAGTATTCAAGAACTGGAGCAGGTGTTGTCACTGGACCCGCGTCCTGCATATCAGGAAGACAGTGAACGTATTTATAAAATGAAATTTGCAGGTTTAGATGTCAGTTTTGTGATTCAAGGGCTGACTCTAGAAGTGATTGCTTTAGAGCCGATCCTAAATACGTTGTAATTTGTCTTGGTACATATTCTTGTCGGCTTGCAAACATGCTGCAACAATACCATCGCTAGGATCACGTAAGGCAAAACCAATTGCGGCACTAATTTGCTTGGCGTTTAAATTTTCTATGATGCGGGCGAGGTGTGCTTCGGATGCTTCGAGGTCATTTTCAACCGTTAAAATGGCAAACTCGTCACCGCCAAGGCGGGCAATAATGTCGGTATTGCGGCAGCTTTCTGTTAATGTGATAGCGGTCTGTCGAATCAATTGATCACCCGCAGCGTGACCATGCACATCATTCATGAATTTTAAATCGTTGAGATCGAGCATAAACACGCTGGCATGATGCCCATACAACTGACAGCGTTCTTCTTCAGCCAGTACAAATTGATCCCACGCGCGGCGGTTATATAGCCCTGTTAAGGGGTCACGCAGCGCTTCGGCTTGTAAACGCTCATTTTTACGGGTTTGTTCAATTTCGCGTAGTTCAGTCTGTAAAATTTGACTCAGTAAATCGCCCAGTAGTTCAATGAGGTTTTGTTCGTCTTTTAAGCTTTCTGATTTAGGTTCTGGATTTATGGCACAGAGTGTGCCAAATAAACTGCCATCTTCTTTGGTTAGTGCTTGACCAATATAGGCTTTAATTTGAAGTTGTTGTGCAATTGGGGCTTGGCAATAGGCAGGGATGTCTTCAGAAATAGGCGCAATTTTAGGTCCATTACCCTGTACCATCTGCGAACAAAACGAATCTGTCCAGTGAAAGACTTGCCCTGCTTGGACGTCATAGCCATGGCTTTCGGTTTGCAAAATAATCCAGTCTTCACCCTCAACACGGGTAATCATCCATAAATCAAAACCAAAGCGCTGATGTAAAAATTTTAAGACCGCTTGTCCTGCATCATGAAAACTTTTGAAACCCATGTCGGTCATTGCACGAACCTTTGACTACAGAAATTGAGGATGGAATTAGGTTGTTATTCTAAATGATTCTTAATTATTAATTGGTGATCGAACTGAATAACTCACAAATAATTTTGTATCAAATGTGATTTAAATCATATTTATAAGAATTAATGCAGCTTAGTTGATTATGGTGTCATTTTGATGAAATAAAGCAGCTTGCTGATGCTCTAAAAGAGAACAAATTTTAAACTGAATGTATTATTTAGGTTTTATTCAGTGCTAACGGATGAGCCACCATAACGAAGCAACAAACACCAGCATATGTAAAATTTGTGCAGGGGCAAATGCGAATGCATATTTGCTGCCCCCTGTGAGTGCGGCATTTACTGATTTAGCAATCGCATGTGCAGCCATCCCTAAAATCAGGGCGTAGACAAGTGTTGAGTTGTCAGGGCCACCTTGCACCACAATGGCTGCCATAGCGGCATGCAGTTCAAATAATGAAGCCAGTAGAGTGCCAATAATCAAGCCTGCATCGCCCAAGACTAAGCCTAAACCGTAAACAGCCGCCTGAATAATGGTGAGGGTGGCGGCAATAATCGCGGCTTCTTTTAAGCTAAACATACGTCCATCAGGATGTTCAGTTGGTGCTGAGGGTTTGGTTTTTCGCATTAACCAAAGTGCCCAGAGCACTAAAATGGTCATGGCTGCAAATGCAGGGAAAATAATCAGTTTTAACCACGTCAAGCTGATGCCTGCGACAATCAATAAAAGCTGTAACAGGGTTGCCACGCAAGACAATAAGGCAGCACCTGCATTGGGAACAGCTTCTGCACGTCCTGCACGAACTTCCATGCCCAAGCTGGCAATGGTGGCAGTACTCGATACAAAGCCTGAAGCCAGTGCCGAAAGAATCAGGGCATTTTGAGAGGAGAGTAGTCGTTTTGCGATATGTGCAAGTGCTTGCACGGCAAGGATTAAAGCCAGCAGTTTAAGAATGATATGCGGATTAAGAACGGTTCCCCACAGTGGAATATTCGGGGTGAGGGGTAAGGCTATTAAAATAAGCGCGAGCAAGAACAAGCCGTCTCGAAATTCACGTTCCGTGATCCATTGACTGGCAAATCCATGAATGGGATGTTTCAGCATTAAAATGATGGTCAAGATCACCGATAGACCTGCGGCAAATGCTGCATGCCACAAACACAATGCGCCAATAAAATAGGTCATCACAAATGCCAGTTCAGTGGTTATACCTAGATCATCCACTTGGTTTCTAATTGAAAACACGGTAATTGCGCCAATAATCAGAGCACCGACAATGCCCAGCGCAGTGCCAAAAGCAAAACACAGCGCGCCCATCAAGGCACAAATGACAAACGAACGTACTCCTGCAAAGCTACGCGGATTTTCACGTTGTTTGCTGCGTTCACGCTCTAATCCAATCAGCAAGCCGCAACCCAAAGCTGCTGCCATAATGGTCAACAACTCCTGAAAGGAAGCTTGAAGTATGGTCAGATCAAAGAGTGAATTTGGCATACTGTATAAAAACCTTTTAAAGTCCGTGTGGTTTTATTGAATATGTGGATTATTTTTTATGATGCGTATATTGAATAGATTTTCTACTTTATACCACATTTCATGTAAAAACGCTGTGATCACAAAAGTTCATGCTGAGATTTAAATATAAGGATATTAGGGTGTTAATCCTTGTTTGTGCGATGCAAAGCCAATAAACAATGGGCAAATAAAGTCTGTTATAGTGTCGCTAGACATTGAGGCTTAGAACAATGAATTTTAATTTTGAAATTGATACCACATGGTGTTTAGACCAATTATTTAAAGATGGACGCATTGATGAACGCGAGAAATTATTGGTTCAAACCACACATCGCCAAAGAGAGCAACTGAAATGGCACCCTTTACAGTGGATTGCAAATTTTAATTTAAAAGATCAGCTCTATCCTCAAGCAACCTTGTCTCTCAATCGATTAATGCAATGGCTCGCAGATAAATCAACACTGCCTTTATATGTGATAGATCCACTTAAAGCCGATGTCGCTGCATTGACCAATGTCATGTCTCAAGAATTTGCGGTGCGTAACCGAATTCTTGCGGTTGAAGTGAAACCTGATGAGGTTTTAATTGCCACCGATCAACCATATAAAACCGAATGGGTGAGCAATTTAGAACGCAGTCTGCTGCCTAAAAAAATTCAACGGGTATTGCTCAGTCCTGATCAATTACAGCGTTATTTGCTTGAGTACTATCAGGTCAGTCGTGCCGTTTCAAACTCACTGAAGTCAAGTGCATATGACCGTGAAAATAAAGGGGTAGAAGCTTTATTACAATTGGGGGATACCCAAAACCCCGATGCCAATGATCAGCATATTGTGAAACTGGTGGACTGGATTTTACAGTTCGCCTTTGAACAAGGTGCCAGCGATATTCATATGGAACCACGTAAAGATACAGGCAAGGTACGCTTTCGTATCGATGGCGTGCTGCACACCATTTATAACATGCCTGCCAATACGCTCACCGCGGTTATTTCGCGAATCAAAATTTTGGGGCGCATGAATGTCGCAGAAAAACGTAAGCCACAAGATGGTCGTTTAAAAACCCGCACACCGAAAGGTCAGGAAACAGAATTGCGTTTATCCACCTTGCCGACGGCTTTTGGTGAAAAACTGGTGATGCGTATTTTTGACCCAGAAGTATTGGTTCGCAGTTTCGAACAACTGGGTTTTGAAGGCAATTTATTCAATGAGTGGCAAAATCTGACTGCGCATAGTCATGGCATTATTTTGGTTACAGGGCCGACAGGTTCAGGTAAAACCACGACCTTATATTCTTCCATGAAGCAATTGGCAACCGATCAAGTCAATGTCTGTACCATTGAAGACCCGATTGAAATGCTCGAACCGAGCTTTAACCAAATGCAGGTGAATACTGCCATTGATTTAGGTTTTGCTGACGGGGTACGTGCCTTAATGCGTCAAGACCCAGACATTATCATGGTTGGGGAAATCCGTGACCACGATACGGCAAATATGGCAATTCAAGCTGCGCTGACGGGTCACTTGGTGCTCTCGACGTTGCATACCAATGATGCACCTTCGAGTTTAACCCGTTTGCATGATCTTGGCGTTCAACCGTTTTTAACGGCAGCGACCATTCTGGGGGTACTGGCACAGCGTTTGGTACGTAAACTTTGTCCGCATTGTAAGCAAGAAAGCCAGATCAATGAAAATGAGTGGGAACACCTTACATTTGACTACATCATGGAAATGCCTGAAAAAGTGTATAGCGCTGTCGGCTGTGAAGCCTGCCGCCATACAGGTTATAAAGGGCGTGTCGGAATCTACGAATTCATGCCACTCAGCTTAAGTACCAAGCAATTGATTGGCGCCAATGCCAATCTGACTGAATTACGTCAACAAGCGAAAAAAGAAGGTATCGAACCCTTAAGAATTGCAGGCGCACGTAAGGTGATTGCAGGCATGACCACACTTGAAGAAGTACTAAGAGTAGTGCCTTTAAATTAATTCCAGCTTCAACGACAAGTATCAACGTGATGCATTCAGTGGGATGCATCACCCAATTTAACCAATAAACTTGATCTTCATCAGGACTTTAAATTTTCTGAATTGGACGCATCTTATCTTAAGATTCAACTCATGTAGTTCTGTTTTAATCACTTTAAGTAAATCAAGACGTGAATATGAGGGCGAAGTAATGAAACAACTTGCGAAAACAACAGTCATGACACTACTACTCGGTAGCTTGAGTGGTTTTGCGATTGCCAATACCGCTGTGAATCAGCAAGCGATTGCACCTACCCAGACCACAGTCAAGCATGCACTGAGTTTAAAAGATGATACACCCGTGCAATTGAAAGGTTTTGTGGTCAAAGCACTGGGGGATGAGAAATATCAGTTCCAAGATGCGACTGGATCAATCACTGTCGATATTGATGATGAGCTCTGGCGTGGTCAACCAATCTCTGCCAAAACACCTGTCACTATCACGGGTGAGGTCGATATCGATTATCGTCCAGCAAAGCGGGTTGAAATTGATGTGGATAGCATCAAGTTTTAAGTGATTCGTGAATTTCTAAAAGCCACATACATCATGTGGCTTTTGTATTTAGAACCAGATCAAGGCATGTCGAATGCGCCTATACGATGAGAATAGCTGATGCGAATATTATTAGCCGAAGATGATGCTTCTCAAGCTGAGAGTATAAAGGCTTGGTTAGAAATGGATGGGTATAGTGTCGATTGGGTTGATCGTGGTGATTATGCGATCCATGCTGTGGCGCAGCATCACTATGATTGTATTTTGCTGGATCGTGGTTTACCGCAAGCCACTGGTGATGACATCTTAAAATCGATTAGAACAAATCAGCAGGGTGTGCCTGTCATTTTTATTACCGCACGCGACAGTATTCATGACCGTGTTGAAGGGTTAGATTTAGGTGCTAATGATTATTTGGTTAAACCCTTTAGTCTGGAAGAGTTGTCTGCACGGGTGCGGGCACAACTGCGCTTACAGCAACAGGTGTCGATAGGACCGTATTTAACTTTTGCCAATTTGCAGCTCGACCCGCAAGCCAAAGTGGTGCATCAAGATGGACAACTCATCCATCTGACTGCCAAAGAATTCCAGATTTTATTTAAATTAATGCAAAAGCCTGAACATATTGTGACGCGCGAGCAATTGGAAGAATCTCTTTATGCATGGGGCGAAGAAATTGAAAGTAATGCCATCGAGGTGTTTATTTATCAATTGCGCAAGAAGATTGGTGCTCAATATATTAAAACCGTTCGGGGTCTAGGCTATCGAATGAATCAGGAGTCGTAAATGTCGAGCAAGGCGATTTCACTCCAACAGAAGTTAGTGAAAACTTCGGTACTCAGTTCAGTGGCAGCAGGTTTAATTGCTTTTATTTTACTGGTCGGCATCGCCCTGTATCAAAGCATGAATCTGCAAGATGAGCTGATGGATGAAATTGCCGATGCATTACTGATCGGAGATCAGCAAGCCTCAAATCAGTCGCAAATTACGCAATTGAGTGAAGAGTTTGATCTGCAATATCAGTTGCTGCATCAACAGCAACTACTGGCACAGTCGGAAAACTTTGACCTAGCACCTGTGGTTGATGTGACACAGCAACAGCATGATCATTTTGATTATGTCTGGTATCAACAGCAGTTTTGGCGCAGTTACCAGACCTCAAATTTAGAAACGGATATGCAGGTGGTAATTTATCAGCCGCTTAAAGTTCGCTTTGAAGAAGTGCTGAGTAGTTTTCTGATTTATGCAGTGTTGTTAATTGTGCTATGGTTGTTGCAGTGGCTGTTTGCTTATTTTGCCATTGGGCGTCAATTTAAAGTCATGCAGATTTTGTCGCAAAAAATATCCAATAAAAGTGCGCAAGATTTAAGTCCGATTCAGAGCACTCAGCCTGAAATTAAAGAATTACAGCCGATTGTTTCGCAGCTGAATCAATTATTAAGTCGTTTACAGCAGTCATTGCTGGCAGAACAACGCTTTACCGCAGATGCTTCCCATGAATTACGTTCACCACTTTCGGCAATTCAATTGCGCTTGCAGGTGTTACAACGAAAATATCAAGATCAGCCACACTTTACCCAAGAATTACAATTGATTCAGCAAGATGTGAGTCGCGGTACGCAAGTGCTGGAGAATTTACTATTACTGGCCCGACTGGACCCAACGGAAACCGCAGACTTACCGAAATCCCGACTGGATTTAAGCGAATTGGCAATGCAGGTATGGAACAGTCTGGAGATCTTCAGGCAGCAAAAACAGGTTATGCTTAAGACGCAATTGGAATCTGTACAGATTGAGGTCAATCCTGAACTTATGGCAACCTGTTTACGTAATCTTTTGGACAATGCTATTCGTTATAGCCCATCACATGGAACGATATATTTAACTGTTGGAATAAGACAACAACAGATCTATCTACACTTAGAAAATGAAGGGCAGGGTCTGGATCAAGCATTAATCTCGCGTCTAGGCGAGCGTTTTTATCGGGCTTTGGGCAGTCAAACCACGGGTTCGGGTTTAGGCTTATCCATTTGTAAAAAGATTATGCAATTGCATCAAGCAGACATGAAGTTTTCAGCTTCTGGTTATGGGGGTTTAAAAGTCGAACTTTATTTTAGAAAATAGGGTAATTCGCTTACTAAGTTATCTTTATTTTATTTCAGCTTCAGTTAAAAAAGCAGTACGCGCTGACATACTGCTAGTTCCCACGTTTGTTATTATCGCTTGGTTTTATTTTTATTTCGTGAGAATAAGGCGATTATTCCGAGTTAAACGCAGACGGTATTCTTCACCTGCATGCATGATGCGAATTTCGCGTCCAAGGGCAAAAAGATTATTTGAATGTAGCATTGGCAGGGCATGTGCTGATTCAGTATTACGGGTAAAAAGGCTAAAAGGTGCGTTCATTTTTTGTTGACTCCGTGGTGTATTCTTGAGTGATTTAAATGATAATCATTATCGAATAGATCTGTCAACGGGAATTTTTGCAATTTATAAAAAAACTAAATTTACTTACACTGATACCACTTTAAAGTGATGGAACTCTCTATGTCCAAGCCGAACATTCATGTCGCAATTGCCTTATTACTGCATCAAAATAAAGTCTTGGTGGGGTGGCGTGGTGCCGAACAACATCAGGGCAATAAACACGAGTTTCCAGGTGGTAAGGTTGAAGAAAATGAAACGCCTTTAGAGGCTTGCCGCCGTGAGGTTTTTGAAGAAGTTGGCGTTGGACTTAAAGACTGGCATGCCTTTGATGTGATTTGTCATGAATATGATGATGTGGTGGTCAATCTGCATTTATTTCATGCGGTTGTACCCGCAGAGTTATTAAATGAAATCCAGCAACCGTGGACATGGTACAGCAGAGCAGAATTGCTGAATCTGAACTTTCCCAAAGCTAATTATAGTATTTTGCAACGTCTGTATTGGCCGACTCAAATTAAAATTTCTGAGCATTTGGCTGATCTTGAGCAACTTAAACCGCAACAGTTATTGTATTGGAGAGTGGAGCATCAGGCGGCTGATGTAGAAACTTTGGAACAATTACCAACCGAGCTTGCTGCCAATTTAATTATCAACTTTAAAGCATGGCAACAACTGACTGTTCCAATGCAGAAGAAGGTGGCGGCTGTGCATTTAAAGCAGCAGCAGTTGATGGCATTCAAGCGAGGCGATTTGCCCGTAGGTGTGCGCGTTATCGCCGCGTGTCATGATTTGGTGGCCATGCAACATGCACAGGACATTGGTTGTGATGCGATGATATTAAGTCCTGTATTGGCAACTGCAACTCACCCAGACGTAGTTCCTCTTGGTTGGGCACGTTTTCAAGAATATGCACAGCAGGTCGAGATTCCCGTGTTTGCCTTAGGCGGCATGCAGGCAGCGTATTTACACGAGGCGCAGTCTCATCATGCTTATGGGATTGCAGGCATTCGATTTATTTAATGCAATGCAGTAAGCAGACAAAGTTGGCGGGGCAGTGCATTAAAGTGACTTTAATGCCTGCTGAGCTTGTTGAACGGTTTTCGGGTTGTTTTGCTTTTGACCTGCTTTGGCAATCGCGAGCCAAAGTTGCTTTTTCATGGCTGGGGTTTGCGCATAGCTTAAACCACGTCGTGCCAAGGCTTCTGTATTGGCAGGCTGATTTTTCTGATTGGCAACGAGAGCCAAAAACAAATAGGTTTCAGCCGCTTGAGGTGCGATACGTTGTGCACGTATTGCAGCGGCTTCAGCATCGTTCCAGCGCCCTTGTTGATACGCTGTTTGAGTTTGTTTCATCAGCTGTTTAAATGCTGGAAGAGAACGTCCATCTTCAAATTTTTGCTGTGGTTTTTGCTCAGGCACAACCACTTGCAATTTCTGCCGCTTAATCTCGGCTTGCTCATACGGTGTAACCACCACACCAGAAGATTTTGAGGGTTCAGCTTTGGGCTTCTCTGTTGTTTCGGCAGGTTGAGCACTTTCAGGTTTTGGTAGGCTTTGACAGCCGACCAAAGCCAGAACAGCAGCAGAAAATAGAAAGAGTCTCAGCATAAGCAATCAATCGTCCTTAGTTGGCATAACTTCCGCTGGAAATGACACGCCCTGAATTTTGATCCAAGTCATTTTGCATGTCATTTTCACTTTCGCGAATATAGTTGTCCATACTATCGGGTTGAGCCGATGGGTTCTGATTCATTTCCGTATCAGGTGTGTAAACTGGTTCCACTTGGTAGTGAGGAAAGCCGCATGCTGTAGCACGACGTGGTACAGCACTCCTTAATAACGGTATATACAATGCACCTTCACAACCCTGAGCCGATAAGTTGCCAGAGCCACTATCGATCCATTGCCATTGCACATCGTCGGTTTGACGTAAATTTACTGGCTTTTGACGTAATTGGCTCATTACGTTGGTCCATACAGGCAATGCACCTGAAGAACCCGTGAGTCCTGTGACTTTGTTGTCATCCAGACCCAGCCAAACAACACTGAGATAATTACCTGAGTAACCAGCGAACCATGAGTCGCGGGTATCATTGGTGGTTCCAGATTTACCCGCAAGTTTGAGTGAACTTGGCAAGGTATTGTAAGCAGAACGCCCTGTACCTGAATTCATCACCTGTTGTAAACCATAATTCACAATATAGGCAGCCGCAGGGTCAATGGTTTGTTGAACGGTTAAACTATAACGTTCCAACACACGACCATTTGAATCAACCACAGAACGGATCGACTTGATTGGATATTTAAAGCCACCTGTCGCAAAGTTGCCGTAAATACTCATGACTTCCATTGGCGACATATCAACCGCGCCCAAGAAAATGGAAGGGTAGGTCGGAATGTTGGAAGTCACACCAAATTTTTTCAGATGGTTACTAAAGGTCGAAACACCGAATTCTTGTCCTAGACGCACCGCAGACAGATTATAGGAGTTGGATAAAGCTTGTACCATCGGGACGACACCATGTTCGCCACCACTATAGTTTTTCGGTGTCCAAGATTTACCCTCACTTGGAATGCTGATGTAACTGTCTTGGATCGGGCTTGCCCAGTTATAACGTCCAGACTCAATCGCACTGAGATAAATAACTGGTTTCAGCAATGAACCAACTTGGCGTTTAGCATCAATCGCGCGGTTAAAGCCAGTAAAGTCTTGAGTTGAACCAACCGCCGCAACCAATTCACCATTTTCAGGATGCGAAACCAGTACAGCACCTTGTAAATCATTTAAGCGTTTTGGATTATTTTTGGTTAAGCGTTCAACCGAACTCTTAAAAGCAGTTTGAATATTGGTTTGCGCTACTGGATCAAGTGTAGTGAAGATTTTTAACCCTTGGTTGGTTAAATCAGATTCTTGATATTCGGTGCGTAATTGACGACGCACAATGTCAAGAAAATCTGGGAAACGCGCAGGCCCTAGAGTTGGTTTGGCTAACACATTCAGTGGTCGTGCAATTTCACGTTCATATTGTTCCTGAGTTAAATAACCCATCACCAACATGTTGTTCAATACGATATCACGACGCTTTTTCGCACCTTCAGGGTTACGCCACGGATTGAATAAGGATGGGCCTTGAACCAAGCCGACCAAATAGGCTTGTTGCGAAATATTCAATTCACGTAAAGGTAAGCCAAAATAGAACTGCGAAGCCAAACCATAACCATTAATCGAATAGTTACCATTTTGTCCTAAATTCACTTCATTTAAATAAGCTTCAAGAATTTCATCTTTGTCATAATGAAGTTCGACCAATAATGCCATCAGGGCTTCATTGACCTTACGTTTTAAAGTACGCTCTGGGCTTAAGTAGAAGTTTTTCACCAGCTGCTGCGTTAAGGTCGAACCCCCTTGACGCTTACCACCCGTGATATTACTGACCACTGCACGCGCAGTCCCTCGTACCGAAATACCATGATGCTTATAGAAGTTACGGTCTTCCGTTGCAATTAAGGCTTCAATCAGTGGCTTTGGAACATTCGAGAGTTTAATCAGGACGCGGTCTTCATTATGCTGCGGGTAAATACCGCCAATCAATAAAGGTTCTAAACGCGCAATGCCTGTTGATGAAGGCTTGGTCGCACTCACTTCACTAATTTGGTCATTGGCAAAACTGACTTTTAAAACTTGTTCAGGTTCAGCACTATCACCGAAGTCGAAACCACGGGTATGGACATATAAAGTATCCCCCGAGCTGACATAGCTGCCTGATTTTGCATAGCTATCCGCATTTTTATAACCCAATAGCTTGAGTTCCTGATTAAAGTCTTTTTGACTCACAGGAGCATTGGTATAAATTTCTAGTGGGCGAGCAAAAACCTTCGCAGGAATATCCCAGCGCTTACCTTCAAATTTTTCTCTCACGATATTGTCTAGTCGAATCAAGTAGAAACTAAATGCGAGAAAAGTACCAATGACCAATATGGAGAAAATAAGGGCGAATAATCCTATGCCACGTTCAAACTTCATAAAAGGTGATAAGATCCTGATAAATTTTGCTAATCATGCGAAGCTTTTTCTGAATTTGCAATAATAAATCTGTCACAGAAGCAAAAAGCCATACATTTGAATGGGCTAATCAGGTTATTTTTAAGGTTTTTTATTTCAATCGGGTTTAATGGTATGATAGGCCAGAATCCTAGCGGAGCGATCACATAGGTGCAACTTTCACACAAGTCATTTCGGAATATTGGATTAATTGGTCGACCAGACAAATCTTCAGTCGTTGAAACCTTAAGCCTCATTCACGATCATCTTATGAGCATAGGTTTACATCCTGTTTTTGATGCAGAAACAGCCGAGCTTGTTCCTTATAAAAATACACAGACTGTCAGCCGTGCATTATTGGGCGAGGTTGTGGATTTGGTTATTGTCGTTGGAGGGGATGGTTCGTTATTACATGCTGCTCGCTCATTAGTGAAATACAATACCCCTGTGATTGGCGTGAACCGTGGTCGTTTGGGCTTTTTAACAGACATTAAACCGACTGAAGTTATTTTTAAGCTCGATCAAGTTTTGCAGGGCGAGTTCCAGCAAGATCGTCGCTTCCTACTGGAAATGGAAGTGCGTTCAAAAGGCGAAACCATTCATGATGCCATTGCACTGAACGACGTAGTGCTGCATTCGGGTAAATCAGTACATATGATTGACTTCGAGTTGAATATCGACGGTCAATATGTCTATCGCCAACACAGTGATGGTCTGATTGTTTCGACGCCGACAGGTTCAACCGCTTATGCGCTATCGGGTGGTGGACCGATTGTTCATCCGAGTATGGATGCGATTGCCTTGGTTCCAATGCATCCACATACCTTGTCTTCACGTCCAATTGTGGTTGGTGGGCACAGTGAAATTAAGATTTTGATTCGTGAAAATCGCGTTTTACCAATGGTCAGTGCCGATGGTCAACATAGTATTTCACTGAATGTGGGTGATAGTTTGCATATCCGCAAGCATCCATTTAAATTAAACCTATTGCATCCACCTGGTTATGACTTCTATATGGCGTGCCGAACCAAACTGGGTTGGAACCAAGATTTTGATTCATTGCAACAACAGGATTAACTATGAATATTGAACAAATGCTGGCTGTACTCGATCCTGATATTGTTGGTCGTTTAAAAACTGCAGTTGAAATTGGCAAGTGGCCAAATGGTGTAGCATTGACCAAAGAACAGCGCGAAATCTGCATGCAGGCAGTATATGCATGGGAAATGAAAAACCTACCTGAAACTGAGCGCAGTGGTTATATCGATCGCGGTACTAAAGAAGAAGGCGAAGAATGTGATGATGATCATCACAAAAATGAACCAGAATTTAAACCAATCCGTTTCGTTTAAGAACACAAAGTATTCTTCTCAACGGGAAGGAAATAAAAAGGACTCATAATTGAGTCCTTTTTATTTGCTCTCTCATTTTGTCATTACAACGTTGAGATTGAAATTAAAAGCGATTGAGCCAGAGTTCTTTAGCCTTTTGCATTGCAGCAGGATAGCTATCACACACGCCCATGGTATAAAGTGCAATCCCCATGGTTTCAACCACTGCAATTTCACCATATTCATGTGCCTGTTGACCTTCCCATACCGACTTAAATACAGCTAAATCGAGTTCTTCCTCCACAGGGCTTCGGTTATCGGTCAGTTTCGGGAGTTCATGTTCATACAACTCCCCATTTTTGATGCCACAAATCAGGGTTTTGGCATCAGGATTGCGCTCAAATTCTCCACCTTCACCTTTAATCACGGCACTGTTTAAGTAACCTAATTTAAAAGCAGCTTGTTGATGTGAACTACGATAGGCAGGATGGAAAATGGCTTGTAAGGTGGCAGGGGCATTAAACGGATTAATGAGGCGAGCTAGCGTATGAATAGGTGAACGTAAGCCCATGACATTACGCAGCGAGATCAGTTCACTCAGCACAGGTGAGATCACATCTAAAGGCATATAGGCGAACTGACGTTGTTGTAGTTGTTGCTCGACATCAGCTTGGTTTTGACAGATTGGATAACCGAGATATTCCAAGACCTGTTCGGTGTAGACACGGTTTAAGGTATGTCCCGATGCACCATGCATCACAATGCGATAGCCATGATGTGCTAACGTCAGGGCAGCCAATAAAAACCATGGATAATGTTTCCGTTTACCCGCATAGGATGACCAATCTAGATCGACCTGAAGGGGGCTGAAATTGAGAGAGTCGCGTGTTGCTTGTACAAAACCAGCCAATTCATCGACGGATTCTTCTTTAACACGTAACAACATTAAGAAGGCGCCCAATTGCACATCCAGTACTTCATTATTCAAAATCATTTTAAAAGCCTGATAGGCTTCATCATAAGTGAGTGAACGCGCACCATTTTTGCCTTTGCCGACAATACGGACGAATTGAGCAAAGGGGTGCTCAAAATCTTTATATAAATTTCTTTTGGTGTTCATTCGATTTGGTCACTGTGTAATTTAGTGGATCTGGGGAGAAAGGTTTCATCTGATCATAGAAAGATTTCAGCAGAAAAGAAAGAAAAACAGAGTGGTGGGTATAAGACTAATGTCTAATGAAAATTGAATAATATTTAGACAATATGAAAAATTTATGTAGATTTACTGCTCAAAAATTCGGTAGAATTCGTGCGAATAAGGAAGAATGTTAAGTTTTTCTTATTAGTGGTCTTTTCTATCCTATTGAAAATATTCATTTTCAGTAATCAAACTGCGATGGAATCGCGGATATTATTATTTAGTTTAATTAGAAGGTATTAAGCCTAACTTAATACCTATGGCCTTTTGTAGTGATTATAAAAGGAATTTTTAAGGGCTGTGTATTCTTAGGAATAGACGAATATTGGATGTTTCTAGTTCTAGAAACATGTGTAGAAGTAACGCTATGGCTAAAAAACCCATCTATAAATCACTGTATTTTCAAGTGATTGTAGCTATCATTGCAGGTATTCTGGTAGGTCATTTCTCTCCAAGTGGAACCCAGATTGTAAATGGTGCTGAACAATATGTTCCTGGTTTAGGCGAACAGCTCAAACCTTTAGGTGATGCATTTATTCGTTTGATTAAAATGATCATCGCCCCAGTAATTTTCTGTACAGTTGTTAGCGGTATCGCTGGCATGGAAAGCATGAAATCTGTGGGTAAAACGGGTGGTATCGCTCTCCTTTATTTTGAAATCGTTTCTACGGTTGCCTTACTGATTGGTTTATTGGTAATTAACATTGCTAAACCAGGTGTAGGCATGAACATTGACCCTGCATCTTTAGATGTATCGGGTATTTCTAAATACGTAGAATCTGGTCAGTCACAAAGCACTGTCGATTTCTTAATGAATATCATCCCGCATACCGTGGTGGGTGCATTTGCTGAAGGCGAAATTCTTCAAGTCTTGCTATTCGCTATTTTGTTCGGTTTTGCCCTGCATAAATTAGGTGATTCTGGCAAGCCTGTACTGAAACTGATTGACCAAATTTCGCATGTATTCTTCAATATCGTAAATATGATCATGAAGCTTGCGCCAATTGGTGCATTCGGTGCGATGGCATTTACCATTGGTAAATATGGTATTGGTAGCTTAGCGCAATTATTCCAGTTGATTATCTGTTTCTATATCACCTGTTTGTTGTTCATCTTTATTGTATTGGGTTCAATCAGCCGTATCTGTGGTTTCAGTATCCTGAAAATGATTCGTATGATTCGCGAAGAATTATTAATCGTTTTAGGGACTTCTTCTTCAGAATCGGTATTGCCACGTATGTTGAAGAAACTTGAAATTGCAGGTTGTGAAAAATCTGTGGTGGGTCTGGTTATTCCTACAGGTTATTCATTTAACTTAGATGGTACTTCTATTTACCTGACGATGGCTGCGGTCTTTATTGCTCAAGCAACCAATACTCAATTAGATATCTCACACCAAATCACATTGTTGTTGGTGTTGTTGATTTCTTCTAAGGGTGCTGCGGGTGTGACAGGTTCAGGCTTCATTGTGATGGCGGCGACATTGTCTGCTGTAGGTCATATTCCTGTTGCTGGTTTAGCACTGATTTTAGGTATTGACCGTTTCATGTCTGAAGCTCGTGCTTTAACGAACTTGGTGGGTAACTCATTGGCAACGATTGTAGTTGCAAAGTGGGTTGGTCAGCTCGACAAGGAAAAACTAGATTTTGCATTGGCTAACCCTGAAGAGGTAGACAAGCAAATGATGGATGAAGGTAATCAAGCACACGCTTAATCCGATGTGATTGAACAAAAGGAAGCTTCGGCTTCCTTTTTTATTTATTGATTCGAATTGACCTGAAGTTGCCACAAATAAGACACAAGCTGCACATGACAGAAGCAGTGAAATTGCCTAGCATGTCTGCTGAAGATTAAAAACAACTCAGGAAGAATAATGTTAGCTCATGATGCAGATTTGGAACTTTTCAAAGATAATTTTAAACGTTTTATGCAAGAGCATATTGCCCCAGAGTATGAACAATGGGAAAGCCAAGGGATTATGCCGCGCGCCGTATGGAACAAGCTGGGTGAGAATGGCTTTCTGTGTGTAGATGTACCTGAGCAATATGGTGGCTATGGGGTGCCTACACATTACTCGCTCATGTTGGTTGAAGAGTCCGCACGAGCTGGATATGGCGCACTTTCTACAGCCATCTCGTGCCATTCTGAAATTGCTGCGCCTTATATTCTACATATCGGTACTGAGGCGCAGAAGCAGTACTGGTTGCCGAAAATGGTCACAGGTGAAGTAGTTGGGGCTATCGGGATGACCGAGCCTGGTGCAGGTTCAGATTTGCAGGCGATACGCACGACTGCAATTTTGCAGGATGAACATTATCTTCTGAATGGATCAAAAACCTTTATTTCGAATGGGCAGCATGCTGATTTAGTGGTTCTCGCGGTAAAAACAGATCCGCAAGCCCGCGCCAAAGGGGTGTCTTTGCTTTTATTGAATACCCATTTAGATGGCTTTAAAAAGGGCACCAACTTAGACAAGATTGGTTTACATTCGCAAGATACCTCGGAACTTTTCTTTGATAATGTGAAAGTACCCAAGGATCAATTGTTAGGGCAAGCTGGACAAGGCTTTCACTATTTAATGCAAGAGTTACCGCGTGAACGTACGGCAATTGCGGCAACAGCATTAGGTGCAATTCGTGGCGCGATTGATGTCACTACACAATATGTTCAAGAACGTCAGGCTTTTGGGCAAAAGATTGGGCAATTCCAAAATACCCGCTTTGTCTTGGCGCAGGCAAAAATTGATGAACTCGCGACAGCCGCTTTTTATAACCAAAATGTTGAGTTATATATGCAGGGCAAACTGGATGTTGAAACAGCAGCCGCGCTGAAAAGCTTTTCGACCGATATGCAAATGAAAGTCGCAGATCAATTGCTACAATTGTTTGGGGGCTATGGCTACATGACGGAATATTCAATTTCCCGTTTCTTTGTCGATGCACGAATTCAACGAATTTATGGTGGTACCAATGAAATTATGAAAGAAATTATCGCCCGTGGATTACTGGGTCGCTAACTATAAAAGATAGCATTGTAAAAAGAGCCCTAAGGCTCTTTTTACTTTAAAGCTTAAGTACATTTAAACTTTCACGTATGAAGTCAGGTAGGTCTTCAGGCGCGCGAGATGAAATATACAGGTTATTGTCATTCACTACCGCTTGATCGTAAAACACAGCGCCTGCGTTAAGTAAATCAATAATCACTGATTTCATGGTGGTCATGCGTCGTCCCTTGACCACGCCTGCATTAATTAACAATTGCGGACCATGACAAATACTCATAATTGGCTTTTGTGCATTGGCAAATCTGCGTACAAAATCTACATAGCGTTCATCTGCTCTTAAATTGTCTGGTGAGTAACCTCCAGGAATTAATAGCGCGTCAAATTCTTGCACGCATACATCATCAATACCTTGATCAATTGTTACGGAATAGCGGCGTTTTTTTCCATAAACAATATTCCCTGCTTTGTTTTCTATATTGACCACACTATGACTAGCTGCTCGGAAGGCTTCCACAGGTTCGACATATTCCATGTCTTCGAAGTCATGCGTGACTAAAACTGCAATTCTTTTTGGCATTTTTATTCTCCGAATAGCATTTTTAAAATTAAAATAACAGACAAATTGTGAAATACGTCATATTAAATTGTGGTTAAATTGTGATCGAAAAGTAATATGCCTTGATCATGTCATATTGTTGATGAAACTTTCTAGTCTTATGTTTTAAATAAATAATAAAGATAACGTGATTCATCAAATTTCAATGTTGTATTGTATTTGTCATTACATTTTTATGAGCCAATTTTAACCCTTAGCGGCTGTGTTATTTACATGGCCCAATCCTCTAAATCTTGAAGTTGAGGTTTATATCGATTCTATAATCCAAAACTTTAGTTCGATTTTGGCAAATATTAGGGGCTAGTGGCTTGAAATCAGGATGAATCCAGATTTTATTGCCTACCATTTAATTGAACTCTTGATATACTGTCGGCATTCACGTTTTTGCAGGGCGAAATAACAATGATCAACGACGATCAAAACACTACGACTTCTCTAGACTTGACCAAGATTCGCGAAGATATTGATTCTGTCGATCAGCAGATTCAACAACTGATTAACCGTCGCGCGCGCTTGGCAGAAGCAGTAGCAAAAGCAAAATTTGCTTCTGAAGAGAATCCAATGTTTTACCGTCCTGAACGTGAAGCGCAAGTCTTACGTAATGTGATGGAGCGTAATGAAGGTCCATTGTCAGATGTGACGATGGCGCGTTTATTCCGTGAAATTATGTCGGCTTGTCTCGCACTAGAAGCGCCACAAAGTATTGCGTTCTTGGGTCCAGTCGGAACTTTTACCCATTCAGCTGTGTTGAAGCATTTTGGTCAGGATGCAGTGGTACGTCCTTTACCAACCATTGATGAAGTTTTTCGTGAAGTTGAAGCGGGCAGTGCACATTATGGTTTAGTGCCTGTCGAAAACTCATCTGAAGGCGTAGTCAACCATACGCTAGATTGTTTTAAATCTTCGACCTTGAATGTAATTGGTGAGGTGGAGTTGCGTATCCATCATCAATTCTTGATTTCTGAAAATACCCGTAAAGACAGCATTAAGCAGATTTATGCGCACCAACAAACCTTGGCACAGTGCCGTAAATGGTTAGATGCACATTATCCAGGGGTGGAACGTGTGGCATTAAACTCGAATGCTGAAGCGGCACGTCGTATTCGTAACGAATGGCATTCGGCTGCCATTGCATCGGATGTGGCTGCAAGTATTTATGAATTAGAAATTCTGCACAGCAATATTGAAGATAATCCAGAAAACACCACACGTTTCTTGGTGATTGGTCGTGAGAAGGTTCCGCAAAGTGGCAATGATAAAACTTCATTGCTGATTTCTGCACATGACCGTGCAGGTGCTTTACTTGAAATCTTGGCGCCTTTTGCGAAACATCAAATTAGTTTGACCAGTATTGAAACGCGTCCTGCGCTTCCAGAAAAATGGGCCTATGTGTTCTTTATTGACCTTGAAGGGCATATTGAACAAGACAATGTGAAAGCAGCGATTGAAGAAATTCGTCCTTTAGTCAAAGAAGTGCGTGTATTGGGTTCTTATCCAATCGCTGTGCTATAAAAGACATTTGCCATCGTAAGGTGGCACTGCTGTCTCGCTGCATGAGTCTAGACGAAAGCCAGATACACCGAGACAGCAGGCATACACTTCGAGTTTTAAACAAACTTAAGCATAAAGATACCGTTGAAAAGCACTTGCCAAAGTGTGGGGTTTAGAGGCGAAAGCATAAAAGATGACACAGCCGTTGTTTAAAAAAGTTGCATTTATTGGACTCGGACTGATTGGTTCAAGTCTGGCTCGTGTAATGATTGCTGAAAAATTGGCAACTGAAATTGTTGCATCGACACGTTCAGCGAAAACGCTGGAAGATGCGAAAGCATTGGGTTTAATTGAGCAAGGTTATAGTAATCCAGTCGATGCTGTACAAGGTGCGGATTTGGTCGTACTGGCTTTACCTGTACGTGCCACAGAAAAAGTCTTAGCTACCATTAAACCTTATTTGTCGGAAAACTGCATCATTACCGATGTAGGCAGTACCAAAGGCAATGTGGTTGATGCAGCCAAGGCGGTGTATGGTGAAATGCTTCCTGCGGGTTTTGTGCCTGGTCATCCAATAGCAGGGGCTGAACATACAGGTGTGCATGCAGGCAAAGTCGATTTATTTGCCCACCATAAAGTCATTCTCACACCACTGCCAAGTAGTGCACCTTGGGCAGTCGAAAAGCTAATTACCCTGTGGCAAGCCGCGAAAGCAGAAGTGATTTGCATGGATGTGGAAAAGCACGATGAAGTGTTGGCGCACACCAGTCATTTACCGCATTTAATGGCATTCAACTTGGTCGAACAACTTGCAAACCGTGCCGACAATCTGGATATTTTCCGTTACGCTGCGGGCGGTTTTCGTGATTTTTCGCGTATTGCTGCCAGTGATCCGCAAATGTGGCATGACATCTTCTTTGCCAATAAAAAAGCCATTTTGAATGCTGTAGATGGTTTTGAACAACAACTCGCTGTACTTAGAAAACTGATTGAAAATGAAGATTCGCCAGCCTTAATGGGCTTGCTTGGCAATGCTCAAGCGGCGCGACAACATTTCAATCACATGTTAGCCAAGAAACCCCTGATGGAGAAAAATAAGGTGACACAACAATTTACCATTTTGCCAGGCCCTAAGACGTTCCAAGGTAAATTTACCGTGCCTGGAGACAAGTCTGTGTCTCACCGCTCTATCATGTTTGGTGCGATTGCAGAAGGCACAACCCATGTTACAGGTTTCCTTGAAGGTGAAGATGCATTGGCAACATTGCAAGCCTTCCGCGATATGGGTGTAAGCATAGAAGGTCCTAAAAATGGTGAAGTGACCATTCATGGTGTAGGCATGCAGGGGCTAAAAGCACCTGCAAGCGCGCTGTATATGGGGAACTCAGGCACATCTATGCGTCTGTTGTCAGGCATGCTTTCTGCGCAAAAATTTGATTCTGTGATGACGGGTGATGCTTCGTTGTCAAAGCGTCCAATGGAGCGTATTGCGAAACCATTACGTGAAATGGGTGCGCAAATCCAAACCACAGGTGAGCGTGGTACACCACCAGTGTCGATTACAGGTAGCCAACCGCTAAAAGGCATTCACTACGATTTGCCAATGGCTTCTGCGCAAGTGAAATCAGGCATTCTATTGGCGGGTTTATGGGCAGCGGGTGAAACGTCTGTGACTGAACCTGAGCCGACACGTGATCATACTGAGCGTATGCTACGTGCTTTTGGTTATGACGTGAAAACTGAAGGTAATCGCATTTCGCTACAAGGTGGTGGTAAGTTAGTTGGTACTGACATTCAGGTGCCATCTGATATTTCTTCTGCTGCATTCTTTATGGTCGGTGCTGCGATTACCGAAGGTTCAGACGTGACGCTGGAAGCGGTCGGGATTAACCCAACGCGTACAGGTGTGATTGAAATCCTGAAACAAATGGGTGCGGACCTTAGCGTAGAAAACGAACGTATAGCTGGTGGCGAGCCGATTGCGGATATTCGTATTCGTGGTAGTCGTACCTTAAGGGGTATTCATATGCCTGAAGATCAAGTGCCTTTAGCGATTGATGAATTCCCAGCATTGTTTATTGCTGCGGCATGTGCCGAAGGGCAGACTGTCCTGACGGGTGCTGCTGAATTACGCGTGAAAGAATCGGATCGTATTCAAGTCATGGCAGATGGTTTAAAAACCATGGGTATTGATTGTACGCCTACTGAAGACGGCATCATTATTGAAGGTAAAGGTCAATCTGGAGATTGGTCTGCAATCTTTACAGGTGGTGAAATTGAATCACACCATGATCATCGTATTGCCATGAGCTTTAGTATGGCGGGTTTACGTAGTTCAGGAGAGATCAAAATTATGGGTACAGAAACTGTGGCAACCAGTTTCCCAACCTTTACAGAACTTGCAAATCAAGCGGGTTTAGCGATTCAGGTCACTGAATAAGCCTTGTGACTCCACAAGTCATGTATTTATGATTGAACAGCCAAGCAAATGCTTGGCTGTTTTGTTTTTATTGCTTATGCTAAACCCATATAACAAAAATGCCTTTGGGTAGCATTATGCGAAAACTACAATTCACTGCCAATTGCGAGCAGCATCAACATCAGGCAGTTGCAGAGAACCAGTGCCATATTACACAAGAATATGTAGCGGACTTATTGGTCGGCAAACTCAGTCAATATGGCTTCCATACCCTGCCACAAAGTCGTGATCATGTTGCCGTGAGTGTCGACAACCATGCCTTGCCCTTGTCGATTACCTGTCAAGGTTCAGATCAGGAAGGACATTTGGTTTGTGAAATTACCTCATATCCAACGGAAGATCAGGACTGGTTAGATCGTATTAATGAGCGAAGTTTATTAAACCAATTGGCACAAGCGGTTGAAAATACATTGAAAACGGATGAGAGTTTTAGTGGATTTGAATGGTTGTAAAAACTGAGCGAGCATCTTTTATTAAAAATCATCTGCTGAATAGGTTTGCTTCGATTCAGCAGATTGACACATAATTACTTGAAATACCGAGTTTAAACTCTGAGGAACTTAACGAATAAAGTGCAGACTTTTACTCGACACGTAACCAAGTTTGACTACGACCGACCGCTGAAACGCCAAAATAGCCACGTAAAAACAGTTTTTTGTTATTCGCGCTAACCTTGCCTTTTAAGCTGTAAATTTTTCCAGATACAGGATCAATAATTTTACCGTTACTGTAATTAACATGATCTTGTGTCTTTAGACCAGAAATAACTTGCATCCCGACAATTGGTTTGTTGGTGTACGGTACAGGGCAATGGGTACAGAATTCTTTGGCTGTATAACCAGGGCGTGGAGTGAGCTTAAGCACGGTACCTGCATAAGTGTCATTACTTTGCTTTTCAATTTTCACCAGAGCTTTAGGCTCGCCTGTTTTATCATCAATATAGCGCCAAGTACCAGTAATATCCTGTGCAAAAGTTGATGTAGTGGCTAAAGCAAGTAACATTGCTCCGAAAAATGTTTTCATAGAAACCTGACCGCAGTATTGAAATTTGAAAGTGGAAAGCTATAGCGAGCTAAGGTATTGATTGTATAATTAATTATTAAAATACGGATGTGCAGAAAATGCCAAAAAACGTCACTAAATAAGCTTGTAAAGCTGAACAAAGTGCTCCTTCACATCACATGCAATGTCGACAATAGAGGGAAGCTCAAGCATGTATCAATTAAACAGCCAGAGTGATGTATTTGGGTATAAATGAAAGGCGTGTCTGCTCATTCAAGGAAGAAAATAAGTTTGAATAGCTAAATCTAAATAAATCGAGAAGATGGCGCTAATTAGGACCGATTAAAAAAATTAATCAGTAGCTTAAAATGAGCGCTAAGTAGTCTGTTTGAGTAGAAATACAAGAAAGAAACCATTTTCTCAAATCATGATTTCTTTCCCGATTGTATTGCAGCTTAAATTAACAAGAAACGTGCAATCGCGATACGTAACTGTTTTAAATAACCTGTGAAGAAGTGGTTAGCACCTGGTAAAACAGTAACCAAATGACGTTGAGGTTTTGCCCATGCAATCATGTCAGATAATGTTGTTACATCATCAGCTTCACCATGAATGAATAGAATATCACCTTTAATTTCAGGCGTTTGATAGTGACGAACACCTGCAACCGTTGCAGTTGGCAAACCACATAAAATCGTTTGAATCGATCTGAGTTCGCTTGGTAAAGCATCGTAGCATTTCGCCATTACGTGCGCGCCAAAGCTGAAGCCACCTGCATAAAAAGGCAAGCCTACATGTTGCAAACGTGCATGATGAATGACTTTTAACACATCGTCAGTTTCGCCGTGTCCTTCGTCATGGACACCTTCACTTTGCCCTGAACCACGGAAGCTAGGACGATAAACCACACAGCCATTTTCAACTAAAATTTGGGCAAGAAGTGCTGGAACTTTATGTTGAGGCGTGCCGCCTTGCAATGGATGGGGGTGGCAAATTACCGCGAATCCTTTCACTTCGCCTTGTGGGTAATCAACGAAAACTTCAATTTGACCCACAGGACCGGGAATGAAAATTTGCTCGGACATAAGATAAATGGATTAATAGCAGGAGAATCGGCTATTTTACCGATTATGCTTAGTAAAAACACAGATTGGAAAAAAAATAAGTCTACTGATATAGTTTGTTTAATTATTTTTTAATCAGATTGTATATGCTCGCCTTAATTTCTCCTGCTAAGACTTTAGATTATGAATCTGCACTTCCAACTGACCAGCACACTTTACCAAGACTGTTAGAGCATTCACAACAACTTATAGACGGAAGTCGTAAGCTATCTGCTTCAGAAATCGCCAGTTTAATGAGTGTCAGTGAAAAAATTGCACAATTAAACGTAGCACGCTTCCGTGACTGGCAACCAGAGTTTAATTTTTCCAATGCGCGCCAAGCCATTTTTGCCTTTAAAGGTGATGTTTATACCGGTTTAGATGCCTACGATTTAAGTGCGCAAGACTTGGAATTTGCACAAACCCATTTGCGTATGCTGTCGGGGTTATACGGTTTATTGCGTCCTTTGGACTTGATGATGCCGTATCGTTTGGAAATGGGAACCAAACTTGCCAATGCACGTGGTCATAACTTATATGAGTTTTGGGGAGATCAAATTACCCAGTTGGTCAATGCTGACTTGGCTCAGGCGAATTCTGAGCTGTTGGTGAATTTGGCTTCTGATGAATACTATAAATCGGTCAAAGAAAGCAAAGTAAAGGCTGAAATTATTAAGCCTGTTTTCTTGGATCAGAAAAATGGCAAATACAAAGTGATTAGTTTTTACGCGAAAAAAGCCCGTGGTTTAATGGCGCGCTATATTATTCAAAATCAACTGAATCGTGCTGAAGATTTAAAATCTTTCAATACGGATGGTTATTATTTTGATGCTGCAAGCTCGATGAAAGGAGAACTGGTCTTTAAGCGTGATGAACAAGCAGCTTAAACATCTTTAATTGCTAAAAAGCCCCTGAACAGGGGCTTTTTTTATTTATCCGACCCAACCACTTGGCGTGTCTTGAATCAAGGGTTGTGTGGAAGGAGGAGGCGGAGTCACAGCTCCTTGGCAGCCGACTAAGTAATAAGACGTTAGTAAGACAACAAGAAATGTACGCATAAGCACCTCATATGAAGAAAAAATGATATTTCAACTACCATATTCACTGCTTCGATCTTTAGATGCTTTATCTCAAGTCGTACCGAATGGATCGGTCTGATTTTTAGATATTGTATCCATATTGATGCTATGTATTTAGTCATAGCAGATATGACTCATTTTACACCTAAATGGAGTAGGCAAGAGCAAACTCAACCAAGCCAGTTACATAACGTAGCAATCAAAGTATCGAGTATCCTTCACTTGCAAAATCACCCCTTTGATCTTGATTTTGGGAGAAAACCAAGCCAAAGCGACAGCCAGATTAATACCTAAAGTGAGATTTAATCTATGTAGATTTGCAGATCTTATCAGAACTGAATTTCAGTCTTGAGAGAGATAAAATTGTCTAATCGAGTGATTAGCTTACGACCATGGGCAGGAGAACGCCTATGTCGGAAAGAATACAGCAAGGGTAGATGAACGAGTGAAGTTTAACATGAAAAGTACAGTATTTGGTCGATTGGTTACATCGTGGTGGATATTTTTAGATATTTATTTGCAAGACCCTGAAAGTATTGCAAATAAATATGAAGATAAATTGGTGGGACAATTAAATTCCCTTAAAGGCTTCAATTGCACGCTGGCGACTCGACTTTAAGTCAACCATTGGATGTGGATAATCCAGTTTTAAGTTGGGATTTTTGGTAAAAGGGTCATGAATGGTCTTGGCATCTAGATGTGCCAATTCAGGTACCCATGTACGAATATAATCACCATTGGCATCGAATTTCTGTGATTGGCTAATCGGGTTGAAGATGCGGAAATAAGGCACAGCATCTGTACCTGTAGATGCACACCATTGCCAACCGCCATTATTGGCCGCCAAATCTCCATCAATCAAATGCTGCATAAACCATTGTTCACCCAGCCGCCAGTCAATCAGCAAGTTTTTGCACAAGAACATGGCGGTAATCATGCGCACGCGATTATGCATCCAGCCTGTGGCAAGCAATTGCCGCATACCTGCATCGACAATCGGAATACCTGTACGCCCTTGTTGCCATGCGGTTAAATCTTCAGGCACTTCACGCCAAGCTAAATATTGGGTGCTGGCTTTGAAAGGTTGATGTTTAGAGACTTGCGGAAAATCAAACAAGATATGTTGGTAAAACTCTCGCCAAAGCAATTCATCCAACCATGTTTGTTGACCGATATTCTCTGGATGGAAATGTCCTTGTTGTGCTCTGAACAGGGCTTGAATACATTGGCGAATAGAGATGATCCCAATATTGAGATAAGGCGAAAGTTGACTGGTACCCTGTAAATTTGGAAAGTCCCTTTCATTTTGATAGTGACTTACCTTATTTTCGATAAAATCATCTAGTAGCGTCAAAGCATAGTCTTCTCCGACAGGCCATTGTTCAGCATAGTCTGAAGCCAGAGTCTTGCTGTATAGTTCGGCAAGTGTAGGAACAAGGTCATTCAGCTTTATCTGGACTGGTGCCTGGGCAGTAGGGGTTGGGTAACACTGTGGAAGGCTGATACTGAGGGCTTCGTAACAGGCTTTTTTAAAAGCACCAAACACTTGATAAGGATGTTGCGATTTATTCCGAATTGAACCTATCGGGAAAAGGGTGCGGTCTTGGTACAATTCTAAGCGTTTATTATGTTGCTGCAACAGTGCTTGTACTTCGCCATCACGTTTTAATTCATTGACGCCAAATTCAATATTGGCATGAATGCTTTCTAGTGAAAACTCTTGTGCCAAATGCAGTAAGGTCGCTGGAACATCTTTCCATAAACCTACGGTGCGAATAATGAGGGGAATATTCAACTGTTCAAGTTGCTGTTTTAGGGCATGCAGTTGGCGCAGATAAAAATCTATTTTTACTGGCGCTTCATGGTGGAGACTCCATTGTTCAGGAGATAAGATCACCACGGCCAAACACGAACCTGATTGCGTCGCATACCAAAGCGCAGCGTGGTCTTGAATACGTAATTCTTGTCGGAACCAAATCAATTGCATGAGCTTAATGTTTTGAATAAACAACTTAAAATGATTCTAAAACGATTTTGCTATGATCAGTACAAGGTGATGGATAAAATTGGAAAAAATAGGCAAAAAAAAGGGCAAAAATAAATTTGCCCTTTTTGATCTTTCGATCTTAGTGGTGATGACCACCCGCACCGTGTACGTGACCGTGATCTAATTCTTCTTGAGAAGCTTCACGGATTTCAACGATTTCAACTTCAAAAGTTAAGTCTTGACCAGCAAGTGGGAAGTTTGCATCAACGATTACGTTGTCGCCTTCAACTGCTTTAACAGTTACGATTTGAACGCCATCATCAGTTTGCGCTTGGAATTGCATACCCGCTTGGATGTTGTCAACGCCTTGGAACATTTGCGCTGGAACTTCTTGAACTAGGTCTGGGTTGTATTCGCCATAACCTTCAGCAGCAGGAACGTTTACAGTGAATTTTTCGCCTACAGTTTTACCAAGAAGCGCTTTTTCTAAACCTGGGATAATGTTGCCCGCACCGTGCAAATATGCAAGTGGTTCACCTTGAGATTGGTCGAGAGTTTCACCCTCTGCGTTAGTCAATGTGTAGTGGAAAGAAACCACGTGGTTATTTGCAATAGCAGTCATGTTATTGATCCATTCAATTTTTAAGGGTACATCATAAAGTGAAAAGCAGATTTTGTTGACTATATTTCATCAAAAATTCTGCATTTTGTACTTTTTTACGACATTTTAAAGTTAATAGGGGCAGTTCAAAAAATTTCAATGCATTTTTATTTTAGGTGCGATTTTTTTGTTCATCGCATCCTTTGCCATTAAATAGGCGGTGTGGGTATAGCCATGTAAAGTGGTCTGATGCATGCGATATAAAGAGACATACAGCGATTTTGCCACCCAACCTTGCACATTGACTTGCCCGAGCAATTCTCCTACAGCTTTATGATGACTTAATGACACCAGTGAGCCTTTATCTGAAAACTTAAACATGGGGAGTGCCTTGTTTTTTATACGCGCCGTCATGGCGTTGACCAAGAAGTGGGCTTGCTGACTTGCCACTTGCGCACGTGGACCGAGTACAGGTTCATTGGCAACAGGTTGGCAATGTGCACAATCGCCAAAGGCAAAAATATTGGGATCGGTTTTGGTCTGGAGCGTGGCATATACTTTAAGGCGATTCAGATGATCTTTTTCAAATTCAGCCAGTTGCTGAAACACTTTCGGAGCTTGAATGCCTGCGCACCAGACTTTCAAGTCCGCAGGAATGCTGCTGCCTTGACTGAAATAAATCTGTTGTGCATCAATTTTACTGACACGTTTGTGGGTCAAAACTTGAATATTCGCTGCATGTAATTCGCGGGATGTATGCTGTGCCATATCTTCAGACAATGCAGGCAAAATGCGATCAGCGGCTTCGATCAATGAAATTTTGATGCGCTTCGGATCAATTTTATTCAGTCCATAACGTTGAAAACTTTGTGTGCTTTGAACCAGCTCTGCCGCTAGTTCGACGCCTGTGGCACCTGCTCCAATAATTGCGATGTTTAGATCAGGACTCGCGGTTTGCGTTTGGGCAGTCAGATACAGGCGTAACAGTTGTTGCTGAAATTGTTCGGCTTGTGCTCGATTGTCCAGAAAATGACAATGCTCACGTACCCCTTCGGTATTGAAATCATTGGAGGTGGAGCCAATGGCAAAGATTAATGTGTCATAGTTTAGAGAATAGTGGCGATGTTCTTCACTCACACCCGCAAAGGGATGTTCTAATAAAATGCTTTTATTGGCGCGATCTAATTGGATAAAGCGACCCAAGACAAAGGTGTAGTCATGTTGGGCAGCATGTGCAAAATAATTCAGTTCTTCGGTATGTGCGTTGAGTGCACCGACGGCAATTTCATGCAGTAACGGTTTCCAAATATGCGTGAGGTTTTGATCAACCAGAGTGATTTTGGCTTTTGCGGGCTTACCCAAATGTGTGCCCAATAAAGTGGCAAGCTCTAGCCCTCCAGCACCACCGCCCACAATCACAATGTTATGCAGTTCGTTCATATTCGACGGACCTATTTATTATTAAAAAAAGAAGATGGCTTAACATGCCATCTTCTTACAGGGGATGTGTTGGAATTGTTTTATAAGTTACAACAACTTACATAAACCAGACCAAAGCATTTCATTTTAATGGAGGGGGTAAATCTTCACTTTGAGTTCTTCACTGCTGAAAAATGGCAGGATGTGTTTAAGCCAGATGCAGAAGCGCTGAAAAATATTGGCTTCATCAATTTGTACATCCTCTTGAATGGTAATGCTGCGTAGAAGCTGATTGTTTTGATAGACTTGTACAGTAGCAAGCTGCATCACTTTAGCCAATGGCGCAGTCAGGGCATGTTCTTGCATTTCAACATTCATATGCGTGCGTGTTTCTAGCAATGGCTCTACTGGACGGATTGTGCCATCATCTGTGTTAAGCATAATGCGTTGATTGACCTTGTCATAAGTGCTTAAGTCAATCGCATAGGGTTGGTCATACAAGGATGTGGTGATCAGTTCAGGTGCCTGTGTTTGCACTTTAAACATTTTCAGTGTGGATTTCACCACAGGTAATTCCGCAATCAATTGTTTGTCTTTAATCGCGACTTCATTGCGGGTATAGGTGTATGCCAAATTCATCAGGTCATACGCCACTTCAGCACGTTTGGCTGCACTTTTGGTTCCCATCACCACTACAACTAAACGTCGGTTTGGCGCATCAGGATTCATGGTCGGGCGATTTGCAGTTAAGGCGAGGTTGTAGCCTGCCGCCTTGGTATAACCTGTTTTTAAGCCGTCTACAGTCGCATCCATTTTCAGCACCAAATTGGTGGCGCGGTGAAAACGTTGGTTATAGCTAAAGCTCTGTTGCTTGGAATAATACAAATAGTCAGGAGTTTGTTTGGTAATTGCTTGTCCCAAGTGTGCTAAATCATTGGCAGAAGAATAATGCTCAGGCATGGTAATACCTGCTGGGTTTTGAAAGTGGGTGTCTTTCATGCCCAACGCTTTCGCTTCCTGATTCATGCGTTCAACAAACTTTGGAATACTGCCCGAAATACGTTCCGCCAGCGTCACTGCTGCATCATTTGCAGACATCACAATTAAGCCTGCAAGAAGTTGATCAACTGAGATTTGCTCACCTTCTTTTAAGTACATTTGCGATTCATCCCACATCACGGTTTTTACCACTGGGGTTGCCGTGAGAACCTCATCTTTACGTAAATGTCCTGCCTGAATTTCTTTTAAGGCAATATAGCCCACCATCATTTTGGTTAATGAGGCTGGTGCACGTTGTGCATGGCTATTATGTTCTGCAATCACTTGTCCTGATTGAGTGTCTAAAATCGTCCATGATTCGGCTTGGACACTTTCGGGAACCAAGTTAAGCAGTGTTGCATTGGCAAAAGAAGTCCAGAGCAAAGCAAATAAAGCGAGGAGGTAAGTGAAACGTTTCAAAGGTATTCCTATCAAGCTAATCCATCAGCAAAAAACTGACAAAACTAGGGGCATGCTATGCCTTTTTTGAACGGATGGCTAGTCTGTGTTGCAGACAAATAACACAGTTCTGCATCGGCTTGAAAAAAAGTGCTAAGCTAGCTGCCAAGATTAATTATTTTTATTTTGAACTGCCTATTATGTTGCATTATCAAATCGAATTTGACGATTATCGTCAGCATCTTGTACATGTCACACTGCGTTTTTTGGCAAACCCAACTCAAGTCCTTTCACTCCCAACTTGGATTCCAGGTAGCTACCTGATTCGTGAGTTTTCCAAGCACATTGAATCGGTGCGTGCCTATGATGAAGCAGGACGTATTTTAAAAATTCAGAAATTTGAAAAGAATAAATGGCGCTTGTTCAATACCGACCATGAATTTATTACGGTTGAATATGATGTCTACGCTTACGATTTGTCGGTGCGTGGCGCTTATGTCGATCAGAACCGTTTATATGTCAATCCAGCTTGCGCGTGTTTGGGCTTGGAAGGTCAGGAAGAAAAAGAAGTTGAAGTTGAACTGTTCTTGCCAGATGAATTAAAGCATTTCCAGTTGGCAACAGGCTTGGCATCTAAAAGCTTGGTGAAAGGGCGTTATACCTTAAAAGCACAAAACTATGCAGAATTGATTGATGCGCCATTTGAACTGGCGGAACAAACCCGTTTTGGTTTTGAAGCCGAAGGCATTGCACATGAGTTTGTGGTTTCAGGGCAACACGCCATGAATGCAGAACGTATGCAGCAAGACATTGAAAAAATCTGTGCCACTGAAATTAAAATGTTCGGTTCTGCTCCGTTTGCCAACTATACCTTTATGACCATGGCAACGGGCAATAGTTATGGTGGTTTAGAGCATCCCAACAGCACCAGTTTAATTACACCACGCAGTGATTTGCCAAAAGCTGATGAACCTGTAGAGCCTTCGGAAGATTATCAACGCTTCTTGGGCTTGTGCAGCCATGAATATTTCCACTCATGGTTGGTGAAGTTTATTCGCCCTGAAAATTTGGTCAATTATGACCTGAACAAAGAAAGCTATACGACTTTGCTTTGGGTGTTTGAAGGCTTTACTTCGTATTATGATGATCTAATTTTGTTACGTAGTGGTGTGGTGTCGCAAGAGTCGTATCTCAAACTACTCAAAACCCAGATTGATCGTTATTTGCAAAACCCTGGTCGCAATGTGCAAACTGTGGCGGAGTCGAGTTTTGATGCGTGGGTGAAGTTTTACCGTCAGGATGAAAACTCGAATAATGCAGGCACCAGCTACTATAACAAAGGCTGTTTAGTCGCATTATGCTTAGATTTGGGTCTGCGTTTACGTGGTTCGAGTTTGGATGCCTTAATGCGTAAGCTCTATGAAAATGCGCAAAATGGGATTCAGGTCAATGAACGCAGCATTTTTGAAATCTGTGAGCAATTAACTGGCGACAGCTGGCTTGAACAGATTAACCATTTGATTAACACCGTAGATGAACTACCGCTGGATCAATTGTTCCCAGAGTTTGGCTTAAGCTATAGTCTGAAAAATGACAAGTCATTGCCATTTGGCATGAAAGTCGTAGATAAACCAGAAGGTGTGCTGATTCAGCAAGCGCGCCGCGATGGTGCTGCTGCACAAGCAGGTCTATCAGCCAATGATGTGATTCTTGCAATTGATGGCTTAAAAGCCAGTGAAAAGTTATTAGCACAATATGCGAAACGCCAAGAAACATTCACGATTTTTGCCTTCCGTCGTGATGAATTGATGCAATTTGAAGTTCAAGGTGGTGAAACGGGCTTAACCACGGTGGAATTAAAAGTGGAAAATCAGGCGAAAGCAGATGCTTGGTTAAAAGCTTAAATAGACACAGCGTAAATTAAAAAAGCCGATGCTAGAAAGTATCGGCTTTTTTGTATTTGAATAGGCATTTATGCAGTGCAATTAATTCCCGCGATAGGTCGAATAACCATAAGGACTGATCAGTAGCGGAATATGATAATGCTCCAGTGAGCCATCAATCACGAACACTACAGGAACTTCTGGAAAAAATGAGCGTTCATTCTTTTGACGGAACCAGTCCCCAGTTTTAAAAGTGACTTTATATACGCCTTTTTGTAAAGGGGCATCTTTGGGATAAAGTTCGGCAATCCGACCTTGTTCATCGGTGGTGCCTGTATTGATCTCTGTCCATTTATCATTTTGTTGTGCTTCAAGTACCACTTTGACGTTAGCGGAAGGTAAGCCATTTTCTAAATTCAGGACATGTACACTGAGTGGATTTTGCGCAAAGCAAAAAGAGGAGAAACCAAGTCCAATAAGCGGCACTAGCAATTTAACCATCTGATTGATCCTAAAGCTTAAAAAAGATTTAGTTTAAACAATCAATAAAATTTCAACATTTCAATATGTAACCAAAACAAGAAGCTAGGTCGTGTTGAAGCTGTTGAGATCAGTTCAGATGGTTCTCATATTTATGACAGTTCTTTCTTGGCGGGTACCAGCATGCGTGACACACCTCTAAATTCCGCAATGGTTTCTTGCTTTTGGTTGACCACTTGGATGTCATAGAATTCCGAACGGCCCGCTTGAGAGCGTAACTCCGCAGTTGCAGTAAGGATGTCACCAATTTTCCCAGGCTTAATGTAGCTGATATTGCAGTGCTGTCCCACGGCAGGGTAGTCACCTGTGTTGCAGGCAACGGCAAAAGCACCATCGGCTAAGGTGAAGATAATGCCACCATGACAAGTGCCATGCCCTTGGGTATGTCGCTTTTCGACCAAGAGTTCTACTTTGGCATAGCAATCTTTATAGTCAACCAAGCGCGCGCCCAGTTCTTGCATCACGTGGTCATTATTAAACAGCGCATGTCCTTTTGCGATTTCCATGACATTTCCCTTTTTGATACGTTATTTAAATAATATTGTTTAATATGAATCATAATTAGCATTATCATAGGGTGGGATCAAGCAGTTTTAATAAAATTTGGAAATTTGAAAGATCAACAAATATTCATGGTTGAAGGCAAAATTGGATGCTTTATAAGTTCATTCGGTTATCCAATCGTCATATATCGGATTTAATATAGACAAGCTACAATCGGGCGCTTGGTTACAGGTGGTTTGAGCACTGTTGATGATTTATACGAAATCTAAATGATTGACTTTAAAAAGTGTTTAAAAAAACCACATAAACCGAGTGGTATTTTCTTACGAAATGTCGTTATCACAAGATATATCGTTGACTGAAAAGCGTTGAGGGCTGATACTCTCAGGGTTTATTTAAGCAATCGGTTCGTAGGACTGGGCCAAAAGTCTGGTTCTCTAAAACTCAATTTAACACAAGGGGCTATATATGGCTGGTGGAAAGTCAAACATCATTTACACACTGACTGATGAGGCGCCATTGTTGGCGACTTATTCGCTACTGCCGATCATTGAAACCTTTACTAAGCCAGCTGGCATCGAGATCACCAAAAGTGATATTTCTGTAGCGTCGCGTGTGCTTGCAGAATTCGCTGACTATTTAAGCGACGAGCAGAAGGTTCCAAACAACCTCGCAGAATTAGGTCGTCTTACACAAGATCCTGACACGAATATCATCAAACTTCCTAACATTAGTGCTTCAGTTGCTCAGTTAACTGCATGTATTAAGGAACTTCAATCTAAAGGTTTTGCGATTCCTGACTATCCAGAAAATCCTACGACTGAAGAAGAAAAAGAGATTAAAGCACGTTATGGTAAGTGCCTTGGTTCTGCTGTAAACCCAGTTTTACGTGAAGGTAACTCTGACCGCCGTGCGCCTGCTGCAGTAAAGAACTACGCTAAAAAACACCCGCACTCTATGAGCGAGTGGAAGCAATGGTCACAAACTCACGTTTCACACATGGAAGAAGGTGACTTCTACCATGGCGAAAAATCAATGACGCTTGACCGCGCGCGTAACGTGAAAATGGAATTGATCACCAACGCTGGTGAAACTATCGTTCTTAAGCCAAAAGTTGCGCTTCAAGATGGCGAAATTATCGATTCAATGTTCATGAGCAAAAAAGCACTTTGTGACTTCTACGAGAAACAACTCGAAGATTGTCGTGAAGCTGGCATTCTGTTCTCGTTGCACGTTAAAGCAACCATGATGAAAGTATCGCACCCAATCGTATTTGGTCACTGCGTTAAGATTTATTATAAAGATGCATTTGAAAAGCATGGCAAATTATTTGATGAGCTAGGCATTAACGTAAACAACGGTATGGCTGGTCTTTATGAAAAGATCGAAACATTACCGACTTCTTTACGTGAAGAAATCATCGAAGATTTACATGCATGTCAAGAACACCGTCCTGCATTAGCAATGGTGGATTCAGCTAAAGGCATCACAAACTTCCACTCACCAAACGACATTATTGTTGACGCATCTATGCCTGCAATGATCCGTAGTGGCGGTAAAATGTGGGGTGCTGATGGTAAGCAGTACGACTGTAAAGCAGTAATGCCAGAATCTACATTTGCGCGTATCTACCAAGAAATGATCAATTTCTGTAAGTGGAATGGCAACTTTGACCCTAAAACTATGGGTACTGTGCCAAACGTAGGTTTGATGGCGCAAAAAGCTGAAGAATACGGTTCACACGACAAGACTTTTGAAATTTCAGAAGCGGGTATTGCAAACATTACTGACCTTGACACTGGCGAAGTGTTAATGACTCAAAATGTAGAGCAAGGTGACATCTGGCGCATGTGTCAGGTGAAAGATGCACCGATTCGTGACTGGGTGAAACTTGCAGTAACTCGTGCACGTAACTCTGGTATGCCTGCAATCTTCTGGCTTGACCCATACCGTCCACATGAAAATGAATTGATCAAGAAAGTACAAAAGTACTTGAAAGACCACGATACAGCTGGTCTTGATATTCAAATCATGTCACAAGTACGTGCAATGCGTTATACGCTTGAGCGTGTAGCGCGTGGTTTAGACACGATTTCTGTAACTGGTAACATCTTACGTGACTACCTCACTGACTTGTTCCCAATTATGGAATTAGGTACTTCTGCGAAGATGTTGTCTATCGTGCCGTTAATGGCAGGTGGCGGTATGTACGAAACTGGTGCTGGTGGTTCTGCGCCTAAACACGTACAACAGCTTGTAGAAGAAAACCACTTACGTTGGGATTCTTTAGGTGAGTTCCTTGCATTAGCGGTTTCTTTAGAAGAGTTAGGCATTAAAGAAGACAACGCTCAGGCGAAACTTCTTGCTAAAACTCTAGATCAAGCGACTGGTCAATTACTTGACAACGACAAGTCTCCATCACGTCGTACTGGCGAGTTAGACAACCGTGGTAGCCACTACTACTTAGCTAAATACTGGGCTGAAGCTTTGGCTGCTCAGGACGAAGATGCTGCATTGAAAGCGAAATTTGCTCCACTTGCAAAAGTACTTGCTGAAAACGAAGATAAAATCGTTGCAGAACTTGCAGCTGTTCAAGGTAATGCTGCGGACATCGGTGGTTACTATGCTGTAGACCCAGCGAAAGTAAATGCTGTAATGCGTCCAAGTGCTACACTTAATGCTGCGCTTGAAACTGTTTAAGTTTAGCAAAATCGGCTTTTAGTCGATGATGTGAAAAAGCCGATGCAAATGCGTCGGCTTTTTTTATATTTCAAGATATTTGAACTGGCTAAGAATATGAATAAGAAAAGTTTGATCTTCGGTGTTTTGGTTACCTTTATTTGGTTATTGGGAATTTATCTATTTAGCCGAAGCAATGGCTATACTTGGCCTACATCATTAAATGAATTGGGTGATTTTCTTGCAGGTATTTTTGCACCAATTGCTTTCTTTTGGCTGATTTTAGGATATATACAACAAGGTAAGCAGCTAGATCAAAATACGAGAGCTTTGGAACAACAAGAAAGTGCTTTAAAATTGCAAATTGATGAGATGAGAGAAAGTATTAATCAACAAAAAAATGTAGTTACTCATTTAAATCAACGAAGTAAAGAAGAAAAATCTAAAGTACGTCCTTTATTAGGGTTTAATAGATTTCTGTGTCAAAGAATTGGTGAAGATAAATATCGTTTACATTGTGAGATTCATAATCGTGGTACAGGAGATGCTATTAATATGAAAATTTTATGGGGCGAAATATCTACAAATCCTATAAAAATAGCTGTAAATAATGTTGAAAAAATGGTTTGGGATCAAGAAATAGTAGGGATTTTTGAGGGTAGTGAAGTACTAAAGGATAAGCTTGATCTTGAATATGAAAATGTTTTAGGTGATCTAATTGTGATAACAAAGAAAATAATGATTAAAAATGTTAAGGGAAGTCAAACTTATATAGTTGAGATAGACTAAAAGCCCACTGACGTGGGCTTTAAAAAATCAAATCTTAACGACCACTACGTCCACGACCACGTGGCGCTTTGGTATTTGGACGCGTTGTACCATTGGTCTTACGACGTGGTTTCTCACTTTCATCCATTTGCCAAATACGTTTAGTACCAGATTTTTTCACAGAACCATCTTTGTTCTTGCGAACCATTGGCTTACCACCTGTACCACCTGGCTTTTTCACATACGAACGAGAGCGATATGGCTCTTCCGCTGGTACATCTTTAAAGTCAGGGTAGAGTAAAGGTTCAATTTCTTTCGTTTCGCCCGGTTGTAAACCCAGTTGCACCAAGTCAATTGAGCCAATTTTAGTACGAATTAGACGTAAAGTCGGGAAGCCAACAGCAGCAGTCATACGACGAACTTGGCGGTTACGCCCTTCACAAATTGAAATTTCAACCCAAGAAGTTGGAACCGAAGCACGGTAACGAACAGGAGGATCACGCTCCCATAACCATTCAGGTTGCTGAACTTTGATGGCTTTCGCTGGCAAAGTCATACCATCTTTTAATTCAATACCGTTACGAAGCTGTTCTAACGCTTCTTCAGTCACATCGCCATCAAGCTGTACTAAATATGTTTTGTACTTTTTGTTTGCAGGGTTGGTGATGTATTGATTTAGACCACCGTGGTCAGTTAAGAAAACTAAGCCTTCAGAGTCCATATCGAGACGACCAGCCAAACGCAATGACGGATCATCTACAAAGTCAGACATTGTCATGTGCGCTTCGTCTTTACGAAACTGAGAGAGAACGTCATAAGGCTTGTTAAGAATGACTATTTTCACTTTAACCTACTAGAAAATTTAAAAAATTTGTTTGGACTTGCTTGTGTTGCCCGTTTGGTTACCCGAATAAGTGGGAGTAGGTCGGGAAGGGTAAAGAAAAAGTCCATAAGATGTAGGCTACTATATCAGATTTCGACTGATGCTCCTCAATTTTATTGTTGATACACGTTTTAGCGCTTAAAACTACTGCCTTAGCCTTCTAAAGAGATGCTTGAAAATCATCTCAATTTATCTTGCACTAGAAGATTTTAGAGGATAACTAAATACAGATTAATGTTTAAGAGCAAATCTGATGATGAGGATTGAGTACACTTTTTTAAAAGAGGCTTAAATTAAAAATGTAATTGAGTATGCAAAAACATGAATATTACAGTATGCTTTTTAAGCGATATATGCAGAGAATATAAAGTCTTGGCTTGGCGGATGTAATGAAAAAAGCGTTGTAGACTTGGTTATGTCAATGTCCTGTATCTCTAAATTAAGAAAGAGTTAAAGAGCAAATTTTGAAGGCATTTTAGATTTTTAAAATAATCTCTTTGGGAATGGTTAAACGCTTGTTCTAAATGCTGCTCAATGAATTAAACGTATATTGCTATAGATAAGAAAAAGGAAATAAACATGAAAAAAATATTACTGCTTAGCTTGTTATCTATGAGTTCATATTCTCTGTATGCAGGGGAGTCAGATGCTTACTTTGATAATGGGTGTAAACAGTTTTTGGACATGGCAAGTTCCATCATGAAGCAAAAGCAGGCGGGTATAGCTGAAACCAAATTACTGCAAGCCAATGCCACGAGATATAAAGATCATCCCAATGACGAAATGCGTCAACTGGTTGATTATGTAATTCGTGATGCCTATGCACAGCCGACTTATGCCAAACCCATGTCGCAGGAGACTCAACTGAACCAGTTTGCAAATAAGTATTATGTCAGCTGTCTGTCAAAGCTCGATTAAATCTTAAAGTTAATGTTGATTTAGCCTGTTAGCGTTAAAGCGTAATTTATCTAATTATTGCATTCTGACCGAGTTATTCTATTTTGGAATCGTGAATCAAAATATGATTTTTTATGTGTTTGATATAGTAAAGTATTCTTCGAAACTAATTTTCCTCAAATGTTATAAGCACTTAAGAATAACTAACTCTAAACATCTTGCTATTTAAGTATTCAAATTTGATCCGTGCATAAAAATTTCCAAAGGAAAAATAAGGATAAAACATGATTAAAGATAAATTAGATCAGCTAGGACTCGGGGCAGCACAGATCATTGGTTTGGAAACGGCATTTCTTTTTATTACAGGTGTGAGTTATTACTACGGCTATTATGTGGTGGGCTTAAAAGCAGACTGGCTTATCAATCTGCTGACAACCAAAGAACTTTTAATTTCTAATATTAGGCTGGGTGCAGATTTATCTTGGCATTAATGTTTTTACAAGAAATCTTCTTTTCAGATTCAAAGCCGAAAGGCAAACAGCATCGTACTTTCTTGATTGGATGTGGTGTTTTAATTGCGATCTTAATTTTATTAATTTGGAGAGATAATCGGGAGTGGCTACAAGTCCTGTCTTATCTCATTGGTTTGTTGGCATTATTTGGCTTAATGTACTTTAAATATTTGGGTCGGTTAATTTCAATATTATTAATCTTTTTTGTCGTTCCGTTTTTGAATGGTTATAGTGCTTATCAAAAAAAGATGGCATCTCATTTACCTGTTGCATCGTTAAAAGATGATGCAAAAAAGTGGTATATCTTTGATACATTTTCAGATCAAGTCATCTTGATTGATAGTGTGAAAAAAATTGAAAACATCAGAGTTGTGCAAGTGAATGAACTGGAAAATATACGAGTGGAATAATAGCCTATGAAGCCTATATGCGAAGGGCGGTTATCTTGCCGGTATAGAACTCCATCTCCATGCTCTTTATGGGGATGCATTATGGTCAATTACAAGAATGAGAGCTGAATCAGCATGTACTACTTGATAAGTAAAGTGATTGAAAATTAATCATACTTGTATGGCGCGTGTTAACAAAATATAAAGGATATTGCCCTCATTTTGTGCAAATTTGTCTGTGTTACAAAAAAGTGGACTTTTTAACAAATATTTTAAATATATCTTTAACCAAAGTATTGTAAATGACCTACAGCTTTGGCACTATTAGCACAAGATTTAAAGCTGATAGTTCCCTGACTTGTTTTAAATTTTTTAAAGCCTACTTGACTCATTTGTAGGCTTTTTTTTGCTTAAAATTTTTATTTTCATCAATTTTTAGAGTGACTCAACAGCTTGTCTCAGAGCTGCAATCGTCATCTTTTTTTGTGAGTTTTTCTGCTTTTAAAATGTGCCTAAATAACCAAAACACTATAGGGAAGTGGATGGCTCATGGTTAGAATTGAGCCCATTATAAAAATGCAAAAACATTAGAATGAAAGTCAAATATCAAAAGTTTAAACGTATCTCTCTGATATTCGCAGTCAGCTTAGTGCTACAGGCATGTAAACCGCCAAACTCGGGTGAATCGACCAGTTGGCAATATCCACTCTTACAATTTCAATTGGCACGACAAAACCTTTCGCAGCAGTTGCCTATGCCCGTTGAAGGCATTACGCCAAAGCAAATCAGTGATACATGGGGTGCAGCAAGGGGACAGGGGCGTAAACATGAAGGTATCGATATTTTTGCTAAACGTGGCACAGCTGTACTGAGTACTACGCAAGGTATAGTGGTAAAGGTCGGTTTAGACAGTCTGGGCGGTAAAGTGGTTTGGGTTATTGGTCCAAATTTAAGCCGACATTATTATGCACATTTAGATGCTTATGCGCAGCAGATAGATGTTGGAGACTGGGTCGAGCAAGGAGCCGTGTTGGGCTATGTCGGAAACACGGGGAATGCGAAAAACACAACCCCGCATTTGCATTATGGGGTTTATCTATCTGGGCAAGGGGCGGTGAACCCTTATCCTTATTTAAGTTCAAGTAAGCAACACTAGCGCCTCGTATTAGTTATTCTTCCAGTAGGTCGAGTTCTTTTTGGTACTCTTTAGGCGTGTCGATGGTTCTAATCCATTTCACAGATGCAATTTTCCAGTTTGGATCTTTCTCTTTCAAAATTTGGTAAGTACCAGGAAGATGTGCATTACCATAAGTAATAAAAATCTTTGAATTCGGTTGCTGCATAATCGAATTGGCTAAGGCTTCATTACGATAATTTAAAACCAGCTTATCCATTTCATCTTTTTTGTCTTGATTCATGCTCATGGTCATAACACCACGACACAGAATGCCTGTAATAAATTGCTGCTTTTCATTGCCTTGAGCGATTCCATTGATCATTGAATTGAGTACACTATTTTCACTGGACTCCTCTTTTTTATGCTGGCGCTGCTGCATCGCTTGAGCAAAAGCAGGATCACTCCTCACTAATTCATCATATCTTTGTTTAATTTGTAATGTGGATACATCTGCATTGATGAAGCGATCTGTTTGTTCAGCCATATCTTTGGAAAACAATTGAAAGTAAGAGCCTTGAAATTTCAGACCGCAGGTTTTTCCCATTAATTGATAACCTTCAGCAAGGTTTTTCCCCTGAGCAAACATGGCATTGAACCACTTTTCAGATTCAGGTGTGCCCGGTTTGACGCCTTCATAGAGCAAGACATAATCCCGAGAGAGCGCATCTTCAAGGTCATAAACAACTGACTTATAAAATTCCTCACTACCTACATGCTGCATGCCCTGAAAAATCACGGTCTTTTTACCATTGGTTAAGGTGACTTGAGGGATTAACGTCGGGTGAAGTTGCGTGAGTATTGCAAAATAAAGAATGGGCATCGCACAAAGAATTGTGAGTAAAAAACCAAAGAAAATGGTGTTTTTAATGAATGTTGCAAAGCTCCATTCATGTTTAAACAGTTTGCGAATTATAAATACCAGACAGGCGAAAATGAGTGAAATAATAATAAGTATTGGGAAAAGCCAAACGGAGATATTCAGTACCAGCGGAAGGCTAATTAAAAATAAGACACCCAAGGTAAACCATAGAATGGAGGTTAATCTTATTTTCCAGATTTTTGTTTGCTTTAAGGTATCCATGCAGAATATCTCGACTTGTTCTTCTTTTAATTGAATTCTTTATTGGTCCAGTAGTCGTCTACACCTTTGCCGTATCGATAACACTTTTTCAGATTTTGATAGCAGGTAATGTCTGGTGCAGGTGAATAGTTTTGTGAACCATAATTAGAATGTGCTTTTTCGCAGTCGGAGTTGTACAATCTGTGCATGTTATCAATACGACCATCAGCCGTTGTTACACTTAAGCATTCGTTTCGATGTGAGTTCCACCATAGGGTTTCTTTACTGCTCCGTCCTGTACTGGTACTGACACTCCGATAGTCCTTAGATCTTAAAGTGCTTTCTGCGGAACTGGCTCTTACCCCGACTAAATTATTGATATCACTGGATACAGATGAGCTTTGGTCGTGTTTTTTATCTTTGTTATGTTCATGTACCGCAACAGCTGCAATTGCACCTAATGCGACAGCGGCAGCCGCAATTTCAGCCGTATGACTTTCTTTTTTGGCGGTGGTCTGTCCATTATTGCAATCGAAGACAGGGCTATCGGTAATTGAATCATAGCGACCATTATACGTGACCACAGTGACACAAGTTTTTATTGGAAGCCTTATACCAATTGGACCAGCTACGGTCTTCTCCTTTTTCAGTTTTAATAAACGTGTATCCACGCTGTTCAAGCTGAGTTTCACCACCGCTGGCTCTTGCACCGACTAAGTCGGAAAGTTCGGAAGGTGTAGCTGCATAACTTGAAGAAATATTTCCTAATGCAAGTAATATGGCAATACTGATTGATAGTGTCGTTATCGGTTTCATGGGCTATTCCTGATCATTGTGTAATTTTGGTTGCTGTTTTTATCTTTAAATTAAGGCAGTTCTGCTGACGATGATGTGTTTAGATTTTTATGGTTATTTAAAATAGGTTAAAAAATAATCAATATTGTGGCAAATACATTTCAAAGATTGATGCAAAGAATTGTATGGATTTATGTTTTATTGATTAAGATTCTTATTTAAATATTTGAAATTAATATAATAATTATAGCTTGAACTTTCTGTAGGGCTTGGAGCTGACTGCGGATAAAAGTTCAGAACAGGTTTTAAGATTACTGAAAGAAGGTCATACAAATTTTTCCTAATTCCGTCCACATAAATTGCTCAAAGTCCCAGTTGTGGAGGTATTCAAGTGCCTAATTTATGATGTTTATAAGCAGGTAAAAAATGGGCAGGAATAGATTGTGTTGTTACGTTTTGCTGGCTGTGCACAGCTTTTGGCACATAGTATAAGCGAAGAGCCAAACCAATCTAATAATTGATTTAGATTCAGCAGCAGCTCTTAGGCATGAGCAAAGTTTAGGGAGATGGATATGCAGCGCCGATATGCTTAATCCGTCATTTGCTCACTGCTACGACTGGTTTTTGCATGTGGGCGAGTAAACCAGAACAGTTGTAAGGTACCGAGTAACAGAACCGCAGAAGCGATGCTAAATTGCTGAGGGTAAGACACCCTGAAATGCTGCAAAGTGCTAAAGCTAATTCCACCTAGCAACTGAATGCTGGCAAAACTGAGTGTTGCCATACTCCATAATTTTTTATAAGCCAAACCGTACAATTGCAAAATGGTATAGGAGGTGAGGAAAACCACGGCAGGGTTGAGTAAACCTGTCAAGAAGGAGGATAAGAACGTAAAAATTGGCGAGAAGCTGAATACGGCTATTAAAACCGCAAAAATGTAGATGCTGTATAACACTTTAAGTGCCGCAAAATTCCCGAGCTTGCGTGCCAAAGCATATGCGCTATACGCACCTAAGGCGCTGCCTAAGCCATATAGAATCCAGTTGAAATTAATCCAGAACAAATTAAGTGCCAATACATGGCTTAAATAATCAATCCAAAATAAAGAATGGGGAATATAAGCAAAAGCACTACAGGCATAGGCGATTAACAAGCTGTAGTAAATGAAACCGACTTGATATGACTGGGACTGTGTGGCTGGAATGGCTTGTAGTTGAGCTTGAAATGGACGTACAAGCAGCCAGAGCAATGCACTCATGCCAAAGGCGAAAGCACATAAGATTAACCATGCCGTAGAAATTGCAATTCGATCCAGATAGGGCATAAACAGCGTGGCACATAAAACCCCCAAACCGATACCACTAAAGCCAATAAAGTTGATTTTAAAGCGATGTTGTAAGTCACTACATTGCGCGACAACACTTGGAGACAGAATCATCAGTAAGCCACCACTGATGCCTGAAATGAAACGCCAGCTTAAATACCACGTTTCCGAAAAACTGGAAAAGGCACAGGCAAACAAGCTGATAGAACCCACAAAAGCAGCACTAATGATATAGATGGGCATTTTGGAATTTTGCGGGATTTTCATCGCCCAGTAGGCACCCACCAAATAGCCCAAAAGGTTGGCACTACCTAAAATACTGGCAAAATTATGACTCCATTCATAGGCTTCGCGCGTTGAAGGCAATAAGGCGGTATAGGAAAAGCGCAAAATACCAATGCCTAAACACATACTCAAACAAAGAAATGCACTGAGCTTGACAGTATCCGAGAACGTCCTGTTCATACAATTTGACTAATTGTTTAAAAAATATACTTGAACTATAAGGTGAAAAATAGAGAAATACAATCGCTGACTTTTCACCTTTAGTCGATATGATGCAGCAGGGATATCATCAGCAATTTATTTTTTATTGGTATCCACCGCATCACCAATGGTGTAGTAATGACCGCCCGCAACATGATGCACACTTTTCCACGAAGGATCAGCTTCGTGATAATACCAATGCCCATCACGGAACACGCGATCATCAGCATAGGCTGCAAGCACTTTTCCTATAAATAAATCATGTGCTTGCTGGTTATGTGGTTCAGGAATTAACTCACAAATTAGCCAAGCGGCACAGCCTTCCACCACAGCTAAGTCAAAACCGTCAAAGTGAAACAGTGGTGTATGACAATGTTCGAGTTTATCTGGATCATCAAACTGGCTGATTGAACCCAAGGCTTGTACCAGCTCAATTTGCTTTAGGGTGGGAACTTGTAGCGCAAAATAACCTGAATCTTCAATTAATTTTCGGGTTTTGGTGCTTTTATCTAGCACTACTGAAACTTTGGCTGGAACCAGCTCTAAGGCACATGCCCAAGCGGCAGTCATGACATTGCTTTCCTGCCCATGTTGTGCAGACACCAAGACGGTTGGACCATGATTGAGTAAACGGTACGCTTTTGCCAGTTCGACAGGTTGAATGTGAGGATGGGAGAAGTCAGCCATATTTAGATTCAATTAGAGTATTTGCTACGGCATATCATAACTCTGATTGTTGCAGGAGTAGTCTAAATTTGAACACTTGGTTAGCGCTGATAGGTAAAGCCAAAAGTCGAATTGAATTTTGATTTATAATGAGGGTTACATTATTTAGGGAAAATACATGAATATGCCCTTAATCATCAATGTCATACTTTTTGTGGCATTGCTGTTCTTATTAAGTCGGACACGTCATACCAATTGGAGCCTTGCCAAAAAGGTGCTTGCTGGTCTCTGCTTGGGGGTAGTGTTCGGTTTAGCCTTACATTTGGTGTATGGCACAGGCTCAACCGTGCTGCAAGAGTCAGTGCAATGGTTCAACTTGGTGGGTAAAGGCTACGTCAAACTGTTGCAAATGGTGGTCATGCCACTGGTTTTCGTTTCCATTTTAGGTGCGGTCATTAAACTGCATGATGCAGGTTCGCTGGGCAAAATCAGTTTCATTAGTATTGGTACATTGTTAGTCACAACGGCTATTGCTGCTTTTGTGGGTGTGGTGGTGACCAATGCCTTTGGTTTGACTGCGGCAGGTCTGGTTCAGGGTGCACAAGAAACTGAACGTCTGAATGCGATTCAAACCGACTATGTCGGGCAGGTGACCAATTTACAAGTACCAGATTTGTTTCTCTCTTTTATTCCGACCAATCCATTTGCTGAACTGACAGGCGCGCATCCAACCTCCATTATTAGTGTGGTGATTTTTGCGGTGTTCCTTGGTATTGCAGGTTTGAACTTAATTAAGGCGGATGCAGAGAAAGGGCAAAAATTGCTTGCAGCGATTGAAATTATGCAAGCATGGGTCATGAAGTTGGTCCGTTTAATTATGATGCTCACCCCGTATGGTGTGTTTGCCTTAATGACCAATATTGTGGCGAATTCAAAATTGGCAGATATCCTGAATTTGGGTGGCTTCCTTGTCGCATCCTATATTGGACTGGGCATTATGTTTGCTGTGCATGCACTCATTTTGTTAATGACAGGGGTGAATCCCGTTCAATTCTTTAAAAAGGTTTGGCCTGTACTGACCTTTGCTTTTACCAGTCGCTCTAGTGCTGCCAGTATCCCGCTGAATATTGAAGCGCAAACGCGTCGTTTGGGTGTGCCTGAGTCAATTGCCAGCTTCTCGGCATCTTTTGGGACGACCATTGGTCAAAATGGTTGTGCAGGTTTATATCCAGCCATGTTGGCGGTAATGGTTGCGCCAACGGTCGGGATTAATCCTCTCGATCCAATCTGGATTTTGACTTTGGTTTGTGTGGTGACGCTGAGTTCTGTCGGTGTAGCAGGTGTGGGTGGCGGAGCTACTTTTGCAGCGCTGATTGTATTGCCAATGTTGGGCTTACCCGTGACCCTCGTGGCACTGCTGATTTCGATTGAACCTTTGATTGATATGGGACGTACCGCATTGAATGTGAATGGTTCAATGACTGCGGGTATGGTCACCAGTCAAGTCTTAGGGCAAACCGATCAAGCGATTTTCAAACAAGAAAATGTGGATTTAATCGAGAATTAATTTCACGGTTTCGACATCAATGGGAAAGCCAGTATTTTCGATATTGGCTTTCTTTTTTTATGCCATGCAACAACTGTATCCATAAATCAAATAAATTTGTATCTGTTATTGTTGGGCTGTCACGGCATAATAAGCATGAAACAATGGAGAAAAATCATGAAAATGTATCAAGTCGATGCTTTTAGCAATGCATTATTTAAGGGTAATCCTGCGGCAGTGATTGTGACTGAGCAATGGTTAGATGAAGCATTGATGCAAAATATTGCTTTGGAAAATAATCTGTCTGAAACTGCATTTGTAAAAAAGATTGATGCTGAACATTTTGAAATCCGTTGGTTCACGCCAACTGCCGAAGTCGATTTTTGTGGACATGCGACTTTAGCCAGTAGCTTTGTACTGTTTAAAGATTTTACTTCAGCCAAAACCATTCATTTTCATGTCAAAAATTTAGGCATCTTCATTGTGAGTCAGGCTGAAGATGGCAAAATCTGTATGAATTTCCCAATTCGCCGTGCAGAAAAAGTAGAAGAGTATCCTGAGCTTTTAACACAGGCACTCAGCAAACCGTTTAAAAATGTGTATTTAAACCAGCAAGCTTTCATCATTGAGTATGAAACTGTACAAGACGTTTTGGATGAGCAACCAAATTTAGAACTGTTAAAGCAATTGGGTTCATTACGTACCGCCATTACCGCGCATTGCTCAAGTGTTGATGTTGCGATTACTGCGACAGGCGAACAATATGACTGTGTTTCGCGTTATTTCGCGCCTGCTATGGGCATTAATGAAGATCCTGTCACAGGTTCTATTCATACCGCAATTGCACCATTGTGGGCAGAACGATTAAATAAAACAGAGTTGATTGCTTATCAGGCCTCTGCACGTGGCGGCGAATTGTATTGCAAAATTGTCGATCAGGAACGTATTGAAATTTCGGGCTATGGCAAACTTTATATGCAAGCAGAGTTGTTCTTAGATTAAACATATTCGAACAAAGCAACGCTCAAAACAGAGGGTTGCTTTGCAAAACTTCACTATAAATCCCATTTTTGATTCCGTAAGATAGGCAGCTTATAAAATATTTATATGACTGAATATATTGGAATTAACATGTTAATGCGGTTGAAAAAACTTACTTTCTCTCTGTTTTTTGTTGGTTTAAGTTCGGCTGCTTGGGCACAGCCTGTTTTGGTCAAATCAGATCATCAAATTGAAGAATATAAATTAGATAACGGTTTTCGCGTGATTTTGGCGCCGAATGATAAAGAAAATAAAGTTTATATGAGCACCATTTATCTGACAGGTTCATTGAATGATCCGCAAGGTAAAGGGGGCTTGGCACATTTATTAGAACACCTTGCATTCAAGGGGACGCAAAATGTCAAAGGCGAAGAATTCCAGCGCAGACTGGATCAATACACCTTAATGACCAATGCTAGTACCGACTATTATTCAACCCGTTATATCAATGTCGTGCGTCCTGAACAAACGGCTTTAAATGAAATTTTGCATTTAGAAGCCGAGCGTATGGATAAATTGGTGCTGCAAGAAAAATTTGTTCCTTCTGAAATTGCGATTGTGAAACGTGAGCGTGAAGTACGTCTGGATCAGCCTTTTGCGGTGTTGATGGATCAGATGTGGAAATCGGCTTATGGGAACCAGTATTTAGGACGTTTACCAATTGGCGATTTAAACGAATTGCAGTCCATTAAAATGAACGAACTGAATCAGTTCTACCGCACTTGGTATGCACCGAATAATGCAGCTATGGTGATTGCGGGTAAATTCGACAAGGCACAAGTACTAAAACAGATTGATCAGCAATTTAGTGCCATTCCTGCACGTCAAATTCCTGCTCAGATTCAAGTGCCACAGCTTGATGCAAGTAAAATCAAGCAGCGTGAATTTACTGTGGCAAAAGGCAGTGATCTCGCCAAGTTCAATATTTACCTGAATGGAAAAAATGACAAGATCAAACCTGCTTTAGCCTTGTCGCCATTGTTGTATACCATGCAGCCGAGTGGACATTTGTATCAAAGCATGGTTGAAACAGGCACCAGTACCATGGTGCAGGCAACCACATGGCTCGATCGTGATTTTAATTTGGTGTTTATGGGGGCAATGTATGCGCCGAATCATGATGCCGAGCAAGTCGATCAAGCACTCGATCAAGGGGTAGAAAAGACTCAAGCCTTTAATGAAACTGAGCTGAAACGGGTGAAAAGTCTGATTCAAAATCAGGCAGACAGTATTCAAAGTAACTCTGCGGCATTGGGTTCACGTTTGGCAGATTATTTTGTAGCGAGTCAGGGGCGTTGGGATCAGTACTATGTCGATCTGAATAATATTCAAAACCTCAGTTTAAATGAGGTTAATCAGACCTTGAACCAGTTCTTGGTCAAAGAGCATCGTATTACGGGAGATATTCAGCCGACCCCAGAAGATCAGAAGAAAGCCATGCAACAACAGCAGGCAAAGGCGCCAAAGCAGACTTTAGATCAGCAGACGCAAGCTCCAGAACCACTGAAAGATGTGAGTGTCTATCAACAAGAAGTGGCGCAATATGTAGCAAGCTCTCAACAATATTTGGAAAAGAATGAGAAGAAAATTCAACGCGGTGCACTTAAAAATGGCATGAAATATGCGCTTTATCCTGTTGCGACCCGTGACAATAAAACCTATGCGACCATTAATGTGGAGTTTGGTACTGCTCAAAGTTTAATGAATAAAAGTGAAATTATTGATTTCACCTCTTATTTATTGCTCCGTGCTTCGGATAAATACAGCCTGCAAGATATTGCCGATAAATCGATTGATGCAGGGGGATCCGCAACGGCATCATCCAATGGCAACGGCATGACCATTCAGATTGTGGCGAAAAAGGAAAAGTTTGAAGACTTCTTTAATTACATTGTTGAAGTCATGAAAAATCCGAAGTTTGAACAGTCGCAGTTTGATTTAATCAAGTCGCAAACGCTGTCCAGTTTAAACCGTCCCTATACGGAACCTGAAACAGTCGCCGCACTGACCATTGCTCGTTTAATCGAAATCTATCCGCAAGGCGATTTGCGTTATCACTTCGAACCTGAATATGCCAAGAAGCAATACCAAGCTTCTACGAATGCGCAAGTGAAGCAGTTGTATCAACAATTTTTTGCCATGAATAACGCGCAAATTGCGGTGACGGGTGAGTTCGATGCTAAGAAAATGTTGCGTACCATCAAACAGCAGTTTGGAAATTGGAAAGGCACGCAAGCATATGCACAACTGACTTCTGAATATACGCCATATAAGGCGCAGAAGAAGCACGTGTTGTCGGAGCAACGTGAGTTTGGGAGCTATCAGAGTTTGCTGACCTTCCCGCTGGGTGAGGATCATCCTGATGCACCTGCTATGCTGGTCTTTAGTTATATTCTTGGCGATTCGCAGTTGTCTTCACGTCTGGCACAGGAATTACGCGAGAAGAATGCTTTGGTGTATGGTTTTGGCAGTGAAATTCAGTTGGATGATTGGGTCAACTCTGGCGCACTGAGTATCGATGCCAATTACACCGCAGGCAAAGCCGAGCAAGTCTCTCAGTCAGTGCATAAGGTGCTGCAAGAACTGGTGGATCGTGGGGTAACTGAACAAGAGTTAGAAGCGGCTAAAGCTGATATTCTAAAAAACCGCGTAACGGCTTTGGAAGATGAACGCAATATTCATCAAATGTTGACTTCACAGTTGGAACGAAACCGCGATTTATTGTTTCGTAAAAAGCGTGATCAAGCGATTGCCAACTTAACCAAAGCGGATGTAGACCAAGCCATCAAAAAATACATTCATCTTGATCAATTGGTTGAAGTGATGGCTGATCAATATGGACAGCCGAATGACTAAACTTTAAGGTTCTAATCCACTTAAAAACTTCTATAAAAAGTCACATTTTTGTGGCTTTTTATTTTAAAACTTGAAGTTAAATTGAACGGATGATAAAAAACTTTATATAACTTCTTAATAATGAAAACATCATGTTAATTGAGTCTATCTATATGAGGAAAATTCTAAAAATTTCTGGTTATCTTCTTTTGGTATTTGTCATCGGTACTTCATATACTACAGCAGCAACTGAAATGCGCACCATCCGTACTGAAAACGGGCAATTGGTATCTCTTGGTGATAGCTATATTCAACTGGTACAGAATATGCAGCAATCGCCAATCTCAGTGCGAAATTACGAGTGGAAAGAAGCCAAAAAGCAGCTTACTGCATCGGATTATGTGTATTTGGTGGGGAATGCTTATTACACTGTTACCATTGTCGATAACGTCATTAAAAAAATCGTGTGGGATCGTAAAATTTAAGTCATAAAAAAGCCCTGAGTCTAAACTGAGGGCTTTTTTATTACACCATTAAATTAATGGTCATGATCATGCTTGTTGGCATGGAATTCTTCATTATGACGGAAACGTAAATAGTTTTCGAACTGTTCACAGTATTCGTCATAGTTATCTTCCAGCATCATTTGGAATTGCTGAAGGATATAAGACATCACTTGCTCTTTGGCATCACGCATTTCGTTGCCATCTTTGAAATTATTGGCTGCAACCCAAGTATTAAAACGTGCTGTTGCAAACAGCATAGAAGCACTGACTTGACCACGAATTTCAGCGGGCTTGACTTGTTGTCCTTTGGCTGGGCGACAAAATTCATTGGCATGTTTAATAAATTCATCTGCACGTTCAAAAAAAGCAGCATTCAAAGCTTCTTCTTCGGTAACATCGGTAGCATCAATCTTTTGAACCATGACTGTTCCTAGCTAAAATTTCATTCTGCATTATAGGCAAAGCCTTGCAGAAACAAAACCTTTGACTTAATCTAAAAATAGCCTAAGCATTATAAAGATGGAACACGTTATGTCAGATGCTATTGCAATTCAAAATCTTAAACATGATATTGCACTTTTGCGCCAACAAATTTGGCCACCACAAACTTTGGCAAATGTCGAAGGATTACCCATTTATTATGGTTCGAAAGAAGATGTCGCACACTATTATCAGCAATGGCAAGATTTAATCGAGCGTGCACAACTGTTGAGCCAACCTTTTTTAAGTGATGAAATGGTTGATGCGATTCATTTACCCAGTCATTTGAATTTGCCGTTGTTTTATTTTCATGTAGATCGGATTCGAATTAATAAAACACAAGCTAAAGAGTCGAAGACTTTCAGGGGGATCGCCAGTCTATTGGATAAATGCGGAGAATATTCCGCAGAGCAGGTTGCAGCGATGCAAGTCTGGTTAAATAGTGATGATCAGGCAGCACTGGTCGCACACCGAGAATTCATTGACCTTAGAACTTATGTGTTTCAGCATGGACAAAGTGAATATACGCGTACCCGATTTTATGTGAATGGTATTGTGTTAAGCACTGAAGAGGACTTTAAACTGGTGGATGCACGAGATAAGCCACGCAAGCAACGCAGCGATAGCTATAGTGATCCACTGGCGGATAACGGGGTGTGGAAAGTCTTCGGAAAATACCGTTAAGTTGATGTTAAGACCAGAACGGTTTGATTTTTTTAAAGGCTTTGAGTTGCTTGTCGATGTGTTTGAGTTGTTGCTTTTCCTGTTGATTGAGCCAGTCTATCGCACAGTGAATTTCTTCATTTTCAGGCAGTTCATGGAAAAATTGCTCGGCAACCAAAAGATCATTGTATTGCCCCAAGAGTTCTTGAATTGGTTTAATCGCCTTGAGGTAATCTTTCACCGCTTTATTACTGTATAGGCTACGCACAAACTCAATGTTGTAACGTAAATGTTTGAAGCATTTACGGAGTTTGTGCTTTTCTTCATCTTCTAGTTGTGAAAAATGACCAATGTCATCTGCAATGCGTTGATGGGTTTTCTTTAAGTTTTTCTCAGCATATTTTAAAAACGGTTTTTTCTTTTTATTTTTGGGACTCAGTTCTGAAGTCATATAGTCCATTAGTTCTAATATTAATTGATTGGTTTCGGTGGACTGGAAAATCCACATCACCTGATTGTGATAACTCTCGGCAGTTGGAATTTCTAAGTGTGAACAGCCCGCTTGGTGTAACTGGGGCAGAAGGGTTTCACGAATGGCATCGGTATCACGCGCATGGCCTAAGGACTGGAAAATGATCCGTAATTGTGCCGCCCAGTGTGGCGGAATATCGTGAGTAAGCTTAGCATAACAACTCAGTGCGCTACGCATTCGCCGTATTGCTACTCGTGCCTGATGCACATGTTCACTATTGTAGAAGCCACAGGCAAGGGCAGTTGCATTTGGTAAGAGATGCTTAAAGGTATTGTTTAAGATGGCGCGGACGGCCGCATTTGCAGTCATGGCTGGATCTAAAACAATAGGCGCTGCATATTGTGGCGGTAATAGATCCTGTTGCTGCACATGCAAATCTCCACGCTGGGATTTACTGCGTGTATCCAGCCATAGCTGGTATTTATTCATCCACGGTTCTATACAGCGGATTAAGTCATGAATTGAACCTTGCACCAGTTCAAACTCAATTTCAAAGATTCTTAATTTTTCTTTTTGAAAGACCAGATAACCAATGTCGAGACAGACTTCAATTTCAGACTGATTGAACAACAAAATCTTAGATACACGTTCAACATCGGTCGAAAACTTGACTTGAAAATTCTGCGATGCATTTTCAGTGGTAAAAAGTGCAGGCAGTTCCTCAACATGATCCTGATATAAGGCTAAATTAAGTTTAGGTTGCTTTTTCTTGCCCAAGTCAGTTTCAAACTCAAAGCGTTCAATATGTCGTTCAGTTTTATATTTCAGGGTTTGAATCCAGTGACCTTGTTCCAAGCGTAATCGTAGCGCAATCGATTGCTGTGCCAGTTGAAAATCTGGGGTGTCGTAATAATGGGCGAGCAGACGTTGCTTATAGACTTTGGAGGCGCAGAAGTCTTGATAAATCATGTCCTGAAACGCTTCTGGAATCTGAAATTTGAGTTCAATTTCTGACATGTTCTAGCCCTCGCACTGGAGTTTTTAAAATTATTTTAATGGCGCTAAATGTATATCTTGGCTAAACAGACTGAATAAGTCCAGTAAAAATGTAAATATGTAACATGTCTATTTAAAGACAAAAAATGAAAGACATCCACAAGTCAAACTTATGGATGCCAATGGCTTAGAGATTGAAGCCACTTAGAATTTGAGGAATTTTCGGCTCACCATAAATTGCTCAGTCGCATCTAATAATGCCTGCGCATAGACTTCTTGCTTGGCTGTTAACCATCCCAATACAAACCAGTCACTGGCTTCCAGTTCAGTCTGTTGAATATAAGCAGCAGAAGAGCTGAGGGTTAGATATTCCTCAGCAGCTTGATGGGCTTCATTCAGTGCTTTGCTATATTTTTGCAAGTTTTTGACATCGTAAATTGAGGTCAAAATCGGGAAGCTAAACTTGAGTTCACGAATACGCTGCGAGAGCAGTTCTAGACTTTCAAAATTGGTCACGTCAGTTTCGGCAAGCTGCTCGTGAATCTGCTTATATTGCTGTTGTAAGGTATTTTGAGCATAACCTTTTAAATCCAGTTCTTGCGTCGCTGTACTGGATTGCAAACTAAACATTAAGAGTTCTAAAAAGTGATGCACATTCAGGGTTGAGCGAACCAAATTATTCAGTTTTTCTTGCGCATATAAAATGTCTTTGGTCAGACTAGCAGTCGTTGTTGGATTTTGCAGTAATGCACCCAAGGTACGCTGCATATGCTCAAGCTGTTGTAAATGTTCAAAATGATGTTTGAAGGCTGCCAGCTGATAAGCCCACTTGTCAGAAACATCCTTACTCCATGTTCTCAATAGAGCAGAAGTTAAATAGAGATGATCTAAAGCCAAATGTGCTTGTTCTAAATGTTCTTGTTGAGCAACACCCGCGGAAATGGCTGCAATATTGGGTAGCAAATGTTGTAGTTGCTGCGCAATCAGTGAACGCACATTGCTGTCGGCGCTGTCTTTTTTGACCAGTTGAAACGCTTTTGCTTGTTTGGCTGGACTCACTTCTTGCTGAATTGACAGTAAATGACCCATTTCGGCTTTACTGCGAACATCGAGCCACAATTGGTATTTCTTGACCCATTCAAAACTAAAGGCGAGTAAGGACTGTATAGCACCTTGTTTCAACTCAAACTCGACTTCATGGACTTCGCGTTCTTCAGTTTCTGTGGCCAAGCGACCGATATCAAGACTGACTTCAATTTCTGCATCTTCAAAGTGAATGACGCGATAAGTTCGCTGAATATCAGATTCGAATTGTAACTTTAATCCATCCAGCTGATCGCCCAACGCTTGTTGCAAAATAGCAAGTGCCTCGGGTTCTTGTTGGTAAATCGTTAAATCTAAAGCAGGGGCGTGTTCAGACACACCAAAATCATGGTTATGCTCAAAACGGTGCAAATGGCTTTTGCCTGCTGCTTTTAAAGTTTGAACCCAATGTTCACCTTCTAGGCGCAAACGTAGCGCAACACCATGTTGTGAAAGTTGTTTATCTGGTGTGTCGAAATATTTGGCTTTGAGGTGAATCAGATTAGATTTTTTTGGATCTAAGGCTTTCAGGAGTGCTGTTCTTTTTGCAGTAGGAATTTGAAATTTTAATTCAACTTCAATCATAAATTTGCCTTAGATCATTGTTGGAAAAATGGTGAAGTCACTTTAAGTTGAGCACTTATAACAGCAGTGACTTTTTAATATTAAATTCTAGCCGAAAAATTTGATGCTGTAAGGGACAATGAGTGAAATTATCGGCAATCAGGTGTTTCCTAGCGCAAAAGTAGCAATGTTGTATTTGCATCACAGAAAAATGTGCAGTTTGTATGTTGATTCACTCATTGAAATCTAAGTATCTAATCAACAGGGGGAGGCTGAAAATGAGAAGTTAGTTTTTGCCAATTTTAACTGTTAAAGGTGAGCAAAAATGTAATTGACCAATTTTGCATGAAGCACAATCATGTTTGGGCGAAATACAAATTAAGAATTTAAAACAATCAGGAAGATCCAAGCATGAATGCAATCGTAGAGCCGAAAAATGAGCTGGTAGCAGCGCAAGCACCACAACTACCCATCCGAAACTATAACGAGTTTTATCGCTTTTATTTAACGGAACATCGCAATATCACCAGCCGACGGTTACACGTTTTAGGCAGTGCCATAGGCGGATATTTCATCGCCAAAGCAATCCGCCAGCGTAAACCGAAATATGTGTTGTATGGTTTGCTGCCTGGCTATGCTTGTGCTTGGGTTGGGCATTTTATGTTTGAAAAAAATAAGCCTGCTTCTTTTAAACAGCCGCTGTATAGCTTTATTTCGGACTGGCGTATGCTGTCGGATATTGCACGAGGCAACTTGAGTTTGAAATGTCGATCATTGGATAAAATTTCAAGTTAGGACGTATGCTATATAAAGTACATTTGTCTATTAATATTGCAGATAAATGTGAATTATAAATACATGTTATATTTGAACTTTAATTGATCATTAAAGTTTATATTTCACGTATATTTTAAAAATCAGCTAGGATGTTGCAATCTTCTGATGTAGTATGAGACTCGGATTATTTAGAGTGTCTTGTTTGTGTCAGGATACAGCAAGTTTCCAATGCCTGGAGTGACCTTTCTCTGGGCTTTTTTTATTCTGAGTCTTGGAAAAGTAACGAAATAGCAGAAGAAAAATAAGGGACTTTTAATTGAAAGACTCTCTAATTTTCTGCCCACATTGCCCGTGTGGTTAGTGCAGAAAATTAGAGAGTCGTGTTTATTTTCAGTTATTGTTATTCTTATTGAAAATAAACAAAATCTTTCGGTTTATCATTGTATTTTATTGCTTTTATGACTGTATTAAACCGTGAATTTGACGCTTGCTCTATCCCTAGAAATGGTGATTTTTGTAAAACTGAAAAATTAAAAGTTATCTTTTAATTCACGTAATCTTTGAAACTCTTCCACGCTTTGTACTCTCAGAAATGGATTGGTTTCCAGCTCAATTTCAATGGTGCTAGGCACGGTCGGCTGATCCAGCATTCGTAGTGCTTCCACCTGTTCAAAGCGTTGCTGGATTTCCAGATTATCAGGTTCTACATGCAGGGCAAATTTGGCATTTGACAGAGTATATTCATGGGTGCAATAGACTTGGGTTCTTGGTGGTAAGGCTGCCAAACGGTTGAGCGAGTGATACATCTGCTCAAAAGTTCCTTCAAAGACACGCCCACAGCCCATGGCAAATAAGGTATCTCCACAAAACACCAAATCTAAGGCATCGCTAAAATAAACGATGTGTCCTAAGGTATGCCCAGGTACTGCAATCACATCAATACGAACATCATGAAAATTGAAATGCTCACCATCACCGAGGGGATGGGTGATAAACGGAATCTTACTGAGTTCTGCTCTTGGACCATAGACAGGAATATTGCGATTGACCAATAGCCCGGGTACCCCGCCAATATGGTCTTTATGCCAATGTGTGAGCCAGATTTGACTGAGGTGTAGCTGATGTTCTTGACAATAGTCTTCTACCAACTGGGCTTCAGTGGGGTCAACCGCAATCACTTCATGTGATTCTGTATGTTCGAGTAACCAAATATAGTTTTGTAATTGATTTTTTACATCAATGATATGTACTTGATAAGTCATGTCATTCGCTCATTATTTCTTGTTGAACAGTGTAACATTGAATCAGTCAGCCCCACTGTTTTAGCACTGTAATTCTAGCTGCAAGCAAAAGAAAAAGCCGCATATCAAATGCGGCTTTTTGAGCAGGATCTAATTAGCGTAATTTCGCCAAGAAACGACCGACACGGGTAATCGCTTCGCGCAGTTCATTTTCAGCGGGTAAGAACACCACACGGAAATGGTCTGGCGTCGGCCAGTTAAAGCCCGTGCCTTGCACCAATAACACTTTTTCTGCACGTAGTAGGTCAAGCATGAGCTTTTCATCATCCTGAATTGGATACACTTCTGGATCAAGTTTCGGGAAGCAGTACATTGCACCTTCAGGTTTCACACAAGTGACACCAGGAATGTCATTCAGCATTTGCCATGCGATATTGCGCTGTTCGTATAAACGGCCACCTGGGCGGATTAAATCGTTAATTGATTGGTAGCCGCCCAATGCTGTTTGAATCGCATATTGTGCTTGGTGGTTGGCACATAGACGCATAGACGCCAACATGTCTAAACCTTCGATGTAATCCATTGCACGCGATTTATCGCCAGTAATTGCCATCCAGCCTGAGCGATAGCCTGCAATACGATACGCTTTAGATAAACCGTTAAAGGAGATACACAGTTGGTCACCCGCCAAAGCAGCAACTGAAACGTGTTCGATACCGTCATAGACAATTTTGTCGTAGATTTCATCTGCAAACAAAATCAGGTCGTATTTCTTCGCTAAAGCAACAATTTGCTCTAAGACATGACGTGGATAAACCGAACCTGTTGGGTTGTTCGGGTTAATAATTACAATACCACGAGTATTTGGCGTGATTTTGCTTTCCATGTCCGCAATATCTGGATACCAGAAATTTTCTTCATCACATTTGTAATGAATCGCTGTGCCACCAGATAAGTTGACTGCTGCCGTCCAGAGTGGATAGTCAGGCATTGGAACAAGCATTTCATCGCCATCATCCAATAGACCTTGCATCGCCATCACAATCAGTTCAGACACACCATTACCGATATAGACGTCATTAACATGCATATCGAAGATGCCTTTTTGCTGGTAATACTGGCAAATGGCTTTACGTGCAGGAAAAATTCCTTTCGAGTCGGTATAACCCACAGCATTTGGCAGGTTTAACGCAACGTCATTAATAATTTCTTGTGGTGCTTCAAAGCCGAATGGTGCAGGGTTACCAATATTCAGCTTGATAATCTTGTGACCAGCTTCCTCCATCTCGATGGCCGCTCGTAACACTGGTCCACGGATGTCGTAGCATACATGCTCGAGCTTAGACGATTTTTTTATTTCGCGTGGGGTTTGAATAGTGTTTGGCATTTTGAGAGTCTCGGAAGGAGTGGGGGTCACTTTTGCATAACGATATAAATAACTTTTGAATGTTTCCGTTGTTACCAAATCGAGATCATGTTCATCTCTGAGCAAAGCAACAATTTTTTCATGCGTATAACCCACCTGTTGATATTGTTTAATCACAGGCAGTAGATGTTTAAAAATAACGCTCTTTTTCTGCGACATTTTTTAATCCTGAGTAAGCATGACCCTAAGAATAGCACCAATGTTGCTCACAAAAAAGCATTTCATAAATAAAAATGCTCACCAATATTTTTATTTTGCTTACTTTTTGCTTTTAAAGAAATTATAAGTCTTTTGTAAATTGTTAAGTAAAGACTAGAAATTTTAGAATGAATGACGTAAATATAAGATTATCCTATTTTTAAACAGCAAGATAGAAAGGGAAGTAATCATGGGAAAACTCAATAAAACAGACCGTGAATGGCAAAGAGAGTTATCTCCAGAAGAATTTCGTATAACTCGACAAAAAGGAACAGAGCCAGCTTTTACGGGGAAATACTGGAACACCAAGCAAGAAGGAACCTATGTATGTCGTTGCTGCGGAGCACCGTTGTTTTCGTCTACGACGAAATATGACAGTGGTTGCGGCTGGCCAAGCTTTTTTAAACCAATTGCTGGAGGGGCAATTGATGAAATGCCAGATAGTTCACATGGTATGGAGAGAACTGAAATAGTTTGTCATCATTGTGACGCACATTTAGGGCATGTTTTTGAGGATGGTCCACAGCCAACAGGATTACGCTATTGCGTAAATTCGGCTTCATTAGAATTACAATCACAAGAAAAAAATGACGAGGAAACCTATCCATGACCAACATATATCAGTTTGAAGCTGAGTTGTTAGATGGAAGAAATAAATCTTTTACCGATTATCAGGGGAAAGTTTTATTAATCGTAAACACAGCGAGTAAGTGTGGCTTTACCCCACAATTTGCAGGTTTAGAAAAATTATATGAGAAATATAAGCCTCAGGGGTTGGAGGTGCTTGGCTTTCCATGTAATCAGTTTGGTGGGCAGGACCCCGGTTCAAACGACCAAATTGGTGCTTTCTGCCATAAAAATTATGGGGTGACATTTCCTATGTTTTCCAAGGTGGATGTTAAGGGTCCCGAAGCTCATGCTATTTTTCGCTATCTGACCAATAATAGTAAAGGTATTTTAGGCAGCGGGATTAAATGGAACTTTACCAAGTTCTTAATTGGTAAAGATGGAACGGTTTTAAACCGTTTTGCGCCAACCACCAAGCCAGAAGCCTTGGAAGAAGAAATTGAAAAGGCATTGCAACAATAAACGTGATGTTGAATAGATTGCAGCCTTCCAATGATGCCTCCAAAGCTAAGATGGAGTTTTGGAGTGACCCGAATATGCCTTATGTGGAAACGCGTAAGGCATGTCATAGCCGCGCCTGTTATCGTGCCCATAGTCATCCAACCTTTTCGATTGGTGCAGTAGATCTTGGGCAAAGTGTTTTCAGTAGTCACTTTGTCGGCACACAAAAGATTGAGTCAGGAACATTGGTACTCATTCCTGCGCATGTTGAACACTCCTGTAATCCTGAACCCGATCAAGCGTGGAGTTACCAGATGATGCATCTGGATATGCGCTGGTTACAGCCGTTGCTACAGGAAACTAAACAAGATTTCCGTTGTGATGCAATTCCGCAATACAAACCTCAACTTTATCAAGCTCAACAGCTTTATTCGGATTTTTGTCATTTAAATCAACGTTTATTTGATTCTTCCATTTCTTACTTGAATAAAGAGCAGTTGCTGATTCAGACCTTAACTGAATTATTGTTTCCAAACCTGCACTTAGAGGTACTGAAAGAAAATGGCTACGCACAGCAGGAATTCCAGCTACTCCAGTCTAGACTGGGTACAACAGAAGAATTTCTTTCTTTGCAGCAATTGTCCGAGCAAAGTGGTCTAAGTCGCTATGCCATTATTCGCTTATTTAAGTCGAATTTGGGCTTAACTCCGCATGCCTATCAGCTCAACTTAAAAATTAATGCTGCACGCAAACTGCTGCGACAGGGGCAGGATATCGCAGCGTTGAGTTATCAACTGGGTTTTAGTGATCAAAGCCATTTTCAGCGAGTATTTAAGCAGCTTACAGGCACCACACCAAAGATTTATCAAAAGCAACATCGTCGCGCAATTTCATACAATAATTCAATCTAGGTAGAGACTAGGCTTATCTCACGAATTGATTGAGATAAGTTATGGAATTATTTTTATTTATCGCATTGACCCATTTTATCGCGTTGCTGTCCCCCGGACCTGACTTTTTTCTCATCTTAATGTATTTAATGAAATACGGGTCAAACTTGACGCGTTATACCGTATTGGGGATTGCGCTCGGAAATGCACTGATCTTGTTGCTGATTTTTACTTTGTTATGGTGGTTGGGGCAGATACACCCTTTGATTCTTCAACTGTTGCGCTGGTTGGGTATCGCTTATTTGTTGTATTTGGCAGTGCAATGTTTTCGTTATCGTGATGATGGGAACGAGAGTTTTACAGCAAATGCTGCAATTCAAACCAAGACATCAAGGATTATTTGTTTTGTACAAGGTTTACAATCTAGTTTGTTAAACCCTAAAAATGTCATGTTTTATAGCAGTCTGATTCTTTTGGTTTATCATCAATTTAGCTTTCAACAGTTATTTTTAATCTGCTTGTGGATGGTGTGCGTGGTTTTATTGTGGAATTTAGCATTACTTCAACTGCTGATTTGGAAAGACTCGAGTCATTTCTTAAAGAAAAAATCAGGATTATTGTATCGAGTTACAGGGTTTTGCTTTGTGGGTTTCGCATTGATGCTTGCCATATTCTAGATGGAATTATGAGGATCTGGTCACATCAGATGTCAGACTTCATAAATAATAACAATCACATAACTAATTCTCATTTAAATTTACAATGTAAATGAGAATTAAATCGGTTTTATTAAGACTTGTTCTCATCTACTATCAGGCGCAAGTAATAATGCTGATAAATTAGGTGAGAAATGGTGATTAAGCTAAAACCATTGGTATTGATGATGGCGTGTGTATCTGGATATAGCATTGCACATGCTGCCGAAACACCATCAGTGGAATCTGATGAAGCCTCTCAAGCGAGTAATGTGACAGCTTTAGAAACCATTCATGTTGTTGCCAGTGCGGATGCTTCAGCGGAAGGTTTAATGGAGCCATTCGCAGGTGGTCAAGTTGCCAGTGGCGGACGCGTGGGGATTTTTGGCAATCAAAAGAATTTGGATACCCCATTTAATTTGACCAGCTATACCAATCAATATATTCAAGAACGTCAAGCCAAGAGTGTTGGGGATGTGCTTAAAGCAGATCCGAGTGTACGTGTTGGTCGTGGTTACGGTAATTTTCAGGAAAATTATTATATCCGTGGTTTTAATCTAGGTTCAGATGACACGGCTTATAATGGTTTGTATTCGATTTTGCCGCGTCAATATATTCCAACAGAACTTTTTGAACGAGTGGAAGTGTTCAAAGGGGCTTCATCCTTTTTAAATGGTGCGATGCCAAGTAATGGGGGTATCGGTGGTGCTATTAATCTATTGCCTAAACGTGCAGGCAACGAACCTTTAAATCGCGTGACGGTGGGCACAGATTTTAATGGTGGCTATATTTCAAGTGATATTTCACGTCGTTTTGGTGAAGATCAGCAATTTGGGGTGCGACTAAATACGGCTTATCATGATGGGCATACTTCGGTAGATGATGAAAAGAAATCATTAAGCTTAGCTGCGATTGGTCTAGATTATCAAGGCGAGCGTTTACGTCTTTCTGGCGATATGGGCTATAGCAATAATCGTCTTGATGCGACACGGCCAAATGTAACATTAGGCAGTGGTATTACTTCGGTACCTACCGCAGTGGATGGTTCGAGTAATTATGCGCAAAAATGGTCGTATTCAAATGAAGAAGACGTATTTGGAAGCTATCGTGCTGAATATGATTTGAATGATGCGATGACTGCCTATGCCGCATATGGTTTTCGTCACGGCAAAGAGCAGAATAGTCTAGCAAATGTCATACTTAATAATGCAACGACTGGTGATAGTACATTCTATCGCTTTGATAACGCACGTGTAGATATGGTGAATACAGGTGAAGTGGGGGTCCGAGCTAAATTTGAAACAGGAGTAATTAACCATAATATGGTGCTTTCTGCTTCGGCATTCCAGCAAAATACCCGTAATGCTTATTTTATGGATTGGGGCAATCAACTTGCTACTAATATTTATGATCCAGTTCAATACAATCAGCCTGAAGCTTTAACCCCATTATTTTCTGGTGGTGATTTAGAGAGTCCAAAACTTACTACACGGACACGTTTAAGAAGTATTGCAATTGGCGATAATCTAACTGCTTTAGACGATAAATTAATTGTTATGTTGGGTGCGCGTTATCAGCAGATTCTTCAAGATACCTACAGTTATGCACAAGTGAAAACAGGAACGTATGACGAAAGTAAATGGACGCCTGCATTGGGCTTAACCTATAAAATTACGCCTGAAGTTTCTGTGTATGCTAACTATATAGAATCTCTGGCGAAAGGCTTGAGCAATACAACGGGTAATGTCACAACAACATTAAAACCTTTTGTAGCCAAGCAAAAAGAAATCGGCACGAAGTATGAAAATGATCATTTAGGTGTGACCTTAAGTTTATTTGATATTAATAAACAGCGTGGCATTCTACAAAATGGCGTATTTAGTGATGCTGGTGAATATGTGCATCGCGGTGTTGAATTGAGCAGTTATGGAAAATTGACAGATTCGTGGACTGTACTGGGTGGAGTAACATGGATGCACGCCAAGCAAGAAGACACCGGTTCAGCGACATATGATGGAAATTATGAAGTAGGGGCGCCAAAGTTTCAGGCGAATCTAGGTACAACATGGAAACTGCCTTTAGCTCAAGATGTTTCTGTGAATGCTCAAGTGACTTATACAGGTTCGACTTACGCGAGTTTGGACAATAGCCTAAAAGTGAAGGATTGGACGACGTTAGATTTAGGCGCAACTTATAAAACGCAGCTTGGTCAAACACCTACGACATTTAATTTCCTTGTGAATAATGTGTTGGATAAAGACTATTGGGGTTCTGTAGGGCTGTATGACAACATCAACAGTACCAGCAATACCAATAATGGCTATTTGGTTGCAGGTTTACCGCGGACATTTATGTTAAGTGCATCATTTGATTTTTAATATGGTTTAAATGAAAAAAACCTCCAGTAATGGAGGTTTTTTTATTGGCTAAACAGTGATTAGAGAATCTGCTTTAAGCGTTTTACCACTTCTTCACATTGCGCCAGATCTGCAACTAGCGCAAGGCGAACATGATTTTCACCAGGGTTGCCAGTCTCTGTTTCACGGGATAAATAACGACCTGGAAGCACTTTAATATGGGCTTTTTCCATCAGCATTTTGGCAAAGGCTTCGTCATTATCAACCTTGAGCCAATAATAAAAGCCTGCATCCGGCTTTTTCAGCGGCAGTAAATGACCTAATTCCGACTGGAATAAATTAAATTTGGCACGGTATTGTACGCGGTTTTCTTCGACGTGTGTTTCATCATCCCAAGCCGCGATCGATGCCAACTGATGTTGTACAGGCATCGCCGCACCATGATAAGTACGATATTGCAAATAAGGTTTGAGTAAGGCTGCATCACCTGCGACAAAACCTGAGCGCATGCCCGGTAAGTTTGAGCGTTTTGATAAAGAGTGGAACACCACACAGTTTTTATAATCGTCACGTCCAATTTCAGCGCAGACTTCTAAAAGTCCTGTAGGTGCTTCATCAAACCAAAGTTCTGAATAACATTCATCTGATGCAATCACAAAACCGTATTGATCTGACAGGGCAATTAATTTTTTGAATTGTTCTTTAGAGAGCACGGCACCTGTCGGGTTGCCTGGTGTGCAGACAAACAGTAATGCCGTTTTTTCCCACACTTCGGCAGGAACCGCATCAAAATCACCGAGGTAATTGTTTTCTTCTGTGCAGTTAATGAAATAGGGCTCTGCACCTGCCAATAAAGCCGCGCCTTCATAGATTTGATAGAACGGATTTGGCATAACTACATACGGCTTTTCATCACGATTAATCAATGCTTGTACGAATGAAAAAATCGCTTCGCGCGTACCAGAAACAGGCAAAATTTCCTGTTCAGGGTTAATTTGATTCAGATGAAAACGACGTGTTAACCAGTTGGCAATGCTCAGGCGTAGTTCAGGCAAACCTTTACTGCTTGGGTAAGTCGATAGGTGCTGGAAATTATCAATAATCGCTTGTTTCACAAACTCTGGTGCAGGATGCTTTGGCTCACCAATTGAAAGGGGAATCAAAGGTAAATCTGCGGTTTGTACACCCTGAAAAAGCTTGTTTAACTTTTCAAATGGATAAGGATGTAATAAAGACAAACTAGAGTTCATGAAACGAATACCCGAACGTTAAAAATTAATGTTGACCACAGACCTGATTAGAAGCTTCATCTAAAGCGGACTTCAGTTGATTGGCAAATAATACAGTCTCTTCTTCCGTCATCGGAGAGCCATCTTTTTTGGTGACAAAGAAAATATCTTCGGCACGTTCACCTAAGGTGGCAATTTTAGCAGAGTGAATGTCTAAACCCTGCATCATAAACAGACCACCGATTTTGGCAAGTAACCCGGGGTGGTCAAGTGTTGAAATTTCCACCATGTTTTGTTGCAAGGCTTCATTCAGGGTCACATCCACAGTATTTTCAATATCGAAATGGCGGAGCTGACGTGGAATGCGGCGTTGCATTAAGCCCGGATATTTATCTGATTGACGTAAGGCAGATGTTAGAGAATGAATTACGGTGGCTTCACGTTCTGGGTCGGTCAGTAAAGTACCGAAACGATCAAGCACCACATAAGTATCTAAACTGAAGGCAGTGGTGGCGGTAATAATCCGTGCATCCTGAACGTCTAGATTCATACGGTCGAGAATGGCAACCGTGGTCGCAAAGAGGTTCGGCTGGTCTCGGGTATAAATAAAGATCTGTACCGCATCCTGCGCCGATTTACGATGTGCACGCATCAGCACTAGCGGATCTGGATTGTCAGCATGTTCAAGAATGGCACGGGTATGCCAAGCAATTTCATCCGCAGATTCTTTAATGAAATATTCATCGCCCAGTTCTTGCCAGACTTTTTCTACATCGGCCAAGGAGAAGTCATTCACCAGCATCTCACTGGCTGCAAACTTGGTGTCTTCAATCAGCATTTGGTAGTCCACTGGACGTCCCAAACCAGTACGAATAATGTCACGGGCATGGGTGTAGAGCTGACGCATCAGTGATGCGCGCCAAGAGTTCCAGAGTTTTGGATTAGTGGCATTAATATCAGCAACCGTGAGGGTATAGAGGTAGTCTAGATGCTCCATATCCCCGAGTTTTTCGGCAAAATCTTTCACTACATCTGGGTCAGAAATGTCTTTTTTCTGTGCCGTCAGTGACATGAGTAAGTGATTGTGTATCAGCCATGCCACCAGTTTACATTCGCGTTCAGTAAAGCCGTGCACACGGCAGAATTCAATCGCATCTTCCGCACCGAGTTCACTGTGGTCACCACCACGACCTTTGGCAATGTCATGGAACAATGCAGCTAAAAACACGATGTCACGCCGCGCAAGGCGTTGGAAGACAGAACTGACCACTGGGAAATCTTTGGCAAATTCAGGCTCTTTAAAGCGGTTTAAATTGCGTAATAATAGGAGCGTGTGCGCATCGACCGTATAAATATGGAACAAGTCATATTGCATCAGTCCCATAATTTGCCCGAAAGCAGGAATATAGTTACCCAACACACCGTAACGCTTCATGGCAACCATGGTGTCGTACAAGCGGTAAGGCGAGCGGATAATCGCCATGAACAAAGCTTGATGCTCAGGATTGTCTCGATAAGCCTGATCGATACGTTTGGCGGCTAAAATCAAGAGGCGTAGAGTACGTGCGCGAATACCTTCGATTTCTGGACGGTTCGCAAGTAAATAGAATAATTCTAAAATTGCACTTGGTTTTTCTGAGAAAATTTTATGGTGTTGTACTGCTAATTTGCCATCGACCAATTTGAAATTTTCATTAATTTCCACAATTTGACGTTCATATTGTGGCAGTCGAGGGGTAATGACCGATTCACTAAAATATGCCAATAACATTTCATTCAGGGTAGAGACCTGTTGCGCAGTACGGTAGTAGCGCTTCATGAACTGTTCAATTGGATAATTGGGTGATTTGTCTTCTTCACGCACATAGCCAAACATCGCAGCTATATCACGTTGATAGTCAAACAATAAACGGTTTTCATCGCGCTTGGTAAGGCGGTGTAAATGATGGCGAATTTCCCATAAGAAACTCTCGGCTTCTTCGAGTACACCCAGTTCAAATTCGGAAATAAAGCCTAAGTGAACCAAATCGTAAATACGATTAACACGGAAATGACGCTTCGCAATCCAGCCAATTTGATTAATATCTCGGATACCGCCTGGGGCATTTTTAATATCAGGTTCTAAATTGCTCTCGGTATTGTTGTGTTGTGCATAGCGACGGTGTTGCTCTTCCATTTTCGCATCATAGAAGGTTTTGTCCGTCCATGTTTGTGAAACAATACGACGTGGCCAACGTGATAAATGTTCATAGCCGATAATCAGTCGAGCTTCAATCAGGGTGGTGGCAACCGTCAAATCATTAGTGGCTTCTTCGACACATTGACGAATACTGCGCACACTGATGCCGGGTTTAAAATTACCAACATCCCAAAGGGAAGAAATGAAAGTAGAAATGAGCTGTTCTTGCTCTGCCGTGATTTCATCTTCCGACAAAATCATAATGTCGACGTCTGAATACGGCAGCATTTCACGGCGACCATAGCCACCGACCGCAAACAGCCCCAACTTGGTTTGATCTAACTCTGCATGGCGCCACAAAAATTGTAGCGCTTCATCAATTAGATTCGCGCGAGCTGAAATCACTTCACGAATGGGCTGTCCATGTTCAAAACTTTCCTGTAGTTGCTTTTCTACATCGGTACGCCATTGGTTGATCGCTTGGATATCATGGTTACTTTTGACGTAATTCAACAAGGGTAAAGTATTGATCATGAACAGTGTTCCGTAATGTTTATAAGTTAGTTCTGATTCACAATGACTTGATCCGCAGCGTGTTGAGCCAGCTCGCGTGCTTGATCAGTTGTTTCAGCACGTGCAGTCGCAACACCCATACGGCGGCGTTTAAAGCCTTCAGGTTTTCCGAACAGGCGTAAATCAGTATTTGGATTTGCCAAAGCAAGATTTAAGCCAGAGAAGGAAAGGTTGGTGTCATCCACACCCGCATAAATCACGGCACTTGCAGCAACACTGTGGCGTGTTGTGTTGACAGGCAAGCCTAAAATTGCGCGTGCATGTAATTCAAATTCGCTTTGATATTGAGAGGCTAAAGTCACTAGACCTGTATCGTGTGGACGAGGTGAAACCTCACTAAACCACACTTTGTCACCTTTGACAAACAATTCCACGCCAAAAATACCGCAACCGCCTAAAGCCGTCGTCACTTTATGTGAAATACGTTTTGCTTCTTCTAAAGCCACTGCTGTCATGGCTTGAGGTTGCCAGCTTTCTACATAGTCGCCAGAGTCTTGACGATGCCCAATTGGGTCGCAGTATTGGGTTTCAATTTCACCAGTTTCTGCATTTTTGGCACGGACTGTTAATAACGTGATTTCGAAATCAAAATCAATTTGTGATTCAACAATAACAGTACCTTGATTCACACGACCGCCAGTTTGTGCATATTCCCAAGCTGCATCGACTTCGGCAAAGCTTTTGACGCGTGATTGACCTTTGCCCGAAGAAGACATAACAGGTTTGACAAAGTTTGGATAACCAATGTCATCACATGCAGCGCGGAAAGATTCGAGAGTATTGGCAAAGCGATAAGCCGAAGTTGGCAAACCGAGTTCTTCTGCCGCTAAACGACGAATACCTTCACGGTTCATGGTGAGGTTGACCGCTTTTGCAGAAGGAATGATGGTTGTGGTTTGGCTGGCTTCAATTTCGACTAAAAGTTCAGTCGCAATCGCTTCAATTTCAGGAACAATCAGGTGGGGTTGTACTTTGGCAATCAGTTGTTTTAATTCTTCAGGATCTGCCATATTCAAAGTATGTTGATAATGTGCAACTTGCATGGCAGGAGCATGGTCATATCGGTCAGCTGCGTGTACTTCGACACCCAAACGTTGCAGTGAAATCACCACTTCTTTTCCTAGTTCACCAGACCCTAATAGTAGAACTTTAAATGCAGAAGATTGAAGGGGAGTACCAATAGTCACGCTCATGTGATTCATCCTTGCGTAAATGGGGTTTTAGCATAGCAGAACTCAGAGCGGTGTTCAGGTCGGATTCACATAAAATAATAAGATTGTCGAACAATTTTTTTACAGTTTAGTTGAAAAGGATGATTTGGTGTTTGAATAAAAACTTATTTACTATCATAAAGTAAGTTTATTTCTTATTTATAGTTAATCACCTAAAAATGGCATTCAAGTGATTAACTTGGTTGTGAATCATCCGTTCAAAATTTTTTAAAAATGAAAAGGAATGTAGGTATAAACAACACCATAAACCAAGGCAGCGGTTAAGGTCGCAGGCACAATTTTCTTAAACTTAAAGTACAAGCCTGTAAGTACCAAGAACCCGATCAACATCGCTAAACTTTTATTGGGCGTTTCCAGCAACGGAGGCAGTGTAGCGACCACCAACATGGAGCTAATGGCTGAAATTCCAATGGAGCCCAAGGCGATTTTTAACCACAAAGCACCGCGTTTTTGCGAACCTTGCTGGAATTTTTGAATGACAAAAAAGGGTCCAAAACGTGAGGCAAAATTGGCGATGCCGACCACAATACCTACCAGAATAATCTCAAGATTCATGTGATGCTCCTGCGTGTTCGGGATCGTGTTGTTTCAGGACATAGTGCTTAAACAAACCTGCGAAAATACCTGAAGAAATACCAATGAAAATTGCCGCAGATAAATCAATGAAATAGCAGGCGATGGCAGACACCAAAATGGTCACACTGACCACAAAGGTGTGTTTCTTTTCAAAGGCAGCCAACAAGAAACTGAGGAAGAGTGCGGGTAACAAGAAATCCAGAGCAGCCTGAAGAAACTGCGGCAGATTGCTGACTTGATCGGCAAACAGTCCACCCAAGAATGAGCCCGTTGCCCAAGACAACCAGCTAAATAAACTGAGTCCCAACATCCATGACTCAGACCATTCTTGACGTCTTTGCGAGAGTTTAATCATGCCCGAAGCAAACACTTCGTCGGTTAAACCCCATGCCCAGATTGCGGTCTTTTTCAGGTTTAATCGGTCTTGAATCAGATTCTGTAAGGCTGGTCCATATAGCAAGTGACGAATATCCAAGGCAATCACGGTCAGCGCTGTCATCCAAATGGAAGTGCCACTGCCGAGCAAGGCAACCACCAGAAACTGGCTGGCACCTGCGTACATGGTACAAGAGAGAAATAAGGCTTCCCAAGCACTAAAGCCAAACTGCGTTGCAGAAACCCCAAAGGCAAAAGAAACAGGTAAATAAGTAAATATAATCGCTTGGCTATCTTTGGCACCTTGCCAAAAACCAGCCGTTTGCGTGGGTGTTAATTTGTGTTGTGACACGACACACCTTGTTAGAGTTAAACGATAGGTCAAATAAGATTGTGTATTGTATCTGAATTTACTAGCATAGTACCTAATAGATTGTTGTGGTGATGCCCCAGATGCGAATACTTAGTGCACCTGTTCTTGTTGTTTCAGTGTTGTGTAGCAGTTTGCTATTACAAGCGTGCGGTCAATCTTCAGATCATGCTGAAAAGAAAGCAGAAATTAAAGCTGCGCCTAAATTGACCAATGATGCAACGAGCTATGCGCACGAAGCATGGCGATTCATGAACGAGGCTGACCCTTATGTATATCGTAAACAACGTAATTTGATTGAAGAAAATGTGCGGAAACCTGCGCGCAAGCTCAGCACAGACTGGCGTATTAACGTGAAAATGACAGACTCGGTAACGGAAGGGAAATACGCCTTGTGTCGTAAGGCGCTGACCAGTTTAGATGTTTGGGCACGTGAAACCATGGAAAATTCTGCAAACGTCTCGCAGACCAAAGCGGATTACGAACGCGACAAAGCACAATGTAAAGATGCTCTTGAGCATCCAGAACTTGGCAATACTGACCCAAAGAAGAAAGCCTTTAGCTCCTAATAAAGTTAAATATTTAAAGCGGCATTGTGGTCTTGAAGATTGCAATGCCGCTTTTTACTTCATAACGACGATAATAGAAAATAAGACTGACTTGATTAATTTAATGCATTATCCTAATGTGATAAAAAGCGATATAATTTACGTGAAAATTCACATTAAATAGCAATAAGGTTATCGTCTCATGCGTAAATTATCGATCTTCGGTTTTAGTCTGTTCTGTTTATTCAGTTCCACCGTAAATGCTCAGGTTGTGCAGCCTAAACCGCATACGGCTTTGCATCATGCGGTGGCACACGAAGTTGCACCTTGCACCAATGGCTTTGATGAGGTCAATGTCTGTCAATTAAACTCTTAGTTGAGCTGCTTTTTGGTGCATGTATTTGAATATGCACATTTATGGTGAAAATATTTGCACCATAAAATTACCTGTCTTGTTTGGGTTTTAGCTGTGTAGGGTATAGGCTAAACGATGTAAGTGTTCCTGATCTATAATTTCAATTTTTTTAAACGCAAGTTTTAATACCCCCAGTTTTTCCAAAGCCTGTAACTCCTGATTGATTGTTTGTCGTGAGCAGGTCAGCATTTGTGCCAGTTGTTCCTGACTCAGTTGAATCACATTTTTTTCAATCAAGATATGATTGCCATAACCTTGCAAAATCAGCATTAATCTTAAAGCCAGCCGTTGGCGGATGGTCTGGGTTTGAATCGAGATTAACTCTAAAAAAGCCATACGTAATTTTTGGCTGGTCAATTGTGCAATATGAAACCAGAACTGAGGCTGTACTGCGAGTAATGTGTGAATGGCAGCATCGGGAATATGCAGAATCCGTGTTTTTTGAATGGCAATGGCATCGTGAGAACGTGGTTGTTGATCTATCAATGAAATCTCCCCAAACCACATGATCGGTTCGACAATGGCAGCAATGGATTCCGTGCCTTCAATATCAACATAGCCTAAGCGGACAGCACCCTCCAACACAGCATAGATGCCATCAAAGCGATCTCCCGAGTAAAAAATGGCTTGATCTTTCTCGTAGTGTTGTACTCGTGCATGCTGCACGATTGACTGCTGAAAAGGGGGAGGCAGTTCGGAGTACCAGCGATTATTGGCAAGTTGTTGTAAATCTTCCAGTTCAAGGGTCATAGGTATTCTGCTATTTGGAGTTGTCGGCAAGCTGACAACTGAATATTTGAATTTTTTATATAGTGGATGCATCGATTTTGCAAGGACGTACCAAATGTCTAAATTAGAACAACTGTTAAGCCAGTATGCAGCTTACCATCTGGATCATAAAAATATCTTAACCCACTTTGTGGGGATTCCACTGATTGTGTTCTCGATTATGTGTTTGACTGCACGAGCTGGTTTTGTATTTTCGGGTTTTCAAATCACTTTAGCCTTGATGCTGATTTTGATCAGTGGAATCTATTATTTAAAATTGGACATCTGGTTCGGTTGCATCATGTTATTGCTGTTTTCTGCAGTTTATCCGATGGCATTGAAGGTGGCTGCTTTAAGTCTGAGCGGATGGTTACTCACAAGTGTCGGCATTTTTGTGGTGGGTTGGGTGTTTCAGTTTGTGGGACATTTTTATGAAAAGAAAAAGCCCGCCTTTGTGGATGATTTGGTAGGTTTAATTATTGGGCCATTATTTGTATTGGCTGAAGCCATGTTTATGCTGGGCTTTAGACAAGAATTGCAGCAACGGATATTGGAACAGGCACGAAAGCAACGTGCAGCCATGGATAGTAAATCTGTGCAGACTTCTAATTCTTAAATATAAGCTGCCCAATGCTTAAAATAATGAATGGATGAGCATTGGACAGGATTTTTCAACGTTAGAAGACTTGCAGGAATGCCGCAACTTTATACATACAGAGTAGTGCACCACTCAATAAAATGACGAATCCCAAGATATGGCGTAGTCGCTGAAAGGATGACATAGGCAACTCAGATAGGGCGTGCATATTACTGGATTGCTTGTTCATAGCGGCGGTTGACTTCCTGCCAGTCTACGACATTAAAAAACGCCGCAATATATTCGGGACGTCGGTTCTGATATTTCAAGTAATAGGCATGTTCCCATACATCGAGTGCTAAAACTGGGATATGACCGTGCATCAGTGGCGAGTCTTGGTTGGCACTGCTTTCCACCAATAATTTATGATCAGGGGTAACTGTAAGCCATGCCCAACCACTACCGAAGCGGGTCAGTGCAGCTTTAGTAAAGGCCTCTTTAAAGGTATCAAATCTACCCAGTTCTGCATCAATCGCTGCCGCAATTTTTCCGACAGGTTGCCCACCGCCTTGAGGACTCATAATGGTCCAAAATAGGCTGTGATTGGCGTGCCCACCTGCATTGTTCATGACATTGTTTTTCAGTTCAGTAGGGACGTCATGCACTTGAGTGACTAATTGTTCGACACTTAGGTCTTCCCACGGTGTGTCTTGAATTCCCGCATTAATGTTGTTGATATAGGTCTGATGGTGTTTGCTGTGGTGAATTTCCATGGTTTTGGCATCGATATGCGGTTCGAGCGCGTCATAGGCATAAGGTAGTGCAGGAAGAACGTAAGCCATAAAACAATATTCCTAGGGCAATTTTTATATCTTTAACCTAGAGTGTAGGAGATGTTGTAGTTAATGTAAATATAATGATAATAATTATCATTATATTTATCATAAAATGGTTTGGATTAAATTGAATCTTTATCTGTGTATTTGCTGGATGATTTTAAGTGAAATAGGAGGGGGTAATTCATCAACATCTTCTGTACAGGAGATATGGAATATTGTTGATGAGAGTGGTGTAGTCATTCTCTGAACATAAAAAAGCCAGTGATGACACTGGCTTTTTAGCGATCTAAATGAAATTAGACATTGAAACGGAAGTGTAAAACGTCGCCGTCTTGAACAACATACGTTTTACCTTCAAGACGCCATTTACCCGCTTCTTTAGCACCTGCTTCGCCGTTGTATTGAATGAAGTCATCATAAGCAATACATTCAGCACGGATGAAGCCTTTTTCGAAGTCAGTGTGAATCACACCAGCCGCCTGTGGCGCAGTCGCACCGACTTTAACTGTCCAAGCACGAACTTCTTGTACGCCTGCAGTGAAGTAAGTTTGTAAGCCAAGCAGTGAGTAACCCGCACGGATGACCACGTTTAGACCAGGTTCTTCCATACCCATCGCTTCAAGGAATTCAGCACGGTCTTCATCTTCAAGTAATGAAATTTCCGCTTCGATTTGGTTGCAAAGAGGAACCACAATCGCATTTTCTTCAGCCGCAAGTTTTTTTACTGCGTCTAAATGCGGGTTGTTTTCAAAACCATCTTCAGCCACGTTGGCAATGTACATGGTTGGTTTTAACGTCATTAAACCAAAACCACGCACCAATTTACGCTCGTCATCATCCAGCGTAGCTGCACGTGCTGGTTTGCCTTCATCTAATAAAGGTAGAATTTTGTCTAAAACGGCTTTGGTTGCGATCGCATCTTTGTCGCCACCTTTTGCAGATTTGGCTAAACGCGTTACTGCTTTGGTGACAGTTTCCAAGTCAGCAAGTGCAAGTTCAGTATTGATGGTAGCGATATCGTCCAACGGGTCGATTTTACCGTTCACGTGAATCACGTTTTCATCTTCAAAACAACGAACTACATGTGCAATTGCATCTGTTTCACGGATGTTGGCAAGGAACTGGTTACCCAAACCTTCACCTTTAGATGCACCCGCAACCAAACCTGCGATGTCGACAAATTCCATGGTAGTTGGAATGACACGTTGTGGTTTTACAATTGCAGTTAATTTGTCTAAACGTGGATCTGGAACAGGAACAATGCCTGTGTTTGGTTCAATGGTACAGAACGGGAAGTTTTCTGCCGCAATTGCTGCTTTAGTTAACGCATTGAAAAGGGTAGATTTACCAACGTTCGGCAAGCCGACAATACCGCAATTAAAACCCATGAAATGACTCACAACGTATTATTTAAAAATTGGCGCTGATTTTACATGAAAGCCATGACAAAGTCAGGTCATGGCTCGTATCTTTCTTTTTGGCACCTTCAAGTGCATGATTGTTAGACTTTTCGTTTGTCCAGTTGTTGAGCCAGTGCATCTCCCGTTGCCTGTACCAACATGACCAACACCACCAAAACCACAATCACGGCCAGCATGATTTGCATATCAAAACGCTGATAGCCATAACGATAGGCAATATCTCCCAATCCACCTGCGCCAATCGCACCTGCAATGGCAGAGGAGTTAATCATGGTGACAATGGTGACGGTAAAGCCTGCCACAATCCCGGGTAGGGCTTCAGGCAGTAACACATGCCAAATAATTTGTTTACGGTTACAGCCAATCGCTTGCGCAGCTTCAATTAGACCCTGATCAACTTCACGTAAGCTCACTTCGGCAATACGCGCAAAAAATGGGGTAGCCGCTAAGGTGAGGGGAACGACTGCTGCCCATACCCCGTAACTGGTGCCAACAATAAAACGCGTTAAGGGAATCAGCGCGACCATCAAAATAAGGAAAGGCACTGAACGGGTGATATTCACGACCCAACCCAAAGCTTGGTTAATCGGTTTTGAGGGATAAATACCGTGTTCACTGGTATTTACCAATATGACCGCCATCGGTAAACCAATCAGGAAAGCTAATATGGCCGACACACCGACCATAATCAGGGTATCGACCGTGCCTGTGAGCAAGAGTTCAATGAGTTGGTCGTGCATAGCCCAGCACCTCAAATTTAGCAAACTGGTGTTGCAGTTGTTGTTGAAGTTGATTCAGATCTAAATCTGTGTGTGGTACAGCCACCACGAATTTTCCAATCAAATGTTCTTGAATCGAATCAATATGACTTTGGTAGAGATGCACAGGACGATCAGTTACCGAGAAGATTGAGTTCAGATCGGGCGCATGTTGCAAGGTCGAGGCATAGCTTAATCGCAAGATCACATGGCTCGATTCTGTTGTAGGTTCGGCATGTAACTGAAAAGGAAAATCCAACTGTTCTAAATCCAGCAGTTCTTGGGTGATTTGCTGTTGAGGATTGGAAAACACCGACCAGACTTGTCCCGATTCCACAATTTCACCATGTTCGATGACGACCACTTGATCACAGATTTCACGGATCACTTGCATTTCATGGGTAATCAGCACAATGGTAATACCAAGTTTTTGATTGATTTCCTTGAGCAGCGATAACACCACGGAGGTACTTTCTGGATCAAGCGCCGAGGTGGCTTCATCACACAAGAGAATTTCAGGATGATGCACCAGCGCACGAGCAATGCCGACACGCTGCTTTTGCCCACCAGAGAGCTGCGACGGATAGTGTTGAGCCTTATTGGCTAAACTGACCAGTTGCAGTACTTCACTGACGCGTTGCTCAATTTCAGTCGGGCTGTAATTGGCAATTTTCAGCGGTAGCGCGACATTCTCCCATACGGTTTTCGCCGACATTAAATTGAAGTGCTGAAAGATCATACCAATACGCTGACGCAGTTGAATCAGTTCGGCATGATTCAGTTCTGCCAAGTTGTGTTGATGAATGTGAATGCTGCCTTCACTGACTTTTTCCAAGCCATTCAGGGTGCGTAATAGGGAAGATTTACCCGCACCACTTTTGCCAATAATTCCGAAAATTTTGCCCTTGGGAATGTCCAAATCAATATTTTTCAGTGCATGGACTTGTTGATTTTGTACCGCATAATACTTGTTCAAATTACGGATTTTGATATGTGGCAGGGAAAAATCCACATGAGAACCAAAACTCACCATTGTCTTTCTCCTTATTTCCAGCCTTCAAACCACATCTTGTTGCCAAAATCTCGATCTAAAATCTCTTGGACGTGTTTAGAGTTTTGGAAAGCTTTGACAAAGATGGCTAGTTTTTGATTAGGGTCGCTATAGTCTTTACGGGTCACGAATAAAATTGCATATTTTTTATCGATCGGGTCGAGAAACAGAGCGCTGTGCGGATCGGTCACTTTCGCCATTTTTAAATAATGTGGAAAACCAAAAATCAGATCGGCATCGTTATACGCATGTGCAGTTTGCGGACCTTCAACTTCAATAAATTGCAGTTGTTTTGGGTTTTGGACGATGTCCTGCACAGTCGAAAGTTCGTTATTGATATCCTTTAACTGAATTAAACCTGCACGGTGTAGCAAAATTAGGGCGCGGGCAGAATTCACAGGATCATTTGGAATCACCACTCGGGCTTCGTTTGGAAGTTGATCTAAGGACTTATATTTTTTCGAATATAGCCCAACATGACTGCCTGTACCTGTGGCAAAGGTGTGCAAATCATACTGAGTTTCACGAATTGCATTGCGTAAAAAGACGCTTTGCTGGAAAAAGTTGGCATCGATATCGCCGTTTTGTACTGCGACGTTCGGTGCATGCCAGTCAGAAAACTCGACCAGTTTCACCTGAATGCCTTGTTTTTTCACATCATCCGCGACGCTTTGTAGTAGCTCTGCATAAGGTGGGCTAATACCGATGGTTAAAACCTCTTGTTGTGCCTGACTTTGGCTATAGCGGTAAACCGCAACAGCAGCAATCAAGATCACCACGGCCAATCCAATCAACCATGTTTTACGATTTTTAGTAATAGAAACTGAATTTGTCATTGCTCAATCTCACTTCCAGCCTGGGAACCAAAGTTTTGAGCCAATTTCATCATTCAAGGTTTGTTTAACCTTGGCAGAGGTCTGATAAATTTGGATGAATTTTTCCAATTGTGCCGCTTTTTCAGGATGTTGTTGCTGGTAGTCATCACGCACGACAAATAAAATTGAATAACGAGTATTGGTGTTGTCATCCAAAATCAGCGCATCATTCGGGTCAATGGTTTTCGCTAGACGTAAATAGTGTGGGTAACTAAACACTAAATCTGCATCATCCACCGCACGCGCGGTTTGCGGACCTTCAACTTCAATAAATTGCAGCTTTTTAGGGTTGCTCGCAATGTCCTGCAAGTTGGATAAATGATTCTCGGGATTTTTTAAAGTAATCAGTTTAGCTTGCTGTAACAGCAGTAGGGCACGACCTTGATTGACAGGATCATTCGGAATCACCACACGCGCTTGATCAGGCAGCTCATCTAACGAATGATATTTTTTTGAATATAAACCGACATGGGTGGTGACGCCTTTTGCCAAAGCTTTTAACTTGAACTGGGTTTCCTTAATCGCATTGTCCAAGAAAGGTTGATGCTGGAAATAGTTGGCATCAATATCGCCATGATTTAAGGTAATATTCGGCGTATTCCAGTCGGAAAATTCCACCAGTTTCACATTGATGCCTTGTTGTTTCGCTTCTTCCACCGCAACTTTTAATGGATTGGCAAAGGGCGGACTAATACCAATCACTAACTCAGTATTGCTGGTTTTTTTGTGGTAGCTCCACGCCACCAGTCCGATCACTAGTGCAGCGACAAGTACCCCTAAAAAGGTAAATTTATTTTTTGCAGTTAAAGCCATGTTATCTCTCGTATTTCTAAATTTACAGCAGTTAAGCTGTCTGTTTTTCTGAATGTGTGGTTAAGTCTGGAGTCGAGTTTGAGCTTAAACATCGGAACTGCTGCACAGGATGTTGGACTGCAAGATGGTCACCTTGCTGGAATAGTTTGTGTCTTAAACTGCCTGTGCTATAGCTGGTTTTGTAGCGTCCACGTTGTTGTAATTCAGGAATGACATAGCGAATAAAATCCTGATGCGATTCTGGGGCAACCGTGCGGGTCAGATTAAAACCGTCAATGCCTGTTTCATCGATCCACTGAATCAGTTGCTCCGCGACCGCAGCGCCGCTACCCACGATCAGGGGATAACGTCCACCCAAGACATGTTGGGCTTTTAAGTCATTACGGGTGATGTTTTGTTCTTTGAATTTTTGGTTGACCGAGGCAATGCTGTTGGTTTTTTGATAGGGAATCGCTTCATCATCTGCAAATTTTGATAAATCGATCCCGACCGAACTGGAGTAATGTGCTAAACCAGCTTCAGGACTGGCATAGCGGATATATTCAGCCAATTTTTCTTGTGCCAGCGCATCCGTTTCTGCGGTCACCACGGTAATGCCCACAAAGATTTTGACACTATTTGCATCTCGACCTTGCGTAACCGCAAGGGCACGAATTTTATCGACTTGCTGTTTGATTTTTTCAGGTTGGTCACCACCAATGAAAATACCTTCTGCATGTTGAGTCGCAAAAGCTAAACCACGAGGTGATGCTCCTGCTTGATACAGAACTGGCGTGCGCTGTGGTGAAGGAGAAACTTGGAACACTCCCTGACTTTGATAAAACTGCCCCTGATGTTGAATGGCATGCACTTTCGCTGGATCGCTAAAAATACGCTGTGCTTTATCTTTTAGTACTGCATCATTTTCCCACGAGCCTTCCCAAAATTTATAGCAGAGATCAACAAACTCTTCGGCTTGGGTATATCGCAGGTCATGTTCTTTTAAGCCTTGCTGACCGATCAGACGTTCCGCACTGTCTAAATAACCCGTCACGATATTCCAGCCGATTCGACCTTGAGTCAGGTGATCTAAACTGGCAAAACGACGGGCAAACTGATACGGATTTTCATAGCTCAAATTAACCGTCACCCCGAAGCCCAAATGTTGCGTGACGGCAGCCATGGCTGAAACCAAAGTACTTGGATCATGACTCGGCAACTGAATCGATTCTTTTAGGGTGAGATCAATCCCGTTCTGATAGACATCGTAAACACCGGTAATATCGGCAATAAACAAACCATCAAATAAGCCTTGCTCCAGCGTTTTCGCCAGTTCAGTCCAGTAATTGAGTTCATTAAATCGGTGCGACTGATCTCGTGGATGCGTCCATAAACCATGATTGATATGCCCAACCGAGTTCATATCGAAAGCATTTAAAAGAATCTGTTTTGGCGTTTGTTTTGTCATTACAAGGTCCCCCGACGTGGAGGGCGAATGCCGTTGAGTGTGTAATTTGCAATGAAGTAATATTTCCAGCGAGCCGCATCGTGCAGGGTGTGTACGCGGGCATTGCGCCAGAATCGGTCTAAACCATCTGTACGTTGGCTACCACGACTGCCTGCCAGTTCAACCAGTTTGGAAGAGGCTTTCAGTGCCGTTTCACTGCTATGTGCGCGAACTTTGGCAACATCTAAAGACGCTTGAGTGATGTTGTCTTCGGTGGGTTGTGGTTTGGCTGCGTTAATCGAGCGTGCTGCCTGTTTTAACAAGACTTCACTGGCACGCACATCTGCCACGATACGCCCCAGTTCCAATAAGGTCAGTGGGTCTTGGGTTGCAGCTTCTACGCCTGAATCAATCCAAGGGCGGGCTTTACGCACACGAACCAAGGTTTCTTCAAAGGCAGCACGTGCAATGCCTGTTTCAATCGCGGCATGCATAATCTGGGCAAAAGGACCCACCAAAGTCGGTTGTAAAAATGCTTGATCGAACGGAATCACATCTTCCGCAGAGACAAAGACTTGATGGAATTTAACCGTACCGCTGCCCGTGGTGCGTTGTCCAAATCCTGACCAATCATCAATCAGTTCTACGCCTTTACTATCACGAGGAATAAAAGCAAGAAACTCGCGTTCATCCGCATCTTTGACCAAGGTTGGAATACGATGTGCAAACAAACTGCCCGTGCAATAGAACTTTTCCCCGTTGACGATGAAACCATCGGTTGTAGGGGAAATGGAAGTTTGTTTTTGTGTAGCATTCTTGGTTTTAAATTCTGCAAGGGCATTGCCAAAGCGGGCACCGTGCAACACTTCGCGATAAAGCTTTTGTTTTTGTTGCTCAGTACCCGTGTTACGTAATACTTCCAAAGCATAGAAATGGTTTTGTGGGATTTGACCGATTGAACCATCGACACCACTCATGAGGGCAATAATCCGTGCCACCGTATAGCTTGAAACCTCGGCACCGCCATATTGTTTGGGCACAGTCATCGCCCATAATCCAGATTGGCTATAGGCTTCAATTTGCTCAAACGGCAAGATGCGTTCTGCATCGCGAACAATTGCATTGTGTTTGAATTGTTCGGCTAAGGCATGGGCAATTTCCAATGCTTCGGTGTCCGATTGAATAATATGAGCAGGTGCAAGTTGCGCTGCCTGTGCTGGGGAAATACTTTGATAGGAAGTCATTTTGTTCTCCTTAAATCCATGCATGGCGCGCAGGTAATTTATGATTCAGGTAATAATCGCCAAGCGCATGTAATTTCCAGCGCACAGGATCATGGAGGGTATGTACACGTGCATTACGCCAGTGCTGATCTAAATTGAATTGACTTAAACTGGAACGGCTACCCCCCAATTCGAGCAGTTTTTCGGAGATATTGAGTGCAGCATCATTGGCATAAATTTTGGCTTCAGCCACTAAAATAGATGCGCGGGTGGCTTGTTCATCAGTTACGTTATTAAGTTGATCTAATTCATCTAAATATTCTGCGGCTTCATCCAGCAGTAAAATGGCAGCTTCAAGCTGAATTTGCAGCTTGCCGATTTCCTGTAAGGTGTAATGTTCGAAACTGGCTTTTTCTACTTGCGCATCGACAATTGGGCGCGCCTTTTTGACGGCTGCCAGCGTATCTTCAAAGGCTGCTTCAGCAATGCCGACATCAATTGCAGCTTGTAAAAGTTGTGAATACGCCCCGCGATAGGTTGGTGTCGCGGTTAAGATGCGTTCATCAAAAATCAGAAAGGGATCAATTTTCACCTGATTAAGGCGGACTGAGCCGCTAGATGTAGTACGCTGTCCAAAACCATCCCAGTCATTTATCACCTCAACGCCTTGAGCTTCACGATCTACCAGTACCAGCACCACATGACCTTCGGGGTGAATGGCTTTAATGGCTAACCAATGCGCGAAACTACTACCCGTTGAGTAGAACTTTTCACCTTGTAGATAATAGTGACCATTTTCTATGCTTAAGCTGGTATTCAGTGTTTTCGAGTCTTTGGTATGGCGTTCGGGTCCACCATTGGCTAAGCGTTTACCATCTAGAATTTGCTGAAAGATAAACTGCTTTTGCGCTTCAGTGCCCATCAGGTCAATTAAATACAGCAGGCTAATTTGATTCTGCGGAATTTGCCCGACACTGGAGTCGGCTTTATTCAGAATGCGGAATACACGTGCCAGTGTTTTATTGGAGACATACGCTCCGCCGTATTGTTTTGGAATTCTTAAACCACCCAAACCTTTTTGGCTAAATTGTTCTATTTCGGCAAAAGGCAAGGTTCGCGTTTGATCTCGATAATTGCGACCTTCGAGGGCAAAGTCTGCAACTTGATACGCTGCATTAATTGCATCCTGATCATTTTTGATGATCTGTATATTTTTTGAATTGAGATAAGCCATGGTGACACCTTTAAAGTAATCTCCAAATCTTAAGTGTCGAGCCTTACAAAATTAAATGATTGATTTTTCTGTACTTATGAAAAACGATGTTTAAAACTTTAAATGGAAAGGTTTGAATAAAATCAGATAAATTAAATTGCTGTTTTATATGGAAAATATTTTTTAATAAATTGCTGTAAATTTAAAAAATTGAGAATTATCAAGTTTTAAGATATTCAAGGCATAAAAATGTATGACTGTGCAAGAACAGCAGGTGTTTATTTTGGGATAAAAAGTACATTGTTTTTCTGGGCTTGACTGTCTAAAGTAACAGACTGAAAGCGTTGGTTTTCTCGATAAATCAATGTCCCAGCATCTTTTGGAGTGTTTATGCGAATTTTATACCAGTTCCCTTTATCTCATTATTGTGAGAAAGCTCGCTGGTTACTCGATCATAAACAACTGGACTATGTGGCACAGAATTTAATTCCGGGTGTGCATCGAGCCTTTGCTCAACTCAAAACAGGGCAGAACAAACTGCCGATATTAAAAGACAATGAGTATTGGATTGCAGATTCTACCCAGATCGCCTTGTATTTAGACCAGACCTATCCTGAACATGCCTTATTAAGAGCAGACCCACATTTAAGAGAAATGGCATTAGAAATAAATGCCTTGGCATCTGAGCTGGGGTTGCATGTGCGCCGTTGGGGCTTGGCACAGAGCCTGTCTGAAAGCGATGAAACCTTAGACATCATGATTGGTGAAAAAGGCTATTTGCGTCAATTTGAAAAGTTTTCTAAACCGATTTTAAGAACATTAGTATCGAAAAGTTATCAATTAGATGCTGAAAAAGTCGAATATTCCAAACACCAAATGGAACAATTAATTGCTGTGTTGAATCAGAAATTACTTGAAAATGGCGGTCGTTATTTTGTCGGTGAGCGTTTGGGACTGGCAGATATTTCAGTGTGTTCAATGCTGGCACCACTTCTGGAAATTGCAGGCACGCCGTGGGAGCGTGAAGAAGATTATATTTCTGGAAGTTCTGAAGAATTTTATGCCTTTAAGCAGCAATTTTTAGACTTGCCTTTGGGGCAGTATGTGCAACGTGTTTATCAGACTGAACGCAATGCACGCGTCGACTGGCGTGGTATGTAATTCATTTCTTCTTAAATAAAGTGAAAATAAACTCGCAGAACTGCCTCAAGAATGAAATCTAGTTTAGACAAATGCGCATTTATTTCATTAAATTTCTATAAATACCGCATTTGCTAAAAATAAGTCGCACAATGACTTTCTTTTTAACGGAATAAGCGAAATAATCATTTTCAGATGTTGAGCAGAGATCTTGAGAAACTCAAATAATTCATACCTGAGTTGTTGTCTGCACTCAATTTTTTAATTTGGAGCCAGTAATGGAATTAGACCGCTTTGATAAACAAATTCTGGAAATTTTAACCCATGAAGATGTGAATCTGAATGAATTGTCAGAGCGAATCAATCTTTCCGTGAGCTCTGTGCATCGCCGTATTAAGCATTTGATTGACACCAATGTCATGACCAATGTGCGTCGTGATATTAATTATCAAAAACTCGGTTTTAGCTTGCATGTGTTACTGCAAGTGTCTTTAAGCAAGCATGATAGCGATACCTTCTCTAAATTTTTGGAAGAGTTGGAAAGCATTCCAGAAGTGATTAATGCCTTTTTAGTGACAGGGCAGTCGGCAGATTTTATTGTCGAAGTGATTGCTCGGGATATGGAAAATTACAGCCAGATTTTGCTGAATCGGATTGGTAAGATTGAGCATGTGGTGGCGCTACATTCCAGTTTCGTGATTAAGGAATATGACGTCTTTAACTGTCGTGGCTTATTAAATAAAGTTTAATTTTGAGCATTTAATGCAGAACAAGTTTCTGTATTTTTAGACAATAAAAAACGCGCAAATTGCGCGTTTTTTATGTTGACAGGTTTAAGCATCGAGTTGCGCTAAAACTTCATCTGTGAATTCAACATTAGTATAAACGTTTTGCACGTCATCCAAATCTTCAAACATATCAATCATTTTCACGATTTTTTTCGCTTGATCAACATCTGTAATCAATGCTTTCGTTGAAGGGTTCATCACCACTTCAGCATTGTCAGATTTTAAACCTGCTGCTGTAAGCGCATCTTGAACTTCACCAAAAGACTCAGGGGTTGTGATGACTAAAATTTCATCTTCAGCCACTTCAATATCTTCAGCGCCTGCTTCTAAAGCCACGTCCATGATTTTGTCTTCTAAAGATACATCTTCAAAAGTAATCTCACCGCGTTTAGTAAACATATACGCTACTGAACCCGCAGTACCCAAGTTGCCATCTGTTTTAGAGAAACAATGGCGAACATCTGGCACAGTACGGTTTAAGTTGTCTGTCATGGTTTCAACAATAACAGCCACACCACCAACGCCATAACCTTCGTAAGTGACTTCTTTTAAATCTGTATTTTCTTCACCACCAACACCGCGCTGAATTGCACGGTTGATCGTATCACGCGTCATATTTGCGACTAATGCTTTCTCAACGACAGCACGTAAACGAGGGTTAGACGCAACATCACCACCACCTAAACGGGCAGCTGTAACGATTTCACGAATGAATTTTGTGAATACTTTAGCGCGGCTCGCATCTTGTTTTGCTTTACGATGCTTAGTATTAGCCCACTTGGAATGACCCGCCATGCGAAATATGCTCCTTGTAGATTGGCTGTATGCCAAATCAAATTGTGCAGATTCTACCATAAGCCCTTTTTTGTGAGAAAGGGCTTAAGTTTGAGTTTTTATACAATTAGCAGCAACTATTTGGGTTCAGGAATGACGATGTCCAGACCGACATTTTCCTTATAGAGCTTTTGCATCAGAGCAAGGTCGTGGTGCAGTTCGGTTGGGTAAATTTTGCCAAAAATACCGCCTTGTTTGGTTTGCGAATTGGCATACATCAGTACAATCGGCACATTTGCTGCTTTGGCAATATGCCAAAAGCCAGTGCGGATTGGTCGACGTGCTTCACCATTTTTGGCGCGCGTTGCTTCTGGGGCAATCACTAAATTGAATTTTTCATGTGAAGCAAATAGGTCGACCATTTGTCCCACGATGTCCTGATTGGATTTGCGATCTACTGCGATACCACCTAAAGCTTCCAGCAGTGGTTTCATCGGTCCTTTGAACAGTTCTTTTTTTATGAGTGTATGGATTTTAATATCATAGATCTGGAACAAGGCGATAGACAAAACGGCATCCATCATTGAGGTGTGTTCAAAGCCAACAATCACCTGTTTGTTTTCGAGCGTATTGGGTTCTACGTGATATTGCCAACCCGCAAGTTTAAATGCGGACTCACCAATCATTTTTTTTAACATAGCAAATCTAAATGTTATGGGGTTAATCAAGCCTGCTAATGTCTTCTTATTTTAAAATAAGGTCAATGGCTGGAATGCCGTAATTCAAATAATAAAATACGGATGTATATTTTTTGCAATTTTGTTTTGTGATGGATTCGCGTAAAAACGTTTGAATTCGCTGGATTAATCGCTTTTAGCTCTGAATTTATTGGAAAAAAGTATCAGTTAATTGAAAAAAATCACTATTCATCGCTCCTAAACCGTATTAGACTTTTGTCGTAGATGAAATGGAGTTTCATTGCCTATCGGTCGTTTTACCCAAGTAAGTTTAGGATTGAACAATATGACGTATGTTTCAGCTTTTCTCTTGGTATTATTCTTTTTCTTGCTCATTGTGATTTGGTCATTAATCGAATTTTATCTTGACTCCCGTAAGAAAAAAGGCATTAAATCATAGTCTTAATTATTTGATTATTGTATTTCTATTCGCTATTCCGTTTTAACTATTCGCTAAACTCTTTTCATTACTTCAATCCTTTTCGAATTTATTCTTCCAATAAAATGGGTGCTTTTGTATTGACGTTAAGGCATCGACTTGACTATTCTGCACATAAAAAAATATTTGAGCAGGTTGCCATTTCAAACTTTTCCACGTTGATCCATCTCAAGCGTAAAAGCTGTAAAGCGAAAGAATAGTCTAACAATCAAACTAAAAAGGCTGCACAAAGGCAGCCATCAATAGGGCAGAAGTACGCTTTAGAACGACACCATTTTCCCGGGATTAATCATCGCGCCAATGCCATACATGCTCTTGGCAATCGGAATCACAATCGGAGCGAGTGCACGACCCATCGGTATATTGATATGCTGGATTTTAGTGAGCATGTCAAAATCATCTGAACGACCACAGAAATCATCGGCAATGGCTTTCCCAATGCGGACAGTTTGCGCCACGCCATGACCACTCCAGCCTTGCACCGAATAGATCGAATATTTATCTCCAAACTTACGGCAGTCTGTCGCTCCATTTACGGTTAAATCTGTAGTGCCGCTCCAGACAAAATCAATTTTGACTTGTTTTAGTTGCGGGAATACATGCTGGATTCTTCCGAGCAAATAGTCATGGGTTTGTTCCGGCCCCCAGCATGAACCAGTACCTTCACCGCCGAACAGTAAACGGTTTTGAGATACACCACGGTAATAATCGATCTGGAACTGGGTGTCATACACAGGCATATCGGTTGGTAGTAATTCTTTTAAATCCACTTCTAATGGAGCGGTGGTACACACATAAGTATAGAAAGGAATGGTGGTTTGGCTACGTTGTTCTAATAACTTAAACGAAGCGTGATGCACCGCCATCACCACACTTTTACGCGCCTTAATCATACCGTTGGTAGTACTGACATAAACCCCATCGGCATGTTCTTGTATAGAAATGACCTCTGTTTGTTCATAGATTTTTCCGCCATTTTGGCAAAAACCATACGCCAAACCACGGGTTAGGGCTAAGGGATGAATGTGTCCGCCTAAGTGATCCAACAAGCCACCAAAATAATTTGAGGATTGGATGTGCTTGCGTAATTCAGCCTGACTCAGCATTGCAGTATTTTTGTCTTCTAAAAATTCACGCGCCTGCATGCCGTCACGTAAAGCATCTAAATGCCCTGAGTGTACCGCAGCGGTAATATGCCCGCGTTTACGTTGTAAATCTAGGTCATATTTTTCGCTAATACTGTCAATTAAAGCCATAGCTTCGGTTGAGGTGAAATGCCATAACTTTTTCGCATCTTCAAAGCTAAAGTGTTCAGCCATAGTTTCGGCTTCCCAACGCGCCAAACCCGGAGTGAGCTGGCCGCCATTACGTCCTGAAGCCGCACTGCCAATCCGGTTTTTTTCAACCAAGACCGTATCAATGCCTTGTTCTGCTAAATGCAGTGCCGCAGAGGATCCTAATAATCCACCGCCAATGACCACGACATCACATTCAATATTGCTATTGAGCGCGGGGAAAGTGTTCCAGTCTTGCAAGGAGCTTTCATAATAATTGGCAGGGTGATCAAACTGTCCATTTGTAGGAGCAATCCAGTTCCATTCCTTACCTGTCTGTTGATAGTGACTGGCTTTAAAGGCAACATCTTGGAGTAATTTCGGTTTTGTGACATTGATTGACATATTTAACTCTCTATTCATTTTATTCGTCTTTTTAAGCATTGCTTAGGACGATACTTTGTTTACGCAGTTTCTTATAAATAAACAGCACGATCCCTAAAGCCAGCCAAGCACCGCCAAAATGTAGGGCGCTGGATTCTAAATTGACCCACATCGCGACAATCGATAAGACGGATAAGAGGGGTAAGCACAGATTCAAGGCGAAATATTTGAATCCCGCGCGTTGTTTGTCCTGTACATAAAATTTCATAAACACCGAGAAATTCACCGCAGTAAAGGCAATTAAAGCGCCGAAACTAATCAGGTTCACCACAGTCGATAAATCTAAAAACATGGCCGTCATCGAAATTAAACCGATGGTCAGCACTGAATATAAAGGCGTGCCTAATTTATGGTTGAATGCACCGAAAATGCCTTTATGAAAAATACCATCACGACCCATGATGTGAATTAGGCGCGCAGCACTGGCGTGTGAAGCCAAACCCGATGCCGCGGTATTCATGATTTGTCCCACAAGGAAAACCGCTTGGAATAATGCGCCACCGACATACAAGGCAATTTCAGGTAATGCCGCTTCTGGGTCTTTAAATCTTGAATTGTCTGGGAAATACAACTGAATAAACCATGAGGCTGAAATGAAGATTACGCCACCAATTAAGGTTGTCAGCATGACCGCACGTGGAATGGTTTTTTTCGGGTTGTGGGTTTCATGAGATAAGGTGGTGACTGCATCAAAACCTAAAAACGAGAAGCACAGAATTGAGGCACCCGTAATTAAAGGAATAATGCTGCTATCGCCATTGAATAATGGGGTTAAGGTCAGAACATGTTCATAGCCATTGCTGCTGATGCCATGAATCACCAGATAGATAAAGATTACCAACATGATTAAAGGCACGAACACAAACAGCAGAGAAAGATTGGCAAGAATATGAATTCTAAAACAATTCACTAATGTCACTAATCCTGCTGCAATGAACACCCAGACGGCATAAGGAATGGCGGGCATGAGTGCATTCAGGTAGATGCCAGCCAATAAGGCATTGATTAATGGCAATAAGATGTAATCGAGTAATGAACACCAACCGACAAAGAAACCTGCCGCAGTACCACAGCTTTCTGCGGTATAGGTATAGGCTGAACCGGGACGCTCTGTTTGCTGACTGAGGCGAGCATAACTAAATGCCGTCAGTAACATGGCGACCAGTGCAAAGATATAGGCAAGGGGAACGCGACCACTGGTGACATCCGAGACAATGCCAAAAGTGTCAAACACTGTCATGGGCGTCATATAGGCAATGCCGACAATAATGACTTGCCATAAGGTGAGTTTACGAACATTAAGGTTGTGATTGTCCATTTCTTATAACCTGTAATTTTTGAATCTGTTCAGATTCGTCATCCATGACATAAACGGCTTTAGATCGGCATCAGGATCATTTGAGTGGCATGACACTGATATGCGCTAATTCAGCCATTTCACGCGTGATTTTGATCATCAGGCTTAACGCTAGAATGTACTGATCAATTTTTCGGTAGAAGGTACATTCTAGGATTGGGTTGGGACGTGATCGTTAAGCCGATGTTCAGAGTTGATTAAACTGAATTGCGTTTTTGACGAAGTTCAGCGGCATAAGACAATGCGTCATTTTCAGGTGCTTGTGATTTGCCATAGGGTTTTGCAATGAACATATAAAGCAGACCACTACCAATCACCACAGCCAAGCCAATGAGTACAATCCAACTGTCAAAGAAGGATGCTGCATCTGCGGGTTGAGCAAGGAGGAAAATTGCGCCAACACCGTAAATCAATGCCAGTGCATTAATCGGTAAGCCCCATGCACCCACACTCCATTCACCCGCAGGTTTCCAGCCTTTTAAGCGATTTTTGAGTGCAGCAAAGACCACCATTTGGAAAGAAACATAAATACCAATGACCGCAAAGGCCGTAATACGCGCTAAGTTATCTGGAGAGAAATAAACCACAACACAGAAAATTAAAGGCAATAAGCAGCTTAAAATCATCGCGTTATCAGGTACATTTTGCTTCGATAATTTAGCAATCCACTGATTACCCGGCAGCATTTGGTCTCGTGCAAACGAGAACAACAGACGGCTGAGTGCTGCTTGTAAAGACAAGATGCAAGACAACATCGCAATAATCGCAATCACGATAAACAGATTCGCACCATGGGTTCCCAAGGCATCACGTAAAATAAACGGAATTGGATCAGTTACTTGACCATTTACAATGGCTTGTAAGTTAGGTGATGCAAGTAAATAACCCAATACAGACACCATTGCCGAAATGCAACCAAATACAATACTTAAAATCATGGCAACAGGAATCTGACGACTTGGATTTTTGACTTCTTCAGCCACGTTACCGCAGGCTTCAAAACCGAAGAACATGAATAAACCCAGTAGGGATGCAGAGAAGAACGCCGTGGTATAAGAACCATTCTGTGCCAATACGCCCATCGTATCGAACACGATAGAGAAGGGTTGAGCACGGTGGAAAATCAATAAGTAGATCCCCAGTGCAATTACACTTACGATCTCACACCAGAAACCAATACGCGCAACGCGTGCCAGGTTTTTGGTGCCCGACATATTCACCACCATACATAAGATGAGCAATACGATGGTGGTCAATAAGCTGTTCATGGCGTTGGCTTCGTAGCTAAACAGTGACGCCACAAAACCAGCGCTATATTCCGCAATAGAAGTGACGGTAACGACTAAAGCCCAAAGGTAAATCCACGCCGCCATCCATGCGTATTTTCTGCCCCACAGACGACGCGCCCAAGGATATAGACCGCCTGTGATTGGATATTGTGAGGCGGTTTCACCAAACACAATCGCCACCAAGAGTTGTCCAAATGCAGCGATCATAATCCACCAGATAGATGGCGGACCTGCAAGAGTAATTGCAAGTGCAAATAATGAATACACTGCCGTTAATGGCGATAAATAAGTAAAACCAAGTGAGAAATTTGAGATTAATCCGATTGATCGTTCAAATTGTGAAGATTGGATTGTGTCGGAACTTTCCGATTGTCCTATATTTTCACCGATAGGAAGGTCTGTCATGCAATTTCCTTATTGTGCAAAAAAGTTCAATACATCTGTATTTTTAAATACGCCCAATCCTGTTTGGGGTATCGATTCATCTGGCTGTAAAAAGTTTCTATAAAGATAGAAGAAACTTAAGAAAATCATCCTAATCAACTGCTTAGATTGATTTTTTGGTTTTAAAAGATATTTCTTATTTGCGGTTTTGATTCAAAAAATACCTGTAGAGGGAAAATTTTTTCAAACCGCAAGGTATTTACAGGACTTAATTTGTCGGTTTTCGGAAAGGCAAACGAGAGCCAATTTGGCAATTTGACAAGGAGCCAATTTGGGAAAAAATATCTTTTTTTGTGAAAATTAAGAAAAATAACTGTACATATTTGTATAGATGTAATTTTTGGAATTTAATTTATTTATTTTTATATTTTTCAATAATTTAATTGTTATTTAATCATCAAAAAAGCGATGATAATATTTAAAATATGTACATATAATAATGGAAATATATATTGTATTGCAATAGATATGTGAAAATATTTTTCCTTGACAAGAAAAAATAGAAATAATACATAAGCAGTTGTGGTGAATAGAAAGATATTTTATTGAATTGCGGAATAAGGAAATTGCATGACAGACCTTCATATTGGTGAAAATTTAGGACAGGCGAATGGATCTGTTCAAATGCACGTTAAACAATTAAAACATTTTATTAACGGTGAATTTATTCAAACAACAGGGATCGAATTCTTTGATTTAATTAGTCCTGTTAATGGTCAGATTTATGCTCAATCTCCAAATGCAACACAACAAGATGTTGATTATGCATATGATTGTGCAAAAGCTGCATTTAAAGTCTGGAGACGTTCAACTCCATCTATGCGTCAAAAAGCATTATTGGCTTTCGCAGATGCGCTAGAAACCCATGCAGACCAGCTGGTTGATGTACAAAGTTTAGAAACGGGTCAGCTTAAACATATGATTGCCGCTGAAGAAATTAAAACTTCGGCAGACCATATTCGTTTTTTTGCAGGTGCTGCCCGCTGCCTAGAAGGTAAATCGACAGGTGAATACTTAGAAGGCTTTACTTCCAGTATTCGACGTGAGCCGATTGGCGTGGTTGGGCAAGTTGCACCGTGGAACTATCCATTAATGATGGCGGTTTGGAAAATTGCGCCTGCTTTAGCTGCTGGTAATACGGTGGTTCTCAAACCAAGTGATACAACACCAAACAGTACCTTGCTTCTGGCAGAAATTGCAGCACCGTTTTTTCCGAAAGGTGCGATCAATGTCATTTTAGGTCTGGCAGATGCAGGTTCAAAAGTGGTGTCACATCCTGTTCCTGCAATGGTCTCCATTACAGGCTCAGTGCGTGCAGGACTCCAAGTGGCAGCGTCTGCTGCAAGTAACTTGGCAAAGGCACATTTGGAACTCGGTGGTAAAGCTCCTGTACTGGTATTTGAAGATGCGGATCTTGAAAAAGCCACCGATGCAATTTCTGTCGCGGGTTTCTTTAATGCGGGACAAGACTGTACGGCTGCGGCACGTGTATTGGTGCAAGAAAGCATTTATGAAGCGTTTATGGAAAAAATGCTGGAAAAGACCAAAAAAATCCACTGTGGTTTACCTGATGATGAAACCGCTTTGTATGGTGCCTTAAACAACCAAAGACAGTTAGTTCATATTCAAGGCTTTTTGGATCGTTTACCCGCACATGCCAAAATTGTGACAGGTGGAAAACAAGTGACGCAATACGCGGGCTACTATTTTGAACCAACCATCATCTGCGGTTTAGAACAACACGATGAAGCCATTCAAAATGAAATTTTTGGACCGATTGTAACCATCCAAACCTTTAAAGATGAGGAAGATGCCTTAGACAAAGCCAATGATGTTGAATTTGGTCTGGCGTCCAGCGTTTGGACAAATGACCATAGTCGCAGCATGCGTTTCAGCCGTGATTTGGATTTTGGTACGGTCTGGGTCAATGCGCACATTCCACTCACTGCGGAAATGCCACATGGTGGATTTAAAAAGTCGGGCTACGGCAAAGACTTATCCAGCTACGGATTTGAAGAATACACCCGCGTTAAACACGTGATGAGTGCATACGAAGACTAATTTTTAGCATGATGAATTTGGGATCATCATGCAATTTGCATATTTTTTCTAAAAGGGAAGACACATGAAAAATATTTTACAAGCACTGGTTTTAGTTCCTGTAATGGCAGGTGTAACAGTTGCACATGCTGCTGTACCTCCGAAACAGGTGGTTGAATCTTATATGAAAGCATGGAATCAACATAATCCTAACCAAGCCGCCTCTTATTTTGCTAAAGATGGCGTATTTTATGATGCTGCTGTAGGTACACCTCAGAAAGGACAAGAGGCAGCACGAGATAACGTGATTAGCGTATTTATTAATGCTGTACCTAATTTAAAGTGGGAAATGACCAGTACGCCAATTGAGAGTAAAGATGGTATTTCTTTCCAATGGCGCTTTACTGGGGATAACACTGGTGCATGGAGCAAAGATACACCTGCAACAAACAAGCCAATTAACTTTGAAGGTGTCAGCTTTGTTCGTGTTAAAAACGACAAAATTGTTTACCAAGGTGACTACTACGATTCTGCGACTTTGAACAAGCAGTTAGGCTGGTAATTCGTTAGATCTGATCCAAGCCCTGCTGTACTAGATTGATGATTAAATTGATATTTGCAGTAGGGTTTGGCATATAAAACCTTCATATTATTCTAAACAGTAAAAAAAGCTGACTGTAAAGAAAAGCATCTAAAAAATAAGTCGATGATTCTGATTCGGTTTGGTCAAAAAATGTCTATGTTAGCTTTACTCTTTTTTATGACATCGCTAAAATCACTCACGTAGTCAATACTTCACGATGATTAAATAAGTATATAGCAGATATTCAAACAACTGCCGCAAAAAACTTGCTTATTTAATCAAACATCGCTAGTATTGCTCAGTCTTCAAGTTATTGATTTAATTTCATTAACTTATATTTGGGCCTATAGCTCAGTCGGTTAGAGCAGCGGACTCATAATCCGTTGGTCCCCAGTTCGAGTCTGGGTGGGCCCACCAAATAAAACAACCACTTAGGTGCACTAATCCTAAGTGGTTTTTTGTTTTTAGAATCCATGTAAGCACTCAAAATATTTCTAATAAAGACGAGAATGTCGGTGGCTGAGATATATGGGCAATAAAAAACCTCCATTTGGAGGTTTGAGATTATTGATTTTATCTGTCGGCTTTATACACCCACTAAATTGCGAATGTCCGTCAGTCACCATTTTTCGCCATTGCCTGTCATCACAGGTTTCAAATCGCCTTTTCCTTGACTCGCCCAAACACGCAGGTTATTTGGCTTAAAACCAAGAATGGTCGCAGCATCAATCGAGTTGACCAAACTGATATCCGAAGCAATTAATTGAGATCAGTATTCTTCAAGCTTTAATTTAACTTTATTTATCATTTTTCCTTCACAATTTCATTCACTTCAACTCGTCTAACCATGATCGTGATTTTTATGATCTTGTGGCAATGGCGGTATACCTATTTATGGCAATCGTGATGCAATGATTGAGTTTTGGGGAATGATTTGCTTTATTTTGGGGGCTGCCTAATTGAGTTTGTTGGTAGGTGATTTAACAGATTGTTGGTAATAAATTGAATAGAATTTACCCAAAAATCGGGATGCAACTTTGCTTGTATATTTGCTAATTTGGTATGGCTTAACCTCATGTTTTGATTATAAATGGAAAAAAATTAATAATTTAAATGGAGTTAATGAAAATGAGTCATCATTCGCTTGCAGATAAAATTATTGCCTATAGTGATAAATATTTAGAAAATGCTGAACTAATATTTTTGAACCCAAATGAATTAAGAAGTTTGTCACAATGGGCTTTAGCTGTTCATCACCCCCTAATTAGAGATGCTCAGAATAACCCTGTTAATTATTGGGGTTTAGATATTATTATTGTTGAGGATCCTCGCTTTAAAGCATCTTTTTTTAGGAAAGAAGATATTCAATATGCTGTAGACCGTAATTTGGAAATAATTAAAAAATTTAAAACGATTGAGCCGCATCTAACCTATGTAAATCCTAGCGTTGATATTCCAGTGACCAATGAATTCCTCACCTTAAAAGTGCCTCATATAGTGAAAATGGCATATCAGAAATTCCTTGAGCAGCAAAAAATATATAAGGAAATGTATAAACGTGCATAACCAAACTATTTATATTCAACAAATCTGAACTTAATACTCCGCATATTAGCCCTATTCATAACGAAGGGGCTTTTTATGGCGACTACGTAAAACACAAGGATCTGGTGCAAAACTGCAGATTACGAAGCATCAGAGCCAGCTAACGACAAGAAGATGTTCGATACAACATTGAAGATACTCTTAGATCTCATCCTTGATAACTATAAATGTATCGAAAAAAAATTGATCAGTTGTTTAAAGCGATTGTTATTGAAGCATCTAAGAAAAAACCTTACAAAATCGAAATATCCAATATGATCTACTAGTAAAGTAGAGAATCGTATAGTTGAAGCACATGCTGATATGTCGGGTGTACAGTATCTTGATTCATAATCACAAACCATTGCATTCATTTAACGTAGTGACTTAGTGGATTTTATATTCGTGTTAGGGGAGCTTAGGGATATTTACTGATCAGGAAATGGGCAAGAATAGACGCTGAGTTATTATCGGGAATCGCTCTGATGAATCTGACAATGCTCTACAGAATAGACTTATTATTTATTCAATAGAGCATTTGATTTTAATTTGATTCAGTCATCTTATTTAAAAATGATGATTACCTACCATTGATAGCGAACGCCCACATTAAAGTTGGTCGGTGCTCCATAATAGCTATTGGTGGTCGATAGGTGATATTTCTCATTAAACAGATTATTCAATTTAAAGTTCAGCAATAAGTTTTCATTCACTTTATAGCGCGCCATTAAGTCTACGATGGCATAACTGTCCTGTGTAAACTTCACTTTGGTAGGTCCAGCATTGTCTGAATAAATATCGCTTTGCCAACGCAGACCACCACCAATGGTTAGGGCTTCATTGAGATAAGGCAGAGTATAAGTGCTAAATAATTTGGCAGTATTGTTGGGAATATTACTGTTGAGATTATTTCCCTGATTATCTTCAGATAGATTGCGTGTAAAACTGGCTGACACTAACCACACATCAGTCAATTTACCTGTGGTTTCCAGTTCAAACCCACGGCTTTCAGTGCCAGATTCTGTGCGGTAGGCTTGAGATCCATCGGGAGCATAGACATTGGTGATTGCGATGGCTTTGTTGTCTTCTTGGGTTTGATAAATCGCAGCTCCAAAATTCAATTGGTGATCAAAAAAGTCTGCCTTAATGCCAAGCTCAGTACTATTTCCGACTAAAGGCTCAATATATCCTCCAGTACTGGTTTTCTTGTCTTGAGGGGAAAAAATATTGGTATAACTCGCATATCCTGTCCAGTGCTCATTAAAATCATAGGTAATGCCAAAGTAGGGAATAACTTCTCCATTTTCTTGACGTTTCGCGTAGGTGGTGGTTTGGTCAGATGAAGAATAGTCGCCGTCAATGCGTTCCCAGTTTTCGACACGTGTCCCTAAAATAATTGCAAGCGGATCAGCAAGCTTAAGGCGAATTGCACCAAATACAGATTGGCTGGTTTCATCATTGCTATACCAGCCATCAATCATGGTTTCAGGACGACTCGGTGTGGTGCCATCCCAAGTAAAAATATTGTCCAAATCACTGTTCCATGTATAGGCATTATTCCAACCCGAATAGGTTGGTCGTTTATTTTCACTTTTGGTATAGGTGGTGCCCAAAAATACGTCATGGGTTTGATTAAACAGATCAAAACTTCCGTTTAGGGTAAGGTTAAACAAGTCTTGGGTGGGTTTATAATCCCAGCGTGTTGCATACAGCATTGCACCAGCACCCGTAACTTTATCTATGCCTGAACGGGAATAGGTATATCCAACCACTTCATCTGAAGCGGTTTCGGTTCGAGAAATTGTGCCTTTAATGCTCCAACGATCATTCAAGTGGTGTTCAATATCGGCAAAGTAGGCAGTGGTGGTGCGGTCGGAATAAGTCCAACTAGCCGCAGCAGAATCTGAGCGTGACCAATCTATCAAGCTGCCATCACTATAAAATGAGGGCAGACCACCGCGTGCAATACCTGAAATATCAATTTGTTGATAACTAGCACCAACGCTGGCTTTGGTATTTGGGCTTAAGTCAGCCTCTATCACACCATAGGCAATTTCACGGTCTTCACTGTAGCGATCAATATAGGAATCCCCCGTTTGATATGCCAGAACTGCTCGACCACGCACCGTTCCTGCATCATTTAGTGGAGAGGACACATCCACATCAGCACGATAAGTATCCCATGAGCCTAGGCTGCTACTGACGGAGGCTTTGAAATCTTGTAATGGTTTTTTGCGGACCATATTAATACTGGCACTTGCTGTTCCCGCACCCGTCATTAATCCATTTGCACCGCGGACAATTTCAACACGGTCAAACAGGGCGGTATCTTGGCTTTGGAAAATACTGGAATAAGAACTGAGCAGTTTGATGCCATCCAGCAAGTAACTGTCTACAGCTTGTCCTCGCGCATAAATGGGGGAGTTGTCACTACCAATATTGCCACTCTGATTAATGCTTAAACCTGCTGCCTGTGACACAACATCCGTCAATTGTGTCAAATGCTGATCTTCCATTTGCTGACGGGTAATGACACTGATCAATTGAGGTGTCTGTTTTATCGATAAGGCTAAACCCGTCGCGGCTGTACTCGCCTCAGCCTTATAGGTTCCTGAATTTTCAGTGATAAGGGGATGGGATTGCGCTTTCAATGCAATGGTTGGCAGATAGGTAGTGTTTGCATCCTCAAGCATTTGAGCTTGACTCAAACTATTGGTTGAGTGCGCTTGGGTTTGGATAGTCTCTAATTTTATAATGCGGGTTTCTTTCGGTGTTTGCTGGTTGGCTTGAATGCTATAGCCACCGTTGGTCACTTTGACTGCCACCAGCGCATGAGGCTGTAATAAAGTTGTCAGTGCCTGATCGACTGCGTAATTTCCTTTGAGGGCTTTACCCTGCATATTAGAAAGGGTTTTGGCGTCATAACTAATGGTGGTTCCCGTTTGAATCGCGAGCTGTTTAAGTGCTTCATCTAAAGGGAGTTGGGTGATATTGACTGGATAGGTAGTCACAGCATAAACCGTGGTGCTGGCAAGGCTACCTGCCATTAGTGGAATCCCCAATAACACTGCACGTATAGCAATTGCTAACGTGTTTTTAACCTGATTGTCCTTCATGTATTTTTCTCATTTGAGCAGCTATTTCTCTCTAAGTCGAATAACTCAGAAAAACAGCTCATTTTTTTTGAATTTTTTTGATATTGAGTAAATATGGACCGTAATTTTTCAGCTCAAGTGCATGGGTATATGCCAGTGTTTCAATGCTGTTGTGTGGGTGGGTTAGTGAAAATACGCCCGAAACAGGGAGTTTTTTTAAGTCATCTTCCAAATGGTAAATACCGTGCTGATAGCGATAAAGTTCATTCAGGACTTGGTCTAGTGGCCAGTTTTCAACGACTAACAGGTGCTGAGTCCAATAGGGCTGCTGATTCTGGAGCAGTTGAGCTGATGAAATCTCATGATCATTAAAACTAGCGGACAGTCCCTGTTGAAGAACTTTTACTTGGGTATTTTTATGAGGATGGATTGCCACCGCATGTTGAAAGACCTCGACGTGGGTGGATTTATTTTTCTCCTGCTGGACAGTAAATTCAGTTCCGAGTGCCTCAACCAAACCAGATTGGGTTTTTACTAAGAAAGGGCGATGCTGAACATCCTTTGCCGTTCGGATAAAGATTTCACCTTCGATCAGTTTGATCCGTCGCGTGTGCGCGGTATATTCAATATCGACATAACTATCACTGGCTAAGACCAGTTGAGAGCCATCCTCTAGATTAAAATTTTGAATTTCCCCAACTTGGGTATGCAAATCGCATTGCCACTTATCCCATGGCAATAGGCTCAAGCTACTGCCTAACAGCACCAGACCCGAAAGACTCAGCATCAGGTTCCGTTTCACAGCTGTCTTAAATTTTTGATTGGAATCTACCAACGTTTGGGGATGAATCTGTGTTGGCAGTTGGCTCAAACCTTGCGTGAACTGTTCCAGATGTTGTATGGCTAAAGCATGTTCAGGGCTCTGGGATTTCCATTGTTCAAATTCAAGCTGTACTTGATTGGACATATCTCCAGAGTGCAGTAGAACCATCCAGTCTGCCGCAGTATTGAGTATCTCATCTGAGATTTTTAATGAAGGGGGCATGATGAATCTGTGCTCATTTATGGGTACGAGAGACTTAGGCAGGCTAAAAAGGCGTGTTTCATTTCTCTTTTTACTGTGGCTTCTGAAATGTTAAATTTTTGACTGATTTCTTTATAGGTTAGACCATCAAGCTGGGAAAGTAAGAAGACTTGCGCAGTCCGCGTGGGTAATTGATCTAATAAGACATGTAATTGCAATAAAGTCTCGCGGATACACATCTCATGTTCTACGGAAGGGTGTGCTTCTTCTGGAAGTTGAGCCAATGCCTCTAAATACAGTCGCTCAATATGCTGCCGCCGCCAGTAATCAATGATCACATGTTTAGCAATCCCCATAAACCATGCTTGCGGTTCTTTAATCTTTTCATACTGATATTGGCTTTTTAACGCGCGATAGAAGACTTCCTGACTTAAATCTTCGGACTGATGGTGATGTTGTAGTTTGTGCTTAAACCAAGATAACAGGGTGGATTGGTGTAAGTGAAATTGATCACTGAACCATGAGTTTCTAGGCGTCTTTGAATCCATATGTAACCTTTGCCACTTCAAACATCCAAGTTATGAAAGTGAAAAGGAGATGAATGTTTTAATTAATTGTAATGATAATTATTATCATAATCAATATAAGATATTTAAGTCTTAGAGTAGTCGTCTATAATTTCTAAGAGCATTCAGAGTCAAGCAAGATGTAGGTAGATAAAGAGCTACAATTTCTTGATTTGCGCTTATTTAGAGAAATACCATATACGGAAAATTTCTATAGGCTCATAAAAAAGGAAACTGCTATGAGTACAGTTCCCTTTTATTTTATAGTTCTATGTTGTTGTTTAAGTCACATTACATTAACCAAGTTTCTTTAGTCCCAGTATCAACGTACTCCCAAAATTGATGTACACCATTATCATGAAACTTGAGTGTAAAGGGTTTGTCGGTAATCAGTTCTGTCACACAATTTTGATAAGAAACAATAACTTTAGCGAAAATTTCATTATCATGATTTTGATAAAAACTTATACTTGGTGTTGTATTTTCAAGGAAATAACAATTTTCAGGTAAAAAGACCATTTGTTTTGCGGTATCAATTGCTTCTGTACGGTCTTTAGCAGAAAAGAATACATCGAAATTCATAGTATAGAACCTCATGGAATATCCCTTTCTATATTTTAAATAGAACTTTATAAAATGCAAAATAAATCACATTATTTAAAAATAAAGATACATAAGTTGATTAAATGTAAAATTATTTGACTTTAGTCAGATAGGGTTGCTCATTTTCTCGCAGATTAAGGGGGGTATGGGGAGATACAAAATAGTTTTTCTTTAAAAACAGTGATGTATTTATCAATAAATTATCTTATATTGATAAACTTCAATAAATTTTTTAGAATAATACCTGATCTAGTAAGTTAGAGGTTGTTATGATCTTTTTTGATGGAGAACAAGTTTTCCCTGATCGAGCAAATAACTTTAAAACTTTCTTAAAAAAATATTTGATTGAACAAGATGGCGAATATTTATTAGAAGAAAAATCTTTTGTTTATGATGCTGAAAGTGATGAGTTCCTTGAATCGGATATTCAGGCTTTTTACTCGCTTTGGTCTGCAATTTTAGACTAATTTAAAAACCGCCTGAGGGCGGTTTTTTATAATATATTATTTAAGTCTATTGCTTATGTTCTTTTAAAATTTATATCAAAACTTTAAATTTTTTAATTCATCATTTATAACGCTCCAAATTGCTGCCAAGTTTCACCATTGTGCAGGGAGTTATAGTAGTTTTGTAGTTCGACCAACTCATAATATTGGCTATAAGCTAGCAGCAGCAGACCCATCACCAGTCCTATTTTCAAGAGCATCAAGCGTGTTGGGTGTTTATATAAACTATCAAGACCAAATAGGGTCAGCATGAGCGCTGGAATCAGGACAATCGCTTTTAAATGACTCAAAAAATCCAGCCCGTGGGTATATAACAATCCTACAATCAGCAATACCAGTCCTAAACTGGCGTAAATGCGACTATCCAGCGAAGTTCGTAAGGCAAAAATACACTGTAGAACCAGTATAAAACTGGCAAAGAGATAGAATGTGGTACCCCCAATAATCACCGTATACATGGCGTTCAGCACACAATACGCCAAGATGACAAAGATGATCACAAAATAAATCAGCGTATAAAGTCGATGGGTCAATTCGGTTGTTTTTGCCATAAAAATCAATCCTTATCTAAACTCATTACGCATGAAATAAGCATAGGCATATTCTGTGTAAGCTTCTATTTTTCTGTTGTAAGTATTGTATATTTCTCATAACTTGATGGTGTTTTGAGTAAATCTCGGGTACGAAAAAAGCTGAAAAGACACAGACTTAAACATAGACTGCCTCCGATGAGTAATGCAGGGGTAATGGAAAAATAACGTGATGCCATACTGCTGTTTAACGCACCCATTTGATTACCCGTAGTGACCAATATGCCGTTGAGTGCCGCAACACGACCATGTAAGTCTTGAGGAGGGAGTTGTTGTAACAGATTCTGGCGAATCACCATACTGATGCTGTCCAAAGCACCAATCAGCATAAGCAGGGCGATACATATCCAAAGTGATGTGGATAAGGCAAATACAAATGTCGCGATTGCGATTCCTATGCTGGCAAGTAACATATTGCGCCAAGCATTTTGGCTTGGCGTAAAATGCAGTAATACACACATCATGATAGCCGTGCCGATAGCTGGTGCTGCTCTTAGTAAGCTTAAGCCTTCGGCGCCTAAATGCAGTACATCGTGAGCGACGATTGGAAGTAGCACGAGGACACTACAAAATAAGGCTGTAAAAAGATCTAATAACATGCTCCAGAACAGTAAGCGCTGTTGCAGCATAAATCCAAAAGCGTGTTTTAAACTTTGCAAAACTTGGCTGTGTGTCGAGGTCGGAAAACTTCGCGGATTGAGCCGCCAAACAGCAAGGCTGCCGATACAACTCAACAGAAAGACAACACCTAGCGTTGTAATTAGTCCAACATGGCTCAGCAATAATCCCGCACATAGCGGAGCTGCAATGGCTCCAAATTGCCAAATCGAAGTGGTCCAAGTGGCGGCATTGTTTTCCGCTCGACGAGCGATTAAAAAAGGGCGTATTGAATTAAATGCAGGGCTGTATATTCCGCGCAAAATGCCTAAGCAAAAAATAAGAAAATAAACCAAGCAGAGTAGCGTGTTTTGCTCAATCTGTTGGTTCTGGAAAGTATAAAACACCACAATCAGTAACAGCGGAATGCTGCTACTCAAACTAAAGCTCCATTGCAGCAGCTTTTGACGATTATATCGATCTGCCCAATGCCCGCCCAAAAATGACAAGCCAATAAAAGGCAGCAGTTCTACGACTGCAATGAAGCCTAAACTGAGTGGATCTTGGGTTATTTGATAAAGTGCAAAACCAATGGCGACTTCTTGCATCACTACAGCAAGGACCAAACAAAGTTGATTGAGGCTAAGCAAAGAGAAATCACGACAACGAAAAGCAATAAAGGCTTCAGACTGAAGATAAGACATAAAAAATATTGGAATAATATGAAAAACAAAAGGATGAACCGTAGTTCATCCTTCTGATAGAGATGAAATTATTGCGCTTTGCTTAGAGCAGCTGTTGAATCATTGGCTGCTTGCGGCATAGGCGTATATTTCAGTCCTAAAGTTTGGCTGGTGTATTGACGTACTTGGTCAAGTAACACTGGGTTTGTGCTTAACTCTTGTTGGTACGATTTTACAATCTCATGTAATTTCGGATTCCATTTACCTTGTACTTGTTGCGGGAAGGCTTTTTCAAGCAAACTCAACATGATGTAGGGTGAAGTCGAAGCACCAGGTGATGCACCAAGTAGGGCTGTTACAGCACCATCTTTAGAAGCGAAGATTTCTGTACCAAATTGAAGTTTGGCTGGTTTGCCATCTTCTTTTTTGATGATTTGTACACGTTGACCGCCGTGGTTTAAACGCCAATCTTCAGGTTTTGCATCTGGATAATATTTTTTCAATTCATTGAAACGATCTTCATCCGTCATCATGACCTGACTCACCAAATATTTCACCAAGTCCAGATTTTCCAGACCGACAGCGGTCATTGGTAAGACATTGTTTTTGGTGGTCGATTTTATTAAATCTAGTTGAGAACCTTGCTTCAAAAACTTGTTTGAATAGGTTGCAAATGGTCCAAACAACACATATTTTTTACCGTCAATATAACGCGTATCAATATGTGGCACAGACATTGGCGGAGCACCGAGTTCAGCACGACCATACACTTTAGCGGTATGGCCAGCAGTCACTTTAGGGTTGTCTGTCATCAAGAACACGCCACCCACAGGGAAACCTGCATATTGCTTAGATTCAGGAAGATCAGTCATCTGCAATAATTTAATTGCAGCACCGCCCGCACCAATAAACACGAAGCGCGTTTTTACATGCTTGGTTGCATCTGTTTTCAAATTTTTGAAAGAAACCGTCCAAGTTTTGTCATCATTTTGGCTAATGCCCGTGACTTCTGTTGAGGTTTCTAATTTGAAGTTGGATTGCTTGTTTAGGTGATTAACCAATTGTGTGGTAATAGAACCATAGTTGACGTCAGAACCAACATCCATACGCGTTGCTGCAACTTTTTGCGAAGCATCGCGACCATTCATGACCAATGGCGCCCATTGTTTAATTTCAGCAGGATTTTCTGAAAATTTCATGCCGTAGAACATTGGGTTTTGAACCATTGCTGTATAACGTTTTTCTAGGAAGTTAACGTTGTCGCCCCAGACAAAAGCAATGTGCGGAACAGGGTTAATAAAGCTTGTTGGTTCGCCTAAAACGCCTTGTTTAACTTGGTAAGACCAGAATTGTTTTGCAACTTCAAACTGTTCAGCCACTTTTACCGCTTTGGTAATGTCCATTTTACCGTCTTTCTCAGAGGTATAGTTCATTTCCATAAAGCCAGAGTGACCTGTGCCTGCATTGTTAAAGCCATTAGAGCTTTCTTGAGCAACTTGGTCGAGTCGTTCGTACATGCGGATTTGCCAGTTCGGTTCCAGTTCGGTGAGATAAGTGCCTAAGGTCGCACTCATAATGCCACCACCAACTAAAACGGCATCGACAACAGGTTCATTATTTGAGGTTTGAATTTTTTTAGACGCAGTTGTACGGAATAAAAAAATCAATACTGCAAGCAAAAGCAGTACGACAAATACCGTGAGGTATTTTAAAAAAGTTTTCATGCGATTTTGACCTTGGGAGCAGGTGTTTTGTATCGCTTTAGAGCGAATAGAGAGCAACAAAAAATATAAAAAGAGGGTGACGGAAATGGTGGCAAAACTAAAAGTTCAGAAGAGAGGGAGTGAAATACATGAATCCTTAAGAATAAGAAAAAATGTACCTTTTAGTTTAACCACACATTTCCAATCGGTTGCCATTTTAGACGAAATAAGTATTGACTAAGTAATTTTTATTATAAATGTGGATATAATATGTATAAATTTGAGTGATGGTTAAATTATTTTTTATGAATTTCAGTGATTTATATTAAAACTATTTCTTCTATAAATCAATGAACTACAAGTTTATCCTAATTAAACCCTAATTTTAACTATAATCACAGCAGAATATTCACTATATGATAATGCATGAATTCTAAGCAATTTAAATAATGAAAATATATTCAAAATATATCTAATTGTAATACCTAAAAAATATAAGGAATTAAAAAGACCACATTAATTCATCGCAATAATGTGGTCTGATTGCTCATGAGTGTTTGAAAATTACGCAGATGAACGGGCTTGATAAAAACCAGCATTGGAACGTGCCAATGCAGGTCGGCCACGAATTTGATCGGCAATTTTCTCAGCCATCATAATCGTGGTGGCATTTAAATTCCCTGTGATAATCAGCGGCATAATAGAGGCATCAATCACACGTAAATTATGCAGACCATGCACACGTCCTTGACCATCGACCACCGCCATTTCATCTTCGCCCATTTTGCAGCTACATGAAGGGTGGTAGGCCGTTTCAGCATGATTGCGTACGAAGTCATCTAATTCCGCATCACTGCTTAAATGTTTGCCCGGACTGATTTCTTCACCGCGATAAGGATCTAACGCAGGTTGCTGCATAATTTCACGTGTAATCCGAATGGCATCGCGGAATTCGCGCCAATCTTGCTCTGTGGACATATAGTTAAACAGAATACTTGGATGTTCAAACGGATCTTTAGATTTCAGTTTGATGCGCCCGCGCGAGGGTGAGCGCATAGAACCGACGTGGGCTTGAAAGCCATGTTCTTTGACTGCGTTGCTACCATTGTAGTTAATCGCAACAGGCAGGAAATGATACTGAATATTCGGCCAAGAAAATTCATCGGAAGAGCGAATAAAACCACCTGCTTCAAATTGGTTGCTGGCGCCAATCCCCGTCCCGTTGAATAACCATTCTGCACCAATAGCAGGCTGGTTATACCATTTCAAGGCGGGGTAGAGCGAAACAGGCTTTGTGCATTTATATTGCAGGTACATTTCCAGATGGTCTTGTAAATTTTCCCCGACACCAGGTAAATCATGTACAAGTGCAATCTCTAAAGCACGCAGTAGCTCACTAGAGCCTACACCTGAACGCTGTAAAATTTGCGGTGATGCAATTGCGCCTGCACAGAGCAAGACTTCTTTATTGGCATAGACCTGATGTAACTGTCGTTGATTTGCGCCTTGCAGATATTCGACGCCAATTGCTTGTTTGCCACTAAACAGAATTTTATGGGTGGTGGCATGCGTCATAATGCTCAAATTAGCACGCTGCTTTGCCATATCCAGATATCCGCGTGCTGTACTGGCGCGTCGACCATTGGGCGTGACAGTTCGATCCATAGGACCAAAACCTTCTTGCTGATAGCCGTTTAAGTCATCTGTACGTGGATAACCTGCTTGTACGCCAGCTTCCACCATGGCATGAAACAGTTCATTATTATTGGCTTTTGGTGTCGCCACGCTCACGGGTCCATGATCACCATGGTAGTCATTGGCGCCAATATCGCGACTTTCTGCTTTGCGGTAGTAAGGCAGGCAATCGGCATAGCTCCAGTTTTCCAAACCTTTTAAAGTCGACCATTGTTCTAAGTCCATGGCATTGCCACGGATATAACACATGCCATTAATCAGTGAAGATCCACCCAAACCTTTGCCGCGTCCACATTCCATGCGGCGGTTATTCATATGTGGTTCGGGGTCGGTCAGATATGCCCAGTTGTAACGTCGACCTTGCAGTGGATAAGCCAGTGCAGCAGGCATTTGGGTACGAAAATCGAGTCGGTAGTCAGGTCCGCCTGCTTCTAATAATAAAACAGAGACATCGGCATCTTCGGTTAAACGTGCAGCAAGAACATTACCTGCAGAGCCAGCGCCAATAATAATATAATCGTAGTGTGTAGAATGCATAATGATCCTTTTTCTATGGCAGTACCACGCCCGATTAGAGCGTGGCGACATGTTGAGTTGAGGATGTAAAAACAGAAAAATAAAGAATAAAGGTCAGTATTTAGCGTTTAGAAAATACTGTGATAATCGCCCAATTCGACTTGAATGGATTTAATGCGGGTGTAATGTTGCAGGGTAGAGATACCATTTTCACGTCCCACACCAGATTGCTTATAGCCCCCGACAGGCATTTCAGCAGGGGATTCGCCCCACGTATTAATCCAGCAAATGCCCGCTTCAAGTTGGTGAATAATGCGGTGTGCCTGCGAGATATCTTGTGTGACAACTCCAGCTGCAAGACCGTAAATGGTCTGGTTGGCACGTTGAATGGCTTCTTCAATGCTGTCATAAGTCAAAATACTCATCACAGGTCCAAAGATTTCATCTTGTACAATCTGCATATTGTCATGACAGTCCGTAAAGACAGTTGGCATGACATAGGCGCCATGAGCAAGTTCAGCAGACGTTGCTCGTTCACCCCCAATTAAAAGTGTCCCACCTTGCTGTTTGCCCAATTCAATATAAGACAAGACTTTTTCCATATGCGGGAAACTGGTGAGCGGACCAAAATTGGTTTCGGCTTGCATTGGGTCACCCACACGAATACGTTTAACACGTTCGAGTACAGCCTGTTCAAACTCGACTTTCAGGTTGCTTGGAATAAATACACGCGTACCGTTGGTACATACCTGACCCGAACTAAAGAAATTTGCCATCACTGCAATATCCGCAGCGCGGTCAAGATGGGCATCAGGGCAAATGATGAGCGGAGATTTGCCACCGAGTTCCATGGTGATTTCTTTTAAACTGGAAGCGGCTGCACTGGACATGACTTTCTTGCCTGTTTCCACACCACCTGTAAACGAGATTTTGGCAATGTCAGGATGCTCAGTCAGCCATTGACCGACTTCATGTCCAAGCCCTTGAACCACGTTAAAGACCCCAGCAGGTAAACCCGCTTCGGTATAAATTTCAGCCAGCTTAAAGGCCGTCAGTGGCGTAATTTCACTGGGTTTGAAAATCATGGCATTCCCCGCAGCTAAGGCAGGTGCAGATTTCCATAGGGCAATTTGAATAGGGTAGTTCCACGCGCCTATACCCGCTACAACGCCTAAGGGTTCACGACGGGTATAGAAAAAACTACTTTCACGAAGGGGCACTTGTTCGCCCTGAATCGCGGTTGCAAGACCTGCATAATATTCGAGAACATCCGCGCCGGTGACAATATCGACGCTGGAAGTTTCGCTATAAGCTTTACCCGTATCGAGCGTTTCCAGACGGGCAAGTTCATCATTACGTTCACGTAAAATATCTACGGCACGACGCAGAATACGTGCCCGTTCAACAGCCGTCATGGCAGCCCAAACGTGTTGCCCTTGTTGGGCACTTTTTACCGCCGCATCTACATCGGCTTTAGCGGCTTGCTGAACGATAGCAAGGATTTGACCTGTTGCAGGATTAATCGTATCGAAGGTTTTACCACTGGTGGCATTGACATACTGTCCATGGATATACAATTGATGTAATTGTGCATCATTCATTTTGCTGTTCCTGCCGTATCTGTTGTATTAAGCGAAGTTGCATATCGACATAGTCGTATGCAATAGAACGTGCCAAGTCACGATCAAATGCTTGATGACCACTTAAACTGCCGCGTAACCAAAGACCATCAATCAAAGCAGCCAGCCCTTTGGCGACAAGGCTGGCTTGGTCTTTGGGCATCATCTGCAGTAAATGAAATTTCAAATTTGAATAAAGACGCTGGTCGTTTATTCGCTGCAAGCGACCTAAATCGGGCATGTGCATGCTGGCGGACCAGAAATCTAACCAGACACGCATCGCCGTTTGATTCACCTGACTGATGTCAAAGTTGGCATCAATAATTGCCTTGAGTAAATTTTCTGGAGTGGGCTGACTAACTTTGGCTTTATAGGTTGCCGCCGTTTCACGTAATACAAAGAGCATTTGCCGCATACAGCTTTCAATCAGACCCTGTTTATCACCAAAATAATGACTCACAATACCTGTAGAAAGTTGGGCTTTTTTTGCAATCTGAGCAATGGTGGTATTGGATAAACCCACCTCGTAAATGACCTCATAGGCTGCGCGTATGATTTCTTCACGACGTTCATGCTCAGGTTTTACTCTACGTTTATTCATGATAATCCAGAAAATTTACCTTAGATTTAAAGGTGTTAGATTCAATTATTGACATGGAAAACATCATAGCATTTTTTTATGATACTTTTAATTGATTGAACGTTCAATCAATTAAAAGTATCATGTTGTATAAATTGAATGCAGCTTTGCAAAGTTTGTGCTCAATTTTTTAAGCATTAATGCTTATATATCATATGGATAGATTTGTAGTTGGCTTAGGATGAGTCCGTGTCGAGGTACGCGCATTTTTTTATGTTCTTGCTTGGAGCATTGGATACAACACCTAAAAGCCCCTACAAAATTGAGTTTAAGGAGAAGAACCGTTTATTTATGTCGTTCTCATGTTGGAATTGGTTGTGTAAGCAGGGCAAATTCAGGGAATTTGTTACACTGCCACACATCTTTATATTCTGGCTAAGCATTCGGTTACACGAAGATAGCATTTTTGTCGGAGACAAAAGTACTGTCGTATAGCACTTGTCGATTTTTAAGCTCTCGACAGCGAGAAGTTTAAAAATTGATATTCAACTTATATTTACTTCCTTGAGGATTGTATGGCAACAGATAATCCAAGAGCAGTTGATGATCAAACATTAGCGCCAAAAGACCGTTTAAATGGTGTGGTCTTTTATATTTCAGCTCTCATTATTTTAATTTTTTCGATTACCACCATTTTGTTCAATGACTTCGCCAATCAAACGCTGAATGCAGTTTTGGCTTGGGTCAGTTCCACCTTCAGTTGGTACTATTTACTGGCTGCCACACTGTATATGGTGTTTGTGATTTTTATTGCCTGTTCACGCTATGGCGATATTAAGCTCGGCCCCAAACATTCCAAACCCGAATTTAGTTTACTCAGTTGGTCTGCCATGCTGTTTTCAGCAGGGATTGGCATCGACTTGATGTTCTTCTCGGTCGCTGAACCTTTATCCCATTATATGCATCCACCTGTAGGTGAAGGGCAGACCTTTGAAGCGGCACGCCAGAGTATGGTCTGGACTTTATTCCATTATGGTCTGACAGGATGGTGCATGTACGCCTTGATTGGCATGGCACTGGGATATTTCAGTTATCGCTATAATTTGCCACTCACCATCCGTTCTGCGCTTTATCCGATTTTTGGTCAAAAAATTCATGGTCCGATTGGACATAGTGTGGATACTGCCGCGGTGATCGGGACGATTTTTGGTATTGCGACCACCTGTGGTATTGGTGTCGTGCAGCTGAATTATGGTTTACATGTACTGTTCGACTTACCTGAAAATCTGTGGATGCAGGCAGCCCTAATTGGTGTTGCCGTGGTGATGACCATTATTTCAGTGACTTCGGGTGTAAATAAAGGTCTGCGCATACTCTCGGAAGTGAATATTTATGTATCCGTGGGTTTGATGCTATTTATTTTATTCCTCGGCAATACTGAATTTTTGCTGAATACTTTTGTGCAAAATATTGGCGATTATATTAGCCGTTTCCCAAGTATGACCTTGGAAAGTTTTGCCTTTCAGCAACCCAAAGAATGGATGAACAGTTGGACGCTATTCTTCTGGGCTTGGTGGGTGGCTTGGTCGCCTTTTGTTGGACTTTTCCTTGCGCGTATTTCACGTGGGCGTACCATTCGTGAATTTGTCAGTGGCACCTTAATCATCCCGTTATTTTTTACCCTAACGTGGCTGTCAATTTTCGGAAATAGTGCATTACACAATGTGATTTTTGATGGAAATCTGGCATTGGCTCAAACGGTCATTGCCAATCCAGCACACGGTTTCTACGACTTGTTGGCTCAATATCCGTATTTTCCTTTTATTGCAGGCGTCGCAACCATTACAGGGCTGTTGTTTTATGTGACTTCAGCCGATTCAGGTGCATTGGTGTTAGGGAATTTCACTACGCAATTTACCAATGTCGACCATGATGCACCGCGTTGGCTCAGTGTATTTTGGGCAATTGCCATTGGCTTATTGACCTTGGCCATGTTAATGACCAATGGGATTACCGCTTTGCAAAATGCCACCATTATCATGGGGCTGCCTTTTAGTTTTGTGATGTTCTTGGTCATGGCAGGTTTATATAAATCTTTAAGACTTGAAGATTATCGACAAGCCAGTAGTAGTTTGAATGCAGCACCTGTGGTGGGTAATGTGGATATCTTAAACTGGAAAAAGCGCTTGTCACGGGTGATGCATCACCCCGGAACGACCGATACTAAACGCATGTTGGATGAAATCTGCCGACCTGCGGTGCTGGCCGTCGCAGAAGAAATGCAAAAAAGAGGCGTGAATATTGACGTTCAGGAAAGTGCATTAGAGCAAGATCCAACTTTATATCATTTGGATTTGATTATTCATTTGGAAGAAGAACAGAACTTTGTCTATCAAATCTGGCCAGTACGTTATATCGCACCCACATTTAGTGAACGTGGTAAGTTGGGTAAGCGGTTTTATTTCCGTTTGGAAACCTATCTTTATGAAGGCTCACAAGGGAACGATTTGGTTGGTTACACCAAAGAGCAAGTCATTAATGATATTCTAGACAGATACGAACGACATATGACCTTCTTACATATAAACCGAATCAGTCCTGGAAATCGTCCGTTATTTCCAGACCCACAAGGCTAATCGGGGGACACCATGTATACCTCATATTTACATGCTTTTGCGTTGTTCTTTTCATTGCTCAATCCATTTCTCATGAGCATTTACATGATTGGCATGATTCGTAATTCAGAAGCCAAAGTGTTTAATAAAGCCCTGATTCAAGGCTGTTTAATTGCTTATGTGGTATTTATGCTGTTTGCATGGGGTGGCGAAGCCATTTTCAGCAAATATTTGAATGTGCGATTTGAGGCATTTCAAATCTTTGGTGGACTTATTTTCTTGGTGATTGGTTATCGCTATGTGTTTCAAGGTGCAGACACCATCGGTGAGATGCGGGGAGCACCTGAACATTTGGCAGGTACCATTGCCATGCCCTTTATGATTGGACCGGGGACGATCAGTGCTGCCGTGGTAACAGGCATGTCTTTGCCCATTGGTAGCGCTGCACTGGTGATTTTCTTCACCTTGGCGCTAACCTGTAGTTTAATGATTTTGATGAAGTTTTCGCATGATCATCTCAGGTATAAGCATGCCAAATATATAGACCGTTATGTGGATATTGTGGGTCGATTATCTGCGTTACTGATTGGTACGATTGCGATTGATATGATTATTACTGGGATTTTAGGTGTGATTGCAGAGATGTGAGTTCATCAAAATAACAAACCGAATGCAATGCATTCGGTTTTTTTATTGTCAGAAATATGATTCTAATTAGGATGCAAATTTCTCAAGAATTTGATCTAATTTTTTATCAATTTGACTACGGTAAGTATCTGGTAATACGCGAGAAAGTTTGGTCAAAATACGTGCTTGTGTACCAGGAATAATCAAAAAGTCTTTCGAGAAAATACCTTGGTAAATTTCTTTACACGCTTTCTCAACTGGCATGCTACCACCCAACTGTTTTAATGCAGCCGTAATTGGGGAACCATTCTTACGTTCATCTGTCACAAATGGGGTGTCGACTTCTGGAGGACAAACTACTGCCACAGCAATTTTCTGACTACGTAATTCCATACGGAGTACTTCTGCTAATCCAACCACGCCAAATTTAGAAGAACAATAGCCTGCATAACCATAGCAACCCACTAAACCAGCTGCAGAAGCAATTAATACTAATTTAGGTCGTTTGCCTTGTTGAACTGCTTGTTTTAAGTGTGCCAAAGCAGCATGTGCAACATTGCGGCTACCGATAAGGTTAATATTGATTTGACGTTGGTATTCTTCAGAAGTCATGTCTTCAAAAGATTTTGCAACACCAATACCAGCAGAGTTAATCACAAGATCAGGTGTACCAAATGTAGCCACTGCTTCCGCAAATTTTTCTTCCATGGTGCTTTCATTTTGGACATCAACTTCGAAGCCAGTAACTTTAGGAGACAATTTGTGGAGGTCTTTTAGCGCTTGTTCGATACCCGCGTGGGCAAATATACAGACTTGATAGTTGTCTTGGAGTAGGCGCTTAGTCAGTTCTAGACCAATACCGCTACTGCCACCCGTAACCCATGCTGTTTTAGACATATTGTTTTGCATCTCATTATCCTTATGAGTGTGGTAATAAATAGCTTTATTCAGAGACCTCAATTTCACTGAAACAGGCACATGGACAATTAATTTTCTAATTTTTATGAAAATTAGGCATTAGTTATCTAAACACCCGTTCTGAAGAAATAGGCGGCCGTTGCATTGCTGAATCTGAATGAATTTTTTGTTTTACTGCAATCTATGAATAGTGTTCTTACATGAACAGGTTCAAATCCGTTTGCAGTGAAAAAACCGAATTTTAGGAATTGGGCTTTTTATTCTATTTTGGGTTGATTCAGCTATCGTGTAGCTGAATCAACCCGTGTCTTATAACGAAAATTTCTGGATGATCTTGTCTAATTTTTTATCGATTTGGCTACGATAAAGATCAGGTAAGACTCTTGCGAGTTTATTCAAAATGCGGAGTTGTGTGCCAATAATCACCATGAATTCATCTGAGAAAATGCCTTCATAGATTTCTTTACACGCTTTGTCGACTGGCATGGTGCCACCACCCAATTGTTTCAAGGCCGCGGTAACAGGTGAACCTGTTTTACGCTCTTCAGTGACTAACGGTGTATCGACTTCTGGTGGGCAAACCACAGCAACATCAATTTTTTTGCTACGTAATTCCATACGAAGGACTTCGGCTAAACCAATTACACCGAATTTTGATGCGCAGTAACCTGTATAACCGTAGCAACCGACTAGACCCGCAGCAGAGGCAATGAATACGATTTTTGGTCGTTTTCCTTCCTTAACCGCTTGTTGTAGATGGGGTAAAGCAGCATGAGCAACATTGCGACTACCAATCAAGTTAATATTGATTTGTCGTTCAAACTCTTGCGAAGTCATTTCATCAAAATTCTTCGCAATACTAATCCCTGCAGAGTTGATTAATAGATCTGGTGCACCAAATGCAGTTACAGCTTCAGCAAATTTTGCTTGCATCGTAGTTTCATTTTGTACATCAAGTTCAAAACCACAAACAGCAGGTGAGAGTTTTTGCAATTCAGTAACGGCTTGTTCAATACCTGCATGGGCAAAAATACACACTTGATATTTGTCTTTGAGTAGACGTCTAGTCAGTTCAAGACCAATACCACTGCTTCCGCCAGTCACCCATGCTGTTTTAGAGCTATTGTTTGTCATCGCAATGTCCTCAGGTCAACTTTTAAAATAATAAATTAGACGACTTCGTCTTTTAATAGTACATCACCAAATTGGTTACGTAGATCAGCTTTTACAATTTTACCTGTACCGTTTACAGGAAGTGCTTCAACGAAGATTACAACATCAGGAATCTGCCAGCGAGCAAGCTTGTTTTCAAAGTATGCACGCACTTCTTCTTCTGTAATGGTCGAATTTTCTTGTTTCACTGCAATTAGAATTGGACGCTCATCCCATTTTGGATGGCGCGCTGCAATTGCCGCAGCCATGCGAATTTCAGGATGACCCACTGCAATATTTTCAATTTCGACAGAAGAAATCCATTCACCACCAGACTTAATTAAGTCTTTAGCACGGTCACAAATGGTCATATAACCATCGGCATCAATGGTGGCAATGTCACCCGTATCAAACCAGCCATCTGCAGTCAGTGAACTTTTCTCTTGATTGAAGTAATGATCAACAATCCATGGGCCACGAATTTGTAGATTACCTTGTGTATGCCCATCATTAGGTAATGCAGTTGTGCTACTGCCATTTACAATACGTAGTTCTACGCCAAAAGGAGGACGACCTTGAGTTAAACGAAGTTTTTCAAATTCTTCTTCACTTAAAGCTGAATGTTTTGCTTTCGGTTGGTTTGCTGTACCTAAAGGACTGGTTTCAGACATGCCCCAAGCGTGAATCGTATCGCAATTGTAGTTATTCTTGAAATCACGGATGATAGACGGAGGACAAGCAGCGCCACCGACAACATTGCGAGCCATACTTTCTAAAGTTGTCCCACGTTTTTTTGCAGCAGCGAGTAGACCTTGCCAAATTGTAGGTACACCTAAAGCGACAGTTACTTTGTAGTCATCAATGAGGCTAACGAGACTGTCACCATCTAAGTTTGGACCAGGAAGTACAATTGTGCATCCAACCATTGCTGCTGCATACGGCACACCCCAGGCATTCACATGGAACATGGGTACCACAGGCATCACAATATCTTTAGCAGATAAGTTAAGTGTGTCTGGTAAGCTGATTGCCATGGTGTGCAATAGCGTAGAACGATGGCTATACAATACACCTTTTGGATTACCAGTCGTACCTGAGGTATAGCATAGCGAACTTGGCGTATCTTCGTGGAATTGTGGCCAGTTAAACTCTGTAGATTGGTGTTGAATCAATTCATCATAGAAAAGTACACCTGGTAATGCTTCAAGGACTTTTTCATCACGTGAACCATAGCAGATGAAACGTTCAACGGTCGGAACTTTACCTTGAATAGCTTGAATTAACGGTAAGAAAGTTGAATCAAAGAAAATCGCTTTGTCTTGAGCATCATTAATAATAAAGACCAATTGCTCAGGGAAAAGACGTGGGTTAATGGTATGGCAAACATAGCCACTGCCCGAAATTGCGTACCAAGTTTCTAAATGACGATGGTTATTCCAAGCGATAGTCGCAAGACGATCACCCGTTTCAAGATCAAATGTCGTAAAAGCATTGGCTAAGCGTTTACTGTTTTGCTGAACTTGTAACCAGTTGGTTGTCGTAATTTGACCATTCACTTCACGTGAAATGACAGAGGTGTCAGAGTGATACTTTGCTGCGTGCTCTAGTAAATTACTAATCAACAAAGATTGATGCATCATTTTGCCAAACATTTCATTCATCCTTGGTAGCTGTTTTTTTAATAAAGAAAGACTTTTAGCCAGTGCTAAAAGTCTTTTATGAACTTATTTGTTGTTAAATGCAACTTCAGAGCCTGGCTTAATGTAGCGTGGCATTTTTTGACCTGTTTGTTGCGCAACTGCATGGAGAGTACGCTCAATCCAACCAGCGTCCATAATGAACATCAGTGAGTCGTCATCATTGAGGTTAACATTGGCACCTTCAACAATCATGAAGCCTTCTGCGCCTTCAGGAGTTGTTAGAGTGTGGATAGAACCTGCTGGTTCAAATAAATAGCTACCAGCTGTTTGAACATCTTCTGGATATTCGACATAATGCCAAGCACCTGCTGTTGTATAGAAATGAACAACACCTGTGTGAAAATGGCGCGGTAATGTAACACCAGCATCGAAACGTGCGCGGATAACCCAAACACCATTATCTGGATCTAAGAAGCAAGGGGTAACATGTACGCCTGGTAATGCGTTTTCGATTTCACCATCGTTAACGTTAATTGTTAATAAGCGGTCTTGATGCTTAATTGATTGTGCAATACTCATGACAAACTCCATGTATGTCTTTATTTGTGAGTGAGATATCAGAACGCTTAGATCAGCGAATATCTGCTATTTCCATGTACTTGAGCATAGCAACGTTTCAGAATTAGCAAACCATTCAAAAGAATGGATTTAGGGTTGTTTGATTATTGTTCGATTAGTTTGTATCAAAGATATATTTTCAACCTTATTATGATGCAATTTCACATGACGAGATTGTTTGCCTTATTTTAATTTGGGGACGGCTTTATACTAGCGGAATACATATATTTGAAGAGTATGTAAATTTGCTGTTAAATTTCAAGGAGTAGAAATTTGCTGATGGAAATAAATAAGAAAGATTGGATGATTTGAAATGAAAGTATTAAAAACTAAACTCAGCCGTCCAAGCATTATGAGCGATAAGGCAATGCAACGTCCTGAGTTGTTAGGTCATATGCTGGACTATTGCCAATCTTCTCTCGTCTTTATCCATGCGGCAGCGGGTTATGGTAAAACCACATTAATGCATCAGCTCAGTGAAGCACTGATTGCCAAGGGCAAACGTATTAGCTGGTTAACACTGGATAGTGATGACAATGACCCGATTCGACTTTACCAATATCTTTGGGTTGCACTCTTAGGCCTAGATCAGCTGAGTTCCATTCCTGATGGTCAGGTGCACAAGCAAAATATTCTTGAATTAACCCATAAAGTTTCAGATATGAGTGCTGAAACGGTGTTCTTTATCGATGAATTTGAAGTTATCGAAAACCCTGAGTGTTTAAATATACTGTGGTGGTTGTACCAATATTTACCTTTGAATTGTCATTTGGTGATTTCATCACGAGTTAAACCGAATTGGAGTTTTGCTAAAGAATATCTGTTGGGGCGCTTGAAGTTGGTGACGGAAGTTCATTTAAGCATTAAACCTTCAGACAGCGCACAGCTTATTGATTTTTTAAAACAACAGAATTTTGATCATGTGACTTTGACGCCTGCTTTAGCTGAGCAGTTGATTGAAAAAACGGAAGGCTGGTTAACCGGCATTCAACTGACGAATCTATATTTAAAAAATTATCACGATGCTGGTGCCGTAATTGAAAGCTTAAGTGGTGCCCACAATCAAATTGTCGACTATTTGAGTGAGCAGGTTTTTATTCAGCTACCAGAAGATATGCAAAATTTTCTGCTCAATATTAGTGTATTAAGAAAAATTAGCTTATCTAATATTCTAGAAGTGGCAGAAAACCCAGCCGCCGCTAAATTGCTAGAGAACATGATTCAAAAAGGATTGTTCCTGCAAGCTTTAGATGAACAAAACTCGTGGTATCGAATTCATCATTTATTCCGTGAATTCCTCGAAAATCGGTTTAAAGTTTCAAATCCAGAACAGTATAAAGCAGCGCATCTTCGCGCAGCTTATTGGTATCAGCAGCGCCATTATTTAATGGAAGCCATTTACCATGCACAGCATGCAGAACATCAAATGCTGGTCTTGGATCTTTTAAGTGATGTGAGCCGTGATCTGGTTTTGGAAGGACGTTTTTATAGCCTATTGGAATTGGTCAAACTCATCCCAGATGCACTATTGGCACAACGTGCAGTTTTACTCTATGACGTGATTTGGTCTTTAACCATTACCCATCAGCATTTACTTGGCAATCATTATTTACAGCTTTGGCTCAAAGTGGATTCGAGTGAAAGCATCGTCGGGGATGACCAGTTGGCTCTGGCACCTATGGTTGCGTTGATGAGTGATGACATTAAAAAAGCATCGGAATTGGCGCAAGAGAATGTCTTAAAACTAGAAGAAGCCTCTTATTTTGTGCGAGCACCCTTAATTGGAATCGGTGCTTTGTATCATATTTGTCTGGGGAAAATGACCGAAGCCAGAAAAATCTTAATTCAAACACGCGCAGCATATATACAAGGTCAAAATGTCTTTGGTTTGATTATCACCGATTGTGTAGAAGCTTTATGTGATTATCTTGAAGGTAATTTGGACAAAGCTTTGGTCAAATTTGAATACATAGGCAAAAGTGATGATTATTTAAAACTGAGTTCAGATGAGGTTTTACGACCAATTGTCAAAATGATTACCAGCAGTGTGAAAGCCAGTCTCTATTATGATCTGAACGAGATTTCACTCGCTGAAAATACCTTGCAGCATTTTCATAATGGCGAGCAATTGATTATTCCTGACCTTGCGATTGTCGGGTTTGAGTTGTTATTACGTCTGGCGCATATTCAAGGCAATCTACAGGCAGAACAGGCTTGTCTGACTCAATCACAAATTTGTACCAATGACTGGGTCATGCCTAGGTTAAGTCGCACTGTGCAAAGCATTTATGAACAATATCAGTGGTTTGATAAAAAGCACAAGTTACTGGATGCTGATGCACAAGAAGTGGAACAGTTATGCCAAAAGCATTTAGAGAAAACCTTAAATATCTCCAATGTGATTACGGGAGATGATTTAGCCCTGTATCGCCAATTGATTTTTATGGGGCATGAACAGCAAGCCAAAGCATTTTTAGCGCAAGAGCTGGCCCGAATCATGACTTATCCCTTACGTCGGGTTCGAATTTTGTTGTTATTGGCATTGGCCGACTATCGTTTGAAGCAAATAGATGCTGCGTTTAACTGGTTTGAGCAAGCCCTAGTGCTGTTAGAGCCGACCAAGGCGGTTCGTATTGTTTTAGACGAACATCCATTGCTGTTCCAGCTGTTAGCGGATTACGTTAAATTTATTTTGAAATCGAAACCGAAGAAAGAGCATTCAATTTTGGCATTTGCTGAGGTGCTCACTTCCATTTGTCCAACTCCTCAAACTGAAGTTGTGCATGAAGATGAAGCTGTCAGTGCAATTCAAGCTGAATTATTGTCCAAGCGTGAATTACAAATTTTACTTAAGGTGAGCGAGGGCTGTACGGATATTGAGTTGGCAGATAAAGTATTCTTGTCCGTTAATACGGTAAAGTGGCATTTACGCAATATCTACAACAAGCTTGGCGTACGCTCGAGATTAGAGGCGGTAACGGAAGCTAAAAAACAAGGTCTGATTCCATAATTCTAAATTTAGTAGAAAATAAAAAAAAGATGCCCATGCCTAAACGCTAAGACATGGGCAAGATAGGGAACTGGAAATATTTTAATTTGATTTGTTATTTGAAGATTTGATAGCTAACCAAGCAAAAAACTGGTTTTGAACTTTGAAGATGAAGATCATGCGGAAATAATCTTCATCTTCAAAATTCATACCGTTTCCCAGCATGCTGAGAAACGGTTGGAATCTACTTTCGAAGCTTGCTTATGCCTGCCGCTTAGAAAATAGAATATGCACCATCAACTTTGATGATCGCGCCATTCACGAAGCTTGCAGCATCAGAAGCCAAGAAAAGCACGACATTGGCAATTTCTTCTGGCTTACCAAGGCGTTGCATTGGTGAACGTGCCATGATGCCACCAAATACTTCTGGCATGTCTTTCAGTGGTTGAATGAGTGGAGTATCAATCCAACCTGGTGCTACTGCATTTACACGAATGTTTGCTGCTGACATGCTTAGTGCATGTGAGAAGGTTAACTGATCAATCGCACCTTTCGAGCAAGAATAAGCTGGTGCAAGTGCTGAACCAAACTGTGCATAAAGCGAAGAAACATTAATAATTGATGGATTATCTGATTTCGCCAAAGCTTTCGCTGCAACTTCACTGATATAGAAAACAGAAGTTAAGTTGACTTCAAGGACTTTTTTATAAGTGTCTAACTCATGTTCAGCAACAGAACCCATACCTGCGCCATTGAATAAAGTATCAATACGATCAACTTTGGCAAAGAAGGCATCAACCGCAGCTTTGTCGGTCACATCCATTTCAACGGCTTCGATATCTAAGCCTGCTGGGAAAACAGCTTTCTGTGAATTTAGTCCAAGTGCCCAAACTTTTGCACCTTTTTCAGCAAATGCAATTGCAACGGCTTGACCAATACCTGAAGTTCCGCCTGTGACGACAGCAACTTTATTTTCAAACATTTTTGTGTTGAACGCTTCCATGTTTCAATCCCGTTATAGTATTTTCAGCTTAAGCTGATGGGATTTACATTAGCGCTTGTAGAATCAAATGAAAAGAATAGGAATTCAAAACCATTCTAATGAATGGGGAATATCAAAATAGTTGAAGAGTAAACCAAGTCAGCCCATGTTGAAGTATTTAGAACATGGGCTGATCGGTGAATTATGGTTTATACAGTCCAAGTTGCATAAGGTGTAAACGCAGGATGCGTCTTAATTCAAGAACGGCTTCAGGTGTTTCCTGAATGGAATGTCCACCTTTGATAATCTTCTCTGAGACAGCACCATCCAAATGCGCACTTTTGTATGGCACAACGCCATCGGTAATCACATTCGGGTCATTGCTATCAGTGTTGTTTCCCATAATTGAATGAAATAACAAGCCTTTACGCGGCACAATGTCGGAGGTTAGTACCATAAACTTGGACTTATAACTTAAGTCACTTGGTCCATTTTGAATGAGTCCCTGATCAATCTGTTTAGCCAGATCTGAAAAATCATGCTCTTGGCTTTGCAAGGTATCACCGACCGCAGTTAAAAATGTACCAGGCAGTTTAATCACTTTACGTGCAGCACGGGTAAACCACAGGTCTGCATAAGCTGTGCCGTGGTGTGGTGCAGAAAGAAAAATGGCACGGCTAAAATTTGGGATATCTTGTATATTCATGCGCTGCGACACAATAGGCACATTTTTATATTTGTTCAATTGTCGGTTGCTCATCATCGACAGTGCTTTTTGTGTGACATCGGCATCACTGACCAGTAGGCGGGCGATAATTCCCCCCATACTGTGTCCAATCAGGACAGCATCATTTTTGGCAGAGGCATTGGCATTCACCTGAGCAAAACTTTGTTTCAGCAAGGCATAAATTTGAAAACGGCTTTCCGTAATTGGCATATTGGTTGAGTAGAACACTTGCCAGACTTGGTAGTTTTCCCTTAAGACTTTGTCGCCCATAATGTCGTTGGTTAAACGAATCCATGCTTCAGGACTACTGGCCAAACCATGTACCAAGACAATCACTTTTTTATTTGGATTGTAAGGCTCTAACATATACAAATGCGGCATGGTTAAGCGATTGTCTCGGTCAATTAAGGTGAGATAAGCTGCTTTACCTAAATTATTTTGCGCTAACCATAAGCCATACGGAGTTGAGAAGTTGGCAGCTAAAGGATAATTTTTGCCTGCCAGTTGAATTTGCTCATACTTATAAGGGTCATAGGCACGAATCACAAATTCAGGTTTGGTCAAAATATCATTCACCGAAGTGGCTGATTTCGGCTCCGCGGTAAAGGTTGCCGCCAAATAACGGGCTTTGTGAATATTCGGATTGACCCCACTTGCATAGGAAAAATGCAAGGGATCAAGAATGTATTTATTGGATTCCTTTTGCTGATCATTGGCATCAGGCAGTACCAGTACAAATTCAGATCCAAAACCATCACGACGGTTGATGGAGCGTAAGCCTGAAAAATTCAGGTTATAGCTCGACATCAGTTGTTCGATTTTCTGATCTTTCAATAATGGATAATTGCTGAAATCCAGTTGATAGATGCTCTGACCGACCTTAATTTGCTGCCCAACTTCTTTTTGCGGGTGTCGCAGACTATACGCACTCGATAGCTTGGCAATGGCTAAGTTATAGAAATCTCGGATTTGGACTTGGCGGTTATCAAAAATTCGATCTTCAGGGCCGCGTTGGGTTTTAAACATGTAGGCATAGCTATAACGGATACTTTTATCCAGCATGTCTAGTTCTTGGTCCAAACATTGATGATAATTTTCTTGCTGAATTTTCTGCTTTTCTTCCGATTTATGGCTCGCCAATAAACCCATCTTGCAGTTTGATGATGCTTCTAATGCCAGTGCCCGTGCCAGATACAATTCACTTGCAGCGGAATATAGTTGTTCATCCTGAATTTGCGGGATTTGCTGTAATTCCTGTACACATTGGGTCGGGTGTGCCGTACAGATCTTCGCTTCACGTCCCGTCATGGAAAGTACATTTAAAGTCGCTTCACTGAGTTTGTCACGTGTCAGAATGCTTTCACGCTCATTGGTAATCGTGACTTTTACCGCTTGGTTTTTGACAGTCACGACTTGGCAGCCCGAAAGCAACGTCGTGGTCAATATAGCGAGTAGGGCAATACGGCTGAAGTTTTTTTGCATAGCGTGATCTAAAGATAATGTTTTGTTTCTATTTTTTTAAATCATACGATAATTGTCAGCTTTTTCAATCATTGCCAAAAAAATAGACCGTACTGGACGGTCTATTGATCTCATGATATGAATTATGACGCTTTAGGTGGATTCAAAACCTGCCATACATTCCAGCGACCTTGGCTTTCAATTTCGCTAATTAAGCGGTCAGCGACAGCAGCTTCTTGTGGGTACTTGAGCTTATAGTTCTTCAAGATCTGAATCGCGCTTTTCTTTTGTTCCATTGCAATGTAGTTATTGGCAGCAGACAAATATGCCTCCTGTACACCCGCCTTCATGGCTTTGTCTAAATATGGAATGGCTTCGCGTTGACCACCACCTTCAGACAAACCAAAACCGAACCAGAAGTTTGCTTCAGGGTCATCTTGATTAATTTTTAAGATGCGTTGTGCATAAGTAAGTGATTTGGTGGTATAAACCGAACCCAAATCGAGGTTACGCGCCATGACGCTGGCTTTGAACGCACGAACCAAAATGTCAAAAGAAGCATCATCACGCACTGCAAGAGTATCCAGCTGCTGAGTCACCATTTTTAGCTTCGCTTCAAAGCCTTTACGTTCTTTACGGTCTGTAAAACGAGGTGGATAGTGACGGGCTTTACCTTCGACCATTTGCAAAAAGTCATCAATATCGGTGATATCAATTTCGTTTTCACCCGCAAGTACTGCATATTTCATGCTGCGTTGATTGTTATGCACTGTCGGAATAATCAAACGGTTGCTATCTAGAGTAATCTTTTCATTTGGATTTTCTGGATTGGTCACCACCATTTTGGTGACAGGTTGAGCCGCAGCTTGTTTTAACTCAAGTTCAAATGGAGGTGGTGCAGAATAGTTAAATGGGTTTAGTGCATAAAATGGTGCAGTAAGATCTGGTTCTGTGAAAATAATTGGTTCTTTAGAGTTCTTATCTTTGGTTGGTGTTGTGCTACAAGCCGTTAGAAATGATGCGGCAATTAGTGCGATTGCCAGAGGCTTTAACGTCATAGTATTCATCCATTCTTTCTTTTAAAAGTAATAAAAAATTGCATGTTCGTCAGTCTAAGAAAACTCGGACGAACATGCAATATAGTGCGTGTTACAGTTGGTTTTTAATTATGTCGTTATGGCTTTGATTGACTACTTTGTGCCTCACATTCGCGGCGCACGTCTTCAATAATTTTTAATTCTTCTTCGCTATACGGCTGTTCATTCAACTGTTGCTTTTTAAAAGTTGGATCAAGCAGGGATAAACGCTGGCACAAGGTATTCATGCGCTTTTCATTGTTTTGAATACGGTCCAGTAAAACACGCATGCCTTCCAGCATCGGGTCAGACTGGTCCTGTGTCGCTGCATAAGGTTGGAAGCCGATACTTTCTGCATAGTCACGACGACGTGCTTCATCTTCATCTTTCGGGCGGTCTTTGCTGATGTAACGGGCGGGATTACCCACAGCAGTGGTGCCTTCAGGCACAGCTTTGGTCACGACGGCATTTGAGCCAACCTTAGCACCTTTACCAACGGTAAACGGTCCTAAAATTTTTGCCCCCGCACCCACAATCACGCCATCTTCCAGCGTAGGGTGACGTTTGCCTTTATTCCATGTGGTTCCCCCAAGGGTCACGCCATGATAAAGGGTTACATCATCACCAATTTCAGCAGTTTCACCAATTACCACACCCATGCCATGATCGATGAAGAAACGACGACCAATTTTTGCACCTGGATGAATTTCGATACCTGTTGCAAAACGACTAAACGAAGACAGCAGTCGTGCAGAACCTTTACAGTCTTTTTTCCACAATTCATGTGCCATACGGTGCATGATTAAGGCATGAATACCCGGATAGGTGGTTAAAACTTCTAAAGTGTTTCGAGCTGCTGGATCGCGCGCGAAGACAGCTTGTATATCCTCTTTGAGCTGTTTAAGCATCAGACGGATCCTCTTTGTCTTGGGTCTTAGGTGTAGATGGTTTCCATGTGCCTTTATGCAAGGCTTGTACACGGCTAAAAATACCACGCAGTAAATGGTATTCCATTTTATCTAATTGTATACGCCCAAATAAGCGACGCAAGCGTAAGGGCAATAATCTTGGGTTATTTGGATCTAAAAATTCAATATCTTCAAGCATTTTCTCTAAATGCGGGTAGAACTGTTGCATTTGATCATGCGTGACCAAGGGCTCATCCCAATGCATTTGAGCGGTTTTGGTCACGGGCATGGTCGTTTCAGGATCTTCAGTTTTTTCTACCAGAGCCAGTGCAGCCATACGCATTTCGTAGCAAATCACTTGAATGGCTTGTGCCACATTCAACACGCCGTAATCGGTGTTGACTGGAATGGTGACATGGTAGTTGGCCAAAGCCAGTTCTTCATTGGTCAAGCCACGGTCTTCACGACCAAACACTACGGCAATATTTTGTTGCTGCGAAACCACCGCTTTGAGCGACATTTCTGCCGCAGGGCGTGCATCGAGTAAAGGCCAAGGAATGGTACGGCTACGTGCACTGGTGCCAAACACAATATGACAGTCTTGAATGGCTTGCTCTAAGCTGTCCACAATTTGAATCTGTGGAATCAGGTCGACTGCGCCAGCCGCCAAAGCTTCAATGTCTGGATGCGGATAAGTCTTTGGCGCGACCAGCACCAACTGGCTGAGTCCCATGGTTTTCATGGCTCGCAGTGCACTACCAATATTGGCAGGCAGAGTGGTATTCACCATGACAATCCGTACATGGGAAAGATGTGCTGCAACGGCAGTATTGTCAAATTGATTCATCACATTTCCAATCTTGTTAAATCGCTGAATGACCTTAATCGTTAAGAGTATTGGTTCGCTTCAGCTTGATATAAATCCATTGCCTCATCCATGCTCAAATCGGCAGGTGGAGGGGGTACTTGGGCAGGTTTAGCCTGTTCATAACTGACAGCTTTAGCCGCTTTCGACTTGACCTGATATTCAATATAGATGGCTTCTTTACCAAAATAATCGCGTAATTTGCTGAGAAGCTCATCTAAAGGCGCGACTTTCCACTGCATGCCTAAATGTAAATCGGCAGTAGCATAAGCATAATCCAGTTGCAATAACACCGGGATGTGATTGCACAGGTCGACATTGCAATACGGCAACAAGATTTTTTGCAAATCTTGGCCCAAGGTTTTGCTCAGATGTTCTGGCTGTAATTTAATTTGAATGCTATTGGCGCGTTTCTGGCGAATCTCATTCAGGCTAAAGGCTTTGGTGAGACGTCCCATCGGACGGTCAAAACCTTCACGCTCGTAAATTTCACCTTCAATTACTACCACGCGCTCATTGATGATAATGTCTTTAAAGCGTTGGAAGCGTTCGTGGTTGGCAGAAACTTCAATACGCGATGTCCCATCATCTAGCGTAACCATGACACGGTTCGGGAAGTTGGCAACATCCACCACCAAACCTGCAAATACTGTGGTTACACCGCGACGGGTCGGTGTGAGTTCATTAATTTTGGCAGGAATGAAGGATTTTAATTCAGGACGATATACATCAATCGGATGTCCTGTTAAATATAAGCCAAGGGTATCTTTTTCACCTTTGAGGCGAACTTCATCTGACCATGGTTTCACAGGTTTGGCAGGCTTACGTTGAACTTCTTCAACTTCACCAAATAAATCCATGATGCCTGTTTCACGGTTGCTACGTGCCTGTTCCGCAGCTTGAACTGCTTCAGGTAATTGTGCCATGAGGCTTGAACGTTCAATACCTAAGCAGTCCAAAGCACCAGCACGAATCAGCGCTTCAAGGGTACGTTTATTGATTTTCTTTAAATCAATACGGTGGCAGAAATCAAACAGGTCTTTATACGGACCATCCTGCAGGCGAGAGTCAATCACCGACTGCATGGCCTGTTCACCGACGCCTTTAATCGCACCTAAGCCATAGACAATGGTCTTTTCATCGGTCGCATGGAAATGATAGAGCGACATATTCACAGATGGTGGTAATACATCTAAGTTATTATTACGGCAGTCATCAATTAGGAACACCACGTTGTCGGTGTTCTGCATTTCCGATGACATTACCGCAGACAAAAATTCAGCAGGATAATGTGCTTTTAGCCACGCCGTTTGATAAGCAACCAATGCGTACGCTGCTGCATGCGATTTGTTAAAACCGTAACCTGCGAACTTTTCCATATAGTCGAAGATATGGTTGGCCGTGGCTTCATCAATATCTTTTTTCGATGCACCTTCAATAAAGATCTGGCGCTGTTTCACCATTTCTTCAGGTTTCTTTTTACCCATGGCACGACGCAGTAAGTCCGCGCCACCCAGAGTATAGCCCGCACAATACTGTGCAGCCTGCATTACCTGTTCCTGATACACCATAATCCCATAAGTTGGTTCGAGTACGCCTTCAAGTAAAGGATGTAGGTACTCAAATTCGCCACCATGCATACGGTGAATAAAGTCTGGAATTAGATCCATAGGACCCGGACGGTATAAGGATACGAAGGCAATAATTTCCTCAAATTTGCTCGGACGAGCTTCCTTGAGCATTTTTTTCATGCCGACGGATTCAAACTGGAAGACCGCAGTGGTATTGGCATCTGCGAAAACCAAGTAGGCGTCTTTATCATCCAGTGGAATGTTGGCAATATCCAGTGGTATCTCAGACGGGTAGTGCTTGTTAATATTTTGTACTGCGTCTTCAATAACGGTTAAGTTACGTAGACCCAAGAAGTCGAACTTGACCAGTCCAGCAGCTTCAACATCGTCTTTATCGTATTGTGCGACACGACCTGTACCATCTGCATCACACAGTACCGCAGAGAAGTCGGTAATTTTGGTTGGTGCAATCACCACACCACCCGCATGCTTACCTGTATTACGAGTAATGCCTTCTAACTTGAGCGCCATTTCCCAAATTTCAGAGGCATCGTCGTTGTCCGGGTTAGATGGATTGGTGACAATATCTTTAAGTTGTGGTTCAGCTTCAATCGATTCTTCTAAAGACAAACCTAAAGGCTTGGTCGGAATCATTTTGGAAATACGATCCGCCAAACCATAAGATTTACCGAGTACACGGGCAACGTCACGAATGGCACCTTTTGCTGCCATGGTACCGAAGGTGGCAATTTGGGAAACCGCATCACGTCCGTAGTTGCGTGCTACATAGTCAATGACTTTATCGCGACCTGCAATACAGAAGTCGACGTCGAAGTCGGGCATCGAGACACGTTCAGGGTTTAAGAAACGTTCAAAGAGCAGGTCGTAACGGAGTGGGTCGAGGTCGGTAATTTTTAAGCTATAAGCGACCAGAGAGCCCGCACCCGAACCACGTCCAGGACCAACTGGAACCCCATTATTTTTCGACCATTGAATGAAGTCCATAACGATGAGGAAGTAGCCAGGGAACCCCATCGAGTTAATGATGTTAATTTCGTAAGTAATACGGTCATCATACGGTTTACGGATTTCAGCCCAGTCATCGCCACGTTGTTCCACTGGATAGAGGTGATTGAGGCGTTCTTCCAGACCTTCTTTGGATAAATGCTCAAAGAAGGTGTCAATGGTATGACCTTCTGGAATTGGATAGTCGGGAAGGAAGTACTTACCCAGTTGCAAAGTGACATTACAACGTCTCGCAATGTGGAAACTGTTTTCAATTGCCGTCGGCAAATCTGAAAACAGCTCGGTCATTTCAGCCGCAGTTTTAAAATATTGTTCAGGGCTATAAGGCTTTGGACGACGATCATCACCAAGCACATAACCATCGGCAATACAGACGCGCGCTTCGTGTGCTTCAAAATCGTCACGAGTAATAAAGTGCACATCGTTATGTGCTACCACGCCAATATTATATTTTTTGGCGAGTTTTACCGCTTCGACAATATAATCTTCTTCAAAAGGGCGATCCGTGCGGGTGAGGGTAAGGTAAACCCGATTACCGAATTTTTCGATCCACTGTTCGAGTAAGGGTTCTGCCTTTTGCGGATTGGACGAGCACAGCATTTTACCGACATCACTTTGCATGCCCAATAAGGCAATAATGTCATCATGCTGTTCCAGCACCCAGTCTTTTTGCACGCAGGGGATATCGAGTTGCTGACCTTCAATAAAACCGCGGGAAACAATTTCCGTCAGTCCACGCCAGCCTTTATTGGTCATGGCCAATAAGGTCACGCGATGTTCGGCATCATTCAGTCGAATGACTGAACCTAGAATCGGTTTAATACCTTTGGACTGACAAGAGCCGTAAAATTTGACGGCTGCATGCAGATTCGACAAGTCGGTCAAAGCCAAAGCTGGCATTTCGTCATTTATCGCAGCTTTAATTAGATCAGGTATCCGAACGATAGATTCAGTAATTGAAAATTCGGTATGAATACCAAGATGAACAAAGTGCATAAATGAGTCCCTGCGAAAACCACTCAATAGTTTAGCATGCTCTGCGCTTATTCTGAGTTTAATTGAAATGAATTGGTTAAGTTTTAATAGCCTAAAGGCTTCTCAAGGCTGGTTTTATTTTAACTTGTACAAACTGACCGCCCATTTCTTGTTAGATGGGCGAAATGAGCGGAGACAGGGAATGTACCTCTAACATGCAAGCGCTTGCTGAATGGAGAACTTTGCGAGTTTTCCATTTTTAAAACTGAAATTGAGAGAAGCCGTATAAGGTGGGCTGAAATCTTGCGGATGCTTTATAAACTCATTCACTTGATCACGTTCTAAAATAAGTACTTGAGCTTCTCCCGATGGACTCAATGTTTGTGCACTGTGTTTAAAATCTTGTTTAAACTGCTGCAAAGTATAGTGCGCTGTAATTTGAACATTGTCTGCAACAATTTTCTCGTTCATCTCTTGGGTGTTGTTCCAAGTTAACCAGACACGACCTTTGGTTTGTCCCAGTTGCTGGAAGCTGGATTTACTTTTATAAAATTGTGCATCTTTGATTTGAGGATTATCTTCAGCAAAAATTTCAAAGCTTAGGTTTTTGCTAAGCGTTGGTTTTAGGCCGTATTCATAATTCCCTGTACATTCTGAATAGATTTTTTGGGTTTTCGCATTACCTGCTTTAATCAATTGACTGACTTGTTCTGCCGATACAGCAGCATTGAGTTCAATCTGGTTAACTTTGATGCTGGTGACATAATCGTAATGAGCTGAATGAACTTGGTGAATTATAGAAAGCGAGCCAAGTCCCATTAATACAGTAGTTATTTTCATGATTTCGTTGTAGTTCGTCTGTTGTGTTGTTGATTATATAAATTTTGAACTTGAAAAAAGCTCCCATCTAGGGAGCTTTAAAAGATCAGGGTTATCTTAAGCGGGACAACCAGTCACCGAGACTTTGCACCAACTGTACGAGTATTAGAAGTACAATTACAGTCAGAATCACCACACTGGTATCAAAACGTTGGTAACCATAGGAAATTGCCAAGTCACCAATACCGCCTGCACCAACAGCACCTGCCATTGCAGTGGCACCAATCAGGCTAATAGTTGCTGTGGTTAGATTGAGAATAAGTGAGCTACGTGCTTCAGGCACAATAAACTTGAAAATGATATGCCAAGGGCTAGCACCCATCGCTTGTGCCGATTCAATAATCCCTTCATTTACTTCTAATAGGGAAGTTTCAATCAGACGACCAATATATGGACCCACGTAAATGGTGAGGGGCACGATCGCTGCCCAAGTCCCAATTGAAGTGCCGACAATCACTTTGGTGAGTGGAATCACGGCAATCAGTAAGATAATAAAAGGCAGGGAACGTAAAGCATTCACAATCGGATTGAGCAGGTGATACACCACACGATTGGGTAAAATGCCATCTGGGCGAGTCACCAATAAGGCAATGGCTTGAATAAAGCCCCAAATCGAACCAAACAGCATGGCGAAAAACACCATGTGGAAGGTTTCTTGCATCGCCGTTACAAATTGGTCAATGCTAAGTGAGCTATGCCAAAAAGGTGCCGTGAGGTCTGTCAGCCATTGGACGATTAAATCTCTCATTCGCAGACTCCAGATTGTTCAACTTTCACGCCGTGCTGTTCAAAGAATGCAATGGCGTCTTGAATGATGTTTGGATCACCCAATAACTGAATAAACATCTGTCCAATCACTGAACCATTAATTTCGGTCATGTTGGCAAACAAGATATTCAAGCTGATATCAAATTGTTTAATTGCGGCTTGCACTACGGTTTCTTGTGCTGAAGTACCCAAGAATTGCAGGCTATAAATACTGTGCTGATTTTGGTTTTCTAAATTCTTCAGAATATTGATTGGCAATTGCTGCTGTAATACCGTTTGAATAAAGTTTTTGGTGGTCGGATGTTGCGGCTGACTGAAAATATCCAGCGTCGGACCTGTTTCAATCACTTTGCCTTGTTCCATGACTGCCACATAGTCGCAGACCGATTCAATCACATCCATTTCATGCGTCACCATGACAATGGTAATGCCTTGTTCTTGGTTGATCTTTTTCAGCAAAGCCAAAACCGACTTGGTGGTTTGTGGATCGAGTGCAGAGGTTGCTTCATCACAAAGTAGGATTTTCGGATGATTCGCCAAGGCACGTGCAATACCGACACGCTGTTTTTGACCACCTGAAAGTTCATCTGGATAAGCATCTTTTTTATGCTTGAGATCGATAAATTCAAGCAATTCATTCAGACGTTTTTCGCGTTCAGCTTTGGAAAAGCCCAAGAGCTTGAGCGGCATTTCAATATTGGCTGCCACCGTTTTGGTTTGCAGTAAATTGAAGTGCTGGAAAATCATGCCTATATTTGCACGTTCTTGACGTAATGAACGTGCATCCAAAGCAGTGAAGTCGGTGTCACGGATAATGACCTGACCTTGCGTTGGACGTTCAAGCAAATTAATCAGACGGATTAAGGTACTTTTACCTGCACCACTATAGCCAATAATGCCAAAGATACTGCCATCTGGAATCGTCAGGTTAATGTTATCCAGAGCACGTATGGTTTGACCTTTGAGCTCGTAGTGTTTTGAGATGTCTTTAAATTCAATCATAGCGTCAAAAACTGTACAAAATGAAAAAACAGGCAAAAGTTACTTTGCCTGTTTTGTTTGCAGCATTATATTACTATTTGCTTTCTGTAAGATAGCTAACAGGTTTGTTTACATCAATTTTAGTGCCACCAAAGTGTTCTTGAACATATTGTTCTACAGCTTTAGTGTGGTAAAGCTCACCCACTTTTTTCAAGATAGGATCATCTTTACGAGATTCAGCAACAGCCAAAATGTTCACGTTCATTTTAGTGCTTTGGTCGATTGGCTCATAGAAAACCGCATCTTTCAATACGTTTAAACCACCTTCCATTGCCAAAGTGTTGCCCAATACAATTGCATCAACTTCGTCTTTCACACGAACCGCAGTCGCCATTTGAATTGGTTTGATCTCTAATTTTTTGCTGTTTTCAACGATGTCAGCAGGTGTGCCTTTTACATCATCAAAACCATCTTTCAATTTCACTAGACCAGCAGATTGAAGCAATAACAATGCACGAGATTCGTTCGCACCGTCATTTGGAATAGCAATTGTCGCGCCGTTTTGGAACTCATCCAATTTTTTTACTTTGCTTGAGTAAATACCCATTGGCTCAAGGTAAGTCGTCGAAACTGGTGCAATCTTGTCTTTGTTGTTGGCATTGAATGCAACAAGGTAAGCATAAGATTGGAATGCATTGATGTCGATTTCTTTGTTGGCTACAGCAGTGTTCATTGCTACGTAGTCAGTAAAGTTTTTAACTTCAAGCTTGATGCCTGCCTGTTTAGTTTCAGGTAGGGTCGCAATATAACGCCAGATATCAGCATCAGAACCTGTAGATGCCATGACAACAGATTGTTCAGTAGTTGTAGCTGTATCGGTTTTTGCTTCAGTCGCAGGAGCTTCCTGTTTGCTGCAGGCACTGAGTGTTAATACAGATGCACTCAATAAAACGCTAAATAGCTTTTTCATGAATATTTCCTAGTGCAGACATAACTGCATCGTATCTGCATTATAAAGACAAGCTAAATAAATGTGCGATGATGACGATGAATGAAACTGTCTGATAAAAATTCGGTACTTTGCGATTTCTAGCTATCAATAAAACCAGGAATTCGCTTCATCCCAACAAGACCAAAATAATTTCGTATTAAGAAGTTCAAAATTTTCACGTTATGATATTGAAATCACATCGTATTACTGTTGAAGCAGCTTTTGAAGTCTTAAAAAGTTACGCTATGATAACAATAAAACTATATTCGATATAGTGAATAAGAATGCAATGTTTATCTGTTTAGTCGCAAAAGAAAATGCAGGTTTTAAATAAAATAACAATAAAAACAATATATTGTTTTAACTTAATCTGTTGAATTTGTTAATTGTGCTGAAAAATTATGCTTTATAAGATTTTATCCAATAGACATATGAAAAATGAATAATTGATGAAAATTGAATGTATTAATAAATTTTAAGCATATGAATTTATAGAATATTTATGCAATTTTATGGTTTATTTTAGGCTATGAATGATTATTCTGCTTGCTAAATATTTATTAAATTTAAGACTAAAGTCTAATTCGAGTGAATAAAGCGAAAGCGAGGTGAATAAAGTGAATCAAAGCTTAATATGTGAAAGCTAAGGCGATAGGTACAGTTAATCACCTTAGCTGAATTCAATCTTTATCTTGTGCGGCAGTTTGAATACTGATTATTTTAAGAAATCAGCAGCTTCATAAGCAGGGTTAGGGTAGTTGTAGAAACCTTGTCCTGTAGGAAGACCTAATTTATTTTGATTGATATATTCCTGTTCCAATCTTTCCATAATGCGTGCCATCATCGGGTTCACTTCTGCATGTAATTTTGCGACATTGTAAACCGTGTTAATTCCAATGATGTCCAAGATTGCAAATGGACCTTTTGGTGAGCCAAAGGACTTCATCCATGTTTTATCGATGGTATGAGGGTCTGATACTTCTTTTACCCAAAGTGGTGAGCAATATCGCTTGCTAAAGGTGGCTTTACCGCATCATCCGATTGCACCGCTGAATATCTATAGGCGGTTTTTCAATGCAGATGTCATGGAAGGGCAGAGCCGTGCTGCATTGTATCTACATAAAAGCATGCTAAATATTCAATTTAATAGTGCAGATCATGGGTTGCGTGAAATTGTTGATAGTTATCTTGAACAGAGTTTTCGCAGTCAACAAGGTTCAATTGTCGAGCGCGTACAGCATGCGATTCGGATTAATTTATCCAGCCCTAAAGCCAATAAAGTCGATGTTGCGAAGATATTGGCAATGCACCCGAGAAGTTTACAGCGAAGATTGAGCGAATCTGGAACCAGTTTTGATGAAATCAAAGATCAGTTAAGGCGACAACTTTTTTGCAGTATCTGGTGGATTCTAAGGCAACCATGACACAGATTACCTCGGCACTCGGTTTTTCAGAACAATCTACTTTAAGTCGAGCGTGTAAGAAGTGGTTTGGCATGTCACCACGGCAGCTTAAAATTAAAGTTGAAAGTTCACAGCCACTTGAAGCATTGAATCAAAATGAGACCAATTTTTTAAATTAAATTAGATGGTTAAGTTTTAGTTTTATGCTCTTCAGCGCAGATCAAAAATAAAAAAACCCGCAAACAAGCGGGTTTTTTTTATGCCGTGTTAATGCAAATTAAGCATTTTCACGCGCAATCGCACGGTAACCAATATCTTTACGATATTGGACACCATCAAAAGTCACTTTTTCACAAAGTTCTAAAGCTTTGGCTTGTGCTTCACCAATGGTGTTGCCCAATGCGGTTACGCACAGTACACGACCACCTGCAGTCACAATGTCACCATTGGCATTGGTTGCTGTACCTGCGTGGAAAACTTTAGCATCAGTCATTTCAGTGTCTAAACCAGAAATCACATCATCTTTGCTTGAAGTTTCTGGGTAGCCTTTCGATGCAAGTACGATACCTACAGTTTTACGCTCATCCCATTCAGCTTCTGCTGGAAGGTTACCTGCAATACCTGCTTCAACTAAATCCACCAATGAAGATTTTAAACGCATCATGATCGGTTGAGTTTCAGGATCGCCAAAACGACAGTTGAACTCGATCACACGTGGTTGACCTTGTTCATCAATCATTAAGCCTGCATACAAGAAGCCTGTATACACATGACCGTCTTTTTTCATGCCTTCCACGGTTGGACGCATGACTTCAGCCATTACACGTTCAAATACATCTGGTGTCACGACTGGAGCAGGAGAGTAAGCCCCCATACCGCCAGTGTTTGGACCTTGGTCACCTTCAAAGATACGTTTGTGATCTTGAGACGTTGCCATTGGTAAAATGTTGTCGCCATCAATCATACAAATGAAAGAGGCTTCTTCACCAGCAAGGAATTGCTCGATCACAACACGCGAACCCGCATCACCAAACTTGTTACCAGCCAACATGTCATCAATGGCAGCAAAAGCTTCTTCATTGCTCATTGCAACGATGACACCTTTACCTGCAGCTAGACCGTCTGCCTTAATCACAATTGGTGCACCATGTTCAGCAACATAGGCTTTCGCCGCATCAACTTCAGTGAATACATCGTAAAATGCAGTTGGAATGTTGTGGCGTTTTAAGAAGTGTTTAGCGAAGGCTTTAGAACCTTCTAACTGTGCAGCAAACTGAGTCGGACCCCAAATTTTAAGTCCAGCTTCGCGGCAAGCATCTACAACGCCATTTACCAAAGGAGCTTCTGGGCCGACGACAATTAAATCCACCGAATTATTTTTGGCAAATTCAATAATTGCAGGGTTGTTTTGAATATCTAAAGCAACGTTTTCGCATTTATTTTCAGTTGCTGTACCTGCGTTACCTGGGGCAACGAATACTTTGGCAACTTTTTCATCTTGAGCGATTTTCCATGACAATGCATGTTCACGACCGCCGCTACCCAAAACTAAAATATTCATCGGTTCATACTCCATGAATCGAAATGACATAAAGTCTTCTGCTGAAATGCCGAAGACTTTATGCAAGATTTAGAAATCTGTTTTAAATGATACGAATGACCAAGTCATTATCGTCGAAATCCGAAATTAGTGACGGAAATGACGCATACCAGTGAAGACCATTGCAATGCCTGCTTCATCAGCTGCTGCAATTGTTTCTTCATCACGCATTGAACCACCTGGTTGGATAATGCATTTAATGCCCGCTTTCGCAGCATTATCAATACCATCACGGAATGGGAAGAATGCATCAGATGCCATAACTGCACCTTCAACCACTAAACCAGCATGTTCAGCTTTAATCGCTGCAATACGTGCTGAGTTTACGCGGCTCATTTGACCTGCGCCTACACCGATCGTTTGACGGTTTTTCGCATAAACAATCGCATTTGATTTCACATATTTTGCAACTTTCCATGCAAAAATCATGTCATCAATTTCCTGTTCAGTCGGTGCACGCTTGGTCACAACTTTAAGATCATCTTTGGTGATCATGCCTAAGTCTTGGTCTTGAACCAATAAACCACCGTTGACACGTTTGTAGTCTAACTGTGGAGCACGTTCATCAATCGCAGGTAATTCACCGCAAACCAATACGCGAACATTTTTCTTCGCGCCAGTCACTTCAAGTACGCCTTCAGCAATGCTTGGTGCAATGATGACTTCTACGAATTGACGATCCACAATTGCTTGTGCAGTTGCTACATCAAGTTCACGGTTGAATGCAATAATGCCACCGAATGCAGATTCAGGGTCAGTTGCATAAGCAAGATCGTAAGCAGCTTGAATGCCATCTAATGAAACTGCAACGCCACATGGGTTGGCATGTTTCACAATAACGCAGGCTGGTTTAGCAAAAGATTTTACACATTCAAGTGCAGCATCAGTGTCGGCGATGTTGTTATAAGACAACTCTTTACCTTGAAGCTGTTTTGCAGTTGAAACAGAGGCTTCAGTTGCAGCAGGGTCAACGTAGAACGCAGCCGCTTGATGCGGGTTTTCGCCATAACGTAAATCTTGTGCTTTATTAAGCTGTGTATTGAAGGTACGGGCAAATTTGTCTGCTTCACCTTCAGCTTTACCTACGCGAGCGCCAAGGTAAGAAGCAATCATGCCGTCGTATTGAGCAGTGTGTTCGAAAGCTTTTACTGCTAAATCAAAACGAGTTTCATAAGACAACGCGCCATTCGCTTTAAGCTCGGCAACAACAGTGTCATAGTCAGATGCATTTACAACAATACCAACAGACGCATGGTTTTTCGCAGCAGCACGAACCATGGTTGGACCACCGATGTCGATGTTCTCAATTGCATCTGCAAGTGAACAGTTCGGTTTAGCCACTGTTGCAGCAAATGGATAAAGGTTCACAACCACCAAGTCAATTGCGTCGATGTTGTGTTCAGCCATTACAGCTTCATCTAGACCACGACGAGCCAAGATACCGCCATGAATTTTCGGATGTAAAGTTTTTACACGACCATCCATCATTTCTGGGAAACCAGTGTGCTCTGAAACTTCAACAACTGCGATATTGTTGTCTTTAAGCAACTTATATGTACCGCCAGTTGATAAAATTTCTACCCCTAGAGCAGAAAGGTTTTGAGCGAACTCAACAATGCCAGTTTTATCGGAAACAGAGATTAACGCGCGTTTAATGGTCATGATCTTCGTCACAGTTATCAAGAATTAAAACAAAAAAAGCTAAAATAGCAGGTAAAAAAAATGCCCGCGGAAGCCGCAAGCATTTTATCATTTATTCACTCATTAAACCGTGAGCTTTCAACTTTTTACGTAAAGTACCACGGTTCAGTCCTAGGATCTCAGCAGCACGCGTTTGATTACCGCGTGTATACTCAAGAACGACAGATAAAAGAGGTTTCTCCATTTCTGCTAGCACCATGTCATATACCTGAGAAGGTTGCTCGCCTTGCAATTGAGCAAAGTAATGGCGAACTGCGCGATCTACGTGAATACGTAGAGCAACATCAGATTGTGCAGTAAAAATAGGAGATTTGCTATTCATGCGAATTAATCCGAAAAATCAGATACCACTTGGGTAAAGCGGTATATTAATGTTGTCTATAAAAATAAATGAACTCCGTTTTAGATCCTAAAACGAGGAGTTCTAAAACTCGTACATTTAGCTTGCCACAACTTTGCCATACTGATCAAAAAACATGCGTAACAATAATTTAATATTTGTTACTGATCAAAATCAAAACAAAAAATAGATACCCTACGCATTATCTGGAATAAAGCGCATTGGCAAAACTAGTAGTTGTTGTGAAATATAGCGAGGAGTTTGCAGCACAAAGCTTTCGTGGCGCGTATGATACCATTGTCTTAGAAAAAGTGAGCAAGAAAACTGCATTTTTTTTACTTTTTTTTTACTTTTTTTGTAGTTTTTTCTTTTTTTAAGGTCCAACGATTTCTAAACGATAGTCATCAAAGCTTTTTCGGTCGACTGGAAGCTCAAAATGAATTTTAAATGGTCTTTTCTGTGGAATACGTTGAATACCGACCAAGCTGTCCGCCAAATATTCATTTGGTTGTAGGTTGTAGCTGCCTGTTTCGACACCTTGATCTTTTAAAGTCACTTTAATTATTGGTAAAGGCAAGCTCTTGTCATGTGAATTGACCAATTCACCAGTAAATAGTGTCTCTTTTTTACCAATGCGTCTAACTTTGGCTTTGTTGATGGCAAGCTGGCTATAGTTTGCTTGCAAGAATTCACATTTAAATAATGCACAAGCTTGGTTAAAACTTGCTGCCAAAGCTGGGCTGCTTCTTAAATAATGTGGATTAAACCAGAAGAATTGGAATAACAATAAAAGAATTAAAGCAACATTAATCATACCCCACATGACATAGTACGCAGGACTACGTGGTTTACGCTCAACATCTTTGTCTGCCAAGTTCAGCGCAGGGAAGTTGCCAATTGGGTCAGTACTAAAATAATTGAGGTTGTTTAAATAAGTCTTTAAATCAATATTGGAGTGTTCAATTTTACGGTCAAAGATTTCGAGGAGCTGTTGACGATTCGATAATGAATGTTCAAACGTAATACTAGTCATTTGCGGACGAAAATCTTCGTTCTGAGCAGGCGCATCAAAATAATCTTCTGAAGAAGGATAGGTTGCAAGCTGACCGAAGGGTTGATTGACCAAATGCGTTAACGCATTAAACGTGGTGGAACACTTTGGGCAACAAACCATGCCCTGAGCAACAGTCAGTTGAGCCACGGAGACTCGATAAATTGTTAGACACTCAGGACAGCTGGTTTGCTTTTCACTCATAGTTTTTTAATTTAGATAGTTAGATTTTGTGGCGTTTGCCTGAGATACGGCACCAGTTTTCTTCACGTTTCTCAACGTCTAATATATCAAAAAACTCTGAGTAAATACTAGAAACATCAGCAACTTGCTCTTCAATTACGCCTGCAAGTGCGAACTCTGCCTCAGATTTGGTTAAAGTTGCAAACTCTGGTGCAAGTGCCATGAGCGGACCCGCTAAAATATTTGCAACCAAAACATCAGCTTTTTGGCTGCCGAAAGTTTCGTTAAATTCATCTGGTAAGCCCACAAAGATCTTGTCGAGTACACCATTTAAATCGGCGTTTTGTTGCGTAGCCAAGACTGCTTGTGGGTCAATATCTGTTGCATAGACTTTTTTCGCGCCTAAAAGTAAAGCTGCAACACCCAAAATGCCTGAACCACAACCGTAATCGATGACGATTTTATCTTTCAGGTCGGTCTTGCCAAGCCATTGTAAGCAAAGGAAAGTACTTGCGTGATTACCAGTACCAAATGCTAAACCTGGGTCAAGTTTAATGTTAACTGCATCTGCTTCTGGTGGCTCTAACCATTCAGGGACAATCCAGAATTTCTCACCAATTTGAATTGGCTCGTAGTAATCCATCCAAGATCTTTCCCAAACTTGATCTTCCAAGAATTCGCTGCGCATTGGTGCATCTGGCATTTGAGTACGAATGAAGGTTTCTAATGCTGCAACATCAATTTCTTCATTTTCTTCTTGGGCATAGATGCCTGTCACAATAACTTTATTCCAAAGCGGTGTTTCGCCTGGAAGTGGCTCAAGTAAGTCTTGATTTTCAGCATCGTCCAAAGTCACGCTTACTGCGCCCAAAGAACTTAATAATGTTTCTGTAAAATCGACTTGTGCTTGATCAACAGTAATATGAATTTGTAACCACTTCACGGAGATAACCCAAACTTTGCTTTTCTAAAGCGCCCATTGTAGCGGAGTGCAGTCCAGACAGCTACTCTTTCATATAACTGTAAAAAAGGATGCCGAAGCATCCTGATTGTTGATTAAGATTCGAGTTTCAGAGAGTTGTTATTATGGGCAGGTGCGGTGGCACGATCAAATTTATTCAATAACATGCCAAAGCCAGCCGCGATGATGTACATAAAGAGCGAATATACGGCTGCTGGAATGGATACCGTAGTATTTTCCAAGACTGTTAGTGCAATGGTCATGGCTAATGTACCGTTATGGATGCCAATTTCAAAGGCACAGGCACGTGCTTGAGTGGTATGTACACCCATTAGACGCGGTACAAAATAACCAATGGTCAGGCTGATGATACAGAACAGGATGGTTGCCGCACCAATTTGCGCAAAATATTCCATGATGTGCGCGCGCTCTTTAATAAAGGCAGCGATGATAATCAGAACCAAGAATACCACTGCAAAGATACGGACAGGCTTGTTCATCTTGTGGGTGAAATTTGGGGCAAAATGACGAATCAGCATGCCTATGCAGACAGGTACAATAATGATGCTAAACACCTGAATAATTTTGCTGAACTGTAGGCTGATTTGTTGTCCATCATTCATAAAATGATTGATGGAGAAATTGACAATTAATGGCAAGGTTATGGCAGCAAGTACGGAGTTAATCGCGGTGAGGGTAATATTTAAAGCAACATCCCCTTTAAATAAATAGCTGAATAAGTTAGCGGTACTACCACCAGGTGAAGCTGCCAATAACATTAAACCGACTGCGAGTAGTGGGGGTAGAGCAAAGAGCTTGCAGAGCAGGAAGGCAACACCAACCAGCAGAAAAAGTTGGCTGAACAGTGAAATTAGTACAGCTTTGGGTTGTTGAGTGACACGTGCAAAATCTTTGGGGGTGAGTTCTAAGCCCAAACCCATCATGACAATTGCCAAGGCTAATGGCAAAACAACGGTAATCAATCCAGCATCCATTCTTTATTCCTATTGTTTAATCAATTTAATTTTTAAAATCAGTCAAACTCGATCCTGAGTTTTTGTGATTGAGATTGTGTGCAATATTTTTGTGAGGGTCTTTCGCACATAGCGATACACAATCCCTTTGATCATAATCAATTCAAATCAATTGCAAATGACCTTTATGCGCAGTGCTGTGTTGGAGAGGATGTGGATATTTATTTTGCGATTTTTAAGCATTATTGTGATGAACGACACGCTTGCTTAAATGCTTCATTTTCATGGAAGCTCGCGCCACAGCTATAAGTAATTACTTTTCAATGATTAATGGATAATGTTTAAATTTTCCAAGATTTTAAGCGTTGCAGTTAGGTAATGTGTCATATCAAGAAAAGGCATCTACATTTAAATTTAGCAAGTGCAAATTGTGCTCAAAATAACAGTAAAACGTGACCGAGCGGTACTCAAATTGATCTGATGCTTATTTCTACTGACGTTAATGAAAAGAAAAAGGGAAAGATGATTTTTGAATTGCTGACTATTAAAGGATACCAGGTAAGGCACTTAGAGTTTTATCGAATATCAAAATCATTTTTCAATCTTGCCCATCAATAGACTACGTTGAGAAGCTCTTCGAATAGAGTCAATCACCATAAAAAGCTTTTCCTTTAAGATGGAGCTAAAAGAGTGAAAGCGTCTTAAATATAATTTTTATTGATCCTTTGTGACTGTTTTATTTGAATTAAAAAGATTTCACATCAGTGTTAATCAGTAAGCATCATGTTGAGAATAGTTGAATTACGGATTGTTTTATAAAGACAAAATAAAAATGGTCAAAGGCGTACAACCGATGACCACTTTGTGGAGGATAACTTGGGAATACGTGGTGTTTATTTAGGATGGGGTGGGGTAAAGCCGAGTGCACATTTCCCTTTCACTTCCATACCATTGATCATGACAGATTTGGTTGCCATATCCATTTGACATGCAGTCATTAATTCGGTTTCATTGCCTTTGACGGCTTTATTCATACTAAAAAACTGTGGCTCACAGGTACCATTCCAAATAATTCCGCGGTAGGCAAAACTCACCCAAGTACCTTGAGACTTACCTTTACAAAGTTGCATGTATTTTTGGGCGTTGTAGGTTGTTTCAACTTTATCATTTGCTTGGGTTGCAAATGGCGCGAGACATAAACCGCAGAGAACAGCAGAGAGTAGAACATTCTTATTCATGATGCGTACCTTGTTCCTTTGTTTCTAATGTTATTAATTAATAGGATAAAAAATAGACAAAATAAAACAGTGTAAATCAGGTAAAAAGTGCAGAGAATTTGTGTTTAATTGCTTAATTAATAGACGATTCAATAGTGTTTATGTAGTGATATGCAACATTGGAGATGGAATGTTTAAAAATAAAATTGACTAGCTTTGTCAACTTATCCAGCAAAATTTGATATAATGTTCTGTCATTCTTTTTACTTCTCTCTATACCACTATGCATTATCCTAAAGTTTACGATGCCATTGTTATCGGTGGCGGTCACGCAGGTACGGAAGCAGCGCTTGCTGCGGCGCGTATGGGTCGACAGACTTTACTCTTGACTCATAACATTGAGACTTTAGGGCAGATGAGCTGTAACCCAGCCATTGGTGGTATTGGTAAATCACACCTTGTTCGTGAAATTGATGCCTTAGGCGGTGCGATGGCGCTAGCTGCCGATAAAGGCGGTATTCAGTTCCGTATTCTGAACTCGCGTAAAGGTGCAGCAGTACGTGCAACACGTGCACAGGCTGACCGTGTGCGTTATAAAGCTGCAATTCGCGAGACTTTAGAAAACCAAGCCAATTTGGATATTTTCCAGCAAGCGGCTGATGACCTGATTGTAGAAGGCGATACCGTTAAAGGTGTAGTAACGCAAATGGGTATTCGCTTTGATGCGAAAACGGTTGTACTGACTACAGGCACATTCTTGGGCGGCGTGATTCACGTTGGTTTGGAAAAATCGAGCGGTGGTCGTGCTGGTGATCCTCCTTCTATTGCGCTTGCAGCACGTTTACGTGAATTAAACCTTCCTGTTGGTCGTTTAAAAACGGGTACACCGCCACGTATTGATGCACGTTCAGTAGATTTCTCTGTGATGACACCACAACCGGGTGATTTCCCATCACCAGTGATGTCGTTTATGGGTGACGCGTCTATGCACCCAGAACAAGTGAACTGTTACATCACACATACCAATGAAAAAACCCATGACATTATTCGTGGTGGTTTAGACCGTTCACCAATGTACACAGGTGTGATTGAAGGGGTTGGTCCACGTTACTGCCCATCGATTGAAGATAAAATTCACCGTTTCTCGGACAAAGATTCGCATCAAGTTTTCTTAGAGCCAGAAGGTTTAGATACACACGAATTATATCCAAACGGTATTTCGACCTCTTTACCATTTGATGTGCAATTTGAATTGGTACGTTCAATTCGTGGTATGGAAAATGCGCATATTTTGCGTCCTGGTTATGCGATTGAATATGATTACTTCAACCCGCAAGCACTTAAATTTACTTTAGAAACTAAGGCGATTAACAACCTGTATTTTGCAGGTCAGATTAATGGTACGACAGGTTATGAAGAAGCGGGTGCGCAGGGTCTATTGGCAGGTCTGAATGCTGCACGTCGTGCATGGGATCAAGAACAATGGACGCCAAAACGTGATGAAGCCTATATGGGCGTACTGGTTGACGACTTGATTACATTGGGTACCAAAGAACCGTACCGTATGTTTACCTCACGTGCGGAATACCGTTTGATGTTGCGTGAAGACAATGCGGATCAGCGCTTAACCCCAGTGGGTCGTGAAATGGGCTTGGTGGATGACGTTCGTTGGGCAGCTTACTGTGAAAAAATGGAAGCGGTTGAAACAGAAACAGGTCGTTTACAGCATTTATGGGCTGCACCAAACAACCCAATGGGTAAAAAGTTTGTTGAAATGACGGGTGCTGACTTGTCGAAAGAATGTAGCGCGATTGATCTGTTAAAACGTCCAAATATTTCATTTGCTCAAATTGCAGAATTGACTGGCTCTGAAGTGTCACCACAAGTAGGTGACCAGATTGAAATTGCGGTGAAATACGAAGGTTATATTAACCGTCAGCATGAAGATGTCGCGCAAATGAAGCGTTTGGAAGAAACCAAAATTCCAGCCGATTTTAACTATGATGTGGTTTCAGGTCTTTCTCGTGAAATCACCTTAAAGCTGAAAGATGTCCGTCCAGATACTTTAGCACAAGCTAGCCGTATTCCTGGTGTGACACCAGCAGCAGTGCAGTTGGTGATGATTACGATTCGTAAGAATGCACAAACCAAGAAATCGGCTTAAGCTAATTTGACTTGAGAAAACCCGCTTGAGAGCGGGTTTTTTTATGCAAAAATGAGGATCATCATTTTTAGTAATGGCATGATAGCGAATAGCTTTCCATTTCTTATCTACATGAAAAATAATAATTTTAATAATATTTAATCGCTTAAAACTATAAAGAAATAAGCTTTTAGCTCTTAATTTTTTTAAACTGCTTGGCACATGCAAATTAAACCCGACCATTGTCGTGCTATTTCTCGCCAGTGATACCTTTCAAAATAGCCCTACAAGTTTAGCCAACTTGCAAACTATTGAATGGAGATCAATTATGGCTCAAACAAATACGGGAAAAATGCAGAAATTCCTCACCGTATTTTTGTGTTTCTGGGTAGCATTTTTTGAAGGCTTTGACCTACAAGCACCTGGTATTGCAGCAAAAGGAATCGCAGCAACCTTTGGATTAGATCAAGTACAAATGGGTTATGTGTTCAGCCTTGGTGTATTTGGCATGCTGTTTGGTGCATTCTTTGGTGGACGCATTGCAGATTATCTAGGGCAAAAGAAAGTGCTAATGCTCTCGATTGCAATTTTTGGGGTATTTTTTAGCATCAGTGCAGTCGCACCCAATGTGGAAATTTTATATCTTGCGCGCTTTTTTACGGGATTAGGTTTAGGCGCAGCAATGCCGACTATGATTTCAGTGGTGGGTGATGAAGCGACTGAAGCCAACCGAGGTAAATTAAACAGTTTGATGTATTGTGGTTTGCCTGTCGGGGCAATCTTTGTAGCAGGATTGGCGATTTATTTTAAAGATATTCCATGGCAAACCCTGTTCCTGATTGGTGGAATAACGCCATTGGTCCTGATTCCCTTTATGGCATTTATTTTAAAAGATAAGCCGAAGCCAGTAGTACTTTCAGAGCAAATAGACACAGCATCTGTGCCTGCAATGACAGAAGTGTTATTTCAACAGCAAAAATTTAAACAGACTTTACCCCTCTGGGTCAGCTTCTTTTTTACCTTAATGGTGAACTATATTTTAATTAGCTGGTTACCGAACTTACTGATGGAACAAGGCCTAGAAAAGCAACAAGCATTTTTAGTCATGCTGGTATTCCAAGTGGGTGCTGTAATAGGAACGTTGGGCTTTGGATATTTGTTAGACCGTCTAAAATTATGGCAAATGGCAGCCATTATCTACACAGGTTTGTTTATCGCCATATTATTACTGTTTACCAGTAAGGTCGCGACGGTATTAATTATTGCAGGGGTGTTGGGTGGTATTTTTTCTACGGGTGGTCAATCGATCCTTTACGGTATTTCTCCCATTTTTTACTCAGGCTCTGGCAAAGTGACTGGGGTAGGTAGCGCCATTTCTTTAGGTCGGTTAGGGGCAATGACGGGTCCATTGCTGACAGGAAAAATTCTGGCATTAGGTTTAGGAACCACAGGCATTTTGATGGCAAGTGCACCGGGGATTGTGCTTTCAGCCATTGCCGTGACTTCGTTATCGCGCTTTAAAGCCAAACAAGAGCAGAATGAAAGCGTGGGATAAAACCGTAGCTGTAAAATAAAAGCACAGGTGTGATGATTTGCACTTGTGCTTTTTATATTGGCTTTGCTCATCAGACGATAACTAAAAACTTCAGGCATTGTATTTATAAATTTATAAGAATGAGTCACAGTCTCAAAAAGTGAGAAATATCAACTTTTTTATAAGATTAGAGATTAATTAGGGAATAAAATTTGCTACATTAGAGGAAATTATTCTCATTTAGCATTAGGTTAAATATGTCTTACATCGTTCCTGATGAAGAATTATTACAAACGCGAACGAAAAGATTTTTAAAACGAATTTTTATCATGCGGCAGTTAGGGACATTTTTATGTTTCTTGCCGATGTATTCGGTTTTATTGGATATGCATTATGGCACGGGCTTTTTAGTATTACTGGGGATCAATGCATTTATCTGGCCGAGTTTGGCTTATCTCATTAGTAAAAATTCAAGTGACCCTGTTAAAACAGAACAAACCAGTTTGATTTTAGACACCATGTTTGGTGGAGCGTGGATTGGCGTGATGGGTTTAAGTCCGATGCCATCTTTTATTATTTTGGCGGTGTTTATTGCCGACCGTTATGCCGCAGGTGGATGGAAACTTTTAGCACCATCCATTTTAGGCTTTACTGTTTCTTTGTTTGGTATTTGGTTATTAGTGGGCATGCCTCTGACGCTCACTTTTAGTCCACATACCGTTTGGCTGACCATTCCATTAGCCACGCTATATTTAATTGCGCTAAGTGTGCTGTCTCGAAAATTATCGACCAATTTAAGCCAGAAGAACCGCCAGTTTGAACGGATTGCCTTAATGGATCCGCGCTTACATATTCCCAACCGCCGTTTGTTCGAGCAACGTCTAGCCAGTACTTTTGTTCAAACCCAACGCGGCAATCATACAGCGTTTTTGATGCTGATTGATGTGGATCATTTTAAGGAAATTAATGATACCTACGGGCATGAAATGGGGGATTATGTGCTGATTGAGCTGTCTAATATTTTAAGAGAATCGATTCAAACCAAGGACATTCCTGCCCGTTTTGGGGGAGATGAGTTAGCAGTGATTGTCATGGACAGTAGTTCGCAGGAAATTATGCAACTGTCTCAAACCATTTTGGATAAAGTACGACATTTCAGATTACCCAGTAATCCCGATTTTCGCATGAGTATCAGTATTGGGATTTCTTCTGCGGCAGCCGCGCGTTCGACGACCGACTGGCTGAAGATGGCAGATCAGGCTTTATACGAAGTCAAACGCCAAGGACGTGATGGCGTGCAATACGTTTGTGAAATGAGTTAATCAAAACTAGATCATCCATTTCTTTTATCATTATTTTTAAAATGTTGTATTTGTGGTGCACAAAAGCACCAGTTTTTTTCTTTTGCCTCATCTTCGCTCAAAAATAGTATTACGAATGCGAAAAATCGTAATACTAAATTGGCACAGCCTTTGCTTAATCATGACTATGAAAAAAGTGATCTAGGGTTCCGATACGTGCGCGTATGTCCGAGACCGAGAGTTCACGGTTCGAAAGAACTACACGGAGGGATAAAAGCCCGGGAGGTCATGCGAATCCACCGAAGAGGTAACAGCAATGGGCTTACAGCAATATCATAATAATCAAACACTCTGGACTGAGGTTTTGCCGGGTGGGCATCACTGGTCGGGACGTATTCAAAAAGGTGCGGTTCTTCATTTTCAAGCACTTTCCGCACATGCCAATGTTTCACTGTTCTGTGTCAATGCTGCCGATAAACTGGAGCGCTTTAACATGCCAGACAGTTTGAAGGGACAACATACCGCGTATTTAAGCGCAGGGCATGTGCTGTATTCAGATCTTGGTCGTGTCATGGCTTCGATTGTCACGGATGAACATGGTTGGAATGATGTGTTGTGTGGTGCAAGTCGTGCCGAACAGATTGCAGCACAATATGGTCAGCAGAACTTTCAAGCTGCACGCAATGCCATGTATCAAAGTGGCGTCGATGGCTTATTGGTGGAAATGGCGAAGAGTTCTCTAGGACAAACTGACTTAAGCGCCACCCTAAATTTATTTTCCAAAGTTGCGCCGAATGATGCGGGCGAACTCTCTTATGTGACTGCTGATAATACCGATCAGGTGATTGAGCTGCGCTTTGAAATGGATTGTTTGGTGTTCTTGTCTGCTGCACCGCATGCTTTAGATCAAACTCCTCACTATCAACCTGCGGACATTCAGCTTTCCCTGTTTAAAGCCAATCCTCTGAATGAGCATGATATTTGTCGTGATTCATGTGCCCAAAACCAGCGTGCATTTCAAAACAATGCACGTTATTTCGCATTATCTGATGCTTGCTAAACACAGGGGAGAACAGTCATGACCGTATTACAAAATTTTGAAAAAACAGTGTTAAGTGAAGTATGTCCTGCGGGCGAAGCATGGATGTGTGAGGTTAAACAAGGGCAATATTTCCGCATTATCGATTTAGAAGGCAATCAGGCGGTGGATACGTTGTTTATCAGTGCTGAAAATCCAGAAGAACGCTATAGCGCCACTGATACTTTGGCGATGAACCGTCAGATTTATTTAGAAAAAGGTACGACTCTTTATAGTAATTTGGCTCGACCGATGGCCGTGATTCACGATGATAATTGTGGTCGACATGACACACTTGGTGGTGCATGTTCTTGTGAAAGCAACACGGTTCGTTATGCGCATGACACTTACCCGATGCATAGCTGCCGCAATAATTTCATGTATGCCTTGGCGAAACACCCTGTGGCGTTAAAGCATGGTTTAAATGTGCGCCATATTGGTCCGAACATTAATTTCTTTATGAATGTACCAGTCACCGCAGATGGTCATTTGAAATTTGATGATGGCATTTCAGCCGCAGGGAAATATGTGGAAATTCAAGCGCAGATGGATTTGATTGTACTGATTTCAAATTGTCCTCAGTTGAATAATCCGTGTAATGCCTATAACCCAACGCCCATCCAACTGATTGTGCGTGAAGCTGCGGAGTAAGCACCATGTTTAATAAAGTTCTGATAGCCAACCGTGGTGCGATTGCTTGCCGAGTAATCCGCACCCTCAAGAAATTAGGGATTCAATCGGTTGCTGTTTATTCCGAAGCAGACCGAGACTCTTTGCATGTAACCATGGCGGATGAAGCCGTTTGTATTGGTGCAGCACCCGCCAGCCAAAGTTATTTAAATATTGAAAAAATCCTGCAAGTCGCACAGCAGACTGGGGCAGAAGCGATTCACCCCGGCTATGGCTTTTTATCCGAAAATGCCGAGTTTTGTGACTTATGTGAGGCCGCAGGAATTGCCTTTATTGGTCCGACTTCTGCCCAAATGCGCAGTTTTGGTTTAAAGCATACTGCACGTGAATTGGCGATTCAGAGCCAAGTGCCGCTTTTACCGGGGAGTGGCTTGTTGGCAGATGAGGCGGAAGCTTTGGCACAAGCCGAACAGATTGGCTACCCTGTGATGCTAAAAAGCACCGCGGGTGGTGGTGGTATTGGCATGCGTTTGGTCTGGAATGCTGAAGAACTGAAAGATGCCTATCAAACTGTTTCCTATTTGGCGCAAGCCAACTTTAAAGATGCAGGATTGTATTTAGAAAAATTTGTGCAAAATGCCCGTCATATCGAAGTGCAAATCTTTGGGGATGGTCAAGGTCAGGTCTTGGCCTTGGGGGAACGTGATTGTTCGGTACAACGCCGTAACCAGAAAGTAATTGAAGAAACGCCTGCACCGCATTTGTCAGACGAACAGCGCGATTATTTGCAACAGGTGGCAATTCAACTGATGCAATCTGTGCACTATCGTTCTGCGGGTACGGTTGAATTTGTGATGGATACCGATACCCAAGAATTTTACTTCTTGGAAGTGAATACCCGCCTACAAGTTGAACATGGTGTGACGGAACAAGTCTATGCTGTGGACTTGGTGGAATGGATGGTGACTTTAGCCAGTGGTGATTGGGCTGCCCCAACGGAAGCATTACTGTCGCAAGGGCATTCCATTCAAGTGCGTTTATATGCCGAAGATCCGATTAAAAACTTCCAACCGAGTGCAGGACTTTTAACTGAAGTTGAATTTGATCCAGATTGTCGTGTCGAAACTTGGGTGGAAACAGGCTCGAATGTATCTTCCTATTATGACCCGATGATTGCCAAAATCATTGTGACTGCCGTAGATCGTGATACTGCGATTCAAGCCATGAGTGCAGGACTAGCCAATACGCAAGTGGCAGGAATTGAAACCAACCTCGAATATTTGCAGAACATTGTGGCAGGGGAAGTATTTCTTGCAGGCACACAAACCACGCGTTTCTTAAATAGTTTTGAGTGGAAAACCCAAAAGATTGAGGTGTTACAGGCAGGTATTCAAACTTCGATTCAAGATGTGACAGGGCGCTTGGGATATTGGGATGTGGGTGTACCACCATCAGGGGCAATTGATCCTTTTTCTTTAAATGTTGCCAATCAACTGTTGGGCAATGAGAAAAATACGGCAGGTTTGGAATGTACCTTGCAAGGTCCAAGCCTGAAATTTCATTGTGATAGCCAAATTGTCCTCACGGGCGGCGAGATGCCAAGTACACTGGATGGTTTGAGCATTCCCATGTGGCAGACCGTGAATGTGAAGAAAGGGCAAATCCTGAAATGCGGCAAAATTAGCACAGGCTGCCGCAGTTATATTGGGGTTAAAGGTGGCTTCAAAGTCCCTGAGTATCTGGGCTCGCAAGCGACCTTTACCTTAGGTCAGTTTGGGGGGCATGCAGGGCGTAATTTGCTGGTCGGGGATATGTTGCCGATCACATCTTTTAGCGATCAGCCTTTACATGCTTTAAATCAGGCGCAAATCCCTACGTTTAATTCGCATTGGGAAATTGCAGTGATGTATGGTCCGCACGGTGCGCCAGATTTTTTCACCAATCAAGACATTGAAACCTTCTTTGAAGATGAGTTTGAAATTCATTTCAACTCCAGCCGTACAGGTATTCGTCTGATTGGACCAAAACCTGAATGGGCACGTGAAGATGGTGGTGAGGCGGGCTTACATCCATCCAATATTCACGATAATGCCTATGCTATTGGTGCAATCGACTTTACTGGGGATATGCCGATTATCTTGGGACCTGATGGTCCGAGTTTGGGCGGTTTTGTCTGTCCTGCGGTGGTGATTCATTCTGAATTGTGGAAATTGGGACAACTGAAAGCGGGAGATAAAGTTAAATTTGTACCAGTCAGCTATCACCAAGCCAAACAACTCAATCAAGACTATCAAGTCATGCTGGATGCACCATTACCTGAAAGCATTCACTATGCGCAAGCGGTACAAGCTGAACCGATCACTTTAAATCATGTGATTTTGGATACCTTTAAAGGGGATGGTATACGTCCAGATGTGGTTTATCGTCCTGCAGGGAACCATTACCTGTTGGTGGAATATGGCGAGTTGGTGCTGGATTTGAATCTGCGCTTCCGTATTCATGCCTTAATGCAATGGATGAAAGAGCAGAACATCAAGGGCATTATTGATTTAACTCCGGGCATTCGCTCGCTACAAATTCATTATGATTGTTTGGTGCTGGATCAAACCGACTTGCTACGTTTGCTTGAAGTAGCTGAAGAACAAATTCCGAATATTGCAGAAATGCAGGTGCCATCACGGACGGTGTATTTGCCTTTGGCGTGGGAAGATTCACAAACTCAATTGGCAACCGAACGTTATAGCCAAATTGTGCGTGCTGATGCACCATGGTGCCCAGATAACATTGAGTTTATTCGCCGTATTAATGGCTTGGACTCGAAACAGGCGGTGAAAGATGTGGTTTATAACGCCAGTTATTTGGTGATGGGACTGGGCGATGTGTATTTGGGTGCGCCTGTGGCAACGCCTTTAGACCCGCGTCAACGTTTAGTGACCACCAAATATAACCCTGCACGGACTTGGACGCCTGAAAATGCCGTCGGCATTGGTGGTGCCTATATGTGCGTGTACGGCATGGAAGGTCCGGGCGGTTATCAATTTGTGGGTCGTACCACACAAATGTGGAGTCGCTACCGTAAAAATGCCAATTTTGAAGAGGGTAAGCCGTGGTTACTGCGCTTTTTTGACCAGATTAAATTTTATGAAGTGTCTGAAGCTGAATTGATGCAGATGCGTGAAGATTTTAAAGCAGGACGTTTAAACCTTCGCGTGGAAGAAGGCGTGTTGAACCTAAAAGAATACAATCAGTTCTTGCAGGAAAACGCTGAAACCATTCAAGCATTTAAGCACACGCAACAAAGTAACTTTGAAGCCGAACGCCGCCGCTGGCATGAAGCTGGTTTGGCGGAATATGTTTCCGAAAGTTTAGATGCGGTGGATGATGGCGAAGCCGTTTTAATTCCTGATGGTGGCTGTGCCGTAGAGTCACATATGCCGGGTTCAATTTGGAAAATTGAATGTCAGGCGGGGGATGTGGTTGAAGAAGGCGCGACTTTGGCCGTGATTGAAGCCATGAAAATTGAGATTCCAATTTTGGCACCTGAACGCATGAAAGTCGAAGCCATTACCATTGAGAAAGGGCAAACAGTGAAAACGGGGCAGGTGTTGTTTACATTGGCGCCTGTGGCTTAGATTGTTTTTCCCTAACCTTTCTTTTAGGAGAGAGGTTAGGGTGCTAAAAAGCTTTAACGATTACATTTTTCTATATGCTTGAAAATTCGTTCGCAAAGCTCATTCGCTTTAGGAGTGAGTTGCCAATCAGGGTTTTCATCAAAATCTTTAATAATTTCTCGGCAAAAATCTAACTTGGATTTAATAGTCCCAACGCCATCACCATCAGCAAATGCAGTTTTGGAGGATGTAGATTTTGGTTTTTTGATTTTCGTATCAAGCAACTTGCCAATTCCATCATCTGCATGATCAAAATAATGATCATCGGTAATTTGATCAATGAGCGCAATATCATAACTTTGAGTTGTTGATTCTTTCATACGAGAAAATCTAGATTTTGCTACGCGAATAATAGAATCTTTAGGTAATGTATTTTCTGTTTCTTTACATTTTAGAATGAAATAATTCTCAGATTTCAATTCCTTTTTTAAAATGGCTACACGATCAGCCTTGCCGTGAATATCTCCATCAGCAATCAAAAGCATTTCACTTGCAACAGCCTTTGCACTTAAACCTTTGTCTTCTAGATGATCGGCATAATTATCACTAAAAGACCAATGCACTAGATTACTTCCTGCATATTCCACAAAGGTATAGTGGTAATTTGGCATAAAGCGGCGGTATTTCTTATATAACTCTTCGTTGGATGTTTTTAGTTCGTTTAGATACTTCTCCATATATTTTGTAATGTACAGGCGGTCTGTAATGCCTTCGACCCAAACTGTACAATTGGCTAAGTATACAGATGAGGGTTTAACCCCTAATGAAGCAAGTAAGTCTCGATCTCGGTCGCAGCGATAAATTTTAAAATTAAATGTATTTGGATTATCTATTTTTGGTTCTTTGACGAACTTTTGGATGATGACTTGATCGGATTCATCAGCCATATCTAATAGATGATTGGAATGAGTCGAAAAGAAATAGTAGTGACGGGTTTCATTTAAATAGAAATTCATCAACTGGCGAACCATACCTGCATGCATGTGCAATTCAGGTTCTTCAATAAAAAAAGCATGAATTTGTTCATTACCTTCAGAATCTTGTCTTTTTATATATGCTTCATAGGTCAAAATAATTGCTTGTTGTAATCCATCCCCAAGTTGTGAAATTGGGAATTGTTTGTCTTTACCAATTTTAATATTGACTACATCTTGGTCATGTTTAGGAATGAGTGAAACAGGGTCATTATCAAAGAAATACTGACTGAGCATTTCTTCATAACTTTTAATCAAGTCTCGTTGTTCAGGTTCGCCGAGTAAATGTATTTTTAAATCGTTATAAAGACTTTCACCTGTAATGATATTTTTGGAGTTGAATCTTTTATAATCAGTAAAATAATCATTTTGAGTGCGTTCAATATAGTGCTGACTATTGTTGATGCCAGTAATTGGACGCATTCCTCTTAGAATGGGAATGTAAAGTTTAAGTGCATCAAATTTAACAGTAGGGTTGTTGATTTGATTTGAAAATAGTTCAATTGCATGAGGAGCATTATTGTTACTAACAAGTAAGGGTAAAATTCCTAAATGAGAAAGGTAATCTAAAATATGGGTAAATAACTGAATAGCTTCACTTTTATTGTTTTCGGTGAGTTTTGTTCTTAAACTATCAAAACTGCTGGTAAAATGACCATAATATGAATTGTTTCTTTTCTGTTTATAGGAATCATGTTTTAAAATTTCACTTAGCTTACATAGTTTTAAATAGAACTCAGATTGATAAAAGCTATAAGAATTTTTTGATTCAAATAAAGCCCTTAAAAATCGGCTCTTACCCGCATTATTTTTACCAATAAAAAAGTTTAATCGTTTTATTTCTATAACTTGACCATAACCTTCTTCATTATCCGCACTATAGTCTTCTAAATTTTCAGCCCAATAATAGAGTTTGTTGTTCATCTTTAAATATACATAAGTTTTTTATAAGCACATGATATTACATAAAAATAGAAAGTTGAATCTAATCAAAGAAATCTCAAATTATGTCTAATGCATGGTCTTGCCCCGAATTAGGACAAGGCTCAATTTTCTGCACAAAGAATAAGCTTTTTCAGTCCTTAAAACCGTAAATATCCTCTATCAAACTGGCACGGTTTCTGCATTTATTCGAGTAATACAAAATTCGAATTTGGTAATACCAAAGAGGAGCTACAGATGCAAAAGAAGCAGAATCAAGCCAAGAAGACATCACAGCTCTTTAAACAGTTTTTACTGGAGTTGTTAAGCGTGAGAGCAGGCTTTTATATCAAGCAAGACCCTCATCATCCTGAATCATTGCGGAAGTGAATTGTGCCTAAACCTAAACTTGCCCGAATCAGTGTCACGGTGCCAGAAAGTACCTTAAGTGCACTCGATCAGAAAATTGTCGATCAATGCTATGAAAGTCGTTCGCAAGCCATTGTAGACATGATTCACAAGCACTTAATTGCGGTAGAAGAACAACAAAATGCAGTCATGGTTGGGACATTAACCTTGTTGTATGACGCCAGTTCAATGCCATTACGGGTGCAGTTGATGGATTTGCAACAGCAATATTTAGAACAAGTGATTAGCTCGCTGCATATCCAACTGGATGAGCAAAAAATTATGGAAGTCATGCTCATGCAGGGCAAAAGCGCAGAATTAAAGTTAATGAGCCAGCAATTTATTGCCTTGAAAGGGGTCATTAACGGACACCTTGAACTGATGGACGCGGTAATGCCACCGATTCCACAAAATGTTGAATAATCTTAGGGGAACCTGAAAATGATGAAAAAAGCAGTGTTATCAATGTCAGTAGTTGCGGGTATTTTACTTTCGGGTTGTGACAATACCGCCAAAGTACCTGAAGCTGAAAAGAAGACCGAAACAGCCGCAGCGACTCAGGCAATGACCATTGGCTATAGTGACTGGCCCGGTTTTGTGGCTTGGCAAGTTGCCATTGAAAAAGGCTGGTTAAAAGATGCAGGCTTAAATGTCGAATTTAAATGGTTTGATTATTCGGCTTCATTATCGGCTTTTGCAGCCAACCAGTTAGATGCAGTTTTGGTCACCAATGGTGATAATCTGGTGACGGCATCGGGAGGAACCAAAGGCATCATGATTATGGCAACCGACTATTCTGCGGGGAATGATGTGATTATTGCCAAAGAAGGCATTAACAGCATTGCAGATTTAAAAGGGAAATCGATTGCGACTGAAAAAGGACTGGTGGATCACCTGTTACTTTCAACTGCATTAACCGACGCCAAAATTCCATCTACCGATGTGAAGCTGGTCAATTCAATGACCAATGAATTACCGCAGGTGTTTGCAAGTAAAGAGGTTGATGCGATTGCAGTGTGGCAACCTGTTGCCAATCAGGCATTAAAATCGGTGGCAGGGTCTAAAATTATTTACACCTCTGAAGATAAACCGGGTCTGATTTATGACACCTTGACCGTGAATATGAGCCATTTGGCTGCTAACAAAGAGCAGTGGGCAAAACTGATTCAGGTTTGGGATAAAACCGTAAAATACATTAATGACCCTGCAACCCATGCCGATGCCGTCAAGATTATGTCGAATCGCGTTGGGGTCGATCCGCAGCAGTATGAACAATTTATTGGCGGCACGCATTTACTCGATGTTGCGGCAAACAAAAAAGTCTTTACCAAAGGCTCAGGCTTCGATTCGATTTATGGTTCGACTTATCATGTGAATGAATTTAATGTGACCAATGGTATTTATAAAACCAAACTAGATGTGGATGGTTTAATTTATCCTGAGTTGGTGCAAGCAGCGCAATAAGTTAAAGCAGCACAGGAAAAAGCCCAGTCTTGAACTGGGCTTTTAATCGTCATGAATAAAAAATTAAAGCTGTGTACTTTGCGAAAAAATATGAATCACCAAAATGCCTGAAATCATTAAACCCAAGCCAATTAAAGCTGGAAAATCCAGTTGCTGTTTAAAGCCAAACCAACCGACCAATGAAATGAGGATAATGCCTGCACCTGACCAAATCGCATAGGCGATTCCCATTGGAATAGTTTTGAGCGTCAAAGATAGGAAATACAAAGCAACCGCATAACCCAAAACCGTAATACTGGAGGGTAGCAGTACATTGAAACCTTGTGATGCTTTTAGGGCAGAAGTGGCAATCACTTCCGCAATAATCGCGATGCCTAAATAGATAAATGCAATCAAAATATCACCTGCTTAATATGTGGCTTGAGCATGGTGCAATAGATGCTCAGCTTCTTGTGTGAGCCAAGTTTGGCTGGTGGTTGTGGTGGCGGTTTGGGTTTGGAACTGATAGTGCGGTTGATACATGTCGACCGTGAAATACAAGGCATAGCGTTCACCGTCTATGTCTTTAATCTGTCGAAGTTGATGCTCACTGACGCGTTCAAAGCCATCGAGTTGAAAGGATTGTTGCAATCGATGATTCTGAGTCGAATATTGCACCCCTGAAGTTAGGGAACCGACTGAAACTTCAAATTGATTGATCTGCTCTAAATCACCCCCTGCTGCGTGTGCCTCTGCTAGATTTTCGTAAGATGCTAAGGCTTGCTGATTTTGTGGCAGTCGTGACTGTGCATAAGCCACCCAATCGCCACAAATAATCAGTCCTGCATCCATTTGAATGGGTGTATTCGATGCAAGGTGAATGGCTTTTTCTAAGCGTAAGCCTAAATACAAACCTTGACTGGCTTGCTGACGCCAATCTTCCACATAAGCATTACTGGGTGAAAACTCCAAGATACAGTTGCCAATGCAGTGTAATTTCGCAGGTTCAGGCCATTGAATGTGGTTTTGATAATTGGCATGTGCTTCAACCTGCCATGACAGTAGTTGATCTACTTCATCCCAAAGGGTTTGTCCAAGCCAACCTTGTCGCTGCAAAATTGGGGTTTGCGTGACATCTTTCAGACGTAAATCGATGGTGAAGGATGTGGACTGAAACCAGTAAACAATGGTTTTTTCATCGGTCTCACCATTAAAAAAACTGATGCTTTTGCGTCGAAATGCACCCAGTAAAGCAGTGGGCAATTGCAGGGTGGTAAGATCGGTTGGAGCCAGTTCAGCAGATAATTCAATCAGGTTCATGACAGCTCCTTTTGTTCATTCAGACCAAAGGAATACAGCGGACGGGCATTTTCCAGCACGATCTCGCCCGATGCGACTTTTTGTTTTAAATACTGAAAGGTTTGGGCGGTCTGATTAAACAGGTGCTCACCACCTTTCAGCGGCGCATAGCGCGGCTGATCGGTATCAATCACAGGTTGAATCAGATAGTCATAGTCACACGAGAAAAACAGCGGGAAGGAATAGCGTTCTTGCTGAACTTTTTTGACGCGGTGTTTGGTGGCGAGGTAGCGTCCATTGGACAGAATTTCCATCATGTCGCCAATGTTCATCACCAAGGTATTTTCCAATAAAGGAATATCCATCCATTCGCCTTGTTTATTCAAGACTTGTAAGCCGGGCGCCGTGGGCAACAGCAAGGTAAAACATTCGTAGTCGGTATGTGCCCCAATCCCTTCACGATCTTGAGCTGCTTGATTAAAAGGATAATGAATCAGACGCAGTTGGCTGGGGGCATGTGCTATATGCGCATCGAAATAGTGCTCATCTAAACCCAATGCCAGTGCAAAACAGCGAAACAGTTGATGCCCAATCTGCTTAAGATGTTGATAATATTCAGCCACATGCAGTTTAAATTCTGGAAAGTCGGGCCACTGGGTTGGTCCGACTAAGGGACGCCGTCCTTCAGATGTTAAATAGTCATAATTGATATCATAGGATTCTTTCAAGTCGTAGCTATTGCTGACAAACTGTTCTTCACCAATGGGCACATAGCCACTATGATTTTCCGATTGACCAATATAGTGACGCATTTTTTGCGCTTCATCTTGCGCAAAATATTGTTCGGCAATACGGCACAGGTTCTGAAACAGTTCAGGCTGAAATTGGTCGCCTTTTAAATATAGAAAACCCACGTCTTTACAGGCTTGATCGAGCGCTTGTGCCACAGCCAAACGATCTTCCAGATGGGGGCTACTGAGTTGTGATATTTCGACGAGGGGTAATACGTATTCCTTTTGCATAGTGATCACCAAATGTTGGTCGTCCAACACATCGTTAAACACTTTGGGTCGTCCCAAAGGCTATATGAAGTTCTGTGATTCTTACTTTTGTGTACTGATTTGCGTCATGCGTGGAATTTTTGGCAGCTCTTCTAAAGCAGGGTCCAGTTCATCTTCTTGCGCATGTACCAAGGCATCAACCCGTTCACGGAGTTGCTTAAATTCAGGCGTCAGCATTAACTCCGCATTACGTGGACGCGGTAAATTCACCTCAATAATTTCCTTAATTTCCCCCGGATTGGCTTTGAGCGCGACAATACGGTCGGCCAATAAAATGGCTTCATCCATATCATGCGTGACAAAAATAATGGTGATGTCGATGTTCTGCCATAAGTCCATTAAATGCTTTTGCATTTTTTGTCGTGTATGCGGGTCGAGTGCACCAAAAGGTTCATCCATGAGCAAAATTTTCGGTTGATTGACCAGTGCGCGTGCAATTGCAACCCGTTGTTTCATCCCACCTGAAAGCTGGTGCGGATACTGATTTTCATATTTTTCCAGCCCGATAATATTAATCCACTCGCGCGCATGCGCTTCGGCAGAAGCATGACTGGCACCTTTCATCAGTGGGCCGAACATCACATTTTCTTTTACGGTTTTCCACGGGAACAAGGTATAGCCCTGAAACACCATGCCGCGTTCTGGACTTGGTCCTGTAATTGGCTGACCATCTACCAATAATTCACCGCTGTGATACGGATCCAGTCCTGCCACGACTCGGCTAAACGTCGATTTCCCACAACCTGAAGGACCAATCACACAGATAAACTCGCGTTTATGAATTTTTAAATCCAGTTGATTCAGAATGGTTCTTTGGGTTTTACCATGCTGAAACACTTGCGTGAGCTGTTTGGCTTCCAAAATGACAGGACGTTGATAGATCTGTTCAAAATACTGTTTGGCATCATAATTTGAGTGGGTCGTCATTATTTTGCTCCTGCTTTCCATTTGAACATGCGTTCGCCCAGTTTCATTAAAATTACGTCACAGACCAGTCCAATTACCCCAATAATCAAAATAGCTGCATAGACATTGTCAAAGTTTTGGTAACGCGCTTGTTGGGTCATAAACCAAGTAATCCCCGAAGTGGTGCCAATCAATTCAGACACAATTAAATACGTCCACGCCCAGCCGAGCAGTACGCGTAAATCACGGTAAATATCTGGCAGGGCAGCGGGAATCACCACATGGAATAGGCTTTTCATTTTGCTGGTGCCGAGGGTATAACCTGCTTCAATCAAACCACGATCGACCATACGTGTGGTATTGGCAATAATCAGGATTTGTTGGAACAGTGTACCAATCACAATAATGGCGACTTTGGGTGCATCATTAATCCCCAAAATGGCAACAGCCAGTGCGCCAAAAGCAGGTGCAGGTAAATAGCGGAAGAATTCGACAAAAGGTTCAGTCAGTTTTGAAATCTTGAGTGAGAAACCGCACAAAATGCCTAAAGGAATCCCCACTAAAGACGACAGGAAAAAGGCGGTAAACACCAGCTTGATACTGTGCCACAGGCTTTGATGAAACCATGGGGCATCGGCTTGAACAGGTGGCGTGGTAAAAGCGGTAAATAATGCGGTTGCAACTTGATCAGGTGCAGGCAAATAAATGGGATTAACCAGTTTGCCTTGAGGTGGCGCATCGCCATGATTGACTGCATTTTGTGCTTCATTATAGAACAGGGTTTTATCAACCCGACTGTCCACTTGGAAGTAAGAAACACTACCAGAATCGGTAATTTGGACTTGTGGATGCCAGATAAAAGGTAAATAGCTCACCGCACACCAGATTAAAATTGGAATGAGAAACGAGCAAAAGCCCAGAATCAGCTTGTTTTTGTGGTTAAGTTCAGTTGCAACATAGCCCATAGTGCTTGCCCGCCTAGTATTACGAATTTTTAAAACCGTAATACTTTTAAGCAAAATGGATGCCAAAGAGTTAAAAAACAAACAGGTGGGCTTACCTCAATGCAGGTTCGGGCAATGTGGAGTCGATGTTTGATCTAATGTTAGATTAAAGTTGAAAGCATGCTTAGACTGAATCCATCCTCTAAACTAGATAAACCAGCAAACCTAAAACCGCAGAGATGAGCAGTACTTTCATCACATTCCATTCAAAATAGAACAGTAAGATGGTTGCCATTAAAGTTAAAAGCAGGGCAATGACATCGAGTTCTGCTGAAAACCCTTGTGGCCACAACACATGGTAGGCAAAAAACAGGGCCAGATTCAGAATGACCCCAACTACTGCGGCGGTTATGGCCGTTAAAGGTGCAGTGAATTGAATGTGTTGATGGGTGGATTCAATGATAGGGGCACCAGTAAGAATAAACACAAAGGAAAACAGGAAGGTAAACCAAGTGGCAATACAGGCCCCGATAACGCCTGCTAAAAAGACATGCTCGCTCCCCAGTAGCGCCTGACTAAAGCCACCCAAGAAACTGACATAAGCCACAATCATGATTAAAGGACCCGGCGTGCTTTCACCTAAAGCCAGTCCATCAATCATCTGATTGGCACTGAGCCAGCCATAATGATGCACCGCACCCTGATATACATAAGGCAAAACTGCATAAGCCCCCCCAAAAGTGAGTAAGGCGGCTTTAGTAAAAAACCACGCCATTTGGGTATAGTGATGTTCCCAGCCCAAGCTCAGTGTGAGTATGATCATGGGGGTACACCAAAAGATTGCGCCAAACAGCACCACCTTTAACAGTCTTGACCATTTAAAATGGGCGTGTTCGGGTGTAGGGGTATGATCATCAATATAGGCGGGACCATAATCTTTGCTCTGAGTAGAATGCTGTGGGGCATTCTTTAACCATTGTGGGTGATAACGGCCCAAGAGAAAGCCCAAAACTGCTGCACTCAGAATAATCAGCGGGAACGGAATTTTCAGGATAAAAATCGCGATAAAGGCCAAAATGGCAATCATCCATAAGCTCTTATTTTTTAAGGCGCGTTTGGCAATACGATAGGTGGCGTGAAACACAATCGCCGTGACTGCGGGCTTAATGCCATAAAATAAGCCTGCAATGAAGGGCACATCTCCAAACTGAATGTACACCCATGAAAGTCCGATGATCAAAAATAAAGAGGGCAGAATAAAGAGTAAACCTGCAACCAGCCCGCCCATGGTTTTATGCATTAACCAGCCGATATAGGTCGCTAGTTGTTGCGCCTCTGGACCGGGCAACAGCATGCAGTAATTAAGCGCGTGTAAAAAGCGTTTTTCAGAAATCCAGCGTTTATTTTCGACCAACTCCTGATGCATTAATGCAATTTGTCCCGCAGGACCGCCAAAACTAATCCAACCTAATTTCCACCAAAACTTTAAGGCCTGCCAAAAGGGAATAGCCTGTATATTTGTAATTTCGGAGGATGGTTGATGAGGTTGATTCATGGGGGGTGCCTGAAGGGTTATAACGCGTGATTTGGGTTGAAATATTTTACTTTCTATTGATTTAGCTGGTGTTTCAGTTGCTTGAATAGATTCTGCTGCAAGATTCTTTCACTATGAAGAAAAGCAGCTTCCCGATTCCGCTTTTGTCATTCTTTTCTCTCTTCTTTTATTTGGTATCTTTTATCAGTTCCGATTAGCACCATAATTCATCATCAAGGAACCCTTTATCCAAGCCTTATCCAGTATCGAGAAGTAATATTCCATATCAATTTCATGGAGCTTCCAGCATTATTTTTTGAATGATAATTTTGAATGAATTAACAGCGTTCTGCATACACATTAACAGCTTTAATTATTAGAAAAATGAATTTTGATTAGCTGAAATAAAGATATTGTTTGGAGGTTTCAAGCATTAATTCTCTTTAGATATTCTCTATAATTGCCATCTTTCTTTAATACAACTTAACTTTATGAAAATTTTAGATGGTGGTTTTGGTCGTGAACTTGCGCGTAGAGGCGCACCTTTTAGACAGCCTGAATGGTCTGCTTTGGCTTTAACTGAAGCCCCTGAAATTGTAAAACAAGTGCATTTGGATTTTATTCAGGCAGGTGCAGAAGTCATTACCACCAATAATTATGCAGTGGTGCCATTTCATATCGGCGAGCAACGCTTTGCAAATGAAGTGACGAGCTTGGTAAACGTTGCGGTAACGCAGGCAAAAAATGCCGTTGCGGAGAGTGGTAAAGCGGTTCGCATTGCGGGCTGTTTGCCGCCGTTATTTGGTTCTTACCGTGCAGACTTATTTAAAGAAGATGAAGCAAAAGCTTTAGCAACCCCCATTATTGCAGCACTTTCGCCAGATGTTGATTTTTGGCTGGCAGAGACACAATCTTGCCTTAAAGAAGTTGAAACAGTGCATGCCTTATTACCTAAAGATGGGCGTGAATTTTGGGTGTCTTTTACCTTACAAGATGAAATTCAGCTTGAACATCCGTTATTGCGTTCGGGTGAAAGCCTTGAACAAGCTGCGGAGCTGATTACACGTTTGAATGCCAATGCCGTATTGTTTAATTGCTGTCAGCCAGAAGTGGTCTTACAAGCCATTCGAGAAATTAAGGCACTCTTGCCTGAGACAGTGCAAATTGGGGCTTATGCCAATGCCTTTCCACCGCAAAACAGCGAAGCCACAGCCAATGATGGTTTAGATGAAATTCGTGCCGATCTAAATCCTGAGTTGTATTTGAACTTTGCTAAGCAATGGCAAGATGCGGGTGCAACTTTAATTGGGGGCTGCTGTGGTATAGGTCCTGAACATATTGCAGAACTTTCTCAATTTTTTAAACAGTAATACTTTCATATGTCTACAGCTAAAATTGGCTTACTTTCCCTGACCGCCTTAGTGTTTAGCTCAATGGTGGGTTCGGGGGTTTTTAGCCTTCCACAGAATATGGCGGCAGTGGCAAATGGTCAGGCCTTATTAATTGCTTGGCTTATTACTGGCGTCGGTATTCTATTTCTGGCTTTTGCGCTGCTATTTTTAACACGACAACGCCCAGATCTTGAAGGTGGTATTTATAACTATGCCCGTGAAGGTTTTGGCGAGTTAATCGGGTTCTGTTCCGCATGGGGCTATTGGTTATGTACCACCATTGGGATTGTCGGTTATGTCGTGATTGCTTTCTCGGGTTTGGGTTTATTTACCGATAGTCCAGAACATGTGTATTTCGGTGAAGGCAATACACTCTATGCGCTGATTGGTTCATCCATTTTTGTCTGGATTGTGCATTGGCTGGTGAGTCAGGGCATTAAAGAAGCAGCATTAGTCAACTTGATTGCAACCATTGCCAAGATTGTACCTTTGGTGATCTTTATTGCCTGCAGTTTTGTTGCGTTCAAACTGGATCTGTTCAAGCTCAATTTTATTGATTTCACTTTGCAAGTACCAGTTTGGGAGCAAGTCCGTAATCTGATGCTCATTACTTTATGGGTATTTACGGGGATTGAAGGGGCAGTGGTGTTATCCTCTCGCGCCAAGAACCGCAGTGATATTGGTCGTGCCACCGTGTTGGGTGTGTTGTTAGCGCTGAGTTTCTATGTGATGGTGACGGTGCTGGCTTATGGGGTAACGGGGCGCGCTGAAATTGCCAATATGCATAATCCATCTATGGCAACTATTTTGGAGCAACTGATAGGGCTGCCAGGTACCATTATTATTACCCTTGGTTTGATTATTTCGGTAAGTTCTTCTTATTTGAGTTGGACTTTGTTCGCTACGGAAATTCCATTCTTAGCAGCGAAAAACAAAGCCTTCCCAGCCGTGTTTTTAAAGACCAATGCCAATGGTGTACCGATTGCATCGCTGTGGTTGACCTCAATTGTGGTGCAGGTTTCGCTTATTGCCGTGTGTTTCTTTGACAAGAACTACACCCAATTGTTGCTGATTTCATCGGTGATGATTCTTTTGCCTTATTTCTTGGTTTCAGCATTCTATTTAAAAGAATCGGTTAGAAATAAACGCAGTAAGCATGTTTGGATTGCCTCAGTCGCCGTGATTTATGCCGCATGGTTACTGTATGCAGCAGGCGTTTCATTGCTGTTGCTGTCAGGGTGTTTATATTTGCTGGGCTTGTTGATCTTTTTCTATAGTCGATTGAGCCATAAAAAAGTGGCATTCGAGTAAAACTAAAAAGACCGCTTAGAGAAGCGGTCTTTTTTTTAAAAAAGGATTATCAGTATCACAGCCAGTGTTAGGGTTTTTATAAGATATTGCGTAATTCCCGCGCTGTTTCCTGTAGTAAAGGCAGAATATGTTGAATCAGATACTCCTTGGTGGTGCGGGTAGTAGGAGACACGATATTCAGGGCTGCAATGACTTTGGATTTTTGCTCATAAATAGGGACCGCCAGTGCATGTACACCCAGTTCATGTTCCTCGCAGGAATAACACCAGTCTTGTTCTTTAATTTCATGTAGTAGGTTTAAGAAGGTTTCATTGTCGGTATGGGTATATTTGGTCAAGCGTTGTAGCGGATATTTTTCTAACCATTCCCGTTGTTCATGCGGTTCTAAATGTGCCAATAAAATTTTGCCTGCGGATGTCGCATGTGCAGGCAAGCGGTTGCCTAAATGCAGACCATAAGGATTGACACGGTCAGTCTGTTGATGGGCTGCACTGCGGGCGATGGTAATCGCTTCATAACCGTCGAGTACCATTACGGAAAAAATCAGAGAGGTTTGATTGGTAAGTAGATTCAACAAAGGTTGAGAGATTTTTGGAAGTTGAGCACCACCAAGATAGGCACCTGAAAATTTCAGAATTTTCGGGGTAAGATAAAAATAATGACCATCCGATTCTAAATAGCCCAAATATTCGAGGGTCAGCAAGTGACGCCGTGCTGCAGCGCGGGTCATGCCTGTGCGTTCGGCAGCCATGGAAATATTCAAGCGATGACGGTCGGCACCAAAACAGTCGAGAATTGCCATGCCTTTACTAATGCCTGCGACAAAGTCTTCATGTCGAATGATTTTTTTATTGTCTTTATTTTCAAGCAGTTTCTCTGTTCTCTGCAATTCCTCATCCATCTTTGCGATTCCCTTCAATGCTGTTGTCTTTATATTTTTTACTATAGCGTGAAATCAGACTGAAAAAATCAGGTTTTGTTCGATAGTAGGTGAAAAAGTTCGATCATCGAACAAAAGCTGGTCTGACCATCTAGTCTTATGTAGGGAAATGATAAAAAATGAACACATAAGGAAATCAAACTAAAAGACTAGGGAATGTTGTTTTAGCTGAATAGTTCTCCAGTATACGTGAGGTTTCCGCGCCTTTTCAAATTTGCATGATGCACAATGGAGTTATCTAATGATAGATAAAAGTGCAGCGACCTTAACGGAAGCGCTCTCCCAAATCACCGNACGGCTCAACCATCATGATTGGTGGTTTTGGTACAGCAGGACAACCTGCAGAACTGATCGATGGCTTAATTCAACTCGGCATTAAAGACCTCACCATTGTCAGCAACAATGCAGGCAATGGCGATTATGGTCTGGCGAAACTGCTTAAAGCTGGTGCCGTGNAAAAAAGTCATCTGTTCTTTCCCGCGTCAGTCAGATTCTTGGGTTTTTGATGAACTCTATCGTGCAGGCAAAATCGAACTGGAATTGGTGCCACAAGGCAATTTGGCCTGTCGTATTCAAGCTGCGGGCATGGGACTCGGTGCAGTCTTTACCCCAACAGGCTACGGGACTTTATTGGCGGAAGGTAAAGAAACCCGTCACATCGACGGTAAAGATTATGTGTTGGAATATCCAATCAAAGCCGACTTCGCTTTGATTAAAGCACAGCAAGGCGACCGTTGGGGCAATCTGGTCTATCGTAAATCTGCACGTAATTTTGGTCCGATCATGGCCATGGCAGCAGGTGTAACCATTGCTCAAGTCTCGGAAGTGGTGGAACTGGGTGAATTAGATCCAGAACATATCATCACCCCAGGCATCTTCGTTCAACATGTGGTGCAGGTACAACCTGAACCTGTTGCTGTGTAAGTAGGAGACTTTCATGAGCTATCAAAAACTCAGCCGCAACCAGATTGCTGAACGTGTGGCACAAGATATTCCCGATGGGGCTTATGTGAATCTTGGGATTGGCTTACCGACCAAGATTGCCAGCTACCTGCCAAGCGACAAAGATGTGTTCCTGCATTCTGAAAATGGCTTGTTGGCTTTTGGTCCACCGCCAGCGGCTGGTGAAGAAGATCCTGAACTGATCAATGCTGGTAAAGAATATGTGACCATGCTGCAAGGCGGTGCCTTTTTCCACCATGGCGACTCTTTTGCCATGATGCGTGGTGGACATTTGGATATTGCTGTATTGGGTGCCTTCCAGATTGCAGCCAATGGTGATTTAGCGAATTGGCATACCGGTGCACCAGATGCAATTCCAGCCGTCGGTGGTGCCATGGATTTAGCCGTGGGTGCCAAGAAAGTGTTTATCACCACTGATCATGTCACCAAACAAGGTGAACCAAAGATCGTGGCGGAACTGACTTATCCAGCAACAGGCTTGAAATGTGTCGATCGGATCTACACGGATCTGTGTGTGATTGATGTTACGCCTGAAGGCTTAACAGTGATTGAGAAAGTCGACGGCTTAAGCTTTGCAGAATTGCAGGCGATGACGGGTGCTCCGCTGATGGATGCGACACAGGGATAATTAATCTCCCCTAACCCCTCTTTAAGAAAGAGGGGAAATATAAGGGGGGATTCACAGGACAAGATTAAACATGAAAGACGCTTATATCATCGATGCCATCCGTACCCCATTTGGCCGTTATGCTGGAGGTTTAGCTCCAGTTCGTGCTGATGACTTGGGTGCATTGCCTATTCAAGCCCTGATGCAACGTAATCCAAGCGTGGACTGGAAACAGGTGGATGATGTGATCTACGGCTGTGCCAACCAAGCGGGTGAAGATAACCGTAATGTCGGACGTATGTCGGCATTATTGGCAGGTTTACCGGTTGAAGTACCAGCCACCACCATCAACCGTTTATGTGGTTCATCGTTAGATGCGATTGCCATTGCAGCACGCGCGATTAAAGCGGGTGAAGCCAATCTGATTATTGCGGGTGGTGTGGAAAGCATGTCGCGTGCGCCCTTTGTCATGGGTAAATCAGAAAGCGCTTATGGGCGTAGCCAGAAAATTGAAGACACCACCATGGGCTGGCGTTTTATCAATCCCAAATTGAAAGCCATGTATGGCGTAGAGACCATGCCACAGACTGCCGAGAACGTGGCACAACAATTTAATATTGATCGTGCAGATCAAGACCAGTTTGCCTTGACGAGTCAAAAGCGCACAGCAACCGCGCAAGCTCAAGGCTTTTTTAAACACGAGATCATCCCAGTGAGCATTGCTCAGCGTAAGGGTGATCCGATTGTGGTGGATACCGATGAACATCCACGTGCATCGACCACATTAGAAGGTTTGGCGAAACTGAAGCCAGTCGTNTACAGCAGAAGGCACCGTCACAGCGGGAAACGCGTCAGGCATCAATGACGGTGCGGCTGCTGTACTGATTGCGTCAGAAGCAGCAATTGAACAGTACCAACTGAAAGCACGTGCCAAGATCATTGCCTCTACGGCAGTGGGCGTAGAACCGCGCATCATGGGCTTTGCCCCAGCTCCTGCGATCAAGAAACTCCTCAAACAAGCCAATCTCAGCATTGAACAGATGGATGTGATTGANACTGAATGAAGCTTTTGCTGCACAGGCACTTGCCGTCACCCGTGATCTTGGTCTGGCAGATGACACCACACAAGTGAATCCAAATGGTGGTGCAATTGCGATTGGTCATCCACTCGGTGCTTCAGGTGCGCGTTTGGTGACGACAGCAATGAATCAATTGGAACAAACCGGTGGCACTTATGCCCTGTGTTCAATGTGTATTGGTGTGGGTCAAGGCATTGCGCTGATTATTCAGCGCGTAGAAGGCTGATCCAAAAAGTTAAATGAGTTAATTAAAAATACATGAAGGAATAACATATGCCCATTTTAACCACGCCTGAGCTGCAACTGCATTATCAAACTTTTGGCGATGCCAGCAATCCTGCTTTGGTGTTTTCCAATTCCTTAGGTACCAACTATGGCATGTGGCAGCAGCAGTTTAAAGCTTTAAAGGATCTGTTCTTTGTGGTGTGTTATGACACGCGCGGTCATGGTGCTTCATCGACGCCAACGGGTCCGTATACGCTGCAACAGTTGGGTGAAGATGTGATTCAGTTGCTGGATCATTTACAGATTGCAAAAGCCGCCTTCTGTGGAATTTCTATGGGTGGCTTAACCGGTCAATGGCTGGCGATTCATTATCCAGAGCGGTTTAGTCAAGTGGTGGTGTGCAATACCGCAGCCAAAATTGGTCAGGAACAGGCATGGTTGGATCGTGCAGCCCTAGTCAAAGCCCAAGGTTTACAACCGATCGCGGATACCGCAGCATCGCGTTGGTTTACAGCTCCCTTTATCCAAAGTCATGCTACAGTGGTGTCTAATCTTCAAAACGACTTGGCAGCTGGCAGCGCCGAAGGTTATGCCAACTGTTGTGCGGCTTTGGCTAAAGCGGATGTGCGGGAGCAGTTGAAAGATATTACTGTGCCCGTGTTGATTGTTGCAGGTCAGCAAGACCCAGTCACCACCGTGGCAGATGCGCAGTTTATGCAGCAGCAGATTCCGAGTAGTCAGTTGGTAGAAATTGATGCTTCGCATATTTCCAATGTGGAACAGCCAACGGCGTTTAATCAGAACCTCAAAAGCTTTTTACAAACGAATGTATGTCTTTAGAAATACATTCGTTCAAATAGATACTATTTCAATAACATAAGCATCATCCAAGTGATCATAAAATTGACCCTATCACTTGGATTTGCTATAAAATTATGCAGATCTTAAGGAATAAGATCTCAATAAGAAAACCAAGTTCATAGAATGGAATCTTCAAGTCGCTGCCTGTCATTCAATACCAAAAATAAGGATCTTTACTCCTTCACTAATACTTGTTGAAAGCAGCATTTTTTGGCAATTCTGGTCTATATCTTGCATTGATCTTTTTATATTTTGCGCACAACTGAATCATCTAAGTGCCGTATTTCCACCAATTCGAAAATATCCGAGCAGAATTTTCAAGGTGAAATGCACGCAGGAGTTAGCCAAAGGAATAGCGATATGTATCAAGCCAACTCTTCTGAATTAAATGGGCGACATTTTCAGCAAGAATCAATTTTTGCTCCGCATAATTTACTGTTCAGCCATCAAGATATAGACGAAACCTGTAAGAATGTGGGGCAAGTTTTTAAACCTCACCTATTAAAAATTTCCAAGCCACAGAAAAATTTTAGTGCAACCATGCACCATGTTAAAACAGGTGCCCTCTCCATTAGCCGTCTGGTCTACGGCGCAGATGTGATTATAGAACCCGACCATTTAGACAAGTTTTATTTAATCCAGATTCCAACGCATGGCTATGCCGAAATTGAATTTGGACGTCAAAAATTTATGTCCTATTCGCAAGTCGCATCCATCATTTCACCGCAACAATCGTTACGGATGCGTTGGCATGCCAATTCGCCACAACTCATTTTAAAAATTTCTAAAGAGGATTTTCTGCATCACTGCCGTCAACATATTCCTGACACAGACAACACCCCGCTGATTTTTGATCCCAAACTCGATTTTGCCAGCCAAAATGGCAGCTACTTTTTGCAATTACTCCGCACCTTAATGGATGCACTGGCATGCGACAAACATCCACTGCATCATCCACTGGCTTTTAAACAGTTTGAATCCAACCTATTAAATGCGCTGATTTATGGGCAACCCAATAATGGCTTGGATAAAATAGATTCGCATAAAGACAAAACCATTTCGCCACATTTTATTAAACGGACTGAGGCCTATATTCAACAACATTTACATGAGCCTTTAAGTGTAGAAACGCTGGCAGAACAAGCGGGTGTAAGTGTACGTACCTTATTTACGGGCTTTAAAAACTATTTGGGCACGACCCCAATGGCATATCTCAGGGAATTACGTTTTGATCAGGCACACTTTGAGCTCGTACGGAATGAACATTTGACCGTTACCGATGTGGCATTTAAATGGGGATTTACCCATTTAGGCAGATTTTCTCAAGAATATAAAAGACGTTTTGGAACTTTACCGTCATCTACGCGTCGTTGTAGCTAAGGCAATTTAAATAAAATCTGCACTAACACATAAATAAATTGCCTTTTATCCTGCAAGGGATAAAAGGCATTGTTTTAATTAGAAATGATGAATATAGCGAACTTGCATCCGTGTGCCTTCAGGACGGTTTTCTGCATCTTGTTCAAAATAAGCATTGGCCACTACATGGTTATTCGGTGAAAAGCTAAACATTCCACCTGGACCAATTGCCCAGACTTTTTCTTTACGTCCTTTAACTTCCTCGCCATCCACCTCAGTATCGGTGATTTGCTTTAACCAATATCCATTGATCCCCAAACGTAACTGTGGGGTAAATGCAAATTCTGTAGCAAAGTTTGCATGCAATGCCTGACCCGCCTGAACCTCATCTGCACCAACAAATGCATAGCTTGGATCATCATTTTTAAAATTATATAAATAATGAATACGTGTCGAAGCCGTCCACTTTGGATTAAACCAGTAGGTTGCAGCCCAATACGGATCTAACGAAACCGCGTTATTACTCGGATTAATATCTTTTTGTGAACTGTAATCCCCTGTTGGCAGGTTCACTTGGAACTCAATCCGATGTACAAATTTGGGACCCGCTGCTCCCATAATTGGATCGAATTGTACAAAAGGCCCGATCATGATGTCACCAAAACCACCCTGTGATTTGATTGCCATTTGATTCAATCCATCATCCATATCCATTTTGCTCACAAATGGAATCAGAAAATTCACCCCTAAACTGGCATGATCGCCTAATTTAACATTAGATAAGTAGCTAATTTGCTCCACTATCACTTGATAGTTGAGGTCTGTTTTAGGTAAAGGGAGTTTGTTTCCATGTGCATCGACCAATTCATCACTGTCATAGTTTTGAAAATAGGTTTGTGCATACCAGCCTGTGCCAGCAGGCAAACCCCCATCTAAAAAGCTGGTCATCCCTAAATTTACCGTCGGCAAATCATAAGCATGTGCCATGAAAGACAGACACCCCAGACCACAGAGCAAAATACTTTTTTGCATTACACGAGACTTCATTCTTCTTTCCTAAATAAAAAGTCACGATGAAAGCATCGTGACCAAATCTTTAATTGCTTAGCTCTGGATGTGCTGCAGCAACGCGATATTTTCCTGCATGAAAAACCAGAGGCTCTCCCTGCCGTTGTTGATATTGCTCAATCTGACCAATAAAAATGAGATGATCTCCTCCTTCATATTGAGTCACATTGCGACAAACGAGAGTTGCCAGCACATCTTCCAGAATCGGGACACCCACATCACATTCTCGATGAGCAATCCCCGCAAACTTGTCTGCAGAGGCTTTGGCAAAATGTCCAGACAACAGATGATGTTCTTGTGCCAGCATGTGAATGGCAAAGTGTTCTGCATCTACAAAGTCCGACAAGCTTGGGGCTGTTTTGGATAAACTCCATAAAATTAAGGGTGGGTCGAGTGACAAGGAAGAAAAGGAATTTGCCGTCATACCGACTTTACGCCCCTGCTTACTACGAGTAGTAATCACCGTGACCCCTGTTGCAAACTGACCGAGTAAATTCCGTATTTCTCTAGGGTTTTCTACATTTACTGGCTGTAGTGCCATATCTACAATACTGTCCATCATGCCTAAGCTCCTTTTACCCAGCCTGATTACGCAACTTTTTGTGCCGTTTTCGAAGCAATAAAATGCTGTGCCTGTTCTGCATCAAACCACCACGGCGCAAAGTCACGTGGGTCATCAAAGTTATTTGCCATCACTGAAGCAATGGCTTGGTTCTGGCTGGCGGCTGCAAGTAATTCCACGACATGCGGTTGTGGTGGCAAAAGCAGACTATTGGTCCATGCCACGACTTTTTCGGCGTATGCCCAATAGCGTTCAAAGGTTTGTTGCATCCATGCTTCGCTAAAGGCTTGATCATCATTAGACAAAATGGCATCGAAATAGATCTTGCTGCATTTGGCTGCATTATTTGAGCCTTGACCAGTAATTGGATCATTTACAACTAAGGCATCTGCCATACCAAAGACTTTTTTGCCTGAAGGGAGTGTCAAGATAGGTTTACGCACGGTCGGTGGGAAACGACCTGCCAAATAACCGCCTGCATCAGTAAGTTCAACCTTTTGGCAACGCTCAAACTCCCATGGCACATATTTTTTCAGTAACTCCAGACTACGCTGTAAATGTTGTTCAGGCGTTTGGACATCTTGCCAACAGTCCATTGGACCATTTGGAATGCCTTCAAAAACCATAATGTCGCAAGGTCCATTAATGGTGAGCGCGGGAAAGGAAAAGTATTCGCCCACTTCTGGAATAATGTTAAACGTCACTCGTGAATAGGGAGAGATGGGTTGCATGCCTTTAACATAGGTCAGCGCCAAGGCACGTTGCGGACGATCAAAAGTACTGCGTTCCGCATCACGTTCGAACTGTTTTACCACCTCGCCCTTGCCTGCTGCCAAAAGCACCAACTCATATTCATTTGCCAGTTGCTCTAGTTCTTCTATCCCCACATCCTGAATGATTAACCGCCCGCCACGTTTTTCAAATTCCTGCATCCAAAAAGGCATTTTTACGCGCTGATCGACCGATTGTGCATAGCGTTCCAGACGTGCACTCCATTCAAAGGCTTTGCCCCCATGTTCAGGATTAACCAAAGCCAAACCAATTCCTTCTACTGCAGGACATTGCTCTTCCCAAAAATTCAGCCCTAAATCCCGTTCAGTTTGTAAGGCAGTATGAAACATACATTGGCTAGACATAACTTTGCCCTGACGGATTTCATCGGCAGTACGGTTGGTAATTAAAGTTACGTCATAGCCTGTATCTAACAGACCTAATCCCAGTTGCAGACCTGATTGTCCTGCTCCAACAATTGCAATACGGCGCATATGCTTCTCCAAATTTCTTAATGTTCTGAATAATGAATGTCTGTCTTAGCTGGCTAAGCGTGGAATGGCGGGTTGTGAACCTTCAGGTCCCATCACTGAATAGCCACCATCGACGGCATAATCCGCCCCAGTCACAAAACTTGCTGCGGATGAGAGTAAGAACTGCACTACATTGGCGACTTCCTCTGGATGCCCCAAGCGACCCAATAAGTGATAATCCGCAGCCACGTCATCTGCTTTTTCACGGTTGTTGCCGCTGACTTCGGCAATCACCCGTGACCATGTCCAGCCTGGGGAAATCGAATTCACCCGAATGCCATCTGCGGCAAAATCCATGGCCATACTTTGGGTTAATTGGCGTATAGCCGCTTTAGATACTGGATATAACCAACGCCCTGTTTGCGCATACTTGGCGGAAATCGAAGTAAAATTCACAATCGAACCACGCTGCTTTTTTAAATCCGCATAGAAGGCCCTTGTTAACTCCACTACGGACAGCAGATTGACATCCAGTGCCTTTAACCAATCCTGACGAGAAGACTGAAAACCATCATCCAGATAGGTACATGCCAAGTTCACCAAACAACTAACTTCACCTAAATGTTGATGAATGTTTTTGACCGCCTGCTGAATCGCAACATCACTGGTCAAATCCACCTGAATGAACATCACGTCATAAGGAAAACTTTCAGCCACTTGCTTGCCATTGGTATCGATATCCAGAATGGCGACGCGTGCGCCTGCATTCACCAAAGCCTGTACCACGGCTTTGCCAATGAGGGTTGCACCACCACTGACCACGGCAACCTTGCCTTTTAAATCTATATTCATGGTCATACTCCCTCTCCAATCGGCTTGCCTTCACTGCTGTTCCATGACGGCATCAAGGTATTGGAAGGTAAATCTTCATCAAGGAGTTTTTTGGCCGTCTCAACCCCAGCTACAGGCAAACCCTCGGGATTGAGTAAGCCAATTTGCACCAGTACCGATGCCTGATCCCAATAAATATGTTCATGACACAGTTTAGATCCACGAAACTGAATGACACCCAACATTGGAATTTCGACGTATTTGCCTGTAGGTTTCACCCCTGGGAGCAGCCAATCAATTTCGGTGTCGTGGGTAAAACTCATGATGAATTCATCGACCACCTGCGTTGATCCCACCGTGCGCGAAATGGACGTGATCTTCATGTCTTCAGGGTTTTGATGCACAAAATGGTAGCGATAGAATCGAGCCAACTGACTTTGACCCACACCACCTGTTAGCGTGGGAATGTGATTGACATAAGGTTCTGCCACCATGGTTGCCATTGTCGCTGGGACATCACGGGTATCAAATTCATGTCGAATATGCTCTTCCCATAACGCCACCAAGTCATAATGTGGCCCAATACTGTCATGCAGTGCAGTCACCGTACGCTCATGGGCAAAGCGTGCGGAGGGTTTGTGGTAATGCTCGCTTTTTGGTCGTGCAAAAGCATGATCGACATCTTCATAGACATAGGCTGTGACGTTGCTATATTGGCTCGCGGCTTGCAGAATCGCTTGTCGTGCATCTGGTGGGGTGAATTGGTCAAGCTCTGCAATATGCAGCACCAAACGCCCTTTAATATTTGCCAGCTCATGCAGTACATTTTCCAAACCGACCCCGTAGTAGCCAACGGCGCAGGCAACTTCTGGTAAACGGCAGGCAGCTAAATACGCCAGCTTTCCACCCAAACAATATCCCACAACCCCAAGTCCAACTGAGGTATCACACTCAGGACGTGTTTGTAGATAAGCCAGACTGTCCTGAATATCTTCCACACCTAAGTTTTCATCGTATTGCTGATAAAGCGCATAAGCGGTTTGAAAATCTTCTGGGGTATAGCCCAATTCAATATTGGGTGCACTGCGCCAAAATAAGTCAGGGACTAGAACGGTGTAGCCTTCCTCGGCAAGGAAATCTGCTTTTTCCCGCATCGCGGCATTGACCCCGAAGATTTCCTGACACAGTACAATGCCCGGTCCTTTCGCTGTAGATGGGGTGACCAAGTAAGCACTAAATTGTTTACCAGTCTTGGTTTTTATCTGAATCGTTTGACCAGCCATAATCGTCAACTCCTGACTTTGTTATGGCTTTATCTTCTATCCAAATTTTCAGGTTGACTGTCCAAAAGCTGCGAGCACTATCCAATCCATGCGCAATTCTAAATTGCATTTCTCAATATTGATTATTCAGGAATTATGTAGCTTCAAGAAAACCATCCCTAAAAAACTATCCCTAAAAAACTATCCAGCATGAATGGAAAAAATGGATGAAGTTCAGGAGTTAATGGATAGTCCCTTGGATATAAAAATAGTTCAATCAAGTTAGGTCCACAGGAAATACTCCAGCCGATGACTCAAGTTGAATATGAACTTCTTGTTCTTACTTCATTCTGATTTTCAGCCCTTATTTCCTCAGTCAACAGATTACTGCGTAGCAAGCCTGTCATAGCAAAGACTGCTACGAAACCCAATACAGACATTAACGCCACACATTTTGAATGAAGCATGCAATTCAACCAATCATAACGCTGGTGCAAGGGATGACTCGGGGAATCCACCCGCCAGATTAATAAAAGTTAGGAAGGAATAATGATGAGAACAATTGAAGTCAACCAAATTATCAATCGGGAGAAACTCTCCCCCTTACAATGGCTGGTTTTTATTCTCGGCTTTTTGGTGTTTTTCTGTGATGGTTTAGATACGGGCATTATTGGCTTTATTGCCCCTGCTTTACTGGATGATTGGGGCATTACCAAACCTCAATTAGCACCCGTCTTGAGTGCTGCATTGGTCGGGATGTCGATTGGTGCAATTATATCTGGACCACTATCGGATAAATTTGGTCGTAAAGGCATCGTTGTTATTACGACCCTGTTGTTCTCAGTGTTTACCATCCTCTGTGGTTTCGCCAGCTCGACCCAAGAACTGATGATTTTCCGTTTTATTACTGGGGTCGGATTAGGCGCAGCCATGCCCAACATCAGTACCATGGTGTCTGAATATATGCCAGTTAAGCGCAAAGCCTTCCTTACTGGATTGGCAGGTTGCGGCTTTATGTTGGGTATTTCCTGTGGTGGAGTATTGTCTGCCTACTTACTCGAAGCATTTGGCTGGGCAAAAGTGATCATGATTGGTGGCAGTATTCCATTGCTACTTGTAGTCGCCCTTATTGTCATGCTACCCGAATCTACCCAATCGCTAATTGCACGCAATCGCCAAGACAAAGCCCTTGCCATTTTGGAAAAAATTCAGGGACAACCGTTTAGCGAACCTGTAAAACTGGTCTTGCCACAAACAGAAAGCACCAATGAAAGCCCAGTTAAAATTGTATTGGGCAAATACTTATGGGGTTCAAGCATGCTGTGGTTATGCTGCTTTACCAGCCTGTTGGTGTTCTATCTTTTGACCAGCTGGATGCCGACCATTTTAAAAACTGCAGGTTTTAGCACACAACAATTCAGCTTAATTGCCGCCATCTTCCCTTTCGGTGGTGTGATTGGTGCAACCATCATGGGTTGGTATATGGATAAAGTGAACCCAACCACGGTCATTAAATATGCTTACCTCATCGCATTCGGTTTATTCCTAGTTGCAGGTGCAGTCAGCTCCAATATTTTATTGCTTGGGATTACGATTTTCTTGATTGGTGCATTGCTTGCAGGGGCACAGTCATCACTACTGCCATTGGCGACTATGTTCTATCCAGCCGTTTGCCGCGCAGTTGGTGTGTCTTGGATGCATGGTATTGGTCGTATTGGCGCAATTTTAGGTGCTTTCTTCGGTTCGCTCATTTTCACCTTTAATTTAAGTTTAGGTGGTATCTTCTTTGTATTGGCAATTCCAACCTTTATTTCATTTACCGCTTTAACCCTAAAAGTGATTTATGAAAAGTCTAAAGCCAAAGTCGCGTATAGCTTGGAAAGTTCGGTCTAAATTATTTTAATCCTGCATAAAAAAACCCCTGATTCGATTGATGAATCAGGGGTTTGTTGTTTATTAGGAGTTATTCACGCGACTTACTTTTGGTTTCACTCGGTTTTTCACCAAACTCCTCTTTATAGTCTTGTGAAAAACGGCTGAGATGGGTAAAACCCCAATCATAAGCCAGTTTTGAAATGGATATTTTGGCATTCGGATTGGCATGGCTTAAGGTTTTATAAATTTGCTGCAAACGGTATTTACGCAAATAAGACATTGGGCTGGTGCCATAATAGTGCTGAAACTCATCATACAGTTTGGACTTTGAAACGCCCGCCAAGCGCTGCAAATCTTCAGCACAAATCTCTTCATGCGCATGATCAACAATAAAGCTTTTTACCTTGCGGATATACGTCGGTTCTTGCTGCTGTGCCTGCGCGTGTAATGCAGCAGAATAATTATGCTCTTGTGAAAGCAATAACGCCTTAATCACAAAATTTTCATAATCATCGGACAACATTTGCAAACCGAAAAATCCATTATTTTGCGTATTAAACTGCAAAAAATTCTGAATATTCTTCCACCACGCATCAATCAGTTGGGTCGATTCCACCCGCATTTCAGGATTGAAAATGATCGGCTGCTCAATAGGTTGATTGAGTAGATCTGCCAAAACCATGTGCATACTGCGTTCGGGAATCACCACCTGTAACTTCTGACAGTCCCGATCGATGATCAATTCCTGATGATCATTATTCGAGACAATCAAACCGCGGTTTTCATTGGAGCGATACTGTTCACCACGCATCCAAAGTGCCTGCGTTCCCTGTAAAGGCAAGCTGATGCTATAGGCTTTTAAATTGGAGATATTAATGGCGACATTAGCACCATAACGAATCGTTCCAATCGCCATTTTCCGATTGGGCAACCGCATACCATCATAATGAAAATCCAGCGTATCGCGAGCACTGGTATCAAGGCGATGCTCGCCGCAAATTGTCGACATTAAATTTTGGGCAAAATCCGCCTGACTCGAATAATGATTTAGATTCATCTGTTGGCTGAGTGATGTCATATCCTTTTCACCTAGCGAAGACCATATTGCTTAATCAGCAACTTTTATGCCAATCAAAATCCTGAGATTGGTTGTTTTATAGAAGGAACACCTCTAGCAACGTGCTTTTTAAAAACTTGTCCCTTTCATTTTTAAAATATAAATCACCTGATGTGAAGTACCACAAAGGTATAGCTTTATACTTATTTTTAAAAACACTTCAAAGTTGCTATTTCATACCCATCATACCGATTGATTTTGTATTTAGAAAGTCACATCTTATGAAATAGTTTTATGTTTTAATTTTTATAATAATCATATACTTACTTATTATCAAACATAGCATTTAAAATTCCATTTCGCAATTTTCCATCATTTTATTGAACCAATGCACAACTTGAATTTTAGCCACGTCGCGAAATTTCAAATATGTCAGGCTTAAAACCTATTCACGTGAATACCCGCCTGAATGATGGCATTCCCACAAAAGCCACCAATAACAAATTTTGGCAATGCACTTGCACATTGCCAAAATACTCGGGATGCACTTTATTTGTCGGCTGGTTTAGTAATACCAGACCTCTGCATTCCAAATCACACAACGATTACGCAGATTTAATGGCAGTGCATTGCCTTCCAAATCAAAAATTTGAATCACTTCATTGTTTGTATCGCGCTGGCAATTTAATTCAAATGCCTTTCCTTCATTTTGCATTATGCGCACAGAACATGCTTTCATAACCAATACCTCCTGATCTGGAGAATTGTAATGTGATGCCAAGAAAAGAAAAGGCTCGAACGTCATGACTTGACGCGCTAGGAACAAACGCCTTGCATTTGAAGAATTTTCAATCAATTTGATCTAGGTCTGAACAAAGACAGTTTTCGTTATAAACATAAAAAAACCGCCACCCAAAAATGAATAGCGGTCCATCTGAACAATCAGACTTCTTCATTATTTCATCCCCTTTTTTATTTTCTTCCATAGGGAACAATAAAAGGAACTGAGTAAAGAAGCCTATTGAATATAGGCATTTGGAATAAGATTAAGCCAAATTGTGCTTAATAATTTTTAATAAATCATTCAACTTATTAAGTTCTGAAGGCTTAATCCCTGCAAAACTATCATTCAGTAACAGTGAGGTAATTTCATTGATCTTAATCACCATCTCATGACCTTTTTCCGTCAAGCTGACACGGGTAATGCGACTGTCGGTTTCACACGCAGTGGTATTTAAAAAACCTTCATCTTTTAAACGATAAATAATCTTGGTCGCAGTCGGAATTTTGATAATGGTCATTTCTGCTAACTCAGAAATACTCGAGTTTGGACGTGCAGAAGCCGCTAAAATAATACGTCGTCTAGAGTTATCTAAACCATAGTTTTTCAGCGCATTGTCCATTTTGTGAATATATAAGCCGTAAACTTGTGAAATCCAGTAATACGGAAAATCATCAATATTAAAATCATCATGAATTGGGAAATATTTAGAGTATTTATTGGTCATATGCTTCAGACTAATTGAATATTAAATTGGATTCTAAAGGAGGTAGCTATATACATACAAGCACCACCATTACACTTTTAAGTCATAAGATTTTGTTAAATAACATAAATCTATAAAATTATAAAAAAATACACATTCAGTCAGACCCCATTTTCAAAGAAAAAAGTTAAATCAATATATTGAAATTTATTTGATTTTTCTAACAAATTAAATTTTATAATGCTTTATCTTACATCAAAATTTGAACAAAGATAAATTTTAGTCGCTACCGAGTTATTTATTTAAGCACTTTCATCCATCTTTTTAAAATCATCTATTACTTAAGTACTCATTCCTCTCTTTGTAAGCCTGAGCAAAGCCGCTTTTGAAGATCCGAAGTAAAGCTCAAATCAATTTTTGAGCTTTACGAAATGAGACAGATTCAGAAAAATTAGTATCGAGATTTCTCATGCATTTTTCTGACCATGGCATCAAAAAACTTGTTGGCGAAACCACTTTCTCGAATCAGCATTGCTGTAAGATCGGTACATTTTTGTTTCACATCTTCACTCAAAGGCACATCTTCTCCGCCCATTGCATCTGCTTGACACTGAATTTCAGCCACGCGTTGTACGGTCCACAACAAGAAAAAGGCTTTCTCAATGCTACTTTCACCGACAGCAATGCCATGATTTCTGAGCACTAAAATATGATGATCGCCAAGGCTTTGAATCATTCGCTCCTTTTCTTCAGCAAATAACGTAATGCCTTCAAAACTATGGTATCCAACACGCCCATAAAGTTGTGCACCATAGAAGCTGTCATATTTAAAGCCTGACTTTTTTTGCACCACGGCACTAATGGGTGTGGTATGGGTATGAATCAGACAGCGAATATCATCTCGAACACCATGAACCGCGCTATGTAAGGCAAAACCTGCAGGATTGCCATCATATTCAGATGCTAAAACCTTATTGCCATGCAAATCGACTTTTAACAGATTCTCTGGTGTCACTTCACTATAATTTAGTCCAAATGGATTGACCAAATAGTAGTGCTCATCGCCCGGTAAACGCGCGGAAATGTGATTAAAAATCGTTTCCGTCCAGCCAAAATAGTCAATTAAATGATAGCAATGAGCCAATTTAACTCGCAGTTCCCATTCTTCTTTTGAAACATTTAACGCGTTCACTGTAGAGTTCATCTTTGATTTTCCTATATCTGTTCTATGTGTTAAGCCACTTTTTCTGTGGCAGATTGCATATTGCGATCACTTAAATATTTGGTTAATTCACAAATCTGTTTTGTGACTGGCATCGGACAGTTATAGCCTTCTGCCAGTTCAAGCACGGCATCTGCAATCACGGAAAGTTCCAAAGGCTGTTTCTTCTGAAAGTCCTGCCACATAGAGGTATGTACTTCCCCCATGTCCGCACCCAACTGTAAAAACAATTTAGGGTCAATGTTGATGCGTGCGCCATAACAGGCGGCAACTTGACGGGCTTCGAGCATCATTTTGGTCACAACATCATGTAAATGTGGATGTGAGTAAATGTCATGCAAGGTTGCTCCCGTTAAAACCGACAATGGGTTGGAGCTTAAATTGGCAATCACTTTGGTCCAGATTTGATCACGGATACTTTCATGCACACGCGATTCAATGCCTGTATCTGCAAACAGTTGCTGAAGCTGCTCCACTCGAGGCGTGATCTGGTGGGATGGCTCGCCTAAAATAATCAGATAAGGATTGCTGGACTGTACCTTGCCATAACCCTGCAATTCAGCCGTGATAAATACCACCGCACCAATTAAATGTTTCAGTGGGAAATGCTGCATCAAATACTGATCGGTATCGAGACATTGGATGGTTTTTAAAGGCTGTTGCGAGCTATCCCCCTGATAGAAATACCAGAATGGAATGCCATTGATGAGCGGGACAATCACGGTTTCATCATGCAAAAGGGGATGCAGACTTGCCGTAATCTGCTTTAAGGCACCCGCTTTGGTTGCAATAAAAATAACATCCTGTGCACCCAGTTCAGAAGTGTGTTCAACCACTTGATAGGGATGCACTTGATGCGTTCCAGTCAAATCTTGAAGCTGGATTCCTTGTGACTTCAATTGCTTTAAATTTTCACCACGGGCAATCAGGCTGACGTGCTCATAGCCAGCCAAAATGAGTCGAGCAGCGACGGTACATCCAATGGCACCTGCGCCTAAAATCGTGATTTTTGCTGACTTGTCCATTTCACCCTCTCAACTTTAAATTGCCAATACATCTTGGTGCTTACTATTGGTACCGAGATAACTTTCAATAATGCGCTTATCTTCCAATAAATCCGCCCCTTTACCCTGAATCGACAGCTCACCCATTTCTAGCACATAGGCATAATCCGCCAGCTTCAAGGCTGCACGCGCGTTTTGTTCAACCAATAAAATAGACACGCCCTGACCGCGGAGTTGATCAATAATTTTGAAAATTTCACGGGTAATCAGTGGCGCCAATCCAAGGCTCGGTTCATCTAGCATGAGAAGTTTCGGTTTCGCCATGAGGGCACGCCCCACAGCCAGCATTTGACGCTCCCCCCCAGATAAAGTACCAGCTTCCTGCTGACGACGTTCTTTCAGTCTTGGGAAAATACTATAGACCTCTTCCAGACTATCTTTATAACCACGATCGCCATGACGATAACGTTGGAATGCCCCCAGCATTAAATTGTCTTCAATACTCATAGAGCTGAACAATTCACGCTTTTCAGGCACCAGTCCTAAGCCTCTGACCACCATCCGTTCAATCTGCGGGCATTGCCCGACTTCACCATCAAAGTCGACATTGCCTTTAGAAGACAGCACGCCCATGATTGCAGACAGTAAAGTAGTTTTGCCTGCGCCATTCGGTCCTACCACAGAAACAATCTGACCTTCATTCACGCGCATATTGAAATCAATTAAGGCATCGACTTTGCCATATGCAACATTCAGGTTTTTCACTTCCAGCAGTGCTTTACCTTGATCATTATTTATTGTGCTCATGCAGCACCCCCTAAATAGGCTTCGAGTACAACTTCATCTTTTTGAACATCTTCTGGCAGGCCTTCTGCAATTTTTTGTCCGAATTCCATCACCACCACGCGGTCAACCAAATTCATGACAAAATCCATATCGTGCTCGACCAGCAAAATTGCCATGCCTTCAGCGCGTAGTTTGGTGAGTAAGTCTGCCAAGGCTTGCTTTTCTTTTAAGCGCAGACCAGCAGCAGGTTCATCCAGTAATAACAGTGAAGGATGTGCACATAGCGCACGGGCAATTTCTAAAATTCGTTGTTGCCCAAGCGCCAAATTGCCTGCTTCGGTATACAGATAATCGCCCAAGCCCACGCGTTCTAATTGAAATTTAGCTTCATTGAGCAGATTGTTTTCTTCTTCGCGGTCTAGACCGAACATTGAAGACAACACCCCTTTCTGCCCACGTAGATGTGCACCGATCACCGCATTTTCCAGTACTGTCATTTCAGGCATGATTTTTACGTGCTGGAAGGTACGGCTTAAACCTTTCTTGGCAATCTCGCGTGAACTTTGTCCATTGATTTTTTCACCCAGAAAAATCACTTCACCACTGGTCGGGACATCTACCCCTGAAAGCTGATTGAACATCGTGCTTTTGCCCGCACCATTCGGTCCAATCAAGGCCAGAATTTCCCCCGCATAAATGCTCAGGTTCATGTTGTTGTTGGCCACCAGTCCACCAAATTTTTTGGTGACGTCTTTGGCTTCCAGAATTAATGTGCCTTGCTGCGGTAACGCTAAAGACGGTAATTCACGTGTTGGTGGCACAATATCAAGATGTGCATCTTTTTCAGGTTTAAAACGTTGTGGAATACATTTCACCAGCATTGGCCATAAGCCTGATGGTGCTTTTTGCATCAACACGACAATCAATAAACCAAAAACGATGGTTTCATAATGCCCTTCGGAACCAAAAATGATGGGCAAGAAATCTTGTAGCCATTGGCGTGCCATGGTGAAAATACCAGCACCGAGAATCGCACCCCAAATATGTCCTACACCGCCCAGTAATGCCATGAAGAGATAATCAATCCCCATTTGCAACCCAAACGGCGTTGGGTTAATGAAGGCTTGATTGTGGGCATATAGCCACCCTGAAATAGAGGCAAAAATAGAGGAAATGGTAAAAACAACCAGCTTCGATCTAAAGGTATTTACCCCCATAGACTCTGCCATGAGCTGACCACCGTTTAAGGCACGGATAGCACGTCCTTCACGGGAGTTGAGCAGGTTTTTGGTCAAGATAATCGCAATGAATAAAATCAACCAAATTAGGTAATACATTTTATTGCTGCTATCTAAGGCATAACCAAACACTGAAACACTTGGAATATTCGAGATTCCCGAATGACCGCCTAAAGATTCAATGGTGGAGAAAAAGTAATACAGTGAAATGCCCCACGCAATGGTGCCGAGTGGCAAATAATGTCCTGATAATTTAAGCGTCATGCCCCCAACAATAATTGCGGAAATAATGGTAATGATGACACCTAAAATCAGGGCTGCCCAAGGGCTGCCATGCGTCCATGCTAACCATGATGGCAATTGTTCAGTCGCGGTAATATATGCCGTGGTATAGGCACCAATACCCACCAGTGCAGCCTGACCAAAGCTAGTCATGCCGCCAACACCCGTGAGCAAGACCAAACCCAGTACTACCAAAGCATTTAAACCAATGTAGTTAAGTAAAGTGACTTGATAATCAGGCAGAATAAATGGACTGATCATGGTCATTAGCGCGAAGCCAATAAATAAATATTTTGCTTTCATTCGCCATCCTCCTCTGAGTGACGAGAAGTGAGGGATTTCCAAATCAAGAATGGAATAATTAATGTGAAGACAATGATTTCTTTATAGTCACTCGCCCAGAACATTGAGAATGATTCAATCAAGCCCACCACAATCGAACCGACGGCTGCCACAGGGAAACTAACCAAGCCCCCAATAATGGCACCCACAAAACCTTTCAAGCTGATAACAAAACCAGAGTCGTAATACAAAGTGGTGATTGGTGAAATTAAGATTCCTGAGAGTGCGCCAATAAATGCCGCCAAGGCAAAGGTGATTTTTCCTGCGAAAATTGGCGAGATGCCCATGAGCTGAGCGCCCACACGGTTGACCGCTGTCGCATGCAAAGCCTTACCATAAAGGGTCTTATCAAAGAAGTACCACAAGGCAATAATCAACAATACAAAGGCAAACAGAATACACAGCGTTTGACTATTCACACTGAGCATTCCCAATTCAAAAGTGGCTTCACTAAACGGTCTGGTTTGCGCGCCATTTGGCCCGAAAATAATTAGTCCCACACCTACTAATGCAACATGAGATGCGATCGAAACAATCAACAATACCAAGGATTTAGCGGATGCTAGAGATTGGAAGAAGGTACGATACATCATTGGACCCAGTGGGGTGATAATCGCAAGGGTTAACAAAATCTGGAAGAAAGTCGGTAAATCCGCCAATGGCAGTTGATACATACACAACACTAAAATTATGCAGTACCCGACTAAGCCGAGCTGTTTTTTCCACTGGAATGCTGTTTTATTTCTGAGAGATTCCCAAGCATCCAAGCATAAATTGACCAGACAGAAAGCTGAGACCAGCCAAACAATGGTACTTGGTGTTCCCGCCTGAATGGATGCGAGGGTGAGTGCGCCAAAAACGGTAAATTCGCCTAATGGAATGAGTAAAATCCGTGTGACGGTGAAAACTAAGATAATGCAAAGTGCCAGCAGCGCGTAAATCGCACCACTGGTAATTCCATCCTGTCCTAGTATTAAAGCAATATTAAAATCCATATGCCTTACCCTTAGTCATTTTTAGAGACAAAACGACCCCGAAGAGACCGAATTAATCTCTAAAAAATCTAGATGAATAAGTGAAGAAAGGTGCTACTTAAATTATTTCAGCAACGTCCATTTACCATTTTTAACTGTAATCATGACCCGACCACGTTTATCAAAACCGCTGTGATCTGATGAGGTCATGTTATACACACCCTGTGTCCCTGCTAATTCTTTGGTTTGCTCCAAAGCTGTACGCAACTCTTGACGGAATTGTGCTGTTCCCGGCTTCGCCTTCTTCAAAGCTACAGGAGCGGCTTTTTCCAAAAGTAGCCCTGCATCATAAACATTGGCACCAAATGTCGCTGGATATTCTCCATACATTTTCTTGTAGCTATTCATGTATTTTAAGGCGATTGGCTTCGAAACATTGTTGTTCGGAATTTCGTTAATCACCAACATTAAACTTGCAGCAAGAATGGTGTTATTGACTTTATTACCCCCCATTTTTAGGAACTGGTCTAAAGCCGCACCATGGGTTTGATACATCTGACCACGATATCCGCGATCATATAAGGCAGTTTGTGGTGGTACCGCGGAACTGCCTGGCGCAGCCACTAAAATCGCTTGTGGTTTGGTGGCAATTAACTTCAAAGCTTGACCTGTCAGAGACGTGTCTTGTCGTTGGAAGCTTTCTTTGGCAACCACTTTAATACCATTCTTGGCTGCCAACGAGGCAATTACCTTGCCCCAGTTATCGCCATACGGATCTGCGGTACCAATAAAGCCTAGCGTTTTGATTTTGCGTTTCACCATATCTTCAACAAGTGCTTGGGCAATCACATCATCATTCTGGGTGGTTTTAAATACCCATTTCTTCTGCTCATTCATTGGCAATACAGCCGCTGAAGTCCCGACAGGTGCAAGTAATGGCACGCCTGCTTTGGCAATTGTTCCAATCACTGCCATGGCATTTGGAGAACCTGAAGGACCAATAATCACATCCACATTATTCTCTTTAATCAATTTATTGATTGCCTTAACCGAAGCAGTAGGATCACTGGCGTCATCAATTGAAATATATTGAACCTTCTCGCCACCGAGCGTTTTAGGTAATAACGCAATGGTATTTTTTTGTGGAATCCCAACCATTGCGACTGGACCACTCGATGAAGTCACCACACCAACTTTGATATCTGCATAAGCGCTTGAAACGCCTGCAACGATGATTGAACTTAAAACAGCAAGTTGAGTGAATTTCATTTGAACCTTTCTCCTTATTGATATCATCCTAGATATATTTTTATTGAAATATCTAAGATATTACTCCCTTTAACTAAGCAGCTTTCATGCCACTTAGATACAACAAACTTAAGTTATTAATTTTATTTATCATTAATTTAAACTAACACATAATCAAAAAAAACACCAAAAATAAATTAGAATTTTCTAACACTTTTTGCACCACATTAATTCACTTTTCAATAAAAAAGCCCCAATCTGAACGCCACTTTATTTGGACATCTCGACCATATAAAATTCCTGGAATGAAAAAATTGAGATATAAGAAACATATAGCCAGCCTGAACCCAGACTAGAATCAAAATAGGCGTTTTTGTGCCTCTGAAAAAAGATTTACAATTCCCCTCCAGCATTTCGAACGACGGCATTTCAGTTATTCACTCCTGACCGATAACAACGCTTGATTTAAGCCGATCTTTGAATAAACAATCTCATCTACAAATACAAGCACTGAGCAAACTAAGCCTACAAAATGCAAAAACCGCTCTAAAATAGAGCGGCTTAAAAATAGATGCTTAAAATTTAAAGCGAGTGACTGACAATCTAACTAGTTTCAATAGCTAAGCCGAATTTAATAATCTCAGCCAAAATAATCTAGGTCTGAGTAATTTTTTACTATTCAGTACGCCCACCTACAAACCCAAGATATTAAATTTAGGTTTTAAATTACTATTCGTAATACGTTGCGTAAAATTTTTCAGTACATCTAACTTATATGCCTCAACATCAACATTCCGATAGTCATAAAAACCTTGGTTCTCACGCAATCCATTTTGTTTATTCTGCATATTGCGCTGAATAATTTCAGGTGTGTTATAACGATCTCCCAACTCCTGTTTCAAATATTGAGAGGCGTAAAATAAGATATCACCCCCACCCCAATCAATAAATTCAAGCAAACCCAATACTGAAAACCGAAGTCCAAATCCCGTGCGTATGGCAATATCAATATCCTCAGCAGAAGCCACACCTTCTTCAACCATTCTTGCTGCTTCATTCATTGCCAAGGCTTGAATTCGCGGCACAATGTATCCAGCAGTTGCATTACATATCACAGGAACTTTACCAATCTGCTGTAGAAAATGTTTTAACTTCCCAACCACTTCAGTCGATGTCTGTTCTGTTTTACTGAGCTCAACCAATGGAATTAAATAAGCCGGATTTAACCAGTGTGCATTGATCACACGTTCTGGATGTGACAACATTTTAGCAATCTCGGATACCAAAAAAGTCGATGTCGTGGATGCCACAACACAATCACAATCAATCAGCCCATCCATCCATGCAAAAACCTCTTTTTTTGTCTCAATAACTTCTGGCACTGCTTCCATTATTAACTGACATGTTGGCAAGAATGATTCCGCGACTTGTTTATTGATGACATGAATACGCTGCTGAATAAATCCAACTTGATCTAACGTAATCATTCCTATTTTTTCTAAATAGAAAATTTCCTGCTCCAATTCAGAATAAGTTTTTTCCTGATAATCATAAAATTCTTCATCTGTACGTTGCTTTACATCAATCAATCTGACCATCAGCCCTGAATATGCAAATGCAATGGAAATTGCTTTCCCCATTCGCCCTGCACCAACCACACAAATCCGTTTAAAGTCAAACATATCACACCCCATTTTTGAGAATTTCAGTCAATTCCAGCTTGGTTGTGTTCGCAAGCCCCAGATTCTCAAAAGTACGGCCTTGATCATATAAATCTTGCCCAGTGACCGCTGAAGCAATATTTAGCAATCCTTCCGCAACTGGTGTATCTACCCCCACCCAGCGTCCAACTGAAACCAAAAAAGATAATCCCAGTCGAGTATCCTCAAGCATGTATCGATGGGCATTTAAATCAATATCTTCACGCCAATCACCGCTATCCGTAAGTTTGCCATGTGCACCACGCCCATACATCCACTCGTCCCCTTGACCCTCCTTGTTGTAGTGATCTGCAAGAGGAAAATGTGGTGCGTTGTAACCCAAAGCCTCTCTTACGCGCATCCGCTCTGCATCCAATTGATTAGTTACTCGACGAATCGAAGGCTGTGTTCCTTCGTTGTGAATGTCCCACGATTCAAAATGCTCAAGTGGCCCTGCATTCATGAGAATTAACGGCGGATGAATAATTGGTCCCGCATTCATGAGTGCACCACTCAAACCATCTTCTATCGGCTCTACACTAGGATAAGCTTGCTTCAATACAGCAAATGCATGTTGAGACAATGTGCTCGGAAACACACCTGTCGGTAATCGTGTTGCATAACCACTGACTACGATTTCATTTTCGCTGTGCTTACGCACTAGATATGGCAGCGTGCCCGTTTCCGCAAATGCAACTTGTGCTAAATTTCCAACAGCTTTCATTGCTTTAGCAAATATAAAACTGCCAAATGTGCCAGGTGGTAAATAAACAACCTGACCATTTTTAAAATAAGCTGCAGACGCCTGTGCTAGATCCAAATGCGTTGTAGAGGGGAGCGGAATAATAATTAATTCTGCAAACTGAATCGCTGTTTTTAAATCATTTTCTAGTTGAATTTGAGCATTTTGAAACCCAACACTCACTTGCCGATTTCCTTTGAAATCACGAATTGAAATATGTCCTAATTGATTTAACGTGGTAAATGCATCAGTATCTCTTCGCCAAAGTACCACTTCATGCCCTTTTTCCGCCATTTCAACAGCTGCCGCATAACAGCCATGTCCACCACCTAATACTGTAATTTTCATTATCCATCACTCCTTTCGCTTATTATTCGATAGTAAAAGAGTGAGTCGATTTCGGCTTATCCAATTGCGAATTTAAGCTTCAAATTACGAAATACTGTATTCATAATTCACAGTGATTTTTGCTTTATTGCGAGTTTTAACGTTTGTGAAGGTGAACACCCATAACACTTTTTATACTGTGAGGAAAAATGCCCAAAACTATTGATTCCATTTTTTAGCAAGATGTCAGTAACTGTTTCATTAGATTCTGCATTCAATAACTCATGATGAACCTGTTGTATCCGCAAGTCACGAATGTACTCCACAGGTGTTTGTCCAACATAAGCACTAAAGCCTTTTTGCAGGGTTCGCACCGAAACGCCACAATACTCTCCCAGTTCAGACAATGTAATGTTTTCTTGAAGGTGCAATGTGATGTACTGTTTGGCTCGCTTCATATAGCTCGGCAACAATATGGGTTGCTGTAAATTCAGCTGCCGACTGTAATTATTGGGTAATTTAAGCAAAACAAGCTCAATTAAATATTGCTCAAAACTCTGAGAAATCACACTCCAATTTTCTATATGATCGTGGGCGTAGCATAAATAACTCAAAGTTTGAATAATAGCATCAGCTCCTTCCGCAGAGCAGGATAAACCATTTTCAAAAGCCAAGGCTTCATGCATGGAACACCCTAATATTTTAAATAACTGCTTTTCCACGACGGGTTTTGATAATTTCAAAATAATATTTCGACAATGTTGATTTGTAACAATCCGACTTTGAATCAGTGGATTTGAAACAGTTATGACACCAGGAGACTGTACCAAACGCTGCTGACTATCTTGCACTAAGCACTCACCCTCAAGGGTTAGCCTAAATAAATAATGCTCAGATTGCGCATCAATGGTAATTTCCACAGGAGCATTGTATTTCAAGTCGTACAATGCTGATGTTCCGAATAAAAAACCATTTAGTCGTGTATTTAATTGTTGATGACTCACCACATCGAATCGATGAGGGCACAGATATTGGCTAATTTTTTCTTTGATGGTTTGGTAATCATTCGAATTAAATATCAAGAAATTATCTAGAGAATGTAGCTGTCTCATCATAGGGATCATTTTATTTTTTCCGAATTAGATTACGATTAAAAAACAAAATGCTCACGATAAAATGAGCATTTCGTATCGTTCTACCAAACTTAACTTGCGTGTTCTTTTTGCATACTAAGAATAAAGGCTTGGCAACCTTTTTTAAGCAACAAGAAAGAAAGCACACATGAACATGCCCCCACAATGGATAATGACATACCCACCATCATTGGATTACCAAACACCTTATCCGTAATTAAAGCAACCAACGTAGTGCCAATTCCCAATGCAATCAAATTACTAATTAATAGAAAAATTGAAGATATTTGTGCACGTAATTGATTTGGTGCCAACATTTGCATTGCCGTCGTTGAAATTGGCATTGGGAACGAAGCAAAATACATTGCTGGAACCAATAAAGTTACTGATAGCCACAATTGACCCACCTGAGTAAACAGAATCATCGGCAGGATCAATCCAATAATCCCGATCACTCCCGTAATCATCGGAGCATCTTTACGTCCTTTTTTGATAAACCAATCATTTAACCAACCCGCAGAGAAAACCCCTAAAGTATTTGCAACCAACAATACTGTACCTAACATGTATCCTGCTTCTGTTGGCGTTAAACCAAAGTTACGGATATAAAATGCAGGCGTCCAACTGGTTAGACAAAATAGAGCCATAGCATAGAAAGTAAAGCCTAAATAGTGACAGGTAAATGTTTGCTTATGTTTTGCAATAAATTGAAAACCTTCTTTAAAGCTAACTTTTGCAACTTGACCATTTTCATCCAAACGCTGTCCTTTACGTTTTGGATCTTTTACCGTCAAAATAAACAACAAACCAATTAAAATTCCTGGTAAACCCACCAAAATAAAAGCCACTTGCCATGCTTTAAGCAGACCAAACATTGGAACATTAATTAACGTCATATCTTTCAATAAACTAATGACATAACCACCCACCAGAAAAGCGACACCACCTCCTACAAAGGAACCAATTGAATAGATTGCAATTGCACGCCCTAGCTTTTCTTTAGTAAATAAGTCACTAAACATCGAATAAGCCGCTGGAGAAAGTGCAGCCTCCCCAATTCCAACCCCCATACGGCTTAAAAACAATTGCACAAAGTTCTTACTTAAACCACACAAAGCCGTTGCAAGACTCCAAAAGATAATCCCGATTGAAATAAGTTTAGGTCGTGAAAATCGATCTGCGATATAAGCCAGCGGTAAACCCATAAATGCGTAAAACAATGAAAAAGCCAATCCATGCAGTAAACTAAATTGGGTATCCGTTAAATTTAAATCCGTCTTAATTGGCTCAATCATCAGCGCCAAAATCTGGCGATCAATGAATGAAAACAAGTAAGCCAACATACTCAATATAACGACATACCATGCATAAATGCTTGTTTTACTATTCACTGTTTCAGTATGAATATTTAAATTACTCATTAGCTTTTACTCCCAAGCAATTTAAAATTTATAGGTATAACTCGCAATTACGCGATCTTCATCAAATGAATTCCCCCTTGCATAACCAACACCATATTTCGTGTCGGTATCGTAATGGATGTACTCCAAACCAAAGTTTTTAAACATTCCCTCAGGCACTACATATTTCAGTGCTGCACTGCGTTCAATTTCAGCATTGTCGCTATAGCCCGCACGATAAATGTCACTACCATGTAAGTAACGCAATGTAGTGGACAAACCAGGTACTCCCCAGCCCTTAAAGTCGTAGCTATAAAGTACATGCCAAGTCAGCTCTTCAGGTTTCACAAACCCCAGTAACGACCATGCATGCAAGAATGGCTGTGGAACATAACCAGAAATTGTTGGGAACGTACTCTTACCATCATTCTTACGAACACCAGTCGCTAACGTATGATTCCCTGTATTGATGGTGGTCATAAAGCCATAAGATTGGTTATCTATATCACCATACAAAGCTTTACCAGATTCTGAGTTATTAAAATAACGTCCATCCAAACGGACTTTGGTATCACCCACCTTAGTGCTATAAGCCAAGTTGGCATAATGTTGTTGATAAATATCAAGCAATTGACCATACCAATACGAACCAGAAACCGAAGGCGTAAAGTTATAGTCCAAGCCAACAAAGCCCAAACCATCACTTTCATACTTATTGACTGGACTCCCCGTAAATAGACTCAATTTTTCGTATTCGTCATCATTACGCGCATTGATACGATTGATAAATCCCGCAGTAAGCACTAAATCTTTAATGTCTTTAGACTGTAATAATGCCCCAGAAAAAATCGTGGTGAGCTGACGAGAATCATCAAAGAATATAACTGGCAGTTTCGGTTCAAGCGTACCCACTTTAAATTCCGAGTTGTTATATTTGAGCTTTAAGGTTGCACCAGCCTTTCCATACGAACGTTCCTGCTCACCTTTAGAATAATCATACGGCAAAATACTGTCTGGTAGATCTTCATGCATATCATTCAAGCGCACTGCATATTGACCCAAGACATCCACACCCACTTTAAGTGCTGTATCGGTATAGCCCGATTCTAAGCGAAGAGTTGCAGCTTGTGACCAACTCCCAATATCTGGAGATACAGGGTTTTCAAAATCACGCTCTATATAAAAGTTTCTTAGATAAATTGTGCCTTTATAATCATCTATAAAGTCTGCATATGCATTTCCAGCCCCAACCAAACCAAGCATGCATAATAGGCTAATTTTATTAAATGAAAACTTAGGTTTAACTTTAAATACCATAACCATCCCTTTCTAATAGCAAAGATTAAATCATCACGACTTAATCAAAATATCCATTTATTTAATTGAATTGTCAAAGTTGTGGATTGCACCAAAACCATACATAACAATGCTGCAATCACAGATATAACAATAGATACACCCTAATGGTGCACAAAACTCACTGTTCGTTTTTCAATCCACTTTCAGCTCTATAAAAATCCTACATTTATATTGAAATGTCAAACAATTTGATTTTTTATGAAATATTTTGTTTCAAACACAAGGTGATTATTTTTTAAAGTGCACCAAAGTAAACAACTCTAAATATGGAATAATATTTGCTTATTAAAAATAAATAATCAATAATTTAAGGAAAGCAATGAACAAAGCAACAAAAGCCAATTTCACCAATATTATGCATAGTGAAAAAACTGACTTTGAAATTATTGCTCAGAATTTTAATGCGTTTAAACAAGGACACGTGCAAAGAGTGATTGACCATCTTCTACTTCTAAAAGATGATCATGGAGGATTTCCAGTCGACCGCCTAACTCATTGTTTACAAACAGCTACTCTCGCTTACCAAGATGGTCGCGATGAAGAATATATTGTCTGCGCGCTATTACATGATATTGGCGATACACTGGCTTGTTTCAATCATGCCGATCTCGCAGCCACACTTTTAGAGCCATTTATTAGTGAAAAAAACTACTGGATGCTAAAACACCATGGTATTTTTCAAGGATATTATTTTTTCCATCACATTGGTTTAGACCGTTATCAATGTGAAAAATATAAAGATCATCCTTATTATGAATATACAGCCGAATTTTGTTTTAAATATGACTCACCCGCTTTTAATCAAGACATGGAAACGCTTCCTTTAGACTTTTTTATTCCCATGCTGAACAATATTATGTCCACACCTAAAAAATCCATTTATAAAGATATAAAATAATAATAAGTTAATTCTATGCATCATTTTATCTACTCAAAAATGATACATAGAAAATAAGTTTATTTATTTTAAAATAATAATTGAGGTGCAGTTAATTAAATACCTGCCAAATCTCTCAAAATCTTAATAAAGACTTCTTTTTCTTGTTCAGAATATTGGTCAAATACCTCGTTCTGATGACTGTCTGCAATTTCAAATAAATAATGCGCTGTTTGACGACCCTTTTCCGTCAACTCGAAAAATTCACCTTGATCATTGAGTAGTTTCTGTGAGGCCAGCATGGCTGCCGCACGCTCTACTTCTTGCATTGGCATAGCGATATCTCGCGGTAAATCCTCTTTAGAAGAAGCCGTTCCACTGGCTAAAACCAACAGCAAACGTGCTTCGCTGGTGCGGAATCCCGAAGCAAGTTGCTTGGGTAAATAATCGGTTTGGTAGCTCTTAAATGCTCGACTCATCAAGTAGCAGGCATTGCTGTATAAATGTCCATGATGAATTGAATCTAGTTCAGATTGATCAAGGTTCTGTTTTAGCGTCAAACTTGGATGTGGAATAACACTAGAGTACGCCCCCTGATGATAGACCAATGGGCTACGACCCTGATCATGGAAATTCACCACCTTGCCAATAATGATCCAGTGATCACCACCTTCAATGACTTGATGACGTTCACATTCAAATATTGCAGAACAGTTTTCTAGCAATAAGCTCGCACCTTCACCTTCCTGATAATTGGTTCCCTCAAATTTATCGATATTGCGGCGAGAAAACTTATTCGACAAATCAATTTGCGAGCCAGATAAAATATTGACTGCAAAATGCGTTGCCTGTTCAAACACAGGAAAACTGGAAGATTTTTTATCAATACTCCAAAGAATTAAGGGTGGATCTAACGATACTGAATTAAAACTATTCGCAGTGACTCCCACTTTTTCACCTTGCGCATTTTGCGCAGTCACAATGGTCACACCCGTTGCGAAATTCCCTAAAGCACGTCGAAATTGCAATGGGTCAACTTTTACATCATTTATTTTTTGTAATGAGTTCATCATTCTCTCCTATAGCATTTAGCTATCAAATACGTCTCAAATCATGAAAGACTTTATATATCCAACACTAAACGCGGTGATTTTGAACGCGAACAACAAACCAGTATTTGCTCGTTATCGGCTTTCTCTTCATCCGTGAAATACACATCGCGATGATCAGGCTCACCCTCAATCACATCGCACATACAGGTGCCACACACCCCTTGTTCGCAAGACATTTCAATTTTTATGCCTTCACGCGCCAGTGCGGTAAGAATGGTTTCTTCAGCGTTGACCATAATAATTTTACCGCTACGCTGAGCAACGACTTCAAAACTATCGCCCGTTAAGTCGGTTTCGACCTGAAAGTATTCTTTATGAATCTGCGTATCAGGTAAATTGTGTGACTTTGCAAGATTAATCACCCAGTCCATAAACCCATTGGGTCCACAGGTATACACATGGGTTGCAGGTTCGACTTGCGTGAAACTTTCCTCAAAGAACGCCCGATGATTTGCGCCTTCATCTTTAAAATGAAAATGCGTAAATGCTGCCAATTCACCCTGTTTAAGTTCATCTACAAAGGCACTGCTGGCTGCACTTTTACCGCAATAATGCAATTCAAAAGATTCTCCATCCTGCAACAACTGATACGCCATGGTCAGCAACGGTGTAATACCAATACCACCACCAATCAGTACCGTATGTTTCGCGGGGTACAATGGAAACAGGTTTTTCGGCGCACTGACCTGAATCTGCATGCCATCTTGAATATCATCAAAGGCCGAGATCGAACCACCACGTGATTCTGCATCTCTTAAAATCCCGAGTCGGAACTTACCAACTTGATTTGGATTTTGGCAAAGTGAGTATTGGCGAACCATACCATTTGGCAAATGCACATCGATATGTGCACCCGGTTCGACTTGCGGCAACTGAGTTGAAGTTGCCGACTCAAATTCCATGACTGCAATATTTCCACCTTCTACATGGCGGTTTTTCACGACAACATCATAAAGTGTAGTCATTGTTTTATTCTCCTTCTCACCCTCTAAGCCCATGACTTAGCGCATGAATAAACCACCATTAATATCCCATGTCGCGCCTGTCACGAATCCTGCATTGGGACTCGCCAGCAAGCCGCAGGTTTCCGCAATAAATGACATACTGCCTAAAGCCTTGACGGGGATATTTTGAATAAACTGTTCCATCTTTTCGTCAGGGACTACGCTATGCACAATCGGAGACTCCATTGGACCCGGTGCAACTGCATTGACCGTGACACCTTTTGCCGCAAATTCTTTGGCGAAGATTTTGGTCAAGGTCACAATGGCACCTTTGCTCGCTGCATAATGCGCACCCGTGGCAGTACCACCATTTTGTCCTGCCAATGACGCCATATTGATAATGCGCCCATAGCCTTTTTGTGCCATATACTGACCAATAATCTGGCAAGACTGGAAGGTACCGCGCTGGTTAACTTGGGTAATCCAGTCAAAGTCCGCAGCCGTAATCTCCAATACAGGGGTTGCCTTAGTGACAGTGGCGTTATTAATCAACACATCCAGTTTGGAAAACTTTTGCTCAATCCATTGCACCACCGCATGAAAATCCGCTTCAACCGAAATATCCAATTTCACAGGAAACATCTGCTCTGCATATTGGCTCTGCACTTTGGCATTCTCGGCTCTCTCCAAAGTACTGGCAGATAAAATCACCTGATGACCTTGACTGGCAAAATACTCAGCAATCACGTTACCCAAACCTGACGCAGCACCTGTCACTAATACAACCTGTTGCATGTCGATGCTCCTATAGAATATAGCTAATACCCGCCAAGGTATCGGTAGAGTTAATCAAGTTAATGATTTTACGATTGATTTTAAAACCAGCATCTGCATCACGGTTTAAGTGATAAGTCACATCTGCGGTATAGTGTTTCAGGTTCTCTTTACGGAATTCACGCAAGTTTTGCGCACAACGTAAAACAATTTCACCTTCTTTATCTTTTAAAATACGCACACGTGAAATACTGCGAACGGTATTTGCCTTGGGTGAGGTTGAAATCGCTTCACCATTTTCCAGACGTGCTACACGCATTTTGCGCATGTGATGATCGTCATAGGCATAGTTCAAATTGTTTTCGTAATCGGTCAGGCTTGGGTCGATTGGAATGATATACACTCCTTTTTCATTCCAAAGATTCAGCCAAGCATCATGCTCAGAGTGATCCAACATATCGGCTTCTGCCCAAATAAAAGCAGTCACTTCATTTAATAAGTTCAAATCAATTTTCATGTTGTTCCCCTTAAGCCGTCATCAACTTTTTCCATTGCTGATAGGCTGCACGCATCCCTGTTTCAGCACTCACATCACTTTTCAAACCATCTTCAGTTTTTACTTCACCCGGCAAACCACGGTTCAACATGATCCAAAGATCTTCACCTGCCGCAGCGCCTTTTTGCACACGCTCCCATGCTTCAGCATCATCTGGCGTACCAAAGCCAAACGGACCTTGGAAATGTTCATGCAAACGTAAACGGTATTGATTGGCGATTTGCGGACCACCATCCATGGTAATGACTGAATGGTGAATTTCCGTTTTATCAACTGAAATTGGCTGCATCACACGGAAGAATGCCATTGAGCAGGCAATGTTCGGGAACAGGTTCAAGTTAAAACCAGAGCCACCCACAGCACGCACAATACGACGCACTTCAAGTTCTGCATGCCCTTCGTCACGCAGTGCTTGGGCTAAATCTTCAAAGCGTTCCTGAATTGGACGTTCCATCAACTCTTCATCTAAATCGACCAGTTCAGGAATCATCACCATCACACTGTGACCATTGCCCAAGTCTTCAACAAAACCAGGCTGATTTTCAAAGTTAAATAATTCTTCGGTTTTCTCATCCACCGAACTTAAGAATGACTTATGCACCAATGGGAAATGGTAAGCATCCGTTGTGTTTTCCAACTGGATTTTCCAGTTACCCGGGAAGGTAAAACGGTGTTCACCCAAGACTTTGACTGGATAACCCGCACCCTGCTTCATGAATAAATCAATCCACTTTTTCGCAGGTCCAAGGAATTGCTCTAAAGGCTCTACATCATGGTTGAATGACGCGAAAATCATGCCGTTATATTCTTCAACACGTAAGCTGACCAATGGCAATTCAGATTTATCTAAACATTCGCCATAGCTTTCAGGTGATGGTACGCCACGTAATGTGCCATCAAGTGCATAACTCCAGCCGTGGTATGGACAAACAAAACTGTTGGTTTTGCCTTTTTTATGTTCACATACAGTCGCAGCACGGTGGCGGCAACGGTTCAGCAGTACATGTACTTTTTTCTTACGATCACGCACTGCAACCACAGGTTGTTTACCAATATTCATGGTTTTATAGCTACCTGCTTCTGGAATTTCACTGGCATGTGCCACCCAAACCCAAGTGCTATAGAAAATCTTTTCCATTTCTTCATCAAAGATGCGCTCATCTTTATATAAAGAGGTATGTGCGCGGTCATGCTGTACAAGACTTTCGTAATCCACGTCGACTTGTGTCATTGGAATTAAGCTGTTCATAGTTATTTACTCTAAAATTTATTGTGCTTCGTTGTTTGCTGTCGGTACTGGCAAAATGGCTTCACTTTCCCAATGAGAGATGGGGCGACTAAAGATATTTTCCGTTTGAAAATGCTTCATTGCCCACTGACCATCCGCTTGTTGTTTAAATTGGATGGAGAGCTTTGCAGCATTGAGATGTGCTCGACCATCTTGAAAGCTTGAGGTCTGTAGCATTAACCAACGTCCCGCTGCGTGATCTGCATTGACCTCAATCTGCTCGGAATTCACAAAATGCGCATTCATCACAAAGTGCGACTCTTTTTGGGTATAGCTTTCAAACATGGCCTGAATGGCTGCTCGCCCCTCATAACGTCCAAATGACGCCTGATATCGCTTGCCAACACCTTCCCAAACTGCTTGCTCATCAAACAACGACATCAATGCGTTGATGTCTGTGTGGGCATCCAGTGCATCACAGATTTCCATGTAACGATTCAGCACATTACGTACCGCATTCACTGCTTCAAGCTGCTGTAATCGAAAAAGTATTTGCTCCATATGTGCTGCCCCGTTTCGACTTAGCGCTGAATAATCAATTCACGCCCAACACGTGCTTCAATCTTGCAGTATTTCCATAATTTAAATGGACCTTCGCCAACCACGGTTGTACGCAATAAATTGCACGCTGCATGCACAGTTTCAATGTTAGGTACATCCGCTAAAAGATACGTGGTCCACGGCCAACCTGAGCTTGGTCCAACCATGCTTTGGTCATCATCTAAATTGCCAAAAACATGTACGCCTGGCAGATCATGAATACCGTTCCACATCTCACCAAAGGCCGCCCAAACTGCTTTTGCTTCTTCTGGCGTTGCATCAAAAAAATTCTGGTTAATACCCATGCAGAATAGGACACGTAAAGATTTTTTAGCTTCCATTTAAAATCACCTCTTTGTAATCTATAAAAAATAATAAAATGTACTTATAAGTAGCCTGGCGTTGGCGGCAAACCAAAACTCACAGAACCTGCATTTAATAAGGTTGCATCCCCCATAAAGGCATGCTGGGTCACTACATTGGTGTCATTCACAAAACGGCTGAATACGTTGTTGGTATAAATTGCCGTCATTCCTGCCAACATCTGCATTTTTCTTGCAACTCGAGCAGAAACACGCGCTGCATGCGTACACGCTAAACGCACATGGCTAATTTGTTCGACTGTCGGTTGTTGACCTTTTTGAATCTCATCCCATACTGCATCCATGGTTTGGTAGAACCAGTTTTTTGCAGAGAGAAATTCGGCTTCTGCTTGAGCAAATTCATATTGCGTTACAGGTCGGTTGGCAATTTCAGAGCCACCCGTAATAGACGCTTTACCCGGTGCAAGTTTCTTAAATTCTTCTAAGGCTGCTGCTGCAACCCCAATACCAACCACCGTCAACACTTGCGTCGCAAAAGAAAGCGATGGGTATTTAAAAAATGGCTCAGGAAGTTTGGATGCTTCACCACGTACAAAGGTCCAGTCTTCACGCACCAGCACATCATTCACCAAAAGATCATGGCTCCCCGTACCTTTTAGACCAACCGTATCCCATGTCATATCAATCTGAACTTGATCGGCTGGAATGACCGCCATACGCGGCAACCCCTTTGTTTCCTTACCTTGGCTTGGTGTAATCCCCACACCAATGATGTCCGCACCCATACAACCACTTGAAAATTTCCAGCGACCTTTAACACGCAATCCTTCAGGTGTAATTTCGGCAGGTTGCGGTGGGAAAATACCGCCAGCAAACACCACATCAGGGCTATCTTGGTAAATCTGCGCCAGTGTAGACTCTGGTAGACCTGCCAAATAAGCTGGACTCATTCCAAAGCTTGCAACCCAACCCACAGACCCATCTGCCATAGAAAGTTTTTCAATCAGCTCACAAAACTCACGCGGCGAGCATTCCTCTCCGCCAAAACGAGCAGGAACCAAAGCACGATAAACTCCAAGTTTTTTTAGCTTTTCGATAATATCGAGTGAAACATAAGCCTGATCATCAAACTCACCTGTTAATGCTCGCTCACGAATTTCCTGACATAAGGTTTCAAGTTCGACTTCATCATTCACTTGATTGCTTAAGCTAATTGCAGATAGACCATTCATTCTTTTTCTCCTTGTTGTTTTGATTGCACTAAATCCATTAAATAAGCGGCAATCGCACACAGTTTTTCATCAGCACCATGTTGCCCCACCAATTGAACACCCGCCGGTAGCCCCGCTTGAGTTACAAGTGGCAGAGTGATTGCAGGATGCCCCGATAAATTGAATGGGCGAATAAGCGCAGTCATATTTAGAAATGCCGTAGTATCTTCAGCATCAGCGACTTTAGGTGGAGTTTGTGGCAGTGTCGGTAGCACCAAAACATCATATTCATTCAGTAATTGGTCAATTTCTTGGGTAAAGCTTTGACGCACCTGATTGGCTAATTCGACTTCATCCAGTGTGGTTTTAGCGGCATTGAGCAGTCGGTTTGCAACATCCTGTCCAACTTTGCCCGAAGCAACCAAATGACCAAATGCTTGCCAAGTTTCATAATTAATGACCTGCATTCCTGCGCGGTAAGCATCAGAAAAATAAGACAACTTGACCCGTGCAGGATTTGAAAAGCCCGCTTGTGCTAAAAATGCGTTTACGGTCTGCCAAATTTCAGGCTTTGCCTCGACATCCAACACCGCCAGTCGCAAGGATTGAATTTGATCTTTCTGAGCTAACTCGTATTGAAAAGTCGGATCAATAATTGCCATGGCTTGCGTCAAGGCATTCAGGCTTGCAGCAAACGGTCCAACACAATCCAAACTCGTACTTTCTGGCAGAACCCCTTGACGACTAACACGACCAAAGGTTGGTTTTAATCCATAAATTCCGCAGCAGGCTGCTGGCATACGGATTGAACCACCTGTATCCGTTCCAACAGAAAAGTCCACCAAATTGGCTGCAACGGCTGCAGCCGAACCACTGGAAGAACCACCCGGAATTAATTCAGGATATTTAGGATTGGTCGCCGTACCTGTAAAATGATTAATACCTGTAGTACCGAAAGCCAGCTCATGCAAATTGGTTTTACCCGTAATCTGGCAATCATGTTTTAAAATATGATTCACAATATCGGCATGTTCATTTGCAGGTTGTGTATCCAGCAACGCTGCACTACCACCCACAGTTTTATATCCTTTTATGTTGATTGTATCCTTCAACATTACTCTGAGAGCACCGCTACCCAGAGCCATTTTTTCATACACAATATTTTTCACTACTACACCTTTTATCGCTTAGATGCGTCTTTCTTATACAACAAAAATGCGTCAATTTATTTGAATTGTCAAACATAATTTACTGGTTTTATTTTGGTGCAATCATGGGTACAAAACAGTACAAAATCATATTTTTTATTATTTAATAGTTGTAAAACAATAATATAAAATTTTAATTAAAATTAAAACCTCATTTTTAACATGTATTTTTTTAATTAGATTTTTCTATATTTTTTTCACATGCACTTTTTTAAGACATGGTTTTCAGTCTTCTTTGGGGAGCAAACTCGATTGCAACGTGCTATGGCGACTCAGACTCACCGTTCAAAACATGTGACTTGCATCACCATTCACAACTTTATCCACTCCTAAGAAAGGGTATTTTTTCGTATAAAATCACTCAAAATTTAACCAGCATGCTTATGATGTCTGGATGGCATGTCCGCGAAAAAATCTCACTGCCCTCAAGTTGAAATCCTGAAAGTGATGGGCTAAAATTTGAAATGTTAGGATACAAAAATGAAATTTTTCACTCTAAAAAGCTGTTCAAGCTAGGAGAGATATATTTTTATGAAATCGATTTAAGATTAGATTTTTTATCTTTTGAAGAGTTGAATTACATTATGGAAAATTTAGATTTGTGTATATTCAACATGATTTAATTTTCAATATAAAATATTATAAATCATGTATTTAATCAAATTCACCTAAAAGCGTTAGTGCCATTATTATTTCTCATTCTTTTACGATACTTTTCCTCTAGGTTTCAAATACACCTTCTATAATTTAAAAACAATCTAAAATAAATCTGCCTGCTTCTCGCAGTATTCTGCGTACTTTTAAGTGTATCCGCCGCATCTCTGCGCCAGTAATCCGTATAAAAATCCATCTTTTCACAAGATCAAAGTTTAGCTTTATTGCTCTCCAGCATACTATAGGGTACTATGCTATAAAACATAAAAGAACATGCCTATGCCCAATCAAATTGAAGATAAAAAAAGGATCCTGCTGCGTGTTCGACGCATTAAGGGTCAAACCCAAGCCATTGAAAATGCATTAGAAGAAAATGCAGATTGTGGCGCCATACTTCAACAAATCTGTTCTGTGCGTGGCGCAATCAATGGCTTAATGAATGAAATGTTAGAAGTTCATTTAAAAGATACTCTTGTCACAGGTGATTCAACTGAGCAAGAAAGAAAAGATGAATTTGTGGATATAGCCAAAATTCTCAAATCATATTTAAAATAGTTCTATAAGGAAAAAACATATGAAATCACGTGCAGCGGTCGCCTTCGCAGCAGGACAACCCCTTCAAATTGTCGAAATTGACGTGGCTCCACCGAAAAAAGGTGAAGTTTTGGTCAAAATTACCCACACAGGTGTTTGCCATACAGACGCCTTTACTTTATCGGGTGATGATCCGGAAGGTGTTTTCCCTGCTGTCCTAGGTCATGAAGGTGCTGGGATTGTGGTTGAAGTGGGTGAAGGTGTAACCAGTGTTCAACCTGGCGATCACGTAATTCCTCTTTATACAGCGGAATGTGGCGAATGTTTATTCTGTAAATCTGGTAAAACCAATCTTTGTGTCGCAGTGCGTGCAACACAAGGTAAAGGGGTTATGCCAGATGGTACGACTCGTTTTTCTTATAATGGCGAACCGATTTACCACTACATGGGCTGTTCAACCTTTAGTGAATATACGGTAGTTGCTGAGGTTTCTTTAGCCAAAATTAATCCAGATGCAAACCCTGAACATGTATGTTTGCTTGGTTGTGGCGTAACAACTGGTATTGGTGCAGTCCACAACACCGCTAAAGTACAGGAAGGCGATACTGTAGCTGTCTTTGGTTTAGGTGGTATTGGTCTTGCCGTTGTACAAGGTGCGCGTCAGGCAAAAGCAAGTCGCATTATCGTGGTTGATATGAATCCTGATAAATTCAAATTGGCTGAAGAGTTTGGTGCAACAGATTTCTTAAATCCAAAAGATTTTGACAAGCCGATTCAACAAGTGATTGTAGAAATGACAGGTTGGGGTGTTGATCATTCTTTTGAATGTATTGGCAACGTGAATGTTATGCGTTCTGCTTTAGAATGTGCGCACCGTGGTTGGGGACAGTCCGTGATTATTGGTGTTGCTGGTGCAGGTCAAGAAATCTCTACCCGCCCGTTCCAATTGGTAACTGGTCGTAAATGGATGGGAACTGCTTTTGGTGGCGTAAAAGGTCGTTCTCAGCTTCCAGGTATGGTCGAAGATGCCATGAAAGGTGATATTCAATTAGAACCTTTCGTAACGCATACCATGGGCTTAGACAAAATTAATGAAGCATTTGATTTGATGCTTGAAGGCAAATCCATTCGCTCAGTGGTTCATTTCTAATAATCCCCTGCTTTCAATGCCTCATTAGCCTGTGTTAAAGAAGCATGATAAAAAGCCCACCTAAGTAGGTGGGCTTTTTTAAACCATTAATACAATCCGATATTTTTAAAATAAGAAATAACGCTGTGCCATAGGCAATACTTCTGCGGGTTCACAAGTCAAATGCACGCCATCTGCCCGTACTTCATAAATTTCTGGATCAACTTCCATCACTGGTGTATAGGAGTTGTGCTTCATATCGGCTTTAGAAATATTGCGCGTGTTTTTACATGCAGAAATGATTTTTTTCAAACCTAATTTTTCCGCTACACCATTATTAATTCCAGCCTGCGACAAGAAGGTAATGCAGGTGTTATGCACACCGCGCGCATTTGCGCCAAACATGGGACGGTAATGCACAGGCTGAGGTGTTGGAATGGACGCATTAATATCACCCATTGGCGCTGCTGCAATCATACCGCCTTTAATAATCATGGCAGGTTTAACACCAAAAAATGCAGGTTTCCACAGCACCAAGTCTGCCAGCTTACCTTCTTCAACCGAGCCGACTTCATGACTCAAACCATGGGTAATAGCAGGGTTAATTGTATATTTCGCAATATAACGTTTGACCCGTTGATTATCGGTATGTGGCGTATCACCTTCCAGCGGTCCACGCTGCACTTTCATTTTATGTGCCGTTTGCCATGTACGAATAATCACTTCGCCCACACGCCCCATTGCCTGTGAATCGGACGACATCATGGAAATTGCGCCCAAATCTTGCAAAATATCTTCCGCGGCAATGGTTTCACGACGAATTCGACTTTCGGCAAACGCAACATCTTCTGAAATTGCAGGATCTAAATGATGACACACCATCAGCATGTCCAAATGCTCATCAATGGTATTGACGGTATAAGGTCGGGTGGGATTGGTTGAAGATGGCAACACATTGGCTTGACCAATGGCTTTTAAAATATCAGGGGCATGCCCACCACCCGCACCTTCGGTATGATAGGTATGAATGGTACGCTGCTTAAATGCCGCCAGCGTTTCTTCCAAGAAGCCACTTTCATTTAAAGTATCGGTATGAATGGCAACCTGAACATCGTATTCATCGGCAACTGTTAAACAATTATCGATGGCAGCAGGGGTTGAACCCCAATCTTCATGCAGTTTTAAACCCACGACGCCCGCTTCAATCTGTTCACGGATAGGATCAGGCAAACTCAAATTTCCTTTGCCCAATAGCCCAATATTCATGGGTAAATCATCGATGGCTTGCAACATGGTCGCAATATGCCATGGTCCCGGTGTAACCGTGGTTGCGGATGTGCCCGCTGCTGGACCTGTTCCGCCACCAATCATGGTGGTTGTACCTGACATGAGTGCAGTTTCTACCTGTTGCGGGCAAATCCAGTGAATATGTGTGTCAATGCCACCTGCGGTGAGAATTTGACCTTCCCCCGCAATTACTTCCGTGGCAGCTCCCAACGGAATGGTGATATTGGGCTGTATATCAGGATTTCCTGCCTTGCCAATTTTCCAGATACGCCCATTCTTTAAACCGACATCGGCTTTCACAATGCCCCACCAATCGACAATGAGCGCATTGGTAATGACGGTATCGGCAACATCATCTGCCAATAATTGGGACTGCCCCATGCCGTCTCGAATGACTTTACCGCCACCGAATTTAACTTCTTCACCATAAGTGGTCAGGTCTTGTTCGACTTCAATAAACAGTTCCGTATCCGCCAAGCGAACACGATCCCCTACGGTTGGTCCGAACATTTCCGCATATGCACGACGTGACATTTTCATCATAGATTACTCTAAATTCTTAAAAGATTTTGATGGCCCGACTTAGTCAAGTTTCCCCATCACTCGACCCGCAAAGCCATACACTTCACGCTTTCCTGCTAATGCCACCAATTCGACATCTCGGCTCTGACCTGGCTCAAAACGTACTGCGGTGCCCGCTGCAATATTCAAACGGTAGCCTTTGGCACGCTCGCGCTCAAATTGCAAAGCATCATTGGCTTCATAAAAGTGAAAATGTGAACCAATTTGAATCGGTCGATCCCCAGCATTCGCAACCGTTATTTTTAGGGTTTCACGTCCAACATTTAACTCAATATCGCGATCTGGCGTAATTACTTCACCTGGAATCATCTTTATTCCTTATTGTTCTTTACATAATCGGTTGATGTACGGTCACCAGTTTTGAGCCATCTGGAAAGGTTGCTTCAACTTGGACTTCAACAATCATTTCTGCAATGCCATCCATCACATCATGACGACTCAGTAAAGTCGTGCCGTAATGCATCAGTTCGCTTACGCTCATGCCATCACGTGCGCCTTCTAATAAGGCGGCAGAAATATACGCAATCGCTTCAGGATAATTCAGCTTTAAACCACGTGCTTTACGGCGCTCTGCAACCAAGCCCGCAGTAAAAATTAAAAGTTTGTCTTTTTCTGTTGGATTTAATTCCATATCTTTTACCTATTTAAACGTGGAGATGCTTCGCTCATGAGCCGTGCATGACCAAAATTACGTTGTGTCATTTGGTCTTGAAATTACAGGCTAAAATGACTTTAAGTTCTCCAAATACGTGGAAATTCTTCATCCAGATCGTACCAATAGCGTCTCAATCTAGCTCTGATGGCAGCAAAGGCATCATGACATTGCCGAACATCATTCCCCAAAAAGCGTGCACAAATCACATCATCCAAAACCGTTAAGGTGACGGGTACATCCATACGCATCATCAGTTCACGGATTAAATCCAGATGCTGTTCTAAATCTAGACTGGCACGATATTGAGTAGGTGGAACTGCCCAGAAACTCCCCATCACAGATTGGCCATGCATGCCTAGGCATGAACTTAACCAACGGTCATTTCCCTTAAAACTTAAGGTATCGGCCACCAATAAAATCTGATTACGGAACAGTTTGAACTGGTTGATATAGGCACCATCACTAAATTGCTCTTCACGTGCTTGGCGACCAATCACCAACATGTCCCAACCAATAAAACTGGCTGCCTGATCCAAATGGATGATGGTTTCTGAATGCGCATTCGCACCATTAAACAGCATGGTTTCTTGCGGCAACCATTCAAAAATAGCATCAGCATTCAAACTAATATTGATATGCTGATAAGCCTTTTTACCATTGGTTTTGTACCATTTACCTGCGCCCGGGGTGGTCACTAAGGCATGTGCCTGCGCATCGACAGACATATCAAAAGTCAGGTGATCCCCACCCGCAATACCCGCAGGTGGATGCACAATAATGGCATGACAAACCCCTGTTTTTTCAGGCCAAAGCATTTTTTGTACCCGCACAGGACCATAATGTTTGCGGTGATGTAACACCGTGCATTCAGGCTCTTTTTGAGCCTGAAAACCGAGTTCCAACTTGGCAAACCATAATTGAGCATCATGCGTTCGACTGACAGTTAAATCCTGCATGCTTCCTCTGCGTGATGAATACCAATAATCTGGTGTGCTTAAACTTGTACATCAAAACGACCTGAAAATCATTAAGCCAAACCAATCAATGCAACAACGGCGGCAATTCCACCGACAATTTTCTTACCATGTGGCACATATTTTTGTACCAAAGCACCTAAACTCAAGCCACCTGCGTAGATGCAAGACATAGCAACAACCATACCGAAGACTAAACCGATCACATGACCTGAATGACTCAATTCGGCACCATGCGCCATGCCATGAAAACTTGCTAAAACCATGGTCGCAACTGCAAACAGTCGATTGGCTTTGGTCCATAGGGCAATGGCAAGAACAGATAAGGAGAAAACAATGCCGTACTCAGCAATATTCGTAGAAACCATATGCAACTGTCCAAGGCTAAAACCTGCAATCATGGCAACAACTAAACCCAACAATCCGCCTACTTTCCAACGATTAGCCGCTGACCACAGCAGCACACCAAAAGCGATTGCCATGGTGAGGTGATCAATTCCAGTAAAGGGATGAATAAAGCCCGTCAGAAAACTATTCTGTTGTTCATGACCGGGATGTGCCATTGCCCACATTGGAAAAGCTGCGGCGAAAGTGGCGATAGTTCTTTTTAAATAAGTCATTGTGTTTCCCCGAATTACGCTTTGAATAGACCTTGTTTTTCAATGAACGAAATAATAATTTCCAGACCTTCTTTGGTTTTCATATTGCTAAACAAGAACGGCTTATCACCACGCATACGTTTAGCATCTTGGTCCATCACACTTAAATTTGCGCCGACCATCGGTGCCAAGTCGGTTTTATTGATAATCAACAAATCAGATTTGGTAATGCCTGGACCACCTTTACGTGGAATCTTTTCCCCCCCCGCTACATCAATCACATATAGGGTTAAATCTGAAAGCTCAGGACTAAACGTTGCCGCCAAATTATCCCCACCACTTTCAATAATAATCAGCTCAAGCCCATCAAACTTTTCGCATAAATCATCAATTGCTGCGAGGTTAATAGAGGCATCTTCACGAATAGCGGTATGCGGGCAACCGCCAGTTTCGACACCCACAATACGCTCTGGAGACATGGCTTCATTGCGGGTTAAAAAGTTTGAATCTTCTTTGGTATAAATGTCATTGGTGACGACCGCCATATTATATTTTTCACGCAAGGCCTGACATAAATTCAAAGTTAGCGCTGTTTTACCTGACCCGACTGGTCCACCAATTCCTACACGTAATGGGCTACGTTGTGACATGTTTTTTCCTCTTAAAATTATGATCTGAATAGTCTTGAATATTGGGTCTCGTGGTGCATACTCAGCATGGCATATTGCGGTAAGGCACTACTGATTTCAGTGTCTTGCAACGCCAATGCACGCGCAATTGCTGCGGGAATAAGTGCATGTAAATGCCACAAAATACGCTGACCACTCATCTGCCCAAGCGGTACGGTTTTGACTGCCGCCAAGACCTGATTTTCTAAAACGGTAAAGGTATACGCTGTAAGTACTTCGGATTGATTTAGCCTCAAGGTGCCACACAGGCTTCCATACACTGGAACAAAGCCCAGCTGTTTTTTCACTCTAACGGGTTGCTTTAATACGTCTCTAATCCATGCATTTAAAGAAAATGCCAACTGCTTCGATTCCGCCAGTAACTCTTTACTCTCACGGCTGGCGCGGTAAAAGTTTGCCCAGTAAGTGAAATTTTCTTCGTCATCACTGTATTGCATTAAACGTTTCAGCACTGGCAACTCAAAACGAACCAAGAGCATTTCCAGCACCTCTTCAAAATAAGCAATGCTGGAGGCTTCATCATGAATCAGCCCTCGATCAATGGCACTTTCCACGCCTTGCGAATAGCAATAGGCTCCTATCGGTAACGCAGTTGATGACAAGGTCAACAGGCTGAGCAGTTGTGATGGATTAGTGATGGACATGATGTAAAGTCTTGATTGGGCTTAAGCGATGATCATGTTGATGTTGTGCATAAGCACCGCTTTCAGGTTCAAAAGGATGATCTACCTCTGCAACGTTTAATCCCAAACCCACTACCATTTCAGCCAGTACATGATCTGGTTCGAAATATAATGCTGTTGGCGTCAACATTAAGGGAACGTGACGATTGCCGAGATGATATGCCGCTTTTAATAAATCAAATTCTTGCTGAGCCGAAACTTTCATCAGTTTTTCTGGTTTCGCTTCAACTTTAAGAATATTTCCGCTCTCCGTTGAAATATATGACCCACTGCGTAAAATGCCTGTGCGCGGCAAATCTGCACCAATATCTATCCCATTTTTTAAAGTTGCACGAAAACGGCTCTTTTGGCGCGTATCGAAAGTCAGCTCAATGACATCAAAGTCACAATTTTCTGTAACTGCTTCTAATCGTTGAGTATAAATTTCCATTTTTTCTCCATGCTTGACTTTGTTTAGTACTACTTTTGATCCAAATTGATTCAAAAAATAAATCACCTTCACAAAACGCACCATTATCTACAGTTAAGCAATATTCAGACCAACTCATAGACTCGATGAACTGGAATAGATCTCTCCTTAACAAAATTCATATATTGCTCTGTTGTTAATACTTCAAATGCGATGATTCATCATTGCGTAATTTGATATATGAGCGGGTTGCCTTTGAGGAGAGTTTTGTTCAAAACGCCTAGCAGAAACTTATGAGCTAAGGGAAATTTCAGGTTCAATTGCTATATATTCCTTGCTCTTTATTGAGCACGGCGCAGATTTCGGACAGCTTGAAGAATGGATTGCTCTGCAATACGGCTTATTGATTGTTATTGAATTGGTTGTTACTGCTAGATCATTGGTCCGAAATTGCTTGAAGCTAAATTGTTAATTTTGTATTTGAGTGGAGATGATGCATGGGGCTTCTTTTTCGAACACCCGTTTCAGATGCTTTTTCTTTGATTTGATCCACACGAAAGTATATATACAGTTCCTAAAATCAGCGTTTATCTTTCCAATATCATTTTTAAATAAAAATTAAACCCGCACTTTAACTTAGTCTGGCTTTGTTGCATAAAGCCTTTAAAGACAGAGTTACCCTAAGTTACTAAAATTTAAGTGACAACTTGGGTATATGGCTGACCTAATTCCGTAAATCTATTGAGGACTGCTACGCGAGCATGAATTTCATTCACCTGACTAGGAAAGCTTCTTGCCATTAATTTATCGCCTAATAATTTAATGCAATACATCTTGGTTTCGACCAAACTTCGGCGATGATAGCCTGACCATTTTTTCCATAATGTCCTGCCTAAACGTGTAACTGTTCGAAGTAATTCATTTCGCTCCTGAGAATGAACTTTTTTATCTTTCCAAGGCTTCGCATTTTTTCTGGGTGGAATCACTGCATGTGCTTGCCGATCTGCAATGACCTGACGGCATTGCTTGGTGTCATAAGCGCCATCGGTATATACGGAGTCAATCTGCTCATTTTGTGGAATCTGATCAAGCAAATCACCAAGTACCTGTGAATCACTGACATTATTCGTCGTGAGCTGAACAGCTCGTATTTGTAGTGTTTCAGCATCTATGCCTATATGCAGTTTACGCCATTGGCGACGATATTCAGGCTGATGCTTTTTACGTTTCCATTCACCATCACCTAAAAACTTCAAGCCCGTGGAATCGACGAGTAGATGCAGTCCATGGCAACTCTTTTCATAGCTAATTTGAATATCAATATGCTTTTGTCTCCTGCAAATAGTTGAATAATCTGGAGCTGTCCAATCTAATCCGTAAAGTTTAATCAGGCTTTGGACAAAGCCTGTGACCATGCGTAATGACAAACGGAATAGAAATTTAATCATGAGGTAGCATTGGATGGCTGCATCCGAGTAAGTTTGATTTCGACCGTGTTTACTTTTTGGTTGAGCATACCATTGAGTCGTGGTATCAAACCAAATGGCAACATTCCCACGATTAATGAGAGCTCGATTGTATATGGACCAGTTGGTTGTACGGTAGGTTTTGGGTGTAGGCTTCTTCATTCAGAAATTATATTGCTGAATCAGACCTTACGAACAGCTTTGTGCAACAAAGCCCCTCTGACTAAAATATTAACAATAGGATGTTCCGAAGCTTTAAAATTCGCTATAAAAACACTCATGATTACTTCTACTAGGATCGTTAACATACTTTTTTCTTATTTTTTGCTAAAATCTGTTCTTTCAAGCCATGTAAAAAATGAGAAAAATAAAAACATAATTATTCCTAAACCAACCGAAAGACAAAAAAAGAGGATTTGCTGCTTTAGCTGCAGCATATCTTTATTAATAAAATCAATTACATTAGTTGTTACAAAAGCAAATAACCCAATAATCATGCCTTTAACGAAACAAGTTAAATAAGGATATTTTTTTGACTCATAGGTTGAGACAAAAAATGAAATGATAGTTTCTGCAATTACAGTAAGCATGTTAATTTCTCTTGGTAATTAGATGAATTTTTTGTTTTTTTCATTCCCATTAATTACACCATGAGCAACTTTTGAACCAAGCTGCTGCATAATAGCTTGGTTAGCATAAATATTTACCTCCCCAGCTCCCATTCTTTATAGCCTGTACAACTTAAGTAGCCCCAATAAACTCTACACTGGCTGCTTTTGCTGTTGCCCCTCCCCAAAGACCACCTACTATTACATTTATTATAGGATGCTCTACTGCTTTAAAGTTCGCTATAAAAACACTCTTGATCACTTCAATTAGCATTGTCAGCATTACTATTTCTTATCAAAATAGCTAAACAACTTATCAATAAGAAAAAGAAAAAGACTTATACAAAAACCACCAATCAAACTTACAGATAAACCAAATATAAAAAAAATTTCCTTGCTATTCTTAATATCAGAAAATATACCCAAAACAAATATTACTATTGCAATTAAAAAGCCTCTAATAACTATATTAAGAATAGGATGCTCTGATACTTTAAAGTTCGCTATAAAAACACTCATGATTACTTCTACTAGCATTGTTAACATCATTACGCCTTATTTCTTACTTGGTTTATCTTTATTAGTTGCAGCTTTAACTGCTCTTGAACCAGCTTGCCCAATCATTTGCTCATTTGCGAATAACAAGACCAGAAGCATTACTTTTTACAAATTGCCCCATTTTAGGTAAGTTTTAAGCCAGACTAAGTCCACCCAACTGCCCAAAACCTGCTGCTGATGATGTTCCGGCCCCCCAACCACTAGCAATAGCACTTGTTACAGCAACTCCACCAACACGAACATAATTAATATCCTTTATGCATTTACAATGCCATGCTTGTATACTTGCATCTATTCCTCCTCAAACTCCAGCACTTTTTGCAGCAGCCATACCTACTGTTTTAGCAGTTAAGCCTGCACCTTCTAATTGTGCTCCAGTATCCATATATGGTGCTGCCAATCTTCCAACTGCTGGAGCCACAGCTGACCCAGTAGCTGCTGTCCCTGCCACAGCATAAGGTCCATAACCAGCCACTGCCACTGCCACTGCTTTTAGGTTATTATTTCTAATCGCACCCAGTGATCTTAAAGTTCTCGCATCTTCAGCCTTTTTAGCAAAAGCAGACATTGTATTAGGTAATAATATACCTAGACCTAATCCTGATTTTTTTCCACCTACTGGCTGCAGCCCCATTGGGTCCACCCAATGAGTAGGGTTACTGACATACGCCGAAGTATTTAATCCACCTTCTAATCCAATCGGATCTTTACTCATATACCTTGCACTATACGGCTCATAATAACGATAACGGTTATAATGCAGTCCTGTTTCATGATCATAATACTAACCTTGGAATCTGAGATTACTCTGCTCAAATGGATTGTCTTTATTAAATATTTGAATCTCGAGTGCAGTACCCCACGTATCCTGCGTAATTTCCCAGACACATTCACCTGCTGCATTACTCAATGTTTGTGCTGTACCTATCTGGTCACAATGATAAAAGCTGACTCGCTCCAATTCAGCTCTATTACGTCTTGAATCATCACGCCAAACCGGATCTTTATAAATAGAATAAGCTTCTGTTTGGAATTTAGAATAGTTTGGTGTTTCTGAACCGTACCGGGTTTGTCTGAGACTTTTTATTTTAGTTAGGCTACCTGACCTAACAGATTAATTTTATCATAGTACATTGCTTCAAACTCAAATGGTGATACATAACCTAGAGCACTATATACATGCTTTTTATTGAACCAATCCACCCAGTTTAATGTCGCAAGTTCTACATCTACCAAACCTTGCCAATCTGCTTTTAGATATTCAATCACCTCTGTTTTGTATAAGCCATTCACCGTTTCAGCCAAAGCATTATCGTATGAATCACCAGTTGTACCGACTGATGCTCGTAAATTTGCGGCTTCTAAACGATTAGTATAGCGAATGGAAAGATATTGCACACCTCTATCGGAATGATGAATCACATTCTTTGGCATGCCTCGATCATGCAATGCCTGCTCCAATGCATCGAGCACCATATCTGTATTCATTCGTGTAGATACTTTCCATCCAACAATGGCTCGTGAGAACACATCAATAATAAAGGCGGTATAGACCCAGCCTGAATGAGTTTGAATATAAGTGAAGTCAGCAACCCACAGCTGGTCAGGCTGATCAGCACTAAAATTGCGTTTCACTAAGTCATCTGCTCTTTTCTGATCATCTCGGCTACGGGTCGTTTGTTTATTCTTGCCTCGCCAAACACCTTGCAGACCTAGCTTTTGCATCAATCGAACCACTGTACAACGTGCAATCACATAGCCTTCACGTTTCAATTGTTGCCAGACTTTACGTGCGCCATATCGGCCCAAACGTTCTTTCCAAATTCGTTTAATTGGTTCAGCATGATGCTAATCATGAAAATCTCGTTTTGAACGCTTTTCTGGATTCTCGGTAAGCTCCAGCTGTCGGTAATAGGTCGATGGTGCAATCGGTAAAATTCTACAAATCGCCTCGACTCCGTACAGCTCTTTATTATTATGGATAAAATCCACCATTATTTGTGTGGGCGGTCGAGCTCCGCCTGGGCGAAAAAAGCGGCTGCTTTACGTAGAATCTCATTGGCGCGTTGCAGTTCTTTATTTTCACGTTCGAGTTGTTTGATACGTTCTTGGTCTGAAAGCTGCTGTACTTTAACTGGATTTTGTTGATCCAAATATTTTTGATGCCAAACACGCAGTGTTTCAGGGGTACAACCTATCTTGGGAGCAGTAGCAGTGATTGCAGCCCAATTCGATGGATAATCCCTTTCGGATTCAATAACAAGTTGAACTGCTCTTTCTTTGATTTCAGGGGTATAGTTTGATTTTTTCATCGGAACATTCTCTCAAGAAAGTTGGTCTCCGACAAATCCGGTACAGTTCATTCAATTAACTGTATAAAACTTCTGTAACCCGTTTGAAATAGCGGTATAAAACTATTCGGTCCGTACACATAGTGCTTGGTATAGTTCTGTTCAGTATCTTGATATTGCACAGACTCCCAAATCATTAAGTCTTCATCCCAACCAAACAATATGAGTTCATGGGATGATTTCTTGTAAAGCCGTCGTCCGAATGCATCATAACCATATTCAGTAATCTGTCCGTTCAGATCAGTACGAACAAGTCTGTTCAAATTATCCCAAACCAGTTCATCGCCATTCTTAAATTGTACTGTTGTAAACTGACCAATCACACTATAATCACCAACTTCACAAGTAAAGGATTTAGCATCTTATCCACTTGCTGCCATTAACAAAATTGGTGCATTAGTTGCTGCGCTACTACTTGCAGTTAAAGCTCCTATCATTGCAGTGCCCGCAGCTTGATTTTCGATGTTTTTAAATGGATGGATTTTAGAATCTTCAATCTGAAGATTTATTATACGACCTTCGATTTTTATCATTTCTTTTCAAATTAATCCTCTGGATAGGGATCTTTTCCTTTTAAGATTTTCAATAATGCATAATGTTGATTTTAACACAATATTTCTACTCAACATTCGCGAACTAACTTAAAATCCGCGCTGTATTTTAACTTTATAATTTTAAAAATGATGATTAAACATAAACTTGCAATCATTCTGCTCTCAATTACCTCATTAGCTGCTTGTGCCAAACCCACTTCAAATGCAAATCAGAAAGCTTCAAGTCCAATCACGAAAAATGACCTATCTCCTGAACAACAAAAGCGATTACAACAACTGCTCGAGAAGACCAAGAAAAACCTGATTTTTGTAAAAGGTGGTACCTATAAAATGGGGGATTTTGGTCCTGAACATAGTATCGATGGACTTCCATATGATGGTGATGGGGATAGCAAACCCTTACACAAAGTCACCCTTGATGACTTTTATTTAAGCGCCACCAAAACCACCTATGCAGATTTTGATATTTATACAGAGGTTACAGGACAAAAAGCCGTCGGTGATTTTAATGAGATCACGCAAAAATATCGTATTCCAACTTCTGCAGCAGGTATAAATTGGCAACAAGCTCGAAATTATTGCCAATGGCTTGGTACGCAACTCAATTTAAAAATGGACTTACCTACAGAAGCACAATGGGAATATGCAGCGCGGAATCGGGGACAAAATATTCTTTATGCAACTGATAATGGAAAAATTGATAATGGACGTAATGTGTGGAGCTTTGAGCAGAGACAACAGTCCCAAGATAAATTTAAAGTTTATAAAAATATATCTGAACTGCAAAAATATCCAGCAACCCCTTTAGGTTTTTATGACATAGTAACAGATAATCTTGAATGGATGCTCGACTGGTATGATCCTGAATATTACAGTAAATCTCCAGAGAAAACCCCTCAGGGTCCAAAAACAGGAACTTTAAAAGTTGTACGGAGTATGCTTCCGTCGGATGTACAATCGTTAAAAGTATTCAATGGCAAAACTATGCAACGCCATGCAATTGATCCTGTAGCGGATCCGGAATTAGTAAAAGACTCTAAAGACCAAAAATATTATTTCGATTTTAATTTAAATAACTCAGTACGTTGTGCTGCAAATCCTTAATCATTAGCCGTGTAACATGCTATGCATGATACACGGTTGGTTTTACACATTGTTTCTTTTCAATACCAACAAACTACCTTAAAATCCGCACTGTATTTTAACTTTATAATTTTAAAAATGATGATTAAACATAAGCTTGCAATCATTCTACTCTCAAGTATCTCATTAGCTGCTTGTGCCAAACCAACTTCCAGTGCAAATCAGAAAGCTTTAAGTCCAACCACGAAAAATGACTTATCTCCTGAACAACAAAAGCGATTACAACAACTGCTCGACAAGACAAAAAAGAACCTGATTTTTGTAAAAGGTGGTACCTATAAAATGGGGGATTTTGGTCTTGAACATAGTATCGATGGACTTCCATATGATGGTGATGGGGATAGTAAACCCTTACATAAAGTCACGCTAGACGATTTTTATTTAAGTGCAACCAAAGCCACCTATGCAGATTTTGATATTTATACAGAAGTTACAGGGCAAAAAGCCGTCGGGAATTTTGATGAATACTCGATTGAACAAAGAGTTCCTACAGCAGCAGCAGGTATTAATTGGCAACAAGCTCGTGATTATTGTCAATGGCTTGGTACGCAACTCAATTTAAAGATGGACTTACCCACAGAGGCTCAATGGGAATATGCAGCACGTAATCGGGGGCAATATATTCTTTATGCGACCGATAATGGCAAGATTGATAATGGGCGTAATGTATGGAGTTTTGAACAAAGACAACAGTCCCAAGATAAATTTAAAGTTTATAAAAATATATCTGAACTGCAAAAATATCCACCAACTCCTTTAGGCTTTTATGACATGGTTACTGATAACTATGAATGGATGCTAGATTGGTATGATCCTGAATATTACAGTAAATCTCCAGAGAAAAATCCTCAAGGTCCAACCTCAGGAACTTTAAAGGTAGTACGAAGTTTTCCACCAAGTGATGGTCAATCATTACGAGTATTTGGTGGAAAAACTATGCAAAGACACTCTATGCATCCTATTGAAGATCCTGAAAAAGCTAAATCAGAGCTTGTAAAAAAATATAACTTAGATCTAAACCAAAAAAACTCCGTACGTTGCGTTGCTAACCATTAACCATTACATTAACCGTGTATCATGTTAAACATGATACACGGTTGGTTTTAACTCATTCTGCTCAAAAGGTGCTAAGATTTCTAAATTACTTGCCATTAATGACTGCTCTTCAAACCCCATTTGTATGCCTTGCTGCAGCTCAAACTGCCTAAAGCGATTATCATCTTGGCTTTGTACTAACATATAATTCCATGAAGTACCTGTTACTGCCTTAGCTCCCTTACGATACTTAAGATAATCTTTTAACCATTTGTTAATATTTTGCCCAACATACTCTATTCCACTATTGATACAACGGATAAGATCTTCAGCGTATTTATCGTCATCACCATAGTTTAAAAACCGAATCAGATCACCTTCAACTTTACCAAATTCAGATGGGTTTAATTTCTTTGCTTTAGGGTGAATATGTTGAATGGTATTTTGCCATTCGGCAGTCGTCACACACGTTTTTAGAATATTAATCACTGCAGTTTTTCGCGCAGGAAAAAGTTCCACTTCACGCTCACTAAAAGACACATAGATATCAAAAATTGGAGCTGTACGATCACTCCAGTGTGTAACTGCATATAAAAGAATCCCTTTCGTCTCTGGTGTGGCATAAATTAATTCTTCACGGCCTTTGGCAGAATTAATATTATTCGCAGTCTTTAAACGCTCATGATCCTTATTCAAACGCTTAAGCCAGACATCATAAGCATCTGCTATTTCCTGTACGTTCTGAGTTAATGGATAATTCTCACCTATACAGTACGCTAAGACTCGTGCCATTAATGAGAAAGCCTCCCCATGAATATAGACTAGCGTTCTAAAGCTAGCCTGTAGTAGCTGTAGTTTAATAAATCCTAAATAGTTTAGGATATGTTCTGAACCAACCGTAAATTCAGCGACTCCTTTTGCACCAATACCCCAACACAAGTGTGCAGCAACCAGTATTTTAAAGTTACCAGAACCTTCATCATAACCAATCTGATATTGACCTTCGGCACCAGCTCCCAGACTAACACCACCACCACCAGCTACAGAGGCGATAGAAACAAATTCTCCTTCCCCCCCCTTGTCATTATTGGGTTTAAACCATTCTATTCCGCCCTTCAATTTCCCTTGCACTTGTGCCCCTGCAAATACCTTAATTCCTGCATTTGCCTGATTCTTTGCATTTTCCTGATTTGCAGCAATCATGTTCAAGCTACCTTGCGCAGGTTGGAACATGGGTTTTCCCTGACGATCAAACATTTGTGACATTGAGCGTTCTGGTTTACGTACCATAGCTTTCAGCATTTGCGTGGTTCCCTGATGGGTAATATCGACAGATAAGTTACCTGAAATGCCTAAATTTGCTCCAGAAAATCCTGCTAGTTCTGCTCCAATCAAAAAACGAATGGTTCCTAAATCATAATTGTCATATTCAAGTTTCCATCCAGACTCACATGGAAAAAACTTACGCCATTCTTTTACCCCTTCAAAAAGTGTCCATTTGGTTGATGCATCTCCACCAAGTTTCATGGTCACACCTTTAGACGAGGCGCTAATCATTCCTTCACCACTAGCACCTGCAACCATCCGCATCCACTGTGCTTCAGTACTGACATTAATATCTCGGCTGTCTTTATATTCTTTTGCAATCTCTCCACCAAGACCACCAATCAAGTTATAAACAGCTTTTTCTTCACTACCGATACTTCCTTTAGCAGTCAATAACTGCTGACCTAGTTTCTCAAAACTACTTTGAATCTGAGCATGACGTTGTGGTGTGTATTGCGTCGCATAAGGGTCAACAATATCTGCTCTTACTTCATTATTACGACGTTGTCGTTTTAGCTCTTCATATTCAGTGACTTTAAGATAACGTCTTTTTAAATTATATTTTGATGCACTTTGGTTGACTTTGCCTGTGCTTTCAACCACCCAAACTTCTTTAAGTTCGCCATACTGCTGAAACTCACCATTAATTTTTTCAATTGCTTTTTCTTGATTGATATTTAGCCGACTTTCTAGCTCTTTAATTTCTTCAAGTTTTCTATCCTGAATCGCTCGCGTGAGTTCAGCATTCGATTGATGAACCTTTTTTACTGCATCTGACAAAATTTGCGTTTTTCGATCAAATTCAGCATAAACTGCGGGCGGTAAAACCAGTACTTCATTAGTGTGAGGATTAATAACGATAGGGGGCTTTTGTGATGCACCCAAGCCCACCTTATTATTTGGATCAGTATTGGTTATACCTGTGGTAAGTGGAAAAATAATTTTATTAATTAACTGTTTATCAACACAAGTAATCGGTTCGAACCATTCACTCTCTTTGACTGTACTTCCTAAGCGATACTTAACTTGGGTTTTTAAATGAGTCTCTGCTAGTTGAGTAAAGCCTTTTCCATCCACTTTAGCTGGCTTCATATTAACGATAGGTTCGTTTTTACCCTGACCAAATATTTGGTAGTCAATAATCGGAATACCATTTCCTTTGTTATCGACAAATCGATACATCACATATGTTTTAAACTTCAAATATTCTGATTTCTTAATCAGATGTGTATTTCTCTTTTTATATTCTTCATAAGATAAATTTTGACTTTCTTCTAAATTCTTTTTCACTGTTGGTGAAATTGGGGGAGTAATTTTAGAATAATTATAAAAATTACCTATTTTAGACTTACTATTGATTGCGGCAATTTTCTTCAGTTCCTCAAGATTTTTTTTTGCAACTTGTTGTTTTATATCATATTGCTGCTTAGTGATAAACTTTAAATTTTGTTCTAATTTTTTTTCTTTTATTTCAATAATATTATCACCTGAGGCAAGCTTCGGCTTGATCAGTTTTTTTTGACTAAAAATTGTCTCATAACCTTCTACAAAAATTTGCAGTTTTCCATTTTGAGTCAATAAAATTGGTTTAGTGCGTCCCTTATCATTGGTAATATCTGCAAATATTTGTTGATTTCCTGAAGTGGAAATAAAAACCAATTTATATTTTACATTTCCTAGCCCCTTATTTCTCTGGTTATAGAAAATAATGCTAAATTCTAATGTGTTATATCTATCCATTACGTTCTAACTTTCCGTAACTAACTTATATTTTGATGCATTTTTATCAGAAATATGGATTGAAACCTGTTCTGAACCATCTGTTTGAAATTTTTGAGTTTTACCAGATGCATCGGTTCGCCCTATCTGGTGACTACCATCTGCTTTAAAAGCAATATATTCGACATTGTTCGCAGGTTTTCCATCCAAATCGACAATTTCAAACGTTAAATAACATGGTTTATTTTCTAATTGTATTTTAGGGACTTCGACCTTTTCCCCTCCCATAAACACATGCTGCCCCGCCTTCACCTCAAACTTGCCACTGGTGGTTGGAAAAACTCCCGAACCATCAATTTTAAGTTGCGAACCACCTGCCGTAATTACAATCTCTTTCGGACTGGTAATTTCAATGCGATCTTCTGTAGAAACAACCTGAATATTTTGTTTGGCTAAAATACTTAAGGCATCACCCTGAGCCTGCATTTCAAACTTTCCTTTGGCCGCAACTTGTTTAATGCCACCCTGTGCTGCAAATAAGCTTGCTTTACCACTGACATGCGTAATCAGATTTTTTTGCGTAGTGAAATTGATGCTGTCGCCTGCAAACTGGTTAATTTGCCCATCAGCCGAGACATGAATGTCTGCATTGGTGCTTAAACCAATCCCATCTGGCGAGTTTAAAAGTAATAGCGCCTTTTCAAATTTTGCAATCTGCGCTTGAATCTGGTCTGCAAACTCTTTGAGTTGTTCAATCGATTCAATCTCATCAGTTTGCTGGTTTTTGGCAACTTCACTCAGTGCTTTGGCATTACTCTGGTTACCTTCCAACTGCTGCTTGGCAACTTGTGCATCCAGATGTTCGCCCTGAGCCTGATCTTGTTTATAGGTCGAAAGAAGTAATCCTTCTCCTGCTCTTAGCGCTCCCCACTGATCTGTTCTAAGTTCAAATCCTTCGCCTCGGTCTTCACTTTCCGCTTGGTCTTTAGGATGACTGAGTTTACCCAAATTGAGTTGACTGGCCGCATAACTGCTTTGCAACTGGGCACTAATTTGCCCCGTGGTGTCATCAAAACGCAGCTGGTTAAAACCCTGTCCCTGATATTCTTTAGATTTAATGCCTGCCAGTTTTTTGGTTCCAGGCAATTGCCCTGCATCATCAAATTTTGTTGGATGGCGTTGCGCTTCATGCAGACGTCCTACCACAAAAGGACGATCTATGTCTCCCTGAAAGAAATCAATGACTACAATTTCCCCAATCCTTGGCAGAAAACGTGCCCCATAACCTTCACCCGCCCATGGAGTTAAGACATCCACCCAAGCAGAATCGGTATCGTTATCATTGCTGCCCGCACCGCCATCATGTGCATGGTCTTCATTTCTTGTGAATAGAAAGCGGACTTTAATACGCCCCCATTCATCGACATGGATTTCTTCACCATTCGGCCCAACCACCTGAGCGCGTTGCGGATGTGCCGATGGACGATGCTGCTCAGGATGATAGGCGGGAACAGTCTTAATCTGCCGACGTTGTAAGCTCAGCAGATTGCCTTGGCGCTGCTCACTGCCGCTGTTGTCCAGTACAGAGCTGAATTGCCAGTTACTTTGTTGTAAGAGTTGATCTAATTGCTGGTTCAGATCTTTAGGCAGATTGTTCTGGCTATAAAAAGTTTTTTCTGTAATTAGAAATTCTTTGTCTGCACCACTGTGCAGATTAATTTCAGGATGATCTTGTAGTTCGAACCAGTAACCCACATGGGCATCTCGCACCGTAGACTGTGCACAAAAATGCTTGGCTTGCGCATTGTAATAATCGGAAAGCTGCTGGTTAAATTGCTCCAGTTGCGGATTACCCGATGCCGTCGCACCATCTTCGCCATTCAGGTCTTGCATCCACGCAGGGGAAAAATGCCATGCCTGCTCTAGCCCCAAACTCGCAACATCATATTGTTCACTTTGCTGATGTTTGCTTTGCACACTGCCTGCACCGTCATCTTGGGTTAGTGCATCGGCTTGCCAGCGTTGCACATGCACGGCTGTCGGTTGTAACTGGCGCTGCGCCTGCCAATGGGTAATGCTGTCTGCGGTTTGTACAGCGCTGCTCTGGTGAAAGCGGACACTGCGTCGTGGCAGAGCTTGGTAGTGCTGGTTATCATCAATTAGACGTAGCTTTTGTGCTTGAATGGGTTGATGCATCTGAGCAAGCAACGCTTGCGCTTCATCAATCAGCCAATTAATCCCTTCACTTCTAAGTAAACGTGTCAGAAAGTCATAATCAGTTTCGTTGTTTTGCATGATGAAGGGACGAATGTCGTAATCTCGACTCAATCCTGCTAAATCAAGATTCAAACTGGCGGCAAACAGCGGACTTTTTTGTTGCCACTCTTGGAACAAAATGTTGACCACATCTACCACACTTTTATTCATGAACACGCGACTGTTACGGCGTTGTTTCCATAAGATGGTCGGGTCTTCAAGCCTCAGGCGATATACGGTCAGTGCACCATCGCTTGCCCCCGCTTGAGCTTGGGTAATGATGCCTGTAATGCGACTCAGTTGTCCTGTGTCTGTCACATGGTCAACCGCGACCTGACAGCCAATAAACTGTTTGAGGGGAATAAATGCATGTGTCGACAGGCAAATTAAACTGGCCGTTAAGCCTTGGTTTAAGCCATGTGTTCCGTCTATTCGCTGTAAATAGACCTGCTGATTCAGCAGCGCATTAGCAAACTGGATATGCAATACACGTTTATGTGTAGTGAATCCCAGCTGTTCAAAAGCAGCATAAATATGATTCAACATAATGTTTTTAATAAATATAAAGTGAATGTCGTAATTATAAAGTTTGCCGTATAGTATAAAAAAATCGCTTTTTTGACCAGTGCCGACCTGAACTTAACGGCACTTTGTGACATAAATTGACAATATGGACAGAAAATCACGCAGCAGCATTCATGCTACAGATGCATGATGTGGTGATTGAAAATACTTTAAATATTCAATTTCAAATTTATAATTAATATTATTAAAAATCATAATGATAGATTTAATTCATTTCTTATATCACTATCTAATTTTTGAGGAGCTTTATAAGAGATCGTTTCACAGAATATTTGACCGAATTCAGGCTTTTTATGTTTACAAAATTATTTTCACTATGCGCGTATATTGCTGAGAAGATCAAGTCTGCGCTTTTAACCACGTCACAAAAACCTCGACTTTCGGTAATAGGCGACCTTGTGCGGAGGCAAGATAATAATGTTGCTCACACGCCTTCCACATTTCAGGAAATGGAGTGATCAACTCGCCTCGTTCTAGCGCTGACTGAACCAGTCTTTTTCTGCCCATGCAAATACCCAAATGCTGTTCGGCTGCCAAAACCGCCAGATCCGAGCGGTCAAACTGCATGCCCTTCGAAGTATCCAGCTCTACCCCGAAATGATGTGCCCAGCTCTGCCACTCTTCGGTGCCCGTTCCGTTGTTCCATGCTTGGCTGTCATGTAGCAAAGTACAATCTTGTAGCTGCTGCACATGACCAACCAAATTCATCTTTTTCGCATAGGCTGGACTACATACAGGGATAATCTGCTCATCCATCAGATACTGATCATTCAAATTGGCTGCAGGCTGATGGTCAAAATAAAGTGCCAGATCAATACCTGTGCGCTGAAAATTAACTGTGTCATTGCCCGTCAAAATCGACAACTCAATCAACGGATATTGCTGCATAAAATCCTGCAATCTGGGAATCAACCAACATTGGGTAATCGAAGGGCGTGCATAAATGGTGAGCGAGCCTGCCAAAGCCTGATTCTGAATGGCATTCAACTCATGATTCAAATGTTCCAGTGAAGACTGCAATGCAATAAAAAGATGCTGCCCTTCAGACGTTAGCTCCACTTTGCGGTGTAATCTTGAAAAAAGCTGCAGTTGCAGTTCTTTTTCAAGCTGGTTGATTTGATGACTCACCGCACTTGGAGTCAGACATAATTCTTCTGCTGCCAAGGCAAAGGACTGATGTCGCGCTGCGACTTCAAAGGTATACAATTTAGAAAGTTGAAAACCCGTTAAATTACTCTTTGCCATGTGTACGTTCTCCACGGGATTCAATTTCATTCATTAACCAGCAAAGCAAGATAGATCACAAATTTAAGATTAATTTATCTCATCCTTATGAATATTTATAAGATATTTCTCTCACTTCAGATGAATTATTTTAATGTTAAATCCAAATATCATCATTTGACCAAGCTCAGTAAATCCATTCAAATAATCCAAAATAAGTTTTCTGCAAATGGAATATTTCTGCGTTGCAAGCCAGTAAATACCTGAATGAGTACCCAATATGAATCCTGAACAAATCCAGCAATTGTGTGAACAACATCCTATCGTCAAGGAATTAATCGAACTCAAAGAAACCATATGGTTCAACCCCAATTTCGCCACTTTGGCAGAAGGATTGCCCTTTGTTGGGCTGAATCAAGCAGATATTGATGCTGCACGTGACCGTCTGACACGCTTTGCGCCTTATCTCATGGCTGCATTCCCAGAAACAGCGCTAACGCATGGCATTATTGAATCTGAACTTGCCGCAATTCCCAACATGCAACAGCAACTTGAAGCTCAATTCGGACAAAAGATTCAGGGCACACTCTGGCTGAAAAAAGATAGCCATTTACCGATTTCAGGTTCAATTAAAGCGCGTGGCGGTATTTATGAAGTGCTGTGTTTTGCAGAAAAACTGGCGCTGGATGCAGGTTTACTCAACCTCGAAGATGACTATACCAAACTCAATCTGCCTGAGTTTAAGCAGTTTTTTAGTCAATATAGTATTGCCGTCGGCTCTACGGGTAATCTCGGGCTCTCTATTGGCATCATGAGTGCGCAACTGGGCTTTCAAGTGACTGTGCATATGTCTGCAGATGCACGCCAATGGAAAAAAGATAAATTGCGTGCGCACGGCGTCACCGTGGTCGAATATCTGGAAGATTATGGTGTGGCGGTTGAAGCTGGTCGCAAAGCAGCACTTGCAGATCCGAACTGCCACTTTATTGATGATGAAAATTCCAAGGCACTGTTTTTAGGCTATGCCGTTGCAGGCGAACGTTTAAAACAGCAATTACAACACCGCCAGATTCAGGTCGATCAAGAGCACCCCCTGTTTGTCTATTTGCCATGTGGAGTTGGCGGTGGTCCTGGTGGGGTCGCGTTTGGATTGAAAATGGCTTTTGGCGACCATGTACATTGCTTCTTTGCCGAACCCACCCATTCCCCGTGCATGTTATTGGGTATTGCTACAGGCTTACATGATCAAATTGCCGTGCAGGACATTGGGATTGATAACATCACCGCTGCGGATGGACTCGCGGTCGGTCGTGCTTCTGGCTTTGTCGGACGTGCTATGCAACGGCTCCTCGATGGGCTTTATACGTTGGATGACCAAACCCTGTATCAACTACTCGGTCTACTTAATCAAACTGAACATCTGAAACTGGAACCCTCTGCCTTAGCGGGTATGTTAGGACCTGTGTTGATTGCTCAACATCCAGAATATGCAGCCATGCATAATTTCACCGCGCAACAATTGCAAAATGCTAATCATATTATTTGGGGTACGGGGGGTGGCATGGTACCTGAGCAAGAAATGGCAAATTATTTAGCCAAGGCGCAGAGTTAATTGAATTTTCATCTACTTTAATCTTGAGTTATCACGCAATTCAGCCATCAAAGTTGATGGCTGAATGGTTCAAAGTTCTTCATTAAAATTTAAAGCTATAATCCACATTAATCCGTGTTTCATTTGCTGAATGGAAGGTCATATTGGTTGGCATATCATTGCGATAATGAGAAAAACGTGTTCGAAATCCCAAGCCCTTTAAACTGCCTTCGAGTACACGATAACCTAATTCAAACTCTAAAGATTCCTCTTCAAAACGTCGATCACCATATGTTAATAAATCAATATCATCGCCTTTGGCATAACGCGTCATAAAGCGTAAACCATTTAAAGACGTTTCACCTAAACGGACATTTTTAAAGTCATAGTCATAACGTAAAGAAATCACTTTTTCATCTTTATTGGAATAATCCGAACTCATAAAATCGAGAACGACAGGACTTTCAGCACCCGATAAAAATGGTAGACCCGTATCACCAAAAGACTGCATATAACCAATTGAGAGTGTATGCCCTTGCGTATTGAGACCCAATAACCCACTTAAATGACGATTATCTACAGTACCAATTTTCTCACTGACCGAATCATAGCTATTAAAAAAGCGTACATCCGTTAAGAAATTATACTGATCTGAGATAGGCTGTTTGCCATTTATCCCTAGAAATTGCTGTTGGTAAATATCTTGTAGTTCGGCATGGTACAACCGCACGCGATAGGCATTATTGAACTGATATGCTCCCCCCAGTGTATAGAAATCATCGGTTGTTGCAGCACGTTCAAAACGACGGTTGATATTATCAATACCAACGTCGGTATAGCGAATCGAATCTCGTTGGCGGACTTTATCCACATAAAACCCTTCCAATTGCAGTTTTGGAATTTCAGTCGAAACCAATCTTACACCACGATAAGTTTGTGGGAATAATCGTGCTGGTGAAGAGAAAATGGTGGGTAACTGAGGAACCAGATCTCCAACAAAAAGTTCATTTTTACTTAAGCGAGCTTTGCCTGTTACACCAATTTTTCCATAATAATCATCTCTAGAATTATCGGTATTGACGGGCAAAAGACCAGTCCGTGCATAATCATCTGCCGTGCTGCCCAATAAATTAAAACCCGCCATCGCAAGCACATCTACACCAAATCCAACAGCTCCATCGGTATAGCCTGATTGTCCTTTAAATATCAGACCCTGAGCCCAGTCTCGAGCAGCGGTATAGGGATAAGGATCATTTTTATAATCCCGATCAAAATAGAAGTTGCGCAATGTAATTTCAGCCTGACTATCTGCCATGAACTGCGCATGTGCCATGTTCACAAAAATTGGGCACAAGCAGATCCCCATCCATAAAGATGTCTTTTTCATTTTTATCTCAACTTTTAATTTTAAAACAGCTAGTTAGATCGATGTATTCAGTGAATAATTTTGAGCTTGTTGATGTCGATACACCGCTTTACCCAAGATTAAAATCAGAAAAATTGCCAAGATAAAGACAATGCCGTAGTACGCATAAAGATGCTGAGGTGTCATCCCTTGATCTAAAAATAAACCTGCAATCGTTGGAGATAAAATGGCACCAATACGGCCAAATCCAATCGCATAACCTACACCGCGACTTCTGATATCCGCCTCGTAAATGGTCGGAGAAATTGAATAAAGACCTGCAACGCAGCCGTTAATGAGTGTACCTAGTAGCAAACCGACCATCAGTGCAATGCTCACTTGAGATGAAACTGCTACAAACAGGAAAATACAGAGTGCTGTTAAGCCCAAGAACAGACTAAGGGCATGAAAAATCTTAATCCGTGAAGCAAGAAGCCCAATAATTGCAGCACCAAAAATACCACCAATACTGATTAAAATGCCTGTACTGACGCCTTGATCTCGCGACATACCCATCGCAATTAAAATTTTAGGAGTCCAGCTCATCACAAAGTAAAAACCAAACATCACCAAGAAAAACGCAAACCATAAACACAAAGTTTGAAAACCTTGATGACCACGGAACAGTTTCGCAACATCACTGCTCTTATGCTGTTCAACTTGCATATACTGCGGCAGCGTTTGTAAATGCTTCAACTGCATACGTTGCAGAATCAGATTGGTATTTTCCAGCGCTCGTACTGGCTTTTTTGCCAGCAAATAATCCAATGACTCTGGGAGTAACCATAATGCAAAAGCAAACATGATGAGCGTAGTGATACCACCTGCTAAAAAGACGGAGCGCCAGCCAAGATGTTCAATTAAAACAAAGGTAAGCACGCCACCTAAAGTTGCTCCAATACCATAACCTGTAGACATCAAACTGACTGCTAGACTTCTCCAACGTGCATTGGCATATTCACTCGCCAGTACATTACTACTTGCCAAGATTCCGCCAACCCCAATACCAGTGATAAAACGTAGCACAGCCAGCATCGTATGATTTTGTACAATTCCACAGGCCGACATGCTCAATCCTGCAATAATTAAACAAATCAGAATTAAGAAACGGCGACCAATTTTATCTGCTAATGGTGCTAAAAAAATGGAACCTGCTGCCATACCAAAGAGTCCAGCACTGAGAAGTATTCCGATTTGTGCACCCGATAACGCCCATTCAGCAGATACAGAGGGTGCGGTAAATGCCATCACCATGACATCAAAGCCATCAATCACATTCAGAAATATACAAATCAAAATGACGAACCATTGGTAACGGCTCATTTTATTATTGTTAATTTCGTCTAAAACATTTCTTTCCATTGTGTATCTCCCAATTAGGAACGGAAATACACACGACCATGTGAGAACACATCATTGGGTGATTATGCATATCCATATCCATAATTGCCTAGAAGGGATAATTAAGAATTAAAGTGACCCTGTACACAGATCATTTTTGTGAAGCATCCTGCTCTTTTTCTATACTGCATAATTGGATCCATAAAATCAACTAATTTGCTCTGATTTTTATTTCACCAATAAATAAAGCTAAATATACTATTTAATATCATTTACTTAATATAAAACTGAAAATATAAAAATTATTCAAAATTAACTTTGGATCCACTAAATTACTCATCAAACGTTTTAATTTCTCCATAAATGGATCCATAGTTAAAATCCTACAGAACAATATCAACCAATCAAGAACTACTATTTCACATATATAAATCATATAAAAGCATCCTCATCGCATTTGACAAATTGAATAAATAGACATAAATTGGATCCAATAATTGACAAGGAGTCATCACAATGTTTATTAAAAACGCTTGGTATGTGGCATGCCGACCAGAAGAAGTTCAAGACAAACCCCTCGGTCGTACCATCTGCGGCGAGAAAATTGTGTTTTATCGTGGCAAAGAAAATAAAGTGGCTGCTGTCGAGGACTTTTGTCCACATCGTGGCGCACCGCTGTCTCTCGGATATGTTGAAGATGGCAATTTAGTTTGTGGTTATCACGGGCTGGTGATGGGCTGTGAAGGTAAAACCATTGCTATGCCTGCACAACGCGTCAATGGTTTCCCATGCAACAAAGCTTATGCTGTGGTGGAAAAATTTGGTTTTATTTGGGTCTGGCCGGGTGAAAAAGATCAAGCCGATGAATCCAAACTGCCTGTACTGGAATGGGCAGATCACCCTGAATGGAGTTATGGCGGTGGCTTGTTCCACATTCATTGTGATTATCGCCTGATGATTGATAACCTCATGGATTTAACTCATGAAACCTATGTGCATTCCAGCAGTATTGGGCAAAAGGAAATTGATGAATCCTTACCGACCACCAAAGTCGATGGCGATCATGTCATTACCGAACGCTATATGGACGATGTCATCGCACCGCCGTTTTGGCAAATGGCACTGCGTGGCAATCATCTAGCAGACGATGTGCCTGTCGACCGTTGGCAGCGTTGTCATTTCTTTGCACCCAGCAATGTACATATTGAAGTTGGGGTTGCCCATGCGGGTCATGGCGGCTATGACGCACCGAAAGACAAAAAAGTCTCTTCAATCGTGGTGGATTTTATTACCCCTGAAACTGAAACCTCGCATTGGTATTTCTGGGGCATGGCGCGCAACTTCCAGCCTGAAAATACTGAACTGACTGATCAAATTCGTGAAGGACAAGGCAAAATCTTTACTGAAGATTTGGAAATGCTGGAGCAACAACAACAGAACATTCTGAATAATCCGCAGCGCAAACTGCTGATGCTGAATATTGATGCAGGCGGAGTTCAATCACGCAAAATTATTGACCGCTTATTGAGTGAAGAAAGACAGGCTGCAACCCCAATTGAAGTGGTCAAATTTCCAAATATTCATGTGATTTAAGGATAAAAACATGGACGTGATTATCAATAAGATTCATCAGCTCACCCCTTCCATTCGTGCATTTGAACTGGTTTCCAGCTCAGGTTCGGCTTTGCCGCGTTTTGAGGCTGGGTCGCATATTGATGTGCATTTAAAAAATGGATTAACCCGTCAATATTCACTGTCCAATTGTTCCAGTGAACAACATCGTTATGTGATTGGGGTCCTCCACGATGAAAACTCACGCGGTGGTTCCCATTGCATGCATACGGACTATCGTGAAGGAGATGTATTAAATATTGGGCAACCACGCAATTTATTTGCCCTGCATGAAAACACGAAAACAGCCCTGTTATTTGCGGGCGGGATTGGCATTACCCCTATTCTTGCCATGGCATATCGCTTAAAAGCGCAAAATATTCCTTTTGAATTGCATTATTTTGTCCGCACCCATGAAATGATCGCTTTTTATGGAAATTTGACTACGCATTTTGCCGAGCAGGTGCATTTTCATATTCAGGATCAAGACGCAACGCAATGTGATATGCAAACTGTTTTACAGCATCCATCCTCAGACAAGCATCTTTATGTCTGCGGTCCTACTGGCTTTATGCAATTCGTGATGCAGTCTGCGGAAACAGCAGGCTGGCAATCTAAACAACTGCATCAAGAGCATTTTGTGGCACAGCAAAGCAAGCAGGAAAATGATGAAGCCTTTACCGTGGAAATTGCAGGTACAGGACGTCGAATTGAAGTTCACGCTGAACAGACTGTAACTCAAGCCCTGTTAGCTCACGGTTTTGATGTGCCTGTATCTTGTGGGCAAGGCATTTGCGGCACCTGTATTACCCGTGTAGTTTCAGGCACCCCGGATCATCGCGATATGTTTATGACCGAGGAAGAACGTGCTTTGAATAATCAATTTACCCCATGTTGCTCACGTTCGAAGTCCAAACATCTGGTAATTGAGTTATAAAAAATAGATCCCCACCCGAAAGTATTGGGGTGGGAAACTTTAAGCTGTCGCGGTCAATATATTTTTAACGGTTTCACCCAACAACGCCACACTGCTATGTTCGCGCATTAAGGTTTCAGCACGCCCCGATTGGCGTTGCAGCAATGCTTCATAAATTGAGCAATGTTGCATATGCGCATAATGCAAACGTCGATATTCAGATAAAGCACGAGTCTGGTCATAGGTGATGGCTTGTACCGAAGCCATAGGCAATTGATTATTTTTTGCCAAAGCCTGAATTAAGGCAATGTTTTGTGCGCCCTGAATGATGGTGTCATGAAAAATCACATTAAACTCATGATAACGTTCTAATTCTTCATCACCAAATTCGGTATGTTCCGCAAAAAGCTGTTCAATTTGTTCGATACAGTTTTTTAAGGTCTGCTGCTGCTCTGCCGATAAACCTTGTTCTGCCAAAGTTTTTGCCGCTAAGCCTTCCAGTACTCCGCGTACTTCCAGCGCATCATTCACCAGTTCATTTGAAATTTCACGAACGGTATAACCGCGGGTTGGATTCTTAATCAACAGCCCTTCTTGTTCTAACAGGCGAAAAGCCATACGCACAGGCTGGCGCGAGACGCCCAGTAATTCTGCTGTCGGAATTTCAGCGATACGACTACCACCTTCAAGTTCCCCAGCAATAATCATTTTTCTTAATTTAATTAAAACTTGTTGTCCTGAAGACATCCTAGCCACACTATAAGCAAAACTTTCAAGCCATGCTAACAACTTCATTCCGCTGGTGACAATAGCTTTCTGGTCACGAACGTGTACCCGCCGATGCATTTATTGCTGATCGTGATCTTTCCTCACCATTCAACATCATCTAGCGGATGTTTATTTGAGATTATTGACCATGATGTCGAGGTTGTTACGAATCAGATAAGCCAAATTCATATCGATGCCCTGCAACATTTTTTGCTCCAAAGCTTCTACAATTTTATTGCATCCTGCCAATTTGACTAAACCGCTTTCAGTCACGGTCACGAGAATACGGCGTCCGTGGGTCGGATCAGGTTTTTTTTCAATCCAGCCGTTGCTGAGTAAATCTTGTAAAATTTTATTGGCAGACTGTGGCTTGATAAAAGAACGTTCTGCCAGCTTGGCATTGGATAAATTACTTTTGGATGCCAACACTGACAGCGCGGTAAATTGCGGTAAAGTAATCTCATAATCTTTTAAATGTTCAGTTAAATATTGGCTCACCACGCGATCCAAACGGGCAATGGTATAGCTTAATCGTGGTCCATCTTCTAGTTTAGCCATTGAACTTATATGCACTCATCTTTCATTATCAAAATCAAAAAAATGAAAGAAGCATGAGCGTACAATCTCATACTTCTTTCGGTCTAGACCGTTTAAGGTGCTGTTGAACTTTGCATTAACTGTACAGGCTGTTTAGGTTTTCTGACAAGCAGTAAGGCAGAAATTGCCGCAATCAAAATTACAGGAATACTTGAGCCAATCACAATCGTGGCACTTTTACCAATCGACAGTAAAAAGCCTGCCAAAAGTGGACCTGCAAATGAACCGATACGCCCAATCGCCACCGCTGCACCTACACCTGTGCCACGCATTTCGGTTGGATAGTACATGGCTGCCAGACCATACAATGCCGACTGTCCTCCGACAATAAACAAGCCACAACCCACTGCAGATAACGCCAGCAATGCCACCGTCGGGGAAAAGGATAAACAGCACAGTGAAACCAAAATACCCAAATAGATAAATTTGATCACGAAACTCATGCGCATTTTATCGAGCATCATGCCCATCAAGATTGAACCAAACATGCCGCCCACGTTGTAACCCATTTGAATATAGTTCGCCTCTAGTTTGGAAAGCCCTTGAGCCCCCATCAACAGTGGCAACCAGTTCAACAAGAAATACAGCACCACGAGGGTACAGAAAAAGCTGATCCAAATCTGAATGGTCGACATACGACGGTCTTTGGCAAACAGTACCTCCATAAAAGGTGTAGTCTGCTGACCTTGGGTTTTCCCTTGCAAATAATCCGAAGATTCAGGCAAGAATTTTAACAACAACGGAATTAATAAAATCGGTGCAATACCGCCGACATAAAAAATATGACGCCACTCTGCATCACCTGCCAACATCATGGCCACCACCGAAGTTAATAACCCTCCAAATGGAATACCGCTATACATCACACTCACCGCAGTACCTTTACGGTCTGAGGAAACTGCTTCCGATGCCAAAGTAATCATCATGGGTAAGGCACCACCCATTCCCAGACCGGTCAGGAAACGAATGAACAGCAGCAAGTCATAGTTTCCAGCGTAGGCCGTCATGAGCGACATCACACCGAACAATAAGATACTAAAAATAAGAACCTTTTTACGACCCACAATATCTGCCAGTCTTCCTCCAAAAATGGCCCCTGGCAAGGTACCTAAAATTGCCGTACTAAACGCCAAGGCCATTTGTGCATTATCCAACATAAATTCTGCGCGCATGCGTGGTGCTGCAACCCCCATGGATTGAAGATCGAAACCCTCAAAGATGGCGATGGCAAAACACAGCAATAAAGTGATTTTCGCCTTTCCTGACGGATGTAACACTTTTTCCATAGTTCAATCCTTTTTTCACAGTTATTTCCATTCGATTTTGTTGTTTTGTGCTGTTCACTGAACACCCAATAAAATATCAGTTAGACTGATTAAAAAATCAGTAGTAATTTTTAATATAATTTTAAAAAATATTTAATTTATATATTTTTCATTGCTTTATAAAATTTATTAGAAATTTTTCAAAAAACACTTGAATGTAAGTTTAACTGATATTATGTTGAATACAGAACAAACAAACTGTCATTCAAGGAGTAAGCACATGACATATGAAAAACGCTGGGAAACTGTTGATGTTAAAGTTGAAAATGGAATTGCATGGGTAACATTCAACCGCCCAGAAAAGAAAAATGCCATGAGCCCGACATTGAATCGTGAAATGATTGATGTACTGGAAACCATCGAACTGGATCAAGATGCGCGCGTAGTGGTGCTGACAGGTGCTGGCGATTCATGGACTGCGGGCATGGATTTAAAAGAGTATTTCCGTGAAGTGGATACTCAACCTGAAATTTTCCAAGAACGTATTCGTCGTGATTCATGCCGTTGGCAGTGGCAATTGCTACGCATGTATTCCAAACCCACCATTGCCATGGTCAACGGCTGGTGTTTTGGTGGCGGCTTCTCACCTTTAGTGGCATGTGATCTTGCGATTGCCGCAGATGAAGCAACCTTTGGCTTATCGGAAATTAACTGGGGCATTCCGCCGGGCAACTTGGTCAGCAAAGCCATGGCAGATACCGTTGGTCATCGCACGTCGCTGTATTACATCATGACCGGTAAAACTTTTGGTGGTAAGGAAGCCGAAAACATGGGCTTGGTCAACAAAAGTGTACCTTTAGCAGAATTGAAAGCTGAAGTGACTGAACTGGCAAACATCCTGCTTGAGAAAAACCCTGTGGTGCTACGTACTGCGAAAAATGGGTTCAAACGTTGCCGCGAACTGACTTGGGATCAAAATGAAGACTATTTATATGCCAAGCTAGATCAATGTATCCATCGTGATACTGAAGGTGGGCGCCAAGAAGGTCTAAAACAATTTTTAGATGAGAAATCAATTAAACCTGGTTTACAAAGCTACAAGCGTACTGGTTAACTTTCTCTTTTTAAAATGGTTATGTAAGGATACAACCCATGCACAATGTACAGTCACTTAGACATGATAAATCTGTAGATCAGAGCAATGAATCTACATTTGGCAGTGCCACCAGCGCGATTAAAAAACTGGAACTGACACCGTTACTGATCCATGGTCAAGCTGTTGCGGCATCCAATCAGGCTACTTTTGAACGGATCAGCCCAATTGATGGTCAAGCTGCCAGCATTGCTGCTGCAGCTACGCTAGCAGATGTCGATCGTGCCATTGAATCTGCGGCTCAGGCATTTCAAGTTTGGTCGAAGCTATCTCCGACTGAACGCCGCTTACGTCTGCTCAAAGCCGCGGACTTGATGGATCAGAAAACTGAGCAATTTATTCAAATTGGCATGCGTGAAACTGGTTCGACTGCAACTTGGTATGGGTTCAATGTCCATCTGGCGGCCAATATGTTGCGTGAAGCAGCAGCCATGACCACCCAAATGGATGGTAGCCTGATTCCTTCCGATGTGCCTGGCAATATGGCGATGGGCATTCGCGTCCCTTGCGGGGTCGTGGTTGGTATTGCTCCATGGAATGCCCCGATTATTTTGCCGACACGTGCTTTAGCCATGCCGCTGGCTTGCGGGAATACCGTGGTGCTGAAAGCCTCTGAAGCCTGCCCTGCAACGCAGCGCTTAATTGGGCAAGTGCTGCATGAAGCAGGCTTGGGCGATGGCGTGGTCAATGTAATTACCCATGCCGCGGAAGATGCCCCACAAGTTGTCGAACGTTTAATTTCACATCCTGCCGTAAAACGCATTAATTTTACTGGTTCCACCAAAGTCGGAAAAATTATTGCCGAAACCGCAGCAAAGTATTTAAAACCTGTGCTGTTGGAACTTGGTGGTAAAGCCCCTGTGGTGGTGCTGAATGAAGCCGATGTGGATGAAGCGGTGAATGCCGTTGCCTTCGGTGCCTTCTTTAACCAAGGTCAAATCTGTATGTCGACCGAACGTGTGTTGGTGCAGGAGGGTATTGCCGATCAATTCATTCAGAAACTGATTGAAAAAACGAGTACGATTCGTGCGGGTAATCCAAGTACACAACAATATGCGCTTGGCGTTTTGGAAAGCGCCCATGCTGCACAGCGTATTCAACATTTACTGGAAGATGCGCAAAGCAAAGGTGCCGACTTACCTTTGGGAATTCACATTGAAGCAACCACCATGCAGCCGACTTTGGTGCTGAATATTCAACCTGACATGGCATTATATCGCGAAGAATCTTTTGGTCCTGTGTGTACGGTGCAACGTTTTGGCAGTCTTGAAGAAGGCGTTGCTCTTGCCAATGACAGTGAATATGGCTTATCTGCCGCTGTATTTAGTCAAAATATTGCGCAAGCGCTGGATGTTGCCAAACAGATTGATTCGGGTATTTGCCATATTAACGGTGCCACGGTGCATGATGAGGCGCAAATGCCATTTGGCGGCACCAAAGCCAGTGGTTATGGTCGCTTTGGTAGCAAAGCTTCGATTGCAGAATTTACCGAATTACGTTGGATTACCATTCAGACCCAGCCTCGCCATTATCCAATTTAAGGCTTGGACTGGCGTAGAAATAAAATATAAATTGCATGATGCAAAAAATATAAAAGCGCTGTGATGCGCTTTCCATGGAGTGAAAAACAATGCAAATGAATGCCACTCAATCACAAGATCGCGAACGACTGGTAAAACTTGGGCGTCATGATATTGATTACGTCTACAAAGATCAGGTTTTGTATCTGCATCCGAAAGAACAACTTCACAGCTATCCGCAAAAATTGACTGACCGCCTAATTCATTTTGCACAAACCAAACCTGAGCATATTTTTGCAGCAAAACGGAATACGCAAGGTGAATGGGTAAAGCTCAATTATGCTGAAGTGCTGCAACGGGCTTGGCATATTGCCCAAGCCTTGCATAATCGCAATCTCAGTGAACAACACCCTTTAGTGATTTTATCGGGCAATGATCTGGAACATTTAACCTTGTCGATGGGCGCAATGTTGGCAGGGGTTCCTTTCTCTGCCATTTCCCCCGCCTACTCTCTGGTTTCGCAAGATTTCGGCAAGTTAAAGCATGTTTTTGATGTACTCACGCCGGGCATGGTCTATGCCAATGATGGTCGTGCTTTTGCCAAAGCCGTTGAAGCCTGCGCCCCTGCTCACATTGAAATTGTGACCAATAAAGGCATTATCGGGGATCATAGTTGTACTGCCTTTCAAGAACTTTTAGATACGCCTGTGAGCAATGTGCAGGAGCATTATCAAGGTTTAGATGAACACCAGATTGCCAAGTTTTTATTTACTTCGGGTTCAACCAAACTGCCGAAAGCGGTGCCAACCACCCATTTAATGTTGACCGTAAATCAACAGATGTTGCTTCAAACCTTCCCTGAGTTTGAGGAAACACCGCCAGTATTGCTGGATTGGTTATCTTGGCATCATACCTTTGGTGGCAGCCACAATGTCGGGATTGCCCTATATAACGGTGGCACCATTTACATTGATGATGGCAAACCTGTCGCAGGCAAGTTTGATGAAACCATTCGCAACTTAAAAGAAATTTCACCAACGGTATATTTGAATGTCCCGAAAGGTTGGGAAGAACTGACCGACGCCCTCGAAAAAGATGCCGAACTGCGTGATCGTTTCTTTGCAAAAGTCAAAGTGCTGTTTTTTGCAGGAGCCGCCTTGTCTGAAGCGGGCTGGAACCGTTTAGACCGGATTGCCCAGCAGCATTGTGGTGAAAAAATTCGTATTATGAGCGGACTCGGCATGACCGAAACAGCACCCTCATGTGCGTTTACCACAGGTCCTCGCGTCATGGCAGGCTTCATTGGCTACCCTGCACCGGGTTGTGAAATCAAGCTGGTGCCATATGGCGACAAACTGGAATTCTGTGTCCGTGGCAAACACGTCATGAAAGGCTACTGGCGTTTAAATGCAGATCAACAAAGCTCTGTGTTTGATGAAGAAGGCTTTTTCCACACGGGCGATGCCGTGCGTTTGGTGGATGATCAGGATCCCGCTCAAGGACTAATGTACGACGGACGCATAGCCGAGGACTTTAAACTCAATACAGGCACCTTCGTCAATGTCGGGACTTTACGCAATAAAGTGCTGATTCAAGGCAATTTACTGATTCAGGATGTGTGTATTACTGGTTCCAACCTGAATGCGATTGGCTTCCTGATATTTCCAAAACTGGATGCCTGTGCCGATTATGCAGGACTTGCTTTATCCGAACACAGTGCTGCAGAAATCTTGAAACATCCGAAAGTTCAGCAATGGTTCCGTCAATTCTTGATGCACTACAACAAGGATGCGACAGGAAGTTCCAATCGTGTTTCGATGCTGTATCTGCAAACTGAACCACCGCAACTGGATGCAGGTGAAGTGACCGATAAAGGTAATCTCAATCAAAGCAATATTCTGAAGCGACGCGCAGAGAAAATTGCCGAGTTATATCAAAAGCAAACTGAGAATTCTCTGATTATTCGGATTCCGACCTTAAACAACTAAACCACTGAAATCACAGTAAAAAAGCTCAATTTATTTTGGGCTTTACCCCTACTTTTGCCAAAAAAAAGGTTAAGTATGCAGCAAGATACTGAATTTGAACTGTTTCGCGATAACTATCGCCGCTTCCTGAAAGAATTTGTCGCGCCACATTATGAGCAATGGGAAGAAGATGGTCTGATCCCTAGAAAACTATGGAATCAGCTGGGTGAAAACGGCTTTTTATGTGTGGATGTACCAGAGGAATATGGCGGCTATGGTGCCCCAGTACACTATTCCCTGATGCTGGTACAAGAAACCGCACAAGCCGGTTTTACCTCTTTAGCGGTTGCCATTGGCGGACAGAATGAACTGGTTTCCCCGTATATTCAAAACATCGGCAGTGAAGAACAGAAAAAACATTGGTTGCCGAAAATGGTCTCTGGCGAAGTGGTGACGGCCATTGCCATGACCGAAGCCAACGCAGGTTCTGACTTACAAGCCATTCGCACGCAAGCCATTTTGAACGATGACCATTATCTGGTGGATGGTTCCAAAACCTTTATTTCTAACGGCATTCATGCCGACCTGATTGTACTGGTCACCAAAACCGATCCCGAAGCACGCGCCAAAGGTATTTCCCTGTTACTGGTCGATGCTACCTTAGACGGTGTTGAAAAAGGCCGATCACTGAAAAAGATTGGCTTACATGCTCAAGACACTGCCGAATTATTTTTTGATCAGGTCAAAGTCCCGAAAGCGCAGCGACTCGGGGAAGAAGGCAAAGGGTTTGCCTACCTGATGCAGGAACTGCCACGTGAGCGTTTAAGTATTTCCATGATGGCACTGGGTTCTATTTTGGGTGCTATCGAACTAACCAAAGATTATGTGCAGGAACGCAAAGCCTTTGGACAACCGTTAAGCCAAATGCAGAACACGCGCTTTGTACTTGCCAATACCCAAATTAAAGCCAAAGCGGCACAAGCCTTTGTCGAGCAATGTGCCGAGCAATATAGCCGAGATGAACTCACCGTCAGCCATGTTGCCGCATTGAAATGCTTCATCACCGATACCCAATGTGAAGTAATTGATCAGTTACTGCAACTGTTTGGCGGCTATGGCTACATGCAGGAATATCCAATTTCTCGTTTCTTTGTCGATGCTCGCGTGCAGAAAATTTACGGTGGCACCAATGAAATTATGAAAGAAATCGTGGCGCGGGAAATGCTCGGAAAATAATTCTTTTAGCAAGAAATGAAGAACAGACCTCGGTGTGAGGTCTGCATGTAAAACAACAATGATATTTCAGGAAGAAATGCAATGCAGTCTAAATTATGGATGTACTCTACCCTTATGCTTTCCAGTTCAGTATTTGCGGGCAGCTTTATTGATAACAGTACGGTCGACTTAACCACGCGAAATTTTTATTTTGATCGTGACTATCAGGAAGTCTCCAAATATCCCGCCATGAAAGATTGGACACAAGGTCTGATTTTCAGAGCCAATTCAGGCTATAACGAAGGAACGATCGGTTTTGGTCTGGACATTTTAGCCACCGCAGGCTTTAAACTGGATGCCAGTGCCGATTATGCCGGCACAGGCAACTTACCGCGTGATCCTGTCACCAACGAACCGGCGGACAGTTATGGACAAATCGGAGTCACAGGCAAATCTAAAATCAGTAAAACCGAGTTAAAAGTCGGTACGCTGCGCCCCATGAATCCGGTTTTGGTCGCATCGCCCGCGCGCCTGTTACCGCAAACCTATCGGGGTATTTCCTTAGAGTCGAAAGATATTCCAAATCTGGATTTCCAATCGGCGTATATCGATCAGGTCAATCAACGCGATTCGACCAATTGGGAAAATATGCGCATTTCAGGCGTCAATGGTCGCTTTAAAAGTGCCGATACCGATCAACTGTATTATCTCGGCGGTAATTACCAGCTTATTCCTAGCACCAAGCTGACCAGTTTTTATATGGATGTAGAGGACCTGTATAACCAGTCCATGTTTGGGATGACCTATAATCACAAATTTAATGACAGCAACAACTTCAGCTCACAACTACGCTACTACCGCAGCCGTGAAGATGGGCAAGCCAAAGCAGGTTTGGTGGATAACGACCTGATTCATGGCTATTTTGAACTGAAGCATCAGAACCACAAATTTATTTTGGCGACTTTCCATCATAACGGTGATACCGCATTTCCCTATTTAACCGGTGGTGAAACAGGGCTACTGATTGATACTTGGCCAGCGGAATTTTTAAATCCCAAAGAGCATGTTTACAGCTTCCGCTATGAATATGATTTTAAAAATTATGTGCCGGGTTTACGTTTCATGACCCGTTACACCACAGGCGATAATATTTATGCACCGAATTTAGGGGAAACCAATTTAAAAGAACATGAAACCGATTTTGACATTGGTTATACCGTACAAAATGGACCTTTAAAAAATCTCGGCTTGCGCGCCCGCTACGCGATGTATGACAACAATATGCTCTCGACCGCCAACATCAAACCATCCAACGAAACCCGCATCAATATCGACTACACCTGGAAATTTAAATAATGCCTAGCGAGGTTCTGCTGCTGTCAGAACCTCTTTTTATTGCGAGAACATTCTAATGAAAAAAATACTCGGACTTTGCTTTGGCTTGAGCCTATTCAGCCAGAGTTATGCTGAAACGCAATACCATCCACCAGCACCGCATCTGGAACCGCTGGCGCAATTTAGTGTGGATTTGAATGCACCTGTTTGGGAACTGGGCACCACCAGCGATGGTGGAAAACGCCGAATTATTCCGATTACAGGAGGCACTTTCCAAGGCAAGCAGCTTAAGGGCCGTATTTTAAATAATGGTGCCGACTGGCAAATTGTGGATAGTCAGGGACTTGCGATTATTGACACCCGTTACCTGCTCGAAACTGACGATGGTGCATTAATTTATTTACAAACCAAGGGCTATCGACATGGTTCCAGCGAGGTTTTAAAGCAACTGGCGCAAGGCAAAGATGTCGACCCGAACACATACTATTTCAAAATCACCATGCAATTTGAAACCAGCGCACCGAAATATGCGTGGCTTAATCAAACCGTTGCCGTTGGAAGTGCCATGCGTCTAGGCAAAGCCGTGATTTACGATGCTTATACGCTGCAATAAGCCACTTTGCCGCACCCATCTTTTAATCATTGTTTGAAAAATGGATCTTTCTTTATGACCCTCAGCACTTTAGTCAACCTGCCTCCCATCCATCTTCTGTTGGGCGGACACAATATTCAATGGAATGCCGACCAGACTGAACTGGAAATCAGTTATGTGGCACTAGACAGCTTTACCAATCCCCGCGGCAGCGTTGAAGGCGGCATGGTCTGCGCCATGCTGGATGATGTGATGGGACTGTTTGCGTATCTTGCCAATCATGAAACTCCTGCAACCACCATTAACCTGACCATGGATTTCCTGCGCCCCTGCCAAGTCGGCACGGTACTCACCAAATGCCGTTTTACCAAACAAGGCAAAGCCATACTTTGCCTAGAGAGTGAAGCATGGCAAAACCACAAAATGATCGCGCGCAGTACCGCAAATTTCATGGTGCTCCATCCTTAACCTCCAACATTGATTGATATGGAACTTCAATAATGCAAACAACCTTAAAACAAAAAAAATGGCTGAAACAGCTCAGCTATCTGATGTTATGTACCACCCTTGCTGCCTGTGGCGATGGGGAAAATGACAACACTGCCACAAGCCAAACCACGGTCAGTGTTCCGCAACTCACACCTGCCGTGGGTACTAATTTAAAAGGTGCCTGCACAGATTTAACCGGTTTCCAATATGAGCAAACCACAATTACCTCTGCAAGCTTACAAGCCGCAGGTACGCTTAAAGTGGCAGGGCAGGACATTGCGGCACACTGTCTGATTACGGGTTATATGCATCAACGGGTTAGTCCTGTGGATGGACAAACCTATCAAATTGGTTTTGAAATGCGACTCCCGATCGACTGGAATGGTCGTTTCCTCTATCAAGGCAATGGCGGTACCGATGGCAATATTGCAACCGCAACGGGTCAGGTCGGCAGTGGTGGACCACTGACCAATGCACTGCATAATGGTTTTGCGGTGATTTCCTCCGATGCGGGACACAATGCTACCCAAAACCCATTGTTTGGTTTAGATCCTCAAGCCCGCATTGACTATGGGTATGGTGCCATCACCAAACTCACACCAATGGCGAAAAATCTGATTCAAGCGGCCTATGGCAAATTGCCCGACCGTTCTTATGCGGGTGGAACCTCAAATGGTGGACGGCATGCCATGATGGCAGCCACACGTTTGGGAGATCAGTACGATGGCATTCTTGCCAGCACCCCCGGTTTTCACTTGCCTCGTGCGGCGGCAGCACAACTATATACCGCACAACAATTACGCCGAGTGGCGACCGATGAAAATGATTTAAGTACAGCCCTGACATTGTCTGAACGAAAAGTGCTGGCTCAAGCCATTCTCGATCAATGTGATGGGCTGGATGGTGTGGCAGATGGCTTAGTCCAAGACGTTGAAGCCTGTCGTACAGCCTTTGATATTCAGCGTGACGTCCCTGTCTGTGCCAACACACGCGATGGCAGTTGTTTATCTTCAGACCAAATTGATGTGCTTGCCAATATCTATCGTGGTCCAGTCAATTCAACAGGCGAAGCCTTATATGCCACGCAACCCTTTGATCCGGGGCTGATCGGCAGTAATTGGGCCAGCTGGAAGTTTGAATCTTCCGTCGGCACAGCACGAGACCCTGTCGCGGTCGGGATTATTTTTCAGGTGCCACCTAATCCAGACATGATGCTGAATTCCCGCCAATTTGCCTTTAATTTTAATTTCGACACGGACTATGCAAAATTGTCTGCCACCAATGAGACTTATACCGAAAGTGCCATGTCGTTCATGATTCCACCTGATGAATTGAATCTGGACAAACTGCAGCAACATGGCGGTAAAATGATTGTGGTTCAAGGCACAGCAGATGGCGTCTTTTCAGTTGATGATACTCAGAACTGGTACGATAAATTGCTGCAAAAATATCAAAATAATGCTTCAGGCAATGCTCCGAGTTTTGCCCGTTTCTTCCGTGTGCCGGGTATGAATCACTCTCGCGGAGGGATTGCCACCGACCAGTTTGATGCCCTAACGGCGTTGGTGAATTGGGTGGAGTATGGTCAAGCCCCTGACCAAATTATTGCTGCCGCACGCGGTGAAGGCAACCTAGGTGGTCAAAATACTGAACTGCCGACAGACTGGTCGGCAACCCGTACGCGCCCGCTTTGTCCATACCCACTGATTGCCCGCTATAACGGTCAGGGCGATAGTGAACTGGCTGAAAATTTCAGTTGTAAATAAACTTTAAAAAATAAAGAGAGCAAATCCTTGCTCTCTTTTTTGCCTTTAGATAAAAGGATGCCGCATTAATCCTGTTGCTGAATTGATGCAAACTCTTGCTCAGGTGTTCCTGCAATCAAATGATGACGGCTATAGACTAGATAATAAACAATAAATACGGCATAAATCAGTGCTGCCATGAACCAAACTTTTGGATCGACCATTAAGCCTGCCACAACTGCAATACACGCCAACACCAGCGCAATACTCGAAGTAATCATTCCACCAGGGGTTTTATAAGGACGTGGTAATTCAGGACGTGAAATGCGTAATTTAATATGTGACAACATCATCAACACATAGGAAATGGTCGCGCCAAACACTGCCATTAAAATCAGTAAATCCCCTTCACCTGTCAAAGACAGAATAAAACCAATCACCCCAGGAATCACAATTGCCCATGTCGGTGCATGATTTTTATTGGTCAGTGATAAGGCTGAAGGCAGATAACCCGCCCGAGACAAGGCAAACACTTGGCGTGAATAGGCATAAATAATCGAGAAGAAACTGGCAACCAAGCCTGCCAAACCGACAAAATTGACAAAACCTGCCACCCAAGCATTTTGACCATATACCGCCACCAGTGCATCCACCAACGGTGCACCTGAATCTTTAATTTGATCTGCACCCATTGCACCTGCACTTAAGAATAGAATCAGCAAGGTAAAGGCAGCCAAAATCAGCATGGAACCAATTAAGCCTCGAGGCAAGGACTTTACTGGATCCTTGGCTTCTTCTGCTGCCAAAGGCACCCCTTCTACGGCTAGAAAAAACCAGATTGCTAAGGGTACAGCCGCCCAAATCCCCATATAGCCAAAGGGTAAAAATGCACTAGCACCCGCAGCTTGATGGGCGAATGGAATGGGCTTTGTTGCACAAACCTATCGTTAAGGGCTTGTTCAGAAATATAATTTTCCAATGAATAAGCCTATGCCTAAAGTTTATCGTAATTTCAATTAGTCTTCATAAAACAGAGCTCTCATTAATCGTGGAAATATTGCCATTTTGTTTGATTCTACAACCCAATGGTATGCTCAATCTAAAGGCAAACATGGTTAAAATCCAGCCTATTTTGATGTAGCTATTCAGTGTTGTTTGATGATCAAGTCTTAATTTCAATTATCTTTGCGAATTGTCACTGGCTTTGTTCAAAGTCTCATTAAACTGTGTGGACTAGATTGTATGGCTCTGAATATCAGTGATATTCGTATTTGACTAAGACATAGGCATATCGATATTGCGATTGGCTATTAAAAATGTAGTAATGAACTAGATCTACTGGCTTAAAATTTTGAAGTGAAGGTGAATGGAAACGAAAGAAACATCAGCCTGAATATCGCCGAAAATTGCGTAAATTACATATTGGTATAGATGCTAAAACCCTTCAAATTCGAGCAGTTCAGCACACGACCAACAATGTGAGTGATTTTCAGGTATTTGGTGATTTACTTAATTAAATTCCACACGATGAGCAGATCGACTCCGTATATACTGATGGAGCTTATGATACCAAGCAGTGCCGACAGGTCATTGCAGATTGGCTAGCAAATGCAGTGATTCCACCTAGGAAAAATGCTAAGCCTTGGAAAGATAAAAAGCTGAACTCGCTAGAACGCAATGAGCTACTTTGAACAGTTAAGCATTTAGGCAGAACAATATGAATAAAGTGGCCACGATACCATCGCCGAATTCATATCCATGCAAATTATAAGTTCCTTCAATTACCTTTTTAGAATGCCCTAGAATTGCTTCTGCAACATCACTTGGACAACCTAATCTTGACAATCCTGTGCGTACAGTTCTCCATTTCATCAGGCCAGAGTTGTTCATCTTTATATGACTGTCTTTTTGACCTAGCCTTTTCTTTTAGTAACTACTTGGCTTCAGTAATTGTTTTTTTGTTCAATCGGTTTTCCAGTTCGATAGGAGGGAAATACAAGCTCACTTCCAAATTTTGAAAGTTTTTCCAAGTAATCTATGCATTGCCGTGAAAATTAAACATACAGTTCAAATAGTACTTTCCCAGCTTGAACTTGGGCATCACGATCAATAATACCTTTAATCAAACTCACTACATCTTAACGGGTAATCTCTACAGCAGCTTTTTCACCAACACTTCCGACTACATCTATATATAAAGTACGTCTAGCTTCAACTTGTCCTTTGATTGCTCGGCTACACTTTACAATTTTCTTTTTCTTACTCTGTTCATCAACAATATGTTTATCTTCAATTACGTTCTCTAAATATAAATCAACAACATTTTTGGCAGGTAGTACTTCAGGTACATCCGCTTGCCGTATCTTATTTTCAATTTTAGAATTTTTCCGCTGCGAAATTGGGCATATGCCTAAGACACGCAATAATTTTAATTTTTGCAGTTCTACTCTAGCCTCAGCCAAAGATAGCGCTGTATAGTGACCAAGGGTTATTGTTTTTAAGAGAGTTATCTATAGGGCTACGATATCTGTATTTAAAGCTCTGAACAACCGTCTTACCACAGCTTACCCTCAAGCATGAATATTCACCTACATCAGTTTTGCCGTTGTCATCTGCTTTCATTTTTTTTGATTTAACGTGCAGATAAAGTAACTTTTTTAACCTCTATGTTTTCCAACATTTTATTTCTCTTTTGTACAATCAATTGAATTTGTTACCATACCGTGTCTGAGTTATTAAGTTTACTCCCGCACTCCTTTAAAATGATTATGCCTTAAACAAGTTATACTAAAAGGTATACTTATTATTGGATTAGATCGGGTAATTCAGAATAAGTAGGATCTGGTTGGATAATCAGAATTATTTTACAAATTATTGAAACTTAAGGATTTCATATACATGAGCTTGCAAGACATCATAGCCAATATTGATTCACACACCCCTATGATGCAGCAGTATTTAAAAGTCAAAATGCAGCATCCTCATGCCTTAATGTTTTATCGTATGGGCGATTTCTACGAATTATTTTTCGATGATGCTCATAAAGCAGCCAAACTGCTGGGTATTACACTCACCCATCGTGGCAAAACCAATGGCAACCCCATCCCGATGGCAGGCGTACCTTTTCATGCCGCAGAAGGTTACCTTGCGCGTTTAGTCAAAAAAGGCGAAACCGTTGTAATTTGCGAACAAGTCGGCGAAGTCACAGGCAAAGGACCTGTAGATCGTCAGGTGGTTCGTATTCTCACCCCGGGTACGCTCACAGATGATGCTTTGCTGAATAGCCATCAATCTTCAAATTTGGTAGCACTGTGCCTACAACAGAACCAAATTGGTATTGCCCTACTGGATTTGAGTGCTGGTATTTTCAAAGTACAACAGCAAGATTTCAAACTGGAACAACTCAGCATTGAATTGGCACGTCTGATGCCAAGTGAAATTCTGGTCGATGAGGATATTGTTGATCCGAATATTTTAGAGCAAGTCAAAAAACAGCTCGACTGCCCAGTGACCAAGCGCCCAAATGTAGATTTTAATTTAAATAATGCGCAAAAAACCTTGTGTGATCAGCTCGGTGTTTCAACTCTTTCAGGTTTTGGCATCGATCATTTACCGTTGGCAAAAGCTGCGGCAGCCGCATTGATTCATTATGCCAAAGAGACGCAAAAAACCGCTTTGCCGCACATTCGTAGCATTCAACTCGAACAAAGCGGTGACTTTATTGCACTTGATCCCGTCACACGTCGTAACCTCGAAATTGTCGAGCCATTGTTTGAACATGGCACCTCATTATTTCAACTGATCAATGACTGTCAAACTGCTATGGGCGGGCGCTTACTCAGTCGTACTCTGATGCAACCACTGCGTGATACCGCCTTACTCGATGCGCGTCTGGATGCCATTCATGCTTTTATTAAAGGCTACCATGAGTCTCCGATTCGCTTAGTCCTCAAAGAAATTGGCGATATTGAGCGAGTTTTAAGCCGTGTCGCTTTAGGTAGTGCTCGTCCGCGTGACTTGGTGCAACTCCGCCATGCTAGTGCTCAACTCCCGTTCTTGCGCCATGCAATCAATCCCATCGTTGCCAACCAAGAATCTCAATTGGTTCAGCAATTAAATGATGAACTGGGAGATTTTCATGGTTTGCATCAACGCTTACTCGCAGCCATTGTCGAAAACCCACCTGTACTGTTGCGTGATGGTAATGTCATTGCGGAAGGTTTTGACAGTGAGCTAGATGAATTACGTAAAATCCGTGATCATGCAGGACAATTCCTGATTGATCTGGAAATTAAGGAACGCGAAGAGTCTGGTATTTCAACCTTAAAAATCGGCTACAACCGTGTCAGTGGTTATTATATTGAACTTACCCGTGCTCAAGCAGAACAGGCGCCTGCACATTACATCCGCCGTCAAACCTTAAAAAATGCGGAACGCTATATCACCCCAGAACTAAAAAGTTTTGAAGATAAAGTACTTTCGAGTGAATCTCGTGCATTAGCGCGCGAAAAAATGCTGTTTGAAATGCTCTTGGATGAGCTACGCCAAGAGATTGCAGCTTTACAAATGATGAGTGCTGCGATTGCACAGATCGATTTACTCAGCAACTTTGCCCATCAAGCGCGTTTAAGAAACTGGACTCGACCTGAATTTAGCCCTGAAACGGGTATCAAAATTATCGCGGGCCGCCATCCTGTGGTGGAGGCTTTGAGTAAAACTGCCTTTACCCCAAATGATACCCATCTGGATTATGCACATCGTATGGCAATTATCACGGGTCCAAATATGGGCGGTAAATCGACCTTTATGCGTCAAACAGCCCTGATTAGCCTGCTCGCTTACTGTGGTAGCTTTGTCCCTGCACAGTCCGCTGTACTAGGTCCAATTGATCGTATTTTCACGCGTATTGGTTCTGCCGATGACTTATCGACAGGCAAATCGACCTTTATGGTGGAAATGACCGAAACCTCGCAAATTCTGCATCATGCAACCAATCAATCATTAGTACTGATGGATGAAGTTGGTCGTGGTACCAGTACGTATGATGGTTTGTCTCTGGCTTGGGCCTGCGTTTTAGACCTGACCAAACGTGTAAAATGTTTGTGCCTGTTTGCAACCCATTATTTTGAACTTACCGAACTCAGTAAAGAGTCGGGTATTTACAATTACCATGTGAGTGCCAAAGAGCTAAATGGTAATTTAATTCTACTGCATAAGGTACAACAAGGTCCTGCCAGCCAAAGTCATGGTTTACAAGTTGCAAAATTGGCAGGTATTCCAGCCAATGTTATTAAAGAAGCGCAAAACCGCTTGAAGATTTTGGAACGTCAACAGCAGCAACATGTAAATATCGCGGTACAGCGTGATTTGTTTGCCCCTGCTGCGCCTGTTGAACCCGACATTATTGAACGCGTGGTTGAAGTAGAGAAAGTCTCTCCTGCGCTGGAAATTTTAAAAGAGCTGGATGTCGATAACCTCACGCCACGCGAAGCTTTACAACATTTGTATATGTTAAAAGAACAGCTAGAAAATTAAGCCCTTCACCATAGATTGGTTCAACTGAACCAATCTATGGTTTCATCAGCTTAAGCCACAAATCATGCAACTAAAAATCTAAATCTCTGACCATATCTTTGTGATACCTAAGTACAGCATCGTCATTTAAATACTTTGGACTAATTTATAGACAAAAAAATTAAAATATAGTCCTATAAACATACACTTAATTTATTTATTGATATGTTTTAATTTCCACCACCCAAAAGAAACACCAAACCAGATAAAACCCTAAACACTTGTTTTATATAAAATAAAAATAAAATCCATCATACAGATCTGAACTCAAACATTGAATTATTGCTATTAATTATCATTTACTTAAATGTATTTCATGCATTTAAATAACAAATATCAATAAAAGGAATTGTTAGTTGCCCCTTTTTTTGCCTAAAATACTGCATGAGTAAATAAAACCATATTATTTAGGTAGCTGTCGCCATGACCTTTGTTGTCACTGAAAACTGTATTAAATGTAAATATCAAGATTGCGTAGAAGTTTGCCCTGTTGACTGTTTCTACGAAGGTCCTAACTTCTTGGTGATTAATCCAGACGAATGTATTGACTGTGCACTATGTGAACCAGAATGCCCAGCAAATGCAATTTTCTCTGAAGATGAACTTCCAGAGGGTCAAGAAGTATTTATCGAACTAAATGCTGAACTTGCACAAAAATGGCCAAACATCACTCAAATTGGTGACCAGCCTGCAGACCGCGAAGAATGGAATGGCAAAGCTGACAAGTTACAATACTTGGAAAAATAAGCCATACAAAAGATCAGCAATTGCTGATCTTTTTTTATACCAAAAGCACACATTTGATTGCAAAATTTCCTAATTTACATCCCCCTTTTCGATTAAAATAAGCACCTATATTTCTAAGCATTTGATTTTCATACATGAAGCATTTTTTCAAGGGTGTGCTCACATTGAGTATGATCCCTTTGGTTATGATCGGATGTAGTTCATCTCCTCATAAATCTGGGCAAGGCACACCTCATGGAAAACGGATTTTCATTCCTCAAGAACGTGTCATTATTGAAAGACCAATACCTCCCAAAATCATTCCCTATACCTACAACAGCTGGGTCGCAGCCAGTGATAACTTACGCCGTGTTCGTGAATATGAGGTTTTCCTAGAAAAGAATAATGTCGGTAATATTATTCCGAGCTTCGAATTGTTACGTACCGCAAGAGACTGGCAAAAATGTGGTCGCTCACAATACATGATTCCAACCCGTGAATTATGGGCAAACCAAGTGCCGACCTTAAGAGTGTTCAAATATTTGGTGGCAGCAAAAGTCCTCACCGACTTTGAAGTTACGTCGGTGTATCGTGATTTAACACTTAACCAATGTGCAGGTGGAGCAAGCTCTTCGCGTCACTTGTTTAATTCAGCCATCGACTTCCGTATTGGACCTGAATATCCACAACCTGAAGATTATGCTTTTATTGAAAATACCAAGTTCAAACTGTGTCAATTCTGGGAACAACACGGTCAAAGCCTAAATATGGGCTTAGGCTTATATGCTTCAGGTCAAATTCATATTGATACTCAAGGCTATCGCACTTGGGGACCTGACTTAAGTCGTTATTCATCCATGTGTAATTACTAGAACATTATTAAATCACAGAGGTCTTCGTACCTCTGTTTTTTATTTTGGTTATTAATCTTCAGAGAGAATTGCACTCTGTCTGGAAAAGTTTAAAATGCTCTGATTCGAAATTTAGGCGCTAAGATTATGCAAGAAATGTGGTCTGAGATTGATAATTTTATCGATACACATTTAATTCCTGAAGACCCAATCCTGTTACAAACCCTTGAAAATACTGCTCAAAAGGGTTTTCCTGACCACCTCGCTGTTGCGCCAAATCAAGGCATGCTGTTACAAATGCTGATTCAGATGAATGGCTGTAAACGTGTACTGGAGCTTGGAACCTTTGCAGCGTATAGCACCATGTGGTTAGCGCGCGCACTCCCTGAAGATGGCTATATTCTTACAATTGAAGGGCGTGATACACATGCGGCTTTAGGACAAGAGAATATTGACCGCGCCAAATTACCGCAAACCATTGAGTTGAAAGTAGGCCGTGCAGCAGATGTGCTTAAAGCTCTACCTGTAGACTTTGAGCCTTTCGATTTCATTTTTATTGATGCGGATAAACAAAGCTATCCTGAATATCTTGAGCTGAGCCTAGATCTGTCGCATTCTGGTACAGTGATTGTGCTAGACAATGTGATTCGTGCGGGTGATATCATTAATCCTGACAATCACAAGCCAAGTATCGAAGGCATACGTGAAATGTTTGCGCGCTTACAAAACCATACACGCTTATTATCATGTACTGCGCTACAAACTGTAGGGAGTAAAGGGCATGATGGTTTTGCGATTGCAATCGTAAAATAACAAAGAAAGGACAAAAAACAATCTATTGTATTTTTATTTTAAAATACAATTATTTACAGAGCTTGTCCATATAGTTATCCACATATAATGCGGATAACTATATCGCTCACTGCTCACACTTCAATTGTTTATTTAGCAACCAAGAGTGGTACTGTAGAATTCCTGAATATGGTGGTGGTAATACTTCCCAAAAAGAACTGGTGAATTTTACTGTGGCTAAATGCCCCCATGACCACTAATTTAATATCATGTTCTCGCTGATATTCCAAGATGTTTTCTGAAACATCGCCATAACGGTATTCCACCACCACATCTAGACCCGCATCACGCAAGAACTGCGAAGGCTCATTCAAGATTTCAGGATGATCTCCCACATACAGCAAATGACATTGTAATAGGCGCAGCAAATCACTTTGTGCAATGCGTTGCATCATCTTGACGCAGGTTGGTGAATATTCATAGGCAAAAATAAAACGCGTTGGTGGAACAAAGTTCTCTCCCACCGTCAGTACCGTACTACTCACCCCACGAATAAAGTTTTCAACATTGCCACCTATTGGTTTATTACGTTCCGCTGAGCGCTCCCCGACCCGCCCAATCACCGCAATATCATCTTCTTTCAGCACATGGAAGCTTTGTTCTAAAAAGTCCCCTTTTTCCTGAATATGGGTCGCTTCTAAGCCATATTTGTCTTTGACCATTTCAGAAATGTGATTGAGTAAGTTGTTGCTATAGTCCAAAGCCAATTGGCTTTGTTTTTGTTCAAGCTCTGCCAGCTCTTTAAGCAGCATGGCATTGCTTTCAAAACCAATAACCCCGCTAATTTCACCCAAATGATAGCTGGCTGGATAGTAATCTAGCACTTGTAATAACACGAGTTCGCGTTGTGTTTGTTTTGCAATCCAAGCTGCTGCTTCTGCGACAGCATTGATGCAGGGAGAAGAATCTATACACGCTATTACCCGTTTCATTGTTCGCCTCTCAATTAGTCTCTTGTGACTATAGGTCTAGTTGTTGACTCTAAACTTAGCACATCTATACAAGAGTTGGCAGCTTTTCTGTAACCGAGAGTGATGAAAAATATACAATTATTCTATTCACGGTAACGAATAAAACGGGCTGGATTACCTGCCACGATTTCTTTTTCACCGACATCTTTGGTGACCATGCTCTGCATTCCAACAATGGCATGATCACCAATTTTCACACCATCCTTGATGCCCACGTGTGCACCCAGCCAAACATCACGTCCAATTTCGATGCCTTGTGACCGAACTGGCTGCTGATAAATGGGTTGATCAAGCTGCATACCATGATCAAATGCATACAGATGGCTATAGGCAGCAATACGCACTTGATCATGCAATTTAATCCCCACACGTCCACCATCCAAAATACAGTGATGATTAATGGCGACCTCATTGCCAATATCTAGTGGCCCATGCAGGGTGCAATCCGCAGCAATAAAACAGTTATCGCCTATGCGTATCGTACGACCACGTTCTGCAAAAATATGCGCGAGTGGCGAGATAAAGCAGTTCTTCCCTATCTCAACCGTTTCCATCTCACGTAAATACTGCTGATATTCGTTTTGCCACTGTTCTGCCCACGCACGATGTTTCGGCTTTAAGCTCCAATACAACCAAGGCATATAGTTGAGTCGGTGTTTATGTTGCTCACGATATTTCAGCAATGGATCTGGCTCAGTCATGCTGTTCTTCCACTAGCTTAAGTTGCTCACGTCCGCGCGTGACATCACGAATTTTAGCTGTCAATTCTGGAATTTGATGGACTTGTAATTGCAATTCGACATCAACACCATCCGCAGTATATTGTTCTTGGAATTCGATGCCCTGCTGCTGCATTTCATATTGAAAAATAGACCACTCTGAAAATTGGCAATTAAAATGTGCCATTTTCTTTTCTATCAATTCAATTTTTTCAGCCAAAAGTAGACATTGCCCTGCACTGCCTCCATAGGCACGCACCAAGCCGCCTGTACCCAGTTTGACCCCGCCATACCAGCGATTCACCAATACCAGCACATTGGTCAGCTCATTGCCTTCTATAGTGGCTAGAATGGGACGCCCCGCTGTGCCTGAGGGTTCACCATCATCATTAAATCGAACCTGATGTCCAATTTTCCAAGCCCAGCATTGATGCGTCGTCGTGAAGTCTTTATTTTCTTCCAGAAATGCCTTAACTGCTTCTTCATTTTCAACAGGCACTGCGATGGCTTGAAAACGACTTTTCTTAATTTCTTCTTCGTAACTGACTTGAGCTGCAATAGTGAACGGCATATGTAAAGATAACCAACAGGAATAGCACAATAGTAACGTGTTTCAATTCTTAAACTAAACACGAGTTAATAAAAAAACCCCCATTTCTATGGAGGTTTTCTCTTAAAGATTATTCAGCGTTTAAGCTTAAACCATGAAATCTTCGCCTAAGTAGACCTGACGAACGGTTTCATTTTCTAAAATTTCTTGTGGTGTGCCTTCTGCAATCACGGAACCTTCACTCACAATATAAGCGCGTTCACAAATTGCTAAAGTCTCTCGCACGTTGTGATCGGTAATAAGTACACCAATACCGCGATCTTTAAGCGTACGAATAATATCTTTAATATCATTCACCGAAATTGGATCGACCCCCGCAAAAGGTTCATCCAGCAACATAAATTTAGGGTCGGCCGCTAAAGCACGGGCAATTTCAGCACGACGGCGCTCACCACCTGACACACTCATCCCTAATGAATCTTTAATATGGGTAATTTTGAAATCCGCCAATAATTCAGCTAAACGCTTTTGGCGTTGTTGCTTATCTAAATCTTTACGGGTTTCTAAAATCGCCATGATATTTTCAGAAATGGTAAGTTTTCTAAAAATAGAGGCTTCTTGCGGTAAGTATCCAATGCCCTTACGCGCGCGCTCATGCATAGCAAGGTCTGACATATCCAAATCATCCAGATGGATTTCACCTTTGTCCATACGCACCAGTCCAACCACCATATAGAAGCTGGTGGTTTTACCCGCACCGTTTGGACCAAGCAAACCGACAATCTGTCCGCTTTGCATACTAAATGAAACATCTTTCACTACCCAGCGCTTACTGTAGTTCTTCGCAAGGTGCTTAATACAAAGGGTTTGTGTCGCAGTCTCAACCTGATCCATTAATCACGCGCTCCTGGGAAGGATTTAGTACTTGAAGGTGGAATCACAATTTGCACACGACCAGATGATGAACCTGTGCTGTTTGGCGTACCTGTCGCTTCAATATCACCCTTGTTCATGCTGTATTTTAAGGTGTTACCACGAATACTGGCGCCATCTTGCTCTAACAACGCACCGCCAGACATGGTAATAATGCCTGTTTCCGCATTATAGATAATTTTTTGTGCTTGCCCTTTGGCTAAGCCTTTATTGGCATCTAGCTGCTGTTGGAAACGTGCTGGCGAACCCGATGCAGTAATTGAACTGATCTGTTTTTTCTGGTTTAGATTGGCAACAATCGATGCTGCCTGTAAACGCATGGTGCCCTGTTCAATAATCACATTACCCGAGTATGTGGTTACACCTGTTTTTTCATTAAAGGTCGCACGGTCAGCCACCAAAGAAATCGGCTGATTACGATCCGATGGAATTGCAAAAGCAGAAGATGCAGCAATGATCCCAAAACTTAGAACAACTGCTTTTTTAAGGAAAGCTTTGTAAGCTTGAAACTTAAGATTTTGGTTCATACTTTCCTCGAATATTAAAAAATTCGTATTGACCATCATTTAAATTGGCTTTCAGTCCCTGACTCACAAACTCAGCTTGTGGAGATTGTACGGTCACTTGACGGTTTGTTTCTATTACGCGGTTTTCAGGATATGCAGTCAGCTCATCTGTCAAAAACTGCATTTTCCCTTGTCCCTGATCGAGCAACTTGGTTGCTACAACTTGCTGAGATAACACGACTTTTTTGTTATCCTCATAGCCATTGGCTTGTTTAGCAAAGAATGTTGCATCTACAGCACCATTTTTATACAGAGAGGCAGTCAAGTTTTCGAGTTTGGACGTTTGCTTCTGCATGTCTTGTTCTAGTCGGTCCACTTGAGCACGAACATAGAGATTGCCCGCATCATCAGTTTGGGTTAGATTAATTTTTTCTGCGGAGTAGGTCATACTCCGTGCAGACTCAATTTCTAATTTATTTCCCTTACCACTGTAATAGTAATAACCACCACTTACAGCAGCAATTGCAATCGCTGTGATATATAAAACTTTAGTATCCATAAGTGTGGTTCTTCACTAAAAACAATTATGTACGTATATAAACATTAATGCGGGATTGTAATAAATTTTTCAAGTAGCTCTTGGTAAGTCCCTTTCGCCATCAGCAGCATGTCGCAGATTTCACGAACTGCTCCACGACCACCCATTGCTTGAGTGACCAAGTCTGCACGGCGACGAACTTCTACATGACCATTGGGCACTGTCACTTTCATGCCTGCAATGGCAAAAGCCGAAAGATCAGGCCAGTCATCACCCATGTAGAGACAATCTTCAGAGGAAATATTGAGTTGTGCACAAGCTTCACGTAAAGCCACGCCTTTATCTTCGCGACCTTGGAATACCAAGTCCACACCCAAATCTGACATACGTTTTTCAACGATATTGCTTTTACGACCTGTAATAATAATGACTTTGATGCCAGACTTTTGCACCAACTTCATGCCTAAACCATCACGAATATCAAAGGATTTAATTTCATCCCCTGTATTGGTCAAAGTCACAAAACCATCACTTAAAATACCATCGACATCTAACACTAGCGCTTGAATATGACGTGCTTGCTCTAATAAAACATAAGATGCCATGGATTAGTTTACCCCTGCTTGAATTAAGTCATGCATGCTGATGACACCAATAACTTTATTGGCAGCATCAACCACTACAAATTGGTTAATTTTTTTATCGCGTAATTGTTCTAAGGCTTGCACAGCACGTGCTTCCTGCGAAATCGTCGCTGGATGTTGAATCATCACTTCTGAAACAGGCAAATTCACATCGAACCCTTGCTGTTTATCAATTAAACGGCGTAAATCACCATCGGTAAAAATACCCAATAGACGGTCTTCTGCATCTACAACCGTGGTTAGGCCCAAACGCTTATTGGAGATTTCATACAACACTTTATTCATTGGTGTTTCAGGTGCTACTTTTGGCAGTTCTGCACCTGTGTGCATTAAGTGTTTTACATGTAATAACAAGCGTTTACCCAACGCACCTGCTGGGTGTGAACGCGCAAAATCATCTGCGGTGAAACCGCGCGCTTCTAACAAAGCCACGGCTAGAGCATCACCCAATGCCAAAGTTGCAGTAGTACTTGAGGTAGGTGCAAGACCCAATGGACATGCTTCTTGAATATTACCTAGCGTCAACGCGACATCGGCATTTTGTGGCATTGGACCCGTACCATCACCACTAATCGTGATTAAAGGGACTTCCAAATGCTTGATTAATGGCATCAACATCATAATTTCATCACTCTTGCCCGAGTTTGAAATTGCAATGAGTACGTCACCACGTACCAACATTCCTAAATCACCATGCCCCGCTTCACCAGGATGCATGAAAAATGAAGGTGTGCCTGTAGAAGCAAAAGTCGCTGCCATTTTACGACCAATATGTCCTGACTTCCCCATACCTGTAACCACCAAGCGCCCTTTGCACTGCAAGATAATTTCACAGGCACGGCTAAAACGCTCATCAATTTGAGTCGCTAATACCCCTAAAGCTTGTTCTTCAATGCGCAAAGTTTCTAATGCGGCTTTCTGAAAATCGATTGGATTCGGCATGGTTTGTAGATTCAACGTTGGCAACCTTAAACTCAATAAGAGTTGATTTTAGGGAATTTCATCATTATAGAAATAATGACTTACCCCAGTCTCAAGCAAAAAATAATTTTCGCAATTTTATCATATCTATGCAAATGCATCGTTTCTAAATGTATAACTTTTCACTTGCTTATAAAAATAACGTATAAAACTTTGTGAATCATGGACCTTACGTTATGATGAGAAATCTTTTTGTTATCGCAATATGTAAGCCCTATGCAACCTTTTGTTCTTTACAATTCAGAGCAACGTAAAAAAGTAGAATTCGTACCGCGTAAAGAAGGTCATATCGATATGTATGTCTGCGGCATGACTGTGTACGACTACTGTCATATTGGACATGCGCGCGTCATGGTTGCATTTGACTACATTATTCGTTTTTTACGTAGTCAGGGCTGGAACGTGAAATACGTTCGCAACATTACCGACATTGACGACAAAATTATTAAACGTGCCAATGAAAATGGCGAAAGCATTACAGCGCTGACTGACCGCTTTATTCAGGCGATGAATGAAGATGCAGAGAATTTAGGCTGTTTACACCCAGATGAAGCGCCACGTGCGACAGAATATATTGACCAAATGCAAAGCATGATTGGTGACTTGGTTGATAAAGGCACCGCCTACCCAGCAAGCAATGGTGACGTGTATTTCCAAGTGGAAAAATTTGCCAAATATGGTCGTCTTTCGGGTCGTAAACTTGAAGATATGCAAGCAGGCGCATCTGAACGTGTTGATGTAGAAGTTGAGAAAAAACATCCGTTTGACTTTGTACTCTGGAAACATGCCAAAGAAAATGAACCTGCATGGGCTTCACCTTGGGGCAATGGTCGTCCAGGCTGGCATATTGAATGTTCAGCCATGTCAACCTGCTGCTTAGGTAATCATTTTGACATTCACGGTGGCGGTTCAGACTTGATGTTCCCTCACCATGAAAATGAAATTGCACAAAGTGAAGCATCTACAGGCGAACAATATGTGAATTATTGGATGCACGTGGGCTTTATTAATGTAGATGGCGAGAAAATGTCGAAGTCTTTGGGCAATTTCTTCACCATTCGCGATGTAATGGATAAATTCCACCCAGAAGTGATCCGTTACTTCATTGTGTCTTCACACTACCGTAGCCCAGTAAACTTCTCTGATGTAGCACTCAAAGAAGCGAAAACAACGTTAAGCCGTTTCTACCATTCATTTAAAGCTTATCAACAAGTTTATGACACCCATGTAGTTGAACAGTTGGATGACGCTTTGGTTGAACGTTTTAATGCGGCAATGCGTGATGACTTTAATACGGCTGAAGCAATTGCAGTATTGTTTGAAATTAACAAAGAACTGAATCGTGCGGTAAAAGACGAAAATGCTGAACAAGCGGCTGTCTACTACGCGACTCTACGCCACCTCACCAATATTCTTGGTTTGGTACAACATGACGTGGAAGAGTTTTTAAAATCGGATATCGGACAAGAAGCTTTAGGCTTATCTGAAGCTGAAATTGAAGATTTAATCCAGCAACGTCAAGATGCGAAAAAAGCCAAAGATTTTGCAAAAGCTGATGGTATTCGTCAGTCACTATTGGATCAAGGTGTGGTTTTAGAAGATACACGTCAAGGTACCGTTTGGCGTCGTGCCGATTAATTCAGCAGTTGTGCTGTTAGAGAGTTGACAGTGTAATTAAACTCTCTATAATGCACATCCATATTGCGGGAATAGCTCAGTTGGTAGAGCACAACCTTGCCAAGGTTGGGGTCGCGAGTTCGAGTCTCGTTTCCCGCTCCAGAATTTGAAAGGCGCTTATCGAAAGATAAGCGCCTTTTCTTATTGTATTTTATAAAGTTTTATCTTCATCGATTTTTCTTGTCCCTTCACTATCATCAACCCCATTTCCCCCTCAGAAGAAATGGTGACCAAGAAGTGACCATGATTTTTAAGAACAGGGTTATGCCAGCTGAGATTGATTCATAAATCACATATTTCTGTAATTACACGTTTAAAACAAAAAATATTGCTATTTAAAATTACTGCCACAAAGTCATCTACCTTCATTCTTAAACTCTAATTAAGTCACACATCGAACTATATTTTTTTCGAGTAAATATGGACGCTAAAAAGATATAGATGACATTATCCTTATAACGGCACTTTTAAATTCTTGTCCAAAACTTTCAATACAGAATAATTTGGTAAATTAAGACCAAAAGTTTCAATCTTTATCTTTTTCAAAAATGAATAAATCTCCAACCTGAATATCAAGATAAGCACAAATACGATCAATTGTGTCTAAATCAATTCTTGTGAGCTCTTCATTATAAAGCTTATGCAAAGTTGTTTTATTAATTCCTGTACCTCTGATCAAATCAGCCACTCGCATTTTTCTTTCAGCTAACAAGACTGGAAGTTTACAAACAATCACAATAATTTCCTCACATCCAATGAATATTTAATTGCATTGAATTAAATTTAAGATTATTTTAAGTACAAGGATGAATTTTTACCTACATCCGATGAATTATGATAGGAATACAATTATGACATATACATATATGACTGCCCAACAATTGGCAGAAAAAATTCATTACGATGCGCGAACTATTCGTAATCAATTAAAAGACAGTATCTTTATCGAAGGTATTCACTACATTCGGCCATTTGGTGGACGCAAAATTCTTTTCGTATGGGAAAGAATCGAAGAAGAAATGCTTAAGCTCTCAGGTTTAAACCTAAATCCATTGCAATGATTTATCAGGAGATAAACTTATGGCTAACATTCAAGAGCGATATGGCAAGTTGGTTGTCGACTTTAGATATAAGGGTAAACGCTGTAGAGAAACAACAAATCTTGAAGCTAATGCCTCTAACCGCAGAATTCTTAAGAAACGTCTAGAACAAATGGAAGCTGAAATCACTTTAGGAACCTTTGACTATGCAAAGTATTTCCCTAAAAGTAAGCTAGCTCTAGAATTTAAACAAAATACTGAGCCAATGGTGCACAAATTAAATTCATCTGCACCAAGCTTTAGTCATTTTTCATCTGTCTGGTATCAAGAAAGACAAATTGAATGGAGAAAGTCCTATCAAGGTAAAGTTCGAATTGTTTTAAACAACTATTTAGTCCCAGCATTTGGAACTAAGCGTATAGACCAAATTAGAAAGTCAGACTTGCTTGCCTTCCGTGCCTCCCTCGCCAAAGTGAATTACGGATCAAAGCAAACAAGTCTGAAAGCATCGCGAATTAATCAAATCATGACGCCCTTACGCATGATACTAAATGATGCCGCTGAACGGTATGAATTTGTTTCACCTTATAAGAATATTAAGAATCTCAAAGAAACTAGGATTGATGTTGCTCCTTTTACTCTGAATGAGGTGAATACTATTCTTTCCACCGTCCGAGATGACTTTAAGCCTTACTATTGTGTTCGTTTTTACACAGGTTTGAGAACCAGTGAAATTGATGGTTTGCGTTGGCACAACATTGACTTCAAAAGACGAGAAATCCATATTCGAGAAGCATTGGTTAATGGTGAGCTAGGTGCGACAAAAACGTATGGTTCAGATCGAACAATTCAAATGAGTGAACCCGTTTATCACGCATTGTTACAACAGCAGAGTCGGAATCAAAAGAATTCTGAATTTGTATTTTTTAATCGCGAGGGTGGTCCCTTAGATTATCGGCTTGTCAGCAAACGTGTCTGGCATCCCCTGTTGCATATTTTAGGTTTAAAACCTCGACGTGCTTATCAAACTCGCCATACTGCGGCTACGCTCTGGCTCGCTGCTGGAGAAAATCCTGAATGGATTGCAAGACAACTTGGTCACTCTACAACTGAAATGTTGTTCCGTGTTTATAGTCGTTATATTCCAAATATTACGCGTCAGGATGGAAGTGCATTTGAAGTTATGCTTGCTAAGCTTCATCAGGAGATGAGTTATGAAGACTAAAGCTTTTTTTGGTGGAGTACTAGTAAGCCCAGAAGCTGATGATATTGCCAGAAAGCTGATACAAGAGTTCGCTATTCCTAAATTATATAACTTGGCATTCCTTCTACAAATTAATAAATGCTTTGATGATCATCAGACTCTAAGGCTCTGGGTTCAAAAACTATCTGATGAACAAGGACAACTAGATCTAGAGGACTTATACACTTTGGCTCGCCGGCAATTGATCAGTCGGTTGAATCAAAATTTATAGGGTACTAAAGTTAGTTTGAAAATTAAAAGAGCCCTTTAAGGCTCTTAAACTCAACATGTCTAAAACTTTCCTACGATCTGATATCCACTTCGAATGATGACAAACCTATTCAAAAATCAGCTGAATTATAATAAAGTCAGTTGATTTTTGAATTTCTCCTCAATAGAGGAATTTATAAATATTTAGGACTTACAGTTGTTGTTGTTGNTTGTTATTCCCCAATTAAAATGTCTATGCGATAAACCATTTAAAATGTCCTGTTTTTAATTACAACAGTCAAGAACAGGATTTAAATTTCTTTGTTCAATCACAGCTTTCTGAGCTTTACGACTTGGCATACTTTTCTTGGCACGAGTACGTTTATTCTGTTTTTCCAACTCTTCATGTTGTTGCTGAATATGGGCCAGAACTGAGCCTAATCTTTTATTCTCAACCACTTCATTCTGCTGTAATCCAGACAACTTGTTAAAAATACTGTAGTTGATCTTCTGTCCTTCATGCATGATTGCCACAGTACCATCTGGATATTCCATGAAAGTAATGTATTGCCCAACGAGCTTATGATTCAGCGCTGTTGGCTCAAGCAGATAAATACATTTGTCATAAGTAATGGTCAAACTCCTCGTGACCTTACGCGGTTCCTGCCAGGTAAACACATCATCCAGCTCAGCATCAGACTCTATTAAGGGACGATGCAAATCCTTTGAGTTTCTCGCACACTTGGCGAACTTCTGGTTAAACTGCTCAATAAAGCAAGGTAACCATGCATTTGCTTCCGCAATCGAACTGATGCCTTCCAGACGCATTTCCTTAATCAAACGGTCTTGTAGTGTTCTATTCGCTCGTTCCACACGCCCTTTGGCCTGTGGTGAGTTGGCATAGATAATATCAATGTTTAACTCGCTGAGAATTCGTCCAAATTGCGTGATCTGGCTGTCCTGACTGGATTTCTGGTTCACTCTGAATACCGAATGTTTGTCACTATAAAAGGCCAGTGGCTTGCCATATTGCTCAATGTAGGCTCTGGTCGAAAGCATATAGTCAAAGGTGGTTTCAGCCTCACAAAAGCGCAGATGCAGCAGCTTTCCAGTGGCATCATCAATATAGACCAGCAAGCAGCATTTGGCAGCTCGACCTTCAAACCAGTCATGATATGAGCCATCGATCTGGATCAATTCACCGAAGCAATCACGGTTATATCTAGGCTGATATGGACGTTTCAGGCGTTTGGATCGCGGAATCCAGAGTTCATTGGCTGTCATCCAGCGTCGAACCGTTTCTACAGGAATATTCAGACCGAATATGCTGCTGAGCTTCTCATGAGCCAAGGTTGGACCAAAGCCCAGCAGATGTTCAGAAATAATGGAAAGGCATTCAGACTTTACGGCTTCATCATGACGATGATGACCAGGTTGGCCACGACTGGCATGTGTCAGGCCTGAAACACCGTCTTGCTTTAGCTTCTGCAATAACNCGGGTAATTTGACGGGTTGAAAGATTCAGAATTTCAGCAGCACGGACTTGTGTAATACGTTGATCTCGAACATCTTGCAGGACTGCAAGACGTTGTATTTCCTTGTCAGACATAGTGATCAGCATCTCAAGTTTTATCCAGTCCATGATGTTGATGTGCATCATAGACCAGACATTTTTATTGGTGAGAATATAGACACTTTAAATGGGTTCTAACANTTGTTATTTCGTATAATAGAGATTATGTTAAATTGAGTAAATGATACTGTAGCCTACACAACTCGTTTGCTACTACACTTCAACATCTCAAGAAAATTTAAATTATATCGGGCACATTTAAAGATACTTTTACCCGATCTAATACAACCGTTGTTTTAAACCATTCTACATTTGAATTGTTATGAAATAGTTCATCACAAATCTCTTGGAAGCGTTTCATACTTGGTACTAATAAAACAAGCATGAAATCCGCTTCACCTGTGACGTAATAACACTGCTGTATCTCTGACCTAGAGAAACTTTCTTTTATTGCTTCAAGATCTGTAATATGAGTTTTATTAAGCCTAACTTCGACAATAACAGTAATCACTTGATTCAGCTTATCTGGATCAAGAACAGCAACATTCTTAACGATATAACCGTTTTCACGTAATTTCTGAATACGTCTTTGTATTGAAGCAGTCGATAAGTGCACGGCTTCAGCTAATTCACGTAATGGAATTAAACAATCTCTTTGAAGCAATTTTAGCAATAAAAAATCAAATTTATCTAGAACCATATTAGTTTTTGCTGTGAGAAATTTTCTCGTTAAGGATAAAAAATTAGAGCCTTATTATCAATTATTCTGAAATAAAATATCGTTTAAATGATTCAACAAGTTCAAACCCATGCATACTCAATCTAATACGGCTCTTGGTATTACCTTTAATGTTATCGCCTCTTTATTATTTGGGTTAATGTTTGCATATACCTCTCTACTCCATTCATTACAGGGAAGTGAAATCTATGGTTGGCGTATATTACTTACATTCCCATGCCTGACGATTTTCATTATTCTTCAAGGAAATTGGTCACAAGTTATCAGTATTTATAGACGTTTATACAATGAGCGCTATTTCTTTTTTACTCGGGTTATATCTTCATTTTTAATTGGAATACAACTTTGGTTGTTCATGTGGGCACCCAGTAATGGTTATGGGCTGGATGTATCTTTGGGCTATTTTATGATGCCTATTGCCATGGTGATTCTAGGTCGAATTGCATTTAAAGATAAAATGTCACGATTACAAAAGTTGTCCTGTATCTTTGCAATACTGGGCATTATTAACATGCTGGTTCTGTCACAAACGTTGACATGGCCAACTTTACTGATTTGTTTAGGTTATCCCATTTATTTTTGGTTAAGACAAAAAACAAATACCAACAATATTGGTGGTGTTTGGTTTGATATGATCTTCAGCCTGCCGATAAGTATTTTTTTTATCCTTCAAGGTGGAGTCTTATCCGGAGAATTTGGCCCTCTATTTGACATACTTTGGTTGGTTTTAGGCTTAGGACTCATCAGTGCATTGGCATTAGGTTTCCAGTCGCTATCAGCTCCGCATCTTAATCTTAGTCTTTTTGGTCTTCTTGTATATGTTGAACCAGTATTGTTACTGACCATTTCTATATTACTTGGAGAAACAATTAAGTCAGCAGAATGGCCAACTTATATTGCGATTTGGTTCGCGGTGTGTGCCCTCATGCTTGAAGGCATTATCAACTTAAAGAAAAAGCATATTGCTTAATTATCAGAACTGATGGATTTCAATTCAAAAGGTAAAGGTGTTCTTTTAACTTAAAATGCCTAATCAAATTATTTAGCTTTTGCTTCCTGTTTAAGCCAATCTCTAAATGCACTTAATTTGGCAAGTGATTGGCTTTCCTCACGATATACAACATAGTATGCAAGCACAGAAGCACATTGTAATTCAGGATAAAGCCGAATTAAACGTCCTGTCTTTAAATCATCATGAGTCATCACACTACGTGCGAGTGCGACTCCTTGACCATCAATTGCAGCTTGTAAAACAGCAGCAGAATTATTAATTTTTAATCCGCGCTTTGTATTTTCTTTTGTAATTTTATTGCAATGCAGCCATTTATCCCAAGTTGCAAAATCAACGTGTTGCTCCATTGATAGATCATGGATAAGCGGAAGTTCCAAAAGCTGAATTGGACTTTGTAATTTATCATGGTGTTCTCGATAAAATGTTGGAGAACACACGGGAAATACTTCTTCATCCATTAACTTTTCAGCAACTAGTCCAGTCCAAATACCCAGACCATATCTAACGCCAATATCAATTCCATTCTCAATAAAATCTACCGTCTTCAGATTGGTATCTAAGCGAACATCAGTATCTGGATATAGTTCTTGAAATTTATCAATTCTCGGTAACAACCATTTGGCAGCAAAAGCAGGACTCACCGTTACAGTTAAAATTCCAGAAGTTCCTCCTTGCTTTAATTTATCAAATCCTTGCTTTAATTTATCAAATCCAGCACGGATATCAGTTAAAGCTAATTCAGCTTGTTCTGTTGGTATAAGGCGTGTGTTACCACTGATCTGCCGATGAAACAGTGAAAAACCCAAATACTCTTCTAGAGTGCGAACGAGCTGCCCCACCGCAGCAGGAGTGACATTTAGCTCTTTGGATGCAGCAGAAAAACTTTTATGTCGTGCACTCGCTTCAAATGCTCTCAAAGCATTTAGATGTATTGGTGAATTCATAGCGATAAAGATTTTCTTTCTATTCAAGATATTTTATCTGATTTGCTCAAACTTAAAAATCCTTCAACACTATGGTCATTCTTCAAATCATCAAAGTTGACCAAATTATTTTGGCATGTCGAGCGTACCGAGAAAGTTACAAAATGTCCGAAACTTTATACGTTATTTGTAAAATCATCCTCATTGGTATTGGTGCAACAGCAATTCTTGACTTATGGGCTATTCTCATCAATCAATTATTCAAGACACCTATCACCAATTGGGCTATGGTTGGTCGTTGGATTGGTTATATACCTTCAGGAAAATGGATTCACAAGAACCTTGGTAAAACCCCACCGCTCTCGCATGAGTTGGCATTAGGTTGGCTTGCACACTATCTCATTGGTATTAGCTATATCGTCATTCTTGTACTTTATGAAGGGGATATATGGCTCTCACAACCCACGATAACTTCACCACTACTCATTTCATGGTTCCTATTAATAGCTCCTTTTTTCATCATGATGCCAGGTATGGGTGTAGGTATTGCTGGTTCAAACACCCCTAACCCCAAAAAAACAAGACTAATGAGTATTGTTGGACATACCGTCTTTGGTCTGGGTATTTACATCAGTGCAGTTGTTTTAAATATATTAATGAGTTGAGAAAAAAATTATGTTCATTCATGCAGATTTCTCAAAAAGTGTTTTCATCACACCGGAAGATTACCATTGGATTTATTCCCCCAATGGAGAAGTAAAACGAGTCATGTTTGATCGTATTGGTACAGAGCAAGCCCGTGCAACAAGCCTTGTAAAATTTGATAAGAACTCTCAATTTCCTGCACATCAGCATCCGCTAGGTGAAGAGGTTCTTGTGCTATCAGGTATATTTACAGAAAATGATACAAATCATTTTCCAGCTGGATGGTATTTAAGAAACCCTCATAATTCTCATCATCATGTTTCAAGCAAAGATGGAGCCTTAATTTTTGTCAAACTGATGCAAATGTCTCAGAATGAAACTAAACAAACACGAATCAATACTAACGATCCTGCAAATTGGATGGTTATAAACCGTAAAGTAATCTGCCCGTTATTTGAATCTGAGTTCGAATATACCTATCTAGAAAGACTAAATCCTGACCAAATTTTTACCAATATGTCTGATCAAGGTATCGAGATATTCATAGTTTCAGGTCAACTCCAGCAAAGCAATCAAATCTATCCTACAGGCTCATGGATTCGCTTGCCGCCTAAACGACATGCAGATTTTCAGGTTTGTGAAAGAAATACCACGTTGTATATAAAAACTAAACATCTACTCCATGCTCAGCAAATTTGGAATATTAAAAATGATTAAGACCTCCATCATCATCATTGGCGGTGGTCTAAGTGGGCTATACGCAGCTTATTTATTAGAACAAGCAGGATTTAAAGATTATCTACTCATTGAAGCAAAAGATCACCTTGGAGGTCGAATTCAGTCAAAAGACGAGATTGATCTTGGTGCAACATGGATTTGGCCCGACCTAAACCCTGGATTAATGAAACTGGTACACAAATTAAATCTTCCATATTTCTACCAGCAATCTTCTGGGGAAATTATGTTTGAAAAACAACGTAATCAACCTGCCATACGTGTTTCTAGTAGCTCATTGGAAACACCCTCTATTCGACTGGAAGGCGGTATGGAAAGTTTAATTCTAGCTTTAACCAAAGGTATTTCAGTTGACCGAATTCTATTTAGGCATCAAGTGAAAGAAATTACCTATTTAGAAGATCGTACTTTAAGTGTGAAACTAAAAGATCATTTGGGAACAGAAACACGATTTGGGTGTAATCAACTCCTATTGGCTACTCCACCCAGATTATCTGCACACCAATTTATATTTGATCCCCCATTATCAACGACAACCTTAAAACATTGGACAAATACACCTACTTGGATGGCACCACACGCTAAATATGTTGCTGTTTATTCTGAGGCCTTCTGGAAGCAACAAGGCCTTTCAGGTCAAGCTCGAAGTTATGCAGGTCCATTGGGTGAAATTCATGATGCATCGACATTCAGTAAGCATGCTGCACTTTTCGGATTCTTCAGTATTCCTTACGCTATACGTAAAGAAATGGAAGCAACAACTTTAATGGCTCATTGTCGAGCACAACTGGTCCGCCTATTTGGTTCTTTAGCAGCGATACCTCAATCAGAATATCTCAAAGATTGGTCTGAAGATGAATGTACTGCCGTAGAGTCAGATTGGAGGGACCCCGCCCTTTTTCATGGTATTGCGCCTGAAAATACACCTAACCAATGCATTTGGCAGCATAGGATCATCGGTATCTCTAGTGAATGGTCTAAAAAATATTCAGGATATTTAGCGGGTGCTATTGATGCTGCTGAAATAGGTGTTGAACAAGTTTTAAATCCTATGAAATATAAAAAAATCAGTGAGATTGAACCATGAAAAATACATTTCAGGCGATACAAGCCAGTCAAACTGGAGAATTAGAACTAGTTGAACGTATTGTACCCACTCCAAACAAAGATGAAGTTTTAATCGCTGTCGAGGCTTGTGGAATCTGTGGAGCCGATGCCATGACGATCGAGAATCCAAATCCTGATACTTTCCCCCGTATTCCTGGTCATGAAGTGGTTGGACGTATTGTTGCGATTGGGGACCCTGATTCCGACTATTGGAAAATTGGTCAACGTGTTGGTGTAGGACGTTTAGGTGGGCATTGTAATCAATGCCCTGAATGCCGTCAGGGTCTATTTAACTTATGTAATAAGCAACCCATCATGGGCAGTACCCATGATGGTGGCTATGCAGAAATGATGATTGCAAAAGAAACTGGCCTAGTTTTAATCCCTGATGAACTGAATTCGGTAGAAGCAGCCCCCTTACTTTGTGCAGGGATCGCAACTTTTAATGCACTGAAGAAATCTGGTGCCCAAGCGGGAGATACGGTTGCAATACTCGGCATAGGTGGCTTAGGACATCTTGCGATTCAGTATGCACGAAGAATGGGATTTAGAGTAGTTGCTATAGGTCGTGGACAAGATATTGCTGAACTGATACATGCTTTAGGGGCACATATTTATATTGATACCCAATTAGAAAATGCTGTGGATCGTCTTAAGGAGTTAGGAAAAGCTCAAGTAATCTTGAGTACCATTACTAATGGAGAAATTTCATCTACACTTTTTGCAGGATTAGTACCTCAAGGAAAATTGATTGTAGTTGGGGTTGGGAAAGAACCTCTTGTAATTTCATCTCCTTTACTGGTTGGCGGGGAAAGAGCTGTGCAAGGCAGTATTACGGGTACACCTTTTGAGGTAGGTAAAGCATTGGATTTTAGTGTGCTTGCAGATGTTCGTGCCAAAACAGAAGTCTTTCCATTACATCAGGCTCAGCAAGCCTACCAAAGAATGAAAACTGGAAGTGCCCAATTCCGTGTTGTACTCACAATGACTCAAGATATTTAGTCCAACTTTTATGATAAAAGCCTCATTTAAAAAGGTTTCCTATGCTTCAAAATAATATGCATCGCCAAGTTCTTATCTTGGCGAGTTCTCAGTCCCTTTTTCAAACTGTATCTGTGATGGTCATGACGATTGGTGGTTTAGCTGGCGCCAATATTGCCAATACACCACTGCTTGCCACTTTACCAATTGCAGCGATGTTTCTCGGTACTGCAACTATGATGTTCCCTGCATCTATACTTATGGCTCATATTGGCAGAAGAAAAGGCTTTCTTTTGGGGGCATTATTAGGGGTAATCGGAGGGATTATTGCAGCTCTAGGCATTATGTATAGTTCACTGGCGCTGCTCGCTGTAGGGACTTTTTGTGTTGGTTCTTATCAATCCTTTGCTCAGTTTTATCGCTTTGCAGCCAGCGAAGTTGCAGATGATGCTTTCCGCTCTCGTGCCATTTCTTTCGTAATGGCTGGTGGTGTGGTCGCTGCAATTATTGGTCCTACACTCGCACGTTTTGGTGGTCCAATGTTTAATCATTTGGAATATGTCGGTTCATTCCTCATTATTACAGTGGTATCACTATTGGCAATCGGAATTTTATCTGGCCTGAAAATTCCTGATCAAGTTGAAATAAAAACGGATTTTAGCGCTGGTAGACCGTGGTACCAAATCGTATCGCAGCCTACTTATTTAGTCGCTTTATTCGGCTCCATTACTGGGTATGGAATTATGATTTTAGGGATGACGGCAACGCCAATTGCCATGCGCCATTCCCATCATGAACTCAGTGCAATTACCACAGTCATTCAGCTGCATGTTTTAGGCATGTTCTTGCCCTCGTTTATTACAGGTAACTTAATCGCTCGCTTTGGTACGCTAAAAATTATGTTGATGGGAGTAATACTGTTTCTTTGCTATATAGCAATGGCTTTATCAGGCTTCCACTTCTTCTCTTTTGCAACCTCATTAATTCTATTAGGTATAGGCTGGAATTTCTTATTTATTGGCAGCACTTCTCTCTTAACAGAGACATACACTTTAGAGGAGAAGGCCAAGGCTCAAGCTATCAATGATATGACAGTTTTTGTGGTTGGGCTAATCTGTTCTTTTAGTGCTGGTGCTGTGCTCGATATCTTTGGCTGGAAGACGATGAATTTAGCTTTGCTTCCTTGGTTGGCAATTACTGCGATATCTTTAGTCTGGCTGAGTGTTAAGAAAGTTCCTGTTAAAGTTTAGAAGGAAAAATCATATATTGATTAAGTTTTTAAACTTTTTTTAATTGAACCAATTAGTGTATCTAAGTTAAAAATTAATAAAGTTTAAAAATTACTGATCAATTAGACTTTTAATCTATATTAGTTAAATCTGATACAACACCTAAGAGTAGCTTTTCCTGTTTAGTAAAAAAAGCCAGCTTTCACGCTGGCTTTATTGATTATTAGAAACTATAACTCACTCCAAACTTCGCAGTGCGAGGTTGTCCAGGATAGACATAACGGTTAAAGGCGCTATCATCATATTCTTCGTTAAAGATGTTTTTGATATCAAAGCTTAAACGTATATCTTTGTTCCAATCATAATAAGATATAAGGTCTGTTGTCGCATAACTTCCCAAGTTGTAGGTGTTATTGGCTGTTTGCCCTTTACGACTACCAACAAATCGTTGATTAATTCCTAAACCCAAGCCATTGAATGTGCCTGATTTAAACTCATAAATACTCAGTAGATTAAATGAATCCTGAGGAATATTGGCTAAACGTGTGCCCTTTTCCAACGTATTATCTTTGCTGACAGCAGCATCTACATATGCGTAATTACCAATAATTTTCCATTCAGGAGTGATGTTCCCAACTAGGCTTAAATCTAGGCCTTTACTGGTCACTTCGCCTGCGGCAATGCTTTTGGTGGAATCTAAAGGATCGAGTGTTAAGACATTTTCTTTCTTCACATAATAGATTGCTGTATCAAATGAAAGCTGATTATTTAACAAAGCATATTTTGAGCCGATTTCGTATGAAATCCCCTCTTCAGGATCAAACCCTTGATTGTTCCGATCTGCCCCAGAATTTGGTTTAAATGACTTACTGATATTGCTGTACATAGTGAATTGATCGGTCAGGTCATAAGTTAAACCAACGCGTGGAATAAATGCATTATTGTCTGTAGACCAAGACGTGTTGTTCACGAAATTACTGTAATCTTGTTGGTAGTTTTCAAAACGCATCGCAATCAAAGTATTTAAACGATCTGTGATACGAATTTGATCTTGCACAAAAAATGCTTGGCTTTTTAATTTTTCTCGGTCATTGGTCGTTACATTCACCAATTCTGGCAAGGATTGTATGGCATAAGGTTGATTGATATTGAGATCAAAAGCGTCTTTAGAGCGGATGATATAAGACTTATAGTCATACTCTTCAAGCTCGATCCCTGAAATCAAGGTGTGCTCTAAATTGAATAAATCAAAGTGACCAACCACATTGGCTTGGAAATTCTTATCAATCCAATCTAAGTTACGCCAATTATAGTTGCGAGTAATGACTTCACCATTGCTATCGGCTTTTACCCCATTGGCCTCAACAGCATAACCATGCAGATTACCATTTAAATATTGAGCACCAACATTCAATTTCCATGCTTCGTTGAGCGCATGTTCAACACGGAACTGTAGCATGTCGTTATTGTTGTATAAGCGATTTCGATCTTTGCCTGACTCCCACCAATATTCGGAGGAATCGAAAGAATCTTTTTGTTGTCCATCATAACGGGTAAAACCACGATCTAGGGCATGCTGATTACGTAAAAAATCAGCCTCTAATGTGAGCTTGGTCGCATCTGTAGGTGTCCATTGAATGACAGGTGCAATATTCCAGCGTTTGGAATCGACATGATCACGATAGGTATCCCCATTTTCACCCATTAAATTGAGGCGATAAGTTAGACTTCCATCGTCTGTTATAGACCCCGTCGTATCTACAGTGCTACGGTATAGACCTTCCTGATCTACACTTAATCCCAGTGTTGTTTTTCTTTCTGCTTGTGGTGTTTTACTGACAATATTAAATGTTCCACCTGGGTCGCCACGACCATATAAACTGGATGATGCTCCTTTTAGGACTTCAACGCGTTCCACGGTACTGCTATCAGGGGCATTCGGATATCCACGGTTAATGGGAAAACCATTACGATAATATTCACCACTGGTGAAACCTCGTGAAGTAAAGGTCGTTAAGCCTTGCCCTCCAAAATTATTTGCCCGCCCTACACCTGCGACATCTAATGCCTCAGATAAACGGGTTGCTTGAATATCTTTTAATACTGTTTCAGGAACAACCGTCACTGCTTGAGGTGTTTCTTTTAGTGAAGTATTGGTGCGTGTCGCGGAACTGGCTGAGCTGACTTTATAAGACTTTTTAGCATCTTCGGAAGAACTCGTCGCTTGTAAGCTGATGGTAGGCAGAGCACTGATTTGATCATTAGCAAATACAGGCATTATACAACTAAGTGGCAAGAGGCTAGGCAATAAGCGACGTTTAAACACAGGAGTATTTCACTAAAATTTATTGATAATGATTATATTTTACAATTTATAAAAATACATCTTAAATTCTTAATTTTGCATATTAATATTTTGCTTTTTATACAAAAATGAATAAGTTTTGAGCTTTTTAGTAATTAAATAACCACTTAATTCTGTAGACTCATTCACCTAAAAGAATGAATAAGCCTACATTGAAAGATTTAAAACCCCTTTATTGAACTACAAGCACCAAATCCAAGTTTTTCACCTGTTTGCCCGGACCCAATAGAACTTCTTGAACCACACAGTCTTTCTCTGCCTTAATCGCCAGTTCCATCTTCATGGCTTCAATGGTAAACAGTGTTTCACCCTTGGTAATTGTCTGACCAGGTTTCACTGCTACCGTACTGATCATGCCTGGCATGGTCGCACCCACATGCAATGGATTGCTTGGATCGGCTTTCGGATGATGAGCTGTTTCCTCGGTCCCTGCCTGTTTGACTTGAACCAAACGCAGTTGTCCGTTTAACTCTATAAATAAATCAATCAGACCATTTTTAGGCTCGGAACGTCCCAACAGTTTAATTTCAAGGGTCTTTCCAGCTTCTAATTCGACCGAGATTTCCTGTTGCTCTTTTAAGCCATAAAAGAATGCCGAAGATGGAATGCTGGAGACCGTGCCATATTTGAGTTGATGTTGCATAAACTCTTTAAATACTTTGGGATACATCAGGTAAGACGCCAATTGCTGTTCGCTGATCGGTTGGTCATAGATTTCAGCCAGCATGGCTTGCTGTCCATCTAAGTCCACCGCAGGTAAAATTGCCCCAGGACGATCACTTAAGGGTTTTACACCTTTCAGGACTTTCTGTTGCAAGTCTTCAGGGAAACCATGCGCTGGCGTACCAAGTTCTCCTTTAAACAGCGAAACCACTGATTCAGGGAAATCGATGTCTTGATTTGGATTGGCAATGTCTTGTGAACTAAAGTTGTTCGAGACCATGAATAATGCCATATCTCCCACCACTTTCGAGGTTGGTGTCACCTTGACGATATCGCCAAACATCAAATTCACTTCGGCATAGGCATCAGAAACTTCAGACCAACGATGTTCAAGTCCGAGTGAACGTGCCTGTTCACGCAGGTTGGTATATTGTCCACCCGGCATTTCATGATGATAGACATCTGCTGTGCCCGCGCGCATTTCTGCTTCAAATGGCGCATAAATCTGGCGTACATCTTCCCAGTAATTCGACAGTTGCTGGATATTTTCGGATTTGAGTCCTGTATCTCGTTCACTGTGTTTGAGTGCCGAAATGATGGAACCCATGCTCGGTTGTGAGGTTAAGCCACTCATGGCATCCATGGCCGTATCTACCGCATCTACACCTGCATCGATGGCTGCCAGCACACTTGCTGCCGCAATCCCACTGGTGTCATGGGTATGGAAGTGAATCGGCAAGCCTGTTTCTTCTTTTAAGGCTTTGACCAAGGCATGTGCTGCAGCTGGCTTGCAGATACCGGCCATATCCTTAATCGCCAGAATATTGGCACCGGCTTTCTGTAGTTGTTTCGCCATATCCACATAATAGTTGAGGTTATAGCGACGGCTCTGATCAAAGATATCACTGGTATAGCAAATGGCGGTTTCACACAACATGCCAGATTCTCGTACCGCATCAATCGCGACGCGCATGTTATCCACCGCATTTAGCGAATCAAATACACGGAATAAATCAATCCCTCCTGCCGCAGCCTGAGCAATGAAGTGACGCACCACATTGTCTGGGTAGTTGGTATAACCGACTGCATTGGATGAGCGCAGTAACATCTGGAATAAGATATTCGGCACCGCTTCGCGTAACTTGGCTAATCGCTCCCAAGGATCTTCTTTTAAGAAGCGCATGGACACATCAAAGGTCGCACCACCCCAACATTCCATGGAGAACAAATCGCTGGCCATGTGTGAATAGTAAGGTGCAATCTCCAACATATCTTCAGTACGCATACGCGTAGCAAATAATGATTGATGGGCATCACGCATGGTGGTGTCTGTAATCAAGACGCGTTTTTGGTCGCGCATCCATTTTGAAAAACCTTCAGCACCCAGTGATTTAAACCGGTCTCGTGTTCCCGCTGCTTGTGGCTGAGTCAGATCAAACTTCGGGGTGGCCACCACAGTCGGAACATCGGCGGGGATCCGTCGCCCTTTCATTTCAGGCTGACCATTGACGGTAATATCCCCGAGAAAATCGAGCAGTTTGGTCGCGCGATCCTGTTTGGGCTTCCATTCAAATAATTCGGTTGCGGTATCAATAAATTTGGTGGTGCAATGCCCTGAGGTAAATAAAGGATGGGTAATGACATTTTCTAAAAATGCCAAATTATTGGATACCCCACGAATTCGGAATTCACGTAATGCACGTAGCATACGAGCATTGGCTTCTTCACGACTGGCACCTCGAACGGTGACTTTGGCGAGTAAGGAGTCGTAATAAGGCGTGATCACCGCACCTGTATAGGCTGTACCACTATCAACACGTACACCAAAACCCGTCGCACTGCGGAAGGCGGTTAAGCGTCCGTAGTCTGGCATAAAGCCATTTTTAGGGTCTTCTGTGGTGAGTCGGCATTGTAAGGCATGCCCCAATAATTTGATGTTGGCTTGCTCTGGAATAAAGCTTTTGCCATCCCCCACCTGTGCACCTTCCGTCACTCGAATTTGTGCTTTCACAATATCAATGCCGGTAATTTCTTCGGTTACGGTATGTTCAACCTGAATCCGCGGATTCACTTCAATGAAGTAGAACTGTTCTGTCACTGCATCCATGAGGAATTCAACGGTTCCTGCATGGGTATAATCCACCGCACGGGCTAAGCGTAGTGCAGCTTCACATAATTCTTCGCGTTGTGTCTCAGATAAATACGGAGCGGGTGCGCGTTCAACCACCTTTTGATTGCGGCGTTGAACGGTACAATCGCGCTCAAATAAATGCACCAAGTTACCGTGGGTATCGCCCAAAATCTGGACTTCGACATGGCGGGCATTACGAATTAACTTCTCTAGATAAACTTCGTCATTGCCAAAGGCAGATTTGGCTTCACGTCGTGCAACATGAATTGCATCTTCCAACTCATTTTCATGCTCGACCACGCGCATGCCGCGACCACCACCACCCCAACTGGCTTTCAGCATCAATGGATAACCGACTTCTGCTGCCAAGCGCTGGCATTGTTCAATCTCCATCGGTAAAGCTTTGGTGGCTGGAATAACCGGTACATTGGCTTGAATGGCCACGTTTCTCGCCATCACCTTATTGCCTAATTGGCGCATAACCTCGGGCTTTGGACCAATAAAGTGTATACCCGCGGCGGCACAGGCTTCGGCAAACTCTGGGTTCTCAGATAAAAAACCATAGCCAGGATGAATCGCATCAACGCCAGCTTCAAGGGCAATGCGTATGATGTCCTGTATATCTAGATACGCAGCAATGGGTTTTTTCCCTGCACCTACGCGATAAGCTTCATCGGATTTAAAGCGATGCAGTGCTGATTTATCTTCTTCAGCATAAATCGCCACGGTACGGATGCCTAATTCTGTGGCTGCACGCATGACGCGAATAGCGATCTCACCACGGTTTGCTACGAGGATTTTTTGGATAGTGTTCATAGTCAGCTAACAATTAATATTAATTCTACCTAGTAGTTATCACGAGATAGAATTTAAATAGTGATCTCTTTGGCTAGTTATCCTTTTGTTATAAAAGGATAACCAGCCAAGTTTTATATTTTTTAAAAATGAAAACGAACTTTCATTTTTAATAGACTTGGAGAAATAAGAAATTATTTAAATAAAATTCAGATCTTCAAATCTATTGAATATTTGAAGACCTTTGCATCGTTAAAATCTATAAAAAAACAATATATTCAATAATTTACTCCATTCACCACTATCACCTTCGGCGAATGAGTTAGCATTACCACCAACAAATGGATCATTCTTACCTACGACATACTCAACTGCGACTGAAAAATCATTTTTATCCGCTTGTGCACCAAATATATTTCGAGTTGATGTTTTATATTCTTTATTATCTTTATGATATGCACTATAGGTTGCATAAGGTGTTAATGACCAACCATATAGAATATCTTTAAAGACATAATTGATATCAGCAGTATAAAAATCTCCATCATTTGCTAAACGATAAGAGCTATCAAAAGAGCCAACTACCGAATAATCACGACCTAAACTGTCTCGATTACTTAATTCATGCTTTCCAGCAGTTAAAGTAATGTTGGCATCCTTGTAATTGATTTTGCTAAACACTGACCAAGTTTTTCTATGTCCTGTTTCATTGTTATCTTGGTTTTCAATATCGGAGTACCAGTAGGATGCTCCTAAATTCAATTTAAAATCAGGAAAACTCGAAATTGGTATATCTTGCTGTATACGACCAATGAACATATTCTTTTCTTCTACATTTGGATCCGTCGTATCATCAGGTTTTACATAGTTAGCTGAATAACGCGAAGAATCTAAACTTTTACCAACATAATTACCTGCATCTTTAACAAAATAAGTCGCATCTATTGTTGTTGAATTAAAAAGTTTAGTTGAATAACCAATGCCTAGGTTATGCACATCTTCCAAGCCAGCATTAATCAAAACGCCACCATACCAGCTAGTTGACCAGCCTCGACCAGGACCAAATGGAACTTCTTGAATACCTAAAGTTAATTTATTATTTTCATTAACTTTATATCCTAAGTTTGCATCTACAAGTGATGAAAAATCACAGATTTTATCGAACTGGTAACAACGATATTCAAAATTTCCAAAGAAATGCTTTGCATCATATTTCACAGCCAGCTTAGCTGCGTCAAATTTTAATTTATGGTCATTGTCTGAATAATCTTTATCTTGAATATTCGCTCTTAACCATCCAGAAATTGTAACTTTACCTAAATCAGTATCACTATTGCCGTAGCTAAAATTTTCGGCAAGTACCTGAGTTGAAACTATAGATAAAGCTCCGCCAAGAAGAAGATAATTTCTCCAATTAACCATTTCATACTTCCTTTATGTAGGTCTTTTCTCTCTTAAAATTCGAAATTAGAAGAGAGAAATTATTGAGACACCTGACAACTTTTTATAAGTAATCAGATTTATGCACTTTTACGATCGGAGTTTTTTTTTATAGAATTTATTTGATCATTGTTGATTACAGCAGAATTTGATGCATTTTTTTTGTCAGCATAAGCTTCCCAATAGCCAGCATCCTGAATACCCGCTTTTCTCGGATCAAAGACTGGATCTAGCCCAAGCTTACGTTGATAATCGTAATCTTTTAAGGCTTTCATGAGTGGTTTACTTAATAGCACCAATGTAATTAAGTTGACATATGCCATACTGCCAAAAGTAATATCCCCTAGTGCCCACAATGTTTTCGTATTCATGATACTTCCCATGAATAGAGCAATTAAGCTGGCTATTTTTGCAATAGTTTTAATAATTGGATATTTCCCTTTACGATCAAAATATGAGATGCCTGATTCAGCAATGTAGTAATAGGTCATTAAAGTCGTAAATGCAAATACTAGAATTGCTAAAGAAATTAGCCATGACCCTGCTTGATGGAAGGTGGTTTGTAAGGCAAGTGATGTCCATTCAGCACCAGCAGCAACACCAGGTACATTTTCTACTAAAGGCGTTGAACTTCCTGGAGGAGTAACGTTGTACATCCCTGTAATTAAAACCATTAAACCTGAGCTTGTTAAAATAAAGGCTGTTTCAAAGAAAATAGAAAATGCTTGTATTAATCCTTGTTTTACAGGATGAGAGGTCATCGCCGCAGCAGAAGCAAATGTAGATTCACCTGCACCTGCAGCACTTGCAAATACTGCACGACGTACACCCCAGTTCACTGCATGTCCAATAATGGCGCCGAACACAGCATCCATCCCAAAAGCACTTTTTATAATTAACATGAAAGTAGCTGGGATTTGGTCATAGTGAGCAATCAATAGTACAACCATAGCTAGAACATATAAGCCAGACATTGTTGGTACAATTTTTTCTGCTGCACGTGCAATGCTTTTCACTCCACCCCAAATAATTAAGCCAATACCAATCGTGACAAAAATACCGGAAACATATGGTGGAATATCAAAGGTTGCTTTGAATGTTGTTGCAATCGTATTCATTTGAATACCAGGCATCATGACTGTATAAGCAACGATTAAAATTAAGGCGGAGATTGCAGCAAAAGGTTTAAGCTTTAATCCACGATCAATGTAGTAATGAACACCACCATAGTATTGATCACCTTCTTTGAATTTATAGAGTTGTGCAATTGTAGATTCAGAAAATGCTAAAGCACTGCCTAGGAAACCCATTACAATCATCCAGAAGATTGCACCAGGTCCACCCATACCGATAGCAAAAGCTACACCAGCAATATTTCCTACACCAATACGACCAGCCAATGCCATAAATAGTGCTTGTCGTGGTGAAATACCTGTACTATCTTCTTTCTTTTCACGAATAACTCGAAACATTTCGCGGAAATAACGAAATTGAATACCACGAGTAATAACAGTAAAGTAAATACCTACTATCAATGCCAGATAGACAAGCGCATCGCTCCATAAATACCCTACTATTGTTTCTATTACTTGCTCCATTCCCTTCACCTTATTTTTACATCCTATAAATATCGTAGGTTTATGTCTGTAGAGATAAAAACCTAACTCCATTTATATTTACAATTATCTTATTAACCAAAATTATTAGTTACTTCTTTAATAAGTTTGGTGCTCGGTTTATTTCAAGTCAGATCAATATCCCTTGATCTAACTTTGGGTTACCTCGATTTTTTAGCACGCGTACAATCAATATTGTTGACATCAGAATAAATGCACAAATTGCTCTACATATGTCTTAGCTACTGCACATTTAAAATTCTTAATAAAATAAGAGATTCTCTGTTAAAAATTCCTGAGCAGAGGAACATGAAATTTTTAACGCTCAATCAATGTGTACAATATTGCATACATTTAAAATATCTTCATAATTAAGCTGTGTCAACAAAAAAAATGACAAAAAAATGACCATTTTATTGCAATATAATTAATTGTTTTTTAAATAAAAAAACCAGCTCAGACCGATAGTTAAGTCTGAACTGGTATAATTGAAAACTGTATGATTTATTATTGTTATTAAATTGATACGCTTATGTCTTGTACTAAATTTTCTCTCATATGATCCATAAAACGATCTCTAAATAATATTGTATGAATATGGGCTTCTTGTTCAGCTCGGTCCATATCTTTATTAGAAATTGCTTTTATAAGCTCGAAATGATCACTCTCTAAATTTTCAAAATTTGTTGATTTAGCTAAATAATCGAAATGTAAATAAAATAACCGCTGCCCCTCTTCTAGTAACCGTTCATAGTATTCAACTAAATAAGGATTACGTCCTGCACGGGCAATTTCAAGATGCAACAGCTTATTTTGTTCCAGCATAAGTTTGTAATCACCTTCTTTTGCTGCTTGAACGTAAGAGATATCAAACTCTTTGATTTTCCTGATATCAGCTAATGTACAATTGGCAGCAGCAAGACGAGTTACTGCTCTCTGCAATAAGTCTAATGCACTAATGTATTGAGAAAAATCTTGCAAATTAAATGGTCGTACAATCGTGGTTCGATTCGGTAAGGTCATTGCCAAACCTTCAGCCACTAAACGAGCTAAAGCATCTCTGACAGGTGAACGAGACACATCAAACCTTTCAGCTAGAGATATTTCATCTAGCTGTGAATTCGGTTTAAGTTGTAAAGTTAAGATTTCTTCACGTAATTGATCATAGACATATTTACCATTATGCCTTCTCTTAACGCCTTCCGTTTCTTTCTTCACTATACTATTCATAGACGTTGCCCAAATTTTGAATATATTTAATTATAGACCTTCTCCCCACGTATCACTCACCATAAAGCCTTCAGATAATGGATCAGTCGGATCTACCCCAAGTTGATGAATACCATATAACCATGCTCGACCAGTGATATTAGGAATAATCGCTGACTTATTACCAATCTGAGCATTATCTGCGTATTTTACTTTAAATTTGCCACCAATAATTGACTGAGAAATCAGTTCATCACCAAGTTGAACGAGACCTCTTTTAGCCAGCGTTGCAAGATTTGCAGAACTACCTGTACCACATGGGGAACGATCAACTCGACCTGGAGGTAGTGTTGTACAAGTTTGCACAGTTGTGCGATCTAATTGGTTTCTAAACATTACATAAGCAATTTCATTAATATCTGAATATATTGGATGTTGCACATGAAATCTTTTATTAATGATATTTCTAAGCTCAATTCCTAAATTAGCTAATTTACGCGCATTATCTGGCGTTATAGTTAAACCTACTTGATCAACATTAATTAATGCGTAATAAACACCGCCAAATGCGATATCAAATTTGATTTTCCCAAAGGGTTCAACCTCAATCTCAGCATCTAATTGCTCGACAAAGGCTGGCATCATTTCCAATGTAACTCCTTCGCATCGCCCATCTTTACAATGCGCTTGAGCGGTAACCAGTCCTGCGGCTGTATCTAAGACAACAGTTGTCACTGGCTCTTGCATAGGAACCATACCCATTTCTAATAGCGCTGTCGTCACACAAATACTATTACTTCCAGACATGGGATGAGTTTTATCGGCTTGGAAAATTGCAAACGCAGCATCAGCGTTAGGTACTGTAGGAGGTAACAATAGATTGACCGATATTTGTAAACATCCTCTCGGTTCTTGGATTACGAACCGACGCAAACTATCATCAACTTCATTCAGGTAATTCACTTTATCGACCATTGTATTACCAGGAATATTTAATACTCCCCCAGTAATCACTTTTCCAACTTCACCTTCACAATGAACATCTACAAGTTGAATCGTTTTTTCCCAACGCATGATGCTACTTCCTTATTGAATATACCAAGCCCAAGGTTCTTGACTGTTATAGCTCGTAATTTGCTTAACTTCTAAATAGTTTTCAAGTCCCCAGATTCCTAATTCACGGCCAATACCACTTTGTTTGTAACCACCCCATGGTGCTTCTGTAAATGTCGGTTGAGAACAATTAATCCAGATGATGCCGGCACGAAGTTTACGAGCTACACGATTGCAACGCTCTATATCTTTTGACATTACTGCACCAGCCAAACCAAAGATAGAATTGTTTGCAGATTTAATCGCTTCATCTTCAGTTGCAAATGAACGAATACTGACGACTGGACCAAAAATTTCTTCTACCCAGAGTGGATGATCTTCTGGTACATCAACAAAAATCGTTGGCTCAATGTAATAGCCTTGAGTAAAAGCTTCTGGCTTTTTACCACCACTTAGAAGTTTTACATTGTCCTCGACACCACGTTGAATCGCAGCTGTGACATTTTCATATTGCTTTTGATTGACAAGAGGTCCTAGCTTGACGCCTTCCTCAAACCCATTACCAATTTTAATCTTTTGACTTTCTTCAGCTAAGCGTGCTAATAGTTTTGGATAAATCCCTTCTTGCACTAATACACGGGAAGTTGCTGAACAAACCTGTCCTTGATTCCAAAAGATACCAAACATAATCCATTCAACAGCGTCTTCAATATCACTATCATCAAAAACAATGAATGCCGATTTTCCACCCAGCTCTAAACTAATGTTCTTCACATTAGACGCTGCTGAGCGCATGATTTGTTGACCAATTGGGACGCTACCAGTAAAAGCAACTTTATCAATATCTGGATGATCTGTTAAATATGGACCAATTTCACGACCTGAACCAGTTAGGATATTTAAAACACCTTTTGGAAGACCAACTTTTTCAGCAATCCGTCCAAGTTCAATCGCAGTCAAAGAGGTTACTTCTGCCGGCTTCAAAATCATAGTGCAACCCGCAGCTAATGCTGGAGCGACTTTCCACGCAGCCATTAATAAAGGATAATTCCAAGGGATAATCGCGCAAGCCACACCAACAGGTTCTTTAGTTGCTACGCAGCTAAAACGATCATCACCTAATTGAATATTTTGTTCTTTTTCCTCATCTAAAGTTTCAGCTAGATTTGCGTAGAATTCAAAACAACCCGCTGCATCTGCAATATCCCATTCAGCTTCAGGATATGGTTTGCCGTTATCCTTAACTTCTAAGGAAGAAATTTCATGTAAGTTATTACGAATTTCATTTGCGATTGCTCTTAAATAGACCGCTCTTTCTTTACCCGTAAATTTTGACCACGGACCATTATCAAATGCTTCACGAGCTGCAATAACTGCCTTCTCTGCGTCTTCCTTTGTTGCACTTGCAACTTGAGCAATTACTTGTTCATTACTCGGATCGATACTTGCAAAGGTTCCACCTTTTTGTGTCGGAATCCATTGTCCATTAATATAAAGTTGGTCATAACTCATTTCTATTTTCCTTAATTTCTTAAAAACTTAAAATCGCGTAGCTTTAAAAGGTGTTAAATCAATTTTTGGGGTTTTTTGGGTCAGGATTTCTGCAACTAAACGTCCAGTGGTTGCACCTAAAGTAAGACCGAGTTGCCCATGTCCGAAAGCCAAGGCAACATTAGGGAGACGTGGGCTGATATCAATAATAGGCTTGGTATCTGGCAAAAATGGGCGGTATCCAACCCCATATTCAATACCATCCGTATTTAACTCAGGTATGATTTTAGTGGCCTTATTTAAAATAATTTCAGCACGCTTCATATTCGGTTTAGCACCAGCTGCAGCAAATTCAATTGTTCCGCCAATTTGCAATCCTCTTGTCATTGGCGCAAAACAAAAACCGCCAGAGGCATAAATTGTAGAATGTTTAATTTCAACACCTGAATTTGGAAGTACAACTTGGTATCCAGCTATTCCCTCTAAAGGTGGATTAATACCTAATTGTTTAGAGAACAGTTTTGAACCTACGCCAGCAGCCATAACAACATAATCAGTATCAATTAACAGATTATTACTTAAAAGAATTTGGTTTACTTTATTCCCATTTTCTCTTAGTTCAACCACTTCAGAGGATATTCTTTTACCCCCTTTTGCAATGAAACTTTCAGTCAACGCAGCAATGAATCCTTTGGTATCTTTTACAGCAGTCCAATCATTAAATAAAAGACCGTGTTTAAATTTTCCTGCAAAAACTGGTTCAAGATCTGAAATATCTTTTTCATCTAAAATTTGATGCTTGAAACCAAAGCGCTGTCTAAGCTCGAGATATTTCTTTTCATGCTCAATATCATCTGGACTATCAAAAAGTTCAAGAATTGGTCGAGTGCCTAACAAACTTTTATCTGCACAATCTTCTAGCAGTATTTCATAATCCTCATAAACATGATGAGTTAATGAAGCTAAAGAACTCGCAATTTCTTCAATTCGCGCATCACGAGAACATGCTAAAAACTGTAAAAACCATGGAATAATGCCTGGAAATGCTGAAGGTCTTAAAGCCAATGGACCTTGCTGATCTATTAGCCAGCCAGGGATTTTTTTCAAGATTCCTTTTTTAGAAAGTGGAATAATTTCGCTCACAGCCATTTGACCGCAACTCCACTTAGCTGTGCTTTCTCCTGCTTCTGCAGGATCAATTACAGTAACATTGAAACCTTGTTTTTGTAGATACAATGCGCAGCAAATCCCAACAATACCGCCACCCACTACTACTGCTTTTTTTGTATTAGACTCTTCTGACATTTCAGCATTCCATTGATTAATATCAAGTAAACTTCTTGATTAAGAAAGTCGAGATAGAACCCATGTAGTTACATACATGGATTCCATTTCACTGATTAACCATTGATTGCATCAAAAGCAGCTTTAAATTCAGCTTTTTCTGCATCAGTCAAAGGTAATAATGGCATACGAGCATTACCAACTTTAAAACCTGACAATTCACAACCGTATTTGACTTTCTGAACAAATTTTCCATTTTCCATAATAGCCATTACAGGGAATAATTGGCGCATTACATCTTGCGCACCTTTGATATCACCTGAAGTATGCTTGTTAACAATGTCCACTACTTTATTTGGGAAACAGTTCGCAGGCCCACAAATCCAGCTAGAAGCACCCCACAAGAAGAAATCAAGGGCTTGGTCATCTGAACCACAAGATAACTGATAGTTATCTTTATATTTCCCGCCAATTTCAATTGCGCGCAACAAGTTGCCACTACTTTCTTTAATACCGATTACACGCGGATGATCTTTAAACGCTTCTAGAACATCGTAGCCCACTTCGACATTTGTACGAACTGGATAGTTATATAAAACAATATTAATTTGTGGGAAAGCTTCAAGAATTGCATTGTAATGCGCAATCAATTCTTCCTGAGAAGGTAATGCATAATACGGTGGTGCAATAAGTAGGTTTGTATAACCTAGATCAACTGTTTGCTGTACTTGTTCTAGAACTTCACGTGTACAAGAACCATTCGCACCAGCAATCAAAATGCCACGGTCGCCCACTGTTTCTTTTACGACTTTGAGAATTTCACGACGCTCTTCATTTGTTAAAGCATAGTATTCACCAGTAGAACCTAACGGTACAAAACCTTTTACGCCTGCTTTTAATTGATACTCAATAATGTCAACTAAAGTCTTGTAGTCCACTTGGTTGTTGTCATCAAATGGTGTAACCAATGCAGGAAGAATACCTTCTAACATTTTTATCTCCTTAAATTAATTTATAAATCCTTTGCTCTTTTCAGATAATCAGCATGTACTAAATAAGTTTATGGCAGCTTGATTAGCATCAGATTTTGATTTGCGTACAATATTGCATACACAAACATTATAATTATTTCATTTAAATGTCAATAATTTTACAACCATCAAAAATACTCAAATATTATTATTAAATTTCAGTCACTTAATAACTTTAAATTCTAAAAATAAACTTAATTGGATAAATTTATTTTTTATATTTTATTTTTTCGAGTAATTTCAAACTATTCTTACTAGAACATTAACAGAATCTATTTTTAAAATATCTAAATCATATATATCAATAACTTAATAAAATTAAAGTCGATAAAAAACAATAATATGAAAAAAACTCTCATTTATTGATTGACAGGAGAATTTTCATACCATAATCTCAGTGCATACAATATTGCATACATTAATTTCATATGTCTAACATGACCTCTGTGAACCGATTGAATAATCAGCCCATCTAGAATTAAGAAGTGGTTATTCGTTGATGAGTGTAAACGGTTAATTTTTTAACCATTAATAGGAACAATTATGGATATGTCTTCAATTGCACATGTATCTGTCATTAATAATGATGAAGTTCATGACAAGGATCGTGAATATGTATTTCACTCATGGTCTGTACAGGGAAATTTAAATCCTTTAGTTATCAAATCTGGTAAAGGTTCACGCCTATGGGATTTTGATGGTCGCGAGTATCTTGATTTCAGCAGTCAATTGGTCAATACCAATATTGGACACCAGCATCCAAAAGTTGTAGATGCAATTGTTAAACAAGTAAAAGAATTAGCCACTATTGCACCTTCGACAGCAAATCTTGCACGTAATGAAGCAGCCAAAAGAATTTTAGAATTAGCACCAAATGGTTTTAAAAAGGTATTTTTTACCAACGGTGGTGCTGATGCGAATGAAAATGCCATCCGTATGGCTCGATTATTTACTGGGAAGACAAAAGTTTTATCTTCTTACCGTTCTTATCACGGTAATACAGGTGCTGCGATTGTAGCTACTGGTGATGCACGCCGCCTTCCAAATGAATATGCTCGTGGTCATATCCATTTCTTTAGTCCGTATTTATATCGCACCGAATTCCATTCGACTAATGAAGTTGAAGAGTGTGAACGTGCCTTACAACACTTACGTCGTATCATTGAAAGCGAAGGTCCAACGACCATTGCTGCCATTCTATTAGAAAGCCTTCCTGGTACCGCAGGTATCTTAGTTCCACCTAAAAATTACATGCAAGGTGTTCGCCAACTCTGCGATGAATTCGGCATCATCATGATTTTTGATGAAGTTATGGCTGGATTTGGCCGTACAGGAAAATGGTTTGCCCTGGAACATTATGGTGTAACTCCTGATCTGATCACTTTTGCTAAGGGCGTAAATTCTGGCTATGTACCAGTAGGTGGTATTGTCATCTCAGAAAAGATAAGCAATCACTTTGAGACAAACTTTTTCCCTGGCGGGTTAACCTATTCAGGACATCCTCTGGCTATGGCATCAATCGTTGCAACAATTGATGCCATGAAAGAAGAAAAAGTACTAGAAAATGTTGAATACATTAGCAATGAAGTACTTGGCCCAGGTTTAAATCAACTTGCTGAAAAACATAGCATGATTGGTGAAGTCCGAGGTGCAGGTGTGTTTTGGGCAATTGAGTTAGTGAATTGTAAGAAATCAAAAGAACGTGTTTCAGCACAAGCAATGACCGAAATTAAAAACTTATGTGCGCATAAAGGATTACTCACTTTTATTGCTGACAATCGAATTCATGTAGTTCCTCCATGTATTGTCACTAAAGAAGAAGTCCTCGAAGCTTTAAAAATTTACGATGAAGTTTTAACAGAAATTAGTTTTCAATAATTAAGGAAGCGATAACATGAACCAGTTAAATATTGTTAGTCAATTAGATGTCGTTGGGCATTTAATCAATGGTAAGAAAATTCACGATACTGACCGCACACAAGATGTCTTTAACCCATCAACAGGTGAAGTCAGTAAAAAAGTAGCTTTAGCATCAAAAGCAACTGTTGAAGAAGCAATTGCAGCTGCTCAAGAAGCTTTTCCTGCATGGAAAAATACGCCACCATTACGTCGTGCCCGTATTCTATTTAAATTTAAAGAATTACTTGAACAAAATGCTGAAAAAATTGCCCACCTAATTGGTGAAGAGCATGGAAAAATTCTGCATGACGCAAAAGGTGAATTACAACGTGGTATCGAAGTTGTTGAATATGCCTGTGGTGCTCCAGAATTATTAAAAGGCGAGTTCACTAAAAATGTGGGTCCAAATATTGACTCATGGAGTGATTTCCAACCTTTAGGTGTTGTTGCTGGTATTACTCCATTCAACTTCCCAACAATGGTTCCATTGTGGATGATTCCAATGGCGATCGTTTGCGGTAACACTTTCGTTTTGAAACCATCTGAGCGTGATCCGAGTTCTACAATGTTTTTGGGCGAACTGCTGTACCAAGCTGGATTACCAGAAGGTGTTTTGAACATCGTTAATGGTGACAAAGAAGCTGTAGATGTTTTACTAACAGATAGCCGTGTTCAAGCTGTAAGTTTTGTAGGCTCTACTCCAATTGCTGAATATATTTATAAGACAGCAGCTGAAAATGGTAAACGCTGCCAAGCGTTAGGTGGTGCAAAAAACCATGCGATTGTTATGCCAGATGCTGACCTTGATAATGTAGTTAACTCTCTACTTGGTGCAGCATTTGGTTCATCTGGCGAACGTTGCATGGCCTTGTCTGTTGCGGTAACTGTAGGTCAGGAGATTGGTGATCAATTAATCGAAAACTTATCAAAAGCAATCGGATCACTTCAATTTGGTGCCTATTCTATCAATAGTAATGATTTTGGGCCTGTCATTACCAAAGCACACAAAGATAAAGTTGTTGGTCATATTACAAGTGCAGAGCAACAAGGTGCAAAAATTGTTGTAGATGGTCGTGCTGCTACAGTTAATGGCTATGAAAATGGTTTCTATGTTGGTGCAACCTTAATTGATAACGTTACTCCAGAAATGGAAAGCTATAAAGCTGAAATCTTCGGACCAGTTTTACAAGTAATCCGTGTAGATACAATGGAAGAAGCCTTGGAACTCATTAATAAGCATGAATACGGTAATGGTACATGTATTTATACTCGTGATGGTGAAGCTGCACGTTACTTCTGCGATAACGTCCTTGTTGGTATGGTGGGTGTAAATATTCCTCTTCCTGTTCCTGTCGCTTACCACAGTTTTGGTGGTTGGAAACGTTCATTATTCGGTGATCTTCATGTGTATGGTCCAGATGGTATTCGTTTCTACACTCGTCGTAAGACCATTACCCAACGTTGGCCGTCTTCATCTGTTCGAGAAGGTGCTCAATTCTCAATGCCTACACTGTAACTAACATCAAACATTGTGTTAAAGCTAGCCCATTCTGGCTTTAACACAATTTAAATAACTGTATACCCAAGAAAAAAGATCGTACAGAAAATGCAACAACTACTAGAATGTGATTTTTTCACTAAAAAAAATCGATCAATTAATTATAAAAATTATTCTAATTTTGGATTTTTACTCTATCCCTTCAAACGTACCTCACATTTAATCATTAATTCCAATTTAATTGATATCCCTCCTTCTTATGCACTCTGGATCCCAAAAAAATATTCAAATGATGTAATTGAAGTATGTTCAGTAGAATACAGCTTGATTAAAACTAAAGCTAAAATATTCCCAGATACTATCTGTTTAATTAGAATGACCCCGTTCATAGATTCAATCTTAAGATACTATAAGGAACAAAAAGAAATATCATTCAATGACTCTCTTCAAGAAGTCAATTTAAAGCAAGTATTACTTGATCAGTTGAGGACATTAAATTGTTCTAAAAACTTACTCCCCATGATCTGCGATATACATTTAAGTTTCATACTTCTAGCTGCATTAACTCAAAAAATTAATAAAAAAAATACCCTAGATATTGAGAACAAATTGGACATGCAGAATAAAACATTAGTTGAATACTGGCACAAGGAGATGGGTATGAGTCTGTATGACGTATTAATTCAATTAAAAATTAAAAATATGATCCTTAAGCTTAATGAAAATTTATCCTTAGAACATATTTCTAAAGATCTAGGATATGACAGCATTTCAGGATTTTCACATATGTTTAAACGTTGTACCGGTACAACGCCATTTAATTTTAAAACTGAAACACTGTCTCTATTTAACTAATTTCAAATTAAAACCAAGTGAAGGAAAATACGATGCAACAACCACTTAAAAATAAAACCATACTTGTCACTGGGTCATCACATGGCATAGGAAAAGCAATTGTAAAAAAACTATCGAATGATGGTGCTAAAGTGATTATTCAATATGAAAATGATAGAAAATCAGCTGAAGCACTACTCTCTGAAATTAATAATCATGGTTGGATCATTCAAGCAGATTTATCCATTCCTGATTCTGCCTTCACTTTATGGGATAGTGCTATTCAAGTAGCTCAAGAAATTCATGCCGTTGTAAATGGCGCAAGTATCCGAACTGAAATTGATATTCATTCAGAGCCTGAGTTATGGCAGTCTGTGTGGAAAAAAGAGTTTCAAATTAATTTCTTTTCTGCAGCAGATCTTTCTAAAAATGCGATTGCTCATTTTAAATTAAATGGTGGTGGTCGGATTATTAATATTGCCAGTCGAGCTGCACAACGTGGTTACGTTGCTGAAGCATTACCTTATGGCTGTAGTAAAGCAGCATTAATTAATTTAACTAAGTCAATTGCACGTTCTTTTGCAAAAGATGGAGTTACGGCTGTAGCCATTGCACCGGGTTGGGTTGAATCTGAACTGTCCGAAAATGCAATTTCCAATAGTGCACAACAAGCAGCAATGAGCGAAATACCCGTTGGTGAATTGGTTAAATCTGAAGAATTAGCAGAACTCGTTTCTTTCTTACTTAGACCATCCCAATTATCGTTAAATGGTTCCACTATAGATATCAATGGTGGTAGCTATATCCGTTAATTCAATATCAGTTTTGCCAAAAATCAAGTAATACACTTAAGTTAAATAGCTTTTAATTCAATTGAATCGAAATATTTATGCTTAAAAAGTAAAGCATAAAAATACTTCATCACTTTGACAATTGACACTAGAAAAGTCCACATGTACATTGCATACATATATGTATGCAATGTACATGTGGACTTAATTAATTATAGGGATAAGGTAATAGAATGGCTCGATTTGTAGGAAAAACAGTATTAATAACAGGTGCTGGTGGTGGCATTGGTTCAGCCACAGCAAAACGTTTTGCAACCGAAGGTGCAAATGTCATTGTAGCGGATGCGGTCACAACAACAGCAGAACAAACTGTAAATGATATTCTCAGTGCAGGTGGAAAAGCTGAAAGCCTAGTATTTGACTTAACTGATGGAAAAGCTTGTCACAATGCTATTGCACAAGTAGAAGCCAAATATGGGCATATTGATGTACTTGTTAATAATGCAGGTGCTATGCGACGTGGTGACTTACTCAACACATCTGAGTCTGATTGGCAGTTAAGTTTGACAGTTAATGTCAATGCTCTGTTTCATTTATGCCAAGCGGTTTTACCCAAAATGATTGCAGCAGGTGGTGGTGCTATTGTAAACACTGCATCGCAATGGGGTTTAACCCCTGCCCCTGGTCACATCGCTTATAACGTGAGTAAAGCTGCGGTCGTTGCTTTCACAAAGAGTTTAGCGCGTGATTATGCACCCAATAAAGTCCGAGTGAACGCTGTTTGTCCAGGTGAGATTCATACCCCAATGTTAGAAAAAGGGATTGCTGAAAAAGGTAAAACTATTGCTGATTTAGATGCGATGGTTCCTTTCGGTCGTATTGGTAAACCTGAAGAAGTTGCTGCATTAATTGCATTCTTAGCTTCAAAGGAAGCAGAATTTACCTGTGGTGCATGTATCGAAATTACTGGTGCTCAAGCTGTAGCTTAAAGGAAGATTTATGACAACTATCAATACTTTCATTAATGATTTAATGGGTAAAACTATTTTTATCACTGGCAGTTCAAGAGGAATCGGACTTGCTACAGCAAAGCTTTTACATCAACGTGGTGCACAAGTTGTAATGCATGCCCGTAGTTCTACACCTGCGTTACAAGAAGTTTTAAACCAATTAGGAGAACGTGCGCACTTAGTCTTAGGTGACTTAGGTAGTGCTGATGCTGTTGAACTTTTGTGGAATGAAGCAGTTGCTGCTTACGGTCATATTGATGTTCTGGTCAATAATGCAGGAGCATGGTTATCGTCAGATATCTCATCTGCCAAATCATGGCGTGATGGCTGGGAAAGCAATATGGCAATTAATCTAACGGCTCCAGCAGAACTTTGTCGATTAGCTTTATTACATTTTAAGGAACATCAAGGTGGTATTATTATAAATATTACCAGCCGTTCAGCACACCGTGGCGATGATGCTGAACATCTCGCATATGGTGCAGCAAAAGGTGGATTATTAGCTTTAACTAAGGGTATTGCCCGAGGATATGGTCGTGATAATATTCTTGCTTATGCAATTGCTCCTGGATGGGTCGCAACAGATTTAGCTGATGGTGCTATTGAACCATCAGTATTGGCTAATTTACCGTTAGGTGAGGTCACCCCTGCAAGCGATGTTGCTGAAATGGTCGCTTTCTTGGCAACAGGTCGTGCACGCCATACAACGGGTGCAACCATCGACATTACTGGTGCGGATTACGTTCGTTAAGTTAAAAAAAGAGTATTGTGGTTTAAACACAATACTCTTGTCATATCATTCAATGTACTTATTCGTAGTTCTTATTATTTTCTCTGTTAAATAAGAAATAGAGTATAAGAATTGATACTAAAGTCACACCTCCCATCACCCCATATAAGTCCTGCACCGAAATAATAGGAATCAGAACTCCAGCTATTGGACCAATGAATAGCAATGCAATATCAAAAAATGCTGTGAACACACCTAAGGCAACGCCCTTATTTTCATCACTAAACTTTTTCATGGCTTCCACACCCAAAGCAGGAAAAACCATAGAGAAACCAACTCCTACAAAAAATGCTCCAATATAAGCAATGATTCGATCCTCTGATTGCCATATAATGAGTAATCCTAAGGCTTCAATTAAAAAGCACCATAGTGCAACTCTTTTCCCACCAAAATGCTCAATGGTATTAGAAAAAATAAATCGTGCGCCAACAAAACCAACACTAAATAAAGTGAGAGCAATCGCTGCATTATCCCAGCCCTTCTCCAAGAAGAATAATGCAACAAAAGTAGAAAGCACTCCAAAACCTAAGGTACCTAAAGCCTGACCTAAACCGAATACCCATACTCTTGATAATACTGTAATCATTGGCAGCCCTTCAGGTCTTACATTTCCAGTCCGTATACCCGGTTTTCGATAAGCCAGAGATAACCCAATAACTGCAAGAATTACTGTGAAAACTGCAAAACCAAAAATTCCAAATTGAGCATTAAAAAATACTCCCAAGGGAGCACCAATTGCCATTGATAAATAGGTTGCCGCACCATTCCATGAAATTACCCGTGAAGTTTCTTGCTGTCCAACTAATTGGATTCCCCACAATGTTGCTCCTGTACTACAAAAACTCTCACTACATCCTAAAAATAATCTAGAAATAACGAGTAATGATAGACATAAAATAGGATACTCATCTCCCCATAATGCAAAAAATGCGAACACTCCACTTAAGCCACAACAAATTAAACCTAGAAGAACGACATATCTTGAGCCTTTTATATCGACGAGCTTTCCAGCAGTAGGGCGAGTAAACAACGTGGTCAAATAAGGTAGACTGATAATCAAACCAACTATAAATGGAGTAAATTTCAGTTCATTTACAATAAAGTTGGGTAAAACTGCTAAAGGCAATCCAACCGATAAATATGAAAAAGCTGTAAAAATAACAACTGAGATGATTTTCCTTGTCACATCTAATTTAGACGATTTCCCTAGAATCAATGCTGCCATCTTTTTTACTCACTTAAAAAGCCTCGTAAATTAAATTACGAGGCTTAACCAATTGATGTGATGAAACAAGGTTAGACTGAACGTGTAATACCACCATCTACACGAATATTTTGCCCCGTAATATATGCTGCCCCATCAGAAGCTAGGAAACTGATTGTTGACGCGATTTCCTCGCTCGTACCATATCTTTGCAGTGGTACAGAATTTCTTCTCTCTTCCGTTTCAGGCAAACTATCAATCCACCCAGGAAGAATATTATTCATGCGTATATTATTCGCAGAATACTTGTCCACGAAAATTTTAGTAAATGAAGCAAGGCCTGCGCGAAAAACTGCTGAGGTTGGAAACATCTCACTGGGTTCAAATGTCCAAGCACTAGAAATATTAATAATTACACCAGCATTCTGTTTTTCCATAATTGGTGTAACCAGTCGAGTGGCACGAATAACATTTAATAAATAGGTGTCTAAGCCTAAATGCCATTGCTCATCTGTGATCTCTAAAATCGGAGCTCGTGGTCCATGTCCTGCACTATTGACCAGTACATCTACCCGCCCCCATTTTTCATATGCTTGTTCAACAAGATTTTGAATATCCTGAGGAGATTGATTTGTACCTGTCACACCAATGCCATCTAATTCTTTTGCAATTTGCTCACCTTTTCCAGAAGATGAAAGAATACCGATATGATAGCCTTCTTGATGCAATTTTCGTGCAGCAGCAGCTCCCATACCACTGCCACCTGCCATGATTAGTGCTACTTTTTCTACAGTCATCTATGCTATCCTCAATAATAGAAGAGTTCATTAGAACTCAGACATTAAAGTCAGATTAGCATAGGAGCTTGTGCAGCCGGCTTAATCTTTTCTCCTCATTTGGTGTAGAAAAACTACAGCATGAAGCAACTTAATAGATTACCTTCACTGAATGCTTTAAAAGCATTTGAAGCTGCAAGTAGACATCTAAATTTCAAATTAGCTGCGGAGGAATTGCACGTCACTCAAAGTGCTATTGCTCAGCAAATTAGAAGTCTAGAAGATGAGCTGGGTTCAAAATTATTTGAACGCCACCCTAAAGGGATTATTTTAACGATGAATGGTCGGAACTATGCGCAAAGTATTGGTCAGGCTTTTAATTTAATCTATGAAGCTACCCAATCTTTTCGACATCAATCAAATCACATAACGATTAGCGTAACTCCAACATTTGCATCGAAATGGTTAATTCCAAGACTGAATAATTTTACACAGCAGTACCCAGATATTGATTTACAGATTTTAGCGACAGAAAGACTGTCTCATTTTCAGAATGATGCCGTGGATATCGCTATTCGGTATGGGAAACCTCCTTCTGGAGCTGGTTTGAACACACAGTTACTGTTAAAAGATTCTTTTATTGCAGTAGCCAACCCAAATTTAATCCCTGCTGATAAAAGACCACTGGCACTTGAAGAATTACAGCAGTACACATTACTGCACGATGCAAACAATCTTTGGCATTTTTTTTTAGAAACCATCCCTTTATTAAATAATCAAAATCTATTTAAAAATATACGCTTTAATCAAACACTACTGGCAATAGACGCAGCGATTGCGGGTCAAGGAATTACGCTTACCAATCCTATTTTCGTAACTTCAGACCTAGAAACAGGAAAACTCATTAAAGTATTTGAAAAGGAAATTGTTACGGATACAGGATTTTATTTAGTGACACCTCGTCGGCCTGAAAAATCTGATGCACTAGCTATAGTCTATAATTGGTTGTTATCCCAAGTAGAATAAAGGGTAATAATCACCTATATAAAGTGTTAAGGTATTAGCTTCAAACACTTTTCAATTTTTTATTGTGTTGAGTAAATTGATAAATCTCAAGCTGTTTTCAGCTTGAGATTTAAATTTGTAAAATGATTTAACAGTTGCATTCATACCAATTAGAATTACCGAACAGAATATAAACAATCTCCAACAGCATTAAATAACCGTTCTAAATCATCACGCTCTGAATTAAACATAGGGCCAAACTGAAGCGTATCTGCACCAAAGCGGACATAAAAACCCTTTTTCCATAATTGCATCCCCAATTCAAAGGGTCGTATTGAACTATCTGAATCTCTTGCTGCTAGCTGTATTGCACCAATTAGACCGCAATTACGAATATCTATAATGTGAGGTGAGCCTTTCAATTCATGCAATAAATTTTCAAAATGTAGGGCTAATTCAGCTGAACTTTCAATTAATTGGCGATTTTTAATTTCTGCCAAGGTCGCGAGACCTGCAGCACAAGCAACAGGATGTGCTGAATAAGTATAACCATGTGGAAATTCAACCATATGCTCGGGAAGGTCTTGTTCCATAAAAGTATTATAAATTTCACTGCTCGCAACGACCCCACCCAAAGGAATTGCCCCATTTGTAATTTGTTTCGCAAAATTTAAAATATCAGGAGTTACACCAAAATATTCAGCGCCCGTCCAACGTCCCATTCGACCAAATGCAGTAATCACTTCATCAAAGATCAGTAAAATATTGTACTGATCACAAATTTCTCTTAAACGTTTCAAATATCCAACAGGAGGAACAATTGCTCCTGCTGAACCAGAAACAGGCTCTACAATCACTGCGGCAATATTAGATGCATCATGGAGTTCAATAAGATTGAGCATTTCGTTCGCTAACTCAATTCCCCCTTGATCTGCCATACCTTTTGTAAAGCATTGATCTTTTTGCAAAGTATGAGGTAAGTGATCAGCAGTTAATAATTCTCCAAACAGCTTCCTATTGCCACCAATTCCACCAAGGCTTGTACCACCTATATTGACTCCATGATAACCACGTGAACGTCCAATCAATTTAGTTTTAGAGGGTTGTCCTTTAATTCTCCAATAAGCACGTGCCATTTTGATGGCAGTATCCGCGGACTCAGAACCAGAATCAGTGAAAAACACATGATTCAACCCTTTAGGCATATGTTCAATAATTTTTTCGGCTAATTGAAATGATAAGGGATGACCAAATTGAAAAGCTGGTGAATAATCCAAATCAATTAATTGTTTACTGACTGCTTTTTGAATTTCTAAATTGCCATGTCCAATGCCACAAGTCCATAAGCCTGAGAGAGAGTCATAAATTTCTCTGCCCTTATCATCTATTAGATTAGCGCCTTTCGCTCCGACAATAATACGAGGGTCCTTTTTAAAATTCCGATTTGAAGTAAAAGGCATCCAATGGGCATCGAGCTTCATGTTTGAAATATTATTCGCGTGGTTCATGCTGCAATCCAAATATCAATTTAGATTTAATTTACAGCTTCACATACTTTTGATAAATTTAATTTAATTTAACTTTAGATATAAAAAAAAATACGTATATGAAAGTGAAAAAATTACAACAAGTCACAAATCCAGACATTAAATTATTAAAAATTTTTAAAACTGTTTGCGAATGTGGAAGTTTCACTGCAGCTGAAAGTTTAATCGGTATTAGCCGATCAGCAATCAGCTTACATATGAGTGACTTAGAGGAGCGAGTCGGTTTTAGGTTATGCCAAAGGGGTCGAGCTGGTTTTTCTGTAACAGAAGAAGGTCAAGAATTATTAGAGTATATAGATGTACTTTTGGCATCGATTGACGATTTCAGAGTTCAGGTAAATCAAATCCATAATAAGTTCAAAGGTGAATTTAATATAGGTATAATCAATAACTTAGTTACTATTTCTAATGAACATATTACTGATGCTTTACGTCAATTAAGTAATGAACATCCTGATGTTAAAATAAATATCAGTATGAGTACCCTCTCAGACATAGAAAGTAAAGTGTTAGATGGACGCATTCATATTGGCGTAATCCCCTTTGTCACCCCACTTAAAGGGCTAGAATATATTGATCTTTATGAAGAAAATTCTTATTTATACTGTGGGAATAAACACCCTCTTTTTTCTAAAAAACACTTAATATCTTTAAATGAATTAAAGAAATACAAGGCAATTATGCCCAACTACAATCTCCCTTCCGATGCAATTCATTTACATCAATTACTCAATACCAAAGCATCAGCTACAGATCGAGAAGGAATAGCTTTTTTAATTCTAACTGGAAACTTTCTTGGATTTCTTCCTGATCATTATGCTAAAAAATGGGTTTCTGAATCTCAAATGGTATCTTTACTAGAATCCGAGATGACCTATTCAACAAAAATTTGCTTAATCACTAAAAAAACCAAGTCAAACAATATGATCTTAAAGTATTTCTTAAGTAAAATTGTTCTTTCATGAATAAAGGGCATTTGTATGTTCTTTATACCAATATGAAATTTACGCGATTAGCGACGATACATTCAGGTTGATGTTTTTACATTTCCACTCACCTTCAAAGTAATTCTACCTAAAACTTCAAGCCTGTGGAGGCTATGAGTAGATGGAGCTCTTCATTATTTTTAGGAAGGATTACCGAACAAAGCCTGTGACCGTACGTAAAGAGATTCGAAATAGGGATTTAATTATTAGAAAGCATTAAATAGATGTATCGGAATAAGTTTATTTGCGTCCTGGTTACCTTTAGGTTGTGTGATCCTAGCCAAAATAATGGACAATGCTTCCCTCTAAAGCTAACGTAACGTTAATTTTAGATTTTATAAAATTAACATCAAACGGATTATGCTAAATGAGAGTCTACATCTCTCGTTTTTTATTCTAAAACTGCTAAACGCCATTGACGTACTTTTTTACCAAGCAAATCAAAGAGCTTGTGAGTGATGAAGAGTATCGTCAGCTCCAGCAATATCTCTTGGTACAGTCTGATAATGGTGACTTAATCAAGAATGGTGGTGGAATTCGTAAAGTACGTTGTGCTCAGGGCAATAAAGGCAAAAGTGGTGGTATCCGTGTGATCTATTATTGGGTCACAGAGGATGATCAGATTTTTTTCTTGGTGGCTTATCCAAAGTCGATGAAAGATAATCTGACAGACAAAGAAACCTCGATCCTGCGTCAATTAGTGAAGGAGCAATTTCATGGATAACAACTTATTTGATGATCTGGTTGCTTCAATCAAAGAAGCTGGTGCCATCAAACGTAATGAGATGAAGGCAAGTCGAGTCTCAGAGCTTGAACTGCCAGATATTAAAGAAGTACTTGAGAAAACTGGCTTAACTCAGGCTGAGTTTGCTGCACGTTTGCATATCAGCGTGAGAACGCTACAGAACTGGGAACAAGGTCGTCGCTATCCGACTGGTCCTGCAGCGACTCTAATTCACATTCTGAATGCTCATCCGACTTTGATTTAAGAAGTTTAAATAATAAAAAAGCCCGACATTTTTGTCGGGCTTTTTCGTATGTGGTTGATGAGTTCTAAGACATGTTGCACTTATCATTATTGTTTTATGTGCTGGAGTATTCTGTACTCCATAATTTCATCATATGAAAAAAATTAGGGAGCGATATAGACGTAATCTTCCCTAATTCATGTCAGCCAGAGCGTACAAAACTTACCCCAAGGTTTATCCGCAGAAATTGCGGATAGTTCAGAGGTTGGAGTATTGCGTTATCAGGGAAAAGTTGAAATATGGGCTTTGTTATAGAAAAAATACATTGATGGTGATCAATGTAATATAGATACTCAATATTATAAGTATGTTTCGGAAAATCTTAATTGGATCATGAACAAGCGACTTCTCTTTATAAATTTTTGACGGACGCTACTCGTCTCAAGATATTACAGATGCTATAGGCAGGGAAATGTTGCGCATGTGAATTGCTAAAAAATTTTGCCATCACACAGCCTACTGTATCACATCACATCAAGTTTGACTGAATCAAGTTTGGTTAAAGGCTGAAAAGACGTACGCTATTCACTAAATCTCATCCGTGCTTAAGAGCTGTCTCTATTTACACAAGAACTATATTATTCCCCCCAAGATCAGGAGATTTAAATGGATCAAATAATTGCCCTCTTTACTTGGTTGAATAATGCGCTGCTGAAAATGACCTGGTTGTCAGATGGTGTGCGCTGGTTCGTCGAAAATCTACTTGGTTTATCAGTCGCAACTCGGCTGGGTGGCAGTATTCACTTTTTTATCTATGACGTCTTCAAGATTTTTATTCTGCTCACTGTTCTGATCTATACCCTGTCATATATTCAGAGTTATTTCCCACCTGAACGTACCCGACAAATTTTGGGTCGAATGACGGGAATAAAAGCCAATATCATGGGGGCTTTATTAGGGACCATTACACCATTCTGTTCCTGTTCCTCCATTCCGCTGTTTATTGGTTTCACCCGTGCAGGGCTACCGGTTGGGGTGACCTTTTCATTTTTAATCTCATCTCCTCTGGTGGATTTAGCTTCGATTATTTTATTGGCCAGCATCTTTAACTGGAAAATTGCCATGATCTATGTGCTCTTAGGCTTGGTGTTAGCCGTACTAGGTGGTTCCTTAATCAGTTACCTAAAAATGGAAAAGTATGTCGCTGAGTTTGTAACCCTCAATGGTGCCATTCAGGGAGAAGAGGATTTCAGTATGACTGCGAAAGAGCGACGCGAGTTCGCTTGGGAACAGGTAGTCGAAATTTTTAACAAGGTCTGGTTCTATGTGCTGATTGGGGTAGGTATTGGTGCGGCGATTCATAACTGGATTCCTGAACAATGGATTACGGTCTTACTTGGTCAGGAACACTGGTATTCTGTGTTAATCGCTACGATCGTGGGGATACCGATGTACGCAGATATCTTTGGCACCCTTCCGATTGCAGAAGCTTTAGTTGCGAAAGGCGTGGGGCTAGGTACAGTATTAGCCCTTATGATGGCAGTCACTGCACTTTCCTTACCATCCCTGATCCTGTTAAAACAGGTGGTGAAACTTCCTTTACTTAGCCTGTTTATTGGTATCGTATTTGTGGGAATTCTGGTCATCGGCTACAGTTTAAATAGTTTTGGTTACTGGTTTTTATAAAACGTTTGGAGAATAAAACATGCAAATTAAAGTCGTAGGTACAGGCTGCCGTAAATGTAAGGCACTCTTGGCAGCAACAGAAGAAGCAGTCAAAGGAACAGGCGTGCAAGCGGACATTGAATATGTCACGGATATGATGAAAATCGCGGAAACAGGCCTGTTAAGCACACCGGGGCTGATTATTGATAATAAAATCGTTTCTAGCGGTAAAGTGTTGGAAGCTAAAGCCGTAGCGGAACTAATTGAGAAAAATAAATAAGTCCAAAATGAATTTTATTTAAAAAAAACCAGTAACTTAGACTGCTGGTTTTTTTATGGCGTGATGGTTTTATTGCATAAATATGATAGGACGTTTAAAAGTAGAGTTGCGCCTACCTCAGTTTCTAAATATGAGAGGTGGCAGTCCAACCAATATTTCAAACAGCCCGCTAAGAAAATTGCAAATACGCATATTCTAAAAGCGGACATTTCTATTTGGGGCTTATATGTGTATCTTGTATCACCACCATTATATTAAATTGGGAATAATTTCATTTCTTCTTGTTATAAAAAATGATGAGAAGAATGATGATGATAGCCAAGATAAAAGAAATAATTGCTGTTTCCATAACATGACCTATAAGCAATCTAATTTAGCATGTTACAGCTTGTGAGCATCAAAGTTGTTGCACATATATATGGATATGCGTATATTTAAATATATTGTTTTACCCGAGAATGGAAATGAACCAAGCTGATTTTTTTAAATGCCTGTCAGATCCGACCCGATTAGAAATTGTAAAGCTCATTATGGCAAAAGAAGATGTCTGCGTATGCGAACTGACTGAACAGCTTTCAATGAGTCAGCCTAAAGTTTCTAGACACTTAGCATTGCTCAGAAACCTATCCATTCTTCTCGATCAACGCCAAGGGCAATGGGTACATTACCGTTTAAATCCAGCGTTACCTGATTGGGCAAAACAGATACTTACCATTATCTCTAGTCAAAATGACGACATGATTAATAAGCACAATACTCATTCGTCTGTTTCACTTCATTGCGAGTAATTTCATGAAATTCTTATTCTTATGCACAGGTAACAGTTGCCGTAGCATCCTTTCTGAAGTGTTATTTAATAGTCGTGCACCTGAAGGTTGGGTGGCATACAGTGCGGGGAGTAAACCAACAGGTAAGGTTCATCCTTTAACAATCAAGACTTTAGAAAACCTAGGCTTATCTACTGAAGGTTTATCAAGTAAAACCATTGATGATTGTGAGCAGTATCAGCCTGATGTCGTGATTACGGTATGTGACCAAGCTGCACATGAAGCCTGCCCACTCTATTTAGGTGGAGCAATTAAGGCGCACTGGGGGCTTGCAGATCCATCTCACTTGGATCTTCCTGAAGATGAAAAGTTAAAAGCCTTTCTTGTCACTGTAGACCACATTAATAAACGTTTAGATGCCTTATTTACTTTAGATTTGAGCAAGCTCACTCGTCCCGAACTGATTGCTGAAATTAATAAAATTTCTCATGTCGAGTAAACCTATGTCTACTTCACGCCTGTCCTTTTTAGATCGTAACCTCACGCTATGGATTTTTATTGCTATGGCGTTGGGGATTGCCATTGGTGTGTTCTTTCCTCAAGCATCTGTTGCTCTGGATCAGCTCAGCATAGATTCGGTGAATATTCCAATTGCGATCGGACTGATTCTGATGATGTATCCACCGCTTGCCAAAGTGGATTACGCGACATTGCCTCAGGTCTTTAAAGATAAACGCACATTGACCTTATCTCTGGTACAAAACTGGCTGATTGCACCGTGTTTAATGTTTGCTTTAGCGGTCATCTTTCTACAAGCCTATCCTGCATATATGACAGGGTTAATCCTGATTGGGTTAGCACGTTGTATTGCAATGGTTTTAGTTTGGAATGGTTTAGCTTGTGGTGATAATCAATACGTTGCAGCCTTGGTGGCATTTAATAGTATTTTCCAGATCTTATTCTTTAGTACCTATGCCTGGTTATTCCTGACCTTCCTTCCCCCTTATTTCGGAATTGAGGCTCAAGTCATACAGGTGAGTTTCTGGACCATTACCCATGCTGTCCTGATTTATCTAGGGATTCCATTCCTATTAGGCTTTCTTACTCGTCTAATTTTGGTGAAACAGAAAGGTTTAGTCTGGTATCAAACTAAATTTATTCCAAAGATCAGCCCGATCAGCCTGCTTGCGCTCTTGTTTACGATTGTTGCGATGTTTAGCTTGAAAGGTGGTGAAGTGGTGAGTTTGCCTTTAGATGTGTTGAGAATTGCGGTTCCGTTGACCATTTACTTTATTGTGATGTTTTTTATCAGCTTTTTTATGAGTAAATGGATGGGCAATGATTATTCTAAAACCACTGCAATTTCATTCACCGCAGCAGGCAATAACTTTGAGTTGGCTCTAGCGGTCGCAATTGCTACCTTTGGTTTGGCATCACCAGTCGCATTTACAACCGTGATTGGTCCATTGGTAGAGGTTCCTGTCCTTATTAGTTTGGTCAGTGTTTCTTTATGGCTGAGAAAAAAATATTTTAAGGACGTTGCTTACACTTAAAGATTGATCATAAAAAAGAGAGCGATACGCTCTCTTTTTTTGCACTATAGGACATTTCTACTTGGGAATAACATTAAAAAATCGTATAGCTGCCATTATGTTAAATGGAATTTAGCTGATTTTCCTTATTCGCTATACAATGGTATCCTTGTCCCTGAAAGCCCTCTGAAATAAGTTCTATTCTTTATGACACTTACGCCACCTTAAGTTTATTTACCTATTAAATCAGTAAATAACTCATCACTGTCTAGTGATGTGGTGTAGTCGCTTGTGTGTTGTATATATCACATCACTAGCCTATCTGAAAAATTAAAAAACAGGCTATGTTTATGTTATCTAATGTACGAGAACAATGGTTCTCTAACATCCGTGGGGATGTGCTTGCAGGACTTGTTGTCGGTCTTGCATTAATCCCTGAAGCTATCGCATTTTCAATTATTGCAGGTGTAGATCCTAAAGTAGGTTTATACGCATCCTTCTGTATTGCTGTCGTTATTTCTTTTGTTGGCGGTCGTCCAGCTATGATTTCAGCAGCCACAGGCGCGATGGCATTGCTCATGGTCACGTTGGTCAAAGAACATGGGCTTGACTATCTGCTGGCAGCAACAATTCTGACAGGCGTGATTCAGATATTGGCAGGCTATTTAAAGCTCGCCAAGTTAATGCGGTTCGTATCTAAATCCGTAGTTATTGGATTCGTAAATGCATTAGCGATCTTAATTTTCATGGCTCAGTTGCCTGAACTGATTAATGTGACCTGGCATGTATATGCTCTGGTTGCTTTAGGTCTGGCGATTATTTATCTCTTTCCTTTGGTTCCCAAATTAGGAAAATTACTCCCTTCTCCACTTGTCTGCATTATTGCGATCACATTACTAACAATCGTCCTCGGAATTGATGTTAGAACTGTTGGAGATATGGGATCTTTACCTGACACACTTCCAATGTTTTTGATACCCAATATTCCTTTGAATATTGAAACGCTGATGATTATTTTGCCATATTCGGTTGCGCTGGCGGCTGTTGGTCTACTTGAATCTATGATGACTGCAACCATCGTAGATGAAATGACAGATACGCCAAGTGATAAATTCCAAGAATGCAAAGGGCAAGGAATTGCCAATATTGCTTCTGGCTTCATGGGGGGGATGGCAGGTTGTGCCATGATTGGTCAATCCATGATTAATGTGAAGTCTGGCGGTCTCACTCGGCTATCCACATTCTCAGCAGGCATCTTCCTTTTAATCTTAGTGGTCTTTATTAGTGACTGGCTCAAAGTCATTCCAATGGCTGCACTAGTAGCTGTCATGATTATGGTTTCAATAGGAACATTCGAATGGCGTTCTCTTACCGAGTTTAGACAGAACCCGAAGAGCAGTAATGTTGTGATGATTGCTACAGTAATTGTAGTAGTTGCAACGCATAATTTAGCATTAGGGGTACTGACAGGCGTTATATTATCGGCATTGTTCCTAGCGAACAAGTTAGAGAATGATATTCGTGTGGAATCTAGTTTAGATGGTACACATCGCTTATATGATTTACATGGTCAGATCTTCTTTAGTTCTTCAGGGCTTTGTTGCACAAAGGCTTGAATGATAAAGCCCCCCTAGAAGATCCAAATTTAAGTTACAACTCGGGTTTGAGGTCGGCCTAATTCCGTAAACTTATTTAAGATTGCCACACGTGTATGTATTTCATTGACTTGGCTTTGAAAGTTTCTCGCACTGAGTTTATCCCCTAATAATTTGATGCAATACATCTTAGTTTCAACCAAACTTCGCCGGTGATAACCTGACCATTTTTTCCAAATGGTTCTTCCTAAATGCTTAACTGTTCGAAGCAGCTCATTTCGCTCTAACGAGCAAATCTTTGTATCTTTCCAAGGCTTTGCATTTTTCCTAGGTGGAATCACTGCATGTGCTTGCCGATCCGAAATTACTTGACGGCATTGTTTTGTGTCATAAGCCCCATCAGTATATACGGAGTCAATCTGCTCATCTTGTGGAATCTGATCAAGTAAATCACCAAGTACCTGCGAATCACTCACATTGTTAGTGCTGAGCTGAACTGCCCGTATTTGAAGGGTTTCAGCATCTATACCAATATGTAATTTACGCCATTGGCGGCGATATTCAGGCTGATGTTTCTTTCGTTTCCATTCACCTTCACCTAGAAACTTTAAACCAGTAGAATCGACGAGTAGGTGGAGACCATTACTGTTTTTTTGATAGTTAATTGCAATATCAAGATACTTTTGTCTTCTACAGAGAGTGGAATAATCTGGGGCTGTCCAATCTAATCTGCAGAGATGAATGAGACTTTGAACAAAGCCAGTGACCATACGTAAAGACAATCGAAATAGGGATTTGATCATCAGACAGCATTGAATCGCTGTGTCAGAATAAGTTTGATTTCGTCCATGTTTGCCTTTGGGTTGAGCATACCATTGAGTTTTGGGATCAAACCAAATTGAGAGATTTCCCCGATTTATCAGAGCACGATTGTAGAATGACCAATTGCTTGTACGATAAATTTTAGGTGTAGGCTTATTCATTTGCGAATTATATTGCGGAATAAGGCTTTATCGGTAGGTTTGTGCAACAAAGCCTGTTCTTTATAGTACTGGTTTTTCCGCTTGGAATTGTGCTTCCAACTCTTAGCCCATTTATAGACATAGCTTGGAAAATCATCCCAGACATGCGGAAGGCCCTTACCACGTGCAACACGGATATTTAGAGGATAATCTTTATATTCAATACAATGCATGAAATAAAAACTTCGCTCCTGTTGTGTACTAAACTTTTTGAAATACACACTTCTCATGCTGGGATATTGTTTCGAAAAATAATCATGAGGGCGTGTTTTGACAGATTGTTGGTACTGGTATTTCAGTTTTTTCATTGTTCCTCCTAGGTGACATTACCTAGAAGGGATCCTCTGTGAAGTAGTACATTGTCTTTAGTCCTATCTAATTCAGAATGATTTCTACAGCATAACGTAAAATTGTATTCAGACCTATCTAACTGCCTTGTTCTTGTACTGTTAAACATGCTAATAAATTGGCAGCAAGGCGAACAGCCGTTTGAGTTACTCCACTGGAAGATCAAATTACCCATGACCAATTGCATTGCTCTAGTCGATAACTTCAGGACTATCAGCCAAATCTAATCACTTATCTACGATTAAAATTAGCTATATAGCTAATTTTATAATTTTTATTTAATATATTTGCTATATAGCTAATAAAATGTGGTCAAGTTGATATGGCGAGTAGAGTAGAAATTGGGAAAAAAGTTCGTATAGAACGAAGAGCCCTTGGCTATACACAACAAAAACTATCCGAATTGATTCGAATCAATAAAACTACAATCTCTGAAATTGAGAATGGGAGATTTACAGGTTCTTTTGACATATTTGAACGTGTACTTGATGCAGTGGGTTTGCAGTTTAATGTATCCCCAAAGCAACATTCACTGCCTCATTGGGATGAGATTGAAAAGATGTTTGCGGAGGATGACGAGTGAGATATCAAACCAATCTTCCTGCCAAAATCCGCAATATCACGGTGTGTGCCAATCAAGCTGAATTAGGCGTATTGACCTATGGTTCCACTCATCACTATCAGCCGACACAAGAAACACGGCATGTGTCACTCACCATGACTCAACGAGGCATAGATGGTTATTCTTCTAGTGCATTACATCCAATCTTTGCTCAAAACTTACCAGAAGGCTTTAATCGACGGTTGATTACTGAAAAGCTAGCCAGATATGCTCAGGTCAATGACATGTATTTATTGGCACTGCAAGGTGAACAAGGAATAGGAATGCTCTCTTATAAAAGTGAGCTAAATTTGCCCGAAGCTGAATCTTTGAGCTTAAGTGAAATTCTATCCTACCGTAGTAAAGAACCTCTTTTCCCACAACTCTTAGATAAATACTCTCTCAGGACTTCATTGGCTGGGATGCAACCCAAGGTTAGCATTCCGAATTCGAATACTGTTCAACCGGATAGCACAGTTCAACAGAGGGATTTGATTGTAAAGTCCTTTGATTCCGAATTTCCATTGCTTACGGTCAATGAGTTTGTCTGTATGCAAGCGGCGCAGCATTGTGGACTTGAGCCACCAAAGGCTTACTTGTCTGAAAATTTAGAAACCTATGTGGTAGAACGGTTTGATCGGTCCTGCAATGGTACAAAACTCGGCTATGAAGACTTTACGACGCTCATGAAAAAGTCAAATGATCCATGTGCAAAATATACCAGTAGCTATGAAACTCTGCTGAAAGCAACTTATCTATATACGAGTAGCGTAGCTGAAGTTGAAAAAATGTATAAATACATCGTATTCAACTGTCTAATCGGCAATGGCGATGCGCATCTTAAAAATTTTGCTCTACAATATTCCCCAGATATGAAGAACATTTTTGTCTCACCACCGTTTGATATTACGCATACCCTGATCTATGCATCGATTGATAATCAGATGGCACTCAAACTGGCGGGTAGTAAAGTATTTCCAAAACTGTCACATCTCATTAAATTGGCTGAAAGTGACCAATTTAGAATCAGAAATCCCAAAGCAATTATAGAGTTCTTGAGCGGAAATATCTTGGACTATCTTCGAATCTCAAATGAGGTTCAGCTATTCGATGGATTACGGACATCTATAGAACGTTCAATTTCAAATGTGATGACGACAGGCCTCGGTACCCAAAATTATCGACTTGATTAAAAGAAGAAATTCGAATCATTAATGAAAAATCATGTAAAAAGACTCAAAATCTTGCAATAAGTACTATAGCAACGTAAGATCAGTATTGCAGTGAAGTCATTTTAGGTTCCGTGTACGGCTATTTGCATTACATGGGACAAACCCACAATAGTGACAACTATTGTGGGTCATTAGCCCCTCTTCTTAACTAAGTTATAAGAAAAAAACCTCTATCATTCGATTGATTCTTTTATATAAATAATAAAGTAAATCTCTGTTTTCGATGAAATTTTATAAAATTCAGTATTAGACCTGTAGAGAAAACTTATCAAAAGAAGTATTGGTTAATCTTTTTCTTCAACTTCGTCCTTAAACTCAAACAAATCATTCATCGTACAGTTAAAGTATTTACATAACTTATCAGCGACTGGCAATTCGATACGTATAGCACGGTCATAATACATACTTGTCAGCGTATTACGATTGATGCCTGTCGCATGTACCACATCACTTAATTTTAAAATTCTTCGATCGCCCATGAGGCTGGATAACTTACAAGTAATCATATATCAATTCATTTACAAAAAAAATAACCTGCTAAAAGTTATTTTAAGTTGTTGACTGAGTAATACTCTGCTAGAATTAACCTATAGCAGACTATTACAACTTATAGAAAGCATAATTTATCTATTTCAACTAAATTATAACTTTTTAAATATAAGGATTGAAGCTACATTAGATTATTTTGTGGAGATGACCGCCATGTTGCCAAATGAGTTATGGATCAGCCAGCAAGCTCGTGACTTGGGAAATCAACTAATTAAAGAAATGAACATCGATAGGGGTTATGGAATGGCTAATTTTCTTGGAGTCAATTCTTGCTATGATAATCATCAGGCTGTACTTATTTGGACATTTCAACTGCTTGAAAGGGAACCTAACTTAAATGAATTAGCAGAAATTAAAAAATATTTTCTTTTAATCTTTCCAGATAGTGTTTATCAATTAGCCTAAGTTGTTTTTAAAAATTATTTTTTTATATAAAAACACTAAATCAAAGAAAACTTTCTTTAAAAATACCTATTAATTCAAATTCATACGATTTACAGAATATATGAAGCATAAATTCTTGTTCATGCCCACACTACGTTCTGCAGCTTCGAGGGCTAGTTTTTGTTGAACCACTGAGAACAAGGACAATAAACTGCCTACTATATTTTTCCGGAGAGTGGTGTAGGAACTTTTTCATTATTGCTAATCATATCAGCGACAACATCAGCAACGAGCTCCTCTATTCCTGAGAATGCTTTAGACTGATCCGCATCATGCCAAGACAATGATGGAAACTCAGCACACAAGCCAACATACCCATTATCTTCTGCTGACAATTTAACATGGTAAGTATATTGTTTACTATCCATTTGACACCCCATCATGTTTTAAGTTTATGTATAAAAGTACGATTTTCACTTACTAGTACTTAAATAATCACCCCACCACTGCATCATTTCAGTCCGTTGAGCTAAATAGTCAGCGTGATTATAGCTGGCACGGGTACGGTTCTTATCAATATGTGAAAGTTGTGCCTCAATCCAATTATCTTGGAACAAACCTGAGTCATTCAAAATGGTACTAAAAGTTGAACGTAATCCATGAGAAGATAGTTGATGTTTGCCATACCCCATCTTACGTATGGCCATATTTAGAGTATTAAAATGAATCGGTTGATTGTGTTTGCGAGGGCTAGCAAAAAGGTATTTTTCACCGTATGACCACTGCATGACGTCTTTCAAAATCTCTAAAGCCTGATTTGAAAGTGGAACTAAAAAATCTGGAATCTCATGGCCTAATATGACTTTTCGTCGAAACTGTTTAATATGCAAGGCAGGTATTTTCCATATTTTTTCATTTAAATCAAAATGATGAGGCTCAGACAATAACAATTCAGCCCCTCGCACTCCAGTATATAATTTAAACATCAGTGCTTTTTTAATAATCGGATGGGCATCCAATTTTTGTAATTTATACTTAAAATCAGATATATCCTCCGCTTTCAAATACGGATAATTTTTCTTGATTTTACTGTTAATGGCGATTTTATTTAAACCATGCGCGATGTTGAATTCACAATAACCCATCGCTACAGCGTAGTCATAAATTTGGTTCAAATAACTACAAGCTTTCTTGACAGGTTCTTTTACTTGGCGTCCCTCTATTTTTTTGATTACTGAAACCAGGTCATAACGCTTGATGTTTTGAAAAGGTAAATCCTGAAGGTCTGGATAAATATCTTGCTGTAAGCATCTTTCTGCTAACTGTAGTACACCACAGCGGGGTAGATCGTTGAAGGCATTTTTCAGTTTGAACTGTAACCACTCCTCCCCGACCTTACCAAAGGTGATGACATTAGAGGCAGTATCATGTTCAAAACAGAAATTATTGTCTTTAAAGTCATCTCTGACTTGTCGTGCCTTTTTCAGCGATAAATCAGGATAAAGACCTAACTGAATGCGTCGACGTTTTTTAGTTTGTGGATCTGTATAGCGATAGCACCAAGATTTTCTTCCACTCGGTTCAATCTTCAGGCTAAGCCCATCTTCATCGGATAAAAAACAGGTTTTTTCCTTGCAATGAGCTTGGCGAACTTTAATTTCAGTAAGACTCATGAAATTTAATTGAAACCTATCAGAGGATTGATTGGATCAATTATATCAAAATAGAACGTTTTATATATGATGCGTAGGTTACGCATCATATAAAATTGTAATATATTGTTTTACATATATATTATTAAAGGTAATCGGAAATATATAACCAGTATAAGTACCAACTATAAATTAGATTTCTAATAACAAACTTTTTAATTATTTAGTATTAAACAAGTCTTTTACAGCCCATTGTAAAAAGATTTAAGATGAGTATTCTTGAAGTTTCCAACAAGTCAGACTAGATACGTTTTTTGTCAGATGAGTCGAATATGCTGCTCTTTACATGATTAATTTGTTTTTACTTATAATACGCCATATAAATTAATTTGCCTCAATAACAATATATTAAGAAGTATGACAATATGGACTCCTCCATTTTCTGCTTTAGTGTTGGCTGATTCTTCAGTTTTATTCACTCAAAACCAATTATCATCAGCACAAAATGCTGTTTAGTGAACAGGTCGTTCATTTAGTTAAAACATAGATATCTACTGATATGCGATTTACGGTGTGTATCTCTGCACAGGAAAATAGCAAAAATTATTTCGACTTGACCTATGGTTGTGAAGTCACTCAACCTTTTGCAGCAATTGTTTTTTGATTTGCTTGATTATAGGTGGTTGTGCATTAAACCCTGTCCCCCCCAAATTTCCAAGCGGCTTCTTAGCTGTAGATAACAATAAACAGGCAATTCCATTATCTATAATTGCGGTGTGCATGATATAAAATGCCAATTATGTGTTAGATATACAGTAAGTGATTTAGTGGTCGTTGCACGAGATTAGCTCAGCTTTAAAAACTTGATCTACTGATCGATGTAGAGCCTGTCTCTACATCGATATCTCACAATTATTTAGAAAACTCTCCCACTTTACTGTTCAAATCATCAGCATTTTGATTTTTAAGCCACGGTTTTTGGGAGTGACGGTTACGGGTTACAAAGAAGCTAGCAATCAGCATTATGGTGGTCACGCCCATTGACATCATCGTTTCATAACGGTACGCAGGGGAAATAAACATATAGCCCAATACCACCAAAATCATCAAAATCACAACCCAAGTTACATATGGGAAGCACCACATTTTAAAGCTCAGCTGAACACCTGCACGTTCAACGCTATAACGCATTCTGAGTTGCGACACTGCAATCACTAAATACACGATCAAGGCAATTGCACCTGTAGTTGAAAGTAGGAAACCAAACACTTGCCCTGGGAATGCATAGTTAGCAAAACCACCCACAAAACCTGCCACACACGATGCAAGCACTGCTACTTTTGGCACACTTTGCCCTGTAACCTGTGCTGTTACTTTCGGTGCATCGCCACGTTTACCAAGTGAAAATAGCATGCGTGATGCAATATACAGCCCAGAATTCATGCAGCTACACACTGCCACAAACACCACAGTATCAATGATCAGCTTAGTGCCTGGGACATTTAAAGTAGACAACACATATTGGAAAGTTCCCATTTCTTTGAGTGCAGGGTCATTCCAGCTCACCAATGACACCACTAGAAAAATCGACAACACATAGAAAATTGCAATACGGTAAATCACTAGATTGGTCGCTTTACGGATTTGCTCTTTTGGGTTTTTAGATTCAGCCGCAGCAATCGAAACCACTTCTGCTCCAAAGAACGAGAAAATCGTGATCAGTACACCCCCTAAAACTGTACCAAAACCGTTTGGCATAAAGCCTCCTTGTGAATACAAATTTGAGAATCCACTGACTGGAGATAAGGGCCAAAAACCAAGGACTGCCATACCCGCAATGATGATAAAACCAATAATTGCGATCACTTTAATCAGCGCAAACCAGAACTCAAACTCACCAAAGTTTTTTACATTCAATAAATTACTGGCGGTTAAAATTACCATAATACCAATCGCGTATGCCCAAGAGGGTAATACTGGAAACCAAGAGTGAAGAATATCTGCACCTGCGATGGCTTCTACCGGGATTATCAGCACCCAAAACCACCAGTACAACCAACCAATGGTAAAGCCTGCCCAAGGCCCAATGGCATTAGCTGCATAAGTTGAAAAAGATCCTGTATCAGGCTGCATCACAGCCATTTCACCCAACATGCGCATCACCAGAAACACAAGCAATCCAGTCAATGCATAGGAGATAATAATTGCGGGGCCTGCTGTGGCAATTGCAGAAGAAGACCCAATAAATAACCCGGCCCCAATAATGCCGCCAATAGTGATCATAGTCACCTGACGACTTTTCAAGCCTTCGCCCAAAACTTGATTTGTCATATATCATCCCTTAATTCAATACATCGTATTTTTCGGTAGACCCAAGCGAGATGTATGCGATGTACAGCACTGACACATGCACAAAGCCACAAAAAATTTCGCATTAGATGTGAGTTGATGCAGTTTTCGATATTCAGTTTTATGCTAAATTTTACTCGAAGACCGCATAGCCTTGCTTCGAGTATCTTTTTGTGCTGGCACTTTCACAAACGAAAAAAATGAATCTCAACATAACTTATTTTCGTTCACAAATTACGTAGCATTCACTACCTTTTGGCACAAGGACTGCTTTAAGAGATAAATTTTGTGTCGAGATTATTCATCAAAAAGTTTTTTATTTTTATAATAAATACATATGTTTATATTTATTAAATTATAACAAGATGAGATTGCATTTGTATGACCAACACATCTGTATCTAAACTATTTAGGCACCCACCTTAAACCGCACCAAATAAAAACATATTTTCTATAATCTACCATTTATATCTTAAAAAAGTACATCACAGAACCTAATCCTTTCCTTAAAATGCACTAAATTAATACTTAAAACCCTTTCAATATATGTATTGACGCACCGAAAATGATACTTCTTAAAAAAATATTCACTATTGTGATAGAATCAATGGTATAAAATTTGCTTAATGAAATGGATTTTTTAAAATATGCATTCTCGGAGGTTCGAAAATGCAAAAATTGACTTCAAGGACTTACCCCTCGACCATGTCCTTGCGATGTTTCGAAGCATCCGCCCGATTTTTAAGTTTTACCAAAGCTGCACAAGTGTTATGCATGACACAAAGTGCAGTCAGTAAGCAAGTTGCCCATTTAGAGGACAGCCTCAATACCTCATTGTTTGAACGTACGCTAAAAGGTTTAAACCTGACGCCTGCTGGTAAATTATTTCTTAGTCAAACCCAATATATTCTTAACCAGATTGAAATGTCGGTACTGAATATGTTGGCACATGGTAGTGAAGCTGAAACCTTAGAAATTTCCGTCCATCCTACCTTGTGCGCGCGCTGGCTGATTCCTTTACTTAAAGGCTTTAGCAAGCTCAATCCACATATTCATCTCGATATTCAGGAACAAATTAGTTCCTCGGATATTGAGAACCATCAGACCGATGTAGCCTTTCTATATGGCGATGGAGTTTGGCGTGACATGACCAGCATCAAACTCTTCGAAGAGCATTCGATTGCAGTCTGTTCACCTGATTTGTTGAATGAGCCATTTTCTTGTCTGGAAGAGTTTCAGGGCCATGTGCTATTACAATCTCGCTCACGTCCACGGGCATGGGATGAGTATTTCCAACTTCAAGACTTCGTCAATGAACACCCCTTTATCGGACCACGTTTAGACACTTTTTATTCTTGTATTCATGCAGCAATGACCGGCTGTGGCATTGCACTGATTCCTAAGTTTTTGGTGGAAAAAGAGCTTTCAACAGGTGAACTCATTCAGGCATGGCCTTATGAAATGGGCAGCTCACAAGCTTATTACATGACTTATCCTACTTCGATGGCCAAGACGCCGAAAGTGGCCTGTATTTCTCAATGGATACAAACCCACCTCAAGACTAGCAGTGATACCTAGAAAAATCTGAGCCACTCCAATGAGTGGCTCAACTTTTTGATCTTCATCAATTCTAAATTAGGTAATAATTTTCATGCATTGTCCAGCATGATACAGCGCAATACTGCAATCATAGAACATGGCACGTGCATTACGATAAGACACTTTACACTCTTCAATTTCGTTGAATGGTAACGGTAAATTATCGCGGTTATCATCCTGTAAATATTGGGCAAATGCCTTACCAATCAACGTACCTGTGGTGATTCCACGTCCGTTATAAGCCGTCGCCGCAAGAATACCTGGTGCAGGTTCAAAAATCCGCATGATGTGATCAGAGGTAAAACCGAACTGACCTGTCCACTGGTATTGCCAATTCACCTTACCAAGGTCAGGGAAATATTTTTTGCTCATAGTATTGGCCCATGACACATAAATCGACTCTTTGCCTTCATAGCTGCCGACGGTTCCAAGCAGCAAACGTCCGTCTTTATCACGGCGGATGCTCGATAAAGCTAATCGAGTATCCCAAGAACCATTTTTATGCGGCAAAATTCGATCTGCAACAATACCTGTCAGCGGTTCAGAAGCAATCTGATAATACTTAACGAAATAAATTGTTTTTAAAATTTCTGTCCACTCGCCTTGTGTATAGGCGTTGGTGGCTAAAATTACTTTATCCGCTGTGACTGAACCTTGAACTGTCTGCACACACCACTGAGCATTACTTTTTACAACCGCATCCACTATGGTATTTTCATAAATTTGGACACCTAAACGCTGTGCCGCTTTTGCCAAACCTGTAACATAAGCATAAGGATTGACTGTGCCTGCACGCTTATCCAGTAAAGCTTTATTAATTGATGTTGTACCGCAGTATTCATGGCATTTTTGCCCTGTCAGTACTTCAACATCTGCACCACGTCGGCTGAGCTGTGCATAACGGTTATCCACATCAGCTTCGCCTTCAGCATTGTGTCCCATGTGCAAATTACCTGTTCGGGTGTCTTGTGCATCGATGCCTAATCGGTCAATAGTATCGAATACCAGTTTCGGTGCACTACCTAATGCGGTGGTGAGTTTTTCTCCAACCTGTTCGCCTAAATATTTATTCAAATCATCTGGCTGCGCCCATGTTCCTGCATTGACCAGTCCGACATTTCGGCCTGAACCACCTGAACCAATCTGAGCACTTTCTAACAATACAACCCGATAACCCGCTTCTGCCAAATGAATAGCTGACGATAAACCTGTAAAACCGCCCCCAATTACACAGACATCAGCGTTTACATCGCCCTGCAAACCAGCAAAACTTGGCGCGTTATCGACGAGTGTTGACCATAAGATTTGTTTTTTTAACATGTTTATTGCCCTAACCTATAGCAATAAAATAACAACGGCGGATTGATATTATTATGCCAGTCCTTCCCGATTTTTTGGGTCTACTTTGCGGTTGTTGGCAGGTTGATAATATGAATCTTGGTATTACTTCATCGGAAAATAAATAAAAGAATATGCTATCGACTTCTTTCATGAGTGTTGAACACCTCTTTATTTTTTACCTGAGCCTATTAAAATAATTTCAATTCAACACAAAAGAAATAAAAACAACTCATAAAAGAAATCTAGTGACTCAAGGTGAATGCCGTCCGAAAACTACATTCACCAAGTAAAACCGATCATTAACCGAAGTTAATCCCTTGTGCCAATGGCAATTCACGCGAATAGTTCACTGTGTTAGTTTGACGACGCATGTAGTTTCTCCATGCATCTGAACCTGACTCACGACCACCACCAGTTTCTTTTTCGCCACCAAACGCACCGCCAATTTCTGCACCACTAGTGCCGATGTTCACATTGGCAATACCGCAGTCACTACCTTCAGCACTCAAGAATTTTTCAGCTTCACGAAGGTCATTTGAGAAAATACATGATGACAAGCCTTGTGGCACATCATTTTGTAATTCAACAGCATCTTCGAAATCTTCATAACCCATGACATAAAGAATTGGCGCAAAAGTTTCAGTTTTAACGATGTCGTTTTGCTCAGCAATTTCAACAATTGCAGGCTGAACGTAGTACGCATTCGGGTACTGTTCTTCAAGGACACGCGCTCCACCAAACACTTCTGCACCCGCTTCTTTAGCACGCGTCAACATGGTTTGCATTTGATTGAAAATTTGTGCATCAATCAGTGGTCCAATCAAGTTGCCTTCAAGTGGATTACCAATTGAAACAGATGCATAGGCTTTTTTCAGTTTCTCAACCACTTCAGCTTGGATTGATTTGTGTACGATTAAACGGCGTAGTGTTGTACAGCGCTGACCTGCTGTACCGACAGCTGAGAACAAAATCCCGCGAATCGCAAGTTCCAAATCTGCTGTCGGTGCAAGAATCATGGCATTGTTACCGCCAAGTTCTAAAATACATTTACCAAATCGCTCTGCAACTTTCGGCGCAACAATTTTACCCATGCGGGTACTACCTGTTGCACTGATCAATGCAACACGCTCGTCAGTCACCAGTTTGTCACCAATCGCTGCATCACCAATCAACAACTGTGCAATATTGGCTGGTGCATCTGCACCAAACTGCTCAAGTGCTTTTTCAAACAATGCTTGACATGCCAAAGCAGTCAAAGGTGTTTTCTCAGATGGCTTCCAGATCACGGCATTACCGCAAATTAGTGCCAATGTTGTGTTCCATGCCCAAACGGCTACAGGGAAGTTAAATGCAGAAATTACACCAACTACACCCAGCGGATGCCAAGTTTCACGCATGTGATGACCTGGACGTTCTGAAGCAATAGTTAAGCCGTACAACTGACGAGACAAACCTACTGCAAAATCACAAATATCAATCATTTCTTGGACTTCGCCCAAGCCTTCCTGAGTAATTTTACCTGCTTCCCAAGAGACCAAAGCACCAAGTTCAGTTTTGTATTCACGTAAAATCTGACCGAACAAACGAACTAGTTCACCACGGCGTGGTGCAGGAATTTTGCGCCATTGTTTGAAAGCCGCTTGTGCTTGCTGAATTTGAGTTTCAGTTTGTTCTAAATCCTGAACCACGACCTGACCAATCTGGCTACCATCAATCGGCGTTTTTACCTGTAGCGTGCCATTCTGATACAATTCAGGTGTAACTCCTAAACTGCTCAATAAGTCCTGAATCGTATATTTCTCTTCAAATCCGACATTTAAATTAGTCATTTATGCACCTGCAAAGCTGTGGTTATTCAATTGTTGTAAACACGTATCGATCGATTGTTGCTGGGTTTCAGTATAAAGTTGCATTTCATCGCAAACCTTACTCCCCAAGCACTGTTCAAAGATGCCCTGATTAGACATCACGGCATAATGCGCTTTTCCGTCTTCACCTAAGTTTGACTGGAAAATTCCTGCTGCAGATACAGGCAGAAAATCTTCATAAACAATCGGTTCAATCTGAACCTGACCCGTTGTAACGAGATCCAGTAAATCTTGCTGCGTCCATAAACGCTTGCCTTGTTTTACGGTATTACCTTTAGCAAAATAGTAAAAATAAGCTAAATCTTGTTGTGCCAGTTCCAAATAGCTATCTGGAAAGGCTTGGAAGGTTTCCTGCAAAATCTGCATATAGCGTTCTGCATTTCCCTCATTTGGGGTTGCCCCTAAACTTTCACGTGCATTAGTCAATAACTGATCGTACAACGCACGACCTTTCTGTGTTAATGCAACGCCACGCTGTTCGATTTCACCAAAACGCGCGGTGTGGCTGCCTTGATGATCGGTAAAAGTCACCTTTTCCTGCAACGCCTTAAAACTGGTTTGACGTAGTAAAATTGGGCAGTTGCGGCGTGGTGGGCCTTCAACCACAGCTTTTGGTGGAATACCACGTTCAGCCATACCTGTTTGCACGGCATCAATATCCAAAGTTCTAGGCGTAAGATGGTTAATGTGTGGACCTTTAAATGCAACCACATCAGCAATCAAACGGTGTTGATCATGTAATGCCTGATACAAGTCTTTGCTCACAGGTGCAGCTGTATGCCAGCGAAAAGTCTCCAAAACCTCTTGGATAAACTGTTCAGCATCATTGGCATCCAAACCACCTTGCTGTTCAAATTTAGCCGTCAATGCTAACGCTTGCTCAGTAAAGATTTGTCGCTTTGCCAACACGTCTTCCGCCAATTGACGCAGCTCAACATTGTCAATAAGTTCCAAACGTAATAGCGAAGTAAAAATACGAAAAGGGCTGCGGTTTAAAGCATCGGCATCAATTGCACGAAACGCGGTTGAATGCACAGGCACACCTGCAGGCACAAGATCGTAGTAACCGACTGGATACATACCCATGACTGCAAACACGCGGCGCATATTCACCAATTCTTCAGGTTTACCCAAACGAATTGCACCATGTCTCTCTTGCGATAAACGTGGCAATTCACCTGTTTGTTCAAGTTGTACTTTTAATGTTGGATGCTGTTGTAAACTTTGCTGATTGACATCATTTACCAGTTGCAGCAAGTCGCCATACAGTGGCACTTCCGTTTGATACATCTCGGACATACACTGTGAAAACTGTGCCCGAATCGTGTCGGCACTAACCCAAGTTGTCATGTTGATTTCCCCTGCCATCACGCCATGGCTTGTGTGTGTTGTTGTACGGTGGTGGCAAGCACATTTTCCAAAATGTTCAAACCTTCTTCCAAAATTTCAGGCTGAATGGTCAGCGGTGTCAGCAAACGAATAATATTTTTCGCCTGACCGCTTGGCATCAGCAATAATCCTTGTTCACGTGCCTGACGCAGGACATCAACTAAAATGGCTGTACCTGCACCCAGCTCAGGATGGCGTAATTCGATACCACGCATTGCGCCTACACCCGTCAAACGGCCCAACCATGGTGTCAAGCCCTGTTCTTTCCAACGGGCATAACGTGCTTCAAGCGTTTGAATATAATGTTCAACCCCTGCCTGATATTCTGCAGAGCGCATGACTTCTAGTGTTGCCAGACCTGCGGCACACGCTATCGGGTTACCCGAATAAGTTCCACCTAATGCACCTTTGATTGGGTGATTCATATATTCAGCACGTCCAACCACTGCACCTAAAGGCATACCACCTGCAATGCTTTTCGCAAGCAGTAGCAAATCAGGCTGAATACCCAAATGACTAAAAGCAAAAGGTGTTCCTGTACGGCCAAAACCTGACTGGATTTCATCCACAAGCATTAAAATGCCGTGTTCCTGACAGAATTGCTGTAAATACTGGGCAAAGTCAGGATTCATCATTTGAAAACCACCTTCACCAAGGATCGGCTCAAAAATGATCGCAGAAATATTTTCAATATCCACTTCGACTTGGAACAAACGAGCCAAGGCTTTTTTCGCATCTTGAGTGGTGATGCCATTGTCCTGACTTGGATAAGGAATGTGATACACCGAACTCGATAAATTACTCAAGCCTTGTTTATACGGTGCAACCTTACCATTCAAGTTTACTGTTGCCAGTGTGCGACCGTGGAAGCCTCCATCAAATGCAATCACACCTGTACGACCTGTGACTATACGCGCCACCTTCAAGGCATTTTCCGCAGCTTCTGCACCACTGTTGGTGAGCATACCTGCCAATGGATATTCCACAGGAATAAAGTCCAGCAACTGCTGCATAAATTCTAGGTAAGGACGGTGCTGTGCCGCATTAAACGCATAATGGGTCATCGTTGCAGCTTGCTGCTGAATTGCTTCTACAATTTTTGGGTGGCAATGCCCTAAATTCAGCACACCAATGCCACCAATAAAATCGATATAACGCTGACCGTTTTCATCCCAAACTTCGGCATTACATCCTTTGTCTAAAATGACAGGATGAATCAGCCCTAATGCGCTTGATACTCCTTGATTTTGACTCACTGTACTTCTCGTTAGAATTGTGGTTGATGAGTTTATTTAAGCGTTGCATGGATAGGTTCACAAGCGAATAAAATGACTTTTGACATTCCTTTTTTTCATATTACTTTTTTGAAATACACTTTTATAAACAAAGAAATTAGCCTAGCTTAATAATATGAAAACACATCAAATATGGTGATACTTCCAAAAGCAATTGAAGTTAAAAGGCTAGTGGAAAGTTCTAGTCCACCTGCTCCAACCATTCCATTATTTGCTCAGTTGAAGACAAGGAAAAACCGGTTGCAGTATAATAAGACCAAAAAGAAATCCTGCGATACAACCCACTTTAATCAAGCTAGTTACAAAAGTCCGATTATTGTCATTACTTTGCTCTACCACAAATATTTTATGAGTTTTATACAAGATATGTCCCTATACGCTTTTATAGAGACATTTTTAGAGTACGAAATTTGATACTTCAGGCTTAAACAGCCTGAAGTCTATGATTAAGAATCTGAATTGGATGAAGTGCCTGTTCTTGCTGCAGTCGCTTAATCTGACTACGACAAGAATAACCTGTAACTAGAAAGCTTTCCCCATATTCAATCTGCTTTTCCTGCCAAGATTGCTGATAAATCTGCTCAGAAAGTTGGCGATGTTCAGCCTCATGACCATAGGTACCTGCCATGCCACAGCATCCCAGAGCCAATGGCTCAAGTTCAATTTCAAAAGCTTTAAAAATGGACTGCCATTGTGCGGTAGAAGCAGGCACCTGAGTACGCTCAGTACAATGACCAGCCAGATAATATTTTTGATTCGAAATGGCTGGTAAGGCTGGTAACGAATTTGACTGTAACCACCCTTTCAGCCATTCCTGCAACATTAATACTTTAAACGAATCTTCTGGTGGTTCATGATCATATTGAGCCTTATATTCCTGTCGGTAAACCAAGGTCATTGCAGGATCTATCCCAACTAAAGCAATGCCACTTTGAGCAGCTTTATTCAATAGCAAAGAAGTTTTTAATCTTAGGTCCTCAAACTCTCTAATAAATCCATGAACATGCAGAGGTTTACCATTTGGGAAATACGGCAAAATATAAGGTTGCACGCCCAGTTTACGAATAAATTGAATTGTTTCGATAAATACAGACGTGTCGAAATATCGAGTAAATGCGTCTTGAACTAAAATTACCGCTTTATTTGATGACTTAGGTAAGTTAGATAAATCGTTATTTAGCAAAATAGCGCCTAGTTCGGATAAATCAGCTTTTGCTTGAGGGTGAAATAAAGGTATATCAACTACTTTAAATACATCTCGTTGAACAATTTGAACTAATTTCATTCTTTGAAAAAAGTTATATAAAGCAGAAAAATTAGACATTAATGGCATAAAACGCTCGAGATTACTAATTAAATAATCACGAATTGAATGCTTGTATCTCTCATGATATTTTTGTAAAAATCTGGCTTTACTATCAGGAATATCCACCTTCACTGGGCATTGACCAGCACAAGATTTACATGATAAACAGCCATGTAATGCATCATAAACTTCTACATCAAATGCCTGACTTTGCTCTCCTGAATTTTCACGACGTAACCATTCTTTGACTAATGTTGCGCGACCTTTCGGAGAGTGGATGCGATCACGTGTCACTTTATATGAAGGGCACATTGGATCATCCACATCAAAATTAAAACAAGCACCATTGCCATTACAATGCATCGTCGTTGAAAATTTTTGCCAGTCTTTTCTTGCAATTTGCTTGTCAAAGTCTCCTCTTAACGGAGCCTCCAACAATTTGATTAAACTTGCCTTCGGCTGAGTATCAGGCGTTGCTATTTTACCTGGATTAAGCTTATTCAATGGGTCAAAAAGTGCCTTTACTCTTTGAATTAATGGATATGCTTCGCCAAAAAAAATGGGAGCATATTCTGAACGTAGGCCTTTGCCATGTTCTCCCCAAATTACACCACCATATTTATGAGTGAGTTCAACGATTTTATCGCTAATTAATTGTACTAGTTCTGCTGAATGGGCATCCTTCATGTCCAATAATGGTCGTACATGTAAAACACCTGCATCCACATGTCCAAACATCCCATAATCTAGACCATTGCTATCGAGCAATGCTCTAAATTCCAAAATATAATCTGCCAAGTTCTCTGGAGGAACAGCAGTATCTTCTACAAAAGGTTGTGGTCGTTTTTCTCCTACAACATTCCCAAGTAGCCCAACAGAACGCTTACGCATGGTGTAAACATCCTTAATTTCATCATCACCATTCGCCAAAGTTATACATAACCGCTTAACACTTGGGTCATTTTGTAAATGCTGTATAAAATTAGTCTTTAAAACATCCAGTTCTTCTTGTGTTTCTGCATCAATCTCAACCAAATTGATCCCTAGTATTTGAAGTGGTGCCTCTGGTTCAGGGAAATATCGTCCTACTTTTTGCCAAACAATATCATTCTTAGCTAAATTTAGAACTTTTGAATCTACAGTTTCTATTGATAATGGATTAAGCACCATCAACGCTTTCGCATCTTTTAATGCGTTTTGGAAATTATCATAACCAATATTAATTAAGGCACGACACTTTGGTATTGGTAAAACATTTAATTTTGCTTCAACAATAAATCCTAAAGTCCCTTCACTTCCACACAGAATATTATTGATGTTCAACTCTTGATCATCATAAAGTGCAGGTAAATCATAACCAGTTAAAGAACGGTTCAGCTTAGGAAAACTTTTTTCTATCAGTCCTTGATTATTTTGCACAATATCAAGCAATTGCTTATATAGATTTTGCTGAAAATAAGTTTTTTGTGACAGTACAGAATAAAGTTCTGTAATTTTTACAGCCTCTGACTCAAGTAATTCACCATTAATTAATACTGTTTTTAAGCCCAAAACATGATGATGTGTCTTTCCATAACGACAGCTCCCCTGTCCACTCGCATCAGTATTAATCATGCCACCTATAGTGGCTCGATTTGATGTTGATAATTCTGGCGCAAAGAACAAACCATGTTTTTTTAATTCCAGATTCAATTGGTCTTTTACCACACCAGCTTCAACGATTGCCGTACGATGGATTGGATCAATATGAATAATTTTATTCATATATCGAGATAAATCGACCACTATACCATTGGTCAATGATTGTCCATTCGTGCCAGTACCTCCACCACGTGGAGTTATGACTAAATTGTTATATTGATCCAAATGGGCCAACTGCATAAGCGACTGAATATCTTCAATGTTTTTTGGATATATAACAACTTGTGGAATAACCTGATAAATCGAGTTATCCGTTGAATGTACATATTTGGCTGAATCTGACTCATCAATATCACCATAGAATAATGGTTTTAGCTGATCAATAAAGTCTTTGATTAAAAAATTTGGAGCTAGATCTGTCATGATTGGGTACTAAATCTAAATAATTAATGAAAATGCGATTAAAATTAAATCATTGCGGTTGTGGTATTCACATTCTGACGAACAGAAGAGACTTGATTTAAGACAGCTAAACATTGCTGCAATGACTGATGTTGAAGCATCAAGTAATACTCATGCTCATCTTGAATCGAACATCCAAGTTTTTCTTCAAATGCACACTTATGAGCTCTTACTAACTCATCTAATTGATTTATTTTTAACTCTTGAGTATCCATCAAACCATCAAACATGATTGGTAATACATCTATATGATTTGAATGAATTAAATCTGAGAGATCTTCTTTACTCCAATTCTTATAATTTGATAAATGGATATCAGGTTTCAACTTAAAATAAAAATAAGCCAAACCTTCTTGATATAACTGAGAAGTTGAATCTGGAAATTTTCTAAAATTTCGATTTATCGAACGCTGTAAATTATCAATTTTTTTATTATATTGATTTTGTTCTGAAAAAATTTCAGCAAGTGTTTTACTATACTGACTCTTACCTTTAGGTGTTAATGCAATTCCTCGTTGAACCAATTGGATATTTAGTAAAGCATCAGGCTCCACTTTGGTTTGATATAAGTGGTTGTTTGTTAATTTTAGGAAAATATTAGCAAGATTATATAAAAGAGGATGTTTTCTACCTTCCGGTAAATTCACCTTATAATCTATATCAAACTTATACTTGCTGATCATCGACAGGGTACGCGACAAACTTAATGTTGGGAATCTAATCTCACAGATGCTATTACTATCCCTCATACCACTATTGCGTATTTCTTGATCAACTGTAGATGTGTTAAATTCAGGATGCAAAAAATCAATTACTTCTTTTAAAAACAGCTCTACATCTGAATCAATGAAATAAGAATCTTTCTGAAATCCATCAAGAAATTGCTTTAACTTTTGACATGATTTAGCTGCTTTTGGTATATAAACTTCTTCTTTCGATGTTTTTTTGAAAGATTTTAAATCATATGCATAAGACAGCTTGACTCTAATATAGTGTTTTTTTGTGTTCGAATTATTAATAGGACGAAATAAAGTACACGGTACAGGATTTTGTAAACTTCCTTGTAGAATAAACCCAACTGGAAACAAACCAAGAACTGCAAAAATTTGACGTACAATACTCAGATCAATTTTATTTCTAATTTTATAGTGCACCTCCAACTCTTCGATGTAAAAGTCTCTTTCCCCTTGTTTTCTCAGTTTTTCCAAAAGAATCGGGCTCTTAATCAGTTCAATATTATTAATATCTTTGATTACATCTGAGATGATAGCGAACTCATGATTTTTAATATAAAAGTGATCATTGACCATTTTTATATATCTAGATCTCAATTCATCTGAATTAACCAATCTCATTATGATGAACCTCAAATATTGACTTTAGAGTTAAATTAAAAAAATTGATCTATCTAAACATTAAGCAATCATGTAATGATAAATATCCTTACTATGATTTAATCAAACAAGAAGATTCAAATTATTTTAAATTTAGAATGAGATTTTATTTAATCTTTGTATAACCAGCTTATCAAGCGAATATATTTAATAGGGCCATTCCATTTTTTCATGCGTAATTTTCAATTTTCTTCTTAGGAGATAAACTTAAATAGATCACCCCCAAAACTACAAAAATCCCACCGATCATAAAACTAAAGGTGAGTATTTCTCCCAGTAAAAGTACTGAAAAAATCACCCCGAAAATAGGTGTTAGAAAGCCAATGTTCCCAACTTGAGATAAATAATAGGTTTTAATTAAGTGAAACCACATCAAAAAACTGGCAAAAGAAACAATAAGTCCTTGAAATAAAAGATTGGATATAGATAAAAACGTAACCTTAAAAGTCAATTGATTTGTTAAAACTGCATATATTCCCAAAAGCAGTGTCGCACCCAAAACTTGGAAAAAGAGCACATGTGTTGCTGGCGCATATCCTAATTTAGTACAACGAATGACTATTGTCGTAGCCCCAAGACTTAGGCCTGCAAGCAACCCCAAAATATCTCCTTTAAGTGAAGTCTGGTCTTCTGTACTTTGATGCCCCCAAAATAAAGCAATTAAGATTCCAATAAAACAAAGTAGAACTCCACTCCATTACTTTGAGGTTAAGCGCTCTTCTGGCACAAATAACCCCATACCCAACACAGCAAAGATTGGTGAGGTATAAATAAATACTGAAATGTGCGCAGCTGAAGTATATTTGAGCCCTTCATTCACAAATAGAAACTCTAAACCAAAAAGCAGTCCTGCGAGCGCTCCATATTTATATACAGAAGTAGATAATGATAATGGTATTTTTCTAAACTGTATAAGAACATAGACTGCTAGAGTTGCTATCAGAGAACGGATGGCTCCCTGTAGCACAGGCGAAATATCAAAAATTATTGACTTAATACTCACCTGCTGTAATCCCCATATTGCACATAGAATTATCATGCTAACTACTGCAAATAAATCAATTTGTTTTCGTTTCATCTAGAAATTTATCCCATTATCCCTCATACAAAATAAAAATTTTCGCATTTGAAATAAAACGAAAAAAGGGAATGTCCCTAAGATTTATTTTCCTAAACAAATCATCTTTGCACTCGTGCATTTTTCACTCGCTTATATAACTATGAATACGTGCTTAGGGTTTGCTTTGTTTAATAAGCACTAACAGAGATCAATTTTAAAAGAAATGAACAAAATAGGTTTATATCTACACATCTGAGGTAACACACCTATTTTTACTGTCATTTCTGTCATAGGTAATAAAATGGCAAGTCTTTCATATGTAAGCCAAAGTAATTCGGCATGGGACAATTATTTACAGCAACTAAAACGGGTAGAACCTTTTCTGGATGACCCATTAAGGCAGCGATTGGATTTTTTACGTCATCCCAAACGTGCATTAATCGTAGATATTCCTGTCGAAATGGATGATGGCACCATCGAACATTTTGAAGGTTTCCGTGTTCAACATAGTTTAGCTAGAGGCCCAGGTAAAGGTGGCATTCGTTTTCATCCTGACGTCGATTTAAATGAAGTCATGGCCTTATCTGCCTGGATGACAATTAAATGTGCTGCTTTAAACCTACCCTTTGGTGGTGCAAAAGGTGGCGTACGAGTAGATCCAAGCTCTTTATCTAAACGTGAACTTGAACGTCTGACACGACGTTATGCTGCAGAAATTAATTTAATCATTGGTCCTCAAAAAGATATTCCTGCTCCAGATGTAGGTACGACACCTCAAATTATGGCTTGGATGATGGATACCTTTTCAATGAATGCTGGAAATACAGTTACAGGAGTCGTAACGGGGAAACCAGTACATTTAGGTGGATCTTTAGGCCGCGTTCATGCAACTGGACGAGGTGTATTCATCACTGGTCTTGAAGTTGCAAAAGAAATTAATCTTGATATTTCCAATGCGCGTATTTGTGTTCAGGGATTCGGCAATGTTGGCAGTGAGGCTGCTCTATTGTTCCAAAAAAATGGAGCAAAAGTTATCTGTATTCAAGATCACAGTGCCACTTTATATCAACCTAATGGTATTGATGTTGTGAAATTAATGTCTTATCAGAAAAACCACGGAGGTATTAAAAATTATGCTCCTGATGATGAAGTAGATAAGTCCAAATTTTGGAAATTAGAAGCTGAAATTTTTATTCCTGCCGCTCTTGAAGGTGTCATTGATGCTGAAATTGCTCAAACAATTCAAACCAAGTTAATTTTAGAGGGTGCTAATGGGCCTACATTAGCAGCTGCTGATGACATCTTCGCCAGTCGTAATATTACGGTAGTTCCAGATGTAATTTGTAATGCTGGTGGTGTCACAGTGAGTTATTTTGAATGGGTTCAAGACTTATCAAGCTTTTTCTGGACTGAAGATGAAATTAATCTTCGCATGGATAAAATCATGCGTGATGCGATTAATGATATTTGGAATAAATCAATTCAAACCCAGTGCTCCTTAAGAACCGCAGCATATATCGTTGCATGTGAGCGTATCCTGATTGCTCGTATCGAACGTGGTATTTATCCAGGTTAATGCAGACAAACTCATAATTACCAAAAAATTTTTATATTTATCAATAAATCTAAAAGAATGCCTGAATTTTTTAATTATTTATTGGGCATTTTTTGATACACAATTAGGATTTTTTAAATGATTTTCACTAAATCTAATGCTCTATTCACTGGGGTATCCATTGCTTTGTTCTCCACTACCCCATCTTTTGCATCCGATCTTGCGTTAGGAGATGCCAATACTGATCTCGGTAAAGTGACGATATCAGGTTGGTTGAGAGCCAATATTCAGGATAAAGACTATTCCGATAACGATCATAAACTACAATTTAATGCTGCAAAAATTAATGTAAATTATGATGCAAATAAGTTATTTGGAAACTTTGAATATCGTTGCTATCAATTCGATACTTTGTGTGATTTTTCATCCTTAGTTAATGCGAATTTAGGCTATAAGTTCAATGATGCTAATCGCGTTACTGTCGGTGTACAAGATGTACCTTTTGGACCTGGTCGTGGTTGGTCAACAAGCTGGTATGGTGGAATTGATGTAAATGCAGGTCTAGAAGATATACATAACCTCGGATTAGATTTTCAATCCTATATTTCTGATGGCACCAAAATTGATTTAGCGTATTTTGTAGGGGATGCTGGCAACTACGTAGGCAAAAGCTATGATTCATCTCGTTACACTGTAAACTATGTAAAAACAAATGTTTCTGGAGATAGCTCTTACAATGAAAAAAATATGTTTGTAGGTCGAATTGATCAGCAACTCCCTAATTTCAATATCTCTGACTTGAATCTAAGTATTGGTGGTTCATACTGGCATTCCGAAATTGAAAACTTAACCAGTGGCGACACAGGAAGTCGGAACGCTTGGGCAGCATTTGCTCGGACCAACTATAAAGGGCTAAATATAACCTTAACAGGTGGTAAGAATAAAATTACCAACAAAGATCCAATATCGCCAGACTATTCAGTTATGGGGTCTTTTGACAGCACTTACTATGTTGCTAATGATGCCGATTTTTATACTGCAGATTTAAACTATGTTTATAAAGATCCAAATCAGCGCTTTACTCTGACACCATATCTGACTTATTCAAGCTATGTTAAGAATAAGTCAGGCTATAAAGATTCCACACGAAATATCATTGGTGCTCAATTAGACGTTAAACAGTTTTCGATGGCCGCCGAATATATTATTGGCAAAAATGACGTCTTTATTAACGGTTCGGCTGATTCACTTGCCGCTGGAGATGACAATAGTACAAATCGTATGCTGAACTTATTGTTCTTCTATAATTTCTAAATAAAAAGAAGAAGATCATTGTATAGATGATCTTCTTTAAAATAGCTTAATTCAGCCGACAATCTGTTCTTCCAAGTAATGGAGCTGATTGCTTTTCTGAATCCGAAAGACGTGACCAATTAGATGCTATTGCCCATGAAACAAAGCTCTATTGAAATTGATAGGGCTAGTTGGTGGCTATTCAATAATCATGATATTTTTATGGAAAATGAAGCGGAAGTTAAAGTTAAGTTCGATGATTTAAGGGATCCTTTTTTAATAATTATTTTCGTAATTTCATCATTATAGATATGTAGTTATTTTCATTAATAAAGTCTTGAACGCCCAATCCTCACTAAAGGGCTTTCATCATCCTTATTTAGAGCCTTACACGCAGCTTGTTCGTGTAAGTAGGTATATAATTCCAATTAAAACTTTGAGTTTAAGCCATCCATATGTGCTCAAATTACCTATTCCCAAGTAAAAGAAATTTGACGCTCTTAGGTGTCGATACAAGCCAGTTTGATCTTGAGCTTAAGGACCATGTATTCCCTTCTTACCATGCTCCAATCATCTTGAATGGCTCAGAACATTTGGAGCTTGATATCGCAAAATTTGGATTACTGCCGAGCTGGGCAAAAGAATTGAAGTTCAGCAGTCATACTTATAATGCCAGAACTGAGTCTGTAGCAGATAAGCCCAGCTTTCGACATGCTTGGAAGTACAGCAAGTTCTGCCTAGTCCCTGTGCAAGAGTTCTACGAGCCGAAATACATCAATGGTAAGCCACACTGGTACACTATCAAGCGTAAAGATAATCAGCCTTTTACGATAGCAGGGATCTATGATGATGCTGTGATTGATGGGAATAAGGTACGCTCCTTTTCGATGTTAACCATCAATTCTGATCAGCACCCATTCATGAAGCAATTCCATGCACCGAAGGATGAGAAACGATCCATCATCGTGATTCCGGAGCAATATCGAAAAGACTGGCTAACAGCAGATCATGAACACGCGCATGAGTATTTCTTTCCAATGCCCGATGAATTCGTCACTTTTCCACGCGATGAGCAGAAACAAAACGTCTTATTCTGACGCATCCTTGTTTATCCACAACTTTTTAAATTTGAATTTTAAACGTTGTTAGTAATATCCTATTTAGACAAATTCTACTTCCAAACACGCCTCGTAGCGTAGGAGTATCATATGTCTAAGAAGTTGCCTATCTACTTCTCTGACGACGCATGGTCATCTTTACAAGAGCTCATGGGTCCAGAGGGTAAGCCAAGCCCTACCATCAATACCGTGCTTGAACAAATCGCTGTTCAAAATGAACTGGTTGCGCAGTTAGGGCTTACCGCAGTCCTACCAAAATCCAAAGTCTCAATTCCTGTCTCTTTAGAACGAATCCCTGCAGGTCCAGCCTTCAGCACCAAGGATGAGCAAGACAAAGCACTCGATTTGAATGAGTTCCTGATTCACAACCCTATTTCTACTTTCATTGCTTATGTAGACAGTGAATCCATGCTCGATGCAGGTTTTGAGATCAACGATCCAATCATTGTCGATCGCAGTATTGAAGCCAAACATTACGATATCGTGGTTGCCTTGATTGATAATAGTGCCTCGACCATTAAACGGTTGATGATCACCAATAAGATGTCAAAGTCTGAAATCAAAGAGATATTTGGCGATGAAAATTATCCGCTTCCAGAACTTTGGTTAAAGGCTGAAAATCCTAATTTCAATCACATCATTCCCGATGATAGTCAGACGATATCTGTTTGGGGTGTAGTGACTTTTAACCTAAAGCGTATTCATCACCGCTCATAAAAAGAAGAATAACAATGAAAAGTGAAAATGAAATATTCGCGTTAGTCGACGTGAATAATTGCTACGTCTCGTGTGAACGTGTGTTTAATCCTGCCTTGAATGATCGACCGACCATTGTACTCAGCAACAATGACGGCTGTGCCGTGGCCAGAAGCCAAGAAGCGAAAGATCTCGGCATCAAGATGGGTGTTCCTGTATTCCAAATTAAAGAGCTGATCAAACAACATAACATTCAGGTGCTATCCAGTAATTTCTCCTTATATGGCGAAATGTCCAAGCGCTTTATGGAACTGCTTGGGGACTATGTTGCACCAGGAGATCAAGAAGTCTATTCGATTGATGAATGCTTCCTGAAGCTCACAGCTTATGAGCATTTATTTGACCTGACAGAATATGCTCAGGATATGAGGGCTAAGGCTTGGCGTTGGTTAGGACTACCCTGCTGTATTGGAATCGGTCGCTCTAAAACTGAAGCCAAGATTGCCAATCATCTCGCCAAGAAAAACAAGTTCTTCAATGGGGTCTGTAATCTGGCCCAGATGGACCCATGCTCTACAGAAACGCTACTCGCACAAGTGGATGTATCGGAAGTCTGGGGCGTCGGCAGACAGAACTGTAAGAAGCTCAATGCCATGGGTGTTCAGTCTGTTCTAGATCTGATCAATGCCAATCCTAAAGAAATCAAAAAACAGTTCAGTATCGTGATGGAAAAGACGGTGCTTGAACTACAGGGCCTTTCTTGTATTGACCTGACTGATGATGCAGTAGCGAAGAAACAAATCATCAGCAGTCGTTCATATGGCAACCCAGTGTATGAAATGGATGATATCAAAGCGTCTGTCCGGCTTTATGTGGCCAGAGCAGTGAAGCGTATGCGGGAAGATGGCTCAATCTGCAAGATGATCGGTGTCTATATCCAAACCAGTCGCTTTGACAAGACTGAGCGTTACTCCCCCTATATCGTGGTTCAAATGCACGAACATACAGACGACTTATTGCTTATCACCAAGGCTGCGATGAAAGGTATCGATCAGATATTTAAGAAGGGTTTTAAGTATAAAAAGGCGGGAATCGTGCTGCTCGAAATCACAGATAAATCCAAGTTTGTGCCCGATCTATTCACGGACTATTCGCATAAGCAAGAGCGCGAAAGGCTTTCAGATGCCATCGAAGCCATCAGTGAACGGTTTGGGAAGAATCTCGTCACGCTAGGCATTGCTAACAATCGAGAAGCCTCATGGCACATGAATCAAAACCTTAGATCACCATCGTATTTAACAAAATGGTCTGACTTACCAAGAGTAGGATAAAACATGCACTTATTTAAACTAACTGACGAACAAATTACTCAACTCCTAATCCCGAAACGATTTGTACCACCTACTCCACCTGAATATGAAGGCAAGAATATGGTTTATGTTTTTGATAGCGAAGATAAGTTTGAACTGACTTATGATGAGTTGGTGGAGATTATTAGTAAAGCAAGGATGGCTGGACCAAAGTTGATACCAGTCTTAGGTACGGTGAATTAAATTGTGCAGTGTCTGCACATAACTTGAAACATTACTTGATTGGAAATGAATTTGGGCTGAGAAAAATTTAGCTCAAATTTAACCTGACGGGCCCACTAAAAAATGGGTAACTGTCAGATCGGGTTTGGACTACAACACTTCAGCTCATAGATTTACCAAAGTGCTAATCTTCACACCATTTTCGTAAATCCAGCAATCAAACTGTGATGCTAAAGCTTTTAAATTCCCCTTATTATGAATCAAAGTTAGCATGATGCTTTTCATAAAGACAGCTTACTTATAACCAGAGAGATTTTTAAACAATTCCCCCTTTTCAGTTTGCTTAGGCTATTTCAGCCAGAGTTCATTTAACATTTGTGGATTTTCTTTCTATCTGCTCTCTCAAAGCTTTCGAGTCATATCCCTTATCAGCGCTAAGAAGATCGGTATTTTTCATAAATTACGCAAAAAAAAAACCGCCATGTAGACGGGTAGTTGCTCTCTTAAGATCTTAATCGTGTAGTGCTAATTCTGCACTTTTTTTGCCAAAAAGGCAGATCGACTTAAATGCTATCTTTTTGCAACAGCATCAAGACGTTTGACCAAAGACTCTGACATACTGACATTGATACGGACTGATTTTGCTTGTATCAATATCAATCAACAACCAGAACCCATCTTGAAATCGCTCATCACCCAACCATTGTTCAGGGCTTGATGGTTTTGGTAATTTTGATTCCTCGCCATCAAAATGAAGCTCTACAGCCTCTTGCGCCATGCGTTGAATATCTTGCATTTCATCCGCTGCACTAAAACACCCTTCAAAGTCAGGAAAAGTTAAGCCGTATGCAGTATCTTCATCTTTATGAACATATACTGGATATAACATATTTACCTCCACTCCCAACCAGCCTGTTTATAAATATTGCGTAAAGTGCCAATCGGCATGTCTTTCCTCGGGGGAGGAACTACAACATGACCAGATTTTTCAGGATGCTTTTATTTCTCATGGTCGCCTTTATCTCCCACTTTGTACCAGCCTTCCTGCTCTAGACACTTAATAATGTCTTTGCTATTCATTGTATAATTATACGCAACACTATATTGAAATGGCGTTAGAATGTTGCCATATTCGTCAAGAAAGTTTGTCTCAGACAAACTCGGTACGGTTCACTTTATTAAGTGCAGAAAGCAAAAAACTTTACTGCATAAAGCTACAATGAGCAGTATTTCAATGATAATTTTATATAGTGGTTTTTTTATTTATTACCGTTTTTGTGATTCTTAACGAAGGAATAAAGCGATTATAGGCACGTAGACTTTGTAAATTGAAATATCAAGACTAACGAGAAATTCAAATTGATTACTAATAGAGCGCCTCACGGCGCCCTATCTTTTAGAAAAACGTATCTGCCGATACATTAAACCGCTCAGACAATGCCTTAATATGACGAATATTCAGTTGGCGTTTACCACTTAAAATCTCAGAAATCACAGATTGGGTTGCAACCTCTGCTAAGTCAGACTGACCTAAACCATGTTGCTCCATCAAAAAAGCCAAAGCAGCGCGACCATCCCCTTTAGGCATAGGAAGATGCTCATTTTCATAATCAGAAACCAGATCACCAAGCTGATGAATAAGCCCCATTAAAGGATGAGACTCATCATCACCAACGGTATCTAAAAGTTCATCTAAAGCTTCAACAAGTGTATGAAAGTCTTCTTCATTTTCTGGCTTGCTGAGCAATGGTGCAACGTAGTGCCAGTGGTCTACGGCCTGTTTAATCATCGCGTTCATACTAACCTTCCTTCCAATGACCTTTGTCATATTCTTTATGGGACAAGACATGACGGATATACACACGTTTCGCCTGATACATCACGACTGCAATAAGTCGGATCTTGTTCCCGCCAATATCGAACACATGGAACTTTCCAACTTTATCGACCGCTGGAAAGAGCTGTTTCATCTCAGCAAAATCTTTCGGATCGTTTGCCTTTATGGTTCGATACCAACCATCTAATGCCGTTTCAGCCTGTGGCCACTTGTGCATTGCTTCTATAATTCGAGCGTGGGTGATCACATGCATAACATTTTATCGCATTTTGCTATAAATCAAGTATAAACCAATTATCGCATTTTGCAATATTGAAGGGCTAGGATGAATAAAGCGCCAAACGGCACTTTATTCATTATCAGAATGCACTTAATCTGATGACCTTAAAAATTCCTGTTCATTGATCTGACTTTTCCCCGTCACATGCAGTTCATGGAATTTACGACTCGCATGGACCATACAGCCCAAGTCAATGACTTGATTTAAAGCATGCTTTTCATCTCAAAATTTTCAGACAATTTAAGCAACCTGTTGATTTATTTTGATCTCTTCCAATTCTTTTACCAATTTAGTTAAGTTCTGCTCTGGATCCAGCCACCAGTCAACTGTCCACACAGATAATACCTGCCAGCCTAACCCATTTAATACTGTTGGTTTGAGCTGATCACGGTCTCTTGCTGTAGCTGCTTTTGCATAATTTTCACCATCGACTAGAATACCTACAATATAGCTATCTGCATGCAAGTCATCTTTAATAGCTAGATCTACACAGCTATCTCCCTGACCTATTCCGAGGTCCACGCTCCAACCTTTTTCTTGAAGCTTATTCTGTAAGTACTGTACAAATTCTTTTTTAGTCTGCTGTTTGTTTTGATCAACATAATTTAAATGCAGCTGACCACTACGAGCAAAAACTAAGAAATCTTTTAGATCCCTTACACCCTCACTATTGGTGCGTGCCAAATTAATTTCTTCTGGACTTAAGGCCGAGAAAACATGTAATCCTTGACGAGCGCGAGTAATTGCTACATTTAGACGGCGCTGACCACCTTGACGGTTAAGCGCACCAAAATTCATAGATAAGCGGCCATCACGGTCTTTTGCGTAAGTAATTGAGAAAACGATAATATCGCGTTCATCCCCTTGCACATTCTCTAAATTTTTAACAAATAAATGCTCAATGCCTGATTTACTCAATGTCTCTAACTCGGGATGATTTGCCAATTCATTATCCAGTAAATCTTCAATCAACTTCTGCTGAGTCATATTGAAAGTGACCACTCCTAGAGTCAAAGGATTCTCTTGCCCCAACTGTGACTGTAAATGCTGAATAATGAATTCAACAATTGCCTTAGCTTCATTCGGATTGGTACGTGTATCCCCTTTGTCATAGACTCCATCAACCACATGCAATTTTACAGCTGTATCCTTAGCAACAGGTGCGGGGAAAGTAAATAAACCACCTTTGTAGTATTTCTGATTACTAAACTGAATCAGGCTTTCGTAACGACTGCGGTAATGCCAGTTCAAAGCTAATTCTGGTAACTGAGCAGCAAGGCATTCATCTAAAATACTCTCCAGATCTTCGGTAACCTCCTCATCAACTTCTTCTTCAGAATCGCCTTTACCGAAGAAACTGGTTGGTGGCATTTGTTTATTATCACCCACCACGATTGACTGTTTACCCCTCGCTAATGCACCAATTGCATCCCATACAGGAATCTGTGATGCTTCATCGAAAATTACTACATCAAATTTTGCTTCTGTGTCCAGATATTGGGCAACTGATAATGGACTCATTAATAAACATGGTTTCAAGCCAACTAAAACATCAGGAATTTGACGCATCAACTCTCGTACAGGAATATGACGGCGTTTCTTACCCAACTCTTTGTTAAGAACAGTCCATTGCCCTTTATACTGGTTTTGTTCAGTAAAAATATTATTCCAACGGTGAATAATTTCCTGGCTTGCAGCAAGTTGGTGTTCTTTATCCTGCTGGGCAAAGGACATTATTTTCTGTTCATGTTGTTGGCTGTTAAATTGATTTAACTCTGGATGCTGGCTAAACTTATGTGTAATCCAGTGTCTCGCTAAATTAATATTCAAGCGTTTTAGGGCAGCATCCAAATCCAGTGGGGCATGCAGAAGTTCAAATGCCAATGGTTTTAAACCACTTTTAATAAGCTGGCTTTTAATTGCCTGCCAATTTAACCAATGCCTCCAAGCTAGAACATATTGCTGCAATTGCTGTTGTCTTTCGATAATTTCATTAAAATCAATATCTGAATATGCGGTGATCTCAGTATCACCCTTCAGTACATGATCATTCAACAATTGACTGAATGTATTCTCCACCTGAGCTATATTTTGCGTCAGTTCATCCAAATCATGATTTTTACTGAACTCTACCGCTTTTAATAAAGTTGCTTGATCGGTAATTGACGACGCAACTATCTGCTTAATTTCTTGCCACTGATTGTGAATAGTTTCAAAACTTTGCCATGCGCTATCTTCACCCTGCCAATAAGAACCAAGCTCATTCGCTAACTGTTTTTCACATTCAGTAAACTGTCGTTGTTGGCTTTGGATATGTTGCAAGATAGGTAAGTCATGTGCAACTGCCAACGCTGTTGGGCGTTGAGTCGAGTCTTGATAGGTCTTGACTAAGTTTCTCAACTGGAATTTAGCGAACCATGAAAATGGGAACATTTTTGATTCTGCTTCACGCCATTTAGAGCCCATTTGACTTAAATCTGCTTGATAAATTTGAGATTGGTATTGCCCTACTAATGAAGAACGCTGTTGCTTAAGATCCTGCGTTAAGTATTTTGTCTGGGTAATGGTTTTTAAATCGATATCTTTAATCGTATTTAATAGTTTTAAATCTGTTTGCTGAACTAGTTTAGATATTGCCTTAAAAATCGAAACATCCTGCTTAACCAGACTCAGATTTTGCTTCTCACTTAATCCAAAAGCCTGTTGCCAAGCAGAAATAGACTTTTGTAATTGCTGTATCTGACCGATAAGTTGGTCCTGTAATAGCTGATATTGCTCCTGCCATGCCAGACTCCAAATAGGTTCAGACAAGCCCTCCGCAAAACCATCCAATACGTCTTTAGCATTTTCATTCACTAGCTGACGCAAGCTTACCGCTTGTGTCACAGTCTTATTCAGCAATTCACGCTTTTCTAATGTCAATGTCGCGATATTAATCTCAGGAAACCGTAAATGTGGTGTATTCCGATAACAAAGTTCATCACTCATTGCTGCATACAGACTCCAACCAATCGCATGTACGGTATGCAGGTTATTTACGTGCTGATTCAGTTCATCACGTGACTGGATTAATCTGTCCGATAGCTTCTGCCATTCAGTTGTCTTTGGCTGAGCACTTAGAAAGTATGGATCATTGTTTTTCTGTGCTCTTTCCCGTAGTTGATCCAAAACCTCCATTTTCTGAGCTTTGGAAGAATGTAACTGCAAGCACAACTCACTCAAACCAATCTGTGTCAAACGACGATAGACAACCTCTAAAGCAGCCATTTTTTCCGAAACGAATAACACGGATTTTCCATCTGCTAGACATTGTGAAATCATATTGGTAATGGTCTGCGACTTACCTGTACCAGGAGGGCCCGAAAGTACAAAAGTACGTCCTAATGCGGCGGACATCACTGCTGCTAGCTGTGAAGAGTCAGACGATAATGGTGTAAATAATTGTTGCGGTTGATATTGTTGGTCTAGTTGAGCTGGTTGCGGAAAATCATCTTGCTTAATGAACGGTTCTCGTGGTGTTTCAATAAGATGATTTACTACAGATTGATTTTTAAGTTGATCCATTCGTGTAGACAAATCAAGCCACATTAAATATTTTGAAAATGAGAACTGACCAATGGCAGCCTCAGCTTTAACCTCCCATCCTGCTATATTCACAATAGCCTTACGCACAATATGTAAGACTTGATTAACATCTATACCAGAATCATCTGTAGGCAAAGGATTTAAACCCGAAATATCTAGTTCAAAATCCTGTCTTAATAATTGTAATAAGGTCGAATTAAAGCGAGGCTCATCATCATACATAAACAGGCGATAACCTGTTTTAGCGGTCTCGCGAGTGATCTGCACAGGAATAAGCAGTAGAGGCGCTTTAAAGGTGCGTTTTGATCGCTCTGATTCTTTCCATTCCAAGAAACCGATCGCAAGAAATAGTGTATTCGCTCCGCCCTCTTCCAAAGCAGTACGTGAGGCACGGTAAACCTCAATTAAGCGCTTTTCCAATAAGGGTGTATCGAGTGGACTAAACAATAGTTTTCTGGACAGGCTCTCATCAACATATTGATTGATATGCTGGCTTTCATTGTCACGCTGGACGTCTTTTAGCGAGATACTATCAACCCCCTTAAATAAGAAACCCTCTTGGTTCGCCAATGCATCTTCAAGTTTACCCAGTGTTAACTCAGAACATTGTAAGGGAATGCTGTAACGATTGTCCTTAAAGTTTAGGAGCTTGTTACGCAGACTTAGATCGAGAAGACGACGCAACCAGCGGTCAACCCGAGTGGCTTTATTTTCAACAGGACGTTCAACATCGTAAACAGGAATCGATGCAGGAGCCCATTCAATTTCTGTTTCATCCAAATGATTTTTCTTATCCTGGTATGAGGAAATTGGTTTAATACCACGCAACCGGGACTGACGAACATCAATCGCAAGATAGAAATTATTCTGGCGGGATTCTTCCTTAATGTACTGTTTTGCTGTTTCAAGTGCGGATGCAAACTTTGCTTGTTGTGTGAGCAGCGTTGTTTCTATAAAAACAACTTCACCCAAATCATAACGCTTTCTTAATGCTTGAATATCATCAATAATCAAGTCAACATTTGGCGTCTCATTTAACCAAACACCAAGATACGAATGTCCTTCTTCAATAATAAGTAAAGTATCTAAGCCTATTTGTTCAGCCAAGGCACTTAAAAGTATTGTCGTGTCTAAACAACATGCTAGCTTCTCGTCAAATATCTGCTTTGCCAAACGTATTCTTTGGCCCGATTTAACAAAGCTTGCTGGGTTAACAATATAATGAATATCTTGTTGTAATAAAGATTCCCATAAGGCATTCAGTTGAGATAAAACAGAATCTCGATCTCGGTCTTGATAACCACTTAATGAACCTAGTTCTTTTGCTTTTAAAATTTCACTGGCCTTTACCAAAATCGGGCTGAGTGCTGAAGCATTCGGTTGTGAAAAACTCGCCAATAATTCTATGGGTTGGCGTTCCCCACCCCAAGTATCAATAGTTAATAAATCAATCTCTACCCGCTGATCTGCCAGTATCTCGTCCCTTTCATTCAACCAAAGTATTTCAATACTGCCTTTAAGAGGCTCGGGTAGCTCCTGCAATAGTTTGATATCAAAAACTAATTTTGGCTTATCAAGAGCCAAAACTTGATGAGCATCCAAACTTGCAATATGACTCGTGTGTTCCTTGAAACATTCTGGATTAGAACGAATAACTAGTCGGGAATCAGAAACTATGTCAGTAGAAGATATTAGAATTTGTCGAATCAGGGGAACTGAATTTTGTTGTAAGACAAAACTCAAAGCTGAAGCACAATCAACTTGTAATGAATATTTTGGATCATGTTGTTGGTTATTTTCATCTTCTAGCATTATTTTCCCCTTCTCAATTCTATCAAATCCAATTAAAGACATGCTTAAAAAGCTAAAATCACAATACTAAATCGTTATTAGCGAAAATACTAAAAAAAGTGACTTTTAAATTCTCTCAACAAAGGCATTCCGATCTAGCCAAATTCCAAACAAATAAACTATTTTTAACAAGTTTTAATGGCTCTGCGGAATATGATGTGTAAATCTATTCCATAGAGCATAGTTAAAATTCTTAGTTCAGTGTGGAATCCAATCTTTCTCTACACTGAACACAAAGCAAAGTTGCATTGTTAATAGAGTATTCTTTAGATCGGTCAACACGCCTTGAAGGTTTTTTTATAATGATGATTGCAAGGAGATAAAAATTGTTAAGTTTGGAATTAATGACAATAACAACTTAAATGCCACATAGTGTTGTTCAGTGATGATCTTCACGAAAAACTCCATTCTCATCAACCTTGTAAAAAGCAGTCTTTCGCCCTTCTAGTACAGCAATTTCAAATAACTCTCTTGTCATTTACTCTACAAGAATTTCAATCTCTACCCTTTCAAATTCATCTAAGAGTTGATAAAAATATTCAGATCTAAGTACGACAGTCTCTGGTTTATTACTTCTTACTGGCTTTGTTGCACAAAGAATTAAAAATTAAAGTTACCCTAAATTACTCAAATTTAAGTGACAACTTGTGTATATAGTTCCTCCTAGGCATTTGACCGTTTTCAGTCATTCATTTCTCTCTAAAGATCTCAGCTTTTTGTCTTTCCAAGATTTCGCATTTTTTCTTCGTGCAATAACAGCATGCGCTTGTGGAATTTAATCAAGTAACTCCCTAAAGACTTGTGAATCACTCACATTGTTCGGAGTCAACTGTACAGCCCGTATTTGTATGCTTTTACATCTGTACAGATATGCAGTTTACACCATTGCCTACGATATTCAGGCTGATGTTTCTTCCTTTTCCATTCACCTTCACCTAAAATTTTAAGCCAGTAGAATCAACGAGTGGATGAAGCCCACCACTACTTTTTTGATAGCGAATTACAATATCAATATGCTTTTGTCTTCTACAAAGGATGGAGTAATCTGGGGCTGTCCAATCTAATCCGCAAAGACGAATGAGACTTAGAACAAAGTCAGTGACCATGCGTAAAGACAATCGAAATAGAGATCTGATCATAAGAAAGCATTGAATAGCTGTATCGGAATAAGTTTGAATTCGTCCTTGTTTCATTTTCGTTGGGCATACCATTTGATAGTAGGATCAAACCAAATCGAGATGTTTCCTCGACTCATTAAATCTTGATTGTAAGCAGACCAATTGGTTGTACGATAAATTTTAGGTTTAGGCTTATTCATTTGAGAATTATATTGTGGAATAAGACCTTATCGGTAGGTTTGTGCAACAAAGCCGAAGAGATATAAAAAAGCACTCTGCTGAAGGGCTGGGTGCTTTTTAGTTGATAGAGTTGTAACCCTGAAAGGCAATCTGCAATTACGTCAGCATTTGAACATGAATGTAGGATCAATCAAATCGTGATACGGCGATACTGACGATACTCAGGCTTCCAGAAATTCGCTTCAATCGCCTGATGTAACAACTCATCACTCACCATCGGCGCCACACCTGCATCCATCGCTGCTTTTGCCACTTTAAAAGCAATGATTTTGGACACTTGCTGAATCTCATTAATATCTGGCAGTAAGTCCGCATCAGGATTATTGAGTTTTGGCGAGCAGTCCGCCAAAGCATTACTCGATGCCATGAGCATACTGTCCGTGACACGGGTTGCCCCTGAAGCCACCACACCCAGACCAATCCCTGGGAAAATATACGAATTATTACATTGCGAAATTTGATAAATCTTGCCCTGATAATTGACTGGTGCAAATGGACTGCCTGTTGCAATCAAGGCACGACCTTTGGTCCATTGCACGATATCTGCAGGCACCGCCTCCACGCGTGAAGTTGGATTGGATAAAGGCAATACAATTGGGGACTCACAATTACTCGCCAAGGTTCGAATCACCTCTTCAGTGAACAATCCTGGCTGACCAGACACCCCGATCAAGACTGTAGGCTTTGCTTGCTTAACCACATCTAATAATGAGATATGCTCTTCTGCATTGCCCCAAGCTGCAATCGCCTCTGGCTTTTGTGCCAATTTACGTTGGAAATCGAGCAAGTTAGGCTGATTTTCAGTAATTAAACCAAAACGATCGACCATGAACACGCGTGCACGCGCTTCAGTTTCGGTTAAGCCTTCCGCCATCATTTGTGCAACAATTTGCTCCGCAATACCACAGCCTGCCGAACCCGCACCCAAGAAGGTAATAATCTGATCTTTCAATTGCTTGCCTGCAGCACGCGATGCCGCAATTAAACTTCCTACCGATACAGCGGCAGTGCCTTGAATATCATCATTAAAACAGCAGACTTGATCACGGTATTTATTTAACAATGGCATCGCATTGTTCTGTGCAAAATCTTCAAACTGAATCAGTGCTTTCGGCCAGCGACGTTTAATTGCTGCCATCACCTCATCAACAAAGTTATAATACTCTTCACCACTGATCCGCGGCTGACTCCAACCCATATAGATCGGATCATTCAGTAATTGCTGATTGTTGGTGCCCACATCTAGGGTAATTGGCAAAGTATAGGCAGGACTGATACCACCACATGCGGTATACAATGACAGCTTACCAATTGGAATACCCATTCCACCAATACCCTGATCACCTAAGCCCAAGATACGTTCACCATCAGTAATCACAATCACTTTGACATTCTTTTTATTCACGTTATACAAAATGTCATCAATTTGTGCACGGTCAGGATAAGAAATAAAAATCCCACGGTGACGGCGGTAAATATCCGAGAAGCACTGACAGGCCTCACCTACCGTTGGGGTATAAATGATGGGCATCATCTCACTCAAATGATGTTCAATCAGGTGATAAAACAAGGTTTCATTAGTGTCTTGAATATTGCGCAGGTAAATATGCTTATTAATATCATCATTGAATGCGCAATATTGCTGATAAGAGCGTTGGCTTTGTTCTTCAATAGTTTCAACCACATGTGGAATTAGACCATGTAAATTGAAGGTATTACGTTCATGTGTTGTAAAGGCTGCCCCTTTATTTAATAACGGAAGTTCTAAGAGGGTGTGTGCAGCATAGGGAATGTATAAAGGCTGTTGACTTGCTAAATTTTCCATCGTTATTTTTTATCCCATGACTTAGGTGAAAATGTCCATATTCTGTTGAGTCAAAAGTATTTATTTAGGCACATGGTTTTGTTGGAGCTTGGGACAAAATGGGATGTGAAAAATAAACTTTTTACTCATTCATCCTTCAAAATGCGGTTGTATCTTGCGAAGGCGCTATAAGCAGACAACATTTACAGGGAAATGTTGTCTGCTGGGAAATTATTTAATAAAACTCAATTCTTTGCTAATGCGCTCTAGCACAGGCTTTTTCTTGGCTTGGAATTGCGTTTTATTTTGCTGAATTAAATTATTTCCATGCGTATCAATCGAGATAATCAAAGGGCCAAATAATTTTACGCGGTTAATCCACAAAGTTTCAGGCATGCCCAAGTCTTGCCATTCAGCGCCTTCAATTTCCTCGACTTGAGTGGCAGCGAGTACCGCACAACCGCCAGGAAAAATGGCATGTACAGCTTTATGCTCCTGACAGCCGGCAACGGTTTCAGGTCCCATACCACCTTTACCTACAATCAGTTTTACGCCTGTTTGTTTGATAAACTCACGCTCAAATTTTTCCATGCGCATACTGGTGGTGGGTCCAATGGATACCATTTCAAAACTGCCATTATCTTTTTTACGGACGATGGGACCAGCATGGAAAATGGCGCCACCTTCTAAATTGACAGGTAGTTCACGTCCTTGTTCGATCAAACGACGATGGGCGACATCACGACAAGTCACAAGGCGACCAGTTAGATAA
>NZ_JAACKC010000019.1 GCF_009939195.1 Acinetobacter kanungonis | reverse complement strand
TAACCCGAATCCTGTTTAAGCCAATGATTCCATAATTTGAATTTTCGGCTTATTTCGATGGGTTAATTGATATGCGCATAACGATGCGTAAATCCCACTTAGAAATCCATGCATACTACGTGCTTTACTCGTCACTAAATTGTATTGACCTTTCAATAAGCTGAATAACGTTTCTATTTTATTACGCTGTTTTAAGTGATATTCATCTGATGCACAGAGTTGAACAGACTGCATATTCTTTCGATGATAGGTAATCAAATCAATACCTTGATTTTTTAATCTGCTTTTTAATTCTTGACTAATATAGCCACGATCCGCATAAAGCTTTACTTTTATGCCTTCAACTAAATGCTCAACCATCTTTATGTCAGCCACATGTCCATTCGATAAAGCAGAACAAGCGACTTCACCAAATTGATTCATCGCGATATGTAATTTACAGCCATAAAACCAGCCCATCGAGCTTTTACCACGTGATGCAATTTTGGCTAATGATTTATGGCGTTGAATCCGTTGATTTTTACAGACCGGTAAAGTGGTTGAATCAACCCATAAATATTGGCTGCGTTGGTCTTTCATTAAGGCAACATGTAACGCATGTAATGCCAATTGATGCATATTGATGAGGTGAATCATCCGTTGATAGCAGGGTAAGCTTTTAAATAAATGATTTTTATCTTGTTTCAACCATGAAAAGAATGCTTTGAAATTGTTGATATGAGAACACTTATACCAAATGGCTATAAAATTGATTTCTGAGAGGCTGAGTTGGGTAGGTCGAATTCTTACAAAGTGACGACTTTGTTTGAGAAATTTCCAATAAATTGCTTCAAATTTTAGAAAGAAATCATCAATTAGGCAGAACAATTGGGTACTATCGAACATAAGGACTAGGGCTGTGAGTTTGGTGTGGTAACTCAACTGATGGCTCTAGTCCTCTTATTTTTCAAGTCAATTTCTTATCCG
>NZ_JAACKC010000018.1 GCF_009939195.1 Acinetobacter kanungonis | reverse complement strand
TGTGTGATTCATAGACATCATTTCAATATAATTGGTGTCTATGAACAGAGAAATTCAACAAAGACTCGTATGGGTTAAATTATTTGAAGAGACTAATGATGCTGGCCTAGTCTGTCGGAGATGTGGCATTTCTAGACCAACATTACGCAAGTGGTGGAAACGATATTCTGAGCAAGGTATTGATGGATTAAGTAGTCAGAGTAAACGCCCATTAAAATCTCCAAATACTAAAATCAATGCTGAGCTAGAGGCCTTAATATTAGAAATGCGCTCGGCTAGAAATCTGGGTGCTCGACGTTTGCAAACAGAATTGATGAGGCTGCACGGAGTCTCGTTGTCCTTAGCGACTATCCATAAAGTACTATCCACCCATCAAGTCAAACCGATTAAAAAATTCCGTCGTAAAGTAGATTTCATTCGTTATGAACGCCCATTACCAGGTGATAGAATTCAAATGGATACCTGTAAATTGGGTCCTGGGCTATATCAGTACACATCTATTGATGACTGCACACGATATCGCGTTTTAAGGATATATAAACGCCGGACAGCAGCGAATACGCTCGACTTTTTAGACTGCGTAATTGAAGAAATGCCTTTTCCCATACAGCGAATACAGACCGATCGTGGGCGGGAATTTTTTGCTGAGAAAATACAGAAAAAATTGATGCAGCATGGAATCAAATTTAGGCCAAATAAACCAGGTTCACCTCATTTGAATGGCAAGGTAGAGCGCTCTCAAAAGACTGATAAATCTGAGTTCTACGCTACTGTCGATATTAATTCTGAAGATATCCAAGACAAGCTAGCCGAATGGCAGCATTACTATAACTGGATGAGACCACATTCAGCTTTGAAAGGTAAAACACCGATGGAAAGGTACTTTGAATTATGTGAAGAAACCCCTTTCTCTGATGAGGTCCATAAGCAATACAACCCATCCAATGAACGGATTCAACATGCCAATTACAAGATGGATTTAGAGATCGCTAAATTGAAACGATCTCTATGAATCACACA
>NZ_JAACKC010000017.1 GCF_009939195.1 Acinetobacter kanungonis | reverse complement strand
GTCAGATCTTCACCAATACGACGCAGCAGACAACCACAAGGACAAGCTAAATCCTGAATCAATGCCTGTAATTGTTCCGCATTGATACTCATTGTTTAACCCTGATGAATCTTCACCCAGTGGAACTTCCATTGTTCCACGCGTCGGGCACATGGCCAAATCCCCAGACCATCATGTACCAACACTTTCATACGATGGCCACTTTTATTACAGAACAGTTAGGCACAATGTGGTTTCACACAGCCAAAGGCTTTCAGAACTTGAGCAAATGCAGTATCTGTACCTGCTCGCATAGCCTAAAAACACAAGCAGATATAACAGCTTTAAACTATTTGCCTATACAACTTTTATGGGAGCTATCGTTGCTCAGATCCAAAACCTGACACAAAGTAAGGACCTAGAAGATCCGAATACTTTAGACTTTTATATGAAAACTATAGTGAAAGGTGCATCGGCATCCTTCCTCGCAGATGCCGTATCTGCAACTACTGATCCAACGGAACGTAGTGTTAAAGACTTCATTCTTCCTGCAGCCTTTAAGGACCTTATGAGTGTTGGCACAATGGTATTAGGTGCAGGGAAACACTACTTAGAAGAGCGAGATTCAAGTTATGGAGCTGAAGCTGTGAATGTGATTAAGAACAATATTCCTTTTCAGAACGTATGGTATTCAAGACTCGTAATTGACCGAGTGATAGCTGAATTACGAGAAATCTTCGGTGAAGATTACAGAAGCAGAATGCAACTTAGACAGGAAAACAACTACAATATGAGCTTTTGGTGGGATTTAGATACTGAATCAGTCCGATTGCTTAACATTAATGTAAATGAATGAATTATATAATATAATCCAAACCTTACTTTATAATATGTAATTATCATGAAAAAGTTTTTCTTATCTTTAGCTTTTGCTGTTAGTGCGTCTTCTAGTTTTGCAGGATTACCTGAAATGATGAAGATTTATAACAATCCATCATTAGCACCTAATACTGAATATTGCAGTGTTTTAGATGATAATTGTAAAGCGTTTACAGCCCTTGCAAAACAATGGCAAAGTATTCCTGTAAGTTATCGTTATAAGAAAAAGTGGGATATTAGAAAAGATGCAGCAGACGGTGATGCATACGGTTTAAATAAAGGCTTCTATCTTTATAAAGAAAAATCAGTTGATTTAAGAGACGCTGCTGAAGTTTATTATGATTTTTCTAGTCCAAAGAAAGAAGCAGTATATGCTAGAGGACTTGCTGTAATTATGTATATCGAAGATAAGAATGGTTGGACGAAAGACTAATTTATATTCAATGGACTCTACGTAAGTACAGCCCATCTTTCATAATGTAGTAGTAGATCATTCGATCACATTAACTAAATGTATAACTACATAATTCTCTAAGAAGTAATTCACCACGGGAATCAGGAATTACAGGTTTAAACTCAGTTGGAACTGTTTGCTGAAATCTAAGCTCTCCATTTTTATTATAAAGAGCTAAAGATTTAGTTGCTAAAGTTTCATCACTACAATTCCCATAATAAAGTGTTAAATAATAATCGTTTACAGCAATACTATCTTTCTGTAAATCAGAATGATAAATGGACTTTGTCCAATAAGAAATTTCCTTAGTATACTGATTCGTTACTTTTACAGTATCTTTATTAAAATAGTAAAATCGTTCACTATCTTGGCTATAAAATTCCCATTCAGCATTAGCTGCTACAGGACTAATAATTAATAATGCTAAAAGTATATTTTTAAACATAACTTACCCCCCATAAGTCTCTGAATTATAACAGCCGTAATCATTAAATCACATGCAGAAAGAAGCCGATTCGCCTTTTTAACGACATCACATGACACAGTAGGCACAAGCACCTCAATCAGATAGAAATAGGCTGATTTGGTATTACGTCTAGAAGAAAGATAAAAATCAATGGTATAACCGCGTTGGATGACTGCACGATACAGATAAGACCATTGTCCATTCACTTTTACATAAGTTTCATCAATATTCCATGAGCTTAGCTCTTGAGGATTAAGACAATACCAGCGTACAGCCCAGAGAATGATTTCACCTTGAAAAGGTCGACCAATAGAAAGGATTCATCTATTGAACGTTTAGCTGAATGGGTATTTACCTAATCATCTATAGCTATTTGCAACAATGCCCTCTAAAGACTGAATGATTGTCGCTGTAAAAGGCTAGAGGTTTACCATATTGTTCAATATAGGCTTTGGTTGAAAGCATATAGTCTAAGGTTGATTCTGATTCACAGAAGCGTAATGCTATAGTTTTCCTGTGGCATCATCAATAAACACCAATAGACAGCATTTAGGAGCACGTCCTTCGAACCAGTCATGGTGTGTGCCACCAATTTGGATCAGTTCACCATAACAATCTCGGTTATATCGAGGCTGATAGGGTCGTTTCAGGCGTTTAGAGCGAGGAATCCACAAATTGGCTGCAATCATCCAGGAACGCAATGTTTCCACGGAAATATCAAAGCCATGAATGCTGGTCAGCTTTTCATGGGCTAAGGTGGGTCCGAAACCATGAAATTGATCAGAGACAATATTGAGGCACTTCAGTCTGAGTTCTTCAGGAATCTTACAGTTGCTGGTTTGGCCACGTCCCGCATGGGCTAACGCAGCTGGGCCTTGAGCTTTATATTTTTGCAATAAT
>NZ_JAACKC010000016.1 GCF_009939195.1 Acinetobacter kanungonis | reverse complement strand
AATAACGAGTAAAAAAGCAACATCTTGTTTAGATGTTGCCTCATACAGCATTTTTATTGTTTGATCTGTTCTAGACCTTGCTCTTCAATAATGTGTGTCGCTTGTGGTGATTTTACAAATTGAATCAATTCATTAGCCGCTTTTTCATAGCTAGTGTTTTTGCCAATACCTGCGGAAAAAATCGTGACTTTTTGATAAGGTGCAGGAATAGGTCCAACTAGCTCAACTTGTCCATATTTACCTGTAAATGGTTTGATTTCGCTAATTTGCTGGAATCCAACATCAAATTGACCTTCGGCAATACGTTTAGCAACTCGATCGCCAACCACTTTTTCAGCTTTACTAAAAATGACTTTGTATTCAACTGGTGGGAAACTTGGGAAGACATTTTTTTCAAGATGTGTACCACTTGCACTTGCTGAGTAACCAATATGTTTGGCATTCAACAAAACTTTTTCAAATTTTTCCGCAGTGCTAATATCTGGTTTTTGAGCGCCTTTAGGAATCGCCATACCAATACTAGATTTGACTAAATCTCGTTGTGAATCTGGTTCTACGAAACCTTTATCTGCTAGTTTATTGAGTTCAGGTGCGGCAAGAACCACAACATCAAAACGTTCTCCACGATCGAGCCTGTTTGGTATTGCGGTTGGTGATGCACCCATCGAAGAACCTGATGAAAGATGAACCGTATGACCTGTTTGTTGTTCAAAAACAGGAATCAGTTTTTCCATGGATGAATAAAAACCACCCGAGCTAATGACTTCTAGGGTGTCTGCATTTGTGAATGAAGAGACTAGACCTGCACTGGCAAAGAAGATTGATTTAAAAATAGAGATTTTTTTCATATAGTGCCTCATTTTAATTGCAAGAGAGCACAGTACGGAAATTCAAGATTAACCGTACTGTTCATTAAAACTACAGAAGGGTTTGGTTCTGAGTTAAGCGCTAATTTTGGCTTGCTCTGTAATCGGATCAGACGTGTTTTGTTTAGAACCACGACATAGATATAAACTTGAAATTAAGCTACATACGGCAGCTAACATCAGCCAAAAAGCCGGCGTACTTGCATTCCCTGTATTTTCGACAAGGAAAGTACATGCCATTGGTGTCATACCGCCAAAAATCGCAGCTGCAAGGCTGAATGCTAAAGAGAAACCGACAGTACGTACTCGTTTTGGCATGACTTCAGCAAGCGTAGCAACCATGGTGCCGTTATACATACCAAAGAAGAATGAGAAGTAAGCAAGCGTAATCAGGAGGTTCGTGAAACTAATGTCACTTACTAACCAGCTCAAAACTGGATACGTTGTGAAAATAGCAAGCGTAGTAATGCCGACTAAAACGGGTTTACGACCAATCTTGTCTGAAAGCAAACCACCCATTGGTAACCAGAAGAAATTGGAGAGACCGACAAACACAGTGGCTAAAAGACTGTCAGTCACGGACATTTCTAATGTACGTTTGGCATATACAGTGGTGTAAACAGTAATGAAGTAGAATGTGGTTGTGGTCATGGCACTCAACATCATGCCAGCAAGGACAATACGCCAGTTGCTAACCAGTGTGTTGAAAATTTCTTTTGAAGAAGGATGCGTTTTTTGCGCTTTGAAGTCCTCAGTTTCTTCTAATGTACGACGGAATAAAAATATTAATGGAATAATTAAACAACCAATCAGAAACGGAATACGCCAACCCCACTCACCGACTTGAGCATTTGTTAAAACAGTATTTAGCCAATAACCAAGTGATGCAGCAAAGACAACAGCAATTTGTTGACTGCCAGACTGCCAACTGGTAATAAATCCACGATTCTTATCGGTTGAAATTTCTGCTAGATAAATAGAGACACCGCCAGACTCAACACCTGCTGAAAAACCTTGTAAAAGACGTCCAATCACAACCAAAATTGGTGCGATAATACCTATAGTTTCATAGCCAGGAACAAAAGTGATTAAAACCGTTCCCATAGCCATTAGACTGAGCGTTACAATTAAACCTTTGCGGCGACCGACTTTATCGACATAGGCCCCCAGAAAAATAGCGCCTAATGGGCGCATGAGAAAACCAGCAGCAAATACGGTAAATGTCATCATTAAAGAGACGTATTCATTTTCAGAATGGAAAAATTTTGCTGCGATATAAGTGGCATAGAAACCAAAAAGAAAAAAATCGTATTGCTCTAAAAAATTACCACTGGTTACATTTAATATTTTTTTGAATGTGGCTCTACGATTATTCACACTATCCATTGGAGACCTCCTTGGCCTGACAACATGGAAACATTCACGATCTTCAATTTGGATAAATTTTCTAAAACTTTTGTAAAGAACCAAAATTATGCATGGTCTATAAAAAAGGTTTAAAAGTAACCCTCATACAAATCGTGAAGCCTTGTTTCCTGTTTTAACTACACTTCTACACTGCGATAAATGAAAACCCATCTATCATTCGATGCAAAATGTAATCCTAAAAAGCAGCAGTAGGAGAGAGGACAACGTTAATTGGGTATTTAATAAAATTAATGGATATCTATGAAATGTTTTCTGCACAAGGCCAACTTTGATTTTGTATAAGTTCTCTTATGCAAGCGCGTATTGCTGATTTAGCGGCTAATGCAGCGGGAGATAATTCCTCTTCCGCAAGGCTAACAAGATAATTGATACGTTCAATTTCTGGATCTACGACCTTCAGTAGCTCTATTTTATGCTGATATTCTGGCAGGCAGGCACTTCCCGGTCGAACACTTGCAAGGTCTAGATGGACAAGACTATCCATAAGTAAATGTAGTCCATCAATTTCATAGACTACATTCAACTGCCCAATTTTGTGTTCTAATAGTTTTCTTAAACTATGCCGTTGACGTGGAAGTACTAAAGGAATGTCACCAATTTGTTGTGATTGAATCATGCTGCTCTTAATACATTCTGCAAGTCCATATTTTTCCAGAACTTCTTTTCGTGCCATTAAATACATTTGTTCTCGTACCAATGGTTCTATAGACCACTGTTTATCAATTTCATTGGTAAAAATAATTGCGATATCAAGCTGACGTGCATTGATGGACTGTATTAGGTTACCGGATAGTGTTTCGACAATTTCAAGATGTATGTCGGGATAGCGTTCAGACATTAATTTCATTAACGGTATGCCGAGTAAGGCTGTAATGGTCGGCGGAAAACCAAGGCTGACATGTCCAGAAAGTCTTGCAGAATGGGCTGCATCAACTGCAAAGTTAATTTGTCTGAGAATTAACTGTGAATGTTTTAAAAAGGCAAGGCCTGCCGGTGTTGGTGTAACCCCAAAGGCATTACGTTGTAATAAGCGAATGCTGAGTTCCTGTTCTAGTTTACTAATTTGTTGGCTAATAGCCGAAGCGCCGACATCGAGTTTTTGAGCTGCTTTTCCAATACTTCCAGCCTCTACAACAGTCAAAAAATATTTTATTTGTTTGATTTCCATAATTAATTTATTCGCTGATCATCCTAGATTTATAGAGCTATGAAGGATAGTAAAATCTCTCATGATTGTAAATTTTAACAGTAATGAAAAAATATATTCTAATTAATGTGATTTTAAAGTGGTTTTAGTGGGTGAATTTTGATCTTTAAGTTTTTGATAAATATGTGCTCCTAAATTGGAAAACTGTGGTAACTATCAAAATATAGATGATTCCTATCAACTATTAGAAATTGTTTGTCATTCTAAAAACTTAAGTGTTAATAAAAACGTTAAGTAAGTGCAACCGATGTTAATAATTGGAGCTATTACCCTATAAGGTTTGAGGCCTGCCACCAGATATTCAGTATGTCATACATCCAAGTACAACAAATCATGTTGATAATGTTCTCGTCTTGGGTTTAATTTCAAAGATTATTTTAGGGCTTAATTAATCATGATAGAGACAGTTCTTATTTCATTAGAACAGTTTTTATCATTACAGAATTATTTGATAATAACATTCAACACAATAGGAACTAGAAGTTATTGTTAGGTGTATCGGATTTAACATAATCTCTATTATACGAATAACAAC
>NZ_JAACKC010000015.1 GCF_009939195.1 Acinetobacter kanungonis | reverse complement strand
GGTTAGGGGGTGTTTTTTATTGCAGATAAGAAATTAAATATCTAGAAATTCTAGCTAACAGAAGTTATGCGACTGTTAAATTAGATTTAACTGTTCATGAATAAAATAAAAAAGTTGAACATTGACAAAAGAACATTGAATAAGGAAACTCGATATAGATGTTTAGTATAAAATTGAATATTTGTCATTATTTTCGACACTATTTACTATTAATTATGATGTGTCTATAAACAATGTGCGATGGATAAGAGCTATTTTCAAAGTCGAAGAAGTTTGTTATCTTAAGATTTTTATTAGAATATAAATTGATATGAATAGATTATTAACTTCATTACTACTAATATTGCCAATTACAGCCTGTACATCTATGGATCAAAGTCAATCATCAGCGACAAAGATTGGATTAGCAAATCCTGCTAGTGAATATTGTATTGCTCAAGGTGGAAAATTGCTCATTAAAAATGAGCACAATGGTCAAGTAGGCTACTGCACGCTGCCTAATGGTACTGAAATGGAAGAGTGGGCTTTATACAGAGCGAGTCAACAAGCTTGTTTACCTGAACAGGCTTCTAGCTTAGTTGGGAAAAAAGGGTTGAGTGAACAGCAAATTCAACAGATGACAAAAGCTAAAACAGTTAGATTAGTGAGCCCAAATCAACCTATAACAATGGATTATCGCAATGATAGAGTAACTGTAACAGTTGATCCGATTACTCAAGTAATTACTCAAGCAAATTGTGGTTGAAGTTCTATAATTTTGAATTGAAGTTTGATCTAGATTTTTATTTAGGGCGTGTCCTCATTTGGCTTTGCACCAAATCAACATACAAGCAATGTAAACCATAGATTGATAATTTCGTGCAAGCTTATCAAATCGGATCGCTATCGCTCGGAAATGTTTTAATCTCGCAAAGGCATTTTCAACCAAATGCCTTAAGCGATATAAATACTGATCAAATTCTTTGTTTTCTCTCTTACTATTTGATTTCATTGGGATGATCGGCACAATATTTTGCTTTCTTGCCAGTATTCTGATTTTTTCCGAATCATAGCCTTTATCTGCAATCAGGTAATCTGACTGACCGACCTCACAAATCAACTGCGCTGCAACTTAGCTATCATGGACTTCACCTCCAGTGATTTTAAAATCAATCGGTAATCCATTCGCGTCGGTTGCAAGATGGATTTTTGTAGTTCTTCCACCTTTAGACTGTCCAATTGCTCGCTCGAAACCATACCGAGCTCCACTTGCATGCTGATGCGCGCGTATGTAGCTTCCGTCAATGAATACCCATTCTTGATCCAATACACCTCGTAGTTTAAAAAAAATTTATCCCACAAGCCTTTACATGCCCAACGATTAAAGCGGTTATATGCTGTTTTCCAAGGACAAAATTCTTCAGGAATATCACGCCATGTTGCACCTGTACGTAATTTCCATAAGACGGCTTCCATAATATTTCTACTGTTCTTGGAACAATAACAACCATGAAACTGCATAGTAGATTGAATCTGTTGCCAAATATCATCGGTGAGTAGGGTGCGTGCCATTGAGAAATATACAAATAAAAAGAGGTTAAATCACTCTTTTAAACCTTTAATACTAATTTTTCAAATGAGGACACACCCTAGATCAAACCATAATATTAATTATGTCTTTTGAGTCGTTTAATTACGTTATCCAAAGTTTTAGGTCTATATTTATTATTTTGTCGATATAATTTATATACGCTTTCATCGATAGTGATATTAACAGCTAAGTCATTTTTAAAATCTTTATCATATTTTCTATAAAATCGACCATTACCATGATTCAATAAGTCTTTTAAAAGTGCATAAGTATGATGTAAAAACAGTTGGTATGAGTCTATTGGTAATTTTTTCCAAGCTTCATTTTCAGCATGAAAATCAGAAACTTTCAGTCCTGCAGCTTTGGCTTTATTGATCATCCATTCAAGTGTGATATCTGATAATGGGTCTGCCTCATAGCCACCACCTACATTTGCATGTGATCCGATAAACCATCTTTGTTCTACTTCAATTTGTTCAAGTTTTTTATTGCCAGTAGGAAAAGTCCAAAGTGTTACGTCATAGGCTTCTCGATTTTCATCAAGTGCCATCGCATGATAAGCACGCTGAACAAGTTTAGAAAGTTCAGTATCATGCCATGTGAGTCGGTGCCTGTTGGTTCGATTCGTGCTAGGAATGCCAAGTACACCCACTGTGTCCCAAATTCCAAGAAAGTGGATATTAACCTCACGACTGTACTTCTGCCTAAAGGTTTTCGTTATCGTATCCTCTGGGCTAATTTCTTTATTTCGATATAATTTTTCCGCTTCGTGTAACAGCCTCTTAGTGGAAGTATCTAGTAATCCGCATTTTCGAATTAAACCAGCTAAACTTCTTGCGGTGTATGCACCTCGGCTAAATCCAAAAATCCAGATTTCATCTTCTTCACAGTATCTTTTGATTAGCCATTCATAACCATCCAACAAGTTTTTAGAAAGCCCTAAACCTATGAGTCCACCAATAATTTTTTCAAATGGTCGAGTACCTACACCAGGGTTATAGAAAAAACGCTGATGAATATCTCCATCATAGTCATGAAGTAATCTCGATAGTCGATAAACATTGGTATTCTCGATGGCATCATCCCAAGTGCCATCAAAAAACAGGATGAGGCGTTTTTTCTGATGCATGGCAAGAATCTTTCTTCTTTTCTATGAAAATAAAATGCTTTCATCAAGATGTATATTTCAATTTTACTTTTTTTTGTACTCAAAATAATTAAATGAATAGAGCAGCATGCTTATTGAAAAGGTCTTGCTTTGAAAGAAAATAATAGTACTTCGATGGTCTCATTACATTTTCCCCTGACAAATTTGATGTTAGTCAGAACAACACTTGATTGAGCGATAGAGCCAAATGTATTGTATGATTAGGATGTATCAGATAACAATAATAAGGTAGATAAAATGGTTCGTCATTATCCTAAGCCAATCATTTTCATTCATTGGTTGACTTTGTTGTTCGTTATTGCGGCTTACGTAAGTAGTGGAAATCCGTTATATACTGGTGTTCAAGGGCAAATTCATGTGGCATGTGGAATTACGATTTTTTTATTATTTTTTATACGTTTAGGTTTTATCATCTACTATAGTAATAGACTTCCTAAAAATGAAATACTAAATAAAACTCAAGAAGTATTGTTTAAAACTGTTCGTTTCCTTCTGTATCTATGCTTATTTGTTGTTCCTTTGTTTGGCTGGTTGGCATTATCGAGTTTAACTGACAGCTTTCAGCTATTTAATCAGAATGTTCCGTTATTTTCATTAGCCAAAGATTTTGATTTTTTAGGTAATATTCATCAACTGCTTGGTAATCTGTTTATCTCGCTTGTAGGATTACATGCATGTGCGGCATTGCTACATCATTTTATTCTAAAAGATAATGTATTGAAGAGTATGCTCTTTCATCGGGATAAATGATTGATATAAAATTTTGAGTGAACTTTTGTAATTTAATATGGTTAATCATTGTAATGGCATCTTATAGCGGTTGAGTTGATAGATTGAAAATGAGTAGATCTAAATGTTCATTAGCTGAAGAATTAAATATATTAGATTAACTAAAGTATAAGATTTAATTGTCTGATTTAAAAATAAAAAATAATCTAAAAACTATTCATTATTAAAATTACGTTAGATAAAGAGCTGATCATTATCTTAAGGTTTTTATGTTCTCCGGTTAGATGCAGACGTAAATATTGATGAATATTGTTGAAATAGTGAGTTTTTAACTGTGTAATATTTTACAAAAAGGTTACATAATGATACTTCCATTGAATATAAAACATAGTAGAATGCTCAACATTAAGTATTCTCCATTTTAACTAGTACTCTAGTTACCAGCCTGCATCTTCCCCAAGCTGCAGGTTTTTTTTATTTAAAATTTAATATTTTATTTTTCCTCATTAGAAATTTAATACTATATGTCTAGATAGAAAGTAAATTCTTTATTTTTCATTATAAATATCACTATTATTTATATAAAATAAAGTACTGATATATATATGAATATATTTTTTATAATATGAAATTGGTTGTGAACTAATCGTCTAACTTATTTGCCCATGACAGCTAGATTTTCATTTCAAGGATTACTACTATGTGGGCTTATTTTTAGCTTGTGGTGCTTGGATGCTCATTCGTGTAAATGACGTGATCGTCAATACAGATTTAATTCAATATATGGAAATTAAAAGTGAACCTCCCTTTATTGTTATGATTCATTTTAATGTTGGCAGTGTAAAAAGGCTAAAATTTAAGAACCTAATTGAACAAGATCGATTTCTTGAAGATATTGGTTTAGAGCAAGCAAGTTATTGTTAAACTTTAAAAAACCACCTTCGGTGGTTTTTTTATAACTACAGAAAAGCAGTTAATCATAAATCCATAAAATAGATCACATTTTCTCTAACTCTGAAGAAATTTGTAAGTCTAAGGTTCTAACATAATGAAAATACAAGATTAAATTTTAACTATTTTCTAACGTATTGTTTTGTCTCTTATATAGGGCTTGTCTCATTAAATGGTCTTGGTTGTGGTTTTATTTTTGTCTTAATCTTATTCAATTGAAACTATGGTTTTTCGGGTTATCCAATATAGGCGTATATCTAACCTCAAAAGAAATTTTTAGGTCAGTAATCTATTCCTAGTGGTTAAATTTGAATGTTGTTCCTATATGCTTTTATCTTAAAGCTCATTTACATACTGAGTCTTTATCATTGAGGTTACTAAATTGGGGGCGAGTAGAATTCTGATAAAAGGAGATTATTCATATATTGGTTTTACTTGGACTATTTGTGTAATCAAAATTTTTATGCTGAATGTAAAAATTGGGAACTATGTACGGGATTCATTGTTTCTATCTAAAAAGAATATCTAAAATTTAAAAGTTTACTTACAGGATAAGCCTAATGAATCAGAATCTCCTAAATTTTTAGAGATTGGATAATATATAAGTAAGTTGGATTATCAGACTAATCTATTGCAAGATTGGTCTGATAAAAAATGTTAATTGTGCACTACAATAGCAGCTTGCCAAATCTGCGAGAGTTGAGTAAAGGGTACAGGCTGTGTGTAGAGGCTCAAAGGATCATTAACAATCAGCATTGGGATTATACCGGATGGTGTAGACTGGAAAAACATACCGCGAATCAAAATGACATGACTCATTCCAAAAGGATAGCCAGGTGGTGTTGTCGCGATTTGCATAATGATGGGCTTATTTTGAGCCAAGGTTCTGTAAACAGTCATTGGGTCTGCTGGTGTTGAGTAGCTAGTATAACTTCCACCAAAGTATCTTAGCAGCTGTTGACTCTCCGTAAGCGATCCTGTTATTGCGCAATTATGAAAATGTGAGCAGCAATATGGGATTGGTGCATTTTTAGAAAGCGCGACCATAGCACATTGCTCAGGAGTATTCGTTGGTCCATTTTTGTAGTGAATGATTTGCTGTGCAACGGCAGCCCAGCACCAGACTTCTGTTTGCTGAGGAAGATTACGTATTGGTATATCAATTGGTCGCGGTGGGAACGCATAACTTGATATTGATGCTACAAGAAGAAAGGACATTAGAATCCATTTCGCCATGAACTTTTTCATTTAACATGCTGCAATTTAAGAGATTGAATGTTTAGTATATTAAATTTAAAAATTACAGACTATCAATAAGTTAGTAGCACTTTGCAATCAGTGAGAAAAATCATAATGAGTGGTTTTTTATTGGGCGTTATTTACGGATTTAAAGCTTATAAAGTTCTTGCAAAGAAACAACAGCCCAAATTTATATCTCGTACCTAGCAGTCTTAGCGTAAGAGTACTTGTACAATTTATTGCGCAGAAATTATAACGACATTGGCAGAGGCTTAGTTGCTGAACTGGTATAGATGGTTTGTATGCCATGATAACCGCGTGAGTTGGAAGTCAGCTTAATCTGAACAAAGCTAATCTGGCTTGTGGTTTTTCATTATCGTTCATTTATCCCATGACTTTATGTTGGATAAAATTAAAGGAGGGGTCATGCTAAGTGACTTCTTTTTTGTATCTGAAATATCTGAGTTAGCGATGGAATGCTGACTCTTCAACTAAATTGTCATACAAGAAGAGGGGGAAATATTGATCAAAGACAAGAACGAGATGAAGAAATCCAAAGATAGTTTGAGTAGTTCTAGCTTTACAGTTAGATTGCTGGGTGTATAAAAAGTGTGGAGATGAATTACTCTATCGACGAGCTAAAGAGATAACGGGGTGAATCTGTTCACTTAAGTGGTGTCCTGTATCGGGCTTTTTTTACAAGATAGGCATCTTCTTTCTCAGAGCAAACGCTCATCATGACATTAATAGATATTTATTTTTCATGCACTCTATTTTTAGAATGCACGGTAGCTTAGATTTATATAGAAGTTGTCATAAAAAAGAATAGAAGGGATCTAATTTCAAAGGATTTGAATATGACTTATTGCATTACCCATTCCACAGTCTTTTGCACAGTTGTTTCCAACTCGGTTTGAGGAATTTTCCATCGTTGATTGAGTTGATTAAATGTTTGTAAATCGAGCTGTTCAGTTCGGATAAAATTAAGCATTTCAGCTGACATATCTAATTTTTTTGCCAGCCATTGCCACTTTAAAATGCATTTTAAGAGAGATATGGAAATAAAATGGCGTGGAGGGTTCATCTGTAGTGACTTTGCAATAATGTTTACTAAAGTTTGAAGTGAGATCTGCTTCGGATTGGCGACTAAAATCTCCTGCCTAATTGTTTGAGGATCTTTACTTGCATGTACCATAGCATTAACCAGCATAGTGACCGATACTAAAGGGAGTGAATGCTTTGATGTGCCAGGAAGGGCGTTCATTTTTCGTTGTTGCAGCTGTTGAATGAGAGCAAAAATTGGTTGAGAAGCGGGTATTTCACCAGTCATTTCATCTCCGATCACGGTCGCAGGGTGGATGACTGTCCAAGGTATATCTAATAGGTCTGCCTGTTTAATCCAGTTAAAATGCCCTTGAATCTTTGAGGCTTCATAAGCGCCTAAAGTGTCATAGATTTTTGACCAGTCCGTTTTTTCGATATGTTCTCGATATATGCCTGCTTTTTTTAAATGTTGATCTAGCGTCAACATATAGCCAGACATGTGTATTGCGCGTTCTAAATGACAATGCTTGCTTACACTCTGCAATAGATTCGTCAATCCATCGACATTAACCGCTTGAGCCTGCTGCATGGAGAGATGCCATTTGAATAAGGCACTTGTATTGTAGAGGCAATTCACTTGATTTAAGGATTTCCAATCTTCAGGTGATAACCCTAATTCTGGTTGGGTAATATCTCCCTGAATAAAACTTAGTTGCTGATGGTCGATGTTTTGCTGTGACAGCCAATGACGTAGTTGAGCTGCTTGTTCATCAATATTACGGCAGATAGCAAAGACTCTTGTATGATCTCTGAGGAGTTGAGCGATAAGAAATTTGCCGATAAATCCAGTTGCACCAATTACTAGGGCAGTTTGAGATGATGTAGGCATATTATTAAACTCGATGAATAGATATTGCTTACGCTAAACTATGGATTACACTCTATGGTCAAGCGTTATAAAAAGATATAAGGAAGTCATTTATGCTAATAGGAGAACTATCAAAACAGATTAATTTAAGTCGGGATACTATTCGTTTTTATGAAAAGATGAAGTTGATCCAGCCCTTGGTACGCAATAATGGCTATAAAGATTATCCTGAACAGATACTTCAACAATTAAAACTCATCCAAACCGCAAAAAATCTTGGCTTTACCCTTGCTGAAATAAAGCAAATTATTGATCTTGTAGGAGAAAATGAAATTCCTGCCACGCAGTTTCACACGATTTTGCAAGAAAAGTTATATTTGATCCAAGAGAAAATAGGGCAATTGCAACATATACAAAACATGCTTGAAAATCTGTTGGATGGTGAGCCTTGTCCTTTGAGGAAAGGATGTGACGTAACTGGGATTGGGCGAATATCGGGGAATTCTTAACTTACTTTTTTGCTATAAAAGATGCTAAGTAGAATGATGATATTGATCCAAATTAAAGAAATAATTGTAGATTTTATAACCTGATCGAGCAGTAATCTAATTTAGCTTGTTAAAGGACTGTAAGAATCGAAGTAGTTGCATGTATAGCATGTATATAAGAATAAACGGAAATTTGTATAGAACAATGCAGTGTTTCCCCGAGAATTGAAATGAATCAAACTGATTTTTTAAATGCCTATCAGATCCGATTCGCTAAGAAATTGTTAAGCTTATTATGGCAAAGCCGAATTGACTGAATAGCTTTCAATGAGCCAGCCTAAGGTTTCTAGGCATTTAGCATTACTCAGAAGCCTATCAATTCTGCTTGATCAACGCCAAAGACAATGGGTTTACCGTTTAAATCCAGCTCTACGACTTTAGACAAAACAGTTACTTTCCATTATCTCTAGTCAAAATGACGAAATAATGAATAGGCAAAATATTGATTCGTCTGTTTTACTTCATTGTGAGTAATTTTATGAAATTCTTATTTTTATGTACGGGTAATAGTTGCCGTAGTATCCTCTCTGAAGTGTTATTTAATAGCCGTGCCCTAGAGGGCTGGAAGGCTTACAGTGCAGGGAGCAAACCTACAGGAAAGGTTCATCCATTAACGATCAAAACTTTAGAAATTCTAGGATTGTCTACAGAAGGGCTGTCGAGTAAAAGTATTGATGATTGTGAGCAATATCAGCCTGATGTTGTGATTACGGTATGTGACCAAGCAGCACATGAAGCCTGTCCACTTTACTTAGGTGGTGCAATCAAGGCGCATTGGGGACTTGCAGATCCATCCCATCTAGATCTACCTGAAGATGAAAAATTGAAAGCATTTCAAATCACTGTTGATCATATTAATAAGCGTTTGGATGCCTTGTTTGCTTTGGATATTTATAAACTCACACGCCCTGAACTGATTGCAGAAATGAATAGAATTTCACATATTGATTAATCCCAGAAGAGAGCAATTCGCTCTCTTTTTTCATTCTTGAAAGTAGAGTTGATATTCGTCTGATGCGATTCCTGTTTCGATGTTTTTATAATGATTTGGGTGATATCTACAAGCGCCATGGACAAAACTCCTTGTTTTTCTTGAAATTGGTAAAGCTCTAGTTAAAAGCTTGGCAGAAAGGGCATTCAAGTAGCACCTGACAGTAATTTGTTTAAAAGTGAGGACTGGTAGGCGATATGTGAATTAAATTTTAAAAAATATGCTTTATTTAATGAAAATGAAACATTAAGCAATAGAAATAAGAAAAATGTTGATTATTATGGGGTTTTTTTAATATTGGGGATTTCATTATGCGTAAAAAAATATTTCTCTCCTTTCTGCTTTTAAATTCTATCATTGCAAACAATACTCATGCTGCTGACGATAGGATCTCTAATTTAATTTTAAAAGTGAATGCCAAAGCAAACAATAATGCCGATATCGATCTAATAGAAAACAAGTTACTAGGGCGTGCTAGCTGGAAAATTAAATGTCAATACAAAGTATTTGAAGACGTGAAAGCCTGTGTGATGAGCAAAGGTCCTATTTCAATTTTGCATGTTAATCATCAATACATTGTGAATATTGGCGAAAAGAACTTAAAAGATAATCCTGCTTATGTTTATGTAGATAACAATGAAATCTTGCAAGAACGAGAAGGTCTATTCAGAAATGGAGATGAACTTATTAAGCAATTTAAGCGTGGTAATTACGCGTTTACCCGATTCCAGAACAATAAAAAACAACTTGTTGAGAATAAGATCTCATTGAATGGCTTCACTGATGCATTTAACGATATGGAAGTGCAATTTTCAAATCTAGGTAATGAGAGAAATCTTAGCTTTTGATTATGAAGCAAAAAATTCTATGAATTGCTGATGTTGATTTGAGGTCTTGAAGGGTAGATCGCAAGTCAACATTGGCGAAATCGTAAAGAAATTGGTTTAGAGTTTTAGATAAATAAAACTTCTTTTGCCTGTCAGTATGGTGAATATTCAGCTATTAATGGCCCGAATCCGAAATTGAAG
>NZ_JAACKC010000014.1 GCF_009939195.1 Acinetobacter kanungonis | reverse complement strand
GCCGTTATCTGGATGATGGCAATTTACCAATAGACAATAATTGGATAGAAAACCAGATGCGTCCATGGGCTTTAGGTCGCAAGAACTGGCTGTTTGCAGGATCACTGCGTAGTGGTCAACGGGCAGCGAACATCATGACTTTAATCCAGTCAGCCAAGCTAAATGGTCTTGATCCGTATGCCTATCTCAGTGATGTGTTGAAAAGGCTGCCAACACATAAAATGAAAGATATCGAAGCGCTGCTGCCGCATAACTGGAAGCCTGCTTGAGTTCAAGCGGGCTTCACTGGATGCTTAGATTAAAAGACGAAAATATCTTCATAAGAAAAGCTCTTATTGTTTATTTTTCATACTTACATAGTATTTTCTAGCTGATACAAATATATTTTTACTTTAAAAGAAGGGGAGTAATGTGACAAAGATTCTAGCAATTATCCTTGTAGCAACTTTTGCCACAGCTGCATATTCGCATAGCGGTGGTACGGATAAAAATGGCTGCCATAAACCCGATACGGTTAATTCTGTAGAGTTTGATCTTCCTTAATACTCAATTCGTTCTATACAAGTAATCTCCTAAAGAGATTAAAAGATGGGCTCAAACTTATTTCGGTATAGTTTAGTCAAAATATTTTTTAAACGTGAGTTTTAAATAGTTTTCAAATATAATTTAATCATAAGTTGTTATTTTAAATTAAAAATATGGAGCGTCTGAAGAGGAAATATGAAGTTTGTTATTCAAAGCGGGCTAACGCTGACTTTTTTATTCGGATGCATGCAGGTCAATGCAGAAGTTTCAACCATTAAATTTATGCATGCTTCTCAGGCTTCAGCATCATTTAATTGTGCCTATAAAGGTAAAGTTGCTAGCAAAAAGTGTGTAGTCACACGTTCAATGGTGAAAGCATCAATAGATTCAATAACTAAGCAAATTTATGGAGCGAATGAATTATTGCCATTACTGACCATTAAATGGCCAGATGGGGATGTGAGTCGCTATTTAAGTATGGATAGCTGGGAGCTTAAAAACTTGGGTGATCAAAAAATCTATAGGTTAAAAACAATGAACGCAGATGAAAGTCAGCTGGATCTTAGAAGAGGGGTGATTATTCAGAGTGATTTATCTACTGAGCATGTACGTTTCTGGTAAACAGTTATTGGTCGGGGAAAATGAAAAACATAATCAGAGTTTTCTTTGTAGTTATCTGTCTTTACACATGTACAATCTAGTCAGCGCTCAGCCATATATCAAAAGGGTTTTTGAACTTATTTTTATACGGAACCGTCTGAACCGTGGAATAAAAAAAGTCTTTTTTGATTCCTAAAGACTGCATTATTACTTATGAAAAATTCGTACCAGTAATCAGACATAGATCAGCGTCTTATATATCCGAAACGATGGATCTACAGTTGAAGGGTGGATGAAAAAGAAAGACTTTAAACAAACGGGGGAAATAGGTTTCTAAATATTTTGTATCCATTCCTAGAATAACAAACAAAAATTGCCAATTTCCTATTGATTATCGACTAAAAATTTAAGTTTTAGCATTGTAAATTGAACTAGCTAAAACGTGGAAAAGGCTTTTTATAGTAGATGTTTGTTTAAGGGCAAACATCACATTTAAAATTTTATGAAACCTTATATTGAGTTAAAAAAGATGAAAAATACATGGTTAGGTAGTGTTGTTGGAGTTGTATTAGGTGGTACAGCCGTATGGGGTTATCTAGGATATAGCGGGCAGTCGACTGCAACAGCCACAGTTCAACAACTCAAAACCACACAGCAATCATCTGAATCAAAAAAATCTAGTTTCCTTAGTCAAGACTTGGTGGATGCACGTTTAAATGAATTAAGTTTTAAAGAAGTTATGCGCTTATTTTACAAAGATAATATGCGTAATGTTTTTGTAAATGAAGGTGAACTTGAAACACAAAATTTTGTCGCAATTGGTTCACCAGATGAAGCTGGTGAAAATACCGTTGCGATCATGCATCCAATTATTAACTATCGAAATGTTGAAGGTGAAGCGCGCTTTTTAGTGCTGATTGAAAAAATACAAGTAATGGAAAATGGGAGTATGGTAAGTTGTCATGCTTGTGTCGGAAGTTTGGACCTATATAGCTTTAAAAAACTCACCAATGGACAATTTCAAGTGGTCAGCAAGAGTCGACCTGAACAAGAATATGGCGGAAGCTATGGACGTGTACACGTAGACCGGGAACAAATCTTAAATAATATGCAGCCGATTGGTAAAAAACTCATTGGTAGCTTTTATCAAAGTGGTTACACCAGCACAGGTGAAACGAGCAGTTCATGGAACGTAATTCATTTACCTGAAGATGATTTTATTGGTGCTTACGGTGTTGCTGAAGCGGCTGGTGACAACTCAGGAAATTATGAACCTGAATCCCCTTTGTACTTTAGCTTCGATAGTACGATCCAGATTATTGATAATGGTAAAAAATATTTTCCAATTCAAGTTAGTTATAGCGGCGAAAAACCCAATGCAGACTACAGTAGTATTGAACCGACCAATCAACAGTTAATTGTGAATTACAATCCAGAAAAAAAAGAATATCAGTAATCGGGCTCAGCTGATGCTGAAATAAGCGCCATCATCATTTCTAAAAAAGATGGAAAACAACAGCTAGATTTGACTGCTATTTAGATATTGGGTGACATATTGTATAAGCTTAAATATTCTACAATGGTGTATCAAGAGAATAGCAACACAATAAACTTAGGGGGGAGAAAATGAAACAATTTTTTATTTGTATTACAGCACTATGCCCAATGTTAGTAAGCGCACATGCTTTCCAATATCACAAAACTCAGGGAGAGCTAAAATATTACACAGGACAAACCACTTTAACCGGCACATATTCACGTAATCTTGATCCTGAATATATAGACTATATGGGTGATGATGTCTGCTTTTTTCCGGACAAAAAATCAGCATCGCTAATCCCTCGTCCTAAAGGTGACACACGAAATGTATGGTTCTGTTTTTCTAACTTTGAAATGGCGAAAAATACCTTTAAATTGCAAAACAGCATTAAGAAAGGCTATTGCACCTATGAAGGTAAAGCTACAGTAACCATAAAGAACTATAGATTACTTATTGCAGAAACTGAGGGATATGATTCTAGTCAATTGGTGAGTGCGAAAAATATAACGCCAGCCAAAGCAATGAAATGTAAATCTTAGAACTAGGATCTGTTGACATCTACTGTGCAAAAAAAATAGCGAGAAAGTAAAATTCAATCGCCAAACCAAATCTACTTCTCGCTATGCCTTATTCTGACTCGATATGGCACAGTCACAGCCATGCCTTATGAATGGCAGATCCTCTATGAATATCCTGAAGCTATCTATGATCTAGAAGTGCAGTTCAAAACAGAAATGAATGAGTACCACTAGCAACCTAAAATAGCCTTTAACGGCTCTAAATCAGAATGCTATAATCAACTTTTAGAGACTTTACAACAGCTTATACAATGATTCGATTTATCCCATTAGCATTGGGTATATTTTTATATGCTACTACATTTAGCCATGCAGAAGATTTAGAGACAATACGAGCTAAACAATTTGGTGAGCAATTAGAAGCTTATGGTAAAAAGCATGAAGAAAATTTACAGGTACTTTTAGACTATGCTGAGAAAGAGAATAGAACTCAGGCGGAAAATAGGCTTTTTTATTGGACAGTATGTAATACAGTGACGAACCTAGAACGTGCTGAGAAGCTTATATCGGATAATCCAGACTTAGCCCAATACTTAGATGGCAGTATGTTGCCAAGTATTCAAGAAAATTTAGATTTTCATCGGTATGCAGCAAAAGGTTTAGATGGAACAGATGCTGAATGTAAAAACTAGAATTCCATTGACTTCAGGCGGTACAAAATTAATGATTTTTGATCAGAGAAAAAATATGAAAAAATTATTCTTAACTTTATTTCTAGGGGTTAGTGCAGCACATCTAAATGCACAATACTATTCGCAAGCCGATATGGATGCAGTAGATGCAGCAGCACAAGAAGCTGCAGATGCAATAGCAGGAGCAGAAGAATATGAAGCAGCTCAGGCTGAAGCTGATATGGTCTCTCAAGAAGCAGCAGATGCAGAGTTTATGCAAGCGGTTCACTACACACCTGACCAACTGTTAGCACACTATAAGACCTATAAAGATGTAGACAATGATGCTGAATATGACATTGTTGGTTATGACGGTTTAACATCTCTTGGTAAAACGAATGGCGTAGAGCGTTATGAACTTGCCCTCCTCTTTGGTGATCCTGAAATTCCTCGTATCTACAAAGTTTGTAATGTCTATCTCACTGTAAAAAAAGGTCAAACTACTTTAGGAAAAATCTTTCCTAGAAACTGCGAGTAAACACTATATATAGTACTGTAACCAAACAACAAGCACTACATACTGACAATATGTAAAAAGCGTGATATGGTTCATATTATTCAGTAGCTTAGGCTGAATAGAATACAAACTAAGCAATTCATTTAGATATTTCCTTTATCATCCAATTTACTTATAGCTTATCTAACCCGAATCCTGCTTAAGCCAATCATTTCCTTACACGAATGATTGGCTTGTTTTGATAACATAATTGATAAGTGCATAAAGGGGCATAAATTCCAGCTAAGTAGCCATTTTATCTAACTAAAATGGTGGCTATTCAATTGAACTGGTTCTGTAGAGTTTCCTCGGATAGCTTCGAGCAGTAATTCAAGAGATGTGGAGTTGAAGTAAATGTTCAGACCAGAGGAAAAAATCTTCCGCCCAGTCATTAGACTACCTTGAAATCTGTAAAAGATGCGATAAAACTATAAATAATTCAGGTTTTAAAATTTCATCTGCCTATTTGAAAAATAGCGAGGTTAGATTATACGCATTCTTATTTAATCTGAATTCCATGGGGTAAAAACAGCAGAGAAAGTCGTGGTGATAAATCTTAGGACTTGCTAGTTGTCAGGTGACGTATGCATTCTGCGGCTTTTATTATGGTGGCTTATTCATACATTTAAAAGGAGATCTCCTATCCTGATACAGGACCTTCGCCCCACTCTGATATATTAGAGTAAATATACGAATTTTCTTGTGCTGTTGATTAATAGACATTATTATTTAACTTTAAATATCAAATACTTTTGTGAAAATGAAATTAAAAATTATTCTAAGTGCATTATGCATTTTATCTTCGAGTACAGGCTATGCTAATTCCTCTCAACAAGAAAAAATTAATTTTGTTAAGAAATTATATGCAGATCAATTAAATGAAGACTTGATGGGGATTGATGTATTAAAGCTACATGCATCAAAAGAATTGCGCCTATTAATTCAGAAGCGAGATGCTATTGCAGATCGTCATGTTGGAGATATGTGTGAATGGGTACGACAAGTTCTTATTCCAGGCAATGATTATGATGTCAGTATTAATAAAATAAAATACTCGGCATTGCCGAATGGACGTGTACGTGCACAGGCTAAAAATTTCGGAGAAAGCTTTTATGTTGATTTTGATGTGAAATGTGATGCTCAAGGATGTAAAATTACTGATGTTTATGACCCAGACAGCTATAAAAAAGAGCTAATGTCGATTGTGAAAAATGGTACATGTTAATAGTCTCTATGGACTGCTCCCAGTATTCTAGCCTTTGGAGTAGCTTCAAAATGAAGTTACTCCAAAGGCTTCTGGACTCATCCTATCAAGATGCGAATGACGCCCTGATTCGATTGAAAAACATCGCGATATAATCAAATACATCTGCACGGCCATTCCTCATGTTTTATAAATCCTCTTTTTAATTCTTTCCTTCTTTAAGCTGCTAAAAGGATTCAGTAACAGAATTGTCCAAATATAAGTATACTGCCCAATGCAAGATTCATACTCGGAATCAAGTTATACTTCTGGCAGAATTTCTGCCAGTCTCTGCTGCTATATTGTGAGCCTTGGTCTGAGTATATGATCACAGGTTCATTTGGCCTGCGCCGCCACACCGCCATGAGTAGAGCATCAAGCACAATATCTTTAGCAAGAGTGGATTTCATCGACCAACCAATGACTTTCCTCGAATATAAATCCAGAACAACAGCTAGATATAACCAACCTTGCCATGTGCGAATGTAAGTAATATCAGTCACCCACAAAGTATCAGATGTATTAAAACAAACTCTCTATTTAAATGGTTGGGTTGCATAATCTGAGGACAGCCTCTATGAATCACACAATTTAAAAAGTTTTTAAAAAAATTACCACAAGCAAGATTCGCTCACAGCTTCAAACTTAATGGAACCTGTATTCACATTATATTCGCCTCGCAAATCACAGTCACGGATAGTAGATTCATTCCCACCACGCATGAGTTCAATCGTATAAGTAAAGTAAACAATCTCATTAGTCTGACTTTTTACTTGAAATTTGCTATATCCAAGATAATCAAATAAGCCATCTGTATTTTGGTTTAAATAATATTTGTAGTATTGATCAATCTTACGTTTTGCAGCTTTTTTTGCATCATTAAAACTTTTTTGAAATGTATCCGATTCATTTTGTTTTTTTTCAGACTGAATTTTCTTAACTTCCTCAGGTTTTACTACTGCAGAAACTTCTTTTTTCTCCTCGGCAGTTGGCTTATTTTGATTTGAATTCTCAGTTTCTAGTTTAGAAATATTAGCTTTATCATCAACTACAGTTGCACTTGAAGCTATTTCATTTTTGGGCGTACAATCATATTTGGTTTTATCACATACTGGTGTGCAATCAAATTTTGTTGGATCACAAGCATCTACATTCTTATCGCCACATGCTGTTAAAAGTAAATGGCCGAGTAAAAACAGACCTAAAAGTAATGTTTGCTTTTTCATGTAAAGTCTCATAGTAAAGAATTAAATATTTTTACAAAAATTTAAATTATATCCAACGCTTACTTTTAAGTAATTTATCTAAAGTTGCACTTAAAGGCATTACAATAATCTTAGATTAGCATGGCTTTGTTGCACAAAGTTGTTCGTAAGGCATGATTCAGCAATATAATTCCCGAATGAAGAAGCCTGTACCTAATCCACCGTTCAACCAACAGGTCTATATACAACCGAGCTCTCATCAATCGCAGGAATGTTGCCACTTGGTTTGATCCCAAAACCCAGTGGTATGCGCAAGCAAATGGCAAACAAGGTCTAAATCAAACTTATTATGACGCAGCCATCCAATGCTGCTTAATGATTAAATCCTTATCCCATCTTTCTTTACGCATGGTCACTGGCTTTGTGCAAAGCCTCATTAAGCTGTATGGTCTAGATTGGACAGCGCCAGATTGTTCCACCATTTGCAGAAAACAAAGGCATATTGATCTTGTAATTGGCTATCAAAAAAGTAGTGATGGACTACATCTACTTGTCGACTCTAACGGCTTAAAGTTTTTAGGAGAATGCGAATGGAAACGCAAGAAACATCTGCATGAATATCGTCGCCAATGGCGAAAACTCCATATTGGTATAGATGCTAAAACCCTACAAATACGAGCAGTTCAGCTCACAACGAATAATGTGAGTGATTCACAAGACCTTGGGGATTTACTTGATCAAATCCCATTAGATCAACAGATTGAATCAGTCTATACAGATGGGGCTTATAATACAAAACAATGCCGTCAGCTAATTGCAGATAGGCATTGTTTCGAGCGAGCAATTGGATAGTCTAGAGGTGGAAGAACCACAAAAATCCATCTTGCAACCGATGCGAATGAATTCCCGATTGATTTTAAAATCACGGGGGTGAAATTCATGACAGCCAAGTTGCAGAACAGTTGATTTGTTAGATTGGTCGGGCAGATTACCTGATTGCAGATAAAGGTTATGTTTCAGAAAAAATTAGGCCGTTGGCAAGAAACAATAATATTGCGCCGATCATTCTAATGAAATCAAATAGTCAGAGAGAAAATAAGGAATGTGATTCATACTTATATCGTTTAAAGCATTTTGTTGAAAATGCCTTTGCTAGATTAAAACATTTACGTGCGATAGCGACCCGATTTTGATAAGCTTGCATAAAATTAAAAATCTATTGTTACATTGCTTGTATGTTGATTTGATGCAAGACCAAATGAGGACACGCCCTAGAGTTAAGATTCAATTTAATTGCTAGAATCTTTAACTGGGTGTTGAATCAAAAATAATTTATAAAAGAGGTCTATTTAATTTATTAGAAAATATAATGAATTTATTTTTTAAGTAATGTTATACTTGGGTAAATTTTTGTAAACTTTAAAAAAACAATGTTTTCTTTCTTATCTATAGAATTTTCTTTATTGTTTATTCTTTTCTTTTGTGTTTATTGGGCATTTAGGAATAAACCTCAGATTCAGAATCTTATTCTCGTTATTACAAGTTATTTTCTGGTTTTTTTGATGGCTGGTGGGTTAGCTATCATCATTTTACTTGGATTTAGTCTGATAGTTTATTTAATATCTATATTAATGGATCGATATGTTTTAATTAAGAAAAAATTATTAATTTCTGGAATTGCAATAACATTAATTCAGCTAAGTACCTTTAAATATTATGATTTTTTTAAACCTATAGTTTCTGAATTTTTAGAAAAATTTAATTTGGATAATTCTGGATTGACAGCAAATTTAATTTTACCTTTAGGCATTTCCTATTACTCATTCCAAGCCATTAGTTATTTGGTTAGTCGTTATAGGAATGAAATAGATTGTCCTAGATTTAATTTAATTCAACTTTTAATGCATTTTTCATTCTTTGTAACTATAACAGCCGGCCCTATCGCTCGTGCTCAGAATGCAAAGGGGCTGACTGATATTAGTGGACAGTCTTGTGGAATGAGTACACAGATAACTACGCATCAACCCCGTAAAATTTTATTACCGAGCTTGGCTTTAATACTTCTGGTTTTAGCGTTAATAAAAAAATGGTGGATCGCGGGTTGGCTTGCGGATCAATGGGTAAATCCCGTATTCGCTAATCCAATGCAATATCATAGTTTAGAAATATTGGCTGCGATTTATGGTTATACCTTGCAGCTATTTCTCGATTTCTCCGGTTACAGTGAAATGATGATCGCTTTTGGCCTACTGCTGGGTTTTAGATTACCTGTAAACTTTAGAGCTCCATTACTTGCCCACAATATCCGTGATTTTTGGGATAAATGGCATATCAGTTTGTCTACCTGGATCCGAGACTATATTTATATCCCGCTAGGGGGAAGCCGGGGTGGTTTTACACTAACCCAATTAAATCTAGTGATTGCAATGGTGTTATCAGGTATATGGCATGGTTCAGGATGGAATTTTTTTATCTGGGGATTGTTACACGGCTTAGCATTAGTACTGCTTAATATCTCAGATAAAGTCTATCAAAAGGTCTTTAAAGTAGACATAAAACATGCACGTGATGCTTTTGCAAAATCAAGTTGGATAGGTAAAACCACTAGCGTATTTTTAACAATCACCTTTGTTAGTTTTTGCTTTGTTTTCTTTAGAGCTAAAACCTTCGAAGAGGCATTACAAGTATTTAGAGCCTTATTAAGTAATTATATTAATGTCCAGTGGACTAGTAACCCATTATATTTGCTGACTTTGTTGATGATAGCCTGGATGATTTACCCATTTGTTTATCGGACATTAAGTAATTTAAGTTCATATCAACGAAAGATCCCAAGATATGCATTGCTAGTACCGCTCTTCACTATTTTCATCACTATTATCATTTGTGCACCCTCGGGAATTCCTGGATTTATATATGCAAATTTCTAATGAATCAAAAATGCTAGAGCTTGAATATGAAGTTAATGCTCAGGAATTTGATCAAGCTGATGATCATGTCCAGAGTTATATTTTTATTCTTGTTACTCTGATTTTTTTTGCATTTTTATCAATTTGGATTATGCAAAATTCAGTCAATGCCTATTTTCAGCAGACTTATCATAGAGAAAGCCCTTTATCTAAGTTAGAAAAATATGAAGTATGGACATTAGGTGGGCAGATTGGTAATCTTTTATATACGAAACATGGCTTGAATAAAGTCATGGTTGGCCAATTGAATACCGACATCATAAGCCGATACAATGAGCATTATGCTTATACACCAGAATATCGCAAGTACTTGTTAGACCTTGAAAAACAAGAAAAGATGCGATTAGCGAAAGAAGAACAAGCAAGGGTACATCAAGCTTTACTTGACCAATTTACCTTGACCAAAACTGACCAAGTTTTCTTTGCTGGTGACTCATTAATGCAGGGGGTTGCACCGCATGTGCAAAAGCATTTGCAAGAAAAATTTGATATTAAAACCATTAATTTGAGTAAACAAAGTACCGGTTTATCTTACCCAAGCTTCTTCGATTGGCCTAAAACAATTCAGGATACTATTTCTGCAAATAGGCAAATTAAAGTTTTAGTCGTGTTCTTAGGAGCGAACGATCCTTGGGATATGCCAAACCCTAAAGGTGGAAGTTACCTTAAATTTCAATCGCCTGAATGGGAGACTGTCTATCGTTCTCGCATTTCTCAAATCATTCAAACAGCTAAAGAAAATCGAATTAGTGTGATGTGGTTGAGTCCACCAAATATGAAAAAAGATTCGTTGAATCAGCAGATGGTATATTTAAATCGAGTCATTAGTGATGAAGTGAAAAAGCATCAGGCATTTTTTATTGATTCTAGGCCATTGCTTGGTGGAAAAAATGATATTTACAATGAATATCTTACTAAAAATGGAGGCTCTATCAAAATGCGTAGTGCTGATGGAATTCATTTTTCCATAGAAGGTCAGAAACTAATTGCACAAGTTATTTCAAGCCACCTAAAAGTTATTCATTAAACTAAATAAAATACAGGTTAAGTCTATGTTGATTAAAAAGTCGGTTTCTTTAGGTGTATTCTGCATTTTAATGATCGGATCGCAGGTTTACGCTAGTAATTTGACAAATTTTAATGATCCTAATACCGACCAATTAATGACTGCTTTTAAAAATAAATCTGTACATATTGTTCAATTTGGTGATTCCCATACAGCGGCTGATGTAATGACCGGGACCTTAAGAACAAAATTACAAAATAAACTAGGGAATGGGGGAATGGGTTGGGGAATGCCTATGTATTTTTCTGGGCAGCGTTTAGTTCGTTATGGGTACGATAACAATGGTTGGCAACCAATCTCTAGCCGTCAGCAACGAGATCATAATTATACGTTGGGGGGATTAATTGCTATTCCTAAGCATAATGGAGCAACTTTAACCATTAAATCAAAACAAAGTGAACTTTCGCAAAAAATCAAAGTAAATTTAAGGCAGGCTGCAACAGATGGTAAGTTTTTGGGCCGAGATGCACAAGGTCATCAATTCGAGATTGAAGCCCCAATCAAAGACAATACGTGGCAAACAGTTGAGTTTGTGGCACGGCTACCATTTACTATCACTGCTTCAAATGTAGACCGATCAGCAATTGGGGGGTGGTGGGCAAAAAATCAAAATGGTGGGGGTGCTGTTGTTTCAGCATTAGGAATTAATGGAGCAGAATTATCATATTGGAATCGCTGGAACGAGGGGTGGCAGCAAAATTTAAAGAGCATTTCGCCTGAATTAATTATTATTGCTTATGGAACAAACGAAGCATTTAACGACAATATTGATGTAGATAAGTATAAAAATTTATTAATTTCTAAAGTTGACCAGATCCGTGTAGCGAGTCCTGATACTGCCATTATGATTGTTTCAGCGCCAGAAAGCTTAAAAAATGTCGCGGGTCAATGTGGGATAAGACCAATTAAATTGACTGCAATTCAAAATGTGCAGTACCAAGTTGCACAGCAAAAGCATACTTTGTATTGGAATTGGCAACAAGCCATGGGGGGGGAATGCTCGATGAAATCTTGGATTAATCAAGGTTTAGGTCGAAAAGATGGGGTTCATTTTTCAGAAGTAGGTTATCAAAAATTAGGACAAGCATTGGCAGATGATCTGCTGTCTTTTGTAGGATTACAACAAAGTTATAACACTCCTATGAATACAGAAGTTAATGTAGCGAAATCTTCACAGCAGTATAAACCCTCAACAAATACGGGATATGCTAGTATTTGTTTAGAGGGGAATAAAGAGTGTAAAAGTATAAATTTTTAACAGTAATTATCTTTTTGCAATATTTTAAAATACGTATAAATACTACTCTATTAAATAATAGGGCTGTATAAATTAAGCATAATATAAACTAGGACCTACGGATGAAAGCATCAAAATCTATTTTATTGGTGAGTTTACTTGCCTTTACAACTTCAGCATTTTCAGAAGATTTCATTTCTGCAAATGGGGTAAAAGTTACAGTCGGTGATTCATTGAATTCTGTAAAACATAAATTAGGTATTCCACAGAATGAACAAGGTTTCTCAATTTGGAAATTGAAGAATGGCAATCGCTTAGTAGCCACTTTTGACCAATACGGTTTAAGTAATGCAACCTTAAGCGGAAAAATTGCTACGGATTACTTATCTACAGATAATATAAAAATTTTCTTAAATAAAGAAAACATTAATACGATTGAGAAAAAATTAAAATATGGTTGTTACCATGAAGGGTGGGGCGAAGGAATGATTGCTGATTATGTTGTTAGAAGTGGCCCTGAAGGTTCAATCAATCTCACTTTTAATACTTGGGGAGGAGATGTAAATACTAATCAATTAAAAAACCAAAAAGTTTCTGCAATCAGTTTAGGGTATGATGAACCTTTTGGTGAACAAAAATATTGTAATTATTAATAAATGAAAGAGAGTGAGTGAAAATGAAAAAAATGATAATAGGGCTAATAGTTATATGTAGTCCTTCAGCATTTTCTGCATGCCCAAGTAATAGCAAAACAATATTTAGTTGTACTACTACTAATAATAAAGTAATTCAAGTTTGTGATTCAGGGAATACAATTAACTATACATTTGGTAAAGCGAATATTTCTCCTGAATTGGCTATTAGTATTCCTAGAAATAAGGTAACGACCTATCAGTGGTCAGGAATAGGCCGTTATGAAAATTATGCTATTAACATACCAAATGGAAAAACCATATATCGAGTAAATGAAAGCTTAGATAAAATAACCCATCAACGTACAGCCAGCGTAGAAGTAAGTAAGAATGAAAAATTACTGGCAACTGTAGACTGTAATCTAAATAAAAAAATTATCAATAAACTTCAGGGCGTCAGTCTCCGTTCTGAAATGTAACATTACTTTTATGACTTTGTGAAACAAGTCATGGTTTGAGTCATCGATTTGTACAAGTTAACCATAAAAATCTCTGTTATAAAGAGGCTTATACGGACGTTTCATGCTTTTGGATCGAGGAATCCAAAGCCCAGCAGATCTTCAGAAATAATGGAAAGGCATTCTGACTTTACGGCTTCATCATGGTAAGCATCCAGTGAACGCTTGAACTCAAGCAGGCTTTCAGTTATGCGGTAGTAGCGCTTCGATATCTTTCATTTTATGTGTTGGCAGCCTTTTCAGCGCATCACTGAGATAGGCATACGGATCAAGACCATTTAGTTTAGCTGACTGAATTAAAGTCATGATGTTCGCTGCCCGTTGACCACTACGCAGTGATCCTGCAAACAACCAGTGCTTGCGACCTAAAGCCCACGGACGCATCTGGTTTTCTATCCAATTATTGTCTATTGGTAAATTGCCATCATCCAGATAACGGT
>NZ_JAACKC010000013.1 GCF_009939195.1 Acinetobacter kanungonis | reverse complement strand
CGTTATTTATTCACTCTAATACTAAATCATAAATTCAAAATTAGTCCCAAAAACTTCTATATATTCTCGGCAATACAACCCTAACCCTGTTCCCATTTCCTACAGTCCCCTGTTTTCACTTGTTCTGCTTATCCGAGATCACTTGATCAAGATTTTATTGTGTGAATGATTCAGTTATAAACTCTCCCAATAACAAGTGTTTTCTGCTCATTGCAGCTACATTGTTATGTATTCTTATGAACTGAAACTAAGTGTTTACCCGAATATTTAAGAATGTATCGTTATTGAATGACCAACCGATCTTGAATAGCCTCCTTAAAATTTCAGACAATAGACTGCTCTCATTAGGGATTTTCATAAAAATTGAATTTAATAGAAAGAGTTTTCTATTTATTAAAGGGCAAGAATTGTATTCAAAGGTATTTTCTTATCCTAGCTTTTGAAAATGGAAAAAGAACTTTCAATCTGAATTTGCTTGTCAGTCATTAAATGGTGCATTAGGGATTGATGCCAGAGGGCTATGAATTTACCTGTTATTCTTCTAATAATCTTCTATTGGTATTAGGTGACTATTTGCTGCTAAATTCCTTTACGCTCCAGACGTAAAATAGAAAAGCTCAAGCAATACCAGATGAATAGCATTTCTTGAGCCGATGGCTTAATTAAACTTACGATGCAGACAATCAGAAAAGTGAATATCCGCAAAGTATCAATCCTGTTCTAGAATTCATATTTCGCCATCATTTCTATACGATTATCTTTACCAATTCGATCATTCACGGTATTACGCTCACCATAAACATACTCCACCCCAAAAGTTAAAGGTTTATTGGGTTTGAACATCATATTCACCCAGCCCTGTTGTAACTTCTCATTGGCATCTTTCGTAATACGGTCTTTATCAGCATAGATCAATGCACCATAGCCGATAGTACTTCTCAGCTTTTGATTAAATTGATAAGTAAGACCCATTTGAAAGGCATCAAAATCAATTAATTCGATGTCATCACCATTTTGGATATAACGACGGTTATCTGAACTTGCCAAAAGTAATTTATTGTCTCCAGAAACATGCGAATAGTTCGTATTGAATAATAAGGATGGCGTGATTTTATAACGAAGCCCGAGTGCTGCTCCCAAACCCAATTCTGTTTCATCATTTTCACTACGTAAGCGTACTTCTTGCAGCAGACCGCGTGCAGTCATTACTCCTTTACCAGTGGCAAATTCATGTTTAACTTTACCTGCGAGTAAAGGCAAACGGTTCTCATCATTGCCTTTTTCTAAGCTTAAGAAATACATGGTGAGCGGACTGATAGATTGCGAGTATCGCACCATTGGATTACGTGTTGTACCACCACCTAAAGCAGTATTTGAATCGAGCATTTCTGGCGCTGTTTCTGTTGAAAGAAAATTAGATGTCGTTTGACCAATCAACCAACGATCATAATTCAAATAAACATGTCGTAAGCGTGCTGTATCCTTGTTCTCTCCACCACGAAAATCGATTTCAATTTTGCCTTTTAATGTTTGGTCAGCTAAAGGAGTGGAAAAATCTAAACCAATACGTGTAGCATTCACTGTCGAATCCAAGCGATCTTCAGTGGCTTTTTTACTCGGATCCCCTTCTAGCACCACAGTATTAATCCGGTTAAACATGCCTTTCGCACCTTCAATCTGGTATGCAACATCAGCACGAACAAATCCATACAAATTCACATTAGCACCAGATTTGGTTTGCCACTTTGATATAGCTTGGATATTTTTTTCAGCGGGTTTACCTACAGTGGTTTCTGCTGTTGGTGTGATATTCGGATTAGTAGCCGATTTCACTTGCTGAGCCTGAAGCATTTGTCGAAGCTCATTCACTTCAGCACGCAATTGTTCGATTTCACTGCTCTGATTTGCATGGGTAAATGTAGTGATCGTGGTCAAACTCGCAATGAGTGCAATCCTAGGTGTATTAAATTTCATTTTGCATTCCATGTATTTTATTTAAAAAACTATGTTGTTCATCCATTTACAAAAACTGTAGGTATAGTTCCCCCTAAATGAGCCTGTGCAGCTGCTTAGAACGTCTTATTTTTCAGATTTAAAAAACAGTTGAAGACTGCGTTGATAAAAGAAATGAGTAGTCAGAATGACAAAAATTAATCTGGAAAGTTGAAAAGCCACAACAATGGGTACCGCAAGCCCCAAAGCTTTCGCCATGAGTGACATTTCTGCAATTCCTCCTGGTGAAAGCCCTAAAATCAAATGCTGTTTTTGCGTATGGCTTAAATTGACCAGCAATAAAGCAAAACTAATTGAGAACCCTAAAGCCATTAGATTGAATACCAATGTCATCACAATAAATTTTTTATTATTCTTTAAAAAACTAAATGGAAATTTGCTACCCAATGACCAACCAATACAGACTTGACCAAAAGCAATAAACCATTCTGGTAATCTCATTTGAAGCATTCCGTAGAATGACATCAAGCCAATAATGGCTAGTGGACCCAAAATCCAGGCATTCAAAAGATTAAAAAATTGAAAAACCCTACCAACAAAAAATGCTAGACAAAAAAGCAGAAAGACCTGAAGAAAACCAAATCTTTCCGTATCTTGTATATGCAAACCAGACCATTCAACTTGAAAATAAAGTTGCATAAAAACTGGAACTAACACCACCAGAATCACAATTCTCAAACTATGTGCAGCAACCACTTTATCGACTTGTGCCTGATGACGTTCTGCAATATTCACCATCTCACTAGCACTGCCAATGGCAGAAGAAAACCATGCGGTAGCCCAATCTAAGGCATTAATTCGATATTGCAGACCCGCCAGCATAGCTCCCAGTAAGAGTGACCAGACCATCCCAATCAGAATAAAGCCCCAATAAGCAGCGATGGCTTGTACCAGAGCAGGTGTAAAGTATAGACCTAAGGCCATACCAATAATGATCTGCCCTACACGTCGCCAGCGAGGATCACAGTTGAGTGGATGCCCAACGCTCCCCAGTAGCAAGGCCGTCAACAATGGACCCAGCAACCATGGCAAAGGAATATGCACATAATTGGCCAATACGGCTCCCAATAGAGCGAGAGCCAAGCCTTTGATATTTGAGCTGATTGTTTTCATAATTTTTGGCAATAATAGTCAACAGCTGCTGACCTTTATTGCCATCCCGTTAAGCTTGTTGTTTTTTGATGAACAGGTACTTACGTACCACTGGTAAAATCAATAACAAGGCCGACATGATCCAAAGACCCATACTGATGTTACTGCTCCACAAAATGTTGAGTTCACCTTGAGAAATAGACAATGCACGTCGCAGATTCGACTCCATTAATTCACCGAGTACGAAGCCAAGAATTAACGGTGCCAATGGGAAATCAAATTTTCTCAGGATATATCCAAATACCCCCAAGCCCATGCAGAGCAGCAAGTCAAAGATATTGGTGTGAATGGCATACACCCCAACAAAGCTGACACTGGCAATAATTGGAATCAGAATATAATTAGGAATACTCAACATGCGGGCAAAGAAACCCACCAATGGCAAGTTCAATACCAACAGAATGATATTACCGACCATCAAAGATGCAATTAGTGACCAAACCAATACTGGCTGCTCTGTAAATAATTGTGGGCCTGGAGTAATGTTGTACATAAGCAATGCCCCCATCATTACCGCAGTTGTACCTGAACCTGGTACACCCAAAGTCAACATCGGTACAAATGAGCCACAAGCTGCTGCGTTATTGGCACTTTCGGGAGCTGCAAGACCACGCAGATCACCTTTACCAAACTTGCTATTGTCACTTGCCATCTTGCGTTCAGTGGTATAAGCCATCGCACTTGCAACGGTAGCACCTGCACCAGGTAAAATTCCCGAGAAGAAACCAATCAATGCACCACGGATAATGGTAGCCAATGAACTGAGAAATTCTTTTACGTTGAATAGTGAACGTTTTCCTTGCTCCATTGCGACTTTACCAATCGTGGTACGTTCAAGCAGTAATAAGATTTCACTGACACTGAATAATCCGATCACCAAAGTCGTAAATGCAATACCGTCACTTAAGCCTACACTGTTAAAGGTAAAGCGATAAACACCAGTAATTGCATCCATCCCCACAGTAGAAAGAGCCAAGCCGATTAATGCCATGATTAATGTTTTAAATGGTTGCGTACTGACCAAACCCGTTAAACAGACAATTGCAAATACCATTAAGGCAAAATATTCGGCTGGACCAAACGCGATCGCCCATTTAGCCAAGATTGGAGCAAACAACACAATACCAATAAAAGCGATCGTACTGCCAATGAAGGAACTGACCGAAGACAACGACAAGGCAATACCTGCCTTTCCTTGCTGTGCCAATGGATAACCATCTAAGGTGGTCATAATGGCCCCAGCATCTCCAGGTACGTTTAAGAGAATCGCTGAAATACGTCCACCATATTCACAGCCTAAATAAACTGCTGCCAATAAAATCAAGGCACTATCAACAGGTAAACCTAAGGCATAAGCAAACGGCAATAAAATTGCCACGCCATTAATAGGACCTAAACCTGGCAATAAGCCTACAATTGTTCCAATAAAGGCACCAATAAAGGCAATTAGGAGATTTTGCGGTTGTAAGGCAACCTCGAAACCTGTCATTAAAAAACTTAATACGTCCATATCGGGTCATCCTTAACCAAAATATCCAAGTGGTAATGGCACATCCAAGAAACGGTCAAACATATAATAGGTACTAACGCTGAGTACCAAACCTGTAACCAAAACTGGTACGGTCTTGCCATGGAAAAGTTTGCCCAATGCTACCGTCATCAACAGCGTTGCAACAATAAAGCCCAGCCATTCAAAAACTAATGCGTACAGGGTTAAAGCGACCGTACACAACACTAACTTACCAAGTAGATGCTTCGTCCAGCCTAACTCAACAGGTTCAAACATAATGGCTGGTCTCACAGTGAGATACACGGCACTAGCTGTAATTAAGCCCATTAATAAAATAGGAAAAGCTTTAGGTCCCACTGGATCGTAGGAAATTGGCGCTTCAAAATTGCTTGCATAGATCAGCAAAAATAATCCACACACTGCAATAATGGCGGTAAGAATCCGTTCAGATTTCATCATCTATCCTCAAAACAAAAACTGAGCTGAGAAATTGTTTCTCAACTCAGTCTATGTGCTATTTTGATAATTTATATTCTTGCGACAATTGACGCATTTCTTCAGTCTGCTTATAAACATAGGCAGTAATTTCTTCACCTGTCATCTGAAATGGGAGAAGATCTTGGTTGTTACGTATTGCTTCATATTTTTGGTCAGCCATCATTTTATCGAAAGCATTTTTCCACCAGCCATAGGCTTCATCACTGACCTTTGGTCCCATATAGAACCCACGGATTACTGGCCATTCAATGTCATAGCCCTGCTCTTTGGCAGTACGTAGCTGTGAAAATTTCCCGTCTAAGCGTTTGTCTGCAAACACTGCCAAAACACGAATATCGCCAGATTCTAGGTGTGAACCTACTTCACTGACATTGCCGACACCTACTTGAATATGTTGCCCCAATAATGAAGTTAGGACTTCACCACCACCTTCAAGTGCAACAAATCTCAAGTCGGCAGGACTAATGCCTGCTTTTTTTGCCAACATTGCAGTTTGCATCCAGTCTTGACCACCGACACTTCCTGCACCACCAAAGCTAATCGCTTTCGGATTTTCTCGTAAGGCTTTCATTAGGTCATCAAGATTTTTCAGTGGTGAGTCTTTATGTACTGAAACCAAACCATAATCTACGGCTACCCCAGACAGCCATTTCACATCTTTTTCAGAGAAGTTTCCAAATTTTCCTTGCGCCAAGTTCAAAAGTGAACCCGTCGAAAATGCAACCACGGCATCATTGTTCGCAGGATCATTATTGACAATCTTGTTATAGGCAACAGCACCTACACCGCCTGGCATATACGTGACACGAATCGGTGCTTCAAGCTGTTCTGTTTTTTTAAAGCCAGACTGAATCAGTTTACAAGTCATGTCAAAACCACCGCCTGGCTTGGCTGGGGCAATACACTCTGGACGTTTAGGCTCACCCGCCGCTTTAGAAGCATTTCCGGAACCACATCCAACCATTGTCACGCCGATGCATGCTAATGCGAGTAATTTTAAATTTTTCATGTTAATACATCCTTATAACGTGTTTACTCTATTAATCTTTTGATTCTGAACCATCACCATGATCGACCTCCTTGGCACAATCATGGTTAAGGCTTACTTAGTTTTAACCTTATGTTTTGCAATACGCTCTTCTACAGCAAACTTCAGTAAAGCTGCGCTACGGTAAAAACCATGTGCAAACTTGCCAAATGGAATGGTTAAGAAGAAAGTCATAACGGTCGCCAAATGTATGATCAGTAATAGCGCCATTGCAGAACTGTCACGGAATGCCAGTAGTGCTAGTCCAGTCATACTGATCAATAACAATAAGAAGATAAAACCGCGATCCATTGGCTTTTGTTTAGCATCACCATGTAATGGATGGCGTTTGATATTGAGATAGAGCAGTCCGATTGGACCAACGACCAAACCAATCCCGCCCAATGTGCCTAAAATGACAGGCAAGCTGGTATATGCATATGGCGCTTCTAGAGCTAAAAAATAGTGATAGAAAGTCGCGACACTCGTTGCCAAGAAGCACAATAAGAATCCATACATAGTGAAATGATGAAATACACGGCGGATCTGGGTATAACGATCATCTTCTTCATTACAACCTTTACCATGTCCTCCATCGAGGTATTTCAGGGTCAAGACATTTTTAGACGCTTGTAGAATGTCTGGTTGTGCCACACCCTCTGGAATAATTTCAGAAGTTTGCTTCCAAAACTTGGCTACTCCCAAACCTAGTAGTAAAAAGGCGGTGATAAAGACAGAACCGAATAAAACTGCTAAAAAGTTATGCGGGAAAATCGCGTAAAAGTCACCTTGATATTGACCGAATAAGTCTGTGCCGTTCATCCAAACCCCTGCCAACATCAACAAGAAGAAGCTGAATGACATCCCTGACACCAAGGCAATGCCTGTCTTTTTGTAAATGGCACCAAAAGAAGCGGGTACTGCAAACTCTTGATAGGTTTCCAAGCGCACTTGAGCCATGGCTTGAGGAATATTCACACCAAATTCATGTGGCGGAGCATATTGGCAGGCATGTAAACATGCGCCACAGTTATGGCACAAGTTAGCCATATAGTGGATGTCCGCTTGTGTGAATTCCAAACGCTTAGTCATGGCTGGGAACACAGCACAGAAAGTTTCGCAGTAACGGCATGCATTACAAATCTGTAAAGCCTGCTTCACTTGCTGTTCATTCTCAGTAAGTTGCACCACAGGAATTAAGTTTTTTACATTGGAGTTCATTTTAAGCTCCCTGCTTAAATGCAGCGGATGCAGCATTCTTACCTGCAATACGCCCAAAGGTGGTTCCAATCGACATTCCCACACCCGCGGTATAACCCTGACCCAGCACATTGCCCGCCATCATTTCACCTGCCACATACAAATTTGGGCTTGCGATATCGTTAAAACGTACCGCGGCATCATCTTCAACTTTCAGACCTAAATAGGTGAAGGTAATTCCTGGTCTTAAGGCATAGGCATAATACGGAGGCTGATCGAGTGGAACTGCCCAATGCGTTTTTGCCGGGCTTAAATTTTCGGTATGACAATTGTCTAGCACTGTGTGGTTAAACTCACCTTCAACACAAGCATGGTTATAGTCCCTTACCGTTTTGGATAAGGTCGCAACATCCAAATTTAACTTTTGGGCGAGTTCTTCAATGCTGTTGGCTTGCGTCCCTTCAAAAACAGGCGGCATAAATTTACCCACTGATTTTGAATCGATAATTGAATAAGCAATTTGATTTGGCTGTTGAGCGACCAGACGTCCCCATATCGCATAGCGTTTTGGCCAGAAATCTTCACCCTCATCATAAAAACGTTCAGCTTTTTTATTAACCACAATACCCAAAGACACGCAGTCAATACGGGTACAAATTCCGCCATCATATAAAGGAGCACGGGCATCCACTGCTACACAGTGTGACTGAGATGGATCACCAATAATATCGGCACCTTTATCCATCATGAATTTCAGCAAGTTGCCCTGATTAAAACGCGTGCCACGAATAATGAAGTTATCTGCAGGCCATTCACCATTTTCATTTTGCCCCCAAGCTTCTTTTAACCATTCACGATTAGATTCAAAGCCGCCTGCGGCAAGAACACAAGATGCACCTTCAAAGCGGGTCCCATCTGCGGCAACCGCTGCGATAAATTTGCCATCTTCAATAATCAGTTCGGTAATTTTAGTGTCGTAACGGATTTCGACACCGAGATCTTGGGCACTTCTAAAATAAGCATTGACCAGCGCTTTTCCTCCGCCCATGAAAAAAGCATTGGTACGGGCAACATGGAGTGCACCAGATAAAGGAGGTTGAAAATTGACTCCGTGTTGACGCATCCAGTCACGACAATTCGCTGTGGTACGAATTACCAAACGCGCCAAATGTTCATTGGTTTTTCCAGCAGTGACTTTGAGTAAGTCTTGCCAATATTCTTCTTCAGAATAAGCATCTACCAATACATCTTGTGGCGCATCGTGCATACAGCGCAAGTTGCGTGTGTGCTGTGAATTTCCCCCGCGCCATTCTTTTGGAGCTGCTTCGACGAGTAATACTGATGCCCCTGCCTCGCGCGCAGTGATTGCTGCACACAGTGCGGCATTCCCACCGCCAATCACTATTACATCATGCATTCGATTTCTCCCTCTCGAATTTTGAACAATTAAAACTCAAAACAAGAGGTCATCGTGATGCGGAGGACTTAAATAGGTCTTTATTAAAACTAAATAGGCTAAAAGTCTAATAGCTCGGCGCTCGGCCATAAATCTTTAGTTATCAATTCCTTAATACAGGTCTTAATCGCTACTTTGGTGGCAAGGCTAGCTGGAGATAACTCATCTTCTGAAATACTAATGAGATAATTCATTCGATCTAGCTCTGGCGAAATGATTTTAAGGAAGCACAAATCCGATCTAAGGTATTCAAAATAGGCACTGCCTGGCTGAATAGTTGCCATATTGAGTTGACGCACACAGTTCATGAGTAAATGCAAACCATCTATTTCAAATTCGACATTTAACAGTTCAACTTTTTGCTCCAAGAATTTGCGTAAGCCATGACGTTGACTGGGTAAAGCCAAAGGCAGCTGATTTACTTTTTCAAATTCAATTTGCTTGGTTTGAATATTTTCTGCAAAGCCATACTGATGAAGTAAATCTTCATGTGCCATCAAAAACATCGGTTCTTTCAGTAAAGGCTGGACTGACCAACCTGGATCAACATCTTGAGTGAAAATAATAGCAATATCCAGTTGGCGCGAATTGACCAAGGAGGCTAGGTTACCAGACAAACTCTCAACCAAATGCACCTTAATATCTGGATAACGTTTGGACATCAAATTCATTAACGGTACACCCAGTACCGAAGCAATACTCGGTGAAAATCCTACACAGACATGCCCCGTTAAACGAGAAGAATGTGCGGCTTCAATGGCATATTGCGTATGTCTAAGGACCAGTTGCGCTTGTTTGAAAAAAGCTAAACCTGAAGGCGTTGGTTCCACCCCTGTGGTAGAGCGGCTTAATAAACGTGTGCAAAGTTCATCTTCAAGTTTAGAAATTTGCTGGCTTAATGCCGAGGTTCCGACATCTAGCTTTTGTGCAGCCTTTCCAAAGCTTCCAGATTCGACAATCGTCACTAAATACTTGAGCTGCTTTAATTCCATTGAATTTCTCGCTTAGATGCACGCACAATCTAAAATAAGACATTGATAAAAATATAGGAGAGAAAAAACATCATGTTCAACTCGAATGTAAACAGAAAAAGTTGAAGATGTTCACCTCCCATAGAGGTTGGTCATACCAGATAAGGTGATGCAGTTTACTGAAATTGGGTATTTAATCAAAATACTATAGTTGGTTTTGAAGATTTCCTCATAGAAAACCTATGCTAGTCTTGTCTCTATCTGAACGTACTTGATCAGGACAATACTTTTATTTCCTATAGAAAGGTGAACCTAAGCATAAGAATAAAATATCATCAATTTCTGGCTATACTTTGAATTAAAGAACATAACATCTACGCTACTAATCATTAAAACTAATGAAAATATTAGCTACCCGATTAGACATTTCTATAAAATCACTATACTTTGAAAAACATCCATAACCTTAATTTATGTACGCTTTGGTATTCTCTTGAACACATCCTATCATTCCTGCGACTTATCCAATAAAACCATTCTTGTGGTTGAAGATGACTTTGATATCGGTGATATTCTTGAAAGATATTTAAAAAAAGAAAATATGCATGTAATCCGTGCTATACAAGGTCAGCAGGCGCTAGAACTGTTAAAAGTCCACGCTATTGATCTTGTGATCTTAGATATTAAACTACCCAAAAAAAATGGTTGGGAAGTGTTAACCGTTCTAAGACAGTACAGTAATGTCCCTGTGATCATGCTTACCGCTATGGATGATTTCGACAATAAAATCATGGCATTAAAAATGGGTGCCGATGACTTCGTGGTGAAGCCCTTTAATCCGAATGAAGTGATTGCTCGAGTTGAGGCGGTATTACGTCGGAGTACCTTACAGCGGGAACAAAAAAAATATCTGAACTATAAATCTATTGAAATTAGTCTTGAACAACATTTGGTGTATGTCCTTCAACATGATCAAAAGCAGCTGCTGAATCTCACGCTGACTGAATTTAATATTCTCAAGCTGATGCTGCAAAGTCCAAATAAGGTCTTTACCAGAAGTGAATTAATCGAAAAATGTATGCCCGAAAAAACGACACTAGACCGTACCGTGGACAGCCATATTAGTAACTTACGGAAAAAGCTTGAACAAAAAGGTGCATTAGGATATTTCATCAATTTACGTGGTGTAGGCTATCGATTAGATCAAAATCATGATAACTAAACTGAATAAAAGTTCGATTGGTATTAGCGCCCAACTACTGATCATGATGAGCGTACTGAATCTGGGCATTACCATCTTCTCCTTTGGTTTAGGCTATTTGGTTTATGGTTGGGCCACAGAAAAAGGTTTACTCGATCTCAATAATGCTTGCCCTGAAGATTTTTCTTTTACCTCTGTAGATTATCTATGGACTTTTTTGGTTTTGTTGACGGGCTTTTTACTTTCAACTTTTTTAGCTTTTAGATACGCTAAACGCTATACCCAGCCGATTAATGCACTGGCCAATGTTGTACAACAAATCCAGCAAGGGAATCTTTCATTAAGAATTGAACAGCAACAAGCACACATTCCGCATGAATTCATGTCACTGATCCAGAATTTTAATGCCATGGCCAATCAGCTTGAGGTTTCAGTCAAAAATTCTACTTTTTGGAATGCGGCAATTGCACATGAACTTCGCACCCCGATCACGATTTTACAGGGTCGATTACAAGGAATTGTAGATGGGGTTTTTGAAGCAGATCCGCAGTTACATCGAAGCTTGCTCAATCAAGTCGAAGGATTATCTTATTTGGTTGAAGATTTACGCACGCTGACTTTGGTTGAAAATCAACAATTCCGTTTAGACCTCCATGAAACAACCCTTGAGAACAGTATTTTCAAGTGCGTTCAAATGTTTCAGGATCGCTTTCAACACAAAGGCTTGCATGTGGTCTTTAATTTGACCCATGAAACAGTGTTATGTGATACAAGACGTATGGAACAAGTGCTGATTGCCTTATTTTCCAATGCCTCACGTTATGCAGACGCTGGCATACTTTCAATTACCACCAAAACAACCCAAGACCATTGGATTTTAATGCTTGAAGATCAAGGGCCAGGTATTGATGAACAGCACCTCGAACATTTATTTAAACCCTTTTACCGTTTAGAAGAATCTAGGTCACGCTCGGAAGGTGGCACTGGTCTGGGGCTTGCGGTGATTTACGCCATTATTGAAGCGCATCAAGGGCAAATCACGTATACAAAATCAACAGATTTTAGTGGTAGCTGTTTTACGATTCTCTTGAAAAAGTCATAGTGCTAGATAAAGTTCTCAAATCCTACTTTTTATCTAACCATTCTTTTTTCAATATGGCGTATTGAAGGGTATTTTCATATTTTGGCGTTCCATCTTCATGTTGAACAAAAGAAATATATTCGACAAAACATCCTTCTTTACGCATGCCTAAACGTTCACACAGTTTTTGTGAGGCATGATTATCCTCCTCGACATAAGCATAGATTCTTCGTGCATTAAGCTGATTGAAAAGATGATCTAAGAATGCATCAGCACTCTCATAGGCAAAGCCTTGACCATGAAAATTTGCATTGAAGTTCCACCCTACGGAGTAGGTATCCGGTTCTTCATGAATAAAAAATAGCTCGCCAATGACCTGATTGCTTTGTTTTAACTGAACTGCAAGATAATCTTTACTCTGCTGTCTTGATTTTATTTTTTCAATCGCTTGTTCAATATTTAAAATCTGTTCGCCGATAAAACAATTTACTTTGGGCTGAGAAAGATAAGCCAGTAAATCACCCGCATCTTCAATTTCAAATGCTCGCAAAACCAATCTTGGTGTTTCAATCTTTAATTGCATTGCATAAACCTCATTTAAATATCACACAACATCGTCAGATGAGATAAAGTGAACACACCTTATCCCATAATCATGATGGACTTGGGCTACTCGTGAGAATGTTTTCGCTGAGAGAACTTTTCTACCATGCTCATCACGAAAATAAAGAACACTGGAACAAAAAAGATTGCCAGAATGGTGGCACTGATCATACCGCCAAACACGCCTGTACCAATGGCTTTTTGGGTTTCCGAACTGGCACCTGTCGCGATCACCAAGGGAATCACACCACAGGTAAATGCTAATGAAGTCATTAAAATAGGACGTAACCTTAGTTTTGCTGCGGCAACGGTTGCCTCCACCAAGCTCATGCCCTCTTGTCTCAATGTTTTGGCAAATTCAACAATCAAAATTGCATTTTTTGCAGATAGACCAATAATGGTAATCAAACCAACTTTGAAAAAAATGTCATTGGGCATGCCTCGTATCATCACCGCGATAAATGCACCCACCATGCCAAGAGGAACTACCAGCATCACCGATAAAGGAATTGACCAGCTTTCATACAGTGCAGCCAACACCAAAAACACCACCAGCATCGATAAGATCAGCAAGAATGTGGTCTGCGCTTCAGATTGCCTTTCTTCCAGAGAAATCCCCGTCCACTCATAACCGACACCTTTAGGCAGTTGCGCAATCAGACGTTCCATTTCAAGCATTGCTTGCCCTGAAGAAAATTCTGCTGCGGGACTCCCTGTGATACTTAAGGATGGTCGACCATTGTAGCGGTTGTACTGCTGTGGAGCGTGTTGCCAAACGGGTGTGATCACTTCAGACATTGATACAAGTTTACCACTCTGGCTATTCACCTTAATTTTTACAATATCCTCAATATTCATTCTAGATTTGGCATCCAGTTGTACAATCACTTGCTGCATACGATCCTGATTGGGGAAGTCATTGATATACATAGACCCCATCGAGGTCGAAATAATATCCGTGACATCGCTAAAATTGACACCAAGTGCCTGTAATTTCTCACGATCAATTTTAAGCTGTACCGTGCTCCCATCTGGTAAACCTTCGGCATACACGCCCGTGAGTTTTTTACTTTGTGTAGCAAGTGCAATCAGTTGATCTTGCGCTTTGATCAAAGCATCCATACCAATATTGCCTCTATCAAGCAGACGCAAAGTAAAACCAGACGAAGTACCCAACTCATCAATCGCAGGTGGTAAAACAGACATGGTCTGACCTTCTGAGCTTTCGGTCATGGCCATATTGGCATTGTTCACAACCTCTTGTGCAGTAATAGTTCGCTCTTTAAAATCGGTCAGATTGGTAAAAAACATCGCTGTATTTTGACCTGAACCGCTAAATCCAAATCCTAAAATTGCCATATTGTCTTTAATACCTTTTTCATGATTCAGAAATTGCTGAAACTCATCAACCACCTTCATGGTACGCTGCTGAGTGGCATCTGCGGGCAACTGAATGGAGGTCATAAACCAGCCTTGATCTTCCTCTGGCATAAATGCAGTTGGCACCATTTTAAAACTGAAGATCAGCACCGCCACAATGCCCACAAAAATCAGCATCGCAGGGAAAATATGTCGAGTGACTCGAAACAGTATTCGCTCGTATTGACCATTTAATTTTTCGAAATTTCGATCAAACCAGCCAAAAAAACCTTTTTTCTCATGGTGGGCATGAATAGGTTTTAATAGCGTTGCACATAAGGCAGGCGTTAATGTCAGTGCCAAGAATGCTGAAAACAAAATAGAAACCGACATGGTAATGGTAAATTGACGATAAATAATCCCCACAGAGCCAGATGCTAAGGCCATCGGTAAAAATACCGCAGCCAAGACTAAGGTAATCCCGATAATGGGGTTGGTAATTTCAGTCATGGCTTTTGAGGTTGCTTCTACAGGAGACAAATGTTCTGTTGCCATGATCCTTTCCACGTTTTCAATCACCACAATCGCGTCATCCACAATAATTCCGATGGCGAGTACCATGCCAAACATGGTTAACACGTTAATTGAAAACCCAGCCATCAGCATGACTGCAAAAGTTCCCAGCAAGGCAATTGGCGCCACAATTGCAGGAATTAAGGTATAGCGAATATTGTGAAGAAATATAAACATCACGATAAATACCAGCACCATCGCCTCTAGCAAGGTGGTAATCACCTTTTCAATGGATACTTTTACAAAGGGTGCTGTATCGTAGGGAATAGAAAATTTCATGCCTTGTGGTAAAGAGGCACTGAGCTGATCAAGTTTGGCTTGAACGCCTTGTGCGGTTTTCACTGCATTGGCACCGGGACTCATTTGAATGGCGATAGCTGTAGAAGGTTTACCATTTTCCAGAATGGCAAAATTATAAGACTGCGCACCAATTTCAATTCGAGCCACATCTGATAATTTAACATTTGCCCCATTTTTATTTGATTTCAGGCTGATATTTTCAAATTGCTCAATATTTTCAAGCTGACCTAAAGCGGTTAACGGAATGGTAATCTGCTGATCTTTTGACGCAGGCAAATCTCCGATTCTCCCAGGAGACATTGGAATATTCTGATTTTGAATGGCTGTGTTGACATCTTTAATGCTAAGTCCATATGCAACCAAGCGATCAGGGTCGACCCAAATGCGCATGGCCTTTTCCGCACCAAAATTTTGAACCTTACCGACACCATTAACCCGTTTAAGCTCCTCAATCACAAAGCGAGCCATGTAATCACTCAGATCAACTTCAGAGTAACGATTATCTGGGGAATTGAGTCCCACAATCATCAAAAATCCAGATGATGCTGCATCAACCATCAAACCTTGCTGTCGTACTGACTGTGGCAGCCTTGATTCAATTGCTTTGATTTTGTTTTGCACATCGACTTGGGCAAGTTCAACATCTGTACCAGGCTTAAAGGTAGCTGTGATGGTTGCACTTCCTGAATTATCCGATGTTGAACTGTAATACAGTAAGTTTTTAACCCCTGACATTTCGCGCTCAATCAATGTGACTACACTATCATTGAGTGTTTTAGGCGTCGCCCCAGGATAGGTTGCAGTTATACTGATTTGTGGTGGTGCTACACTGGGAAAGCGGGCAATGGGTAATTTAGGAATACTCAATACCCCAAATAAAATAATAAATAGTGCAATCACCCAAGCAAAAATTGGTCTACGAATGAAAAACTGAGACATCTTAGTGTGCTCCTTTTTCAGAGGTAGCTACAGATGGTTGCCAGATTTTAATTTTTAATTTCTGATCTGGCTGTATACGTTCCGCACCTTCAACCACGACCTTTTCACCAGCACTCAAGCCACTGGTTACTACATAATTACTTTGATAACGCTGCCCTAACTTTACAGGTTTAACAACAGCCTTCCCCTGCGGATTAATGACGGTAACATTGGTCAGGCCAGTTATATCATGTTGAATTGCTTGTTCAGGTATCAAAATCGCGTTGTCAATTACAGCGCGATTAATATTGACCCGCACATACATACCCGGTAAAAGCTCTTGCTGGTTATTATTGACGAGGATACGGATCGTGACATCACCGGTATCTGGATCAACATTGGTATCTGAGAATAATAATTTACCCTTTGCCTGATAAGGCTTACCCTGACTATTTAAAATGACGACTTGAGGTTGCACATCAGATACTGTTCCTTGTTGTAACGATTCTTGTAACTTCTCATATTCACTAATAGATTGTTTTACATCGACATAAACTTGACTGATTTGTTGAATGACAGCCATCGCCTTTGTATCTGCTTGACCAACCAATGCACCTTCCGTCACTAGAATCTGACCAATACGACCAGAAATCGGTGCTGTAACCGTAGAATATTTTAAGTTTAATTTCTGTCTGGTTAATACTGCTTTTAGTTGAGCAACATCGGCTATCGCTTGACGATAGGCTGTCTCAGTATTGTTATATTCTTGCTGGCTAATTGCATGGCTTGACAATAATTGTTCATAACGACCAAGAAGCGATTTTAAACGCATCACTTCAGCCTGAGCACGTTTTAATGTGGCTTGATTACTCTCCACATCTGCTTGCAAGATATCGGAATTAATTTTGAATAAAGGCTGCCCTGCTTTGACATCAGAACCTTGTGTAAATAAAACCTTTTCCACAATCCCTCCGACTTGTGGACGAATTTCTGCAATTCGGTAGGCTGCTACGCGTGCAGGAAGATTTTCAATAAGATGAATTGGTTGATGCTTTGCAGTAAACACGCTCACAACCGCGGGGGGCTGTTCAGTTTGAATTTCTTCAGCATTTTGTTTACAGCCTATAAGCATGGCTGCACTCATCCCTAATACACACAGCTTAAGATGAAAGTATTTGTTCATTCTAACTACAACAAAATTAATGACGGTTGCTATTGTTAAAACCTAGTGTCAAATTTCTGCCAATATTGTGTTGAGATTGTGTGGAGAGATACGTAAATCTCTATTTAAAGGCAAATCTCTTTATCTTAAAATATCCAGACTAAAATTATTTACCGACGACTATTTTTATATTTTTTCAAACATTTTTTATAAATTCATATTACTCATACTACATAACATATTTAAATTAAATAGTTACCAATTTTATATAAAGTTAGAAGTTTGATAAAATGGTTAATAAATTAAATACCCATAAAATAGCCACCAAAAAAACTAGACATATATATCCCATTTGAAATGAGCATTTTTATCCTCTAATGGAGAACGCCAACCATTAGAAACATGTCTGCGTTTTTAATTGTAGAACATCCCAATTTATTAAAAGATATCGGCAAAATCTTAAAATATAAAACAAAGCTTTCTACTTGTATAGGATTAAAAAACAATGGAAGTTTCAACCAAAAAAATATGCCTGAGCGCATCGTAGCTAGAGTAAACTTCAATATTCGTTTTTTGATTCATATCAATCTTCCCTATAAAACATAGATTATTAGCTAAAATTATTGAATAGTATAATTTAAGCTAATTCCAAGAACATCAAATCCTATTTGATGTAAGAAAAACGTTAGGAATTTAAACGATATATCGATTAAATAATAATGAAAAAAGTATAAGTTCATGCAAATTATGCATATAAATTCAAGCCCCATTAAATAAAATACCAATGACACAATTGATTAATAAATCTTAAATATATCGTATTCGTTAGATTATTAAGTTCGAATTCTATTTTTTTATTTTACTAATTAGTAAAATAAAATTATCGATTGGCTGTTTTTTATTTTCATATATTTTTCCTATATATATGAATTAAAAAATTTAATTTCATCAATTTCACAAAAAGGAGTTCTACTAAAAATTATTTCAAAATCTTTTTATTAAGCATCTTAGAGTTTGAGAAATGAGTCCATTTTTCTGCTAAAAATCTTAAAATTAGTAAATATCTGAAACTTTATAATAACCCGAATCG
>NZ_JAACKC010000012.1 GCF_009939195.1 Acinetobacter kanungonis | reverse complement strand
TTAAGGCAGACCAGCGTTTTAGACTGTAATTGATGGCTTTTGCTGTAGGTGAACTCTTTGGTACTTTATCCTGATTTGCTTTCAACCAGTCATACAGTTGTCGCATGATCGGTTGACTGTGCTGTTGCCTTCGCTGGTGGCGTTGTTCGGCACTACAGTCTGGTAGCTCTCTTAATTCTGCTTCGATTTGGTAAAGCTGTTGAATCAACTGCAGAGCTTGTTCGGCAATGAGACTTTTACCCGTCACATGCAGCTCATGGAATTTACGACGGGCATGGGCCATACAACCCACTTCAATCATCTGACCTGAGGCAAAACGTGCCTTATAACCACTATAATCATCACAGATCAGTTGACCTTGCCAGCCTTTTAGGAAATCTTCGGCATGTTGACCTGATCGACTCGGTTGAAAGTCATAGATCACCGCCTGAATCGAGTTGTACTGTGTGGTGGCATAAGCCCAGACATAACCTTTCTTGGGTTTCTTCTCGGCAATCTGCATCACGGTCACTGGTGTTTCATCTGCATGAATCACATGTTGTTGTAATATGATCTGTTTTAAGGCTTCTGCTAGTGGTTCTAACTGTACACCACATTGACCAACCCATTCCGATAAGGTTGAGCGAGCAAGATCAACCCCGACACGCTGATAGATCAGACGTTGACGATATAAAGGTAAATGATCCGCATATTTTGAAACCAGCACATGGCTGAGCAATTCAGGTGTTGCAATGCCTTTATCAATCACATAAGCAGGCATCGGTTCTTGAATCAAGGTATCACACTGATCACAGACCCATTTGCCACGGATATGCTGTTCTTTGTAGAACTGNTGCTGGTCTGAAATAGAGTTTCTCGCTCAGGTCTTCACCAATACGACGAAGCGTGCAGCCACAACTGCATTGTGTCGATGAAGGATCATGCTCTATACGAATGATGGTTAGATGATCTGGCAGCGGTCGGCGTTTCGGTTTTATTGCTTTGGCTTCAGCCGATTTGGGTTGATCCGCATTCAGTCGTTCCAATTCTAAATCAACGGCTGCGATATCTTCTTCAACTGCTTCATCTAACAAGCTGATTTGTTTGGCAGTGAGGTGTTCATTCTTCTGAGCGAATTTATGCCGTTTAAACAGCGCAAGTTCAGGCACTGTTGCAAATAGGCTGACGTGATAAGCTAAATATCTTATTTATTTCGAGATACAGCAGATGAAACCCTTCCACGGTCGGCACTTTCAAGGTGAAATCATTCTTTGGGCTGTTCGTTGGTATTGTAAATATGGCATCAGCTATCGTGAACTTCAAGAAATGCTCGCTGAACGAGGCATAAATGTGGATCACAGTACAATTTATCGTTGGGTTCAGCGTTATGCTCCAGAAATGGAAAAACGCTTACGCTGGTATTGGCGTAATCCTACAGATTTACATTCATGGCATATGGATGAGACTTATATCAAAGTGAAGGGGCGATGGACTTACCTGTATCGTGCAGTTGATCAACGTGGTCATACGATTGACTTTTACCTTTCCGCTAGGCGGAACAGTAAATCAGCCTATAGTTTTCTAGGAAAGATATTCAATACGGTGAAAAAATGGCAAATTCCACGGGTCATCAATACAGATAAAGCAGCGACCTATGGCCATGCTTTATCACGATTAAAGCGAGAAGGAAAATGTCCACCAGACCTTGAACACAGGCAGATTAAGTATAAAAATAATGTCATTGAATGTGATCATGGTAAGTTAAAGCGGATCATCAGGGCCACACTAGGATTCAAATCTATGAAGACGGCTTATGCCACAATTAAAGGTATTGAAGTCATGCGTGCACTACGTAAAGGACAAGCATCGTCATTTTATTATGGTCAGCCTCAGGGTGAAGTGTGTCTAATCAACAGGGTTTTCGGTCTCTAAGCACTTTTTAAAGGGAACTTCATCGACTCAAATCTCTATTTGCAACAGTGCCGCGTGGATTGAGCCGTGAATGTAATATTTTCTTTGACAAACTGAATAGCAATTCCCCTTTTGACAAGTTGATCTACTTCAGTAACCAAATCTTTCAAACTTCGCGCAAAGCGATCCATGGAATGTACAACAACCCTGTCCCCTTCCCGAACATAGTTCAACATTTCTTGGAATTTCGGTCGATCTGTATTTTTTCCTGAAGCACGGTCAATAAATATTCTGTCAAGTTCAATGCCCTCGAGTTGACGACCTGTGTTTTGCTCGACTGAACTGACTCGGACATAGCCTATTTTGTGACCTTTCACTTTTTCAAATCCAATTTGAAGAAAAAAGAACAATATCGTAATAAATAAATTAATAATTTAAAAGCAACATGTAACTTATGATCAAAAATCATTTAAATAGTACATAAATTCATGAACTTTTATAGTGTAACTTTAGGGTATGCTTATACGTTCGATTCACAGAGATCTATTTAAGCTAGCGATCTTTAATTTCATCTACGGTTATTATTTGAAAATCATAATGGGATAGGCGTGTATTAAACTCCTACCCTATAATGTTATATTCTGCTCATTGATTTTCTTCTAGTATTTTTAAATGCTCTAGAGAAGACTGCTTCAATTCCATTATTTCTTTTAAATTTTGCGTATACATCTTAGCCGCTTCTTCAAATAGCTCATTCATTTCAGGCGCAGAGTATTGGTTATCAACATTCTTAGCAAAAAGTAAAATACTTGAAAGAGAGAGATAACCTTTTATATAGACCTGGATCATTGTATTAAAGGCAATCAGAGCATCATCAAAGGATTTATATAACATGGTTTCTTGTTGATCATCTGCCTTATAAACAATAAGATGCTCATCATCTGTAGGTTGTAATAAGATCTGTTCCTGTATAAGCATTGCCTGGCATGCCTGTTCAAGTGACATATTCTCAAATACAGGTATCGGTTTATTTTGTTCAACGATAAAATTAACAACATAACCTTGATCTGTCTTCGTAAGTGTGTGGTTAGGAATGTAATGATTAGTTTTCATGTTCTACCTTAATGGATGAATAATTAGTTCATAGGTCTATTAATTAGCTATCAAAATATGACGTAAACTGATATCAAGCTTATTTTACACCTTATAGTGAAAAGTGTAGCAAGTTGCTACACAGTCATATAACGTCTTTTCCAAATATTTCATTCAATCGTTTTCTATTTTCTTTTACAAAATTTGGATTATTTTTTAATTTATATTTCATTTCTTTCTTAAATTCACTCATTGAACTGCCAGCTACAGCAAAATCCATTTGGAACATAATATCATTCACTATCACATTTGCTTGAGATTCAGTTAAGCACCCTTCTGTCTTAAACCACTTACTAAACTGTTTATAATTTGGGTCGTTTGCATAGATGTACCAAGACCTTACAGTCATATCGAACTTCGCACCTAATTCTTTAACAAGCGCATTATCATCAAAATTGACATCTAAATAGATTTGAGTCTTATCATTAGTATTAGATACAATAACTTCAGTGGCATGCCTATTAAGAATTTTAAATCGAACTCCGACAATAGGTCGACCTTTCTTGATGGTATCGTATTCTAATTGAAGACTAGTCCTTTCATTAATTTCTTCAATAATTTTGTCTAAAACGTATCGTCTAAAATCAACCCAACGATCGTATTTTTTCTCCCCAATATCAATTAATGCTTTGATATTCTCAAGTGAAAGTTCAACCTCATAAGAATCTTGATTAGCATACTTAAATTCATTTTTGATAAAGTATGAATACAAACTCATACTAGTTACAGAGTCCAAAGCAAATAAATCTTTTAATTGATAGGTAGTAAAATTTCCATTTGCTAATCGAGTAAAATATGGAAGTACTTCACTGGTGAAACGTATCTGCAAAGCATTTTTAGCATCATCTTCCCAACGGAGTTCACGAATAATTGGTACTACTGAGTGTACTTTTTTAACTTTACGCTTATTATCATCCACGGGCTCTTCAATTACAAAATGAGCTACTCGTGATGATAATTCTTTATAAATACGATCAATAGCAACATTAATGGAATTCTTTTTATCTAATCCTAATAGTTCGCCTAAATCATCTTTATGCAAATAAATATAAGTTTGCTCTGTAATTTCACGATCTTGATTATTCTTCTCACCATAATTCGCAACAGCCATTGCATAAAGTAGAGCTTTATACTCATTAGATGATAATTCAATTGGTCTAATCAGACGGTTACTAGTGCTGACTACTCCATTATGTCGAATATTACCAATACAATAAGGTAGATGTTCTAATTCTTCTGGTTCGTTGTGATTGCTCATAAGTGGAAAGATTAAAATATTTTCTACATGTTATACACAAAAGTGGAAGAAGATGCAAACTGCTCACTATTTTCTCTTGCTTACATTAAATTAACTCAGTTTATGCCCATCAAACACCTTAAGAGTGGAAGAAGTGTCACTCTTAAAGTGCAATTTTGATACTATTCAGCCTTATGGTGGAATAAATATAAAATTAAACACTTTTAAGTGACAATTCTTCCACCTTTGATTATTCATCCGTGTCGCTAAAGCAATCAATTTGAAAGTAGAAATAGCCTACAACACCACTAAAGTGGAATTACTAAACACATATTCCACTATTAAAGTGACAAACCTTCCACCATTCCGGTATTCTTGACTATCAAACATCATGTTATCAATTAAATTTTATACAAATAGTTTATCCACAGAATAAAAAACATCTAATGACAAGTCTTCCACCTTTATTTTAAGAAAAACAAACTTATCAACATTATAAGTAATTGAATTATATTATTTTAAACTAAAAAATCCACGTTAAAATAAATAACAATGACAAGTCTTCCACCATAGTGACAAACCTTCCACTTATCGGTGACAGACCTTCCACTTATTAGTGACAAACCTTCCACTTATCAGTGACAGGCCTTCCACTTATCAATGACAGGCTTTCCACTTATTAGTGACACGCCTTCCACTTTAAAAACTCTATATATTTGTTTTTAAACAAATAAAATCTGTCTAATTATAATTAACTAATTAATATTAATTAATACTAATTAAAATTAGCTAGCTATATTTTTAAAAAAAGTTAAGAAATGTTTTTCCCACATCTTTTGAATTCAAAAGATAAAAATATGACAAAGGAACTGTAGCAACTTGCTACAAATATCTTTATATTAAATGAAATCAAAGTAAATTCCTTAAGACAAATATGTCAACTAAAATCATTGCTGTAGCTAATCATAAAGGTGGTTGCGGGAAAACAACTACTGTAGTACATCTTGCTTCAGAACTTGCTGAATTAGGAAATAAGGTCTTAGTAATTGATCTGGATCCACAAGCAAATGCAAGTTTACATATAGGATTAAGACACCCTAGCGAAGTTGAAACTACATCAGCTGAATTACTTATTGGTGATATAAGTCTATTATCGGAAGCATTAGAAGAAGAAACAAAATTTAAAAATGTTTCCTTAATATATGGCTCATTAACTCTTGGTAAAACTGAAGATCAATTGAAAGATGATGCACCAAGACCATCCGAGGAACTTTCAAATAAATTGGAAATTCTAGAAGGATTATATGACTACATTCTTATTGATTGCCCTCCAAGCTTAAAATTACTAACCAGCAATGCTTTAGCCGCTTCGACACATGTTATTGTTCCAATTGAATCTGGTTCACAATACGGTCTCTATGGTGTTACTGATTTAATTAATCATTTAAGTAAAATTAGAAGAGTTAACCCTGAATTAGAACTCTTAGGTGCTTTATTAATTAAACATGATGAGCGTCAGAATGTATGTAAATTAATAAAAGATGAAGCATTTAATCAAGTTGGAGAATTATTGCATACCACAATTCCAATGAGCACTAAGGTTAATCAAGCTGCAATTTTGCAACAACCTTTATTATCTGTTGATAAAAACTCAAAAGTTCGAAAAGCTTTTGAAACTTTAGCACAAGAAATTGTTCAGCGTGTCGGATAATATAATTCTGGAAATACTATGGTAAGTAATAAAGAGCTATTGGCTAAACGTCTTCAGCAAAATACTCAAAAGCATCAACATGCCCAAAAGGAGCATATTAACGATGTCAAAGAGCTAAGACGTAATGTACAAATTACAGATATTCAGGCTAGCCCTAACCAGCCTCGAAAACTCTTTAATCAACAAGATATTAAAGATTTAGCAGCATCAATTGAGGAAATTGGGCTATTACAACCAATTGCAGTTCGTAGAATAAATGATAAATATGAGTTGATTGCTGGTGAAAGACGATTGAAAGCCCACCAATTTCTCAATAAGAACACCATTGAAGTAATCATTATTGATGCATCGGATGAAGAAGTTGCTTTATTAACATTAGCTGAAAATTTAAAGCGAGAAGATCTGACAGATTATGAAATATATGTTGGATTAACTTCTTTGGATGAAAAATTAAAAAAAAATAAGCAGAAGTTAGCAAAGTCATTAGGTATGAATCGTGAAGATATGTATAAATATTTATCTTTTGAAAAATTACCTGGAGAGTTGATTGAAGATTTAGAAAAACAGCCGTCATTATTAGCACGGACCGCTGCTACAGCAGTGAAAAAGTTTCTATCAGATCATGAAGAAAACCATGAAAATGCTAAAGAAGCATTATTCGAAGCATGGTCAAAATTGCTTAAAAAAGAAGTTGAACAGACAAAACTGGCATCACTAGCTGAAAAAATCTTTAAGTCAAGAGAAACGAAAGAAGTAATTCAAACTTCAATTGTACATAAAATTGAATATGATGGGAAAGTTGCTGGTAATATCAAATTTGACCATAATACATTAAAGGTATCTTTAAAAATCGGACAATTTGATGATCAAAATTTACAAGAATTAGAAGCTTTCCTAAAACGAATGTTAGAAAAATAATGTAAAAAAATAGTGTAGCAACTTGCTACACTATTTTTTGCAATTAGGAAAATTTATATAAGTAGTCATAATAATATTTTCATAAATTTGTCATGTAAATTGAATATTTAAAGCGTATTTTTCGACCATCCTAAGATGAGTCGATGCAATGCTTTGGCATAAGAAAAAATTTAATAAAAAATTAATAAGTTTGGCATGCTGTAGTTTAGGTGCAGTTATTTTAACGGGTTGCCAAAGTCTTGCTTTAATTCAATCAACTTCTGCTGCAGTACAACCACTAAAACAGCCTCAACGTGTGGTTTTTTTCTTGGGAGATGGAATGGGTATCACGACACTGACAGCTGCACGAATTTATGCTGTTGGTGAAGATGGCCAACTGCCGATAGATCAATTGCCAGAGTCAGCATTTGTTCGTACTTTCTCAGAAGATGCACAGGTTACAGATAGCGCACCATCGATGGGTGCCTATATGACAGGTGTAAAAATGAAAAATGAAGTGATATCCATGCAGACTGGAACAATTGCAGTAGAACCAAATCAGGCCGGAAATCATCAATGTGGAACCAATCCTCAGAACCAGAATAAACAAGACACCCAAACTTTACTCGAATTGGCCAAAGCACGAGGTTGGGGTACAGGGGTAGTCACAACAACTCGCATTACGCATGCTACACCAGCATCAACCTATGCTCATATTTGTCATCGTGATGCTGAGAATGACATAGCATCCCAATTAGTACCAAGTTCGCAAGGTGATACCTATCAGCGTTATAACGTTAAATTAAAAGATGGGGTTGATGTGATTCTAGGCGGGGGTAAGCGTCAATTTCTGCCGAAAGATCAAGGGGGAGAGCGGATAGACCAACGGAATTTGATCGCAGAAATGCAACAAGTAGGCTATCGAGTGGTCTATGATCAAACTCAACTCTCCCAGATGAAGTTAGGAAAGAACGAAAAATTATTGGGATTGTTTAATAGTAGCCATTTAAATTATGACTTAGATCGAACCAAAAAAAACTTGCCTGAACCTAGCTTAAAGCAAATGACGTTGGCCGCTTTGGACATTCTAACCCAAAATGAAAATGGTTTTTTCCTGATGGTTGAAGGGGGACGTATAGACCATGCTTTACATGACACCAATGCTAAGCGTGCATTACAGGATACAATTGCCCTAAACGAGGCTTTGGATGCAACCATTAAAAAACTTCGACAAAGTGACCCTGAATTAAAAAATACCTTGATTGTGATAACTGCAGATCATGATCACACTCTAATTTTAAATGGCTATGCCAGGCGTACTGGAAAATATGTACAAGGTCAGGAAACCAGTGTACTAGGTTTGGTTAAAAACTATGATCGTGCGGGTTTTGCCAAAGATATTCATGGACAACCTTATCCGATTATTGGTTTTGGTACGGGCAAAAAGCGTCCGACTCAAAATCGGATGGATGACCTAGTAATCAATTTGAAAGACAGTGATATCTGTCATCCAGTACAGGGTCCACAACCTAAACAAGGTGAGAAATATAGTTTTACTTATACTTTGAGTGAAACTGGCTGGTGTACGGGTGCTGCTGCAGATGACTTTCAGCAAGAAGCCGTGATTCAGACAGGTTTTAAAGATAAAGAAACACATGGCGGGGCTGATGTTTTCTTGGGAGCCATAGGGCAGGGAGCAGAGCAATTCTCGGGTAGCTTAGAGAATGTTGAAGTGAACCATCTGATTCGCAAGATCACAGGCTTATAAGTAGAGGGATATCCAATGAATAGTACATTAAAAACTTTCCCTTACCTGTTGACGCTTTTAACTTCTGCAATCACCTCATGCGGTGTATATGCTGAAAATCATTCAGATTTTAGTCCGACAAAAAATATCATTTTCTTTCTAGGTGATGGTATGGGGCCAACTACGGTAACAGCCAGTCGGATTTATGCTGTAGGGGAAAATGGTAAACTGGCGATGGACACCATGAAACATGCGGCCCGAATCAAGACCTATTCTGAGGATGGTCAAACCACGGACAGCGCACCTTCTATGGGCGCTTATATGACAGGGCAAAAGAATAAAAATGAAGTGATTTCCATGTCGACGGGTACGGTAGCCGTTGAGCCTGATGATGGAACATTGCCAAATGGAAAAAGCCTTGCCAAAGCTGTAAACCGCTGTCCTGAGCAAGGGAGTAGTGTGGCAGCTGGAATCCCCGCTTTATCTATCTTAGAGCTGGCTAAGAGCAAAGGGAAAGCTGTAGGGGTGGTGACGACGACAGAATTGACTCATGCGACCCCTGCTGCAACCTATGCGCATATCTGCCATCGTGATGCGCAGTATGATATTGCCTTACAAGCTGTTCCCAAAGGCAAGGGCTATAACCCAAAGTTGTTAGATGGGATTAATGTGCTGATGGGGGGCGGCTTGAATCATTGGACAGCGTTTGACGCTGTATCTAATCCCAAAGGTCGTTTGGACGGTCGGGATTTACGAGCAGAGTTAAAACAACAGGGCTATCAAACAGCATTAACCCAGAATGAACTTGCTCAGACAGTCAATCATCAGAAAATTTTTGCGGTGTTCTCTGCTCAGTCGCATTTAAATTATGACCTAGATCGCTTAAAGAAACAGATCGATACTGAGCCCAGTTTGGCGATAATGACCAGTAAGGCAATTGATGCCCTAGAAGCGCAAAACCAAGGGCAAGGCTATTTCTTAATGGTTGAGGGCGGACGTATTGATCATGCCTTACATGGCAATAATGCCAAACGTGCCTTACAAGAAGCCAAGGCATTTAATGACGCTATCCAGACAGCTCTGCATCAGGTGGATATCAGCAATACTTTAATTGTAGTGACCGCAGACCATGATCATGTCATGACCTTCAATGGTTATGCTGCACGTACAGGGCGCAGTACAGCAGACAATCCTGGGATTTTAGGTCTCAGCTATGATTACAACGTCGCAAAAGAGCAAAATGCCTACAGCAAAGTGTTGGCTGATGGTCAGATGCATAATCCTTATCGTGATGTGAATGGTGCTACAGGGACCACATTGGTGTTTGGCAATGGCACAGGACCACGTTTAGATATTCGTGAAAGCATCAGTAATGAGCAAGCTTTTGCGGATGACTATAAGCAAGAAGTGGGTGTGCAGCTTGAGAAAAGCGAAACGCATGGGGGCGGTGATGTGATGCTTTTTGCAGAAGGCCAAAACTCGAATCTATTCAAAGGGACACATGAAAATACCTGGGTCTTCGAACAGTTAAAAAAAGCGTTTGGATTTTAAATGAAGACAATGCTACAACAGTTGTTTAAGCCGCAAAGTTCACTCATTGCATTCTCTTTGTATGCCCTGAGTTCATTGGCGTGGTCAGCAGATGAATATCGCATTAATTACCGCATTGAGCGGCTTGATAGCAATGGTGTAACCACGATTCAACAATATAGCGATAAGATGATTCGCGACGAACATAATGTTTGGATTGAGCGTTTAAATACTCAAGAACATGCACATACTGAAGCAGGAGAGCATGAGCATCAAAGCTTTGATCATGCGATTCAATGGCTACAAAAAGATAAGCTAAGTGAAATGAAAACCAAAGATGAGGCTTTTCAACGTTTCTATATCTTGCCAGATGAAAAAATGCGAGTGCGTTTGAAGGATGTAGAGCAAGAAATGCTGGGCTTGCGAAGTTGCTGGCGTTGCGAATATAGCTTAATTCAGCCTGACTTATTAAAGCACATTCCAGCTATTCAAAGTCATGCTGGAGTTCAGCATTATCAAATGCATCAAGCAGGTCAAACCTTGAATATCGTATGGAATGAAAAAGATCAGATTGTAGAACGCTATGAGTTACGACGTCCTGCGCAAGGTTATTCAAAGGTATTTTCAGTACATAAAATGAAATCACCAATTTCAACACCGTGGATACAGACTGAAAAATATAGTGACCGAGATTATTCCGATTTTAGTGATTAAAGCGGATCGGTCATTCTTCATTTTGATGTGTTTTAGAGATGATCCTGTTGAATCATCGATAAAGAGGATGCATTTTTGACTATTTTACGAAGTAAAGAAGAGATGTTCAGTTAAAGCTAAAGGACTAAGATTGCGCTGCTTGTACCGTTAAGCCACTCCAACGTTTAAAGGCCCGACGAAAATTAGTAGTGTCATTAATCTGCAAGTATTGAGAAATCTGTTCTGTTTTAAAGCCGTGTACACGATATAAGTGTATGGCTGTGTGTAACCGGCTTTGATCCAGTTGTGCTTGGAAATGGGTTTGGTGTTTCTTTAATTTACGTTTCAATGTCGCAGAACTCATTTGAAAATGTTCTGCCGTGTGTTCAAGTTGGATATTATTTTGAATATTCTGCATCAAATACTGATGCACACTCAGTAAAAAGCTCTGTTGGAGATGCTGGGCACTCATGTATTGCAAAGCCTGCTGATGACTGATGGTCGCAAGTGTTGCTGAGGCACCAGGCAATGGTTCATGAATAAAATGGCTGGGTAAGCTCATCATATTTATTGGACGGTTAAAGGTCAGGTCTCCGCCAAGGTGCGTCCAATATTGCTCAATATAATCTGGCTCATTAAAGTTAAACTCAAAGGTCCAAGGTAACTTGCTTTGATACAACTGTCTGCTTAAGGCCTGTATTGCACTCATTGCACTTTCAATAAAAAATCGATTTTCAATTTTGTTTTCGTCTAGCCAATAGAGATGGATCTGGTCTGAGCTATACATGATACGAGGACAGAGCCAGGGCGAAACTGAAGCAAAAAAAGTTAAATATCGATTTAATGCATCATCTAAACTGGATGAATAAAGCATGGCTTTAATTGCATCATTGAATGGAGTGGTTAAACTGCGCTGACCAAATAAGAAGCTGATATCCTGATTACGAAAGTATTGTTCAGCATTTTTGAGGATGTGCTGGAATTGTTGCTGATTTATCAGCTTATGACCAGAAAAAATATCTTCAATAAAAAGCCCACTACCGCGAAGTAACACATGATGGTCAACTTCATGACTAGCCGCCAAATCAATCAATATTGATAGCTGATGATGGGCAGGAATAAAACAGTAGTCGCATTCAAAACTCATACGCTTACCCGTTGTACTGCATAATGCTTTTTCAACTGCATGAGTTGTTGATTCAAGGTATTCAGTAACTGTTGTGGTTGATCATAGTGTTGAATTGAACAGGAGGTGGTTAATGCTTTTAGGGGAATATGGACAGACAAATCGCGATGATAATAGGCACTGGTCATGATCATGCGTTCCAATTGATGGGCAATTTTTTCCGCTTGCTGTGCTGAGGTATTGGGAAATAACACGATAAAGCGATCCCCAGCAAAGCGGCAAAGTAAATCATGTGGACGCAAATTCAGGCTCAATAATTGAGAAATATACTGTAGGACAGAAGTACCCTCATCAAAGCCGTATAGTTGGTTAATTTGGTTGAAATTCTGCATATCGATCAAGAGCACGGCTACATCACTTTTAACGATGTCATCTTGTTCCATGATTGATTTAAGCTGAGACTTAAAATAGTTGGCATCAGCTAAGGGAGTAAGCGCATCGAATAAACGATGGTCCCTATAGACACGTTCACGCTTTTGCATCTGTTTGGAGATGGCAAGCTCTTCTTGATGCCAGAAATAGATCCCTGTGGTCAGTAAACATAGACCAATCGGAAAGGGGATGGATTCTAGCCAAGCATCCCAAATGATTTCTTTGGGTAAGCGGATAAACTCATCCAAAGTATCCATCCACATATGGAAGAAAATAAAGCACAGTCCATAAAACATATAATGGGTGACTCGACCCAAAGGACGGCTTTTGACAATAAAAAAGATCCAGATTCCGATAAAAACAGTCGCGCCACCTTCGCCTAAAATATCAACCCAATTCCATTCATGAAGTGATTTGATCTGCCCTAAGCGAATAAATAGCCATAATGAGAGCGCACAGAAAGTTGCTAACAATAAGAAAGGCTTGCGGTAATAAGCAAAATATTTCGGCATAACGAGTAGAGAAGGTCTATTTGGGCACAAGCTAAACAGGTTTAGATGACAGTTTAATGGCAAGTGTTAGAGTCAAAACAGATCAGGCTATTTTGAGCTTTTAATTCTGAAAGTAAGGGAAAACCCTGTATTTACAGTAAATATGTACCTTTTAATTCGTCAAAGAATAGATTTAGACAGATCAAATCAGCTCATTTTGTGGCAAAAAATCCAGAAAAAGGTCCAAATGGAGAGGGAGGGAATCTTGGTTGTCACATCCTGTTCATATTCACTTTTTATTGTGCGCTCAAACCATGCCACTTTGGCTTGAGGGGAAGAATACAATGAGCAATCTGAATAGCCGTTTAATGAGAAATAAACGTGCGGGCTTTCAGCTCAGCACACTGGTCTTGTCAATGTTAAGCCTGACACATGTTCATGCTCAGGAAGAAAATAATGTGGAATACGTGCAGGTCATTGGACAAGCAGCAAGTATGGATAAAGCACTAAAAGAACAAAAACGTGCGGACCAGATCAGCAGTGTGGTACATGCTGATGGAATTGGACAATTACCCGATGATAATGCAGCAGAAGCTTTACAACGTATTCCAGGGGTGTCTACCGAACGTGATCAAGGCGAGGGACGTTTTGTTTCAGTGCGGGGCTTGGGGGCGGATCTCAATTCAGTCACCATTAATGGAACCCTCGTGCCTGCACCTGAAAGTGACCGTCGTGGTGTAGCACTGGATGTATTGCCATCGGAGTTGGTGCAATCGTTGGCTGTGGTCAAAACCCTGACTCCAGATATGGATGCTAATTCTTTAGGTGGGACCGTTCAGGTCGAAAGTTTATCGGCTTTTGATCATGATGGCTTGTTTTATACCGGTACAATTGAAGGCAGTTATGATGACAAACGGGAAAAATATAGCCCTAAAGCATCAGGTGCGATCAGTAACCGTTTTAGTGTAGGTGAAGGTCAGGATAACCTCGGGGTGGCATTGGCCCTGAGTTATCAAAATCGAAAGTTTGGTTCTGATAACGTTGAAACTGGTGGCGCATGGGATGGTCATGCGCTCGAAGAAACGGCAATGCGTCAATATGATATCGAGCGAGAGCGCATCGGTGCAGGGCTAAATTTTGATTACCGTCCTAACGATACGGGGGAATATTATTTAAGAACCCTATACAGTCGTTTTAAAGATACCGAATCGCGTCAGGAAGTCGCAGCTGAGTTTTCTGATCCACTGCTGGCTGGACAAAGAGGTGATGCAGAAGTGACTCGTTCATTGAAAAGCAGAGAGGAGACTCAAGAAATTCAGTCTTTTGTTTTAGGCGGTAAACAAGGGTTCGGTACCTGGACCGTTGAAGGACAGTTGGGCTATAGCGAAGCATCAGAGGAAAATCCAGGCGGAATTTCTGGGGCAAAATACAAGGCAGAATTAAGTAATGTTGGTTTTAGCAGTACACAAAAACCAGTGATTACGGCAGATCAGGACTTTTACGATGCTGCGAACTATGAGTTGGATTCGATTTCTTGGGAACAATCCAAAACCACGGATAAAGAGTACAACGCAAAGCTAGATTTTCTCAAAGACTATATGTTAGGTAATTATGCCGCATCGTTTAAGTTTGGCGGCAAGATTAGTCAACGGGAAAAGACCAACAATACCGATGAGTGGGAGTACGAAGACTTGAGTACCTCAAGTTCGGACTTTAACTCCAATAGTGACTATGAACTCGGCCAGTTTGGTCCCAGCCTAAATGTAGATGCGATCAAAGCCAAAATTAGCGGTCTCAACGCCAATGACTATGTCGTGGCAGATGGTTCAATCATTAACGATTTTAAGTCGAATGAAGACATTCAAGCCGCCTATTTGATGAATACGGTCGATTTCGACCAACTTCGCGTGATTGCCGGATTACGTTATGAGAACACCCAATTTAAAGCGCGTGGTTTTGAGTTTAATGATGATGTGATCACATCCACCCAATATGAAAATGACTATGATCATTGGTTGCCGAGTTTACATTTCCGTTATCAACTCGCAGACAATGCCTATCTTCGTGCTGCATGGACCAATAGTGTAGTACGACCGAACTTTGCACAAAGTGCACCAGGTGTATATATCGATGGTGATGAGGCTGAGTTTGGTAATCCAATGTTGAAGCCATTGGAGTCTTCGAACTTCGATTTAGGGGTAGAAAAGTATTTGGGGCAAGCCAGCATGGTCGGCTTCTATGCATTCTATAAAGATATCGATAACTTCATTTACAACACCAATATTGCTGGGACAGGGCAATGGGCTGACTTTGATGAAGCAATTACTTATAAAAATGGTAATCAGGCCAAACTGTATGGGATGGAATTTGCTTATTCACAGAAGTTTGACCACTTAGCAGCGCCATGGAATGGGATGTTACTGGGCTTTAATACGACTTTCAGTAAGTCTGAGGCTGATATCGATTCGATGAAAGATGGCGAGCTGCTAAGTCGTCGTATTCATCTGCCGAACCAGTCCGATGTAGTGGGTAATCTCATGCTGGGCTGGGAAAATGAACGCTTTGGCGTACGTCTTTCTGTAAACTATAAATCGAGCTATTTGTATGAATTGGGTGACATCGATGCGCCTGAAAAAGACATTTATACCGATGACCAAGTCTTTCTCGATTTCAGTAGTCACCTGAATTTATCAAAAAACCTGCAGTTGAAGTTTGATGTGCAGAATATAACCGATGAAGTCTATTACAACTATTCTGGTTCTAAAGCCTATAACGCGCAATACGAAGAATATGGTCCAGCTTACAAGCTTGCACTGACCTATACCCATTTCTAAGCCGAATTAAATATTAGTCCTGAGGTTTTCTCTACATGAGAAGACCTGAGGCGGTTTAACCCAATTTTGAGTATTTCTATGAATGTTTCATGTTTTAAGTTGTCGGTTTTAACCAGCTGCTTATGCTTGCTGACGGCATGTAGTCAACACGGTATTTTAGCATCGGCTCCGAGTAGCACAGCGCTTCAATCCTCAACATCTCAGCTAGATCAACCGCAAGCAGCAAAGCTACAGTTACGTGAAGTCGACATCAATGATGCTAAAGCTGAAGATATGCAATGGTTAAGTTTGAGTACCTGGCCTGAAGTTGCTGGAGTGTTAACGAGTAAAAATAAAGGGTTGCAGATTTTAGACGATGAACAAAATGTCTTGCATCAAATTCAGGGTCAGTTTGGACGTTTTGATTATCGCATTGGTGCAGAGCGTTTATTGATTGCTACCTTGAATTTGCAACAACAGCAAATTCAGCTCTTGAGTATGAACTTGCAGAACAAAAGCTGGGATAAATCGGTTTTTATTCCAAAACGTACCTTTAAGTCCGAGGATATCTGCTTATACACCGACCCACAAGGTTTAAGTTTTGCATTCTTGGTGGGCGAAGAGGGGATTGGTGAGCAATGGTTGGTTGCCAATCATGAAAAAGCACTTGAGCAACCCAAACTGGTCCGACGTTTAAGTTTTCCGCCCGCGAGTAGTGTCTGTAAAGTGAATGATGCTACGGCTGAATTATTCATTAACGAAGCGAATGTGGGGGTTTGGGCATATCCTGCGCATTCTGAAGCGGACATGGTACGCCAAGCTGTTGACCTCGTAGAACCTTTTGGTTCGATTCAAGGTACACCTTCTGCCATTGCGATTGTGGATGATCAGGTAGCGGTATTAGATGAGGAAAAACCATTACTTTATCGTTATCAAAAGCAGGATAAGCACTGGAACGGATTAGCCCCCTTAGTGCTGGATATAGTAAAAGAAGCCGAGAGTCTAAGTATTCGTGGCAATGCTAGCGATAAAGCTTTGTTGATTTTAGATGATAAAACTGCCAAGACCACAGAGCTTGAATGGCCAACGCAGGCAACCCAGCGCACAGCAAATATTGTCACGATCCCTGCAGAAGTCCAAACTGAGGGTGTCCCAAGCACAGGGGATGCTGCTGATGATCCTGCCATTTGGCATAACGCAGCACAGCCGAGCCAGTCCCGCATTTTAGCTACAGACAAACAAGGGGGCTTGCAGGTGAATGACTTACAGGGGAAAACGGTGCAGTACCTGCCTGTAGGCCGGTTGAACAATGTCGATGTCCGTCATGGTTTTAAGTGGGGTAATCAGACTGTTGATCTGGCGGTGGCATCGAACCGAGACCATAACAGTCTGCATGTCTTTGCGATCCAACCTAACACAGGCAAGGTTTCAGTACTTGGCGAGCTTCCAACAACGCTAGATGACATCTATGGCATCTGTATGTACCGCGATGCTCAAGGTGAAATCTATGCCATTCCGAACGATAAAAATGGCACGTTTATTCAGTATCACATTACCGCAACACAGCAGAAATTGCAGGCTCAAGAAGTCCAACGTTTTTCCGTGAAAACGCAACCTGAAGGTTGTGTAGTCGACGATGCCACTGGACGCATTTTCTTAGGTGAAGAAGATGTTGCAGTATGGGTTAAAGATCTTAATCCAAAGGCTCAGCTACCGATGCAGCAAGTACTTGCTGTGGGAGATGTCTTATATGACGACATTGAAGGCATGGGACTTTATCACGCAAAAGACAAAAGTTACCTAGTGGTATCTAGTCAAGGCAATGACAGTTTTGTGGTTGTGGATAGCAAAGCACCGTATACAGTTCGGGGCGCATTCCGAGTAGGGATTAACACTGAAAAAGGGATTGATGCCGTTTCAGAAACCGACGGTTTGGATGTGAGTTCTCAAGATTTTGGCGGTAAGTGGAAACAAGGCATGCTGGTGGTACAAGACGGACGCAAACGTATGCCAGAAAGCAACCAGAACTTTAAGTACGTTCCTTGGGAAAAAATAGCACAAGCCCTGCACTTGGACTAAATGCTAATTCAGTATATGGGCTGGTGTAGCAAAGCACAGCCCACTTTTATAAATACCTACGCTGCAGCAAGCAGCAATTAAAAAATTGGGGAGCGTTATGCAAGCAACAATGGATCAAATGTCAGTGTGGATGCTGATTAGTCATGCCAGTGTATTAGTCAAAATCGTGATGATGATTCTAGTCTTAGCTTCCATGGTGAGCTGGTATCTCATTGTACGCCACGGCATGTTACTGCGTGGACAAGAACAACTTTGGCACCGTTTTTTAAAGAACTTTAGACAGCAAAAAGATTTAAACCTATTACAGCAGGAATACCAACAGTCCGAACAGCACAAAGGGGTGGTCAGTATCTTTCAACATGGGGTAGATGAATATCATCAACTGATAAAAGATGAACAGCTTACTACGGCTGATGTAATCGATGGTGTAGAACGTCGGTTACTCAGTAGCATCAGTGAAGAAGAAGAAAAGCTCCAACAAAATCTTACTTTCCTTGCAACAGTAGGCTCTGTTAGTCCTTACATCGGCTTGTTTGGAACGGTTTGGGGCATTATGAATGCTTTTATTGGACTATCTGGCGTTGAGCAGGCGACTTTAAATACCGTTGCACCAGGCATTGCAGAAGCTTTGATTGCGACCGCAATAGGCCTATTTGCAGCCATTCCGGCTGTAGTGGCTTACAACCGGTTTTCGGCACGAGCTGACAAGTTATCTAGTCGCTATTACGGCTTTGCCAATGAGTTACAAACCAGAATTTACCGTTTGCTTGGACATACTGAGCGCAGTTCGCGTTAAGGAGTATTAGTCATGATCAAGCGTCCTCAAAAGTTGAAACCCAATGCAGAGATGAATGTAGTCCCCTATATTGATGTCATGCTGGTGCTGTTGGTGATTTTTATGGTGACCGCACCGATGCTGACACAAGGGATTAAAATTGATTTACCTAAAGTCAATGCCGATGTCATGCCAGCGTCACAACAGCAGCGTATCGTGACTCTATCCATTCAGGCGAATGGCCAGTATTACTGGAATATTGGTTCAGAAGTGAATACAGAAAAAGTGACTGACCAAGCGATTGATTTAAGCAGTATGCAACAAAAATTAATACCCATGATCCAAAAAGATCAAAGCCTACAATTCTATGTTCGTGCAGATCAGAATGCTGACTATCAATTAGTTGCACAGGCCATTGCAGTCTTACAGAAGAGTGGTGTGACCAACTTGGGCTTAATCACGGAGGAACCACAATCATGATGGCAATAGCATCAAAAATCAGGTTTCGTGATCAGGGGCTAGCTTTAACGGTCACAGCAGGATTACATATTGCGGTGATTGCCTGGCTTGGTACGGTTGAAATGCATGAAACACTCAAAGAACCTCAGCCGAAAACGATCCAATTACAATTTATTCAACTGTCACCACCAGTCCAAGAGCAGCCAAAAGTAAAACAGCCTGAAGCAGTGGTTGAGAAAAAAGTTGCTGATCAGCTTACTCAAAAAAAGCAGGTTGAGCAGCCTAAAGAAATACAGCAGAAAACTGACAAGAAGTTTGTGGAATCCCAAAGTGAGAAAGTTGCAACTGTTTCTAATAAACAACCACAGCAGGTGTCAACTGAAAAACCAAGTACAACAACAGAAACTAAGAAAGTAGCAGAGATTGAACCGAAGTCAAACCTTGCAACGCAGTCTATGAATGACAAGCCGACAACATCAAAAGCACAATCCAGCGAAACAGCGACTTTTGATGTAAAAAACTATCAACCGGTTTCCAAAATTGCACCTGCGTATCCTGAATCAGCTTTAGATCGAAAGATTGAAGGGGACTGTACAGTTATATATAGCGTGAATGAAAAAGGAAGAGTTGAAAATCCAAAAGCACAAGGTGATTGTCACCCGATGTTTGTACGCCCTTCAATACAGGCTGCACTTAATTTTAAGTATCAGCCGAGATTAGTCGATGGCAAACCGACGAGTGTATTGAATGTTAAAAATACATTTCAATATCGAATTTCATGAAATATAAGTAAATATGAAGAATAAAAGACATCTTCAAATTGCGTATTTAACAGAAAATTAAACTTGGTACACAATTTGCTATAAAAGGGAATTTGGTTTAAAGCGATTTCTATAGTGAAAACTCCTTTTCAGGCAAAGCGGGTAGGTTTTTTACTTCTCGATGGATTTTCAATGATTGCATTTTCAAATGCCATTGAAGTTTTTCGTATGGCAAATTACGTTGAAAAAAAACATTTATATCAATGGAATGTAACGGGTCTAGAGGGGCATCATACTTGTGCCAGTAATGGTTTACAGATACAACATACCTGTCAAATGCTACATCTTCTTTCAATGGATATTGTATTTGTGTGTGGTGGTTTTCAGCTCTTTAAATTGAACACTCTGACGCATAAAACATTCTTAAAGCGTTTGGATCAAGCCAATATTGCTCTAGGTGGAATTTGCACTGGGGCATATGTATTGGCGAGTGCTGGTTTACTTGATGGTTATCAGGCCAGTTTACATTGGGAGAATTCTTTGGCAGCACAAGAGGAGTTTCCTCAGGTCCATTTTAATTCATATATTTTTAGTCTGGATCGGATGAGGTATACCTGCTCGGGTGGGCTTGCATCTATTGATATGTGTTCACAGCTTGTAGAGCAGCATTACGGTGCCAGATTGGCTAAAAGAATTTGTGAACAATTTATTGTGCATCATGTACGTGAAAATACTGATATTCAACATCAACCTATCCCAAATCAGGGAAATAGTATTCAGCCAGCAGTCAAAGAAGCTCTCCGTTTAATGGAAAATAACATTAATGAACCTTTAAATATCTTAGAAATTTGTCAGTTGATTCATAGCAGAACACGAACATTGGAAAGGTTGTTTCAAATGCATTTTAGTTGTTCACCCAAAGAATATTATTCAAAGATGCGCTTAACCCACGCGCAGAATTTATTAAAACAGTCTAGCATGAGCGTGTCGAATGTAGCATTGGCTTGTGGCTTTGCGAATGCATCAAGTTTTAATAAAGCTTACAAAAATCTTTTTGGTTATTCGCCAAAAAATGAACGTGGCATTTTGGAACTGGCCTCTTGATTTGTCGTATTCTGACAACTTTTTAGCGTTTTTTGAAAATAAACCCTCTAAAAAAATACCTAAGCTTAATTCATACCAACACTTACCCCCTAAGGTATCCACTATGAATATCCAAGCGAAGGTTCACCAAGACTCGTTACCTGCACTTTTAACAATTGAAAATGGTGAAAAGGTACAATCAACATTCTCAAAAGAAGAATATGAAAACCGTCATAGAAAATTACGTCAAATGATGGCGGATCAACAAGTTGATTCAGTTTTATTCAGTTCTATGCATAACATCAACTATTACGTTGATTTCCTGTATTGCTCATTTGGTCGCTTTTTTGGTGTAGTAGTTACAGATCAAAAGGTGGTGAGTATTTCTGCCAATATTGATGGTGGTCAACCTTGGCGTCGTACAGTAGGTGACTACAATGTGGTCTATACCGATTGGCAGCGTGATAACTATTTCCGTGCTGTTGCACAAGAAATTCCCAACAAAGGTCGTGTAGGGGTTGAGTTTGATCATCTGCCGATTGAGCGATTAAACAAGCTGAAAGCATTCTTGCCAAATGTTGAATTTGTCGATATTAGTGCTGCTTGTATGAAGCTGCGTATGGTGAAATCTCTAGAAGAAATTGCGCACATTAAACATGGCGCAGCTGTATGTGATATTGGCGGTTTTGCCTTAACAGCGGCTGTCAAAGAAGGAGTGCACGAGCACGAAGTCGCGTTGGCATCGACACAAGCGATGGTGCGTGAAATTGCTAAACGTTCCCCGCATTCAGAATTAATGGATACTTGGACTTGGTTCCAATCAGGCATTAACACTGATGGGGCACACAACCCTGTGACTACTCGTCAAGTGCAAAAAGGCGATATTTTAAGTCTGAACTGCTTTTCAATGATCGCGGGTTATTACACTGCACTTGAACGGACTCAGTTCTTTAGTCATTGTGATGATGCTTCGTTAAAAATTTGGCAAGCCAATGTCAAAGTGCATGAGGCAGGTTTGAAACTGATTCAACCTGGTGCGCGGTGCTGTGATATTGCTAATGAATTAAATGAAATTTACCGTGAAGAAGGTTTGCTTCAATACCGTACTTTTGGCTATGGGCATTCATTCGGCGTACTTTCCCACTACTATGGTCGTGAAGCAGGTTTAGAGCTTCGAGAAGATATCGATACCGTGATTGAACCTGGAATGGTGATTTCAATGGAGCCAATGCTTATGTTGCCACAAGGTATGGCAGGTGCGGGCGGTTATCGTGAACATGACATTTTGGTGGTGACTGAATCAGGCACTGAAAATATCACTAAATTCCCTTATGGCCCTGAGCACAACATTATCAAGGCATAAGTCACAAGGCATCCCAAATCGGGATGCCTTTTTTGGTGGAGAAAATAATATGAATGAAAAAGCTAAATCTGATCAAAACACTTTAAAACGTGTTGCCACTGCGAGTTTTATTGGTAACTTTGTCGAATGGTTTGATTATGCGGCTTATGGTTTTTTAGCCACTGTGATTGCTTTGGTTTTCTTTCCAAGTAGCGATCCGGTAGTTGCATTAATGTCAACCTACGCCATCTTTGCATTGTCCTTTATTGTTCGGCCTTTTGGTGGAATTTTCTGGGGATATATTGGTGATAAATACGGGCGAAAACATGCACTGTCTTGGTCAATTATGATTATGACGTTGGCAACTATGTGTATTGCGCTCTTACCGAATTATGCTTCTATTGGAATATTTGCACCGCTTTTATTGCTTTTCTTTCGGATGATCCAAGGTTTTTCTGCTTCAGGTGAATATGCTGGTGCATCAAATTTTTTAGCTGAATACGCACCTAAAAATAAAAAGGGCTTATATACCAGCTTAGTGCCGGCCAGTACAGCGGCAGGTTTATTGTTAGGTTCATTAATGTCAGCTGCGATGTTTGCATGGATGTCAGAATCATTCTTATATGAATACGGCTGGAGAATACCATTCTTATTGGCTGCACCACTGGGTTTAATAGGTCGTTTCATTCGTCTCAAACTTGAAGATACCCCCGAATTTGTGGCACATCAAAAAACAAGTCAGAAAGAAACTTTCCCGATTAAAGCATTATTTACAGAATACCGTCAGCCATTATTTAAAGCGTTTGCAATAGCATCGTTAAATGCTACTGCCTTCTACTTAATTTTTAGCTACATGCCAAATTATTTGTCAACTGAGTTGGGGGTAAATAAAACCGAATCTTTTATTTCTGGGGCTATTTCTTTAGCATTTTACATCGGCATTGTATTTATGATGGGTAAATATTCTGACCGTATTGGCCGTAATAAAATGTTAGCTATGGCATGTATAGGCTTTATAATTTTAACTTTCCCATTGTTCTATTTCTTATCTGGTACATCATTTATTGGCATGATCATCATTCAATTGGTTTTCTGTAGCCTACTTGCGATGAATGATGGCAGTTTGCCTGCATACCTCACTGAACTTTTCCCTGTGCATGTGCGTTATACTGGTTTTGCATTTAGTTTTAATACAGCGAATGCATTGCTGGGCGGTACGATTCCACTATTTGCAACATGGTTGATTCACAGTACAGGTAGTACTTTAGCACCAGCCTTTATTTTAATTGTGATTGCCTTATTTAGCATGAGCGTATTGGTTCAGAGCAATAAAGCGAAACTTGTCACGGTCTAATCCTCTTGGATGAGACCTTTGTAAACTCGTTGTAGGGAACAAAAGTATGAATACACAATCACAATGGTTTGGTGCTTTATTGGTAATTATGGGGGCAATAGGTTGGGGGACTTTAGGCATTGCCAGTACCCAATTGGCAAATGCAGGCGTGAGTAATAGTTCAGTAACAGGATTACGGATTGTCGGTACATTTATTTGTTTATTGGCTTTTTTACCTTTTCTTTATAAGGTTCTACGAACACTGCAATTTAAAGATATTCCTAAATTGGTCATTCAATCATTACTAGGTATGCTTGGAATGACTTTCTGTTATTTTAATGCTGTACAACATGTTGGACCAGCTATAGCAGTAGCATTGCTTTATACAGCTCCTATTTGGAGTGTGGTACTTTCTTTTATTTTTTTGAAAGAGCAAATAACGTTAAAGTCAATTATGCTTACTTTTGTGGCTGTGAGTGGTGTTGCATGTATGATGCTTGGTGATAATCAACTCAATATGACGGGGGTGCTATTTGGTTTAGCCTCGGGCATTTGTTATGCTGCTTATGGGGTGATTGGTAAAGATATTATTGATCACTACAGCCCGACTTTTTTACTGTTCAGTTCAATGATGGTCAGTGCGCTTGCGATTTTTCCCTTTATTCACTTCCAAGAAATTGAAAGTCTGGTCTCGAATTTAGACTTCAATATTGTGATTGCCTGTATCTTATTAGTTGTGTTTGGCACGTTATTACCTTTTGCTTTATATACCTATGGACTGAAGTATTTAAAAGCATCGCAAGCTTCTATTTATACTATTTTTGAACCATTGACAGCAGTCATTCTTGCCAGCCTGTTCGCCAATGTACAGCTTTCCAATGCGCAGATATTTGGGATAATGTTGATTATTAGCGTGTCATTGCTCAATGTGATTCTGGGTAAAACCAATCTTAATCATGAAAAAATATACTCAACCAATTGATTTTAAGATAAATATCTTCTAGATAGTTTTGGTTATGTTAAGCAAATATTTAAAAGCAGACATTTTCACTAACTATTGTAATTCAAATTACAATCTGGTTAGTAGACTGGTCAATTTCTGTAAATTTATCTAGGACAGTAATTCTCACATTCATCTCATTAACCTGACTTGAAAAAATCTTTTTTGACTATTTATCGTTTACTAATTTGACGCATTACTTCTTGGTTTTAGCCTAACTACTGTGATAATAGCCGGACCAGTTTTCTATTATCCTACCTAAATGTTTAACTGTTCAAAGCAGCACGTTTCTATTTAGCGAGTGAGTAAACGTATCATCATAAGGCTCCTTGTTTTTTTAGGAAGAATATTATGGCTGCTCTGAATAAGTATTTTTGTTTAAGTTTTAGTTAAAAAATCAACATTTTGTTGAATCCGTGATTGAATCATCTCTAGGGTAGATGCTCGAATTTGATTGGGATAAAGGCGCTGTGCAATTTGACTAAATTGAAGTGCAATTTCTCGCATGACTAGGATGATCTCATCGATTTCTGGAGAGGTCAGATTGGCTTCTGAAGTACCGAGTTTATGTATGTCATTTCGGGAAATATTGAGCGCTTCTCCCATAATGTCCATTTGATGATAACCACCTGGACCCTCGCAGAAGGTCACATCATAGGCTGGAGCCAATTTCCATTGACCATTTTTCTCCATGAGAAATGAAAAGTTCTTAGTATGGTCATCCCGATTATTGAAAAGCACATTAAACACAGCACGTTTAAAAGCATGCAATCTTTCTCGTACATCTTGCGTACACATCAAGGTTGCCCGGAGAAAATTGCGATAGTCTAGGCTACCTGGAACTTTATAGTCTGCTCCTGTATATGCAGCCAAACTCTGCATTGGAATCCGCATACCATTTTGACGATCGAATCGTTTAGAAGCAAAAGCCGTTAAACCATTGGGCAAATTAAAGAAATGGGTATCTGGAGTCTCAATTGCACAAAGTCGCAAACATTCTGCATAGACGGCTTCAATGGCGCAGACTTCAGGATGCTCTTGCTGAGCAGGAAACTTAATCAGCCAGGCTTCATGTTGATCAGAATCTTGAGTCGAAAACTCTAAATTGACAGGATCTCGGTAAACCAACGCTTTTGGTCTGGCACCTTGAGGGGAGCCACCCATGACCAATAAATGCTGTAGAAATTCACCACCTTCACCTTTGAGTACTTCTTGAACTTCCTGGGCCAGTTGTTGTAAAGGGATATTTTCTGAGGTTTGCATGTCAGCAACACAAGGTTCAAAGGAGAGGGCACCCATTGCGTGACTACTAATATAGGTCAGACGCTCCAAAGGTCCAATTCGTGCTGAATTTAAGCCAATTTTTTTGAAATATCGATCCATCAACATCATGCCCCAACCATCTGGTAAAGCGTCATAGACTGGACCTGGGAGTCCCATTTGATGAGTAGGAAAACCTTGTCTGAATGGTAGACCTTTTAAAGGCAGCAAGTAAGAAGAGAGCTCAACACCTTGCTGTATTGCTTCTGGACTATATTCAAAAGCAATGGTGGGTCTACCTGTCGTGGCTGTTGAACTAATCAGCGTTCCCCATAACCATGATTCGCCCCAACCGTTGTAATAAACATTAAGTCTATTGAGCATTATCCCTTCCTCTTAATACGGTGGCGCTTACTTTGACTCTCATAGCGAAGAATGTCATTCACACTGTTAAGCTGAGGTTTAAATAGTTCCTGAAGTTCGTTTAATCGACCCAAGACCATTGCAATACGGACTAAATTTTCAACAGATACATTTCGTCCCGCTTCAAGATTCGAAACTGTATTCACGCCGACACCAGCGCGTGCTGCTACCTCAGCTTGAGACATCTCCAGAAAGAGTCGTTGCTTACGTAAACGCTCACCTAAAAGAGTCACAACTTCTTCTGGTTTAGTGAAATATAAATCCATTAAATTGGGTCTTAAGAATGAATAATTTAATTAAATCACAAAATAATGGAATTAATCTATAGCTATAGTGTGGCTAAGGAGGGCTTTGTTGCACAGCACATCAGAAGGGTAGGTATAGTCCTTGGGTATCGGTTACAGAAAATCATCAGGATGTACTTTGACTGATTGTTGATACGGAGATTTCAGTATTTTCATTTTTCCTAATAGGTCACATTACTTAGAAAGGGTTCTTCGAAAATTAGTTCATACTTTAAAAATCCTATAAATATTGAGGATATTTTCTTAATGCTTTCAATATAGCATGCGGCTATATGTAACTCGAACGGGCTTAATCTGCCTTTCAGTATAAATTTTTTGGGCGTGAGAGGGGAGAGGTGTGAGGGCAAGCAATTTATATCGTGGATACTTCTAAATTACTTATGTAATAGAAGGTGGTAAACATGGATTTAGAGGTAATAACACTAAATATAAAAAAATTGGAAGAATAATTTATTAAATTATTGTTTTTATGTGGTTATTGGTGATGTTATGAATAATAATAACTTTTTTCTTGATGAATTTTACCTAAAAAAATTGATCAGATAATTTTCTTTAAATGTCATGCATACATAAATTTGACAGTTTGAAGGGATCGGTATGTGCATTTTTCACAAGGTTAAAGATCGACCATAAATGTGATAAACGGCAGAGGATCATTGAAAAATGAATGGATTTAAACACTACATGTATGCACGAAAAAAAGTATCGCTGCGGTTCTGCTGACAGGCTGTATTGAGCATTGAATGCAAATGATGTAGTAATTGTCTACAGGCTATAGGACCAGCATGAAGAAGAATGAAATGTAGTTGCCAATTTATAACCTTGGTTGAAAAGCATAGCATTGTTATTCGGAGAAGTGAGGTAAGCCATCCTTCTCTTATTCATTTAAAATGATTCTTACTCAACTGATCTCGACTCATGGGCTGGTTCCAATTAGACGGATAATAACTTCCATCCCCTATCTTTTTCTTACCACATTTCTTGCATTTAATCCCTTCTTTGGAGATTTGATTCAGCATCACTGTTGTCGGTTGAATCAAATCAATGACATAGTTCGTTGGTTCAGGAAAAGCAGAAGAGGCTGCTTTATTGCAAAAGAGAACATTCGGATCAAATGGATTGGATTGCACAAAAGCCATGATACAGCCACAGAGTAATTCACCTGCATGTAATCTGTAACATCCATTCAGGTCATCAGACGAAGATTAATCTGAAATTTAAGCACTAAACGCCATAAATCTATGTATGGGCAGACTTTTTTGAGACATATGTTGATAAACATGCGGCAAGTTACATTGCTTAAAAGTCTATCTAAGTTAACGATCTATTCAATTCTGGATAAGTAATCTGAATATTACGATCCTAAATTACCCGAAGAGTATTAAGATTTCTAAGAATCGTGATTGTTAGTTTATTTGGGAAATTAATCAGTGGATTGAAGCAAAGATGATGGCTCATTAAGGATTGTGGGCTTCGACTACTTAAATTTTAGGTATTTTGAATAAAGCATATTTCAAAAATCTTAATTAATGGATTTAAATTACCATAAAAACCTTCAATATTGGCTTGAATCCATTGTTGTTGAGAGTCAATGCGAGACCAATCAATACCATAACCACAATGAGCAATCAGATGCTCAAAGAAAATCCGTTGTGTACGTCCATTACCTTCACGGAATGGGTGTATGACATTAAGCTCACAATACAAGTCGGCAAGTTGAGGAATCAGTTGTTGTGGTGCTAAGCCTTGAAAGTATTTTTTTTCTTGAAGCGGTTTGAGTAGTTTATTGGTTTCAATTTCAATACGGGAAAAATTACAAAAACGGGTGTCACCTTTGGAAATATCGATTTGTCTTAACTTTCCTGCCCAGTCGTATAAGTCGCCAAAGAGCTGCGCATGAATTGATTTTAAGTATTGTAAGTCGTAAGGTGGTTCAGCATATTCAATTAAGTTACTTGCCAATCCAGACAGTTCTAGTTCAGCTTGTTCTAAAATTTGTTCATCATGAATATTGAGTTTGTTCTTTAGGATATTTGTGCCAGGGTAACAATACAGGCTGTCACCCATTTCCCCATATTTATCCATACATGCACCTGACTAAGTTTCGGGTTGCGAATACTTCTTATATTTTTGCAAGATTTCAGCTTTACTTTGTTGAGTTGTTTGAGCTGTCGTTGTAATGCCTTCAAGCTTTAGGCTGGCTTGATAGTTTTGCGCACGTGTCGCTTGAATATATTTTTTTTTCTGTTCAGTGGTTCTGAGCATTTCGAAACTCCATTGATGCTACACGTGAAGTAAGTATAGCAGAGAATCTTTTTGATCAATGCTGCATACACAGCATTTCAAAATGTAATACAACGGTATTGTTTCATGTAATAACAGAAAACTAAAAAAAAGTGGAAGAATTTTTAAAATTTAGACCACCCATGATAAGTAAACCATATGTATTTGTTGATAATTGTAATTTTGAGAAAATTTAGTTGATAAATTAAATGAATTTTCATATACAAAGATATGCTCATTTTTTATATCGATAAAAATGTTAAAATTTGACTATTTAGTAAAAAATATAGAGATATTTATGGGGCAATTTATCATGCCCTTTTGCTTTGAGCGACAAAATGTTCAATTTAAGATAGTAAAAATTAACTCAGAACTACTGAAAATCAAAAAGATTAAGCAGAGCCAGAAAGTAGTAGTACAAGCAAAGTTCAAAATAATCTATGTGAAAATTTGGCAAAAAATATTGCTATTAATGCAAACGGAGCCATGCTTACGTGTACATTCTAATTATGTTGCAATCTTACAGTTGATACATAATCTTGATGATTTTATCGAAAAATCACAGCAACACTTGTGCTTTGAGAGAAAAGCTCAGAAAGAGCTGGATGCTAAATTTTTTGCTAGATTTTTTAAGCTGACAAAGAGTTCAATAAAAGATCAACTTTTACCAAATTGTTCAGATCGTAATGAATTTAACCAATGCAATTTGATAAAAAATTAAGCGAAAGCGAATATGCCAAAGATTGAAACAGAAGAGCAATTCTTAGATTTAGCAGAAAAATTCCAAAAAGATTATTGTTTATTACGCAATCATGTTGTGAATACACAATTTGTCGATCTATCAGATGATTTACGTGAAAAAGCCCATGCTCTATATAAGGAAGCACAACAGATATATGGCTATATATCTAGTTCTAGACAATTAGGTAAATATTATTATCTAGCTTCTTTAAGTTATTTTGCATGCCCGACTACTAGTAATACTCAAGAGCTGTCGTCTGAACGTTATTTGATTCTACAAGCGAGTTTTTTAACATATCGGCAGTATCAAGAATTTGCAAAAATTGATAAAGCTGAGAATAAGCAAAAACATGTTTGTGATCTCTTTCGCTATGTATCACGATATGTTCTGGATTCTAATCATGCTGAATTATTTCAAGAATGCAGTGAGCTACTAAATCGCTATGTCATGTACGAACGTAACTTGAAAAAGGAGGATCGTAATCAACTTTTTAATATTAAAGATTTCAAACAAGTACAAGCCATAGAGTATTTATCGGCTCTATTAATAATTTTTAAAAGACTTGATGATCGTCGTGTTGTTCATCGTCAGCGTAAGTCAAAAAAAAGTAAAGTTTTGCAATGGCCGACGAAAAATGAACTCAAAAAATTTCGTGAAATTAAAACGGGTAAGCAAGTAGATATTGGACATAACGCAAAGATCAGTATTTATGATGCCGCTCTTCACAAAGATGAAGAGGGTGAAGTTGATCTATTAGATCCTGAAATGGAGTTTTATTCAGAAGATGAAAAGTCTAAAAATTTAAATTATATACTCAGCGATAATGCGACGCATCTAATGCGGCATCGCCAGCGCCGTCATGCTCCTTTTGTTACAAATCCACATTATTTGGCGCCAGATATACTGAAGCAAATTGTTTATGTGTTGAGAACCGAGTTATCCGGGCACTGGAGGGATGCTGCAATCGCTGCAGCATGTTTATTGTCACTTTTGACGGGATTATCACCCGTCGCACTGATGGATTTTAACGAGCTTATTCAAGATGGAATTTTGATCCAGAATGGTTCAAGTAGACGTCGCGAATATTTACTCAAATTAAATCTTAAAATTACAGAGCAGAAGATTAAGAGCTTAAATCATGTGCGGTGGAATGAAGTGATGACACATCAACTACATTTACCTTCTGCTTGGTTTGACTATATAGAACAAGCATCGAATCCACTAATTTCATCAACACACATTAATACGAAACTTAAGAATTGGCTTGATAATCGGTTTGTAGGTTCGATCACTGTAGAAAAACTGCAGGCTCAATTATATTTTCATATATATTATGAAACATATAATGAATATCTTGCTCATGTAATTGCTGGGCGGGATAGTCAGCATCACATGCCTGGTATCTATTATGGCGGGCTACCGAAAACTCAACTCAGTAGCACATATCTAGCCTTTTTAGAAAAAGCACTTACACCACATTCCACACATTTTACTGAAGACACGGCTGAACTAAAAATATTGCAACAACAATTCAAAGTGCAATCTGCATTATCTATAGGAAGGATAGGGAGCCAACTGGCACTTGAACCCAATTTTGTGAAAGAGCAATTCCATATTTTACATAGACATTGTCACGAAAACATCCAAGAAGATAAGCACATTATTAATCAACTTAATGCATATGCGTGTTGGATGTGGCATATCAGTTTGTTGAGTTTGGCAAGTCGGCCTAAAAAAAACCTGTTGGGGAATTTGGATGATTATTGTGTTGAGCTCAAGCTTTTATATGTGAATGATAAAAAAAATAGTAAAGCAAGAAAAGATGGTCGTTTTATCCCTTTATCTGATTTTTTCATAAAAACACTGCAAAATTACACTGCCTTTTTAGAACAAATTATTGAAGCGTACGGTTCATTTTTTAGACAAGTCTTTGCAAAGAAGAAGATAACTGTAAATGATCTTTTTGGTAAGGTCATTTTTAGTAAAGATATCTTGCCGATAACTGTCAAAGAATGGCAGAGCAGGAAAATTAAGTTAATCCCTTTATCGAGAAAATGGGTGAATTCATATATGCAAGGAGTCTTTCCAAAGAATATGTATTCGAATTGGTTACGTCATTTTGACATGAACTTTTTGATGCATGAGCAGCAAGAGGGTAAACCAGCATTAGCTTTTCACTTAATTCAGGCCCTGTATGGTCATGACCAACGTGACCGAGAGGCTTTTCATCCGCATTCTTCACTTATCCCGAATGTCTATGTACAGCAAGCCCGCCAGCAATTGCAAGATAATGTCAAATCTTTATCGATTAAACACTTAGAGCGAAAATAGTTGTATGCAAAAAATCAAAGAACTAATAAAACCACAACTAGATGATCTATTTGTTGATATTCATAAAATGGTGAAAAAGTCGCTAGATAGACAGCCTTCTCCACCTGAAGTATTGACGAAAGAAATGCAGCAAAAACTTGATCAGCAGATCGCTGAAAAATGGCATGACATTAAAGATAGTGTTGATTGTTTGAGTCAAAAGTTGAGCCGAGACGAACAATCAAAACTGATGCAATTTACTGAAGATGAATTTAATAAAAGAAGGAAGCAATTCAACCAGAATGTAGATAAAAAATCATACAGAATTAAGCTAAATCCACATACTAAACGGATCGTACTGCCTAGAAAAATTGAGAGTACAGAGTCACGGTTAGAACAGGGGCATCTACATATCCATGTACTTAAGGAATTAAGGCAGTATTGGCAAGATTCATTTGAATATTGGAATGAACCAAAGTACTTATGGGGAAATTTATGCTTAAGTTTTATATATATTTCAGGCTGTGCAGATGAACAGCATTTGATTGCTATTCAGAAGCAATTGCAGGAGGCCATTGAGCTTGGTACAGATCTGAATTGTTTTCGGTTATACCATTCGGACTACAAAAAAATCACTAATCCATTGTTACTACATTATCGTGTTGAAAACTCTCAATATGGCAACGATGTAGAACAGGGAAAGTTGTACCAATGGAAACATGTTTTTTTTAACCCATATGCGCAGTTCATTTTGCAATATTTAAAAAAGTTGAAAGCTACTCAGAAAGAATTTTGTCTGCAACATTCAGTTGAAGATTGTATTTTAGAAAGCTTGAGTAAGATAGGCAGGAAAAAAAGTCTTGGGGATCTGCAATATCAAATTAAACGCCGTGGATTTCGTGCATTTAATGATGTGCAAATGGTACTCGAATTTAATCCAAACCTCAGCATAGATATATTTTTGAGTAATGTGCTTCAGCAAGAGATTAATACTGTTGCTTTAAGGCCATCCGAATTTAGATTGCTGTGGAATAATGATTACAATCAAGTCACAGAACCAGATAATCGCCCTATTCATTTTGAACAAGAGCAGTTACTTCCTGAAGTTCCGACTGTTCAAAGCAAATTACAAACGATTCCGTATGAGTTGATGTTGTTTGGTCAAAAGAAACGTAAAGGTCAAAAAGTTGAGCGTTTAGATAAAAAGAGGAATAAAGAAGAACGCACGCTACGTTTTTGGCAAGAAACTAGAAGGGTGTTAGAGGAGAAGATAGTTGATGCTAATACGGAGGAAAAGTCTTTAATTGATGCTCAACTACGCTTAATTCACTGGTTAATGCATTTAAAAAAACGAGGGCTTCAATTATCAACTATTGAAAGCTACTTAGGATCGTTTGGCAAAGAATTTATATTTGAGATTTGGCTCAATAAATTAGATTTAAAGCAACAATCCATAGATGACTATGAGGATTTATATCGGCAGCTATTGAAATACAGCAGTGAACGTGATGAAAAAGCAGTTCAACGAGATTCGGTGAAAGGAAAAACCTCTCGTAAGATGCACCAAAGCGCAGAATACCGTTTTGGTCGCCTAAAAGATTTTCATCAATTCTGTATAGAGAATTATGATGCTCCAGGGGTATTGGTGTTACAGAATTCAAGTTTTAAGCATTTACAAATTTGCAATGCACGGCTAGTGAGTCCTTTGCTATTTGGCAAATTATTGGAAAAACTAGAAAATTTAAGTCAAGAGCCAACGGCATCAGAGTGGGTCGATCATCTGAGTTGTTTAAAGCTGATGTATTTACTAAGTTATAGAACTGGACTTCGATTAAATGAAGTTCGTTGTCTTAAAATACAAGATATTATTTGCCCAGAGCTACTTTATAAAGAAAAAGAAAATACAGTTTTTAATAATATCACGCTTCATATCCAAGACAATTCATATCGCCGTCTGAAAACGCGAAGTGCGAATCGTCAAATACCATTGAAAATTGCATTGTCAGAACATGAGTTTTTAGTAGTACAACGTTACATACAACATCGTTATGAGCAATATTTGGTTAATCAGCAGGATGATCTACTTTTTAGTGTGAATCATCGTGTATTAACTGATCAATGTATCAGCAAAATTACAGTAGATTTGTTTAGTCAAATATTAGGTATGCATCATGGCTTTAGTTTTCATACATTACGCCACAGTGCTGCTAACTATCTAGCAATAACTTTGCTCGGTTCAAAAGAAATGATCAAGACCTACACAGATTGTCCTTGGGTAAAAGCAAAAAAGATGAGGGATTTATTGTTTGGTATGAAAGCACGTGCTCAAGAAGAGATTATTCAACATAAATGGCAGGTGCTCGCCTCTTGGATGGGGCATAGCAGTATTGAGCAAACGGCTTCAAATTACCTTCATGTTTTGGATTTATTAGCAGTCGATCGAATTTATAATTCGCCGTGTATCATTTCAAAAAAAGTATTAGAACAGTGTTTTAGCCCAGTGAAGTCAAGTACAGACTACATAAACCTAAATCGTTATACTCAGCAGCAGAAATGGTTTAATTCTTATCAGCAAACACAGCCAGTTACGATGGCTGGCCGACAAGAAAAGAAGTTTAGTATAGAGAAGAGTACTCTGACACCTTTTCAACGTTTGATAAGTTTTAGAGAAGGTCGTTTAAGCGAAGATACCCAAGCTCAAGAATGGATGCAACGATGTCAATGGATGAGCACTAAATGGATGGATCGCCAAAAATTTAATTTAAAAACGAATTATGTTTATAGTAAGAATTTAGAAGAGAGTTGGTTTGATGAACTTTACGAAAAGGCTAAAAAACTGACTCGTCCAGATGAAATAATTCCTCTCCTTGATTTTCATTATAAAGATGATAGGCAGCAAGATGCACTGAAAGAAAAGAACATGGTTAAGGCGCTTAAAATATTATTATTATTTGGAAAACTGCGTAAAAATTTTCTACATTTTCAATGCCGAATGAAAGGTGATGAGCAACAAATTGTTAATTTTATTACTGGTATAGAGCCAATGTTAGGAGATCATCTGTATTTAGAAAAACAAAACTACCCAGTTAATTTGGATGCTCCTGAGCGAACCGTTAAATTTAGTTTTCAAAGAGTTGTCGGCTCTAACAAAAAAAATGTTACTCCGCTGGTTATATTTAATTTAATGTTAAAAATGATGCAAAAAGATGAACTCTGGATCAAATAGCCTAAGCATGTTAAAGGGGAATTGTTTAGAAATTTCCCTGTTAATAAGTAAACTGCCTTTATGAAAAGCACCATGCTGACTTGGATTAATAAGCGGAATGTAGTATCACAGTTTGATCGCTGGATTTACGAAAATGGTGTGAAGATTAGCGGTATGGTAAATCGACGAGCAAAAGAGAGGGAACTGTTTTCAAAAAAGTAATTTACAATTGCAAATGCTCATAGTCATCAATGATTTTGAGCGTATTTCTATTTGTTTAACTAACTAGGGCGTACAGAGTGACTGTCATGTTGAATTTAATCAAGTAAATCACCAAGTACTTGAGAATCACACATTGTTAGTCGTGAGTTGAACTACTCGAATTTGAAGGGTTTTAACATATATACCGATATGTAATTTACGCCTTTGGCGGCGATATTCAGGCTGATATTTCTTTCATTTCCATTCACCTTCACCTAAAAATTGCAAGCCAGTAGAGTCGACAAATAGATGTAGTCTATTACTATATTTTTGATAGCCAATCGCAATATCGATATGCCTTTGCCTTCTGTAGATTGTAGAATAATCTGGAGCTGTTCAATCTAGACCACACAGATGGATGAGACTTTGAACAAAGCCAGCGACCATGCGTAAAGACAATCGAAAGAGAGATTTAATCATTAAGCAGCATTGGATCGCTGCGTCGGAGTAAATTTGATTTCGTCCTTGTTTGCCTTTTCGTTGAGCATACCATTCGATGATAGGATCAAACCAAATCGAGATGTTTCCTCGATTCATTAAAGCTTAATTGTAGGTGGATCAATTGGTTGTACGATAAATTTTAGGTGTAGGCTTATTCATTTGAGAATTATATTGTGGAATAAGACCTTATCGGTAGGATTGTGCAACAAAGCCGTTTTAAAAACCAAGATTGTTTATGAACAGTCTTGGTTTTTTACGATTAGAGATTGCCTTAAATCCATATCATGTACTTATCATTAAAAGACAAAACAGCATTTATTTCTCAAGCAAGTGGTCGATGTTGTACCAAATTATCCACATGCTGTGCCAAATATTCTTTAAGGTGATTTAAAAAGTATGCCACCCGCGGTGAATCTTGTAGCCATTCTAAATACACAGCATACACATCTGCTGGGGGCGTATTGTAGTGTTCTAATAATTGAATTAAACGTCCACTGCGTAAATACTTTGCCACATCCCATTCTGCGCGCATTAAAATCCCTTGCCCATCTAGTGCCCAGTTTAGGGCCACCTCACCATCATTGGTACTTAAATTGCCATGTACCTTAATGGTTTCGACCTGTTCGCCAAAACTAAAACGCCAATTGCCATAAGCTGCTTCATTCTGCCGAATTACAATACATTGATGGGCAGTTAAATCATGTGGAGTCTCAGGAATTCCAACACTTTTAAGATACAAGGGCGAAGCACACAACAAACGCCTATTCGCTGCAAGTTTCTGGGCAATCAGCCTTGAATCTGGAATTTCACCAACGCGAATCACCACATCAGTCGCTTCATCAGGAAGATTTACTGGACGATCACTAAGTTGTAATTGGAATTTAACTTCTGGATATATTTTCGCAAAATCTGAAATGGCGGGCGCAATATAAGACCGTCCAAAGCCCAAAGGCGCATTGATCCGAATTAAACCTTTGGGTGCAAATCGGGTACTGGACACTCGGCGTTCCATATCTTCTATTTCTTTTAGAATCCGCAGCGCATTTTCATAATAAATCTCACCCTCATGCGTCAGGCTAATCCGTCTCGTGGTTCGATTCAGCAAACGCACGCCCAAGCGCTCTTCCATTTGCGTTAAACGTCGTGATACTGCGGGTGGGGTCAAATTTAATTCACGTGCAGTTGCAACCAAACTTCCTTGTTTTATTAGTAAACAGAAGAATGCTAATTCTGTATCTGAGCTCATGATTATTCAGTTTTTTGCAATAGTGATTTAACTTTATATCGATTCATCCGTTTTGCAAAGTCTCTATTATCCATATCACGTTACCCCCCAAACAAATTATCTCACTCGAGCAAGGAAACTCCAGCGAGTCTTAAAGTCGACCGTGTAAGGAAAACGGTGAAACAAAGGGGAGCCTTTTCGCCAAACTCGATCTTGGTGTTCACCCACTAGATCGGGAGGTAATCGCTACTTATATGGAGATAAGCCATGGACATGGATATCGAAAAACGGACTATACGTAAAATCACGTGGCGTATCGTCCCGTTTATCATGATTTTGTATTTAATTGCTTATATTGACCGCGTCAATATTGGTTTTGCTGCTATTACCATGAAAGAAGATTTGGGCTTCACCTCTTCGATTCTTGGATTTGGCGCTGGTATTTTCTTCTTAGGTTATTTCTTATTTGAAGTCCCATCCAACATTATTCTGCATAAAGTTGGTGCCCGCATCTGGATTGCCCGTGTCATGGTCACGTGGGGCATTATTGCAGGGGGCATGGCTTTTGTCGAAAGCTCAACCAGTTTCTATGTG
>NZ_JAACKC010000011.1 GCF_009939195.1 Acinetobacter kanungonis | reverse complement strand
ACCTAATACCTCGTCAGTATTAGATGCTGGACTTGATATTTAAAACAACTCAGCACTTCGTGCTTCGCTCGTTTCCGCCTATCTCGTCGGTATGGGTGCATTATAGGGGAAATAAAAACCCTTGCAAGCACTTTTAACTCGCTGTTTTCATGAGTGTTGTATTTTTACGCACCAATTTGGTTCATTATTATACTTTTATTACCATAAACTACTAATTCTACAGCAGAAATATGAATAAAATATTTCTGCTGCATTTTTTCATTATTTTGTTGGGTTTGCCTGTTTAACGCTCACATTCAGAATTTTCACAGGTTGTTGCGGTACATCTTGGTGCATGCCATAGCTTGTGGTTGGCACTTTTACAATTTTATCGACCACATCCATCCCTTTTGTCACCTTACCAAAGACGGCATATCCAGCATTCATTGAGCCTTTATTTAAGAAATCATTGTCTGCAACGTTAATAAAGAACTGACTGGTGGCTGAATTGGGGTTATTGGTGCGCGCCATCGCCAATGTGCCGCGTGTATTCTTCAACCCATTTGAAGATTCGTTGGTGATCGGTGCTTTGGTTTGCTTTTCGACCATGTTGGCATCCATTCCACCACCCTGAATCATGAATCCTGGAATTACACGATGGAAAATAGTGCCGTTATAGAAATTTGCTTTTGCATAGTCTTCAAAATTTTTTGCTGAAATTGGTGCTTTATCATTAAAGAGCTCAATTTCAATATTTCCCATTGATGTTTTCATTTCCACCAGAGTATTGGCTGCATATGTACACACACTGAATGTTGCGGCAGTCAATAACGCGAGGCTTTGTTTTAACATGTTAGGGGTTCCTATGATGTATTTTATGGTTGGTTATATTTAGCACAACTCTCAAGTTTCAGGTAGTTTTGCCTTTCTTTTATTGATCTACCCAACAAAAAATACAACATTCTCTAGCTTATGGAGGGTTCAAATAAAACCCTCTCCTTATATTCCAACACGGTCTTAGCTGTGCTTATCCCAAAATTTTCGGAACTTGCGACTCATCTCGATATAGTTCTTTTTTGCAGTACTGGATAAACCTGCGAGATTGATAAACCCATGGGTCATGTTGGGATAATCATGGTGAGCCACGTTTACGCCCTGATGTCGAAGTTTATGCGCATAGATCTCCGCTTCATCATGCAGTACATCATGCCCTGCAGTGACCACAAAGGCCGCTGCCAGCTTTTTTAAATTGCCATAGGTTGGCGAAATAATCGGATCATCCAATGCGACTTGATGTTGCGTTGCATAATGCGCAGTCACGGTATCCACATCATCACCTGTTAAGATCAAGCCATCTTTATAGGCAAAGAAGGACGGATGACGACTTTTGAAGTCTAAAGCTGGATAAATCAGAAATTGAGCATGCGGTGCATAAGCTTTCCCCGCACTACGCTGTGCCACAACTGCACTTAAATTACCGCCCGCACTGTCCCCTGCCACTGCAATGCGATTTTTTAAAATCTTCAGCTGTTTACGGTTTTGATAAACCCAAGCCAAAGCATCTTCACAACTCTGGACAATTTGATGCGGCGATGCTTCTGGTGCCAATGGATAGTCGATACTAAGCACCTGTACATTGGCATGTCGCGCCAATAAACGACAGACCTCATCATAACTATCGACACTGCCCACAACAAAGCCTCCGCCATGATAGAACACCAACATAGGCAGTTTTTTATTGGGAGCTGGATGATAGTGGCGCGCAAAGATGGTGCCGCTGTGTAAAGGTAAGCGTAAATCTTCCACTTGTTTAATGGCTGTCGATTTTCCCGCCAGAAGTTGACTCTGTAATTCAAAGGCTTTACGAGAGTGTTGGGCATCTGCCGAAATAAAGCCTGTTTTATTTTGCTTATACTGGACGGCAACTAAACATTTAAGAAAAGAGTCTAATTCGGGATAATGATAAGGATAAGCCAAGGCCTTGACGATATTTTCCTGTACAAAATTGGGCAGCTTATCTAACAACCGTGCTGCGGTACCTTGATTTTGTTCCATGACTTTTTGTATTGATACGCCCATAAACGACTTATTCCTTGTTGTTTTATCTTTCGGTGAACTTTAAAAAATAAAGCTCAACCTTAAATTATGGCTTTTGCAACAAAGCTAATCTGCTTTAAGCATATTGTCATTAACACTCTTTCTGCAAGTTCAAGTCAAAATCATCAATACAAAGCTTTAAAGCTATAACAAGCACAAAGTATATAAGCAGTGAAAGAGCCTCAGACAGTACACCTCATTCAAGTACTGTCTTTTCCTCTAAATATGCATTAACTCAAGCCCGCAACTATTGTTGCATCGATTGCGGTTGTGCCTGCATATCCTGCATTTGAGCCTGAGGAGCATTCATATTTGCAGACCCATCTGCCTGCGCTGCAATTCCGACTTGTCCTTGTGCACCGACTTCAGCCCCAGTCGACATTTGAGCTGTTTCAGTCGCTTGTACAGGATCTTTTGAAGCACAACCCACTGCAAGCACTGAAATAGCTAACATAGAAATAGAAAATAAACCGACTTTTTTCATACAGAGTTCCTTTGAAAATAAAAACACAAAGCCTTGCTCCAGCTTTGCGAGAACTAGGATTGATGTTTTCACTGGGCTTTGCACACATCTACCGTTACGTTTTTTTATGAATTGGTGGCGTTCTGCAATGTTTTTTAAACTGGCCGATTCAAACTTAATTTGTCATTAGAAAAAGCATAAAGCTTGCAAATTGCTATTTTTATTCAATTAAATTGCATCAAGCATCAATCATCAGCCTGAGAACAAGATCAATCAGAGGCATGTTTAGTCATAAAACACGTCATGATTGTTGCGGAACCAACACACAACCGACGCATTGCAACGTGATTGACATTCAATTGCTATAAAACATTGCAGTTCTGCGCAATTTCACAAAAAAAAAGCTTATTCAGAGGTTGAATAAGCTTAAAAACAGATTCTGAATCAATCTATCAGAAACTACAGCAGCGATTGCTAAGGTATAGCTTAAAAAAATCTGTAAAAATTGTGAAATATTTAATTTCGTTTAACTTGATCGTTTTTTGCTCTTAATGAATGGATTAAGGCCATTTCATCTCGCCTTTAACCACTTTCGCGCCTAATTCCAGACTACTAGACTCTGTTAAATCAGGATATTGTTGCTGCATGCTTTGAACTAACGCAGCAGCATTTTTGCTTTTTTTCACGGCCATTTCATACTGCTTTAAATAATCGATGGAAAAGTTCACCGCATTTAGACCTTCTGCAGCACCCGCCTGCATATGCGCAGGAACAACGACTTCTGGTTGAAGCCCTTTGATGGATTCTAATGTCTTCAGCACTTCAGCACGATCTTGAGAATTTGGCGTATCCGCCATCCATAAATGAATACCCGATGAAACTGGAATACCCCCAACCACTGCTTTGGCACTCGGAATCCATAAATAAGTCAGTTCCTTGTGCCCTTTAATGGCAATGACTTCATTTTCCAGCGTTAAAGTTTTACCAGTATATGCTTCAGGTACAATGATTTTGCTGGGTGCATTTGCACCCATTTGTGGTGCCCAGTATTGCACTTTCAAGGCCTGAGTTGCCTGAATATGTTGCACGGTTTCAGGCGTTGCAATGATTTTCACCTTAGGGAAATACTGCTGGAAAACATCCAAACCAAAATAATAGTCAGGATCACCATAGCTGACGAAAATCGTGCTTAAGGTTTTGCCTCGATCCAGAATATCCGCGGCGATTCTTAGCGCTTCAGACTTAGAAAATTGAGCATTCACCAGCATGACTTCTTTGTCTCCTTCAATCAGGGTAGACGTCACGCCAAAGTGTTCAGGTTGAGCTAAATATGTGTGAATTTTTAAGTCTTGCGCATACGCAGTAGAACTCAATGCTAAGGCGGTTAAGGCAACAGCATAAAACTTGGCTTGCATGGTATTCATCTCAGATTCGATTCTGAATACTATAAGTTTCAGTTTTTGCCGAATAAACTACCTAGATTAAGATAAACTGTTGCAAATATTGCAACAATAATCAGAAACATGGATACCTTAAAAGCCATTCAGGTCTTTGTCTGTATTGCCCAACAAGGCAGTTTGACCAAAGCAGCAGACCAGCTCAATTTTTCGCGCGCCATGGTGTCACGCTATTTGGAGCATCTGGAAAATCACTTTTCTGCCCGATTATTTCATCGTAATACTCGTAAAATCTCGCTCACGGCTGCTGGTGAACAAGCGCTGCATTACTGTGAAAATATTTTGCAACAACAGCAACTGCTGCTGGAGATGACTCAAGATCAGCAACAAACAGGAATGATTCGACTGACCACGGGACTGTTCCTGTTACAAAATGGTCTAGCCGAATGTATTCAACACTTCCGTCAGCAATTTCCATTTGTACAGTTTGATATTGTGGTGACCGAAGACACGCTCGATTTAATTGAAGCGCAGATTGATCTGGCTTTTCGCATCAGTCCGAAAATTGCCGAAGGCTTAATTGCACGTCCCTTATTTCCCATCGACTCGGTACTGTGTGCGCATCCTGAGTATTTGGCTCAAGCGCCTGAAATTCAGCATCCCGACCAACTATTGCAACACACCTGTCTGACACATCACAGCATGCATTCCGTCTGGACCTTGAATGCCATTAACCAAAAACCGCAAAACTATGCCTTAAACAGTGTGATTCAAAGTAACGATGCCTATGCCCTATTGGAACTGTGTAAACACGCCCAAGGAATTGCCATGTTGCCAGCCGCACTGGTACAAGCTGAACTAAATCAAAAGCGGCTCCATCAGATTCTACCCGACTACGCCTTGCCGCAAATGCAATTGTCTGTGGTGTATTCATCACGTCGCCATTTAAGTAAAAAAACGCAAGAATTCATCGCATTTGTGGCTCAACACTTCAATTTGGCTTAAAAAAACAGAAATAGTGCAAATTTAATCAAGCCGACAACTTGAATTTTCCATCCCTGCCCCGAACTCTTTTACTAATCATGAATTTCACAACTCATGGCAGTTCAGAATTAACCAGTAAATACTGACGCCAAAGGACTGTACATGTTTAAAAACCCTTTTAAACGGAGTAAATCAATGACAACTGAGCAAAACGAACAAGCTCAAGACCTTCAACAAGAGCAAGCGGATCAACAAGCAGCGCAAACTCAAGCTGAAACCGAGCAAGCAGACGTTTCAGTTGAAGATTTACAGGCGCAAATCGGCAAGCTTGAAGACAGTCTAAAACTGGAAAAAGCGCGCACTGCCAATGCCGTTTATGAAGCACAGAAAAGCGTAGAACGCATTCAACGCGAATCTGAAAAACATAAAGACACGGTGCTGGAAAAGTTTGCCAAAGAATTACTCGACTCTGTCGACAATTTAGAGCGTGCAATTCAAGCGGCTGGTGCAGAAGAAACGCCAGTACTTGAAGGTGTAAAACTCACGTTGAAATCTTTACTCACGACACTTGAGAAATTTGGTGTGGTCGAAGCAGATACGCAAAATGGTTTCAATGCAGATTTGCACCAAGCGGTTGGTATTGATCCAAATGCCAAAGCCAACGAAATTGGCACAGTTTTACAGAAAGGTTACACCTTAAATGGTCGTTTACTTCGCCCTGCGATGGTGATGGTAGGCGCATAAACCCTATAAATACGGGAGTTTGTGAAAAAATTTCAGAAAAACAACTTGAAAAATTTTGAACGGCTCTCATATCGGATAACAAGCAAAAACATTGCAAAAAATTTTTGAGGAACAGATCTAATGGCTAAAATCATTGGTATTGACTTAGGTACTACAAACTCATGTGTTGCTGTACTTGAAGGCGACAAAGTTAAAGTAATCGAGAACGCTGAAGGCGCTCGCACAACTCCATCGATTATTGCGTATAAAGATGGCGAAATCTTGGTGGGTCAATCTGCAAAACGTCAAGCAGTAACCAACCCTAAAAACACATTATTCGCGATCAAACGTTTGATCGGTCGTCGTTATGAAGATTCTGCGGTACAAAAAGACATCGGTCTCGTACCTTACAAAATCATCAAAGCTGACAATGGTGATGCATGGGTTGAAGTTAACGACAAGAAACTTGCACCACAACAAATCTCTGCTGAAATCTTGAAAAAGATGAAGAAAACTGCAGAAGATTACTTGGGCGAAACCGTTACTGAAGCCGTAATTACCGTTCCTGCTTACTTTAACGACGCACAACGTCAAGCAACGAAAGACGCAGGTAAAATTGCTGGTCTTGATGTTAAACGTATCATTAACGAACCAACGGCTGCGGCACTTGCGTTCGGTATGGACAAAAAAGAAGGCGACCGTAAAATCGCGGTTTACGACTTAGGTGGTGGTACTTTCGACGTATCGATCATTGAAATCGCAGACCTTGATGGCGACCAACAAATCGAAGTATTGTCGACCAATGGTGATACCTTCCTTGGCGGTGAAGACTTTGACAACGCGTTGATCGAATTCTTGGTTGAAGAATTTAAGAAAGAGCAAAGCGTAAACTTGAAGAATGATCCACTTGCGTTACAACGTTTGAAAGAAGCTGCTGAAAAAGCAAAAATCGAGCTTTCTTCTTCTAACGCTACTGAAATCAACCTTCCATACATCACGGCTGATGCGACTGGTCCTAAACACTTAGTGATCAACGTAACACGTGCAAAACTTGAAGGTTTAGTAGCTGACTTGGTTGCTCGTACCATTGAGCCTTGCCGTATCGCGCTTAAAGATGCGGGTCTTTCGACTTCTGACATCTCTGACGTAATCTTGGTGGGTGGTCAGTCGCGTATGCCAATGGTTCAACAGAAAGTTGAAGAATTCTTTGGTAAAGAACCACGTAAAGACGTGAACCCTGACGAAGCGGTTGCGATTGGTGCTGCGATTCAAGGTGCGGTATTGTCTGGTGACAAAACTGACGTTCTTTTACTTGACGTAACACCGTTAACTTTAGGTATCGAAACAATGGGCGGCGTATTGACTCCGATCATTGAGAAAAACACCACGATTCCTGCGAAGAAATCTCAAGTGTTCTCTACCGCTGCTGACAACCAGCCTGCTGTAGACATTTCGGTTTACCAAGGTGAGCGTAAGATGGCTCAACAAAACAAATTGTTGGGTAACTTCCAGTTAGGTGACATTCCACCTGCGCCACGTGGTGTGCCACAAATTGAAGTATCGTTCGACATCAACGCTGATGGTATCTTGAAAGTATCTGCTAAAGATAAGAGCACTGGTAAAGAGCAATCGATCCAGATCAAAGCAAACTCAGGTTTGTCTGATGCTGAAATCGAAGCAATGATCAAAGATGCTGAAGCAAATGCGGAAGAAGATCGTAAGTTTGAAGAACTTGCTAAAGCACGTAATGAAGCAGATGCACTTGTTTCTAGCGCGCAAAAAGCAATCAAAGATCTTGGCGAACAAGTGACTGCTGATGAAAAAACAGCAATTGAAACTGCAGTTTCTGAGCTTGAAGCTTCTACGAAAGAAAATGACGTAGAAGACATTAAAGCGAAAACTGAAGCGCTGCAAAACATCATTATGCCAATCAGTCAACGTGCATACGAAGCTGCTCAACAAGCGGGTGGCGCACAAGGTTTTGATCCAAATGCATTCCAAGGTGGCGATGCGGGTCAACAACAAAAAGCGGACGACGGTGTTGTAGATGCTGAGTTCACTGAAGTAAAAGATGACAAAAAATAATTTGTCAGATTGAAAAGACCGCGCGTAAGCGCGGTCTTTTCATTTTTGGGTGCAGCATATTTCCACACCACGCACTTTTCGCTACATTAAGCACACATAAAAAAGAAAAATGATTTATGCATCGACTTGGGCTTACTCTACTCTTCATGGCTTTGCTATGGCTCAGCTATCAAAGCCATGCACACTATCAATTACGCTATAACGCTTGGTCGGATCGGATACTACATCCCTTTGATCAACGTTTACGCTTTAAAATTGGCAATGTGGATCCACGTTTTGGGCTCACACAAGAGCAAGTCATTCAACTGAGCCAAGAGGCCTTAAGCATCTGGCAGCAAGGTACACAGCAAGATCTGTTTGTTTATGATCCGAATGCCAAGCTCAGTATTGAACTGATCTATGATCAACGCCAACAAGTGGCAGATGCATTAAAACAGACTCAACAAAAACTGAATCACAGCATGAATCAAACTGGACGCTCATCGGACAATATTGAACATGCACGAGTTCAGCTTGAATTTCACCAGCAGCGTTTAGCACAACAAAAACAGCAATTAGAAACTGAATATCAGCGCTTACAAAGCCAGTTTGCTGATGCCAGATCAGCTGCTCAACAGCGAAATCTGCGCGATCAGCAACAACAATTGCAGCAAAGAATTGCCCAATTCGAACAAGAAGTTCACTACTATCAACAGCAAAATCAGAGCTTTAATCAGCAGGTTGATCAACATAACTTGAGTATTCAACAGTTGAATCAGGACATCGTGCAAGCCCAGCAACGTTTTCCTGCACGCGAATTTCATAAAGGTGTGTTTATGGGCAATAAAATTGAAATCTATCAATTTGATGGGCGCGATGATTTAAGACTCACCATCGCGCATGAATTGGGACACGCCTTGGGACTGGCACATCATAATGACCCAGAAGCCTTGATGTATCCCATGCTTGGAGAACAGGATTTACAGCATTTTCGGCTCAGGGCTGCGGATTTACAGTTATTAGCTGAACGGCAATAACCTCTTGCAAAATACCCTTAAACTTTATAAGGCTTTTGGCTGGATTTGCGCAGCAAAAGATTGGATTTCATGCTATTGTGATAGAACCATCCACACAGCAAACTGAGCGGAGAACAATGTGAGTTACTATCATATTCTCATTGAAGTGAATGATCATATCAGCACAATTGAACAGACTCGTGATTTGGAATTGTTTGATATTATTGAAATTCAGCCTTATCTCCACTCTATTATCCTGCCGTATTTCAATGAGCAAGAAATTGAACTGGAAGATGAAAATATTGAATTTCAGGATATTTTGCATTTAGAAATCAAGCAGACTTTGCTGCCGATTCAACATCTGATTGAAGAAGAACAACGCCTACTTCCAAGCGATACAGATGTCACCATTACTGCACATGAAATTTTTAATAACCGTGATTTAAGTCAGGATGTCACCACTGTGATTTTTGATATTCTAGAAGCGGTGAAACTCGATCCAATCGAAGCAGAATAAGCTCTCGGAAATGCGATGACGGTACAGCAGCACCGTCATCTTTCTATTTTTACTTCATCATTAATTTGGCATTTTCATTACGGAAAGCGCGTAAAGTCTGTTGCCCTGCACGCCCTGTCGGACTTAAACCCAGACGAATCTGTTCATCACGAATTGCTTGTCGGGTTTTATCACCAATCAAACCATCGACTTTACCAATGTCATACCCGCGGTTGAGCAAATATTGCTGAATTTCACGGCGTTCAGCGCGAGATGTACCTGCATCATTGGTCGGCCAACTTTGTTGAAACCCGCCCTTGCCCTGTAACCGATCGGATAAATGTGCAATCGCTAAGGCATAACTTTCTGCCGCGTTATAACTATAAATCGCATCAAAATTTTTAAAGACCAAGAACTTAGGACCATTTTCACCCGCTGGTGCCAGCAATCCTGCTGGGGTACTTTCAGATAAATTTCCCTGAATTAAGGCACTGCCATCCGCACGTTGCACACCTTGGCTCATCCAATACGACAAACTTTTCTTATTACGACGCCCTTCACCTGACATGGACAAGCTTGCAGGTGTCGTTACCTCAAAGCCCCACGGCATGCCCGTTTGCCAGCCACGCTTAGTTAGAAAATTGGCGGTCGATGCCAAAGCATCTGAGGTACTCGATACCAAATCACGGCGCCCATCACCATCGAAGTCCACCGCTAATTCTTCATAGGTAGACGGCATAAACTGAGTATGCCCAAATGCTCCTGCCCACGAACCGCGTAATTGCTCTTCGCTTAAATCACCACGCTGTATAATACGCATGGTGGCAAAAAACTCACCACGGAAATAACTTTGACGGCGTCCTTCACAGCTTAAAGTCCCTAAGGCCTGTAATAACGGATAACTCCCTGAAATATTGCCAAAATTACTTTCAACACCCCAAACTGCCACCACCGTTTCTGCAGGCACACCATAGGCTTGGGCAACGCGATTCAATACTTCACGATGTTGGACTAATTTTTGTCGCCCCATCTCCACGCGCTCATCATCCACCAGACCCGACAAATAATCCCAAATCGGTGTAGAAAATTCAGGTTGATAATTCAACTTATCAATCACGCTATAATCAGGCGTTAAATTTTGGGTATAACGGTCATAAGTGCTCGCACTGACCCCCGCAGCAAGTGCTTGGCTACGTAAATTCGACAAGCAACCTTGAAAATTATTCTCGGAACTGTAAGCACTTGGCTTTGTTAAGTTATTGTTATAAGTCGAAACTGAAGCTGGTTGACCATTAATAATCAATTCCGCATGGGATGGCGCCGCAATCCAGAAAATGGATCCAAAAATAAAATAATTAATTCGTTTCATCATCACTTTCGTTTTAAATTCAAATTATGCGCTTACCTTAACATTCCAGCGCAAAATTGACAGATAAGAAACGTAAAATTTGAATTCATTTTCTTAATTTTAAATTCATACTTCTTTTTTAAATTTAAAATAATTATCCACAATCCAAATAAAAGCGTTCTTTGAATTCAAAACCACACTTTTAAATTTAAACTCGAGATTTAAATTTAAAAGACCTTATCCACAGCCGTATTTTTTAAATTCAAAGCACAAACACCCTCAACCCAAGCAGACATGGCATAAATTATGACACTTGAGCATGCTTTTGAATTCAAAAACCCTATTTAAATTCATAAAGTGTATGTTTAAATTTAAAAAATGAATTTAAAAGCGCGCACCCACTTTAAATTCAAAATATTTTATCCACAATTGAGGTTTTGCATGGTATTTAAATTCAAACGCCCCAGTAAAACCCAGTTTTAAATTCAAAATATCTTTCTATTTTCTTATGCTTTACTCAGTACAACCGAGCACTTATAGCTTATTTTTCATTCAACCTAGACACAATAAAAAGCTCAAATTTGCGATAAAAGGCAATACTGCAATACAGGGTCGCGTAGCATGCCTGAGTCATTGACATAAAAAAAGCGATCCACAGAGTGATCGCTTTTTTGCTAAACAGTTCAGGATTTAAATGGTCATATCTTCGCTTAATGCTAAAGGCACAGGCAAAATTTTCGCCAATTGACGGCATAAAGTAGTCAATTGAGTGCTGTCATTTGGCATTAACGTGATGTGACCAATCTTGCGGCCCGCACGTTCTGTTTTGTTATACAAATGCAAATGTGCGCCATTTAACGCCAAAACCTGTTCCGATTTTGGATATTGTCCAATGATATTGATCATTACGGTAGGGCGGACCACCTCGGTTGAACCCAAAGGTAAGCCTGCAACTGCACGAATATGATTTTCAAACTGCGAACACACCGCACCTTCAATCGACCAGTGACCTGAGTTGTGCACGCGTGGCGCCATCTCATTGGCAAATAGGCCTTGTTCTGTCACGAACAATTCTAGCGTCAGCACGCCGACATAGTTCAGGTGGTTGAGTAAACGTGTGATGTAGTCTTGTGCAGCTGGTTGTAAATCTGCACTTTTTGGCGCAGGAACAATCGAATGCGACAAGATGCCGTTGTGGTGATGGTTTTCAGCCAAAGGCCAAGTTTTCACTTCACCATCTTGACCACGCACCGCAATGATGGAAACCTCACGCGAGAAAGTCACAAAACTTTCTGCAATCAGACTTTTTGCTGGACCCAATTCAGCCCAAGCTTGCTCAATTTGATCTTCGCTACGCAGAACAAACTGACCTTTACCGTCATAACCGCCAGTGGCTGTTTTCAGCACCAGAGGCAAACCAAGCGCAGCCACGGCTTGCTGTAAACTCTCCAAAGAATCCACCGCTTGGTACGGCGCAACAGGAATCTGCAATTGATCGAATAAAGCTTTTTCCATTAAACGATTTTGTGCGGTCGCTAACGCTTGACGCGGTGGGTGAATGGCTTTGCTTTGCGTCAAAAGATCAACATCCGCAAGCGGCGTATTTTCAAATTCCAGACTAAACACGTCCGCACTTTGAATAAACTGTTGCAGACCTTGTTCGGTTTGGCTGGAAATCACCTGACCTAAAGCTGCGGAAGGGCAGTCTGTATCTGCTTCATAGAAGGTACATTGAATATTGAGTGGCAATGCTGCTTGCGCCATCATGCGACCCAATTGACCACCACCAAAAATACCGATGGTTTTGTTCATAACCTGTGTCCCGTTTTAAGCTTGACCCGGAATATTGTTGCTTGCCACTTTTTCCGTTTGTGCTGCACGGAAGTTTGCTACATTTTCAGCAATCTCTGGACGTGTCAAACCAAGAATTTGTGCTGCCATAATGGCCGCATTGGTTGCACCTGCAGGACCAATCGCCAAAGTACCCACTGCAATACCTGCTGGCATTTGTACAATAGAAAGCAGTGAATCAACACCATTTAAAATAGATGATTTTACTGGCACACCCAACACTGGTAAGTCGGTTTTTGCCGCACACATACCTGGTAAATGTGCTGCGCCACCTGCGCCAGCAATAATCACTTGAATACCACGATCACGTGCAGTTTCAGCATATTCAAATAAACGATCTGGGGTACGGTGTGCAGAAACAACTTCAGCTTCAAATGGGACACCAAGTTGCTTAAGCATATTGGCAGTGTGTTCGAGAGTCGCCCAATCAGATTGAGAACCCATGATAATTCCTACGAGGGGTTGAGCGTCTTGTGCTGCGGCCGCATTCATTGCTAATGTTCCAGAGATTAGTGTGAAAGAGGATAAATCTCGACGAGAGCCAAGCTTTAACTGGTTCAGAAGCCCGATATTATAGACTGATTTTTCATCTCACCAAAATTTATGCAGGGCATGAGTGAGATATTTTTGCTTTTTTTTCGATAAAAATAAGGAAATGATTCCAAGGATAAAAAAATGCAGCGCTCCAAGCATGATTGAGACGGCTCAACTGGCATGTTTTGCCGCTTAAATGACCTTAGCCGCTCAAACCAAGATTGGTACAGTTTAATTCTGCTCTATAAAGCTTACTGACTTCGAAACACGAAATACACGCACCCCAATAGGCAAAAACCTGCCCAGAGATAGTCCAACTTAAACGGTTGCTTAAATAGATAAATCATAAAAGGCACAAAAATCACTAAGGTCATGACTTCTTGGGTAATTTTCATTTGACCTACAGACCAGCCATCCTGAGATAATAAGCGTGTCGCAGGAATCATAAAGGTATATTCCAGTAGCGCAATCAACCAGCCAAATAAGATCGCTTGCCACAACGGCGCACCATGTAAAAACTTCAGATGACCATACCAAGCCAAGGTCATAAAGCAATTGGCAATCACCAACAGAGCAAAGGGAGTGAGCATGGTATGTATCATTAGGCTACATTCACAATCAAGACCAAGAATGGGCTGAAAATTATACGCCAAAGTGCCCATTTTAGGGGATTTTATCGGCTTTAATCTGCGGTTAATTTACGCTGCAACAGTGGTCTAAATTGATACAAGAAAAACTATCTTTTCCCAAAGAGCCTTGCTATCGTTGCTGTCAAATCGAATCAATTCTGACAACAACACCAATCATGAAGTGTTGTGTCAAAAAGCAGTGGAGTTAAAAATCAATGCATCTGCATATTTTGGGTATTTGCGGCACCTTTATGGGTTCATTGGCGTTACTGGCGCGGGATTTAGGACATAAGGTGACAGGTTCTGATTTGAACGTCTATCCGCCAATGTCGACCCAACTGGAAAATGCAGGCATTACCTTAATGCAAGGCTATGATCGTAGTCATTTACAACCACATCCGGACTTAGTCATTGTCGGCAATGCCATGAAACGCGGCATTGATGCCGTGGAATATATGTTGAACGAAGGGCTTCCGTATATTTCAGGACCACAATTCCTCGCGGATCATGTGCTGCAAGGTAAACATGTACTGGGTGTTGCTGGCACCCATGGTAAAACGACTACCACCACCATGTTGGCGTGGGTACTGGATCAAGCAGGTTTAGAACCCGGCTTTTTAATTGGTGGCGTACCTTTAGGTTTTTCTGAAAGTGCGCGTTTAGGTGCTGGAAAATATTTCTGTGTAGAAGCCGATGAATACGACTCGGCATTTTTCGACAAACGTTCCAAGTTCGTGCATTACCATCCTAAAACTGCGATTTTAAACAACCTCGAATTTGACCATGCCGACATTTTTGATGATTTGGCGGCCATTCAAAAACAATTCCATCATTTGGTTCGTACCATTCCAAGTGAAGGTCGCATTATTGCACCCATTACCGAAACCAACATTGATGAAGTTTTAGACATGGGTTGTTGGACGCCCGTAGTACGCACTTCTTTAGATGCACATACTGATGCAGCACTGTCTGCGCAACAGCTTTCGGCAGATGGTTCACACTTTAAAGTATTGCAGCACGGCGTGGTCAAAGGCGAAGTGAAATGGAATATGACAGGGCAGCATTCGGTCGCGAATGCCTTAGCCACCATTGCTGCAGCAGAACACGTGGGTGTGGCGATTGAAACGGCTTGTGAAGCCTTATCCAATTTTGGTGGCGTCAAGCGTCGTATGGAACTACTTGGCACCATTCAGGGCATTGAGGTTTATGATGACTTTGCGCATCATCCGACAGCCATTGAAACCACGCTAGACGGTGCACGTAAACGCTTAGGCGAGCGTAAATTGTGGGCGATTATTGAACCACGCTCCAACACCATGCGTATGGGCAGCCATAAAGATGGACTCGCTTATTCAGCACGCTTGGCTGATGAAGTGATCTGGTATCAACCTGAAGGTTTGGACTGGGACTTACAGCCTGTAGTGGATGCAGCACCAAATAAAGCGGTCGTTGCGCGTTCTCTGGAAGATATTATTCAAACCGTGCTGACTGAAGCAGGTGAGGGCGATGCTGTGGTGATCATGTCGAATGGTGGTTTTGGTGGTTTACATCAAAAACTAATTCATGCCTTAGAAACACAATAAATACTGAACTGAAAAAGCCCGCTGCAAGCGGGCTTTTTTATTTTTTGAGCATGTAACGAGGATTATGCCGCGACATCCAACAGGCTTTGATCACGTTTAAACATCACATCCACATAAGAACAAACAGGTACGATTTTTAACTGTTGTTCACGGGCATATTCCACCAAAACATCCAGCAACTGACGTGCTACACCTTGCCCACGCAAACTGTCATCCACCCAAGTATGGTCTGCCACAATTGTAGCAGCATCACGCCATAGATAAGTAATTTCGGCAATGCGCTGACCCGCAGCATCATTTAGAAAAAAAACACCCTTTTGCGCATTATTTTGATGTTGGAACTGCATGCTCAGCGATCCTCAATTTGGAAAAATTACAGTTAACATGCCATAAGAAACGTAGAAAAAACACCCAGTTTTTATATCCGTCGACCAAAGTTTAAAATCTGGTTACACCTTGCGCAATAAATCACCAGTTTCAGGGATGAAGCTTGCTGTGCTTTATTTCTATGCTAAGCATGTAGCACGCACAGGAGCAGCGGCATGTTAATTTATTTTGTTTTAATGCTCTGTGGTTCGTTATTGGCCAAAGTGATTGCCCAATATGACAACACAGTTCCCTATAGACCATAATATTTAAACCCCAAACCAAGAATAAACTTTGCTTGCCCACTCAGATCAATGCTCTGAGTCTTACATGAGTCAACTTCGTTTTAGATTTGCACTTTTGTACAAAATATGCGATTCTTGCCGCATCATTTGGACACAGTCCAATACAGAATTTGAACAAGGGGAGTAGCCTCCTCCAGACGTCAGCCACAGCACAGCGTGCTGACGTGTCAGAATATCGTCATTACACTTTGCAAAAAGTCGGTATCTGAGCATTACTCACTGTAATGTAGGCAAGACCTTGATCATGTTGACACAGATGTTTGTATCATCTGGCAACAGGTCAAGGTTTTTTTGTGGCCATTTGCCAGATGTTGAGGATTTTATATGGAATCTATCGGCAATTTATGGCTGTATTTAGCGTTCTTCGGCATTGTGATTATCATGCTGTTGATCGACTTTCTTGGATTTAAACAAAAGCAAGGACAACAGGTTGCCATTAAAACAGCAGCTTACTGGAGTATTGCTTGGGTCACTGTGGCGATGTTATTCGCAGGCGGTCTCTGGCTGTATTTACAGCAAACCGTGGGCGTTGCGATTGCAAACCAAAAGACCATGGAATATATCGCGGGTTATTTACTGGAAAAATCCCTCGCGATTGATAACGTCTTCGTTTGGTTAATGATTTTCGCGGCTTTTGCGATTCCACCTGCATTACAACGCAAAATCTTACTTTACGGCGTACTCGGTGCCATTGTACTGCGTACCATCTTTATTTTCATTGGTGCTTGGTTTGTTCAAGAATTCTCTTGGATTTTGTACCTATTTGGCGCGTTCTTGGTCTATACAGGCTTCAAATTCCTGAAAGGGCAGGATGACGAACCCGATATCGAGAACATGGCCATATTGAAATGGTTACGTAAGCATTTACGCATTACCCCGCAACTGCAAGGCGATAAGTTCTTTATCCGTCAAAATGGCGTGCTGTGGTTTACCCCATTATTCTTGGTGCTGATTCTGGTTGAGGCGTCTGATGTGATTTTTGCAGTGGATTCGATTCCTGCCATCTTTGCGGTGACCAGTGACCCGTTTATTGTCTTGACGGCGAACCTGATGGCGATTTTAGGTCTGCGTGCAATGTTCTTCTTGCTCTCGGGTGCTGCATCGAAAATGCATTACTTGCCCTACGGTCTCGGGATTATCCTGTTGTTCATTGGCTTCAAGATGTTGATGCTGGATGTGTTCCACATGCCAATCTGGATTTCTCTGAGCTTTATTGTGATTGTATTGAGCATTACCGCGTGGCTATCCGTTCGCCACAATAAGAAACAAGAGCATTCATCCACTTAAACCGAAAGCATGAATCTCAGAAAGACAGATTTAGTCCACTAAGTCTGTCTTTTTTATGTCTGTTTCAATCCACAACATGCTCTTTCACCCAACGCAGTTTGGGCCACTTGTGTAGAAAACCTTTGCTTTGCATCCGCTGTAAAAACACTGCATGGCTGACCATGCGAGGATTCCAACGTAATTTCAGCTCAAATAAATCAATAAGTCCCAAAGGTGCAACTACTTCTAATTGTCCATCTACACACAAGCGCACGGCCACTGCCGTCGCTGTTTCGGGCCACATCGAAATGGCCTCAGACAAGGATGAATAAGCCGCAATCGACTGTCCATCTGCGCGGGTGTACCAGCGATGCACATTGGCTTGATTGACCACATCCCAAAGGTACTCGGGATAATGTGCCTGAAGTTGCTGTTCCAGTCGCTGCACCACCCGATCTTCTGGGTCGGTTGAATCATAAAAAATCACATCGATTTCACTCTGTTCCAACACCCATGCCTGCTCATGCAAATTTGACCAGACCAAGTTTCTTAAAGCACCTGCACAAATATAAGCATCAGGGTGCAAGCTGTGCAAAAGTTCCAAACATTGCCATAGTGCAGCATGCTGCCGCAGCATCTGTTGCAGTGCCCTGATGTTCTGTCGATCTAAGCTTTGAGTTTTTGCCTGCATCATGTTGTCCTGTTTGCGCTCAAACATACCGCTGACACCGCATCTCTTGACTGGATCAGAATGGCTTGGCAAAGAATTTGCTTCATTCAAATCAAACTGGATGATGAGCGCACAGCATGAATACTATTCCAACCTTGAACCCGATTGCCATACCTTGTCATAGCCAATTTATCGCACAAGACTGGGACATTCTGGCGCAGTACTGGTATCCCGTTGCCCGTATTCAAGATGTCAGCACACAACCGCAGCGCGTGACTTTATTGGATGTGAATATGACACTCTATCAAACGGAAGCGGGTCATATTCATCTGGTTCGTGATGTATGCCCGCATCGTGGCGTGCCTTTGTCCAAAGGCTGGGTTGAAGGGGAGGAGATTATTTGTCCCTATCACGGTTTACGCTATAACAGTGCAGGAAAATGTACCAAAATTCCCGCACAGCCAGATTTAAAGACCATTTCAGAACGTTTCAGTTTGACTCAGTTTCCCGTGATTTTACGTTATGGTTTGGTCTGGACCAGTCTACATGCACGTGATCTCACGCAAACCAATATCCCCGTGCTAGATACATGGGATCATGCAGAGCATCAAGCGATTTTACCGCCCTCTGTGGATATTGCAGGTTCCAGTGGTCGGCAACTGGAAGGCTTTATTGATGTGGCGCATTTTGCTTGGGTGCATCATCAAGCCTTTGCCGATCGTGAAAACCCTGTAGTTCCCAAATACCAGACTGAACGTACCGAGTATGGTCTCAAAACCGTGTATATCAGCAATGTCAGTAATTATCCACATGGCTTGCAGCACTTGGCGCCTGCAGATTTTTTATGGGTGCGGACCTTTGAGGTCTATCCACCATTTTCTGCCATTCTGAGTATTGATTTTCCGAATGATGGCGTGCTGAAAATTCTGAATGCCTGCTGTCCTGTGTCCCACAAGCAAACCCGTTTATTTGTCCCGATTACCCGTAATTTTGACCAAACTGGGGATTTGGCGTCGGTCTATGCCTTTAATGCGCAAATCTTTGCCGAAGACCAAGACATGGTGGAATCACAAAAACCTGAAGAACTGCCACTGGATTTAATGATGGAGGCCCATTTTGAAGCCGATCGTTCATCCACCATGTATCGCCGTATTTTAGCCGAGTGGGGACTCAGTCAACGTTATACAGTTTAGTTGGGCATTTTCAGGTACAATCAATCGAAAAAAGTAAAAGTTGTAGGTTTTCCATGTCTTCATTGTTGCAGACCACTGTCGTTCGCGGTCGTTTTTTAGATATTCAAAATTTAGTTGCGCAAGCTGCGGATATTGCCGAGCAGGTACGTTATATAGAAGATGGCGTACTCATCAGTGAAGCTGGAAAAATCAAATGGTTTGGCGCTTGGCAGGATGCTGCTGCACATCTGCCAGAAGGCGTTGCCATCCAGCATTATCCTGAAAAATTGATTGTGCCTGGCTTTATCGATACCCACATTCATTTTCCACAAACGGAAATGGTCGGTGCCTACGGCGAACAACTGTTGGAATGGCTCAATACATATACTTTCCCCACCGAAATGCAGTTTGCCGATGCGGCTTATGCGGCTCAAATTGCTGAGTTCTTTGTGCAAGAACTGCTGAAGAATGGCACCACCACTGCACTGGTGTTCTGTACCGTGCATCCTGAATCAGTCGATGCCTTATTTGAAGCGGCACAACGTCACCACATGCGCCTGATTGCGGGCAAAGTCATGATGGATCGTCATGCACCTGATGCCTTATGTGACACACCACAACGTGCGTATACAGACTCTAAGACACTGATTGAAAAATGGCACGGGCAGGGGCGTGCGCTGTATGCGATTACCCCACGTTTCGCACCGACGTCCACACCTGAGCAATTACAACTGGCGGGGCAACTCAAAGCCGAATATCCAGATGTCTATGTGCACACCCATTTAAGTGAAAATAAAAATGAAATTGCATGGGTCAAAGAATTGTTCCCTGCACAGCAAGGCTATTTAGATGTTTACCATCACTATGGTCTCACAGGTTCGCGTTCAGTGTTTGCGCACTGCGTGCATTTGGAAGAGCACGAATGGGATTGCATGCATGCCACGGATTCAGCCATTGCCTTCTGTCCAACCTCGAACCTGTTCCTCGGCAGTGGTTTATTTCCATTGAAGAAGACGTGGGAAAAACAAGTGAAAGTCGGTTTAGGCACCGACATTGGCGCAGGGACGTCGTTCAATCAACTACAAACCCTAAATGAAGCCTATAAGGTGCAACAACTGCAAGGCGACAAGTTGTCTGCCTTTGAATCCCTTTATCACGCGACTTTGGGCGGTGCTAAGTCACTGAGTCTAGATCATCAACTTGGTAACTTTAATGTTGGGAAAGAAGCCGATTTTATTGTACTGGATCTGCACGCCACAGCCTTACAGTCCCTCCGTCAACAACGTGCCAAAGGCATTGAAGACGCTTTATTTGCGTTGATGACCATGGGTGATGACCGCAATATTCACGCGACCTATGTCTACGGTCAAGCGGCCTATGTCCAGCCTGAATAAGCCGATTGCACCCGCAATGCCCAAGTCAAAACTGTGCCTGTTCTTGCTTGCAGGCACGCTCATCCTTCGACACGATCATCATGGTGCGAGCAAAAAACAAACAACAAAGGGTGCATCTGCTTAGAAGATGTATTAAAATAAATGCATATTTTGAGGTGTTGCAGGTCAACGCCTTTTTTATTTTTGATTTTTAGGTATCTGCCCATGACCGTTCAAATGAGCGTAATGATTTCAGCTGAAGAGATCCAAGCAAAAGTTCAAGCGCTTGGTGCTAAAATTAATGCCCACTATGCCGAAAGCGACAAAGAACTTGTTTTAATTGGCTTATTACGTGGTTCCGTTATTTTTATGGCTGATTTATGCCGAACAATTGAAAAACCGCATGAACTCGATTTTATGACCGTTTCAAGCTATGGCAAATCTACAGTGTCTAGCCGTGACGTGAAAATTTTGAAAGATCTCGATGGCGAAATTCGTGGTAAAGATGTGCTGGTTGTCGAAGACATTATCGACTCTGGACATACCCTCAGCAAAGTGCTTGAAATCTTGCAAACACGTGAACCCAACTCGATTGAACTTTGTACGTTGGTCAGCAAGCCTTCACGCCGTGAAATTGATTTAGACGTTAAATTCTTAGGCTTTGAAGTCGAAGACAAGTTTATTGTGGGTTATGGTCTCGATTACGATCAAAAGTATCGCCACATTCCATTTATTGGTGAAATTGGTCTCTAAGTCCTAGACCAAGCACTTCTGAAAAAGCCTTTTAAAACGGTAAATCAACTGTATTTAAAAGGTTTTTTTTATACCGACTGTGCAACATACTCACACAAAAACACCACATTCGCTTGCAGGATGAGGCTTTAATCAAACCAGCTTAGCCGCCAAACTATTCCTGTTCACTTAATCATTCATTCAAACAGAACAATAAGGAGAACACTATGTGGTCACTGATTGTTGCGATTTTCGTTGGTTTTGTTGCAGGTCTAATTGCACGTGCCATTCATCCAGGGGATGACAAGGCAGGCTTTTTGGTTACTACCTTGTTAGGGATTGCAGGTTCCTTGCTTGCCACTTATGGTGGACGTATGATCGGACTCTATGCCGACAATGTCGCAGCGGGATTCTTCGCCTCCGTCATTGGTGCAATTATTATTTTATTTATCTACAACCTGTTCAATAAGAAATCTCACGCTTAAAGCTGCCATAAAAAAAGCCTTTTCACGTGAAACATGCAAAGGCTTTTTAACAGCGATTGATTTGAAATTATAAACCAAACTCTTTCCAGATCAGTTCAATTTGTTCCGCAGGGTAACTGCCTGCGGCCTTAAATCCATTGGAGAAAATCAGGGTCGGGGTTCCATTAACCCCTAGGGATTTACCCAAAGCTAAATTACGTTCGATCGGGTTGGCACAACTCTTGTTCCCCGCAGGCGCAACCCCTTTGGCAATCAGATTTTCCCACGCATAGCTCTGATCTTTTTCACAATACACCGCTTTCGACGGCGCTACCGATTGCGGCTTAATTGGATAAATGAAGGTATAAATGGTCACGTTATCTAGCTTTTTCAATTCAGCCTCAAGTTGCTTGCAATACGGGCAATTTGGGTCAGAAAAGATCGCCAGTTGGCGTTTGCCATTACCGCGCACGGTTTTTACTGCGTCTTGTAGCGGTAATTTTTTCCAGTCAATCGAGTTTTGTTTTAAAATCAAATCTTTGGTCAGGTTATGCTGATCCTTAAGGCGGATCATCGAACCTACTAAAATATGTTGAGCATTTTCCCCCAGATAAACCACCTGGCCATCCATAGAGCCACTGTAAATGCCAGACATTTCTGTGCTTTGAATATTCTCAACTTTCAACTCTGGATGTTGTTTTGCAAGATTGGTTTTTACATTGTCCACCCCCGCAAAACTAGACAAAGACACCAAACCTGCCAGTACAGCGACCATTGTTTTTTTCAACATGAATTCTGCTCGTTCACTTAAGAGATAAAAAGGGAATCAGTTTAATCTGAATTGTGGTGATGATTGATGATTTTTATCAGGTATTTGGTAAAGCAAATACCAGTGTGTTTCACGTGGAACCTAGACAGGTATGACTATTCAATGATCTTAAAAAAATCTCCTCTTGGTGAGGAGATTTTTATATAGATAAACATACCCAAGCTTGGATATTCTTCAAATTGGAAGATGGATGTGAATCATGTCAATCCAGCAGAATGTGTAAACTCTGAATTTGCAATCATTTCACTCGAATTTGAGTCACTTTATTCATAGCCATTTGGCATATAAGCGGTCATTCAACCGCTTAGAAGGATCATCAATAAGGCTAATTTAAACATGTTCTACTCCCCATTTTCGCAAGGGGGAGATCGAGTATTCGTAATGGTCTGAAAACCCATACAATAATGATCATCGTGTTATTTGTTTAACTGTTGTTCGCCCAATCAACGGTCGAGCTTGGCATTAAAGCATTAATCTCAACGGAAACATGCACAATTTCCTCATGAATCGATAAGGCTTCTCGCACCTCATCTGCACTAATTGAGGCATGGCTGCTGAGCGCCAAAATACAGGCGAATTTGCCTTTGGCAACCTTCCAGACATGTAAATCCGTCACATCAACCCTGACGGGTAAATCTTGTATCACTTCACGAATTTCAGCCACCACAGGGTGATTCATTTCGGCATCCAACAGAGTTTTTGCGGTTTCCTGCATCAAACCATAGGCCCATCGTGCCACCAAAATCGCCCCGAGAATCCCTAACAACGCATCCAGAAATGACCAGCCCATATATTTTCCTGCAAACAAGGCCATAATCGCAAACACCGATGTCACTGCATCGGCAACGACATGCAAAAATGCCGCTTTTTGATTTAAATCATGTTCATGAGTATGGTCATGATCATGCGAATGATGAGATTCCTCATGATGGTGATGGTGATGGTGATGGTGATGGTGACCATCATGCAAAAGCCATGCGCAAATCAAGTTAATCACCAAGCCCAGAATCGCTATCGGGATGGCTTCATTGTATTGAATATCAACAGGATGAAGCAGTCGCTCAACCGATTGAAACGCCATAAAAATGGCCACGACCAACAGCAAAATCGCACTGCTATAACCCGCCAGAATCTCAATTTTCCATGTTCCAAAACTAAAACGCTGGTCTTGCGCATAGTGTCGTGCAGCATGATAGGCAAAATAAGCCAATCCGAGCGCCATCATATGTGAACTCATGTGCCAGCCGTCGGCCAGTAATGCCATCGAATTAAAAATCCAGCCACCAATCACTTCTAATAGCATCATGACTGCCGTTAAAATAGTGGCAATTAAGATTCGTTTTTGTGCCAAAGGATTCCCTTGATCAAATTGATGGCTATGGGTTCTGGGCTGTGCTGAATGTTGCATGATGTTCTCACCAATATACTCCCTAGTAGTATATTTATTTTTTGGAGGAAAGTGTGGGTCATTTATCTGAAGATAAGAAAATTCAAAATCGCGTGAAGCGTTTACAAGGGCAAATTCAAGCGGTTGATCAAGCCTTGATGCAGCCTGATTGCTCCTGTATTGATGTTCTGCAACAAGTTGCGGCTGTCAAAGGCGCGGTGAATGGTCTAATGAACGAATTGATTGAAGCGCATCTGCGTCATCACGTGATCAAACCAGATACAGAGCTGGATGAGGCTGAACTGGCAGAGTTCCTAAAGTTATTAAAACGCTATGGTTAATGATTGTTAAAGCAGCAGTTTCAGCTTAAGCTGTCGGAACTCTTCTCTTTTTTACTGTGCTTTTTCCGACAGTTTTTGTGATGCTTTATGACGGTTCAACCACCTTGGCGATCATTCCTGATGATCAGCCTCGCTTTATGCATGGGTACCATTGGTACAGCATTGGCTAGTCCGCTGTATCCCATTTATCAGCAGTTATGGCATTTACTGCCGAGCCAGATTACCTACATCTTTGTCGCCTATATGTTTGGGTGTTTAGCCACACTGCTGTTTTTCGGACGAGCCAGTAACAGCTTTGGCTTTTTGCGTACCCTGCAAGTGGGTTTATTTTTTGTCATCACAGGTTTGGTGCTGTCCGCATTTGCCAGCAATGCGCTTTGGTTGGGCTTAGGACGCTTTATTATTGGCATTGCCTCAGGACTGATCAGCACTTCCGCGATGTTAGGTTTAATGCTGACCATTCCAGACGATCATAAAGCACATGCCCCTCAACTCAGTTCAATTATTACCGTGATCGGCTTTGCTTTGGGACCCTTCATCGGCGGTGTGATCGCGCAATTTTCTGCATTGCCATTACTCATGCCTTATCTGCCGATTATTGCAGGGGCAATCCTGTGTTTGATCGGCCTCTTTCGATTAAAACCTCCTACGTTTCAAGCACAACCCTTTTCAATCGCACCGCATTTGGAACTTCCTGTCGCCTCGACACGGATTCATTTTTTTATTGCAGGTTTAACTGCATTTTGTGCTTTTGGTGCATTCAGTCTGTTTGCATCCCTGTCGGCCTCCTTTGTCAAAGACCTGATCCCTTGGCATGGTCCTTTGGTCAGTGGTCTCGCCATTTCCAGCATTCTGTTTATTTCTGCACTAATCCAATTTTTTGCCAAATCTCTCCCTGCAGCGCGTAGCTTAAATTATGGTTTGCTTCTACTGCTTCTGAGTTGCCTGCTTTTGGCAATCTGCATGCAAACCCATTGGAGCCCGTTGTTCTTTATCAGTGATATTGGCGTCGGTTTAGGGCATGGTTTGGGCATCATGGGATCTTTTGGTCTGATTCACCAAATGACCAATCCACACAATCGTGCTGCGGTCATTTCGACCTATTTGTTCATGGGTTATTTGGGAACGATCGTGCAGATTATTGCCGTCGGTTACAGTGCCGATCTTTGGGGTTTAAATCTAGCCGTTAGCGGTTTTGGCCTTGGCATGGCACTACTGTGTTTCGGGCTTTATTTGTGGCACAGCAAACAAAAGGCTTTGCGTCCTGTGTGAAACAAAGCCTTGTCATTCTTTCAAGTTAGCGTGAAATTAGAGAAAGGGGAGATCGAACGGTTACTTTCCAATACAGAACGAGCCAAAGATTTTGCCCAGCAAATCATCTGCACTGAAGTCCCCCGTGATCTCACCCAAGGCATTTTGCGCCAGACGTAATGACTCAGCCACCAATTCACCTGCATGAAACACCACCAGTTGCTCATGTGCTTCTGCAAGATAGTGCTGCGTGCGCTTCATTGCGTCTAAATGACGTGTTCGTGCAATAAAGGTGTCTTCCTCTGGCTGGAAGCCTGCATGCGCTGTAATCGCTTCTATGAGCGATTGAACGCCTGTTTCCTGTTTAGCAGAGACTGTAATATGTCGGAAACCTTGAAAATCGCCAATTTGAGCTGCAGCACCAGTTAAATCGCATTTATTACCAATTAACATCAGACGCTTAGGTTCTAAATGATGTTCAAAGTATTCACGCGCCAGTTGCAATGGATCTTCACCTTGGCTCAAGTCATAAACCAACAACAACAAATCGGCTTGTTCAATTTCTTTAATCGCGCGGCGAATACCTTCTTTTTCCACCACATCGCCCGTTTCACGCAAGCCTGCGGTGTCGGTGAGGGTAATCGGTAAGCCATTCAGGCTGATCTTTTCATGCAGTACATCACGGGTGGTTCCCGCGATATCAGTCACAATGGCACGCTCAATCCCTGCCAAAGCGTTTAACAGGGAAGATTTACCCGCATTCGGCTTACCTGCAATCACCACCTGCAAACCTTCACGTAGCAACTGTCCTTGACGCGCCGATTGCTGTACCGCAGCAACAGAATGCTGTACGTCTTGCAATAAGGAGAGAATCTTGCCATCCGCCAAGAAATCAATTTCTTCTTCAGGAAAGTCAATCGCAGCTTCTACATGCAGACGCAAATGAATCAGTTTTTCGAGAACCGTATTCACTTTATGTGAAAAGGCACCTTGTAAAGAACGTACCGCTGAACGCGCGGCTGCCTGCGAAGTGGCATCAATCAAATCAGCAATGGCTTCCGCCTGAACCAAATCCAGCTTGCCATTTTCAAAGGCGCGCATGGAAAATTCACCTGCTTTTGCCGCTGTCGCGCCCAATTCTAGGCAACGTGCTAACAAGGCATTTTGAATCACTGGGCCACCATGTCCCTGTAACTCGACCACATCTTCACCGGTAAATGAGTTCGGGTTTGGAAAGCAAATCACCAGACCTTCATCCAGCACTTCACCCTGAAGATCCAGAAACTGACGGAAGCCTGCCATCCGCGCTTTCGGCAAGGCCTTTTGGGTCAACTGTTCTGTAATGGCATAGGCTTGTGGACCTGAAAGACGAATTACACCCACCCCCCCACGACCTGGCGGAGTAGCAATCGCTGCGATAGTGGTTTGATGTTGCATAAAATTCACCTGACGTTTAGTCCTAATCGAACCCAAAGAAAAATCCGCCTAAGATTACCATCTTAAGCGGATTTAATCAGCTAGTTGCTGTGAGAAGCTGCTTAAGCAGTTTCTTTCGAGCTACGTGCTTTCTCAACTGATTTATTGATAAACCATTGTTGAGTAATGGTAATACTGTTGTTCACAATCCAGTACAGTACCAAGCCTGCAGGGAAGAACAACATAAATACCGTGAACATGATCGGCATGATCTTGAACACTTTGGCCTGCATTGGATCGGCAGGTTGTGGGTTCAACATTTGCTGGATGAACATGGTTGCACCCATCAACAACGGCAGGATAAACCACGGATCCATTGCAGATAAGTCTTGAATCCAGAGGATCCAAGGTGCATGACGCAATTCTACACTTTCCATCAGCACCCAGTACAATGCCAAGAAGATTGGCATTTGTAGTAACAAAGGTAAACAGCCTGAAAGTGGATTCACTTGCTCGCGCTTGTACAATGCCATCATTTCTTGAGAGAAGCGCATACGGTCTTCACCGAATTCTTCTTTCATACGCTGCATTTCAGGTGCAATCACACGCATTTTCGCCATAGAGCGATAGCTCTTCGACGACAATGGCCACAAGATCAACTTCACCAAAATCGTCAGTAAAATGATTGACCAGCCCCAGTTTCCGACCAAGTTATGGAAGAATTGTAAGCCAAGGAACAATAATTTCGCGATTGGCCATAACCAGCCATAATCTACAGTTTGATTTAAACCGACAGCCAAGTCTTTCAATTCTGATTGAATTTTAGGACCTGAATAGAAAGTCGCATCCACTTCTGCCACTGTACCTGCTGGTACATTGATGGTTGGTGAAGTAAAACTGAGGATGTTCATGTCATCACTCGATTTACGCGACTCTAATTTAGCGCTGTATGCTTGACCATTGGCTTGAGTCAACTTCAACTCGCCTGGAATCCAAGCGCTGACGAAGTAATGCTGAACCATTGCAATCCAGCCGCCTTTCGCTTCAACACTTAACTTTTCATCGTTAAAGTTGGCAAATTTAAGCTTGTTGTAATGTTCTTCAGGTGTACCCCATGCGCCACCCAAGAAGGTACCCAGAGTGAAAATCCCTTGATCCGATTTACCTGGATCTTCCGAATTATCACGTTTCAGCTGACCAAACATCTGGCCTTGCCAGTTTTGACCACTGCGGTTGACCACTTTGTGGTTCACCACAACAGGGTATTCGCCTTGCGTGAAGGTAAAGGTTTTAATAATTTCTACGCCGTCAGCCGTCTTGAAGACCATCGGAACAGAAAGTACATGAACTGACTTGCCGTCTTTATCTTTCGCTGCTTTTGCATCAGCTAAAGTATATGCAGATTTCTCAATTTCATAGACAGGACGACCATTACGACCACTGTCAGGTCCATTCAGACCAATTAAACCAGATTGTGCAACATACGTACGTTTGGCATCGCTTTCCAGCATAACAAACGGTTCATCGCTATCTTTGTTTTTATCATGATTGAGTAATTCAACACGAACAATATCACCACCTTTAGGATTAATCCAAAGATGATAAAGGTCAGTTTGAACTGAAATAAGCTGTTGACTTGCTGCCGCAGTCGATTCTGTTGTTTGCTGCGCTGCATGATTCGCTTGTGGCACATCTGAAGCAGCCGTAGCTGTCTGTCCATTTGGCAGGTCAGCAGACACTTCATGTGAAACAACCGCAGCTTTTTGAGGCTGCTGTTGAGTTTCATTATGACCATAGTCCTTTTGCCATGCCAAAATAAGCAAATATGCGACGACAAACATGGCTCCTAGAATTGCAATCCTGGCCCATTGTTGCATATCTATTACCCCAAAAAGTTAGAGTGATTTTGATTCCATAAACATCCACGAAAGGGTACAGCAACGAGATGCGTTTGAGAATCGATTTGCTGAAATGAAATAAAACGAATTGCTTTTGCGGGAACAGGATCATAGCCCGAGCCGCCCCATGGATGACATCGACAAATACGATTTTTAGCCAACCAAACACCCCGTACAGCTCCATGCGTATGGATTGCTTCCAATGAATATTGAGAACATGTAGGTATATAACGACAGCGTGGTCCTAACAGCGGACTAATCGCGATCTGATAGAATCGAATCAACCAATGCAGCACACGTACCATTGGCCTTCTCTACTTCTGTGGGGAGGGAGCTATTTTTGAATGCTTTTTAGCAATGCGTTGCAGCTTTTGCCAAGCAAATTGTAATTGCTGATGCAATTCTGAATTGGCGACTGTTTCTATACCAACTTTAGGCATAACCACAATATCCAAGGCATCCAATTGCATTTGATGCAGGCGAAAACTTTCGCGAGCAAGTCGTTTTACTCGATTCCTTTCATGCGCACGGCGCACTTTCTTCTTAGCAACAACAATTCCCAAACGACTGTTAGGTTGTTTGGAATATGTTGCAAGAAACAAGAAGTGGGGTTGATGCACTTTAAAAAGCGCACCATCAAACACTACTTTATAATCGGCAGCACAGCGAAGACGCCGCTCTGCGCCGAAGTCATAAAGTGTCATAACACCCAAAATCGTTTAAGCGTTAACAGATTAAACAGTTAAGCTGTGACGACCTTTTGCACGACGGCGAGCTAATACTTGACGACCAGCTTTAGTAGCCATACGAGCACGGAAACCATGAACGCGCTTACGCTTTAATTCAGATGGTTGGAATGTACGTTTCATATCGAAACTCCAAAAATTGATCTTTCTATAAAGGTCCGCGATTTTAGTGTTCATTGCTTGAGCTGTCAATCAAAAACACCAATTCCGCATAAATAAACTTGTAACTACTCAATTTTTGACTTCAAGCCTTTCATTAAACGTTCAAGCCCATAAAAAAGTATTCACATCATAATAACTTGTTAAATAATGGAAAATAAGTTATAAACAATATTATGCACAAATTTATCCACATAAGTATAAACACTCTGAAGTTATAAATTTAAATTTATTCTGGTGTTTGGGTTATCCACAGCAAAGTCAAATCCTATAAATAAATTCAAATTTTAAAATTTAAATTTATTCTTATTAAGGAGCGTTTTTTCTGTGGAAAACCTATTTTTACTATATAAAAACAAGTATTAGCATTGTGGATATCTATGTTTTTAAGACTTTAAAGAATTGTGGATAACTTGATGGTTTTTTTTATCCACAGCTTGTGGGTTTTTTTATCCACATGTGGTTTTGAATTTAAATTTAGATTGTTTATTTCTTTTTTGAGCAATTTCTGCAGAATTCTTCATGACAGATGTGGATAACTTGGTTAGAATGGCGACCCGCTTTGGCGGACACTGGTGTTTTTAAATTTAAAAATGGATGAATAGGGGTTTCACATGCTTTGGACAGACTGCTTAACTCGCTTGCGACAAGAGCTCTCTGGAAATGTTTTTACAATGTGGATTCGCCCTTTAGTTGCTGAAGAGTTGGATGACACTTTGCGACTATATGCGCCTAATCCATATTGGACGCGCTATATTCAGGAACATCATTTAGAACTGATCACCATTTTGGCGGAACAATTGTCTGAAGGACGCGTTCGCCATGTCGAAATTATGGTAGATTCGCGTCCAGGCGCGATTTTATCCCCAAGTGAACAGCCCGCGACGACGACTGCGGCACTAGAAACAGCCGCGCCTGCACCCGTTGCAAAGGTGAAGAAAGAGAAAGATGAGGCGCAGTTAAAGAACAAAAAGCGCTTACTCAATCCTTTGTTTACATTTTCTTTGTTTGTTGAAGGTCGCTCTAACCAGATGGCAGCAGAGACTTGTCGTAAAGTATTGACACAATTGGGTGCTTCACAGCATAACCCATTGTTTTTATATGGTCCGACAGGTTTGGGTAAAACCCATTTGATGCAAGCCGTGGGTAATGCGTTATTACAGGCAAAACCGAATGCACGTGTGATGTACATGACGGCGGAAAGTTTTGTGCAAGATTTTGTCAGTTCCTTACAACAAGGCAAAGTTGAAGAATTTAAGAAAAATTGTCGTTCTCTAGATTTACTCTTGGTCGATGATATTCATTTGTTGGCGGGTAAAGAAGCCAGTTTGGTTGAGTTTTTCTATACCTTTAACGCCTTGCTTGATGAATCTAAACAAATTATTTTAACTTCAGATCGTTATCCAAAAGAATTGACGGAGCTGGATGCACGTTTGGTGTCCCGTTTTTCTTGGGGCTTGTCGGTTGGCGTTGAACCACCGGATATCGAAACGCGAATTGAAATTTTATTAAAGAAAGCGCAGAGCAGTGGGGTTGATTTACCTCGGAACTGTGCACTCTTTATTGCGCAGCAAGTGGTTGCCAATGTGCGTGAATTAGAAGGCGCACTGAATAAAGTGGTTGCGATTTCACGTTTCAAAGGCACTTCGATCGATCTGGATGTGGTGCGAGAGTCGCTAAAAGATGTTTTAGCCATCCGTGCACGAACCATCAGTACAGAAAATATTCAACGTGTGGTGAGTGAATATTTCCGGATTCCTCTGAAAGAGTTGATTGGTCCGAAACGTACCCGAATTTATGCACGTCCACGTCAATTGGCAATGGGCTTAGCTCGTGAGCTGACAGGGGACAGTTTCCCTGAAATTGGCATGGCATTTGGTGGTCGTGATCACAGTACCGTGATGCATGCCTGTGAAAAAGTGCAAAGCCTCAGAGAAGATGATCCGATCTTTAATGAGGATTACAAAAACTTGCAGCGCCTGTTGCAAAGTTAAACCTTATTGCTCAAATTCTATTCTTGCAATGCGGTATATTCTGCCGCATAGTACACTGCTAAAAATACATTTATTTATATTTCATCTTCAGTTTTTTCGAGGAATGCATCGTGCGTTTAAAAATCGCCAAAGAAAGTTTACTTAATGTTCTTTCACATGTGGTAGGAGCGGTGGAACGTCGCCACACCTTAAACATTTTGTCGAATGTTAAAGTACAAGTGAGTCAAAATGCTTTGGCGATTACAGGTTCGGATTTGGAAGTTGAATTGGTGGCAAGCACCAACTTGATGGAAGGTGCTTGTTTACAAGCAGGTGAGACTACAGTTCCTGCACGTAAACTCATGGATATTTGTAAGTCTTTACCAAGTGCTGCTCTCATTGATATTCAAATTACTGAAGATCAACGTTGTATTCTGAAATCGGGCAACAGTCGTTTTGTCTTGGGGACTTTACCTGCGGAAGATTATCCGCTGTTAAACACTGAAAATACGCAAGGCACGCAAGTTGCCGTGACTCAGCGTGAATTAAAGCGTTTATTTGAAAAAACTGCCTTTGCGATGGCGGTGCAAGATGTACGTTTCTATTTAACGGGTACCTTATTGGAAATTGATGAAAATCAATTGCGTGCAGTCACGACTGATGGTCACCGTTTGGCCTTATGTGAAACTTTAGCGTCTTCAAATACCCAGCAATTGATTCAAGCAATTGTGCCACGTAAAGCTGTGGGTGAATTACAGCGTTTACTGAGTATTGAAGATGAGCAATTGTCTTTATTGATTGGTCGTGAATTGTTGAATGTCACCATCAACACGCCAAGCCGTGATAAAGAGCAGGGTCCGATTACCGTTCGTTTTACCACGAAATTGATTGATGGAAAATTCCCGGATTATCGCCGTGTGATTCCACGTGGTGGCGACAAAAATGTAATGATTGCCCATGATGTGTTTAAGCAGTCTCTACAGCGCGTGTCGATTTTAAGTAATGAAAAACTTCGTGGTGTGTTCTTGAATTTTAGTACCGATACCTTGCAGTTACGTGCCAATAACCCTGAACAAGATGAAGCCATTGAAGATTTGGCGATTCAATATAACGATGCGCCGTTAGAAATGTCATTTAATGCGCAGTATTTACTGGATGTACTCAGTGTATTGGATGGTGATGATGTGTCGATGACCATGACTGAAGCCAATCAGTCGGTATTGGTACATGATCCTGCACATACCGATCAGACTTATGTCGTGATGCCGATGCGTGTCTAAGCACTAGATTTATTATGCATATTACGCGTTTAAATATCGAACGTGTTCGTAATTTAAAGACGGTTGCACTCTCTGAGTTGCAGCCGTTTAACGTCTTTTATGGTGCGAATGGTTCGGGTAAAACTTCAATTTTGGAAGCCATTCATTTGCTGGCGACAGGGCGTTCCTTTCGTACCCATATTCCTAAACACTATATTCTGTATGATGCTCAAAATGCCGTGGTTTTTGCACAATCTGCCAGTGAAAAAGTAGGGATGCAAAAGCACATAAGTGGAGAGCAGGTGATGAAGGTCAATGGTGACCACATCGCCACCCAAGGGCAACTGGCCAAACTGCTGCCCTTACAACATATTGACCCACAAAGCACCGATATTATTGATCATGGTGCAAAGCCTCGACGACAATTGTTGGACTGGCTCATGTTTCACGTGGAACCTGAGTTTTATCATGCTTGGCAGTATTATTCTCGTGCATTGAAACAACGCAATAGCTTGCTAAAATCACAACGTTCATTAAGTTTGGAGCAGTTGGAGCCGTGGAATAAAATGCTGGGTGAATATGGTGAAATTTTGCATTCCCAGCGCGTAGCGATTGTGGAGCAGTGGAATGTTTATTTTCAGCAAGATTTGCAGCAATTATTACCTAATTTAAGCATTGAACTGGAATATGTCGCGGGTTTTCATACTGAGCATGGGTTATGGAATGACCTGTGCAGTCATCATCAAAAAGACGTCGATCGACGCTATACCGAATACGGTCCACACCGTGCCGATTTACGCTTAAAAACCCCGATGGGGGAGGCGGATATTGTTTTATCGCGTGGACAAAAAAAGCTGTTGATTATGGCGCTAAAACTCTCCCAGATTGCAATGCTACATGCCTGTAATAAGGAAACTGTGGTATTATTAGATGATCTGACAGCAGAATTAGATTTAGCCGCACAACAACGTTTAATTGAGCGATTAAGCCAACTTGGTAGTCAAGTTTTTATTACCACTTTAGAGCATGAATCTGTGCAAAAACATTTACATGACTTGTCTATTTCCCACCAATTGTTCCACGTGGAAAATGGTCGAGTGGCATGTGTTGTGCAATGATTTCCCATCTTTGGATAGACCGATTTTTCACTAGGGAGTAACCATGAGTTCAGAAGACCAATCTGTCACTCAAACAGAACAAAGCAACGAAAAGGCTTATGATTCCTCCAGCATTAAAGTTTTGCGTGGTTTGGATGCCGTTCGTAAGCGCCCAGGTATGTATATTGGCGATACTGATGATGGTACAGGTTTGCATCACATGGTGTTTGAGGTGGTGGATAACGCCATTGATGAAGCTTTAGCAGGTCATTGTGATGAAATCTTGGTGACGATTCATGAAGATGAGTCGGTGAGCGTTTCGGATAACGGGCGTGGTATTCCAACCGATATTCACCCTGAAGAAGGGGTGTCTGCCGCAGAAGTAATTTTGACCATTCTGCATGCCGGCGGTAAGTTTGATGATAATAGCTATAAAGTTTCAGGTGGTTTACACGGTGTAGGTGTTTCCGTGGTAAATGCCTTGTCGAGCAAGCTCGAATTAACCATTCACCGTGCTGGACATATTCATCAACAAGAATATCGTCACGGTGATCCGCAGTATCCTTTAAAAGTGATTGGTAATACTGAAACGACAGGTACGATCGTACGTTTCTGGCCAAGTGCGGAAACCTTTAGCCAGACCATTTTTAATGTGGATATTTTGGCGCGCCGTTTACGTGAACTTTCATTCCTGAATGCAGGTGTGCGTATTGTTCTGCGTGATGAGCGGATCAACCTAGAACACGTGTATGACTACGAAGGTGGTTTGTCTGAGTTTGTAAAATATATCAATCAGGGCAAAAACCATCTGAATGAAATTTTTCACTTCACTACGCAAGCTGAAAATGGCATTGGGGTTGAAGTGGCTTTGCAGTGGAACGATTCTTATCAAGAAAACGTGCGTTGCTTTACCAACAATATTCCACAAAAAGACGGCGGAACACATTTGGCTGGTTTCCGTGCAGCATTGACCCGTGGCTTAAATAGCTATATGGAAAATGAGAGCCTGCTGAAAAAAGAGAAAGTTGCGGTTACGGGTGATGATGCTCGTGAAGGTTTAACGGCGATTATTTCTGTCAAAGTGCCAGATCCGAAGTTCTCTTCACAAACCAAAGAAAAACTGGTGTCGAGTGAAGTGAAGCCTGCGGTCGAGCAAGCCATGAACAAAGCGTTCTCGGAGTACTTGCTTGAGAATCCTGCGGCGGCAAAATCCATTGCAGGCAAGATTATTGATGCTGCACGTGCCCGTGATGCTGCGCGTAAGGCACGTGAAATGACGCGTCGTAAAAGTGCACTGGATATCGCAGGTTTGCCTGGTAAGTTAGCAGACTGTCAGGAAAAAGATCCAGCGATGTCTGAACTGTATCTGGTCGAGGGTGACTCTGCGGGTGGTTCAGCCAAGCAAGGACGTAATCGTAAAATGCAGGCAATTTTACCGTTAAAAGGTAAAATCCTGAACGTGGAACGTGCACGTTTTGACAAGATGATTTCTTCTCAGGAAGTCGGCACCCTGATCACGGCGCTTGGCTGTGGTATTGGGCGTGAAGAATATAATCCTGACAAGTTGCGTTATCACAAAATCATCATCATGACCGATGCCGACGTCGATGGTTCACATATTCGTACCTTGTTACTCACTTTCTTCTTCCGCCAAATGCCAGAATTGGTGGAGCGTGGTCATATTTATATTGCCCAGCCGCCATTGTATAAGTTGAAGAAAGGCAAGCAAGAGCAGTACATCAAAGACAATGAAGCATTGGAAACCTTCCTGATTTCGAATGCGATTGATGACTTGGCACTACACATCAGCGCTGAAGCACCTGCGATTCGCGGTGAGGCTTTAGCCAACGTGATTGCGGATTATCAGACTTCGCAGAAGAGCTTACAGCGTTTAACCCAGCGTTATCCTGCAAGTTTGTTGGATGGTTTGATTTCATTGGAAACTTACAAATTCGACCACTCGCAAGATTTGGCTTATGTGCAACACTGGGGTGAGCAATTACGTGCCGCAGTGGAAAAAGTTCAGCCGAGCTTGCGTCCTGAGTTAACACTGGAAGCCTTTGATAAAGAATTGCCAGATGGTGAAAAAGCGGTGGTGTATTTCCCACGCATTACCATTTATGTGCATAACTTGCCGCATAGTTATTTACTTGATGCGGGCTTATTGTCTTCGACTGAATATGTACGTTTACTCAAGAATTCGAAGAGCTGGTTCAGCCTGCTTGAAGAAGGTGCTTATTTGGAGAAAGGTGAGCGTAAAATTGCGGTCAGCAATTTCCATCAGGTTTGGCAGCATATTTTACAAGACTCGCGTCGCGGCATGATGATCCAGCGCTATAAAGGTTTGGGTGAGATGAATGCGGAACAGCTTTGGGAAACCACCATGGATCCTGAAAACCGCAACATGTTGCAAGTCACCATTGATGATGCGATTGAAGCTGACCGTATGTTCTCGTGTTTGATGGGGGATGATGTAGAACCACGTCGTGCCTTCATTGAAGAGAATGCCTTGAATGCAGATATTGATGCTTAAGCAGTTGTGATTTTTAAAAGCAGCCTCAGGGCTGCTTTTTTTATGGCAGGTTGTTTTGTTGGGTTTTGGTGAGAGTTATTAAACTGACTTATTGCTGTGGCATGCTGAATAAAAATAACAGCGAGGGAAGACGATGGATTTAAGTTTGGAGCAGTGCCGTGACCACTGGCTAAATGCCTTTTATACAGGGCAGGTGCAAGAGTTGATGCAATACGAGCATCCAGAGTTTAAGGTGGTGTATGAAGCGCAAGGCAAAGTAGAAAGCAATTTAAGCCGTTACGCCAGTATTCAGCATGCAGTGCAAAATGGGGTATGGAAGCCGCGTCATTTAGAGATTCAGACTGAAATGTTTGAGTTTAATCCGACTCAAACAGAATGCCGAATCCTGTTGCATTTGGCGCAGCCTGAACAGGTTATTCAGGAAACGTGGCATTTCCAATCTGATGCATGGCGAATTGTAGAGTTACGCTTTTGTAAAAAAAAACTGGTGGGCTTATTCGATTAAGTTGATTTTTAGACATAAAAAAAGCAGGTCGAGTGACCTGCTTTTCGCTTTGCGTGGATTAGTCGGTAAACGTCACTTTCGCAATGGCTTTTTTACCCGCTTGAACAATCAGGGTGATGTTTTCATTCACAGAGAAGCTGGCATCAACCACATTCCAGTCGACTTTAACGGCTCCACGTGAAACAGCATCTTTAGCCGCCGCCGCATTTTTGGTTAAACCCGCTGCACGCACAATCGAGGCAATAAATATTTCACCACCAAACTCGGCACGTGAAATGGTCACTTCAGGGGTCCCTTCTGGCAGTTCACCTTCAGTAATGATGTTGCCTGCACCTTTATGGGCATTGGCAGCCGCTTCAGCGCCGTGGAAACGTTCAACCAACTCGAGTGCAAGAATCTTCTTCACTTCTTGTGGGTTACGACCTTCTGCAATTTCTTGGAGCAGGACTTTAATTTCTTCAACCGATTTAAAGCTGAGTAGATCAAAATAACGTTCAATCAAAGCATCTGGCATAGAAAGGACTTTTTGATACATTGCCCCTGGGGTATCAAATACGCCAATGTAGTTGCCTAAAGATTTAGACATTTTGTTGACGCCATCCAAGCCTTCAAGAATTGGCACGGTAATACACACTTGCGCTTCTTGATCATAACGACCTTGCAAAGTACGCCCCATTAACAAGTTGAAGGTCTGATCCGTACCGCCCAATTCGACATCGGCATGTAAGGCAACAGAGTCATAACCTTGTACCAGTGGATACAAGAACTCGTGAATCGCAATCGGTTGTTGGTTGTTATAACGCTTGGTGAAGTCATCACGCTCTAACATACGCGCAACAGTTTGCTGTGAAGCCAACTGAATTAAATCAGCTGCAGTTTTGGTCGCAAACCATTCTGAGTTAAACACCACTTTGGTTTTGTTTGGATCAAGAATTTTAAAGACTTGCTCTTGATAGGTTTTGGCATTTTCTAAGACTTGTTCACGTGACAACGGTGGGCGAGTTGCGCTTTTACCCGTTGGATCACCGATCATCGCAGTATAGTCACCAATCAAGAAAAACACTTCATGACCGAGGTCTTGGAAGGTTTTTAATTTGTTGATCAGCACCGTATGACCCAAGTGTAAGTCAGGTGCAGTCGGGTCGAAGCCCGCTTTAATTTTTAGAGGACGATTCTCTTTGAGTTTCTTTAACAGATCCTCTTCAGAGATAATTTCATGAGTGCCTCGTTGAATGAGGGCAAGCTGTTCTTCAGCTGGCAGGAAATTTGACATCACAAAACCCAAACACATCAGTTATTCAATTTGTGCGATATACTAACACTTTTTCAGCACATTGCAGGCTTTAGAATAATCATGACAGCAATCTATATTGGGGTAATGACCGGCACCAGCATGGATGGGGTAGATATTGTGGCCGCTTCATTCGATCCATTGCAGTTGCATGCCACGCTCACCTTGGCTTTTGACCCCGATTTACGCGATGAACTGATGGCACTGACTTTGCCAGATGACAACGAAATTGATCGTATGGGCAAAGCGGATGTGGCTTTGGCGAAAATGATTGGTGAAGGCATCAATACGCTGATTGAACAGCATCAACTGGATCGTGGCCAAATTAAAGCCATTGGTTCACATGGGCAAACCATTCGCCATCGACCAGAGCATGGTTTTACCTTACAGATTGGTGATCCGAATATCATTACCGAAATCACCAAAATTCCAGTGGTGTCCGATTTTCGCCGTCGTGATATGGCAGCAGGAGGGCAGGGTGCGCCGCTGGTGCCTGCTTTTCATCAAGCCTTATTCCAACATGAAAGTATTCATCGTGTAATTCTGAATTTGGGTGGCATCGCTAATGTCAGCCTTTTACCTGCAGGTGCACCAGAGCAAGTATCGGGTTTTGATACCGGACCTGCCAATATTCTGATGGATGCATGGTGCCATCGTTATACCGGTCAACCGTATGATGAAAATGGCAATTGGGCAGGCTATGGTCAGCCGATTCGTAGTTTGTTAGAACGTTTACAAGCGCATGAGTTTTTCGCCAAAGAGCCACCGAAAAGTACTGGGCGTGAAGATTTTAATCTGGATTGGCTGGATGATCAGCTCATGGACTGGCGTAATGACGAGCTGGCTTATGATGAATTGGAAGATACGCCTGAAAATGTCCAAGCCACCTTATTAAAACTGACCACGCGTGCCATTAAAAAAGCCATTTATCGTTCCAGCATGGATACAGGTGAAGTCTACGTGTGTGGTGGTGGAGCTTATAATTCACAGTTATTAGAACAACTACGCTGGCGTTTGCGTAAGCACCAATGGACAGTCCAAAGTACCGCAGATTTGGGCCTAAGTCCGACGTGGGTGGAAGCTACGGCTTTTGCTTGGTTGGCGATGCGTTTTGTCGAATACCTGAGCGGTAATTTACCTGCGGTGACAGGCGCGGATGGCTATCGTATTTTAGGCAGTATGACTGCGGTCTAGGCCCCCATAAAAAAAACCTCCAATTCAGGAGGTTTTTTAAATTCTGTAATCGGCTTAAATCGAGAAAGATGATCCACAGCCGCAAGTTGTAGTTGCATTCGGATTTTGTACGATAAAACGTGAACCTTCTAGACCTTCCACATAATCGACTACTGAACCGACGAGATATTGATAGCTCAGTGAGTCAACCAGCATTTTTACATCGCCATTAATGAACTCGGCATCATCCTCATTCATATTGTCGGCAAAGTTAAAGCCATAAGAAAAGCCTGAACAGCCCCCACCCGTTACATAAACACGTAACATTAAATCTTGGTTGCCTTCACTATCGCGCAATTGGCGTACTTTATTTGCAGCATTGTCAGTCAACTCAAGCGCTGGAGCAGTCATGATAGATTCCTCTGTTCGGTTCTCGGGTCTTTTAAAAAATAAAAAGACCATATGTCTAGTATAGCATACTCAATATATGGTCAATATTCGAAGATTAAAAGTCAAATCAGAGTAATTTTATCAAGATTATTTGTAGTTTTCATCTTGCAGACCACATTCAAAATTTTTGGCATCTTCTTTACAGCGGAATTGCCATAGCAGTTTCATCATGCGTTTGTCGTAGACGCCTTGCTGGGTCAAATTAATCCGCGCTTCACGCATCATTTTTTGATAGCCAGGTTTGTCGGCAGCAGGAACATCCATCCAGTACTTCGTTGGAATATCGGCTTTCATCTTGCCTAAAATATCAAAGGCACGTGGTAATTGTGCTTTTACCCATTCACGGGATTGTTGACCATAGCCTTTAGGAAAGCGTTCGGGACGAATAATGATATTGCCTGTGACCTGTAAGATTGGATAGTTCACAATTGCGCCCTTGCTGCCTAAACCTTTATGCAGTTCGAGCGGCTTAAAGGCTGCCGCTGGAGCGCCAATAATATCGACCTGACCATTGTTAAACTTACTGCCGAAATTGGTAACATCTGAACTGACCGCTTGAGCACCGACTTGCTGCACCATAATTTTTTGTGCTTGGTCATAATCCAGTACCGCAATCTTTTTCCCTGCGGCCTTTGCCACAGTATTAATTTTGCGGTCATTCACCATTAAATAGGCATCACCAACAGGAATTACCCCCGCAATTTCATATTTGCCTTTTACCATATATTTACTGAAGGTGGGATTGGCTAAACCTTGCATCACTTTGACCGCCAGTTTGAGATTGGGAATTGCCCCAATCGCATCCAGCGAACCTGTAAAATCATTAAATTGACGTCCCCGCATGCCCGTAACGCTGATGCCATCACATTTGCCTGCTTTAAAATCTTCCGCAATTACGGCTTCATTTTGCGCCACTCGTAGTTCAATATCCGCGCCCCAGTTTTTGGCAGCCAATTGATAGTCTTTCATTAGGGCATATACATCGCCACTTTTCCCGACCAAGTCAAATACGCAAACCACTTGTTTGGCTTGTACAAGGCTGGTTGCAGCACAGAGTCCGAGTCCAATCAAAAGTTGCTTGGATGATGCTGTCATCATATGAATTGTCCTTATTCCATTCTTTTTATAGTGTTGTGATGAGATTCTTCATCATGTCGCGGTAAAATAATGATGTTACCTGTGCTCAAGCTTAGCCTGTTTTTCAGGATCTGCATTGGCATAGGAGACAGAAGATAAACAGAAAAAAGCCTAGAAGAATCTAGGCTTTAATGATTGATTTTAGGTTTATTCACCAGCCATTGAACATTCGAAATTGGCTTTATCGACAGAGCAACGTGCTTTCTTCAAAACACTCATCATGCTGGCATCATAAATGCCTTGTTTGGTGAGATCGATACGACCATCACGTAACATCTTTTGATATTTGGTTTTATCTTCAGCACTCAGATTCATGCGGTATTTGGCAGGAATTGCGGCTTCAAGGCGGTTAATCATGGCGAAGCTTTTTGGCAGATTTTTCACAAACCAATCACGGGATTTTTGTCCGAAGCCTGCAGGGAACTGTTCTGGGCGAATCACAAAGTCAGCGGTCACTTGCAGTACAGGGAAGTTGAACATGGCACCACTGTTACCCAAACCTTTGTAAATTTCTAAGGGTTTATAGGCATAGGCTGGTGCACCGACCATATCCACCTGACCATTATTGAATTTCGCCACGAAGTTCGAGACATCTGAAATGACGGCCTGTGCCCCGACACGTTGCACCATAATTTTCTGTGCTTGGTCATAGCCTAATACCGCGAATTTTTTGCCTGCGGCTTTTTCAATCGAGTTGATGTTTTTGTCACGAACAAAAATAAAGGCAGAACCGAGTGGTGCAATGCCTGCAACTTCATATTTTTTACCCCCCAGAGTCGTGACCATTTTGCTGGCATTACGCTGGTCTAGAGCAAAGCTAATGGCTTTTTGTGCAATGGCATTGCTGGGTACACCACCCAAGGCATCAATCGAACCTGCAAATTTATTGTATTGACGGGCACGCATGGCAGTCATAAATACGCCGTCACATTTACCAGCTTTAAAATCGTTGTCTGCAACCGCTTCATCTTGACGTGGAATCAGATTGATATCGACTCCCCAACCTTTCGCTGCTAATGCCCATTCTTGCGCCATTTGATAAGACTCACCTGATTTTCCAAGCAAATCAAACACACAGACATCTACCTGTGCGGCTTGCGTGGTCGCTGATAGACCCATCGCAGTCACTGCAGCGAAACCTAACATGACTTTTTTCATTGTGTTCATCCTTTTCAGATTGATTCTTGTTTTTAGTGTCCTTACACGCAGACAATATTAAGCAAGTTTTGTATGTATAAATAGAGTATTTACTCCATTTTTAAATAAAAAAATGACACGCTGAGTAAAATTGCTGTCAATTTGTCCAATACGAAGCCGTGTTCTCATAAAAATCAGTCAATTGAATAATGTACTTGCTACTCAAAAGTGATCCAAAAATTATTCACCACCGAGTGAGCATTCAAAATTGGTCCGTTCCACAGTACAGCGGGCTTTTTTGAGGACGGTCATCATGGTTGGGTCATAAATACCTTGCTGGGTCAGATCCATGCGTGCATCACGCAGCAGCTTTTGGTATTTTTCTTTATCTTCCTTGTCCAGCTCCATTCGGTATTTCGCGGGAATCGAGGCTTCTACCCGTTGCACCATGGCAAAACTTTTAGGCAATTGGCGAACAAACCATTGCCGCGATTGAGCAGCAAAGCCATCTGGAAATTTTTCAGGGCGTAGAATCAGATCTGCGGTGACATTCAGCACGGGAAAGTTGATCATCGCGCCGTTACTGCCCAATCCCTTATGGATTTCCAAGGGTTTAAACGCATAGGCTGGGGCAGGGACAACATCGACTTCGTTTTGATTAAACTTTTTCACGAAATTAGAAATTTCAGACATTACGGGCACAGCATTGACCCGTTTCACCATAATTTTCTGGGCTTGATCGAATTCCATCACCGCAATTTTTTTACCATTCAGCTTTTCTACACTATTCACCGCTTTATCGCGTACAAATAAATAAGCAGGACCAATCTGACCAATGCCCGCGACTTCATAGGTGTCTTTTCCTGATTTGGTAATCAAGCGTTTTTGATTTCTCTTGTCCAAGACATAAATAATGGCTTTTTGCGCAATCGCATTATTGGGTACACCGCCTAAGGCATCGATCGAACCTGCAAATTTATTATAATTGCGTGCCCGCATCGAGGTCATATAGAAGCCATCGCAGACACCTGCTTTGAAGTCTTGGTCTAATTGAGCTTCATCTTTATAGGCTGTCAGATTGATCTGGGCGCCCCAGTTTTTGCTGGCCAATGCCCATTCCTCCAGAAATTTATATGATTCTCCTGATTTGCCCAGTAAATCGAATACACAGATATTGCTCTTGGCGTGAGCGACATTAGACAAATTAAAGAGCATTGCTGTCGATAAGATCAAAAAGGCTTGCTTCACGATTCCACCTCATTCTTTTGATTTTTCAGGAACAAATTTATATAAGCATGTTTTATTTAGATAAAATAGAGTTTTTACTCTATTTCCGATCAATAACATTTAGATCGGCATTCATTTGTACTTTTTGTTTTCTGAGCGACTTCCTTTAGAATAGCGCTAACTTTTTATGTGCCAGTCTTTGTAATGATTCAGTTAGATCAACTTTCTATACGCCGTGGGGGACGAGTTTTGTTCCAAAAAGCCTCTATGCAACTGCATCCAGGCTGGAAAATTGGTCTAACAGGGGTGAATGGTGCGGGTAAATCGACCTTATTTGCTGCATTTTTAGGTGAATTGGGTGCCGATGAAGGCAGTTTGACCCGTCCAGCCGTCTGGACAGTTGCACATATGGCTCAAGAAATCAAAGCTCTAGATATGAAAGCGATTGATTTTGTTTTATCGGGCGATGAAGAATATTGGGAGATTCAGCATAAACTGGATCATCCAGAAAACTTAAGCAATGATGAACTGGCGCATTTATATGGTCGCTTTGATGAAATTCATGGCTATTCGGCTGCGGCCAAAGCATCACAACTCATGGCGGGCTTAGGTTTCTTTGAACATCAATCACAGCTCGATGTTTCAAGTTTTTCAGGCGGATGGCGTATGCGTCTGAATCTGGCACGTACCCTGATGAGCCGTTCAGATTTACTATTGCTAGATGAACCGACCAACCATTTAGACCTAGATGCGATTTTGTGGTTAGAAGACTGGTTAAAAGCCTATGAAGGCACATTGGTGTTGATTTCGCATGACCGTGATTTCTTGGATGCCATCACCGATCATATCCTGCATATCGAAAATCAAGAATTGACCTTATATACAGGAAATTACTCGACTTTTGAGCGTACCCGCAGCGAGCGTTTGGCGCAACAACAACAGGCGTACGAAAAGCAATTAGAAACTCGTGCACATTTGCAAAAATATATCGACCGCTTTAAAGCACAAGCCACCAAAGCCAAACAGGCGCAAAGTCGTATTAAACAATTAGAGCGGATGCAGGAACTTTCGGCTGCACATGTGGATACGCCGTTTACGTTTAGTTTCCGTGAACCGTCGAAAATGAGTTCACCCTTACTGGAGCTTGAAAGTGCTGATATTGGTTATGGTGACAAACTGATCGTGACCAATGTCAATCTGCAAATTACCCCGACCAGTCGAATTGGTTTATTGGGGATGAATGGTGCGGGTAAATCTACCCTGATTAAATCCTTGGTGGGTGATTTACCTTTATTGGCAGGACATCGCAAAGCCTCAGAATTACTCAATATTGGTTATTTCGCCCAGCATCAGATGGATGCGTTGGACGGGAATGCAAGTCCAATGTTGCAATTGGCACGTATTGCAGACCCGAAAATTAGTGAAGCAACATTACGTTCATTCCTTGGCAGCTTTGGCTTTAGTGGCGAGCGCATGGATACGCCAAGCGAAAGCTTCTCTGGCGGTGAGCGTGCCCGTTTAGCCTTGGCATTAATCGTTTGGCAACGCCCAAATGTCTTAATTCTAGATGAACCAACCAACCATTTGGATCTGGACATGCGCCATGCACTGACCATGGCTCTACAAGATTTCGAAGGTGCTGTGGTGTTGGTGTCACATGAACGTCAATTGATTGCCAGCGTCTGTGATGAATTGTTGTTGGTCCACCAAGGCACGTGCCGTGACTTTGATGGTGACTTAACTGCGTATGCAGAATGGTTACGCCAAGCGCGTATCGATATGATGAAGAATGGTCAGCAACCTGCTGCTCCAGTTCAATCACAGGTCGAAGCGAAACCTGCGATTTCTAAACTGGATAAAGAAGCGCAGCGCAAAGAAGCCGCACGTCAGCGTGAACAAACTCGTCCAATTCGTAAGAACATTGAGAAATGCGAATCGCAAATGGAAAAGTTACAACCACGCTTACAAGAAATTGAAACCTTGCTGGGGGACAGTACTTTGTATGACGCCGAGCGTAAGCAAGATTTATTAAAATTGATGGATGAGCAAAATCAACTTAAAACCAAGTTAGAGCAAACTGAAGAAGAGATGCTAGGTTTGATGATGGAGTTGGAAGAACTCGAAAGCTCATTTTGATTCACGAACAGCGTAACCCCCAAAGCACAACCTAGGTTGTGCTTTTTTTATTAAGAGTGGATCTAAAAAACTAAAAAAGAGATTGAGGCCCAATCTAGACAGATAAAAGAGAGAAAAATGGAAAGAAATATGAGATTTAAGTGTAAAAGCGCTTAAAAAATGAGTGAAAAACACGTTTTTTGCATAAATTCGTGGAAAAAAGCAACAGACGTGC
>NZ_JAACKC010000010.1 GCF_009939195.1 Acinetobacter kanungonis | reverse complement strand
ACACTTGCAACACCCTTTTTTAAATTAATTCAAAAAAAGCGTTCATCCGTTCATTTAATCGGCAAAAAAGCAGTTTTATTACATATTTTGATCAAATTTGTTTTAATACTGAGCTCATAACAACTGTTACAATACGCTCCATACTCTTTAATTTAGACCACTTAAGTTGCTTGCGACATTAAGAATCGTCTTGGATCTATTATGCAACATACTCACTATTATTTATGTGCAACACTTTTAGCGGTTAGTTTTGCTTCTACTGTACAAGCAAATGATGAGCTCTCTACTACAGCCGCAAGCGACGCTTCTGTAAATGAAGTTGCACCAGATGAATCATCGACGACACAGGTTTCTAGACTTGAATCTTTAAAAGAACTTAAAAATGTAAAAGCGAATGATTTAAAAGTGAATGCCAATGCTGCACAGCCTGATAGCATCAAAGATCCTTTAGAAGCCTTAAATCGTGAAACCTTTGCATTTAATGATTTCTTAGACCGGAATTTTGCAAGACCAGTAGCCGTACAATACAAAACTAAAGTTCCTGATAGTGTGCGTGGTGCTTATCGTTCTTTTCGTAAAAACTTAAATGAACCTTGGAATGCCGTAAATCAATTGGTACAAGGTCGTCCATCACGTGCGGCGAAGTCATTAGGTCGTTTTACCATTAATACAGTAACCACTTTAGGTTTTGCAGACCCAGCGAGACGCTTGGGCTTAGATATGGAAGAAGAAGGGTTCGGCACAACACTTGGTTATTACAGCGTGCCATCTGGTCCATATTTGGTTTTACCGATTATCGGCCCAAGTACTTTCCGAGATGGCATTGGCTTCTTTGTTGATGGTCAAGCCCGTCCACAACGCTATATGTTCGACAATAACGATGGTATTTACTGGTCTGATCAAATGTTACGCGGCATTGATGCACGTGCTCAAATTCTTGATGTTGAAGATGTACTTCAAGGTGACCGCTATGCTGCAATTCGTGACATTTACCTACAACGTAAGAATTTTGAGATTGCACAAAAGCAAGGTTTAGATGCGGATAACATTTCTTTTGTAGATGAAGAGCCAGACGATGGCATGGATGACACACAAGATGAAGATTCATCAACACCTTCTGAATAATTTGTAAAACTTATTTGTCTGGAAAAATATTCTTTTTCTAGCAATTACGTGATTGATATAGTACATCTAACTAGGTACACGCCAAGGATCATACAATTTATATATGTATTTCATTCAACCGACTCGCAATATTCCTTATTTAGATCAGGTGCTTAACACACTACCAAGTGTGCAAATGATTCACATAGATGACTTAGACTTGTATGATCCGACCATTATTGCCATAGCCGATGTGCAAGATTACCTCATTCATCAATGGAATTTACCGACCATTGTATTGGCATTCGAGAATGAAGGTACGGCTTTGGCACAAGCTTGGGAAGTGGGTGCTTTGGCTGGCTGGATCTGGAACCGCTTACCCGCAAACCCAGAACACTCCTTATTAAAGATTGATGCCCAGTACAAGCGCAATCAAGACAGTCGTGATCTTCCCTCGGCTGCTGAATTACAAAAACGTTTACTGCCTAATCCAATTGAACTCACCAATTATCAGGTTGAAACCCTGTTCCAACCTTCAGCCTATCTTTCAGGCGACTGGTATGACTACTGGAAACTGAGTGATAAAGAAATCATCTTCTATTTAGCTGATGTGTCGGGTCATGGTGTGACCAGCAGTTTACTTACCTCTTGGATGGCTGCTTTCCATGGTCGCTCTAAAACCCCAAGAGAGTTGATTAAAAAACTGAATGGCATGCTGGTTCAGGAAAATATTGAAAAGCACATCACCATGATTGCGGGTACGCTGAATTTAGAAACCCATGTTTTAAAATGGTCGAGTGCAGGACACTATCCGCCCGCAATTCTTTTAGAACCAAATCATCCGCCTAAAATTCTAAATACCAGCAGTTTCCCGTTGGGTCTTACGGAAGACCTTGAAGTGGAAGAATTTGAATGTGTATTAAACAAACAATCGCGTTTCATTATTTGCTCGGATGGCGCCCTTGAACCTTTCGATGGCGGACTGAACGAACAATTTGAACAATTGGTCTTCCATTTGCAAAATCAATCATTTCAAGCACCCGAACATGTTGCAGATGATATTGCCATCTTAAGTTTATGCAGAATGAATTAGTCTATTTTTCAAATATTTAAAGATTTAAACCTGCATCTACGACTCTAGAATACTTGAGTCTGTACTTGCCCTATGTGATAATTTTCCTATCCTTCTCTGAAAATGGCATTTATATGTCAACAGGTCATGTTGAATATGCAAGCTTAGATGGAACGCATATTTTTAAGCTTATTGGCGAAGTGCGTGCCCAATCTTGTATCAGTCTAGACAAACTTTTAAACCGAATTGAACAACAGGCGAATGTTGTTGGGGCAATCGTAGATTTAACCCAAACGACATTCATCGACAGTACCGTGTTAGGCATTTTAGCGAAACTTGGGTTGAAGCTAAAACAAGCGCATAACATTCAGGCTGTCATGTTATCAACCAATCCCGATATTACGACTTTAGCCAACAGCATGGGCTTAGGTCAGGTTTTTGTCATCCTGAATTATTGTGGTGACCCAAGCGTATGTACACTTGAATTAATGGAAGAACATGTAACGCATTCAAACATGCTTACAACTGTACTTGATGCGCACAAAACCTTGATGAAATTGAACGAAAATAATCAAAATATGTTTGAACCACTGGTCAAACAACTTCAAAAAGAACAAGATAACATGGAACAAGCGTCTAATCAGCAAAACGCTTAATGCACCCGTTGCAAGGATGAACACATGTCTTTACTTTCTGTTGCTCAAATGAATTCTCAAAATGACATTGAAGAAAACTTCAAGGTCATCGAATCATTTATTCAACAGAGTAAAGCACAGGGTTCCTCTTTGGTGGTGTTTCCTGAAAATTTCGTGTGTTTTGCAGCAGGCAAGCAACGAGATACTGCTCTACAATTTGAAGCGATTCAAAAACGACTTGAGACCTTGGCACATCAGTATCAGATCTGGATTATTGCTGGGACCTTACCCTGTCCTTTCCGCCCAGATGGTTCCGTGATTCAAGATGGTCGTGTCCGCACCGTCAGTTTATGTATTAGCCCTGAACGTACCGAAGCCCGTTATGACAAAATTCACTTGTTTGATGTACAAGTGGGAGATGCTGTTGGGGGCTATCAAGAGTCCAAGTTTTTTGAACCTGGATCTGAGCTTGTGGTCGCTAAAACACCTTTTGGCAATATTGGCATGATGGTTTGTTATGACCTCCGTTTCCCCGAACTGGCTTTGCATTTACGTGCCCGTGGTGCCCACATTTTAACGGCGCCTGCTGCGTTTACTTACACCACAGGTCAGATGCATTGGCAACTGCTGCTACAAGCTCGCGCGATGGACAGCCAATGTCAAGTTTTAGGTTCTGCACAACAAGGTTGGCATGGTGAAAAACGTCAGACTTGGGGACATACGGCTGCCACCAATAGTCGTGGACAATTACTAGATATCATTCAAGAGGATGGTGCGCATTTAATTACTGTGCCATTTGACTTACAAGAACAACAACAAATCCGTGAATCTATGCCCCTGATGCAACACCGTAGACTGGTTCAGTTCGGTTAATTCACGCTTATTTCTCTATCAGTCATATATTTTATTCAGCTTAATTTACCGCCTCATTTCAAACTGATCACTCTGATGCAAGCGTAGTGATTTCAGCCTAGATTGCATTAACCCTGCTTGACTATAATTTAATCTTAATCAAACACCTTTGATGTATAGGTATCCTGTATAGAGATGTAAATTTTATTGCTTAAGACTTGCACTACTATTTAAATCGTGTACGATATATTTGTATTCGATATAAATTAAAGGTGAATAAGATGTCTCTAGAACAAGTGGTTTACCGTGCTAAAGCAAAAGCAACGGGTGGTCGTGATGGTCGTGCAATTTCTGATGATGGTATTCTGGATATCAAACTAACACTCCCTAAAGAAATGGGCGGCATGGGTGGTGGTACCAACCCTGAACAACTTTTTGCAGCAGGCTATTCAGCTTGTTTCTTAGGTGCCATGAAATTTGTAGCGAACCGTGATCAATACAAGATTCCAGCAGATGCATTTATTGAAGGTGAAGTTGGCATTGGCCCAATTCCAACAGGTTTTGGCATTGAGGTGACTTTAAATGTGCATCTTCCTACCATGGATGCCGATGAAGCTGAAAAACTTGTCGCTGCTGCCCATATTGTTTGCCCATATTCAAATGCGACACGTGGCAATATTGATGTGAACTTCAACATTATTACTGCGTAATAGAGTTCTGCTCATCTCATTACAAAAAAAGCGCCCAAGTGGCGCTTTTTTTAATTGATTGCCCTTATTCCTCGGTTTGATTGGTCACACGTAACACTTCTTCCAAAGTGGTTTTGCCTGCCAAAACTTTCCGTAATCCATCATCACGAATAGAACCCGAGTGCTGACGTGCATAATTTTCCAACTCAAACTCAGCTGCATTACCATGAATTAGACGACGCATCGACTCATCCACAGGTACGATTTCATAAATGGCTGTTCGACCACTAAAGCCCACATGTGAACATTGCTCACAGCCTTGCGGCTCTGGCAATTTCAAACCTTGTACCACAGGCACAATCGATTTAAACATCTGTTGTTCAAACGAATCCGCCTCATGCCAAGTAGTGCAATGCGGACACAAGGTGCGTACCAAACGCTGTGCAATTACGCCAATCAGTGAACTTGAAAGCAAGAAGGGTTCAATCCCCATATCTTTTAATCGAGTGACAGCTCCAATTGCGGTATTGGTATGTAGCGTCGATAACACCAAGTGACCGGTTAAGGATGCTTGAACTGCAATTTCGGCAGTTTCTAAATCACGAATTTCACCGACCATGACCACATCAGGATCTTGACGCAACATAGCTTTTAAGGCTCGTGCAAAGGTCATGTCCACCTTGGTATTCACCTGCGTCTGACCAATCCCCTCTAACTGATATTCAATCGGATCTTCAGCGGTCAAAATATTACGCGTGTTGTCATTCAAGTCAGATAAAGCGGCGTAAAGCGTAGTGGTTTTCCCCGAACCTGTCGGACCTGTTACTAAAATAATGCCATGCGGGCGATGCACCAGCTGCGTTAAACGTTCATAGTCAGGTTGCAATAAACCCAAGTGGGTCATATTCAAGCGTCCCGCTTGTTTATCCAATAAACGCATCACCACACGCTCACCATGTGAAGACGGCAAGGTCGACACACGCACATCCACTTCACGACCCGCTAGACGCAATGAAATACGTCCATCTTGCGGAACACGTTTTTCCGCAATATCTAGCTTCGCCATGACTTTAATTCGCGACACCAAAAGCGGTGCTAGTTCACGGCGTGGCTGTACAATTTCACGCAGTTGACCATCAACCCGCAAACGTACCGAAAGTTTCTTTTCAAAAGCTTCAATATGAATATCCGAAGCACTGACGCGAATCGCTTCCGAAAGCAAGGCATTAATCAAGCGAACAATCGGAGCATCATCTTCCTGATCCATCAAATCTTCAGCTTCGGGAACCTGATCGGCTAAACTAAGTAAATCGGGGTGATCTTCCAGTCCCGCAGCCACTTGCTGAGACTCCCCTGTATCCCCTGCATAACTTGAACTTAACAGTGCATTGAAACGTTGATCATCCAACACTTCATAATGTGCAGGTGTCGTCAGTAAACGGCGTGCTTCTTGTAATGCAATCCATGCGGTATTTTCACGGCGTACAATAAAAACCTGATCCCCATCATATCGAAGTAAAACGCCATGTCGTTTGGCAAAACTATAAGGAATTTGTATTTGTTTAAGTATTTGCATCACAAAATTATAATGATGAAAAAGAGGCTTTTGAGTGTACTCTAAGCTTATGACAGCGTGAAGTCTGTTTTTGACTGAACTGACTAGAGGATTTTTTTATTTTGGCACCATCTGATTTAGAGCATATTCAAGCCGATCATCCATCACTAAAATGGTGGGGCGAACAAAAATTCGAATTAAACCAGGCAAGAACATGGCAGTTCGGCTCTTTATTGTTTCGTCTGGCGCGCAGCATCAACGAATGGCGACTGGAATATCACCGTCCACTATTCCAGAAAGATTCTGAACGTCAGTGGAAAATGATTGATGATCCAGAGTTTGCTTTTCCGCAGCCAATTAAAATCGAGCGTTATATGTTTCGTAAAACGCACGATACTTTTCATCTGATGCCACGCCTCGCAGATCGTTCGGTGGTGATTAAACCTGTCGATCCGATTTATATTCCAGCAGGACAACGCGGCACCTTATATATCAGCACCCCCTTATGGATTGCTGGTTTTGTCGAAAGCCAACGTGAACCCTTATTTGATTTGCCCATGATGCAACCCAAAGATACATGGTTCGGCCCTGACCAGCGGACAGGTGAAATGTGTTATGCAACTGCGGTGGATGGGCGGACCGAATTAAACTTACTCAAACCCAGTCCTTTTCGTGCCGTCACGCCAATTGAATTTCACAATACCAGCGGTCAACAGCTACGTTTTGACCGCATGAATGTACCCGTGTCTGCATTGCCGCTGTTTTATAGTGAAAGTACCGATCGCTTATGGACCTCGCAGATTAAAGTTATCCATGAAGATTTGACGCGTCCACCACGGATTAAAATTGAAAACCGCACCCCACCATTGGCGGGCGAAGTGACTTATGTGCATGCGCCACGCTCCCCTGGGGGTGCTTTGTTAAATATGTTTGACTCATTTTTTTAGGATGCTTTTATGCCAGATACCAATATTCCTAAAGATGTTGCAGTCAGCCTGAAGGAAATTTTTACCAATATTAATTTGGAGCGTATCAGCGAGATTTTGGTCGCGCTGGTGCTGTGTCTAATCGGTTTTATCTTAGCGCGCCTGATTTCCAATACCTTTATTCGTACCGTTGGACAGAATTTTAATGCCCATCAAAGCATGGTCTGGCGACGCGGGATTTTCTATTTCATTTTCGTGCTGTTTATCATGGCGAGCCTGAAAGAAGCTGGCTTTAAACTCAGCGTCTTTATTGGCGCAGCGGGTATTTTCACGGTCGCACTCGGTTTCGCTTCACAAACCTCTGCCAGTAACCTCATCAGTGGTCTATTCCTGATTGGTGAAGGTTCCTTTGAAGTAGGTGATACCATTCAAATTACCTTAATTCGAGGTCATGTCATTGAAGGTGAAGTGATTTCAATTGATTTACTTTCAGTCAAGCTACTGACTTTAGATAATATTTATGTCCGCCTGCCCAACGAACAATTGATTCGTGCGCCCGTGATGAATTTATCTAAATTTCCCATTCGGCGGATTCCCATTACCTTATCGATTAACTTTCAGGAAGACATCATTAAAGTTCGTGAAGTCCTGCTGGATGTAGCAGCACGCTATCCTTTGGCACTGGATGATCCTAAACCTGAAGTGACCGTTACCGCCTTCCGTGAATCATCCATCGAGATTCTGTTTGCCGTATGGTGTCGACAGGAAATTTTCCTCAAAGCCCGCGATGAGCTACAAGAACGTGTTCGCAATGGCTTCTTGGAAAATCATATTGAAATTCCTGTGCCTAAAATGGGCATTATTGACCGCCCTCGCCCGAAAGCCCGTGATGAGATTGATCAATATGCTTATGAGAAGGAACTGAAACAAGAGCGCAAAGAGCGATAAAATTATCGCTCTTTTTTTTGCTCCAATAGACTTGGAGGTAAAGGTGCGATATAGGCAATCACCAACATCACCGCACCCGAGCCAATAAAGGAAATCACCCGCGTTAAGGTACCACTTTGAGAGAGATCCAATAACAACAACTTGGCAACCACAATCCCCAATAAAGCAGCCCCGACAAACCAGATTTGACGAATATGTCTTTGGCTAGAAAATGTCATTAAGACAAAGGCCAGAATTACCCACAGTAAAGTCAAACTCAGTTGTACCGAACCATCTTGCCAGATTGCGCCGCCCCACAATGGTGTATCCATATAATGATGCATACCACGTACCACAATACTGCTGAATACCAACAGGCCAATCAGAATCGTGCTAATTTTCAAGCTCCATTCTGTGGAGGATTGCTGCACGAAATCATGCTGATAGATCATCCACAACAGCCCGCCAAACACCAGCAAAGAGAGCACATCAGTTAAATTTAACAGCGGTGCCAGATAATAATGAGTTGCCGAAAACGGATCGAGATTCAAAAGTACTAACCACAACAGTCCTAAACACCACATTGAAGTTTGATTCAAAAAATCGGCTTTATGTGTAAAGAACACATACAGCGCATAAACGACTGGAACCACACCCAGTGCCCATATTGGCATTTGCGGGAATATGGCTAGTCCGATAGCCGCCAGTGCAAAACACAACTGCGCAGACCATAATTCATTGCTGATGCGTGTAGAAACTCGCTGCATGAACATCAACATCAAGCTCAAGAGCACCGCACCCACGGCAAAACTCAGTTGTACCATTAGACTTGACCATTGCTGACTGCTAAACACCTCTTCAAGCAGAGTCACCCCGTAAAGCAGCACCAACAAGCCAGCCAGTAAGGTGAGTTGTAAATTTTGCCATTCCAGTTTCAACCTCAACCAAACCACCAAACTAAATCCAGCCAGCAATGCGGTCGCAATTGTAATAGAACAACTATAGCTCCATGCCTGCCAGTGCATCAGCTCGACACCCGCAATGGCTCCTGCATACATGCCTGAAATCAGAAAAATACCGCTCAACATCCGTGCGCTGAAATATTTTTCTACATCCTGATAATGCAGCAAATAAAAGGCGGAAATAAATTGAGCGATGGCATAAATGCTGGTTGTTAATACTGGAAAATCATCATTCGACCAGATTTGATACATCAGCGCGATGGTACTCAGCAGCACCAATGCCACACCAATATAGCGACTAAGTCGATAACGCTCGGTAATACCCCAGACTATTAAAGCGGTACCTTGAATGACCCAACCCGTAGAAGTCCAATGTGCGCCTTTTGCCAGCGGAAAGATCAAGGCCGTAAAGACCACAGCAAGAATAAAAAAGCTTTTCGCCAGAATCGACAACTGCGGATGCTGACGTTTGATCCATAAATTTAACAGTCCATAGGTCACCGCCAAGGCAGCTGCTCCCCAAGTCAGAGCAACGGTTGAGTCATGCATGAGAAAAGCGTGTAATGAGAACCCCAGCACTGGAACACTGAAAATTAAACCAACATCTAGAATGGGTTGCAGTTTTTTCTGTGTATTCGAGCTGGGCTCGGATGCATGCTGCTGCTTTTGTTCTGCCAGCATCAACTGGCTATAGCGAATGCTCAACCAAATAAACAAGAAGATCTGTAACCAGAGAATCACATCTAAAATATTGAGCTGATCATTTTCCGCATATAACCCAATAACCGATCCCCCAATAAACATGGTGGCGAAAAAGGCAATTTGGTGCAAAATTTTCCACGGTTGCAAGTAATTAACGGCAACCACAGCCAAATTAATCACAAAATAATAGCCAAATAAAAACACCACATCAGGATGATTGTGCGGAATCAGCAACGGCGCCAGATAAGCCATACTCAAGGCCAAAATGGCCAAATACAAGGCTTGCTGTTTCAGGCTCAACACAACGGTCAACCCGAGTAAAACTACAAATAGAATGCTGGCCGTCATTAGACTGTGTACAACGGCAAAATGGTGCGCAAAAATCAGCGTGAGGAAAATCACGGCCAAACCCAAACCTTGCAGGGCAATCGCAAACAATGCATTTTTACGTTGTAGCAGATAACCTGCAACGGTGGTTGCGCCTCCTGCTGCTGCAATAAAACCCAGTTTGACCGCCAAACTTAATTGCCAATGCTCACTGGCAAATCGCAGCAACAACACAATACCAACCATCAGTACCGCAACTGCGACACGCAAAATCGGATTGCCATGTTTCATCCAGTCTAGCGCGGGTTGCCACCAAGCAGGAGGCTGCGAATCAGGTACTGGTTTTTGAAGATCCGAACTTTGCTGTGGTTGCTGTACCGTTGCATCTTGTTGCTGGGTCAGCGTCAACTGCCCCGATACAGGGATCGCTGATGTAAGAGGCTGCTCTACTGCCGTTGGTTTGAAGGCTGGTATCTGTGGTTCAGCTGCCACTTGCTGTATCTGCTCCAACATCACCAATCGGTTTTGAAATGTGCTGATCAAGTGAATAATGCAGAACAGTAAAACCAACACTGCCCCAGCAATCAACCACAGCCATGTATTGGCATAACCCCATAATGCCAGCAAAGTCGCGGCATAAATCAGCGCCTTCTGCACCCCAATGCCTGCGGACTGCATCATGGGACTGGCTGCCGCCTGTTCCAATTGCAGCAAACGCTGATGGATATTGGAAATCGACTGCACCAATACTAGGGTCAATCCAATCGCAGCAGCGAACACCGTAGATTGCCGTTGCATCACAATCGCAACGACCAACAGCACGCTTAAGGCAATTAAGAGGAGGAGCATTCCCTGTTTATCTTTTTTATACATGAGTCAATGAGTTACACAGCTTCAATTTATTTATCTTACTTGATCAAGCTTCAAGCAGACCATTTCACATACAAAATACTGCAATTTTATAGACTTGAAGCTCATCCGCAAAAACTACAAAGCTGCTGAGTGACATTCGGCATAAGACAGATTTGCCTTTTTCACGTAAGATAAGCCCTAGTTCATAATCAGGATTTGCAGCATGCCACCATTTGTATTGGTCGATGGGTCATATTTTTTATTTCGCGCCTTTCATGCGGTCCCACCTCTAACAACTTCTACGGGGTTGCATACCAATGCTGTACGTGGCGCAATTTCTGCGATTCAGAAACTGATGCGTCGTACTCAACCAACACACATGGCAGTCATTTTTGATACACCAGAACCGACTTTCCGCCATGAACTTTCCCCCATTTATAAGGGTGATCGTCCGAGCATGCCCGATGAGCTAGGACAACAAATTCCATATCTACACGCACTGATTCGCGCTTTAGGTATTCCTGTACATATGCTGCCAGGTGCAGAAGCCGATGACATCATCGGTACACTCGCAAAACGTGCCGAAGCCAAAGGACAACAAGTCCTGATTTCGACTGGCGATAAAGACATGGCACAATTGGTGACTGAAAAAGTTACCCTTGAAGACAGCTTCAAAGAAAAACCCATGGACGTGAATGGCGTCTTTGAAAAGTTTGGCGTTTGGCCAAATCAAATCATTGATTATCTGACCTTAATGGGTGATGCTTCCGATGGCATTATGGGCGTTCCAGGTGTAGGTGCCAAAACCGCAGCAAAATTGCTGACCGAATACGGTTCGATTGGTGGTATTTTGGAAAATGTCGATAAAATTAAAGGTAAAGTCGGTCAAAACCTAAAAGACAATGTTGAAGGCATTGCGATTGACCATCAACTGGCGAGCATTGTTTGTGATCTAGAATTGGGCATTTGCTATGAAGATTTAGCCCTTCAAGACCCGAATGTGAATGAATTACGTCGCTTATATACCGAACTGGAATTCCGTAACCAGTTACAGTCGCTTGACCATCCAAATAATCCTAACAATAGCAACAATAAACAAAGCAATGCCAGCCTTCAGCAAGCTCCAGTCGCTGCACCAATTGAAACTGAAGACCAAGCCACCTTAACCAGTGTTGATGATCAACTTGGTCAAGCCAACTATCATACGGTACTCTCTGCCGAGGCTTGGGACAACCTGTTACAACGCATGCAGACTGCGAACAAGTTTGCAATTGATACCGAAACCACCAGTCTGGATTATCGTGTTGCAGAAATGGTCGGCTTCTCGATTGCATTTGATGCTGAAGATGCTTACTACGTCCCGCTCGCACATAATTATGAAGGTGCACCTGCGCAATTAGACCGCAGCAGCGTTTTAGCACAAATCAAACCGATTTTAGAAAATCCTGAGATTAAAAAAATCGGTCATCACTTAAAATATGATGCGCATATTTTTGCCAATCACGGCATCGAGCTGCAAGGTTGGTATTTCGATACCATGCTGGCATCCTATGTGCTGAACTCTGTCGCAACCCGTCACGGCATGGATGATGTGGCACGTCTGTACTTAAGCCATCTCACCACCACTTTTGAAGAAGTTGCGGGTAAAGGTGCGAAACAAAAGACCTTCAATCAAATCGAGATTGAAACTGCGGCACACTATGCCGCCGAAGATGCCCATGTCACCTTCCGCTTATATGAAGTACTGGATAAAAAGCTGAAAGTACATCCTGAACTGATCAATATTTTGCACAATATTGAAATGCCTGTGGCACGCGTACTGACCCTGATGGAAGAAAACGGTATTCAGCTTGATCTGCAGTTCTTAGATCAATTGGGTGAAGATTTCTCCAAGACCATGCAAGATTTGGAAAATCAGATCACCGAATTGGCAGGTCAGCCGTTTAATGTCAGCTCACCTAAACAGGTCGGTGAAATCCTGTTTGAAAAACTGGGCTTAAAAGGCGGCAAGAAAACCTCAACAGGCCAATACAGCACCAGCGAAAGTATTCTGGAAAAATTGGATCATCCGATTAGTGCACTGATTCTGGATTATCGCGGTTTATCCAAACTGAAAAGCACCTATACCGATGGTTTATTGAAGCAAGCCAACAATGATACCCATCGCGTACATACCAGTTATCATCAAGCGCTTACCGCAACTGGACGTTTATCTTCGACTGATCCAAACCTGCAAAATATTCCGGTACGTGAAGAAATTGGGCGCCAAATCCGTAAAGCCTTTATTGCACCAGAAGGTCGTGTGTTATTGGCAGCCGACTATTCGCAAATTGAATTGCGTTTGATGGCACATTTCTCTCAAGATGATGCCCTGCTGGATGCCTTCCGCCATGGTCAGGATGTACACCGTCGTACCGCATCGGAAGTCTTGAACATTCCACTAGATCAAGTCACTAATGACCAGCGTCGTCAAGCCAAAGCGGTAAACTTTGGTCTATTGTATGGTATGTCAGAGTTTGGTCTGATTCGCCAGTTGGGCTTTACTCGTGAAGAGTCACAAAACTATATCAAGCAATATTTCCATCGTTACCCTGGCATTTATGAGTACATGCAACGCACGCGTCAAGTTGCCTTGGAGCAAGGTTTTGTTGAAACCATTTTAGGGCGTCGTTTATATACCCCTGAAATTGATGCGCGTAACATGATGATCCGTAAGGCAGCGGAACGTGCTGCCATCAATGCCCCCCTACAAGGCAGTGCCGCAGACATTATTAAAATGGCGATGATTGAAGTGGATAAAATGCTACCGAAAGATCAAGCCAAAATGTTGTTACAAGTGCACGATGAATTGGTGTTTGAAGTGGATGCCGACATTGCGGATGAACTAGCACCAAAACTGGCTGAAGTGATGCAATCGGTACTGGAAATTTCAGTGCCGTTGCTGGTTGAAGTCGGTAAAGGTAAAAACTGGGATGAGGCTCACTAAACAGAGCAAACTCCCGTGACCATAAAAAAAGGACTCTACTTAGAGTCCTTTTTTATGACCAAATCAAAAGATGATGAGGAAAATCTTATAACCCCGTCAACAAGGCAATTGCGACTTCATTCATAATAATTTCGGCAATATACAGCGCCAAAAATGCAATAATTGGAGACAAATCAATCATCCCCATATTTGGCAACAAGCGACGGAATGGTGCCAATAAAGGCTCCGCCAATTCCTGAATCACTTCAATATATGGCGAACGCGACTGGGTAAACATCACCACCCAACTTAAAATAATCGTGGCAAAAATCAAGTAACGACAGAAGCGAATCAAATCCTGAATCATGGTAACAAAGGTTAAAATCACCAAATGAATCGGACTGTTCGGCATGGCACCTGACAAGTACATGATGCCAAATATTTTAAGTAGATAAAGCACCACCACCAAGGCCAAGGCAGCAGAGTTCACTCGCCCTTTACCCAGTGTTGGGAAAATACGACTAAAAATATCCACAATCTTGGTGGCTTTGACTGTCGACATCACCACAGGATTGTAGGGATTAACCGCAGCCAATTGCATTAAAAAGCGGAAGAATACGAGCAAAATCGCTACGTTAATAATAATGCCAAAAATTAGCGCAGAGTTTGCACCCATATTAAAATTTTCCTAATTAAAATCAATTATTTGCTGCTTTCACTTAATTCTTGTGCCAACTCTTGGCTACGCTTTTTCGCAGCAGCTAAAGCAGACTGAATGTTCTGTGAAATTTGTGCACGATCAAAGACTTCTAAAGCAGCCTGTGTCGTACCATTTGGTGAGGTTACATTTTTACGTAACTCTGATGGTGAACTTGCACTGGTAATCGCCATTTGTGCAGCACCCAAAGCCGTTTGCAAGGTTAAAGCCGTTGCAACTTTTTCATCTAAACCTAAGTTTTTGCCTGCACGAATCATACTTTCCATCATATAGAAAAAGTAAGCAGGGCCCGAACCAGAAACAGCCGTCACAGCATCAATTTGTGCTTCGGAATTTACCCAAATGGTCAAACCAGTTGCCGCCAAAACTTGGCTCGCCAACTCACGGTCTTTCGCATCGACAACATCTGTCGCATATAAACCATGTGCACCGGTCTGTACCAAAGCTGGTGTATTCGGCATCACACGGACAATACGTTCTGTACCCGATAAACTTGCCATGGTCGCAATTTCCGCACCGGCAACAATTGAAATTACCAGTTTACCATCGAGTAAACCATGCAATTGCTTCAATACACTTGCAAGTACCTGAGGTTTAACCGCTAAAACGACAATATCTGCTTTCTCAATCGCAGCAATATTATCATCTGTCACATGCACATCTTTTTCTTGTAAAAGTTGACGTACATTTTCAAAAGGATCAGCAACTGTAATACGCGTAGTCGGCATGCCTCGTGCAATTAATCCACCAATTAAGGCTTGCGCCATATTGCCGCCACCAATAAAAGTAATATTACAATTTAAAACTGCACTCATGATTTACGCTCGTTATTGAGTATTCTATTGCCCTGAAACTAATTTCGGTTGCCATCCATCCTTAACAAGATATTCAGACTCAGCCAACCAAAAACCTTTGGGTGTAAAAACCCCTAGCATAACATTATCTATGCTTAATATTTGAATTGTATGACGCAACCACGGAAAAATTTGTGCCTGTTGCAACGCTTTTTTTAAGGGCCAACTTCCGACGCGTCCATGCAGATGGATTTTCTCGCCCCCCATCCGTGCCGACAATGTCAATTTTTGATCCAAAAGTGTCTGAGACAATCCCTGATTTTGGACCTCAATACAATAGTTTCCTGAAGCCAAAGCAAAGCTTTGATTAAGCATAAAAGAGAGATGTTGCTGTGCTGGAACAGGATTCTGCTGTTCCGCCAGATAGATCTCTGCCTTTAAACGGAAAATCTGCTGTTGATAACGGACAAAATAAAAACCATGCCAATGCAAAGCGGCTTGTGCATCTTGCTTGGCCTCAATCACCTCTGTGATGAGGCGCTGTACCATGGCAAAATTGGGACGATAAGTTGCCTCACCTTGCATCCAAGAGGAAAGTAATTGACGTTGTCTGGCAATGGACAATGTTTTTAGTGATTCAATCTGAAGAAAAAATTGATTGCCACATTTTTCCAAATCAGTTGCTAAGACCTCAGCCAAAATTTCATCCGCATCTTGCATTAAAGTACTGGTACGGGTCAGTGCTTGCTGCATTTTAGGGAAGCGTTGTTGCAAAACGGGCCATAGAATTTGACGACACCAAGCACGATCATAATCTGGATCGGCATTGGTCGGATCTTCAATATTTTGCACATCCAACTGCGCAGCCCATTGGCAAATCTGCTCACGCGACAATTCTAACATGGGTCGCCAAAGTGTCATTTGTGAACGTACATCAACCGTAGACATGGCCGATAAACCTTGTACACCCGCGCCAGAAAGCAGTCTTAACATTAAGGTTTCAGCCTGATCTTGCTGATGATGTGCTAAAACCAGCACCTCATGATGTTGCAAATGTTCTGTAAAGGCTTGATATCGGGCATTACGTGCTTGGTTTTCTAGATTTCCTTCCGCTACGCGAACAGGCACTACGCTACAGGGCACCTGCAATTGCTGACAGGTGTTCAGGACAAAGTCGCCCCACGCCGAACTCATACTTTGTAGCTGATGATCGACATAAATCGCACGGACTTTTTGCGGGAATAAAAACGACATAAGATGCAGCAACAGCATGGAATCCACGCCACCGCTACATCCTATGAGATAAGAACGCTGTTCTGTAAAGGTCTGTGCCTGTGTTAAGACGTGAGACCTAAATTGTCGCTGCCAAACTTCATTAAACGTTGGTAACGTGCTTCGCATCGCTCTTGGGCATCCATGGGTTGTAACTCATCCAATGCTTGTTTGAGTACGACCTTTAAGTTTTCCATGACCTGTTCAGGGTTTAAATGTGCACCTTGACCTTCGTCAACCACGTATTCAACAATACCAATCTGTTGTAAACGGTCTGCAGTCAATGCCAATGCTTCACTGGCTTGTTCTGCTTTCTCAGCTGTTTTCCACAGAATCGAAGCACAGCCTTCAGGTGAAATTACTGAATAAATACTGTGTGACAGCATGATCACACGGTCAGCAACACCAATACCTAAAGCACCGCCTGAACCCCCTTCACCCAACACTGTTGCAATAACAGGGACTTTCAAATTTGAAAGTTGTGCAAGGCTGGTGGCAATCGCTTCTGCTTGACCACGCTCTTCCGCACCAACACCTGGGTAAGCGCCCATAGTATCAATAAAAGTAAAAACAGGTAAATTAAAACGCTCAGCCAAATCTAGCAAACGTTGTGATTTACGATAGCCTTCAGGGTTACACATCCCGAAGTTATGCTTTAATTTTTCGCGAGTGCTACGACCACGGTGTTGACCCACAACCATGACAGGTTTGCCGTCAAAACGCGCTAAGCCACCGACCATCGCACCATCATCACCAAACAAACGATCCCCATGTAAAGCATCGAATTCAGTGAAGATTTCACCAACATAGTCCAAAAATTGCGGACGGTCTGGATGACGTGCAATTTGGACTGTTGTCCATGCTTTAGATTGAGCAGCTTTATTTTTCATAGGTCGACCATTATCCCTAAATTAACCAAACAGTGTTAATCGATAAATTGTTCCGACTGAATATTCAATTCAATATCCCAGTGCTTGAATTGCACTTGTTCGTCGTGCAAGTCTGCTACAAGCAAAGGCCATTGTTTGGCATCACCAGAAACGCAGAGTTGCCATTGTTGCGCATTGCCAATGGTTAATTCAATGGCAGGAAGCATCGCATCGCTACGACTATGATTCAGTAAAACTGCTAATCGAAGCAATAGACATAAGTGCACAAGTTTGCTACCACCCACCTTCATCACGTCAATTTTGGCATCACTGCGCAACTTACGACGATGATGTGCGACCAAATGTGAAATGAGGTTTTGGTCAATTTGTGAGAAGCCCGCAATGTCGGAATGCTGTAACAAATAAGCCCCATGACGATGATATCCACCGTGACTAATGGCCAAACCAATTTCATGCAAATAGGCAGCTCGACGCAGTAAGTCACTGTCATCACTCGTTAAATTCAATGAAGAAGCTACACCATCAAATAAATGCTGTGCCGTTTTGACCACACGTTCGGCTTGTTTTGGATCTGCACCATAGCGTCCCATTAAGGCTTGCACACTACGGTCACGGATATCTTCATGTTGGAAACGACCCAATAAGTCGTACATCACGCCTTCACGTAAAGCACCATCTGAGTACACCAGCACTTCGATGTCTAATAATTCAAAAACTGCGGATAAAATTGCAACGCCAGCTGGCAAAACTGCTCGACGGTCTTCTTTCAAGCCGTCAAAATCCATTTCTGAAATATGTTTGAATTTGAGTAACTTTTCTTTGAGTTTTTCCAGCCCTTCACGGGTCAGATTTTCCTGCTCATTGCTCCAGCCCATATTAACCGCAATTTGACGACAAGCTTTAATGGTACCACTCGAACCAACTACAGTATCCCAACCTGCTTCTTTATAAGTATTGGCAATAGCAGAAAGTTCTTTACGTGCGGCAACCACCGCTTTATCAAAACTTTTTTGGTTGATTTCACCATCTGGGAAATAACACTTGGTAAACGCCACACAACCCATTTGCAAAGATTCAGTATGAATGGGTTCAAATTCCTCACCGATAATCAGTTCGGTTGAACCACCACCAATATCAATGACCAAGCGACGACCACTGTTCGCCATGGTGTGCGAAACACCCAAATAAATCAGACGCGCTTCTTCACGCCCTGCAATAATTTCAATCGGTTTTGGTAGTATTTCTGCGGCTTTCTGAATAAATTCATGTCCATTTTTGGCTTGACGTAAAGCATTGGTCGCAACAATTCTTAAACGGTTTGGCTGTACTGAGCTCAAACGTCCGACAAAACGTGCTAAACAGGCCAAGCCACGTTGTTGCGCCGCTTCCGTTAAATTTTTATTTTCATCCAGTCCAGCTGCCAACTGAACTTTCTCTGACATTGATGCGACTTTTTTAACTTCACCATGGTCTACACGTGCAATCGCAAGGTGAAAGCTGTTCGATCCCATATCGATGGCAGCAAGTAATTCTTCATCAATCAAAAAATCAGACATTCTTCAAATAAACCTGTACAGAATTGAGCCTAGAGTAATGCACATGCATGCAATTTAAAAGCCATTTATCTCTTTTAAATATTGAGCTTTTTATTTTTAAGCATATATGACAATTGTGTTACACGATCAGCATCATCGTGAGCATCAATTAGACAAATTTGATCGAAAGGCTGAAAATTTGCATCTAACACTACATTGTTAAAGATGGCTATGTAATACTTAGAGCCATTAGCTATCTTTTAATAAAATTTTTGGAGCATATTCCATGTCAGGCAATATCATCAACACGACTGATGCAAACTTTGAAGCAGATGTTTTAAATTCAGATACTCCCGTTTTAGTTGATTTCTGGGCAGGCTGGTGTGCACCATGTAAGGCGATTGCACCTGTATTGGAAGTGCTTGCAAACGAATACGAAGGCAAAGTGAAGATTGTTAAAGTTGACGTGACTTCATGTGAAGCAACAGCAGTAAACTACAACATTCGCAACATTCCTGCATTACTTATGTTCAAAAATGGTGAAGTTGTTGCACAACAAGTTGGCGCTGCACCAAAGTCTAAATTGACTGCATTTATTGAAGACCACATCTAATTTGCACATTGCAATTAGACCAAATGCGCTATGTCCTATAGCGCATTTTTTTCGTCTATAAATTGACAAAGTCAAGAATCTCTCTTATATTGCATGCTCAAGAAAGAAAGGATTTCAAGTCCGTCATTTTCTTACAAGACACAACACATAAGATCGCCGCTCGGCAACAGAAATTGTTACATACTTTTTCTCTTCGCAACAATTTACCAGACCTCCGCGTTGTTATTGTATTAACACGATGCCGTCATTTTATTGCTGTATGCGACCGAATGTTGCTCTCCTTCCAACCTGTTTCTAGAATTTTTGATTCTATCTGACCACCTATGAATTTAACCGAACTCAAGAAAAAACCAATTGGCGAACTCATCAAAATTGCAGAGTTTATGGGCCTTGAAGGAATGGCTCGTAACCGTAAGCAAGATATTATCTTTGCCATCTTAAAGCGTCATGCGATGAATGGTGAAGAGATCTTTGGTGATGGCGTTCTCGAAATTCTGTCAGATGGTTTTGGTTTCTTACGCTCTGCTGCAGGTTCATATCTTGCAGGTCCCGACGACATTTATGTAAGTCCTTCACAAATTCGTCGTTTTAACTTGCGTACAGGTGACACCATCACAGGAACGATTCGCCCACCTAAAGAAGGTGAACGTTATTTTGCCCTACTCAAAGTTAATCAAATTAACTACGATACGCCTGAAAACTCGCGTAACAAGATTTTATTCGAAAACTTAACCCCATTATTCCCAACTGAACAATTGGTGATGGAATTAGGGAATGGTACTACTGAAGATTTAACTGCTCGCGTCGTCGATTTGGTTGCCCCAATTGGTAAAGGACAACGTTCTATTATCGTTGCACCTCCAAAAGCGGGTAAAACCATGTTGTTACAAAACATCGCCCAGTCGATTGTTCGTAACAACCCTGAGGTTTTCCTGATTGTACTTCTGATTGATGAACGTCCTGAAGAAGTGACCGAAATGGAACGTACTGTTCGTGGTGAAGTGGTTGCCTCTACGTTTGATGAATCTCCAGCGCGTCACGTACAAGTGGCTGAAATGGTGATTGAAAAAGCCAAACGCTTGGTTGAGCACAAAAAAGACGTGGTGATTCTGCTTGACTCGATTACCCGTTTGGCTCGTGCTTACAACACGGTAGTCCCTTCATCAGGTAAGGTATTAACTGGTGGTGTCGATGCCCATGCGCTTGAACGTCCAAAACGCTTCTTTGGTGCTGCCCGTAACATTGAAGAAGGTGGCTCACTGACCATTATCTCAACTGCCCTCATTGAAACAGGCAGTAAAATGGATGAAGTCATTTACGAAGAATTCAAAGGTACAGGTAACCAAGAAATTACACTAGATCGTCGTATTGCAGAGAAACGCGTGTTCCCTGCTATGAACATCAAAAAGTCTGGCACTCGTCGTGAAGAGCGCTTAATGTCTGAAGACAATCTACGTAAAGTTTGGATTCTACGTAAACTCCTTCACACCCAAGATGAATTGGCGGCAATGGAGTTCTTACTTGATCGTATGAAAGAAACCAAAACCAATGATGAATTCTTCGATCAAATGAAGCGTAAAGCAAGTAATTAATTTGCATAAAAAATTTAAAAAAAGTCGCCCATGTTGGCGACTTTTTTATTGGGTTGACTTTCTTAACATAAAAACACAAATCGATCTTTTCTATGTTATCTAATTTTTATTTTTTTGATGCCTAAATATTAGGATTTTAAAACCTGTTTATTTTTATAAACTTATAAGGTGGTTATCCAATATAAAGTTTCATTTTAATTGTTATTTTCTGTTAAAAAAATACAAATATTTGCTCATTTTTTGGTTTTTTTTCATGCAAGGCAGTAGCAATTCAAAATAGGCAGTGATAGCATATTCGCAGACCAGTTAAGCTGCTCCTGCATTGTTACTGCCTAACAAATTTAGGAAGAATAAAAGCACATAACAGCTGACCTTGGTTTTTTTTAATCTCATATTTTAGAGAGTGATGCCATGTTATTCAAAAAAATCGCTATTGCTGCTGCAGTTGCTACTACTTTAGCTTTCGTTGGCTGTGCTAAAAAAGAAGAAGCTCCTGCTGCTGAAGCTGCTGCTTCTGAAACTGTTGTTGCTGAAGAAGCTTCTGCTGCAGTAGACGCTGCTGCTGTTGAAGCTGCTTCTGCTGCTGACGTTGCTGCTTCTGCTGCTGACGTTGCTGTAGATGCTGCTGCTTCTGCTGCTGAAGCTGCTGCTTCTGCTGCTCACTAATCTTTACGATTACGTAGCACAAAAAAAGAGAGCATTTGCTCTCTTTTTTTACGTCTAAATTTTAGTAAAACACAAAAAATTAATGAATTAAAAAAGCAGATCAATCGATCTGCTCTTTCCCAACGCGCTGTCTAAATTTCTGACCCGCACGAAATGTCACAACACGACGGGCAGAAATCGGAATTTCTTCACCCGTTTTAGGGTTCCGACCTGGTCGTTGACGCTTATCACGCAACTCAAAGTTCCCGAAACCCGAAAGTTTAACCTGTTCCCCTGAAATGAGCGCTTGGCTAATTTCATCGAAGAATAATTCGACCATTTGTTTTGCTTCACGACGGTTTAAACTCGTGAGCTCACTTAAATGATCAGCCATTTCTGCTTTAGTTAATGCTGTCATGAAGCCCTCAATGTCGCCTGATAAGTGTTCTGCAACACTTCTATAATTGTATCCATACCCGATTTAATTTCAGCATCCTCTAAGGTACGTGACGGATGTTGCCACAACAAAGCAAATGCCAATGAGCGTTTACCTGCCTCAACCCCTTGTCCTGTGTACACATCGAAGAGCCAATTCGAGTTTAACAGCTCCCCACCCGTTTTAGTGATAAGTTGCTGAATTTCACCAATATTAATCTTATCACTAATTAAAAGCGCAATATCACGTCTAACCGATGGAAAACGTGATAATTCTGTAAAATTAGATACATAAGTTTGCAAAACTGCTTTTTGATCAAGTTCTGCAACCCAAGTCACTCCCAAATCCAGCTCAGCCTCTAAAGTCGGGTGTAAACGCCCTAAATAACCAATTGACTGCCCAGCAACCATAATTTCAGCGGACTGACCTGGATGCAACCATGCGCGCTCTGAACGTACGTATTCCACTTGAACACGACCTGCTGCCAAAACTTCTTCCACTTCACCTTTGAAATCAAAGAAATCCATCGCTTGTGGTTTGCCATGCCAAGACTCGGCTTGTTTTGCACCCACTGCAATCATGGCTAAAGTTGGAATCTGTTTGAGATCATGAATGTTACTTGCATCCTGATAATCAAAACGTAAACCCAACTCAAAGAAACGCACACGACTTTGTTGGCGATTGATATTGTATTGTACGCAAGGAATCAAGCTCGAAAGCAAGGTCGAACGCATCACTGCCAAATCACTCGAAATCGGATTTGCCAAGGCCAATGGATTCACGGCTGGATTAAGTTGCTTTTCAAGTTTCAAATCGGAAAAACTAAAACTAATTGCTTCTTGATACCCCAAAGTCACCAAGGTCTGACGCAATTGCGCTACTTCAAATTGATCTTGATACTTCGCAAGTTGTGCATCAATCACTGGCAGACTGATTTGAATATTGTCATAACCATGGATACGTGCAACTTCTTCAATTAAATCTTGATAAATTGCCATATCATAACGATGCGATGGCGGAACAACAGACCACTGCCCCTCCGCCTTCACCGTCACTACACAACCTAAACGTGTTAATGCATCCGCAATAAATTCGCCTTCTACACGGTATCCCAATAATTGATCAACTTGTGCCTGCTTCAATTCAATCGCTTCGCGTTTTGGCAATACTTCGGCTTGCTCAGCAACCGTAATCGGACCAAATTCACCGCCAGCCAGTTCAGCAATTAATTGTGATGCACGGTGCATTGCCATCATTGGCAATTCAAAATCCACACCACGTTCATAACGCTGTGAAGCATCGGTATGTAGACCAAAGCTGCGTGCACGACCTGCAATATGTAATGGCGCGAAGAAAGCTGATTCTAAGAAAATTTCAGTGGTTTCATCCGTTACAGAAGAAGATAAACCACCCATGATGCCAGCAATGGCCAGTGCTTTTTCATCATCAGCAATCACCATCACTTTTTCATTCAGTTCAACTTCTTGCTCATTTAAAAGCACCAGTTTTTCAGCCGCTGTTGCTTGACGCACATGTACCGCACCCTGAACTTTACCACCATCAAAAGCATGTAAAGGCTGACCCAGTTCCATCAGCACATAGTTGGTAATATCCACCAAAATACTATGTTGACGGATACCCGAACGAGCAAGCGCACGTTCCATCCATTCTGGCGTCGGTGCTTTGGTATTGACGTTTTTGATCACACGTCCTAAATAACGCGGGCAACCTTCAGTGCTGACAATGACTTTTTTCTCATCAGCAATTGTCGCAACCACTTCCTCAATCTCTGGCGCAGTCGCAGTCATTTGATTAATGACTGCAATTTCACGTGCAATCCCGCGGATACTGAAACAATCACCACGGTTTGGGGTGATGCTGATGTCAATCACATGGTCATCAAGGTCTAAATATTCACGAATATTAACACCGACAGGTGCGTCTACTGGTAGCTCTAAAAGACCATCGATTTTATCTTCAAGATCAATTTCTGAAGCACCACAGAGCATGCCTTGTGATTCAATACCACGCAGTTTACCCTTCTTAATTTTAAAATCGCCTGGTAGTACAGCACCGATGGTCGCAACAGGCGCTTTCATGCCGACGCGGACATTCGGTGCACCACAAACGATTTGTAATGGATCACCTGAGCCAATATTTACCGTCGTAACACGTAAACGGTCTGCATCTGGATGTTGTTCTACAGTAAGTACTTCACCAACAACCACACCTGTAAATGGCTTTGCTGCAGAAGATAAATCATCCACTTCTAGACCCAGCATGGTCAGTTGGTCAGATAAAGTTTCGCTATTAATGGCTGGGTTGACCCATGTGCGCAACCAATTTTCGCTAATTTTCATAAATTCAATGTCCTTAATCTCCCCTAACCCTCTTTTAAAAGAGGGAAAACACACCACCGTTTTAGGTAGACTAGTCCCCCTTTATAAAGGGGGATTTAGGGGGATTTCAATAAATCTCAAATAACTGTTTAAACTATTAAGCAAATTGGCGTAAGAAACGCACATCATTTTGGTAGAACATACGCAAGTCATTGATGCCATAACGTAACATTGCAAAACGCTCTACCCCTAGCCCAAAAGCAAAGCCTTTGTATTTTTCAGGATCGATCCCCGCAGCCTGCAAGACATTTGGATGCACCATACCACAACCCAAAACCTCTAACCATTTGCCACGTTCATCCATAATATCCACTTCTGCACTTGGCTCTGTGAATGGAAAGTACGATGGACGGAAACGGACTTTTAAATCTTTCTCAAAGAATTCATTCAGCAAATTCACCAACAAACCTTTCAGCTCTGCAAAGCTGGTATTTTCAGCAACATATAGGCCTTCAATTTGGTGGAACATTGGAGAATGGGTTTGATCTGAGTCACAACGATATACACGACCTGGACACACAATACGGATTGGTGGTTGTGAGGTTTCCATGGTACGAATTTGCACGCCTGAAGTATGTGTACGCAACAAATGATTTGCATCAAAATAGAAGGTATCGTGCATGGCACGCGCAGGGTGATGCCCAGGAATATTCAAGGCTTCAAAGTTGTGATAGTCATCTTCGACTTCTGGGCCAGTTGCGACCGTAAATCCTGCTTTAGTAAAGAATTGACAAATGCGTTCCTGCACTTGTGTAACTGGGTGAATGCTTCCAATCGTTTGACCACGCCCTGGTAGGGTAATGTCGATAGTTTCACTCGCAAGTTGCTGTTCTAATGCCGCTTTTTGTAATTGCGCTTGACGCTCAGTCAATGCAGCATTAATGGCTTCACGCACAGCATGAATTGCAGCGCCCTGAACTTTACGCTCCTCAGGGTCCATTTTACCTAGCGCTTTCGATTGTTCTGCAAGCTGGCTCTTTTTCCCTGTAAATTGCACACGAACCAGATCGAGTGCAGCAAGGTCTTGAGCTGCTGCAATGGCAGCAAGCGCTTCGGTGGTCAGGGCTTCCAGTGACATAGTAACTCTCAAAGCAACAATTTAATAATAAGATAAAACCCGATATTCTATCAGTTTTTAACAAGATTGATGAGTTTCCAATTAAGGAAAATTTGATTAACATCCGAAATTAGAAAAAGGATAAGATAAACCCACTTGTAAAGAGATCATTATCTATGCCCCTAGATCAAATTTGGAAACAACAGCTCACTTTAGTGACTTATGGCAATGAGTTTCTCACCAAAGAGCTGAGTTTTAATCGTTGGAAACAACATCCGATTTTTGATCAGCAGCAATTTGCATTTCGAGATCTACTCTCACAACACTTATTGGCACAACATTTTCAAGTTTGGCTCGAAGGACTGAAAAAGCAAGGGACAAAACGCCTGAGTTTACACAGCTCAAGCCTGCTCAATGATGAACAAAACCCGAATGCCAATGTAGAGCTGCTCCCTTTCGCCCACTTCATGGTCAGTCATGAAGCCAATAAAAAAACTGCTTGGATTTTTGGTAAGGAGTTGGCGGAGTGGTATAACGCAGATAATGATTTTGAAGCACCTGCTTCACAACAAAATCCTCTTCGTCATGAAACCTTTTGGCGCTTTGAACTCAGCGCTAAACTTGCCAAGCGCATTGAAGCGGACTTGCAACGTCCAAATTGGGATGACATTCAAAGCTATACCCAAGCCGAACTCTTTAACAGCCCGCTTGCTCAAGGTTTTGTCGAGCCAACACAGTCAAACCTGCCCTATTATGGCTATGTATCTAGGAACGTCACTGAAAATAGCAGTGGCTTAGATTCACAAAAATTAGCGTTATTACCTACAGATTATCCAGCCGATTTTGCACATAAATCATTGTATCGACTTGAAGCTCTAGAAAAATATCTACAAGACAAACTCCAACACCCTCAACATGAAGATGGCGCGCTACTCAGTGCTGATGAGCAACTCAACCTACGTCACTTTTCGCAAAAACTCGAGGATCTTCAAGCTAAATTTATTGTTAAAGTTGCCAATCATTATCAAACCGCACAGCTCACTCAAGTTGCCGTGAATAACCCCTTAGAAGCTGCTCCAGTTGCAACAGCAACATCAGCACCATCAGCACCACATCCACATCACAAGATTGGTTCTTCTGCGGTTTTCAAACTGATCCTGATTACTGTGGTGATTTGTATTGTGGCTTACTATTTCGGTTTATAAAGACCCCGAAAGCCACATAATGTGGCTTTCTTTCATTCATCATGAATCAATAGATCAATCCCTTGGCTTGAAATTTCTCATTCTAGCGTTTAGTGAAAGTATTGTGTGGTCATATTCCATCAGGAGGTGATCAACAAATTAAAGGGTCGTATCTCAATGCGTACTTTATGCTCATCCGCATGCTGATTGATATAATGCTGTACCGCAACCACCTCTCCTTCTAACTGCGCATCCGGTCCATACATAATTTTGACCAACTCACCAATTCTTGGAATCATTTCTAGTTTTACGGTAATCCGTGCCTGATTCATACCAACAATCTCTGCAAGCATCGCCCCATTCCTTTTTATGATGACTTCACTCCATTAGGCATCCAAGCCAATCTAATTTAAAGCTTAATTATGTAATTCAAAGCATATGCCATCGGAATATTCAGAAATTAGAGACAAAAAAAAGACCGCATAAAGCGGTCTTTTTCAATCATCCGAAGACGATTAAGCAGCTAATGCGCCTTTAGCTTTTTCAGCTAAAGCAGCAAATGCAACTGCGTCATGCATAGCGATGTCAGCAAGTACGCGACGGTCGATGATTACTTGAGCTTTTTTCAAGCCATCGATCATGCGGCTGTAAGACAAACCGTTTAGACGAGCACCAGCATTGATACGCGCAATCCATAGAGCACGGAATTGACGTTTCTTCTGACGACGGTCACGGTAAGCGTATTGACCAGCTTTGATTACTGCTTGGAACGCTACGCGATAAACGCGTGAACGAGCACCGTAGTAACCTTTAGCACGAGCAAGAATTTTTTTATGACGGCGATGAGCCTGTACACCACGTTTTACACGAGCCATTTATAAATCTCCTTAGATGTATGGGCACATACGGCGAACTGAAGCAACGTCACTTACGTGAACCATTACACAGCCGCGTAACTGACGAATACGCTTAGCAGATTTTTTGGTCAAAATGTGGCGTTTGAACGCTTGTTTACGCTTGAAACCGTTTGCAGTCGCTTTGAAACGTTTAGCTGCACCACGGCGAGTTTTTAACTTAGCCATAACAACCTCTTTAAACACCTGTTCGGCACGTCTGCACCATTGCAAAAACGACCTGCAGGTAAGGAAGGCGCTATTCTAAATCATCTTTGTACAAAACAAAAGCAAAAACCGTATTATTTAGGCAATAAATCCACGCATAACTTTAAAGGTATTTTTAATATAAAAATCATAATAATTCAGCATCACAAGGATCAATAACCGCTACAATAATCACATGACGATAAAATACCAAGATTATGAAGCCAACCCCTGATGCTTTCGCGGCATTAAGATATCGCGATTTTTCAATTGTGACCTTAAATCAGTTCTGCATCACTCTCGCCATTCTGATTCAAGAAATTATTGTGGCCTATTCCCTATATAAAATCACCAAAGATCCGCTGACTTTAGGCTTTATCGGGCTTGCCGAAGCTCTCCCCTTTATTGCCTTGTCACTCTGGGGTGGTTACTTCGCCGATCGCTTTAATAAACAAAGCATCATGAAAATTTGCTTATTTTTTGCAGTCCCACTTCCACTGGTTTTATGGGGCTTATTTCACGCCTTTGGCTTAGGACACATCGGTGTCACAACGCTGTCTTGGGGCATTTATGCCGTAATTTTTGGTTTAGGCACCATTCGTGGTTTTTACAATCCATCGGCAACATCCTTAAAACCTTTTTTAATACCTCGTGAACTGTATGCCAATGGTGCCACATGGACCACCATTGGTTGGCAAAGTGGCGTCATTTTAGGTCCGATGCTAGGTGGCTTCATGTTGGCCTATTTGGGACGTGAAACCAGTTTACTCAGCGTTGCCGTATTACTCAGCATTTGTTTTCTGCTGATTAATTTATTGCAAAAGCGCAGCTTTCCCAGCATTGAAACCGAAAATTTATGGGAAAGCTTGGGGGATGGTTTTCGTTTTATCTGGAAAACCAAAATTGTATTATGGGCCATTTCACTCGATCTGGTATCCGTACTCTTTGGCGGTGTCATTGCCTTATTGCCTATTTTTGCAGAAGACATTCTTAAAATAGGTCCTGAAGGTTTAGGCTATTTACGTGCAGCACCGTCCATTGGGGCACTCATCACCATGATTGCACTCACTAGATTCCCTCCGACCCATCATGCTTGGCGCAACATGTTGCTTGCTGTGGCTGGCTTTGGTCTTTTCACCCTAGTTTTTGCCTTTTCCAACCATTTCTGGCTGTCCTTATTTGCTTTAGCCATGACTGGTGCCTGTGACAGTATTTCAGTTGTGGTGCGCCAAACCATTTTGCAAATTTACCCACCCGAAAATATGCGCGGACGTGTGGCTGCGGTCAATGGCATGTTCGTATCGTCAAGCAATGAACTTGGCGCATTCGAATCTGGTCTAGCCGCCAGATATATGGGCACGATTATGGCGACTGTATTGGGTGGATGTATGACCCTGCTGGCGGTCGGGCTCAGTTGGTCAAAAACATCTGATCTATTTGGGGTTGATATCACTCAAGGAAAAGATCAATAAAACATGAATTTAGACTTGCCAGTATTTCCAAATCAGGAAATACTGAGCAACAATTCAGCCACCATTATGCATGAGCATTCTTGAACGAATGTCCTAATTGACCTTATGAAACAACTGCTTTGTTTTTCCTTGATTCTGATCTTCCCATTTGTACATAGCTATAGCGCAGAAAAAGCCAGTACCTCACAATTGGCAGTCCAAAAAAGTACGGCTTTACCTGCCCATTTAACCACCCGTATTCAATGGACGACTTTTCCTCAACCTCAATACAACAAGGAGGATTTAAAGGGACAGAATCGCGCAGCCATCTTGCGTATTTATGCAGATGAGACTGGAAAAATTACACAAGCCAGTGTTCAGGAAAGTACAGGCTTAAAAAACCTAGATGAAGTTTTGATTCAAGCGGTACGTAAGGCGCGTGTACAACCTTATACAGTGGAAGATACCACGCTACCAATTATTGGCTATCAAACCTTTAGTTTAAATTTGGAACAAGAACAGGCTGAATGCAACTACGGCTTTAATTCTAAAAACTGGCTGACACAACAACAGCAACAAAAAGTGAAGTTCTCTTACACGAAACAACCACACCTTGAACTGAGCCGTGATGATTTGAATCAACATGATCGTAAGATCAAGTTTAGCTTTAAAGTCGATAAACACGGTGATGTAAAAAAAGTCAAAATCAACCAAGGTTCTGGTCTTTATGCACTCGACCAAAATATCATCCAAGCCGTAAGGAACAGCCAAGTTGCAGTGAAACGTAGCGCCTCTACCTTATGGCTTTATAAAAAATCTAGCTTTAAAGACGAAATTCAGTTCAAGCTAAACCAATGTTCTTAAGGAATTCAGGGAGGAACTCTTCCTCCCTCTTTATGATTGCGATAGATTTCTGGTTATGATTCACAACCTCATCAAGCCAAACTTCAAATACTAGAACCAACCAATAAAAATACAATACAGCACCACATAGCGCCCAGTTTTCGCCAGTATCACCATCAACAAAAAACGAATGAAGTTTTCTTTTAACAATCCTGCAATTAACGTAATCGGATCTCCGATAATCGGCACCCAGCTTAACAGCAGTGACCAAAAACCATATTTTTGATATATAACTTGTGCTTGCAGCATTTTTTGTTCAGAAACGGGAAACCACTTCTTGTGCTTATAATGCTCAATCTTGAAGCCCAAATACCAGTTTACACAAGAACCCAGAACATTTCCCAAACTCGCCACAGCAATCAGCACAACAGCAGAATGACTGCCCTCTGCCAGTAAACCCAACAACACTGCCTCAGACTGTAAGGGCAATAAAGTCGCAGCGCCAAAAGCCGAAAGAAATAAAAGCCCTAAAGCCCACATGAGGTTATGAAGACAAGCCTAACTTTTTCTTGGTCGAACGATATTCATAAGCTGACCAAATAAATGTGAAGATCAATAACACACTGCGCGCCAGCGTGTATTTATCTGAAATTGGCTCAATGGCTGCACGTAAGATGGTTTGATTCTTGGTATTCAGTAATTCCACAATTTTTTGAACATGCACGGCTTCTGCAACGAATAACATACAACAGCCTGCTATTCCCACAATAATACTGATATAAATTTTAGGATTCGCTTCAATGATGCGGGTTAAATTCAAAAAAAATGCTTTCATCACAACCTACTGACTTCCAAATCTGGAAATCACAAAAAATGCTGGGTAAGTGGCAGATATTAACATAATGAAGGTATCCGCCTGAGAGCAAAAATCTTCCTTTCATGTCTCAGATACAAAAGAGACATAAGCCATCATCTAGGTGAATAAATGCCAAGGAAAAATAGAGACTTCCTAAAACCTTTAAAGCCCATCAAAAGTGCAAAACCTGCTTTCTAGAAAAATTATGCTCAAGATGTGATGAGTGCTGTGTAACTTTATGAATACTTGATATAAAGCTTCTGTTTTGCTTAAAAGGCTCAACGTCTGAAAATATACTTTCTTGTGGAGGTTTATAGTGCACCCCCTCCACACTTGATGTTACACCTGAATCGCCAATGCTCTTTGCACAGCAGGACGCGCAGTTAATCGCTCATAATATTCTTGCACATTCGGATAATCTTCCAATTGAATCTGCTGCCATTCATGACGCGCAATCCACGGCAAGATTGCCATATCTGCAATTGAATACTCACCCGCAACATATTGCTGACCGATCAACTGTTTATCCAAAACCCCGTACAGACGCTTTGTTTCATTGACATAACGTGCAGCAGCATAAGGAATATGCTCTGGTGCAAAACGACTAAAATGATGATTTTGCCCCAACATCGGTCCAAACCCACCTTTTTGCCACATTAACCACTGCTCAACTTCAACTCGCGCTTGCTCATCCGTCGGATAATATAAGCCTGTTTTACGTCCCAAGTATTGTAAAATTGCACCCGACTCAAACACCGAAATTGATTCTCCATTCGGCCCATCCTGATCCACAATGGCAGGAATTTTATTATTCGGAGAAATTCTCAAGAAATCAGGCTGAAACTGATCATTTTCCAAAATATTGATGGGAAAAATTTGATACTCCAAGCCCATTTCTTCTAATGCGATGGTAATTTTATGCCCATTGGGTGTACCCCAATAATATAAATCAATCATTTTTACCCTATCTTTTTACTTAGCTTGGTTGAATGAAGCTGTAGTTATAGCATGCTTTTTCTTACTACAGCAGTCTCAAATGATGAATTTCACCTTTAACGATATCCATAAAATCCAGATTTAATGAGCTTAAATTCTCTTTCTTTTCTGCAAAAAAAAGCACTGCCAATGCAGTGCTTTTTTTCAAACGGAGCATTACTTTTTCTTTTTCGGTCCAAGTAACATACCCATTTGACGGCCTTCCATTTTTGGTGCTTGCTCTACAATACCAACTTCAGCCACGTCAGCTTCAACTTTTTGCAATTGAGCCAAACCTAACTGCTGGTGAGCCATTTCACGACCACGGAAGCGTAATGTGATTTTTACCTTGTTGCCTTCTTCAAGGAACTTGATAATTGCACGTAATTTTACGTTGTAATCACCAACATCCGTTGCAGGGCGGAGTTTGATTTCTTTAACCTGCACTTGATGTTGTTTTTTCTTCGCTTCTTTCTGCTTTTGCTTCAGATCAAACAAATGCTTATTGAAGTCCATGATTTTACAAACAGGTGGTTCAGCGTTTGCCACAATCTCTACAAGATCAAGGTCAACACTTTCAGCAGCGCGCAATGCATCTGCCAAGCTCACAATACCTTTTTGCTCACCATTTTCGTCGACAAGACGAACTTCTTTCGCACGAATTTCATCATTCAAAGCAGGACGGTTTGATTTGTTACCGCCCTGTTGATTACGGTCAGGCTGTTTAATCGCTGTTACTCCACAATGTACCGGCCGCGTTCGGCAACGGCTGCTTTTACTAAGTCAACGAAAGCGTCGATTGACATAGTACCCAAATTTTTTCCAGAGCGGGTACGCACGTTCACTGTACCTTCCTCTACTTCACGGTCGCCAAGAACCAGTAAGTATGGAATACGCTCTAATGTACGTTCACGAATCTTAAAGCCGATTTTCTCATTTCTCAAGTCGGAAATCGCGCGAATACCGCTTTCTTTAAGTTTAGCAACGACAGACTCACAAGCTTCAGCCTGAGAATCGGTAATATTCATCACACATGCTTGTACTGGCGCTAACCATGGTGGCATAAAGCCCGCATAGTGTTCAATAAGTATACCAATAAAACGCTCAAAACTGCCAAGAATTGCACGGTGCAACATCACAGGTTGATCACGATCATTGTCTTCTGTGACATATGATGCATCTAAACGTTCTGGTAAGTTAAAGTCACACTGAATTGTACCACATTGCCATACACGGCCTAAGCAGTCTTTTAGCGAGAATTCGATTTTCGGACCATAGAATGCGCCTTCACCTGGTTGCAGCTCCCAAGCCAGACCCGCAGCATCCAAAGCATCAGCCAGTGATTTCTCAGCCATATCCCAAAGCGCATCATCACCGACACGTTTTTCTGGACGAGTCGACAATTTCATTTGCACTTCTTCAAAGCCAAAGTCTTTATAAACATCTAAAGTCAGTTTAATAAAGTCTGCAACTTCAGCACCGATTTGTTCTTTGGTACAGAAAATATGCGCATCATCTTGAGTAAATCCACGTACACGCATAATGCCGTGCAATGAACCAGATGGCTCGTTACGGTGACATGAACCAAACTCCGCTAAACGGATTGGCAAATCACGGTAAGATTTCAAGCCTTGGTTGAACACTTGCACGTGACATGGGCAGTTCATTGGTTTAACTGCATAGTTACGACTTTCAGAATGGGTCGTAAACATATTGTCCGCATAGTTTGCTGCATGACCCGATTTTTCCCACAACGTAAAATCTACGATTTGTGGTGTTTTAATCTCGAGGTAACCATTGTCCTGCTGAACTTTACGCATATATTGTTCAAGGACTTGGTAAATGGTCCAACCGTTTGGATGCCAGAACACCATACCCGGCGCTTCTTCTTGCATATGGAACAGGTCTAAAGCTTTACCAATTTTACGGTGGTCACGCTTTTCAGCTTCTTCAATGCGTTTGATATAAGCCGCTAGCTGTTTTTTGTCTGCCCACGCTGTACCATAAATACGTTGTAGCTGTTCGTTTTTCGCATCACCACGCCAATAAGCGCCTGACATTTTAGTAAGCTTGAATGCTTTTAAAAATTTAGTATTTGGTACGTGTGGACCACGACACATGTCCAAATAATCTTGATGGTAGTACAGGCCCATTTGGGTTTCTTCAGGCATGTCTGCAATCAAGCGCAATTTATAATCTTCACCACGCGCTGTGAATTCTGCAATCACCTCATCACGTGGCGTCATTTTTTTAATGACGTCGTAATCTTGATCGATGAGCTTTTTCATACGCTCTTCGATCGCTGCCATGTCTTCTGGCGTAAATGGCTTTGCACTGAAAATATCGTAATAGAAGCCATCTTCAATGACTGGACCAATCACCATCTTTGCTTCTGGGAAAAGCTGCTTAACTGCATGACCCACCAGGTGCGCACAAGAGTGACGGATGATTTCTACACCTTCATCATCTTTAGGCGTAATAATTTGCAGCGTTGCATCTTCGGTAATTAAATCCGATGCATCCACTAAGCGGTCATTCACACGACCTGCAACTGTATTTTTTGCAAGACCAGGACCAATGCTTAACGCAACGTCCATCACAGATACGGCTTGATCAAACTGTTTTTGATCGCCATTTGGCAAAGTGATAATTGGCATAAAAAAATCCTTAAGGAGTGATGCCCCGTACCATGGAGCATGTCACCGCGAGATTATGATCGAGGCAGAACCTCAAAAGATAAAAACGGTGTATAAAAAACTGCTAAGAATTTTACACGTGTTCAGGGTTGGATAAAACCTTTTCCCTCTATAAATCTCATCCCAATCAGAAAATTGTCATTTTTTATGCATTTGAAGCCTTTAGAATGATTTTTAATAGTCATCTCATAAATCTCTATTTTTATCCGCAGTAGTTCTCTCTATTGACAATAAAGATTAAAAAATAAACACACATTCTACTTTTTCATATATGATTGAATTTAATCACATTTATGAATTTAGATTCATTAAATGATGATTATTCATTATTTTTACATAAAATTCATAACCTTATAAATAAACCCTCACTCGACTAAAGCATAAATGCATGTCGATTCTGAAAGGCTTATCTTTAAATCATCGATGATAATAAATATACATGGAGTTATTACATGGTCGCTGCCTATGATGAACTACCGCGCACCCCTGCAAACTTTGTTGCGCTTTCACCACTTCGCTACTTAGAACGCGCGGCGTATATTTATCCGCATCAAGATGCGATTGTTCATGGCAAGCGACACATCAGCTGGCGCGAAACCTACAACCGTTGCCGCCAGTTTGCACATCAGTTGCAAAAACTGGGCATTGGTAAAAACGACACGGTTTCCGTGCTGTTACCCAATATTCCTGCCATGATTGAAGCACATTTTGCGGTACCGATGATTGGTGCGGTACTCAATACCCTGAATACGCGCTTAGATGCCAAGACTATTGCCTTCATGTTGGAGCATGCCGAAACCAAAGTCCTCCTGGTCGATCCTGAATTTGCAGCACTCGCCAAAGAAGCTTTGAGTTTGGTTTCTCATTCCATTTATGTGATTGATGTCGATGATGAGGAATACGAACAGTGTTTTTCGACCCCGATTGGGCAAATTGAATATGAAGACTGGCTTGCTGAGGGTGATGCAGAGTTTGAATGGCATTTACCCAATGATGAGTGGGATGCGATTAGCCTGAATTACACCTCAGGTACCACGGGTAATCCTAAAGGCGTGGTTTATCATCATCGCGGTGCATACATTAATGCCGCCAGTAACATTATCGCTTGCGGTATGACACCTCGTGCGACTTACCTATGGACCCTGCCTCTATTCCATTGCAACGGTTGGTGTTTTGCGTGGACCATGGCGGCCAATGGTGGTACCAATATCTGCTTGCGTAAGGTTGATCCAGAACTGATCTTTAAACTGATTGCTGAACATCAGGTCGATTATTTCTGTGGTGCTCCAATTGTGTTATCGATGATGATTAACACACCTGAACAGAAGCAAATTAAATTTGAACATCGTGTTGAAGTGATGGTGGCTGGTGCCGCACCTCCTGCTGCTATTATTGAAGGTATGCGCAATATTGGCATCAATGTCACCCATGTTTACGGACTGACCGAAACTTATGGTCCGTCTGCTCTCTGTGCATCGCAAGCGGGCTGGAGTGAACTCAGCATTCAAGAACAAGCTCAACTACATTCGCGTCAAGGTGTGCCTTATCCACTACAAGACGGCATGAAAGTGCTTGACCCAGAAACGCTAGAACCTGTACCCAAAGATGGCACCACCATGGGTGAAATCATGTTCCGCGGCAACATTGTCATGAAAGGTTATCTGAAAAATCCTGATGCTACGGCAGAAGCCTTTAAAGGCGGATGGTTCCATACTGGTGATTTAGCCGTTTGCCAACCTGATGGTTATGCCAAAATTACTGACCGCTCCAAAGATGTGATTATTTCAGGGGGCGAAAACATCTCCTCCTTAGAAGTTGAAGAAGTGCTGTATCGACATCCAGCCATTCTGACGGCTGCTGTGGTTGCCAAACCAGATCCACGCTGGCAAGAAGTCCCTTGTGCCTTCATTGAACTGAAAGAAGGAAAATCTGTGACCCCTGAAGAAATCATCAGCTTCTGCCAAGAACATCTCGCACGCTTTAAAGTGCCAAAAGATATTGTGATTACTGAGATCCCAAAGACCTCGACAGGCAAACTACAGAAATTTGTGCTGCGAGACTGGGCAAAAGAACGTGCTGTTGGTGAGTTTAGTTAAAGTTGTGTACGGGTTTTATAGTCTGAATATACGATCTCAATACCAATAAAAAAAAGCACTTCAAATGAAGTGCTTTTTTTTATTCAACCCGATCAGTTATCAGAAAGCAACGCAACCTGCTGAACATAGTTAAATAGTTTGAGTTTAGACTCAGCCAGTTCAGCCTCACTCATCTCTTTGGCCATATCGCGGTGAATACGCAAAGTATGCTGACGGATGGTATGACGTTCTGCAGCGTTATACACTTTGCAGAATTCATTAATGATCGGATCACCATCTTTAATGATACGATCGACCCAGCGCTGCAACTGCGCTGTTTTCTTCGCACCCTGCTGTGGCGTTAAATACGACAAGATCACAGTTTCATCTTCATTACGCAACAACTTGCCTACACGTTGAAATTGGCGACGACGTGCTTCATGCGAGGTAATGGTTTGCGCATCCAAGATGGCGTCAATCAAACGCTCATCCACAGGAAGTTGCTGAATTTGTTTTGGACTCAGTTGCGCCAACTGTTCACCTAAAGCAGCCATACGCTGGACTGCTTTCTTTTGTTCGGTTTTACTTGCACGTCCTTCTAAAGTTTCGAAGTCTTCGTCAGTAAAACGGTTCGGTCGACGTGCCACGGTTAATCTGCCTCGTAAAATTTTGCTGCAAATAGTGCTTGAACTTCAGACAGTGCTTTTTCTTCATCTGCCCCATCAATCACTAAACGTAAAGTGGTGCCTTTACCTGCGCCAAGCATCAGTAAAGACATAATGTTTTTCGCATCGACCAATTTATCACCTTTTCCAATTTGAATAGATGACTTGAATTTGGTGGTTACTTCAATGAGTTTGCCAGATGCACGCGCATGTAACCCTAGTTTATTAATTACGTCAACAGTTGTGTCAATCATGACCAGTGCTTCATTTCTCGATGTAGGACCTGAATAGACCAATTTTCCTCAAGGGCTTTTTTCAGTCTATCCACAATATAAACAGAACGATGCTGTCCACCTGTACAGCCAATTGAGATCGTCATGTAGTGACGATGCCCCTCTGCAAATGCAGGCAACCACTTGTCCAAAAAATGATAAATGTCTTTAAACATTTCATTGGTCTGTGGGCTTTGTTCTAAAAAATTTTGTACGGGTATATCTAAGCCAGAATATTTCCGCAACTCTAAATCCCAATGCGGATTGGGTAAATGACGCACATCAAAGACATAGTCGGCATCTAAAGGAATGCCGTGCTTATAACCAAATGACTGCAAAATCACAATTAAGTTATCGGACTGTCCAAGTTTAGACAATAAAGTATGCTTCAAATCATGCACACTTTTATCCGTTGTATCAATATGTACTGTGGAACGCAATTGTATCGGAAGTAATAAGGTTTTTTCTTCCTGTATACATTCATTCAAACTTTTAAAACGATTGGATAACGGATGCGGACGTCTTGAAGCACTAAAACGTGCAATCAACTCCTGATCACGTGTGGTCAAATAGATAATATCGACCGTCCCATGCCTTAACAACAACTCAAAAACATGATCGAACTCTTGTAAGTCGGCACGGGTACTGCGGACATCAACCCCAAGTGCAAGCTGCTCTAGATTATTTTCATGATCCAGCTTCTCGACAATCTCGGGCAACAATGCCAAAGGCAAATTGTCAATGCAGTAATAACCTAAATCTTCCAGTACCTGCAATGCAGATGACTTACCTGAACCAGATTGTCCTGTCACAATCAAAATGCGCTTCATGGCAAAGCTATTCCTTGATGTTTTATGCTGCAGTATGCTTAACCTGCAAATTATCGATGAGTCGGGTTGTGCCCAATTTTGCCGCTACAAACAATACAAGATCCTGATCAAACAGATCAATTGCTTGCAAGTTTGGTGTACGTGCTTCCACATAGTCCACAACAAGACCTGCTGCTGTCAATGCGGTTTTAATATTCTCTAACACTTCTGATAAATCAGTGCCTTGCTGTAACTCTGCTTCTGCCTTTTTCAAACTTTGGAAAATCACAGGTGCCGTTTTACGATGCTCTTCGCTCAAATAGCCATTACGTGAACTTAAAGCCAAGCCATCTTCCGCACGGGCAATGGGCACACCAATCACTTCCAGCGGAATGTTCAAGTCACGTACCAACTGGCGAATCACCGCCAACTGCTGAAAATCTTTTTGTCCAAAGAAAGCATAATTGGGCTGCACAATATTGAACAGTTTGGTGACCACCACCGCCACGCCATCAAAATGACCTGGACGTTGTTTACCACACAAATCATCAGTGATATTTGAAACACTGATATTGGTTAAACGTGGCTGTTTACCGTACATTTGCTCCACTGATGGTGCAAAAATAATATCACAACCGACATCTGCCAAAAGCTGACTGTCTTGATCCAAAGTACGTGGATAATTATCAAAGTCTTCATTCGGTCCAAATTGAATTGGATTAACAAAGATACTCACCACCACCACATCACAAAGTTTTCGTGCTTCGCGCACAAGGTTCAAATGCCCTTGGTGCAAATTCCCCATAGTCGGCACAAAACCGATAATTTTTCGCGCAGTACGAGCTGGTTGTAATGATGCAGCTAAGCCTTGTATTGTTGTTTCAGTCTTCATGTTACAGCTCTACTTGAAAAGTATGTTCTTTGGCTGGAAAGGATTGATCAAGCACCGCTGCATGATAGGCTTTAAACGCATCTAAAATTGCAGTTTCCCCTGCTTGCTCTTTCATAAAATTACGTACGAATTTCGCTACACGTCCGAAAGTCAAACCGAGCATATCTTGCACAACCAAGACTTGTCCATCAGTTTCCACCCCTGCACCAATCCCAATTACAGGAATGTGTGGGAAGCGCGCGGTCACTTCTTGACCCAACTGTGCTGGCACACACTCAAGCAATAACACTGCCGCACCCGCATTCACAACAGCCTGACAATCCGCAATCAGCTTATCTGCCGCTTCACGTGAACGTGCTTGTAGCTTATAGCCACCCAAAACATGGACAGATTGCGGGGTTAAACCCAAATGTACACAGACGGGAATACCGTTACGAGTCAACACTTCAACCGTTTCACTTAACCAAGCACCACCTTCAATTTTGACCATCTGTGCGCCAGCTTGCATTACAGTTTTGGCATTCGCCAAGGCATCATTGAGTGTCGCATAAGACATAAACGGCAAATCGGTCATGATCAATGCATGCTGATTACCACGACGCACGGCTGCCGTGTGATATGCCATATCTTCAACGGTTACTGGTAAAGTTGAATCACGACCTTGAATCGCCATTCCTAAAGAGTCACCAATTAAAATCGTATCAACTTCAGCAAGTTCCATTGCTTTTGCCATGCTGGCATCGTAGCAAGTTAAGCATGAAAACTTACGTCCATCTTGTTTAAATTGTCTTAAGTCACTCAGACTAATCATGAGATGTTCCTCTCTAGAAGTTCCTAGAACATACCTTTAGTGATTAAATGTTGGCCCAGTTTTGATCAGCGACTTCAGTTAAAGTCGTATGCTGTAATAAAGCCAAGCGATCTAATCGGTGTCCCTGAATATGTAAGTTTGGGTCTAAATCCAGTAAGGGAATAACCACAAAATCGCGCTCTAAAATGCCAATATGTGGCACAGTCAAACGTTCATGTTGAATCTGCTCATCACCATAGAGCAAGACATCCAGATCTAAAGTACGCTCACCCCAACGGCGCAGACGCACACGCCCAGCTTCCTGCTCAAATTGCTGTAATTGATCCAGCAAACTTAATGCAGGCAAGTCTGTTTCCAAGCGGGCGACCGCATTCAAATAATGCGGTTGATCTTGAGGACCCATGGGCGGGCTTTGATAGAGTTTAGAAGTTTGAACCGAGCCTAAACTTGCTAATTTTTGAATAGCTTCAGTCAGGATTTGACGCGAATCACCCAAATTACTGCCTAAGCCGATATAGCTGACCATCTTCATTGTGTTGGCCCAAAAATCACTTGGCTTAAATCGCGTTTCACCCGTTTTCTTTTCATAATCGGATGATCCTGACCGACGTCAGATGGAGCTTGACTGGTCACAATTTGCGAGGTGGTCTCCGTTGCTTTGGCTTTTCGGCTGCGACGACTACGGCTTTCCTGCTCTTGAACCAAAGGTTCAATTTCCACACTGGATTTGGTTTCAGAAACATCCTCATGGGTCGCTGCTTTACGACGTGTTTTAGCGCGCTGACGGTTATATTGACTGATCGCACGCTCTTTTTCGTCCGTCGACATCAACTGATAAGCATCCCACCAACTCCCCATCGCTTGTGTGGTGTTATCACCTGCTTTTTCACGCAGCAACAGGAAGTCAAAACCAGCACGGAAACGCGCATGATTCGACAGTGCCTCAATTTGTTGAGGTTTCGGACTGAGTAAGCGGGTTTGCATTTCCCAGACTTCCCGAATAAAGGTTTCCGCAAAACGTGGAATTACCGTACGTGTCGCTTGACGCTTCAGCACATCCAGCCCCGCTTGTGCACGTGCTTCAGCAGGCACCACACCTTTTTGCAGATAAAAATCACAACGCTCTAAGAAGGGTTTCCACAACAACACCGCGTAGAAAAATGCAGGGTTAATGGTTTTACCAATTTGAATCCGTTGATCAGTATTTTTTGCGGCACGCTCAATAAACGGCGTAATTTCAGGACGAATCTCTGCAAATAACTGACGCCAAATGCCAAAGTCAATCAACATTGGCAGCACTTGATATAAGTGCCCCATGGTAAACAACTTTTGCGATTCATCATAAAGACGGTGCGGTGAAACATCACGCAAAAGTTGCGTCCGTTCAGGTGTAAAAATTTCGAGAATCTTTGGATCAATACTAAATTTTAATTTGGCAGAGAAGCGCAATGCACGCAGCATGCGCACTGGATCTTCCTCGAAACGTAACTGAGGATCACCAAGTAAACGTAAAGTACGGCTTTGAATATCTTCTACTGCATGACAGAAGTCGAGCACAATGCCTTTACGTGGTTGGTAGTAAAGCGCATTGATTGAGAAGTCACGGCGAGCAAAATCTTGCTCAATGGTGCCCCAATTATTATCACGCAAGATCATCCCTGCTGCGGAAGTCACTGCTTTTTTAGGTGGTGCACGGAATGTCGCAACTTCAATCAGTTCGCGCCCAGAATAAACATGAGCCAACTCGAAACGACGCCCAATAATACGGCAACGACGACCGAACACTTCTTTAATTTGTGAAGGTGTGGCATTGGTTACGGCATCATAATCTTTCGGATTAAGGCCTAACATTAAGTCGCGAACACCGCCCCCTACGATATATGCTTCGTAGCCTGCCTTGGTTAAGGCATCAATCACATCAAGAATTGAAGCAGGTAATTGAGCGGTGGATAAACCACATTTTGACGCGCGCAAAGTTTGCAAAAGACGCTGTCTCCTACGCCTGAACGTAAAATATCTAAGATGGTGCTAATCATATCTCTAACACAATCAAAGGGCAATTTGATTATCTCAACACAATCGTGAATATTGAGTATCAATCCTCCAAAAGCAAAGTTTAGAGGGCTAATCGGTCTTTATTTTTCTGCAGCAGTTTAGGTCCAATCCCTTTGATATTCTGCAACTCATCAATGCTTTTGAATTTTCCATGTTGCTGACGATACTGCAAGATCGCTTCCGCCTTTTTCTCACCAATGCCAGACAACTGTTGCAATTGCTCAGCACTCGCACTGTTTAAACGAATTTTGTTACCCGATGTAGAAGTGAGACTCGGTTTGGATAAGTAATAATTTGCATCGCTATTGGAACTACTTAAGCGAGCATCTTGAGCCTGTTGCTGGGCTTTCCAATTCAAATATTGCTGGTCAAATTTTTGTGCGCTAGCAGACGTCCATCCCAAAACCAGCACGATAAAAAGCGTGACAAATCCTACAATACGATGTGCATTAAAATTCAGTTGCATAACATGCCTATATTTATTATCAAGTCATAGTTTTTTCGCCTGCTCCCACAGTTGGTCCATTTCAACCAAAGACATCTGCTCAAGAGTTTTATTTTGCAGGTGTGCCTGATCTTCAATGTAAGCAAAGCGTGTTCTAAATTTATCGATGGTGCCTAACAGCGCGATCTCATTATTGACGCATAGTTTACGTCCAACATTGATTAAAGAAAACAAACAGTCGCCAAATTCTGCCTGTATTTCATCGAGATTTTGTTGCTGAACAGCTTGTTGTAATTCTTCCAATTCCTCTTCCAATTTGGCATAGGCATCTACCACATTGGGAAAATCAAAACCAATCTGCGCAGCATTTTTTTGGATCTGTTCGGCTTGTTGTAAAGCAGGACCATGTTTGATCTGATCTAAACGTGCTTGCGGTTTCCCTTGTTTCTCTTGCTGCTTGATTTGCTTCCACAGGGTGGATACTTCCTCTGCGGTCAACTGATTAAACTGTTCAGCCTGAAAAACATGTGGATGCCGACGAATCAGTTTTTCAGTAATCCCCTGCACCACGTCCTGAAAATTAAATGCCCCTTGCTCGCTGTACATTTGCGATTGAAACACCACTTGCAGCAACAAATCACCCAGCTCTTCCTTGATATGCTGCACATCGCCCGAACGTACAGCAGCCTCGACTTCATAGGCTTCTTCAATCGCATAAGGCGTTAAACTATTGGGCGTTTGCTTTTGATCCCATGGGCATTTTTCACGTAATTCACGCATCACCGCCAATAGCTGTTCCATCTCTGACTTGCTCTCTATTCAAAATTTAAAAAAACATCGATAAAAAAGCCTGCTCTAGGCAGGCTTTTGAATGCGCTTAATTCCCTTGAATTAAACGACGGGCACTGATAATTCCAGGTTGCTGCTCTAAACGGGCCAACAAGCGTGACAACTGCGCCAAACCTTTGACCTCAATCAACAGCTTCATATTGGCAATACCGTCCGCTTCGGAAATGGTATTCACCTGACGGATATTAATCTGATCAGAGAAAATCACTTGGGTCAGATCTTTCAGCAAACCACGACGGTCATAGGCTTCCACCACAATCTGCACACTTTGACCGCGAGTTGGCTGCATTTCCCAATCTGCTTCGACGGCACGCTCAGGTTCCTGACCGATCATACGCACGTAGTCTGGGCATGCCACTTTATGAATGCTGACCCCTCGATTCAGGGTGATATAACCGCCAATCGATTCACCATGGACGGGTTGACAGCATTGTGCAACATGCAATTCCACATTGTCCAAGCCATCAATCAGAATCCCATGTGCCGATAAAGTATGGCTAGCACGTGGATTCAAAGCAGGCTTGAGCACCAGCTCAGGCTCATCCTGATCCAGATGCATATGACGATTAACCTGATTCATCAAGGCATGCAGGCTAATATCACCGCTCACCAAGTTAATCAGAATGTCATCCCCTGTTTTCACATTAAAGTGATTACAGTAGTCGCTTAAATCGATACTTTTTGGATGGATGGCCAGACGCGAAAGTTCTTTGTTCAGAATATCGCGACCAATTTCCAGATTCTTACTGCGATCTTGCTGACGGAACCAATGGCGTAACTTGTCACGCGCACGTGCAGTCTTGATATAACCCAACGAGTTCACCAACCAGTCACGGTTTGGCTCACGGTCTTTCTTGGTTAAAATCTCAACTTGCTCACCCGTTTTTAAAGTATAGGTCAGCGGTACATAGCGTTGGTTTACACGTGCCGCATAGCACTTGTTACCAACCTCAGTATGCACATGGTAGGCAAAATCCAGCACGGTCGAACCACGTGGCAATTCTTTAATATCACCATCACGGCTAAACACATAAATTTTCTCAAAATCTTCAAACTCTTGAATCTGTTCAAAGTTCTCAGAATCTTCATCTTCTTTATGCGCGCTGGCATCATTGCGCTCTTGGTAGTGTTCCAAGACTGAACGCAATGAATGTAAACGATGATTGAAAGAGCGGTCAGTGGTTTTCGCGCCTTCTTTATAATTAAAGTGCGAACATACCCCAAGTTCTGCTTCTTCATGCATATCACGGGTACGGATTTGTACTTCCAGTGATTTGTTTTCCGCAATCACAGCGGTATGCAATGAGCGATAACCGTTGGCTTTCGGATTGGTAATGTAGTCATCAAATTGATGCGGAATATGTCGCCAAATTTGATGCACAATGCCCAACGAGTGATAGCATTCTGGAACCGACTTCACCAATACACGCACTGCACGGATGTCATACAGCTGATCGAAGCTCAGGTTCTTACTTTTCATCTTACGATAAATCGAATAGATGTGTTTGACCCGACCATTGATCTCGGCTTCAATACCATGTTCAGCCAACTCATTCTTGAGCTTATCAATCACGAACTGAATATAGTGTTCGCGCTCTAAGCGCTTTTCGTTGAGTAAGGATGCAATTTCTTTATAGCGTTCTGGTGCCAGATAACGAAAGGCTAAATCTTCCAGCTCCCACTTTAATTGTGCAATCCCCAAACGGTGAGCCAAAGGTGAGTAAATGGTGAGAATTTCTCGTGCTACACGCTCTTGGCGCTCACGCGATGATTTCGCCAATTCACGCAACGCATAGGTACGTTCCGCCAGCTTAATCAGGACAACACGAACATCTTCAGTGACTGAAATCAACATCTTATAGATGCCAGTCAAATGTTCACGCTGATCATTATTAAAATGGTCTTCTAAACGTTTATTTTGTTCAATCAGCTCGGAAAGCTTACCCATCGACAGGGTACCTTTGACCAAGCCATAGACTTGTTCGCCAAAATGTTCTCGTACAAAATCAATGCTCATGAGTCCTTCACGAACACTGCGGTACAACATTGCAGCAGAAAGGGTATCTTCATCGACATGTAAATGTGCCAAAATATCAGCCATTTCAATACCCGTATAAAAGGTATTCGATCGATGATTGGTGGTGGATTCTAACTCTTTTTGCAGCGTCTCTTTGGCAACTTCTTCGAGTTGCTTGAGCGCTGCCCCGTCTAAAATGCTGCGTACTCGATCTAACCATTCGGCTAAATCCAGCTGAGCTTGTTCGGCATGCTCTACAGTCGCTTCCTCAGACAACTCGTTGAGTCGTCCAGGCAATTGCTCACGTACTGTGACCATACCCTTCTCCTACGAAATGATCATTCATATTATAAATCGTTTATCTCTTTTTCTTGCTCAAATAAGGCAATTGATTCGACATGTTCAGTATGCGTAAACATATCCATCACACCCGCCTTTTTTAATCGATAGCCATGTTGTGCCAAAACACCCGCATCCCTTGCCAGTGTTGCTGGATTACATGAAACATAAACGATTTTTTTTGCATTAAATTTAGGAACATAATGCATTACCTCTTCCGCTCCAGAGCGCGGAGGGTCTATCAATAATGCATCAAATCCCTGTTTTGCCCAAGAATGATGCGAAAAATCTTTTGTTAAATCTTGTGAAAAGAACTCAACATTGGTCATAGCATTGCGACGTGCATTGTCTTGCCCACGTTGAACCATTTCATCACTTCCTTCGACCGCAATCACCTGTCCTGTCGGTCCAACACAACGTGCGAGGGGTAAAGAGAAGTTACCAAGTCCACAAAAGAGATCCAAAACGCGATCACCTTGTTGCAGCTGAAGCAATTCACATGCCAGCTTGACCATTTGCGGATTTACAGTTGAGTTCACCTGCGTAAAATCGAGTGGACTAAAGCTAAAATTCACATCAAAGTCAGGTAAAGCATAATGTAAACGCATTTCAGCCTGTACTTGATCCACACGTTGTATGCTGTCTGGACCTGCGGGCTGCAAATACAATTGCCATTGTTTCTGTAACGTAAACTGTTTTAATTGGTTGACATCATGGTCCGATAATTTTTCTGTATGGCGAATCAGTAAGGCAATATCCTGATCCCCCATTGCCAATTCTATATGCCCAATCGCGGCTTTGGCTGTTAGACTTTGGAGTAACTGTTTTAAACGGGTAATTGAACCAAAAGCCTGATCCAGTACCAGACAACGGTCAATCGACGTCAGTTTATTACTTTGCTTTTCACGAAACCCCACAATCAATTGATCACGCTGTGGGAAATAGCGCACGCCAATTCGCGCTTTACGGCGGTAGTCTTCTCGTAATGAACGAATCGGTGCCAGCCATTCTTCAGGCTGTAAACCTGCAAAATGCTGTAAATGTGATTTCAGTACATCCTGTTTGAAGCGAATCTGCTCGTCTTTTTCAATATGTTGCAAACTACAACCGCCACAGGCATGAAAATGCGGACAAGCGGGCTTCACTCTTAAGCTTGATGGCGTACCCAAAACTTCGATGCAATCCGCCTCTTCCAAGCGCTTATTGCTATGCGTAATTTTGGCACGAACAGTTTCCCCAGGAAGTGCCTGAGCAATAAAGACTTTCTTGCCGTGCTTTTCAACAGGGTGTGCGGCATCCGTACCATAGTGGGCAATTCCACGTCCTTCATGTGAAAGTGTCTCAACCTGAAAAGTATAAATCGGTTGCTGACTTGGACGGGTATGCTGACGATGCTTCATGAAAACCTAGTTTGAATGGTGAAAATCGGATGCTGTAAATTCAGTCTGCAATGACGTTTGGCGCCAAATATTCAGAAAATCAGCATGTTGTGGATGAGACTGTAACAACTGAATGCTCGCCTGAATCCAAGCCTGATGCTCTTGCTGCTGTAATTGACCTTTCAATAACAACCAGCGTAAATAGATCAGCCATGTATTTAATACATCGCCCTCACAATAGCCAGTTAAATCCTGCCATTGTTGTAACCGAACATATTCGGGCACATGGTAACCACCATCGCCACGCTTCCCAGGGAAACCTAAAAGATGGGCAACATCATCCAGTTTTTGGAAATGGCGCAAATTAAACATCGCCATCACATCCATTAAATCGACATGACGCTGATGGTAGCGATTTTGGTAGTTATTATACTTCTTCTGATGATCAATCTCACCTTGATCGAACAGACTTGATGCAGATAAACCATGATACATGGCTCGGAACAAAATCACGGGCAAATCAAACTGCGAACCATTCCAGCTCACTAAAGTCGGATGCTTCTTATCAAAAATCGAGAGAAATTTCTTTAAGATCTCAGCTTCTGAATACTGTTCCCGACTAAACGAAAACAGTTTCATCGCCCCCAGCTCATCAATCCATAAACCTGAAATGCAGACAATTTCATGTAAAGCTAAGCGCTGAAAGTCCATCCCCGATTCTTGGCGACGCAACTTGGTGAGTGCCTGCTGCAAATCTGCTTCGGGCAAGTCCAGACCATAAAGATGCGCCCCAGACTTCAAGTCCGTCATGGTTTCAATGTCAAAAACAAGAACAGGTAAGCGCATCTTTAATCTCTATATAATCAATCTTAAATTATTCAGGATCTTGTACTGAGAACAAGCCCGTTGATAGATAACGGTCACCACGGTCACAGATAATGCAGACAATCACTGCATCTGGGTTTTCTTCTGCAATACGTAGGGATGCCCACACTGCACCACCCGATGACGTTCCCGCACTGATGCCTTCTTTTTGCGCTAGCTTACGCATGGTTTTTTCCGCTTCAATTTGTGGAATATCCATAATGCGGTCAATACGGCTACGATCAAAAATGGTCGGCAAGTATTCTTGTGGCCAACGGCGAATACCCGCAATGCTGGAACCATCTTCAGGCTGCAAACCGACAATTTGAATGTCAGGATTTTGTTCTTTTAGATATTTGGATACGCCCATAATGGTGCCCGTCGTGCCCATGGCACTGACAAAATGCGTGATCTTGCCAGCGGTTTGTTGCCAGATTTCTGGACCTGTGGTCAAGTAATGTGCTTCGACATTGTCTGGATTGCCAAACTGATTCAACACCAAACCCTTGCCTTCAGCTTGCATCTGCAAGGCCAAATCACGTGCACCTTCCATGCCTTGTTGCTGAGTGACTTCAATCAACTCGGCCCCATAGGCACGCATGGCATCTTTACGTTCTTGGCTCATGTTGTTTGGCATGATCAGTTTCATCTGATAACCGCGCATTGCTGCAACCATCGCCAAGGCAATGCCTGTATTACCACTGGTTGCCTCAATCAAAGTATCCCCAGGTCGAATTTGTCCACGCTTTTCTGCCTGCATAATCATGTTATAGGCTGGACGGTCTTTGACTGAACCCGCTGGGTTGTTGCCTTCTAATTTTGCCAAAACCGTGGCTTGCGTGTGACTTGCCAGACGTTGTAAACGCACCAAAGGTGTTTTTCCTACATAGTGGTCCAACAAAAATTCATCTGCTTGAAAATCGGGGGTTGTGTTACTCATGGTGTGCACCTTGATCGAGGTGCGGGTATTGTATGAAAAAATGCATGTCCCTGCACCCATTTCGCAGGGTTTTTCATGAAAGTGATTAAAGCACGGTCAGTTTCAAATAAAGCATGTTAATATGCTGGGCATAGGGAATTTACTACGTTTGCCATGTCGAATATCAATAAAAAGTTATTTAAACGCTTACACTTAAATCATGCGTATGGGCAATTGATTGCCATGATTTTTGTGCCAATTATGGTTTTGGCATGTGTAGGTGCGGCATTGGTCTTATCAGAAACATCAAATGCAGCCAAAGCGCAGCAACGTCAAATGGCAATTGCGATTTTGACCCGTTACCAAAGTACTGCCGAATCAGCACTCGACTTACTCAATCGCTATCCATGGCATTATGATCAAGCGCAAAATGCCATGCAGTATATGTTTAATGAAAAGCTGCTGAATCAGGCGACAATTATTGACCACACGGGTGCTGAACGCATCCATGTGGGCGGTGATGCACAAGCGCAATGGCCCAAATACCCGACCGATAAAAGCTTTTTCGGTCCGCTCAAATCCAATGGCAATCATGTCTATGGCATGCAAATTAATGATTCTCCGAATCATAAAGGCTGGCTGCTGATTGAGCTGGACAATCAACCCTTACAGATTGCGCGTTACCGCGTCCTGATTGTGTTGATCGCAACAGGATTGTTAACCCTGTTGCTGCTATTACTGTGTTTGAATTTCTATTCACGTCGCTGGATTGCCCCGATGTACGAAATTCGCATGCAGCTTCAACGTCTAAATGCCGACACCCTTGATCAACACATGATCATTAACAGTACTGGCGAATTACGCTTACTACAGCGTGACATCGCCAATGTGGTAAAACGTCTTCATTTCAGTTTTTTAGAACTCAAAGAACATACCGAACAAACTGAAGATGACTTAAGACGTACCCTCGACACCTTAGAAGTGCAAAACATTACCTATCGTCAAGCGCGTGACCAAGCAATTTCCGCCAACCAAGCCAAGTCGGTATTTTTGGCGAATATCAGCCATGAACTCAGAACACCATTAAACAGTATCGACGGCTTTATTCATTTGCTGTTGCGTCAGGGCAATTTAAGTAATGAACAAAATCTATATTTACAGACCATTCGTAAATCTTCCGCGCACTTATTGGCACTGATTAATGATGTTCTAGATTTCTCTAAAATTGATGCTGGCAAACTGGAACTGGAAACTGCTCCATTTGATCTGGAAGAAGCGATTTTCGATGTGATGGATATGCTGTCACCATTGGCAGCACAAAAGCATATCGATATGGCGTTCTACTATGGCGACGATGTTCCGAAACAGGTAATTGGTGATACCTTACGCTTTAAGCAGATTCTGACCAATTTGATTTCCAATGCGATTAAGTTTACCCCCGATGGTGAAATCATTGTTCGGGTACGTATGAAGCATGATGATATCGGACAATGCCTGCTGCATTTTAGCGTCCAAGATAGCGGTATCGGCTTAAGTGGCACTGACCGTAAACGCCTGTTTGAATCCTTCTCACAAGGGGATGCTTCGGTGACACGTCAATTTGGCGGCACAGGACTCGGTTTGGCCATTTCCAAACAGTTGGTGCATTTAATGCAAGGCCAAATTGGTTTTGAAGACAACCAAGAACGTGCACCAACCGAGAAAGGTTCGACTTTCTGGTTTACCGCGATGTTTGCCGTAGATGACGAATATGAAATTGTGCATCCACAATTCGAACATATGAAAGTGGTATCTTATCTAGCCCATCCTGCGGCGGCACATGTACTCCGTCACTATCTTGAAAACTACCAAGTCGAACATATTGAAACAGCATCGATTTTGGATTTATTTAGTCGCTTGAATCAACTTCAGTCGCAACAAGAAAATACCTGGTTGATTGTGGATCATAGTGGTGACACCGAAGCCATGTTGAAGGAAATTCGCAGCCGATATACCGGCAGCCTTGCGGTTTATGGCTACCAAATGGCGCTCGATCCGAACATGCTGAATGAATATCGTGCTCGTCCACTATATCAACCTTTAAGCCGTAGCGCCCTGATTCAACTTCTGAACAACCAGTCGGTCTTCCAGTCTGAACACCATGAAAACTTCGACGGTCAGGGCTTGCATATTTTAGCGGTTGATGACCACCTACCAAACCTGATTGTACTTGAAGCCCTGCTCAGTGAACTGAATGTCACCACCACCAAAGCGCAAAGTGGACAGGAAGCGATTGATATCATTCAAACGCGACTGGAACAAAAACTGAAACCTTTTGATCTGGTGTTTATGGACATTCAGATGCCTGTAATGTCAGGCATTGATACCACCCGCGCGATTCGTGCACTGGAGTCCACTTTAGAAGAAGAAACCCATCTGCCGATTATTGCACTCACGGCACATGCACTGGCAGATGAAAAGCAGAAACTCTTAAAAGTCGGTATGGACGACTATGTCACCAAGCCGATTCAGATCGAACAAATTATTCAGATCTTGACCCACTGGACCAGTAAAAGTTTCGACAAAGCTGCCCTCGTCGAAAAGAATATTGTGATTGAGGCGCTTGATCCAGAAATTCTGAACTGGCAGCACAGCTTACAACTGGCAGCGAACAAAGAAGACTTGGCGATTGATCTGCTAAAAATGCTGGTCGACAGTTTTCAGACTGAACTGGATGAAATGCAACAACTGATTGAACTGGAAGACTTCCCTCAACTGGAACACGTACTGCATCGTCTCTATGGTGCAACCCGCTATGTGGGTGTACCGAGTCTACAAGAAGCATCTGGAGCGTTTGAACAGTTCATCTCGACCTTGCGTAAAGAAAAGCGTCGCGCTGATGAACAGTTTATTCAAGAAACCTTACAACGCTTTGATGATTTGAAGCTGATCATGCAACAGGTAAAACAGGCAGCACAGTCCATTTTAAATAAACAAATCCAATAATTTCAGGAAAAAAGATGTGACTGAGCTGTCATGCATGGGCATACATGCACATGCTATGCTCCGAAGCAAAGCAAAATTAGAGTATCCAGCATGGCTTTATTACGTGTAGAAAAACAAAACGGAATTGCAACCGTCAGTCTAAACCGTCCAGAAAAACGCAATGCCATGAGCTTTGCCTTACTGAATGAATTGGTCAAAGTTGCCAATCAACTGAAAAAAGACCGCAGCATTCGTTGTGTGATTTTAACGGGTGAAGCCAATGTGTTTAGTGCAGGTATTGATCTTGCCGACTTAAACAATCCTAAAAACAAAGCCTATGCCGCTTGGGAGTTGGTCAAACCGGGGCAAAGCCTATTCCAAAAAGCATTTTTAATTTGGCAAGAATTACCTGTACCTGTCATTGCAGCTCTAGAAGGTTTTTGCTTTGGTGCAGGCATGCAATTGGCTTTGGCGGCAGACATACGGATTGCCCATCCTGACACTCAAATGTCAATTATGGAAAGCCGTTGGGGGCTAGTTCCTGACATGGGCTTAAGCCGCTCACTTAAAGGAGTGATTGGACTGGATTTAGCCAAAGAACTTACCCTAACTGCCCGTATTTTCGATGCCAATTATGCCAAGCAGATTGGTTTGGTCACGCATTTGTCTGAGACCCCACTACAACAAGCGCAAGCCCTTGCAGAAGAAATGCTGCAACGTTCTCCAGATGCCCTCGCCGCAGCCAAACAGGTGCTGGATGCGATGGAACATCAACCGCGTAAATCTTTACGTTTAGAAAAAATCTGGCAATTGAAACTTTTATTAGGTAAAAACAGTCAATTGGCGCGTAAAAAAGACAAACAACCCGAGGTTCAATTTGTGCCGCGCCAGTTCCAATAACTTTCGGTAACAAGAATAAGCTATAGAGAGATTCCAATGAATTTTGATCGTAATACGAAAATTGCATTTCTGGGGATGGGGTTAATGGGCAGCCGCATGGCAACCCGTTTGATTCAGGCTGGATTTGACGTGGCTGTATGGAACAGAACTGCTGCCGCTTGTGATGTCCTGATTGATTTAGGTGCCACAGCACTGAAACTGGAAAATATTGCAGATTATCCTGTGATCTTGACCTGCCTTTCAGACGATTCCGCTGCACAACAGGTGATAGAAAAAATTCAGCCTTACTGGACAGCGAATCAGGTGATTGTGGATTTCTCAAGTTTATCTGTGGATAAAACCAAAACGCTGGCCGATTTAGCGCAGCATGATGGACTACACTGGATTGATTCACCTGTCTCTGGTGGTACAGCAGGTGCTGAGCAAGGAACGTTGGTGATTTTCGCTGGTGGAGATGCCGACATCATTCAGCGTTTAAGCCTGATTTATAACGTGCTTTCACAACGCGTCACGCGTATGGGTGAAACAGGTACAGGGCAAGCCACCAAAATTTGTAACCAATTAATTGTCGCAGCCAATAGCACGCTTATTGCAGAAGCTGTTGCCTTGGCACGCCAAGCGGGTGTGGACACCACCCTACTGGCTCCTGCACTGGCGGGAGGATTTGCCGACTCGAAGCCGTTTCAAATTTTAACACCAAGAATGGCCAATCATCAGTTTGAACCTGTACAATGGAAGGTGCAGACTTTATCAAAAGATTTAAATAATGCGGTGCAATTGGCTGAAAAATTCCAATTAGATATACCTGTAGCAAAAAAAGCATTATCACAATTGCAGACACATCAGAATAAAGGCTATGCTGAATCAGATTTAGCCACAGTAATTCAACAGGTTGAAGCAGAATAATAATGCAGGAGCAGACTCATGACTAAACTCGCAGTGAATCTTTCCATGATCTTTACTGAAGTGCCACTCATTGAACGTTTTGCACTGGCTTATGCGCATGGCTTCAAACATGTTGAAATTCAATTCCCTTATGAACTCAGTATTGCCGACATTCAAAAGCAACTGACTCAGCATGACTTAAGTTTGTGCTTAATTAATGTGCCCGCGGGCGATTTGATGCAAGGAGGAAATGGCTTGGCGGGCATTCCTGGCAAAGAAGTTGAATTTCACCAAGCCCTTGAATTGGCAATTCAATATGCTGTGGCATTAAAAGTCCCAAATGTAAACATTTTAGCAGGCAAGCAGCCACTGGATTGCGATCTGCTTCCATGTCTCAATACCTTGGCAAAAAACTTAAAACTGGCGTGTTTCATGCTGGCAGAACACCATATTCAGCCCGTCTTTGAAATGATTAATGGCACCGACATGCCACGCTTTCTAATTCAAAATATCGCCCAAGCACAAGAAATTCTAGAAGCGGTGCAACACCCTGCCCTTAAAATGCAATTTGACTGTTATCACATGGCCATGATGGGTGAAGATGTGCTTGAAGAATTGAAAGAAAATATTCTTGAAATTGGACACATCCAGTTTGCCGATTGCCCTGGGCGACATGAACCCGACACCGCGCAAATTAACTTTAAAGAGATTTTTGACTGGCTCAGCCATAGCGATTATGCAGGCTTTATTGCCGCAGAGTATCGCCCGCAAGCTCACTCAAACCACTCATTTGCATGGAAAAACAAGTACTTTGCCGAACATCCACAAAGTTAAAAAACAGACAATTGAAATTTGGTGATAAAACCGCTATATTAGAAGATGAGTTATTGTCAGGAATTATGACCCTTTATGAATTTAGAACCATCGCCCAGCGCTTCTAATTCTCTCGATCTCGCAATGAATTCTCAAGCTCAAGACGTACAAGCTTGCTTAAAAGTTGTACATGAAGCTCTATTAGATGTAAAAGCAAAAGATATTATCGAACTTGATGTAAGCAGCATCAGCAATGTCGCAGATGCGATTGTGATTGCTAGCGGTACATCAACTCGTCACGTAAAAGCACTTGCAGACAATGTCGCTGAAGAAGCGCGTAAAGCAGGTTTCCGCCCAATTGGTGTGGAAGGCGAACGTGATGCAGAGTGGATCTTGATTGACCTTGGACTCGTTGTGGTTCACGTCATGTTACCGACTGCGCGTAAATTTTACGATCTCGAAAGTTTATGGCGCACAGCTCCAGAATCTGTAGCATAAGAAATTGACCGATTCGGTCTAAAAAAGCCAGTTAATCTAAAGACTAACTGGCTTTTTTATTTTCTAGCATCCGTTCAATGGATTGATAAAACGCCCCACGCTTGAAACGCTTTATCTTACTTCACACTTATGCCTGCTAAAGCAATTGATGTAGATCCACATCCATAAATTGTTGCTTAATCTGTTCTTTGGCCCGCGCAAAGATATAGTCCGCTTTACTCGGTCCATAAAACTCGCAATACACTTCATAAATAGTGGTGAGTACTTTGGCATAACTGGTGATCGGCAAACAGCTCACAAATTCATATTCATGAATGTCCTGTTGTGTGACCACCGCATAACCTGATTCATTCAGGCGTGCTTTAACATCCTGATCAAAATCGGGATAGTCCGACTGCGCAACCCCCTTCACCACAAAGACCACAAACTGCATGAAAGCATCGGTCAGTTGAGCCGAAACCAAGGCTTCTTCTTTGGCTTGCGGCTTGGTTTGCATTAAAACCTGTTTTTCCACCGCTGAGATTTCAAACAGCACTTGGCGCAGCATGTCTTTTCGATAAAACCGCAGTTCTTCGGTATTACACACTTCACTTAAAAAGCGGTTCAGTACAAAAGAAGGTTTATCGCCATATTCTTGCTCCCAATAACTCAGGACACGTTCCAGCGCAATTCCTGTTATATATTGGCTTAAGCCCCGCTCAATTGCAGTGCGCTTTTGCCCTATCGTCAATAATTCATTCGGCATACTCATGAACTCCTTAATGGCGTTTGGTCATACCATCGGTTTCAAAAGTCACATCCCGCTGAAACTCGGGGTATGACAACTCGGCATGTTCGGTATAGTCCAGTCCACGCTGTTCATGTTGTTTGCTGACACGCAAACCACCCAAGACTTTTTCCAGCACTTTGAACACCACAAATGCCACACCAAAACCCCAGACAAAACCAGCAATGATACCTAAAATCTGAATAGAAATAATTTGCGAATTGAATGGACTTGCTTCATAAAACAGCCCTGCCGCCAATGTCCCCCAAGCACCACAAAAGCCATGGACGGTAACCGCATCGACTACATCATCGAGTTTTAATTTTTCAATCAGAACTGGCATGACACTGACCACCAGCCCTGCTGCCAGACCTGTCACCACCGCATATAATGGAGACATGGTGGCACAGCCCGCAGTAATTGCGACCAAGCCCCCTAAAGACGCATTAATTGTGGTGCGAATGAGAATGGCTTTACCACGCATAAGCGCATACAGCATGTAGGCAACAGCGGCAGCACATGCTGCCAAGTGGGTATTTAATGCTATACGTCCAATACTGACAGTTGCATTCACTGTAGAAGCCGCATTAAACCCAAACCATGCCAACCATAAGATAAAACCACCCAACGCCACTAAAGGTACGTTATGACCTGCCAAGTAATGTGACTGACCATTCCGCCCAAAACGCCCCAAACGCGGACCCAATACCACAATCCCAGCCAAAGCGACCCAACCGCCAATCGAATGCACCACGGTTGAACCCGCAAAATCGATGAAGCCGAGAGACTTTAACCAACCCTCACCCTCAAACAGACTGCCCCATGCCCAACTCCCAAAAATTGGATAAATCAGACCACTGACCACTGCCGCACTAACCACATAAGCCACAAAATGAATTCGCTCCGCCATGGCACCACTGGCAATGGTGGTGGCAGTTGCAGCAAACATCATTTGAAAGAACACCAAGTTCCAATGCCAATCATCCAAATCATTTGGCGCAAAATGACTAGCACCAAACCAACCCGTGGTATTGATGCCAAACATCAAGCCAAAGCCAATCAACCAAAAGACCAAGCCCCCCAAGCAAGCATCCATATAGTTTTTCATAAGGACATTGACCGTGTTTTTGCCACGGACAGAACCACTTTCGACCAAGGCAAAACCCGCCTGCATGAAAAAGACCAAAATCCCGCCCATGACCACCCAGACACTGTCGAGTGAAATGCGAATTTCCTGAATGTTTTGTGCTTGTGTTGCTACAGGATCAGCCGCAAAACTTGCGCTTGATAGCAGCCCTAACATGATGAAGTAGATATAGTTTATTTTTTTCATGAACACCCCCAAATTATGTTCACAAAAAAGCAAAATCAGTGCCAAGAAAAACACATAATTTAAATTAAGTGACTCATTCAGCATTTTAAAACTGCCGTTTCAGCCCACTTTTTTTCAATTTCTCGGTTACGATTCAAAGTACATCAATAAAAAAACCACCCCGTAGGATGGTTTTGATTTATCAATGAAACTACCAGCTTGAACGTTTAAAATTTATAACGCAAATTTAAATTAATCTGACGCTCATCCCCTACGGTGACCACATTGTTACTTAGACCACCTGCATAATATTCCTTATCAAAGAGGTTTTTCGCATTCACACTGGCTTGCCACGTTCCAGCGTCATAGCCCATTTCAGCATCAAATAACGCATAACCTGGAATCGTGTAATCATATTTATAACTGCTCTTTTTCGATTCGCTGCGCACCCCAGCTCCAATAAACCAACCTTGTAATGCACCTTGATTAAATTCATATCGAGTATTGAGATTGAACATTTGTTCGGAAACATTATTTAAGCGCTTCCCTTCATTACTGCTGATTTCGCTATCTACAATACGTGCTGTCGGTAAATAGGTATAGTTAGCATTCACGACCCAATTAGGTAAGACTCGTACAGCAAGCTCAGTCTCAATGCCTTGAGTATTCTCTTCACCCGTCTGATAGTTATCTCCATTGGCATCGCTCGATACCACATTAAAACGGGTCAAATCAAACCATGCCAGACTGGCTTGTAAGCGCTGATCCAAGGTTTGAAACTTAAAACCGACTTCATATTGTTTAGCTTTTTCAGGGTCGAATACATTGCCATCCACATCTACATCGGTTACTGGTAAAAATGAAGTGGAATAGCTCACATAGGGCGAAACCCAGTCATTATAGGTATATAAACCTGCGATACTGCCAGAAAATGCCTGACTACTTTTACTGCTCTGATTGTCGTTATAATTACTTTTGGCATCGACGGATGCCCAGTCATGTCGTAATCCTAAATTCACATTAAAACGATCCGTCACATCCACTTGGTCTTTAAAATACACCCCCATGGTTTTTAACGTTGTTTCGACACTGTCACTGCGCAAAGTCTTGCTGGCACACCAATCTTGATTGGTATAGCTCGGTGTATAAATATTTAAAGCCGTGATCGTACAATTATAGTTCCAGATATCACGGGTATCATGCATGCCATCTAAACCCAGCATAATATGATGCTGCATATTGCCCAGTTCGACTGTTTTGGCAATATTATTATCAATACTAAAATTTATATCATCATAATGCTGATCACGCCCCTGACGGGTGATGGTGCTACTGCTCGCTGTAGATTTACTAATAAACACGCCTTGCCCATCTAAACGAGAATTTTGTACGGCAAAATTCTGTTTGAATGTCCAGCCATCCTCAAAAACATGCTTCAGGTTATAACCAATACGCATGCTGTCTGAAAGATAGGGATCGGCACTGGGCTCACCAATAAATAAATGACGGTTCACCTGCCCGTTGCTGTTGGGCAAAATACTGCCATAGACTGGCAAACCCTGCTGTCGAACATATTCTTTATGGTTATAAGTCGCAATCACCGACAAATCCGTCTGATCCCCCAAGTCAAAATTATACGAAGGTGAGATATAAAAGTTTTTAAAATACACATGATCCGTTGCATCATCTTGATCTGAATAGTTCGCATTTAAACGCCATGCCGCTTTATCCGAACCCTCAATAGTATGGTTGGTATCCACCCCAATTTGGCGCAAATTATGACTGCCGTAGCGCAAGTCCAACTGATTAAAATCATCCTGTACAGGGCGCATGGTCACCAAATTCACAATCCCACCCGGTGCGGTTTGACCAAAATCCATGGAATCTGGACCTTTCACCACCTCAATGCGCTCTAGACCTGTAATATTACTCGGTGAATCAGAAGCTTGAGCCTGACGTAAACCATCGACATAAATTGCGTCGGACGACAATTGCCCGCGAATAATAAAATCATCTGCACCACGGCGACCCAATGGTGCTGAAATGACTCCAGCCACGCCTTGAATGGCATCGGTCAAATTCATGGCTTGCTTTTTTTCAATTTGTTCTTTGGTAACCACCGAAACTGATTTTGCTGTTTTAAATAACGGCTGCTCTGACTTTAAGCTTTGCGTAGTGGTGGGTACATCACCATCGGATTGTGGATTTTCTGCCGTTAACGTAATGGTTGGAAGGACACTGTCTTCAGCAAGGGTCGGTTGCGTTACAGATAAAATTGCCAATGCCAAGCTGCTTGGCACAAACCAAATGGGAGTACTTTTTTTCATAAAATCTTAAAAATGGAAGCATAAAAAATTATTCGCAAATATTAAGCTTATTAATAATCTTTCTCAATAACAATTAAAAAAACCAATGTACTTACAGTAACTTCATAAAAATATTAATAAAAGCTATACTTTCAAAGTAAACACCTGACAATAACAACCAAAACACTTAACGATCAATCTTTAGAAAAATAGAATTAAAATAATCATTTAAATAAATCATGTAGTAAAAATTAATAGTTTTTATTAAATGTACTGCTTCCAAAATGTGACTTATTCTTTTCAGTAAAAAACGGACAATTTGAAAAATTAAGAATTTATTATTTTTAAAACCCTCAAAAATAGCAGAACAACTTACACCATCACCCTCGTAGAACAATTCAATCTAACTTTGGAGCTATCTCACACGGAGATAGCCCTCAATAAAATCCACTCAGACTGATCTGACTCTATCGGGTTCTGCTCACACCCTACTTGGAGAGTGCAGCAATCATCAGTGGACCCGCTTGCTCATCAGTTAACGCAGGATAGACTTCCATAGAAAGGAGGTCATTCCACTCCATTACCCACTGTTGAATCAACATGGCATCACTAGCCTCAATGATTGCAACACCAGAGAGCTGTGCAATAGCATGCCATCGACCTAACATTTTTATGCCCGAAGGTACTGTACCTCCTGTCTTCAAAAACCGTTCCATTGCAGCATTACGGTTTTCAGGGCGAATACTATACTTAACTATAAACAACATAAGTCACCTCTCACATTGATTGGCGCACCTAACTAGACCACATGAGAGAATATGCAAGCAGATAAATTCACATGTCTTATACCGCTGCTAAACCTCCACGCGGTTAGATCTGACCATCAAACCTCTTCGTCATTTAAATCACCTACCCCTATATTTTGAGCGCTTTTCAATCAATTTTAAAGAATAGCAGCGCCTAAAATTATTCAAACAAATGTTGCAAACAAAATGTTTTAAATATTTAACTTAACCCATAGCAGCAGTAGATGATGCATTCAACACGCCCTCACTCACTCCCACCCCAACAGCTTAATATTAAAAAATAAAGGATAGGCTTACCTTGTGAAGATCGAATTTCAGCCGTAAAAAAACCACCCCGAAGGATGGTTTTAATCTCCCTAAATCCCTCTTTATAAAAGAGGGACTTGAGACTTTGATTTAGTGTCCGCCACCATTAATCGCTTTCGTCATATCTTCCACAACTTTCTTCGCATCACCGAAGACCATCATGGTTTTTTCATTGTAGAACAAATCGTTGTCTAAGCCTGCATAACCTGTCGCCATAGAGCGCTTGATCACCATAATGGTACGTGCTTTATGTGCTTCAAGAATTGGCATACCGTAAATTGGTGAGCTTGGATCGTCTTTTGCCGCAGGGTTAACCACGTCGTTCGCACCAATCACTAGTACTACGTCAGTCGCTGGGAAGTCAGAGTTAATTTCATCCATTTCCAAGATGTCTTCATACGCGACATCTGCTTCTGCAAGTAATACGTTCATGTGACCTGGCATACGACCTGCAACAGGGTGAATAGCAAAACGAACTTTTACACCCTGTTCTTTCAGGATTTCACATAACTCTTTTACCGCATTCTGTGCACGACCTTGCGCCATACCATAACCCGGTACAATCACAACACTGTCCGCATTTGACATCAAGAAGCCTGCGTCATCTGCCGAACCAGAACGATGGTTACGTTGAACTTGCTCACCTTTGTCTGCTGACGCAACTGCCGCACCACCCATCGCACCACCAAACAAGACGTTGATGATTGAACGATTCATCGCCTTACACATGATGTAGGACAGAATCGCACCCGAAGAACCCACCAATGAACCCGCAACAATCAACATATTGTTTTCAAGGGTAAAACCAATCCCTGCCGCAGCCCAACCTGAGAATGAGTTAAGCAGTGAGACCACAACTGGCATATCACCACCACCGACTGGCGCAATCCACACCCAACCGAATGCAAGTGCAAGTGCAGTCATCGCCCAGAATGCAGCCATGTTGCCCGTGGTAAAGAATGTGAAACCACAGACCAACATTACAATAAAGATGGTTGCTTGAACTGGTTTAACCCATGCACCCGAAATGGTTTTTGCCCATTTCTTCGCAGCCAATTTACCGTATGCGAATACCGATGCAGTAAAGGTGATTGCACCAACGAAGCAACCTACAAACAGTTCAAATAAATGAACCGAGCTCATATGTGCATGTTGAACGCCCGCAGCAGTTAAAGCTGCTTCATTTTGTTCAAACAATACAGTGAGTTGGTTGTTATGCAGAATCGCTGCAATCGCAATGAGTACCGCAGCCAAACCGACCAAAGAGTGCATTAAAGCCACTGTTTCTGGCATTTGCGTCATTGGAACCGTACGAGCACGTGCGATACCGACAACCGCACCCAATACCATTGCCCCACCAATCATCCAAATCACAGGATGGTCTGCAACAAAGAAGGTAGTCACCACAGCAATTGCCATAGCGATCATACCGTAACGGTTACCTTGAATTGCGGTCTTAGGACCTGACAAGCCACGCAACGTGAGGATAAAGAGGACGGCACCAATAAGGTAGAACCAATCCGCATAGTCTCGAATGAATTCCATGTATTAGCCCTCTTTTTTCTTTTGCTTTGGCTTGAACATTTCAAGCATACGAGCAGTTACAGCAAAGCCACCGAAAATATTGATACTTGCCAAGAACACAGCCACTGCACCCAAAATGCTCACCACATTCACGCTTTGGAATGCAACATTTGCTTCCATACCAATCGCAGGCATACCTACAGTTTGCAGCATTGCACCCACAATGATGATGGATGACAATGCATTAGTTACCGCCATTAATGGCGTATGTAATGCTGGCGTTACGCCCCATACCACGTAATAACCTACGAAGATGGCAAGGACGAAAATAGTAATCGTTTCAACCATGAGAAATCTCCTTAACCACGCTTCAGCAGTACTTGACCGCCATGAGTGACCATTAGGGCTTTTTGAATTTCATCTTCTTGATTCAAGACAAAGTTTTTGTCCTTATCAAATAATGTTTCGACAAAATTAAAAACGTTACGTGCATACAGTGCAGATGCTTCGGTAGACACGGTCGATGGAATATTTGGAATACCCAAAATCTTCACACCATTACTCGTCGTAACGGTCGTACCACATTGTGAACCTTCAACGTTACCGCCTGTTTCCACCGCCATGTCTAGAATGACTGAACCCGGTTTCATCTTGGCAACGGTTTCAGCCTTGATTAAACGTGGTGCATCACGACCTGGTAACAATGCCGTGGTAATTACGATATCTGCATTCGATACCGCTTTGTCCACGATTGCCGCTTGGTCTTTGATGTATTGCTCACCTGGCATCCATCCATAACCGTTTTTCGCGGCATCTGCTGCACGTTGTTGCTCTTCTTCAGACATTGGCACGTCTAACCACTTACCACCCAAAGATTCCACTTGGTCTTTTGCAGTTGGACGTAAATCTGTAGCTTCAACCACTGCACCTAGACGTTTTGCCGTAGCAATGGCTTGCAGACCTGCCACACCCACACCCATGATCACAACACGTGCAGGCTTAACAGTACCTGCAGCCGTCATTAACATTGGGAACATACGTTGATATTCTGCCGCAGCCAAAAGTACAGACTTATAACCTGCAAGGTTGGCTTGAGAAGACAACACGTCCATGTTTTGCGCACGAGACAAAGTACGTGGCAACAGCTCTAATGCAAATGCAGACACTTGTTGTGATGCAAATTGATCAAGCTCGGTGTTACGGTACGGGTCAAACATTGCCACTACGGTGGTGTTTGCTGCCAATTTTTGAATTTCCTCACCCTTTGGGGCACGGACTTTCAAAATCAGTTGACTGCCGGTATAGGCATCTTCTGTAATTTTGGCACCAACTTGTTCATAAGCACTGTCAATGTACGCAGCATTAACACCCGCGCCACGTTGAATGACCACAGTATGACCAGCGTTGATCAACTTCTTGACTGTCTCAGGCGTAGCAGCTACGCGATGTTCACCGACGACAGTTTCGGTTGGGATTCCGATTTGCATGAGCATTCCTCAAGCTAAATTTTTCTCTAGCAAACACCGTTAAAAACGATGTTCCCCCAGGATGTGTTCTTGTTGAATTTTTGGATTCTAATTGAACTTTTTTAAATTACCACCCAATATTTATTTAATAAATACCCATATTTTGAACTGATGATTCATAAATATAATCGTACGATATATCATTCATCAGTTTTGCCTAACACCCAGATCTGCTGCATAAGCATACAATTCGGCTATTTTTCTCATTTTTAGCCTCCTTCACGCCCTGTTTCAGGCTGAATGCTATGTGGGTGATTTGAGCTACTGGTATTTTTGACAGAATTCAGCCTTTGAGCATCCCTCTTCAGATTCATCCCTGTTCTACACAATTTAAGCAATTCTTGCTTTTTTATGCGCAAAATTGACTGATCTGACAATTTATAAAGCATTCTTTCGAAATTGGATTGACCGAACATCAGCCTATTTTCTGTCTTTAAAGCAATCCCTAAAATACCTAAAAAAAACCGTTTCAAGCTGAGCTTAAGATGATTTAAAGACACGCAGATGAAATCCCACAAAAGTCTTATAAAGCAGGAAATTTAATTAAAAATAATTTTCAAATCATTTAGTCTGATGATGCAATATGTTTCACTTGTCATATTTTGCACTATTTTAGGTCGTTTATCATTCAAGAGCGGTAGAGGAAATCTTTGCACTTAAAGCGCTAAACCGTTGACACTCCTGTACTTAGAATACACACGACTATTTCATTAAGTTAATATTTATCAATCGATTAGTTTTATGCAACAAAGCATTTAAATAAATTAATTCTATATATTGTTAAATTTATTATTCCAAATAGTATGCATATCTATCATTTTTTTGCATTTTTAACTTTTTAAACCAGCACCTATACTGAGCATCAACCCTAGCTTGCTAGTGCTTACACAGTCCTATTTTCATGAATTTTTCTTTATCTCGTACCCAGCTCGGCAGTTTATTCGCGATTGGCGCGGCATTCTTGTTTAGCAGCAAAGCCATTTTCATTAAACAAGCTTATGCTCTCTCTCCTTTGGTGGATGCCACTTTACTGATGGCCATTCGGATGGCATCTGCCTTACCTTTCTTTTTGCTGATTTGCTGGTTGAATCGGGAAAAAAGCAAAGGCTTGCAAGCGAAAGATTGGGCGCTACTGATGACCGCGGGTTTAATGGGCTATTACTTTGCCAGTTGGCTCGACTTTTTAGGGCTGATGTATATCAGTGCTTCTTTGGAACGGATCATTTTATTTCTCTATCCAACCCTAACGGTCTTGGCATCATGTGTTCTGTATCGCCAAAAACTGTCTCTTAAAAGTGTGATTGCCATCCTGCTCAGTTATGGTGGCACGGTCGTGGTGATGCTACAAGAACAGCAAAATGCACCTGTACAAGAACATTTTTGGTTAGGTGCCAGCTTTGTGTTTGCCAGTGCAATTGCCTTCGCTGCATATCTCTTACTCACCCCACCCTTGATTCAAAAATTTGGTTCTTGGAATTTTACCGGACTGGCGCTCAGCACGGCTTGTATAGGCACACTGGTACAATTTTTCTGGGTCACGCCTCACCCAATATTGTTGATTCAACAACTGCCTCATGCCGTACTTTGGTATGGCTTGGCTTTGGGCTTCTTTGTGACGGTCGTCCCTACCGTTTTGTTAATGCAGAGTATTGAACGCTTGGGGGCGGCTCAATCTGCCATGATTGCCTCAATTGGTCCTATCCTGACCATTTTATTGGCAGTGGCGTTCTTAAATGAACATCTGAATTTCTGGCAATGGGTCGGCTGCGCACTCAACATTGTCGGGGTTATGATGATTACCTTATCCAAAAAGAAATTAGCCAAATAAGCAGGATGGCGCCACATGAGATCTCACTTATTTAGACTCAGTGGTTTCGTCTTTGCTACGAAGCGATAACTCGCCATGCTCTGGATGAATTTGCATAAGTAACTGCTGAAAATGCGCACCTGCCGAAGTTTCAGCAAAGACATCATTCGGATTACGCAAAGGGCATTGCTCGAGGGATAAACACCCACAACCGATGCACCAGTCCAGTTGTTGGCGTAGCTGCAATAAACGCACAATCTGCTGATCTAACTGAGCTTGCCAGTTTTTCGACATCTGCTGCCAATCTTGCTTGGTCGCATTACCCTGTTTGGGCAAATCCGCAAAAGCAAGTTTCACCTGTTGCAATGAAATACCCACCAGCTGTGCCGCCTTAATAATTGCGACCCGTCTTAACATGGAACGTTGATAACGACGCTGATTGCCTGCGGTGCGGGTACTCCAGATCAATTCTTTTTCTTCATAAAAACGTAAAGTGGCAACGCTGACATCGCTGCGCTTTGCCAAGTCGCCAATGCTTAACCAGAGTTGCGTCATTGAAGCAGGTTGTGAAATTTCAGACACAGGTCTTGACCTCAAGTTAACTTGAGCTTTGATACTAGCAAAAATTCAAAAGCACACAGGACTTTTTATGCAACAGGCTAGCGCAGCAGCGGCATTTCAATTGATTAACCCCAAAACACTTTATAATCCACGTCCTTTTGCCTATAGTCACATGGCTGAAGTTCAGCACTTTTCACGTATACTTCATATTTCAGGACAAGGTGGTGAAAGCCAACGAGGACATTTATCTAAAGATTTCGCAGAGCAAACGCATCAAGCTTTTGAAAATCTCACTCAAGCCCTTCAACATGCGCATGCTTCTGTTTTAGATATTGCAGTTTTAAGAATTCTGGTGGTTGATCATAGCCCCAAGAAGCATCAGTTTTTAATTCAGGAAATACAAAAGCGCTGGAAACAACATGATTTTCCTGCCTGCACACTGATTCCTGTTCCGTGTCTTGCCTTATCAGGGATGCTGATAGAAATTGAAGCAACCGCTTATTGCAATTAACCGAACAAGCCAAGGAACTTTATGAATTCTCCTCGTGATATTAGCCAAGACAAACCATTGCTATGGCTTATGGCTGTGGCTTGCGGTCTTTGTGCTGGTGCCAACTACTACTGCCAGCCTTTGATTCATTCGATTCAACAGTATTTTCATGTTCCCGAATCTCAAGTTGCCTTAACCGTGACCTTTGCCCAAGTGTCCTATGCACTGGGGCTACTGTTAATTGTTCCGATTGGCGATATGGTGAATAAAACCAAATTTATTCCGCTGCTGATGTTTCTGGCGGCAATTGGTTTGTTTATCTGTGCCTTTGCGGTCAACTTACCCATGCTGTGGCTCGGGACCAGTATTGTCGGGCTGTTTTCTGTGGCGGCTCAGGTGCTGATTCCTTTGGCAACCATGGCGGTTAAGCCTGAGAAAACAGGCGAAGTGATTGGTTTTTTAATGAGTGGCTTATTGGTCGGTTTACTGCTTTCAACCAGTTTGGCGGGTTTACTGTCCAATTTGTTCCACTGGAAACTGATTTACATCTTAAGCGGCATCTCGATTTTGATTTTGGCTTTTTTACTCCAATCTCGCTTGCCTTATGTAATGTCGTTCAAGATGAGCTATCCGCAAGTATTTCAGTCCATGGGGCAATTACTTAAGCAAGAACGCCGCTTGGTGTTACGTTCGTTGATTGGCGGTTTTGTTTTTGCCGCCATGAGTATTTTATTTTCCACCATTGCGCTGTTACTTACGTCAGAAACCTATCAATTGCCTGATGTACTGGTCGGCGTCATCCCGCTGATTGGGGTTTTCGGTGCGCTTTCGACACAATATGTCGGGAAATTGGCAGATCGGGGCTATACCACAGTACTGACGTGGACAGGTTGTGCCATCATGGCAATCAGTTGGTACTTCCTATACTTAGGTGGGCAGCATCTGTTGAATTATATTATTGGCTACGGTCTGATTAACTTAGGCTTAGCCGTAGTACATAGCAGCAATCAGAACATTATTTTCCGTATTCGTCCCGATGCGAAATCGCGGATTAACTCGATTTATATGACCATGTATTTTATTGGCGGTGCCTGTGGTTCTGCATTGGGAGTCTATGCTTGGCATCATGGTGGATGGAACATGAGCTGTCTAGTGGGAATCTTGCTGGTGCTTGGTGCAGCGATTTTTGCATTGATTGATTTACTCAGCTACAACAAACCGCTGAGTCCACATAAGCCTATTTAGTTTTACATTAAGATTACCTTGCCCTATCGCCTTACATTCAGCTATAGGGCAAAAATCTAAAATGAATCAAGAGACTTGCATCACTGGATAGAACGGTTTGTCCGTATCTAACAGTTCGGCATTTTCCAGCAAGATATACATAAAAATTGGAATCAGGCTCGACAAAATATTACAACCATCCGCAATATAGCGGCGGTTCACGACACTGTTATAAGTCACACCACCCTGCAAAATCTGATTGCGCAAGGTATTTAAACGGGCGAACAGAAAAGCCAAGATCTCTGTAATTTTTCTGCCCTGCAAGGCCTGATGCACCACACGCTGCTCGGCTTCAAACTCGGTTTTCCACGATGCCTGACTGATTTTATGATTGTGATAATCCCAAAAACCCTGATAAATATAAGGATTATCTAGAAAGACCTGAATGGTTTGCTTGCATTTATGTCCCAGCACATAGTCAATTTTATGTTCACGATCCAACTGGCTTAGCCAGCCTAAAAACTGTTTCACCCCCTGCTGCGGTTGCAGCACAGCACCTTCACGCGCATAAATGGCATTAAAGGCAATCCACAAACTAATAAATTTTAAATCGAGATCTTCATCCAACAGCATCGCTTTCTTGAACCAACTAATCCCACGATGGAGTCGTAGATTAAAAGCATCGGAATGTTCTGCTTTTTTATTTTTAAATACTTCTTCGAGTACTAACATATTCATCTCCATTTCTTTATTCTTTTCTATGTTTTTACCTTAACGAATTTAACGCTCGCGCTCAATCAAAAAACGCATATTCCCCCGTTCATTAAATCCGTTTGATTTGGAAAAAGCATTGTATATCAATAAAAAAACAGCCCAGCGAACTGGACTGTATGCATTTCGTCAAATCTATTTTATTTCTTTTGTGACAGTAAATTTTCAACCAATTTACTGAAATCTAGCGTGGTGGCTTTTTGTACAGGCGGGTAATCCATCAATGACTTCACATGCTCCCCAAGCAAGGCTTCTACAGGTTCACCCAACCATAATTTTTGCTGGGTAATTTCAGAGCGATCTGTGGTGCTATCAAATGACTCATATGGGTCCTGACGCAGGTTGAAAATCAATGGAATCTTCTGCTTTTGATAACCGTCATAATAGTTTTCACTGGTTTCTAAGTGAATCTTCCACTGGTTAATTCGAACTGCACGCAGCGTAGACTCATGGTAATACAGGAAATTATTACGCTTACTTTCAGCCGACTTACCTGTCCAGTAATCTAGGTTATTCACACCATCAATGAATTGCTTACGGTTGGTTTTCATATCCTCCACGACATTGGAATTACCTGCTACAGTTGCCAACGTGGTGAACAGATCCATATTGGCTTGAATCCCCGTTTTGACTTGGCCAGCAGGAATGTGTCCAGGCCAACGAATCATCATTGGAACGCGCACGCCCCCTTCATAAGTCGTCATCTTCTCGCCACGGAAAGGTGTAGTTCCGCCATGGTTTTTGGCACTGTGTTCAGGACCATTGTCGGTGGTATATACAATGATGGTGTTATCCAACACCCCCATCTTTTTCATTTCATCCAGCACATGACCGACTTGCATGTCATGCTCAATCATGCCGCTACCGTACAGATCTTCTTCAGAGGTGGCTTTTGCGGCTAAATAACGATGCTCAGGACGTAAATGTGTGAACATATGCATACGACTTGGGTTTAACCAGACAAAATTTGGTGCGACTCAAACCTTTGGTGGTGCCATTCCCACACCGACCTATGATCGACTTGCGAAAAATGGTCTGAAATTTAACAACTTCTATACTACCGCCCTCAGCTCCCCATCTCGTGCTGCGCTCATTACAGGGCGTAACCATCACGTTGGTGCGACGGGGATTATTATGGAGCTGTCCACCCCTTATCCTGGTTATCACAGCTTAATGTCGAAAAGCGTAGGCACCATTGGGGAAATCTTGACTGACAACGGTTATGGAACTTCTTGGTTTGGTAAAAACCACAATGTACCCGACTGGCAAACCACACCTGCGGGACCTTTCCAACTGTGGCCAACGGGCTTAGGCTTTGAATATTTCTATGGATTCTTGGGTGCAGATGCACATCAATTCCGACCCGCACTCTTTGAAGGCACCAAAGCGCTTGATCCATACTTAGGTAAGGAAGACTCCTATATTTTAAATGAGGACTTGGCCGACCACGCAATTAAATGGATTCAAATGCAAAAAGCCGTCAATCCCGACAAACCATTCTTTGCTTATTACACGCCAGGGAGTGCGCACGCCCCACACCATGCCTCCAAGAAATGGTTAGACAAGTTTAAGGGCAAGTTTGATATGGGTTGGGATGAACTCCGTAAACAAACTTTCGAACGTCAGAAAAAGATGGGGATCATTCCTCAAAATTCCGTACTGAATCCAACCCCAGAGATTTATGGTCGATTTGCAGATCTATCCCCTGACATGAAAAAAGTGGTCTCGCGTGAAATGGAAGCCTATGCGGCGACCCTTGCAGAAGCGGATTACGAAATTGGACGTGTGATCGATTCCATTGACAAAATGGGACAACTGGATAATACCCTGATTATCTACATTCAAGGCGACAACGGTAGTAGTGCGGAAGATCCATCCCCTGAAGGCATTGGGATGACCAGTGAAACCAATCTAATTGCCAACCATATTCCGAATGATAAGCAATATATGATTGATCACATTGATGAATTTGGTGGTCAATGGATGCAAAACCACTTTGCGCGTGGTTGGGCACATGCAATGAATACACCATACCAATGGGACAAAAAAATTCCTTCGCATCTTGGTGGTACCAAAACTTCAATGGTGGTGTCATGGCCAGCACGCATTAAACAAACTGGGCAAATTCGTAGCCAATTTGTCCACATTACCGACATTGTGCCAACCATTCTTGAAGCTGCAAAACTTCCTGCACCAAAAACCATTAATGGCTTCCAGCAAGTGCCGATGAATGGCACCAGCTTTGCCTATACCTTTGACAGTGCTAAAGCACCTGAACGTCACAAAACACAATACTTTGAAATTATTGCTAACCGCGCCATTTATAATGATGGCTGGATGGCAAACACCACACCAGTGATTGGTCCTTGGAGTAATGAGTTATCCAAAAAACCTGCCTCTCCTCTTGACTACAAATAGGAACTCTACAATTTAAAAGAGGACTTCACTCAATCTAAAGATTTATCGAAACAGTATCCTGAAAAATTAGCTGCAATGCAGAAACTGTTTATGCAAGAAGCGGAGAAAAATAAAGTCTTCCCACTGGATGACCGTTATGTAGAACGTGCTGAACCACAAAACCGCCCACAACATAATGTGGGACGTACTTCTTATACCTATTATGAAGGTACTACGCGTATTACCGAAGGTATGGCGCCAGACATGAAGAACCGCTCTTATAGCATCACAGCCGATGTGGTGATTCCTGAAGGTGGTGCGAATGGTATTATGATGACCCAAGGTGGATTCTTTGGGGGGAATGCCTTCTTACTGATGGATGGCAAACCGACCTTCCTCTATGCACGTTCACTCACGCCTGATCAGAAATTTAAAGTACAGGCGCCAAACAAATTATCGGCAGGTAAACATACCTTAAAAGCTGATTTTGTCTATGACGGCGGTGGTACGGGTAAAGGCGGTACAACCACCATTTATGTTGATGGTAAGGAAGTTGCCAAAGGTCGCATTGATGGCACTGTGCCTGTCCGTGTCAGCCTTGATGAAACTCTGGACATTGGCGAAGATACAGGTACACCAATTGTGCGGGATTACAAAGTACCATTTAAGTTCACAGGAGAACTCGAAAAAGTCGTGATTGATCTTAAATAGTTATTCCTTCCGTCAGGTTTCGACCTGACGGTTTTCCCCTCCAGTAAAAGATTCAACACTTCCTCTCCATTATTATTCACCTCAGTTATTGAGACTTAAAATTCAAATAAAAAATTATCCTCGTCTAAAACACATGGTGAGGTTTGTTGTGCATGATGCAGTTGTCTCGTCAGGTTCATTATAGAGCTAAGAGAAAGATCGCCAATAGATATAATCCGTTCCCTGCAATCTGTGGTTAGGTCGTAATGAGGCGATGCCTTAATCATCATGAAACTGAATTGGTGGGAATATTTTCCGAATGACCTCCAACTGAAAAATATCACTTCGACTGTAGTGTCCCGCGACATCGAGACTTCTACGTGCTTTTGCTGCCGCTGTAGGATCAATGTCGACATAGAGCAGTCGTTCTTCACCACCTAAAGGTTCCGAGATGCACTTGCCGCCTGGCGCATAAACACTGGCATTGCCTGGATTGATACACTCTGATTCATCAGGAAAAATCTTCTCACGATACGGAAAGTTGTATGGAATATCTTTGCCGTAGATGCAACTCGCTACTCCAATGACGTAACATCCGCCTTCTCGAGCAATATGCTGTAACGTGCTTTGCCATACATCACTACTGTCCCAAGTTGGCGCTAGATAGATATCAACTCCTTGTGCGTAGAGAGAATATCTTGCGAGCGGCATATAGCTTTCCCAACAGATGAGCACACCCACTCTCCCAACAGGAGTATCTACAACGCGTAAGCCTCGAGCATCACCAATTCCATGAATCATTCGCTCTGGATTGGTGGGCATTAACTTGCGGTGCAAATTCAGTAACTCACCTTCATGGCTAATCAGCGCGTTACTGTTAAAGATCGTCGCCCTTGAGAAATCTCCCTCTCGCTCATTGAATCCAATACTCAATGAAATACCACAATCCTTTGCTGTTTGGAGAAGTGGCGACAATTCACCTGCGGAAACATCTACTGCATTTTCTAATAATCTGGCATGGATATCATTGTAGCAGCCCATATCTGCACCAGGCTTGAGCCGCCACGACCAGCTTGGATAGCCAGGAATAAAACATTCTGGGAGCACCAGCAGTTGTGCCTCACTGTTCGCTGCCTGCTCAATCAGCGAGACCGCTTTAACAATCGAAGCTTCTTTGTCTAGAAGAATGGGGGCAACTTGAGCTACAGCTATTTTCTTCATAGCGACTCCAGCAAGTGAGTGATGACTTAGGTGCTTTAACTAAAGTTATTCGGCACATTTGCCATCTTATTAAAATGGAATACAACGACTACTTTTAATAATTTGCTTGTTATTTACTCAAAATTATTTACTACAATGTATATCTCCCGCCAGTCAAATTACTCCATCTGATCTCTTAGTTTGCAACAAGATATGCAGCAATGATCTGAGCATTTTTAAATCCTCACCATTCAATACGCTGAATTTATTTTTGTAATGATGTGATGTTCTTGTTTCAACCCAAGTCGATAAACCTTTCCCTTATTTTCATAGCTGACTGCACGATAGACTCCTTTCTTTTCCTCTACCTCTGAATAATGCAATTACCAATTAACAAAACCCTAGCGGCTATTTCTTGCCTTTTTATCGTATTTTTTGCACTATAGCGACCCTTCATCTCGTTAAATTCTGTTGTGCTGGTCTTCACATTTATCTTTGTCGTGTGGACAGCCCATTCTGATAGGTTCTTTCATGTCTGAGTTAAAACCGAACGCTGATATTTCCCAGCTTCCGCGTATATCTGTTGCCCCGATGATGGATTGGACCACCAAGGACTATCGTTTTTTTGCACGCTTGTTTAACCCGAATGTGATTCTCTATACCGAGATGGTGACCACAGGTGCCATTTTATTTGGCGATGCCAAACGTCATCTCGACTTTAACAATCAAGAACACCCGATTGTGTTACAACTGGGTGGCTCGAATCCGAAAGACCTTGCCACCTGTAGCAAAATGGCGCAGGACTGGGGCTACGATGAAATTAATTTAAATGTCGGCTGCCCAAGTGACCGCGTACAGAACAATAAAATTGGCGCATGTCTCATGGCAGAGCCAGACTTAGTCGCAGAATGTATTGCAGCAATGCGTCAAGCCGTCGACATTCCTGTGACGGTAAAACACCGTATCGGGATTGATGACATGCATTCTTATGAAGAAATGCTGCAATTTGTCGATACCGTGGCGAAAACGGGCTGTAATAATTTTATTGTACATGCCCGTATTGCTCTACTTCAGGGCTTATCGCCAAAAGAGAACCGTGAAGTTCCGCCTCTACGCTATGAAGATGTATATCGTCTGAAACAAGAACGTCCAGAACTGCTGATTGAAATTAACGGCGGCATTAAAACCTTTGCCGAAACACAGCAACATTTACAACATGTGGATGGCGTGATGATTGGTCGTGAAGCCTATCACAACCCGTATTTACTGGCAGAACTTGGACAACTTTGGCAACTGGATGCACCAGACCGCTTTGAGATTATGGAGCAAATGCTGCCTTATATTTCGCAGCGCATGGCAGAAGGCGCGCCATTGTCGATTTTAACTCGTCATATTCTCGGTCTATTTCAGAACTTGCCTGGTGCACGCAAATGGCGTCAGGCACTGAGCGGTGGCAATGCCAAAACTTTTGCTGATGTTGAAAATGCAATACAAAACATTAAAGAAGCCATGAAGCGCACCGAAGATTACCTGATTGAACATCAAGTACAACCTTAAGTTCTTTACTTGAATAAAAAGCCCAATTTGAAATTGGGCTTTTTATTTTCTAAGGTTAGCTATTTTTGATTTACATCACGGAACCGACAGTGGTCGACAAGGCCTTATTCTCAAACTCACAAGAAGCCGCGTCTGGCACATCGCCTTTACGCTGCGCAGTCTGATATTCCTTCTGTGCTTTTGCCAAATCTTTTAAAAACTGTTTTTGCGTATGTAACTGCGCCACAGTCATGGCCGCCATATTTTTACCTTCAATGATGTCGCTTTGCCAATGCACATTACACACCAAGCGACTTTCGGCAAAAGCCCGTCCACGTAGGAAAATATGATTGGCACGTTGCGGCGCAATTTCACTCATGATCAGTGCCCAGCCCCAACCAATGGTCGAATGTCCCGATGGATAAGAACCATCCGTGGATAATTTTTCTTTGTTCTCATCATAAGTGATGCCGTACTTTTCACGGTCTGCGGCTGAAATTTCACAGATGCCCTGACCATTACTCATAAAAGGTCGGGCACGTTGATATTTGTTTTTCGCTGCATAGGAAGATAAGCCCAAATCCACCAAAGAAGTTTCTAACATTTTATAAATGGTCGGGGTCTTTTCTTTGCTAATGTTGACATTGGCTGAGCAAGAAAAGGCGTTGATTGCACTTGGTGGATACAAATTACTGTCATAACCAGCTTGCACCCAGCGGTCTGAACCATACAGCATCAGCGCATTTTTATTGACAAATTCATCATTGGCTTTGGTCACAGAGCCTTCAGCAGGCGGCGGCGGTAAAATCAGTGCGCTATCAACAGTCGATTCGGTTAAATAGCCCTGATGTTTGGATCGTAATTCTTTTTCATAAGTACTCATTTCAGCATGTGTCGCAGCGGTTGCCAAGGCCAAAAGCATGAAACCTATGGGTCTAATCATTGTCATATCCACCTCTGTTCTCAGTTTTTTATGTCGTTCTTTATCGTTTTTACATATAGATTCTGATTCGAATCAATTTTTAATCAACATAGCATAATTTGGGGGACAAGCGTGATATCCCCCTAAGAACAGCACTTTTATTATGTAAATTTTTTAGTGGCAAGCTCAATGACTATTAACGTTTGGCTTGAATCGCTTCTAATTTTTTCAGCACTTCAGCCACTGCAATCATGGCAAAACTTGAGGTCACCACCACTGCCGAACCATAGCCACCACAGCGTAAGCCTGCACTTGGGCAAACATCGGCACTGGAGAAAGGATTATCAATTGAATACACGCAGGTAATCCCGAATTTTTCTTTCGGTTTTTTGCAAATCCCTTTTGAACGTAGCTGTGCACGTAACTTAGCTAACATCGGGTCTTGTTCGGTTTTCGATAAATCCGCAACACGGATTTTCAGCGGGTCCAGTTTACCGCCTGCACCACCCGACACAATTAACGGAATTTTATTAAAACGGCAATGTAACATCAGCGCCAGCTTGGCTTTGACATCATCAATACAGTCCAGAATTAAATCAGGTGCATTGCTTAACAGCTCTTTGACATTGTCTGGCGTTAAATAATCATCAATCAGGTTAATTTTAATTTTCGGATTAATTGAGCGACAACGTTCCGCCATCACTTCAATTTTTTCACAGCCCAAAGTTGAAGTCATGGCTGGCAATTGACGGTTAATATTCGATGCAGCAACCACATCCATATCCACCAAGGTTAACTCACCCACGCCTGTACGTGCCAAAGCTTCTACAGCCCATGAACCGACCCCACCAATGCCAATCACCATGACATGACTTTGTTCATAGCCTTGAAATGCTGGTTCTCCATAAATTTTAGCGACGCCCGCAAAACGGCGTTCATATTCATCATCTTGGAGTAAATCAGTCATAGGGAGATCAAATCGGAAATAGAATCGCGGCTATTTTATCAAATTCAATTTAAAAGTTGCGGATTAATATGCGGTCCATGCACTGGGAATCTGGATGGCATCGGCCTTATTGCTCTTCAAGACATAAGTCTTGCGCTGATTCATCGGTAGCTGATCTGAAGATGGCGACAAGCTCCGCATATAGTGATACTTCATGCGCCATGTCTGTGCTTGTAGATATTCGATATTCAGCACCAATTTTTCCAGATCATGGCAATGTTCGCCTGACGTCGCATAATCTTGCTCTGAAAAACAGGCGCGAATCATCCTTGAGACTGAAAATGGAATATTCTGAAAAATCTGTTGGTAATGCCCTCGCGGCTTGAGTTGTAAAAAGTCTGCCACTTCTTCGGTCATGCCGCCACCCGAGTACATTTCGTCCCAACGTTGAATCAGGGCAATGCTGTAATCTGTTTCGTTAATAGGAAATAACACAGGATAGAGGTGTAAAGCATCGGTGCGGAGAAAATTACCGTATTGATCCAGTAATTCCTCTTTTTCCGCAGGGCCATCAACCGTCCAATGTGGTGTTTGACTAAGCGGTTGATAGGCTGAAAAATCCCAATCATTGCCTAGTTGATAACGCTGCGCATTTTTCTCTAATTCAAACAGTTTCAATTTTGCAATCAGATAATGTCGTTTGGCATCATTCGGGACTTGATAGAGTTGCCATGTCGCATCAGGTTCGCAGGAAATCTTGAGCTGAGTACACAGGCTTTGGCGCTGTGACTGTGTAATGGGTTGTGCTTTTAAAATTAAGGCTTGAGGTTTTGCATAGCCCCAAGCAGGAAAAATACAGATGCAAGCTGCCAGTAAAAATTTCAACATAAAAAGGATTTTAAGATTATATTTTATCTATGAATGATACCAGAGCCTGAGCAACATAGACTCTGGTATCAGATGCTGAAACAGCGCCTCATGCTAACTCGCAATGAGATGACGTAATACATAATGCAGAATACCACCCGCTTTAAAATATTCCACTTCATTCAGGGTATCTATACGGCACAACACGGGGAATGAATCGCGCGAGCCATCGGTACGGGTCACTTCTACTTCAAAGGTTTGATGCGGTGCCAAATCATCCGACAAGCCTAAAATTGAAATACATTCATGTCCAGTCAGATTGAGACTGTGACGATTCTGATCCGACATAAATTGCAACGGTAGCACGCCCATCCCGACCAGATTTGAACGGTGAATCCGCTCAAAACTTTCAGCAATCACGGCTTTGACCCCAAGCAAATTGGTGCCTTTGGCAGCCCAGTCACGGGAAGATCCTGTGCCATATTCTTTGCCTGCAATAATCACCAGAGGTGTACCCTCTTGTTGATACAGCATGGCCGCATCATAAATGGCCAGTTTCTCGCCACTTGGAATATGCAAGGTGTTGCCGCCTTCTTCTCCACCTAGCATTTCATTCTTAATCCGAATATTGGCAAATGTGCCGCGCATCATGACTTCATGGTTGCCGCGACGCGAACCATAAGAGTTAAAGTCTTTCGGCTCGACGCCATGCTCTTGTAAATAGCGCCCAGCAGGACTGTCCTTTTTAATGTTCCCTGCAGGAGAAATATGATCCGTGGTCACGGAATCCCCCAACACCGCAAGAATCCGAGCATGTTCAATATTGTGCAGCGATTTGAGCGGTTGCCCAATCTCTGAGAAAAATGGCGGATGACGAATATAAGTCGATTGCTCATCCCACGCATAGGTTTGACTTTGCGGAATTTGAATGGCTTTCCAATTGGCATCCCCCTCAAATACTGCGGCATATTCTTTATGGAACATGTCCGTGTTAACTTTCTGCAACACCTCATCAATTTCTGCCTGACTTGGCCAAATATCTTTTAAATAAACCACTTCCCCATTGGTTCCATGTCCCAACGGCTGTGTGGTTAAATCCAAACGAATATTGCCCGCGAGACCAAAGGCAATGACCAAAGGTGGAGAGGCTAGCCAGTTGGTTTTGACCAGAGGATGTACCCGTCCTTCAAAATTACGGTTACCCGAAAGAACTGATGCCACATTCAGGTCATAACAATTAATGGCTTCTTCAATTGGCTCAGGCAAAGGACCAGAGTTCCCAATACAGGTGGTACAACCATAGCCCACCAAGTTATAGCCCAACTGATCTAAATAAGGCGTTAAACCCGCAGCGTTCAGATAATCCGTCACCACTTTCGAACCCGGCGCCAAGGAGCTTTTCACCCACGGTCTACGCTGTAATCCTTTCTCAACGGCTTTTTTAGCCAGCAAGCCTGCGGCCAACATCACACTCGGATTGGAGGTATTGGTACAGGAGGTAATCGCAGAAATTACCACATCGCCATGCACCAAGGGATACTGCTTGCCATCAATCTCACAAAACGCACTTTCATGGGTGATATTGGCTTTTTGCGCATCGACTGCGGTACCACCACCTTCATTTTCCAAGCGAGATTTATCTTCTTTTTCGGGTTTTAAACTGAGTGCCATCAAGGCATCAAACGTTCCCGGCACATCTGCCAGCAACACCCGATCTTGCGGGCGTTTCGGACCTGCGACACTGGCCGCCACGGTCGACATATCTAGGCTTAGGGTATCGGTAAAGACAGGTTCATCTCCCGCATTGCGCCATAGCCCCTGCTCTTTACAATAGGCTTCGACCAGCGCAATCCGCTCATCGGTACGCCCTGTTAAACGCATATATCCCAGCGTTACCTCATCAATGGGGAAAAAGCCACAAGTGGCACCATATTCAGGGGCCATATTGGCGATGGTAGCTCGGTCTGCTAAGGGTAAATCTGCCAAACCATCCCCATAGAATTCGACGAATTTCCCCACCACGCCTTTTTGGCGCAACATTTGGGTAATGGTCAACACCAAATCGGTGGCGGTAATGCCTTCACAGAGTTTGCCTGTGAGTTTAAATCCGATCACTTCGGGAATCAGCATGGAAATCGGCTGTCCCAACATGGCGGCTTCAGCTTCAATCCCGCCGACGCCCCAACCCAAAACACCCAGACCATTAATCATAGTGGTGTGCGAGTCTGTGCCGACCAAGGTGTCTGGGAAGGCAAAGGTCTGCCCTTCCGATTCACCCAACCATACCGCTTGCGCCAAATATTCCAGATTGACCTGATGGCAAATCCCTGTGCCTGGGGGAACCACACTGAAGTTATTGAACGCGGATTGTCCCCAACGCAGGAACTGATAACGTTCGCCATTACGTTGCATTTCAATTTCGACATTTTCAGCAAAGGCACGCCCACTGGCAAAATGATCAACCATTACCGAGTGGTCAATTACCAAGTCCACGGGAGATAAGGGATTAATCATATTCGGATCGCGTCCCGCTTGGGCAACTGCGGCACGCATAGCGGCTAGGTCGACCACGGCAGGCACACCAGTGAAATCCTGCATCAAGACCCGTGCAGGGCGATACTGAATTTCCTGCTCCGAGCTTCGGGTTTGCTGCCATTCCACAATGGCCTGAATATCTTCATGCTTGACCGTTACGCCATCTTCAAAGCGCAATAAATTTTCCAGCAGGACTTTTAGGGATTTGGGTAGTTTGGCAATATCACTCAATACTTGTGTGGCTTGCGCCAAGCTAAAGATTTGATAGGTTTGAGAACCGACGGTGAATGTTTGTAAGGCATTAAAGCTATTGATTTGACTGTACTTTGCCATAGGTGGATCCTCCAGCCTGTATGACTTGATTTGATCAATTATTATTCTAATAATGTAGGCGAAATCCGACGCGCTAATGTTGTGGATTAGTAATTTTGGCGTCTTGAATGTCTGGATTTAGAGCCTTAAACACTGCTGGGTATTGTGCCAGAGTTGTTCTGCCAAGGTATTTTCGTTGCACTGTAAACTTTGTGTCAGACCCGCTAATACATAAGGTAAATTCACTGGCGTATTACGGGTTCGTTCTTGGCTTGAAACTTGGCAACACAGCGGCGTCATATCAGGGCAATCGGTTTCCAGCACCAAATGTTCAGCCCCGATTTCCTGAACCACTCGATGCAGTTTTTTCGCATTGGGATTGGTAATTTGTCCAGTCACGCCAATTTTAAAACCGAGCTTGATCAGGACCTTGGCTTCTTCCACGCCACCGCTAAATGCATGCGCAATCCCACCGTATTGAAATTTCTGTCGTTTTAACAAGGCAATACTTTCTGCATGTGCTTTGCGAATATGTAATAAAACGGGTTTTTGATATTGCCGCGCCAGTTCTAATTGCTGCTGGAAATAATCCTGCTGCTTGGCAAATATTTCGGGTTGTTTATGTTCAGGCAAAAAAGTATCTAGCCCAATTTCCCCCACTGCAACACAGTCCTGTTGCTGCAACAATTGTTCAAGCTGGAGTAAATGTTCAGGTTGATGTTGTTCGATATAAAAAGGATGCAAGCCGGGAGCAAGGTAAGCCTGCGGCGCCTGCGACAAACCATTCACAAACTGTTGGGTGTGTAGTAAATCTGCAAAGCGTGAAGCCACAAAACCAATGAGCACCAACGCCTCCACTCCTGCTGCTTTTGCCTGATACGCCAACTGTTCCCGATCTGAATCAAAATCAGGAACATCAAAATGGGTATGCGTATCAAATAAACGCGGCAGCATGCAGCACCCGATTACGGGCTTGGCGCACTGGCAGCACTTGCAGCACTTGCAGCTGCTGCGGTGGCAAATTCAGGTAAATACTGTTTTTTCAGGATGGTTTGCAATTGATCATACGGAATGGTCAAGCGTGGTAAACCCACCACATAAGGGCCAATTTCATATTCGCCATACTGCAGAATTAAGCCCTGCTGGCTCAAATAATAATTATCGCTGAGTTTAAATTTCCAAGCCTGTTCATACTCGGATACATCGTTCGCCAGTTTGGATTCAATTACCCACGTTTGAAACGCTTCGTGGGCTTGGTTTTCCAGCGCCGCTAACTGATTTGGTGCCAGTACCTCATCCAATTTCACCAGCTTTTGTTTTTCTAAATCGAAATTATAGTATTGCTGTGACGATGAACCGTGTGCACCGCCCAAGTAACTGCTGGTATTCAAGACCACCGTCACCAGTGGTCCTTTGGCATTCAGAATGGTCGGTTTGATCATCACACTAATTTTATGATTGGAACTGAGTGCTTTAATCTCTTGATCTAACTTTAAGAAGGTTTGGGTATAGGGTTGTAATTGTTGCTCAAGCTGTTGCTTGACCGTTGCGGCTTGAACCACCGCTTGCGATGCGGCTACTTCCGAGGCTTTCGTGGTCGATGCAGCCTCAGCATCACTTAACTCAGGAGAAATAGCTAAAATTTGCATGACCTGTTTCAGAATTTCCGCATCGATATAGGCATCAATAAACGGCTGATTGCTGCTCAGGCGTTCAATGGTCATTTCTGGACAGTTTTTATCATCACACTCTGGCAAATTCAGCGCAAGTTTTTCCGAATCTCCAATCAATTGCTGAGCTTGCTGTTGTTCTAATGCCGATGAAGCTGCCGTTTCAGGCTGTTCCGATTCTACTTTTTTAGGCTGACATGCACTGAGTAGCACAGCTACCGTGACTATGCTGACCGCGCCAAGCATTTTATTTTTTGTCATTTGATTCAAACCTATTGTCATTTTTCAATCGACCTACAACCACACTGCATTTACAACAGCTAAAACATAGTCCGGTAAATATCTGCTTTTACAACTTGCTGGGTTTGCGCCTTGGTCAGGTAAATATCTAGCTGCTTACCCTCATCCACAATTTGCAAACTGCGGTAATGCAAGCCTATGCCTTCACTGTCAAAGAACCAATCGGCCTGTCCCCAATACAATTTCTTCGGCGCTTTTTGTCGCGCTTCTGGCGTTTGTTGCTTTAACCAATCCTGATAGGCTTTTTGTACCAGCTCATTCATATAAACTTGCTGCTTTGGCTCGATAATGTCAAGTAGCGTGATGCCTTGCTGCTTCTTGCGATCTGCAACAGCAAAATAATAGCGCTCATTGACTTTCACTTCTTCTTGCTTGCTATCGACCCCGACTTGCAACAACACGTATTCATTACGCTGATAGGCAATACGGGTATACAACGACAACTGATAAGCAGGATTTTTAGAATACTTCGCCTGCCAATCATCCGACTTTTTCACATAAGCATTTACGGCTTGCTGCAAGCTCATGTTCTGCTTTAGGCCAATTTGATCTTGAATCACCATGGCTTGGGTTTTCGCCATCCAATCGTTGAGCCACTGATCTTGAGTGACTAAGGTTTGAATGTCGATATCAATACAGTTTTTGGTTTCACAAAAAGGTAAGGCAATTTTAGCGGGTTGCTGCTGAATGTGCAGATAAGGCAAAACTTCAGCTTTGTCCTGTTTAAAAATAGAAGCTGAATCACTGTTCTGCTGATCTTGTGACTGCTTGGAGGAATCACACGCTGACACCGCTAATCCTGCCAACACCAAAACAGCAATTTGAATAATGTTGTTGTTCTTCATTTCGACCACACGCTAGGCTGCCTCAAACACAAGGTCACCAATTCAATGAAATACCATGTAAAAACAGCCTCCTGAAAGAGGCTGTCTGGCTGACTTTAGTGTTCGCGAGTATTACGGAACACAATGTCAGGATAACGTTCTTGCATGAGCTGTAAATTCACTCGGCTTGGTGCAAGATAAGTTAAATGCCCACCACCATCGACTGATAACTGGTCATGTGCTTTTTTCTTAAATTCATTGAATTTCTTGTCATCATCACAAGACACCCAACGCACGGTATTGATGCTGACTGGCTCATAAATACAGTCGACCTTGTATTCTTCTTTCAAACGGAACGCGACCACTTCAAACTGAAGTACACCGACTGCCCCGACAATCAGGTCATTACTGTTTTGTGGCATAAACACTTGCGTTGCGCCTTCTTCAGACAACTCTTTCAAACCTTTTTGCAACTGCTTCGACTTCAGCGGATCTTTTAAACGCACGCGGCGGAACATTTCAGGTGCGAAGTGGGGAATCCCAGTGAATTGCAGTTTTTCACCTGAAGTAAAGGTATCGCCAATTTGAATGGTGCCGTGGTTATGTAAACCAATGATGTCACCCGGCCACGCTTCTTCTAAATGCTCACGCTCACCCGCAAGGAAGGTCAAGGCATCACTAATACGGACATCTTTATCCAAACGGACATGTTTCATTTTCAGACCTTTTTCATATTTGCCTGAACAAATACGCATAAAGGCAATACGGTCACGGTGTTTCGGGTCCATATTGGCTTGAATCTTAAAGACAAAGCCTGTGAAACCTTCTTCAGTCGCTTCCACCTTACGGTCTTGAGTTGGATGTGCTTTCGGTTCAGGCGCATAGTTACTAAAAGCATCCAGTACATGGTCAACACCAAAGTTACCGAGTGCAGTACCGAACAATACCGGGGTTTGACGACCCGCCAAGAATTCTTCACGGTCTAAAGGCTCATTCGCCATTTGTACCAGTTCTAAAGACTCTTCAAAGGCAGCCCAAGCCAACTCACCAACTTTTTCACGTAGGTCAGCATGGTCATAACCATCACGCACTTCAATCTCGGTAATGGTTGAGCCAAAACCCGCTTTATAGACATAGAATTTTTCTTCGATCAGGTTAAATACCCCTGCGAAGTCACGACCTGTACCCAGCGGCCAAGTCAAAGGAACACATTTAATTTTAAGAACGTTTTCAATTTCATCCAACAGCTCTAAAGGCTCACGGATTTCACGGTCCATTTTGTTCACAAATGAAATGATCGGCGTGTCGCGCATACGACAGACTTCCATCAATTTGATGGTACGGTCCTCGACCCCTTTTGCACCGTCAATCACCATGAGTGCAGAGTCGACCGCGGTTAAGGTACGATAGGTATCTTCCGAGAAGTCTTCGTGTCCTGGGGTGTCCAGAAGATTGATCATCTTATCTTTATACGGAAACTGCATCACAGACGTAGTAATGGAAATACCACGTTCTTTTTCCATTTCCATCCAGTCCGAGGTCGCAGCACGGTCCGATTTACGGCTTTTTACCATACCCGCCACCTGAATGGCTTTACCCCATAACAGCAGTTTTTCTGTCATGGTGGTTTTACCCGCATCGGGGTGGGAAATAATCGCGAAGGTTCGGCGTGCCTGAACTTCTTTCAATAATTGATCTTTGAACATGGAGGAAATCTGCAATTTGTACACAGTGATGCTCGCGCAAATGACACACGACATAACACTGTCAGGTGAGACAAAAATAGGCTCAATTGTAGCGTAAGAATCGTTTTTCTTCTATGTATTTCATGCCGAATGGTTTTGCCTGAAATCAGACAAAACCCAGCAAGTCAGTTAAAGCGCTTCGCTATTCGATGCAGGATTGGACAATACAATCGAGTTTTCTTTGAGTTTTTCCAGCACAATTGACGTAGTGATGTCATTAATCTGAAATTGATGCGATGAAATTTTACTGATCAGTTGCGACATTTCATCCAGATTCTTGACTGCTACTTTCAGCAAAAAGTCCGAGGTACCTGTCAGCTTATAGGCATCACGAATGCGTGGTTCATCCAGAATAAACTCCAAGAATTTCTCAAAACCATCATCATAGTGATTACGAATGCTGACCTCGATCATGCCCGTAATTGGCGATGGATCGGCTTTCAAGGCAATTTGCGCATAATAGCCCGTGATAATCTTTTTTTGTTCCAGCGTGGCACGACGGCGTGAGCATTGTGAAGCCGAAAGACCGATCAACTCTGCCAGCTCTTGATTGGTTAAACGACCATTTTGCTGTAATTGCTGAATAATTTTACGATCGTAATCGTCCAGTTCATCGCTCATCATCTATCCCAGAATCTTGTTATCAAACTACTGAAAAATCGTATTTTTCGCTGCAAACTACTTTATAGAAACAGGGAGAGAAAAACAAATCCAATCTGGTTTGCCCAACTCTCCCTTAAAAACAGCCATTAAGACGCGACGTAACGATCTTTACGATGGTTCATGGCAATAATCATATTCAACACCACCGCACCCATAATCGAAATCATCAACAAATTGAAATCGACGAAGAAGGCGGATGCAATCAGAATACTGATATCCACAAACATCTGGAACTTACCCACAGAAATGCCATATTTCTCATTCATGAACATCGCCAATAAATTGATTCCGCCCATACTCGACTTATGACGGAACAAAATTAAAAAGCTGACGCCCAAAATAATATTGGCAATCAATGAGGCATAAATCGGGTTGATATTTTCCAGACTAAAAAAGCTCGGATTGAGTTCAGCAAAGAAAGAAACCAAACCAATCGCGGCAACGGTTTTCAGCACCAATTGCAAGCCCATCTTTTTATACGCCAAATAGAAAAATGGAATATTGATACAGAAGAACAAGGTGCCGAAAGACACATGAAATACATAATGCAATAACAAGGCTAAACCCGCTGTACCGCCAGTCATAATGCCACCCTGCTGGATGATATTAATCGCAAAAGACAACAGGAACGTCCCAATAAAGAGCGCCACCACATCTTCTACTTTGGAATGTGACATTGGGGCTGGGAGAGATGCCAAAACGGCAGGATTTGATAAAGGTTGGTTGTCCATAAGAAAATCCAAGACATACAATACGCAATTTTAATGCAAATTATGTACCAATATAAAATAAATATGCATATCTAAACTTTTAAAGATTTTTTATTTCATTAAATCCAGCCATTTACTTCCTTAAAGGGAAACAATTTTCTACAAATAAGCGTTAAATCCGCAGGTTTTGCTTAATGATAAATAAACACAAATCATGCATTATTTTATTTTTAATACACATAATGGTGCATTTAATAATTTATTGCACAATTTTGTTGCATATTTTGGTGTTTATCGATTATACAATTGTACTTAATCTGCTTTAATTAAACGAAGCACCAAGGTTTTGCTGTCATGTATTTGAATCAAACAGGACGATGCCTCCACATAGGATTGAAATAGGTGAAATCAAGAAAATAATTCAAGCTATTGTTTTTATTTATCTATTTTAACTTCACCAGAGGATCAGCATCTTTTTTCATACCGAAGATGATGCCATGTGAGCATCTTCATACAGCAAAATAAAATTACAAATAACATAATTAAATTATGTATTGCATAATTTAATTGGATTGAGTAAGCTGTTCTCAACATAAAGTCTGCCTTAATGCACCTTTTTGATGCATAAACAGCACAAGCAAAGCAACGACATGTGAAAAGGAATATCACAAGCAGCGAAACCAGCACCGTAACACCATCGTCAGTCATACAGTGTCTGAGCCTGCGGTATACCTTGCTACAGTCGTAAAACGTCACACAGGATGTGTAACAGGAAGTTGAACTCGGTCATGGGATCCATGCACCTCAGTCAAGATCTTTGAGCCGAACACTGGCTGTTCTTCACATCAAAAAAACACCCTGAACATTGGACTCGTCAATTCACGACAAGAGGGAAATAAGATGGATATTTTAGAAAACCCATTAGAATTATGCGGATTTGCATTTATTGAATTTGTAGCCAAGGAAAATGAGCTTGATCCAATTTTTGAAACCATTGGTTTCAGCAAAGTCGCAAAGCATAAATCCAAAAATGCATACTTATGGCGTCAGGGCAATATCAATATTATTTTGAATTACCAGCCCGAATCTTATGCCTCTTATTTCTTTAAAGAACATGGTCCTTCTGCCTGTGCCATGGGCTTTAAAACTCGCGATGCAGCCAAGGCCTTTACTAAAGCGCTAGAATTGGGTTCGGAGCCGATGTATAGCAAAGTCGGTCCAATGGAGCTGAATATCCCAGCCATCAAAGGGATTGGGGGGATGCCAATCTTCTTGGTGGACCGTGACATCTATGAAAATGATTTCGAGTTTATTGAAGGCGTCGACCACCACCCTATCGGGACAGGCTTGAATGAAATTGACCATTTAACCCATAATGTCTACAAAGGTCGCATGGAATATTGGGCAAATTTCTATGAAAAAATCTTCAATTTCCAAGAAATCCGTTACTTCGATATTAAGGGTGAATATACAGGATTGACCTCTAAAGCCTTGACTGCACCAGATGGTAAAATTCGTATTCCATTGAATGAAGACTCGGACAAAGGCAATGGACAAATTGCAGAGTTCTTGGCGGAGTTTAATGGCGAAGGCATTCAACACATTGCCTTTATTACTGATGATTTGATTGGGACTTGGGACAAACTCAAAAGCCTCGGCATGAAGTTTATGACCCCGCCGCCAAATACCTATTATGAAATGTTGCCCGAGCGTTTACCAAATCACGGTGAACCGACGGAAGAACTGCAACAACGCGGCATTTTACTGGATGGTTCTACCCAAAATGGCGAGAAGAAACTGCTCCTGCAAATCTTCTCGCAAAATATGCTGGGACCTGTGTTCTTCGAATTTATTCAACGTAAAGCCGATGATGGCTTTGGTGAAGGCAATTTCAAGGCCCTGTTTGAATCCATCGAACGGGATCAAATCCGTCGTGGCGTACTGCAAGTTTAAGCCACGGGTTTAAACAGCAACACCAGTGCACGAAGCAGGCGAACCCATTTAAGCCGGCATCGTACACAAAAAAAGGCGACTGAATTCAGTCGCCTTTTTTTAATCGATCATACCAGCCATGTTAACGGGCTTGAATAAACTGATTCATGGCAGCCACTTCATGCTGCAATAACTGTACTTTTTCACTGCCTACATGCAGTGGCAAAAAGGTTTCGCTATCAATCGCGACCACAGAAAACTCGATCTGACCTTGTGCATTAAAAACAGGTAAACCCACGGCATTGATGCCAACCAGCAAATCCCCTTTCGCCAAAGCCATTTGCTCCGTACGAATCTGCTGTTTTAACTGGCTAAATTCATCCCAGTTGGTAGGTTTCAGTGCCAGACCTAAAGTCGCTGCTTTATCCCATTCGGCCTGCATTAAGGGACGAATCACGGTTTCAGGTAAATACGACGCAAAGACCCGTCCCGAAGCTGAGTTGACCAACGGCATGATCGAACCGACTTTGGTTACAATCGCAATCGGATGATTAGATTCAAGCGACTGCACCACCAACGGCCCGCGCGGCGACCATTTACTGATTTGAATGCTGCACCCAATCTTGGCTTGCAAGGCATAAATCATCGACTGCACTTGCTGCAAGGCATCGGTATGCTGAATACAGTTAAGACCTAAGCGCCACGCCTGATCGCCCAGTGCATATTGCCCATCGTCCAGTTGTTTAGCGTAATTCATCCGAATCAGGCTCACCAGATAGCGATGGACTTTGGCTGGATGCATGTCCAGCTTGTGCGAGAGATCTTTCAGAATAATCGGTTGATTATGCTCGAGCAGCGCATTTAACACCGCCAAACCGACTTCAAGCGATTGCACCCCACCCGATAACTTTTCTTCAACCATTGATGTGCTCTTTAAAGGTCATTTTCTCAATCATTTCTTTGCTTTTGTGTGACGACACAAGGACAAATTGGTCCGTGACATCATGCCTGAGATTTAGCAAAAACTGAACTCATCTTTTAACGGACTTTTATGCGCGACGGTCATCTGGCAAATCTCGCGGCAAAAAAAAACTGCACTCGGTCAAAAATGCAGTCAAGGGTAAAACCAAAAAGTCAGAACCGTGCTTTAAGCACCTAACTCTTCCTCATGTAAAAAGTGAGTATGATGTGGCGCACGTTTGGTCTTGCTCCATTCATCCAGCATTTCCAGTTTCATTTCTTCGGTAATGCGCGCAATTTTTTCATCGGCATGCACATCGTTATAGGTCAGCTCTAGGCGGTGACCATTTGGATCGAAGAAATAAATAGAATGGAAGATGCCGTGATTGGTAATGCCAAGCACTTTTACGCCATGTGCTTCCAAATGTTCTTTGGCTGCCAGTAATGCTGCCAAGTCTTCCACTTCAAAGGCAATGTGCTGTACCCAAGCTGGAGTATTTTCATCGCGCCCCATTTCAGGTTGCGTCGGCAGTTCAAAAAAGGCTAAGACATTGCCCTGACCTGCGTCCAAAAATAAATGCATATAGGGATCAAAGGCTTTGGTCGATGGCACGTGATCTTCAGCAAAGGCCAAAATAAAATCCATATTTAACATGGTTTTGTACCACTGCACCGTTTCTTTGGCATCCTTACAACGGTAAGCCACATGATGTATTTTTTTAATTGCAAAGCTCATAATCAAACTCCTTTTTCTGTTTTATTCCCAATCGGCTTGTTGTTCAGGTGCAGCCTGATGAAACGCTGCCAACTGCATACAGTGCGTATAAATCGACTGGATTTTTGGATATTCCGTTAAATCAATTTGAAAACGTTTGGCGTTATACACTTGTGGAATCAGGCAACAATCGGCAAAAGTCGGCTGTTCGCCAAAACAGTACTGACCATTCGATTGCTGTAATTGTTGCTCTAGGCTGTGAAAGCCCAGCTTAATCCAGTGTTGATACCAAGCCGTTTTCTCGCTATTGCTCACTTCAAGCGTCTGCTCCAAGTACTGCAACACTCTTAAGTTATTCAGTGGATGAATTTCACAAGCAATATGCTGGGCAAAAGCGCGTATCCGAGCGCGTTGATGCAGGTCCTGAGGCAATAACGCAGTTTTCGGATAAGCTTCTTCCAGATACTCAAGAATGCTCATCGATTGGATCAGAACATGCTGCTGATCTAATAAGGTTGGCAGCAACTCACTCGGGTTGAGCGCTGCATACGCTGCCAAATGCTGTTCACCGCCCTGTTTCAGCAAATGCACCGCCTGCGTGTCATAACTCAAGCCTTTTAAATTCAAGGCAATGCGAACACGAAACGCCGCCGAGCTGCGAAAATAGCTATACAGTTTCATGCTGTGCCTGCCCTGCTTCGGCAAAGTCAAAACTTAAAGCGGGTAAAATGCTATTTCGAACTTCACCAAAACCGACACGCATCCCGTCTTTTTCCGCATGACCTTTCATAATGACGGTATCACCATCCTGCAAGAAACCACGCTGTTCGCCATTGGCTAAAGTCAAAGGTACTGTGGTATTCCACGTCAGTTCCAACAAGCTGCCGTAAGAATCTTTAGTTGAACCCGAAATCGTCCCCGAACCCATCAAATCACCGACATTGACATTACAGCCTGCAATGGTGTGATGCGCCAACTGCTGTGCCATTGACCAATACATATATTTAAAGTTGGTCTGACAAATCACCTCTGCGCTCGAACTTTGTGCCGCTTGAATTTCTACCGAAAGCTGAATGTCATAACTGCTTTCTGCACGTTCCTGTAAATAAGCTAAAGGACGTGGCTCTTGCACAGGACCCTGCACTTTAAACGGTTGCAAGGCTTGCATGGTCACCACCCACGGCGAAATGGCACTGGCAAAAGTTTTGGCATTAAACGGACCTAAAGGCACATATTCCCATTGCTGAATATCTCGTGCTGACCAGTCATTCAACAGTACCATGCCAAAGATATGTGCTTCAGCATCATCAATATGAATCGGCTGACCTAAGCGACTTGGTTGACCGACAATAAAAGCCGTTTCCAATTCAAAATCCAGTTTCCGTGTTGCGGAAAAAACTGGACGCTCATGTTCAGGCAATTTGATTTGACCCGATGGACGAACAATGTCAGTACCACTTACCACCACTGAACTGGCGCGCCCGTTATAACCGACAGGTAGCTCGCTCCAATTTGGCAATAAGGCATTTTTAGGATCGCGGAACATGCAGCCGACATTGGTGGCATGTTCTTTAGAAGAATAAAAATCGGTATAACCTGAAATCTGTACAGGTAAATGCATGATGGCATCTTGCTGTTTATAGAGCACCTGTTGCTGCAAATCGGCATCATTCTGCAAACGAGGATTTTCCAGTGCCAAAAGTTGTTGTAACTCTCGACGTACTTTGTGCCAGTTGCTTGAACCCGATGCGATAAATTTATTCAGACTGGATTGATTAAAATAGTGCTCATGCTCACTCAGGCGTAAAACACCCGCCTGCTCCAAAGCTGCCAAATCTAAAATCCACTCACCAATCGCCACACCAACACGTCGCTCGCCATCCTGAGTACGACTAAAAATGCCATAAGGCAAATTATGAATAGTGAAATCTGAATCGTCTGAAACAGGAATAAAACAGCTCAATTGCGAATTCATGATAGTGCCATCCTTGTTATTTTCTCGATATTCTGCGCTTCACTGTGCGGATAAAATTAAACTTATTGAATAAAAATCATGAGATTAACTCAAATTTCTTATCCACTTCACCGCTACAATCGGCTCAACTTCATTTCATCATACTGAGTTTATAAAATTACGCAATATATAATTTAATTACTTTATTCATAATTTTATTCATTGATTGCACTTTCAAGCTCTTAGCCCATGCGACTCAAGTGCTGTTTAAAGCAGCACCATTGGCTAGAAAACCGCGATGAACTCGCTACAATAAACGCCCATATTTGGTGCATTTCTGCGAAAGAATGGATGCTGAACAGTAAGCACTGCATACAAAATTGCGTCTAAGTTTTTTATTTTTATAGGAAATAAAAAATAATTCGGCGTTTCACTTGTATATTATTTTTTAATCAATTTATGATATGCGTAATTTATTAGGAAATAATTACACGACAAGGATGAGAAGAATCATATGTCACTCAATGATCACGGTCAGCTCAAGCACGGTTTATCCAACCGTCATATCCAGCTGATTGCCCTAGGCGGTGCAATCGGTACGGGTCTATTCCTCGGTATTTCTCAATCCATCAAACTTGCAGGTCCGTCAGTCATTCTTGGCTATGCCATTGCCGGTTTAATCGCGTTTTTCATGATGCGCCAACTGGGCGAAATGGTGGTGCAAGAACCTGTGAGTGGTTCTTTCAGTTATTTTGCCAATAAGTACTGGGGGCGCTTTGCTGGCTTCATGTCTGGCTGGAATTATTGGGTGCTGAATGTTTTGGTCTGCATGGCTGAACTGAGTGCCGTCGGACTGTATGTACAATACTGGTGGCCTGAAATTCCGACGTGGATGTCGGCACTCGGCTTCTTTATTTTGATTAATGTCATTAACTTGCTCCACGTGAAACTGTTTGGCGAAATGGAATTTTGGTTTTCGATTATCAAAATTCTTGCCATTGTTGCAATGATTGGTTTTGGCTCTTATTTGCTGGCAACGGGTAGCGCAGGCTCTCAAGCTGCAATCAGCAACCTTTGGGCACTGGGTGGTTTCTTCCCGAATGGCGTCAGTGGCTTGGTCATGGCGATGGCAGCAATTGTCTTTGCCTTTGGCGGTATTGAACTGTTTGGGATTACCGCAGCAGAAGCACGCGACCCGCAGCAAACCTTACCCAAAGCCGTCAATCAGATTATTTACCGCATTTTGATTTTCTACATCTTCACCTTAGTCGTACTATTAGCCTTATTCCCATGGAATCAAATGGCACAAGGCGGCAGCCCATTTGTGATGGTGTTTGCTTCGTTAGACAGTCATGGTGTGGCAACTGCTTTAAACTTTGTGATTTTAACCGCAGCAGTATCGGTCTATAACGGCACCAGCTATTGCAGCAGCCGTATGTTGCTCGGCTTGGCAGAACAAGGCAATGCACCACAATTCTTAAAGAAAATTAATACTCGCGGTATTCCTGTGAATGCGGTTCTTATTTCAGCATTAGTCACTGCGCTGTGCGTCTTGCTGAATTATGTATTCCCAGAAAAAGCCTTTGGCTTACTGATGATGTTGGTGGTCGCTGCGATTGTGATTAACTGGGTGGTGATTTCAATCACGCATTTAAAATTCCGTCAAAGCATGCAACAGCAGCAACAAAGTACCTTGTTCCCAAGCTTGGCTTATCCATTCACCAATTATCTGTGTATTGCCTTTATGTTAGGCATTCTGGTGATTATGAGTCTAACCCCGGACATGCGCATTGCGGTGTATATGATTCCTGCGTGGGTCGGCTGCTTAAGTTTGGCCTATTGGATGAAGCAGCGTAAACACAAAGCTGCGGAAGCCAATTTAATTCTAAATACCGATAGTTCTTTTAAATAAGGCTATTGAATAAAACCCTGTCCTCCCCCATATAAGACCAGACTCGCCTAGCATGAATCTGGTCTTGCAAAACCCATGCGAATCGGCTTAAGTTATCAGCATCGATAACTGGGCGATGTGAAGCGCGAACAGTTTGACCCTAGCTGCAACAATCAAGGATTTTTTCATGTTTCAACATATCCCTCCTTATGCAGGCGACCCAATTTTGTCGCTTATGGAACAGTTCAATACCGATCCACGTGAAGGTAAAGTAAATTTAAGTATTGGTCTTTACTACAACGAAGACAGTATTGTGCCTCAGCTTGAAACAATCATGGAAGCGCAAAAGCGTCTTGAGCCACAACAAAGCAAAACCAAATTATATTTACCAATGGAAGGTTTCAAACCTTACCGTGACGCCATTCAAGCCTTGCTGTTCGGTGAAAATAGCCCAGCAGTACAAAGTGGTCGTGCCGTAACCATCCAAACTTTAGGTGGTTCGGGTGCGCTAAAAGTTGGTGCAGACTTTTTAAAAAATTACTTCCCAAATTCTGAAGTTTGGGTAAGCCAGCCAACTTGGGATAACCATGTAGCCATTTTCAATGGTGCAGGCTTAAAAACCCATTTCTACCCATACTTCGATGCTGAAACTCGCGGTGTAGACTTTGATGGTATGTTGTCTTGCTTACAACAATTGCCTGAACAAAGCGTGGTGTTATTACACCCTTGCTGTCACAACCCAACAGGTGCTGATTTAACCCCTGCACAATGGGATCAAGTAATTGCGGTATTGAAAGCACGTCAACTTATTCCATTCTTGGATATCGCTTACCAAGGCTTTGGTGAAGGCATGGAACAAGATGCTTATGCGATTCGTGCACTTGACCAAGCGGGCTTGAACTTCATTGTCAGCAACTCATTCTCTAAGATTTTCTCTCTTTACGGTGAGCGCGTGGGTGGTTTGACCTTCGTATGTGATGATGCTGCATCAGCACAATGCACTTTTGGTCAGTTGAAAGCAACGGTACGTCGTATCTACTCTAGCCCTCCTACAACAGGTGCATGGTTGGTTGACCAAGTCTTGAATGACTCAGCGTTAAATCAACAATGGCAAAATGAAGTGAAAGAAATGCGTGAACGTATTATTAAAATGCGTCGTATTTTGAAAGATGAACTCAGCAAAGCGCTGCCTGACCGTGACTTCAACTACTTGGTTGAACAAAAAGGCATGTTTAGCTATACAGGCTTAACAGGCGAGCAAGTCGATACTTTACGTGAAGACTATGCAATTTACTTGGTACGTAGTGGCCGTATCTGTGTTGCGGGCTTAAACATGAACAACGTTTATATCGTTGCCAAAGCCATGGCTGAAGTTTTAGCAAAAGCACCTGCTCAAGCTTAATCTTTAGTACTCAAAAACCAAGATTGTTTAGATGAACAGTCTTGGTTTTTTTACGTTTTTAATTTCCTAAATTGCAATTACGCACTTATTTTTAAAAGACCAATCAACATTTCAGCGCTCAATTCAGCGTTCGGTGTTGTACCAAATTATCCACGTGTTTTGCCAGATAGTCTTTGAGATGATTTAAAAAATACGCCACCCGTGGAGAATCTTGCAAGCGTGCCAAATAGACGGCATAAACATCTGCGGGCGGGGTGCTGTACTGCTCTAAAACTTGAACTAAACGCCCACTGCGCAAATATTTGGCGACATCCCATTCCGCTCGCATCAAAATTCCTTGCCCGTCTAAAGCCCAGTTTAGGGCAACTTCACCATCATTGGTGCTCAAATTGCCATGTACCTTAATGGTTTCAACCTGCTCACCCAAATTTAAGCGCCAGTTGCCATAAGCGGCTTCATTCTGTCGAATCACAATACATTGATGTGCAGTCAAATCATGTGGCGTTACTGGAATTCCGACACTTTTTACATACAGCGGTGAAGCACACAACAAGCGTCGATTCGCTGCAAGTTTCTGTGCAATTAAACGTGAATCTGGAATTTCACCAAAACGAATCACCACATCCGTCGCCTCATCGGGAAGATTGACAGGACGATCACTCAACTGCAATTGCACCTCAACTTCTGGGAAAATTTTGGCAAAATCCGAAATTGCAGGCGCAATATAAGAGCGTCCAAAGCCCAAAGGCGCATTCACCCGTAGCAGTCCTTTAGGAGCAAAACGAGTACTAGACACACGGCGCTCCATATCTTCGATTTCTTTTAAAATCCGCAGCGCATTTTCATAATAAATTTCCCCTTCATGCGTCAGGCTAATCCGTCTCGTGGTTCGATTCAGCAAACGTACTCCTAGCCGATCTTCCATTTGCGTCAAACGCCGCGACACTGCGGGTGGTGTTAAATTTAATTCACGTGCTGTAGCAACCAAACTTCCTTGTTTTATTAGTAAGCAAAAAAATGCCAATTCCGTATCTGAGTTCATGATTATTCAGTTTTTTGCAATAGTGATTTAACTTTATATCGATTCATCCATTTTGCAAAGTCTCTATTATCCATATCACGTTACCCCCCAAACAAAAGATCTCACTTAAGCAAGGAACCTTGAGTAGAGCATAAAGTCCACCGTGTAAGGATTACGGTGTCACAACGGGGAGCCTTTTCGCCAAACGAGATGCGATGTTTCGACATCAAATCAAGTGGTAAACGCTACTTATATGGAGATAAGCCATGGACATGGATATCGAAAAACGGACCTTACGTAAAATTACGTGGCGTATTGTCCCGTTTATCATGATTTTGTATTTAATTGCTTATATTGACCGCGTCAATATTGGTTTTGCCGCCATTACCATGAAAGAAGATTTGGGCTTTACCTCTTCTATTCTCGGTTTTGGCGCAGGGATTTTCTTTTTAGGTTATTTCCTATTTGAAGTGCCATCCAACATTATTCTGCATAAAGTCGGCGCCCGCATCTGGATTGCCCGTGTCATGGTCACGTGGGGCATTATTGCAGGGGGCATGGCTTTTGTCGAAAGCTCAACCAGTTTTTATGTCNATGCGCTTTTTATTGGGTGTCGCAGAAGCAGGCTTTTTCCCCGGCATTATTCTCTATCTCAGCTTCTGGTTCCCAGCGCGCAATCGTGCAGGTGTCATCGCCCTGTTTATGGCTGCTGCGCCAATTGCCACCGCCATTGGTTCGCCTATTTCTGCTGCCTTACTGGAAATGCACGGCATTATGGGACTGGCAGGCTGGCAATGGATGTTCCTGATTGAAGCTTTACCTGCGGTGATTCTTGGCGTGGTGGTGTTCTTTTACATGACTGATCGACCTGAAAAAGCCACTTGGCTGAAACAGGATGAACGGGAGTGGTTGGTCAAGACCATGCAGTCTGAAAATGCGGGCAAAGACAACCAGCAACATCACAGCATTCTTCGTGGCTTAGCCAACCCACGTGTTCTGGCTTTGGCACTGGTTTATTTCGGTACCTCTGCAGGTCTATATACCCTTGGTATTTGGGCACCCCAAATCATTAAAGAACTCGGTGTGAGCTCGATGACTGTCGGTCTACTCAATGCCATTCCGCCAATTATCTCCGTGATTGCCATGATTTTATGGTCGCGTCATTCCGACAAAACCAATGAACGCACTTGGCATGTGGCACTGGCTTGCATTACCGCTGCCATTGGTCTGGTGATTGCCGCAGGTACGGGTAGCGTGATTGGTTTAATCGCAGCACTCACCATTGTCAATGTCGGCATTAGTTGCTCAAAACCACCACTATGGAGCATGCCAACCATGTTCTTGTCAGGTGCTGCCGCAGCCACAGGTATTGCCACCATCAACTCGATTGGCAACCTCGGTGGGTTCGCAGGTCCAGCCATGATTGGTTGGGTCAAAGATCAAACTGGTAGTTTCACAGGCGGTCTGTATTTCGTCGCAGGTTTACTGATTCTTTCGACTGTCATCACACTGGTCTTAAGTTTCACCCAAAAAAAAGACAAAGTCAGTGCAGCTGAATTAAGTAATTCCTAACCCCCTATTTTTGAATTGATTGACTGAATTGAACGCTTAACAAGGAGCCTCCCATGGACAAAGAACTTGCCGTACAGTCCCTCACGGACACCATGGCCAAATTTACCGCCTACATTGGTAAACGCTTACCTAAAGATGTGAAAAAGAAACTCATTGAACTTAAAACCCTCGAAACTAATCCTCTGGCAAAGTCTGTTTATGATTCGATGGATGAAAACCAAGAAGCGGCAGATCGACTCAATCGCCCAAGCTGTCAAGACACGGGTGTGATTCAGTATTTTGTAGAAGCGGGTGCACATTTCCCTCTCTTGGGTGAATTACAAGAAATTCTTCGTGAAGCCACGGCTGAAGCGACCCGTTCAGGACCATTGCGTCACAATGCTGTAGAAACCTTTGATGAAAAAAATACAGGCACCAATACTGGTACGCAAATTCCATGGCTGGACTGGCGTATTGTGCCTGACAGTGACAGTTGTACCATTGATGTATATATGGCAGGTGGTGGTTGTACCCTACCTGGTGCAGCCAAAGTCCTGATGCCAGGTCAAGGCTATGAAGGTGTAGCTGAATTTGTAATGGATGTGATTACCGAACGTGGCGTGAATGCTTGTCCTCCTTTACTGGTTGGTGTCGGTGTGTCCACTTCGGTAGAAACCGCAGCGCGCTTGTCTAAACTGGCCATTATGCGTCCAGTCGACTCGAAAAGTGATAATCCTCGCGCAGCCTTAATGGAGAATTTACTTGAACAAGGTTTAAATGAAATCGGGATTGGACCACAAGGTCTCACAGGCAATAACAGTGTCATGGGAGTGAACATTGAATCTTCAGCCCGCCATCCATCGACGATCGGCGTGGCTGTGAATACTGGCTGTTGGGCACACCGTCGTGGAAAAATCAAAATTAACCCTGATATGACTTATGAAATTCTGTCACACGAAGGAGTCGTGCTATGAAAAAAGTCCTCACTACCCCATTGCGTGATGAAGATTTAGCAGATCTCAAAATTGGTGATGTGGTNGTATTTGACTGGTCGCCTTGTGACTTGTCGTGATGTTGCCCATCGTCGTTTGATCGAACAAGGACGTGAACTGCCTGTCAATTTAGAAGGTGGCGCCATTTTCCATGCTGGCCCTATCGTCCGTAAAAAAGATGATGATAGCTTTGAAATGGTGTCCATTGGACCCACCACCAGTATGCGTATGGAAAAGTTTGAGCGTGAGTTTATCAAACAAACAGGCGTCAAACTGATTGTGGGTAAAGGTGGTATGGGACCTGAAACCGTTGCAGGCTGTCAGGAACATAAAGCGGTACATGCCATTTTCCCAGGCGGTTGCGCAGTACTCGCTGCCACTCAAGTCGAGGAAATTGAAGGCGCTGAATGGCAAGACTTAGGCATGCCTGAAACTTTGTGGATTAACCGCGTAAAATTATTTGGCCCTTTGATTATCTCGATTGATACGCATGGCAATAATTTAATTCAGCAAAATAAAACGCAATTCCAAGCCAAGAAAAAACCTGTGCTAGAGCGCATTAGCAAAGAATTGAGTTTTATTAAATAATCAATTTCACTCAACAGCAGCTTCTTGAACATTCGTTTTCAAGAAGCTGGTTTATTTACAAGATTCATCTCGGATTTAATTATTTTAACATCTGATAAAATAGCACTCTCTTAATAACTGATGCCGCTCAAATCATCTGGTTTTATTCACCATATATGAAACAACAGCTTATTAAAAAATCATGTGATATGCTTAGTTAAATATTCCAAAATTTCAGCCGAATTAATTAAACGAGAACAATGCTTTGGACATTTTAAGCATTTAATTTGTTCAACCTTAAATATACGTTGCTCCGTAAGCAAATGACAAAATGCCTCGACGCACCATTGCTGATTGTCTTGATAGACACGAAGCACATCAATATCCCGAATTGTCATTTGACCTTTCGAATTTTGATACAAAATTTCAAGGGTTTTACATGGCTCGCATACGCAAGCAGGCTCCTCGACATGAGCCGGAAGCGCTTGCTCCATTTGATTTAGCGGACACACAGCATCATGCTTGAGCTTTCTGCGCCCAACCCAAAGCAAACCAGCAAATAAAACCACCGTCAAAACAGTGCCCGCAATTTCAGCCTTCAAACCGCACCTCTTTATGTGTGTTAAATTCTTTATCTATTTTGAATAGTTTGAAAGAATGCGTGATTGTAGCAAACTACTTTTCAATAATTGATTCAAATTTAGTATCAATTTTAACTAAATATCAAAAATAGATTTATAGATACGATGTCATTATGCAATTTACTTGAATTATTTTCTCTTGAAGTGATGTTCAGTTAATTTTCTAATTTCTTTATGCAAACACAGTTTAGATCGATAGATTAAATATACAGGACATAAACTAGGAAGCGTATTATCTCTATCATTTATATTGAATATTTTGCCAATTCACGACATTTTAAAAAACAAAAGATATAAAGCCTCTATAGAGCAGCAACGCTGTATCTCTTAAAAGAATACCGAATACTTGAATCAGAAAATACACCAATTCAAGTACTTCGGAGCTTAAATAATACTTTACTGGAACACCATATTTTGAGCTTCACTGGCACAGGTCTGTTTAGCCTGTACCCGATTTCGCTCTAATTGATCAGCAACGTCTACTGGCAGCTCACAATTGGCATTGAATTCAGTGTTGCCAAACAATTCTCGACAATAAGCCTCACCCTTAAATGGATTAAGCATCACCCGACGATCATTTAAACATTGCTCTAGATTGTTCTGATCCTGTTCCACAATCTGCTGACATGTATTTGCCCAGTGGTTGTTATAACTCTGCTCCGCATCATTCAGGCAATTTTGATAAACCTGTTTGCGCTGTTCGGCTTGCCATTGTTTTTTCTTGAGTGCCTTTTGCTCTTCTTGCTTTTGCTTGATTTTTTGTTGCTCCAAATCAAGTTTTTGCTGCTCGAGCTTCGGCACAAAAATGACATAATAATAAAACACACCCGCACTCGCGAATAATGCTGCTACAACCAACCCAATCGCCAGCATCATTTTAACTGGCTGCTTAGGTGCTGATTGTATTTTCTGTTTACCAAACATCGACTTACTCTAAACTTACTTACTGCAATGGAACGCTAACCTGATTAACCTTCCAACTCAAACCATCTCGTACCATATTGATTTTGACCCCTCTTGAATACTCAGGAGCTTGAATCTGTACTTCAAAATTCTGCCAAGAAGTATACCCTGCTTTATATTGGAGCTTATGTTGTTGTTTGACTTCAGCAGTTTCTTGTGTGACTTTCGCTTGATAGATTTCTTTTAGACCTTGCCCTTGTAACACCATGGTCATTCCCTCTGGTGTCACCACATGATCGATCATATTATCTAACAGCGTCGAAGCCAGCTTTTGTCCCAAATTTGCCAAACGGCTTTGTTCATCGATGCCTAGTTCTTGAAGCATGTGCGAATTGATCTGATCTTTTAGACTTTTTCGTACGCTCGGATAATCAATATATTCAGAGACTTTGGCACTATCTCCTGCTTGGGCAGCATTTTTCATCTTATTTAACACCAGATAAGGCGTGGCATAGAAATAAGCGAAAATAATCAGCAGCAGCCCGACTATGGACCCAGTCATTTTCTTATTCATTGTTCTTTTCCAAATCATGTGACCTTCCGTCATAACATAGCCTGTTATGGACGGAATCAAAAGCTGAAAAAGATCATCAAAAAGTGATTAAGGCCAGATAAAAAGATGGAGACAATAAAAAAGCCCCCAAGTCTTAATATGCTTGAGGGCTTTCTAATATTTGGTCCGAGGGTCAGAACCAAACTTAAATCACAAGTTATTATTTTTTATAAATTTAAATTAAAACCAACCTTATTCATATCTGCATTCGTATCTTCATTACAAAATCCATCCACCGAATGATTCACTTCAGTAACCCTCCTGCTCCACTCAACAAAAGTAATTATTTTTTTCAATAAAAAAGCCGACTACGACGAGTCGGCTTCGCATTTCAACGCCATTTAGGACTCATTGAAGCATGAAGCTCAAGCGCCACGTGTAACCAAGTAACTGCTACAAGGCGTATTAATCAAGACTTGCTCGCCTGTATGATCATCCCGAAGACTGTAAACAACCTCATTCGCTGTTTCTTGCATAACAACTAAACTATCTGCACTTTCGTGTAGTTCAATTAGGTCTGCAACTTCATCGGTTGTCAAAAATGTCACTTGCATGATTTGTCCCGTAGGATTTTTAAAGGGACTCTTACTTTATGTCATAGAGTGAGATAAGCGCGCAGTGACTATGTGCAATTAACAACCAGTTGAATAGATATGTTTAATTGATCGCCCAATATTTGCTCTATTTGATACTCTGCAAAATACCACTTCTCACTAATTTTTTGAAAAATATTAACTAAGTAGAACTTAAAACAGCTTACTTTCAAAAAATACAAGGGGGAAGAATGGAACTGGAACGCACGAAAGAAATGGACGAGCTTTGTGAATATCTCATCCAGATGGTCAAAGAGAAATCTTGGCACGAACAGAAAGCGCAACAATGCTTGGTGTCCGTAATGATCTTCGGTGTGATCGGCATCTTCTTCTTCCCTTGCCTTGTAATTGCGGTTTTATGTTACTGCCTACATCGTTGGGGTTTGGCGAAAGTTAAACAAGCCACCAAAGAGATTGAGAGAATCGACGCTGTGCCAGGAATTGCCGACTATTTCCGACAATTCTACTATGAGCCGCAGTCAGACTCTTGACAGATCAAAGTACGAGAGTTATTTCAACTTTACCTTTTGGGTTTATGCGTTTCGAGCTACCGTTCCGCAAGTGAACTTTAGGCCACAACTCCAGTCGAGGAGCGGGCAGGGAAACTTGCCCGTTTTTTATTGCCTGTACCAAGCCTAGCCAGCGCTTGAGTCAATCTGAGTGAATGACTACCGAATACCACCCTAATTGCTCATCATTTACGTTTCTAGCGCGTTTAAACCGTTTGACACGAAAATCATCAGCTTGATGTTAAAAGTGCTATAAACCGCATTAAATTGGCTTGTAGCATTTATGAAGTTAGTCTGCTGATCTATAAGACCGCTCAAATTTACTCCCGTTCGACGACTGTAGGGCATTCGCCACTTCGTCTTTTTTCTAAGACTTCCACCACCTGAGACGGTAGGTGTCATGCTCGATATGATCGGCTCGCATGATTGAAGTTTTGCGAAGCTGAGGCGTAGCAAGACTGAAACTGCGGCTGTGATCTTGTTGGTGCTTGGTCGGTGGTGGTCGCATTGAATGAAAATTGTCGGAGCTGGGGCGAAGACAATTTGAATTGCGGCTGCTGTAGTGAGGTGTTGTTTATACGTTCGGATTCGCTAGCGCTCATCCTCTCGTAGAGTAATTAAGTAAGTATAGATACTAATGTCTTTAGGCGACCTGAAACCGCCAAAACCACCCTAGACCATGCGCTACACGGCGTCGGGTTGAATGGCGTCAAACAAAAGTGTACCGAAAATTGCGAAATCAGAACTTCTTGGCAAACGAGTTGGCAAGCGATCGCACAGCCGTTCTTTTCGCTTCATTGAGCTGGCTATGCACTTCAATTCCATCAGCGAAGGGGCGAGGATGTCTGCTTCGGCTGATGGCTATAGGCTGTTCTTTCCCAAACGGCTGAACTTCATGTCGGTATACAAACCGCTCTTCAGGCGTCGCGTGTTTACTCAACTTGGTGAAGCGTAATTTCTTGAAGCCACGCGTGATGATTTGCGATAAATTATTGAGGTAACAATCAACTCCATCATGCTCGAACACGGACTTGCTCAAAGTAACCTCAAACCGCAATCTGTGTTTAGTCGATGGTAACGCTAGACCACCTTTGTCGGTGCGCTTGAAGTAAGCACGAATGCAAAGCTCGTCTGTCCGATGATCCCCCATGCCAATGTTGTAGCCTTCATTAAGTAACTCGACCAGTTCTGATGGTGATGTAGGAATGCTGCGCTTAGTTCCTTTTGTCTTGTAAATCCTGAACTTACTTGCATCTTCTGAGTACATCATCGACTTATGTAACGCGACAAGTAACGCTGTGTTCCTTGCGCCATCGAGGTCGAGAGACAGTTCTATTGCATCAATGGTCATCGTGTCATATCGAGCACCGTACTGCGCTTCTAGCAAGCCAGTGATTTGCCTTAAATCTTTCGCGTTGCGAATGTCGTGCAGCCTGATAGTGAATGACTCTCCATCTTGCGTGACATCTGATTCATCGGGCTTGATGTAATGTCTAGTTCCTGTTTCCCGAGTTAGAAATGCTTTGATGTGGCTACGCGCTTTAGGCGCTCTATGGAATGAACATACCGCTGGGTCTACGGTGAACCTCAAATCCAGCCAATCAATCACAGCTTCGATCTTTACCGATGTGAGCACCATCTCCTTAGCAAATCCGTACGTGTTGATGTCGCTATAGATTTCGATCTCCATGATCTCTGCTTGCTTTGCATTTTCTGCTACGCGCTCCTGATAAGCGTCTAGAAGTGCGTGAACCTCCTTCGTTGGTGTATCTGTTTTGACGGCATGATGCCCACCGTCATTGCACAATTCAGAGATCATTACATCCACTTCCGCGAGCAGCCACTCTGTTTCTTCCTGCTCACGTACGTTGAAAAATCCTGTGTTTTCCATGTCCTACTCAACTGATTTTCATGACAAAATCTGCTAAAATGACTCCTGTCCAGTACGCCACTAGCTTGGTTTTGCCAACCTTGCAAATTGGAAAAGGAAGCGTTTCAGCGCTTCCTTTTTTATTGGCTATAGTTTGGTCTTAACTGGGCAAGTTGTAATCTAACAACAAGGCACCTTCTAGTAAGCCTTCAAACTGTTGCCGCGTCATGGTAAATGCGGTTCGATCTGTACCATGATCAAAAGCAACTGTGTATTGCTGATTACCAGCGTTTAGCCAAACCCGATCGGCTTTGAGCTGTTTTGCTTCGCTGATCGCAAGCGTTGTTTCAATCGCGTGTAGGCAGTTTTCTGTATGAGCATCCATGCTCTATCTCCTATAGTCCCAAGCGCTTGGCTTGCGCCACTGCTTCAAGAATCTCATTCGCGAAAGCTTCAGCTTGAGCTGTTGTCAGTGCTGATACTCGCAAAGGATGGTTGATCTGTAATTGAATAGAGACCGCGTTGGGCTGCCCACGTTCAGCATTATCAGCGATCAAATTCACCGATGCACCTTTCCAAACATATCCAAAGTTTTGCCCGAATGAGTTTTCATTCTCTTGGTCAGCCAAACCGAAGTGTGCCGTCAAATCCGCTACCCGTGACTGTTTGGCTATTTCACGCTTCGCTTGTGCTTGCTCTTTACGCTTGGCGATAAACACCTCAAGGTCAGACAAACGATACATGGCAATGTTGTGGATGGTGCGCTCGTACGGAATACGCTTTTCAGGCTTCACTCTTGGTTTGGAGTTGTCGTTTAAGAACGTATTCCACTGGATGGCTGTTTTTGATTTGTCCGCTTCGTGCAACCTCTGTGCTGCTTGAGAGCGAGTTAGTAACTTTGTTCTTGCCATATCAATCCTTTGTGTGGCGTGCTTTTCGAGCGCTAATTATACAACAAGAAGTAGGAATAAAAAACCACTATTGGAAAAAATGGAGGCTTTAGCCCCCATATTGAATTAGCGCACAACTAAGCCGCGAGCTTTTGCTTCTCGTGCCACTCAATGAGAGAGGCATAATCATAATAAACGCGACACTGCCTAGAGCCCCCTGCCTTTAATGGCTTCGGAAAGGTTGGGTCATTCATCTGCAATTTCCGCAATCCTTCACGTGTAATATCCAACAGTTCGCAAACTTTATTCATCGACAGTCGTAGAGGTTGAATTGATAGCACTCTAAGGGTCTCCATGCATTCATATGTATTTCTCTTATTTTAGTGAGCACCAACCTACTTTTTAGAAAATAGTTTTGTGTTTGAGCAATTAACAACCAAGCTTGATTAACCCGCTGACAACATCGCCATCTGAATCTTCGTAAGTTTTCCATATTTAAAACTTTGAACGCCACTCCGTGCATCTCGCAATAAAGACTCTCTGAACTCCTGAGGCGAAATAAATTTATCGTGATTTAGCTCAAGGTAGTCACCCCACCACTCCATCATAATTTTCCGCTCTTCCATAAAATCAACATGATGCGTGTATGCCCACTCAATCGCATTATCAGTCTTGTGACTCATTTGACGTTCAATCGCATCTCGATCAAACAAACCGCTCAAACCCAAAGCACCGCGTGCCATTCCGCGAAAGCCATGCAAGCATACATCCGTTTTAGTATTGTACTTCATGCGCTGCAACGTCTTGTTGACGGTATTCTCACTGATGAATTTGTTTAAGTCATGGTCAGCAGGAAATACATGCTTGCTCACACCGCTGTAAGCCCGTACCTCCATGAGGATGTCTTTAACTTGGCGCGATAACGGCACAATATGCTCTCTTCGCATTTTTGCACCACGATGTGAATTTTTGCATCCTTCTACAGGGATGCGAGTTGCAGGGATCGTCCAGATACTTTTATCGAAATCAAACTCATCCCAGCGTGCAAACATCATTTCACTGGAACGAGCAAAAGTGTGCAATGCAAACTCGACATAAAGCTTAGTGAGTGGATTCCCAGTGTCATTTTTAAGCCTTTGAAAAAGCTCACATAGTCTATCCAGCGGCAACTTCGGATGATGTTTCTCTTCACTTTTCTGAGTCAATGCCCCTTTTAAGTGAATCGCAGGACTTTGTTCGATATACCCCTTACTGACCGCGTGAGCAAAAATAGCCGCTAGTCTACGTTTTACTTTATCGACCACTTCAACGAAGCCTTTTTCTTCAATGTGCTCCAAAACTATACTCAAATCGCGCGGCTTGATTTCATCTACGAGTTTCACCCCAATCAAGGGAAATACATACATCTCGAAACTTCGTAAGGATTTTGAGATTGTCGAATCTTGGGAACCCGAAGACTTTGCATAAGCCACATGCCAATCTCGTGTTATCGACTCAAAGTCAAATCGATGATTAATTTTTTCATCTTCAATTTTTATAAAATCGATTGGATCAATACCATTCTCTATCAGAGATAAGTAGTTTTTGCGCTTCTCTCGCGCAGCATCTAGCGAAATAAGCACCCCTTTGACGCCAGCTTTAGAGTAATCGCCTATCGTGATAACGCCGTCCGTTGGCTTACCTTTGGCATTTAAATAGTTCTTTCGCCCATAAATGAATTGCCACGTTTTCCTGCCCGATGGTCTGACAATAAGATAAAGCCCATTCCCATCTGCAAGTTTGTTATTGACAGGTTTGCCTTGCGAATCCACTTTGGGCTTCGCAGATGCGCATTTAGTATCAGTGAGTGGTTTGACGATTTTTGCCATGATAAAGATATAAATACCAAAAAATGTCTTGTATCTTTAATCGTATCTTTAAAACGTTTGGATGTGTATAGGTATGAGTTGGCATATAGAAACAACAAAGCCCTGAATTATCAGGGCTTTCGAAGCTTACATGCTATCAATTGGCATATAATTATATATCTGTGGTCCCGAGGGTCGGACTCGAACCGACACGTCATCTCTGACAGCGGATTTTGAGTCCGCCGCGTCTACCAATTTCACCACCTCGGGTAGGTGTTGATGCGTATATTAACCTGTTTGAAAAACTTGTCAACGCCAATTTCTCACATTTGGTTACTTTTACAACAGAATGGTTTTTTTAGATTCTTATTTAACCAATTTCAAGCAAAAAATGAAAAAAAGCATATACTACAGCCAGTTTTTTTAGCGAAATGTGTCATGCAACTTTCTGACTTCAATTTTGATCTCCCTGATGAGCTGATTGCTCGATATCCTTTAGACACGCGTAGCGCATCACGTTTGCTGCATTTAGATGCGCAAGGTCAATATCACGACCATCAATTTACCGACATTCTGGATTTACTCAATGACGGCGATCTGTTGGTTCTGAACGATACCAAAGTGATGAAAGCGCGCCTCAAAGGCAAGCGTGCCACAGGTGGTGCCGTTGAAGTGCTGGTCGAGCGTCTGCAAGATGCCCATATCGCACATTGCCATATTAAAGCCAGCAACTCGCCGAAAGCGGGTGCAGAACTGTTTATTGGTGCAGAAGAAATTAAAGTCACGGTGCAAGGTCGCCATGAAAATCTGTTCATTGTCGAATTTTCGCAGCCGATTCTAGAGGTCTTAGATCGTTGTGGTCAGTTACCGATTCCCCCGTATTTCAACCGTGAAGCGGAAGCCATTGATACTGAACGCTATCAAACGGTATTTAATGATCCGACTAAACTGGCCAGTGTGGCTGCCCCTACTGCCAGCTTGCACTTCGATCAAACTTTACTAGAAAAACTAGAAGCCAAAGGCATCAGTAAAGCATTTGTGACATTGCACGTGGGCGCAGGTACGTTCCTGCCAGTACGTACCGATGATATTGCCAATCATATTATGCACAGTGAATGGTGCGATGTTCCCGCTGCAACGGTTGAGCTGATCCGTCAAACCAAGGCGCGTGGCAATAAAGTCATTGCTGTCGGTACCACGGCAACCCGTGCCGTGGAAAGTGCTGCACAAGCACATGGCGGTGTACTCGATGCTTGGGTTGGTGACACGCAAATTTTCATTTATCCAGGTTATGATTTTAAAGTGGTTGACCGTCTCATTACCAACTTCCACTTGCCTGAATCGACTTTACTGATGTTGGTTTCGGCACTCTCCAATCGCGAGAACATTTTGAATGCCTACCAACATGCGGTAGCTGCACAATATCGTTTCTTCAGCTATGGCGATGCGATGTTGATTGACCGCTATACAGGATAATCACAACAAGGACTGTACCCGCTTATGCCGATGGATACTGTGCGACATTCGATTCATATTCGCCGCAAAAAGAATCAGGTGGTGTTTCACAATATTGCTCGGCTTTGGGATGTGGGGCGTCAAGCACACAGCCATCAAGACATTCTCGATGGTTTACACCCTTGGAATGCACCAACAACCTTAAAGTTTGAAAATGCCCTGCCATGCTTACTCGCCATTGCAGGTGGTCTTTTCATGTTGGCTATCCTGATTCAACCCAGCAGTATTTGGGCACAAGCCAGTTTATTCTGCGGTGCATTAATGCTGTTCTGGGCGTATATTTGCTATGAAGATGACGACCCGATCGAAGAAGTCATCGATTATTTAGAACAACAAACGATTGCGCAAAAATACCAACTGGCGTATCACCGTCAGCCACAACATATTTCCATTCCTTTAAATCCTGTTTTATTTATTGCACATTTAAAACGCCTATTTCCCTTGTTTGAGCAAGGCTCGCAGTCTAATGAGTTTCCACTGTATGCCAGTACCGTCTGGACAGACGAACAGGGACAAGCTCATCAGGTATTGGTATTTCAGTATCATTTCGTCAATGAAATGCGCATGAAAGACAAAGATGACAATCAGGTCAAAGTACAGGAAGTGCATCGGGATCTTTGGGGGGTATTTGTGTTTGATATTGAAATGCCAGGCTTGGCCATTACTACGGCAAGCAAATCTTTTGGTTATCCTTATTCATTCGCTTGGCACACCAGTGACATTCAAACCAATCAACGTTTGAAGTTTTACGGCTGTGATCAAATGCAGATGGCAAAAACCCTTACCCCTGCAAGAATCCTGAGAATTTCTGACTTCTTTGAACATCGTGCTGGGGATTTGATGTTTCATCCTGAAAGCAATGTGCTGTGCTATCTGGGACCTCACGATTTATTTAAGATTTCCAGTAAGGCGCAAAACATTCAAGATATTTCCAGTTTACGTGGACACTTACGTACATTTAAATTACCGTATCTAGAGCAGTTAAAGTCTGACTTATTACAGCTTTTAAAATAACCATCACTAGAAAGCACAACCATAAAGGGGAACGGCGTGGGGCTATTCATTTTTTTATTGCTGATTATTTTGGCAGTTGTCGCAACCATTCTGATTCGAAACACCATTGTGCGCCATCACAATGCCACCATTCGTGCATGGTCCGATGTTGCCAGTTACGAACGTCAAAAAATCAAGATTTTAGATGCCCTGACCCCACTGGTGGAACAATATTCAAGTTTTGAAAAAGGCACACTAGAAAAAGTCACCGAATTACGTCAAAACATTCTAAATTTGAATTTGAACAATGCCGATGTGACTCAGCTACAGCATATTGAAAATCTGAATAAAGAATTGATGCGCAGTTTAAATGTGGTGGTCGAGAATTACCCCGAACTCAAAGCCAATGAAATTTATCTAAAAATGATGAATGAAATTGAAGAGCAAAATGAAAATGTCGGTGCAGCGATTACCATTTTTAATCGCAATGTTGAATTATTTAATAACCAGATTCAGATCTTTCCGCACAACATCATCAATACCATGACTGTAGGCAAGAAAGCGATTCGACCATTCCGTGATACCGCAGCCATGCAGAATTTTGATTATCGACCAAACTTCTAAAAATTTTCATCAATTAAAACGAAAAACAGCATGGCAAACCATGCTGTTTTTTTAATTTAAGAGTAATAACAAATCTGATTACGACCTTCAGCCTTAGCCTGATACAACAACTCATCTGCCGATTGCAAAAAGTTAGACACATTCAAGTAGTTTTGCCCAGCTCCATGGGTATTCACCCCAATACTCACGGTCACATCAGCAGGCAGTTCTTCACTAAGATTCGGAATGGTCAGATGTGTGACAGACTTACGGAAACGTTCCGCCAACATCACGGCATCATCCAAAGTCGTTTCTGGCAAAATCACCACAAACTCCTCACCACCAAAACGTGCTACAAAATCATAGGCGCGACTGAACATCTTTTTCAGCAATTGCGCCACCGCAATCAGACAGCGATCCCCCTGCAAATGCCCGTGTTCATCGTTGTATTGTTTAAAATGATCAATATCGATAAACAGTACAGACAATGGACGATGATTACGTTCTGCGCGTTTAAATTCATGCTCGATGCGTTCATTTAAGGCTTTACGGTTCGCCACTTGGGTTAATGAGTCGAGCAATAATAATTCCTGATTCTTTTTATTCAGTTCTTCGAGTTCTAATTCCATGCGCTTGCGCTCAGAAATATCAAACATGAAGCCAATAATCGCAATGGTGCGGTCATTTTCACGAATCACATGCACCACATCGCGAATCCAGACATAGCCACCATCTTGGGTTAAGGCACGATAATCTGCCTCATGGTCTGTGCCTTCATCTGATAAATTGATACACATGCCCACCGTTTTGTCCCGATCATCAGGATGCATACGGTCAATCCAGTCCTGCGCAGATTTCCAACTGTCTTGTGGCCAGCCCAATAGGCTCTCAATTTGCGGTCCAATATAGCTAAACTCTTTGGTATCCCAATTAATTTGCCATGGTATTGCATTGGTCGTTTCAAGCAGTGTTTTATAAAACTCCCACTCTTTTAATTCACTCATACCCCCACCCCTAGGAACATTCATCTCAGCATAAAACAAGCAGTAAACACTAAAACGAAGCTTAATTTAATCACCATTTATGGGTAAAAGAGAAACAAATCATTGCACAACAATAATTTGCGAGATACACATCACACTAACTTATTTATATCATTTGGTGCGGCTAATCTGATTTAACAGATCAATACATCACAAAACTGGCGTTTAGTCGCAGAATCAAGGAAAATAGCGCTCTTTTATCTCGAACAATCAGCGAACTGTTTTTTCGCCTTGATTTGGAATTTGTATGAAGTTTGAAAAACTAGCGCAGTCAGGGCGTGCACGCCGTGGTCGCTTAACGCTTGAACATGGTGTGGTTGAAACACCAGTATTTATGCCAGTCGGCACCTATGGCACAGTTAAAGGCATGCTGCCACGCGATGTCGAAGACATTCAAGCGCAAATTATTTTAGGCAATACCTTCCATCTTTATTTACGTCCAGGTTTAGACGTGATTAAAGCACACGGTGGCTTACATGAGTTCATGAAATGGGATAAGCCTATTTTGACCGACTCTGGCGGCTTCCAAGTCTTCAGTCTTGGTGCAATGCGCAAGATTAAAGAAGAAGGTGTGACCTTCCGCTCTCCAATTGATGGTTCTAAAGTTTTCTTGTCTCCTGAAATTTCAATGGAAATTCAACAGACCTTGAATTCTGACATCGTCATGATTTTTGATGAATGTACCCCTTACCCTGCGACTCATGAAGAAGCACAAAAATCGCTGCAGCTTTCATTGCGCTGGGCAAAACGTTGTAAAACCCATCATCACGATGAGTTGAAAAATAACAATGCCTTGTTCGGGATCATTCAAGGCGGCATGTACGAAGACCTGCGTGACGAATCTTTAAATGGTTTGCTAGAGATTGGCTTCGATGGTTATGCGATTGGCGGATTGTCAGTCGGTGAGCCGAAAGAAGAAATGATCAAGGTACTGGATTATCTCCCAGTCAAAATGCCTGCGGACAAACCTCGCTATTTAATGGGTGTGGGTAAGCCAGAAGATATCGTTGAAGGCATTCGTCGTGGTGTCGATATGTTTGACTGCGTGATGCCGACACGTAATGCACGTAATGGTCACTACTTTGTGACAGATGGTTTAGTGCGTATCCGCAACAGTAAATACCGTTTCGATCAGCAACCGCTTGATCCACACTGTGATTGCTATACCTGCAAAAACTTTACCCGTGCCTATCTGTTCCATTTAGAAAAATGTGGAGAAATGCTCGGTTCAATGTTGGGTACTATCCACAACCTGCGTTACTACCAACGCTTCACCCAAGACATTCGTGATGCGCTCGACAATGGGACTTTCGATGCCTTTGTGGAAGACTTTTACCAACGTCGTGGCTTAGAAGTACCGCCTTGTCCGCAAGATTAATTCTTCTAGCATTTGCGCTGAAGAAAAAGACAAGGTAAATTGCAGAACAAGTCTATTTATTATCAAATTGATACCAGTTTTATTGTTTAGGAAATTGAAATGAGCCTTTTTATTTCTACTGCTCACGCAGCAGGTGAAGCTGCACAACAACCAAGCCTGATGGCTAACTTACTGATGATTGCGGTATTCGTCGCAATTTTCTATTTCCTGATTTGGCGTCCGCAATCTAAGCGTGCTAAAGAACACCGTTCTTTGGTTGAAAGCTTAGGTGTAGGTAGCGAGGTTGTATTCGCTGGTGGTTTGATGGGTAAAATTACTAAAATTGAAGGTGATTTTGCAGTGGTTGAATTAAACCGTGGTGTAGAAGTGAAAATTCAACGCGCCAGTGTGATTTCAGTTCTTCCTGAAGGCACATTAAATAACCTTTAATCAAAAAATAGTCGTGCACCTCGCACGACTTTTTCATTTTAAGAAGAAAACAAATGCGTTACCCAGCATGGAAATATCTACTGATTATCGTCGTTCTCATAATCAGTACATTATATGCCCTGCCAAGTTTGTATCCTGATGAACCTGCTGTTCAAATTTCAGGTGCCAAAGCTGGTACTCAAATTGACCAAAGCATCATACAAAAAGCAGAGCAAATTTTAACAAGCGAAAATATTGCAACGCATGACAATAGCTTTACCAATAACGCTGCATTACTGCGTCTAGATTCATCTGAAGCTCAGTTAAAAGCCAAAGATGCCTTACGTCGTGGTCTTGGAGACAACTACGTAGTAGCCCTCAACCTTGCGCCAACCACCCCTGAGTGGTTGCAGAAAATTGGTGCAAAGCCAATGAAGCTTGGTTTGGACTTACGTGGTGGTGTTCACTTCTTGCTTGAAGTGGATATGGACAAAGCGATTAGCCAGCGTATGGAAACTTCGGCAACCGATCTGCGTCGTCAATTGCGTGATAACAAATTGAAGTTCAATAGTCTTTCATTGAATAACAATACCATCACCTTGCAATTTGCAGACAATGCAGACCGTGATGCAGTCATGGGCTTCTTACGCAGCAATAACACTGAATTTGCTCAACAAGCAGTTGCTACAGATACAGGCGCAAGCTTGCGTTTGACGTATACCGACACCCGTAAGCAAGAAATTCAATCTTATGCCGTCAATCAAAACTTAACCACATTACGTAACCGTATTAATGAGTTGGGTGTTGCCGAAGCATTGGTACAGACGCAAGGTAATAACCGTATTGTGGTGGAATTGCCGGGCGTACAAGATACCGCTGAAGCAAAACGTGTTTTAGGTCGTACTGCGAATCTTGAATTCCGTCTCGTATCTGATCAAAACGACCAATATATCGACCCATATACGGGTAAATCTAATGGTCAACCGCTGCCTCCGGGCACTGAAGTTTTTGCTTACCAATCACTCGACAGTGGTCGTGAGTTATTACTGAACCGTAACCGTATTCTTACAGGTGAACGCGTTCAAAATGCCTCTTCTGGCTTTAGCCAAGATACCGGTGGTGCTGAAGTGAATATTACCCTCGACAGCGCGGGTGGTAAGCTGATGGCAGATGCAACGCGCAATGCGGTTGGCAAACGTATGGCGGTTTTGTTTATTGAAAATAAACAGAAGATTAGCTATGTGACTGATCCAAAAACCGGTGCACAAACTGAAGTGCGTACACCATATGCAGAATCTGTAGTGATCAATGCTGCAACCATTCAAGCAGTACTGGGCTCGCAATTCCGTATTACAGGTCTAGATTCACCACAAGAAGCGGCTGAATTGGCGTTGATGTTACGTGCGGGTGCTTTGGCTGCGCCAATGTACTTCGTAGAAGAACGTGTGGTTGGTCCTAGCCTCGGTCAAGAAAACATTGACAAGGGTGTGTTATCTACCCAAATCGGTTTCTTGCTGGTTGCTATCTGGATGGTGGTGTTCTTCCGTCTGTTTGGTTTAATCGCCAACTTTGCCTTGGTGTTCAACTTGGCCATGATTTTAACCGTCATGTCTTGGATTGGCTCTTCCCTCACCCTGCCGGGTATTGCAGGTATCGTCATCACCATTGGTATGGCGGTCGATGCCAACGTCCTGATCTGTGAGCGAATACGAGAGGAAATGAAATGGGGGGCTTCACCGAAGCAAGCCATTATTGCTGGTTATGACCGAGCCTATAACACCATTTTAGACTCGAACTTAACCACCTTCTTGGTTGCTTTCATTTTGTTTGCGATTGGTACAGGTCCAATCAAAGGCTTTGCGGTGACGTTGATGATTGGTATTGTCTGCTCGATGTTTACTGCCATTACAGTAACACGTGCGATCGTCCAATTGATCTATGGCAAAAAGCGTGACTTGAAGAAGTTGAGCATTTAAGGAGATCAATGATGACTGACATGACTCAACCTAAATCAAAACAATATGGTCGCCCAGATGATGAGCGCGTAATCGACTTTATGAAAATTGCGAAACCTGCCGCAATTTTCTCGATCATCCTGACCATTGCCAGTATTTTCTTTATTGTGACTCGTGGTCTGAACTTAGGTTTGGACTTTACAGGCGGTATCTCTGCCGAATTAAACTATGCGCAACCTGCGAACCAAGCAGCTGTAGTACAAGCGCTCGAACAGGCTGGCTTCCAAGATGCCGTGGTTCAGACGTTAGGCAGTAATAAAGACTTGTTGGTGCGTATGCCACCTCAAGATCTCACTGTAGAAGACCTGAATAATTCCATCACTAAAGCCGCACAGTTGCCGAATAATGAAGTGACCGTGCATAAGGTAGATGTCGTGGGTGGACAGGTTGGTAATGAGCTGTATATTCGTTCTGCTGGGGCTGTTGCACTTGCAATGATCCTGATGCTGATCTATGTCACCATCCGCTTTGAGTTCAAACTCGCGATGGGTGCGGTATTGTCATTATTCCACGATGTGGTGGTGACCATTGGTATTTTTGCCTTGATGCAGTGGCCATTTGACCTGACTGTATTGGCAGCGGTATTAGCGCTGATCGGCTTCTCGCTGAATGATAACATCGTAGTATCTGACCGTATCCGTGAAAACTTCCGCAAAATCCGTGGTGCTGAACCCCGTGAAATTGTGAATATTGCCCTGACTGAAACCTTACGTCGTACCATCCACACCTCTATGACGCTACTTCTTGTGGTTGTAGCGATGATGGTGCTCGGTGGTGATGGCTTGAAATGGTTCTCTGTGGCGATGTTTATTGGTGTCTTTGTGGGAACCTATTCATCGATTTATATCGGTACTGCATTTGCACTTTGGCGTGGTCTCAACCGCCAAGACTTTATTGTTCAAGTCAAACCTGAGTTTGATGAGGAAGAAATTCCTTAAGTCCTAAACAACAGACTCAAGCAAAAGCCCATCTTCAGATGGGCTTTTTTAATGCTGAATGATTTGAATCTGCGGCCACTGAAAGCCGCGACAAGACGCCTCCGCCTGCCAAGCCACGGTCAACATCATCTGCCCTAAAACATAGTTCTGATAAGCAAAGCTGCCAATATCAGGATGCTGGCACATGCCACCATGATGGATCGGATGCAACTGTGTATTGAACTCTTTCAAGGTAAGACGAATGCCTAAGCCCGATGCCTTTAACACGGCTTCTTTGGTGGTCCACACCCGAAACCAATATTCCAAGGAATAATCCAATTCAGCCCAACAACGGAGCTCTTCAGGATGAAAAGCATGCTGTGCCAATGCCTCAAAACGCACAGCTCGATCCAAATCTTCCACATCCACACCCACTTGCGGAATCGTGTCACTATAAGCCAAAGCATAATGCTTTCGGCTGTGGCTATGATTAAAAGCAGCCTGCGGGAATTGTGCTAGATAGGGCTTGCCATATTCGGTCTTGGAGAAATCACTATTCTGAATCTCTCGTTGTAATTGTTGGCTCAGCAATTGATTGCGGAATTGATAGATGGCCTGCTTTTGCAGTTGTATTTTGGCTTTCCGTTCCAAATCATCAGGCAACTGAATAAATTGTTCCAAACGACTGACGTCTATATGAATCGATTTTGCCACATCTACCCTCCTTCATCCTGAGCCTATTCTAAAAGAATTCAGCAGCGAATCGCTAAAAGAAAAGCCCAAAGATCACTTTGGGCTTTTGCTCTTATTGAATCAAGCCGAGGCTTAACGCTTGAATTTCTTCTCTGCTTTTTTGAACTTCTGTACATAACGACGTTTACGTGCAGCCGTACGTTCATCCACTTTCGACTTACGACCTTCAAACGGATTTTCCGAAGTTTTAAAATCAATCTTGACTGGTGTACCTTCAAGTTTATATACCTTACGGAACACGTTTTCTAAGTAACGGCGATAATCTGCAGGGGTTTTATCAACCTTGTTCCCGTGAATCACGATTGTCGGTGGATTTTGTCCGCCCATATGCGCATAACGCATTTTAATACGGCGACCGCCGACCATTGGCGGTTGGTGCGCGTCAGTTGCATCACTTAAAATCTGAGTCAATTTTGCAGGTGAAACCTTCAAATGTGAAGATTCATAAGCACGGTGGATTGATGGGTACATATCGCCCACACCTGTACCATGCAAAGCAGAAATCAAGTGAATTTTCGCCCAAGGAATAAAGTCAAAACGACGTTCCACATCCAACTTACATTGTTTACGATCATACTCAGACATGTTGTCCCATTTGTTGATCGCAATCACCATGGCACGACCTGCTTCCAACGCATATCCAATCAGATGCAAGTCTTGCTCTACAATGCCTTCACGTGCATCGACTACAATGACCACCACATGCGCATCTTTCATCGCCTGCAAGGTTTTCACAATCGAGAATTTCTCGATCATTTCATCAACCTTACCTTTACGACGCACACCCGCAGTATCAATTAAGGTATATTGGCGACCATCACGCTCAAATGGAATGTAAATCGAGTCACGCGTTGTACCAGGTTGGTCAAATGCCACCACACGCTCTTCACCCAATAAACGGTTCACCAGCGTTGATTTACCTACGTTCGGACGACCAATAATCGCTAAACGCAAGCCTGTGTTTTTGTCGTGCTCTTCTGGATTTTCATCTTCAGGTACATCTGCCAACACATCTTCCAGCATTTGCTGTACGCCACGACCATGGCTTGCAGCAACCTGTAATGGTTCACCCATACCGAGCTTATAGAACTCAACCAATGCCGCTTCGGCATGTACGCCATCGACCTTGTTGGCAACAAGGTAAACTTTTTTACCTAAGGTACGCAGTTCACGGGCAATCTGTTCGTCAGAAGCCAATAAGCCTGCACGCGCATCCACCACAAAAATAATGATGTCCGCTTCATGGATTGCAGTTTTAGACTGCTCTGCCATGTAGGAGTCGATACCACCTTCATTTTCACCGATACCGCCCGTATCAACCACAATGAAAGACTTGTTTTGATAAACAGCATCGCCATATTTACGGTCGCGCGTCAGACCAGCGAAGTCAGCCACCAAAGCATCACGGCTTTTGGTAATCTGGTTAAATAGAGTTGATTTTCCGACGTTCGGACGACCAATGAGCGCAATTACGGGTTTCATAGTTTAACCTTTATTCAAGATCAGCCAGTAGGACTGGTCTGAACATCAGAAAAATGGAAGAATTTAAAAAATGCTAAATAAAACACGGGGCATTGAAATTTCTCAAATACCCCGTGTTTAAAAAAATACGGATTTGGCTTAGTTTAACATAAGGCAGACAAAAATTAACGGTTCTGCCAAACGCTAAATGTACCCTTACGTGTCGCCACCGTGAGTTGACCGTCAATCACACGTAATGTACGCACTGCACCACTGGTTTTGGCACGTCCAATCAACTGACCTGAATTCGGATCAATCAGGTGTAAAACACCGTCCAAATCCCCGACCACTAAGTCTTGACCGAAAAGTACTGGGTTACTCAGTTCACGGTTTAAAAGCTGTTCATTTTGCCAAAGCTGCTGACCTGTCGCCAAATCATAAGCCGTGATTTTGCCATCTGCTTGCGCGACAAAAACTTTATTGTCTGCCACTTCAGGACGCTTGGTACTGCTGGCATCTTCACTCCAAATCACTTGTTGTGAAGCCAAATCAGTCGCAGTCACTTGCCCTTGGAAGCTGGTGGTCACTAAAAGCTGACCCGCGACCACTGGATCACCATCTACATCATTTAAGCGTTGGATATCCGAACGACCATCACTCACTGCAACACGGCGCTGCATGCGAGGCACGCCACTTAAAACATCTAAGGCATACACATAAGCATTGGCTGAAGACACCAATACCGTACGGCTATCTAAAGCAACTGGGGTTGATGTGCCACGCAAACTGAATTGTACATTCGGCAAGTCATAACTCCAGACTTGCTGTCCAGACTCCAAATCATGCGCATAGACCGTGCCATCATTGCTCACAGTCACCACACGACCAGACTGCACCAATGAAGGCGCTAAAATTGCACCGGTTAATTGTGCCGTCCACTTTTGTTCACCTGTCGCTTCATCCAGTGCAAACAATTGACCTTTGTGATTTCCAACAATCACCATGCCATCTTTGGCTTCTACACCTGAACTCAGACCTTGTTTCGAGATTTTTTTACTCCAAACCTTGTCTTTGCCACGGTACGCAGTCACTTCACCTTTAGGATCTGCAATAAAGATCACGCCATTATCGATATCAAGTTGTAAACGCAGTGGATCGGCTTCTGAAGTCGATGAAACACTTTGTGAAAAGACCGTTGCCAGACTTTTCGATTGTTCGAGTTTTGGTAATGGACTTGGTTTTGCATCTTCAACTTTAATTTTGTTACTTGAGCAACCTACTAAAGCAAGCGTCAAAATTGTTAGTGCAAACGGTATTTTATATTTTCTATCCATTAAGACTCATCCACTTGTGTTTCTAAAATTGGGCGTTCGATTTCAGGATCATCCACTAAAACGCCAACACTTTCGAGTTTAATTTGTAAAATTTGACGCTCTTGTTTACGCTCAACCAATGCATCCCATGCACTTTGATAAGCTTTCTTCGCATTTTCTACATCATTCTTCGCCACATAGACATCACCGCGGACTTCATCTGCCGTTGCTTTAAATGCTGGATCAGTCACAAGCGCTAATGTTTTGAGTGCATCGTCAAATTTATTCTGCGCCAACTGTGCATAAGCCAAACGCAGCTTAACAACTTGTGTTAAACCTTCGTCTTTGACTTTAGAGTTTTCCACCTTTTTCAAGGCTTTTTCAGCAGCTGCATAATCGCCATTGTCATATGCCAATTTCGCCATGACAAATTGGGTCTGAATCGCCTGCGCTGAATCTGGATTATCTTTAACAATTTTATCCGCAGCTTCAGTCAAATCAGTTATAGCATTTGGATTACCTTGCACACTGCGGGCATCATCCATCAATTGCTGGACTTTTGCCGTTTGCATTTGTGATTCTGCAAGGTTTTTCTTTTGCCAATATTCCCAACCGAAAAAGGCAATCAACGCAATCAAAATCCCACTAATCATGGCTGAACCATATTTTTTAGTGAACGATTTTAAACTCTCAAGTTGTTCTTCTTCACTCAATGATGCGCTCATCAGACTACCCTTTTCCTGAATGTTATTTGACTCTTATTTTGAAGAAAATTTTTCGATGAAGAATGGTACCACATCGGCAATCGCGACTTCAGACTGCTCTGCAGTAGCCAATGCTTTAACAGCAAGCTGCTGTCCTTCCCACTCACGCTCACCCAAGATCAAGGCATAGATTGCACCTGATTGATCCGCCTTTTTCATTTGGCTTTTCATGGAACCTTGAGAGCCCACTTTTAAGCGTAATGGACTTTGCGCAGCTTCTAACTGGTTACGGAATTGTTCCGCCAAGACCAACGCTTTGCCTTGAGAGGCAGGATCTGCCACCAAGAAGATTTCGCAATCACGCACTGGCGATGCTTCTTCCACTTGTTCTAGAAGCAGCAATAAACGCTCCATTCCCATGGCAAAACCAACGGCTGGCACAGACTGATCTGCTTTACCTTTCAACTGTCCCACCAGACCGTCATAACGACCACCAGCACATACCGTGCCTTGTGAACCCAAATGTGTCGTGGTCCATTCAAATACGGTTTTGTTGTAATAATCCAAACCACGAACCAGTTTCTGATTAATCACAAATTCAACGCCAGCATCGCTCAAATATTGTTGTAACTGCGCAAAATGCTGCATGGTGTCTTCTTTCATGAAGTCATGCAGTTTTGGTGCATTTTCTAAAATTTGCTGAGTACGAGCATCTTTAGAATCTAGAATACGTAGTGGATTGGTGGTTAAACGGCGCTGTGAATCTTCATCCAATTCATCTTTGTGCGCAGTTAAAAATTCAACCAATGCCGCACGGTATTCTGCACGCTCATCGGTTTCACCCAAAGTATTCAGTTCTAAACGAACTTTATCTGCGACACCCATGCGTTTCCATAGACGCGCAGTCATGAGAATCAATTCAGCATCAATATCAGGCGTCGCTACACCAAAGGTTTCCACACCAAATTGGTGGAATTGGCGATAACGTCCTTTTTGCGGCTTTTCATAACGGAACATCGGTCCGATATACCATACACGCGGTGTCGCACCACGGAGTAAGTTATGCTCCAACATGGCACGGACACAGCCCGCTGTGCCTTCTGGACGCAGGGTCAACGACTCTGGTGGATTGCCTTTGTCAAAAAAGGTATACATTTCTTTTTCAACAATATCAGTAGCATCACCAATAGCACGTTTAAACAAACCCGTTTGTTCAACCATCGGCAAACGGATTTGTTGATAGCCATAGGCATCCATTAACGATGCTAAATGTTGCTCTAGACGTCTCCAAGCTGGTGTTTGCGTTGGAAGGATGTCATTAAAACCTTTGATTGCGACGATTGAACTCATGATGAACTACGAATGATCTCTTTAGATTTAGCTTCTTCAAGCTCTTGAACACGTTGACGAACCATTGTTTCGATTTCATCAACTAACTGTTTGGTATCAATTAAATGGCTTTTTTCACCATTACGATACACAAGTGAACGTGGACTTGCCCCCACCACGCCAATATCCGCCTCTTTGGCTTCACCTGGACCATTCACTTTACACCCAATAACGGATACATCCATTGGGGTACGAATGTCTTCCAAACGCTCCTCGAGGTCTTGCATGACTTTAATGACATTAAATTCTTGACGCGAACAACTCGGACAAGCAATAAAGTTAATGCCATTAGAACGTAAGCCTAATGATTTTAAAATATCAAAACCGATTTTGACTTCTTCTTCAGGTTCTGCTGCCAAGGAAATACGCATGGTATCACCTATGCCTTCCATCAACAGACCACCCAAAGCAATCGCAGATTTAACCGAACCCGTACGGTAAATTCCCGCTTCAGTTACCCCCAAATGCAGAGGGTTATCAATTTGCTGAGACAGCAAACGATAGGCATCCATAGTCAAAAACACATTCGATGCTTTGACCGAAACTTTGAATTCATGGAAATTCAAACGGTCTAAAATATCAATATGGCGCATTGCCGATTCAAGCAAGGCTTGACCTGTCGGCTCACCATATTTTTTTTGAATATCTTTCTCTAATGAACCCGCGTTTACACCAATCCGCATGGAAATATCATGATGACGTGCAGCCGCCACCACTTCACGAATTTTCGCTTCTGAACCAATATTGCCTGGATTGATCCGTAAACAATCCGCGCCCATGTCTGCCACTTTCAATGCGATTTTATAATCGAAGTGAATATCCGCGACCAAAGGCACTTGTACGCGCTTACGGATTTCACCAAAGGCTTCCGCAGCTTCCATCGACGGTACAGAAACACGCATAATGTCAGCACCAGCATCTGCACAACGCTGAATCTGCGCAACAGTCGCATCAACATCACAGGTTTCAGTATTGGTCATACTCTGAATACTGATTGGAGCATCGCCACCAACATACACAGAACCCACACGAATTTTGCGGGTCGGACGGCGTTTAATCGGGTTTACTATCATGATTATTTACTCTGGCACCATTAACGAGATAAACGGAATTCTGCTTTCCCATTTACCGTATATGGTGACAATGAAATCTGCTCATTGTTCAAGCTTAATGACACTGCGGATGCATCATCCAAACGAATCTGGAATGGTGATTCACCATTTAACGTTAAGGTGCTGGCTTGACGACCTGTCGCCAAAACTTTACCTGTCGAATCCACAATATGAACTGAGGTCGGACGGTTAAAATTCAAGACCAGTTGATCACCAGAAACTGCAGTTGCACCACCAACAGACAGGACTTCAACTTCAGATTTGCTTGCATCTGCAGCATTGCCTTCAGAAGAACTGCTCGACGACGTCCAGTTTTGAATGGTGCCGACGATTGCAGCCAAAATTAATAGCACCACGATTGCAATCACTGAACGCTTTAACCACTTACGGTTACGCTCACTTTTTGAACCTGGCAGTTTGCCCATAATCTTGATTGGAGAGTTGTCCAAAGCATGGTTAGGTACCATGCCCGTATCATTGGCATAGATTTCATCGAAACGCTGGATCAGTGATGTTGCATCAACATTCAAATACTTTGCATAAGTACGATAGTAACCTTTAATAAAGGTTGCTTCTGGCAAAGATTTATATTCATCTTGCTCTAATGCAGTCAAAGTTTTTACAGGAATTTTTAAATCTGCAGCAACTTCACTTAATTCACGCTTTTGGGCAATACGTTTTTGGCGTAAGTATTCTCCAGGACGCTGGACATTTCCTAATGCATTAGGTACTACGCTTGAACCATTCGATTGCGGTGAATTAGGATTTACTTCCATACGGCCTCAGTACTGTACTGTAATTGCAAATAACGTGTGTATTCTTGGCTATCTGGGAACAATGCACGCAGTTGGTTCACCAACACTTGCATGCCCATCTTGTCGCCATTGGCTCGCGCAATACGGATACCAATCCACAATGCACGCGCACTCTGATTTTTCTGCCCAACCAGTCGAACAAACTGTTCATATAACTGTGTTGCAGCAGGAATTTGTTGTCTTAAATAAAATATTTCCGACAACTCTAACATTGAAACATAAGAATTCGGATTTACCTGCAAAGCTTGCTTGAATGATTTTTCAGCATTTGCTGTATCACCCAACTTTAAGTAAATACGCCCTAAATTTTCCAATGCTTTGAATCGTTGATCATAACCTAGGGTCGAACCCGCGATTGTCAATTGTTCAATGGCTTCATTATAACGTTCTACGACGTATAAATACGTACCATAGTTGTTACGAGCTTGCGCATTTTTCGGATCTGCGGAAATGGCACGTTTAAAATGTGTCTCCGCTTTTTCCATGTTGGCTGGACTGCCTTCTTGCTGCAACAACACACCCATCATCATATTGGCGGTAGAATCTCGTGGTTCCATCTCCAATGCCTGATCCAGTGCACGCTTTGCTGCGTCCAAGTCACCCTTACGGATATATTCTGCTGCCAATTGTGTACGAACTTCTACTGCTTTCTCAGGATCTTTTTTAAAGCCTGGTGCCGATGAGGTGGTTGTCGTAATACACCCCACCAACGACATTGAAAGACAAAACATTGTAATACTTGCAAATTTGTAGGTGGGTTTACGCAATTGACAGCCCCTTTATTATCCTTTTGAGCGCAAAATCTCATTCTGCGCTGCTACTTTTTTCTTCCATTGCTCTGCACGGCGTGTACGGTCAGCCACCTGACCGACCAATTGTCCGCATGCAGCATCAATGTCATCGCCACGTGTCTGACGAATCGTACACACAAAACCTGCATCAGACAAAGTTTTTTGGAAAGAAATAATCCGGTTACGGCTTGAGCGCCCGTATGGCGCATGCGGAAATGGATTAAATGGAATTAAATTAATTTTACTTGGTAAATTCTTTAACAATTTTAATAACTGCTGCGCATGTTCAGGGTGATCATTTACCCCATCCAACATCACATATTCGATGGTGACATGACGACGCGCACTTTCATTGCCATCTTTCGCCAAATAACGCTGACACGCTGCAATCAACTGATCCAACGGATATTTCTTATTGATTGGCACCAATTCATTACGTAATTCGTCGTTCGGCGCATGCAATGAAATTGCCAATGCCACATCAATGTCTTGTGCCAATTGGTCAATTTTCGGTACCACACCTGAAGTCGACAAAGTCACACGACGCTTAGACATACCATATGCAAAATCATCCAACATTAACTGCATTGAACTTAAGACTGCATCATAGTTAAGTAATGGCTCGCCCATCCCCATCATCACGACGTTGGTTACGGTACGCTCACGCTCTGCCACTGGCACCTCTTCCATATAAGAGTAGTTTGCCATCCAGAGCTGACCAATAATTTCTGCGGGCGTTAAATCACGCTGAAAACCTTGTTTGCCTGTCGAACAGAATGAGCAGTCCAAAGCACATCCCACTTGCGAAGAAATACATAAGGTTTTACGCGCACCCGTTTTATCTTCAGCAGGAATCAGTACGGTTTCAACCAATGAACCTTCACCATCCCCCACACGGAATACCCACTTACGGGTTCCATCTTTAGAATAGTTACGGTGTACCACTTCTGGCGCTTTAATTTCACAAACGCGCTCTAATTTTTCACGTAACTTGCCTGAAATGTTGGTCATTTCAGCAAAATCTGTCACGAAGTATTGATGGATCCACTTCATCACCTGTCCTGCACGGAATTTCTTTTCGCCCATGGCTTCAAAGAACTGTTCCAGTTCAGCACGTGACATGCCCAGTAAATTCACTTTTTTCACAGCAGATTGCGGTGTTGGAGTGGACAAAGATTGTTGCGATTCATCAGAAGTTGCAGATGAAACGACCACTTCAGTACTCATGTGTAATTACCTAAACCATGTCGAAGATAGAAGGAGATTGCTCAATATTCAAGCAAATAAAATTCAAGAGAATAAAAAAACCAGATAAGCAGTATAACACTTATCTGGTTTGAAGTGTCTCGATTAACGAGTGCGTGGGCAAACTTCAGTTTGAGCGAAGAAGTAGTTTACTTCGCGATCAGCAGATGCAACTGAGTCAGAACCGTGAGCAGCATTTTCGTCGATGCTTACAGCGAAATCAGCACGGATTGTACCAGGAGCAGCTTCTTTAGGGTTTGTAGCACCTAAGATTTCACGGTGAGCAAGAACTGCATTTTCACCTTCAAGAACAGATACAACAACTGGACCAGAAGTCATGAACGCAACTAAGTCAGCAAAGAAACCACGTTCTTTGTGTTCTGCGTAGAAACCTTCAGCTTCAGCTTGAGAAAGGTGTTTCATTTTAGTCGCAACGATTTTAAGACCAGCTTTTTCGAAACGAGCAAAGATGTCACCAATGTGGTTTTTAGCTACTGCATCTGGTTTAACGATAGATAAAGTACGTTCAATAGCCATTATCGGCTCCTTAAGTCAAATTAGACGTGAAAATTTTGCCGCATTATACCGAATAATGAGCAATTATCAGCTTTTGAAATGTAAAAAAACTGGATTTTTTCGATGTGCTGCTGGAAAAGCGTGGATTAGCTGGCTTCGTCAATCCAAGCCATTTGAATCGCTTCGAGTAAACCTTCGGTAGATTTATTCGGATCATCAGCAAAATCAGGCAAAGCACATACCCACGCATGCAGGTCGGTAAAACGAATCCATTGCGGGTCCACATCTGGATGTGCTTCATATAATTCAATCGCGATATCCATGGTATCGGTCCAACGTAACCCCATGACTGTTCCTAATCTATGCTATAACTGCGCTACTTTAACAAATTTTAGCGGGTCTGAAAAATCACTCAGCATCTTTCAAACTACAAGACCAGACTAAACATCGGTGCACAAGCAATAACCACTGCTGCCACACTTGCTCCAATAATGGCACCAACTGCGACATCACTTGGATAATGCAACCCCAATACCATACGCGACAATGCCACCAACACGGTGAACGGCAACATCAGTACCAATAAAATTGGCTGAACCGAACCAATCACCACACTGCCCATCACTGCATGTAAGGTATGTCCTGACGGAAAGCTAAAATGATCTAAAGGGCGTTCACACAAACGAATCACTTGATGAACTTGATAAGGCCGTGGACGCACCGTCTTGGTTTTTAGAATTTTATAAATGACTGTGCCCAGTAAAGAACCGACAATCAGATACAACATTTGCACACTATAAGATAAACCCTGCAAAATCCACAAGCTCATCAACATGATGTACCAGAAAACACCATCACCTAATCGGCTAATCAATTTAAAAAAATGTGCCACTCGCTCTGAATGGGAAAAATGGTTCAGATACAAACAGCCTTTTAAGTCGAGATCGAGCATTTTTATTTTTGCATTCTTAAAATTCATAATTTCTCTCCTCAAGCTTTTGTTTTGCTTACGCTATCATTCGGGTTTCCTTTGCCACTTGATATAAAGCCTGCTCCAATTGCATGACAGGTAGGTGCCAACCCATTTCCATCACTTTGATTCGAGCACGCTGTCCCATGCTGTTGAGTATGTTTGGACAGGGTAACCGCTGCATTTGCGATGAAAAACTATTTACATCACCCAGCGTGCTTAACCATCCTGTATTGCCATGCTCGATGTGAGCATGCGCACATGCATAATTATAAGCCACCACGGGCAAACCACTAGCCATCGCCTCCAAAACAACGTTACCAAAGGTTTCGACTTGGCTAGCGAATACAAACACATCGGCACTTGCATATACACTTGCAAGATTCTTACCAGTTAAGCTGCCGGTAAAAATCACACCATGTGCCAACCCCAATGCTTCCAGTCGCTGGCGGTCAGGTCCATCGCCCGTGATCACCAATTTGTACTGTTTTTCATCTTGTTGTTGCATACATATGAAGTTACGAATCAGCACATCAATTTCTTTTTCTGGTGATAATCGACCCACATAAAGCATGACCGTGGTATTGCCATCCGCTCCCCAAGTGCACCGATATGTTTCAGAACGGAAGAGCGGAGAAAATTGTTGGGTATCCACCCCTCGCCCAACGACAACCAACGGGCATTTGATACCAAATTGCGTGAGTGCTTTCTCGGTATCTTTACTCGGAACACAAGTCAGTTGAGTATTGTTATGAAACCAACGCAAATAGTGCTGTATAGGTTTCACCAGAAATGCCAAATCGAAGAAGCGGCTGAAATCCTGAAAAGGAGAGTGAAATCCACTAGAGACTGGAATATCTCGACTTTTGGCGGCATGTAATGCGGTTAAGCCTAATGGCCCTTCAGTCACCACATGCACCACATTGGGCATAAACTCGTCTAGGGCACTAGCAACTTTCAAAAACTGCGGCCAACCAAATTGTAGCGTCGGATATTTCGGAATACTTTGCGCTGCGACCAAACATTCTTTATTCGGCATAAAGTCCGCACAGGATTGTGTCTGACTTGGACGAATCAGCAGGATTTTATGCCCCTGTTTTTGCAAGCCTTTGCACAGCTGCATTAGAGACAAAGCGACCCCATTCACTTCCGGAGGCCATGTTTCTGTAACGATTGCAATTTTTAACCGTGGGCGAACCAGATCTTTTAAAACACTTATTTCTTCTACGCTGTTTTTGTTTTTTTGTAATTTGAAATAAAACTTAAAACTGTCTGGAAAATCTTGTTGTTTTAGCAGGCCCACAGTGGATATGTTCGACATATGACACCTATTGCTTGATTTTCTCTTAGCATAGATGTCGAGTTTGACAGTTTGATGATAAATTCATGACAGATTCAATATAGACCACCAGCATATATTAAATATTATCTGGTCATCTCTGTTCTTTGCAGCGCCCAATCCTGATTATCCCTTTCAATTCGATAGATTGGTAGGTTCATCAAACTAACCATGCAAATAATTTTTCCAATCGCTCGACTTTTTCAGGGTTAAACTGCTGTGTCTCTCGTTCTTGTAAGCGCTTTAATTCCTTATAGGTAGATAAACCCAAGGTTACATCTACAAATGCTTCTGTCGGAATTTTGGTGGTATATATTGGTCGGGTAGGAAGCTCCACCCGATGCCAAAGTTGACCTTCTAACTCAAACTCCCTTTGAGTTGAATAATAATATCCAATATTCGCTGAAGAAATATTTTTAACAATTCGAACTTCTTCCTCATAGGCCCATTCTTGCATTTTATAAAGGAAACCATGCTTCAGAAGATTTTCATTCACCTGCCAATTTAATAAGCTCGAATTACCTATTGAAAGTAAATTATCCATATTGGCGGCATTAACACCTTTAGGCACTGTTTTCAAATATCTAACTTCGCCTTTCTGGGCTGGAATTACATATTGATCAATATTTTCAAAGCCCGCTTTTTCAGTATCAATACCAATGACCATTCCTTTGTAGCTATCTGCATAATGCGACCACATCAGTGGATTCAAAGCCGTTCTGGTTAGACTCAAAATACAATATTTTCTAGAAAAACGATTGCGAAAGGCATTGATTGCAACGGATAAGGAAACATCTAAATCATAAAGTCCCAACCCAGTCCCTTCAAATGGATCATTAAAATCCTCTAAATGAGAAAACCCCAAAGTACTTGTTTCTAAAATCTTTAATCCAGCTTCAAAACCAACATATTTATATAAAATCATTTTTATTATCCAATAAAAAAACCCTCGCTTTCGCAAGGGTTTATAGCATATCAATCTGCTAGATCAGAAAATTAGTTCTTTTCTTTATCTACGATTTTGTTTGCTTGAATCCAAGGTACGAAAAAAATGAAAGCAGAGCTTTCATCTTTTTGAGGCACGTAACCTTAAACATAAAAAACCCACTCAAATAGAGTGGGTCTTCGCATTCAAATCAATTGATTCGAGAAATTAGTTCTTCTCTTTATCAACGATTTTGTTCGCTTGAATCCAAGGCATCATTGCACGCAATTTAGCACCTGTTACTTCAATACCGTGTGCCGCATTTTGACGACGACGAGCAGTCATTGATGGGTAGTTCAACGCACCTTCGTTAATGAACATTTTCGCATATTCACCAGATTGAATACGTTTAAGTGCATTGCGCATCGCTTCACGAGACTGTTCGTTGATGACTTCAACGCCAGTTACGTATTCGCCATATTCAGCGTTGTTAGACACTGAGTAGTTCATGTCCGCAATACCACCTTCAAACATTAAGTCAACAATTAACTTAAGTTCGTGTAAGCATTCGAAGTATGCCATTTCTGGTGCATAACCCGCTTCAACCAAAGTTTCGAAGCCCATTTTCACCAATTCTACTGCACCACCACAAAGAACTGCTTGCTCACCAAATAAGTCAGTTTCAGTTTCTTCACGGAAAGAAGTTTCGATGATACCTGTACGACCACCACCTACGCCAGAAGCATAAGAAAGCGCTACGTTACGTGCATTACCAGAAGCATCTTGGTGGATTGCGATTAAGTCAGGAACACCTGAACCACGTTGGTATTCTGAACGTACAGTGTGACCAGGTGCTTTAGGCGCAACCATGATTACGTCTAAGTCTTTACGTGGAACAACTTGGTTATAAAGAACAGAGAAACCGTGAGCAAATGCTAAAGTTGCACCTTCTTTGATGTTTGGCTCAATTACGTCACGATAAAGTTGAGATTGGAACTCATCTGGAGTCAAAATCATGACCAAGTCCGCTTGTGCAACAGCAGCTGGAACTTCAGAAACTTTAAGACCTGCATTTTCAGCTTTTTTCCAAGATGTTGAACCTGCACGTAAACCTACAGTTACATCAACACCAGAATCTTTCAAGTTTAGTGCATGAGCATGACCTTGTGAGCCATAGCCAATGATCGCTACTTTCTTGCCTTGGATGATAGATAAGTCACAGTCTTTATCGTAAAAAATTTGCATTGTTGTCTCCGCTAGAATGCTTTCTTTATGGATCACTTATTCACTTTTTGCCGAGTATCCTCTCTATAGGCTTTACTCAAAGTTATTTGTGAATAAGTGAGTCGTTCAAATTTAAATTAGATGGTTAAAACTTTTTCGCCACGAGCAATACCCGATACACCTGAACGCACAACTTCTAAAATTGTGTTTTCCGCCAAAGCATCAATAAAGCCGTCGATTTTTTCAGTCGTACCCGCAATTTGGATGGTGTAGGTTGTTGGTGTCACATCCACGATTTGCGCACGGAAAATATCCGCTGTACGCTTAATTTCAGCGCGCGCTGAACCGAGTGATTTGACTTTAATCAACATCAATTCACGTTCAATGTGCGCACCTTCTGACAAGTCCACCACTTTGACCACTTCAACCAATTTGTTCAGTTGTTTGGTAATTTGCTCAATCTTGTGATCATCACCATAGGTTGTCAAAGTCAAACGTGACAAGGTTGGGTCTTCGGTTGGTGCAACATTCAGAGTTTCAATGTTATAACCGCGTTGTGAGAACAAACCCACCAAACGAGAAAGCGCACCAGCTTCGTTTTCAACGAGTACAGAAATAATATGTCTCATGAAGTACGCTCCCCTTTACCTAACCACATATCTTTCATCGACTGACCCGCAACCAACATTGGATAAACGTGTTCAGTACGATCTACCATGACATTAATGAATACACATTTGTCGTTGATTGCCATCGCTTCAGCAAGCTTAGATTCAAGCTCATCGGCATGGTCAATTTGAATACCGACATGACCATAAGCTTCCATCAATTTAGGGAAGTCAGGCAGTGAATCTACATATGAACTTGAATGGCGTCCTTCATAGTTCATATCTTGCCACTGCTTCACCATACCTAAAGCTTGGTTATTCAAGCAGAGGATTTTGACATTTAGACCATATTGCTTGCAGGTAGAAAGCTCTTGAATACACATCTGAATTGATGCTTCACCCGTAATACACACCACTTGCTGATCTGGGAAGGCAAGCTTCGCAGCCATTGCATATGGTAGACCAACGCCCATAGTACCTAGACCACCCGAGTTGATCCATTGTCGTGGACGCGTGTATTTATAGTAAAGCGCACCAAACATCTGATGCTGACCAACATCCGAAGTAATAATCGCTTGGCTGTTGGTAATTTTGTCTAATGCTTCAACCACCTGTTGCGGCTTCATTGAACCATCAGTTGGTTTGTCATAATTCAAACCATGTACTTTGCGCCATTCATTAATTTGTGACCACCAAGCAGCAATCACTTCAGGGTTTGGCTTAGACACATTCATTTGTTTAAGTTGTGCCAACATTTCCTGAAGAACAGGTTCTACCGCACCAACAATTGGAATATGCGCAATAATGGTTTTTGAAATCGTCGCAGGGTCGATATCAATATGAATCACTTTGGCATTTGGACAGAATTTTGCAGGGTTATTGGTTACACGGTCATCAAAACGCGCGCCAACACACAAGATGACATCTGCATTGTGCATGGTCATATTGGCTTCATACGTACCATGCATCCCCAACATACCAATGAACTGCTCGTCGTTACCCGGGAAAGCACCCAAGCCCATCAGGGTATTGGTGACTGGATAGCCCAATAAGTGCGCCAATTCAGTCAATAATGCAGAAGCATTGCCCTGAACCACACCACCACCTGTATAAATGACAGGACGCTTGGCATTGATCAGCTCATCAATCGCTTTACGAATTTGACCTGAGTGACCACGATGCGGCGGTTGATACGAACGCATTTTCACTTTTTCAGGATATTCGTAGGCAAACTTTTCTGCTGGATTGGTTGCATCTTTAGGAATATCAACAACAACAGGACCTGGACGACCACTTGCTGCGATATAGAATGCTTTTTTGATAATTGCAGGAATTTCACTTGCATGACGCACTTGGAAACTGTGTTTCACGATTGGACGTGAAATACCCACCATGTCAGTTTCTTGGAATGCATCTTCCCCAATTAAATGCGAAGCCACCTGACCAGACAAAATCACCATTGGGATTGAGTCCATATAAGCGGTTGCAATTGGAGTAACGGTGTTGGTTGCGCCTGGGCCTGAAGTGACCAGCACTACACCAGTTTTACCTGTAACGCGTGAGTAAGCATCTGCCATATGACCAGCAGCTTGTTCATGACGTACGAGATAATGATTGATTTTGTCTTGTTGAAAAAGCGCATCGTAAATGTGTAAAACTGCGCCGCCTGGGTATCCAAAAACATGTTCAACGCCTTCGTCCGCTAATGCGCGAACAAGCATTTCACCACCAGATAAAAGTTCCAACGTGATTCACCCTAATCTTTTATCACCGCTTGATGGGAGACATCAGCAGTGTTCATTCATTAATTGTCTGCACTGTTATAGCACACATATTTCATAGTTTTCATGGCAATAGGAAAAAAATCCGACCCGCTTGCTGTTTGAGCAATATGGGATCTAAAACATGTTGGGATAAACATATTTTTATTTGCTTTGTTCACCATCTCGGCTAGAGATGACGCCCATTGCATGACGTAACACTTCTTCGAAGGGTGATCGAGAGAAGGCACATAAAACTAAAGACAGCATTTTTCTTGTTTAACCTGTTGTTGTCAAGTTGAAAAAACAGCTTTTTTTTGATTATTTACAGACCGTGTGTTTTTTAGGCAAAAATAGTCTTTTTGCATACTGCATCAAACATTAAAATAGTTCTGATGAATTTCAACCTCTATTTCTCTATCTATATAATTTTTAGATATTAAATCTATCAGATATTTAGCACTTTCCAGTCAGAATCACTTGTTCAAAATAAAAATCAACCTATACTATTTTGAACACTCCCTATTCCATTTAGAAATCTCTAAATTGACAATTTGATCAATTTATAGACTACCTCCTTTTAATCTTAGAAATAAAAATAGGACAACACACATGTCTCTTCCATTTCATCTGATTAGTCGCATCACACTTGCTTGTGCCTTAATCGGCTCTAGTGCAACACTTTGGGCCAAAGATTATTACAAATGGGTGGATGCCAATGGCTCGACCCATTACACCACCACACCGCCACCGAAAAGTGGACAAAAAAAGGGCAAAGTGCAGACCTATGGTTGGAACAATTCAGCGCCTACGGCTAGCCGTAGCAATAATGTTCCTGTAGAAGTGCAACAGAATAACTCGACAATCCCAACGAATACTGTTAATGCGTCTAAACCCACACAAAATGTGAATGAAGATGCTACCAGAACGCCAGTTTCAGCTGCACCTGCTCCAACTGAAGTTAAAGCCGTTCCTGCACCTAGACCCAATGGAAAAAATTACGCAACTGAATAAAATCAGTTTTTACTAAATAGTTTCATTTTTCTTGTGGTTCAGCCTGCGCAAAATTCACATTTAGGTGCATTTTGCGCTATGCTGTGCAGCAAACTTTTAACCGTTGTTCCTTAATACGTTTATGACTACTCATATTGACCCTGAATATCAAGCTAGTGCGATTGAACCCACCGTCCAACAAGACTGGGAAAATCGTAAAGTCTTTAAAGTTGCCGACACTGTAGAAGGTCCTCGTCGTTACATTCTGTCGATGTTCCCTTACCCAAGTGGCAAGCTGCATATGGGTCATGTGCGTAACTATACAATTGGCGACGTGATTAGCCGTTTCCACCGTTTAAAAGGTGAAACTGTATTACAACCCATGGGTTGGGATGCGTTTGGCTTACCTGCGGAAAACGCGGCAATTGCACACCAAGTTGCTCCAGCAAAATGGACCTTTGAAAATATCGCTTATATGCGTGACCAATTGAAAAAACTTGGTCTGTCTATTGACTGGGATCGTGAATTTGCAACGTGTACGCCTGAGTATTACCACTGGGAACAATGGCTATTTGTACAGCTTTATAAGAAAGGTCTGATTTACCGTAAACTTTCTACCGTGAACTGGGATCCTGTGGATCAAACCGTTTTAGCCAATGAACAAGTAGAAAATGGTCGTGGCTGGCGTTCAGGTGCATTGGTCGAAAAACGCGATATCCCAATGTACTACTTCCGCATTACTGATTATGCGCAAGAATTGTTGGATGATCTTGATTCACTCAAAGACGGCTGGCCACAACAAGTCTTGACCATGCAACGCAACTGGATTGGTCGCTCGACGGGCATGGAAATTACCTTCCCTTCTGCAAATCCAGACATCTATGCAGATGCTTTAACTGTCTATACCACGCGTGCTGACACCTTGATGGGTGTGACTTATGTTGCTGTGGCAGCAGAACATCCAATGGCGCTGAAAGCTGCAGAAAACAACCCTGAACTGGCTGCATTTATTGAAGAATGCCGTATGGGTTCAGTTGCAGAAGCGGACCTTGCGACTGCTGAAAAGAAAGGCATGGCAACTGGCTTGTCTGTGAAGCATCCTGTGACTGGCGAAGCAGTGCCTGTGTGGATTGCCAACTATGTGTTGATGTCGTACGGTTCTGGCGCAGTGATGGCAGTTCCTGCACATGACGAACGCGACTTTGAATTTGCGAATAAATTCAACCTTCCAATCAAACAAGTCATTGATGCCAAAGGCGCTGAAGATGCAGATTACTCTGCGACTGAATGGCAAGAATGGTACGGCTCTAAAGAAGGTAAATTGGTGAACTCTGGTGAGTTTGACGGTTTAGACTTCCAAGCCGCTTTTGATGCCTTCCTTGCGAAATTAGAACCACAAGCTTTAGCAAATTCTAAAGTGCAATTCCGTTTACGTGACTGGGGTGTTTCTCGTCAGCGTTATTGGGGTTGTCCAATTCCAATGATCAACTGTGACACGTGTGGTCAGGTAACTGTTCCAGAAGAGCAATTGCCAGTAGTATTACCTACAGATGTGGTTCCTGATGGTTCAGGCAACCCATTGAACAAGATGCCTGAGTTTTATGAAACTAAGTGCCCTTGCTGTGGTGGCGATGCACGTCGTGAAACTGACACCTTGGATACCTTTGTAGAATCATCTTGGTACTATGCGCGTTATGCGTCTCCAGACTTTACTGGCGGCATGGTAAATCCTGAAGCAGCGCAATCTTGGTTGCCTGTGAACCAGTACATTGGTGGTGTAGAACACGCAATTCTGCATTTATTGTATGCACGTTTCTTCCATAAATTAATGCGTGATGAAGGTGTGGTTCAAGGTAACGAACCATTTACCAACTTGCTCACTCAAGGCATGGTCTTGGCGGATACCTTCTATCGTGAAGCGGAAAACGGCAAGAAAACTTGGTTTAATCCAGCAGACATCGAATTAGAACGTGACGAAAAAGGTCGTATTCTTTCTGCGAAATATTCTGTTGATGGTCAAGAAGTGGTGATCGGCGGACAAGAAAAAATGTCCAAGTCGAAAAACAACGGCATTGACCCGCAAGCGATTATTGATCAATACGGCGCAGATACTGCACGTGTATTCATGATGTTTGCTGCTCCACCAGATCAATCATTAGAATGGTCTGATGCTGGTGTTGAAGGTGCGAACCGTTTCTTGAAACGTGTTTGGCGTTTAGCGACTGGTTTCCTTGAAAAAGGCAATGCAGCAACTGCAATTGATAAAGCCAATTTATCAAAAGATGCGCAAGACTTACGTCGTAAAACGCATGAAACCATTCAAAAAGTGGGTGATGACATCGAACGTCGTCATGCATTTAACACGGCAATTGCGGCATTGATGGAATTGCTGAATGCCAGCAATAAGTTTGAAGCCAAAGATGACAACGATGTGGCTGTTGCGCGTGAAGCAATTACGACTTTGTTGACGCTACTTGCACCATTTGCGCCACATTTAAGTCAAACACTGTTGACCCAATTTGGTATTGAATTGACACAAAGCTTGTTCCCTGTGGTCGATGAATCGGCTTTAACACGTAATACCCAAACCATCGTGGTGCAAATCAACGGTAAATTACGTGGCAAGTTAGAAGTGTCTGTCGACACATCGAAAGAAGAGCTCTTGGCGCTTGCGAAAGCCTTACCAGAAGTTCAACAATTCTTGACGGGTCCAACCAAGAAAGAAATTGTAGTACCAAATAAATTGGTTAACTTGGTGGTTTAAAAGCTTTATCAGTCTCCCTTTTCAAAGGGAGGTTTGGAGGGATTTTATAAAATCTCCCCTAACCCCTCTTTCAAAAGAGGGGGACTCAATGTAATAAACAAAAACCCACGCAAAGCCCGTTTTCATTTAACGGGCTTTGCTACTAAACTCATATACGTTTGAAATTATTTTGTATCACACTGCAAAGTCAGCATTTACAGAGGAAAATACATGCATTTAGGCAAGCGTTTCGCAACTATTATTTTAACTTGCGGTCTAGGTGCAGGTTTAGTGGGCTGTGGCTTCCATCTCAAAGGCACACAACCTTCTGCCACTCCTGTAGCATATGCACAAATGAGTTTGTCTTTGCCCAAAGATACTGAAGAGTTAGAAGAAAAATTATCGATTTATCTCGGTGCAGCAGGCGTACAACTCAGTAATAGCCCGAATGCCTACCGTTTACATGTTTATAGTTACACCCCTGTACGTCAAGAATTACGCGGCAAGTTGATTGAAACTTTACTCCGATTGAACGTCACTTTCCGTATTGAAGATGCCCAAGGTAATCCTGTGACTGAAATGCGTACCGTGACTGCTTCACGTAGCTATCAATACAACTTGGCAACGGTAAACACCGATGACCAAGAAGAGAAATTCTTAAAAGAAGTCCTGATTGATGATGTGGCACAGCAAATTGTGCGTCAGATTTCATCGAATCGTTTACCTAAAGTCACGAACAGCACCACTCAACCGTAATTGTTATGAAACTCGACTATTTGCAGGCCCTGAAACGCATTCCAGAAGCACGTGGTGCATGGGTACTGCATGGTCAAGAACCCTTACTCGAACAGAATCTGCTGGATGCCTTTCGCAAAAGCTGGCAAGAACAAAACATTGAACGCCAGCGCTTTGACATGTCGAATGTCAATGACTGGAAAACCGTGTTCAATGCCCTCAACAGCTTGTCGTTATTTTCTACGCAGCTTGCGATTGAAGTGCATGGCAACATAAAGCCCGATGCCAATGGCATTAAATTACTGACCCAATATCTTCAACACAATGAATATAACTTGTTGTTGATTGTGATGCCGAAGCAGGACAGCAGCAGCTTAAAGTCAAGCCTCTTTAAAGTGATTGATGCCAATGGCGTCAATGTCTCCCTGACTGCGAATTACCCGCAAGATCGACAACGGATTCTAGCCGTTGAAGCGGAAAAGCTGGGCATTCAACTGGCGAATAATGCATGGCAATGGTTGGAGCAGCATCACGAACACAACTTGCTTGCGGCAAAAAATAGCTTGATGCGGGTGCGAGATACCTTCCCTGATTTAGCTCAGATTGGCATCGAGCAACTGCTTGCCTGTTTACAAGATCAGTCGCGTTACAGCACCTTTGATTTAAGCGATGCCTTGCTCGAAGGGAACTTCGCCCAAGCGGTCAAGATTTACCAATATTTACTGGCATCAGGTGAACCGATGAGCTTGTTGCTGTGGAGTATCAGCAAGGAAATGCGCCTGTTGATGCAACTGTTTGAGCAGCCACAAAATGCCTTGCAGCTGGGTATTTGGAAAACCAAAGTCAGTCTATATCAACAGGCTTTACGCCGCCTTCACCCCAAGCAGTTTCTCAGCTGGCCTGTGCTTTTGCTCCGAATCGATGCATCGATTAAAGGCTTAAGTGAAGAAAACCCTGAACACTTGATTCTGCAAGCCATTGGCATGCTCTGCGGTAAAAATTTGTTTTTAAATTAACAGCCCAGACTCAGTCCAGCCTACACATCTAGCGAAAGAAGCGTGCAAACCAGCTTTTGCCTTTTTTCTGCTCCTGAGCGCGTAAATAGTGCAACATATTTTCTCGTACAGCATCGACATAATCCTGATCATCATGCTGAATATGGTTCACTAACCACTTCGACAATAAACGATGTAAATCATGTTCAACCGCCTCCCCTTGGGCAAAGCGCTGGCGACAATCATTTAAACGTTTCACAAATAATTCATGAATGCCTCGGTGCGAGGGTAAATATTGATAATTCACTTGTTCCAGCAAGTTTTCTTCAAAACTAAAATGCGATTGGGTGTAGTCAATCAAGTCATCTAACACCTCTTTAATTTGATTGCGCTGCCCACTCATTCGGATCTGATCTAGCGTATTGATATATTCCAGAATTTGTCGATGTTGATTATCAATCACCTCAATCCCAATATTAAATTTTTCACTCCACTCCATGATTTCCCTCACATTATTTTCATTAAGTTTTTTTTATTACAGCAACCCATGTGGGTTTTATTTTAAACAAAAAACCCATATTTTTTTTATGGAATTAAATACTAGCTGCTTTTAAAATTTAAATCTAGAGAAAAATAAAGGGGAAATTACCCAGTTTCGAGCATCTATTGATGCCTATAAAGAACGAACAAAAACTCTCTTTTTTAAAAATCGTGATGTGACTCATCTGATGTTTTCAACCGCCTTTGCAGAATCTTGCATCAGAATCATCGAAACAAATAATAATCATTTCTATTTATGTAAAAAATTCACGATTTATCCGTATTTCACTTCTATACTAGCCATGATTATTTTTTACTCCCTGACTCCTATGCAAAAAATAAAATCCTTTAAAATTATTATCGCCCTGCTGTGTATTGCGCTGCTTGCTTTTTTAGCTTGGCATTATTTAAAACCGAAACAAGAGCAGCCCCAATACATCACAGAAAGCGTAACGCGTGGTGATCTGGAAAATACCGTTTTGGCGACAGGGACTTTGGATGCGACTAAGCTGATTAGTGTCGGTGCACAGGTGTCAGGTCAGGTACAAAAAATGTATGTGCAACTGGGTGATGAAGTCAAACAAGGGCAACTGATTGCGCAAATTGATTCCACCACGCAGGAAAACAGCCTCAAAACTGCAGAAGCCAATATTAAGAACTTAGAGGCACAGCGCTTACAACAAGAAGCCAGCTTAAATGAAGCACAATTGGCGTATAAACGTCAGCAACAAATGTTTGCCCAAGATGCCACCTCTAAAGCCGAACTTGAGTCTGCCGAAGCCACATTTAAAACAGCTCAAGCACAAGTAAAAGCCATTGATGCACAGATTGAATCTGCAAAAGTCACCAAATCGACTGCACAAACCAATATCGGCTATACCCGCATTGTGGCACCGACCGATGGTACCGTGGTCGCAATTGTGACTGAAGAAGGTCAAACGGTGAATGCCAATCAAAGTACTCCAACGATTGTTAAAATTGCCAAATTACAAAACATGACCATCAAAGCACAGGTCAGTGAAGCCGACATCATGAAAGTGGAAAAAGGACAGCAGGTCTATTTCACCACGTTGGGGGATGACAGCAAGCGTTATGCCAGCCTGCGCCAGATTGAACCAGCGCCTGACTCAATTACCAACGATGATTCAAGCACCACGTCGAGTACAGCGATTTACTACAATGCCTTATTCGATGTTCCAAACCATGACGGTAAACTCCGTATTGATATGACCGCGCAAGTGTATATCGTGCTGGATTCTGTAGAAAATGCGCTATTACTGCCATCTTCAGCAATTTCAACACGTCCAGCAAATAGCAAAAAAACCAACGCCACTCAGGCAAAAGCGGCGTCTTCAGGGGAAAGCAAACCTGATGCAGACCAACCGCAAGGACCTAAACCTGAACGCTTGAATTTGAATGCCAGTCAACAACAATTGCTAAAAGATGGCAAAGCAACCTTGAGCATAGTTCGTGTTCTACAAGCAGACGGTACCGCACAACCTAAACAAGTCTTGATCGGCATTAATAACCGCGTCAATGCACAAGTTTTGGCAGGTTTGAAAGAAGGCGATCAAGTGGTGATTGCAGACAGTTCGGATACTGCTGCAGCGACAGCCAATAGCGGAAATAAACGTCGTAATGGTCCACCAATGGGAATGTAAGCATGACAAAAAAAGCCTTGCTTGAAGTCAGCAATTTGGTGCGAGAGTTCCCTGCTGGCGAAAGCACTGTTCAAATTCTCAAAGGCATTGATCTGACCATTTATGAAGGTGAACTGGTGGCCATTGTCGGGCAATCAGGTTCGGGTAAATCCACCTTAATGAATATTTTGGGATGTCTGGATCGTCCGACTTCAGGCAGCTATCTGGTCAAAGGCAGAGAAACAGGACAGTTAGAACCTGATCAACTGGCGGAATTACGCCGCGAATATTTTGGCTTTATTTTCCAGCGCTATCATTTGCTGGGGGATTTAACCGCTGAAGGCAATGTGGAAGTCCCTGCCATTTATGCAGGCACCACGCCTTATGCACGCAAGCAACGCGCCACTGCCCTATTGACTGAATTAGGTCTGGGCAATAAAACCCAGAACCGTCCGAGCCAGCTCTCGGGGGGGCAGCAACAGCGGGTATCAATTGCACGTGCGCTGATGAATGGTGGTGATGTGATTCTTGCCGATGAACCCACAGGGGCACTGGACTCGCATAGCGGGGTTGAAGTGATGCGGATTCTGCGGGAACTCAATGCCGCAGGACATACCATCATTTTGGTGACGCATGATATGCAAGTGGCGAAGAATGCCAGCCGCATTATCGAAATCAGTGATGGTCAGATTATTGCCGATCGAGTCAATCAGCCAGAACATGACACTGAACTGCACAATGACCCTGATGCTGAAACGGCGATTTCAGCACAGCAAGAAAAAAATAAGAGTGTGTCCGCATGGCGTTCTCTACTGGATCGCCTCGGAGAGGCCTTCCGTATGGCACTGCTGTCGATGAATGCCCATCGTATGCGAACCTTTTTGACCATGCTCGGGATTATCATTGGTATCGCGTCAGTGGTAACGGTGGTTGCATTAGGCAATGGCTCACAAAAGCAGATTCTCAGTAATATTAGCAGCTTGGGCACCAATACCATTACCGTGTTCCAAGGACGTGGCTTTGGTGACAACTCCAAAACGGCCAATTTTAAAACCTTGGTCCCGAGTGATGCCGAGGCGCTTGCCACACAACCCTATGTCAGTGCCGTCAGCCCAATGGTGAGTTCATCGAAAACCATTCGTTACCAAGAAAATGAAGCCAGTGCCACGATTAACGGTGTCGGGAATGATTATTTTACGGTCAAAGGTCTGACCTTTAAAAATGGGCAAACTTTTGATCAACGCAGTGTTCGTGACCGCACTCAAGATGTGGTGATTGATACCAACACCCAAAAGCAATTCTTTAGTGATGGTTCTAATCCGATTGGACAAGTGATCTTGCTCGGCAGTGTGCCTGGACGCATCATCGGGATTGTGGAACCACAGAACAGTGCCATGGGTTCGGATGATACGTTGAATGTGTATATGCCTTATACCACGGTCATGAGCCGCATGTTGGGGCAAAGCAATGTGCGGAATATCATTGTGCAGATTAATGACCAATACTCGACCAGTGCAGCTGAGAATGCGATTGTCAATTTGCTGACCCTACGTCACGGTCAGCAAGATGTGTTCACCATGAACAGTGACAGTATTCGCCAAACCATCGAAAAAACCACCAGTACCATGACCCTTTTGGTTTCTGCTATTGCGGTAATTTCATTGGTGGTTGGCGGTATTGGGGTGATGAATATTATGCTGGTTTCAGTCACTGAGCGTACCCAAGAGATTGGGGTACGCATGGCGGTTGGTGCGCGTCAAAGCGACATTCTGCAACAATTCCTGATTGAAGCCATTTTAGTCTGCCTGATTGGTGGGGTTTTAGGTGTTCTGCTCTCACTCGGTTTAGGTCAAATCATTCAGAAATTTGCGGGTGGCAATTTTGGTATCGCTTACTCCACCACTTCAATTATTGCCGCATTTGTCTGCTCAACCTTAATTGGTGTCGTGTTTGGATTTTTACCAGCAAAGAATGCAGCCAAACTCGACCCTGTTGCAGCACTTGCCAGAGAATAAGGACAAATTATGCATTTTTCATTGACACGTCTGTGTACGGCAATGCTACTTGGTAGTACTTTGGTGGGTTGTGCCGCGGTGGTTAAAACCCCTTATCAAGCACCTACGGTACAAACGCCTGCCCAGTTTCAATATGATCGTGCAACGGCACAACAACGCCAACACGCCATCTATGCAGATCAATGGTGGACATTGTTCGGAGATGCTCAACTGAATCAACTGATTGATGCTGTATTGGCAAAGAATAGTGATTTGGCTGTGGCTGGCATGACCCTGAAACAAGCACGTTTACAGGCCGAATTAACCGCAAATCAGCAGAAACCACGTGTGAGCTCTACGGTTTCTGCTGGACATGAATTTGACCTGAACTCAGGCGAGGACAATTCTAGCGGCTTGTCTTTGGGTGCTGGACTCAGTTATGAAGTCGATTTATTTGGTAAATTGGCACGTCAAACCGAAGCCAAGAAATGGGAAGCACTGGCAACTGAACAAGATCTGCAAGCCACTGCACAAAGCTTGATTGGCACCACGGCGAAGCTGTACTGGCAATTGGCGTATTACAATGAAAGCCGTAGCACTGCACAGCAAAGCCTTGCCACTTCACAAAAACTGTATGATCTGATCAAAGCACAATATCAGGCAGGCTCGGTTTCAGGTTTGGAATTGACCCAAGCGGAGCAGTCGGTACAGAGTCAGAAAGCCAGTCTGAGTCAGATTCAACAAAGTTTGGTCGAAACCCGTACCGCGATTGCCGTCCTGCTACATATGCCTGTGCAACAACTGGATGTTCAAGAGCCACAGCGCTTGCCACAACTGGCTTTACCGAGCATTGCCGCAGGTTTACCTGCGGACATTTTGTCACGTCGTCCAGATTTGCAAGCAGCGGAATTACGCCTGCGTGAAAGTTTGGCCAGCAAAGATGCAACCACAGCAAGCTATTATCCTTCGATCAGTTTGACGGGCAATTTAGGCAGCAGCAGCACCTCGTTAACGCAACTGCTACGTAACCCTGCCCTGACCTTGGGTGCCAGTTTAAGCCTGCCCTTTTTGCAATATAACGATATGAAAAAGGATATTGCAATTAGCCAGTTAGACTATGAAAAAGCCATTGTGCAATATCGTCAAAGTCTGTATCAGGCCTTTGCCGACGTGGAAAATGCCTTGTCTTCACGCAGTGAACTGGATCAGCAGGTCAAATTACAACAGCGTAATTTAGAACTTGCAGAAAAAGCCGAACGCCTGACCAATGTTCAGTATCGTTATGGTGCCGTGGCCTTAAAGAACTTGCTGGATCAACAGGAAACCACCCGTAGCGCCCGTTTGACCTTGGTCAACACCAAGCAAAGTCAATACAACGCCTATGTCACGCTGATGCAAGCTTTGGGCGGCAGCCCTATTCAGCAATTGCCTGAATAAATCTGAAATTCAAGTCATAAAAAAACGGCACTTGAAGTGCCGTTTTTGTTTATCACAACAGTGATTAGTCATCGCCCATCAAGTCAGGGCTCATACCTACGGTATTGAAGCCTGCATCAACGTACATGATTTCACCGGTAATACCATTTGCCCATGGTGAGCAAAGGAACAACGCAGCATTACCCACATCTTCAATGGTTACATTACGTTTTAACGGTGCAATTTTTTCATTCGCATCTAACATTTTACGGAATGATTTAATGCCTGAAGCCGCTAAAGTACGGATTGGACCCGCTGAAATTGCATTCACACGAATACCGTCTGCACCCAAGCTAGATGCCAAGTAACGTACACCCGCTTCTAAAGATGCTTTCGCCATACCCATCACGTTGTAGTTCGGCATAACACGCTCAGAACCTTGGTAAGTCAACGTCAATAAACAGCCTTGACGCGCCAACAACAATGGTTTTGCAGCACGTGCCATCGCAACAAAGCTGTAAGCACTGATGTCATGCGCAATACGGAAGCCTTCGCGATCCGTTACATCGGTAAAGTCGCCATCTAAAGTATGTGCAGGTGCAAAACCGATCGAGTGAACCACCCCATCTAGACCATCCCAGTGTTTCGCCAATTCTACGAAAGCTTGGTCAATTTCTGCATCCACAGCAACATCACAAGGAAACACCAATGTTGAGTCAAATTGCGCAGCAAATTCATCAACACGTTTTTTGAGCTTCTCATTCGGATAGGTAAAGGCCAATTCTGCACCTTCACGATGCAATGCTTGAGCAATACCAAATGCAATCGACAACTTACTTGCAATACCCGCAATCAGAAAGCGTTTTCCCGCTAGTAGTCCTTGTGACATGTGACTCTCACTTAAAATAATTTAGATGAATAATGCCAAGTCTGGCATCAGAACAAAATTGCAAAATGCGCCTTTTTTTCAGCAAATCACAGATTCATAACAATTCACCCTGCAAAAGCAGGGTGAAGTTGGATTTGGCTGGATGAATCGCATCAAAGCATCATCAATCATCGCCTTGAATCAGGCTTAATAAACGCATGAATGAGTAATACATCCACACCAAAGTTGCCAATAAGGCAATGGCAGAGAGCCATTCCATGGACTTCGGTGCATGTTGCGCAGCACTGCTTTCAATCAGGTCAAAATCAAGAATCAGGTTTAACGAAGCAATCACTGCAACAAAAGCCGCAAAACCAATCCCTAACCAGTTGCTTTCAAAAATATATGGGACGCTGGAACCAAAAGCCAAACGCATCACCAATTGCACCACAAATACAATTGCAATCGCAATAGTGGCCGAGAGTACCACTGATTTAAATTTTTCAGTGGCACGCACAATTTGCAAGCGATATAAGGTAAACATGACCAAGGTCGTGACAAAAGTTGCCAATAATGCCTGTAACGGTACACCTGGAAATTTCAATTGGAAAATAACCGACACCCCACCCAGAAATGCTCCTTCAAACAGTGCATAAGGAATGGCAAGCGTTTTCGCGGTATTCGGCTTAAAGGTGGTAATCAGTGCCAAAATAAAGCCACCAATCGCCCCAACAATTGCAGCACTATAGGCAATTGAAATATTTAGGCTGATAAAACTATAGAAGAAAATGCCTAACCCGACCACTGCAGCGATGACTGTCAGTAACACCGACTTTTGAATCGCACCTTGAATGGTCATTGGCTGGCTATAGTCTGCATAGACCTCTACACGATTGAGTATGGGATTATTACTTTGCATGCTTAAACCCTTTGTTATAATTTAAAATGAATAAAAATATAAAATTGTACTTTGCTTTAAACCAACAACTCAAAGCTGTACACCCTCGCATTGGAATGTCGAAAATATAACCGATAAATATGACAAACAAAAAATAAAAATGGGGCTTTACACCCCCATTTCTCGCCCATTTGATTTTAGTCTTTATTCATAATAAAGAAGTATTCACGGTAGTATTTCAGTTCCGCAATCGAATCACGAATGTCATCCATCGCCAAATGTGAGGCATTTTTCTTCAGACCACTCATGATTTCTGGGCGCCAGCGTTTTGCCAACTCTTTTACTGAAGATACATCCAAGTTACGGTAATGGAAATATTGCTCGAGTTCAGGCATTAAACGATGCAAGAAACGGCGGTCCTGACAAATCGAGTTGCCACACATCGGGGAACTCTTTGGATTGACCCACTTTTTCAGGAATTCAATGGTTTGCTGTTCCGTATCTTTGGCTGTCAATTTACTGCGGCGCACACGTTCAATCAGACCCGACTGACCATGTTGACGCGTGTTCCATTCATCCATCGCATTCAGGATTAAATCAGACTGATGCACAGCCAGCACAGGACCTTCCGCCAAAATATTTAAATGGTCATCTGTCACAATCGTTGCAACTTCAATAATTTGGTCGTTGTCGGTATCTAGACCTGTCATTTCAAGGTCAATCCAGATGAGGCGAGTATCAGGCGTGCTGCTCATAAATGTGCAATCTTATTGGCTATAAAAACATTTATAGTAGCAAATTAATGTCCTCAATGCTGTAACTCATCCCCCGCTTCATGCTATTTTTGCCATCTTCAATTCATGGTTTTTTAGGATATGAATGGCTTTAATTCGTAAACGTCGCTTAACTGAACAACAGCAGCGTCGTATTCAGAAACAGCAGAAAACACGTCAAGAAGAAATTGACACCTCAAATGATCTAGAAGGGTTGGTGGTTCAACACTACGGACGTCAACTTGAGGTGCAAGCCTTGTCGGTGCCAGACACGCATCCTGAAAAACCGAATGTGCAAGATGGTGAGCCTGAACCATTTTGGAAACCGATTGAATTGGGCAGTATTTGGCGCTGCCATACCCGTACCAATCTAGAATTACTGGTCACGGGCGATCGAGTGAAATGGCAAGCCGATCCGAATACAGGTCTCGGCATTATTACCGCCATTCATCCGCGTCGCTCCTTGCTGACCCGTCCTGACCGTTACCACAAAGTCAAACCTGTGGCAGCCAATATCAGCCTGATTGTAATTGTATTTGCACCCTTACCCGAACCTGCTCCGACCTTGATTGACCGCTATTTGGTGGCGTGTGCCGAGGCTGACATTCCTGCGTTATTGGTACTAAACAAGACCGATTTACTCAAAGAAAATGACCCGATTCTGGATATGCTGAAAGAATATCAAGATTTGGGTTATGAAGTGATGCAGTGCCAGTCTCTGGGTGATGGCGATGTGAGTGCAATCGCCCAACGTCTCGAAGGTGAAACCGTGGCTTTTGTGGGTCAGTCTGGGGTGGGTAAAAGCTCGCTGATCAATACCATTGTTCCTGATGCAGCACAGAAGACCAACATCATTTCTGAAAACTCGGCATTGGGACAACATACCACGACGTCCACCCGTCTGATTCCCTTTGGTCAGGGTGCATCACTGATTGACTCACCAGGGATTCGTGAATTTGGTTTGTGGCATCTGACCACTGAAAAAGTGCAACAGGGTTTTCCAGAAATTCAAAATCACTTGGGCTACTGCCAGTTCCGTAACTGTACCCATAAGCATGAAAAACAGTGCGCACTGCGTTTGGCTGCCCGTGATGGTGAAATTTTGCCTCGTCGTTTAGACAGTTTTTTACGTTTAATGGATGAAATTGCTGAAGCACAGCAAAAAAATTAGACTTTCTGTCTGTCCTCCCCTTGAAGCGGTGATTTTGATCACCATATTTATGAGCTATACTCTAGGCAATTTTGAATTGTAATTAGGTGATTTGTGGAACGTTGGTTGGAATTTATGGGGAATCACCCCTTTTTATTTGGAACACTTGGGGCATTAGTGGTGTTGTTCTTCGTTCTTGAAGGACAGCGCAATGGTCGCAAAATCTCTCCACAATCTTTGGGTATTTTAGTGAAAGCAAAAAATGCCATGTTGATTGATTTACGTGATGCAAAAGACTTCCGTGAAGGTCATATCAGTGGCAGCCGTAACATTCCCTACAGCCAAATTGCAAGCCATGTCGAAGAGTTAAAAGCTGCGGATCGTCCATTGGTGTTTATTTGCAACCTTGGTCAAGTCGCAGGTTCAGCTTTGCAACAAGTCAGTCATGCAGATAGCTACCGTTTAGACGGCGGGATCAGCAACTGGAAAGCGCAAGGCTTACCTTTGGTAAAAGCCAAATAATTGCTTAAGGAGACTCTAATGACTGAAGTAACGATCTATTCTACAACTGTATGTCCTTACTGCGTTCGCGCAAAACAGCTTCTTGAGCGTAAAGGCGTTGAATACAAAGAAATTAATTTATCCAACGAAGCGCCCGAAGTTCGTGTAGAACTCATGCAACGTACCAACCACCGTACTGTTCCACAAATTTTTATTGGTGAACAATTTATTGGTGGGTTTGACCAGCTTTATGCTTTAGAGCGTGAGGGTAAACTCGACGGATTATTGGCTTAACCATAAAGCATAGTTCAAATTTATATTAAGGATTTAAGAATGAGCGAAGAACAACAAGTTCAACCACAATTGGCACTCGAACGTATTTATACCAAAGACATTTCTTTTGAAGTTCCTGGCGCGCAAGTGTTCACTAAAGAATGGCAGCCAGAACTCAACATCAACCTTTCTTCTTCTGCGGAAAAAGTTGATCCAACACATTTCGAAGTGTCTTTAAAAGTTGTTGTTCAAGCAAACAATGCTGGCGATACGGCATTTATCGTTGATGTAACGCAAGCCGGTATCTTCTTGGTTGATGGTGTTGAAGAAGAACGTCTTCCTTACATCTTAGGCGCATACTGCCCGAACATTTTGTTCCCATTCTTACGTGAAGCGGTGAACGATATGGTCACTAAAGGCAGCTTCCCACAGTTATTGTTAACGCCAATCAACTTTGATGCTGAGTTCGAAGCGAATATGCAACGTGCTCAAGCTGCAATGGCTGAAGGTCAAGCTTAAATCCTCTTTTATGATGGATTTAAAAAGGCTGAATCATCGATTCAGCCTTTTTTATTGCACTTCATTCATCCTTCTAAAAGTCAAATTTACCCTAACACCCTGTACTTTTTTACTCGGTGGCAAACGATGTAGCCAATAGGTTTGTGTCTGATCTTTCATCACTAATAAACTGCCATGTGCTAGCTGCAACTCCACTTTTTCATGGGTTTGCTTATGCTTAAAAGCAAACTTGCGTTCTGCCCCCAAACTCAAAGAAGCAATGGCTGCATGTTGTTTTAATTCACGTTCAGCATCACTATGCCATGCCATTCCCTCTTCCCCCGAATGATATAGATTCAGTAAACAAGCATTAAAGGTTTCCCCCGTTTTGACTTCGACTAAAGCTTTTAAAGCCAACAGTTCGGGCGTCCACGGCAAAGCCTGTTTGGTGGTTTTCGAGTAGGTATAGGAAAAGGCTTGATCGGCATACCATGCCACTTTGCGCTTGGTCACAATGGTCTTGCCAAAGATCACCGCCAAATCATTTTGCCAAGCAATGCTTTCCAACAGCAGTTGCAAATAATGATCTGCCTCAGCAACCTCCATAATTTGACCGTAATAATGCACACAACCGTCATAAGGCAGTAAATTCTGTGTTGAATCATATTCAACTGGAAATAAAGACATCTTAAGCCTCTTGGTCCTTTGCTTCGCTTTGCGCACTTTCCCAGCCAATCATGGCGGTCTTTCGGGTTGTACCCCAATGATAATTGCCCAGTACGCCTGATGCCTGAATTACCCGATGGCAGGGAATCAAAAATGCCACGGGATTATGGGCGACAGCTGTTCCCACCGCGCGTGCCGCTTTGGGTTGATCAATCTGTGCCGCGACATCCGCATAACTCGTCAGTTGCCCAGCAGGAATTTTAAGCAAACTTTCCCAGACCTTTAATTGAAAAGCTGAACCCTTTAAATGCAATTTCACGTGCTCAATCGAATGGGGCTGTGCAGTCAACAATGCCAAGGCTCGGTGCTGCATGGCATCGTCTTGTTGTAGATATTCTGCATTGGGAAATTTGGAGCGCAACTCTTGTAAAGCAGGTTCATCTTGCTCAATAAAAGACAAAGCACATACGCCTTTTTCTGTAGAAGCCACCAACACCCGACCAAATAAGGTTTCCGCAAATTGATAATGAATTTTTAGTCCTGCACCCCCTTGCTTATACTCTGCGGGCGTCATGCCTTCAATCTGAATAAACAAGTCATGTAACCGACTGCTGCTCGACAACCCTGTTTGCAAAGTCGTCTCTAATAAAGAGGCCGATTGCTTCGATCTTAAAATCGATTTGGCATGTTCCAAACTGATATATTGCAGAAATTTCTTCGGACTGGTACCTGCCCACTCACTAAACAGGCGCTGAAAATGAGCAGGACTTAAATGAATTTGCGCAGCGACTTCATCCAAAGTCGGCTGATACTGAAAATGCTGCTGGATATACTCAATGGCTTGAGCAATCCGTTGATAATGTTGCTGCGAAGACATGCCCATAGATCCTTCAAGATTTCTGTTATTAATGTAGCAACTCTACACAAAGCTGGAAATCTGAATCATGCTCAATTACAACCAAGATCTTATCCATCAGCCATAAAAAAACTGTACCTTTTCAGGGTACAGTTTTGGATACTACAACGTGCTTCACAACCATCAATTAGTGTGCGTAGTATTTGTGTCCTTGGTCGCGTAATTCGCCAATTTTCTTCCCTTGTTTTTTCGCTTCGTCTAACTTACCTGCTTGTGCCAGCGTTTTGGTTTTATCAATTTCGACAATAATCTGGTCGAATAAAGCCGTCGAACTTGGCACTTTCTCAGCCGTATGTGCCTTCAATTTATATTGCTTGGCATGCACCGCTGCACCACGCATATTGTTCAAGGCACTGGTTGCTGCTTGTGGAGTTGAAGCTTGATTAAAGGCTTTATAATTTTTCCCAAGGGTTTTCATATCATCTTCTAAACCTGCCGCCATAACGCTATGGCTAAGGACCAAAGATGACAACATTACAACGGTGGCTAAAGTTTTTTTAATCATGAGATGTCCTATCAAAAACTGTGGCTATGATTTATTTATCAGGGAAAATATACGGAATGTTTATGCAAACACTCAGCTTTATTCTTCAAATGTAGCATACATAAAAAATGCAACGAATTCGTTGCATTTTCATAAAAATTTCACAGCGTTATTTGGCTTCAGGATGCTGCAAAGCATCGTGCATGGCTTCTACCAATTGTTGTGCAATTTCTTGTTTTGAGGCTTTTTCTAAATCACGTTTGTCCATGTGATATTGATTGGCAAAAAACACGGTCATGGCATTTTCATCGGAAGCAAAACCAATATCAGCACGGGATACATCATTGCAGGCAATCATATCCAGCTTTTTAGCCACCAACTTGCCTGCTGCATATTCTTCCACGTTACGCGTTTCTGCGGCAAAACCCACCATAAATGGACGTTTTTGCTGTTGGGCAATGGTCGCAACAATATCGGGGTTTTTCACCAAAGCGACATTCAGCTCATCACCTGATTTTTTAATTTTATGTTCTGCGACTTCTGCCACGCGATAATCCGCTACAGCCGCGGTCGCAATGAAAATATCACAGCCTTCTTCCAGCATTTGCATACTGGTATTCAACATTTGAATCGCTGATGACACATTAATACGGCGTACACCATTCGGCGTATCCAAACTGACAGGACCTGCAATTAAAGTCACTTTTGCCCCTGCCGCATAACAAGCCGCTGCTAGAGCAAAGCCCATTTTGCCTGTGCTGTGATTGGAAATATAACGCACAGGGTCAATCGCTTCTCGGGTTGGACCTGCGGTAATCACCACATGCTTGCTCGCCAACAGACCGAATTTCTCGGCAATGGCACGCTGTGCTTTATGGAAATATTCAGTGACCTGATAGGCCAAATCTTCAGGCTCAGGCATACGCCCTAAACCGACATCACCACAAGCTTGAGAACCAGCTTCAGGCATAATCACATGCACGCCATCTTCAATTAAAGTATTGAGATTACGTTGCGTGGCTTTGGCGGCCCACATTTGCTGATTCATTGCAGGTGCAACCCAAACCGGTGCTTTGGTCGCCAAATATAAGGTACTAAGCAAATCATCCGCCAAACCTGCGGCAAACTTGGCTAAGGTATCGCAGCTGGCTGGAGCAACCAATAACAAGTCTGCCCAACGTGCCAGTTCGATATGCCCCATACCTGCTTCAGCTTCAGGATCGAGTAATTCGGTATGCACTGGATTGCCTGACAAGGCTTGAAAAGTCAGCGGAGTAATAAATGCCTGCGCCCCGTGGGTCATGACCACCCGCACATTAAATCCCTGATCTTTGAGTCGACGAACCAAGATGGCACTTTTATAGGCTGCAATTCCGCCAGTAACAGCCAAAATGATGTTTTTATTTGGAATTACACTTAAGTCAAAGCTCACAAACAGTATACCTTTCTGTTGCAGTGGCGCTCACAATAGCATTAAATAACCGCATCCCCAAGACATTGACTGGGGCGTAACTTGATAATAAACACTAAAAAGTTAAACAAAAATGAATCTATCGATCAAACATTGGCCTGAACAAGAGCGTCCACGCGAACGCTTATTGCAACAAGGGGCAAATAGCCTGTCCGATGCCGAACTCTTGGCAATTTTCCTGCGTTCTGGCTCTAAACAACATTCAGCCGTTGAATTAGCCAGACTGCTAATTGGTCATTTTGGCGGACTCGCTCCGATTCTCAATGCGCAGCTAGAACAACTCAGTCAGTTTCATGGTATTGGCGCGACCAAATACTCCCAACTAATGGCGGTGAAAGAACTGGGACGGCGCTATGTCGCGCAACAACTGCAACAGCACAGCCTCGAAATTCAAAATTCCAGCCAACTGTTAGATTATCTGCGTTTTGAATTATTGGGTGAAACACAGGAAGTGTTTGCGGTGTTATGTCTCGACAGCCAGTTGCGTAAACTCAACTTTAAAAAGCTGTTCTTTGGCTCACTGAATAGCTGTACTGTATCCCTGAATCAATTGCTCCGCCATGCTTTGCAACAACAGGCCAGTTCCATTGTAATTGCGCATAATCATCCCTTGGGACATGCCCTGCCTTCGGCTGCCGATATTGCCCTGACCCAGCAAATTGCACAGGCCTGTCAACTGCTTGAAATACAATTATTGGATCATTGCGTGATTGCTGCGACAGGCAGTTTTTCTTTTGCTGAACAGGGCTTAATCAAGTCCACTTAAAGCCTTTCAGCAAATATTGACAAATGCTCAGTGACAGATGAAGATCAAGCAAAAATAAATGATGAATATCCCCACATGATTGTGCGAGAACAACCCGACGTCTTTAAAATATTATTTTCATGGCGCGGTACCATCCTCCCGAAAGTCCTGCCTCCTTTAGGCGTGGTCATGCTGATTTCCACTATTGTCGGTGGTCTGTCCCATATGGGGTATTTTCATTTCCCAGAACTGCCTTTGGTCGGCTTTACCCTGATTGGCGTGGTGCTGTCTATTTTCCTCGGTTTTAAAAATACCGCCTGTTATGACCGCTGGTGGGAAGCACGCAAACTGTGGGGCATGCTCATTGCAAATGCCCGACATTTTGACCGTAACTGTCGTATTCTCAGTCAGGCTAGGCGTGAAAGGATTATTCAGCATGTAATTGTGTTTGCCAATGTGTTGCGTGATCGGCTACGCCATCAAACTGAGAATCCAACCGAATTGACTGAAACCACAGGCTTAAGCCAACAAGCACTCACTCAACTTTATCAACAAGTGAACGCCCCGCAATACACCCTGAGTCTGATTCAGTGGGAGCTAATGCAAGCCCTAAAAGAAGGTGAAATTTCCGACATTATTTATGCGCAAATGAATGAACATGTGGCGGAAATGAGTTTGGTGCAAACAGGCTGTGACCGTATTGCGACGACGCCTTTACCCTTTGCTTATTCGGTACTCCTGAATCGTACCGTATATTTCTTTTGTTTCATGTTGCCCTTTAGTCTGGGTGCAACCTTAGGCTTGGCGACGCCTTTATTGGTGGGCATTTTAGCCTATACCTTTTTAGGTTTAGATGCCTTAAGTTCAGAAATTGAAGAACCCTTTGGTACACAAAGCAATGACTTACCTTTAGATGCGATGGTGCGTACCATTGAAATCGAATTATTAGGCACTTTGGGTAAACCAACCCCTCCACCGATTCAAGCGCAGGATAACAATCTGCTTTAAAATATATTGCCTATTTGTTGATATCCTGTTTAAAGGCAATAAGCTTCCATTCGTCCTATTAAAAATGAAAAATATGAAGAACCAAAATGAAAATCATTCTACACCTAGTGCTGCTCCAAATACATTGATTGACAATGCATTTGCTCAAGTAATACCAGATCTTCTACGGATTGAAGAAGAACTATTGGAAGCAAAAGCGTCTCTAGAGCAGTATAACTCCAAATACTCTCTTGCACTCCCTTTCGTGATGTTTACACCGATTGTCGTTTCGCTATGTGGGATCGCTTTATTTTATGTCTTTTGGCTTTTATTTATCCCATTCTTGTTCGGGCAAAACTATACTGGTCTGGCTGTTGCACTCTTTGCTTTAGTTTTCTTTTCCTTCGCAATTGTAATGGGCATATATTGTTTTAAGATTTATTTGAAGACTTGCAAAGTCGAAAAACTTGAAAGTAAAAAGCTCAACACAAGAATTGCTGAATTAAACAAAAAGAAACAACGTGTAATTAACGGCTTACTTTAAAGCTACTAACCATCCCAATTGATATCTAATATTATGGAAAGGTTCATATGGAGCGCTCCAAAAGAAATGAATATGAGACGGCTCGCTTAAACAAAGCTTTCCCAAATCCCGACTTGCCCCGCTTTGACGACTGGAATATGTCCCAATTTAATCCACGGCATATTTTCACCATGAAAGTCGCTGCCCACCGAAACCTTTAAGCCATATTCTGCAATCATACGATCCACCATCTGCCGTGTTGCAGGCGGATCAATCTGTGGCGGTAATTCCACGGCATCTCCACCTGATTGTGCAAATAACTCAATTAGGTAACGTACATTGGTGGCAGATAAATCATAGCGGGTCGGATGCGCCAAAACAGCAAAGCCACGGCTGGCATGTATGGCCTGAATGGTTTCTTCTAGTCCCAAACCATCAAACTTGACATAGGCCTTTTTGCCTTCCTTGATATATTTATCAAAGGCTTGCTGCACACGGCTTACGATGCCTTTTTCTACCAAAGTTTTGGCGATATGGGTCCGTGTAATTCTGTCCGCCTCACCATCAACTTTCGCCAACACATCGGTATAAATATCCTGACCAATCAGCGGTGTGAGTAAACTACAAATCTGCGCTGCACGTTCGGCACGGATCTGCTTTTGTTGTTCCAACACCGCCAATAAGGGTTCAGGCTGCTGCATATTCAATGCCACAATATGCACGCTATAACTTTTTTTGGTGGCGGGACGTGACCATTGGCTGGAAATCTCGACCCCTAAAATTAACTGCATGTCATAGCCATGTGCAATCTGTGCAGCCATAGCCAAACCGTCCATAGTATCGTGGTCGGTCAAGGCCAACGTATGGATGCCTTTTTCATGCGCGGCATGCACCAGTTGTTCTGGTGACAAAGTTCCATCAGAAATATTACTATGTGTATGTAAATCTACGCCAAGCATCACTTATACTAAGCCACTTTATTAAACAGATTCAGATACTCTAACATGAAAGCACTTTTAGACTTTGTGCCACTCATTATTTTCTTTTATTTATATAAGACGGTAGATCCGAAAGACACTCAGCACCCTCTTCTGCAATTGATTGGTTCCGCTGGTGGCGTAGACAATAATAATATCTTGGTGGCAACAACAGGTTTAATCCTTTCCATGTTGGTGGTGTATGGCGCCCTGTTCATCATGCAGAAATTCCGTTTGGATAAACAGCAGTGGATTGTACTGTTTATGACGGTTATTTTTGGTGGCATTACCCTGATGCTCAGTGATGATTTCTATATTCGCCTCAAAGCGGCCATTTTGAATATGGTTTTTGCAGGTGCTTTCCTGTTATCGCCTTATTTTAGTAAGGATCGTACCCCTCTAATTAAACGATTATTTGCTCCCATTTTTAATTTGGGTGAGCAAGGCTGGAAAAGACTGAATTATGCTTGGGCAGCCATGTTTGCAGTGATGTCTGGCTTGCATGTATTTTTCGCTTTCTTATTTATGAACGGAAAATATTGGGGTGAATTTACCGCTTTTGGTGACATGCTGGTGATGTTTTCCTTTATCATTATCCAGTTTATTGTATTGCGTAAATACTTTAAGTCCTCTGAAGATTAATATTCGTTTAGCGCGCTGAGAATCATCATGCCATTATTTGTTGTGACCTGTACCGATCAAGACGGTACTGTAGAAAAACGCCTTGCGGTACGCCCTCAACATCTTGCACGTTTAGAACAATTAGATGCTGAAGGTCGCTTAATCGTCGCAGGTGCTATGCCAAAAGATCCAAGTAATCCACAGGCAGGTTTTTACGGGAGTACAATTATTGTAGATTTCGATAGCCGTGAAGCACTCGATGCTTGGCTGCAAGATGAACCATTCTTGAAAGAAGGTGTCTATGCAAAAATCGAGGTTAAACCGTTTAACAAAGCGTTTCCTAAAGGATAAAATTCATGCGCGCTGTTGTTCCTAGTTTACTGGGTCTTTCTCTTTTATGTTCTACGGCTTGGGCAGTAGAACCTGCAACAACTCCAGCTCCTGCTGTAGCGCCTGCTGCACCTGTTGCACCAGCACCAACAGCGCCACACACACTTCCTGCAGATAAACCGCGTGTCATTCCCGCAGTTGCGACAGTGAATCCAAACGGTCAGCCGCAAGAGGCACAACCCCTCACTGCGGAACAACTTGCCAAGAATAAAGCCTTACAAGATTTAAAAATTAAAGCCTTGGTCAAAGACCAATCCATGCGCTTGCAACAGTTGGAAAAAGCCAACTTAGAAGCATTGGCACAAAATCAGGAATTACAGTTAAAGAACGACAATTTGGGTGTACAGGTTCAAGTCCTGCAAAGTGAACGCAGCGCGCAAATGTTTATTTACGGCGCTGTGACGCTTGCAGTAGGTGTGCTACTAGGCTTCCTGATTGCCAGTTATGCACAAACCAAACGTCGTCGCCAATGGTAATTTTCCGCGCTTTCATTTAAAGGTTAAAACTTTTGTCTCACGTAATACAGACCGCCGAACTCGATTGGCATCAGGTTGATGGCATCGAGGTGCCTGTTTCTAAACAATTTGGCGATGTCTATTTTTCCAAAGACAATGGTTTACTCGAAACCCGCCATGTGTTCCTGCATGGCAATGATCTCGCCACACGTTTAGCCCATTTAACGGACTACCAATATTTTTCAGTCGGTGAAACAGGTTTTGGTACAGGCTTAAACATTTTGGCGTTGTGGCAAATGTGGCAACACTGTCGTCCCGACAACCATAGTCACCTGCATGCCATGAGTGTGGAAAAGTTTCCGCTTTCCAAAGCCGATCTGATTCGTGCGCTGAATGCGTGGCCTGAACTCAAGCCTTTAGCCGATCAATTAATTCAACAATATCCTTTACCTCTTGCAGGCTGCCATCGCCTGAGCTTTCCTGAAGAACGCTTTAGCCTAGATCTTTGGCTCGGTGATGCACATGATGTTTTCCCAAACATGGAAAAAATCCATCCTGTAGATGCTTGGTTCCTCGATGGTTTTGCACCATCTTGTAATCCAGACATGTGGCAAGAGCAGGTGTTGAATCATATTGTACGCCTCTCAGACTACGGCACCACGTTTGCCTCATTCAGTGTAGCTGGCGTATTAAAACGCGGGCTAAAGCAACATGGTATTCAGATCACTCGTCCACGTGGTTTTGGGCATAAACGGGAAATGCTTAAAGCTTGTTGGTTAAAACCAACGCTTGATGCTAAAAGCGACACTGAACCGCATCAAATGACGACTGAGGCCTCCAAGCCAATCAGCACCAAGCAACGTCAAATTGCCATTATTGGCGCAGGAATCGCAGGTTTAAGCTGTGCCTGGGCATTTGCACAGCGTGGGCATGCAGTGACGCTCTATGACCAAACTGCGCCACTCGCAGGCGGGTCAGGAAATCCTTTGGCTTTGCTTAACCCTAAACTATGTCCGATTGAACAAAGCCATGAACATTTAATGACTTTGGCGTGGCAGCATGCGCTTCGCCATTATGCCCCCTTTCAAGCCTTTCGCCCGATTCAAGTCAATCAAATGGCGCTCAAAAATGCAGAGGATTTACTGGGTTTAGCCAATGAATATCCTCAGCAAGTGCTGAATACCAGCTCGGCTCAGGACTGTGGCATGGCCACCGAATTCCCGAGCTTAAAACTGTTACAAGCAGGAGTGGTCTCCCCGCATGCTTTACGAGATCAAATGCTGCAGCACCCTTTGATTCAGTTTCAGCAAGCGACGATCAAGAATTTTGTATCGGATGATACGCTACAAGTCTTTGATTCACAGGATCAGCATTTAGGTGATTTTGATCATGTGATTGTCTGCTGTGCACGTCAAAGCCAAGCTTTTTTTGAGCACTATCCCGTATTAAAACCTATTCGTGGTCAAGTCAGTTGGTTGGAAAATTCAGAACATGCTTTAGCGAGCGATCAAGCTTATAGTTATGGCGGTTATTGTATGCAGCTGAATCCTGAACAATTGATTTTGGGTGCATCCTTTTATCCGAATCGGGAGGATAGTGAGGTTCTTGCCGAAGACCATGTGCATAACTTCAATCTTATCCACAGTGTCTTCCCAAGTTATGCACAATCCCTGCCTACAACCTCGACTTGGCAAGGTCGTGCCTCCGTGCGTGCACAAACCCAAGACTACTTCCCTGTCTTAGGTCGCTTGGATGATGCTACTGAAATTTATAGTTTGGCTGGCTTAGGTTCTAAGGGCTTTTTGTTTGCACCCCTGTGTAGTGAAATTTTGGCTGCCAAGATTCTTTCAGAAGCCTGCCCTGTTCCGAGTTCACTTTTGAAAAAACTGGATATTCAGCGTTTTGTCAAAAAAACCAAACCGAAGAAACCGTATTTTAATGCTCAGCCGAATGCGCAGACCGAAAATTAACTTTCTTTTTATTGCGGTATTTATTGTTCTCTTCTTCATTTACGAAAAAAGCGCCAAAAGGCGCTTTTTTTGATCAGGTCCCTTGTTCTAAAGGTAAACCTGCATCACGTGCAGCTCGTGTACCGCCCATCAGGACCACATACTCACGTGAATTATCTAAACCATCAAGAAGTTCAGCAGCACGGGGAGCCTTACTTCCACCACCACACAAAATGTAAATGGTCTGATCCGCAGACACCTGAGTTAAGCAGTCTGCTGACAAGCCCGTGATTGGCTGATTGACCGCACCCTTTACATGGGCTTCAGCATAAGCACTTGCGTCACGGACATCCCAGATGATGGCATCGTCTGGGAACTCAAATGTTGTAATTTCTTGTTTACGGATCATTGCGCACTCCTTTGATGTAAACAACACTTGGCAAATGAAGAAAACATCCCTAGCATCTCAGATATTCTTTCCATTTGTAAAGGTCTATTCTATGCCATCGTTCGATATTGTTTCAGAATTAGAGATTTTTGAAGTAAATCATGCAGTTCAGAACACTCAAAAAGAAATTGCAACGCGTTTTGACTTCCGCGGGCAAGATGTTTCAATTGAACTCAATGAAAAATCAAAAGAAATTAAAATTAGCACAGAAAGTGATTTCCAATGTGAGCAAGTCTATAACATGCTGGAAAACCATTTCTATAAGCGTAAAGTCGATGTACAAGCTTTAGACCCGCAAAAAGCGACGGCTTCGGGTAAAAACGTGGTTCAGGTGATTAAACTGAAAGATGGTCTTGACTCAGATACTGCGAAAAAAATTAATAAAGCCATTAAAGAAAGCGGTATTAAAGTGCAATCATCTATCCAAGGTGACAAAATTCGTGTGACCGATAAAAAACGCGATACTTTACAGCAAGTAATGGCTTTTTTGAAAGAACAACAATTTGGACTTCCATTGCAATTTAATAACTTTAAAGACTAATGTGAAGTCATTCAGCATCTAGAGGCATGATATGACACAAGGCAATCGTTTATCCAAACTGGTTAAAGCCACTTCAAAGTTTCCACAAGGAATTCGGAGTACACTTTGGAGCAAAGCTTTTGGTCGTATTGTGCCGATGGTCGGCACAGCCAATATTCGTTACCTCGCAGTTGATCAACATCATGTGGTGGTGCGTATTGAAAATCAACGCAACATGCAAAACCATATTAAAGGCGTGCATGCAGCGGCAATGGCGTTATTGGCTGAAACTGCAACTGGATTTTTAACGGGTTTACATGTTCCAGATAATCGTATTTTGCTGATTAAAACCTTACATGTCGATTATTTAAAAGTTGCACAAGGTGGACTCACCGCGACAGCCAGTTTAAGTCCAGAACAGCAAAAGTTAATTGCCGAGCAGGAAAAAGGTGAATTGCTGATTCCTGTGACCGTGATTGATGATGCAGGCAATGAACCGATTCAATGCCAAATGCTGTGGGCGTGGTTACCGAAGCGTAAGTCGGCTTAAAATAGATAGAGGCATAAAAAAACCAGCGGATTGCTGGTTTTTTTATTGAAGCTTAAGCAGATTGAGTGCTCATAAACTTCTGCTTCACTTCTTCAGGAATTTGACGTTTATTGCCTTTTACATCGACGGCAACAAAGGTGAACACCCCTTCAGTAACGCGTTTCGCTTCACGCGAACTGTCATGGCTATCCCAAACTTCAATTTGCATCTGAATTGAAGTATTGCCCACTTTTAAAATTTTGGTATAACAACTAATCACATCCCCAACTTTTACTGGCACCAGAAAAGTCATTTGATTAATCGAAATTGTTGCACAACGCCCTTTACTAAAGCGTTCTGCATGGATTGCTCCAGCCAAGTCCATTTGTGACACAATCCAGCCACCAAATACATCGCCACTCCAGTTGGTATCCGCTGGCATCGCGATGGTTTGAAGAGATAAAGTCCCTTCTGGTTTCACATGAATATCTGACACGATTTCTCCAAGCCTATTGTGCTTTGACTAGGCATTAGACATTTGAATGTTGATCCAGCCACTGTTGCAGTTCACTCGATCTAAGCGCACCGCTTATTCTAGCAATTTCAGTGGTTTTATTCATCAACACAAGGGTTGGAATACTCCGCACATGAAAAGCGCTGCTTAAACGAGGAGACTCTTCAGTATTAATTTTGGCAAAAATCACACGAGGGTTCTGTTTTGCCACGGCTGCGAAATGAGGAGCCATCATTTTACACGGTCCGCACCATTCTGCCCATAAATCAATCAAAATGGGTAAATCACTGTGCGTGATGAACTGGCTAAAATTCTGCTCATTTAAATCAATCGGGGCTAAAGGAATTAAAGCTTGATGGCATTGGCCGCAACTGGGTTGTGCCTCAATTTTTTCTTCAGGCACGCGATTCTTCGCCAAACAAGATGGGCATACAATAATCATGAGCTGACTCCAATATGTTGATGTAAGAATTCTAATTGGGTCGAAATGGCTTTTTCAAACCATGGATGATGATAAATATCGAAATGTTTCATCTCCCATTCATAATATTGCACATAAGGTGCAATATTCGTCGCTGCCTCTCGACTCGACGCAATCGGCATTAAACTATCTTCTTTAGCCGCAATAAACAGCACAGGAATATTAATTTTTCGCACCTCCTGAATGGGGCGATAACGAATCAGATTAAAGAAAACCCGTGCTGGAATTTCACCACTCCAAAAATAGTCAGGGTGTACGATCGATGAATATCCCGTATAACTGTCTGCGGTCGGCATAAAACTTAATTCGGTTAAACTCACTACAGGCAATGTTTTCGCAGCCATCCCCACTTTGCCACCCATATAATCTTGGCTAGAAATTTTTAAGGCTTTCGGCAGTTGTGGAATCGGATAGAGTTTTGCCAATTCACTGCCATCCACCATCGGGACTTGCACCATCACCGCCTGAATATTTTTCAATTCACTGGCTAGAGTTAAGACATAGCCACCACTCAGTGCTGTTCCCCACAAAACAATCCGACGTGAATCAATCGATTTTCGCTCGAGAAGATGTGCAATCATGGTTCGCCAATCTTCTAATTGTGATTTGATAGACACCAGTTCACGTGGTCGACCTGTGCTCCCACCCCAATACCGATAATCAAACAACACCACGGCATAACCCGCTTGGGCAAATTGTTTTGCATATTGCACCAATTTAAACTGACGCAAACCTGCCAAGCCATGTGCCATCAAAATGACCGCGGGTTTTTGCTCTGTTTTCGGTCGATAAAAATCTGCTGCAAGAACATCTTGACCACTTTTGACATATAAAGGCTCGACCGTGTAAGCGTACATACGCGCTCCAGTACGTTATTTTATGGTTGTAATCGTTTATAAAAATTTCAACTGATTCAACAGTGCAATCAGCTTAATGCTATCATAAAGCATATATTGTTTAATTGGATGATGGAGTGACACAATGAGCGAAAATGTAGGCTTCGCAGGTCAAATTGGCCCTGAGCATGTTGAACAAGTTGTCGAAAAAGGATTTAAATCCATTATCAACAATCGCCCTGATATGGAAGGTGGACCTGAGCAACCAACCAGCGCCCAAATTGAAGAAGCCGCTCGCACAGCAGGACTCGATTATGTTTATCAACCTGTCGTTGCTGGTCAAATTACTGAGCTCGATGTACGCACTTTTGCCAATCATTTCAATGAGCTTCCAAAACCTGTTTTAATGTTCTGCCGTACAGGCAATCGTTCTAACAATCTATATCAACTGGCAAAACAAATGGATTTGCTGGATGATTAAGCGGTTCTTTGCTACATGCATTTTGTGTAGCACCTTACTGAATAGCACAGCGCTTTTCGCTCAGAAAGCCCAAACACCACAAGCACTGAGCGAAAACCTTACCGTCTCTGGTCAGTTGGATGATAAAACCTTTCGACTCTTGTTAAAACAAGGGTTTAAGTCGGTGATTGTCAATCGACCCGATCAGGAAATGGGAAACAATATTTCCGTCAGCCAGTTACGGAATATTGCAGAGCAATCCCATGTGAGCGTCATTTACCAACCCATCGATAACGGTAAAATTACACAAACAGATATCATCGAGTTTTCAAAGTACTATAACGAACTTCCTAAACCCATTTTAATGATTTGTAAAAGCGGTCATCGCTCCAGCGAATTATTTAATGAAGCACTTAAGCAAGGTTTGTTACATGAATAAAATGATCGTCGTCGTAATGTGTACGTTACTCTTATCTGCTTGTAGTTCGATGAACGTTCGTCCGACTGTTGGGGTGAGTGTGGGTAGTAGTATATAAGCCAGCCCCTCTTTTTTATTTTTCTTTATTAATATGCTATCTTCTCGATTCAATTCTTTATAAATAATGAAATTTAATTAGAGGGGCATTTTTGATGAATTATTTAAAAGGGGTTCTAGTTCTTTCTTTAACTAGCCTTCTTTGTGCATGTGGTGGTGGTGGAAGTGAAGGTTATTATAACTCTTCCAGTAATAATAGTAGTAATACTGAAACATCTCCAACAGATAATACGACTATCGCAGAGACACTTACCCTACTAAAGCAGGAAGGGAAATACCTATTTGGTGATTATGATCCTAATGATGCAACAACTACAAAAGGATATATTGATCATGCAATGGATACCTTTTCCCAAGGACCATTACAATTAGCAATAGATGCTAAAAAAGCCTTTGATTCAGATAAAAGTAACTTTGTATACCGCGAAAAGTGCATGGATTCGGGGCAATATGCAAATACTGGTTGTTATATTTTATATGGTGACAATGAAATTAAAGCCGTCTTAAATAAAATTGCTGCAAATAAATATCAAAACTGGGATTTTGATGTTAATGATGATGAAATTGCTGGAATGAAGCTATCAGCTGAGCAAATTGATCATTACACTGGAAAAACAATGATTATCATTTTCGATAATCAAAATGCTGATAAGAAATATAATGATATTTGGGTTACTGGCGTTTTTGGTTATCCATATAAACAATCTTGGGGTTTAAGCCAAGAAGACCAAGTTAGAATTGTTTCCATGAATGAAGCTGATACTAACTACCAAGTAACTATTACTTATGCCGACCAAACCAGTGAAACTAAAGGTGCTTTGAGTATTTATAAAGACCCGACCTCAACTGATGGTGATTTATATGTTTTACAAAATAACTCTGGTTTTGATGTTTTAATCAATGACAATCCTAATACACCTGAAGTAGAGCCTGTTTCTTTTACAATTAATTCTGTTCCTGGAGATAGTGACAGTTTGGCAACCTTTAGAAAAAGTGCCTCAGGACTACAAATCTTAAATATCCCAAGTGTAACCGCACTTTCTGGTACTCGTATTGAAAATGAAGCGCCTTCTACAAATGCTCAAAGTTTTACAGGTAGTATATATTTAGAAGGAAATAATATTTTTACTTTCAAAAATGCTTTAAATGGTGAAATACTCAAATTCAAGCATGTATTTAACGAAATTACGTTCGAAGGTCAGTCAATTAATCGTAATGGTGTAATTGAAACAACATTAACACAACCCCAAGGAGTGAAATTTTAACTCCTAAATAAAAGTGTAAACAAATCATTTTATAAGGGTTTGTTTACACTGCTTCTATAAAGGCTAGAAAATGTACGACATAATTATTATTGGTGCAGGCACAGCTGGTCAAGCTGCGTATAAAGAAGCAATTAAACATACTTCAAATATACTGATTATTAACCATGGTCCTTGGGATACTACCTGTGCACGTGTAGGTTGTATGCCTAGCAAAGTACTCATTTCAGCCGCAAACCAATTACATGATGCTCAATCACTAGATAAATTTGGGATTTCAGCCCAATTAGAAATCGACACAAAATTAGTCATGTCTCATGTTCGTCAATTAAGAGACCGTTTTACACAATCAACCTTAAAAGATGTAGCCCACTGGGAAGCAAGCCATAAAATATCGGGGCAAGCTCACTTTATTAATGGCTCCACAATTGAAGTCAATCAGGAACGTTACCAAGCCCGAGGCTTTATTCTTGCCGTGGGGTCAACACCAAGTTTTGATCTTGCGTGGAAAAAGGAATTAGGATCTAAACTCATCACTTCCGATGACATCTTTGAACTTGAACAATTACCTCAATCAATTGCTGTGATTGGAAGTGGTGTGATTGCACTGGAACTTGCTCAAGCCTTGCAGCGACTCGGAGTAAAAACTACGATTTTTGCTCGCAGCCGTAAAGTCGGCACACTGACCAGCCCAGCCTTACAAACGCTGGCACAGGAAATTTTAAGTCGGGAACTTGAATTTAAGTTCGAAGTCTTACCCACACAACTACAAAATACAGATGCTGGGGTAAAAATTAAATTTCGAGAAGATGATCAAGACCAAAGCCTTATAGTCGACTATTTACTGGTGGCAACAGGTCGTCGAACCTTATTAGATAGCTTAAAATTAGAAAATATAGATCGCCAATTCAGTGAACTAAAAAATTTGCCTGTTCATCCTGACACGAAACAACTGGGTAAATATCCAATCTTTATTGTTGGTGATGCGCACACGACTACACCTATTCAGCATGAAGCAGCCCATGAAGGACGCCGAGCCGTTTTAAACTGCTTAAACATACAACAGATACAAAGCATTCGCAATTTAACTCCTATCGGGATTGTATTTTGTGAACCAGAAATGGCGATCGTAGGACAAAACTACAAACAACTTAAAAATCAGGACGTGCCTTTTGTGACAGGCTATGTATCCTATGAACGTCAAGGTCGTGCACAGGTTTTAGCTAAAAATTATGGGGCTCTCGAAGTCTATATCCATACCGAGACGCGTAAGATATTAGGTGCAGAATTACTCATGGCCTCAGCGGAGCATATTGCCCACTTACTCTGCTGGATGATTGCTGAGGACTGTACGCTTGATCAACTTCTTGAAAAACCGTTTTATCATCCAACCTTAGAAGAAGGGTTGAGAACAGCTCTAAAACATGCTCGTCGCCAATTAAATGCTATTCAGTAGCCTCTTCTTGTTTTAACAACATAGCAACACGCTGCGTATGTGTAATCAAATGCACAATCCAGCGTTGAGCTGCCAACAATTCTAAAGTTTGGGAAGCAGTCAACTGATGGTTCACAGAAGCATGTATAATTTTTTGTCGTAAAAAGTCTTGTTGCTCAGCACTGAACTGCTCAAGTTGCACCAACTCTTCAACAAAATCACTTGGAAATTTAGCAAAAGGTTCGGCTTGTAAATAAACAATCTGCCGCTCTAGGTGTTCTGCAAGTACATTCGGTAATTCTTGTAAAATTTGCTGCTTTTTCAGTAAGTCGACTTGTGCCACTTCATTTAAATCATTTCTTAACACGCGAACATATACCAGCAATCTTAACAAAAGAATCAAGCGCTGTTGATCCGCTGAAGATTGTGGAACTTCCATTTGTTCTAAATAGGCTTCTACTTTTTTTAAGGTCGCATCAAGCTCATTGGTATTAATCATCGGTGAGATAATTTCACCACGAATAAATTTAATCAATAATCGATAAATATCAACAATAGATTGCAATAACACACGCTCTGTAGCTGCAATCGCTAACGCTGGTACACTATATAAAGAATCATCTAAGTAGCGTGTTAATGAGACTTCATGTTCTGGAATTAATTTAACCAATATCTGCTCAAATTTGCCAATAAAGGGCATAAAAATTAAAGCCCCCAACACACTAAAGCACGTGTGAAAAGCAGCCACAATTAATACTGGATCAATAGAATGTATATAATTCACATGCTGAAAAGCCCATAAAAAAGCTGGCAATAGCAGTACGAAAGCAAAAATTGCGGTAATTGCATTAAAAATAACGTGTACGGCTGCCGTACGTTTAGCGCTGGCTGTCGCACCAATTGCGGCTAATATGGCTGTTAATACCGTTCCGACATTTTGCCCAATCACAAGTGTTAAGGTCTGTTCTAAATTAATCGCCTGACTGGCTAAGGCTGCTAAAGTCGCGGTAATCGCAGCACTTGAAGATTGCAAGAGGATTGTCATCACCAGACCTATCAGGACCAGCAGTAGACTTCCCCAAAGACTGTCTGCAGACCAACGACTTAAATCTACAGTATCTGCAACAGCCGACATCGCTTGCTGTAATACATCTATACCAAAGAAAAGCAACCCAAATCCAGCGATGGCCATGCCAAATAAGGCCAGCCGATCTTGTGCAAGTAATTTTAGAATTGCCCCTACTGCAATCAAGGGTAAGGCTAGCTTTGCGATTGAGAATTTTAAACCGAGTAATGCCACCATCCAACCTGTGCTGGTCGTTCCAATATTGGCTCCAATAATGACGCCTATCGCATTACTAAAAGTTAGAACACCTGCACTGACAAAGCCAATGGTTGCCAATGTCGTCGCAGTCGATGACTGTACCACCATGGTAAGGGTCATCCCTGAGAACATTGCTTTCAAAGGAGAATCTGTAAAGCGAACCAGCCATTGTCTTAATGCCTCACCTGCGAGTGCTTTTAAACTATCCGTCATGAGATTCATGCCTAACAGAAATAAGCCGATCCCGCCAAGTAATTGTAATAAGGTATTCAGCACGCTAATCCTCAACTTATAATTTTTGTACTTATCAGATTTAGCATAAAACGAGTGAGAAGCGCAGGGATTTTTTGATATG